>CAVZIR010000003.1:0-3538534 GCA_963775385.1 uncultured Solirubrobacteraceae bacterium | reverse complement strand
ACGCGGACTGAACCTGGGGGGACCACCCTCCAAGGCTAAGTACTCCTAGGTGACCGATAGCGGACTAGTACCGTGAGGGAAAGGTGAAAAGTACCCCGGAAGGGGAGTGAAATAGTACCTGAAACCGCGTGCCTACAAGCGGTGGGAGCAGACTTGTTCTGTGACCGCGTGCTTTTTGCATAACGAGCCGGCGAGTTACTCGTCTGCGGCAAGGTTAAGCGATGAGCGGAGCCGTAGCGAAAGCGAGTCCTAATAGGGCGACATAGTCGTAGGCGGTATACCCGAAACTGAGCGAGCTACCCATGGGCAGGCTGAAGCGGGGGTAAGACCTCGTGGAGGGCCGAACCGACCTAGGTTGAAAACTGGGCGGATGACCTGTGGGTCGGAGTGAAAGGCTAATCAAGCTCAGTGATATCTGGTTCTCTCCGAAATATATTTAGGTATAGCCTCGGATAAATTGCGTATTGGCCGTAGAGCACTGTTTGGATTAGGGGCCCTACCAGGTTACCGACTTCAGGCAAACTCCGAAGACCAATTACGTTTACTCCGGGAGTCAGTTGCTGGGGGATAAACTTCAGCGTCAAAAGGGAAACAGCCCAGACCGCCAGCTAAGGTCCCTAAGTACTAGCTAAGTGGGAAACGATGTTCGAGTGCATAGACAACCAGGAGGTTGGCTTAGAGGCAGCCATCCTTGAAAGAGTGCGTAACAGCTCACTGGTCAAGTGTTCGAGCGCGGACAATATAACGGGGCTCAAGCTAGTCACCGAAGCTGCGGGTGTGTGAGACCTTCGGGTCGATCACGCGGTAGGAGAGCGTTCCCAAGCCAGTAAAGCGGCGGCGTAAGCCAGCCGTGGAGGCTTGGGAAGTGAGAATGCCGGCATAAGTAACGAAAGAGGGGTGAGAATCCCCTCCGCCGATTGCCCAAGGATTCCTGAGTAAAGTTCGTCTGCTCAGGGTTAGTCGGGACCTAAGGCGAGGCCGAAAGGCGTAGTCGATGGCCAACAGGTTGATATTCCTGTACCACGTCGCTTCCGTTTGACCGATGGGGGGACGAGGAAGGCTAAGGGAACCCAGGCGATGGTTGCCCTGGGGTAAGCATGTAGGGGTGGTCCTTGTCAAATGCGGGACCGCATAACCTGAGGTGCGATGCCAGCTGGCTCTAAGCCGGCGAGTCCCTGACGCCATACCTCCGAGAAAATCCTCTAGGGAGGAAGCGCGTGCCCGTACCAAAACCGACACAGGTGGGCAAGTAGAGAATACTAAGGTGATCGAGATAACCCTCGTTAAGGAACTCGGCAAAATCGCCCCGTAACTTCGGGATAAGGGGCGCCCTAGTAAGGTGAAACCCCTCGCGGGTGGAGCCTGAGAGGGCCGCAGTGAATAGGCTGAAGCGACTGTTTACCAAAAACACAGGTCTCTGCTAAGTCGAAAGACGACGTATAGGGGCTGACGCCTGCCCGGTGCCGGAAGGTTACGTGGAGTTGTTAGGGCTTGACCCGAAGCAGCGAAGCTAAGCCCCGGTAAACGGCGGCCGTAACTATCAGTTGACCGAGGTAGTTGTAAAACCTGGCTATATGCTGGAACATCCGAGTATCCCGCACTACGAGTTCCGTCCCGCGTGGGCGGTACCGTGAAAATGTGACGGGTGCGGAAAATCAGCAGGAAAGGCCATCTATAGAGGCGATTCCCGCCTCGCTCGGTAGTTTCTTGTCCGGCTTCGCGATGGGAGAGGGAAGCTTCATGGTCGTCTGCCGCAAACGCGGCGACTATCGTCGAGGCTTCAAGCTCTCAGCCGCCTTCAACGTCTCGCAGCACGACCGTGTGCCGCTGGATCTCTTTCGGGAGACCCTCGGCTGCGGAACGATGCGACGCGCCGGCAACGACGGCTGGTACTGGGAGGTCAATCGACTTCCCGATCTCGCCTAGCCGCATCGTGCCCTTCTTCGATCGGTTTCCGATCGTGGGACAGAAGGCGAGACTACGGCTGTGGAGAGCGCAGTAGCTGCTCTCGGCCGGCCGTCTGAGCGACCATGACTACCACCACGTTCTTGCTCTCCGGGAACGGATGAACCGCGGCGGAAAGAGACGCCATCGATGGACGGAATCCTCAGAGACTATACGCCGAGCCCATCGACCTAGAGCCCATTCTTGTCTGGCTTCGCGATGGGAGAGGGAAGCTTCATGGTTGTGTGCCGCAAGCGCGGCGATGCAGCTCGAGGCTTCAGGCTCTCAGCCGCCTTCAA
The DNA here is from genome assembly GCA_963775385.1 of uncultured Solirubrobacteraceae bacterium. Lineage (GTDB taxonomy): Bacteria > Actinomycetota > Thermoleophilia > Solirubrobacterales > Solirubrobacteraceae > Palsa-744. The sequence continues at coordinate 3,536,291 of CAVZIR010000003.1, read as the reverse complement.
CGTGTCGCAACACGATCGTGTGCCGCTGGATCTCTTTCGAGAGGCCCTTGGCTGCGGAACGATGCGACGCGCTGGGCACGATGGCTGGTACTGGGAGGTCAACAAGCTGGTTGATCTTCGAGACCGCATAGTGCCGTTCTTCGATCGGTTTCCGGTCGTCGGCGAGAAGGCTGCTGATTACGAGTGCTGGCGCACAGCGACACTGCTGCTCGCCGGCGGCTCCCTGAACGACCATGACTACCACCAGGTTCTTGCTCTCCGGGAACGGATGAACCGCGGTGGGAAGAGACGCCACCGGATGGATGGAATCCTCAGAGACTATACGCCGGGCCTGCGATCTGGAGCGATCGCGGGATGAGATAGTCCGCTCTCATGGGCGACCATGAGAGGTCGGCAGAAATGTCCGGCCCGCCTGCGCGATGGTGCGCAGGTAGTAACAGTAGGAACGGTCCTAAGGTAGCGAAATTCCTTGTCGGGTAAGTTCCGACCTGCACGAATGGCGTAACGACTTCAGCGCTGTCTCAACGAGGAGCTCGGTGAAATTGCAGTCTCGGTGAAGATGCCGAGTACCCGCGGCTAGACGGAAAGACCCCGTGAACCTTTACTACAACTTGGTATTGGGATTCGGTGCATTTCGCTCAGGATAGGTGGGAGGCTTTGAAGCGCAGGTTGCGGCCGGCGTGGAGCCAACCTTGAGATACCACCCTTGATGTATTGGATTTCTAACAGCGCGCCGTGAATCCGGGCGCTGGACAGTTCCAGGCGGGTAGTTTGACTGGGGCGGTCGCCTCCCAAAATGTAACGGAGGCGCACAAAGGTTCCCTCATCACGGTTGGAAATCGTGTGTAGAGCGCAAAGGTAGCAAGGGAGCTTGACTGCGAGACTGACAAGTCGAGCAGGTGCGAAAGCAGGTCTTAGTGATCCGGCGGTAGCAAGTGGAAGTGCCGTCGCTCAACGGATAAAAGGTACTCCGGGGATAACAGGCTTATCGGGCCCAAGAGTCCACATCGACGGCCCGGTTTGGCACCTCGATGTCGGCTCGTCGCATCCTGGGGGTGGAGTTGCTCCCAAGGGTTGGGCTGTTCGCCCATTAAAGCGGTACGCGAGCTGGGTTCAGAACGTCGTGAGACAGTTCGGTCCCTATCTGCCGTGGGCGTTGGAGAGTTGAGAGGATTTGTCCCTAGTACGAGAGGACCGGGATGAACGCACCTCTGGTGTATCTGTTGTCCTGCCAAGGGCATAGCAGGCTAGCTACGTGTGGATCGGATAACCGCTGAAAGCATCTAAGCGGGAAGCCGGCCTCAAGATGAGCTCTCCCATCCCCTAGAGGGAGTAAGACCCCTGGTAGACCACCAGGTTGATAGGCCGGATCTGGAAGGGTGGTAACACCCGAAGGAGACCGGTACTAATGGGTCGAGGGCTTGACGGATTTTTTGGTTCCGTCCCCCATGCAGGGGACGAGTGATACCCGGTGGCTTCAGTGCAGTTTTCAAGGCCCGTGGAGGGTCTTGGCCTCTCACCGTTTTCCGGTGGCTTTAGCGAGGGGGAAACACCTCTTCCCATTCCGAACAGAGCAGTTAAGCCCCTCAGCGCCGATGGTACTTGGCCCGCAAGGGCCTGGGAGAGTAGGACGCCGCCGGTTTTTCTTGACGATCGGGCCGCACGCGCCGCAAGGGGGCGGGCGGCCCGACGTGTTTCTGGACGCGCAGCAGCCCGAGGTCGCTGAGCGCGTGGTCGCCCTTCCAGTAGAGGACGAGCCTTGTCACCCTGCCGGCGGTGATGTGGAAGACGTCTGCTCCTTTCGAGGCGAGGTCTCCGAGCTCGAGGCCGCTGGTCCTACCCCGCCCGCTGTAGCGGTGCACGACGAGGACCCGGTCCCGATCGAGCTCCCAGAGCTCCTCCGCCTCGACGTAGTAGGCGGCGTAGGCACTCAGCACGCCGCGGAAGGCCTCCGCCATCCCGTCCAGGCCCGCCCAAGCGCCCGGCGCGGGCCCGTCGGCGATTACGTACTCGATCTCCGGGTCGGCCCACTCGAGGGCGCTGAAATCTCCGCGCTGCCAGCGCGCGCAGATCGAACGTACGAGCTCGCGGTTGGTCGCGGCGCTTGCGGGTGGCGCATCGCATGTCTGCCGGTTCGCATCCATTGAGGCCTAAAGACGCTTGAAAGCCGACATGGTTCCCCGGAGCGGCAAGTTTGGACCCTGCGTCCAACGCACCGAGCACGGCCGCACCTTTGCGGTGACGTGCGTGGCGTCCTGGCTGGGACGCCAGCCGGCGTCGAGGCGGCCCGATCATCTCCCGAGCCGCACAGCGCCGTCCTCGGCGACCGTCCAGTGCGGGTTGTGCGCGACCTCCCACGGATGCCCGTCGGGATCGATGAACACGCCCGAGTACCCGCCCCAGAATGTCTCTGCGGGCTCGCGGCCGATCCGTGCGCCAGCGGCCCGTGCCTCCTCGATCACGGTGTCCACTTCCTCGCGCCCGCGCGCGTTGTAGGCGAGCGTGACGCCGCCGTATCCGCCCGGGTCGGCGACCGCGCTGTCCTCCGTCAGCTGCTCGCGGCCCCACAGGGCGAAGACCATCCCGTCTGCCTGGAAGAAGGCCACATCGTCCGCGGGCGCCGCGCCCGAACGCCACCCTAGCGCTTCGTAGAAAGCCCGCGCCCGAGCGAGATCGTCAACGCCGAGCGTGACCAGGCTGAGCCGCTGCTCCATCGCCGCCTCCCTCTGGTGGACGGCCTTCAGGCTAGCCCGCCGCCGCCCCGCCGGCAATCCGAGCCGGCAGGGCGGGTGTGGCGTCGGCAGGCCGAGCGCGTCTCCGTGCGCGCAGCCTGCCACCCACGGCTAGCCGGGATTCGCTCCCGGCGCTCAGCCCCTGCGTTCCCTCCTTGCGCGATGGGCTGGCCGTAGAAGGTGGGGGAGATGCACTCGTGCGACGCCGGCACGGGCGTGCCGGGACGGCGCGGGAGGCGCCGCGTGCGCAGCGGCGCCCGGTGCGGATGGACCGGCTGAGAGTGCCCGTTCCGGTCGACCTCCCAGTCGACGAGTACGTCGTCCTCGAGCAAGAGGAACGAGCGGGCCAGGTCCAACGCTCCGAGCGTCCGCTGGGCAATCGGCGATGTCCGCAGTGACGAGAACATGTGTTCGTACCGTAGGAACGCACTCGGACGGAAGATGTGCGAACATGTGTACGCACCGAAGGCAGGCCGGGAAATGGCTCTCTAGAGCCGTTCGGGCGGCCTGGATTTGCAACGGAAGTTGCACGGGCCGCCCCCTTCGTGAAGCCCTCAGAGCGCCGTCCGAGCGCCCAGAGCGGCCATGCAGGTGCGCGGCCGCCCGGCTCGAACTTGACAGATCAGATGGCTGTTACCCTCTCCGAACGCCGCCGCTTCGGCCCCATTGTGGCCCGTTCGCGGCGCCGCAAGCTCATGGAGAAGTTCGTGATCGAAGGCGGTGCGCCGCTCTCTGGAACCATGGTTCCGGCCGGGAACAAGAACGGCGCCCTCCCGATCCTCGCCTCGTGTGTCCTGACCGACGAGCCCGTCCTCGTCCGCAATGTGCCGCGCATCCGCGATGTCGACGCGATGCTCGAGATCCTGCGCGGGATCGGCGTCGAGGTCTCCTGGCGAGGCCCGAACGAGGTCTCGCTGTGCGCCGCGAAGGTCGAAGACGTGGAGATCGACCGCGAGCTCGCCGAGCTGATCCGCGCGTCCTTCCTGCTGGCCGGTCCCATGCTCGCCCGCTTCCATCGCGCGGTCATGCCGCCACCTGGCGGCGACGTGATCGGCCGCCGCCGGCTCGACCCGCATCTGGACGCGTTCCGCGCGATGGGCGCAGACGTCGAGGCCAACGGCGAGATCACGCTCACCGCGCCCAAGGGGCTGCGCCCGACCGACGTGTTCATGGACGAGCCCTCCGTGATGGCGAGCGAGAACGCGCTGATGGCCGCCGCGCTCACACCGGGCACGACGGTGATCGGCAACGCCGCCTCAGAGCCCCACGTCCAGGACCTCGCCCGCATGCTCGTGAAGATGGGCGCCGACATCCAGGGCATCGGCTCCAACCTGCTCACCGTCAACGGCGCCGAGCGCCTGCACGGCTGCGAGCACGACGTCGCGCCGGACCACATCGAGATCGGCAGCTTCATGGCGCTCGCCGGCGTCACCGGCGGCGAGCTGCGCATCAAGGACACCGTCCCGGATGACCTGCGCATGATCAGGCTCGTCTTCGAACGCCTCGGCCTGCGCTCCGAGCTGCAGGGGAACGATCTCTTCGTGCCCGGCGAGCAGAAGCTCGTCGTCCAGGCCGACGTCGGGGAGTACAAGAGCAAGATCCAGGACGGTCCCTGGCCGGCGTTCCCGGCCGACCTCACCTCGATCGCGGTCGCCCTCGCGACCCAGGCCGAGGGCTCGATCCTGATTCACGAGTGGATGTTCGAGAACCGCCTGATCTTCACCGACAAGCTGATCCTGATGGGAGCCGACATCGTCATGTGCGACCCGCATCGGGCGATCGTCACCGGCCCCCGCCGCCTGCGGGGCGAGCGCGTGTACTCGCCGGACATCCGCGCGGGCATGGCGATGTTGCTGGCTGCGCTCTGCGCCGAGGGGCCAAGCGAGATCGACAACATCAGCCAGATCGACCGCGGCTACGAGCGGATCGACGAGCGCCTGCGCGATCTGGGCGCCCACATCGAGCGCGTGGCGACCGAGCCGGTCCACGCGTAGTAGAGGGGGTCGGCCGGCGCTCCGTGCCGGCCTTCGAGAGGGAGGCCGACCGCCGCTCCACGCCGGCCTCGGGGGCGATCTCACCGGCCCCTGAGTAACCTCGGGTCCGCATGATCCACCCGATTCCCAGCGGCACGCGCGACGTGCTGCCCGACGAGACGCGCGAGGCGCGCGCGATCACGGACGCCCTGCGCGCGGTGTTCGAGGCGCACGGCTACGGCGAGGTCTACACGCCCGCGCTCGAGTACGAGTCGGTGCTGGCCCGCGCCGCTCTCGCCGAAGCCCAGCCCGCGTATCGCGTCTTCGACGAGAACGGCGCGGTGCTCGTCCTGCGCTCCGACATGACGGTCCCCATCGCCCGCGTCGTCGCGAGCCGCTACGCAAGCGCCGAGCTGCCCCTGCGTTTCTGCTACTTCGCCCACTGCTACCGCGGCGTCTCACCGGCGCGCGGTCAGCCGCGTGAGCTGCTGCAGGCCGGCATCGAGCTGATCGGCTCGCCCGCACCCGAGGGGACGGCCGAGGCCCTCACGGTGCTCTGCCGCGCACTCGACGCGACGGGGCTCAAGGACTACCGCGTGGGCCTCGGAGACGCCTCGCTGTTCCCGGCGCTGATGGCGAGCCTGGACGTGCCGGAGGACGGACGCGCCGGCCTGCTCGAGGCGCTCGTGATGCGCGACTTCGTCGAGCTCGAACGCCGCATCGGCGAGTCCGGCATCTCCGGCGAGGCCGCCGAGCTGCTGCTCGACGTCCCGCAGCGTCGCGGCGGTCCCGAGCTGCTCGCGGAGGCGCCGGCCGAGGCGGCGGTGGCCGTGACCGGCCTGCGCCAGGTGCTCGAGCTGCTCGCCCCGGATGTCGCCGCAAGGGTGATCGTGGACCTCGGCCTCGTGCGGAACATCGGCTACTACACCGGCGCGGTCTTCGACGTGTATGACCCCGCGCTCGGCGCGCCGCTCGGCGGTGGCGGGCGCTACGACGAGCTGCTCGGCCGCTTCGGACGGCGCCTCCCGGCCGTCGGCTTCGCGCTCGGCATCGACCGGCTGCACCTGGCGCTGGCGGGCGAGGAGCGGGGCACCGGCGCGCTGCTCGCGAGCGCGCTCGGCGACGGCCTCGCCCACCAGGCCCCGGCCGGCGAGGCTGCGCCCGCAGCGAGCCGGGCCGCAGCGGCCGGGGAGGCGGCGCCGTGAGCACGCTGCTCGGACTCACGATCGCCGTCCCGCGCGGCGCGCTCTTCGATGGCACCGTCGAGCTGCTCACCGCGCTCGGCATGGACACCGACGAGCTGCGCTCGAACGACCGCAAGCTCCTGTTCGAGGAGATCGGCGTGATCACGATGCGCCCCTCGGACGTACCGACCTACGTCGAGGCGGGTGCCGCCGACCTCGGCATCACCGGCAAGGACGTGCTGTTGGAGCAGGGCGGGTGGGGATTCAGCTCCCCCGGCGAGGACGGGCGCAAGGTCTACGAGCTGCTCGACCTGGGCTACGGCCGCTGCACGATGGTGCTGGCCGGCAAGGCCGGGCCGGACCCTGCGGCCGAGGCCCTGCGCCGGCTCGGCGTCATGCGGGTCGCCACCAAGTACCCGCGCATCGCCTCGCGGCACCTCGAAGAGACGGGCCGCCAGGCCGAGATCGTCGAGGTGAAGGGCTCGGTCGAGCTCGCCCCGCTGACCGGGATCGTCGAGGCGATCGTCGATCTGACCGCGACCGGCACCACGCTGCGCGAGAACAACCTCGTGATTCGCGAGGAGATCGTCGAGTGCTCCGCGCGCCTGATCGCGAACCCCGTCAGCTACAAGATGAAGGCGGCGGAGATCGACGAGCTGCGCCGGCGCCTGCGCGAGCTTCCGGTCCCCAGCGAGTCCTAACCATGGACCTCCTGCGCCTAAGCGCGGCCGAGGTGGCCGAGCTCGGCGGCCCTGTCGCCGCCGCGGAGCGCTTGCGGGAGCTCATCCCCGCGGGAGAGTCGGTGGCCGAGCAGGTCGCCGAGATCCTCGCCGCAGTCCGGGCCGGCGGGGACCAGGCGGTGCTGGAGCTCACGTCGCGCTTCGACACCGGGGGCCGCGAGCCCGCGCCGTTGCTGGTCGAGCCCGAGCAGCTGGACGATGCGATCCGCCGGATGCCGCTGGAGCTCGTTGCCGGCCTGCAGGTGGCGATCGCGAACGTAGCCGAGGTCGCCGACGCCGGCGCCGGACGTGACGCGGCCCTCGAGCTGCCCCAGGGCCAGCAGCTGCGCCTGCGCGAGATCCCGGTCTCATCCGCCGCCGTGTACGTGCCGGGCGGCCGCGCTCCGTACCCGAGCACCGTGGTGATGGGGGTCGTCACCGCGCGCGCGGCGGGCGTGATCGACGTCGCCGTCTGCGCGCCTCCGGGCCCCGACGGCGAGATCGACCCTGCCGTGCTCGGAACCTGCCGCCTCTGCGGCGTGGAGCGCGTGTACCGGATGGGCGGCGCGCAGGCGATCGCCGCGCTCGCCTACGGCACCGAGACCGTGAAGGCGGTCGACGTGATCGTCGGCCCCGGCAACCTCTACGTCCAGGAGGCCAAGCGCCAGGTCTCCGGCGTCGTCGGCATCGACGGTTTCGCCGGGCCCTCCGACCTGCTCGTGGTGCTGGGCGCCGCGTGCGGTGAGCGCGAGATCGCACTCGCCGCGCTCGACATGCTCGCCCAGGCCGAGCACGGGAGCGGCAGCCTCGTGGCCGCCGTCTCCCCGTCGGCCGAGCACGTCGCGAGCCTCATCTCTGAGCTCGAACGCCGCATCGTGGAGCTGCCGACGGTCGGCGACGCGGCGTTCGCCGCGGTCGCGGTCGCAGGCGCCGCCGAGGCGATCGCGCTCGCGAACGCGTTCGCCGCCGAGCACCTGGAGCTGATCGGCGAGGACGTCGAGGCGTTCGCGAGCAGCGTCCACTCCGCGGGGTGCCTGTTCGTCGGCGCCGAGAGCGCCACCGCCTTCGGCGACTACGTCGCGGGCTCCAACCACATCCTTCCGACGGCCGGCGCGGCGCGCTTCGCCTCGGGCCTCACGCCGCGCCATTTCCGCCGCCGCATGACCGAGTTGCGGATCGGCGACGGGGCCGCCAAGCTGGCCGCCGCGGGTGCGCCGATCGCGCGCGCCGAGGGGTTCGAGGTCCACGCCGCCTCGATGGAGGCGCGGACGCCGGCATGGACGGCCGGCCGACCCTCCGCCGAACGCCGGCAAGGAGCGCCGGCCGACCCCTCCCCGGGAGGCCGGCATGGAGCGCCGGCCGACCCCTCCCCGGGAGGCCGGCATGGAGCGCCGGCCGACCCCTCCCAATCCAACATCGGGGAGAATCCAGCGCCGTGACCCGCACCGCCACCATCGAGCGCAAGACCGGCGAGACCGACGTGCGCCTGTGGCTGTCCCTGGAAGGGACGGGCGAGGGCGCGCGCAGCACCGGCGTGGGCTTCCTCGATCACATGCTCGACCTGCTCGCGCGGCACGGCCGGCTCGATCTCGATGTCGAGGTCACGGGCGATCTGCAGACCGGCGCCCACCACACCGCGGAGGACACCGCGATCGTGCTCGGCCAGGCCCTCGACAGGGCGCTCGGCGACCGCTCCGGCATCGTCCGCTACGGCGCGGCGACCGTGCCGATGGACGAGGCCCGCGCGAGCTGTGAGATCGACATCTCGGGGCGCCCGCTGACGGTCTTCGAGGCCGGGCTGCCCTCGGGTTCGACCGGCGGCTTCGACCACGAGCTGACCGAGGAGTTCTTCCGCGCGGTGGCGAACTCCGCCAAGCTGACGCTGCACCTGCGCGTCGAAGCGGGCAGCAACGCGCACCACATGATCGAGGCGGCGTTCAAGGCCTTCGCCCGCGCGCTGCGAGGGGCGGTCGCGATCGACCCGACGGAGAGCGGCGTGCCGAGCACGAAGGGCACGCTCACTTAGATGGTTGATTCCACGACGCTGCACCGCCGCTCCGTCTGATGACCCCCGCGCTGCTCGGAGAGCCGGTCGAGATCGGCATCGTCGACTACGGCATGGGCAACCGCCGCTCGGTCGAGAAGGCGCTCGCGCACGTGGGCGCGCGCCCGCTGCTCAGCTCCGACCCCGACCGCCTCGCCGCGGCCCCCGGGCTCGTGCTGCCCGGCGTGGGCGCGTTCCCCAAGGCGATGGAGAGCCTGCGGCGGCTCGGCCTCGACGACTTCCTGCGCGAGCGCGTGGCGGCGGGCGTCCCTCTCCTCGGCATCTGCCTGGGCATGCAGCTCGCCTTCGACTCCTCGGAGGAGCAGGGGGAGCCGCGGGGCTCGGGCTGATCGGCGGCGAGGTGCGCCCGTTGCAAGCGCGCGGGCTGAAGCTTCCGCACATCGGCTGGAACGAGGTCGAGCTGCGTGCGGCCGACTCGCCGCTCGTGCGCGATCTGCCGCTGCGCTGCGCCTTCTACCACGTGCACTCGCTCGCGCCGGTGCTCTCGGACCCCGAGGATCTCGTCGGCACCGCCACCTACGGCGAGCCCTTCGTCACCGCCGTGCAGCGCGGCTCGTTCTTCGGCGTCCAGTTCCACCCTGAGAAGTCCTCGGCGGCGGGCCTGCGGATGCTCGCCAACTTCGCCGCGTTCTGCCTGCAGGGCGCGGCGCTGCGGTAAGTGAACCTCTATCCGGCGATCGACATCCTCGGCGGCAACGCCGTGCGCCTTGCCAAGGGCGACTTCGACGCGCGCACGGTGTACGACGCCGACCCCGTTGCGGCCGCCGCGGGGTGGGTGGATGCGGGGGCGGAACGCCTGCACGTCGTCGACCTCGACGGGGCGAAGGCGGGCGAGCCGGTGAACCTCGAGCGCCTGCGGGCGATCGCCGAGGTGACCGGCGTTCCGGTCCAGTACGGCGGCGGGCTGCGATCCGCCGGCGCGATCGCGGCGGCGCTCGAGGCCGGCGCCGCAAGGGTCGTGATCGGCACGGCCGCGATGACCGACCCCGAGCTCGTGCGCGAGGCGCTGGCCGCGCACGGGTCCGACCGGGTGCTGGTGGGCATCGACGTGCGCGAAGGCGGCGTGGCGACGCACGGGTGGCTGCAGGCCTCGCTCCTCTCGGCGCCGGAGGCGCTGTCGGCGTTGCACGCCGCGGGGGTGCAGCGCTTCGCCTTCACGGACATCGACCACGACGGCATGCTCGACGGCCCCGACCTCGGCGCTGTCGAGGGGGCGGCGCGCGCGGTCGGCGACGGCGAGCTGATCGTCTCGGGCGGGATCGGCACGCTCGATCACCTGCGCGCGCTGGCGAGGCTGCGCGCCGAGCGCGGCCTCGACTCGATCGAGGGCGTGATCGTCGGCAAGGCGCTGTATGAGCGCCGTTTCACGGTCGCCGAGGCGCAGGCGGCGCTAGATGGCTGATTCCACGGCGCTGCACCGTCGGTGGCACGCCTGGCCTTCGCCTGCCTTTGTCCTCGGCCTTGCCCTTGCCTTTTTAGGATCCCGCCCGCCCTGCGGCCTGCGTCCGCGGCAGTCTCGACCATCCGCACCACCGAAAAGGCGGCACACCGCCGTGGAATCAACCATCTAACCGGTGAGCCTCGCCCCACCCGCCGACGGGCTACCGTGAGCGCGTGCACTACAAGCGCGTGATCCCTTGCCTGGACGTGGACGCCGGGCGCGTCGTCAAGGGCGTCGAATTCGTCGACATCCGCGACGCCGGCGACCCCGTGGAGCTGGCCGCTCACTACGACCGCGAGGGGGCCGACGAGCTGATCTTCCTCGACATCACGGCCACGCACGAGAAGCGCGACACGATCGCCCGCCTGGCGCGCAGCACCGCAGACGAGGTGTTCGTGCCGTTCACGATCGGCGGCGGCGTGCGCTCGGTCTCCGACGCGCAGGCGGTGCTGGACGCGGGCGCGGACAAGGTGTCGGTCAACTCGGCGGCGCTGGCGCGAGGCAGAGCTGATCGACGAGCTTGCGCAGACCTTCGGCTCCCAATGCGTGGTGCTGGCGATCGACGCGAAGCGGCGGGAGGGTGCTTCTTTTGAGGGGATTTGGGATGCGTACGTCGCTGGTGGTCGAACCCCGGCCGGGCGGGATGCCGTTGCGTGGGCGGCGGAGGGCGTGGAGCGTGGCGCGGGGGAGATCCTGCTCACGAGCATGGACCGCGACGGCACGAGCGACGGCTATGACCTCGAGCTCACCGCGGCTGTCAGCGAGGCCGTCGGCGTGCCCGTGATCGCCTCGGGCGGCGCGGGCACCCTGGAGCACCTCGTCGAGGCGTTGCAGGCCGGCGCCGACGCCGTGCTCTGCGCTTCGATCTTCCACTACGGCCAGTTCACGATCGCGCAGGCCAAGGCGCACCTGGCCGCTGCGGGGATCCCGGTGCGCGAGGCGGCGTGAGCGCCGTGCATCCCGTCAAGACTCCGGAGCAGGTGCTGCATCGACTCTCCGGCCTGCCGGGCGGCCCGGAGCTGCTGGCACAGGCGCGCCGGCGCGAGGACGTCGCCCTGGTCGGGGGCGCCGTACGCGACATCCTGCTCGGACACTGGCCGCGCGAGCTCGATGTGACGGTGCAGCGCGATGCGGCTGGACTCGCGAGCGAGCTGGCGGCGACGGTGTCGCCGAGCGAGCGGGCCTACGGCGAGGCGGTCGAGCCCGTCCTGCACGAGCGCTTCGGCACCGCCTCGGTCGCCTGGCGCTACGGTCGCATCGACATCGCCGAGCGCCGCGCCGAGTCCTACCCCGCACCGGGCGCGCTGCCCGAGGTCCGCCCCGGCAGCTTCGAGGAGGACCTGCGCCGCCGCGACTTCACGATCAACGCGATCGCGCTGCCGCTCCACGGCGCCGAGAACGAGGGTTTGATCTCGGTGCAGGGCGCGCTGGATGATCTCCGTGCCGGGCGCCTGCGGGTGCTCCACGAGCGGAGCTTCGCCGACGACCCGACGCGCATCTTGCGGATGGCGCGGTACGCGGCGCGGCTCTCGTTCGAGATCGAGCCGGGCACGCGCGAGCTGGCGGTGCAGGCCCTCGCCGGCGGCGCGCTGGACACGGTCTCCGGCGAGCGCATCGCCTCAGAGCTGTGGCTGGCGGCGCGCGAGCCCGACGGCAGCGCCGCGCTGGCGGCGCTCGAGGATCTCGGCGTCCTCGCCGCGCTCGGGCTGCGCTTCGACCCTGCGCTCGCCGGCGAGGCCGAGGCGCTCCTGCCGGGCGACGGTGCGCGCGAGGTGATGCTGATCGCGCTCGCGCTCGTCCAGGCTGACGAGCAGGCACTGGAACGGCTCGCCCTGACCTCCGAGCTGGCCGGGCGGGTCCGCTTCCGCGGCGATCCCAGCGAGGGCGCGCTCTCCGCCGCCGAGCTCTACGCTGCGCTGGACTCATACCCGGTCGAGGCGGCCGCGATCGCCGGCGCGCTGGCGGCGCGTCGCTCGCCCGCCGACGGCGCCCAGGTGCGCGAGTGGCTGGAGAGCCAGCGGCACGTGCGCCTGGAGATCGACGGCCACGACCTGATCGCCGCCGGCGTTCCCGAGGGGCCCGAGGTCGGCGCGCGCCTGGCGGCGGCACTGGCATCCAAGCGCGACGGCGTGGCGAGCGGCCGCGAGCAGGAGCTGCGCGCGGCCCTCGAGCACGAGCTGCCGGTCGATGCCTGAGCAGCTGACGATCTCCCTCGCGGGCGGCGGCGTGCTCTTCACCGAGCGCGCCGACGGGAACATGTCGAGCGTCGGCGGCGAGGGCGCCGAGTCGGGCGCGGAGAACCGGCAGCGCCTGCGCAGCCGTCTGGGCCTGGAGGGGCTCGCCCGCGGCTACCAGGTGCACGGAACGCGCGTCCTGATCGCCTCCTCGGGCAACGACCGGCGCCCCCAGGGCGCACTCGACAGCTCCGACGGGCAGGCGACGGCCGCGCGCGGCGTCGGCGCGATGGTGCTGGCCGCCGACTGCCTCCCTGTCGCGCTGCTCGCGCCGCGAGCGGTCGCCACGGTGCACGCCGGCTGGCGGGGCCTCGCGGCTGGCGTGCTGGAGCAGGGCCTCGCGACCCTGCGAACGCTCTCCGACGGCGAGATCGCGGCCGTGCTCGGCCCCTGCGCGGGGCCGTGCTGCTACGAGGTCGGACCGGAGGTCCACGAGGATCTGGGCACCGGGCTGGCCGGGAAGGCGACGGTCGACCTGCGGGCTCTCGCGCGCAAGCGCCTGCAGGCCGCAGGCGTCGCCGAGGTGGCCGAGCTCGGCGGCTGCACGATCTGCGACGAGCGCTTCTTCTCCCACCGCCGCGAAGGCGTGGCGGCGGGGCGTCAGGCGGCGGTCGCGTGGTTGAGCTGATCCGCGGCCTCGACCCGGTGCGGATGGCCGCCAACCTGGCCGCGGTCCGCGAGCAGCTCCGGGCGGCGGCGCCGGACCGCGACGTGCGCGTCCTGGCCGCCACCAAGTACGTGCCCGACGAGGAGCTGCCGGCGCTGGCCGCCGCGGGCGTGGAGCTGGTCGGGGAGAACCGCGCCCAGGACCTGGAGCGCAAGGTCGCGGCGCACGGCGAGCTGTTCGAGTGGCACTTCATCGGCCGGCTGCAGAGCCGCCGCGTGAAGGCGATCGTCCCCCGCGTCACCCTGATCCACTCCCTGGCCTCCGAGTCGGCCCTGGCACAGCTGCGCTCCAACCTCGACGCGGCCCGCCCCGGGCTGCGCGTCCTCTTGGAGGTCAACGTCGCGGGGGAGGAGGGGAAGGCCGGGATCGCACCCGCGGAGATCGAGGACTACATCGCCGCCTCCCCGGTCCCGGTCGCGGGCCTGATGACGATGCCGCCGTTCGCCTCCGATCCGGAGCAGAGCCGCCCGTGGTTCCGCGCCCTGCGCGAGCTGGCGGGCGAGCACGGCCTCGCCGAGCTGTCGATGGGCACCTCGCAGGACTTCCAGGTGGCCGCCGAAGAGGGCGCGACCATCGTGCGGATCGGCACGACGCTGTACGATCAGTGATCGCCTCGGCCGTTGCGAGTCCCTAGCATCTGCAGGGAAATCGGGACCACGCACGAAGAACCGAGAAGGAAATGAGCTTCAGGGACTCCTGGCATAGCGCGCTCGTGTACTTCGGCCTCGCCGAGGAGTATCACGACGACGACTACGAGGACGAGCCGGCCGCGGGAGCGGAGGCCGAGATCGAGGACCGCTACCGCGACCGTCCGAACGTGCGCCGGCTGCGTAAACGCCGCGACGAGTACGACGACATCTTCGCCGAGGACGACGAGGACGCTCCCAGCGCTCCCGCGCGCAGCCGTGGCCGCACCGCGGTGCTGAAGCCCGTCGCCAGCCGCACCAACGGCGAGGTGCGCGTGCACCTCGTCGTGCCCAAGTCCTTCAACGACGCCCAGCAGATCGCAGACAAGTTCAAGGACTCGGTCCCGGTGATCCTGAACCTGCAGAGCTCGGAGACCGACCTCTCCAAACGCCTGATCGACTTCGCCTCCGGCCTCACCTACGCGCTCGACGGCGGCATGCAGCGGATCGCCGACAAGGTCTTCATGCTGACGCCGCGCAACGTCGAGATCTCAGCGGAGGAGCGGGCGCGGCTCATCGAGAAGGGCTTCTTCAACCAATCCTGACCTGAGGCGCGATGACCGGCGTCTGCCGGCGTCCTCGCTCGCTCATGTGCAGGCTAGGCTGACGCGACCATGAACATCGGCCTGATCGGAAGCGGCAACATGGCGCGTGCGATGGCACGCGGGTGGGGACGCCCCGTGCTGTGCGCCGATCCCGTACCGGGGCGCGCGCAGGCGCTTGTCGATGAGGTCGGCGGCGAGGCGGTGGCCGGCAACGCCGAGGTCGCGCAGCGCGCGGAGCTCGTCGTGCTCTGTCACAAGCCCGCGCAGCTCGCCGCGGTCGCGGCGGAGGTCGCGCCGCAGGTGAAGTCGGTCGCCTCGATCCTGGCCGCCACGCCGCTCGCAGCGCTGAAGGAGGCCTACCCCGGCAAGCCCGTCTACCGCTTCATCCCGTCGCTTCCCGTCGAGGTGCGCCAGGGCGCGGTCGTGCAGGCCGACGGGCCCGAGCAGGACGCTGCCATCGACAAGGCCGTCTCGGAGCTGTTCGCGGAGCTCGGCACGCTGGTCGTTCTCCCCGACGGCCTCGTGGACGTCGCGATGGGGCTGATGTCCTGCGCGCCGGCGTACGTGGCGCTCGTCGCCGAGGCGCAGATCGACGCGGGCGTCCGCAAGGGCATCCCGGCCGCGCAGGGCGCCGAGCTGGTCGTGCAGACGCTGGCCGGGACCGCCGAGCTGCTCAGGCAGCGGGGCAACGACACGATGGCGATCCGGCGCGAGGTCGCCTCGCCGGGCGGGCTCACCGCGCGCGGGCTCGACGCGCTGGAGCGCGGCGGTATCAGGGCCGCGTTCAGCGACGCGCTGGACGCTGTGCTCGAGGAACGCTGATGCCGCTCGCGACCGCCCGCACCGAGATCGCCGGGGTGCTCTCGACGATCATCTACGTCTACGAGATCCTGATCATCGTCCACATCGTGGTCCAGCTGCTGTTCGCGGCCGGGCTGCGGCCGCCGTACTCGCGGGCGAGCAATGCCGTCCTGCAGTTCCTGCGCGACACCGTCGAACCCTTCCTGCGCCTGTTCAGGCGCCTGCTCCCGAGCCTCGGCGGCTGGGACTTCAGCCCGATCCTGGCGCTGATCTCACTTCAGCTGATCAACAGCATCGTCGTCCAGGGCATCATCCACGGCTGATCGGGGCCAGCGGGCGCGATGACGCGGGGCAACCTCGAGATCGTCCGCCTGCACCTCGATGCCTGGCGCAGCGAGACGCCCGAGCGCGCGCTCGAGTACCTGCGCGAGGACGTGGAGTTCGACGCCCGCACGCGGCCCGGCGGCAAGGTGTGGCACGGCCGCGAGGGGGTCAGTGAAGCGATCGCGGAGTGGGTGGAGATCTGGGCCGAGTTCCGGCTGGAGCTCGAGGAGCTGATCGACGCCGGCGAGAACCGCGTCGTCTCGCTCTGGCATGAGAGCGGGCGCGCGAGGCGCAGCGGCGCGCTCATGTCCGAGGCGGGCGCCACCGTGTTCACCCTGGACGGCGGCCTGATCGCGGCGGTGCTCGTGAGCGTCGACCGGGAGGGCGTGCTGGCGAGCCTCGGTCTGGCGGCGGGGAGTGGATAGCGCCGCGCCCACCCGGCCGAGCGCCGGGCGTGTGTGGTCCTACGCGGCCGCGGTCGCCGTCCTCGTCGCCGCGCTCGACCAGCTCACCAAGCACCTCGTCCGCAGCGACATCGTCCCCGGCGAAGAACACCGGTTCCTGCCGGGGGTGGAGCTTGTCAACACCCGCAACCGCGGCGTCGCGTTCGGCTTCTTGCCCGGCAGCCACGTCGGCGTCACGATCCTGATCGTCCTCGCGCTGCTGGTGCTGCTCGTCTACTTCGCCCGCCACCTCGACACGCCCTGGATCTGGCTGCCGACGGGGATGCTGATCGGGGGCGCGCTGGGCAACGTGATCGACCGCATCCGCGGCGGCTCGGTGACCGACTTCGTCAAGCTGCCGCTCGGCTGGCCGCCGTTCAACCTCGCCGACGCCTCGATCACGCTGGGCATCCTCGCCCTCGTGATCGTCGTCGATCGCCGGCGCGCCCGCGAGGAGCCCGACCAGCCGGACGAGGCCACGCCTTGAGCTTCCGGATCGCTCTACGAGGACGAGCACCTGATCGTGATCGACAAGGGCCCCGGGCTCGTGGTGCACCCCGGCCGCGGGCATCGCGAGGACACGCTCTCCCAGCTGCTGGCCGGCAAGCTCGCAGGCGGCGAGCCGGAGCGCGCCGGCATCGTGCACCGCCTCGACAAGGACACCTCAGGGCTGATGGTCGTCGCGCGCAGCGACGAGGTGCTCCGGCGCCTGCAGGCGGAGCTGTCGGCGCGCAGGATCGAACGCGAGTATCTGGCGCTGGTGGAGGGGCGCCCACCCTCGCGGACGGGGACCGTCGACGCTCCGGTCGGGCGCGACCCGCGCGTGCGCACACGGATGGCGGTGGGCGGCGCGGGCGCGCGCGAGGCGCGCACCCGCTTCACCATCGAGCGCGCCCTCGGAACGACCTCGCTGCTCAGCCTGCTGCTGGAGACCGGCCGTACGCACCAGATCCGCGTGCACCTGCAGGCGATCGGCCATCCCGTTGCCGGCGACCCCGAGTACGGCCACGCCGGGCTGCTGGGGCTCGAGCGGCAGTTCCTGCACGCCACGCGCCTGGCGTTCGAGCACCCGATCGACGGTGGGCGCCTGGAGCTGCGCTCGCCGCTGCCCGAGGATCTGAAAGCCGCGCTGGAGCGCGCCGAGGAGATATCCTAGGTAGTTCGATCCTGCAACTCGACCCGTGCGAGCAATGGATCGCGGCCCTGCCCGGGCTCGGCGACTGCGCTGAGACTCCGGGTCCGCGACCTACGTACGGCACAACCAAATCCAATAACAAGGGAGTAGCACCGTGGCCGAAGTCGGTATTGCGGAGCTGCTGGAGGCCGGCGTCCACTTCGGCCATCAGACGCGCCGCTGGAACCCCAAGATGCGCCGCTTCATCTTCGGAGAGCGTGGCGGCATCTACATCATCGACCTCCTCAAGACGCAGGCGCTGCTGGCGCAGGCGCAGGAGTTCGCAGGCACGCTCTCGCACCGTGGCGGCACCGTGCTGTTCGTGGGCACCAAGAAGCAGGCCCGCGACACGATCAAGGACGTCGCAGAGGCGGCGGACATGCCTTACGTCAACCACCGCTGGCTCGGCGGTCTGCTGACGAACTTCCAGACCATCAGCCAGCGCATCCGGCGCCTGCACGACCTCGAACGCTACGAGACGGAGGGTCAGCTGGCGCTGCTGCCGACGCGTGAGCGGATGTCGGCGCAGGCCGACCTCGCGAAGCTGCGCGCCAACCTCGGCGGCGTCAAGAACATGCAGCGCGTCCCGGACGCGATGTTCGTGATCGACCTCAAAACCGAGGCGATCGCCGTCAAAGAGGCCCAGCGGCTGCGGATCCCGATCATCGGCCTCGTGGACACGAACTGCGACCCCGACGGGATCGACTTCATCGTGCCCGGCAACGACGATGCGATCCGTTCCTGCGCGCTGATCACCCAGGCCATCGGCCAGGTCGTCTCCGAGGGCCACTCGGTGTTCCGCGCCGAGGAGGAACGCGCGCGCAAGGAGGCCGAAGAGAAAGCCAGGGCCGAGGCCGAGGCGCGCGCCAAGCGCGAGGCCGAAGAACAGGCCAAGCGCGAGGCCGAGGAACAGGCCAAGAAAGAGGCCGAGGACAAAGCGGCGGCAGAACGCGCCGCCGCCGCGGCAGCAGCCGCGCAGCCGGCCCCGGAGTCTCAGCCGGTGCAGCCGCCCGCTGACCCGGCGACGCTCCAGGAGGGCAGCGAGTCGGTCACGCCGATGAACGCCTCGCCGGACGCACGCCAGCCGGCCAAGGAGACCTCCGCAGCCCCCGAGACGGTCGCCGAAAGCGCCGAGGGCGCCGCGCCGGAGCCTGAGCAGCCGGCCCCCGCTCCGGAGCCCGTGGCCGTCGCTGCAGAGACCAACGACACCCCGCGGGCCGCCGAGCCCGCTGTTGAGGAGCAGAAATGAGCACCACCGAGATCTCAGCCAAGGACGTGAAGGCCCTGCGCGACCGCACCGGCGCGGGGATGATGGACTGCAAGAAAGCCCTCAGCGAGGCCGGCGGCGACGTCGAGAAGGCGATCGAGATCCTGCGCGTGAAGCAGGGCAAGAAGGTGCAGGACCTCGGCGAGCGCGTGGCCACCGAGGGCACGGTGCAGTCCTACGTGCACGCGGGGTCGAAGGTCGGCGTGCTGATCGAGGTCGACTGCAACACCGACTTCGTGGCCAAGAACGACGAGTTCACGGGCTTCGCCCGCGAGGTGGCGATGCAGATAGCCGCCTCGCCGACGGTGCGCTACGTCAGCCGCGAGGACGTGCCACAGGGAGACCGCGACGCCGAGTCCCGGATCTACGAGCAGGAAGCCGCCGACAAGCCCGAGAACGTGCGCGAGAAAATCGTCTCCGGCAAGCTCGACTCGTGGCTTCAGACGATCGTGCTGCTCGAGCAGGAGATGCACAACCCCAAGCACGAGGGCAAGACCGTCCAGCAGCTCCGCGACGAGCTCGCGGCGACGACGGGCGAGAACGTCGTCATCCGGCGTTTCGTGCGCTACGAGATCGGCGGTTAGGGACGCGGGGCGCGTGAGCCCGGATGGGCTCACGCGAACCCCTCGGCGTCACCGGAGCAGGGCCACCAGGATCATCGTGACGCCGGCCGTGATGGCCATTGAGACCGAGTACTGCCTGTACGCCGGGTCCTCTCGCCACCGTTCGTTGCGTGCGACGAGCAGGACGCGCACGAGCGACGCCGCCTGTGCGGCCCGTGAACGCGGCTGAGGGCGCTCGCGCGGCAGGAAGCGGTACTCCGAGCTGTGGAGGGTCCGCCACACGGTCGGGAACGAGTAGGCCACCCCGGCCAGCACGAGAAACGATCCGATGCCGATCAGCCCTTCCGCGGGGACGCGGCCGGGGCCCGTCGCCAACAGCACGCCGAGGAGCGCGCCGAACAGCGCCCCACCCGCCGCCGGCAGCACCCAGCCGTAGCGAGCCCGCCGGTCCGGCTGGGGGCTGGGAGGAGCCGGATCTGCCATCCCATGTCTCATCGGTCGGGCGAGCCGGTGCCGTGAGGGCGCGGCATTCAGCGCGCGAGGCCACCTCGACCGACCCGTGCCAGCCCGCCGGATAGGCTTCGCACCGCTGATGGCCCCCGTCTTCAAACGCATACTCCTGAAGCTCTCCGGCGAGGCGCTGATGGGGGACCTTGACTACGGCACGGATCCCGAGCGCGTGCGGCGCGTGGCGCAGCAGGTTGCCGACGTCCAGGCGCAGGGCGTGGAGGTCGCGATCGTGGTCGGCGCCGGCAACATCTACCGCGGCATGAAAGGCGCGGCGGCGGGCATGGACCGCGCGACCGCCGACTACATGGGGATGCTCGCGACGGTGCTGAACGCCCTGCCGCTGCAGGATGCGCTCGAGCACATCGGCGCGCACACGCGCGTGCAGTCGGCGCTCGGCATCTCCGAGGTCGCCGAGCCCTACATCCGCCGCCGCGCGATGCGCCACCTCGAGAAGCAGCGGGTCGTGATCTTCGCGGCCGGCACCGGGAACCCGTTCTTCACCACCGACACCGCCGCCGCGCTGCGCGCCGCCGAGATCCACGCGGAGATCATCCTGATGGCCAAGAACGGCGTCGACGGGGTCTTCACCGCCGATCCCGCGCTGGACCCGGAGGCCACATTCATCCCCGAGATCACACATCTGGAGGCGATCGAGCGGCGTCTGCGGGTGATGGACTCGACCGCGCTCGCGCTGTGCATGGACAACGGCATGCCGATCAACGTCTTCAACATGGACGACGACACGAGCCTGCCGCGGATAATCTCGGGCGTGCGCGTCGGCACGCTGGTATCTACACCCGGAGGAGAGCAGGATGGCTGAGAACCTGATCGACGAACTGCTCGAGGACGCCAAGGACCGGATGCACAAGTCGGTCGAGTCCGCCCAGCACGAGTTCTCGACCGTTCGTACCGGCCGCGCGAGCCCGTCGCTGCTGGAACGCATCGTCGTCGACTACTACGGCGCGATGACGCCGCTGAACCAGCTCTCGACGATCTCGGCCCCGGAGGCCCGGCTGCTGACGGTCCAGCCCTACGACAAGTCCTCGATCAAGGCGATCGAGAAGGCGATCAACGAGTCGGATGTCGGCCTCTCGCCGTCGAACGACGGCAACGTCGTGCGCCTGGTGGTCCCCGAACTGACCGAAGAGCGCCGCAAGGAGCTCGTGAAGGTGGTCCGCAACCTCGCCGAGGAGGGTCGCGTGGCGATCCGCAACGTGCGTCGGGACACCATGCACCAGCTGCGCGAACTGAAGTCCGAAGGCGACGCGTCCTCCGATGACGAGCACCGCGCCGAGGTCGAGCTGCAGAAGGTGACCGACGCACGGGTCGGCGAGCTCGACAACGTGCTGAAGATCAAGGAAGAGGAGATCCTGGCGGTCTGATGGTGCCCGCCGGGCAGCCGTCCTCGGCGGCCGGCGCGAGCGCGTCCGGCGGCAACGCGACCGCCGGGGAGGACTCTGCGCGCGCGCGCTACGTCGCGATCATCACGGACGGCAACGGACGCTGGGCGAGCGCGCGCGGACTGCCGGTCAACGAGGGCCACAGCGCGGGCGCCGACACGGTCAAGGAGCGGCTGCGCGACGCGGCCGAGCTGGGCGTCGAGGAGCTCACCGTCTACTCGTTCTCGACCGAGAACTGGTCCCGGCCGCGCCCCGAGGTCGAGGGGCTGATGGCGATGTTCTCGCACCGGATCGCGGCCGAAACGCCGGAGCTCGACCGCGAAGGCGTGCGCATGCGCTTCATCGGGCGCCGCGAGGGCGTGGCGCCAGGGCTGATCGAGCAGATGGAGTGGGCGGAAGGCGTGACGAAGGCCAATACCCGCATCACGCTGTATGTCGCCTTCAACTACGGCGGGCGCGCGGAGATCCTCGACGCGATCGAGCGTTACGACGGCGGCGGCGAAGAGGCCTTCCGCCAGTGCCTCTACGCGCCCGAGATGCACGATCCGGACCTGATCATCCGCACGAGCGGCGAGCGCCGACTCTCGAACTACCTGCTCTGGCAGTCGGCGTACTCCGAGCTCGTGTTCCGCGACGAGCTGTGGCCGGATTTCAGCCGCCGGGCCCTCGAGGAGTCACTGGCCGAGTACGCGGCGCGCCGGCGGCGCTTCGGTGGCCGGTGAGGCGCCGCTGATGGCCGAGGAGACGGAGCGCCCGTCGCGTCGCGCGCGAGGGCGGACACGGGCAAGCCGGGCGGGCGAGCCGCGCACGCCCGCCGCACGAACCGAGCGTGGGCAGCGGCGCGCCGCGCGCTCGCGCCGCAAACGGCGCCGGCGGGAGCGGGCCTCCTCGGATCTGACCGCGCGGGTGCTCGTCGCGATCCCGGCGATCGCCGTCGCCCTCTTCCTCGTGCTCGAAGGCGGCCTCGTCTTCACGCTCGGCCTGATCGTGCTCGGCGCGATCTGCATGCACGAGCTGTACGCGATGTACGCGCGCGCGCATCCGGTGCGGCTGGCGGGCTTCATCGCGCTCGCCGGTCTGCTGCTCGCCGCGCAGTACGGCAGCCAGTTCCAGGTGCTGCTGATCGCCGCCCTGGCGCTGCCGATGCTGTTCGGGCTGACGCTGCTCTCTCCCCATCCGAGCGTCGGCGGGATGGCGCTGACCCTGCTGGGGATCTACTGGATCGGCTTCGCCTTCGCCCATGCCGTGCTGCTGCGCGGGCTGCCGCACGGCGAAGCGATCGTGATCGATGTTCTGGTCGGCACGTTCCTGGGGGACACCGGGGCCTACCTCGGCGGGCGCATGTTCGGCAAACGGCCCCTGGCGCCGTCGATCTCCCCCAACAAGACGGTCGAGGGCCTCCTGATCGGGATGGCCTTCGCGATCGTCGGGGTCTGGATCGCCGGGCGCTACCAGGAATGGCTGCCCGGCACGCACGCGCTCGTGATCGGCGCCGCCGTCGCGGTCGCGGGCCCGGTCGGCGACCTGTTCGAGTCGTTCGTCAAGCGCGAGGCCAACACGAAGGACTCAGGGGGCCTGTTCGGCGCGCACGGCGGCGCGCTCGACCGGCTGGACGCGGTCTTGTTCACGGCGGTGGCGGGCTACTACGTGTGGGCGGCGTACGTGCACTAGCGCTCTAGAGAGCCATAACAGGATCGCCGGCGCTCGATGCTCTCTGTCCCCCATCGTTCGGGGCGGGAGCGTTTGGCGCAGGCTGGGCGGTCGCAGGCGATCGCCATCGGCCGAGGCTGCCGGTCGGCCACGCCTGGGTCGCGGGATACTGGGCGGGTGACGTCTGAGGAGTCCACGGCTCCGGGCCCTGTCGAGCTTACGCGCCGTCTGTGCGAGGCCGATGTCGGTGACGCGACGATGAGCTTCTATGGCCCTGAGTCCGTCTATGACATGTCGCACATGGGGCTGGGGGTCTTCGAGGGTTACGACGCGATCCGTGGTTTTCTTGGCGACTGGTTCGGCTCCTATGAGGAGCTCGACGATCAGGTGGACGAGATCGTCGAAGTCGGCCGCGGGGTCGTTGTCGCGGCCCTCCGCGAGATCGCAAGACCATCGGGGAGTCCGACGCGTTCTCGGGTGCAGGCCTTCTATGCCCTGGTCATCGTTTGGAGAGGCGGAACGGTAGCCCGGATCACTGTCTATCCCGACGCCGACGAGGCGCGTCGCGCGGCCGAAGGTCTCGCCAAGGGACGGGGGTAGGCGGTGTCGCAGGAGAACGTGGAGGTCGTCGAGCGGGCGATCGCGGCGATAAATGCGCGGGACATCGACGGCTATCTCGCCTGTTGTACCGAGAATGTGGAGTTGTTGTTGCCGATGGTCGGGTCCGAGTATTCGGGGGCTGTCGGGATCAGGCGGTTCTTCACTGACATCGAGGACATCGGCCCTGACTTTCGGATCGAGGTGCAGCGCGTGCAAGCAGTAGGCGACGGCAACGCGCTCGCCCTCCTGCAGATCGGATCGACTGGCCGTGCCAGCGGGATCGTGACCGGTGCCGAGAGCGCGAACGTCTACGACTTCATCGACGGCAAGATCAGTCGCATCCGCATCTTCCTCGACCGCGATGAGGCCCTCGAAGCCGTGGGGCTGGCGGAGTAGTCGATGTCGCAGGAGAACCTGGACCTCGTTCGCTCGATCTTTGACGCTTGGGGACGCGGCGACTTCAGCTCGACAGATTGGGCCGATCCCGACTTGGAGCTGGTGATTGCCGATGGGCCCGCGCCCGGTTGCTGGACAGGCGTTTCGGGAATGGCAGAAGCCTGGCGAGAATTGCTTACCGCGTGGGAGGGGCTCCGCAGTGAAGCGGAGAAGTACCTCGAGATAGATGACCATCGCGTGCTTGTACTCGCGCATTTCAGCGGGCGTGGCAGGAGCAGCGGACTGGACCTTTCCGAGGTGAGCGATAAGGGTGGGGCTGGCCTGTTTCACCTTCGGGACGGCAAGGTCACCAAGCACGTGGTCTATCTGGAACGCGACCGTGCCCTCTCCGACCTCGGCCTGGCGGAGTAGCCGGTGTCGCAGGGGAACGTGGAGTTGGTACAGCGGTTGATCGTCGCCCTCAGTGAGCGCGACGCTGCCACGTATACCTGGACCGTGACGAGGCTCTCAAAGCCGTGGGGCTAGCGGAGGAGTAGGGGATCTCGCAGGCGAACGTCTAGATCGCCAAGCGAGGACGAGACGCTCTGAACCGGCGCGACCTCGATGCCTCAGTGGGCTGCTTCGCGTTCCGCGACGAGTTCTCGCAGCTGATCGCCGATCTCGCTGGAGATCCGCTTCAGATCCCATTTGCTGAGGGTGACCAGGTGCATCGGAGAGGTTGCGACGACATCGGCCGTGCGCTTGCCGCCGGAGAGCATGCCGATCTCCCCGAACACGTCGCCGGGGCCCAGAGAGCCGATCACCTCGCCTCCCTTGATCACATCGGCCGTGCCCGTCTCGATCACGATCAGGTCGTAGGAGTAGTCGCCTTCGTGGACGAGTCGCTTGCCCGCGGACACCGACGTCTCGCTCGAGAACACGCTGAGCGTGTCGAGCGCCTTCTCGGACAGCGAGGAGAACAGCGGAATGGTCTTCAGTCGATCGCGATCCATGAGCCCCCTTTGTCGCCGTGCGTGCGGACCTGCCGGCGCAACCGGAGAGGCGGAGCGCCGACCAGGTGCACCCTACAGCCAGTGGGACCGGGGGTGGGCTCGCGCTGCGCTCAGCGGCCGTCGAGCCCGGCGGCCGCTGAGCGCCTCCTCGCGTTCGGCGAACGCCTCGATCAGCCCTCCGCGCACGCCGCACGATCTCGACGTTGCGCTCCGCGATCGCGGCGGAACACCGCTCTTGCGAGGGGCCCCCGGCGGGTATTAGATTGGGTTCATGGCACCCGAGTTCGACCACCTGTGCGAGTCGCTGGACGAGGCCACCGTGCCGATCGTCGCGGAGCTGCGCGCGAGGCTGGAGGTCACGCCCTCGGAGAGGGACTGGATCGCGATCGACACGGCGCTCGCGAAGGCCGCCGTGCTCGGCCTCAAGCGCGGCGCGCGCGAGCTCTCCGAGCAGGTCGAGGAAGCGATCCCCGAGGATCGTGCTCTGACCTTCGACCTCGACCTCGAGCTCGACTGCGAGGATCGCTGGGCCTCCCGCTACGCGCACCGCTGATGCGGGCGCAGAGCGCCGGCTGAACCCCCGCGGCTGAGGCGGGGGCGGGCGCCGGCGGCCTCCTTCCGGCGCTAGTAGGCGACCTCCAGCGGGCGTTCGGCGGGGTGACGGTCGATCTCGAACCAGATCCGGCTCAGCTCCTCGCCGCCGTTCTCGAGCTGCCAGCGGTCGGCGAGCTCGTCGAGCAGCAGCTCGGCGTATTCGGCGTGCTCGGCGTGCCGGCGGATCGTCACGTCCAGCTCGTCGAGGGCGCCGATCAGCTCGACCCGCACGACGTCCTCCGGCATCCAGACGCGCACCTCGACGGTACCGCCGGGGGCACGTTCGACGGCCTGCGTGACCACCTCGCTGCAGAGCAGCATCACGACGTCGCGGAGATCGGGGGAGGGGTGGTCGACCTGGGCGACGACGTGGCGCGCAGAGCGCGGCGTGTGCGGATCGAGAGGCATCACGAGCGCCAGGTCCGGCCGACGGGGATCGCATGGCATCGCTTCATCGAATGCCCGATTTGCGCGGATTTCATGCGCCCTCTCACAGATCGCGCCGGACAGCTTCAACTTTGCGGCGGTTTGCGCGCATTTGCAGCGGAAACACCGTACGATGCCGCGTCGAGCCCCGCGGAGGGGGAACAGGGAGATGGAGGGAACCATGGGACGTACCGTCCGGGCCGTGCTGGCCTGTGCCGTTTTCGCTGTATGCCTGGCTGCGGCCGGGCCGGCGTTCGCGAAGAAGACCGTGTGTGGCAGCGGCTGCACCTACAGCAGCATCCAGTCGGCGATCGACGGCGCGAGCGAAGGCGCCACGATCTCGATCGCCAAAGGCACCTACGTCGAAAACGTCGTCGTGAACAAGCCGGTCACGCTGATGGGCTCCGGCGCGGGGACGGTCATCGAGCCGGCCACGTCGAACCCGGTCTGCGAAGGCGGGTCGCTCTGCGGCGGCGCCGCCAGCAACGTGATCCTCGTCGAAGCCAACAACGTCACGATCACGAAGCTGAAGGTCGAGGGGGACAACCCCGCGGTCAAAAGCGGCGTGACGGTCGGCGGCAAGGACATCGACGCCCGCAACGGCATCATCACCAACCACCTGGCAGGCAAATACAACGCCTTGACGGTCTCGAAGGTGACGGTTGCCGACATCTACCTGCGAGGCATCTACGCCTCCTCGGGCGGCACGTTCGACTTCAACCACGACACGGTTGAAAACGTCCAGGCCGAAAACGCGTCGATCGCGATGTTCGCCTTCGAAGGCTCGGGCGTGATGGAAGACAACAAGGTCTCGAACGCGAACGACGCCATCTCGGCGAACTGGTCGAAGGGCATCTCCTTCGTCGGCAACAAAGTGACGAAATCCGAAAGTGGCGTCCACACCGACAACAACGGCGGCTCCGGTGGCAGCGCCGATGAGATCAAGGACAACAAGGTCTCCGAATGCAAGACCAACGGCTACGGCGTCTGGGTGTTCGCGCCCTACGTGTCGGCCACGGTCGAAGGCAACAAGGTCAGCGGCTGCGCCCACGGCCTCGCCGCGTTCGGCAGCCAGGTCTCGGGCCAGGGCCCGACGTTCACTCAGAACAAGGTCGAAGGGACGGGCGCGGGGAGCTACGGCGCCTACATCTCGACCGACCTGCTCGGCTTCGGCTTCGCCGACGTCACGGCGACGCTGTCGAAAAACGTGATCGAGAACGCCGGCACCGGCGTGCTCGTGACGCAGACCAGCCCGACGGAAGAAGACGAAGCCGGCGGTCAGGCCACCGTCACAGGCTCGGGCAACGTGATCAAGGGCAACGGCACTGGCGCCACCGGCGAACCGGGCACTTCGGTCAGCCTCGCGAACAACTGGTGGGGGTGCAAACAGGGCCCGAACAACAGCCCGAAATGCGACAGCGCGACCGGGACGGTCGCCTACACGCCCTGGCTGACGGCGAAGCCGTAGGTCTCGCGCTCCGAGCGAGCGGCGGGGGAACCGTTGTGGCTCCCCCGCCGGCTCGCGCCGGAACACTCTCGGGCGTCAGCCCGAGAGGCGGCCCGGCTCACTGCCACAACGAGGACCGTGGCGGTCAGCCAGAGGAGCGGGAGGGATATGAGGATGAGGGAGAGCATCACTCTGCCCGAGAGGATCGCGCGCCTCTCTCAAGAGACCCTGAGCGGTTTCTGAAACCGAGCTAAAACCTCGCGCCGTATGATCGGAGCGATGCTCAAAGGGCGTGCAACAGGCGGCGCGGGGCGCCGGGCGACCCTCACAGCTCCCGCGCCCGGCCGGGAGCGGGCGCGATGAGCGAGCGCAAGCGGCTGCTCGTGCTCGGCTCCACCGGGTCGATCGGCCGCCAGGCCCTCGAGGTGTGCCTGCACAGCGGCGAATTCGAGCTCGTCGGCCTCTCCGCCGAGAGCTCCTGGGAGCCGCTGATCGAGCAGGCGCGCGCGCACGGCGTGCCGCGCATCGCCCTTGCGGACGCCGACGCCGCGGCCCGTGCGAGCGAGAGCTGGACCGAAGGGCAGGTGCTCGCGGGGGCCGAAGGCCTCGTGCGTCTGGTCGTCGAGTCCGGCGCCGATCTGGTCCTCAACTCCCTGGTCGGCTCGGCCGGCCTCGCGCCGACCGTGGCGACGCTCGGAGAGGGGATCGACCTCGCGCTCGCTAACAAGGAGTCACTCGTCGTCGGCGGCGAGCTGGTGACCGCGCTGGCGGAAGCCACCGGGGCACGCATCCTCCCGATCGACTCCGAGCACACCGCGCTCCACCAGCTGATCGCCGGGCAGCCGCCGGGCGCCGTCGCGGGGCTCACGATCACCGCCAGCGGCGGGCCGTTCCGCGGGCGCTCGCGCGC
The DNA here is from genome assembly GCA_963775385.1 of uncultured Solirubrobacteraceae bacterium. Lineage (GTDB taxonomy): Bacteria > Actinomycetota > Thermoleophilia > Solirubrobacterales > Solirubrobacteraceae > Palsa-744. Next base: position 3,508,548 of record CAVZIR010000003.1, on the reverse strand, counting down.
CGAACTGGCCGACGTGAGCATCGAGGAGGCGCTCGCCCACCCCACCTGGGCGATGGGCGGCAAGATCACGATCGACTCCGCGACGCTCATGAACAAGGGCCTCGAGGTGATGGAGGCGCACCACCTGTTCGGCACGCCGTATGAGCGGATCGACGTGGTCGTCCACCCGCAGTCGCTGATCCACGGGCTCGTCGAGCTGGCCGACGGCGCGATGCTCGCGCACATGGGCCCTCCGGACATGCGGATCGCGATCTCCTATGCACTGCACGGGGGCGAGAGCGTGCCGCTCGCGATCGCGCCGCTCGACCTCGTCGCCGTCGGGCAGCTGACCTTCGAGCCGGTCGACCTCGACGCGTTCCCGTGCCTGCGCCTCGCCCGCGAGGCCGCCGCCGCAGGCGGCACGGCGCCGTGCATCCTGAACGCCGCCAACGAGGTCGCGGTGCACGCCTTCCTGCAAGGCGGCCTGCGGTTCCTGGAGATCTCCGAGGTGATCGAGAGCACCCTGCAGGCGCTGGGCAGCCGCCCGGTGCTCGACTTCGAGTCGCTCTACGACGCCGATCGCCGGGCGCGAGAGCTGGCCGGCGAGACGGTCGCTGCGTTGCGCTGAACCATTTTTTGGGGAGGGGAGGGGGGTCTGCCGGCGCTCCGCGCGGGTTGTTGAGAAGGGGACGGCCGGCGCTCCGTCCCGGTTCTTGAGAGGGGTCGGCCGACGCTCCGTGCCGGCCTTGGGATCGCACCGCCGGACGAACCGGCGGGAGCGCCGCGAGCGCCGTGCCACACTGGGCCGAGCCTCATGACCTGGGTTCTGACCATTCTCGGCATCGTCATGCTCGTGATCCTGCACGAGCTCGGCCACTTCACGGCCGCGAAGCTCGTGGGGATGCGCGTCGAGCGCTTCTCGCTGTTCTTCCCGCCGACGCTGCTGAAGATCAAACGGGGCGAGACCGAGTACGCGATCGGCGCGCTGCCCTTCGGCGGCTACGTGAAGATCACCGGTATGAACCCCGAAGAAATCGGGGATCTGCACCCGGACGTCTCGCGCCGCGCCTACTACAACCAGCCGACCTGGAAGCGGGTGGTGGTGATCCTGGCCGGGCCGGCGGTGAACATCGTGATCGCGTTCGTGCTGTTCAGCGCCGTGCTGCTCGCCGGGAACGTGAACGGCGCCTCCGTGATCTCGCGCCTGAGCGGCGTCGCGACCACGCAGCCCACCGTCGAACGCACCGAGATCGGATCGCCGGCGCGGGGCGTGCTGAGGGCCGGGGATCGCATCCTCACGGTGGAAGGGGAGCCCGCGAGTGCCGAACGGGTGATCAAGGCCACCGAACAGCGCACGTGCGCAGGAGCGCAGGTGGAGGGGTGCCTGACGACCGCGCCGGTCAACCTCACCGTCGAACGAGCGGGCCGGGTCGTGCACGTCGCGGTCCACCCGCGTTACGTCGCCGCCGAGGAACGCCCCCTGATCGGCTTCCACTTCGGAGCGGTCGCGAAACCCGTCGGCATCGCCACGGCGAGCGCGGCCTCGATCGGAGCCATGTGGGGCATCGTCGAAGAAACCTTCTCCGGGCTCGGCAGGGCCCTCACCAGCGCAAAGGCCCGCGGCAAGGTGAGCAGCATCGTCGGCATCACCGAGGCCGCTCACGAAAACGTGGCTGCAGGCGCGGGCTACGGGCTCGTGTTCCTGGGTTTCGTCTCGCTCGCCCTCGCGGTGATCAACCTGCTGCCGTTCCTGCCGCTCGACGGCGGCCACATCGTCTGGTCGCTGGCCGAGAAGCTCCGCGGGAAGCGGATCTCGGTCGCCGCGATGTATCGCTACAGCTCGGTCGGCATCCTGCTGATGCTGTTCCTCGTCATCAACGGCTTCAGCAACGACATCGGCCACCTCGGCGGTTGAGCCGCGCCTCAGGCCGCCGGCGCCCGCACGCAGATCCAGCTCTTCACGAGTCCCAGAGCCCGCTCGGCACGCGCCGGGCCGAACAGCGCTTCCAGCTCGCCGCGCGAGAGCAGCGCGATCTCCTCCCACGCGCCCGCGGCGCCGAGCCGCCAGTACTGCCGGCGCAGCGAGACCGGCAGCCAGTGCGCGCCGGGGAGCAGGGAGTGGGGCTCGACGGGGAACGAGCGCGCAGGCGTCTGCACCATCCAGCCGCGGCCCACGCGCCGCGCCTCGGACGCGAAGGCGGCGCGGCGGGCGGGGGGTACGTGCTCGATCACGCTCGAGCAATACACGAGATCGAACTCTCCGTCGGCGAAGGGCAGCCCCTCCGCTGCATCGGCCTGCACGAACGAGCCCGGGTAGGCGTCCTGCGCCGCGATGTCGACGCCCGTGATGTCGAGGGCGGGCTCCAGCCCGCGCAGGCCGAGCGCACCGCAGCCGAGGTCGAGCACGCGCGCCCCGTCTCCGAGCGCGGGGAAGAAGGCGGCGTGGCGGCGAGCGCGAGCGCGCGCCGCGAGCGGGCCCGCGAGCCGGGCCAGCGGGCCGCGAGCGGTGGCGTAGACGTCGGACACGCCGCGCGAGCATAGCCGCGGGCGGGCGGGCATCTGTACAGTCCGCGAAGGTGTTCGACCACGTCGCGATCCGCACCTCGGACCCGGCCGCTTCGGAGCGCTTCTACCGCACCGTGCTCACGCCCGTCGGGCTGGACCCGGACGTGGCGCGCGAGGGCTTCCTGCGCTGGCAGGAGTTCATCCTCAGCGCCGCCCGCGAGGACCGCGCGCCGACGCGCAACGCCCACATCGGCTTCGTGGCGCCGAACAGGGCGCTCGTCGACAGCTTCTGGCAGGCCGGCACCGCGGCGGGCTACACGGACGACGGCGCCCCCGGGGAGCGCACGCAATACCGCGAGGACTACTACGGCGCGTTCCTGCGCGACCCCGGCGGCAACAGCGTGGAGGCTGTCGACCATGCCGACACGCGCCGGGGCGGCTGCATCGACCATCTCTGGATCGGCGTGCGCGACCTCGCGGCCTCGGAGGCGTTCTACGAGACGATCTCCCGCCACACCGGCCTGCGCATCGGCCGCCGCTGGGAGCAGGGGGTCCAGTTCCGGGGGGCCTGGGCGACGTTCTCGCTGATCGCCGACGGGCGGGCGCCCACCGAGAACCTGCACATCGCCTTCCCGGCACCCGACGAGCAGACTGTCCAGGATTTCCACGCCGCGGCCCTGGCCGCGGGATACCGCAGCAACGGCGAGCCGGGCGAGCGCCCGCAGTATCACCCCGGCTACTACGCGGCGTTCGCACTGGATCCCGACGGCAACAACATCGAGAGCGTGTTCCACGGCCCTGCCGCCTGAGCTCGGCGGGCGTACAACTACAATCCCTCCGTGGCCTCAGAACGCCAGATCCTGGTCGGCTCGGTGCCGGTCGGCGGCGGTGCCCCCGTCGCCGTCCAGACGATGACGAAGACCGAGACCGCCAACCTGCAGGCGACGATGCGCCAGATCCGTACTGTCGCGGAGGCCGGCGCCGACATCGTCCGCGTTGCGGTGCCGCGCGAGCCGGATGCCGAGGCGCTGAAGACGATCGTCGCCGAATCGCCGATCCCGGTGATCGCCGACATCCACTTCAACCACACGCTCGCGCTGAAGGCGATCGAGGCCGGCGCGCACTGCGTGCGGCTGAACCCCGGCAACATCGGCGGCCCCGAGAAGGTCGCCGAGGTGATCGAGCTCGCCAAGCAGCGGGGCACGCCGCTGCGCGTCGGGGTCAACTCCGGCTCGTTGCCCAAGCACCTGCGCCAGCTCGAGTACGAGGCCCCCGTCGAGGCGCTGGTGACGGCGGCGATCGAGACCGTCGAGCTGATGGAGCGCCTGGACTTCAAGAACTTCAAGGTCTCGATGAAGTCGACCTCGGTCCCCAACACGATCGCCTCCAACCGGCTGCTCTCGGAGAAGATCCCCTACCCGCTGCACCTCGGTGTCACGGAGGCCGGCACGAAGTGGTCCGGTTCGCTGAAGTCCGCGGTCGGGCTGGGCACGCTGCTCGCCGACGGCATCGGCGACACCATCCGCATCTCGCTCTCGACCTTCCACGCCGAGGAAGAGGTCAAGGTGGCCTGGGAGATCCTGAAGGCCCTGAAGCTGCGCGAGAAGGGCCCGGTCCTGATCGCCTGCCCGACCTGCGGGCGCCTGCAGTTCGACATGGACACCGTCGTAGCCGAAGTCGAGCAGCGCCTGGAAGCCTACGAGGACCCGATCGAGGTGTCGGTGCTCGGGTGCGCCGTGAACGGGATCGGCGAGGCGCGCCACGCCGACTTCGGCATCACCGGCGCCAAGGACATGGGGATGATCTACTCCAAGGGAGAGCCCCTGAAGAAGGTCCCGACCGGGCAGCTCGTGGACGAGCTGTTCAAGGAGATCGACCGCTACTACGCCTCGGGCAAGACCGTCCAGCGCGACGAGGCCGAGGCCGCGGCAGCGCGCGCCTGGCTCGCCGAGAACGAGGACGACACGGCGATGACGCCGGAGCGCATCGCGGCGATGGAGGCCGCGGCCGCCGAGAACGACGAAGCGGCTGCTCAGGTGCTCGAGGAGATGCTGGCGTCGTCACCGCAGGTGGAGCCCGCCGGCGCGCCCGGCAACGGCTCAGGCGTGGTGCTGGACGAGGACGCCTCGCCGGTGGCCGGTCGCCGCTTCTCGCGCTGAGTCTCCGCGGCGAGGTCGCACGAGTTCGCGGCCCGGCTGCCGCTTATTACGGATGTTGCTTGGGTCCACGGATGCCGATGCAGTACGTATGTTGCGAGTCAAGAAACCGACCGTCCCGTGGCGAGCCGCCGCAGCCGACCGCAAGCGCCGCGAGGCGCAGGCGCGGCGCGCGAAGACCTCTGTCGTGCGCGACGGGCGCGGCCGCGTGATTGCCTCCCACTGAGCCGCGGCGGCGAGCCGGTGAGACGGTCCGATGCTCCTGGTCGGCGCTCTAGCGCCCTTCGGCATCGTCCACCTTCGATGACGACGCCAGGAACCCCAGCAGCAGCCGCCTGAACGCGCGCGGCTGCTCCAGCGGCGCGAGATGGCCCGCGCGCGGGATCTTCGCAAGCCGCCCGTCGGGCAGGGCATTCGCCATGCGCCGGGCGCCCTCGGTGAAATCGGGCTTGTCGCGCGTGCCCGCCGCGCACAGGACCGGCATCTTCAGCTCCGCGAGCCGGTCCAGGCGCTCCTCCAGCGGGTCGGGCGCGAGGTCGGCGTCGGGCGTGGCCTGCTGGAGCAGGAACGCGCGCCGCTGCATCGTCGCGATCCGCTCGCGCAGCTCCTCGGAGGCGCCGGGGAGCGTCCAGCCGTCGACGATCGCCGCGACCGCGCCCTCGAGGTCGCCGCCTTCGAGCGCCGTCTCCTCGGCCTCCCACACGGCCGCCAGCTCGTCGGAGGGCTCCTCGTCGTCGCCCGGGGCGGGCGCGGAGATCAGGGCGAGCGAGGCCACCGCCGCGGGCGCGACCGCGGCCACGCGCAGGGCGATCGCGCCCCCGTAGGAGTTGCCGACCAGCGCGAACGGCTCGCCCCCCAGCAGCTTCAGCGTCTGCAGTACGTCCTCCCAGGGAGATTGTGGGCCGGGCTCGAGGCCCGCCTCCCCGAACCCGGGCAGGTCCAGGGCGAGAGCCCGCCTGCCGGAGTCGGCGATCGGCGCGAGGTGCTCGCGCCACATCGTGCGGTCGGCGATGCCCGCGTGCAGCAGCACGACGGTGGGCCCCTCGCCGACAGCGTCGAACGGCAGGATCAAGGGTGCGCCACCGCACCTTCCCGCTGGGAGACGTGACGGGCTGCGCGCGATGCCACGGCGGAGCCCGCTCTGCGGGCGGAGCCCACCCCAAGGCCCGGCATGGAGCGCCGGGCCGACCCTCCCATCATCAACCCGCTGCTGCGAACCGCTCCGCGATGCGGCTCCAGTCGACCACGTTCCACCATGCGTCGATGTAGTCGGGACGCCGGTTCTGGTACTTGAGGTAATACGAGTGCTCCCAGACGTCTACGCCGAGCAGCGGCGTCTTGCCGTCGGAGATCGGCGAGTCCTGGTTGGCGGAGCCCACGACCGCGAGACCCGAGCCGTCTTTGACGAGCCAGGACCAGCCCGAGCCGAACTGGTTGACGCCGGTTTCCTTGAGCTTGGCCTGGAAGTCGGCGAAGGAGCCGAACGCAGAGGCGATCGCGTCCGCGAGTGCGCCCGAGGGCTCGCCGCCGCCGTCGGGGCTCATGCTCTCCCAGAACAGCGAGTGGTTGTAGTGGCCGCCGCCGTTGTTTTTCACGGGGCCCTTCTTGTCGCCGAGGCTGTCGAGGTTCTTCAGGACCTCCTCGATCGGCCTGTCGGCCCACTCGGTGCCCTCCAGCGCCGCGTTCGCCTTGTCGACGTAAGCCTGGTGGTGCTTGTCGTGGTGGAATTCCATCGTCGCCTTGTCGATGTGCGGTTCGAGCGCGTCGTAGGCGTACGGCAGCGGTGGGACTGAGTAAGCCATGTGGCTCCCTTCATCGGGGTTCAGCTCGCGGGATCCTGCTCTGGGCGCTGTTCTATCAGAGGCGCCGCGGCCGCCATCGGTGCTCGAAGCCCCCCGACGGGGCGACCTCTAGGCTTGGCGGATGCCCGCAGCCCGCCCAAGCGTCGAAGGCGCCCGCCCGGGCCGGCCGGCGGCCGCCTCGGTCGAGGACGCGCTGGCGCTCGCCCGCGCCCGCTTCCTGGCCGGCGAACGGATCGACGTGCAGGCGATCGCGCGCGAGCTGGGTCTCGCGCGGGCGACGATGCACCGCTGGTTCAGGACCCGCGAGCTGCTGCTCGGCGAGGTGATGGCAGAGGTGGGGGAGGAGCGCATCGCTGTGCTTCGCGAGCGCGTGGGGGGACGCGGTGCGAAGGCGCTGCTCGACAGCTTCGACGCCTTCAACCGGGAGCTCGCCGCAGCCGAGGGGCTGCGCGCGCTGCTCCTCTCCGAGCACGACCTCGCGCTGCGCGTGCTGACCTCCAGCACCGGTGTCGTGCAGCCGCGCATGGTCGCCGCCGTCCAGAGGATCATCGAAGCCGAGATGCGCGCCGGCTTTCGCACCTCGCTCGAGCCGGACCTGCTCGCCTACGCGATCGTGCGCCTGGCGGAGGCGTTCCTCTACAGGGACGCTGCGGTCGGGTCCACCGGGGACACCGAGCGGCTGCGTCAGATCGAGGCCGCGCTGCTGGGGCTCGACCCGTGAAGCCGCAGGCATTTGAGTCTTTTACGTAGGTATGACTAGAATACGGCGGTAACCGCGGCAGGGGATGCCGAGGGCCGCGTCAGAACAAGGAGAGGGGATCAGGATGGGAGAGAAGGAGATGGGTCGCGCGCGCAGCGCGACCTTCGCCGTCGCGCTGGTGGCCGCGCTGGCAGTGGCGCTCGCGCTCGCCGGCGTGGCGTCCGCCAAAACGGTCAAGACCACCTGGCTGTGCAAGCCGAGCAACAAGTCGAACCCGTGCCTCACCAGCCGCGAAAAGACCGTTGTGACCTACGAAGGCGAAACCCGCCACGAAACGGTCGTGCCGCAGGCCAAGACGCGCCAACCGCCGATCGACTGCTTCTACGTCTACCCGACGGTCTCCGAACAGGAAACGCCGAACGCCAACCTGACGATCGAACCGCAGGAGACGCAGATCGCGATCGACCAGGCCTCGCGCTTCTCGCAGGACTGCAAGGTCTACGCGCCGATGTACAACCAGCTGACGCTGAAGGCGATCAAAGAACCTGTCACCACGCAGGAGCAGATCACGGCCTTCGAAGGCGTCTCGGCGGCCTTCCACGAATACCTGAGCAAGTTCAACAAAGGCCGTGGCTTCGTCCTGATCGGCCACTCGCAGGGCTCGGCGATGCTGGAGGCCCTGATCGGGACCTCGATCGACTCCAACCCGGCCGTGCGCAAACAGCTCGTCTCGGCGATCCTGCTGGGCGGACAGGTGCTCGTGCCCGAAGGCAAAGGCGTGGGTGGCACCTTCAAAAACGTCCCCGCCTGCACCGCGGCCACCGACATCGGGTGCGTGATCGCCTACTCCTCGTTCCTGAAAGAACCGCCCGAAAACTCGTTCTTCGGGCGTGCCAACAGCGCTCTGTTCGGCGGCTCCGCGCCTCCGGGCTCTGAAGTGCTGTGTGTGAACCCTGCGATCTATCAGCAGAACGGCTCGGTCGGCACGCTGATCCCGGAGGCGCCGACGACGCCGTTCCCGGGCTCGATCGGTGGGGGCTCGCCCACGCCGACAGCAAGCACGCCGTGGGTGCAGACGACCAACCTCGTCACGGCGCAGTGCAAGCACGAAAACGGCGCGAGTTGGCTGAACATCGCCCCCAAAGAAGGCGTCAGCCAGACCGTCCAGGAAAGCCTCGCGGAACACAACGAAGTCGCCGAGGAACTGATCGGGCCCGAATGGGGCCTGCATCTCTACGACGTGAACATCGCACTCGGCAACCTGGTCAACACGGTCGCGATCCAGTCTCAGGTCTACGGGCTCGAACACTAGGGCCCGTCCAGAGCAGGCCTGAGTAGCGCAACAGCCAGAGCCGCCCGGTCCCTCCCCGGGCGGCTCTGGGCCGCGCGCGCACAGATCGGCGGCGATCGCGCCGGGGAGTCCCGAGCACGGCCGCCCCGGCCCACCGTCAGATACGCTCGCGGCGATGACGCGCCTGAGCGCCTACCTGCTGCCCACCGAGAAGGAGGCCCCGGCCGACGCCGAGGCGATCTCGCACAAGCTGATGGTGCGGGCCGGCCTGATCCGCCAGCTCGGCACGGGCATCTGGACGTGGCTCCCGGCGGGCTGGCGCTCCCATCAGCGCGCTGTCCAGATCATCCGCGAGGAGATCGACGCGATCGGCGGCCAGGAGATGCTGATGCCGGTGCTGCAGCCCGCCGAGGCCTGGCGCAAGACCGGCCGCTACGAGATCGACGCGCTGTTCAAGCTCCAGGACCGCAAAGGCGCCGACCTCGTCCTCGCGATGACCCACGAGGAGGCCGTCACGACGCACGTCGCGAGCATCGTGCGGAGCTATCGCGATCTACCTCTGATCCTCTACCACGCACAGGTCAAGGAGCGCGACGAGCCGCGCCCGCGCGCGGGCGTGCTGCGCACGCGCGAGTTCATCATGAAGGACTCCTACACCTTCGACCGCGACGGGTCTGGACTCGACGCCCGCTACGAGCTCCACGTCGGGGCCTACGACCGCATCATGGAGCGCAGCGGGCTGCGCTGGTACCGCGTAGAGGCCGACGTCGGCATGATGGGCGGCTCCGGCGCGCACGAGTACATGGCGCCGTGCGCCGCCGGCGAGAACGAGGTCGTGCTGGCCGAGGGCTACGCCGCGAACATCGAGGTGGCGAGCGCGGAGCCGGCACCCGTGACGTTGCCGGAGGCGCCGGAGGCGCCCGAGGCGGTCGCGACGCCAGGGCTCACGACCGTCCGCGACGTCGCCGCCCAGCTCGGCCTCGCCGAGGGCGCCCTGCTGAAGGCCTACCCGGTGATCGCGACCCCGGCCGACGGGAGCGGGGAGCAGCTCGTGCTCGTGATGCTGCGCGGAGATCACCGCGTCAACGAGATCAAGCTCGCGACGGCGCTGGGCGCGAGCACGCGCCCGGCACGCACGGAGGAGATCGAGGCGCGCATCGGCCCACCGGGCTTCATCGGTCCCGTCGGCGTGGACGAGGTCGAGATCGTGCTCGACAGCGCTGTTGCCGGAGTCGCACCCGGCCCCTACGTCACGGGCGCGAACCAGCTCGACGAGCACCTGCGCGGCGTCGTCCCGGGCCGCGACTTCTCCTTCCGGGAGGCGGACGTCCGCACGGTCGAGGCCGGGGACACGATCGGCGGCCTCGAGGTCGCGATCGAGCCTGCGATCGAGATCGGCAACATCTTCAAGCTCGGCACGCGCTACTCGATCCCGCTGGGGGCGAGCTACCTCGACGAGACCGGCGCCGAGCAGCCGATCTGGATGGGCTCCTACGGGATCGGCCCGGCGCGCATCGTCGCCGCCGCCGTCGAGCAGTTCTCCGACGAGCACGGGATCTCATGGCCGCGCTCGCTCGCGCCCTTCGACGTGCACCTCGTGGCGCTCGGCAAGGCCGGGACGCCGGAGCGCGAGGCGGCCGACCGCGTCTACGAGGGGCTTCGCAGCTCCGAGCTCGACGTCCTCTACGACGACCGCGACCTCGGCCCGGGCGAGAAGTTCGCGGACGCCGAGCTGCTCGGCTGCCCGCTGCGGCTGACCGTCGGGCGCAAGTCGCTCGAGTCGGGCGAGATCGAGGTCCAGATCCGGCGCGGGCGCGAGCAGGCGACACCGCTTTCTCTCGACGCCGAGCCGGAGGCGCTGCGCGCCGCAGTCGAGACGCTGTGGCGAAGCCTCCCCTAGAGCCGCCGGAGCCGGCGGGCGAGAGCGCGACGCCGGCGGACGCGCGCACCCGCTGGCGCCCGCCGCGGCTTACGTTCCGCCGGCTCTCGGGGCTCGATCGCTCCGGCCCGCCGCCACCGCAGACGGAGGCCGGTGCGCCCCTGAACCCGTGGACGATCCCCAACGCCATCGGCTTCCTGCGCCTGGCTCTGATCCCGGTCTTCCTGGTGGTCGCGCTGTCGAGCGACGACGGTCAGGACGCGCTCGCGGCGGTGCTCTTCGCGGTGATCGGCTGGGGGGACTACGCCGACGGCATCGCCGCGCGGGTGACGCGCCAGTACAGCCGGCTCGGCGCGCTGATGGACCCGGTCACCGACCGCCTGCTCGTCGTCTCGGGGGTGATCGTGTGCTGGAAGTTCGAGCTGCTGCCGCGGTGGGCGCTCGCCGTGCTCGCCGCCCGCGAGGTCCTGATGCTCGTGCTCGGGCGCTACGCCCAGACTCGCGGCGTGGAGCTGCGCATCAACTGGCCGGGGAGGCTCGCCGTCGCGCCGGTGATGGGCGGGCTCTTCTTCCCGATGGCGGGGCTGCCGAAACTGGGGGAGGTGCTGCTCTACGTGGGGCTGGCGCTCGCGCTCCTGGCGACGGCGCTCTACGTCGCCGATGGCGCGCGCCAGCTGCGCGCGCTGCGCGATGCGTGAGCCACGTCAGGCGCTCTTGCGCCCGAGCGCGGTGAACACCTTTTCGATCGCTTCGAGGACGGGCTTGGCAAGCGGATCGGTCAGCGGCCGCCCGACGGCGAAGGCGCGGCGCGCCAGGCGTCGGTCGGCGGGCGCCTCGTATCTCCGGAGCCGGTAGGCGACCCGTCCTTCGAGGTCCAGCCCCTTGGGTTCGCCCGTCTGCAAGTCGATCGACGTCATCGCAATGAGGCCTTCGACCGCGAGGTCGTAGCGTTCGGTCGCGGGCGAGATCTGCACGTCGCCGCTGGCGATCCAGTAGCGCACATCGCCGCAGAGGTCGGGGGTGGGCAACTCGGCCTGGCGCAGCGACTGGAGCGCCAGCCGGCGGAGCAGCCGCGTCAGCGCCCGGTTGCTCCATCGCAGACGCCTCACGACCTCGTAGAACTGGGCGTCGCCTGCGCGACGAAGCGCTTCCGGAGCGAGCAGCGCGGCGAACCCCAACTCGAATTCGAGCTTCCCGTCCGCGTATTCGCCGAGAACTTCCGTCGCGGGCTTCGGCCCGGCGAGCGGCGTGGCGGCGAGGATGCCCGGGCATTCGCCTTCCAGGCGCGCAGCCAGACCCTGCCACGCCGCGAGCGGTGCGGACCCCAGCCCTGCCTGCCGGCGGTCGAGCGCGATTTTCGCCAGCAGATATCGGTGCGTCGCCGCCGCGTCGCCCGGCCGGAGCGCCGCCTGCGCGGGCACGGCCCCCGCGCCGAGCCCCAGAAGGACGATGCAGAGCAGACGCCGCACCCCTCGATTCTCACATACGGAACGGCGCATCCGGGCCCCGACTCTCAAGCTCAGCCTTACCCTCCTGGTCTATACTGCTCGCTCCGCCGCAAGCCGCATCCCGCCCGGGAGACGCGGCCCGGCCTCGAGGAGGAGACACCACGCGATGGACGAGACCTTCCCTGACCTCGGTTCGCTGACGGACGTCGAACTGAAAGACGTGATCCGCCAGCTCACCGAGGAAGAGACCGAGATCTCCTACCGGCGGCGGATCCTGCACGGGAAGATCGACATCCTGCGCGCGGAGCTCGTCAACCGGCTGCGCAACAAGCACGACGACGGCGACATCGCGATCAGCGGAGATGACGTCCAGAAGCTCACTGACATCCTCGCTCAGCGCCAGCCCGAGGGCGCGGAGTGAAGGATCGCCGGTGAGCACCGGCCGATCACCCGGAGGCCGGCATCGAGCGCCGGCCGGCTCATTCGCCCCTGGGCGGCCTTCGCGCCGCCTCGCGGCGTAGGCGGCGCGCGGTGGCGCTGCACTGCACCGAGTGCGGCTTCCTCAACAGCGAGGGAGCCAACTACTGCCAGCGCTGCGGCGCCCTGCTCGGGGGCGCGGCGGAGGGCGCCACGGCCGGTGCCGAACCCAACACGGCGACCTACCGCATCGACGACACGGGCGAGCTGGTGGCGGTCGAGATCGGTGAGGTCACGGCGCGCGGCCCTGCGCTCGTGATCCGCGCCGGCGGCGGGCGCGAGGGTGAGAGCTTCCCCGTCGAAGGCGAGCGGCTCAGCATCGGGCGCCGCCCGGACTCCTCGGTGTTCCTCGACGACGTGACGGTCTCGCGCGACCATGCGCTCCTGATCCGCCGCGGCGAGGACTGGTACCTCGACGACTGCGGCTCGCTCAACGGCACCTACGTGAACCGGTCGCGGATCGAGTCCCAGCGCCTGGACGAGGGCGACGAGCTCCAGATCGGCAAGTACAAGCTGACGTTCCACGCGCGCTGATGGCATCCCAGACCAGAAGCGGCGAAGCCGAGCAGCTCGAAGCGGAGATGGCTGCCGCCGCGTCGGATTCGGGAACCCGGCCCAAATCGCTGACGATCGGCGCCGTCTGCAAGGCGCTCGCCCAGGAGTTCCCGGACATCTCGATCTCCAAGATCCGCTACCTCGAGGATCAGAAGCTCCTGAACCCGCGGCGCACGCCCGGCGGCTACCGCCTCTACACGCCCGGTGACGTCGCGCGGCTGCGCACGATCCTGCGCATGCAGCGCGACGAGTTCCTGCCGCTGCGCGTGATCCGCCAGGAGCTCGCGGCGGGGCGCTCGGGCGACACCGAGCTGGCCAAGGGCTCCCCGCCCGCCCGCTCGGCGCGCGACGGCGGCGCCCGCGCGTGGCGGCCCAGCGTCAGCGTCCGCGAGGCCACCGGCGCGCTCTACTCGCTCGACGACGTGCTCGAGGAGACGAAGGCCGAGGCCAAGCTCGTCAAGGAGCTCGAAGAGTACGGCGTGGTCAAGGGCGAGGTGCGCAGCGGCGTGCGCTACTTCGACGAGACCGAGCGGGAGATCATCGCGGCTGTCGCCGAGTTGGCCCGCTATGGCGTGGGCGGGCGCAACCTGCGGGTGTTCCGCTCCTCGGCCGACCGCGAGGCGAACCTGCTGCAGCAGATACTCGCTCCCGCCCTGCGCTCGCGCAACCCCGAGCGCCGCAAAGAGGCCGTCGACGCGCTGGAGAACCTCGCCGCGGTCGCCACGCACCTGAAGCACCTGCTGCTGATCAGGGACCTGCGCAAGATCGTCCGGTGAGCTCCTCCGGCGAGTCCTCGCCAGCGTCCTCATCGAAGGTGGAAGCGACCGCCCGGCTCGAAGAGCTGATCCGGGAGATCCCGGACTTCCCGAGCGCGGGCGTCCTCTTCAAGGACCTCACCCCGCTGATGTCGGACGCCGGTGCGCTGCGGCTGGCCGTCGGCGAGCTTGCGGCGCTCGACCGCGGGATGCGCCCGGACTTCGTCGTGGCGGCCGAGGCCCGCGGGTTCCTGCTCGGGCCGGCCCTCGCGCTCGAGCTGGGCGCCGGCTTCGTGCTGGCACGCAAGCCGGGCAAGCTTCCGTATGAGACGGTGAGCGCCTCCTATGAGCTTGAGTACGGCGCGAACACGCTCGAGATCCACAGCGACGCGCTCGCCAGCGGTGCCCGGGTGCTCGTGCACGACGACCTGCTCGCCACCGGCGGCACGGCACGCGCGCTGTGCGAGCTCGTCGAGCGGCTGGGCGGCGAGGTCGTCGGCTGCAGCTTCCTGATCGAGCTCTCGTTCCTGCGCGGGCGCGAGCAGCTCGGCGGGCGCGAGGTCCACTCGCTGCTCTCCTACGACTCCTGAGCGCGCCCGCGATGGCGCTGGCCCTAAGCTTGGCCGCGATGCCGACCGCCCGCGCAAGCCGCCGCATCGCCGCGCCGGCCGATGAGCTCTGGCGCATCGTCAGCGACCCCTACCACCTGCCGCGCTGGTGGCCGCGCGTCGAGCGCGTCGAGGACGTCGACGGCGGGGCGTTCACCGAGGTGATGAAGACGCGCGCCGGCAAGACCGTGCGTGCCGACTTCGCCGTCGTCGAGGAGGAGCCGGGCTCGGGCACGATGGTGTGGCGCCAGCAGCTCGAGGGCACGCCGTTCGCAGGGGTGCTCTCGCATTCGGAGACCGAGCTGCACGTGGTTGAACTCGGCGGCAGCGAGCCGTCCTGCGAGGTCACGATCGAGCTGCGACAGGAGCTGAGCGGGCGCCCGCCCGTCGAGGCCGAGGCGCCCGCGAAGCGCCACCGCCGGACGCCGAGCCTCGGGGGCTGGCTGCTGCGCCGCGCCGCCTCGCGGCAGCTCGAGGACGCGCTGGACGGGTTGGAGCAGATCAGTGGCTGAGCCCGCCGCGGTGCCCGAGATGCGCTGGTGGGGTTGGGGGGAGGACGCGCACGCCGGCGCGCTGCCCCCACACGCGCGCGCGTTCCTCGACGAGCACGTCGGCACCGCCGCAGCACCGCGCGCGCCGGTGACACTCGAGGAGGTCAGCATCGAGCCCTCGGCGCTGCCGGCAGACGATCGCGCCGCCCTGGCCGCGATCGCGGGGGCGGAGAACGTCCGCGACGATCACGACGAGCGCGTGCGCCGCGCCGCCGGCAGGGGCTACCCCGACCTCGTGCGCCTGCGCGCGGGCGCGCCCGAGGGGGCGCCCGACGCCGTCGTGCTCCCCGCTTCCCACGATCAGATCCGCGCCGTGCTCGAGCTGTGCGCGAACCGCTCGCTCGCCGTCGTGCCGTTCGGCGGCGGCACGAGCGTCGTCGGCGGCGTGGCGCCGCTGCGGGGCTCGCACCGGGCCGTGATCGCCCTCGACATGCGCCGTCTCGGCGGCGTGCTCTCGCTCGACCCCGGCTCGATGACCGTGACTGTCGGCGGCGGCATGCGGGCGCCCGCCCTGGAGCGCGAGCTGGCATCGAACGGCCTGACGCTCGGCCACTATCCGCAGTCCTATGAGTACGTGTCCCTCGGTGGTTGCGCGGCCACGCGCTCCGCCGGACAGGCGTCGACCGGCTACGGCGCGATCGACAAGATGGTGCTCGGCCTGCGCCTGGCTGCGCCCGCCGCGGAGATCGACCTGCCCCCGCTGCCAGCGACCGCTGCCGGCCCCGGCGTGCGAGGGCTGCTGGTCGGCTCGGAGGGCACGCTGGGCGTGATCAGCGAGCTCTCGCTGCGCGTGCGCCCGGCGCCCGCCGAGCATGCCTACGAGGGCGTCTTCTTCGAGAGCTTCGAGAGCGGCTGGCAGGCATTCCGCACGCTGGCGCGCGAGCACGCGCTGCCCGACGTCGCCCGTCTCTCCGACGAGGCCGAGACGCGCATGTCGCTGGCGCTCGCCGGGGAGGGCGGGCTGAAGGGGAAGCTCGGCCGCCGCTACCTGGACATGCGCGGCTACGGGGGCGGATGCCTGGCGATCGTCGGCTTCGACGGCGGCGCCTCCGAGGTCGCCGCCCGCCGGCGCCGCACCCTGCACCTGCTGCGCCGCGGCGGCGGGCTGGCGGTCGGCTCCTCGCCCGGGCGCGCCTGGCGCGAGGGCCGCTTCGCGGCGCCCTACCTGCGCGACGAGCTGCTGGGGCTCGGCGTGATGGTCGAGACGCTGGAGACCGCGACGCAGTGGTCGAATCTGGCGCGACTGCATGCTGAGGTGTCAGGCGCCATCGAGCGGGCGCTCGCGGCACAGGGCACCCCGGGGCTCGCGATGTGCCACGTCTCGCACGTCTACGAGAGCGGCGCCTCCCTCTACTTCACGTTCCTCGCGCGCCAGCGGGAGGGCGCCGAGCTCGAGCAGTGGTGGGAGGCCAAGCGCGCCGCCTCCGACGCGATCGCCGCAGGGGGCGGGACGATCACCCACCACCACGCCGTCGGCCGCGACCACGCACCGTGGATGGAGCGCGAGATCGGGGCGGGCGGACTGGCCGCGCTGGCGGCGGTCAAGGAGCGGCTCGACCCGACGGGGATCATGAACCCCGGCAAGCTGCTCCCGGGTGCTGGCTAGATGGTTGATTCCACGGCGGTGTGCCGTGTCCGCTGGCGCGGAGCTGGTCGAGACTGCCGCGGACGCAGGCCGCGGGGGGGAGGAGGATATAAGCCGAGACCCCGCGCAGCACGACCGGCCCCGGCCGCGTGGGCCGCGTGTTCGTCTCGCGGGTCAGGAGGATTTCGTGGTAGTCGGCTGCGTTGTTCGGCAGCAGCGCGGCACCGGCGAGCTTGTGGCTCGCGCCGACCTGCGGGCTTTTGCTGAGGGCCAGGGCGCTGCTGGGCGAGTTGTAGAGCCACACCGCATAGAAGTCTTTGCCGGTGTTCGCCGGAATGTGTTCGGCCTGGATGAGGAACGCCTTCTTGCCGCTTTCCGAGAGGATCTGGACGGTGCCGGTGCTGTGGCTGGCCGGGTTCGGCGGGTGCAGGGCGATACGCCCTTCCGCTTTCGGTTTCGTCGCGGCCGTCGTGCTCGTAGTCGTGGTGCTCTTGGAGTGCGAGGAGCCGCCGTCGGTGACGACCACGATCACGACGACGACTGCGGCGACGATCGCCGCGAGCAGCAGCGCGCCGCCCACGCGCGAGCTCGGCCGCGCCGGCTCGGCGTTCGATGCCGGTGCCTCGGCGGCGGGGACGGCGCTCGCTTCGGAGAGCGGGTAGCCGGTCGTGGGTGGCGTCTGCGCACCCGTCGCGGCCGCGGGCGGGATCTCCGGCAGCGTGCCGGGAGCCAGCGCCTGGAGCTGAGAGGCCAGCGCGCGCGCCCAGTCGCCGGCCGCCTGTGAGCTCGCGAGCAGGGTGCGCGTGCGCAGGCGTTCGCCCGCGTCGCGCTGCTGGCCGAGCAGGTACTCGCCGATCTCCTCGCGCTGCGCTGCGTCGAGCCCCCGCGCCTGAGCGGGAGCCAGGACCGCGAGCGCCGCGTGCGCGCGGTCGTGGACGGCCTTCGGAGCGATCCCGAGCAGAGCTGCGACCTCCTCGTGGGTCTTGCCCTGGCGCAGCAGCACAGTCAGCGCGGCGCGCTGGTCGGGGGGAAGCTCGTCGATGCTGCTCATGCGATGTGCGAGTGGTCGGCCAGGCGGCGCCGAACCGCTCGGTAGAAGGCCTTAGGCTATCGTGGCGGCGCGATGGCCACGCCGGGAACCGAGGAGCTGGGCGAGGCGATCAGGGGCTTCGACCGCCTCTACGGCCTCGAGCTGCTGAGCGTCTCGGACACTGAGGTGACCGCGGAGGTCGGCGTCCGTGAGGAGATCAAGCAGCCTGCCGGCCTCGTGCACGGCGGCGTCTACGCCTCGATCGCGGAGTCGATGGCCTCTCTCGCGACTCACGTCGCCGTCTTTGCGCAGGGCGAGATGGCGATGGGGCTGTCGAACAGCACGAGCTTTCTCAGGCCGATCACCGCGGGCACGATCCACGCGCGCGCCATCCGCCTGCACCGGGGCCGCACGACCTGGGTGTGGGACGTGCAGTTCGGCGACGACGAGGGGCACCTCTGCGCGATCACACGCATGACGATCGCGGTGCGCCCGGTGAGCTCCCGGCCGCCCGCCTGAGGAGCCGCCGTCTCAGCCGACCGGGCGCACGGACGGGGGCCGCTGCGAGGGCAGCGGCGTCGATCCGAAGCCAGTGTCCGGCAGTCGCGCCGGCAGCGCTTCCCCCGGGCTGCCGGGTCGGTTGATCGCCACGATCTGCTGGGCGGCCGCCCGCGCGAGCGCGGGGTCGCGCGCGAAGATGCCGACCATCACGGGACCGGTCGGGATCGTGATCACGCGTCCGGCTTCGGCGCTCTGCGCGGGAATGCCGCGGATGACGGCGAGCGCCGCGGGCGCCTGCCCGCCCGGGATGAAGCTGTTGTCCGGGTTCGTGACGACGCGCAGTGGCGGCGTGCACGTTCCCTGGCCGCCCTGCAGGCAGTTGCCGTACTGGACGCTGAAGGCGCCGCCCGGGTCGGCGCTGACTTCGCTGATCCGCATGCTCCGGAAGGTGCCGCCGGCCCAGTAGACGGGGAAGGACGCGACCACGAGCTGCTCCAGCTCGTTGTGCGGGATCGGCTTCGCCTGGATCGTGTCGCCGCATCCCGCGAGCACGGCCCCGGCGAGCAGCAGGGCGAGCAGCGGCGCGGCGGCGCGGCGCGCGCCGAGACGCCGCGCCGAGCGGCGGCGCAGAGGCGAGGCGGCCGTCACCCGCGGTAGGCGTTCGTGATCGGCATACGGCGGTCGCGCCCGAACGCCCGCGTCGAGATCTTGATCCCGGGGGGCGCCTGGCGGCGCTTGTACTCGGCCAGGTCCACGAGCCTGATGACGCGGTCGACATCGCTCTCGGGGAGGCCGTCGGCGATCAGCTGCTCGCGGCTGCGGTCGAGCTCGACGTAGCCCTCGAGGATGCGATCGAGCACCCCGTAGACCGGCAGCGAGTCCTCGTCGCGCTGGTCCGGACGCAGCTCTGCCGACGGCGCCCGCGAGATGATCGTGGGCGGGATCGGCGCGGCCGCGCGAGCCGGCTCGCCGGGGGGTGCCTGGGCGCCGGCGGTCGAGTTCCGCCACTCGCAGATCCGGTAGACGAGCGTCTTGGGCACGTCCTTGATCACCGCGAACCCGCCCGCCAGGTCGCCGTAGAGCGTCGTGTAGCCGACCGACATCTCCGACTTGTTGCCGGTCGCCAGCACGAGCCAGGAGAACTTGTTCGAGAGCGCCATCAGGAGGTTGCCGCGGATGCGCGCCTGCAGGTTCTCCTCGGTGAGGTCCGGCGCGCGCCCGGCAAACGGCTCCGCCAGATCGCGCTCGTATGCCTGCATGATCTCGGCGATCGGCAGCTCGAAGCGCTCCACTCCGAGCGCGTCGGCGAGGTCGCGGGCGTCGCGCTGGGTCGCCTCGGAGGAGTAGGGGGAGGGCATGATCGTGACGGCCACGCGCTCCGGGCCGAGCGCGTCCGCGGCGATGCAGGCGACGAGCGCGGAGTCGATCCCACCCGAGAGCCCGAGCACGACGCGCCCGAAGCCGTTCTTCTCGACGTAGTCGCGCAGGCCCAGGCAGAGCGCCGCGTGAACCTCCGCCTCTCCGGGCGCGAGCAGCTCGGCGATCGGCCCGCCTGCCGCCGCGCGCTCGCGTCCTGTGGCGGCCGCCGGACCCGTCATCTCCGCCAGACGCTCCACGGGCCGGGCCGCACGGCGCGCCGCCGGGCGCATGCTGGGGTCGCGCAACCGCGCGGCACGGGCGGCGTTCAGGTCGACCTCGCACACGAGCAGCTCCTCACGGAACTGGGCGCCCCGTGCGATCGTCTCGCCGGTATGGTCGATCAGCACCGAGTGGCCGTCGAAGACGAGCTCGTCCTGCCCGCCGACGAGGCCGCAGAACGCCACGCAGGCGAGGTTGTCGCGCGCTCGCTGCGCGAGCATCCGCTCGCGCTCGATGCCCTTGCCGGCGTGGTAGGGCGAGGCCGAGATGTTGACGATCAGCGTCGCCCCCGCATGTGCCTCCTCGCTCGCCGGCGGGCCCGGCTCCCAGATGTCCTCGCAGACGGTCAGCCCGAGCGTGTAGCCATCGAGGCCGATCACGGCGCCGCCGCGGCCGGACTGGAAGTAGCGCTGCTCGTCGAAGACCCCGTAGTTGGGGAGGTAGACCTTGCGATAGATCGCCTCGACCTCGCCGCCGGCGAGCACCGCGGCGGCGTTGAAGACGTCCTCCGCGTGCTCGGGGAAGCCGACCACTGCGACCGTGTCCGTGACGTCGCGCGCGATCTCCTCCAGCGCGCGGCGCGCGTCGGCGAGGAAGTGCTCCTTCAGCAGCAGGTCCTCGGGCGGGTAGCCGGTCACCGCTAGCTCGGGGAACAGCACGAGCTCGGCGCCCGCCTCGGCTGCGCGGGCGAGATCGGCCGCGATGCGCTCCGCGTTGCCGGCGATGTCGCCCACGGTGGCGTTCATCTGGGACAGGGCCAGGCGCACCTAGGAGCGCCCCTCTGCAGAGGTGGCATACGGCTTCACGGCCGTATCCTCGCAGCAAGCCAACCCGGGGACCGGGCGCCACGGGCGCGGCATCGGCGGCGGTGCAGGCCACGGCGGCGGCGGAGGGTACGGAGGCCACTGATCGGCCCGCGGTGGCCGCGCGGGCGCCGGGCTGCTCAGCTCGCGCTGGCCGGCTTCGGCGAGGAGGCACCGCGCGCGGAGGTGCTCTCGGAGCGCTTCTTGGCCGCGGCTTTGCGTTTGCCGCGAGCCCCGGCGGGGGCGAGCCCTGCGGCGCGGTAGAGCGAGGCGATCGCCCATTTCAGGTCGTCGGCGATGGCGTCGAGCTCGGGCAGCGCGTCGTAGTCCCCGAGGAGCCCGAAGCCGAGGTGGCCGTTGTAGCTCATGATCGCGATGCCGAGCGCCTGGCGCGCGGCCAGCGGAACGACGGGGTAGAGGCGCTGGAGCTCGCGCCCCAGCAGGTAGAGCGGGAACTGCGGCCCCGGCACGTTGGTCACGACGAGGTTGAAGAACTGCTGGCGCGCCTGCAGCCGTGCCGCCTGGCTGAGGATCGTCGGGGGCGCGAAGCCCGCGAGGTTCGTGAGCACCTGCGCGCCGACCGCCTGGCCGGATTTCTTGAGCTCGTCCATCGCGGCGGCGATCGACGTCAGCGCCTCGGCCGGAGCGGTGATGCCGACCGGCAGGGGCGCCCACATCGCGGCAACCTGGTTGCCGAGCGCGCCGCGCTGCGCCTTGGTGCGCACCGACACCGGCACCATCGCCTTCAGCACGAGCCCGTCGGTGTCCGTGCCCTGGCGGCGCAGGTAGCGCCCCAGCGCCAGCGTGACGGCCGTGAGCACCGCGTCGTTGAGCGTCCCGCCGAGCGAGTCCTTGATCGCTTTGAAGCGCTCGAGGTCGGCGTCGACGAAGGTGTAGCGGCGGTGCGGCCCGATCTCGACGTTGAACGGGCTGGCCGGAGCCGGCGAGCGCACGCCCGCGAGCGTCGTCGCGCCGATGTTGACCAGCCCCTCGCGGACCTGGCCGACAGCGCGCCGGGGCGCCCGCAGCAGAGCCCGACTCCCGCGCAGCATCTCGCTGGGGACCGTCGAGCGCTCGACGAGCGCCTCGCCGAGGAGCTTCGCCGATCCAGGCAGCGGCTGCGCGCTCCACGGCTCGCCGGGGGCGACCGGTGCCGGCTCGCGCGCGGTGTCGAAGAGGACCGTCGTGATGTCGACGCCGGAGATCCCGTCCACAAGCGCGTGGTGGGTCTTGGCGATCACGGCGAAACGGTTGCCGGACAGGTTCTGGACCAGCCAGATCTCCCACAGCGGCTTGTGACGGTCCAGGCGCTGCGAGAAGAGGCGCCCCGCCAGTCGCTTGAGGGCGGCGTCGTCCGCGGGCTTGGGCAGCGCGGTATGCCGGATGTGGTAGTAGGGGTTGAAGTGCGGGTCGTCCGCCCACACGGGGCGGCCCTGTCCGAGCGGAACGTGTGCGAGGCGCTGGCGATAGCGCGGCACGAGATGAAGCCGCGACTCGACGTGGTCGACGAACTCCGCGTGCGTCGGCGCCGATCCCGCGAACACCATCACCGACGCAACGTGCATGTGTGCGGTCGAGTGATCCTCCAGGTGCAGGAACGTCGTGTCGAGCGCGGTCAGGCGGTCGGGGTTCGCCATCGGATCGATTGTCGCTGATTCCGCCGTCGCGGGCAACGTCCCCTCGCCAAGGCCGGAAAGACGCTCGGCGGGCGGTTCGCTTCGCACCGTCGCAGGATTGTCATAACCCCGCGAAACCCCCCGCCGCCAGAGGCAAAACCCCTGCAAATGAGGGATTTCGTGGCGGCTGCCACTTGCGCGTTGTGTGACGTGGCTCACAGAAGGACCGGGGTTCCCGCGCCTAGCATCACCGAACAACTGTTCGACTCGCCGAATCGCCTTCGTGGATGAGGGCGAACGGGGGAACCACTGCCGGCGCCGCTTCAGATGAGCGCCGGACGGGGCGAATCCGCTGCCTCTGCGGCGGTAACGCCCGGATGTCGTGCGGCCCGGAGCCGCACGCCGCCCGGATGTGAGCCCGACAGCTAACCCCGCAGGCGGACCACAAGGAGGTCCCAAAATCCCATTGTTCGTCCCCGCGACGCCCGCTACGCCTGCGCCTGTTCTGGCGCCGGTCGGCGTCGAAGCAACGGCCCCGGCCGTGTTCCCGGCGCCACTCCATACCTCGCTGACGGTCCGTCGCGAGGAGCTGAACGTGCTTGCCGGGCACCCCGGTTCCGTTGACGGCACGCTGCTCGAAGCACGGCGGCCGGCCCGGGCAGGCCGCGTGGTCTCGCTGCAGGTGCTGGTGGGCCGGGGCTGGCACACGATGGCGCTCGCCCGCACCGGCGCGCGAGGCCGCTTCCGCTTCAGCTTCCGTCCGCAACGCCTCGGCAGCAGGCTGCTCAGGCTTCGCTTCAAGGGCGACTCCACGGCGCACCCCTCGCGCCGGCGCCTCGGCCGCCTGAACGTCTACCACCTCGCCGGCGCATCCTGGTACGGCGGCGGCGGGGGCCTCGCTTGCGGCGGCGAGCTCACGAGCTCGACGCTCGGCGTGGCGAACAAGACGCTGCCGTGCGGCACGATGGTGACGCTGCACTACGGCGACCGGACGATCCGCGTCCCGGTCGTGGACCGCGGCCCCTACGTCGCGGGCCGCGAATACGACCTCACCGAAGCCACAAAGCAAGCGCTCGGCTTCGGCGACACCGGCGACGTCTGGAGCACGGACTGAGCCATCCGGGCCGCCCGGCCCGGTGAGCAGGGAGCGAGGTCGGCCGGCATAGAGCGCCGGCCGACCCGTCCCCGAGGCCGGCACGGAGTGCCGGCCGATCCATCCGAATTCCGCGCACCCGCCCTGGGAGGGTTCGTGCAGGGGTTGGGTTTCCGCCCCACGATCCGTTCAATCACCTGGATGTCTCCCGGCTCTGACGGCAGCCAGACGTGGCTGGAGAACCTCGGCGATTGGGCGTGGCCCGGGCTCGGCTCGAATGCCGCGGCCGCCGAGGCGCTCCCGCCTTCCTGGATCCCTGCGCGCCCGCCAGCGCGGGCGCCTGTGCACACCCAGCCGGCGGCGTTGCCCAACCCGTGGCTGCGCGCCCGGCGCCTGCTGATCGCGACGCTGCTGGTCGCGCTCGCGGGCGTCTCGCTGGCGCTCGCGCTCGAGGGGCGTCTGGGCTTCGCCGGCCATGACGGCGTCGCGCCCGCGCGGGTCGCAGACATCGGCCCGCCGAGCCTGCTGCCCTCGCCGGCGCTGCGCCGGATCAGCGTCGACTCGGGCGGCAGCGAGATCGCACACGTGCTCTACCCGTCCGCCTCGCTGCGGCGCCAGGGCTCCTTCTACGTATATGAGCCGCCGGCGATGCGCGCGGCGGGCGCGGCAGGCACGGCGCGCTACCCGGTCCTCTACCTGCTCCACGGAAACAGCCAGCACGCGACGGCGTTCCTCGAAGCCGGATTGCAGGAACAGCTGGACGCGCTGATCCGCACGCACGCGATCCCGCCGATGATCGCCGTCATGATCCAGGGCGGGGGCGGGGCCAACAACTGGCGCAACCTGAACGGCCAGTACTACGAAAGCTACGTGCTCGAAGTCCAGGAGATCGCAGACCGCATCCTGCCGACGATCGCCGACCGCTCGGGACGCGCGATCGCGGGTGTCTCCATGGGCGGCTACGGCGCGATGGAGCTGGCGCTCGAGAACCCCGGCCGGTTCGGCGTCGTGGAGAGCTGGCTCGGCTTCTTCAACGGCCTCGAAGACCAGCTCGCGATCGACAAGCCCGCGATTCGCGCGCTCGGCCTGAGCGCCTTCGTCTACGGCGGCGAGCAGGACAAGATCGCCAACCCGAGCGAGGACGCGCCGTTCGCCGCCGCGATGCGCGCCGCGGGCGCAGACGCGCACAGCGCGCTGTATCCCGGCGAACACAACATGGAAACGGTCCAGGAACACATGCCGGCGATGCTGACCTTCGCCGGCCGCGCGCTCGCGAAGAGCGAGTGGAGCACTGCCGCCGCCCATGGCAAGAGCTGACCGCCGCCTGGCTCTGAGGAGCCTGCCCCGGCGCGCCTATGCGCGCCCGGCCCGAGCGCTCGGAGCCGGCAGCATCGGGGCGTTCGCCTTCGGCGCTCTGGCGGGCGGATCGGTCGCCATCGGCGCCGTCGCGATTGGGCGCCTCGCGATCCGCAGGGCCGCGATCGGGCGCCTCTCGCTCGGAGGCGCGCGCGGCGGGGAGATCGTGCTCGACTCGCTCGAGGTCGGCGCGCTGAAGGTCGGAACGCTCACGGTCGACCGCATCGACGGGCCCGCTCGCCCAGACTGGCTGCGCAGCCAGTAACATCGTCCGGGCGTTCGGCGAAACGACCCCGGAGGTCCAGATGGCGACGGTGGGCAGCGACATCCGTAGCGTTGAAGTCACCGACGAGGAGCTGTGGCACGACGGTCCGCCACACGAGACGTTCAAGCGACTGCGGTCCGAGTGCCCGGTGCACTGGACCGAGAAGATCCCGGAGTTCCCGCAGGAAGCTGGCTTCTGGTCGATCACGACGGCCGACGACGTCCACACGGTCAGCCGCGACTTCCGCACCTACTCCTCCGAACTCGGCGGCATCACCGCCGCCGGGGTGATCCCGCTCGAGTTGACGCGCGCGATGTTCATCGGCATGGACCCGCCGAAGCACGACCGCGTCAAGGCTCTGTTCCAAGCGGGCTTCACGCCGAAGCGGATCGCCGACCACGAGGAGCGCATCCGCGAGATCACGCTCGAGGTGCTGGATCGTCTCGACGGCCGCGAGGACTGCGATCTCGTCAACGAGGTCGCGCAGCCGGTGGTCGCGCGCGTGATCGGCAGCTTCATGGGCATCACGCCCGAGGAAGACGCGATCTGGGCGGAGCTGATGAACGCCACGCTCGGCGGCGGCGACGAGGACCTCAACCCCGACGGCATCGACGCGATCATGGGCAAGCTCGTACCGGAGATCTTCCAGCGCTGCGGCAAGCTGATCGCCGAACGGCGGGAGAACCCCACCGATGACCTGACGAGCGTGCTCGTGCACTCGGAGGTCGACGGGGAGAAACTCGAGGAACACGAGATCGTCATGGGCTTCTTCCTGCTGATGGCCGCCGGCAACGATTCGACCAAGGCGACCTACTGCAGCGGGATGCGCGCGATCATGGAAGACCCCGAGCAGCGCGCGCTGTTGCTCGAGGATCCCTCGCTGGTTCCAGATGCCGTCGAGGAGGCGCTGCGCATGTTCCCCGCCTTCGCCCACTTCCGGCGCACGGCGAGCTGCGACACCGAGCTGCACGGCCAGCAGATCAAAGAGGGCGAGAAGGTCGTCATGTGGTACGTGTCCTCGAACCGCGACGAGAGCCGCTACGAGAACCCGGACACGTTCGACCTCCGGCGCAAGGCGGAGCACCAGGCGTTCGGCGCCGGCGGGCGGCACTTCTGCCTCGGCACGGCGCTGGCGCGGATGGAGCTGCGGATCCTGATGGAGGAGACGTTGAAGCGCTACCCGCTCATCGCCATCGACGGGGCTCCGGGCTTCGTCGAATCGCCGTTCATCAACCAGCTCAAGACGCTTCCGGTCCGCCTCCACGGCTGAGCGTTGTCGTGCCCGACGTCGGGCCGGGACCGGCACTGGAGACCGAGCGGCTGCTCCTGCGCCGCTGGCGCGCCGCCGACCTCGACCCGCTGGCGGAGATGAACGCGGACCCGGAGGTGATGGAGCACTTCCCCGCGACCCTCTCGCGTGCGGAGGCGGCGCTGCTGCTCGCGAGGTTGGAGGCCGGCTTCGAGCGCGACGGATACGGCTTCTGGGCGGTCGAACTGCGCGAGGACGGCGCGCTCGCCGGGTTCGTGGGGCTCTCGCCGGTCCCCGACGACATCGCGCTCGCGCCCGCGGTCGAGGTCGGCTGGCGGCTGGGGCGCGATTTTTGGGGGAGGGGAATCGCCCGCGAGGCTGCCGCGGCGGCGCTCGCCTTCGCCTTCGGGACGCTCGAGCTCGGGGAGGTGGTCGCCTACACGGCCGCCGGGAACGACCGCTCGCGCAGGCTCATGGAGCGGCTCGGCATGCGTCACGACGCGACCGCGGACTTCGACCACCCGCGGCTCGCAGCGGGTGATGAGCTCTCACGCCACGTCGTCTACAGAGTGGGCCGCGAGATCTGAGCGCTCGCGCGAGCCGGGGCATATCGCGCGGACACGCCCCGGCTGCGCCCGACGCTCAGAACGGCAGTCGTTCTTCTTCGGGTTCTTCGGCGCCTGGGCCGCAGACGACGCTGAGGACGGTGCCCGTGCCGGCATGGCCCGGGTTCGGCCGGTAGCCCGGGTCGGTGGCGATCCGTACGACGCCGACGATGTCGCCGGAGATCACGCGCCCGTGCTTGGTGATCGAGTGCGAGACGATCGCTTCGACGAACGGCGGCAACGGGCCTTCCGGCGGTTCGGAGCTGTTGCCCGGGTCGGTCGTCCACGAGCCGCCGCAGGAGCCCGTGACTTCGTTGGCGAAGCCCTTGAACGAAGCCGGAGCGGTGCCCCCGGAGAGCGAGTTGAGCTTCCACCACTGCGCGCCCCAGAACGTGACCTGCGTGCCGACGGCGGCGTTTTCGTCACCGACGACGAAGTTTTCGGCTGCCCCCGCCGGAGCGGCGAGAGCGAGCGCGGCGCCTGCCGTGGCGACGGCGAGCGCCAGACAGCGTGCCGGGCGCAAGCGGGAAGAGTTGTTGGCGAACATCCTTGTTGACCCCCTGTAGTTGTGGCTCCGAACGGTAGCCACGGCGGCGGCCCGCGCAATCGGACGTTCGGCCAGGGCTATGGACGCTGATCGTTGTCCGCCGCCGGCGTCCAGATCGGTGATCCGTTGCCTCGGGCGAGGAGCGGGGCAAGGTCGCGCGCATGCGCCACTACGTGGACACCGCCAAGCACCGGGCGGCGTTCGCGGGGGAGGACACCACCATCCGGTAGAGGCCGCGCCGTCTCCACTTGACAGTCATGCGAACATACGTTCGCATGACACCGAGGCCGTGGAGACCGGCGGCGGAGCTGGAGAAGGCCCTGGAGAGGGGGGACCTGCGCCACGCTGTCGCGCTGGCCGAGGAACTGCGCGTCGAGCGCGGCCGGCCGATCGAGCTGTCGACGGCGGCGCGCTTCCTGCCGCTGATCGCGGCCGCCAGCCCGGGCGAGTACGACGCCTACGCGCTGCGCTGGCTCGGGCGGTGGGTGGCGGAGACCGGCACGCCCACGATCGAGAAGGCAGCCGAGGTGGCCGCGTCGCTTGCGGACCTGCCCGTCGAGCCGCGGATGCTGGAATCGATCACGGCGGCGCTTTAGGCGGGGGAACGCTGCTCGCATCGCGGACAGACGCCAACGGCCGCAACCCGGCCGCCCAGGAGTGAGGCTGCTCTTGGGTGCCCTGGAGCGAGATCAGCCGGTGCTGCCGCCCGCCGGCGTCGCGGACCGGTGTTGGATCCCTGCCCGCGGCCCGACCACCGTAACGGGGACGGGGGAGCGGCCGACCAACTCGCTTGTGACGGTGCCGAGAGCTTTCCTCAGCGGTGAGTGCTGCTCGCTGCCGATGACGATCAGCCGGCCGCCGTGACGCACCGCAGCGTCGATCAACGCCGTCGCGGGATCGTCGTCTGAGATCTCTGCCTCCACATCGAGTTCGAACAGGAGGTCTTCGCCCTCGAGCATCAACTCGTCGATCAGTGCGCGCCCATAGTCGCGGCGCTCGCTGCTGCTCGACAGCGGCGATGGCGGAGCATGCAACCCGCGGGAGGAGTGGACCAACACGAGCTTCTCCTCGCCGGACACCTCGCTCGCTGCCCAGACCACTGCGCGGCGCGCATTCTCGGTCCGGTCATACCCGACGACGACGCACCCCGGCGCCGTGTCCGCCGCAACATCGTTGCTCATCGGGCCGGCAGCGACGCGTCGTCGAACTGGTCCAGATACGGCGCGAGGTACTTCGCGACGATCTTGTGCCCCGAAGGCCATGTCGGAGTGTCTGAGATCTCCGAGCTGAACCCATGCCCGCCGGTGATGCGCGCAACCAGGTACAGCGGCTCGGTGTCGGTCAGCAGCAGGCCGTGGACCACCGGGTCGAAGGGCTCGGGCACGACGTTCGCTCCGGCCAGCGCGGCGATCGACATGGCGGCAACGTCGGCCTGCTGTGAGCTCACCCCACCGTGCTTGATCGGGAAGTCGACCGCATCGCCGGCGGCGAAGATGCCCTCGACATCTGGTACCCGCCCATACGGGTCGACGCGGATGAAGCCGTGGTCGCCGGCCACGATGCCCCGGATCGAAGGGCCATAGAGCTCGGGCAATGCGACCACGCGCTTGACATGCAGGTGCCGGTCGCCCGGATTGATCACGATCTCGCCGGTGGCGGGGATCTCCACGTATGCCGAGTTGATCGTCTCGATGCGCGCCCGCTCGAGCCTTGCTGCGATCGCGCTGCTGGCCACCGTCCCGAAGATCCCCAGTGGAGTGTCCTCTGGCGTGATGATCGTCACGCGCAGATCGACGTTCATGTCGTACGCGCGCCCCGCCGTCATCAGCGCCAGCTCGTACAGCGGCAGCTGCCACGCCATCCGTCCCGGGGCGACGAAGGCGACGCTGTCGACGTAGCCGGTCTCGATGTCCTGGACGAGCCCGTGCAGCGTCTCATCCATGCGGCGGTCGTCGATCGTGATCGCGTGCTCGTAGCGCGGGACGGCGCGAGCGCCGAGCGCCAGCACGAGCGCGTCGTACTCGATCGCCTCACCGGCCTTGGTGTAGATCGTGCGTGCCTCCGCCTCTACATGGTCGAGCTCACCCACGAGCAGCTCGGCGCCTGCGTCGCGGACGATCTGCGCCAGCGGGTAGTGCCGCGCCGCCGGGTAGGCGAACGGCTCACGAACCGTCATCGGCCGGTAGACGAACTCCTCATTCGGGGCGAGAACGGTGATCGCGGTCTGCTGCGGCGCAAGCTCGTGCAGCGCCAGCGCTGTCTCGAGGGCGGCAACCCCGCCGCCGACGATCACTACGCGAAGTCTGGGGTGAGGCCGATCGTTTGTCATGCCATCAACCTAACTCGCGTGGATCTCGGCGCCAGCCGCAGAAGTCCGCCGGCCCCACCGGAGAAACTACGGAGTCCGCGGAGAAACACCGATCGCTCGGTAGGCGGCAGGGTCTGACTGCTCAAAGCACGATCGGTGGTAGTGCTCGGCGTCCCGGGCGCCGAGCTGCGGGTCCAGCGCGCGTGAGCTCTCGACCGCACGGCTCCCTGTCACCTCGATCAGCGGCTCGTAGACGCCGATCACGTCGCCGCAGTGCCGACAGCGCAACAGCGCACTCACCACACTTCGCGGGCGCAGGTGGCAGAGCGCGCGTGGATGCCGGGATGTGCGCTGTCCATGATGCTCCCTGCACCGTAGGTCGCGTCCCCGGGCACCGGGATCGGCGATTGGCCGAAGCATCCGGTGGGAGACTACGGATCGCGAAGCGGCGCTCGTGGCGCAGTGGTCCGGCTGTTCGACCCGGCCCTCGTGCACAGCCGCGCAAGGTCTAACCTCCAACGATGGATGGGCTCTTCGTCTGAGGAACATTGGCTTCGCCGGCTGCTCGATGTCGGCCGTGAGCTCGTAACCGAGCTCGACCTGGGCGTCGTCCTCGACCGAGTGCTGCAGACGGCGAGAGAGATCACCGGCGCACGCTATGCCGCGCTGGGGATCTTGAACGAGCAGCGAACCGAGCTCGATCAGTTTCTGACCTCCGGCGTGGATGAGCAGACCCATCGCGCGATCGGCGCTCTGCCACGCGGTCGCGGTGTGCTCGGTGAGCTGATCGAGCATCCCGAGCCGCTGCGGCTCACCGACGTCGGCCAGCACCCCTCGAGCTACGGCTTCCCGGCGGGGCACCCCGTCATGCGCAGCTTTCTCGGCGTGCCGGTGAGGATCGGTGGGCAAGCTTGGGGCAACCTGTACCTGACCGAGAAGGACGGCGGCGAGTTCACCGACCAGGACGAAGAGGCCGCCGTGATTCTCGCCGACTGGGCCGCCGTCGCGATCAAGAACGCGCGCCTGTATGAGACCAGTGAGCGCCGCCGCGATGAGGCCGAGCGCGCGATCCGCGGCCTGGAGGCGACCCGCGATGTGGCCGTCGCGATCGGCGGGGAGATCGCCCTCGAGCACGTGCTCGAGCTGATCGTCAAGCGGGGCCGCGCTCTCGTGGGCGCGCGCAGCATCGTGATCATGCTGCGCGACGGCGACGAGCTGGCCGTACGGGCCAGCGCGGGCCACGTCGAGACGATCCGCGGCGTGCGCATCTCCATCGCCGACTCGACCTCCGGCCAGGTCTTGGAACGCGGCCATCCCGAGCGGATCACCGACGTTGCCAGACGCCTGCGGATCGCGCCGGCGGAGTTCGGCGTCGCCGAGCCCCAGACGGCGCTGCTGGTGCCCATGCTCTACCGCGGGGAGGGACTCGGGGTGCTCGCGGCGTTCGACCGCGGTGAGGAGGGCAGCGTCTTCACCGAGGAGGACGAGCAGCTGATGCGAACGTTCGCCGCCAGCGCCGCAACCGCCGTCGCACTTGCTCAGAGCGTGCAGAGTGACCGCCTGCGCAGCTCGCTCGCCGCGGCCGACGCCGAGCGCCGCCGCTGGGCGCGCGAGCTCCACGACGAGACGCTGCAGGGCCTCGGCGGTCTGCGTCTGCTGCTCTCCTCCGCGCGGCGCGGCGATGACCTCGGGCGCGCGCAGGCGGCGATGGGCGAGGCCGTCGAGCACATCGAGCGTGAGATCGCCAACCTGCGTGCGATCATCACGGAGCTCAGGCCCGCCGCTCTGGACGAGCTGGGGCTGCGCACCGCGATCGAAGCGCTGCTGAACCGTCACCGTGAACAGGACGGGTTCCAGATCGATGTCGAGCTGCAGCTGCCCGGCCCGGCCAAGGAGGAACGGCGTTTCAGCGACGATCTGGAGACTGCCGTGTACCGGCTCGTCCAGGAGGCGCTCACCAACGTCGTCAAGCACGCCCGCGCGAGGCACGTATGGGTCGCTGTCTCGGAGTCCGACGGCGAGCTCCACGTCGAGGTCAAGGACGACGGCGCCGGCTTCGATCCCAGAGCCTCGAGTGCCGGCTTCGGGCTTGCCGGCATGCGCGAGCGCGTTGCGCTCGCCGGCGGGACGCTCAGCGTCGACTCGGGCGAGCAGGGCACTGTCGTGAGGGCGTGCCTGCCGACGTCGGCAGGCGGCACGATCTCGCAGTCAGCCGCCGAGCAGGCCGCGTCTTAGCGCGTAGCGGACCAGCTCGGCGCGGGTCGCGAGTCCCAGCTTGCGGTGCACGTTCGCGCGGTGGCTCTCGACCGTCCGGGGCGAGAGGCGCAGCTTCCGGGCGATCTCCACACTCGTATGCCCGAGAGCGATCAGGCGCAGAACTTCGACCTCGCGTGCCGACAATGAGTCTTCGCTCAGCGCGCGGTGCAGCGCGCCGAGTCGAGTGGCGATCCGCGGGCTGACGAACTCCTCGCCACGCGCGGCGGCACGAACGGCGGCGGGGAGCTCCTCGTCGGCAAACTCCTTCGACACGAAACCGACGGCGCCCGCCGCGAACGCACGCTTCGCGAACCCCGGGTCCTCTTCCATCGTCATCACCACGATCTTCGTGTCGGGCGCTCGCTCACGCAGGCAGCTGATGGCCTCGATGCTCGATCCGCCGGGCATGTTCAGGTCGAGCACGAGCACCTGAGGCTCGTGACCGAGGACATGCCGCGTGACGTCGGCCAGGTCATCCGCTTCGGCGATCACGCTCACGCCCTCCTCGCCGTCGAGCAGCGTCCTCAAAGAGCCGCGGATCAGCGCGTGGTCGTCGGCCAGCACAACCGGGATCGAGGCGTCGGCCGCCGGTGTGCCGCTCTCGCCCGGGCTGCGTGCCAGCTGTAGATGTGCGGCCATGAGAGGAGGCTAGCCCGCCCCGGCCCACCCGGACCACCGGGGAAACACGCCGGTCGTCCGCGGGTAAGCACGGATCTGCGGGCGGGCAGCAGGCAGATCGGCGAGCTGCCCTCCCAGCAGCCACAGGACCGGTGGATCGCCAGCGGGCCGTCGCACGCCCGCGGGTGCTCCAGAGCCTCGAGCACCCGCGGCATCGCGCTGAGGTGTCCTCACCGCGCGCGTCGACATCGCTCTGGAATCGGGGTGCGTGAGGTTTGTGAGAGTCGGGGCCGCGGGCTTCAGACCCGCGCCACCACGTGTGCATCCTCGGCCGCGCGGGACTTGACGCGCGACATGCGGAAGACCATCCGCGGTGCCGGGGCGCTGCCGTCGAGCACCTGGGCGATCGCGTCGTTGACGTCGTCGAGCTCCCGCTCGACGCGCTCGACCTTCGTGCGCCCACGGCGGTGAAGCTCGAAGACCTCCTCGAGATCGTGGTGGGTGCCGACGATCGAGCCCTTGACCGTCAGGCCGCCGAGCACCGTCTGGAAGATCGGCAGGCGCATCTCGTTCTCGGCCGGCAGGCCGACGCACACGAGCGTGCCCCCGCGAGCCAGCGATCCGAGCGCCTGCTCGAACGCCGACGGGGTCACCGCGGTGGAGATGGCCTGGTCGGCTCCGCCGAGCGCCTGGATCGCGGCGACCGGGTCCTGTTCGCCAACGTGCACGACGTGCTCGGCGCCGAGCTCACGCGCCGTGTTCAAGCGCTCCTCGTTGATGTCGACGGCGACGACCGCCGCACCCGTCGTGCGCGCGTACTGGATCGCCAGATGACCGAGGCCGCCGGCACCGAACACCGCGACGAGGCCGGCCGACGATGCGCCGGAGACCTTCACCGCCTTGTAAGTCGTGACGCCCGCGCAGGTCAGCGGCGCGGCGTCGAGCGGATCGACGTCGTCAGGCACGCGTACGACGTGGCGCGCGTAACCGACCGCGTACTCGGCGAAGCCGCCGTTCATCCCGTAGCCGGTGTTGATCTGAGATTCGCACAGCGTCTCCGCGCCCGAGTTGCAGTAGCGGCAGTCACCGCACGCGTAGCCGAGCCACGGCAGAGCGACCCGCATGCCCTCTTGCAGGCCGTGCAGGTTCCCCGACCCGACCCGCTCGATGATGCCGACGCCCTCGTGCCCCGGGATGAACGGGGGTTCGGGCTTCACCGGCCACTCGCCGCGCGCGGCATGGATGTCGGTGTGACAGAGACCGCACGCCTCGATGCGGACGAGCACCTGCTCGGGGCCGGCTGTCGGGATCGGCACGTCCTCCAGGGCGAGGGGCTGGTCAAAGCTGTGGACGATCGCGGCCTTCATCTCGACTCCTTTATCGGGGACTCCAACATCACACGAGGAGCTCGTCGCGCCATCCGGGCGTTCACCGGGAGCCTCCTCGGTAGTTACCACGGGCTCGCGCGGCTCCGTGGTTTCCACCGAGGAGCCTCGCGGCGGGCGCCGTTCGCATATAGCGGCCCGGGCCATCCTCGCCCGCGTAGGTCGTCCTTCCGCCCGGGCGCCGGCGAGGGCATGGTTCGCCCCCGGGCCATCACCTGCGCCTCGGGCTAGCGGGACAGCGCGATCCTGACCTGTCGCGCGATCTCGATGTCCTCACGCGCCGTGAGCACCAGGCAGCGCACCGCCGCGCCGTCGCCGCTGATCTCCGCGTCGCCGCGCGCGACGCGGTTGCGAGTGCCATCGAGCGACACGCCGAGGAAGCCGAGCCCCTCGGCGGCCCTGAGACGAACCTCGGGCGAGTGCTCGCCGACGCCGCCCGTGAACACGAGCGCATCCAGGCCGCCGAGCCCCGCGGCCATCGCCGCGACACCGGCGCGGAGGCTGTGCACATAGACCTCGAGCGCCAGCCGCGCGGTCGCCTCACCGGCGGCGTCACGTTCCACGATCTCACGCATGTCGGCGCTGCCCGCCAGACCCTGGAGTCCCGAGCGATGCTCGAGCGCCTCGGCAAGCTCGCCCGGCGAAAGTCCCTCGTGCTCCAACAGCCAGAGCAGCATCCCAGGGTCGACGCTGCCGGATCGTGTTGCCATCACCAGGCCCTCGAGCGGCGTGAAGCCCATGGTCGTGTCGATGGAACGCCCGCCCTCGATCGCGCACAGCGAGGCGCCCGCCCCCAGGTGGCAACTCACGATGCGCAGCTCCGAACCGTCGCCGTCCAGCAGCAGCTCCGGCGCGCGCCTCGCGACCCACGCGTGCGAAAGGCCGTGGAAGCCGTAGCGGCGCAGGCCCCACCGCTCCCGCCACTGAGCGGGCAGCGCATAGGTTGCCGCCGCCGGCGGGATCGTGTGATGGAACGCCGTGTCGAAGC
Source organism: uncultured Solirubrobacteraceae bacterium (assembly GCA_963775385.1). Classification (GTDB taxonomy): domain Bacteria; phylum Actinomycetota; class Thermoleophilia; order Solirubrobacterales; family Solirubrobacteraceae; genus Palsa-744. Next base: position 3,473,999 of record CAVZIR010000003.1, on the reverse strand, counting down.
AGGCGAACGCGGGCACCCCCGGCAGCGCCGCGCTGAGGAGATCCAGCGCGGCCAGCGACTTGGCCTGATGGAGCGGCGCGAGCGCGCTGAGCTCCCGCAGCCCCGCCTCGACATCGTCGTCGATCCTCACCGCCTCCAGATAGCGCTCGCCACCGTGGACTATCCGGTGCCCGACGGCGTCGGCCTCTCCCAGACCCGAGCCGAGCGCGTCCTGGAGCTGCCGTGGATCCACCTGCGCGCGTGGCGCGGCCAGCTCCCGTGCCGCGAGCGTTGAGTCCTCGCCGTCCAGCAGCGTCAGCTTCAGGCTGCTCGAGCCGGCGTTCACCACGAGAACTCGCGCGGATCGGCCTATGGCGCCGTCTCTCCTGACCGTCCGCCCTCCCAGCTCCAGCCGATGACATCGGGCGCGTCCTGCCCGTGCTCGCGCGTGTACGCGCGATGGCTGAGACGCTCGTCGCTCATCTTCTGGCGCAGATGCGCGGCGCGCTCGCGCAGGCCCGGGACGCGGTCGATCACGTCCATCACGAGGTGGAAGCGGTCGAGGTCGTTGAGCATGACCATGTCGAACGGCGTCGTCGTGGTGCCCTCCTCCTTGTAGCCACGCACATGGAGGTTGTCGTGGTTCGCGCGCCGGTAGGTCAAACGGTGGATCAGGAGCGGGTAGCCGTGGTAGGCGAAGATCACCGGCTGGCCCGTTGTGAACAGCGTGTCGAACTCCTCGTCGGCGAGACCGTGCGGGTGCTCCGAGTCGGGCTGCAGGCGCATCAGGTCGACGACGTTGACGACGCGCACCTTCAGCTCGGGCAGCTCGCGCCGGAGGATCGCCGCCGCGGCGAGCGTCTCGAGCGTCGGCACGTCGCCGGCACAGGCGAGCACGACGTCAGGCTCGGCGCCTTCGTCGTTGCTCGCCCAGTCCCACACGCCGATCCCGCGCGTGCAGTGGGCGACCGCCTGCTCGATCGTGAGGTAGTCCAGCGAGGGCTGCTTTCCGGCGATGATCACGTTGACGTAGTCGCGGCTGCGCAGGCAGTGGTCGGCGACCGACAGCAGGCAGTTCGTGTCCGGCGGCAGGTACACCCGGACGATCTCGGCCTTCTTGTTGACGACGTGGTCGATGAAGCCCGGGTCCTGGTGGGAGAAGCCGTTGTGGTCCTGGCGCCAGACATGTGAGGAGAGCAGATAGTTCAGCGACGCCACGGGAGCCCGCCACGGGATGCCGCGCGTGACCTTGAGCCACTTGGCGTGCTGGTTGAACATCGAGTCGATGATGTGGATGAACGCCTCGTAGCAGTTGAACAGGCCATGCCGGCCGCTCAACAGATATCCCTCGAGCCATCCCTGGCAGAGGTGCTCGGAGAGCACCTCCATCACGCGTCCCTCGGTCGCCAGGTGATCGTCGCTCTCCTGCCGCTCGGCCTCCCACACCCGGTTGGTGGCCTCGAACACCGCGCTCAGGCGGTTCGACGCCGTCTCGTCGGGCCCCATCAGGCGAAAGGTCTCCGGGTTCATGCGGATCACGTCGCGCAGGAAGTTGCCGAGCACCCGCGTCGGCTCGCTCACGGTCCCGGTGGGGGAGGGCACCTCGACGGCGTAGCCGCGGAAGTCCGGCAGCTCCAGGTCGCGCAGCAGCACCCCGCCGTTGGCGTGCGGGTTCGCCCCCATTCGCCGCTCGCCGCGCGGGGCGAGCGCGGCCAGATCTGCGCGCAGCGCTCCGTCCTCCCCGAACAGCTCCTGCGGGCGGTACGAGCGCATCCACTGCTCGAGCTGCGCCAGGTGCTCCGGGTTGCCGGCAAGGTCGGACAGCGGAACCTGATGAGAGCGGAACGAGCCCTCCGCGGGCAGACCGTCGACGATCTTGGGTCCCGTCCAGCCCTTCGGGGATCGCAGCACGATCATCGGCCAGCGCGGGCGCTCGCTCACGCCGTCCTGCCGCGCCGCCCGCTGGATCTCGGCGATCTCGCCGCTCACCTCGTCGAGCGTGGCCGCCATCAGCTGGTGCATCGAGAGGGGATCCGCACCCTCGACGAAGCGAGGCGCATAGCCGTAGCCCTCCAGCAGTGCGCGCAGCTCGCCGTGCGGGATCCGGGCCAGCACCGTCGGGTTGGCGATCTTGTAGCCGTTCAGGTGCAGCACCGGCAGCACCGCACCGTCGTGCTTGGGATCGAGGAACTTGTTCGAGTGCCAGCTGGCCGCGAGCGCCCCGGTTTCCGCCTCACCGTCGCCGATCACGCAGCACGCGAGCAGCCCGGGGTTGTCGAAGACGGCACCGTACGCGTGCAGGAGCGAGTAGCCGAGCTCGCCGCCCTCGTTGATCGACCCGGGCGTCTCCGGAGCGACGTGGCTGGGGATGCCGCCCGGGAAAGAGAACTGACGGAACAGCCGGCGGATGCCCTCGGCGTCCCTGCCTATGTGCGGGTACACCTCGCTGTAGGTGCCCTCGAGGTACACGTTCGCGACCACACCGGGCCCGCCGTGCCCGGGCCCCGCGACGTAGAGCACGTCCAGGTCGCGCTCGCGGATGATCCGGTTCAGGTGCGCGTAGACGAAGTTCAACCCCGGCGTCGTGCCCCAGTGTCCGAGCAGTCGCGGCTTCGTGTGCTCGATCCGCAGCGGCTCGCTCAGCAGCGGGTTGTCGAGCAGGTAGATCTGCCCGACCGACAGGTAGTTCGCTGCGCGCCAGTATTCGTCGATCGCACGCAACTCGGTCGGTGTCATCGGACCGGTCACCCGCGCCATCCTCGCACCCTTGGGCACGGCGCCCGTGCGAGGAGGCTCTACGGTCGCCCGCGCACCCACGCACGGGCGCCGGCGGCGAACACCGGCTCGAGGAGGTCCACCGGCGGCACCCTAGGCTGGCGCCCCGGCCATCGCCGCCTGCTCGCCGGCGGCTCCCACCGCGGGCGATGCCTGGAGCACGACCTTCAGCGCGCCCGAGTTCGCGGCGTCCGCGAACGTGTCGTAGGCGTCCATCGTGTCAGCCAACGGGAAGCGATGGGTCGCGAACAGCGACGGGTCCAGGCGACCGCTCGCGATCAGCCGCATCAGCTGCGGGATGCTGAATGTGTCGACCAGGCCCGTGGTGATCGTGACGTCGCGGATCCACAGCTTCTCCAGGTGCAGCGCCGCGGGCTTGCCGTGAACGCCGATGTTGGCCACGCGCCCGCCGGCCCGGACCAGCTCGGTCGTGAGTTCGAAGGTCTCTGGCACGCCCACCGCCTCGAAGGCGACATCGGCCCCCAGCCCATCGGTCAGCTCCATCACCTCGGCCACTGCGTCTTCGCGGCCGTTGTTGATCGTCGTATCCGCGCCGAACGCTCGCGCGCTCTCGAGCCGGCTGTCGGCGAGGTCGATCGCGACGATCCGGCCGGGCGTGTACAGCCGTGCGGTCAGAATCGCAGCCAGACCGATCGGGCCGGCGCCGACGATCGCCACGACATCTCCGGGCGCGACCATGCCGTTGAGCACGCCGACCTCGAAGGACGTCGGCAGGATGTCGGCGAGGAACAGCACCTGCTCGTCGGTGAGCTGCTCCGGCACCTTGTAGACGGAGTTCTCTACGAACGGCACGCGCGCGTACTCGGCCTGCAGCCCGTTGATGAGGTGGCCGAAGATCCAGCCTCCGCCGCCCAGGCACTGGCCGTAGCGGCCTTCCTTGCAGTAGCGGCAGCGCCCGCACGAGCTCACGCATGACATCAGCACCCGGTCGCCGGGGGCCACCGTGCTGACGCTCGCCCCCACCGCCTGCACCGTTCCCACGGCCTCGTGGCCGAGCACGGTGCCAGGGGTTGTCTCGGGCACGTCGCCTTTGAGGATGTGCAGGTCGGTGCCACAGATCGTCGAGGTGTCGATGCGGACGATCGCGTCGGTCGGATCGATGATCGCCGGGTCGGCGACGGTGTCCCAGCCGCGCTCTCCGGGGCCGTGATAAACGAGAGCCTTCATCTTCGGTGCCTGCCTTTGGTCGGTGGCCTGAATTCGGCGCCGGCGGACCTTGGCCCGCCGGGTGGGGGTCGCGATGGACCGCCCCCGAAGCTAGACCTCCTCGTTCGCATGCACATCCGGAGCTTCCACCGACCCGGCTTGCACGTTTCTACGCGTCGTGTCTCACAGCGGCTCCGGGATCATTTCGATCGCTCCGCACGGGCACTCTTCGACACAGATGCCGCAGCCCTTGCAGTAGTCGAGGTCGAACGCGTAGCCGTCTCCCTCGTCTACCTTCAGCACCGCGTTGTCCGGGCACACGCCGTAGCAGTTGTCACAGCCGAAGCAGTTGCCGCAGCTCAGGCACCGGCGCGCCTCGAACAACGCGTTGCTCTCGTCCAGGCCCAGCGTGACCTCGTCGAAGCTCGACTGCCGGCGGATCGCGTCGAGGCGCGGGGCGACGGTCTTCGGCGCGTCCGCGTAGTACCAGAGGTTGAGCTCCTCGAAGCTCGCGAGCTCGCGCTCCGGCGGATGGACGAACTCGGCGCGGCGCAGCCACGCATCGACGTTGCGCGCCGCCTGCTTGCCGTGGCCGACGCCGACTGTGACGGTTCGCTCGGCGGGGACCATGTCGCCGCCGGCGAAGATGCCCTCGTGACCGGTCATCATGCGCTCGTCGACCTTCACCACACCGTCCTCGATCTCCAGCCCCGGAACCCCGTCCAGCAGAGAGAGGTCGGAGTCCTGGCCGAGTGCCAGCACGAGCGAGTCGGCCGCAAGCTCCTCGAGCTCACCGGTCGGCTGGGGGAAGCCCTCCGCGTCGAGCTCCATCCTCTCGAGCACCACCTTGCCCGCGTCGGCGTGCTTGATCGTGGACAGCCACTTCATCATCACGCCCTCCTCGAGGGCCTCCTCGACCTCGAAGTCGTGCGCGGGCATCCGCTCGCGCGTGCGCCGGTAGACGACGATCGCCTCGTTCGCGCCGAGGCGCTTGGCGGTGCGCGCGGCGTCCATCGCCGTGTTGCCGCCACCGTAGATGACGACGCGCCGGCCGAGCAGCGGGCGCTCCTCGCCCTCCATGCTCGCCAGCAACGTGACCGCGTCGAGGATGTGCGCGGCCTCGCCGGCCGGGATGTAGGCGCGCCTGCCGATGTGCGCGCCGACGGCCAGGAAGGCCGCATCGAAACTGTCTCTGCTCATGGAGGCGAGGACGTTCGTGACCTTGGAGTTGAGCTCGAGCTTCACACCGAGATCGAGGATGCGCTGGACCTCGGCGGTCAGCACCTCGCGCGGGAGCCGGTACTTCGGTATGCCGAAGCGCATCATGCCGCCGCTCATCGGCCCCGCCTCGCGGATCGTGACGTCGTGGCCGCGGCGGGCCAGGTGGTAGGCGGCGGAGAGCCCTGATGGACCGGCGCCGACGATCAGCACGCGCTTGCCGGTCGGCTCTGCCTCGACGGTGAGCTTCCAGCCTTGCTTGATCGCTTCGTCGCCGAGGAACCGCTCGACGCCGTGGATGCCAACGGCGTCATCGAGCTGCGCGCGGTTGCACGCGGTCTCACACGGGTGGTAACAGACGCGCCCCATCACGGCGGGCAGCGGGTTGTCCTTGACCAGCTCGCGCCAGGCCGCCTCGTAGTCGCCGGACTCAGCGTGGTAGAGCCACTGCTGGATGTTCTCGCCGGCCGGGCAGCCGTGGTTGCAGGGCGGCATCCTGTGCACGTAGACGGGGCGCTCCTCGCGCCAGGAGCCGGTCTTGTTCGCGAGGCTCGAGCCGACGTCCAGGGTGATCGCAAACGGCTTGTCCATCAGCCTCGCCCGCTGGCGGTCGCGAGGATCTGCGACGGCGCTTCGTCGCCGAGAAGGCCGAAGCGGCGGATGTTGCGATCGGCGCCCGCCTGGATGCGGGCGATGACCTCGGGGCGCGGCTCGGGCGTGAACAGATGGGAGAAGCGCGCCTGCGGACGCAGATAGTCCTCGACGGGCACCTGGCGGCGGATCTTGGAGACGTCCGTGACCTCACCGTCACGCGCCTCGAACACGGGAAAGATGCCCGACTCCTTGGCGAGGCGCGCGATGCGGATCGTGTCCTTGGAGGCGCTGCCCCAACCCAGCGGGCAGGGCACGAAGACGTGCAGGTAGCGAGCGCCGCGGATCTCCATCGCCGTCTGGACCTTGGCCTCGAGGTCGCGCAGCTCGGAGACGGTGGCGGTCGCGACGTACGGGATCTCGTGCGCCATCGCGATCAGGGGCGCGCTCTTGCCCTGGCCGAACACGTTCCCGGGTTCGGGTCCGACCGCCTGCGTGGTGGCGGTCCGCGCCGCGGCCGGCGTGGAGCCTGAGCGCTGCACGCCGGTGTTCATGTACGCCTCGTTGTCGTAACAGATGTAGAGCACGTCGTCGTTGCGCTCGAACATCCCCGAAAGGCACGCCATCCCGATGTCCACAGTGCCGCCGTCGCCGCCCTGGCCGACGACACGGACGTCCTCACGGCCTTTCGCGCGCAGAGCGGCGGCAATGCCGGTCGACACCGACGGTGCGTTGGCGAACAGCGAGTGGATCCACGGGATCCGCCACGAGCTCTCCGGGTAGGGGGTCGAGAACACCTCCAGGCAGCCGGTCGCGTTGGCGGCGATCATCCGGCCATCGGTGGCGCGCATCGCCGCGTCGAGGGCGTAGCGCGCACCGAGCGCCTCGCCGCAGCCCTGGCAGGCGCGATGCCCACAGGTGATCGAGTTCGTGCGGTGCTCGCCGGCCTGCACGGCGCGCTGCTCGGGGTCGAGCAGCCGGTTGCCCACCGCGATGCTGCCGGTCTGATAGAAGCGGATCGCCGGCGCCTTCATGTCCGGACGCCCCTCATACCGGCCCCGCCGCCACGGCTCCGACGTCGCGCAGGATGTTCTCGGCGTGGGCGCCCGACGTACGCGAGGTGCGCATGCGCTCCAGCTCGCGGTTCACCACTTTCCAATCCATGTCCAGGAAGGTCAGTGGCTCGAGGTTCTCGGCCGCCGCGTCCGTGAACAGCGCTCGCAGCGATGCTTTCGTGATCGGCCGCCCGCCGAGACCCGCGATCGCCGTGTACCCGTGCAGCTCGATGCCCGCCAGCGCCATGCGGACATTCGCCGAGACGATCCCCCCGATGCCCACGGCCAGCGCCTTCTCCAGCACGAGCACGCGGCGTGCGTGACCGAGCGCGACGCGCACCGCCTCGAGCGGGAACGGGCGGAACGATGTGATGCCGACGACACCGATCCTGACGCCCTCGCCGCGCAGCTCGTCGATCGTGTCCTTGATCGTGCCGAGCACTGAGCCGAGCGCAACCACGATCGTCTCGGCGTCCTCGGTCCGGTAGCTGCGGAGCAGCCCTCCGGAGTCGCGCCCGAAGGCGGCCTGGAAGTCCGCGGCGATCTCCGGGATCAGCTCCAGTGCCTGCATCTGCTTGGCATGCGCGAGGTACTTGACCTCCATGAACGCCTCGGGACCGACCATCGCGCCGATCGTGATCGGCTCGTCGGGGTCGAGCACCTGGCGCGGCTGGAAGGGGGGTAGGAAGGTGTCGACCTGTTGCTGGGACGGCATCTCGACGCGCTCGACGGCGTGGGTGAGGATGAAGCCGTCCATGCACACCATCACGGGCGTGGAGAGCTCCTCGGCCAGCCGGAAGGCCTGGATGTGCAGATCGAGCGCCTCCTGGTTGGTCTCGGCGTAGAGCTGGATCCAGCCCGAGTCGCGCTGGGACATCGAGTCGCTGTGGTCGTTCCAGATGTTGATCGGCGCGCCGATCGCGCGGTTGGCGACGGTCATCACGATCGGCAGGCCCAGGCCCGAAGCGTTGTAGAGCGCCTCGGTCATGTACAGCAGACCCTGGCTGGCGGTCGCCGTATACGCGCGCGCCCCGGTTGCAGAGGCGCCGATCGACGCCGACATCGCTGCGAACTCCGACTCGACGTTGACGAACTCGCACGGTGCGAGCTCACCGCTCTTGACCAGCTGCGAGAGGTTCTCGACGATGTGAGTCTGCGGTGAGATCGGGTAGGCGCAGATGACCTCCGGGCGGCACAGAGCGACCGCCTCGGCGACAGCGCGGGAGCCCTCAAGCTGGCGTGGCACCGCTCAGCTCGCGCAGCTCGTCCGTGACCCAGGTGTACGCGGCCGTCGCCGCCGCGACGTTGCCCTCCGCGACGGCGCCGCGGAAGCGCTCGCGGATCGCGCTCGACACCGCGTCGAGCGTTATCGCTCCGCTGAGCGCGGCAAAGCCCCCGAGCAGCGCGGCGTTCGCGACCGCGCGTCCTGTGTGCTCGCGCGCAAGCTCGGACGCCGGCACCGTCAGCAGCCGCTCAGGTCGGAAGGCACCGACGAACTCGCCGAGACCAAGCTCGTCGAAGCTCCTCGCGGTGTTGATCAGGATGAACCCATCCGGCTTGCAGCCGCCGAACACGTCCACCTGGTGAAGCAGCGTGGGGTCCTGAACGATCAGCGCGTCCGGCTCCATGATCGGCTCCCGCGTGCGGATCTCGTGATCGTCGATGCGGCAGAACGCGACGACGGGCGCGCCCATGCGCTCAGAGCCGAAGCTGGGGAACGCCTGCGCGCACCGGCCCTCGTCGAACGCCGCCAGCGAGAGCATCTCCGCGGCGGTCACCACGCCCTGGCCACCGCGGCCGTGGATGCGAACCTCGAACATCCCGTTACGCCTCGATGCGCGCAGCGTCCAGCAGCAAGCGCTGCTCGGCCGCTCCGACGAGCCTGCGCGTGCGCTCGACGGCGTCGACGCTGACCGAGATCGCGTCGATGCCGCTGCGCACGAGCAGCTCGGCGTACTCCGGGTGCACCGATGGGGCCTGGCCGCAGATCGAGGTGCGCAGCCCGAGCCCGCGGGCACGGGGGATCAGCTCGCGCAGGTAGGCGGTGACGGCCGGGTCGCGCTCGTCGAAGGTCTCGGCCAGCACCTCGTTGTCGCGGTCTGCGCCGAGCAGCAGCTGGGTGAGGTCGTTGGAGCCGACCGAGATGCCCGTGACGCCGAGGGCTGCGTACTGCTCGAGGTTGAACAGCACCGAGGGCACCTCCGCCATCACCCACAGCTCGAAGTCGGGACGGTCGAGCAGACCCGACTCGGCGATCAGCTCGCGGCAACGACGCAGCTCGCGGGTGCTGCGCACGAACGGAAGCATCACGTGCAGGTTGTGCAGCCCGGTGTCCCAGACCTGGCGCAGCGCCGCCAGCTCGAGCGCGAAGACGTCTGGCTCACGCGTGTAGCGCAGCGCCCCCCGGTAGCCGATCATCGGGTTGGCCTCCTGGGGCTCGAAGCGCTCGCCGCCGCGCAGCCCGGAGAACTCGTTGGTGCGGAAGTCGATCGTTCGGTAGGTGACGGGTCGCGGCGCGAAGCCCGATGCGAATGTGCTGAGACCCTCGGCCATTCGCGCTACGAACTCATCGCCGCGCCCCTCCTCGAGCAGCGTGCGGGGGTGATCGCCCGCGAGCGCCTCGAGCACCATCAGCTCGGCGCGCAGCAGGCCCACGCCGTCGACCGGCAGGTCCTTGACGCGCTCGACCTGCGAGGGCTCGGAGAGGTTCACGAGGATCTGGGTGCCCGTCACAGGAGCCGCCGCCGAGACGGCGCGCGCGGACCGCTCGCCGGAGACGCCCGGCCCGGTTTCGCCGGCGGGAGCGGCCGCGCTGGCGCCCTCGAGAACGACACCGCGCGTGGCATCGACCGTGACGATCTCTCCGTCGCGCAGCTTGCTGGTCGCCTCTCCGGTTCCGACGACGCAGGGGATGCCGAGCTCACGCGAGACGATCGCGGCGTGGCAGGTCATCCCGCCGGAGTCGGTGACGATGGCGCCGGCACGGCGCAGCAGCGGCAGCCAGTCCGGGGAGGTCATGTGCGTCACGAGCACATCGCCGTCGTTCAGGCTCGCCGCGTCGCCGAGCGATACCAGCACCCGAGCGGCGCCGCTGGCACTGCCCGGCGCTCCGCCCAGGCCGTGCAGGAGCACCGCCTGGGGCTCTGCCTGCGCGCGCGCGGCACCCTCGGCCGAAGGCTCGTCGTGGAGGGTCGTGATCGGGCGACTCTGCAGCATCCACAGCGCGCCGTCGGGGTCGAACGCCCACTCGGTGTCCTGCGGGAAGCCGTAGTGCTCCTCGATGCGGCGGCCGAGCCCGGCGACGGCGAGAACCTCCTCGTCGCTGAGCACCGGGCGCAGCGCCTCCTCCTCGGAGAGGGCGCGCTGCCTGGTGCCGCCATCGGGGGCGTACTCGATCACGAGCTCCTTGTGGTGGACCTCGCGGCGGCGGATCGCGAGCGTCGCCTTCGCGACGATGTAGCGGTCCGGGGAGACCGAGCCTGAGACGACCGCCTCGCCGAGGCCGAAGGAGCCCTCGATGACGAGCTCGTCCCGCTGCCGGTGGCCGGGTTGACGGTGAACATCACGCCGGCGCGCGTCGACTCGACCTGGCGCTGCACGACGACCGCGATGTCCATGTCGGCCTGCGCGAAGCCGTTGAGCCCCCGGTAGTAGATCGTGCGCGCGCCGAACAGCGAGCGCCAGCAGCGGCGCACGGCGTCGATCACGGCGTCGGCGCCGCGGATGTTCAGGAACGTCTCGTTCATCCCCGCGAATGAGGTTGCGGCGGTGTCCTCGGCGGTGGCGGAGGAGCGCACGGCAACCGGCGTGTCCGGATCCTCATCGGCCAGCAACTCGTAGGCCGAGCGGATCTCTGCGGCCAATGCCTCCGGGACGGGCGTCTCGTCGAACAGCTCGCGTGCGGCGGCGGCCGCCGCCTGCAGCGCGGCGGTGTCCTCGACGTCGACGGCGTCCAGCAGCTCCGACAGCCGCTCGCGCAGGCCGGTCTCGACGAGGAACGCGGCGTATGCGGGAGCGCCGACGACGAAGCCGTCGGGGACCGGCAGCCCCGCGGCGGTGAGCTCGCCGAGGTTCGCACCCTTGCCGCCGGCGTAACCGACGTCCTCGCGCCCGAGATCCGCAAACGGCCGGACCGTGTCGTCGGTGAGTGCGGGACGGTCTCTGCTTGCGCGGCGGTCATGTCCTCATCGCTCCTCGCGTTCGCCTGCTGCGGTCGTGAAGACCAGTCAACCGGCCGGGAGCGCTCCCTTCCACCGGGCTCCCCACTAAGCGCGGTCCGTAGTTCTCACCACTCGAGCAGGGGACTGATCACTCATGACGCGGCTGGCGGAGCGCGCGTAGCGTGCCGTACTGGCCCCAAACGCCGGGCGCTACCGCCAGACCGAGCAGACATCCACGAGCAACAGGAGACCGAAGATGCCCACCCGAGTTGCCATCAACGGCTTTGGCCGCGTCGGACGCAGCGTGCTGCGCATCGCACACGAGCGGAGCTCGGACCTCGAGGTCGTAGCGATCAACGACCTCGCCGATGCCGACACGCTTGCCCACCTGCTGCGCCACGACTCCGTCTACGGAGCGTTCCCCGGCAACGTGGAGTCGACTGCCCGGAGAGCTGGTCGTGGCCGGCCACCCGATCCGCGCGCTCGCCGAGCCCTCGTTGTCGAAGCTGCCCTGGCGCGAGCTGGAGGTCGATGTGGTGATCGAGTCCACCGGCCGCTATCGCACGCGATCCGCTGCCGCGGAGCACCTCGCGGCGGGCGCGAGCAAGGTGATCGTCTCCGCGCCCGGCAAGGGCTCAGAGCCGCTCGACGCGACCGTGGTGATCGGCGTGAACTTCGAGCTGCTCTACGACCCCGAGCGCCATCACATCATCAGCAACGCCTCGTGCACCACCAACTGCCTCGCACCCGTCGCGAAGGTCCTGCACGAGACGGTCGGCATCCGCCACGGCCAGATGACGACGATCCATGCCTACACCGCCGATCAGAACCTTCTCGACGGCCCTCACACGGACCTGCGCCGCGCACGCGCCGCCGCACTCAACCTGGTGCCGACGTCCACGGGTGCCGCGAAGGCGCTCGGCCTCGTGATCCCGGAGCTCGAGGGCCGGCTGGGCGGGATCGCGATCCGCGTGCCCGACCCCGACCGGCTCGATCGTCGACCTCACGATCGAGGCCGTGCGGGCGACCAGCACCGAGGAGATCAACGGGGCGTTCCGGACCGCCGCCGAGCACGGCTCGCTGCAGGGCATCCTCGCCTACAGCGAGGAACCGATCGTCTCGAGCGACATCGTCCAGTCTCCCTACTCCTCGATCTTCGACTCTGAGCTGACCAGCGTGATGGACGGCACCCAGGTGAAGGTCATCGCCTGGTACGACAACGAGTGGGGCTACTCCAGTCGTCTCGTGGACCTCGCGGCCAGGGTCATGGCGCCGGTGCCCGTCCCGGCCTAGAGCGATGCGCGTCGTCTCCGAACAGCAGCTCGAGGAGCAGCTTCGGGCGCTTGCGATCATGGAGCCCCGGGTGGTGGCCAGCGGCAATCTCGCCGCGCCGCGGGCTCTGCTCGAATCGCTCGAGCGGGCGCTGGAGCGCTACCGCCTGTTCATGCTCGCCGCGCAGGCGCCGCTGCCGCGGCGAGACGGCGTGATCCTGGAGACGCCGTTCGTCGGGCCCGGGATGCGCGATGCCGGCGAGCACCTGGACTACCTGCCGATGCGACTGTCGCTCGTCCCGAGGCTGTTCGCGACGATCCGGCCTCCCGACGTCGTGCTGTTGCACACCTCGACCCCGCGCAACGGGAGGGTCTCGCTCGGGATCGAGGTCAACGTCCTCGTAGGCGCCGTCGAAGCTGTGCGCGCACGCGGCGGCCTGGTCGTTGCGCAGATGAATCCGAGCATGCCCTACACGTTCGGCGACGGCGAGCTGGAGGAGGATCTGATCGACCTGGCGGTCGAGCATCGAGGAAGCGCTGGCCTCGCCCGTACCGGGCCAGGGGCACGAACACGCCGAGCAGATCGCCGAGCTCGTCGCAGACCTCGTCGAGGACGGCTCCACGCTGCAGCTGGGCATCGGCCAGGTTCCCGACGCGACACTCCGCGCGCTCAGCGGCAGGCGTGAGCTCGCGATCTGGTCGGAGATGATCAGCGACGGTGTGATGACGCTCGACCGCGTGCGGCGCCCTCGACCGAAGACGCACGATCGCGTGTTCGTTCCTGTTCGGCTCGCCGGAGCTCTACGACTGGGTGGATCGGAACCCAAGGCTGAGGATGGCCCGCACCGAGACGACCAACGACCCCGCGCGCATCGCCGCCCACAGCGGGATGGTCTCCGTGAACACGGCGCTGCAGGTCGACCTCGCAGACCAGGCCGGAGCCAGCCACATAAACGGCCGCCTGTACTCGGGCTTCGGCGGACAGCCCGACTTCGTCACAGGTGCGCTGCACTCACCAGGTGGTCACGCGGTGATCGCGCTGCGCTCCTGGCACGAAGGCACCCAGAGCTCGACGATCGTCCCGCGCCTCACCGATCCGGTCACCTCCTTCCAGCACTCCGCGATCGTGACCGAGCAGGGCTGCGCGCCGCGTGTTCGGCCGCAGCCAGCGGGCTCAAGCGCGCCTGCTCATCGACCACGCCGCTCATCCTGACGCCCGCGATGAGCTGCGCGAGTCCCTCGCGGAGCGAGGAGACGCTCCCATCATCGCCGTTGGGAGCTGAGGGCAGGGCTCAGGGTGGCGGCGTCGGGGACCAATGGCTCAGCCGTGGGGGAAGGGGAGAGCGCGCTGCGCGTGTGCCTGATCGTGCTCGACGGCTGGGGGATTGCGGCGCCCGGCGCAGCCAACGCGATCTCGCTGGCGGCGACGCCCGTCTTCGATGAGCTGTGGGCGAGGTGCCCCCGCAGCGAGCTCAGCGCCTCCGGTCCGAGCGTCGGACTGCCCGCCGGGCAGATGGGCAACTCCGAGGTGGGCCATCTCACGCTGGGAGCCGGAGCGGTGGTCGCACAGGCGATCACGAGGATCGATGACGCCGTCGCGAACGGCGCGCTCTCCGGCAACGAGGTCCTCTGCTCGGCGCTGAAGGCAACCCCACGGGTGCACCTGCTCGGGCTGTGCTCGGACGGCGGCGTGCATTCCCAGCTCGAGCACACGCACGCGATGATCGAGCTGGCTGCACGGCTCGGCACCGAGGATCTGATCCTGCACTGCATCACCGACGGCCGCGACACCTCGCCGACCTCCGGGGTCCAATACCTCCAAACCGTCGAGCGCTGGTGCGCAGAGGCCGGGGCCGGCCGGGTGGCGAGCGTGGTCGGACGCTATTTCGCGATGGACCGCGACCACCGCTGGGAGCGCACTCAGGCCGCCTACGACCTGCTGGTGCACGGCCGCGCCGAGCACCACAGCGAGGATGCCTCCGCGGCGGCGCTTCAGGCATACGCCCGCGGCGAGACCGACGAGTTCATCACCGCCACGCTCGTCGGCGCGGAGGGACGAATCGGCGCGCCAGACAGCGTCGTGTGCATGAACTTCCGGCCCGATCGCATGCGCCAGATCGTTCGGGCCCTTGCCGAGCCCGGCTTCGGGGAGGACGGCGCGGCGCTGCCAGGGTGGCGCGGGCGCGACGGTGCGCTGCCAGTCGCCAGGCTCACGACGATGACCCGCTATCGGGAGGGCTGGCGATACCCGAGCGCGTTCGATTCCGCTCGGCCCGAGGACACGCTCGCCGCTGTGATCTCTCGCGCGGGCCTGACCCAGCTGCACGTGGCCGAGACCGAGAAGTACGCGCACGTCACCTACTTCTTCAACGGCGGTGCGGAGCAGCAGATGCCCGGAGAACGCCGTGAGCTCGTCGCCTCCCAGCGTGACGTGGCCACCTACGACCAGAAGCCGCAGATGAGCGCCCGCGAGATCACCGACGAGTTCCTCGCGGCGTTCCGCTCCGATCGCCCCGCGTTCTCGGTGATCAACTTCGCGAACGCCGACATGGTCGGGCACACCGGCGTGATACCCGCCACGATCGCTGCGGTGGAGACGATCGACGGATGCCTCGGCCGAATCGTCGCGGAGGTCGAGCACCAAGGCGGCGTCTGCGCGATCACCGCCGATCACGGGAACGCGGAGGCCATGCTCGCGCCGGACGGTGCTCCGAGCACGGCACACTCGACGAACCCCGTCCCGCTGATCCTCGCCGGGAGCGACCGAGCGCTGGCCGCTCAGGGGACACTCTCGGATGTGGCACCGACCCTGCTCGCGCTGCTCGGCCTCGAGCAGCCCGCAGCGATGACCGGCCGTTCGCTGCTCACGCCACCCTCCAGGCCGTAGAGCGGTCCGTCGCGAGCGCTCCAAGGCGTCTTCAAGCGCGCCGTTCCTCAGTAAGAACCCGCACTCCGCGCCGTGACGCGCCCGGATATCCGCCGCTGCTCGCCGGCCTACGGTGTGCTCGAACCCGCCAAAAGGAGCCGGATGATGTTCAAGAACGTGCTTGTGGGAGTTGACGGTCGCCCGGCCGGCCGGGATGCGATCCTCCTGGCCCGTCACCTGAGCGATCCCGGCGCGAGGCTCACCCTCGCGTTCGTGCGTGCAGGCGCGACGGCCGAGGACGTCGCCGACTCACAGGAGATGCTGGAGCGCGAACGCGCCGCCACGGACACCAGTGCGGAGCTGCTCAGCCTCGACTGCCACGGCCCGGGGCGCGCGCTCCACGAACAGGCTGAGCTCCAGGGAGCCGACCTGCTCGTCGTCGGGTCCTGCAGTCGCGGCACCCTGGGCCGCGCGATGCTTCGCGACGACACCCGCGCCGCTCTCGACGGCGCGCCCTGCGCGGTGGCGGTCGCAGCCCATGGCTATGCAGAGCAGAACTCCGCGATCCGTGAGGTGGGGGTCGGGTATGACGGCTCGTCCGGTGGTGTCACCGCGCTCGAGGTCGCCCGTGATCTGGCGGAGTCGACCGGCGCGAAGATCCACGCGCTCGAGGTCGTCTCGCTGCCGCTTGCCGCCTACGGAGGCCCGATGGCACCGACCGGCGCCTACATCGACGAGATGCTCGCCGAAGCGAAGGGCCGCCTGGCAGAGCTGGGCGACGTCGACGGCCGCGCAGTCCACGGACTGGCCGGCGAAGAGCTTGCGAGATTCGGCGACGACTTGGACATCCTGCTCGTCGGCTCACGCGGCTACGGGCCCGTCAGGCGCATGGTGAGCGGTAGCACATCCTTCTATCTCGAGCGCCACGCACGCTGCTCGCTGCTCGTGCTGACGCGCGATCCGCACATCGACGCCGTCGCGACCGACGCGCTCGTCGCCGAGTCGCAAGCCGGCGTTCCCGCCGCACGGTAGGCAGAGTCCTTCGCACGCCGCGACGATCGGCATCCGTCGAAGTCGATACGGTCGTGCCGTGGGAGACGCTGATCGAGCGACGAAGGAGCCTGCGTCCGAGCCGATAAGGCTCGTTCTCGCAGACGATCACGCCGTCGTACGCAGCGGGCTGCGGATGCTGCTCGACAGCGAGGCCGACTTCGAGGTCGTGGCCGAGGCGAGCGACGTCGACAGCGCGCGCCGTTACGTGCGCGGACATCATCCCGCGGTGCTCGTTCTCGACCTGAACATGCCGGGCGGTTCGAGCCTCGAGGCGATACCGGAGATCCGCGAGGAGTCCCCCGAGACGCAGATCGTCGTTCTCACGATGCAACAAGAGCCCGCGTTCGCACGTGAGGCGCTTGCCGCCGGCGCGCTCGGCTATGTGCTGAAGGAGGCAGCCGACGACGAGCTCGTCGAAGCCGTCCGCCGCGCCGCCACGGGGGAGCGCTACCTGAACCCCGCCCTCGGTGCACGGATCGCCGCGGAGCCTCCGCCCGGCCCGCCCGACGATCTCTCACAGCGCGAGGTCGACGTGCTGCGACTGATCGCGCTGGGGAAGACGAACGCCGAAATCGGCAAGGAGCTCTACCTGTCCGTGCGCACCGTCGAGACGCACCGCTCGCACATCCAGCAGAAGCTCATGCTCTCGACCCGCGCAGAGCTCGTGGGCTACGCGATCGAGCGCGGCCTGATCAACACCGGCAGCTGACCACGACGCACCCGCGCGCCGGCGTGCTCATGCGCCGTTGGTTCGCACCTGTCCGCCGGGGACCATGTTGAACCGCTCACGGGCGAGGCGCCAACCCGAGGTCAGGAACTCGACTCGCTCCTCGGGCCCGGAGCTGCCGACGACACGGGCGTCGAAGCCTTCACGGAACACATCGAGCATCGCCCGGTTTTCGCGCAGCACCTCCGCGACGAAGTAGCGGATTCCGCGCTGCTCGGCGATTGCCGCCAAGCGCTCGATCAGCAGGGTGCCGAGGCCACGGCCATGGAGATGGTCGGCCACCTCGACCGCGATTTCGGCATGGGTCGCGTCCAACCGGATGAAGACGGCGTGTCCGACGATCGCCCCCGCCGCGTCGAGAGCGACGAGCCCGCAGCGCCTGCCGCTCACCTCCGCAGCCCAATGCGCCGCCCTGTCCGTGTCGATCGCAACGCCGAAGAACCGCATCCGCCGTGCCTCCTCGCACAGGCCGTGCAGGAACACCCGCAAGGCCTCCTCATCCCCGGTCTGCACACGGCGGACCGTCAGCGGGGTGCCGTCACGCAAGACGACGAGTTCGGGCCCGGGCACCGGCTGCGCCCTGGCCGCCCGGTCCGGCTCCAAAGGCGTTGAGAAAACGACGGCGGCCACGCCTCAGGACCCCGCGAGCGCAGCCCGGCCGAAGCTGCCGTATCCGAAGACGGTCCTCTCGAACATGACAGGAAACCTATGCCGCTCCGCCCCCTGCGCCATCAGCAGTGCTCACCGCGATCGACAGGGGGGAACTACGGACTGGCCGAGCGCCGCGCCGCGCCCGGCGACAGGGAAGACCCCTGCAAACATGTGCGGCTGACATGTGCGGGCGCTACACCAACACGGCCGGGCCAGAAGAACTGAACGACCGCTTCCACGTGCCGATCGGGGGCGCGGAGGGCACGCACCGGTACAACGTCGCGCCGACCGAAGAGGTGCTGGCGATCGTCCTCGATGCAAGCGATCAGAGCCCGCCCGGCCGCCGCGCCGAGCTGATGCGCTGGGGGCTCGTCCCCTCGTGGGCCACTGAGATCAAGGGGCCGCTGATGATCAACGCGCGCATGGAGACCGTCACGGAGAAGCCCGCCTACCGTCGACTGATCCCGCGCGCCGCGCGCAGGGCTCTGCAGGTCGCGGACGGCTACTACGAGTGGCTCAAACCGGAGCGCCGCGGCGAGCCGCGCCAGCCGTTCCACTTCCAGGTCGACGGCGGCGTGCCGTTCGCGTTCGCCTCGCTGTGGACGCCCGCGAAGGTGCAAGGCGATTGGCTGCACAGCATCACGCTGCTGACGTGTGACTCCGCCCCGAACCGCGTCGCCGCGTCGATCCACGACCGCATGCCGGTGATCCTGGCCGACGAGGACGCGCAGAACGCCTGGCTCGACCCGTCGGTCGGTGCAGAGGAAGCTCTCGCGCTGTGCGGGGCGCTGCCGGAAGCGCGGCTCTCGGCGCATCCGGCGAACCCGGCTGTGAACAAGGTGGGGGACGACGTGCCCGAAGGGCCCGAGCTGCTGGTGGCGCCGGCGTAGGCCCGCGGCTAGGAGCCCGTCAACCACCGCCGCGGGTTCTCGACGAAGATCGTGTTGAACACCGCGTCGTCCATCACGCCCATCTCGCGCAGCGCCGGCACGACCTCCTCGAAGACCAGGGTCATCGACCAGTTTCGGATCGCGCCCTGCGCCTCGAAGACCTCGGCGGCCTCAGGCGGGAACCAGTCGATCGAAGCGCAGAAATCCTGGGAGACGATCAGGCGCTCGGCGTGTCCGCGCCGCAGCAGCTCGGCTGCGGTCGCGTTGCGCTTGCCGATCGGCAGGTACATCTCGAGGCCATAACGGTCGAGGCCCACGTAGACGCCCTTGGCGAGCAGGCCCTCGATGTAGGCGACGTCCTCGGAGTCGCCGCAGTGCGCGATCTGGACGCGAGAGAGGTCGACCCCCTCCTCCTCGAAGATCTCGACCTGCCGCGGCCCGGTGACGACGGCGGGCATGGAGTGCGCCATGATCGGCGCGCCCGTCTGGACGCTCGCGCGCGCGCAGGCCCGGTGGATCTTCTCGACGTGCTCGGTGACGCCGGCGGCGTCGGCGGCGCACTTGAGGAAGGCCGCACGGATGTCCGTGCCCTGGCACCCGCGTTCGATGTCCTCGACGAAGTGGTCGGCCATCACGTCCACGTCGCGGTTCTCGAAGTAGTGGGGGAGATAGTCGTAGCTGTAGATGCCTGTGCAGGCGACGATCCGCACCCCGGTGTCGTCGGCGACGCGCTTCATGAAGTGCACGTCGCGTCCGCCGAACATCGCGGTCGGCTCGACGATCGTGCGCACGCCGTGCTCGGCGGCGGCGCGGACGGCGACGAGCGCGGCATCCAGCTCGAGGGCGTCGTCGTAGCGCCCGGGCCACTGCTCGGCTACGGCCTCGTCGCGGAAACGCAGGTGCTCGTGCCCCAGCACGATTCCCAGCTCACCGGCGTCGACCGGGCCCTGCACCGTCTGCACCTGCGCCACCCCTGCCTCCTCTGTCGATTGTGTCTGAGTTGCGCTGCGTCTCTCAGCGCAGCGGAACGCCCCACTCGGTTTCCTCGCGCAGCTGCTTCTTGAGGAGCTTGCCGCCCGGGTTGCGCGGCAGCGGCTCGCCGCGCGTGGCGACGTACTGGGGCACCTTGAAGTCGGCCAGGTGCTCGCGGCAGTAGGCGATCACCGCGTCCACGTCGAGCTGTGCGCCGCCGGCCGGGACGATCACGGCGCCGACCTTCTCGCCCATCATCTCGTCGGGCACTGCGACGACCGCGGCCTCGCCGACGCCAGGGGCGCCTGCGAGGGCGTTTTCTACCTCGATCGAGTAGACGTTCTCGCCGCCGCGGTTGATCATGTCCTTCTTGCGGTCGACGATGTAGAGCAGGCCGTCCGCATCCACGCGCGCGAGGTCGCCGGTGTGCAGCCACCCGTCGACGAACGTCTCCGCCGTCGCCTCAGGCTTGTTCCAGTAGCCCTGCACGACGTTGGGTCCGCGGACGAGCAGCTCGCCGACGCCGGTCTCGCGGTCCGGATCGTCCACGGCAAGATCCACGACCGGCATCGCGAAGCCGACAGAGTCGGCGTGGTCTTCGGCCTCCTCGTCGGGCAGGAAGGACGTCAGCGAGGACGTCTCGGTCAGCCCGAAGCCGTTGCCCACGCGGGCGTTCGGGAACGCCTCCTTGATGCGGTGCACGAGGCTCTCGGCGATCGGCGCCCCGCCGTAGGAGATCCAGCGCACGCGGCTGACGTCGAGCTCGGCGAAGCGCGGGTGGTTGACGACGGCGTGATAGATCGCCGGCACCGAGACGAGCTGGTTGACGCCGTGCTCGCCGACCGCGGTGAAGAAGCCGTCGAAGTCCAGCGGGCCCGAGAGTATCTCGACGCGTCCGCCGAGCTCGAGCAGCGGGATCAGCTGGCTGTTGCAGCCGGTGACGTGGAACAGGGGGACGGAGACCAGCGTCGAGATCTCGGGGCCTTCGGCGCGGTCGATCGGGTTGCAGCGCAGCGCGTTCTCGCTGTTGGTCAGGAAGTTCCCGTGCGAGGTCATCGCGCCCTTCGGGAAGCCGGTCGTGCCGCTCGTGTAGAAGATCGCCGCGAGATCGTCATGGGACAGGCGCTCGGGCTCGACCGCGTGGCCTCCGGGCAGGGTCGCGCCGTCCTCGAACGTGTACTTCGCGCCGGAGTCGCCCACCACGTAGGCGACCTCGTCCTCGGTGAAGCGGGTGTTGACGGGCACCACGACGGCGCCCAGCATCTGCGTGCCGAAGAACGCGAGCACCCAGTCGATCCCGTTGCCGAGGCGCAGGGCGACACGATCGCCGCGCGCCACCCCGTGCTCGCGCAGGCCGCCCGCGACACGCCCGGCGCGCTCCCACAGCTCGCCGTAGGAGATGTCCTCGCCGCCGACCTCGAGGATCGCCGTCGCGCGCGGGTCCCGATCGACGCTCGCAGCGAGCATCGACACCAGCGAGTCGGGGCGCCCGGTGTAGTGTGCGCGGCCCTCCGCGTCGCGCTCGACCCCGTCGTCCTCGAATGGGTTGCGGCCGCGTGGCAGTGGCTCGGGCACGACTCCTCCTCTCCTCCTCGCTTTCGCGGCCCAGCCTACAGCGGAATGAGGCTCAGGCTCCGAAGTGTCTCGCGGCGATCTGCTCGACGGTCCCCATCGTGCGAACCGTCGCCGGCCCGAGCGCCTGCTCGATCGCCTTCATGTCGAGCGCGGAGTCGCTGACACCGCCGGCCGGCAGCCAGAACAGCTCACATGAGCCGAACAGGAGGGCGTCGTTCTCGCCCGCAAGCGCGAGCGCCTCTCGCCGGGCGCGCGCCGGCGCCTTCGCTCCGAGGAACATCACCTGCAGCTTGCCCTGCAGCCGTGCGCGCGTGTCGTCGTCGAAGGGCTCGGCCGAGGCGACCTCGCGGAGCTCCTGGGCCGTCCTCACGAACGTCGCCACCGGGTAGCCGAGCAGGCGCGCCAGCTCGTCTTCGATCAGCTCGGCGAGAGCCGTCTCGTCTTGCCCCTCCGGGCAGGCGAACACCACGTTCCCGCTCGCCCGGAACGTCGCGACGTCCGTCAGACCGATCGCCTCGAAGTGGCCCCGCAGCTCGTCGTTGGTCAGCCGGCGGTTGCCGAGGTTCATGCCTTTGAGGAAGGCCGCGTGGGTCGCCGGTCCGCCGGACGCGCTCACTCCGTCACTCCCGCGGCGCTGAAGGCGTCGGCTCGGTGCGCGAAGAACTCGGCTCGAGCGATCTTCCCTTCTCTGACCGTCCATACGGCGGAGCCGTCGACCTTGACCTCCTCGGTGGCCCCCTCGCGGCGTCCGTAGTCACGGGTAAGCAGCAGAACCCGATCGCCGGCGTCGATGCCCCGCTCGATTTCCGTCCGGTATGACAGCCACGGCTCCGTCCAACCGAGCCAGGCTTCCCTCAGCCCGTCCAGGCCGGTGAAGACCGTCTCCGTGCCGGGCACTCCGGGAGGGACGCTCTCGAAGCCCGCATGGAAGAAGGGCGTCACGGCCCGCGCCATCGCCGACCACAACTCGTCCCTGCGAAAGAGCTCCGCCAGATCCACGTCCGGAGCGGCTTGCAGCTTCATGACGAGTTCGACGTTCTCGCGAGACATCGCCCGCAAGTTATCTCGCCACGCACCGCGGTGGGTGGTCAGGTCGCGAGCGGCAGCGCTCGCGCCGGACGGTCAGGCTGCAGCGCCCGTCAGGCCGTGGCGGAGGCGCCGACGCGATCCGCGAGGATCGCGGCAAGGCGAGCGCGGTGGCGCTTGGCGCCGCCGAGCAGCGCGGCATCCATCTGCGCGCGCTTGTAGAGCCAGTGCACGTCCGCCTCCCAGGTGAAGCCGATGCCGCCGTGCATCTGGATCGCCGAAGCGGTCACCTCGCGTCCCGCCACCGACGCCGAGGCCTTCGCCATCGCGGCGGCCTCGGAGAGAGCCTCGGGATCGGCGTCCGCGGTCCAAGCCGCGAAGGCCGCGGTCGCGCGCGCCTTCTCGGTTTCGAGCAGCATCTGCGCGCAGCGGTGCGAGACGGCCTGGTACGAGCCGACCGGGACCCCGAACTGCTTGCGGTCCTTGACGTACTCGACGGTCATGTGCACGGCCCGGTCGCAGATCCCAACCAGCTCGGAGCTGACGGACACGAGCGCGCGGCCGAGGCCCGCGCAGGCGCTGCCGTCACCGATCGTCTCGCCGGCGCCGCCGTGCACGCGCGCGGTCGAGCGTGTGGGGTCGACCGACTCCACCGGGGTCACCTCGGCTTCCTCGGCGCTGACGATGCGCCCGCTGCCGTCGTCCTCGATCAGAACGAAGACGCCGGCCTCGCGACCCCCGATGACGAGCTCGGCGACGCCGTCGCGCAGCTCGCCCAGGGCGCCGACCGTCTCGCCCGAGGCGAGGCCGGGCAGCCAGCGCTCGCGCTGGTCGGCGGATCCGTCCTGCTGGATGACTGTCGCCGCCATCGCGCTCGGCAGGAAGGGGACCGGCGCAAGCGAGCGCCCCAGCTCCTCGCAGAGGATCGACAGCTCGACCTGCCCGAGGCCCTGGCCGCCATGCTCCTCGGCGATCGCGATGCCGGGCCAGCCGAGCTCGCACAGCTCGCCCCAGAGGGCATCGTCTGTGGTGCTCAGCTCCGCGTGCTCGCGGACGCGCTCGGGCCGGGCACGGTCGGCGAGCAGGTCACGCGCGGTGCGCTGGATCTCGCGCTGGTCGTCTGAGAGGCCGAAGTCCATCAGGCGGCCACCTTCAGCCGCGGCAGGCCGAGCACGCGCTCGGCGACGATGTTCTTGAGCACCTCTGTGGTCCCGCCCTCGATCGTGTTGCCGCGGGCGCGCAGGAACTCGTAGCTCCAGCTCGTGCCCGACGTCAGGGCTGCCGGGCCGACGATGTCGACCGCGAGCTGGGTGAGGCGCTGGTTGGTGTCCGACCACAGCCACTTGACCAGGGAGCCCTCGGGGCCGGGCTGACCGTAGCGCTCGACGTCGGTCAGGCCCTTCCAGGCCAGCAGCCGGATCGACTCGCAGCGCACGTGCAGCTCGGCGAGCTCGTCCGCGTAGAGCGGGTCCTCGAGCAGCCCGCGCTCGGCGGCCACGGCGATCGTGTCGTCAAGGAGCTGGCGCAGGCGGATCTGCAGGGCGAAGCCGAGGCCCGCGCGCTCGTTCATCAGCGTCGTGAGCGCGACCTTCCAGCCATTGCCGACGCCTCCGACCACGTTGGCGTCCGGGATCCGGGCGTCCTCGATGAACAGCTCGTTGAACTCCGCCTCACCGGTGATCTGGCGCAGCGGGCGCACCTGCACGGCGTCCTGCTCCATGTCCATCAGGAAGTAGGTCAGGCCCTTGTGCTTGGGCACCTCGGAGTCGGTGCGGGCGACGAGCATGCACCACTTCGAGTACTGCGCACCGCTGGTCCACACCTTCTGGCCGTTGATCACCCATTCGTCGCCGTCTTTGACCGCGCGGGTTTTCAGAGCGGCGAGATCCGAGCCGGCCTCGGGCTCGGAGAAGCCCTGGCACCAGATCTCCTCGGCGCTCAAGATGGGCGAGAGGTAGCGCTCCTTCTGCTCGTCGGTGCCCCAGACCATCAGGGTCGGGCCGCCGAGCAGCAGCCCGAGCACGTTCGCAGGCAGAGGCACGCGCGCCCGTCCGATCTCCTCGAAGTAGATCGCCGACTCGGTCAGCGAAGCACCGCGGCCGCCGTACTCGGTGGGCCAGGCCGGGGCCGCCCAGCCGGCGTCGTAGAGATGGCGCTGCCAGTCGCGGCGCCAGGCGTAGTGGGCATCCTCGCCGCCCTCGGTGGGCTCGGCCTCGGGGCGGTTGTCCACGAGCCACGCGCGCAGCTCGTCACGGAACGCGATCTCCTGGGGGCTGAAGGTCAGATCCACGGGCGGCAAAGCCTACCCAGGTGAGACATGCGCCGCGGCGTGACCCAACGCCGGGGCGGCGCTCAGGTGATCTGGATCGGCGTGCCGAGCCCGATCAACGACCACAGCCGGGCGACGTCCGCGTCGCGCATCCGGATGCAGCCGTGGGAGGGCCGTCCGGGGATCAGCTGCGGTTCGTTGGTGCCATGGATGCCGACGACGCCGCCGCCCGGCCATTCGCTCAGCGTCGGCGCGTAGGCGCTCGTGCCGAGGGCGAAGGGGCCGTAGATCGGATTGCCGACGGCCCGGAGCTTCTCGAGCACGTAAAACTCGCCGGATGGCGTGACCGTGCTCGGCTTGCCGACGCCGACCCTCGTGCTGAAGATCGCCTTGCCTTCGCGGAACAGCGTCGCCGTCAGCGTCGCCTGGTCGACCAGGAGGTAGCTCTTGACGACGTGCAGCGAGCCCATCGCCGAACGCGGAACCCAGCCGCGGCGCCCGTTCGGCCGCGCCGGCACCTCGATCTGCAGCCAGGTCTGACCGCCGCGGCTGTGGGCGGAGGCCAGCACGACGTAGAGCTCAGCCTGTTCGTCGGGGGAAAGGAACCGCAGGCGCCCGACGGGGTTCGCGTGTTCGGAGGGCAGGGAGCGGATCACGCTCGCGGTCTCCGGGTAGGCCCAGCGGCTGAGGGTGTGCAGGTTCGAGAGCGGCTTCAGCACCAGGCGCGGCGTCGCCGCCGACGCGGCCTCTGAGGCGGAGGGGGCGGCGAGCGTCACGCAGCCTGCGACGCAGAGCAGCGTCACGAGCCACCGGCGTGACCGACCCGCAAGCGCCGCGATCATGTCTTGCAAGTTACCCCGTGAAGCGCGGGGTCACGACAGCAGAGTGGCAGCGCACGACGGTGAGGGAGCGCGAGGCTTTCGAGGCTTTGCCGCCGGAGGAGACCGGCTTCATCGTGATCGCCGCCTTCACGCGGTGCGCGCCGACGTTCAGTTTGGAGACGGGGATGTAGAGAGAGATCAGCCCTTTGCGGGAGTTGGCCGGGCCCATGGTGCGCAGGCGGTGGCCGTCGAGGTAGAAGACGACGCTTTTGACGCCCGCGGACTTGACGCTCGCGGTGAACCCCGATCTCACACAGCCCTGCGGCCCGCGCAGCGACGGGACCGTCGCCGAAGCGAAGCCGAGGACGCCGGATTTGCTCGTGGAGGTGGAGCTGGCTCCCGAGGTGCCGAGCACACCGGATTTCGGGGTCGGGTTGTTGTTGTTGTTGTTGTTGTTGGCCGGCGGGTTTTCGCCGCCGCCGCCCCCGCCTTTCGGTTCTTCGGGCGTTTTTTCTTCGGCTTTCGGGGTCACGACGACCTGGTTCGATTCGTGTTCGACGGAGCTGCCTTCGCCTTCTTCGGGCGTGCCGGTGATCTTGGCGATGTTGATCAGCGTCCCGGCGGACGCGTCGGCGGCGGTGATCTTGTGCGCGCACACGACCGTGAAGCTTTCGAGCGGTTCCACCGGGACGGCCGGCACGCCGGCGCTCGTGCCCGCATCGCAGACGGTGTCGGAGAAGCCGCTGAAGGTCAGCGGCGTGTTGCCGCTGTTCGTGACGACGATCTCATACAGCACCGTCTGACCGACGGTGCCGGTCAGCGGTTCGCTGGTGAACGGTCCGCCGAGCGACTGGAGCTTCTCGATTTCGAATTTCGGGTTCGGTTCGCACTTGAGCGACTGGTGGATGTCGAACCCGCCCTTCAGCCCGTTGGTGTTCCACCGCGAGCGCAGGTCCACGTTCGACGGTCCGACGGCCGCGGCGATCGGGATCACGTCGGTGGCTTCGGTGCCTTCGAAGCTGAAGGTTTTGGTCGGGAAGACGACGTGATAGCCGCTCGAGCCCCGCTTCATTTCGATGATCTGCAGAACGTTGTTCGGGGAGCCCTCGACCGCGTTGAAGCCCATGTACTTCACGGTGATGCTGTCGCAGTCGATCGAGACTTCCGCGTTGGCGTCGACTTTCACGCCGTGATGGACCGACTGCTGTTCTGCGCGGCGCGCTTCGGCGCGGGCCTTGTGTTCGGCAACGCGCTGCTGGCGGCGCGCTTTCGACTCGGCGCGCTGCTGTTCCACGGCCTCTTTGCGCGCCTGGCGTTCCGCATGCGCGGTCTCGTGGCGCGCGGCGCGCTGCGAGGCGTTGCTTTCCTGCGGCGGGGGCGGCGGTTCGCTGACGCTCGCGAGGCCGGCAGGGGCCAGCACCGCGAGTCCGAGGATCGCGAGGATGGCGAGCCCGAGCAGACGGTTTCGCTTCACCCGAGCCGAGGCTCGGCGGGAGCTCCTGCGGGTGCGCGCCCGACCCGGCCGCCGAGGGGGAGCTGGAGAGCCCGATCTCATTCCGTGATGCCTATCCAGTCCCGCTCCATGGGTCGGTTCTCCCTCTTGGCGTTGCCACATTCATCTCGTGCCTGGTCCCGCCTCGTCCCCCCTCAGAGAGATGCGGCATCCGCCGTTTCAGTGTCCCGCTCGCTCCGTGCTTATTGATCCCCCTTCGGGGGGGATCTTCAGGTGATGGGGAGGGGGATGGATCGGGTGATGCACGGCTCACCCTTTGCGCGCGCAGCCCGATAAGATCCCCGCATGGGGGAGCCTGAGAGCATCACGGTCGCCGTAGGGCGCTTCGACGATCTGATCGCCCGCGGCCTGCGGGGCCTGATCGAGGACGACGAGCGCCTCGAGCTGATCGCCGAGGACGTCACGCCCGCCCAGCTGCCCATGATGCTGCGGAGCCGGCGCCCGGATGTTGCGATCCTGGACGCCGGGCGGCTGCGCAGCCCCGCCGAGGTCCGCTCCATCGCCGGACGTCACGCGTCGACCCACCTGCTGCTGCTCGCGGAGCGCCCGACGAGCGTCGAGTCCGCGCAACTGCTCGCCTTCGGGGCCTCGGCGTGCCTGGCCAAGGCGACGCAGTCGCGCGACGTGCTGAACGCGATCCACCTCGCCTCGCGCGGCCTGCAGCTCACCCCGCGCGACGGGGACGGGCTCGGGCGGGGAGCGGGGCTGCTGACGGCGCGCGAGGTCGATGTGCTCGGGGGCCTGCAGCGGCGGCGCTCCAACTCGCAGATAGCGGCCGAGCTGCACGTGAGCGTCGAGACGGTGCGCACGCACGCGCGCCACATCTACCGCAAGCTCGGGGTGTCCTCGCGGCGCGAGCTGCTCGCTCCTTCGACGCTCGGCGGGGACGGCCGACACCGGCGCTAGATTCAGCCGGTGGCGAGCACGCTTCGCGTCGCACACCTGGACGCCGACGCCTTCTACGTCTCGATCGAGCTGGGACGGCGCCCGGAGCTGCGCGGCCTGCCGGTGGTCGTCTCCGGGACCGGTCCGCGCGCCGTCGTCACGACTGCCAGCTATGAGGCCAGGCGCTTCGGCGTCGGCTCGGCGATGCCGGCGGCCCGGGCGCGGCGGCTGTGTCCGCAGGCCGTGTTCGTGGCGCCGGACTTCCAGACCTACCGCGAGGTCTCGCGGCGGATGATGGAGATCGTGCGCCGCCAGGTCGAGCACGTCGAGGTGGTCGGCCTCGACGAGGCCTACCTCGACCTCTCGGGGCTGTTCTCCCCGCGCGCGGCGATGCGCCGGCTGGTCGCGGAGATCGCCGCCGAGGTCGGGATCACCTGCTCGGTGGGGATCGGGGAGAACAAGCTGATCGCCAAGGTCGCCTCCGACGCGGAGAAGCCCGCGGGCTTCGTGGTGCTGACCCGGGAGCAGGCGTGCGAGCGGTTCGCCTCTGCGCGACCCGGCCTCGTGCCCGGAATCGGCCCGAAGACCGCCGCCAAGCTCGAGACGATGGGAGTGAAAACGCTGGGCGAGCTCGCCGGTGCCGACGAGCGGGCGCTGGTCGAGCGCTTCGGCCCCAACCTCGGCCGCGACCTGCAGCGCCGCGCGCGCTTCGAGCACGCCGGAGCGGTCTCGAATGCCCGCAAGGTCGTCTCGGAGTCGCGCGAGCGGACGTTCGACACCGACCTCTCGGAGGTCGACGCGATGCGCTCCGTGCTGCGCGAGATGGCGCTGTCGCTGTGCGAGAGCCTCGCGCGCCACGGCCGCAGCGGGCGCACGATCGGGATCAAGGTCCGCCTCGACGACTGGACGACCGTGACCCGTGCGCACACGCTCGCCGCGCCGACCTGCGACGGCGAGGTCGTCGCGGCCGAGGCGCTGCGCCTGCTGGCCGCCTACGCGCCGCCGCGGCCGGTGCGCCTGCTCGGCGTGCGCGTGGCCGGACTGCAGGGGGAGCCTGGCCCTGCGCCGGCGCACGGCGAGGGCGGCCACGCGCCACAGCTCGCGCTGCCGGTGTGAGCGGCGCCGGCGCGGGATAGGATCGCCCGATGGCAGTGGTCGAGATCGGCACGGGCGCGCTCGACGTCGAACGCAGCGGGACGGCGGACCGGCCTCCGCTGCTGCTGATCATGGGCATGAGCGGCACCGCCCTGCACTGGGGGGAGCCGTTCCTGGAGGAGCTGCGCGGCGACTTCGATGTGATCGCGTTCGACAACCGCGGCGTCGGCGCGAGCAGCCGCCTGGAGGGTGAGATCACGATCGCCGAGATGGCCGCCGACGCGGGCGCGCTGATGGACGCGCTCGGGCTCTCCTCGGCTCACGTGCTGGGCATCTCGATGGGCGGGATGATCGCCCAGGAGCTCGCGCTCGCCCGGCCCGAGCTCGTGCGCACCCTGGCGCTCGGCTGCACCTACTGCGGCGGGCCGAACGCCGAGCTGACGGCGCCCATCGTGATGGAGAAGCTGAGCCAGGCGATGATGTCCGGCGATCGCGAGCGCGCCATCCGCACGGGCTGGGAGGTGAACGTCTCGCCGCCGTTCGCCGCCGACGAGGAGGCATGGCAGCGCTTCCTGGCCATCGCCGAGCGGCGCGCGGTTGCGGTGCCTGTCGTGCTCGCACAGCTGGGCGCGTGCGCTGCTCACGACACCCATGCGCGCCTCGGCGGGTTGGAGATGCCGACGCTCGTGATGCACGGGACGCTCGATGAGATGCTCCCGGTCCCGAACGGCCGCCAGATCGCGTCGCTGGTCCCCGGCGCCGAGCTCGAGATCTTCGACGGCGTCGGGCATCTGTTCTTCTGGGAGCAGCCCGAGCGATCGGCGGAGCTGCTCAGAGCCCACACCGCCGTACACGCCTGAGCGAAGTGCCGGGCGAGCAGCCGGAGCCGATCCTCGTCACCGCCGACGGGACGCGGCTGAGCGGCGAGCTGAGCGGCGAGGGGCCGGGGGTCGCGCTGCTGCACGGGTTGACGGCGACGCGCCGCTACGTCGTGATGGGGTCGCGGACCCTGCCGCGATCGGGACGGCGCGTGCTCGCCTACGACGCGCGCGGTCACGGGGCCTCAACGCCCGCCGCGGACGGCGACTACGGCTATGAGCGCCTGTCCGCCGACCTGGGCGCGGCCCTCGACGCCGCAGGCCTCGAGCGTGCCGTGCTCGCCGGTGCGTCGATGGGCGCCCACACCGCGCTCCGCTTCGCGCTCGAGCAGCCGGAGCGCGTTGCCGGGCTCGTGCTGATCACGCCGTCCTTCGATCCCGCCGACGCGCGCTCGGCCGCCGAGCTCGAACGCTGGGACGCCCTCGCCCGCGGGCTCCGCGAGGGCGGCGTCGAGGGCTTCGTGGCGGCATACGATCTCGACGGCGTGGCGGAGCCGATGCGCGCGACGGTCGAGACCGTGTTGCGCCAGCGCCTCGCGGCCCACGAGCACCCGGAGGCGGTCGCGGATGCCCTGGAAGCCGTGCCGCGCTCGGCGCCGTTCGAGGATGCGCAGGAGCTCCGGGCGCTCGCGCTCCCGGCGCTCGTCGTCGGCAGCCGCGACGAGCCCGACCCCGGGCACCCGCTCGCGGTCGCAGAACGTTGGGCGCAGTGGATCCCGGGCGCGCGCCTGGTCGTGGAGGATGCGGGAGCCTCTCCGATCGCCTGGCAGGGGGGCAGGCTGTCCAGGCTGATCGTCGGCCTCACAACAGACGAACGTATGTGATAGCGTACGCGACATGCCTGTTCGCGACTGGGACGGATCGAGCTATGACCGCATCTCCGGCGTCATGCAGTCGATGGGCCTGGAGGTCCTCGAGAGGCTCGAGCTG
Source organism: uncultured Solirubrobacteraceae bacterium (assembly GCA_963775385.1). GTDB lineage: Bacteria > Actinomycetota > Thermoleophilia > Solirubrobacterales > Solirubrobacteraceae > Palsa-744. The sequence goes on along the minus strand of CAVZIR010000003.1, from coordinate 3,443,632 downwards.
GCGGGAGAGGAGACCGTCATCGACGCCGGCTGCGGGTCCGGACGGGTCACCGAAGCGCTGATCGAGCGCCTGCCTGGAGGCCACGTGATCGGGGTCGACGGCTCGGCCTCGATGATCGCCGCCGCCCGCGAGCGCCTCGGCACTGGCCCCGAGCTGCTCGTCGTCGACCTGCTCGAGCTCGAGGTCGAGCAGCCCGCCGACGCGATCCTCTCGACCGCCACCTTCCACTGGATCGGCGATCACGAGCGCCTGTTCGGGCGCCTGCGGGCCTGCCTGCGCGACGGCGGCCGGCTCGTCGCCCAGTGCGGCGGGGAAGGCAACATCGTCGAGCTGCGCCGGCGGGCGATGATCGTCGGCGAGCAGGAACCGTTCGGCGAGCACCTGCGGCGCTTCGAGCCACCCTGGAACTACGCCGGGCCCGAGGTGACGAGAGAGCGCCTGCTCGCCGCCGGCTTCACGAGCGCCGAGTGCTGGCTGACCCCGGCGCCGCAGCAGCCGGAGCACCCGCGCGAGTTCCTGGAGACGATCGTGCTGCAGCCGCACGTCCAGGCGCTTCCGCCCGAGCTGCGCGAGCGCTTCATGGACGGGGTGCTCGCCGAGCTGGGCGAGCCGGTGGTCGTGGACTACGTGCGACTGAACATCGACGCGCGGGCCTGACGCGGCGCCGGCCACGCGGCCCGGCTCTAGACTCGGGCGCCGATGAGTATCCGGCTCATGGTCGCAGCGTTCGCTGCCGTGGCCGCGCTCGCCGGCGCGCCGGCGGCCGCCGCGGCTCCGGCCGTCCTGAGCGTGAACGACACCGCCGATTTCAGCCTCGCCGACCATCCCGAGCTGTGCGGTCGCGCGAAAGGGCCCCTCGAACGGTTGTGCACGCTGCGCGCCGCGCTCGAAGCCGCCCACACCTCCGACGGCATCCCCGCGGGCGCCGAAAGCGTCGTCGTCTCGCTGCCAGCCGGCCGTTACGCGCTTGAAGGCGGACATCCGCTACCGCTGGGGGACCCGATCTCCGAAGCCTGTCCCAGCGGCGGCGGCACGACCGGGCTCTGCCCGCTGACGCTCCAGGGCGCGGGTGCCGGGGCAAGCGTCATCGACGGCGCCGGCGCGAGCGGCCTGCTGACGGTTGCGAAGGGCGCCGGGCCGATCACCGTCGCAGGGGTCACGCTCACCGGCTCCTCGGCGGCCGGTGGCGCGATCGAAGACGAAGAAGGAGCCCCGTTGCTCGTGCGCGACAGCGCCCTGGAGGGGAACGCGGGCGGCGGTGCGGTGCGGCTCGAACGCGCCGCGATGACGATCTCGGACAGCGCGCTGCAGGGCAACAGCGGGGCGGCGCACCTCAGCGCCGCCAGCTTGACGCTCGAGCGCTCCAGCGTCACGGGCAACACCGCCGCCGCGGCAATCGAGGCGACCGAAGGCGCGAGCCTCGCCCTCGTGGACACGACGGTCGCCGCGAACGACGCGGGCGCAGCGCTCGCCGCCGGCGCCGGCACCTCGCTCGATGTGCGTTGGTCGACGATCGACGGCGGCGCCGGCACCGCGGTCCGCGCGACGGGCGCGCAGTCGATCTCGCTCGAAGGGGCGATCCTCACGGGTGCGGCGGCGCTCGCCTGCGAAGGGCAGGAAACCGTCGCGACTCAAGCAGCGAACGTGCTGCACGGCGGCGACTCCGGCTGCACCGTGGCGGGCATCGCTCCGACCGGCGCCGACCCCTTGCTCGGAGCGCCCGCGCAGAGCGGGCTGGTGACGGTGCTGCCGCTGCTGCGCGGCAGCCCGGCGCTGAACGCGGGCTCGGCGTCGTGCCCGGGCAGCGCCGTGGAAGGCGGCGCGCTCGACGAGCGGGGCATGGCGCGGCCCCAGGGCGCGGGCTGTGACCTCGGGGCCTTCGAGAGTGCGGCGGATGCGTCTCTCTCCCTGGCCGCGAAGCCGGCGACCGCGGGTGCCGCGTTCGCGCTCAGCGCGACGGTCAGGGCGGCCGGCGCCGACGCCCTGAGCGGCGTCAGCGTGACGATCCCCCTGCCGGAACTCGCGAACCTGATCGCCGCCCCGAGCGGCTGCTCGGCGACCTACGGCACCCGCACGCTCGTGACGTGCTCGCTCGGCGCCCTCCCGTCCGGCGCGACGCGAACGGTGACGCTGCAGGTCCAGCCGCTCGCGGTCGAAACGCTGACGCTCGCCGCCGGCGTCCAGGCCGAGCAGGCCGACTACGCGCCCGGCGACGACTCGGCGTCGCTGTCCCTTGCGGTCGCGAGCCCCGCGCCGGGCCGCCCGTTCGCCGCGCTTCTGTCGCGGACGCTGCGGGTGAACCGCCACGGCAACGCGCTGGTGCGGATGCGCTGCGTCGCGAGCGCCGCGGGGACGCCGTGCGCCACGAGCGTCGCTCTGTACGGGCCGCACGGCCCGATCGCCAGCCGAGCGAGCCCGCCCGCACGGCGGCTCGCGGGGGCGAGCACCATCTTCGGCGCAGGCCGTACGGTGAGCGTGCTGATCCACCTCTCCAAGCGCTCGCTGGCTTCGATCCACCTGCGCCGCACTGCGAGCGCCCGGCTGGTGCTGGCCACGGGGGCCGCCCCCGTCAGGCGCTCGCTGCTCCTCGTGAAGCTGGTCCGGACGCGCTAGACGGTCGCGACCGGCTCGCCCTCGGCGCCCGGAGCCTGCTCGGCGCCCGCGGACAGGGCGGCGTAGCGACCGGCGGCCGCGAGCAGCTCGTCGTGGGTTCCCCGTTCGACGATCCGTCCGCCGTCCAGCACGAGGATCTGATCGGCGTCGCGGACAGTCGAGAGCCGGTGCGCGATCGCGATCGTGGTGCGACCGCGCGCAAGCTCATCCAGCGCCTCCTGGACGGCGCGCTCGGTCTCGGTGTCGAGCGCCGAGGTCGCCTCGTCGAGAATCAGCACCGGCGGGTTGCGCAGCACCGTGCGGGCGATCGCGATGCGCTGCTTCTCGCCCCCCGAGAAGCGGTAGCCGCGCTCGCCGACCGGCGTGTCGTAGCCGTCGGGGAGCGAGGCGATGAGGTCGTGGATCTGAGCGGCGCGTGCGGCCTCTTCGATCTCCTCGTCGCTCGCCTCCGGACATGCGAAGCGCAGGTTCTCGCGGATCGACGCGTGGAACAGGTAGGTCTCCTGCGAGACCAGCCCGACCGTTTTCGCCAGCGACCCCAGCGTCATGTCGCGGATGTCGACGCCGTCGATGCTGACGCACCCGCGGTCGGGCTCATACAGACGGGCGACCAGATAGGCGAGCGTGGTCTTGCCCGAGCCGGTCTCGCCGACGAGGGCCGTGCGCGTTCCCGGCGGGACCTCGGCGTTGATCTCCGAGAGCGTCCAGGGCCCTTCCGGCTCGTAGCGGAACCACACGTCCTGCAGGCGGACGTCGCCCCGGACGTCCGCGAGCGCACGCGCGTCGGGGCGCTCGACGATGTCCACCGGCAGGTCCAGGTACTCGAAGATCCGCCCGAACAGCGCCAGCGAAGTCTGCACTTCCAGTCCCACCGAGAGCAGCGACTGGATCGGGAACAGGAGCCTCGTCTGCAGCGTCGTGAACGCCACCACCGTGCCGACCGAGATCACGTGCCCACCGGCGAATTCGATCCCCCCGAAGAGGTAGACGAGCGCCGGCATGATCGCGAAGCTCATCTGCACCGTGGCCATCCGCCAGCGCCCGGCCATGCGCGCGCGCACCTCCAGATCGGCGAGTTCGCCCGACTCGTCGCTGAAGCGCCTCACGAGCTCCGGCGAGCGCCCCATCGTCTTGCCGAGCAGGATGCCCGACACCGACAGCGACTCCTCCACGAGGCTCGACATGTCCGCCAGCCGGCTCTGGCGCACCGATTGGATCCTGCGCCGCTCCTCGCCCACGCGGCGCGTCAGCCAGACGAAGAACGGCAGCAGGATCAGCGAGAACACTGCCAGGCGCCAGTCGAGCAGGAACATCGCCACGACAGTCGCGACCACCGTCGTCACGTTCTGGACGATCGAGGTGGCGGTCGAGGTCACGACGCTGTCGATGCCGCCGATGTCGTTGGCGATCCGCGACTGCACCTCGCCCGTGCGGGTGCGCGTGAAGAAGGCCAGCGACATCCGCTGCAGATGCGCGTACACCGCGGCCCGCAGGTCGTGCATCACGCGCTGGCCGACCTGGTTGGAGATCCACGTCTGCGCGACTCCGATCACGCTCGTGATCACCGACAGGGCGATCATCCCGGCCACCAGCTCGACGAGCAGTTCCGTGTCGTGCTGCGGATAGGCCGTGTTGATGATTTCCCGCAGCAGGAACGGGCTGATCACGCCGAGCCCTGCCGCCAGGAAGATCAGGCTCAGCAGCAGCCCGAGCCGTTGCCGGTACGGGATGAACAGCCGGGCGATCCGGCGCAGCGAGACCGGTGCGGCGGGGATGTCCTCGGGGCGCTGCTCCGGCCGCGGCCCGTGCCCGTTCCCCGAACGCCCCGTCGAGAAGGGCTGGGCGCTCACCGTCTTGACTGTAGCGGGGCCGCACACGCGCGCCGTGGGCCCGAGGGCCTGCAAACGACGCCGGCCGCCGCGCACCTGTTGCGCGGCGGCCGGCTGCACCCCCCGGCTGTGAAGCAGGGGCTACGCGCCGGTGGGAGCGGGGGAGGAGGCCACAAGGGTCTCCGAGGGTTTCCGGGCGTGGCTGAGCACGCTGTCGGGGTTGCGCAGCGCCCCGCCGATGGACAGGATCGCGAAGCCCAGGCCGCTGAGCAGCAGGGCGATGCCCACGACGATGCCGAACAGGCCGACCTGGGTTGCCATGTAGCTGGTGTTCAGCGCCGTCGAGAGAGCGGTCTCCTGTATCCACACTTCGCGCGCCGGGTTGTCGACCGGGGTCCCCTTCGGGGTCTTGAGCGCCTGCGCTTCGACGTCGGTGCCTTTGCCGTCGGCTGTCGCGTAACGCGGCATCTGCGAGTAGTAGAGGCCACCCGTCGCCTCGAGGGCGTGGATGTTCATGTACTGCGCGAAGCAGCGTGCCTGGGCTCCGGTTTCGACGTGCTGGTTTGCGACCGAGCAGCTCGGGATCGCGATCTTGCTCGTGTCGAGCCCGGCCTTGGCCGCCTCGGCCTTGATGGCGCTCGGCGTCATGTCGGGAGTGCCGACGATCTTCTGTTCCTTGAGGCTGGTGCTGACTGTGCTCTTGCCGTTGGCGCCCATCACGACGGCCGCGATGCCGAACCCGATCAGCACGACCGCAGCGACGATGCCTCCGATCTCCATTGCCTTTCTCACTGTCGTCCTCCTCCGCTAGACGGGGTATGAGCCGAGTCTGAGGCGCCCGGGCGAGACCCGCATCGGTGCTCGTTGGCGATCTTGGCAAGGGCTTTTCCGCCCCGAGGCTGCGGGTTTACCGCCATCCGAGGCGGCAGGCCCGGCGCCACTCTTAGAATCAGGTGTCGTGAACGTCGTGTCCCATGACCTCTCCGCGGAGCAGATCCGCGTGCTCGGCTGCCTGCTCGAGAAGCAGCGCACGACGCCGGACGCCTATCCGCTGTCGCTGAACTCGCTGCGGCTCGCCTGCAACCAGTCCACGAACCGCGATCCGATCGTCGACTACGACGAGGCGACGCTTCGCGACGCACTGCACCGTCTCGAGCGCCGCGGTCTCGTGCGCCTCGCCAGCGGGGCGGGCAGCCGCGCCGCCAAGTACCGGCTCCGCTTGGACGAAGCGCTGCCGATGGACCGCGCCGAGGAGGCCGTGATGTGCGTCTTGATGCTGCGCGGGCCGCAGACGCCCGGCGAGCTCAAGCAGCGCGGCGAGAGGATGCATCCCTTCGGCGACCTCGGCGAGGTGCACACCACGCTCGAGCGGCTGATCGAGCGCGGCCTCGCCGAGCGCCTGCAACGGCGGCCGGGACAGAAGGAGGAGCGCTACCGCGAGCTGCTCGGCGGAGGATGGGATCCCATCCACCCCGCCGGTGACGCCGCCGACGAGCTGGCCCTGCGCGCGCCGGCTCCGGTCCCCCCGGAGAACGGGACGGCGGACGGCGCGGGGCTGGGCGAGCGCGTCGCACGCCTGGAGCGCGAGGTGGCCGAGCTCCGCGAGCTCCTCCGGAGCGGAGCGCGGATGTGAGCCACCTGCTGCTCGCATCCGCGTCGGACACGGCCACGGGCGTCGGCATCCCGGTCGCGATCGCCGCGGGCCTGGTCTCGTTCCTCTCGCCGTGCGTGCTGCCGCTGGTCCCCGGCTACCTCTCGACCGTGATCGGAGTCACCCCGCACGACCTGCAGGAAGGCGTGGGGATGCGGAGGGTCCTGGTCCCGAGCCTGTTGTTCATCCTCTCTTTCTCGGCGATCTTCATCTCCCTCGGGCTCAGCGCGACCGTGATCGGCCACTCGCTGAACTCCCACAAAGCCATGCTGGAGAAGATCGGCGGCTACCTGATCATCGCGATGGGCATCGTGTTCCTGGCGACGCCGTTCATCTCGATGCTGAACCGCGAGTGGCACTCCGAGACGCTGCTGCGGCGGGCCGGCCGCGGCGGGCCGCTGGTGGCGGGGGCCGCATTCGCGATCGCCTGGACGCCCTGCACGAGCATCACGCTCGGCGCGATCCTCACGCAGGCGGCGATCTCGAGCTCCGCCGCGCACGGCGCGCTGCTGCTCGCGTTCTACTCGCTCGGGCTGGCGATCCCGTTCCTGCTGATCGCCGTGGCCTTCGACCGCATGACCAACGCGCTGACGGTCGTCAAGCGCCACTTCCCGGTGATCATCGGCATCGGCGGGCTCGTGATGATCGTGCTCGGGGTTCTGATCGTGACCGGCGAGTTCACCACGCTCAACAACAAGGCGCAGGAACTGACGAGCGAACTGGGATTGCCCTCGACGAACGTGTAGGGGCGCTCAGCCCGACGCGCGGGGATCCCGGCCTTGCCGGCGCCCAGACGGTGCGCCGGCCCGGCTCAGGTTCTTAGTGCCCGTACCTCGGGTCGATCCAGAGCTGGACGACCTGGTAGTCGTTCGATCCTCCAGCCGGCGCTTCGAGCACGATCCGCATCGGCTGCCATTCCTGCGTGCCGTACGGCTGTAGATTGACCGCATCTGCCGCCGTCCAAGCGGTACCGGCTCCGTGCATCTGACCGGTGTTCTTCGGGTTTTCCCAGGTGGGGGTGCCTTCGTAGGCGACGCGGAAGCTGATCCCGCCGCCGCCGACCGCATTGCGCATCACCGCGCGCGCCCGCGGGTAGTCGCTCGTCACGCATGTCCGCGGGCTGTAAGCGTTGGCGCCCGCGCCCGCGGAGGCTGCCTCCGCGCGCGGGAGCTCACGCGCCCCCTGTCGCCGCAGAGTCGCCGCGCCTCGCCCCCGGCGCGCTCGGCGCCGCCTCCTGAGCTCGCGGCAGCGCCCGGAGTGTCGCGCTCAGCCCGCGGAGGCGCCCGCCGCCTGACGCGCGCGCTGCTCGCGGAAGCGCCCTTCCCAGGCTTCCTGGTTGCGCTTCGCATCGAGTACGAACGGCGAGTAGCCGATCGCTTTGACGATGCCCTCGTTGATCGCCGCGTCCGGGGAGGGGAGGGGCCGCATGACGTCCACGAACAGCACCACGCGAGTGTCGTCGGTGTCGTTCCACACCTCGTGGTTGAAGGTGTCGTCGAATATCATCGACTTCCCCTCCTCCCAGTGGCGGTAGTCCTCGCCGACGCGGATGCGGCAGCTCTCGGCGTCCTCGGGCACGATCAGCCCCAGGTGGTAGCGCAGCACGCCCTTGTAGGGCCCGCGGTGGTCGAGGATGTGCTTGCGGGGACTGAGAATCGAGATCATCGCCGTCTTCATGCCCGGGATCTCGCGCATCAGCTGCGCGGTGCGGGGGCACATCTCGACGCCGAGCTTCGCCTCGAAGCCGTAGCCGTAGATGAAGAACGTCTTCCAGCGGTCGTCGTCGGTGATCTCGATCTGGTCCTTGGAGATGTCCTGGAAGTTGGCCAGCGCCTCACGGTCGTTCAGCAGCGCAGCCGCCTCGTCGCGGATCACCTCCCAGTTGTCCTCGATGTGCTCCACCCACGGGAAGCGCTCCAGCGGGAAGAAGGTCGCGTCGCCGACGAGAGAGCGCCTGCCGATGAAGCGCTCGATCGGCGCGAGTATCCATTCACCGACACGGATCGTCAGATCGACGGTCCGGTCCCACAGCGTCTTGTGCTCCATCTCGCGCACCTCGCATCCGCCCGCGGTTGTCGGTCCCCAGCTTAGTCTCAGGGCGGACCGACGACGGCCCGCGCAACTCGAGCCGGTTGTTTGCAGCCAACAGATCAAGAACCGCTCGATCTCGAAGAACGCCCCGTAGTTGTGAACCCGAGCGGGAAGTAGACGGTCTCGCAGAAGAACGACAGCTGAGCTCGAGGGGAGGGCGTCCGCCGCGACCGCCCGTCCCCGCACCTCCTCGCGCTCCGCGGAGTAACCTCGCGTGGTCCCCGGCGAAGGAGGACCGATGAGACGCTGGTTCCTGTTGGGCGTGGCCGCTGCGGTCGGCGCCCGCGCGCTGATGCACCGCCTGCTGCTGGCGCAGTTCAATCGCAACGTGGTGGCGCTGAACGCCGGCGACTACCGGCCGCTGCTGGCGAACTACGCCGAGGACGCCGTGCTGCACTTCAACGAGGGGCCGCACCGCTGGGCCGGCGAGCACCGCGGCAAGGACGAGATCGAGCGCTTCCTTCAGGAGTTCGTCGGCGCCGGCCTGAAAGGCGAGATCCGCGAGCTCTGGACGGGCGGGCCGCCGTGGGCGATGACGATGGCCGTCCGCTTCGACGACGAAGCGCTCTCCGGCGGCGAGCGCCTGTACGCGAACCGCGTGACGATGGTGATCCGCACGCGCTGGGGGCGGATCGTCGAGCAACAGGACTTCTACGAGGACTCGGGCCGGATCCCCGCGTTCGAGCAGGCCCTGCGCGCGCACGGCATCGGGCCGGTCGCCGAGCCGGCGGGCGCGTAAGCAGACGGACCCTCCGGTCTGTTCGGAGGACTTGACACTTCCAGCAGGTGGATCTAGCCTGCCCCGCGGAGGGGTCGGTGCAGGGACCGGCACGAGAGCGCGCGCGGGGGCGTGCGGTGAGAAATCAAGGAGGGATGATGTCGAGAGGGAGACTTCGCGTCCTGCCATGGGCCGCGGTCGCGTCGCTGGTTGCGTTCGCGATCCCGGCGACGGCAAGCGCGTCAGGAGCATCATGGGTTTCGAGCTCGGCGCCCGCCGGCGCGAACAAGAGCTGCGCGAGCCCGGGTTTCAAAAGCATCCAGGCCGCGCTCGAAGCGGGCGGCACGGTCGTCGACGTCTGCGGCGGCACCTACACCGAACAGATCCAGATCACCAAACCCGTGAAGATCGTCGCGGCGAGCGGCGCGGGAACGGCGAAGTTGGCCCTGCCGAGTTCGCCGGCGGAATCGACGACGAGCTGCGACACGGCGATCCCCGGCGGGCAGACGGACGAGATCTCGGTCTGCACGGCCGGGAAGGTGAGCATCTCGGGCCTCACGATCGAAGCGCTGGCTCCGATCACGACCTGCCTCGGCGCGCTCAATGCCATCAACGTCGGCGGTGGGGCGGAACTCGAGGCGACGGGTGACACGATCATCGGTGCCAGCACCACACTGAACGCGTACAAGGGGTGCCAGAAGGGCATCGCAGTGCTCGTCGGCTCGCACAAAGCGGCGGTCGTCGGCCACGCGATCCTCAAGAACGACAGCATCAGCGGCTACGAGAAGAACGGCCCGACGGTCGTCGGCTCCGGCTCGACGATGAAGGTCATGAACACGTCGGTCACCGGCGAAGGCGCGAGCCCCTGGATCGCCCAGAACGGCATCGAGGTCGCGTTCGGCGGGCAGGGCAGCGTCAAGGGCAGCACGATCAGCGGCAACGAGTGCGAACTGGTAGGCGTCTGCAGCTCCAGCGACCTGGAAAACCAGGCCGACGGGGTGCTCTTCTACCAGGCCGCAGCCAAATCCGGCGTGACCGGCTCGACGGCGTCGGACAACGACCTCGGCGTCTACTACTCCTCGGGCAGCGCGACCGAGCCCAGCTCGCCGCAGGTGAAGATCGCCGGCGACCGCCTGACCGACAACCGCTACGAGGGGATCCTGCTCGAAGAAGGCAGGGCCTCGATCGCCGAAGACACGATCACGGGCACCGGCGAACTGGGGATCGCGATCCTCCAGGCCTCATTCCAGGAATCGGCGAGCGAGTCCTCGGCCAACAAGTCGACCATCGAAGGCATGAGCGTGGCCGCCGTCGGCGTGCTCGCCGAAGGCACCGGCCCGGCCGGGACGTTCACGATCAAGAACAGCTCGATCTCCAAAAACGCCGCTGAAGTGAGCGACTCCAGCTCGAACTTCACGGTCGTCAAGAAGAACGACAGCTGAGCAGCGGGGAGGGGGGTCCGCACATGTGCGGACCCCTGGGCGGGCACATGTGCCCGCCCACGGTCGGGCGCATGCGCCCGACCGCCGGTCGGTGCATGCACCGACCGGAACAACTTCGAGATGAGGTCTCCGACCGCGCCCCACCGGAAAAGCGACGGCCCCCGGCCGCTTGCGCGCACCGGGGGCCGTGCCAATCAGGAGGGAATCCGAAAGTCGTTCGTCTACGCGGCCTCGCGCAGCGCTGCCAGCTCGGGGCTCTCGGCGAGCTTCTTCAGCGCCCGCTGCTCGAGCTGGGAGGCCCGCTCGGCGGAGAAGCCGAGCCGCTTGCCGATCGCCGTCAGGGTCTGGGGCTCCTCGCGACCCGTTCCGAACCGCAGGGTCAGCACCTTGCGCTCGGTTTCGGGCAGCTGGGAGATCGCACGGTGCACGATCTGCTCGCGCTCGTGCTCCCAGGCCGTCTCCTCGGGCGCCTCGGCGTCAGAGGGGAGCAGGTCGCCCAGGGCGGTGTCGCCGTCCTCGCCGATCTGCTGGTCCAGGCTGACGAGCGCCGCGCGCTGGTGGCGCACCTCCTCGACCTGGTCGACCGGGAGCCCGGTCTCGGCAGCGAGCTCGTCGAGCGTGGGCTCACGGCCCAGACGCACGGACAGCTCGCGCTCGACGCGCCCGACCTTGCGGGAGCGCTGAGCGACGTGGACGGGCAGGCGGATCGTGCGGCCGGAGTTCTCCAGACCGCGCTGGATCGCCTGACGGATCCAGAGCGTCGCGTACGTCGAGAAGCGAAAGCCCTTGCGCCAGTCGAACTTCTCGCTCGCCCTGATCAGGCCGAGCATGCCCTCCTGGACCAGGTCGGCCAGGGGCAGCCCCTGGTTCTGGTAGCGGCGGGCGTTCGATGCGACGAGTCGCAGGTTGGAGTTCACGAGCAGTTCCTTGGCGTGCAGGTCGCCGCGCTCGATCCGCTTGGCCAGGTCGATCTCCTGGGCGGGCGTGAGCAGCGGGTAGCGGCGCGAGTGCGCCAGCAGCTGGTCGACTGACTCGGGGATGAACGTATCGGGCGTCCCTGCCGTGTCAACGCGCTCGATCGGGCTGTCGAGACGGCCGGGGGCCGCCGTCGTCTCGCCGTCGGGCTGCGCCGAGCTCTCCTCGGCGGGGGCCGTGGGCTCGAGCTCGAGTGTGGTGTCAGTGGGGGAGTTAGGCATAAGGCGTCCTTCTAATCCGATGCTTGGAGTCGGAATTATACGCCGAGGTAGTTGTCTTGTCAATTATCCTGTGTGGAGTCGTTGCCATAGCTCGTTCGACGTCGAGCACAGCCTCCCCTTCCTGCGAGAACGAGCCTAAGCTGCCCGCCCAAACGTGGGATAAAACCCCGCAAAGAGCCCAAAAGACCGCTCCCTGGGTGCTTCTGAGGGGATATCGGCTGCTCTGCCGTCGGGCGATGAGCGGCGGCGGATAAGCTCGGCGCATGGACGTGGACCTCTCGGGGCGCGTCGTGGCCGTCACCGGGGCCTCCTCCGGCATCGGCGAGGCCACCGCGCTTGCCTGCGCGCGAGCCGGAGCCGCGGTTTCGCTGGCCGCCAGACGCACCGAGCGCATCGAGGAGCTCGCGCGGCGGATCGAGGAGGCCGGAGGCCGGGCCCTCGCGACTACCGCAGACGTGGGAGATGAGGACCAGGCGCGGGCGTTCGTGGAGCGCACGGCCTCTGAGCTGGGCCGGCTTGACGTTCTCGTCAACAACGCCGGCGTGATGCTGCTGGGACCCGTTGCCGGCGCGCCGACTGAGGAGTGGCGGCGCATGGTCGAGGTCAACGTGTTCGGCGTCCTCTACTGCACGCACGCCGCGCTGCCGGTGATGAAAGACCAGGGCTCGGGACACATCGTCACGGTCAGCTCCGTCGCCGGGCGCTTTGCGAGGCCCGGCTCCGCCGTCTACAACCTCACGAAGTTCGGAGTCGGCGCCTTCTCCGAGGCACTGCGCCAGGAAGTCGCTCTGGAAGGCATCCGGGTGACGCTGATCGAGCCCGGCTTCGTCGCCACCGAGCTGCAGGGGCACAACCGCCCGGAGATCCAGGAGGCGATCCGCAACATCGTCAACAACGAAGACCCGCTCCGGCCGGAGGACATCGCCGACGGCATCCTCTATGCGATCGGCGCGCCCGCGAAGGTCGCGGTCAACGAGGTGCTGATCCGGCCCACGGGGCAGGTTCGCTAGAGCGCCGCTGCCGGCTGCGAGGCGCGGGCACGCGGGGCGTTCCCGCACTCGCCCGGCGGCGAGCCTCTACTGGGTCGGCTGGGCGCCCGCGATCTCGAGCAGCTCGCCGCCGACGTGGTCCACCTGCAACGTCGTGTGGTCGAGCCCGAAGCGCTCGTGCAGCAACGCCTCCATGTCGCGCCGCGCGCGATGGCAGTCGGACTCGCGGCCGACCAGCACGTGGGCCGACAGCGCCGGGAAGCCGCTCGCCACCTCCCACACGTGCAGGTCGTGGACCTCCACGACGTCGGCGAGCGCCACGAGCGCGCGGCCGACCTCCTCGGGGTCCAGCTCGGACGGAGCCGCCTCGAGGAAGATCCGCCCGGTCGCCCATACCAGCCGCCAGCCCGAGCGGATCATCAGCGCCGCGATCGCCAGCGAGGCGATCGGATCGGCGCGCTGGAAGCCGAAGATGAGGATCACGCCCGCCGCGAGCGCCGTGCCGAGGAACCCGTAGAGATCGGTCAGCACGTGCTGGAAGCTGCCCTCGACGTTGAGGTTGGAGCGGTCCGCGCGCGCCAACTGCCAGGCCGCCACGATGTTCAGCAGGGCACCCGCGATGGCCACGACGAGGACCAGGCCCGCCCGCACGTGCGGCGGGTTGACGAGCCTGTTGATGGCCTCGAACACGATGAACCCCGCGACCACCAGCAGCGTGACGCCGTTGGCCTGCGCGGAGAGGATCTCCAGGCGCCGGAACCCGAACGTCAGCGCCCCCTCGGCGGGGCGCGCGGCGAGATGCAGCGCGAGCAGCGAGAAGCCGAGCGCCCCCGCGTCGGTGAGCATGTGGCCCGCATCGGAGAGCAGCGCGAGCGAGTGGGCGATCACGCCGGCCGCGATCTCGCCGGCCATCACGACCAGGATCAGCGCCAGCGCCCGCCGCAGGCGCGCGGCGTCGTGCGGCGCCCCGTGCGCGTGAAGGCCGTGATCGTGGGCCACCGCCCCAAGATAAGGGAAGCCCACCCGGTCTAGGCTCCCACGGATGGCGAACCAGCGACCACCGGGCGGCGACGTCGGCGCGCGGCGCACGACGCTCGTCTCGATCGGCGTCGCGGCGGTCCTGGTCGCCCTCAAGCTCGGCGCCGGTCTGGCCACGAACAGCCTCGGGCTGATCTCGGCTGGGATCGAGTCCAGCGGCGACGTGCTCGCGGCGGTGCTCACGTTCTTCGCCGTGCGTCTCGCGGGCCGGCCCGCGGACCCCGGGCACCCCTACGGCCACCGCCGCGCCGAGAACCTCGGCGCGATCGGCGAGGCGGGCATCCTGATCGCGGGTGCCGCCTTCGTCTCGATCGAAGCGGTCAAGCACCTCGTCGAAGGCGGCGCCGCGCCGACGATCCGCTGGTATCAGTTCGCCGTGATCGGCGTGGCGCTCGTGCTCGATGTGAGCCGCACGACGGTCTCGGTGCTGGCGTCCCGCCGCTACGGCAGCCCGGCGCTGGGCTCCAACGCCTGGCACTTCGCGGCCGACGGGCTCGGATCGGCAGCGGTCCTGATCGGCCTGCTCGCCGCCAAAGCCGGCGTCCAGGAGGCCGACTCCGTTGCAGCGCTGCTCGTCGCGGCGATCATCCTCATGGCCGCCGGGAGGCTCATCGGCGTCAACGCCAACGTGCTCATGGACCGCACGCCCGACGAGGCGCGGGCGGAGGCCGAGCGCGCGATCGACGCCCTTGGCGGCGAGATCGAGCTGACCCGCCTGCGGCTGCGCGAGTCCGCGGGCCGCTACTTCGCCGACGTCGTCGTCAGCGTTCCGGCGGGGCGCCCCGTCGCCGAAGGCCACGAGGCCGCGGACCGCGTCGAGCAGGCGGTCGAACGCGCGCTCCCGGGCAGCGACGTGGTCGTGCACGTGGAGCCGCGCCGCAGCGGCCTGGACCTTCGCGACCGCGTGCTCGCGATCGCGCTCTCCGAGCCGCAGGTCAAGGAGGCGCATGACATCACGGTCTATGAGGACGGCGAGCGCGCGAGCGTCTCGCTGCATTTGAAGTTCCCCCCGGAGCTGGACCTGAGGGCGGCGCACCAGATCTCCGAGCGCGTCGAGGCGGCGATCCGCGAGCGCCCCGGCGTCGAGGACGTGCAGACGCACCTGGAGCCGCTGGAGCGCCCGTTGCAGGCCCGTCCTGCGGGCGGCGGCTCAGCCGACGGCGCGGTCCGCACCGCCTCGGAGCTCGTCAGGCGGCAAACCGGCCGCGAGGCCGAGCGCGTACGCCTGATCTCGACCGACGCCGGGCCGGTCCTGTTCCTCACGCTCGCGGGACGCGAGGGAGAGTCCCTCGCCGGCGCGCACCGGCTCGCGAGCGAGCTGGAGGACGAGCTGCGGGCCCGCGTCGGGGGGCTCGCCGATGTCGTGATCCATACAGAGCCGTGATGTGGGTGGGAAGGTTTCCTGGCCGGCGGCATCTGAACCCCTGCCGGACAACATCAGTGCTGGAGCGCCTTCGGCGCCCGCTGGTACGCGATGCTCCGAGCGCCAACAGGATCGACAGAGATGAGAGAGGTGGCAGCAGTGCGTCCTAGAACCAGGGTCTCCTTCGCGCTCCTCGCAGCGCTGGTGCTCGCGGCCGCGATCGCCGGCGCGGCGCTGGCGGGCACTCCGCCGACGCTGAAGACGAGCGCGAACTCAAAGCTGAAAGAGACCGTCGTCATCAACCCGGCGGGCCGCACGCTCTACGCGCTCAGCCCCGAGACCACCCACCACCTGCTGTGCCGCGAAGCGTATTGCCTGGAAATCTGGCCGCCGCTGCTGCTCCTGCACGGGCAGAAGCTGGTCGCGGGCAAGGGCGTGCAGGGCAAGCTGGGGTTGCTGCGCCGGCCCGGCGGCAAGATGCAGGTGACGCTGCGCGGCAAACCGCTCTACCGCTTCACCGAAGACCACAAGGCCGGCGACGCCCACGGCGAAGGCCTGGAATCGTTCGGCGGCATCTGGCACGCGGTCACCGCGGCTGCCACAGCGCCCCCGGCGAGCACGCCCACGACACCCACGCCTGCTCCTGGTCCTGCCGCTGCTCCGACTCCAGCTCCCACGCCGTACGGATACTGACCGCACACTCACGTCCCGCCTCGCCCGGGCGTAGCATGGGCCTCGCGACGTCCGGGTCCGTGGGAAGGATCGCGCTGTCCCCGGTGTCTTGACGGCGACATCCCCGAGACTGGAGGACAGATCGTGAGGACCAACGCACCAAGTCCGCCGAGGACGCGCCGAGGAGCGGGGCGCCTCTTTGCGCTCCCCGCGCTGATCGCCCTTGTGGCCCTGGCCGGCTGTGGCAGCAGCAACTCCTCGACGACGACGACCAAAGAAGCGGCTCCGGCGACGACGCCCGCGACCACGACGTCCACCACCACCGGCAGCGCGCCGGCCTCCGGCTCGAGCACCGTCAGCCTCTCGGCGAACCCGAGCGGGCAGCTCGAATACAACACCAAGACGCTCAGCGCCAAAGCGGGGAAGGTCACGATCAACATGACCAACATGGCGCCGCTGGAACATGACGTGGCGGTCGAATCCTCCTCGGGCCAGACGCTCGGCCAGACGCCGACGTTCAGCGGCGGCACCAAGTCGCTGACGCTGGAACTGAAAGCCGGGACCTACAAGTTCTTCTGCACCGTGCCCGGCCACCGGCAGGCGGGCATGGAAGGGACGCTGACGGTCCAGTAGGGGCTCAGCTCGGGGCGCCGGCCGGCTGCGCCGCCGCTGCTGCGGCGCGGCGGCCGGCCTTGTCCCGGTAGAGGTTCTCGTCGGCGGCGCGGATCAGCTCCGCCGCAGTCGTGTGCAGGCCGGAGGCGAGGCCGACGCTCAGCTCGATGCCGCCCTCGAGCCCGACGACGCTGAGATCGGCCGCGCGCGCCGCGGCGCGCAGACGCGCGGCGGCCGCCGCGCCCGCGTCCTCGGCGGGATCGCTGATCGCGACGAGGAACTCGTCGCCGCCGAAGCGGCCGTAGAGGTCCTCGGTGCGGAGGGCTTCGCGCATGCAGTCGCCGAACGCCCTCGAGGACCAGGTCGCCCGTCTCGTGGCCGTGCTCGTCGTTGACCTGCTTGAAGCGGTCCAGATCGATCATCAGGATCGTCAGCGGCTCCTCGCGGCGGCGCGAGCGGCCCGAGACCTGCACGAGGCCCTCCTCGATGCCGCGCCGGTTCAACAGCCCGGTGAGCGTGTCGGTGCGGGCGCGGTCCGCGAGCTCACCGGACAGCTCGGTCAGGCGCGCGCGGTCGCGCAGCACGCGGCTCATCAGCACCATCAGAGCCCCGGCGAGCAGTGCGAGCAGCCCGAACGCCAGCCAGGGCACGATCGTGGCGAGGCCCGATACCGACTGGTAGAGGCCGGCATCGGGTGTGTCGATCACGAGCCTCCAGCCGGTTCCCGGCACGGCGGCGGTGATGTATGTGCGTCCACCGCCGGGCTCGTTCAGGGAGCCCGATGAGGGGGACTTCTGGAGAGCGAGCGAGAGCCGTGGGTTGGCACTGGCGAGCACGCCCTGGGCCGAGTGGGGGGTGGCCGCGATCAGGTTGCCGTCGGCATCGGTCAGGTAGACGTCGTGACCGGGAACAGTGCTGGTCCGGTCGACGAGCTCCTGGAGTTCGCCACCGGCCACGGGATAGGCGGCCGCGAACACACGGCGGCCCACCGACGAGCGGAACGGCACGATCACAGCGACGATGCGGCCTTTCAGGCCGGGCACGGGCAGCACTCCCGAGACCGTGGTGCGCCCTTCGAGGGCTTCCCGGCCCGCCGTCGATTCAAAGCCGATGTCCCGCCCGACGACGGCACGCGAGTAGGGCGCAGTGACAAGCGCCGAGCCGCGCGAGTTCATGAGCACGGCGACGTTGGCGCCGAAGGCCTCGGCGATCGCCGCGAAGCGCCGCGGAGTGGGGCTGGGACCTGCCAGCAGAAGCTCGCCTGAGCGCATCTGGCGCTGCTCCTGCTCGGTCAGGTAGGTGCCGACGAGCTGCGCCGAGGCCGCCGCGCGAAGGCCGAGGTTGGCCCGCAGGTGCTGCCGAGATTCAGCCTGCGAGCGGACGATCAGCGCAGCGACGCCGCCGAGCGAGATCAGCAGCGCGACGCATGCGGCGATGAGGATGCCGGCGTCCCGGCCTTTCCTTCGGGGAACCACCCGTTCTGGATCGGAAACACGGCGCTCAACTTGAGGGCATCGTCAGGGCTCTGACCAGTTGCCCGGGCGCGCCGACAGCGCGTGGGCGGCCAGCGCCGTCAGGGCCGAGAGCCCCAGTGCCAGCGCGAGTGCCGCCGCGACCGACACTTCGAGTGCCAGCAGCGCGCCCGCGAGAGCCCCCAGCAGCATCGCTCCGACGGAGAGGACGCGGCGCACTCTCAGCACCGCGGGGGCGCCGTCGCTCGCGAGCCCCGCGAGCGTTTTCGTCAGCACCGTTGTCGTCAGCTCCGGTACCGCGAGCCGCTGCGCCGCCGCGTTCTGGATGCCCATCGCGATCGCGAGGGCCGCCGTGATCGCGTAGCGGGCGCCCTCGCCCAGCGCGCTGCCGGCGACCAGGGCGATCACCAGCGCGAATGCGACGAGCACCGACTGCACAGCGCTGGCAGCTCGCACGACGTGTCCCCGGTGAGCGCCGAGGCGCGCGCCGAGCGCCCCGCCGGCCCGTGCGCCGACGAGAAACGCGGCGAGCGCGATCAGCGAGCTTGCGACCGACAGGCCCGGCGCGCCGGCGATCGCGAAGCCGATGAACACGACGTTGCCCGTCATGTTCGCGACGAACACGTGCCCGAGCTTGAGATAGCTGGCCGCGTCGACGACGCCTGTCAGCAGCGTCAGCACGACCATCATCGGCACCAGCGGCCCATGGCGGTCGCCCGGAGGCGGCAGCAGCGCCGCGAGCACGGCGGGACGGGACATCAGTCGAGCTCGACCACGTAGTCCTCGACGGGGGCCCGCTCGGGCACGCGCTGCTCCTGGACGGGGTCGCCGAGATAGAGCAGCCCGACGGGCGTCTCCTCGGGCGAGATCCGCAGCAGCGCCCTGGCGCGCGGGTCATCGAGCAGCGCCACCGTGCGCCAGTAGGCGGCCAGCCCCCGCGCGTGGGCGCCCAGGAGGACGATGTAGGCCGCCACTGCAGTGGCGAGCAGATCCTCCCGGTCCTGGGCTTCGTCGCCGCTCACGAGCGCGCTCACCGCGACGAGCGTCGGCGCCCGCCGCAGCTTGATCGCCGCGCCGGGCGACTCCGCCTCGGCCAGCTCCATCAGCTGCTCCCGCGCGCGGGGCCCGAGGACGCGGAAGCGCCAAGGGTTGGTGAGGTGGTGATTCGGAGCCCAGCGCGCGAGCTCGAGCAGCTCGCGCAGCTCACCGGGCTCGACGGGGTCCGGGCCGTACGCCTTGTGGGTGCGGCGCGTGCGGATAGCCTTCTCGACGTCCACGCCCCCTCACCCTAGAGGCAAGCCGATCACGACCGCGACCCGCGCTCCGCGCCCGACAGCAAGCCGGATTTGAGCCTCGCAGAAGTCGTCTGCATCGCGCTCGCGGGGATGGCCGCGGGCACGATCAACACCGTCGTCGGAAGCGGCACGCTGATCACGTTCCCCGTGCTGCTCGCGTTCGGCTACGCGCCGGTGACCGCGAACGTCTCGAACACGATCGGGCTGGTGCCGGGCTCCGTCTCCGGGGCGATCGGCTACCGCGCGGAGCTCTCCGGCCAGCGCCCCCGCGCATTGCGCCTCGGAACGGCCTCGGTGCTCGGGGGCGCGACCGGCGCCGTGCTGCTGCTCGTGCTGCCTTCCTCGGCGTTCAAGGAGATCGTGCCGGTCTTCATCGCGATCGCGGTGGTCCTGACCGTGCTGCAGCCGCGAATCAACCGATGGCTAGCGCGCAGGCGCGAGGGCCCGCACCGCGCGCCGCTCGCGCTGACGGGCGCGGCCGTCTACCTCACGGGTGTCTACGGCGGCTACTTCGGGGCGGCGCAGGGGATCCTGCTGCTCGCGATCCTCGGCATCGCGCTGGACCAGAGCCTGCAACGCACGAACGCGCTCAAGAACGTTCTGGCCGGGCTCGTCAACGGCGTGGCCGGGCTCTACTTCATCTTCGCCGCGCCACACATCGCCTGGGGGCCTGCGGCGCTGATCGCCGGCGCATCGATCCTGGGCGGCCAGCTCGGTGCGCGCTACGGCCGGCGGCTGTCGCCCGATGCGCTGCGCGCGCTGATCGTGATCGTCGGGATCTCGGCGATCCTGCAGCTCGTGCTCTAGGCCGGCGCTGAGCGCCGGCCGCCCCTCCTCGACCAGGCCGGCAGGGAACGCCGGCCGCCCCTCCTCGACGAGGCCGGCACGGAGCGCCGGCCGATTCCCCTCGTCTAGAACAGCTGCAGGCCGATGAGGAAGACGTTCAAGGCGGTGATCAGCGCGGCCATCGCCCACGCCACGGCGGTGGTGAGCCGCCGGTTCACGTGCACGCCCATGACGTCGCGCCGGCTCGTGAGCAGCACGAGCGGGATCAGGGCGAACGGGATGCCGAATGAGAGCACGACCTGGCTCAGCACGAGCGCGCTGGTCGGACTGACGCCGGCCGCCAGGATCGCGATCGCCGGGATCATCGTGACGATGCGGCGGACGTAGAGAGAGATGCGGATCTTGACGAAGCCGGACATCACGACCTGGCCCGCGAAGGTGCCGACGCTCGACGATGAGGCGCCTGAGGCGAGCAGCGCGACCGCGAAGGCGACCGCCGCGCCGCCGCCGACCAGCTCGGAGAATCCCGCGTGCACGCCCTGGATCGTGTCGACGCCCGTGTGCCCGCTCGCGTGGAACAGCTGGGCGGCGATGGCGAGCATGCTGACGTTGATGATCCCCGCCAGTCCGAGGGCGACGATCACATCGAAGCGCTCGAAGCGCAGGACGCGACCGCGCTCGGCGTCGTCGCGGGTGGGCATGCGCCCCTGCGTGAGCGCCGAGTGCAGATAGATCGCGTGCGGCATCACCGTCGCGCCGATGATGCCGACCGCCAGGTACAGCGACTCGGTGCCGGAGAGGTGGGGGATGAGGCCCTTCGCGGCTTCCGACCCCGATGGGCCGATCTTCAACGTCTCATAGAGGAAGCCGAGGAAGACGATGCCCAGGATCCCTGTGATCGCAAGCTCGAACCGCCGGAACCCCTTGACCCGGAGCTCGAGGATGCCGAAGGCGATGAACCCGGTCATGACGCCGGCGACGACCAGCGGCACTCCGAAGAGCAGGTTCAGCGCGAGCGCAGCACCGAGGAACTCGGCTATGTCGGTCGACATCACGATGATCTCGGCCTGGACCCACATCCCCCACGAGACGGCACGCGGGTAGTGCTCGCGGAAGCTCTCGGGGAGGTTGCTGCCCGTGACGATCCCGAGCTTGGCCGACAGGTACTGGATCAGCATCGCCATCAGGTTCGCGAGCACGACGACCCACAGCAGCAGGAAGCCGAACTGGGCGCCACCCTGGAAGTTGGTGGCGAAGTTGCCCGGATCCACGTAGGCGACCGACGCGACGAACGCCGGGCCCAGCATCGCGAGCGTCGCCCGGACCCTGCCCTTCGCCAGCAGCTGTTCGAGTGCGCTCGGTGGATCGACAGCGACAGCGGTGCCGTCGGCGCCCTCGAGCACGAGCGGGCGGGGGGGAGGACTCAAACGGTCCCTCCCGGCAGCTCGACGCGCATCGCGCGCGTCAGCGCATCGCCGAGCGCCAGCGTGCGCTCGCCGAAGCGCACGAACAGCGGGCCCCCGAACGGCTGACGCTCGAGCACCTCCAGCTCCTCGCCGAGCGAGACACCCTGCTCGGCGAGGTAGCGCAGCATCTCGGGGTCGGAGTCCGAGACGCGCACGAAACGCCCGACCGCCCCGATCGGCAGCTCGTCGAGCCCGGCCGTCTCAGCCTCCTCGAGATCGAACTCGACGGTGGGGATGGGGTCGCCGTGCGGGTCGATCGTGGGATTTCCCAGCTTGGCTGCGATCAGTTCCTCGAGGTCGTCGGAGAGCACGTGCTCGAGCACCTCGGCCTCGTCGTGGACGCGATCCCACGGCATCCCGAGCACATCTGCCAGGTAGCTCTCCAGCAGGCGGTGGTGACGGATCACCTCCAGGGCGATGCGCCGGCCCGCAGGCGTCAGCCGCACGCCGCGGTAGGGGATGTGCGTGATCAGGCCGAGCTCGTCGAGGCGCTTGAGCATCGCCGACACGGACCCCGGCGTGATTGCGAGCCGCTCGGCGAGCGTCTTGGTCGAGACGGCTTCTTCGCGGCGCGATTCGAGCGAGAAGATCGCCTTCGTGTAGTCCTCGACGGCCGGTGTGCGCACCGCTTCGTTGGTTGCCATGGAAATAGGATAAGGCATGCCAAACTTTCCTTCAAGGCGTGACTATACATGGCATGCATCGCCCCGCCGGGACGGGTCCTTGAGCCCGGCGGGGCGGCGGCTCGGCCCGAGCGGTCGGTCAGGCTGCGGCGACGGGCTCGCGGACGAACCCCGCGATCAGCTCCGCTGTGCGGGCCGGCTGGTCGACCGAGACGAACGTGTAACTGCCCTCGATCCGCTCCAGGCGGGCGTTCGGGATGTCCCTCGCCAGCCGTTCGGCGTTCTCGACCTTGAAGAACCTGTCTTCGGGCGCCCACACGATCAGGACCGGGATCTCGAGCTCCTTGAAGCGCGCGGCAGCCTCCATCGTGTGCCGTGAGTCGAAGCCCGAGAGGATCTTCGCGACCTCGGCGCGGATGGCGCGGTTCTCGCGCACCGGTGCCACCCAGGCGCGGCACCGCTCATCGTCGAAGTCCCGCATCAGCCAGCCGTACGCGAGCGGGGAGCGGCGTATCGCGGCAAAACGCATCGAGGCGCCGATCGCGGCCAGCACAGCCGTCGAGCGCCCGGCGACGGCTAGCGGCTTGAACGCCGGCGGTGGGAAGTGCTCGTAGGCGTCGCAGTTGGTCAGGACGAGCCGCCCGACACGATCGGGGTGGCGCGTGACGACGAGCTGGCAGATCGCGCCGCCGGTGTCGTTTCCGACCAGCGTCACCCGCTCCAGCTCGAGCGCGTCGAGGAACTCGGCCACGATGCGGGCGAGGCCGGGAGGGGAGAGGTCGGTGCCGGGGGCGAACGGCTGGCGCTCGGAGCCGAGCGGCAGGTCGGGGACGATCACCCGGAAGTCGGCTTCCAGTGGCTCTGCCACATCCCGCCAGAGCTGCCCGTCGACGAGCAGCCCGTGGATGAAGACGATCGGTTCTCCCGAGCCGCCTTCGCGAAAGTGCACCGTGCCGTCGGTCAACTGCACGCTGTTGTCCTTCATCTTCATCTCCTCCTACTTGGGAATCGGGGCTCGCTGGTCTCCGAGGAGCGACATACAGACAGTATGTATCTATCATATTCCGACGATGAGCGTCGAGGAGCAGCAGGGGGAGGGGGGACGGCAGGCCGAGCGCTCGCAGGCGACGCGTGCGGCGCTCGTGCAGACAGCCCGGAGCCTGTTCGCCGAGCGGGGCTATGCAGGCGTGGGGACCGAGGAGATCGTGCGCGCTGCAGGGGTCACCCGCGGCGCGCTCTACCACCACTTCGATGGCAAGCTCGAGCTGTTCGCCGCGGTCTATGAGCAGGTGGAGTCAGAGCTCGTGCAGAGCATCGCCGCGGCCGTCGACACTCCTGACGCGGAGCCGCTGGAGGTGCTGCGCGCGGGCTCCCAAGCGTTCCTCGACGCCTGCGAGAGCGACTTGGCCGTCCAGCGCATCGCCCTGCTCGATGCGCCCTCCGTGCTCGGCTGGGAGCGCTGGCGCGAGATCGGCTTGCGCTACGGGCTGGGGCTCGTGCGCGGCACGATCGAGGCGGCGATCGAGGCGGGACAGATCGAAGCCCAGCCGGCCGAGCCGCTGGCGCATCTGCTGCTGGGAGCGATCGACGAGGGCGCGCTCCTGATCGCCCGCGCGGACGACGGCGGCGCGACCCGCCGGCAGGTGGGAGCGGCGCTCGAGCGGGTGCTCAGCGCCCTGACCGGCTGAGGGCGGCTCAGGCTCCCGGGGCGGGCGTGGTGCCGGTGGCGGCGTGCGGGTGGTGCAGACCGACGTGGGTCTGCGCGAGCAGCCGCGAGATCCGCGCCCTGAACAACGTCAGGTGGGCGGACTCGTCGCTCTTTGTGAGCTCGTGCGCGGCGACCTTCGCGTCGAGCTTGCCCTTGACGGTGGCGAGCAGGGCTTCGGTCAGGCCCGCGGCCGACTTGCCGGGCGAGGAGTCTGCGACCTGCGCGATCGTCTTGCCCGTCTTCAGTTCCTTGATCAGCTGATGGCGCGTCATCCCGAGGTAGGTGAGCACCGCCGCGCGCAGTGCGCCGTGGCGCCTGCCGCCCAGCCGCGCGTGACGGGCGAGCTCGGTCCCGGGGGTGCGGTTCACGATCGCCTTGACGCGGGCTTCGAGGTCGGCCGGCGGCGTCGGGATCTTGGCCTTGACCGCTTCGGTCATCGCGGCGACGAGGCCGGCTTCGGACTTGCCCGGCGTCGCCGCGGCGAGCTGGGCGAGCGACTTGCCCTGATGGAGCGCTTCGGCGATCTGAGCGGGAGTCAGGCCCAGGTAGGAGGAAGCGGCCTGGATCATGCTGCGCCGCTTTTCGCCGCGCGCGTGGCTGCGGGTCTGGCGCGTGCCGCGCGTGTGCTTCGGGGTGGTGGTCGCGCCGAGCGCCACCGCCGTGCCGCCCGCGAGGATCGCGGCGAGCGCCACGCTCAGTGCTACCCGTCGTCTCAGGATCCGTCCCATCGCCCTCGAATTCTTGCGCACGGGACTAAAGGCGGGGTCAGTCGCACATAAGGAGGTGGGCCCGCCCGGCGCTAGCGGATCGCCTCCGGCGGGATCCTCGCCTCGGCCATCACCACCCGGCTGCCGCGGATCGGGACTTCCTCGGAGAGCAGCCGGGCGCGCTGCTCGGGGCCCTTCGGCCAGGTGCCGTCGCTGCGCACTACGCGCCACCAGGGCACGTCCTCGGGCATCTGCGAGAGCGCGCGGCCGGCGTGGCGCGGGGCGCCGGGGGACAGGTCTCCATAAGTCGTGACAAAGCCCTGCGGGACGCGGCGGATACGGGCGTAGATGGTCTCGTAAGGGAGGGCCACGCTCACCGCAGTATGCGCGGAAGCCCGAACAGCGGGAAGACGTCCGCACCGCCGAACCACGTGATCGCCGAGATCCGCTCGCCCTCGAGCGTCAGCACGAACAGCGCCGCTGCTCGCGCCACCTCGGTGTGCGGTGCCGGGAAATAGCAGGCGAACGCCGGCTGCGAGTTGGCGCGTGTGGCCACGAGCCGCGGCGAGCCCCGCAGCGCGGCGCGGTCACGCAGGAAGGCACCGATCGTCGCGAGGCCCTGATACTCGTAGGGCTCGGGCGGCATCGTCAGCCACGCGTCGTCGGTCAGGAGCTCGACGACGGCGTCGACGTCGCCCGTCTCGATTGCCTCGGCGAAGCGCCCGACGACGTCGCGCTCTGCCTTGGAACCCGGCAGCGGCGCGCGCTCGCGCCCAGCTGCCGGCAGGCGCGTCTCGAACGCCGAGCGCGCGCGCCGCAGAAGGCTGTTCACCGACGTCACGCTCGTGTCGAGGATCTCCGCGGCCTCGGCAGCGCGGTAGCCGAGCACGTCGCGCAGGACGAGCACCGCCCGCTGCTGGGGTGGGAGGTGCTGCAGGCCCGCGACGAAGGCGAGCCCGATCGCCTCGCGGCTCTCGTAGCGAGCCTCCGGTCCGGGGGCCTCGTCGGGAACGCCCTCCAGCAGCACGTCCGGGAACGGCTCCAGCCAGATCACCTCGCCGTGGCGCGTGGGCTCGGGAGGGTCGGTCATACGCCGCGCGTCCTCCGGGCGCCGTGTGCCGGCACGCAGGGCGTCCAGCGAGCGGTTGGTCGCGATCCGATAGAGCCAGTTGCGCACCGACGCGCGGCCCTCGAAGCCCTCCAGCCCGCGCCAGGCCGACAGCAGCGTCTCCTGGACAAGTTCTTCGGCGTCCTGGGCCGAGCCGACGATCCTGTAGACGTGGACCTGAAGCTCACGCCGGTAGGGGTCCGTGAGCTCGCGGAACGCGTGCTCGTCGCCGGCGCGCGCCCGTTCGAGGGTCTGCTCGGTCACCGCCCGATCCTCGCATGGAGTCTTCCCGTGGGGCTCATCGAGAGTGATGACGCAGGCGATGGCGAAAACTCGCCGGCCAATTTTCGGCGCGGCCGGCGCCTGAACCTCCGAGTCCAACGAAAGGAGCCGATGATGGGAAGGATCGTTGTGAGCGAGAACGTGTCGCTGGACGGCGTCATGCAGGACCCGACCGGCGAGGAAGGCTTCAAGCAGGGCGGCTGGTTCGCCGACATCGGCGAAGCCGACCGTGCGGCCTGGGCGGAGCGCGGGCTCGGCGAGGCGCGGGACGCAGCCGCGCTGCTGATGGGGCGCCGCAGCGACGAGTACTTCGCCGAGCGCTGGCTGAGCCGCACCGGCGAGTGGGCGGAGCGCCTGAACGAGATGCCCAAGTACGTGGTGTCCTCGACGATCGAGAGCGCCGCCTGGAGCAACTCCACCGTCCTGAGCGGGGATGTGACCGGCTCGGTGGCGACGCTCAAGCGCGAGCTCGACGGGGACATCGTCGTAATCGCGAGCCGCCCGCTGGTGCACAGGCTGATGGAGCACGACCTCGTCGACGAGCTGCGGCTCGTCGTCTACCCGGTCGTGCTCGGCTCGGGCGAGCGCGTGTTCGGGGAGACGGCGGAGAAGACTCCGCTGCGGCTCCTCGGCACAAGGACGGTCGGTGACAACCTCGCGCTGCTCACCTACGAGCGCGCATAGGGTCAGGCTGCCGGCGAGCGGGCGGTGTCGATCCGGACGCCTCCCGTTCGTCTCGGCCGTGGAGAGACAACGGGCCGCGCCAGGCCCTCGACCACAGGAGCGACCATGACCGGCTCTGCCAACGAAGGAATCAAGATCGTCCTGCATCCCGTCTCCGACGTGGAGGCGGCCAAGGGCGTCTATGCAGCGCTGCTCGGCATCGAGCCGCAGGCAGACTCGCCCTACTACGTCGGCTTCGACGTCGGCGGACAGCACATCGGACTCGTCCCGGGCGGCGGGCCGCAGGCGATGGCCTCGCCGGTGGCCTTCTGGGAGGTCTCGGACATCGACGCGAAGATCGCAGAGATGGTCGCCGCCGGCGCCGAGGTCAAGGAAGAGCCGCACGAGGTGGGCGGGGGGCGCGTGGTCGCCACGCTGAGCGACCCTGACGGGAACGTGCTCGGCCTCGTACACGACGGCTGAGGCGACGCGAGACCGCGGCCGGCGCTACTGCTTGCGCCGGCCGCTCTGGTTCAGGGCCACGGCGGCCGAGACGAGCGCCTTCAACGCCGTCTCGTCGACCTTCTCACCCTCCGGGATGTCGATCGCACGCCTGGTGTTGCCCTCGAGACTGGAGTTGAACAGGCCCTGGGGGTCGTCGAGCGCTGCGCCTCTGGCGAACGTCAGCTTGACGACGCTCTTGTAGGTCTCGCCGGTGCAGATGATCCCGTCGTGGGACCAGACCGGCGTGCCACGCCATTTCCATTCCTCGACCGCGTCGGGGTCGGCCTCTTTGATCAGCCCCCTGACCTTGGCGAGCGTCGCGCCGCGCCAATCGCCGAGCTCGGCGATGCGGGCGTCGATCAGCTTGGAGGGGGAGTTCTGTGTGTCGTCGGTCATCGCGTTCTCTGTGCTGCTCGTGATGTTCGCGGGCTTGGTCTGAGTATCCCGGTTGCCGGTGGTTCCCAGGTGAGGTTTCGGGGGGCGCTCAGTAGGCGGAGCAGCCCGGTCGCATAGCGCTCCGCTCAGCCCCGGCGGGTGATCCCGGTGACCTCCCATGCGCGGCCGAGGGCACTTGCGTAGAAGGCCACGATGACGAGGACCAGAGCCCGTTGCAGCGCGGCGCTCCCGGTATCCGCCAGGAGGGCGGCGGCCAGGCCGAGCTGCGCTGAGTAGCCGACCACCGAGAACGACGCGAAAGCGAGGTTCAGCCGTCTGCTCTGAAAGTTGGTGGCGAAGTTCCCGGCCCGCTTCGCCCTCGGTATCAACTCCTTGGTTGCAAACAGGCCGAAGGCAGCCATGACGACGCTCGAGAGCCCGAGCAGGACAGAACCGCCGGTCAACGCCACGATCGAGACGAAGAAGATGTCCACCAGCACGACGAACGCGCTCCCGGCGAGCACCGTGCGCAGCTCTCGGGTCGTGGGGTCAGCGTCGTCCCCGTTGACGACCGATACGGCGACCACGAGCAGCCCGAGGATGGCTGCCGAGGCGCCGGCGCTCGCGGTGAAAAAGCTCTCGTAGCGACCCACGCGCGCCACCCTAACGGCGGGGGGTCAGGCCATGGGTTACCGGCTTACTTCGCGCTCAGTCCGGAGGTACAAATCGACCGGCGAGCCGCGTATCAGGCCGACCGGACCGGCGTGCTTGGACGCTCGATAATCGATGGTCGGAGTCAACCGCTAGCGAGCGTCCATTAGCATCGGGGCCGATGCCGGGGGAGCCACTTCGTCTCACGGATCTAGACGAGATTCGGCTGACTGCCAGCGAGGCGTTCGCAGCGCTTCACGACTTCCTCGCGGCATATAGCGCCCGGCTCACGGGGCTGAGTTCGGGGCCACGGCCCTTGGTCAAGCTTCACCGCTGCTCGGCCGATTCACCCTGCGATGGCACTCGCCGTATACGTGCTCGTCGTGCTCGCGTTGGCCTTCGCCTTCCGGCGGTTGATCCTCCGGGTCGTGGTGCCGAGGCTGCGCAGCCGCCCGAACTTCAAGCCGATAACCCCTGCTGAGGATCGTCGGAAAGCGCGGCCTTGGATCATCTCGATGATCGTCAGCGCCGTCCTTGTCTTGCCGGCGATCGTGTCGTCGCGCTACGAAGCCAGCGTCGCGTTCGTCACCGCCTTCATCCTGTGGCTCGGCCTGGTACTCGCGCTGCGTCTGGTCGGCTTCGTCGGCGGCCGCCTGCTGCGACTTCTAGCCGGTCCGCCAATGTAGACCTCTTCGCAGTGGTGGGTGTGGAGACGAGACGAGGACCTGATTCTCGCTCGCTTGCCTCCACGCTCGATAATCGATGTTATGTGAACCTGGAAGCGCCGCCGGCTCCGCTCCCTGCCCCTGTGGCAGCCTTCGAGTGTGGCCCTGAAGCTGCGCGAGACCCTCGAGGCCGACCTCCCCGACGTGATGGCGATCGAGGGCGATCCAGACGTATCGCCGTGGATCACCGTGTGGCCGGCCGAGCGCCACCGGCGCGCGCTCGCGGAGCCGGACGAGGCGCACATGATCTTCAGCCGCCGCGGCCGCACGGTCGGGTTTCTCCTCCTCGCCGGGCTGAGCGACGCATCTCGATCGATCGAGCTGCGGCGGATCGCGCTCTCCTGCCGCGGCCAGGGCCTTGGCGCGGGCGCGCTGGATCTGGCGCTCGGCTACGCCTTCGACGTCCTGGACGGCCGGCGCGTGTGGCTCGACGTGCTTGCGGGCAACGTGCGCGCGCTGCGCCTGTATGACCGCGCGGGGTTCGCCGATGACGGTCCGGCGCCCCAGCGGCACCTCCTCCCTGACGGCTCCTCGCTCCCCCTGCGTCTTATGTCAATCACGGCGACGGACTTCCGGGCCGCGCCGCCGCAGACCGGCGCGCGAGCAGCCGGCTGACGATCTCGTCGAGCTGTTCGCCCTGCTCCGCCACGAGCTGTTCGGCGAGCTCGATCAGGCGCTCGACGTTGTGGGCGCTCGTGTTGTCCATCGGCGCCTCGTCCTTGCTGAGCGTCACCTGCAGCCGGTGGTAGTCCTTGCCGAGCACCTGCGAGAGCTCGTAGTCGACCGATTCGGTGACCCCGTCGAAGACGACGTCGAGGATGTGCCCGCCCCACCCGAGCAGGCCCCAGCGCCGGGCCCGCGAGAACGGCAGCGGTTTCGTGATCCTGCCGGTGCCGAGCGAGACCATGAGCGTCGCGCCGGCCCGGCCCTGGACCGTCGTGCGGTCGACGAAGCCGCACATGCCGGGGTCGTTCGCGAACACGCCACCGTCGACCAGTGCCATCTGCGCGCCGGGGCGCCGCGGGTCCTCCAGCCGCACGGGCGGGAAGTACGTCGGCGCCGCCGAGGTCGCCATCGCGACATCGCTCATCGCGAAGTCGTAGGAGCTCGTGCCCCTGGCATCGGCAGCCCGGAAGAAGACCGGCCGTCGCGATTCGAGGTCGTAGGAGGTGATGATCACCTCGGTGAGAGCGTGGCTGAGGCGCGCCTCGCCGAAATGCCGGCGAAGCACCTCCCGGCGCCCACGCGCGGGGTACTTCGGGCCGAACAGCTGGCGCACTTTGCCCAGGAGCTCGTGCGGGAAGATCGTCGGTCCGTCGTTGCGGTAGAGATCGAGCAGAGCGGAAGCCGTGTAAGGAGGGTGCGCGGCGTCGCCCGGCCAGGCCAGCCCCAGCGCGAGGATGCCGCCGGTCGAGGTGCCGGCGATCACGTCGAACAGCTCGTGGAGCGGCGTCTTGGCCCGTTCTTCCAGCGCGCGCAGCACGACGGCGGGGATCGCTCCTCGGATGCCCCCGCCGTCGATCGCCAGGATCGCCTTCTCGACGTGCTGGCCGCCGTCGTCCCCAACCCCCATCGCCGTCCCCCTTTCACTGCGCTTGCACGGATTCCGATAAATGGACGTTACTCCTCGCGCGCCCCGCGGCACCGTGGTGCGAGCGCGCAGCTCATAGCATCACCGCCGAATCCGAAACCTGAGGAGGCGCACCGATGGCGAACACTCTCTACACGGCCGAAGCCCACGTGACGGGCGGTCGGGCCAACGGGCACGGCCGTACCAGCGACGGCAGGCTCGAGGTCGACCTGCGGCTCCCCAAGGAGATGGGCGGGCAGGGCGACGGTACGAACCCCGAGGAGCTGTTCGCGGTCGGGTACGCGGCCTGCTTCGAGGGCGCGCTCGGCGTCGCGGGCCGCCGCTCCAAGGTCGAGACCGGCGACGTCGCGATCGACTCGAAGGTCTCGTTGACGCCCAACCGGGACGGCGGCTTCGACCTCGGCGTCGTGCTCGACGTGTCGCTGCCGAGCGTCGAGGACGCGGAGACGGCCAAGGAGGTCGTGCGGCTCGCGCACAAGGTCTGCCCCTACTCGAACGCGACGCGCGGGAACATCGAGGTCGCGGTCACGGCGAACGGTCAGCCGATCGACTGACGCGGGCGCCTGGCTCAGCGGCCGAAGATGCGCAGCAGCCGGCGCGCGGCGTCGGGCACGGGAGCGATGCGCGAGCGCGTCTCGGAGATGCCGTCGCGCAGCTCCCTGTCCCCCACCTCCACCGGCAGCATCGTGTCCTGGAGCGTCCCGAGCTGATCGTCGGCTTCGGCGCTCGCGATCACGACGTCCTCCAACAGGCCTCGCAGGCCGTGCCCCGGCGCCGCCTCGGGCGCGGGCGGGAACTCGCGTGCCGGCAGCCCGTAGCGCGCCGCGAACTCGGTGTGGGTGCGGCGCAGGCGGCCATAGGCGTGCTGGACCGGTCCGAACAGCTCATCCTCGAGCTGCTCGGCGGCGCGTTCGTCCAGGAGCTCGTATGCCGCACCGAGCAGGCCCAGCGCTGCGTTCAGGCGTCCAGCCGCCTCGGCGAGAACGTCGAGGATCTGGCGGCGGGCGTCGGTCGTCGATTGGGCCACGCGGGAAAGCTACCCTGCCTGCCCGCCGCCACCCGCCGGACGCGCGATCTCGGCCGCCCTTGCGAGCACCTCGTCGAGCATCGCCGGCGTGAGCTTGCCGGTGAACGTGTTCTGCTGGCTCGGATGGAAGCAGCCGAGCAGCGGCCAGGGGTGCCCGGGCGCCTCGGCGCCGTGCCCGAAGCGCGGCCGCGGCCGCTCCGCCGGGGCTTGCGGGCCGTTGAGGGCGCGGCGCAGCCGCAACCCGGCATCCCACGCGAACGCGCCCAGGCAGACGACCAACGCGACGCCGGCCAGCAGTTCCAGTTCACGCACGCTCCACGGCAGGCATTCGTCGCGCTCCTGGGGCGTCGGTTTGTTGGCGGGCGGCGCGCAGCGCACGGCGGCCGTGATCCTCACGCCGCGCAGCTCGAGCCCGTCCCCGGCCCGGACGGCCTCAGGCCGGTTCGCCATCCCCGCGCGCCATAGCGCCGCGTAGAGGAAGTCGCCGGAGCGGTCGCCGGTGAACATCCGTCCGGTCCGGTTGGCGCCGTGCGCGGCCGGCGCGAGGCCGAGCAGGACGATGCGGGCGCGCTCGTCGCCGAACCCGGGGAGCGGCCGCCCCCAGTAGGTCTCCTCCGCGTAGGCGGCCCGCCGCTCGCGCGCCACCTGCTCGCGCCAGGCGACCAGCCGCGGGCAGCGGCGGCACTCGCTGACGGCGGCATCGAGCTCGGCGGTCGACTTGGTGGTAACCACACGCACCGGGCAGTAGTACCATCGCGAGAAGGATGCAGACCTGGATGTGGATCGTCCTGCTCTTCGGGCTGATCAAGCTGCCGATCGCCGCGCTGATGCTCTGGATCCCGTTCCGCTACGACGAGGCGAACCAGGCACAGGACGTCTCGGACTCGAGCGAAGAGGATGGCGGCTCGAAGGCGCTGCCCGCCGGCCCGCTCAACCCACACCCGCGCAGCCCGCTGCCGCGCAACCCCCGCAGAGGGCCGCACGGCTCGCACTCCCCCTCCTCGCCGCCGCGGGTCCGCAAGCCGCTTCGGGTCGCCGGTCCGGTACGCGCCGGGCGCCGCTAGCGGTTCTTCTTGCGCTGCTGGCGCGCCGCTTTGGCTTTCGCCCTGCGCTTGCGGTGACGTACGGCCGGGTCGTCCCCGCGCCTGCCGTCTCCGAGGTCCTCGGCGCCCGCCGGGGCCACCCGCCGGGCGTCCCGCACGATCACGAACCCGATCACCGCGATCAGCACGACCGCCGCGCCCCCTGCGATCAGGATCGTTTTGCTCGAGTTGTGGTTTTCCGATTCTTCGGTTTTGGTCGTCGAGGTCGTTTCGGTCGGCGTCGTTTCCTGGCTCGCCTTTTCGGACAGTTCGTTGAACGAGTTGGGTTCGAGCGTTTCCGCGGCGAGCGCTCCCGCGGGGGCGAGCAGGCCGCCGCACGCGAGCAGGAGCACGGTCAGCAGCGCGGCCGCACGGCGGCGCGATCGGTGGACGGCCGGCATCGCGGCGAGGATACCTGCTGGCGGCGTGCGCGAGGACAGACGGGCAGCGTGCGGCCGTGCCCGGGCGGCGCCGCCTAGAATGCCCGCCGATGGCACCGAAACAACGTCAGGTCCGGATGGAGCAGCGCGGCAGCCTGGAGGCGATCCAGGCTCTCGAGCAGCGCTCCGACGAGGAGCTCGAGGCCGAGACCAAATACAAGGCCGCGGCGCTCGCGATTCTCGGAGCGCGCGCCTCCGAGCGCTTTGACGCCGACGCGGCCCGCGGCTACTTCCAACGGGCGATCGCCGCGGCGCGGCCGCAGGAACGGATGCAGCTGCGCCGCATGGCGGACGCCTCGCTCGCGCTGGCCGAACGCCGCGCGGGGGACCTCAAGGAGGCGGTCGAGCGCCTCGGCCAGGAGGCGCCGAGCGGGCGCCAGATGTTCGCGCTCCGCGCGATGGGGCTGCTGCTGCCTCCCGCCTCGGCGGGGATCCTCGCGCGCACCCGCGGCATCCTCCTGATCATCCTTCTGATCGTCGTGCTGCTCGCGATCGGCGGCGGCATCGTCGAGCTGATCTCGCTGCCGTTCGGCGGCCTCGGCGCCGCCCCGGCCGTGCTGCTCGGGCTCTTCGTCGTGATCGCCGCGATCGCGATCGCCGCCGCGATCGGCAGGCGGCGCCGCGACCGCGCGCGAGCGTCGTCGGGCTGAGCGCCGGGGGGCCACTAGGCTTGCCGCGTGCCTGCCCCGGTCTGCCTGATCGTCAACCCGTCCGCCGGCGGCGGACGCGCAGCCCGGATCGCCCCTGAGGTCGAGCGCGAGCTGCGCTCACACGGCCTCGTCGTGCGCTGCGTGCACACCCGCGATCTCAACCACGCCCGTGAGCTGGCGCGCGAGGCCGCCGAGAACGGCGAGACCGTCGCGGCTCTGAGCGGCGACGGCCTCGTGGGCGTCCTCGCCGAGACCGTTCGCGACATCCCGGGGGCCGTGCTCGGCGTGCTGCCCGGAGGCCGCGGCAACGACCTGGCCCGCGTGCTTGAGATCCCAAGCGACCCCAGCAGGGCCTGCGCCGTGATCGCGCAGGGGACGGCCCGCGCGCTCGACCTCGGGCTGGTGGAGCCGAGCGGGCAGGGCCACCCGCGCGCGTTCGTGGGGATCGCGTCGGTCGGCTTCGACAGCGACGCGAACCGCGTCGCCAACGAAGCGCCCTCGTGGCTCGGCGGGCTCGTCTACGCGTACGGTGCGCTGCGCGCGCTGATCTCCTGGCGCCCCGCCAGGTTCGAGCTCGAGCTCGACGGCGGCGAGCGTCACAGCTTCACGGGCTACTCGGTCGCGGCCGCGAACTCCCGCGCCTACGGCGGCGGGATGTACGCAGCCCCCGACGCGATGCTCGACGACGGCATGCTCGACATCGTCGCGATCGAACGCGTCAGCCGCCTGCGCTTTCTCGCCAACCTGCCGCGGGTCTTCAAGGGGACGCATGTCACGCTGCCGACCGTGAAGGTGTTCCGCTCCTCTCAGGTGAAGATCACGGCGGACCGCCCGTTTGAGATGTACGCCGACGGCGACCCGGTCGGCGCGCTGCCCGTTCGCGTGATCGCGCTGCGCGGGGCGGTGAGCGTGCTCACGCCGGCCGGCGGGGCCGCCGCGCTCTCCGGCCGGCCCTCGCCCGGCGCCCCGGGCTGATGCTGCTTCGCGCAAAGCTCGCCGTGGCGCGCGGCGCCGGCGCGCTCGCGCGGCTCGGCGGAGGCGGCGCGACCAGCCTGCCGGGGCGGGTGCTGATGGCGCTCGAGCCGCAGGCGATCAGCACGCTCGCTGCCCGTCTGCCCCGGGGCAGCGTCGCGATCTCGGCCACCAACGGCAAGACCACGACCGCCGCTATGGCCGCCGGAGTGCTCGGCGGGGCGGGTATCCCGCTCGTCCACAACCGCGCCGGCGCGAACATGGCGGGCGGGGTCGCGACCACCCTGCTCGAGGCGACACATGGCAGTCGCATCGACGGCGAGCTGGGCCTGTTCGAGGTCGACGAGCTGTGGCTCGCGTCGGTCGTCGCCGCACTCGAGCCGGGCGCGATCGTGCTCGGGAACCTCTTCCGCGACCAACTCGACCGCTTCGGTGAGCTGGAGGCGATCGCCGACAGCTGGCACGAGCTGCTCGCGACTTCGCCTGCGCGCGCGATCCTCAACGCCGACGACCCGCTGCTCGCCGATCTGGGTCGCGAGCGCGACCAGGCGGCGGTGGTCTACTTCGGGGTCGACGACGACACGCTCGCGCTCCCCGGCCTGGGCCACGCCGCGGACGCCAAGCACTGCCGCCGCTGCGGGAGCCCCTACGTCTTCGACGCGGTGTATCTCGGACACCTCGGCCATTACCACTGCCCTTCCTGCGGCGCCGCGCGCCCCGCCCCGCAGATCGTCGCGGGCGACATCGCGCTGAAGGGCGTGCGCAGCGCCGAGTTCACGCTCACCACGCCCGCCGGGAGCGCGCGGGTGGCGCTCGCCCTGCCCGGCCTCTACAACGTCTACAACGCCCTTGCCGCTGCGGCGCTCGGCTGGGCTCTGGCGGTGCCGCTCGAGGAGATCGTCGCCGGCCTGCAGGCGGCGCGCCCGGCGTTCGGCCGCGCCGAGACCCTGCGCCTTGCGACACCCTCCTCCAACGGGACGCATGGGCCCTCGGACCGCGAGCTGGCGATCCTGCTCGTCAAGAACCCGGCCGGCGCCAACGAGGTGCTGCGCACGCTCGCCCTGGAGCCCGGGCGCCACGATCTGCTGGGCGTGCTCAACGACCGCATCGCCGACGGCCGCGACGTCTCCTGGATCTGGGACGCCGATTTCGAGCTGCTCGCCGACCGCGTCGCCACGGCGACCTGCAGCGGCACGCGAGCGGCCGACCTGGCCGCGCGGCTGAAGTACGCGGGCGTCGAGCCCGAGCGCATCAGCATCGAGCCGGATCTCCCGCGCGCACTCGACGGCGCGCTGGCGAAGGGCGGGCACACACGTCCGCTCTACGCGCTTCCGACCTACACCGCGATGCTGTCGCTGCGCGAGCTGCTGGTTTCACGCGGCGCCGTAGCGAGCCACTGGTCGTGACCGCGCAGGCGCCGCCCGCCGAGGTGATCTGGCACGAGGTGGAGTGCGGGCGCTACCGCGCGGACCTGCCGCTGTGGCGCGAGCTCGCGGACGCGGCCGCGCCGCGCGGCGGGCAGGCGCGCGTACTCGATCTCGGCGCGGGGATCGGGAGAGTCTCGCTCGACCTCGCCGCGTCGGGCCACAGGGTCACCGCCGTCGACCTCTCGCCGGCACTCCTGGAAGAGCTCGCGGTGCGCGCAGGCGAGCTGCCGGTGCGGACCGTCGCGAGCGACATCCGCGAGCTGTCGCTGGACGAACGCGACTTCGACCTCTGCCTGGTGCCGATGCAGACGATCCAGCTGCTGGGCAGCTCCGAGGAGCGGCTCGCGACGTTCCGGGGCGTCGCGGCGCACATCCGGCCGGGTGCCCTGCTCGCATGCGCGATCGTGACCGAGGCGGACGAGTTCGACGCGCTCGCTGGCGAGCTCGGCCCCTCCCCGGACAGGCTGGCGCGCGGCGAGCACGTGTACTTCTCGCGGCCGCTGAGCGTGCGCGTGCTCGAGAAGGCGATCAGGATCGAACGCGAGCGCGTGGTCCTGCCCGGTGACGGCCGCGGCGGCGCGCGCTGGCGCGAGCAGGGCGAGCGCGACGTCATCGAGCTGGCGCGCGTGAGCGAACAGCAGCTTTGGAGGGAGGGAGGGTCGGTGGGGCTTGCGAAGGAGCCGACGCGTCTCCTGCCCGAAACGGAAGAACACACCGCCAGCGAGGTCGTGATGCTCCGTGCCTGACGCGCTGCGCGTGTGCGCGCTCTACCCGGACCTGATGAACATCTACGCCGACCGCGGCAACCTGATCGTCCTCGAGCGTCGCTGCGCCTGGCGCGGAATCGGCTTCGAGCTGACCGCCTCGGGCCTCGGCGAGCCGCTCGACGGCGAGCGCCACGACCTCTACTACATCGGCGGCGGCCAGGACCGCGACCAGCGCCTCTGCGCGGAGGACCTCCTCGCGCTGAAGGCCGGGGCGCTCAGGCATGCCGCCGAGCGCGACGCGATCGTGCTCGGCGTCTGCGGGGGCTATCAGCTGCTCGGCGCCTCGTACAGCCTCGACGAGGAGCGCATCGAGGGCGTCGGGTTGCTCGAGGTCGAGACGGTGCGCGGCGCAGGCGAGCGCCTGATCGGCAACGTCGCGATCGAGCCGCTCGGCTTCGGCGGCGAGGTTCTCGCGGGGTTCGAGAACCACGGCGGGCGCACGACGCTCAGGAGCGGCCAGGAGGCGTTGGGGCGCGTCCTGGACGGCCACGGCAACGACGGTCGCAGCGGCTTCGAGGGCGCCCGCAGCGGGAACACGATCGGCACCTACCTCCACGGGCCGCTGCTGCCGAAGAACGTGTGGTTCGCGGACTGGCTGATCGCGCAGGGCCTCGGCCTCTCCGTCGACGAGCTTGCGCCCCTGCCCGACGGGATCGAGGAGGCCACCCACGCCGCCGCCGTCCGCGCGGCCAGAGCCTGAGCGGTCAGGGCTCCCGGCGAAGCGCGGGCGTGTAGGCGACTCCGACGATCAGGCCTTCGGGCCCCTGCATGCGCGCCACGGTCTGCCCCCAGGGCTCCTCGCGGGCGCCGTGGAGAACTTCGTAGCCCACGCCCTGCAGCTCCTCGGCCGCCGCTGCGACCGCGCGCGGGCTCTCGACGTCGAACTCGATGCTCGCCTGGGGCACCGGCCGGTCGGCGGGCCACTCCTCGCGGGCGAAGCACGCTTCAGCGACCTGCGAGAGCGGCCAGACGCCGAAGCTCCTGCACCCGTCCAACGCCTCGGTGTGCCGGTAGCCGCCGTCCTCGGCGCCTTCCAGGGGCAAGCCGAGCGCCTCCCCGTAGAGCTTCGCGCCCGCGGGCGGGTCGGGCGTGATCACGGCGACGCTGGCGAGGAACTGTGCCTTCACGTCAGGATGCGACCGCGAACCGCGCGAACCGCTCCGCGAGCCGCGCGGGCACGAGCGCGTGCACCCGCACACCCTCGGCGGTGTCCTCGCGGCTGACCTCGCCGGCCAGCTCGTGCAGCTCCGCGAGGCTGCCACCGTCGGCATACGGAACGAGCAGGTCGAGCGCGCGCAGCGTGTGCGAGAGCTCGGCCTCGATGCGCTCGCAGAGCTCCTCCAGCCCCTCCCCCGTGGCGGCGCTCACCAACGTGGCGCGCGGGTAGGCGTGGCGCAGCTGCTCGCGCTCCTCGGCGTCGAGCAGGTCGGCCTTGTTCAACACCAGCAGACGCGGCTGCTCGCCGGCGCCGATCTCCTCCAGCGTCTCCTCGACGGCCTGCCGGTTGACCGCGGCCTGCTCCTCGCCCGCGGAGGCGTCGAGCACGTGCAGCAGAAGATCCGCGCGCTGGGTCTCCTCGAGCGTCGCCGCGAAGGATTCGACCAGCTGGTGCGGCAGCTTCTTGATGAAGCCGACGGTGTCGGTGACGAGGTAGGCGCGACCGGCGATGCGCAGCGTGCGCGTGGTCGGGTCGAGCGTGTGGAACAGCCGGTCGCGGACGCCCACCTCGGCGCCCGTGAGCGCGTTCAGCAGCGTCGACTTGCCGGCGTTCGTGTATCCCACCAGCGAGATCGTCGGCACCGCGGCGCGCTCGCGCTCTGCGCGCTGCACCGCGCGCGTGCCCTTGACGTGCTCCAGGCGCTTGCGCAGGACGGAGATGCGGCTGCGCGCCAGGCGTCGGTCGGTCTCGATCTGCGTCTCGCCGGGACCCCTCGTGCCGATGCCGCCGCCGAGGCGTTCGAGGTGGCTCCACAGGCCGCGCATGCGGGCCATGTTGTATTCGAGCTGCGCGAGCTCGACCTGGAGCTTGCCCTCGGCGCTGTTCGCGTGCGAGGCGAAGATGTCGAGAATCACGCTCGTGCGGTCGATCACCGGCAGCCCGATCGCCTCCTCGAGGTTGCGCTCCTGGCGCGGGGTCAGCTCATCGTCGCAGGCGATCAGGTTCGCGTCGCACTCGCGCGCGAGCGCCTTCGCCTCGGCGACCTTCCCGGGCCCGAGGTAGGTGTTCGGGTGCGGTCGCTCGCGCCGCTGCGCCAGCTCGCCCACCACCGCGACGCCGGCGGTGTGCAGGAGCTCGCCCAGCTCGGCGAGGTCATCGCCCTGCTCCAGCGCCCCGACGCACAACGCGCGCTGTGCCGCCCGCTGGGCGGGCTCCGTCCCGTTCCTCGACGCACTCTGCGTGTTGCGGCCGCTGCGGCTCCTATCCATCCACCATCCAGTCTAGGACCTCTTCTGGGCGCTCCGTGACGATTCTGAGTCCGACGGCGGCGCCCGGCGGTGACGCTAGGCGCGGAGCTTGCCCAGCCGCTGCACCGCCTCGAGCAGCCGCGCGTCCGGCGTCGTCAGCGAGATCCGGAACCAGCCCTCGCCGGCCGGCCCGTAGATCGCGCCGGGCGAGATCACCACGCCGGCCTCCTCGAGCACATACTCGGCGTAGGCCGCAGAGCTCTCGAAGCCGTCCGGCACCGGCGCCCACACGTAGATCGTCGCGTGCGGCCGGCGCACCCTCACGCCGATCTCTTCCAGCGCGTCGCAGACCAGGTCCCGGCGCCGCTTGTACAACTCCACCATCGAGGCGACCTCCTCGTCCGCCTCCGGCGACATCGCGGCGACCGCCGCCAGCTGGGTCGCCTCGAACAGGCCCGAGTCGATGTTCGTCTTCAGCCGCCAGTAGGTCTGCAGCGCCTCCGCGTTGCCGAGCACCATCGCGCAGCGCCAGCCGGTCATGTTGAAGCCCTTGGAGAAGGAGTAGACCTCGATGCCGACGTCCTTCGCACCGGGCGTGGCCAGGAACGACGGCGCCTCGTAGCCCTCGAAGACGATCTCCGAGTAGGCCATGTCGTGCACGACGAGGATGTCGTTCGCGCGCGCGAAGCCGACGACCTCCTCGAAGAACCCGTCGGGCACGACAGCGCCGGTCGGGTTGTTGGGGTAGTTGAGGTACATCAGCTTGGCCTTGCGCGCGACCTCGTCGTCGATCGCACCGAGGTCCGGCACGAAGCCGCGCTCGGGCTCCAGCGCCGTCAGCACCGGCTCGGCGCCCGCGAGCCAGGGCCCGCCCGTGTAGACCGGGTACCCGGGGTCCGCCGCGAGCGCGTAGTCGCCGGGGTCCAGGAAGGCGAGGTTGAGGTTGAAGATCGCCTCCTTGGCGCCGATCGCCGGGATCACCTCAGAATCGGGGTCCAGGCTGACGTCGAAACGACGGAGGTAGAAGTCGTGCACGGCCTCGCGGAAGTCCTGGCGGCCG
The DNA here is from genome assembly GCA_963775385.1 of uncultured Solirubrobacteraceae bacterium. Taxonomy (GTDB): domain Bacteria; phylum Actinomycetota; class Thermoleophilia; order Solirubrobacterales; family Solirubrobacteraceae; genus Palsa-744. The sequence continues at coordinate 3,403,631 of CAVZIR010000003.1, read as the reverse complement.
CGGTTGGAAGGGTACTGATGCGTTTCCGCCTCGCTGACCGCCTCCTGCATCGCCTCGACGATCAGCGGCGGGGTCGGCCGATCCGGGTCGCCGATGCCGAGGCTGATCACGTCGACGCCGGCCGCGCGCTTGTCGGCGATCTTGCGCTCCAGCTGGGCGAACGCGTACGGCGGGATCTTCTCGAGGCGGCTACTCGGTTTCATGCAGCTCCTTTTCGAACTCGTCGCTGACCGCGCCGGCGAACACCGGCCGCGCCCAGCCTGTCAGGTGAACTTGCAGGTCTGCCGCGACCTCCACCTCCAGCTCGCCCCCGTCCAGGACGACGGTGACCACCGGCGGGCGCGCGCCCGCGGCGATGCCCTGGAGGTGGGCGACGGCGGCGCCGGTGGCGCCCGTGCCCGAGGACAGCGTCTCCCCCACACCGCGCTCGAAGATCCGCGCGCGGATCTTCGCGGGCTCGAGCTCCGCGTACCACGAGACGTTGGTGCGATGCGGGAACAGCTCGGAGGCTTCGATCGCGGGGCCCGCGGCGGGCAGGTCGATCGCGTCCAGCTCCTCGGGGGTCGCGACGGCGATCGCGCATTGCGGGTTGCCGACCGAGACGTGCCGGAACGCCCACTCGCGCCCGGCGCTCGTGACGGTGCCGCGGCCGTCGGGAGGCCCGCCGGGGAAGTCGCCGGAGCTGAGCGCGGCATGGCCCATGTCGACGCGGCAGGTGTCCGCGCCGGTGATCGTGGGCCGGATCGTCCCCGCGGCGGTGGAGATCGCGAACTCGTCGCGGTCGGTCCAGCCGCGGCGGCGCAGGTACAGGATCGCCTCGCGGGCGCCGTTGCCGGACAGCTCGGCCTCCGACCCGTCGGGGTTGAAGATCCGCAGGTCGGCGACGTGGCGCGGCTCCGAGGGCGGCGAGAGCAGCAGGATGCCGTCGGCGAAGATGCCGAAGTGCGGCTCGCACAGGCGCCGCACCCGTGCCGGGGTCAGCTCGAACGGCAGCTCGTCGCGCTCGACGATCAGGTAGTCGTTGCCGAGGGCCTGCCACTTCTCGAAGCGCATGGTCATGCGGCGTCGGAGTCTAGGATCTCGCCCGCCACAAGCGCCGGGTCGCGGCCGGTGACGTCGATCACGCGCACGCCCGCGAGCTTGCGCATCCAGGTGAGCTGGCGGCGCGCGTAGTTGCGCGTGCGGCGCTTCATCCGCTCGACGTCACCCGCGAGCAGGTCCTCGAAGCCGAGCGCCTTCGAGGCCGTCTCCGAGACGCCGGCGGCCGCCGCGCGCAGCACCTCCTCGCGCGCGCCCGCGGCGACCATCTCATCGACGCGGCGGTCGATCGCGGCGTACAGGCGCTCGCGCTCCATCGTCAGCCCGGCGAGCAGCGCCGGGTGCCGCAGCTCCTCGCTCCAGAGCTGCGACGGGCCCTCGGGTGGCTCCAGCTCGCCGAGCTCGAGCAGCTCGAGCGCCCGGACGACGCGCTGCCGGTCGTTCGGCTCGATCCCCTCCGCTGCCCATGGCGCGCGCTCCGCGAGCCGCGCGTGGAGCGCCTGAGGGCCGACGCGTTCCAGCTCGGCGGTCAGGCGTTCGCGCACGCCCTCCGGGGGCGCCGGGCGCAGGTCCAGCTCGGTCAGCGCCGCGCGCAGGTACAGGCCGGTGCCGCCCACGACGATCGGCCGCCTCCCCTGCGCCAGCAGCTCGTCGATCTGGGCGTGCGCGAGCTGGGAGTACTCGCCGACGCTGAACGACGCGTCGACCGGCAGGAACGAGACCAGCCGGTGCTCGAGCTGCGCCTGCTCCGCTGCGCTTGCGACGCCGGTCAGCGTCTCGAGCCCGGCATAGACCTGGAGCGCATCGGCGGAGACGGCGACCGGGTCCTCGCCCCGGGAGCGGAGCTCCTGGGCGAGCGCGAGCGCGACGGCCGTCTTGCCGACGCCCGTGGGGCCGAACAGCGCGATGATCCTCATGCGGATAGGCTCACTTTGGTGCAGATCTCGGGATCGACAGTGCTCCTGACGGGCGCCACCGGAGGCATCGGCCAGGCGATTGCGCGCGCGCTCGCAGGGCGCGGCGCCAAGCTGATCCTGACGGGTCGGCGCGCCGAGGTGCTGGAACCGCTCGCCGGCGAGCTCGGCGGTCGCGCCCTTGCGGTCGACCTCTCCGAGCGCGCGGAGGTCGCGCGGCTGCTCGGCGAAGCCGGCGAGGTGGACATCCTTATCGCGAACGCGGCGCTGCCCGGATCGGGGCGGGTCGAGGACTACTCCGTCCAGGAGATCGACCGTGTGTTGGATGTGAACCTGCGCGCTCCGATCGTGCTCGCGCAGGGGCTCTTGCCGCGGATGATGGCGCGCCGCAGCGGCCAGCTTGTGTTCATCTCCTCGCTGTCGGGCAAGGCGGCGACACCCAACACCTCGCTCTACAACGCGACGAAGTTCGGCATGCGGGGGTTCGCCTCCGCGCTGCGTGGCGATCTCCACGGCAGCGGCGTCGGCGTCACGACCGTCTTCCCAGGGTTCATCAGCGACGCGGGCATGTTCGCCGACGCCGAAGTGAAGCTCCCGGCGGGCGTGGGCACGCGGACGCCTGAGCAGGTCGCCGAGGCGGTCGTGAAGGGGATCGAGCACAACCGCGGCGAGATCGACGTCGCCCCGCTGCCGCTGCGCATCAGCACGATCTTCGCGAACCTCTCGCCCGAGACGGCCGGCCGCTTCGCTCGCCGGATGGGCTCTGACGACATCTCCCGGCAGATGGCCGCCGGGCAGCGCGACAAACGCTGAGCGTGAGCTCCTAGAACAGAGCCTGCTGACCGCTGAGGGCTGCGACCCTCTCGGCGGCCGAGCGCTCGGGCGGCTGGCCTGTGTCACTCATCTTGGCCCCTTCGAGCGGGCGGTTGCGCCAGAAGGCACCGGGCCTCTTGCCGCGGCGCACCATCCGCGACAGCCGCTCGCGCTCACGCTGGGGAGCGTAGGCGCGGCGCCCGTACAGCTCGTCGTAGCGGGGGACGAGCTCCGGGCGGGCGTCGCGCATCCAGCCCATGAACACGTCTTTCACCTCGCCCCGCAGGTGCAGGGCGATCCCGGCGACGTTCGTCGCGCCCGCGTCCGCGACGGCCTCCAGGAGCGGCTCGACCTGCTCGGGCGCGTCGTTGATCCCGGGCATCAGCGGGGCGATCAGAACGCCCGTCGGCACGCCGGCACGGTTCAGCGCGGCGACCGCCTCCAGGCGGGCCTTCGGGTTCGGGGTGCGCGGCTCGGTTTCGCGCCAGACCTTCTGATCGAGCGTCGGGATCGACAGGCACGCCGTCAGCCCGACCTTCTCCGCCAGCTCCTTCAGCAGCTCGATGTCGCGAAGCAGCAGCGGCGACTTCGTGAGGATCGAGCACGGGTTGCGCGCGTCCAGCAGCGCCTGCCAGATGCCCTCCATCAGCTTGTAGCGACCCTCAACCCACTGGTAGGGGTCGGTGTTGGTGCCGAGGGCGACGTGTTCGCCTTTCCACGAGGGGCGGGCCAGCTCGGCGCGCAGCAGCTCGGGGGCGTTGACCTTGACGACGATCTCGCGCTCGAAGTCGCGGCCTGCGTCGAAGCCGAGGAAGGTGTGGGTGGGCCGAGCGAAGCAGTTGTGGCTCACCACGCCGTTCGCGATGAAGTCTTCGGTCCCGGTGGTGATGTCGTACATGCGCATCACCATCCCGAGCGGGCGGATTGAGACGACGAGCAGGTTCGATTTGCACTTCAGGGCTTTGCCGATGATCGTGCGCTTGCGGGTGATCGCCGGGTCGGTGCCCAGGAAGAAGCGCATCTTCTCGGGGAGGCCGCCCTGGATACGAACGACGCGGACGTCGTTCGCGTTTCCATTCTCCACCACGTACCGGAACCCGCAGCGGGCAAGACAGGCCCTGATCCAGTCGATGATCTCCGGGTCCTTGTTGGTGATCCGTATCACTTCGCCTCCTGAGCCCTCGGCGTCGAAGATCCCCGCGAGGAACCCCTGTATCCACGACTGGGACGGCCAGAGCGGCCACTCGGTCAGTTCCCGGATGCGCTCGACCTCGGGCTCCGCCTGCGCTCGGACGGCCGTCATTTCCCGGTGCCTGGTCGTGGCCGCGGAGAACTGAAAGCGGCTGGTGACAACGGCGAGGTCGAAGAGGTAGCGCTCGGATCGGTCCAGCGCCTCTCTGTCAGCGAGCGCCAAGCGAAAGCTGTGCTTCGTCCACTCGCCTCCGCTCGGCCTCGCGTACCGGTAGGAACCGAGCGTGCCGTCGCCGCGGATCATGCCCGTCAGATATCCGCGCTTGTAGTCGAAGTCCTCGACGGGCGCTTTGACGCAGCCGCCGGGTCCCAGCAGGCGGTTGTTCTCGGTCAGATGCGGTCGCTGCATCGGACCCCATTCGGTCCCGACGACATGCTTCCAGCCCCGATCGCTCAGAAAGCGGTGGTCGCCGCTCGCGAGCAGCTTCGTCCCGTCCTCCAGTTCGACCTCCCAGGCAGGCTTGATACTCGACCACTTGGCCAGAACTTCGGTCTCAACGAAGCGGCGATATCTCCCGTCCTCCCGCGTGCCGACGATCTTGTCACCTACTATCAAGTCTGCTAGCTGCCTGGTGCGCCCATCGCCCATCAGGACAAGCGTCTCGCCGGCTTGGCAATAAGAACAGGCATGGCTACATCCCCTGTACGGATTCACCGTCCAACGGAATGGCATCTGTGACGCTGGCGGCACTTTGTTGAGCACCGATTTCGCCCGCACCTCGTAGAAGCGCGTGTCGAGCGCCTCGGGTGCGTCGAAACGGCGCACCGATGCGGGATCGCGGTATCCGGGCAGCAGCCGCTGCGCCTCGTCCTCGACCTTCAGGTTGTCCCAGCGCACGAACGTATGTTCGCATAGACGGCGGTCGGCACCCCGCGCCACCCCGCGGGCTGTAGCTTTCGCGCGTGTCCTCCCCCGCCAAGGCGCTCGCGCGGCGCCTGCTGCCGCACTCGGTCTACCGCTCCTACCGGCGCAGGAAGATCGCCTCCCAGATCGCGGCCTACGAGCCGCACGAGGTCACGCATTCCTACGGGGGCCTCGAGCTCACGCTGCTGCTCGCAGATCCGCTCGGGCAGGGCTGGTACGACCACGACTGGGAGGAGCCCAAGGCGCTCACGTTCCTGCGCGAGGAGGGCGTGCTCGCACCCGGCGCCACGGTGTTCGACCTCGGCGCCCACCAGGCTGTGATCGCGCTGATGATCGCCGCGCAGGTGCGGCCCGGCGGGCGCGTGGTCGCCGTCGAGGCCGAGCCGCACAACGCCACCGTCGCGCGGCGCAACGCCGAGCTGAACGACGCCCGGAACCTGCTCGTCGTGCATGCCGCCGGAGCGGATCGCAGCGGCACCCTCTCCTTCGGCGAGGGCCTCAACGGCTCGGTCGACGAGCGCGCCTCAACCGGCACCGTCGAGGTGCCCGCGGTGACCGTCGACGAGCTGGCCCGCGAGCACGGCGAGCCGGCGCTCGTGATGATCGATGTTGAGGGGTACGAGGAACGCGTGCTCGAGGGGGCGCGCGAGACGCTCGGCAGTGGCCGCACCAGCTTCCTGGTCGAGATCCACGAGGAGCTCACGGACTTCGGCGGCAGCGCCGCGGAGGTGGTCGGGCGGTTCGAGGGTTTCAGGCGTTTCGTCGCGGTCGAAGACGACGATCCGCTGGTGGCGCTCGCCGGCAACCTGCCGCCGGGACGCTTCTTCCTCCTCGCCCTCGCGCCGTAGCGCTCAGCAGCCTCTCAGCAAAAGCCGGCGCCTGCGCTCAGCCGCGCGGCCGAGCATCGAATGCACCAGTCCAAACCAGGGCCGGCATGGAGCGCCGGCCCTGCCCGCCAATCCCAGGAGGTCTCGGCCATGTTCATCTCGAAGCTGCTCGCGGCAACCATGATCGCGGGGGCACCGGCAACGCCCACCCATCCCAACCCCAAAAAAGAAGAGAGCGCAGCAGCCCGCGCTTCCTCTCGCCCGCTCAGAGCTCGAGTACGGAGCGGATTCCGTCCTGCGCCTCCATCAGCTCGAAGCCCCGGTTGACGTCGTCGAGCGGCATGCGGTGCGAGATGAAGGGATCGACGTCGATCTCCCCCGCCATCCAGCGCGAGATCAGCGCCGGCACGTCTTCTCGGCCCTTCAGCCCTCCGAAGGACGACCCGCATACGCGCCGGCCCGTGATCAGCAGGCGGGGAACGACGTCGAGCGTCTCTCCCTTGCCCGCCACCCCGCAGACGGTGCAGAGCCCCCAGCCCATCCGCGCCGCTTCCACCGCCTGGCGCATCACCCCCACGTTGCCGGTGGCCTCGAACGTGTAGTCGGCGCCGAAGCCGCCCGTCATCGCGAGGATCGCCTCGACGGCCTCCGAGCCGCCCTGCATCAGGTCCGTGGCGCCCTGCCCGCGCGCCAGCTCCAGGCGCTCCGGTGAGTTCTCGACGCAGACGATCCGTTCCGCCCCCTGCAGGCGGCAGCCGGCGACCGCGCCGAGGCCGACCATGCCCGCGCCGAACACGACGCAGGTCGAGCCCGGCCTGACATCGGCCGTCCGCATCGCCGCGCCGAGCCCGGTCGAGAGCCCGCACGCGAACAGGCACGCCCGGTCCAGCGGCGCCTCCGGGTCGATCTTCGCCAGCGCGATCTCCGGCATCACCGTGTACTCGGCGAACGTCGAGCTGCCCATGAAGTGCCGGACCGGCTCGCCGTCGATCGAAAGGCGCGTGGTGCCGTCGGGAAGGAAGCCCTTGTTCTGCTGCTCGCGGATCGCGAGGCAGAGGTTCGTCAGGGGGCTCACGCAGTGGATGCACTCGCCGCATTGCGGCGAGAACAGCGTCACGACGTGATCGCCCTCGACGAGCAGGGTGACGTCGGGGCCGACGCGCTCGACGACGCCCGCGCCCTCGTGGCCGAGGACCGTCGGCGCGTAGCCGGACGGATCGACGCCGGAGGCCGTGTACATGTCCGTGTGGCAGACGCCGCAGGCGGCCAGGCGCACGAGCACCTCGCCCGGGCCTGGCTCGGCGAGGTCGACCTCGCGCACGGCCAGCGGCTTGCCGAACTCCTCGAGGACTGCGGCGCGGATCTTCATCTCGCCGCGATCCTAGTCGCCCCGGACCGCGGCGGAACGGACGGCCAGCGCTCAGCTGGCCGCGCGGGCGAGCAGTTCCTCCTCGCCCGTCAGCGTCTGGCTCGTCGCGGAGTCGATGCGCACGGGCGTGATCTCGCCGGGGGTGGCAAGGCCGCTGAAGTTGACGACCTTGTTGTGGGTCGTGCGCCCGCGCAGGCGCTCGGGGTCGTTGCGGGAGGGGCCTTCGACGAGCACGTCCAGGGTGCGCCCGACGAAGCGCTGGGAGCGCTCGCGCGCGCCGCGCTGGACGACGTCCACGAGCCTCCCCATGCGCGCGACCTTGACGGGATGCGCAACCACGCCTTCGTCGATCGTCGCTGCCTCGGTGCCGCGCCGCGGCGAGAAGACGAACGTGAACGCGCTGTCGTAGCCGACCTGCTCGACGACGTCGAGGGTCTGCTCGAAGTCCTCCTCGGTCTCGCCGGGGAAGCCGACGATGATGTCGGTGCTGAGCGCGACGTCTGGGAGATGCTCGCGGATCATCGCCACGCGGTCGAGATAGCGCTCGCGGTCGTAGGTGCGCCGCATCGCCTTCAGGATGCGGCTCGATCCCGACTGCAGCGGCAGGTGGATGTGCCGGCAGACGCTCGGGAGCTCGGCGTGCGCGCGGATCACGTCCTCGCGCATGTCCTTCGGGTGCGGGCTCGTGTAGCGGATGCGCTCGATCCCCTCCACCCCGTCGAGCAGGCCCAGCAGGCGCGCGAACGTCGGCTTCCCGCCCTCGCCCGGGGGCAGCTCGCGCCCGTAGGAGTTGACGTTCTGCCCCAGCAGCGTCACCTCCTTGACGCCGTCGGCGGCCATCGCTGCGACCTCCGCGACGAGCTCGCCCGGCGGGCGGCTGACCTCGCGCCCGCGCGTCGAGGGCACGATGCAGTAGGAGCATCGGCAGTTGCACCCGACGCTGATCTGCAGCCAGCCCTGGAAGGCGCGCGCACGGCGCGAGGGCAGGTGGCCGGTGAAGCCCTCGAACTCGAAGTAGCCCTGCGCGCTCAGCGAGTCGCTCGTCAGGAACTCGGCGAGCTTGTGGACCTGGCCGGGACCGAACGCCACGTCCACGAACGGGAAGCGCTCGAACACCTCCTCCTTGACCGACTGGGCCCAGCAGCCGCCCACGCCGACGACGCGGTCGGGCTGTTCGCGCTTCAGCCGCTTGGCCTCGCCGAGATGCGTGATGAAGCGGCTGTCGGCCGTCTCGCGGATCGAGCAGGTGTTGAAGAGGATCAGGTCGGCCTCGGCGCGCTCGCTCGCCTCCGCGTAGCCGAGCGAGCCGAGCATGCCCTTCATGCGCTCGGAATCGTGCTCGTTCATCTGGCAGCCGAAGGTGGTGAGGTGGTAGGTCTTGGGCACGCGCCAAGAGTACCGGCGCCAAGCTGCGGCGAGAGCGCCCGCCTGGAGCCGTCGCGAGCCCGCCTCAGGCCGGCTCGCGACCGTCCCACTCCTCGATCAGCCAGCACGCGAACGCGAGCATCCGCGCCAGGTCCTTGTCCACGGACACCGTGGCCGGAACCGAGAGATCGAGGTCGGGGGCGACGATCCGGCCGTCGTCGGCGACGACCGGCCCGAGGAACCCCTCCCGCCGCTTCACCTCGACCGGCTGGCCTCGCGCGGGCGTGATCGTCCACGCCCGCCCGAGCAGATGCTTGAGGAGCGTCGCGACCTCCTCGCCGCCCGCAGCGTGCATCGTTCCACCTCGACGCAGCCCCGGCTTGAAGTCGCAGACGACCGCTCCGCCTGCGTCGAGCAGCTGGAAATGCCAGCCGAGCGCGCTCGGTTTTTCGATCTCGTAGGTGTCCGCGCCGACGATGACGCGCGCGAGCGCGGGAGCCGGCAGCGCCTCGGTGCGCGCCAGCTCCGTGCCGTCGTCTGCGCGCAGGATGCCTGCGCTCTCGAAGACCACGCGTCTGCTCGCTGCTGTCGCTAGGCGGCCGGAACGAACCGCTCCACGAACTCGAGCGCGATCTGCGCGACCTCCCGCCACCCGCTGTCGATCGTCAGCGAGTGCCCCCGCCCCGGGATCTCCACGAACTCGGTCACGCCAGGGTTGCGCAGCTGCTTCTTGTACGAGGCCTCCGAGATCGCCCCGGGCACCTGGTGGTCCTTCTCCCCTGATGTGACGAGCAGCGGACCGCGATCGGGGTTCTCGAGCTCGACTTTCGCATCCGTCCAGGGGTCGAGGTTCGCGGTCGCCGCCTGGAAGATCGGCGCGCCCGGACCCGGAACCGAGTACTCGTCATAAAGCCGCTTGGCCTCATCCTCGCTGACGGCGTTCGCGAAGCCGTAGCGGAACTGCTCGAGGGTGAGAGGGACAGCGCGGTGGCGGTTGGCCGGGTTTTTCAGCACCCCCGAGGACGCCTTCAGCGCCGAGAAGGGCAGCGGCAGCACACCCCGGAAGGGCCCAGGGTCGATGGCGACCGTCGCCGCCGAGAGACCGCGCCCGGCGAGGATCTGCACGAGCAGGCCGCCGAAGGAGTGCCCGATGAGCGCCGGCTTCTTCTGCAGAGCGCCGGCGATCGCGGCGTAGTGGTCGGCCACCTGGCCGATCTTCTTGTTCGCGAACACATCCGGGTTCGCCTTCGCCTCCGCGACATCGGCGGGGTCATCCGGCCAGCCCGGCTGAAGCGTGGCGTAGCCCGCGCCGCGGAAGACCTCGGCCCAGTTGTCCCAGCTGGATCCGAGCAGCCACAGGCCGTGGATGAAGATCACCGGCTGGCTGCCGCTCGCGTTCGCGGCGTCGACTTCCTCGCGCTCCCAATCGGCGACGGTCGCGCCCGTTTTCTCCTGCGTGCTCATCTGAAAACTCCTCTCTGCTCCCCCCGGGAGCAGCAGCGTTTGCGTGCGGTGGACGGCCCTGCTTGACACTATGGCCCCCGCGTGGCGAGGAGTAGTGTCATTCGGGTGATCCCGCGCGCACGTCACGACGGGCTTCCGCCCGGCCCGCGCGCCCCTGCCGCGCTCAACATGCTGCGCTTCATGACGCGCCCGATCGAGACGCTGCTCGGCTGGCAGGCGCGCTATGGCAACGTGTTCACCGTCCGCTACACGGGCTTCGGGACCGGCGTCTACGTCGCCGAGCCGGATGCGATCCGCGAGCTGTTCACCGGCGACCAATCGGATCTGCTGGCAGGCGAGGCGAACTCGTTCATGGAGCCGGTGCTGGGCTCGCATTCGGTGCTGGTCCTCGACGGGCGCGAGCACCTGCGCCAGCGAAAGCTCCTGCTGCCGCCGTTCCAGGGCTCCAGGGTCGCGACGTTCCGCGAGGTGATCCGCGAGGTCGCCGAGCGCGAGGTCGCGACGTGGCGGCCCGGACGGCGGCTGACGATCCGCGAGCGCATGCGCGCGTTGACCTTCGAGGTCATCTGCCGGGCCGTTTTCGGCGTGACCGACCGCGCTGCCCAGGAGCGGCTGCGAGCGGCGACCGCGGCCGTGATCGACAGCAGCCCGATCTTCATGATCTCCGGCGCGGCGCGAACCGATCTCGGCCCGCTGAGCCCCGGCGGGCGCTTTGCCCGGCGCCTGCGCGCCGCTGACACCCTGCTGTCCGAGGAGATCGAGCGCCGCCGCCGCGCCCCGGACCTCGACGAGCGCACCGACGTGCTCTCGCTTCTGTTGCGCGCCCGCGACGAGGACGGCCGGGCGATGACGACTCCCGAGCTGCGCGACGAGCTGTTCACGATGCTCGCGGCGGGCCACGAGACGACCTCCACCGGCCTCGCGTTCTCGTTCGAGCTGCTGCTGCGCAACCCCGCTGCTCGCGCGCGCCTGCGCGAGGAGCTGGCCGGCGGCGAGGGCGATGACTACCTCGACGCGGTCGTCAAGGAGTCGCTGCGCCTGCGCCCCGTGATCGACGGCGCCGAGCGCACGCTCACGAAGCCGCGCACGCTCGGCGGCTGGGCGCTTCCGCCGGGTGTCAAGGTCTACCCGGGCATCCTGCTGACCCAGATGCGGGCGGACCTCTATCCCGAGCCCGAGCGCTTCCGCCCGGAGCGCTTTCTCGACGAGGGAACGGAGTCGTACGCATGGCTCCCCTTCGGCGGCGGCATCCGGCGCTGCCTCGGCGCGGCGCTCGCACAGGCGGAGATGGCCGAGGTGCTGCGGGTCGTCGTGCCGGCTGTCGAGCTTCGCGCGATCCGGCCCGAGCCCGACCCGGTCGTGATGCGGGGCATCACGCTCGCACCGAAGCACGGTGTCGAGGTGAGCGTCGAGCGCGTCCTCCGCGGCGCTCGCGAGCGTCCGCGCACCGCCGCGGCGGCGGCCGCCTGATGGTGGACGCCGGCACCGGAGCGAACCCGTTCGGCGCAGAGGAGCCCGCGGCCGCCGCCCTCGACGATCCCACGGATCTCGGCGAGCGTGTGGAGAGCGAGCGGCCGCCCGAGGAGAAGCCAGGCCCCGCCTGGCTCGGGGTCCCCGGCATGGTCGGGCTGGGCGTCGTGGCCGCGGCGTGGTCGATCAGCCACAGCCTGTTCGGCGTGCTGCTGGCCGTCGTCGGACTGGTGCTGCTGTTCCTCGCGATCGGGCTTGCGATGACGATCGCCAAGCGCGAGTAGGCCACCGCGCCGCCGAGCTAGGATCGGGACATGCCGAAAAAGCGCTACAGCGAACTGGGCTCCGCCGGCAAAGCCGCGGTGCTCGTGATCACCGCGATCAGCCTCATGATCGTCGGCCGCGCCGAGCGCGACATCGCCGGCCGCGACGCGGACGAGGTTCGCGGCAGCCGAGCTGTGTGGCGGCTCGTGAGCCTGAACGCGCTCGGGGCGATCGCGTACCTGCGCTTCGGGCGACGGCGCTAGGCGACGGTCCCGAGGTGGCCGGGCGACGCCGCCGGGTGAGGCCGGCGGCGAGCACCCGGCGTCGGCCTCAGCCGATCACGAGCGTCAGCGTCCGCGTCGCGGTGTGTTTCGGTTTTTTCGCGCTGTCCTGGACCTTGGCCACGATTTCGTAGGAGCCGGCCAGGAGTTTCACGCTCGGCGTGCCGGTCAACAGGCCTTCTTTGGTCAATTTGAGGCCTTTCGGCAGTTTCCCGACCTTTTTCCATTTGTAGGGCGCCGTGCCATAGGCCGCCGCGAGCTGGAAGCTGTACGCGGCCCCGCGCGTTGCTTCGGGCAGTGAGGTCGTTTCGACTTCCAGCGGCTTGACGACGCTGCACGCCGCTTCCGCGCTCGCCCCGGCGCCTGCGGTGGTTTTCCCGTACGGGCAGGCGGCCTCCGTGATCGACCCGGGCGTTTCGACGTAGTAGCCGACCTGTGCTTCCAGGCAGGACGACTGCCCCGCTTCGGGCTGGTAGGCGCCCGCAGCGCAAGGCGTCTCGGCGGCCTGGCCGCTTGCGGAGACGAAGTTGCCCGGCGAGGCCGACGTGCACGCGGTGGCCGCGGTCCCGGCCTCGAAGCTGCCGGCGGCGCAGGGCGTCTGCGCGCTCTGTCCCGTGGTGCCGACGTAGTTGCCTTCACTCGCGGCGATGCACGAGCTCTTCGCCGCTTCCGGCTGGTAGTAGCCGGCCGAGCAGGCTGTCTGCGAGGCCTGGCCGCTCGCGCCGACGTAATGGCCCGGGGTCGCGTTCAGGCAGCCCGCGGCTTCGGAGCTCGGCTGGTAGGTGCCCGCTGGACAGGGAGTCTCAGCGGTCTGCCCCGGGTACGCGACGAAGTAGCCGGGGATCGCTTTGAAGCAGCTCGCGGCTTCATAGCCCGGCTGATAGGTGCCGGCGAAGCAGTTGAACTGGCTGCTGTACCCCGCGCCTGGCACATAGTGCCCGGGCGTCGCTTTTTCGCACGACGCGGCGCCTCCGGCGGAGTAGGTGCCGGCGCTGCACAGATACTGCGACGTCGACGCCGAGAAGGGGACGTAGTAGCCGGCCGAGGCGGTGTAGCACACGTTCGACCCGAAGTACGGGTTGTAGCTTCCGGCGCTGCAGGGGGTCTCGGTGGTGCTGCCGGGGACCGGGACGTAATAGCCAGGGCTCGCAGCGTTGCACGGGGCGTTTCCACTCGGCGAGTACGTGCCCGGGTTGCACAGTTCGGCCGCGTCCGCTGTGCCCGTGCCGACGGGCGCCAGCAGCGCGAGCCCGAGCAGGGTTCCGCAGACGAGCAGCCTCAGCCGTCCTGGCAGGCTCTTACGTGCGCTCATCGTCCCTCCATGTCCTCTGATGGTGGGATCGTCTCGGCGCGCCCCCGCGCGCATGCGACCCCCTTGTCGCACGGAGCCCCCCTCCGTCCGGTCTGTCAAGCCTATTCGGCCCCGAGAGGCCGCGTCAACCTAAGCCGCGGCCACCGCCGGTTCGGACTCGATCGGCGCCGGCGCATCCTGCGGCGCCGACCCGGTCGTGTCGCGATCGATCGGCGTCACCGCCTCGCGGCCGAGACCCAGCGCGTCGTAGATCTTGCCTTCGATCTCCTTCGCCAGCTCGGGGTTCGCGTCGAGGTGCGCCTTCGCGTTGCCGCGGCCCTGGCCGAGCCGTTCGTCCCCGTAGGAGAAGAAAGAGCCGGACTTGGACACGATGTTGTGCTCGAGGCCCAGGTCGATCAGGCAGCCCGACGTGGAGATCCCCTTGCCGAACTCGATGTCGAACTCGGCCTGGCGGAACGGCGCCGCCACCTTGTTCTTGACGACCTTCACGCGCACGCGGTTGCCGACGGCCTCGGTGCCGTCCTTGAGCGTCTCGATGCGGCGGATGTCCAGGCGCTGGGAGGCATAGAACTTCAGCGCGCGGCCGCCCGGCTGCGTCTCGGGCGAGCCGAACATCACCCCGACCTTTTCGCGGATCTGGTTCGTGAGGATGCACAGCGTGTTCGTGCGGTGCAGGTTCCCCGCCAGCTTGCGCATCGCCTGCGACATCATCCGCGCCTGTGCGCCCACCGTCTGGTCGCCCATCTGGCCCTCGAGCTCGACGCGCGGCGTCAGCGCCGCCACGGAGTCGACCGACACCACATCGACCGCGCCCGAGCGCACCAGCATGTCGGCGATCTCGAGCGCCTGCTCGCCGTAGTCCGGCTGCGAGACCAGCAGCTCGTCGATGTCGACCCCGATCTCCTTCGCGTACAGCGGGTCCATCGCGTGCTCGGCGTCGATGAAGGCGCATACGCCGCCGAGTTTCTGGGCCTCGGCGAGCACGTGGTAGATCAGCGTCGTCTTCCCGGAGGACTCAGGGCCGTAGATCTCGACGATCCTGCCTCGCGGCACGCCGCCGATCCCGAGCGCCAGGTCGAGCGACAGCGCCCCGGTCGGGATCGCCTCACAGCGCACCTGCGCGCCCTCGTCGCCCATGCGCATGACCGTGCCCTTGCCGAACTCGCGCTCGATCTGCGTCAGCGCCCCCTGCAGCGCGGCGTCGCGCGCCTTCGCGGCCTTCTCCTGCTCGGTCACGGACATGGTGAAGCTCCTCCGGGTCGGGATGAGCAGGAAAAGCTACGCCGCGCTTCGGACGGAACATCTGTTCGCCCTCCTCGGGCCGGCATGGAGCGCCGGCCCGGCCCGTGCAACGGCACGGAGAGCCGGCCCGGCGCCTGCAAACGTATGGAGCGCCGTTTCTCGCAGGAGTCCGGCAGCCGCGCACGAACCATTGCAGCAGCGCCGAGCGCGCCCCGCCGTTCGTCCATTCGGCCACCCGGCTGTTCCTCCGGCGCGGCCGCCGGGACGATGGATGCGGGTCGGAACCGGACTGCCGATGGAGACCCGTGCCCACATCCATGCACACCGCCCGCGCCGGGTCCTCCGATCCTTGGCGCTGCTGCTCGTACTTGCGGTCTCGGGGTGCCTGGCCGCCGCCGCGGCGGCTCGCCCCGAGCACGCCCGCCACGCGCCCGCGTGCAACGCCGGGCGCCACACCAGACACTCCTCGGCGAAGCGCTGCCCCAGGCACCACGCCGGCAAGGGTGCCCACAAAACCAAGAGCCCCGCGCCGAAACCCGCCGCCCCGGCTCCCAAGCTGACGCCGGCGAGCTGCGAAGACGGAACGGCACCTGCCCGCGACGCGAGCGGCGCCTACATCTGCGACGACAGCTCGGAACCGGCCTGTGAGGACGGCTCGGACCCGATCCAGGCCAGCGCCTCCTCGGCGCCCATGTGCCACGTCTCCCACGAAGCCCTCGAATGCGGGGTCGACTCGAAAAGCGGCTGCACCACCGAATTCGCCTGCGAAGAAGAAGTGACCGAAGGCCCGCAGGGTTGCGAACACGGCTCGGCCCTCGAAGAAGAAGAACCGGAAGACTGAGCCCGTCCTCGGCGCCGGCAGCGCGACGCCGGGATCCTCACTCCTCTCCCCTCCCCAGCGGCACCCTCGCAACCGCCTCGTAGCGGGCGCCGGACGGCTCCAGGCGCGACCGGTACAGCACCGCCTCGGAGACCCGGAAGCGCAGCGGCGGGGTGGCTCCCAGCTCCGGGTGGCGGCGCGGCGCCGCCGGGCTGCGCGCGACCGTCACGTGAGCGCGAAAGCGCCGCGGCGGCTGCGGGGCGGGCGGGCCCATCACGTCGCACAGGCTTCGTGCGACGTCCTTTTGGAGCTCGGCGAGATCCCCGCTCGGGTCGTGGATCTCGACGGCGAGCGCGCGCGGGCGGCGCGGCGGCAGCCACAGCGGGGCTCCCGTCTCCAACTCGCACTCCCGCGCTCCGAGGGCCGCCTCAGCGAGCGCCGTCGCAATCTCGTCGATCTCCTCCGCGGGCCGCTCGCCGAGGAACAGCAGCGTCACGTGCAGCGACTCCGGATCGAGGACCCTCAGCGCCGGCGTGTCGCCGTCGCGGCCTGTGCGGGCCGCCGACCGCGCCCAGCGCGACAGCTCGCCGGCCGCGGCGGCCGTCGGGTCGACCGCCGCGAACAGCCGTACGGTCGCGCCGCGGGGCATGCCCGCGCTAGGCGGCCTCGCCGAGCAGCGCGCGGCGCACGAGATGAAGCGCGACCGTCGTCGCCCGGTCGCGGATGTCGGCGCGCCCACCGGGCAGGGTCACCGAGCGCGTGAGCAGCGACACCTCGCCGCTCCCATCGGGGATCGCCACCGTCAGCCACACGAGCCCGACGGGCTTCTCGGGGGTGCCGCCGCCGGGACCCGCGACGCCGGTGATGCCCACGCCGACGTCGGCGTCGAGGCGGTCGATCGCGCCACGCGCAAGCGCCTCGGCAACCTCCTGGGAGACTGCGCCGTGGCGCTCGATCAGCTCGGCTGGCACGCCCGCGGCCGAGACCTTGACCTCGTTCGCATAGGCGACGATCGCGCCGAGGACGTAGTCCGATGAGCCGGGCAGCTCGGTGAGGCGGCCTGCCAGCAGCCCGCCGGTGCAGGACTCGGCGGTCGCGATCGTGCGCGCGGAGTCGCGGAGCAGCCCCGCGACGATCTCATCGACCGTGCGGCCGTCCTCGGAGAACAGCGTCTCGCCGTGACGCTCGCGCACGATCTCCGCAAAGTCCCTGTAGGCGCCCTCGCCGGCCGGTTGGTAGCGGGTGACGACCTCCACCTCTCCGCGTTTCAGGCAGGTCGTGACCTCCAACGCCGACAGCTCCACCCCGTCGCGCTCGGCCACGCGCAGCGTCTCCGCGATCTCCGACTCCGGGATCCCGAACAGCCGCAGGGTCTCCTCGCGGTACTCGCCCGCCCTCGCGATCACGGCGCGCACGGCGGCGCTGCCCAGGGCCGTGCCCCACATCGGCTGGAGCTCCCGCGGGGGGCCGGGCAGCACGACGACGATCGGCAGCTCGCGGTGCTTCGGCGAGACCACGACGCCCGGGGCCGTCCCGACGGGCTCCAGCACCTCGGCGCCCTCGGGCACGGTCGCCTGCTTGCGGTTGGCCTCCGCGACGGCCTCAGGGTCGATGTTCGGCCAGCGCTTCATGAGCGGCGCGACGATCGCGGCGATGCGCTCGGAGAGCTCCTCGTCCAGCACCATCTCGCGACCCTGGAAGCTGCCGACCACCTCGGTCGTGAGATCGTCCGCGGTGGGCCCCAGGCCACCGCTGGTCACGATCAGGTCGAGCTGCTCGGCCGCCATGAAGTCCAGCGCCGCCCGCATGTCCTCCGGCCGGTCGCCGACGATCGCGATGTACGCCGCGTCGACGCCCAGCCCGCGCAGCCGTTCGGCCAGCCAGGGGCCGTTGCGGTCCGTGACACGGCCGCTGAGCACCTCGGTGCCGGTGACGACGATGCCCGCGCGGGCGCTCACTGGCAGGTCGGCTGCTGTTCGGCCGGCAGGGACCGTCGCCCGCGGGCCTTGGTGATCGAGTAGCCGATGGCGGAGCTGGACGCGGGAACCGGCCGTACTTTGCCGTCGACGAACAGTTCGACGGCGTTGTTGCCGAGCGTGATCTCGAAGCGCTTGGCGTGGTAGGTCGGCGTACTGTGACCGGGTTTCAGTTCGACCCCCGGGATCAGCTTGTGCCCGCCATCACCCAGGAGGCACACGTACACGGCCGCGGTCGGCGTGATCGAGAGCGTGACCACATCGCTGGCGGTCGTCGTGGGCTGCGCGGTCGTGCCCGTTTTGTGGTGCCTGCCGGTGGACGTCTTCGCGCTCTTCGTGGAAACCGTCTTGGAGGGTCCTTTCGAGGAGCCGCTGGTCACGAGCAGGATTATGAGGATGACGATGATCGTGACAATGCTCCCGACCGCGATCATGTAGCCCCGCGAGGGCCCCTCGGGGGTCTGGCGCGTGCGCCCGCGGCCGCGCTGGCTGCGCTGCGGCGAGGAGACGATCGGCTCCAACCCCTCGCTCGGGTGCTCGTGGTGCAGGCGGTACTCCTCGACGAGCGCCTTCCCGTCCAGCCCGAGGGCGGTCGCGTAGGTGCGCAGGAAGCTCTTGACGAACGTCGGGCCCGGCAGCAGGCTCCACTCTTCGTTCTCGAGCGCGCGCAGGTACTTCGCGCGGATCTTCGTCTGCGCCTCGATCTCGGACACGTCGATTCGCTCGCGCATCCGCGCCTCTCGCAGCGTTGATCCGATCTCTGGCATGTGTTGAGAAGGCTAGAGCGCCTCGCCCCTGCGGCGAGGAGGACTGATCGCCCGTCCGCGCGCGGATTCTAACGTCGCAAATTGCGAGGAACGGCTGCTGAACCGTGTCTGTCAGATGACCGGGTGCCGCCCGCGCCCTACTCGGCGACCTGCGCGGCCTCCGCGGGCGAGGCCTCGAGCGCCGCGAGCACGCGGGGAAGGTCCGCCTCGGTGATCAGAACCTGACGCGGCTTGGAGCCTTCGTAGCCGGAGATGACGCCGCGGCGCTCGAGCATGTCGATCATGCGCCCCGCCCTGGTGTACCCGAGCCGCAGCCGGCGCTGGAGCATCGAGGTCGAGGCCGTCTGCATTTCCGCCACGAGCCTGATCGCGTCCGAGAGCAGCGGATCCTCGTCGGGATCGAGGTCTCCCTCGGCGGCACCCCCCTCCGGCTGCTCCGGCTCGACCTCCTGCAGCAGCTCCTCGCGCAGCTCGGGTTCTCCCTGTTTGCGCCACAGCTCGGTCAGCTTCGCGATCTGCGCCTCGTCGATGTAGGCGCCCTGGATGCGCTGCAGCCGCGAGGTGCCGACCGGGCTGAAGAGCATGTCGCCCTGCCCGAGCAGCGACTCCGCGCCGTTCTGATCGAGGATCACGCGCGAGTCCGTCTGCGACGAGACCGCGAACGCGATCCGCGAGGGCACGTTGGCCTTGATCATCCCCGTGATCACGTCCACGCGCGGAGACTGCGTCGCCAGCACGAGGTGGATGCCCACCGCGCGCGCCTTCTGGGCCAGACGGATGATCGAGTCCTCGACGTCGGCGGGCGCGACCATCATCAGGTCCGCGAGCTCGTCGATCACGCAGAGGATGTAGGGCAGCGCCGGTTCGGAGCGTTTCGCCCGCGCCGCGTTCAGCTCGACCAGCCCGCGGGTGCGCGCGAGCGACATGATCCCGTAGCGCTGCTCCATCTCCTTGACGAGGTTCTGCAGCGCGTTGGCGGCCATCCGCGGGCTCGTGATCACGGGCGTGAGCAGGTGCGGGATCGACTCGTAGTGGTTGAGCTCGACCTGCTTGGGGTCGACGAGCACGAGACGCACCTCGTGCGGGCTTGCGCGCAGCAGGATGCTCGAGAGCATCGCGTTGATCGCGCCGGACTTGCCGGCGCCCGTCGTGCCGGCCACGAGGATGTGCGGCATCTTCGCGAGATCCGCGCCGATGGCCTTCCCCGCGACGTCCTTGCCCAGCCACACGGTCAGCGGCGACCAGTCCTTCGGGGGCGCCTGGAAGACGTCGCCGAGGCGCACGATCCGGCGGTGCGCGTTCGGGACCTCGACCCCCACGGCCTGCTTCCCCGGGATCGGCGCGAGGATGCGGACATCGGTGGCCGCCAGCGCGTAGGCGAGGTCGTCCTTCAGCTGGGCGACCTTGCCGACCTTGATGCCGGGCGCGAGCCGCAGCTCATAACGGGTGATGTGAGGCCCGGCGACGGTCCCGATCAGCTTCGCCTGGACGCCGAAGTGGCCGAGCGCCTCCACGAGGGCGGTCGCGGTGCGCTCCTGGCCGGCGGTGTCGGGGCGCGTCTGCTCGCCGGTCGAACGTGTCAGCAGACGGCTCGCATCGGGGAGCTGCCAGACGAAATCGGGATCGTCGGTGACCGCACCGCGCAGCCGGCCCTGCGGCGTGAGCTCGGCCGGGTCGGCGTGCGCGACCCCGGCGATCTGCTCATCACCCTCCTCCTCCTCCTCGTTCGCGCCGGCGGCCGGCTTGCCGGGGGCCGGTGGCTCGGCGTCGGGCTCGGGCTCGTCGGCGAGAAGGTCGCGGGCGGCCTCCAGATCCTGTGGGCCGGGCGGCTCGTCCAGCCAGTCACGCGAAGGGGCCTCGACATGCGTCGCGCGCACGATCAGCTCGGCCTGCTCAGGCTCGGGCGGGTGCAGCGGCCCCTCGGCGTCGAGGTCCCGCAGCAGCTCGCGGCGGGGATTGGGACCCGCGCGCTGTGCGGAACCGATCCTCCGCACCATCCTCGTCGTGTCTCGGACACCGTGTCCGGTGGCCCGCAGCAGCGCGGCGAGCGAGGCGCCGGTGAGCAGGATCGCGCCGGCGAGCAGCAGGAACGTCACGATGACCGCGATGCCGAGACCCTGCACCAGCGGGTCGAACAGGCGGTAGAGGCCTTCACCGAGCACTCCTCCGTGGCTCTGCATGTGCGCGGAGCTCCAGGCTTGACCGTCGCTGCCCGCTCCGGGAGCCAGCCCCAACGCACCGGCGGCGAGGGCGAGCGTCACGCCCGCGAAGACGCAGGCGGCGCCGGCGCGCAGAGGGCGCACCGCAGGGAGCACCGGGCGCAGCAGCAGCGCGCCGCCGCCCACGACGAGCGCGGCCGGCGCCAGCAAGCGCGCGCGGCCGAGCGCCCAGCCGGAGGCGACCGACAGGGCGTGGCCCGCGCGCCCCCCGGGTGCCGGCGAGCCCGAGCTGTAGAGGACGACGCCGAGGAAGACGCCGAGCGCGATCACGGCGAGACCGAGGACGTCGCGCTGGCGCTGCTCGAGCACCGGAATCCTCGGCAGCCCGCCGGCGAACAGCGCGCCGCCGCGTCTCGAGCGCGTCCTTTTCCGCGGCGCGCGCTTGCGCGCGGGGGCCTTGCGGCGCGCAGGGACGCGTTTGGAGGCAGGTGCCATCCCGCGCAACTTCGACGCCGGGACCCCGGAACCTGCCCGGGCGTCTTACCATCGCTTTAGCGGCGGAGGTTTAGATAAAGACATGAACGACTTCAATCGCACCGCACGCGTCCTGGTCGTCGAGGACGACGAGGACATCGCACTGGCTTTGCAGCGCTCGCTGCGCATGGAGGGCTATGAGGTCAGGACGGCCGCGGACGGCGAGGCCGCGCTCGCGGAGGGCCGCGCGTTCGCGCCGGATCTCGTGATCCTCGACCTCGGCCTGCCGAAGATCGACGGCATCGACGTGGCGCGCTCGCTGCGCTCCGACGACGACGTGCCGATCCTGATCCTGACCGCGCGCGATGCGCTCGAGTCGCGCGTGGAAGGCCTTGACTCGGGCGCCGACGACTACCTGGTCAAGCCGTTCGAGCGCCAGGAGCTGCTGGCGAGGATGCGCGCGCTGCTGCGGCGGCGCCCGCCGCGCGGCTCGGCCCCCCTGCGCGTCGCGGACCTGATGCTGAACGCCGACACCCACGAGGTGCAGCGCGGCGAGCGCACCGTCGAGCTGACCCAGCGCGAGTTCGAGCTGCTCGAGTACATGATGCGCAACGAGCGCATCGTGATCTCGCGCCAGCGCCTGCTCGACGAGGTATGGGGCTACGACCCCTTCTCGACGACGAACACGATCGAGGTGTTCGTGTCCAACCTGCGCCGCAAGCTCGAGGCAGACGGCGAGCCGCGCCTGCTGCACACGATCCGAGGGGCGGGTTACGTCCTTCGCGCGTAGCGCCCGGCGGGCCGTCTCGGGCGTACGGCCCCCTTCGCGACTGTCGGTCGCGTTCGACCGGCTGCCGATCCGCGTCCGCCTCGCCGGCGTCTCGGCGCTGCTGACGTTCGTGATCCTGTGCGCGTTCGCGGTCGCGATCGGCTCTCTGACGGTCCATCGCATCCGCTCGGACTTCAACCGGCAGGTCGCCGAGTCGGCGCGAGAGCTGCCGAACCAGCTGCGGATCGCGATCGATCCGCTGCGCATCCAGACGCCGCTGACGGACTTCACCTCCAACGGCGCGGTCGTGAAGGTGATGAGCCTCGGCGAAAACCTGATCGCCGAGCAGCCGAGCACGGCCCCCAACTTCGGTCCGCCCACGAAGAGCGCGAAAGCCGTGCACGGCTACCGCGTGATCAGCCAGACCGCGATCGTGACCCTCGCGTCCAGCGGCGAGCCGGTCGGCCGCGTGATCATCCAGTACGGACGCCCGGTCGGCCCGACCGAGAAAACAGTCAAGCGCGTCGAGCTGTTCCTCCTGCTCGGGGTCATCGCCGGCAGCGTGCTGGCCGCCTGGGCGGGCTGGCTGATCGCCCGCCGCGCGATGCAGCCGATCGCCCAGCTCACGAGCACCGCCGCCGAGATCGCCCGTACGCGCGACCCGTCGCGGAGCATGCCCCAACCGCTCGCCGACGACGAGGTCGCCGAGCTCACGCGGACGCTGGAGGGCATGCTCAGACAGCTCGACGCCGCGCAGGGCGAGACCGAGTCGATGCTCGCCCGCCAGCGTCAGTTCGTGGCGGACGCCTCACACGAGCTCCGCACACCCCTGACGAGCGTGCTCGCGAACCTCGAGCTGCTCGCCGACTCGCTCGACGGCGATCAGGGCGAGGCGGCGAGCTCGGCGCTTCGCTCCTCCCAGCGCATGCGGCGGCTCGTCGCGGACCTGCTGCTGCTGGCGCGGACCGACGCCGCGCGCAGCCGCCCCCACGAGCTCGTCGACCTGTCAACCGTCGTCGTGGAGGCGGCAGGCGAGCTGGGCGCCGTCAGCGGCGAGCACGACATCTCGCTGGATGTGCACCCCGCGCCGCTGCTGGGCGTCCGCGACGAGCTGCACCGCCTGACCATCAACCTGATCGAGAACGCCCTGCGCCACACCCCTCCCGGCACCGAGATCCGCGTCACCACGGGCACCCTCGCGGACGGCCGCGTGGAGCTGGTGGTCGCCGACAACGGGCCCGGCGTGCCTCCCGAGCTGGCGCCGACCCTGTTCGAGCGCTTCGTGCGCGGCGCGGGCGACCGCGGCGGCTCCTTCGGACTCGGCCTCGCGATCGTGATGGCTGTCGCCACCTCCCACGGCGGCACGGTCTCCCTCGAGAGCCCGCGCCCCTTCGGCCCGGGCGAACCGGCCCGCGGCGCCCGCTTCGTGGTGCGCATGCCCGGCAGCTCCGAGCCGCAGCCGACCGAGTCGCACCAGCCGGTCCTCGCTGAGCGGGCGGTGTAGGGAACCACGCCGCGCGCCGGCCCTCGCCGACGGCGAGGACGCCGGCTGACCCCGGCCATCGCGCCGCTAGACCTCGACTACGACCGGAAGAACCATCGGCCTGCGCTTGAGCCGGTCGTACACCAGCTTCGCCAGGTCGTCGTGCAGCATGTCGGTGAGGACGTCGACCTCGTGCACCTTGTCGCCGGCCGCGCGCGCGAGCGACTCCTCGACCGTGAGCCTGATCTCCTCCTCGAGCTCGTCGGCCTCGTCGAGGAACGGCACGCCGCGGAAGATCACCTCTGGATCTGCAACCGAGCGCCCGTCCTGCTCGGCGATCGTGACCACGACGATGAAGATGCCATCCGCCGACAGCATGCGGCGGTCACGCAACGCGACGTCCGCCATCTCGCCGAGCTCGACGCCGTCGACGAAGATCATCCCGGACTGCTCGGCCGCGCCGAAGCGCGCGCCGCGTTTGTCGATGTCGAGCGGCAGCCCGTTGTCGCCCTGGAAGATGTTCTCGGGCGCCACGCCGACCGCTTCGGCGAGCTGCGCGTGCAGACGCAGCCGCTTGAAGTCGCCGTGGAACGGCATCACGTAGCGCGGCTTGACGAGGTTCAGCATCAGCTTCACCTCCTCGGTGTAGCCGTGGCCGGAGGCGTGGACGGGAGCGTCGCGCGGCGTGATCACGTCGCAGCCGATGTGGTAGAGCCGGTCGATCGTCTCGTTGACGGCGCGCTCGTTGCCGGGGATCGGCGTCGCGCTGAAGACGACCGTGTCCCCCTCCTTGAGCTCGACCTGGCGGTGGTCGCGGTAGGCCATGCGCCGCAGCGCCGACAGCGGCTCGCCCTGGGAGCCGGTCGAGATCACGACGATGCGCTCGTCGGGCAGGTCGGTGATCTCGCGCGGCCCGACCAGCATCCCGTCGGGGATCTCGATGTGGCCGAGGCTGCGGCCGATGCCGACGTTCTTGCGCATCGAGCGCCCGACCAGCGCGACCTTGCGCCCAAGCGCCTCGGCGGCGTCCACGACCTGCTGCACGCGGTGGATGTTGGAGGCGAAGCTCGTGACCACGATGCGCCCGCGGCAGCGGGCGAACACCTCCTCCAGGTGGGGCCCCACGACCGACTCCGACGGCGAGAAGCCGTCGCGGTCGACGTTCGTCGAGTCGCCGCACAGCAGCAGCACGCCCTCGCGCCCCAGCTCCGCGAGCCGCGAGACGTCGGCGGGCTGGCCGTCCACGGGGGTCTGGTCGAACTTGTAGTCGCCGGTGATCAGCACGGTGCCGAGCTCCGTACCGAGCGCGACCGCGCTCGAGTCGGGGATCGAGTGGGTCATGTGGACGAGCTCGAGCGAGAACGGGCCCAGCTGCAGCACCTCGCCCTCCTCGACCTCGCTGAGATCGACCTCGCGCAGCTTGTGCTCGTCCAGCTTCGAGCGCGCCATCGCGGCAGTGAGCGGCCCTGCGTATACGGGCGCCTCGAAGCCCTCCAGCTCGCGGATCACCCACGGCAGCGCCCCGAGGTGGTCCTCGTGGCCGTGGGTCACGACGATCGCCTCGATGTCCTCGACGCGCTCGCGCAGGTAGGCGAAGTCGGGTAGCACGAGATCGATCCCGACCATCTCGGGCGTCGGGAAGCGCAGGCCCACGTCCACGACGACGATTCGCCCGTCGTGTTCGACGACGGTCATGTTCTTGCCGATCTCGCCGAGCCCGCCGAGCGGCAGCACACGTAGATCAGCCATCCTCGTCCTCTTTCGTCGCGGCGCCGCTGAGGCCGGCGCCCGCCCCCGTGGCAGGGCTCACGCGGGCGTGCCGGCCAGCAGGCCGTGGCGTTCGAGCATCTCACGGACCGCTGCCGTCTCGTCCGCGGTGGCCTCGACCAGCGGCAGCCGCAGGCCACCGGCTTCGCGCCCGAGCAGGTTGAGCGCCGCCTTCGTGCAGGTCGGGTTCGAGGTCAGGAACAACGTCCGATAGACGTCCTGCAGCGAGGCGTCGATCTCGGCGCGGTTCTCGGGCTCGTCGACCATCCGGCGCATCTCATCGCCGACGATGTGGCTCGCGACGCTGATCACGCCCGCGCCCCCCAGCTCCAGCGTGCGCAGGAACGTCGGGTCATCGCCCGCGTAGAGATCGAGGCCCTCGATCTGCTGAAGCTCATCGGGGTTGGCCTGCTTGACGCCGGTCACGTTCTCGATCTCAGCGAGCTCGGCGAGCAGGTCCGGCGGCATGTTCGTGCCCGTGCGGGACGGGATGTTGTAGAGGAGCATCGGTTTGTCGGTCGCCGAGGCGACCGCCTGGTAGTGCCGGACCAGCCCCCGCCGGCTCGGCCGGTTGTAGTACGGCGTCACCACGAGCACCGCGTCGGCGCCCAGTTCTGTCGCGCGTTCGGTCAGGTGGACGGCGTGGCGGGTGTCGTTCGTGCCGGTGCCCGCGATCACGCTCTTGCCCTCCGGTCGCTCGGCGACCGCCAGGCCGATCAGGCCGAGCTGCTCCTCGTCGGTCAGCGTCGAGGCCTCACCGGTCGTGCCGGCCACCACGAAGCCGTCCGAGCCGTGCTCGGCGAGATGGCGCATCAGCGCCACGAACGACTCCTCGTTGACGCGGTTGCGCTCGTCGAACGGCGTCACGATCGCCGTCAGGACTGCCCCGAGGTCTGGCATGCGGCTCAGTATCTCACGCTTGGCGGGCCGTTCCGGGCCAGGGCGGCGGCGGAGCTGCTGCGCAGCTTTCCCGTCGCCGGGTGGACCGGCATGTTCAGACGGAGGCGCCCTCGCTCCTCACGGCTTCGAGCGCGGCGTCACGGCTCGCGAACGCCCGGAAACGCACGCGCCTGTCGTCGCGGATCGTCCACACGGCCGCCAGCTCGCGCTCGAGGTCCGCATCGCTGTTGCGCAGCCGCGCATGCTCGCGGAACACGACGATCACCTCGTCGCCCTCCTCGATCATCTCGGCGACGTCCTGCGAGTAGTCGTTCCAGAGCGACCAGTACTTCGACACGTAGGCGACGAACTCGTTGCGCCCGCTGCCGCGCTGCGGGAACCCGGCGACCGGGTAGCCCGAGATGTCCCACTCGATCCCCGGATCGAGCGTCTCGATCCAGTCCGCGATCCTGCCCGTCGTCCGCGCCTCGTGCCCCCGCTCCACGACATGCTTGTGATCACCCATCGGCTTTTCCTTCCCTCGCTCGCCGGGATTCAGTATCCCGCAAGCGGGCCAGGCCGCAAGTGACGATGCGCTACGCGCCGACGGCCGGTACGGCCTGCCGCGCGCTCAGGGCGCGCGAGACGAGCGTGGAGAGCAGGCGGAGCTCTTCGTTCGCGGGGAAGGGCCGCGATTGGCCACTGGTTTCGAGCGTGACCTGAGCCCTCCCGACGTTGAAGGCGACCGCGTCGAGGTAGAACGCGAGCGGGTAGTCGACCGGTTGCCCGCGGAGGGTGAAGCGGTATCGAACGACGAATTTGATCGTCATGCCGATCTCAGCGTCGGTGCCCGGGGGAGGAGCGCCTTCGATCGGCGCGATCTTCACGCCGCCGAGGTGGATCGCGATCTTCACCCCGTGCGCGGAGGCGCTGCTCGGTGCGAGCGCGCCGATCCCCTTTTGCAGGCACGACAGCGTCCTGGCCTGATGCAACATCGCCTTCTGCGCGGCCGTTTCACGCGCCAGCGCCCGCGCGGAAGGCGCGATTTCGACTTCCGAGCTGGCCTCGACCGATGCCGGTTCTTCGCCGAGCCGGAAGCGGTCGGTGCCTCGCTTCAACACCGCCTTCATATGGTTCGGGCGAGCGAGGCATCGCCCCAGCGTCCCGGCGTGGCCGGGATCTGCGCGCCGATGCTTCCTCGCGACGGCCCGGGAACCGGGAAGGTCCGAGCGGCGGAGGTTGACGAGGTTCGCGAAGGTTGCGTACTGCTCGCGAGTGGAGGCGCCGGCCGCCTTCGCGGAGGTGCCCGCCGCCGCGAAGCGGGTCCCCCCGGCGGGCGCGCCCGCCGCGGTCACCGTGGCGGTGGAGCCGGCGCTCGGCGCCTGCCCGCCGGAAGACCCCGAGCCGCCACAGCCGGCTGCCACGGCGGCGAGAAGCGTCGAGACGAGGGCGATGTGGGCACGCGTGCGCAAAAGGTGGAGCGGCCGGCGGCGCTGGCGTCTGCCGCGTCTCGCGGGCCGGTCTCCCATCGGCACCCTGTCGAGTGACGCTTTAGCGCCGCTCCCGGCCTCTGGACGAGTTCAGAACAGCAGGCTCTCGAGCCCGACCGTCAGCGGCTCGGGCAGCTCCCCCACCCGCCGCACCGCCAGCAGGACGCCCGGCATGAAGCTCTCGCGCCCGATCGTGTCGTGGCGGATCGTCAGCGTCTGCGCGAGGTCGCCGAAGATGACCTCCTGGTGGGCGACGAGCCCCGGCAGCCGCACCGAGTGCACCGGCGGCTCGGCGCCTCCGGTCGCCTCGGCCATCAGCTCGGCGGTGCGTTTCGCCGTGCCGGACGGCGCATCCAGCTTCGCGTCGTGGTGCAGCTCG
The DNA here is from genome assembly GCA_963775385.1 of uncultured Solirubrobacteraceae bacterium. Classification (GTDB taxonomy): domain Bacteria; phylum Actinomycetota; class Thermoleophilia; order Solirubrobacterales; family Solirubrobacteraceae; genus Palsa-744. The sequence goes on along the minus strand of CAVZIR010000003.1, from coordinate 3,376,193 downwards.
ATGATCTCGGCCTTCGCCATGTGCGGAGCGGCCTCGGCGGCGAAGCGCATCATCAGCACGGCGCCGATCGCGAAGTTCGGCGCCAGCAGCACGTTGCGCCCCGCCTCACGGGCGGCCATGGCGAGCGGCTCCGGGTCAAAGCCGGTGGTCCCGATCACGACATGGACGCCTGCGCTCAGCGCCGCGAGCGCGTTCTCGAGCGCGGTGTCGGGCTGCGTGAAGTCGACGAGCACGCCCGCATTCGCAAGCACCTCGGCGAGCGGGGTGCCGAGCGCGGGGTCGGCGCGACCCGTCAGCTCCATCCCCTCTGCACCTTCGACCGCGAGGCAGACCGTCTCCCCCATCCGCCCGGCGGCTCCCGCCACGGCGACCCGGATCACGCGCCCTCCCTCAGCGCTCCGCTCGCGCGCTCGAAGACGGCGGCATCGGCGCCCACGCCGGCGATCGACATCCGCTCGGGCGCGAACAGCTCTGCGGCCAGCTCGCGCAGGTGCTCGATCCGGACGGCGTCGATGCGGGCGATCACCTCGTCGGTCGAGAGCACCGGCATGCCCGTGAGCACGGCGCCACCGAGGCGGCCCATGCGGGCGGAGGTCGACTCGAGGGCGAGCACCATCCGGCCCTTGAGGTTCTCGCGCGAGCGCACCAGCTCCTCCTCGGTGGCCGGATCCTCGACGCACCGGCGCAGCTCGCGCGCGAGCACCTCGAGCGCGGCGTCCAGGTTGTCAGGGCGCGTGCCGACGTAGACGCCCACTTCGCCTGTCGCCGCGTAGAGGTTCGACCAGCAGAAGACCGAGTAGGCGAGGCCACGACGCTCGCGCACCTCCTGGAACAGGCGCGAGGAGGAGGTCCCGCCGAGGATCCCTTCGAGCACGCGCAGCGCGAAGCGCCGCTCGTCGTCGCGGGCGAGCCCGGACCCGCCGATGCACACGTGGTACTGCTCGGTGTCTTTCTCGAGGAACTCGACGCGGGGCTCGAACGCGGGCTCGGGCAGCTCGGGACGCGGCGCGGCTCCACCGCCCGCCCCTGCCTCTGCCGCGCGCACGAGTTCGACCAGCGCCTCGTGCTCGACCGAGCCCGCAGCCGCGATCACGATCGAGCCGGGGCGGTAGCGCTGGGCGTGGTAGGCGGCAAGACGCTCGCGGTCGACCGTCGCGACGGCGGCGGCCGTCCCGATCACCGGCCGTCCGAGCGGGTGGGCGCCGAAGATCGCGCGGCCCTCCAGGTCGAAGACCCGGTCCTGCGGGTCGTCCTCGTACATCGCGATCTCCTCGAGCACGACCTCCCGCTCCGCCTCGAGCTCGCCGAAGCGCGGGCGCCAGATCATGTCGGCCATGACGTCGAAGGCGCGCTCGAGATGGCCGTCGAGCACGCGGGTGTAGAGCGTCGTCGACTCCTTGTCGGTGCCGGCGTTGATCTCGGCGCCCATCTCGTCGAAGAGCTGATCGATCTCCTCCGAGGCGTAGCGCTCGGTGCCGCGGAACAGCATGTGCTCGAGCAGATGGGAGATCCCGGCCTGCTCGGGCTGCTCTACGACCGAGCCGGTGTCGACGAGGAAGCCGAGCGCCACCGAGCGCACGCCTGGCACGCGCTCGGTGACGACGCGCACGCCCGACTCGAGCGTGCTCAGACTGTGATCGGTGCGCCCCGAAGGGCGCGCCCGATCGTCAGCGTCAGTCGCGGTCGCGGCCATGGCGCGGGCGCCCGGACCCGCGCTCGCTGTCACGGCGCCTGCCGCGGTCACCGCGGTCACGGTCGCGCCCGTTCGAGGACGGCCTGCCGCCTCGATCGCGGCCGCCGCCACCGCCGCCGCCGCCCGTGCCGACGCCGGCGAGCTCCTCGACGCTCTTGCCGGCGATGTCCGGGTCGTCGGCGAGGCGCAGGCCGATGCGACCCCGCTCGCGGTCGACCTCGACCACCTTGACGTCGACCTCGTCGCCCTTGTTGAGGACGTCCTCGACCGCCTCCACGCGCTCGCCGGGCGAGACGTTGGAGATGTGCAGCAGGCCGTCGGTGCCCTTCGCGAGCTCGATGAAGGCGCCGAACGTCGTCGTCTTGACGACCTTGCCGGTGTACTCGTCGCCGACCTCGACCTCCTTCATCATCATCCGGATGCGCTCGACCAGCGCGTCGCCGAGCTCGCCGTTGGCGGAGTAGATCAGCACCTGGCCGTCGTCGTTGACGTCGATCTGCGACTCGAACTCGTCGGCCAGGCCGCGGATCGTTTCGCCGCCCTTGCCGATCAGCAGGCCGATCTGCGAGGGGTCGATCTGGATCGTCTGGATGCGCGGCGCGAACTGCGAGAGCTGCTCGCGCGGGGCGCCGATCGTGTCGTGCATCTTGCCGAGGATGAACGTGCGCGCCTCCTTGGCCTGGGCGAGCGCGTCGCGCAGGATCTCGAAGGTGACGCCGGTGATCTTGATGTCCATCTGCAGGGCTGTGATGCCCCGCTCGGTGCCGGCGACCTTGAAGTCCATGTCGCCGAGGTGGTCCTCGACGCCGGCGATGTCCGTCAGGACGATGTAGTCGTCGCCCTCTTTGATCAGACCCATCGCGATCCCGGCGACCGGGCGCTTGATCGGCACACCGGCGTCCATCAGGGAAAGCGAGGAGCCACAGACAGACGCCATCGAGGAGGAGCCGTTGGACTCCAGGATGTCCGACACCACACGGATCGAGTAGGGGAACTCCTCGATCGACGGGATCATCGGCGCGAGCGCACGCTCTGCAAGCGCCCCGTGGCCGATGTCACGGCGCTTGACGCCGCCCATTCTGCCCGCCTCACCCGACCGAGAACGGCGGGAAGTTGTAGTGGTGCCAGTAGTACTTTTTCGTCTCGAGGCCGAGCGTGTCGAGGCGCATCTCCTCCTTGAGCGTGCCCATCGCGACCACGCTCAGGGCCTGCGTCTGACCGCGCGTGAACAGCGCCGAGCCATGGGCGCGGGGCAGCACGCCGACTTCGATCGAGATGTCGCGGATCTCGTTCTCAGAGCGGCCGTCCGGGCGCTTCTTCTGGACGGCGATGCGCTGGCGGATGATCTGCTTCTCGAGCTTGTCGAAGACGAGCTGGGCCGCCTGGCGGCGCTCCTTGGCCGCCACGAGCTGCTCGGCGCTCGCACCCTCGGGCGCGGCCGGGCCGTACTGCAGGAGGATTTCCTCCTCGACGGCCTTGGTTGCCTCCTGGCGCTCGAGCTTGTCCTCGACCTGGGTGGCCGCGTCGAGCTTCGCGCCGTACGAGGAGCTGATCTCCTCCAGGAGCGCGGTGTCGACCTGGATCGGCTCGAAGACTTTCTTGGCCTTGCCGACTTTCGCGGCGAGGTCGCGCTGCAGCGCGCAGAGCTTCTTGATCTCGGCGTGCGCGATGTCGAGGGCGTCGAGGATCTCGGCCTCGGGGATCTCGTTCGCGCCGGCCTCGACCATCAGGATCGCGTCCTCGGTGCCGGCCACGATCAGATCGAGCTCCGAAGGCGTCTCCGCATTGGCGAGCAGGTCGGGCTCGGGCGGGTTGACGACGAAGTCGCCGTCGATCTTGCCGATCCGCACAGAGCCGACCGGGGTCGGCAGCGGGATGTCGGAGAGCATCAGCGCGGCGGACGCGCCGTTCATCGCGAGGATGTCATACGGGTGGACGTGGTCCACCGACAGGGGGATCGCCACCAGCTGCGTGTCGTAGCGCCAGTCCTTCGGGAACAGCGGGCGGATCGGGCGGTCGATCATGCGCGCGGTCAGCGTGCCCTTCTCGCCGGGCCGGCCCTCGCGCTTGAAGAAGGAGCCGGGGATTTTCCCGGCCGAGTACATGCGCTCCTCGACGTCGACCGTCAGGGGCATGAAGTCGGTGTCGCGGATGCCGCCCGCGACGGCGGTGCAAAGAACCATCGTGTCGCCCTGCTTGACGACCACGGCGCCGGAGGCCTGCTTGGCCATCCTTCCGGTCTCGAACGAGATCTCGCTGCCAGCGATCTCCACGGAGACCCGGGTAACGGCGTCACTACTCATATCAACTGCCTTCCTGGCCGCCCTTCGGTCGGCGGCCCACATTCTTTTATCTCATTATCCGAACCCGCGCAGCTTAGCGAACTCGCGTGCGCGCCCGGGCCCTCCAGGACGGTTCCTGCGGGCTTTCTCAGGTGCCGAGAGGCTTGCCGCTCGGCACCACGAGCACCGAGCCGCGGGAGGCGTCGAGCGCCGTCCGCGCGGCGCCGCTGAGGGCCACCCGGCCGGCGGGCGCGCCGGGCTGGGAGCCGACCACGATGAGGTCGGCTTTCGCGCCGTCGAGGCCCCCCACCTGGCCGCCGCGCTCGCGAGCGAGCGCTTCGGCGGAACGCAGAGCGGTGTCGTCGCCGTCGGGTGAGACGACGGCGATCGTCGCGATCGAGTCCGGCGGGTCGGCTCGCAGCCCGGACGCCGCGACGCCGATCGCCGTGCCGCCGATCTCGAGCAGCCGCTGCGCCGAGTTGGGAGGCTCGGCGTGGCCGGGCTGGGTGCGGTAGTCCGAGCCGAAGACGACGATCGAGGCCCCTTCGGCGTTCGCCAGCTCTTCCAGGGCCGCGCCCGTCGAGCGCACCGAAGACGACGTGCTGCGGGACCTCCGGGCGGCCCAGCATCTCCGCGCCCTGCGCGAGGCGCCGCTCGGCGTCGTGCTGGGCGACCTTCTCGCGCTGCGGGTCGAGCTCCGTGGAATGGCGGATGTAGGCCAGCGCCAGGTCCCCCGGGTCTGCGAGGAGCTTGCCGAGCGCGAGCGCGTCGTCGTCGGTCTCGGTTCCGTCGTAGGAGATGATCACTTTCGCCATCGGCACCGATCGTCTGCGAGCGGAGGAGCGCTTGCATGGGCCAGGTGGCCAGCGTTCGCGCCCGCATTTTGTGCAGGAGGCGGAACATGAGCGTGGTCAGGCAAGGGCGCTGCGCGGGGCTCCCCGCGAACTCCGATGCCCGCATCCGCCAGCGCACCTCGCGTCCGGTTTCGCCGGGCGCGCCCGCCAGGGCATGGGGGAACGTGCCGACACGCGTGAACCCGAGAGCGGCCGGGACGCCCCCGCTGGCGCTGTTGGCCTCGTCGTGGCGGATCTCGACGTGCTCGACCGAGGGCAGCGCGAACGCCGCGGCCGTCAGCATCGCTCCGGCGCGCGTCGCGACCCGCCGGCGCGTGTGCTCCGCGCCGACCCAGTAGCCCATCTCGAGACCTCCGGGGCCGATCCGCGCCATCAGGCCCGCGCTGCCGAGGAGCGTCCGCTCCTCCCCCTCCGACCAGATCCCGTACGCGAACCGCTCCCCGCTGCTCCAGCCGGCGATGGCGTCGCGCAGGAATGTCGCGGTCGCGCCCGGCGATTCATCGCCCGCCCAGACCATCCAGGGCTCGAGGTGCTCTCTGTTCGCCTCCACCGCGGCCTGCAGGTCGGACAGGTCCGACTCGCGCCAGCGCACGAGCGCCAAGCCGTTCGCGCTGAGCCTCTCGGGCAGCCCGCCGGCGCCCGGCATCGGCTCAGCCCGGAAAGGCGGCCGCCACGCCCTGCGCGAGCAGGTCCGGGCCCGGCAGCTCGCCCGGCGAGTCGGCCTCGTAGCTCCAGCGCACGACGCCCTCGCCGTCGGTGATCACGAGTGCCCGCTGGGAGAACCCCCCCGGATGGAGCACGCCGAAGGCCTCGCTCGCCGCGCCCTTGGGCTCGAAATCGGACAGCTGCTCGCTGGAGACAGCGAGCTTCTCCCGGAACGCCGTCTGAGACCAGGTTGAGTCGCAGGAGACGCCATACAAATAGACGCCGCGTTTCGCCAGATCCTCCAGCAGCCCGTCGTAGAGCTGCAGCTGGTCGGTGCAGACCGGGCTGAACACATCCGTTACTATATGCATATGACCACCAAGCGCAGGGCCATAGGCATCATCCGCGTGTCGCAGATCAACGGCAGGGACGGCGAGAGCTTCGCCTCCCCGGGCGAGCAGCGGGAACGCATCGAGGCAGCGTGCAAGCGCGACGGCCTCAAGCTCGTGCAGGCGTTCGATGAGATGGACGTCTCCGGCGGGACGGCCCTGGAGCGCAGGACCGGCTTGCGCACCGCCATCGAGACGATCGAGAGCGGACAGGCCGAGGTCATCGTCGCAGCCTACTTCGACCGGCTCGTGCGCAGCCTCAAGGTCCAAGCCGAGCTCGTCGAGCGCGTCGAGGCGGCCGGCGGCGAAGTACTCGCGCTCGACGTCGGCCAGGTCACCGAAGGCACCGCCGGCCAGTGGTTGTCCGGGACCATGCTCGGCGCCGTCAGCGAGTACCAGCGCCGCACCACGCGCGAGCGCACGGGCGCGGCCCAGCGCCGCGCCATCGAACGCGGCGTGCCACCGCTCGCGAACATCCCGCCCGGCTACCGCCGCGGCGAAGATGGCCGTCTCGTGGTCGAGCCGCGGGAGGCGCCGATCGTCGCCGAGGCGTTCAAGATGCGCGCGGCCGGCTCGAGCATCAAGGAAGTGTGCGCGTTCATGCGCACGCACGGGATCGAGCGCACCTGGCGCAGCACTCAGAGCACGCTCGCGAGCCCGATCGTGCTCGGCGAGATCCACTTCGGCGAGATGGTGAACCTCGAAGCGCATCCCGCGATCGTGGACCGCGACACCTTCCGCCGGGTGCAGAAGATGCGCGTCACCCGTGGGCGCAAGGCCAAGTCCGAGCGGCTGCTGGCCCCGTCTCGGCGTGCTGCGCTGCGGAACCTGCGGCGGCCTGATGAGCGTCGGCTCGCGCAACAAGCCGATCAAGTCCACGGGCGAGGAAGGCCGCTACCCGATGTATCGCTGCTCGCCGACGAGCGACTGCCCGCGGCGGGTCGCAATCTCCGCCGAGCTCGCCGAGAGCGCTGTCGTCGAGCGGGTGCGCAGCCTGCTCGCTGGCGCAGAAGGACAGGCCAGCGCCCGGGAGAACGTGCGCGACGCTGAGCGCCAGCTTGCGATCGCTCGCAAGGCCCTCGACGGTGCCGTGCGCGCCTTCGACGGCCTCGGCGACGTGGAGTCCACGCGCGAGCGCCTGCGGGAGCTCCGCGAGGCCGTGGAGGCCGCCGAGGCTCGGGTCGATCAGCTCGGCCCCGGCGACGCCGTCTCGATCGACGGCGCGCGCGATTGGGACAAGCTGGCCGTTGAGGGCAAACGCGCCCTGATCCGTGCGCTGATCGAGAGCGCGTCCGTCGCGCCTGGCCGCGGTGCCGACCGCATCTCGATCACGGCCACGGCCTAGCACTCGGCTTCGACCGCCTTCGCGAGATCCACGAGTGAGGCCCCGAGCGCGCCGGCGATCCGGCGCACGCTGTCCCAGCTCGCGGCCGTCTGCGCGTTCTCGATCTTCGCCAGCGTCGCGACGGCCACGCCCGCGTGCCAGGCGACCGCCTCCTGGGTCATTTTGCGTTCCTTGCGGAGGCGCTTGAGCGCCGCTGCTAGCGCTCTGTCGGGCTCGGGCGATCGCGGCACTAGCGCGCACCCTCTCACGGTGGCGTCACAGGGACCATGCCTCGCATGAGCCCTCATTGACAAGGCGTTGTCTGCGTCTTAGGGTGTCAACTAGTTGCCCCCGCGCTGGGGTGAACCAGCCGGGGGCGTGGCCAGACCTAACCAGGAGGTCCGACATGCCCGACTTTACGAAGCGCACCGGCCGCACCACTGCCGTGAGGTGGTCGCTGTGAGGGCGCGCAGGCCGAGCCCGCCCGCCCCAGTTGGCCTTCGCCGTGGCCGCGACTGCGCGGGATGCACGCTCACGCCGCCGGCGGTGCGGTTGCGCGTCAGCGCGGAGGACCGCGACCTGCTTCTCACCGCCGTCGCCCGCCTGCTGCTCCACCTGGTGGGCGACCTCGAGCACGAAGCGTCGCGGCTGCTGGACGCTGGCGCCGTCGCAGAGCAGCTCGTGCGGGGCGCGGCCACCCTGACCGTCCCTGCCTCGATCGCGCCAGCGCTGTACGCCCACGTCGATGAGATCCTGTTCCCGTGACCGCCCGTGACTGGAGATTCGGCGCGCTTGAGCCGCTCGGCGAGCAGCTACGGGCGCGCGAGGTCCGCGAGCGTACGCAACGCGCCGTGCGCAGACTCGGGCTGGCAGCCGTCGCCCTGCTCGTGCTCGCCGCCCTGGCGCTCCCCGCGAGCGCCCAAGCGCACGGCCACCATCATCACGGGCGCCGGCAGCATCATCATCGCTCGCCGGCGCCGGTCGTGATCGCGCGCGTCACCGCGCAGCCCGCCTGCCCCGCCGAAGAACTCCCGCCCGACTTCGACCAGGCGCAGTGGGAACGCGAAACGGCCGAAGCCGAACACGAGACGCCGCAGGAAGAACGCGCCGCCGAAGAACGGCTGTGGGCGTACATCGAGACGGCCCCGGCCGAGACGCCCGCCGAGGAAGCTGCGGACGAAGCCCGGTTGGACGCCGAAATCGCCGAAGCCAGCGGCTGCTAGAGGATCAGGTAGCTCGAGAAGACTTCCGGGCTGCCGACGGCGGCTTCCCATTTCCATTTGAGGGCCGGCGGCACCAGGAAGCTGACGACCGTGCGCTGCTTTTCCGAGCCGCTGCCCTCGATCTGGGCGCTGCAGATTTCGACGCCCCCGACCTGGAACAGGGCTCGCACCATCGACGCAGCATTCGCCGAGAAGGTGGTGGCCGTCACGAAGGTGGGCCGCGTCGCGCTCGGTTCAAAGTTGGTGTTCGCCGCGCGCGCGGTCATCGCTTCGGTGTAGGCCGCCGTGCTGGCGAGGTTGAACAGGGCTTCCCACGCGGCGCCGTTGTCGATCCAGTAGTGCTTCGTGTCGGTCGCGTAGTAGATGCGGCCCTTCACCCCGACGGCTGGCCGGGCAGCGGCGGTGCCTTCTTCGTAGCGCTGCAGCCCGGGGAGCGCGACCGTCGAGATGTCCTTGACTTCCGTGTTCGTCAGCGAGGTCGCTTTCGCCGGGACCAGGACGTAGCCGAGCACGTAGGAGGAGGCCGGGACCGCGCCTTTGCCGTTCAGGTTCGCGAGTGTCGCGCCCGCGGTCGCGGTCCCGGCGACGAACGTGACTTCGGCCAGGTCTTCGGTGCCCGCGTAGGTTTTGTCCTTGACGCGGACGATGATCGTTTCGATCCGCGGGTTCGTCCCGTCCGCCGCGCCGAACGTGAGGGTCGCCGTGGCGCTGTTGCGGACGTAGTAGCCGGACTGCGTCGCCGAGCTCGAGCCCGGCACGTAGACCTCGCCAGCCGCGACTTCCACTTTCAGGCCGCTGACCGCCGCGACGATCGACAGGTCGGAAGCCTTCACGAGGCCGCCGATGATGCTGCCGATGGTGCCGCCGCGTTCGAGCAGCCCGCCGCTGGCCCATCGGCGGGCGAGCTCGCTCGTCGGTTCCAGCGTCTGCGTGGTGAAGACTTCAACGGTCACGGGTCACTCCTCCTCGGTCGTATGGGGGCCCCAGCGGAGCGGCCAGCGGAGCCAGCCGCGGCCGTGCTGCTCGGCCGGCGCCTCGCTCTCGTCCTCGTCCTCGATGGGTTGTGGGTCGTCTGCCATGTCGGTCCTCTGTGGTCGGTGGGGTTGGCCGGGACCCGCGACGCGCACCCGGGCGAAAGGTCCCAACGCGCTGCGGGGCCCGGCGTTCCCCCTCTCGCCGCTGCCGCACGGCAAGCCTGTGATACGGGGTGGGCGGCCGGGGCCCGCGGCGCGGCTTCTCGGAAGGCCGCAGGCCCCGACTCCCCCTCTCACCGCGCGTGGTCGCGGCAAGCCTGGTGTCGGCGCGCCCCTTACTTCTTGCTCGTGGCGTATCCGGCCGAAGTGGTTGCGGAGGTGCCGCCCGAGTGTCTCGTGATCGCGGCGGCGTACTGGCGCAGGTTGCAGCGGACCTGCAGGTGCGCCGCGTCGCTTTCGGGGAAGGCCGTCAGGATCGGCTCCCCCTCGCAGAGCACGACCGCCTCTTCCGGCGCGCTGGTCAGGAACTGCGAGTTCGATGTCGTCCCGAAGGTCGGGATGTTGTCGTCGGTGAACCAGAGCACGCCGCCCGGCAGGATGTTCCCGGTGAAGCGCGACCACTTGGGGAGCTGGTTGCTGTCGCCGTCGTTGCTGTCGGCGCCGCGGACGAGCGGGAAGCCCGGCGCGTATTCCGGCACCATCAGCGGGCGCTTGCTCGAGCTGTCCACCTGCCGCGAGACGTAGCTGTAGAAGTCGTAGGTGCTGAACGCGTGCGTCGGGCGCAGGCGAACACCGGCGGTGTCGGTGATTTCCTCGCGCCCGGTCGCGAGGTCTTCCCAGAACTTTTCCGGTTCCCAGGTACCGGTCAGTTTCCCGGTGATCTGGGTGCCTTTCGCGAGCACCTGGCTCAGCACGTAGACGTCGACCGCTTCGTCGAGCTGCTGGTGGATCTGGCGCCCGATCACGATGTCGAACGCGCCGCCGCTGGTGAGCGCCCGGTCGCGCAGCTGCTGCGAGACGAGCACCTGCCCGCTGAGGTTCTCGACGGTCGCGCTCTGCAGCGCCGCGGCGGGGCTCGATTCGCTCACGGCCGACCCCTCGACCTGTTCGCTCGCGCTGGCCGCGGAGCTGAAGTAGGGCAGGTAGATCTGCATCCCGAACTCGGGCATCGGCCAGGTGCCGCACTGGTCGGCGAAGGACCGGGCCTTGCCCCGGTACGGCGCCCACGCCGCCTCGATGAAGTAGGGAGAGACGTACGCCGCAGCTTCACCCGCGGCGCTCGCCGAGATGCCGCCATCGGTGCCCAGCGCGCGGCTCTCCGCTTCGCGGTGGAGGTCCTCGCGCTCCTGGCGGTGGTGTTCCTTGATCGCCCGGGCCACGCGCTGCCCCTCGGGGCTCCCGCGCCGCGCCTCATAGGCGAGCTCGGTGCCGTAGCGCGCCTGGCGCTCCCGCGCCGGCGTGCTCACCGTCGAATCGGGGTCGCTGCGCAGCGCCAGGTCCTCGAAGTAGCTCCACCGCGACTGCGGCCCGTAGACGCGGGCCTCGCTGACGACCTTGTATGCGCGGGCCTCGAGCCCCTCGAGCGCGCGGTCTGTCTCGGCGAGCTCGGCCGCCCGTGTGCTCGCGCGCGTGAAGGCGCGGTAGGCCTCATCGCCCATCCGCTCGCCGCCTGCGCCGTCGACGATCGCGGCGGCCCTGCGCAGGTGGCCCTCGAGGCTCGCCTGCAGCTTGCCGCGTACAACCACGGCGCCGGCCGCGACCTCGCGCGCCTCGCCGATCGCCTGGCGGCCAGCCCGGTACTGCTCGAACTCGGCGTCGGCCTCCGCGTCCTCGCGCAGTCCCCGCGTCATCGACCGCGCGATGCGTTCGCTCTCATCCTCGACGCGCGCCTGCCACCCGACGCACGCGGTGCAAAGACAGTCCTTCGGATGCCCGCCCGGACGGTCGCCGACCGCCGCTTCTGCCGCCTGCCGGATCTGCTTCTCGATGTTCATGCGTTCCTTTCCCGGCGCCGGCCTTCTGCCGCACGCCCTCGTCAATCCCGAGCCGGCCTTGTGCCGGGCCCGCTAGTCCTCTGACTCCTCCTGCTCGCGCAAGCGCTCGATCTCGCCCGGCTCCATCTCGCCGAACATGAACCGCCGCGCCCGCGCCAATCTCGACTCGGCCTCCGCCGGCGCCTCGACGGGCGTCGGCGCCGGCTCGCTCGCTGTGAGCGCCGGCGCGCCGTGCTGCGCGAGCTGCGCCTCCATCTCCGCGAGCCTGCGCTCAAGCGCCTCGATCCGCGGCGTGGAGTACTCGTCCGCGAGTTCGCGATGCACCCGCCGGTTGTTCTCGAGGAAGACCGCGTCGCGCTGAGCGCTGAGATCGAGCCGCGCCTCCTCCTCGCGCTCGAAACGCTCACGCTCACGCTCGGCCGCGCGCGCCGTCTCGGCCTCGAAGATCTGCGCCGGGGTGGTGGGCTCCGGCGGCGTCTTGACGGCGCGGTACTCCTGCGCGCGCCCCGAGCCCCGCGTCTCCAGGAAGTCGGACATGCTCCACAACAGCGCCTCGCCGGCCGCCTGGTCGTACTCCGGGACACGAGCGAGCCTCATCAGCTCCGCGCGCATCTCGGCCGCGGAAAGCCAGCCGTCGGGCAGCGCCTGCCAGCGAGACCGCGACCGGGCGTAGTCAGCGGTGGTCGCTCCCTCCCCGTTGCCGAGCTCGACGAGCGGAATGAACTCAACGTCAGACACGGTGCTGGCCTCCTGTCGTCATGGGTTCCGGGCAGCTCTGCGGGTCGGCCTTGAGCGAGAGACGCCCCGTGGCCCAGTAGCGCCCCGTGGCCGCCGTCGCGCGAACGCCGCCGTTCCCGGCGATCAGCTCGGCGGCGATCCTCCGGCCGCGGGCCGGGCCAGGTGGCCGCGCCGGCGTCGCGAACCTCGCGTCCGGCTGGCCGCGCCGGCGCTTTGCCAGCTCGCTGAGGTCCCACACGCTCATGGCTTCTCCGGTCTGACGCCGTGGCGCAGCGCCTCGTCGTAAACGTCTTCGACCTGCTCGGCGTCGAGACGCATGCGATCGGCGATGTCCTCGAAGGCCATGAACCGGCGCTCATGCAGGAACCGCACGGCCGCGGCGCGATGTCGTTGGCGGCTATTCATGCGGGGAGTTCAGCGCCGTTTCCTTTTCGGAGGGAAATCGGTGACCGCGACGGTCGCAGCGATCCGCCGGATGAAAACGGCGGCCCCCCCCTTTGACCTAGCGGTCCGAGCACGGCGTCGAGCAGCAGTCGGCGCAGGCGACGAGCAGCCCTCATGGCGTGCTCTCCGGCGCGTCGTAGACGACCAGCGTGACCAGCGGCCTGAGTTCGCGGCTAGGGCATTCGGCAGAGCACTTGAAGATGGCGCGGCGTGCCTGCACGAGCGCGACGTATTCGCGTTCGAGCGCTCGGCCTCGCATGGCCCAGATCTCGGGGTCGGCCATTTCCTGCCGCACGTCCGCGAGCAGGCGTTCGATCAGGCTCATGCGAGCCTCTCACGGTCGGCGCCGGCGTCTCGCTCGCGGCCGAGCGGAGTGCCAGCGAAGCAGTTGCCCTCGTAGACGAGGGCTGCGCCCACCACGAGCAGCGAGGCGCCAAGGCCGAGCAGCAGATAGACGCCCGCCGCGGCGAACAACGCGCCGTTGATCTCGAGCACGTCGCCGAGCGTCAACCTCATGCCGTCGCCGTCCTCTCCGGCTCGCCGCGGCCGCCCAGCGTCGGCAGGCCCGCCTTGATGCAGACGGCCACCAGTCGGGACACCGTCGAGTGGTTCCGCTCGGCGATCGACTTCAAGGCCGCTACGTCGTCGTGCGGGATGCGGGCCGAGATCGTGGTGGTCTGAGTGTCGGCGCCAGCAGGCATGCAGCAGCCTCCGTCGGTCGTGCGCGCGCCGGCGATCGTGCCGACGGCTTAGGTGAGGTGAGACGAGTCCGGGCAGCGCGCGTCAGCGCCGTTGGGTTGTCGCCGCTTCGTGCTCCGCGGCGACGCCAGACTCAGCTGTCTACACCGTAAACGGACTCAGAGCGCGTCGGCAAGCTTGGCAAGCTCGCGTGCGGCGCGCCTGGCGCACTGCTTAGCGTCCCGCGAGAGGACACCGGGCGCAGCGCTCGTCATCTCACGGCGAAGCGCAGCGACCTCCGCGGAGATCCGCGCCACCTTCGCCGCGATCGGCCGAGCCAGCTCGCGGCGCCGCTGCTCGTCGCGGTCGTGCGCATCCTCAGCGAAGCGATCGAGATGCGGCTCGGCCACTTCTCCATCGGTGCCAGCGACCGCCTGCGACTGGGCGGACGTGTAGCCACCGCCACGGCGCGGCAGGCGTGTGAGGTCCTCGTCGGTCACGCCACCCGTCCTATCACCGCGCACGCACCGGCGGTTGCACGTGCAACCACCCTGGTCACGGGCGTCAGTCCCGGTAGCGAGCCCGCACGCGTTCGACGTACTGGCGCGACACGTTGTAAATCCGCGCGATTTCGCGCGGCGGGAGATCACTGGACGCCGCCCAGCGCTTCCACTGCGGCGATGAGAGCTCCGGGCGGTCAGACGGCGGCGGCTGGCGTCGGTGCGCCTCGAGCGAGCGCTTCGCATCGGCGAGGATCGCCTCGAACGCCCGCTCGCTGTGCGCCTTGGCGATCCGACGGCGGAAGTGCTCCGCGCTTTTCAGGGCATGGCCCTGCTGGCGATCGTCCTTCGCGTCGACGCCGCCGCCTGGCCGCCGGCCGCCGATGTCCTCGCCTTGGTCGCCGCCGCCGGAGCTGCCGTAGTTCACGGCGCTGACCTGAGAAACGAGCTCCAGCTCGGCGAGCACCTGGCGGAGCTCCCGGAGGGTCGCGGCTTGCACAGAGCCACTCTGACGCGAACCGCCCGGCGCGGCTACTTGAGGAGCGTCAGCGAGCGGCTGGGCTCGGTGCGCTTCTGAAACTGCGAGAGGCGATCGCCGAGGAACTCGCGGACCTTGGCCTGGTCGAGCACGAGCCTGGCGCTACCGACGGTGAGCGCGATGCGGTCGCGGTAGGTCGAGCGGCCGGTCTTCTCGAAGTGCTCGAGCAGGATCGGCGCGGCCTCCTCGAGCAGCGGCTTGGCGCGATCGATCTCGCGCTTGGCCTTCTCCCACTGCTCAGCGGCCTCGGTGAGCGTGAGCCTGCGCTTGGAGACACGGCTCTTGGTCTGGGTCGACGGTGTCATGGGAAACGCAAGCCTCAAGCCGAGGTTGAGACTACGATCCTACGGACCGGGCGGACGGACCCAAGCTGATGAGCCGCGCAAGCCCCCATCGAGCAGCCGTCGTCGGGCGAGCGCTCGTGACGCTGAGGAACGGCACCGTCTATCGCGGCGAGGCCGTCTACGACGGACGGACCGTCACGATCGACGGCCGGCTGCGGGTCGCCAGCATCATCGACGGCGAGCAGGTCTACACCTACCGGCCGCCGCGCCGGCGCACCCTGCCGATCCACCTCCTCCGCGAGATCGTCTGGATCGACCCCTAGGCCGCTTCAAGCTCCAGGACGGCGCGCTCCCGGCGCGGCGCCGCCTTGCGCTCCCACCCAGCCCGCCAGGCGGGTTCCGTCTCGGCCAGCGCGACCGACCACGCTCTGCGGTCGCCGCCACGCGGGAGCGGAGCGAGCGCTGCCGCGAGCGCCGGCGGCCAGGCGTCCTCGAAGGCGAGCCCCTGGCGCCGGGCCTCGGCAAGGCTGTGGAGGAGCAGGGTTGTCGGCGTCTGGGCGATCGCTCGATCGAGTCTACGGCCGCGCTGGAGCAGCTCGCGCCCGGATCTCCGGGAGGGTGGCGATCTTGCGGCGTCGAGGCCGGCGCTCATAGCCGAGGGCCCGCTGGATCGCCGAGGGGCGCCACTCGCTCGCGCCGCGGGCTGTTGGCACCTGCTCGGCGTTCAGCCGGTCGCAGATCGCCTGCAGCGTCATCCCCTCCTCGCGCATCTGCCGGACACGCTGGGCGAGCTCGTCGGCGACCGCCGGGCGTCCGACCGGGCGTCCCTGCGCGCGGGCCGCGGCCAGGCCCTCGCGGGTGCGCTGAGCGATCATGCCGCGCTCCCATTCGGCAGTCGCCGCGACGATCGTCGCCACGAGCCGGCCCGAGGGCGTCGAGGTGTCCAGGTCGAAGTCCAGGGCGACGAGCAGCGCGCCCGCGACCGTGAACCACTCCAGGAGCATCGCGAAGTCGATCACCGAGCGGGTCAGCCGATCGAGCTTCGCGACCACCAGGCCGTCGGCCTCTCCCGCGGCGATGCGCGCGAGCGCCCGCGTCAGCCCGGGCCGCTCGAGCGTCTTGCCCGTGGTCCCCTCGTCGCGGATCACGACCATGTCGGCACCGGCGCGGCGGGCGTGCTCGCGGAGCTTCGACTCCTGCGCGTCGAGGCCGTAGCCGTAGAGGGCCTGCTCGTCGGTCGAGACGCGGGCGTAGCCGATCAGCTGCAGGGCCATCGCTTCTCAGCGTGGCAGCCCCGATCCGGTTTCTACGCAAGGGTCCGCCCGTACGCAGGGGATCGAAGGCGCTGCACAGGCCACGCGAACCGCGGCGGCGACCCTTGCGTAAGCCCTATACGCACGCAACGGGTCGAGACCCCCGTGTCCGCGGGCTACGCAGCCGTCCGCTCACGTACGCGCCCTCGCCCTTGCGCCCGCCGAAGCGCTTTACACACGTACACACGAATACACGCCTTCTCGCGCGCGTAGTTGAGGCTGCGCCTCGCGCGCGCACGTAGTAACCCAACGGCGTGTTTGGGTGTCCGCCGGGCTCGGCAGGCGCTGATCAGCGGCATCTGGGCCCACAACGCGCGGGGACGTTGGGGCGAGGACTTGCGGGGCAGGTAGCGCTACGCGCGCGAGATCGTGTGTATTCGCGTGTTCATGTGTACACGCTCAGTCGCTGACCGTCGTGAGATGCCCTCTGTAGGCGTCGATCCGCGCATGGGGCCTCTTGCCGCGGTCGCCGGGTAGTCCGTGCCCCTGGAGCTCGACGCGCTGCCATTCGAGTGCGTCCATACGCGCGTCGACAAACCCGTGCGGCAGGCTCGTCCCCGTGTGCCGGCGGGCGGCCTCCTGCAGGTCTGAGACCGCGATCACCAGCTCGCCGGTGTCGGCATCCCGGGCATAGCGGGCTGGACCGACCGGTCGGCCGGCGAACTGGTCGAGCTCACGGCGCAGCGCGATGACGGCCTCGTACTTCTGGCCGCCCGTGCCATAGGTCGTCACCGCCTCCTCAACTTCGACGGCGCTGCACAAGAACGTGGAGACGAACCCCGCGGCCTCCTGTACAGCGGTGAGCGTCTTGGCGGCACCGCAGAGCATCTTGATCACGTGCGCGATCTGCGCGCAGTGCTCGCTCCTGAACAGCGGGGCGGCTCCATCGGTGGGCAGCGTCGACCAGCTGAGCGTCTCGAGCAGCGCCCGCGGGTTGTTGATCCGCGTTGCGGGCTCGAAGCTGATCGCGGCCGCGTCGGCACGGCGCAGCCGGATGTGACACTCCGGCCCGGAGTGTCCGTGTCGGCGGCCGGAGACAATCGGGTGCGCTGGGTCGAGCGCGAAGGCGGCGCTCAGCCAGGCACACTGGCCGGCGACATCTTGCAGCTCCGGCATTTCTGGAAGTTGCAGCTTCCTTTTCCCGGGCGCCGCAGACTCGCTGGGATCGGAGGTGCCCGCCGGCTCGACCGTGCGGCCCGATGGCGGGTAGCGGGCGATGCTGGCCGCGATCTGCTCGACCTCCCCTGCGGGGAGCGGCGGCCGGCAGCGTTCCTCGTTCTCGACCTGGAGCGCGGCGGCGATCGCCTTCGCAGACATCCCGCGCCGGCGCATCGTGCCGGCGATGCTCGCGAGCGTGGCGTTGCGCTCGCCTGCCGGGACCACCTCAGCAACGGCCGGCGCGCTGGCGTTGCCGTTGGGAGCCGCGATCATCGCGAGCAGCCACTCGGGGACCGGTGGCAGCTCTCCGGCGGGCGGCAGGATGCCTTCGTAGAGAACGCCGCTCGGATGGACCGATGGCGGCGCCACCACGTAGTGCTGGTTGCCGCGGATCTCGCAGCCGCCGATCGAGAGTTTGTTCGTACCCGGCAGATCGCCTGCGAAGTACAGGTGCGCGCCGCGCACGCCCGAGAGGCTGTTCGGGTCGTCCTCGGACGGCTCCGGAGCCTCGCCGGTGCGGATCAGCGGCACGCCCGCGATGTCGAACTCTCCGAGGACATCCTCCGGGTCAGCGCCCGCCTTGGAGTCGATGTCCAGGACCACGATGCGCGAGGCCCCACAGGCGACGGCGACGTTGGCGTCCGGGTGCTGGTCCCAGAAGTGGAGAATCTCGCGTTCGTCGCGCGTCGCCACCTTGAAACCGCGTGCCGGGAGCGGACGCTTCCCCCGCGGCACCGCCGGGAAGACGCTGTAGCCACGCTCGGCATGCGTCAGCGCCGCCTCGAGCAGTGGGCTCCTGCTGCTCAGCGCTGGCGCGCTCACGCGAACGGGTTGCTCAGGTCATACGCCGACGCCGAGGACGCCAGCGGCAGCGCCGGCGGCTCATGCTCAGGCGCGCGGGCGTTGGCACTGTCAGCTTCGGGCCCTCGCACGAGCCGGTAGACCCGGAACCCAGAGCGCCGGCCGAGGATCTCGAAGACCGCGCCGCGCTGCTCAGCGTCCCACACGCGCGCCCCGAGCCGCGTGATCGGCGTGCCGCCGTCGACCACATCAGGCCCGAGGAAGTCAACCTGGCACACGCCGTCGCGCGCGCGCGCCGCGGCGATCACTCGCTCCAGCTGGGTCGGCCCGGCGCGCGGCCGCGGCCTCATCTCGGGGCGCGCGCTCATCGCTTGCCGTCCTTCGCGCTCTCGGCCTGCGCCTCGGCGAGCAGCCGGCGGGCTTCGGCGTCGAGAATGCGCCGCACCTCGGCCGCAACCGGCGGGGGCAACTTCGGCGGGGTAGCTCCGTTCCGCATCGGGCCGAAGCGTGCCCAGCGCGGGCCCCCCCCTTCAAGGACACAACCGTCAGGGGGTTGTGTCCGAAACCCGCGTCAGGGGGTTGTGTCCGAAACCCGCGTCAGGGGGTTGTGTCCGAAACTCTGGGCCCCCGCTTACGTGGAGGCAGCTTCGCCTTGACGTAGTAGCGACGCAGCGTTCGCGGGTCGGCTATCCCGAGCTGCTCGCAGATCTCCTCGTCCGTTCTGCCAGCCTCTCGCAGCGCAATGGCCTGCTGCGCGCGATCGGCGGCCGCCCGGTCGCGCTTACGGTTCTGCACGCCGTTGAGCTGGCGCCGGGCCGAGATGCGCCGCAGCTCGTCCTCGACGGTCAAGTCCGATCCGTGCCGTGTCCGAACCCCTTCGACGATGCGACGGGCTTCGTCAGTCGCCGTGGCGTCCTTGTTGATCTGCGCGCCACGCTCGCGCTGCTGCACGCGCCGCTCCGGCGTCCAGGCCGCGCGCTCGGCTGCCCCCTGGCGTGCGCGCGCCTCCGCCGATCGCGGCGGTCTGCTCTTGCGCGCAGGGTGTCCGAGCAGCGTCCGCGCCTTCTCCGTGTTGAAGCAGGTCGAGCAGAAGAACAGCACGGGGCGCCCGGCGTCCTTGGCGCGCTGTTCGGTTTTCCGCACTTCGCTCGCGTAGCGCTTGAGCGGGTCGCGGCAGACGGCGCAGGAAACGATGACCTGCGGCAACGCCCTGGCGCGGGCCTTGGGCGGGGGCAGCTTCGCTTCGTCGAGGAACCACCGGCCGCCACGCTTCACCGAGCCGTGTCGGCCTTCCGTCGCCCACACCCGCACTGTGGACACGGCCCTGCCGCAGGCCCGTGCGGCGTCCTCCACGGTGACGAGCCCGTCGCGCTGTCCGCGCACTCGCTCCGCTTTCCCAGCGCGGTGATGCGGGCTCGCCTCGAACCTGTAGCCCTCCTCGTCTCGGGTCCGGGCAACCTCCTCGACCTCGGTCCGCGAGTAGCGCACCGCGCCGGCGAGGACGTAGGCCTTCAGCCGCCCGCGCTTGACCTCGGCGCGCACCGCTTCGGTGTGCCGCTCGCGGTCCCGCCGGTTGAGCGACGACCGGCCGGCGAAGATCTCCGCCGCCTCCCCTGGCCGGATCGCATCGAGCGGTAGCGGGCCCGGAACGGTGATCCGCGCAAGGTGCTGCTCGAGGTCCTCCGGCTGGATGAGGTAGGCGGACCGACCGCTCCGCAGGCCGGGCTTCGAGGCGAGCGTGCTGGGGAGAAAGTCCGGCGCGCCCTCCGGCGCCGAGAGCCATGCCCGCACAGTCTTTTCGCTCAGCCCGCAACGCCGGCAGCAGTCGGCCACGCTGAGCGCCTGGTCGTCGACCGTCACCGCCATCAGCGCTCACCCCCGAACAGCGCCTCGACGGGCTCGCCAAGCTCGCGGGCGATCCTGAGCGCGAGCGCGACTGACGGCACGGTGCCCGCCTCGATCCGTGCCACCGCCACGCGGCCGACGTCGACGCGCTCCGCGAGCTGCTGCTGAGTGAATCCCGATCGCTTCCGGGCCTGCGCTACACGGTGCCCGCGCTCCGGGGCGCGGGCAGCCTTCTGTGATGGCATGGAGCTAGAACCTCCGGGTCGCCTTGGTATGTAGCGCGGACGCTACGCGGCGAGTCGGACGTTGCTAGCCCGGTGTGTGTATGCCTTTGGTGACGCGAGAGAAGGCGAACGGGTAGAACACGAGGATCGAGCCGTGACCCTTCAGGTCCTCCTGTGTGAAGCGCTCGCCGTCGGCGCGCGCGAGGCTGAAATCTGGGGCCCGCGTTCCTGGCGCGACGACGCCCACAGGCCTACTTGCGCAGGCCGAGCTCTTGGATCAGCGCGCGGTAGCCCTCGAGGTCGTCGCGCTGGAGGTAGTCGAGGAAGCGCCGGCGGCGGCCGACGAGCATCAGCAGCCCGCGGCGTGAGTGGTGGTCTTTCTGCGCCGTGCGCAGGTGCTCGGTGAGGTGGTTGATCCGCTCGGTGAGCAGGGCGATCTGGACCCGGGTGTTGCCCGTGTCCTTCTCGTCGGCCCCGAACTGGGCCGTGATCTGCTGCTTGCGCTCGCTGGTCAGTGCCGGCATCGGCGTCGGACGGTAGCAGACGCGAGCGGCCCGCTCGGCGAGAATCGCGGCGGCACGCTCTCAAATGGCCGAATCGATCAGGAACGATTCCGGAGCACTCATCGTCACAGTGCTCAGGAGCGGCGCGTAGCCGTCGTTCCCGCTCGCGTCGTGCATGATCAGGGCCGTCCCGACACGCTCTTCGTGTTCGACCTGCACTTCGCTGATGGCGGGGCTGGTCGTCTTCTTGCTCTTTTCGAACACGAGCAGGGTCGAGGTCCCCGCCTCGGTGCCCCATTTGACAACCCCAACATGCGGGATTTTCACAGCGCGCTCAGGGGTGGCCGCCGACGGTCTCCTTCGTACGTGCGACGTCGGCGTGCATCTGCTCCACGAGCGCCTCCGCGTTGTCGAAGCGCCGCTCCCCGCGCAGCCGCTCCAGGAACTCGATCGTCAGCGTCTGGTCGTAGAGGTCGCCTTCGAAGTCGAGGATGTAGGCCTCGATCAGCTCGCCACGGCCGGTGTCGAACGTCGGCCGCACCCCGATCGAGACCGCGGCGGGGCGTCCGTCGGCCAGGCACGCGTACACGCCGTGGCCGGGGCACGCCAGCGCCTCGTCGGGGATCAGGTTCGCCGTCGGGAAGCCGAGCTCGCGGCCGCGCTCGTCGCCGTGCGCGACGACCCCCGAGATCTCGAACGTCGACCCGAGCATCCGGTTGGCCTCGGCCACGTCGCCCGCCTGCAGCAGCCCGCGGATGTGGCTGGAGGAGACGACCTCGCCGTCGAGTTCGAGCAGCGGGTGCACCACCGTGCGAAAGCGCTCGTCGGCGCCGAGCAGCGCCGGGTCGCCCTTCGCGCGGTTGCCGAAGCGAAAGTTCTCCCCCACCGAGACCTGCGTGGCGCCGAGCGCGCCGACGAGCACCTCCTCGATGAACTGCTCGGCGGTCCGCTGCGCGAAGTCCGCGTCGAACGGGATCACCACCATCTCCTCGACGCCGAGGGAGGCGACGAGCTCGGCCTTGCGCTCGGGCGTCGTCAACAGCTTGGGTGTGTGCTGGGGCGCGACCACCGAGACGGGGTGCGGATCGAACGTCAGCACGCTGTCCGAGCCGTCGATCACCTCGCGATGGCCCAGGTGGACGCCGTCGAAGGTGCCGACGGCGACGCTGCGCCCCTCTGCTGGCCGGGCGTCGGGCAGGCGCGTGACCTTCACGGCGCACAGCGTAGATGTTCGGCGCTCCCAACCCGGTTTCGCCGCGGCGGTCAGGTCCGCAGCGATGAGGCGGACGTGGCTCCCACCCGCTGGCCTTCGCGAGCGAGGCGCGGCCGCCGACTGGGCGCTAGCCGCTCCTCGCCCGCTCCAAGGCCTCATCCAGCGCCAGGAAGCCGGCGCCCGGAGGCTTTTCCACCCAGCTCGTCCCTCGCGGGGGCGGACCGATCGCATCGGCCACCGCGAAGGGCCCGATCGCCGTGCGGCGCAGCGTCAGGCAGTATGCGTCGCCGAGGTCGGCGATCAGCGTGCGCACGTAGGTGCCCGAGCCGCACTCGATCTCATACGCCGCCTCCGGCCCCTCCTCGCCCTCGCGCCGCCACAGCTCGCGGAACGAGCGCACCGTCACGATCCGTTCCGGCATCTCGAAGCGCTCGCCCCGCCGGGCGCGCTTGTAGGCCCGCTCGCCGCCGACCTTCACAGCCGAGTGCATCGGCGGTCGCTGGCGGACCTCGCCCGTCGGCAGCTCCTGCCCCTCCGGCGGGATACGCCCGGTGACGGCGATCTCGCCCTCCGGATCGCCGGTCGTCGAGGTGGCGCCCAGCCGCGCGAGCGTCTCGTAGCGCTTCTCCAGGCCCATCAGCTCCTGCTGGGATTTCGTCGCGCGTCCGAGCAGCACGAGCAGCAGCCCGGTCGCGAAAGGGTCGAGCGTGCCGGCGTGCCCGACGCGCGGGGCGGCGCGCTTGCCGCCGAAGGCGCGGCGCACGGCCGCCACGACATCGTGCGAGGAGATGCCTGCGGGCTTGTCGATCAGGAGCACCGCGTCCACGGCGGTGGGCTCGGTCAGGCGGGTGTCGCGGCCGCGCGCCCGTCCGCGGACGGGTGCAGCTGGGCCGCGATCGCCTCGCGCAGGAACGCGAGCAGCTCCTCGTCGCTCATCGACGTCGTGAAGCCCGCCGCACGGCGGTGGCCACCGCCGCCCTGGGCGCGCGCGATCACCGAGACATCGACGTCGTCGTCGGTCGCCCGCAGCGAGATTTTGTGCTGGCCGGCGCGCTCGCCGGTTGAGAGCTCGCGCACGAGCGCGGCGACCTTCGTCCCTTCCAGCGCGCGGAGCTGGTCGATGATGCCCTCGGAATAGCTGTCTTCGGCGTCGGCCTCGCGGAAGTCCTCGGCGCTGAGCGTCGCGATCGTGAGCTCGCCGCCGTCGAAGCGCTGCATCGCCGCCAGCGCCGTGCCAAGGAGCGTGAGCTTGCCGGTCGGCATGCCCTCGTAGAGGCGCCGGTAGACGCGCGAGACGTCGACGCCGTCCTCGATCAGGGCGGCCGCCATGCGATGCGCGCGCGGAGTCGTGTTCTCGTACATGAAGCGCCCCGTGTCGGTGATCAGCCCGACGTAGAGAGCCTCGGCCACGGCCGGGCCGGGCGTGACACCGAGGCCGCCCATCAGGCCGAAGACGATCTCGGCCGTGCACGAGGCCTGCGGGTCGACGAGGTTCAGCGTGCCGAAGTCCGTGTTGTCGTGGTGGTGGTCGATGTTGAGCAGCTTGGCGCCGTCGCGCAGCACGCTCGCCGAGTTGCGGTCGATGTTGCCGCAGTCGAGGAACACGACGGTGCGCGCGGCGATGTCGGCGGGCGGCTCTGAGATCAGGCCCTCGAGCGGGAACATGCGGTACTCGCGCGGAAGCGGCAGGTCGCTGGGCGCGATGAACATCTCCGAGCGTTTGCCCAGCGAGGTCAGCAGCCCCTGCATCGCGACCAGCGAGCCGAGCGCGTCTCCGTCGGGGTGCTCGTGCGTGGCCAGCACGAAGTCCGAGTCCTCGCGCAGGCTCGTGAGAACCTGCTCACGAACGGCCGCGGTCTCGGCGGGGGCGTCCGGCGCTGCGCTCATTCCTGCGCCTCCCGATCGATCAGCTCCTCGAGTCGCAGCGCACGGTCGGTCGTGTCGTCGTAGAGGAACTCGAGCTCCGGCGTGCGCTTCATGCGCAGCTCGCTCGCGAGGCGCGCCTGCAGGAAGCCGTGTGCGCTGCGCAGGCCGGCGAGGGTGTCCTCGCGTTCCTGCGGCGCCGAGGCGCCGCCGTCTGCGCCGAGCACGCTCACATACACGCGCGCGTGCCTCAGGTCAGGGCTTGTTCTCACGTCCGTAACGGTCACGAATCCAACTCTCGGGTCCTTCAGCTCAGCTGCCACTGCATCTCCAATGACCTGGCGAACCGCCTCGTCGACCCGACGCATGCGTCCCGTGGCCACCTGTCTCTCCAATTCCGCGCCGAACCCGGCGTCCCTTCCCGCTGAGGGTCAGCTCAGCTCGCGCTCGACCTGCCGCGTCTCGTAAGCCTCGAGCAGGTCGCCCTCCTTGACGTCCTGGAAGTTGGTGAGCACGATCCCGCACTCGAACCCGGACGTCACCTCTCTGACGTCATCGTTGAAGCGCCTCAGGCTCTCGATCGTCGTGTCGTAGATGACCGTGCCCTCGCGCACCAGGCGCACGGCCGCGCCACGGGTGATCTTGCCCTCGGTGACCTGGCACCCGGCGATCGTGCCGATCCTGGAAGCTTTGAAGAGCTGGCGGACCTCGGCCTGTCCGAGCGGCGTCTCGACCTCCTCGGGGGCGAGCATGCCCTGCATGGCGGCGCGCAGCTCCTCGATCGCCCTGTAGATGACCGAGTAGGAGCGGATCTCGACGCCCTCGCGATCTGCGACCGAGCGGGCATCGCCGACCGGCCGCACGTTGAACGCGAGGATCACGCCCTCGGAGGCCGCAGCGAGCATCACGTCTGACTCGTTGACGCCGCCCACGCCGCGGTGCACGACGTTGACGGAGACCTCGTCCTGCGGCAGCTTGGCGATCTCGTCCTCGAGCGCCTCCAGGGAGCCGGCCACGTCGGCCTTCACGACCAGCGCGAGCTCCTGCACGGTGCCCTCCTGGGCGAGCTTGAACACGTCTTCGAGGGATACCTTCCGGCCCGACCGGCGCGCGAGGGCCTCGGTCTTCAGGCGGTTGGCACGCTCGCCCGCGAGCTGGCGCGCGCGGCGCTCGTTCTCCACGACGCGGACGTGCTCGCCCGCCTCGGGGACGCCATCGAAGCCCAGCACCTCGACCGGCTCGCCCGGCGTGGCGCGCTTCATCTTCGTGCCGTTGAAGTCGTGCATCGCGCGCACCCGCCCGAAATGGGCGCCGGCCACGAGCGCGTCGCCGACGCGCAGCGTGCCGCGCTGGATCAGGACGGTGACCACGGGGCCGCGGCCCGGGTCGAGCTTGGACTCGACCACCGCGCCCGAGGCCTCGGCGCCGGCGTTCGCCTTCAGGTCCTCGAGGTCGGTGACGATCTGGATCGTGTCGAGCAGCGAGTCGAGGCCCTCGTGGGTCTTCGCGCTCACGTCGACGAACTCGGTTTCGCCGCCCCAGTCGGACGGCTGCAGGCCGTGCTGGGTCATCTCCGTGCGGACGCGCTCGGGCTGCGCGCCCTCCTTGTCGATCTTGTTGACCGCGACGACGATCGGCACCTGGGCCGCCTTCGCGTGGTCGATCGCCTCCTCGGTCTGCGGTTTGACGCCGTCGTCGGCGGCCACGACGATCACCGCGAGGTCGGTGACGCTCGCGCCGCGGGCGCGCATCGCCGTGAAGGCCTCGTGGCCCGGCGTGTCGAGGAAGGTGATCTCTTTGCCGGCGTGGCGGACCTGGTACGCGCCGATGTGCTGGGTGATGCCGCCGGCCTCGCCCGCGGCCACCTCGGTCTCGCGGATCGCGTCCAGCAGCGAGGTCTTGCCGTGGTCGACGTGGCCCATGATCGTGACGACCGGCGGACGCGCGATCAGGTCCTCGTCGGTGTCCTCGTAGACCGGCTCGACCTCCACGTCGTCGGCAGCGTGGACGATCTCGATCTTCTTCTCGAACTCGTCGGCGAGCACCTGGAGCGCGTCGTCGGAGAGCGTCTGGGTCAGCGTCGCCATCTCCCCGAGCGACATCAGCTTCTTGATCACCTCAGGGATCGGCACGCCCAGGTACTCGGCGACGTCCTTGACGGTCGAGCCCGAGTTGACGCGGATCGTGTCCGTCGCCTCCATCGCGGCCGTGTCGATCGGGGCGATCGTGTCGTCGTAGGTGCCGCGGCGGCGGCGCCCGCGACGCGGACGGCGCTGCGGCTGGTTCGAGGGGCCACCCTGCTGGCGGCGCGATGCCTGGGAGTCGATCACGACGCGCCTGCGCCCGCCCGGCCCGACGTCACCCGGGGTGCGCTCGCCGGTGCGGGAGTCGCGGGTGGGGCGCGGTGCAGCGGGTTTCGGCGCAGCGGCGGCCTGGCCGTCGGCGGCCGGGGCAGTCGTTGCCGGGGCGGGCTGCGCCGGAGCCGCGGGAGCCTGCGCCGTGGGAGCCGGGGCCGGTGTTGGCGGTGCCACGGGCTTCGGCGGCGCGGGCGCGGCGGCCTGCGGCTTCGCGGGCGCCTCGGGCGCCGTCGCCGCCGGTGCCGCGGCAGCGGCGCCATTGGCGGAGCCGTTGCTCGCGCCGTCGAGGCCGAGGGCCTGCAGGGCGGCGGACTCCTCGACCGAGGAGGCGGCTGCCTTGGCCTGAACGCCGGCCGCAGCCAGCTTCTCGAGCAGCTCCTTGCTCGTCAGGCCGTGCTCCTTTGCGATCTCATGTACGCGCTTCTTGCTCATCGGCCCACCGATTCTACGAGCTTGGGGTCGAGCGTCACACTCGCGCGCAGCGTGCGTCCCACGCTGCGGCGGCGGATCGCGCGCTCGAGACAGTCGGCGCGCGGGCCCTCGCTGTCGCGCTCGCGGCAGAGGTAGGCGCCGCGGCCGCCGAGACGTCCGTCACGGTCGATGGTGGCAAGGCGCGGCGCGCGAGCGTCGTGCTCGGCGAAGGCGAGCCGGACGAGCTCGCCCTTCCCGGCCCGGCGACCGCACCCCACACATGTGCGCTGCGGCTCCGCCTCGGAGCGGGCGGCAGCCCTGCGAGTCTTGCTCCCCCTGTCCCGGGCGGCTATGTCGGAGACTCCTCGGCGGCGTCCTGGGACGCCTCCGCGAGCGCTTCCTCGGGGCCGGCACCGGCCTCGTCCTCCTCGAGCTTCTCGGCCAGCTCGGCTTCCGCCTCGGCGCCGGTCTCCTCGGGCTCCGGCGCGATCACGGCGGCATCCGTCTCGCCCAGCGGCGCCGATTCCTCGGCGACGTCGACGACCTCGACGTGCTCGTCCGCGCCGTTCTGGGGCGCCTCGGCGACCGCGACTGCAGTCGCGGTCTCGGTCACCGCTTCGGCCTCCGAGCCCTCGGTCTCCAGATCCTCGATGTTGTCGCCCTCGATCTGGGCCAGCGCCTGGTGTGTCTCCAAGCCGCAGTAGCGGGAGCCGGGGAGCGCGGCGTTGGGACAGCGCCGACCGTTGGAGAGGATCGCGGCGCAGCGGCCTGCGACCTCCTCCTCCTCGTATCCGTGCTCGGCCTCCTCGGCGGCGAACTCGGTCTCTGAGCGGATGTCCACGCGCCAGCCGGTCAGCCGCGCAGCGAGGCGCGCGTTCTGACCCTCGCGGCCGATCGCGAGGGAGAGCTGGTCATCGGGCACGATCACGGTGGCCTGCTTCGCGTCGTCGTCGACCAGCACCTCGCGCACGCGCGCCGGCGAGAGGGCCTTGGCGACGAAGCGGGCGGGCTCGTCGTTGAAGGGGATGATGTCGATCTTCTCGCCGCGCAGCTCCGAGACGACCATGCGCACGCGCGAGCCGCGCGGGCCTACGCACGCGCCGACCGGATCGACGCCGTCGGTGTGCGAGATGACCGCGATCTTGGAGCGATAGCCGGGCTCACGGGCGACGTTGGCGATCTCGACGAGGCCGTCGGCGATCTCGGGCACCTCGAGCTCGAACAGCTTCTTGATCAGCTCCGGGTCGCGTCGCGAGACGATGATCGCGGGACCCTTCGTCGAGGGCGAGACCTCCTTGATGACAGCCTTGATGCGCTGCGAGTGGTCGTAGCGCTCGCCGTCCACCTGCTCGGACTTGGGGAGCAGCGCCTCGACGCGTTCGCGCAGCTGCACGAGCGTGTAGCGCGAGTCGGACTGCTGCACGATGCCGGTGATCAGCTCGCCGACCCGGTCGCGGTATTCCTCGTACATCATGTCCCGCTCGGCCTCGCGGATGCGCTGCAGGATCACCTGCTTGGCGGTCTGCGCGGCGATCCGGCCGAAGTCGTCGGGCGTGACGTCTTCCTCGTCGATCTGATCGCGGTATTCGGCGAACTTCGCCGGGTCGATTTCCGGGTCCTCGGGTTCACGCATCTCGCCCGTCTCGGGGTCGACCGTGGTTTCCTCGTCGATCGTCTCGACGATCAGATGCGCCTCCAGGCGCTCGGGGATTTTCAGTTCGATGACGCGGAAGTCGGCCGTCTCGCGGTCCATTTCCACGCGCGCGTACTTGGCCGAGCCGGGCTGCTTCTTGTACGCAGAGAGCAGCGCGTCCTCGAGCGCGATCATCAGCTTCTCGGGCTCGATGCCCTTCTCGCGCGCAAGCGCGTGCATGGCCTCAAGGATCTCGCGTGACATGGGTGGTTCCTACTCCTCGATCAGGTTCGAACGACGAATCTCCGCGTACGGGATGGCGATCAGACCGCCCTCGGCGGCCAGCGTCACCTCGTCCTCGGATGCCCCCACCAGCTCTCCCGTGAAGCTCTGCACCGCGCGTGGCTCGCCCGTCTCGCGCGCTCGCGCGCTGCACCGGCCGCGGGTGACGCACGCGAACGCGCGCGCGCCGCCCGACGAAGCGGCGGAAGTGCGCCGGCTTCGTGAGCGGGCGCTCGGTGCCCGGAGAGGAGACCTCAAGCGAGTAGCGCTCGCGCATGTCGTTGAGCAGCATCGTCACGCGCTCGCACGACCCGAGGTCGACGCCGTCCGGGTGATCGATGAAGACGCGCAGGCAGCGCCCGCCGAGCACCTCGGCGAGGAGCACCTCGACGTCGGGCTCGTTGTGGGCGAGCCGCTGCTCGATCTCTGTCTGGAGCGTGTTCATCTCTTGAGGCCGGCATGGAGCGCCGGCCGACTCTTCAATCTGGTCCTTACGCAAAAAGAGCGGGCGGGCGCCCACTCTCGGTACTGCTGCCGCCGCTCGCACGACGACACGAAAGCTGTGCGTCGAGGATAGCACCGGGACGACCCCGTTTACAGGAGTGGGTCGGCCGCCTCCACGCCGGCCTCAGGACCGCTCAGCCCCGTTCCGCTTCGCGCCGCGCCCGGTCCCGGTAGAGCCGGTAGTCGCCGCGCTCGGGGCGCAGCGAGCACGCCAGCGCGAGCGGCTGGCAGGCCTCGCGGTGACGGCCGAGCTGCTGCATCGCGCGGCCGAGGCAGAACAGCGCGTAGTCGTTCGTCGGCGCGTTCGAGGCGACCGCCCGGAACTCCTCGGCGGCGCCTTCGTAGCGCTGCGCGTGGAACAGCGCGCGGCCGAGCGCCTCGCGGATCGATGCCTTGTCCGGCTCGAGGTCGCGCGCTTTGCTCAGCGGCACGATCGCCGCCTGGTGATCGCCGTGCTCGAGCAGCTCGCACCCCCGACGGTAGAGCTCGTAGACGCTGTCCATCGCTCTAGCCTTAGAAGCCCTCCGCAGCCCTCTCGACGGCGTCGAGGATGGCGCCCGCTACCTGCTCCTTGGAGGCCTGCGGGACGTGCTCCGCAGCGACGGTCGCCGGCGCCGTTGGAGGAGGTGAGGATCGTGACCTCGTTCTCGCCCGAGTCGAAGCCGATCTCGGCGCGCGAGATGTCGTTGAAGACGATCGGCGTCGAGGCCCTTCGCCACGAGCTTTCCGCGCGCGTGCTCGAGGCCTTCGGCGCCGTGCTCGGCGGCGAAGCCGACGAGGGTCTGGCCCGGCCGCCGCGTCGCCGAGAGCCCGCTCAGCACGTCCGGCGTCGGCTCGAGCACCAGCTCCAGCCGCTCGCGCCCGCCCTTCTTGATCTTGCCCTCGGCGGCGACCGGCGCGAAGTCGGCGACCGCCGCCGCCATCAGCAGCACCTGCGCTCCGGCGAACTCGCGCTCGGCGGCGTCCTTCAGCTCGCCGGCCGTCCCGACCTCGACCACGCGCACGCCCGGCGGCGCCGGCAGCGAGACGTTCGCCGCGATCAGCGTCACCTGCGCGCCCCGCTCGGCCGCCTGCGCGGCGAGCGCGAACCCCATCCGCCCCGAGGAGCTGTTGCCGACGAACCGAACGCTGTCGATCGGCTCGCGCGTGCCCCCGGCCGTCACGAGCACGCTCACGCCTCGCAGCGCTCCGCCGCCCTGAGACAGGGCCGCGACGCGCCAACCCATCCCCATCAAAAAAATCTCCCCTGCGTCCCGCGCTCCGCGATCGCTCTCTCGCACGCCGCCAGCAGCTCGGCCGGGTCCGCCAGGCGACCGATGCCCTCCTCCCCTTTCGATGCGAGCCGGCCTGTCCCCGGCTCCACGATCTGCGCGCCCGCGCGCGCGCAGCGTCGCCGAGGTTCTCGCGGGTCGCCGGGTGCTCGTACATGCGGTTGTTCATCGCCGGCGCCACGACCAGCGGGCAGGCCGCCGCCAGCGCGCAGCTCGTCAGCAGGTTGTCCGCCATCCCGCTGGCGAGCTTGGCGATCGTGTTCGCCGACGCCGGCGCGATCAGGAACACGTCCGCGTTGGCGACCAGCTCCAGGTGGCCGATCGGGTCGTGGTCGGGCGGGCGTTCGCCGGGGAACGCCCCCCGCAGCTGGATCGCGCGCGAACTCACTGAGCAGCACGGGGGCGCCGCTCAGCGCGGCGAACGACGCCTCCCCGACGAAGCGCCGGCTGTTCGGGGTCTGGATCACCCGCACCTCGTGGCCCGCGGCCGTCGCGAGGCGGATCAGCTCCAGGGACTTGTAGGCGGCGATCCCGCCGCTCACGCCGAGCAGGATGCGTGACATACGTTCAGATTGTCGGCTGCGCGGGCGCCGCCCGCAAGCCGTGGCGCCAGCGTGTCAGCGGGCGCGCCCGGCCCACCGAGACTCGCAGGGCCGTGGACGAGGCGGTCAGGCGTGAGCTGGAACGAAGAATCGCGCCGCGTCCGCGGCTTCCCGAGCTCAGCGGTAGTGGTACTTCATCTTCCCCGCAGCTACCTCCTCGAGGGCAATCGTGAGGTAGTTTTTCGAGGCTGTTTCGACCATCGGCGGCGGGAACTCGTCGAAGGTCCCCTCGCCGAGGTTGTGGTAGTAGCTGTTGATCTGACGCGCGCGCTTGGCGGCGACGATGACGCTCGCGTAGTTCGAGTCGACCTGCTCGAGCAAACGGTCGATACGGGGGGAGATCATTGGGTTCGGTCAGCCTCTCGTCGGGGTTCTCAGCACCTGGATTGTAGCCGCGCCGTCCTGGCGCCCCGTGGCTCGGGGATACCGGGCCGCGGTGGTTCCGATCAGCCCAGGTTCTGGCCGACCAGCGCGGCCAGCTCGTCGAGCGCGTCTTCGAGCCGGTCGTTGACGACCACGTGGCCGAACTCGCTCTGCGCCGCCAGCTCCTGCTCGGCCACCTGCAGGCGGCGCTCGACCTCCTGCTGGTCGTCGGTGCCCCGGCCGACCAGCCGCGTGCGAAGCGCCTCCAGGGACGGCGGTGCGATGAACACCTGCACGGCCTCGGGCATCGCCTCGCGCACCTGGCGCGCGCCCTGCACCTCGATCTCCAGCACGACCGGGACGCCGGCGCGGACGCGGCGGTCGAGCTCCGAGCGCAGCGTGCCGTAGCGGCGCCCGGCGTAGTCGGCGTGCTCGACGAAGTCGCCGGCGGCGATCCGCCGCTCGAACTCCTCGGCGCTGAGGAAGTGGTAATCCGCGCCGTCCTCCTCCCCTGGGCGCGGCGCGCGGGTGGTTGCCGAGACCGACAGCTCCAGCTCGGGCAGCCGCTCCATCAGCCCCCTGATCAGGGTTCCCTTGCCGACCCCCGAGGGGCCCGTTATGACGAACACGCGTGCCAAGGGCACGGGAGAGTAATGGCCGCAGCGGAGGGCGCGTTGCCGAGCCCGCGCACCGCGCCTCAGCCCGGCCGCACCCCGGCGAGCAGCGCCAGCTCGCGCCACTTCCAAAGGCAGTCCACGTCCGCGAAGCCGAGCTCGCCGAGCCAGCCGAGCTGGGTCGCGACGTCGAGCAGCCGGTCGGAGGGGTCCTCGCACTCCAGCGGCTCCTCGATGGCAGCGAAGAACGCGAGGTGAAGGGCGCGCGTGGGCGAGGCGACGTGCTCCAGGTTGGCCAGCACGCCGCCGGGGGCGAGCGCCGCGAACGCCTCGCCGTAGAGCGCGCGCTTGCGCTCATGCTCGAGGTGGTGGATGGCCATGCACGAGACCACGGCGTCGAACGGGCCCAGGTCGGGCAGCGGCGTCGCGAGGTCGTGCGCGAGCACTTGCAGGCGTGGCTCGCCGGCGAAGCGCTCGGATGCGGCCTCGAGCATCAGCTCGGAGCTGTCGAGGCCGACGCCTTCGATCTCTCCGAGCGCCTCGGCGAGCAGTGCCAGCAGCCTGCCGTCGCCCGTGCCGAGGTCGAGCACCCGGCGGGTCTGCGGCGGGATCAGTTCGAGCAGGGTGACCTCGCCCTCCGCGAGCCGCCCCTCCCCCCCGGTTCGCGTCAGGTAATGGCGCACGTGCGCCGGATCGGACCACTCGCCGCTCACGCGCGCATTATCTGCGCCCGGCAGGCTGCGATCGCGCCCGCGCGGCTAGTGATGAAGGAGGTTGATCAGCTCCGAGCGCTGGCGCTCGGAGAGCCCGCCGATCGTCTTGCTCGGCGCGATGCGGCAGTGGACCAGGAGCTTGTTGACCTTGACGCGCCCGTACTTCGGGACTGCGAGCAACATGTCGAAGACCTTCGCGGTCTCGACGTACTCGGGCGGGTCGAGCAGCAGCGAGTGGATCGAGCGCCGGCCGGCCTTCAGGTCGCGCTTGAGCTGGGCGCGCTTGATGCGGATCTCGTTGGCGCGCGCCAATGCGTCCATCCTCTGGTTGAGAGACCGCTCTGGGGCAGTGGACGTATTTGACGTCGGGCCGGTCGCCGTCACCATGGGCGGCGAGTCTACACACCCCGGGGCGTCGATCAAGAAAAAACGCCCAATTCACCTAGACCTCAAGTAGAGATTGACAGGGATCGAGGCTGCTGGACGGTCCGGCCCTGTGTTTGCAGGCGTTTTTACACCCTGGGAACAAGCCCGGCGGCGATCCGGGTGCCTGCAGACGGATCACGGAAGCTCTCGGTGCCGACGGCGACGAGCGTGGCCCCCACGTCGAGCAGCTCGCGGGCGTGCTCGGGGCGCTGAACGCCCCCCATCCCGATGACGGGAACTTCGACCGCCGAGGCGACGGCTGCGACCTGAGCCAGGGCCACCGGGCGGATCGCGGGGCCCGAGAGGCCGCCGGTGACGCCCCCCAGCCATGGCGCCGAAGGGCTCCCGGGCGCCAGCGCGCCAGCCCGCAGCGTGTTGATCAGAGACACGGCGTCGGCGCCGCCGGCCTCGGCGCCGCGCGCGCAGGCGGGGACGTCGGCGGCGTTCGGGGTCAGCTTCACGATCAGCGGCTTGGCCGTGCGCGGGCGCACGGCCGCGAGCACGCGCTCCAGCTCGACCGGGTCGGCGCCGATGTCGAGCCCGGTGGCGACGTTCGGGCAGGAGACATTCAGCTCGATCGCGGCGATCTCCGGGCGCTCGTCGCATGCCTCCACGAGCCGGCCGAGCTCCTCCGCGGTGGCGCCCATCACGTTGGTGATCACGGGCACGGGCTGGGAGGAGTGCCCCGCGGCCGGGTCGCTGCGAAAGCCTGCGATCAGCGGCAGGTCCTCGGCGAGATAGCCGTCGAGCCCCTTGTTGGGGAGGCCGATGGAGTTGATCATCCCCGCCGGCGCCTCCCACAGCCGCGGCGGCGGGTTGCCGGCCCGCGGGCGCAGTGTGATCGTCTTTGAGACGTAGGCCGCGAACGGAAAGGCATCGCGCAGCTCCTCGCCGAACGCCTGCAGGGCGGCGATCGCGTCGAAGGTCCCCGAGCCGTTGACCACCGGGTGCGCGAGACGCAGGCCGCAGAGCTCGACGCTCACGCGTGCGCCCCGGCATGCTCCTCGACGTGCTCGAGCAGCGCCGCGTCGATCACGGGGCCGTCCACGCACACGCGCAGGTAGCGCCCGTCCCGCGCGGGCACGACGCAGCCGTAGCAGGCGCCGTAGCCACAGGCCATGCCCGACTCGAGCGCGAGCTGAGCTGGTACGCCCTCCCGCTCGCACAGCGCGCGCACGCCCTCGAGCATGCCGGTGGGCCCGCACGCGTAGACCGTGGCGGCGGGGTTCTCGGCGAGCTCCCGTTCGAGCAGAGCCGTGACGAGCCCGTGGTGGCCGGCCGAGCCGTCGTCGGTCGCGACCTCGGCCGCTCGCAGCAGCTCCGCGCCGGGCACGCGGGTGCCGTCGCGGAACCCGAGCAGGACCGTGGCGGGCACGCCCGCGCGCTCGAGCTCGTCCTGCAGGATCGCCAGCGGCGCGATGCCGACGCCGCCGCCGACGAGGATCGCGCGCCGGTCCTCCTGCGGGGCGGTGAAGGCGCGGCCGAACGGCCCCGCGACCCACAGGCGCTCGCCGGCGGACAGCTCGCAGAGCCGACGCGTGCCCGGCCCCACATCCTCGAGCAGGAACTGCGAGCTGCCGCCCTCGTGACGGGCGACCGAGAAGGCGCGCGCGAGGAACGGGCGCTCGTCGAGCCCTCCCCCCCACCGCTCCGCGGCGGCGAGCATCGCGAACTGCCCCGGGGCCGGGGCGGGAGCGGCGGGGTCCGCGACGGTGATCACGCGGTAGGAGCCGAGCGCGCGGACCGCGGTGATCTCGAGAAGGCGGCGGCCGAGCGGCGCCTGCGCCGCCGCGGGCAGCGCGCTCACGCCACCCCGGCGCCGCCGGGCGCGGCGGCGGGCTCGGCATCCTGCGCGGGCTCCGCAGCTGCAGCCTCCGCAGCGCCGCGCGTGACGCGGGCGCCTGCACCGGCGCTCGCGCCGGCCGCTTCTGCGCCGGCCCTCGCCGCGCGGCCGATGCCGTGCAGGTCCTGGAGGCACAGCACCTCCGGCTCGCCGTCGATCCGCGCCCGCGAGATCGCGCGCGCGGCCGACATCCCCGCCGAGAGCGTCGTCAGGCAGGGCACGCCGTGGGTGACCGCGGCGCGGCGGATCTCGTGCCCGTCGGTGCGGGCCCCGACGCCCGTCGGCGTGTTGATCACGAGATCGACGTCGCCGCGTTCGATCCAGTCCACCACGTGCGGTGAGCCCTCGCCGATCTTGTTCAGCCGCTCCACCGGGACGCCCATGCGCCCGATCGCCTCCGCCGTACCGCGCGTGGCCACGATCCGGAAGCCCGCGTCGTGCAGCGACTGCGCGATCCCGACCGCGCCCGCCTTGTCTTCGTCGGTGACCGTGATGAAGACCGTGCCGTCGGCGGGCAGCGGCACACCTGCCGCCGCCTGCGCCTTCGCGAAGGCCGTCGGGAAGTCGCGCGCGACACCCATCACCTCGCCCGTGGAGCGCATCTCGGGACCGAGCACCGCATCGGAGTTCTCGAAGCGGTCGAACGGCAGCACCGCCTCCTTGACCGAGATGTGATCGCCGTAGCCCAGCCCCTGGCGATCCTGCGGCAGGTCCATCTCGCTCAGCCGCTCGCCGAGCATCACCCGGCAGGCGAGCTTGGCGAGCGGCATCCCCACCGCCTTGGAGACGAAGGGGACGGTCCGCGAGGCGCGCGGGTTGGCCTCGATCACATAAAGCTCGCCGGCCTGGATCGCATACTGGACGTTGATCAGCCCGACGACGCCGATCTCCAGCGCGATGTCGCGCGTGGCGCTGCGGAGCTGCTCGAGCATCTCCTCGCCGAGCGAGTGCGGCGGCAGCACGCAGGCGCTGTCGCCCGAATGGACGCCCGCCTCCTCGACGTGCTGCATGATGCCGCCGATCCAGACGTCGGTGCCGTCGCAGAGCGCGTCGACATCGACCTCCAGGGAGTCCTCGAGGAACCGGTCGAGGAAGATCTCGCCGCCTTCGCCCGCCTCGCGCCGCAGGTAGTCGGCGAGATCGTCGTGGGAGTAGACGATCTCCATCGCTCGGCCCCCGAGCACGTAGGAGGGCCGGACGAGCAGCGGGAAGCCGACCTCGCCCGCGCAGCGCAGGGCCTGCTCGACCGAGCGCGCCGTCGCATACGGCGGGGCTTTGTAGCCGAGCTGCGCGAGCAGCGCGCCGAAGCGCCCGCGGTCCTCGGCGAGGTCGATCGACTCGACGCTGGTGCCGAGCAGCGGCACGCCCGCCTCGACGAGCCCTGCGGCCAGCTTCAGCGGCGTCTGGCCGCCGAACTGGACGATCACGCCCTTCAGCGGCGCGCCGTCGCTCTCGGCCGCGACCACGGCCAGCACGTCCTCGAGCGTCAGCGGCTCGAAGTAGAGCCGGTCGGAGGTGTCGTAGTCGGTGGAGACCGTCTCCGGGTTGCAGTTGACCATCACGGCGTCGCGGCCGGACTCCCG
Organism: uncultured Solirubrobacteraceae bacterium; assembly: GCA_963775385.1. Lineage (GTDB taxonomy): Bacteria > Actinomycetota > Thermoleophilia > Solirubrobacterales > Solirubrobacteraceae > Palsa-744. The sequence goes on along the minus strand of CAVZIR010000003.1, from coordinate 3,340,111 downwards.
CACGGTCATCGCAGCGTGCACGCAGCAGTAGTCGAACTCGATGCCCTGGCCGATGCGGTTCGGACCGGCGCCGAGGATCACGACCGACTCGCGCTCACCGCGGTCGACCTCGCCCGCGCTGTCGGCGTCCCAGCCGGAGTAGTAGTAGGGCGTGCGGGCCGGGAACTCCGCCGCGCAGGTATCCACCGAGCGGAACGAGCGCTCGCCCGCGAAGGGAGCCTCGCGGGTCCTTCGCGAGCGCCGCCAGCTCCCGCAGGAACCAGGGGTCGATCGAGGTGATGTCGTTGATGTCGGCGACCGAGGCGTCGCGCGAGAACAGCTCGAGGATCGTCTCGAAGCGGGTCGGACGCGGTTCGGCGAGGCTCGCGAGCAGCTCCTCTGAGGGCGTGTCCTTCAGCGAGGGGTCCTTGTCGAGCTCGCGCGAGCGCAGCGCCTTCGCGAACGCCTGGCCGAAGGTGCGCCCGATCGCCATCGCCTCGCCGACCGACTTCATGTGCGTGGAGAGCGTCGCCGACGCGTCGGGGAACTTCTCGAAGGCGAAGCGCGGCCACTTCACCACCACGTAGTCGATCGTCGGCTCGAAGCAGGCGGGGGTCACGCCCGTGATGTCGTTGTCGATCTCATCCAGCGTGTAGCCGACGGCGAGCCTGGCCGCGATCTTGGCGATCGGGAAGCCCGTCGCCTTGGAGGCCAGCGCAGAGGAGCGTGAGACGCGCGGGTTCATCTCGATGACGAGGATCTCCTCGGTCTCCGGGTTGACCGCGAACTGCACGTTGGAGCCACCCGTCTCGACGCCGACCGCGCGGATCACCTTGATCGCCTGGTCGCGGAGCTGCTGGTAGAGACGGTCGGTCAGCGTCTGCTGGGGCGCGACCGTGACCGAGTCCCCGGTGTGTACGCCCATCGGGTCGACGTTCTCGATCGAGCAGACGATCACGACGTTGTCCGCGCGGTCGCGCATCACCTCGAGCTCGAACTCCCCCCACCCGATCACGGACTCGTCGAGCAGCACCTGGCCGATCGGCGAGGCCTCGAGACCCAGCGCGGCGATGCGCTCGAAGTCCTGCTCGGTGCGAGCGATGCCGCCGCCGCGACCGCCGAGCGTGAAGGCGGGCCTCACGATGCACGGCAGTCCGAGCCCGGGCAGGGCTGCGCGGGCCTGCTCCATCGAGGTGGCGATCGCGCTGCGCGGCATGCGCAGGCCTGCCTCCTCCATCGTCGAGCGGAAGATCTCGCGGTCCTCGGCGCACGCGATCGCGTCCTGGTTGGCGCCGATCAGCTCGACCCCGAGGCGCGCCAGGGTGCCGTCCTCGTACAGGTTCATCGCCAGGTTCAGAGCGGTCTGCCCGCCGAGCGTGCCGAGCAGCGCGTCGGGCCGCTCGCGTTCGATCACCTTGCGGACCGGGCCCGGCAGCAGCGGCTCGATGTAGGTCGCGTCGGCGAACTCCGGGTCGGTCATGATCGTCGCCGGGTTGGAGTTGACCAGCACGACCTCGTAGCCCTCTTCGCGCAGCACCTTGCAGGCCTGGACCCCGGAGTAGTCGAACTCGGCGGCCTGCCCGATCACGATCGGCCCGGAGCCGAGGATCAGGATCTTCTCGATGTCCGTGCGCTTGGGCATCAGATGGTTGATTCCACGGCAGGGCGCCGTTCGTCCGCTGGTGCGGATGGTCGAGACTGCCGCGGACGCAGGCCGCCGCCGTTGCTGGAGGCAAGGGCAAGGCCGAGGACAAAGGCAGGCGAAGGCCAGGCGTGCCAGCGGCGGTGGTCTGTCGTGGAATCAACCATCTACGCCGCGCTCGCGATGCGGTCGAGGAAGCGGTCGAAGAGGTAGAGGGAGTCGTGCGGTCCCGGCCCCGCCTCCGGGTGGTACTGCACGGTGCCGCCGGGGACGTCGAGCAGCTCCAGCCCCTCCACCGTGCGGTCATACAGGTTCACGTGCGAAAGCGACGCAGCCCCGAAGTCGGTCTCCCAGCGCACCGGCTCGTCGGTGTCGATGGTGCGGCTGCCGCCCGGGCCGAGGGCTGCAAAGCCGTGGTTCTGGGAGGTGATCTCGACCCGGCCGGTCGCCAGGTCGCGGACCGGATGGTTCGCGCCGCGGTGTCCGAACGGCAGCTTGAAGGTCTCCAGGCCGACCGCCCGGCACAGCAGCTGGTGGCCGAGGCAGATCCCCCACACCGGCTTGCGGCCGACGATCTCCCTGACGGTGTCCACGACGTAGGACAGCGCTGCGGGGTCGCCCGGGCCGTTGGCGAGGAAGACGGCGTCGGGGTCGGATGCGAGCAGCTCCTGCGCCGAGCTGGTGCAGGGGTGCAGCTCGACGCGCGCGCCGCGATCGACCAGCTCCCGGACCATCGAGGCCTTGATGCCGGTGTCGATGACCGCGATCAGCGGACCGTCCCCGTGCCCGTGGCTGCTGAGCGCTTCCGGCGTGACCACGCGCGCTAGGTCCTGGCCGGCCATCGGCGGCTCGGCCGCGATCAGCTCGCGGGCGCTCTCCGGCGCGATCGAGCCGGGGAAGACGCCGCCGCGCATCGCGCCGGCGTCGCGGATGTGGCGCACCAGCGCGCGCGTGTCGATGCCGCTGATCGCCTGCACGCCGCAGTCGGCGAGCCAGTCCAGCCAGCCGCGCTCGGCGCTCGGCGCGTCCTCGGCGTTGCGGGCGTCGCGCATGATCGCCGCGCGCGCCCACACCCGCTCGGACTCCATCGCCTCCGCGCTGACCCCGTAGTTGCCGATGTGGGGGTAGGTGAAGGTGATCAGCTGCGACGCGAACGAGGGGTCGGTCATCGACTCCTGATAGCCGGACATACCGGTGGTGAAGACCACCTCGCCCACGGCGGGGCCATCGGCGCCGCAGACCTCGCCGTCGAAGCGGGTGCCGTCCTCGAGCAGGACGTAGCCGGGCTCTCTCACTTGATCAGCGCCTGCACTTGCTTGAACTCCGGCGTACCCGCACGGCCCAGCAGCTCGAAGAGGACCGACTCGAGGGTCGTGACGACGGCGCCCGCGCGGTCCAGGCGCTCGAGGCCCCAGCGGTAGTCGCGCTCGTGCCGTGAGCCGACGGCGTCGGCGGGGATGTGCACCTCGACCCCCCGCTGCAGGAGGTCGTGCGCGGTCTGGCTCACGCAGACGTGGGTCTCGATCCCGCAGACGACGACCTGGTCGCGGCCGTTCAGCCCGAAGCCCTCCGCGCGCACGGCCGAGAACACCGTCTTCTCGATCACCGGCTCGCCGTCGAGCCCCAACTCGGGGACGCTGTGGCCGAGCCCTTTGGGGTACTGCTCGCTGACGATCCGCGGCACGTCGAGGATGCGGGCCGCCTCGATCAGCTTGGCGCACGCGCGCGCGACCTCGTCGAAGGTGTCATAGGCGCGGAAACCCTCCTGGACGTCGACGACGATCAGCGAGGTGCGATGGCACGAGAGCAGGCCCATCAGGCCTCCACCAGCGCGAGCGCGCGGTCGCGATGGGCGACGGTTCCGGCGGCGATCGTGGCGAGCACGCGACCCTGCAGTCCGCGGCCGGCGAAGCAGCAGTTCTCAGAGCGGCTCTCCCAGCCGTGCTCGCCCGCCACCCACCGCGCGTCGAGGTCCGCGATCGCGATGCTCGCCGGCTCGTCAGCGGCCAGGCGCGCCAGCGGCAGGCCGAACAGCGCGGCGGCGGCGGTCATGCGCTCGACCAGCGTCGCCAGCGCCAGCACCCCTGGAACCACCAGCCCGGTGTGGAGCGCGGCGAACGCCGTCTCCAGGCCGGTCGTCCCCATCGGCGCCTGCTCGAACGGGACCTCCTTCTCGTCGCGCGCATGGGGCGCGTGGTCGGTCGCGACACAGTCGATGGTGCCGTCGCGGAGCCCCTCGATCAGCGCCTGCCGGTCGCTCTCCTCCGTCAGCGGCGGGTGCATCTTCATGCGCGTGTCGAGCGAGCGCACATCCTCGTGGGTCAGCAGCAGGTGGTGCGGGCTGACCTCGGCACTGGCGCGCACGCCACGGCGCTTGGCCTCGGCGACGGCCTGCACAGAGCCGGCGCTCGACAGGTGCATGAAGTGCACGCGCCCGTCCTCGTAGCCGGCGAGCATCGCGTCGCGGGCGACCATCGTCGACTCGGCGACCGACGGGATGCCGGCGATCCCCAGCGCCGCGCTGACGGCACCTTCGTGCATCGCGCCGCCGCGGGAGAGCGTCGGGTCCTCCTCGTGCAGCGCCAGCACACCACCGCACAGACGCTGGTACTGGAGCGCCTTGCGCAGCATGCCGGCGCTCGCGACGGGCTTGCCGTCGTCGGTGAACCCGAGCGCGCCGTGCTCGGCCAGCTCGGCCATCTCGGTGAGCTGCTCGCCCTGCAGGCCTTTTGTGATGGCGGCGAGGAACCCGACGGGGATGCGGGCCTGGCGGCTCGCGGCCTCGCGCACCGCGCCGAGCAGCGGCGCCGAGTCGAGCACCGGGTCGGTGTTGGGCATCGCGATCACCCCGGCGTATCCGCCCGCCGCCGCGGCGCGCGTGCCGGTCTCGAGATCCTCCTTGTGCTCCTGGCCCGGGGTCCGCAGGTGGACGTGGGGGTCGAAGAAGGCGGGCATCGCGATCAGGCGGCCACGCCCCTCGATCGTCTCCTGCGACTCGACGGCTTCCAGCGCGCCCGGCTCGCCCAGCTCCGCGATCCGCCCGTCGCGCACGCTGATGTCACGGCGCGCGTCGATGCCCTCGCGCGGGTCGAGCGCGCGGACGTCGCGCAGGAGGACGTTCGCGGGGGCCCCGGCCCCGCCGACCATCGGCTGCGGGTGGCTCATGCTTCCCTGCCCTGTCGCGCCGCGACGGGCTCGGCCTCGCGCGCGGGCGCATCCACGCCGCGCGGTCCGGCGGACCCTGCGAGCAGCTCGTAGAGCACGGCCATCCGCACGACGACCCCTGCCTCGACCTGCGCGGTGATGACCGCCTGGGGCGAGTCCACCACCTCGCCCGAGAGCTCGACGCCGCGGTTGACGGGCCCCGGATGCATGAGGATCTGCCCGGCGCGCAGGCGGCGCCCGTTGATCTGGTACCAGGCCGCGTACTCGCGCAGCGACGGCACCCAGGTCTCGCTCATGCGCTCGCGCTGCATGCGCAGCGCGTAGACGATGTCCGCGCGCTCCAGGTCATCGAGCGTGTAGCGGACCTCGCAGCCGAGCTGCTCGATGCCGCGGGGGATCAGGGTGGGCGGGCCTGCAACCGTGACGCGCGCGCCCATGCGCTGGAAGGCGAGGATGTCCGAGCGGGCGACCCGGGAGTGGGCGACGTCGCCGACGATCCAGATCTCCGCGCCGTCGATCCCGCCGAGGCGGCGTTTCAGCGTGTACACGTCGAGCAGCGCCTGCGTAGGGTGCTCGCGCTTGCCGTCTCCGGCGTTGACGATCGCGGCGGAGCACCAGCGCGAGACCAGCTCGGAGGCACCGGCCCAGGGCGTGCGCAGGACGATCGCGTCGGGCTTGTGCGCGCTCAGCGTCAGCACCGTGTCCTTCAGCGACTCGCCCTTCTCGACGCTGGAGCCGCTGGCGGCGAAGTTGACGACATCAGCTGAGAGGCGCTTCGCCGCCAGCTCGAAGGAGCTGCGGGTGCGGGTCGAAGCCTCGTAGAAGAGGTTCAGGACCATGCGCCCGCGCAGCGCGGGCACCTTCTTGATCTCGCGGTCGGAGACCTCGGCGAAGCGCTCGGCCTGGGAGACGATGCGCTCGATCGCCTGCGCGGTCCAGTTCCTCGATGGAGAGCAGGTGGTTCATGTCCGCGCCCCCAGGGGCTCCGGCGTCGCGATCGCGACCTCGTCGACGCCGTCGAGCTCGCGCACCCGCACGTGGACGTGCTCGTCGCGGGCGGTCGGGAGGTTCTTGCCGACGTAGTCGGGCCGGATCGGCAGCTCGCGGTGCCCCCGGTCGGCGAGCACGGCGAGCTGCACCCGCGCGGGGCGGCCGTAGTCGAACAGCGCCTCGATGGCGGCGCGCGCCGTACGGCCGGTGAAGAGGACGTCGTCGACGATCACGACCGTGAGGCCCGGCGATGTCGAAGTCGATGTGCGAGGCGTGCAGGACCGGCGCCTCGGGCCGCGTGACGACGTCGTCGCGGTAGAAGCCGATGTCGAGGTCGCCGAGCAGGACCTCGACGTCCAGCTGCTCGGCGAGCAGGGCCTGAAGGCGACGCGCGAGGAAGGCGCCGCGACGGTGGATACCCACCAGGGCCGGCGCGGGCTCGCCGGGATTGCGCTCGATGATCTCGTGAGCGATGCGCGTCAGCGCTCGCCGCACATCGTCCTCACCGAGGACGACCTTCTCAGTGGCTTGCATCACGTTCCTTCCTGGCCTCTCAGGACCGGGTTAAAGGACCGCGAGGAATGTATCAGGGGGAGCTGACCGTCTCTGTCTGCGGCTGCGCGTCGGCCGCCGGCTCGGCGCCACCGTTCAGCTTGCTCGCCCCGGACTGCGCGCGCTCCCGCGCCTGGCGGTCGGCCCAGCGCAGCAGCGTGGCCTCGCCGCGCTCGGGGAACGGCACCTCGATCGTGTCGAAGTCGCGTGGCGCGAGCGTGTTCGGGAAGATCGCCCGCGCCTCGTCGCGGATCTCCGCGCCGCCGTAGCGGCTGGAGAGATGCGTGAGCGCGAGCAGCCTGACCTCGGCGCGCCGCGCGAGGACGGCTGCCTGCCGGGCGGTGCTGTGGTTCGTCTCCCGGGCGCGCTCGGCCTCCGCGTCGAGGAACGTCGCCTCGTGCACGAGCACGTCGGCTTCGTGGGCGGCGATGGCGAGCGCCTCGCAGGGCGCCGTATCTCCTGAGATCACGATCTTGCGTCCCTCGCGCTCGGGGCCCAGCACCTGCTCGGGCGTCACACCCCCGACCGCTTCGCCGCGCTGCAGGCGGCCGAAGTCCGGGCCGGGGCTGACGCCCAGCTGTTTCGCGACCTCCGGATCGAGATGGCCGGGGCGAGGATCCTCGACCAGCACGTACCCGTAGGAGGCCTGGCCCTTGTGCTGAACGGGCACCGCGGCGATCCGGTATCCGTCGCCCTCGACGGCCTCGGCCGGACGCAGCTCGAGGAGCGAGAGCTTGAACGGCAGCCGGCCGAACGCCATCTTCATGCCCGCGATCAGCTCGCCGAGGCCGGGCGGGCCGTAGACCGTCAGCGGCTGCGTGCGCTCTCGCAGAGCCAGCGACTTCAGCATCCCGGGCAGCCCGAGCCAGTGGTCGGCGTGGTAATGGGTGATGTAGACCGCGTCGAGGTCGAGCAGCCCGATCGAGCGCAGGAGCTGGCGCTGCGTGCCTTCGCCGCAGTCGAACAGCAGCTTCTCGCCCCCGCGGCGGACGAGCAGCGCCGGGAGCCCGCGGCGCGCGCTGGGGGTCGAGCCGGCCGTGCCGGCGAAGAAGATCGAGAGGTCCATCCCAGGCAACGGTACCGGCGCGGGGCGAAGGCGTGCCCCTGCGGAGCGGGGCGCCCCGCGGGCGATGAGACCCCCTTCACAATTACTTCACGCGAGGCCGGGCGATCGGTTAGGGTCAGATCGCTGACTGACCAGCACCGGGGGGTGACGCCGATGGGCGAGTTCAAGGCTTCAGCGATCGCTGGAGGCGGGACATCGCACGCGCCGTCGTTCCGCGCGCAGGCGCGGACGTTCGGCGCGCGTCTTCCCGCGATCGATGAGAGGAGAGCTAGATGTTCCGACGCTCCGTTTTCCTGGCCTGCCTCGTCGCGGCCTTCGCCGTGACGGCAGCAGCTGCGCAGGCCGCCGGTCCCCACTGGATCTGGGGGCCCAAAAAAACCGAAGAAATCCCGGCGGGCAAGGCCGTTCCGATCACGACCGGTGGAGCGCTGACCTTCACGGTCACGCCGATCTCGGGCAAACCGCTGAAAACGAAATGCAAAATCGAAGACCGCGAGCTGATCGAAAACCCGATCGGCGGCGGACCGGGGATCGACACGATGACCTCATTCGTGATCTCCGGCTGCACCGGCAAAGCCGCCTGCTCCACCGGAGCGCTGATCGCGTTCCAGTCGACGGGCCTGCCGTGGGCCTCTGAACTGCTCGCAGGGCCACCGATCCGCGACGAAATCAAAGGCGTGGAAATCCAGGAGCAGTGCAGCGGCCTGGTGCTCTCGACCTACACCGGCACGTGGACTCCGGAAGTCAAAGGCTCCAACCTCAAATTCGGGCCGGGGTCGGGGACGCTCGAAGACGCCTTCAAAAACAAACTCAACATCGCCGGCAACGACAAAATGATCGGGCCGCCGCCGAAAACGAAAATCGGCGCGATCTAGACGCCGCGGGACTCGCGCCGTCGCGTGTGCGGCGGCGCGAGTCTGTCCTGGGCGCGGCTCGCCTCCGCCGCGGCCGGCCGCGCCGCGGGCACTAGACTCAGGCGCTCCAGCGCCCGTAGCTCAGTGGATAGAGCGCTCGCCTCCGGAGCGAGAGGTCGCAGGTTCAAATCCTGCCGGGCGCGCTTCAGCCGACGGCTGTCCAGAGCGCGTCGTCAGCCAGCGACTCACGGCGAACCTTGCCGAGCGCGGACAGCTCGATCAACGCCTGCTCCGCGGCGTAGACGTCGGGCGCCACGTTGTTGGGCGCCATCAGAGCCGCCACCTCCTGCGTGACCAGCCCGCCCGGGAAGACCCGCAGGGCTTCGAGCGGCTCCTCCGCCGGGCCCCGCCGGTCGAGGGTCGTGTCGAGGTTGGCGATCAACACGTCGTAGGCCTCCAGCGGCTGGAAGCCGCCCGCCTCCAGACGGCGGCCCTCGTCGGTCGAGAAGACCAGCGACGGAGCGGAGTAGCGCACCGGGCCGTCGGTCTGCCGCGCCTTGCCCTGGAACTCGGTCGCGCTGCCCTCGGCCTGACGCGTCGCCGCCTTGTCGCGCTCGTACTCGGCGATCACCTCGGGGTCGTCGATCGCCGCCGTGACTGCCATGGGGTCTACGCCGTCGACCCGAGAGAGCGCGGCTGCGATGGCCTCGTCCTCGTCCATCAGCAGCGTCGTGGTGAACCAGCCGAACTGGAGCGCCCGCAGCACCTCTTCCTCGCGGCCGGGGTACAGGCGGCGAGCCGCGACGATCGCGCGGCAGGCCCGCGCGGTCCCGACCACGCGGGAGCGGGGCTCGGCGATCAGCGGCATCCCGTAGCGGCCGAAGCGAAGGCGGGTGCCCGCGGCCATCCTCGCGGGCGTGTAGCCGGCGTCGATGTAGCGCTGCGGGTTCTCGGAGAGCCCGATCGTCACGAGGCGCCAGTCGAGCTGCTCGCCGTAGCGCCAATGCAGCACGGCGAGTGCCGGGGTGGCCGAGTACGCGAAGGGGCAGCCCGGGTCGGTGAAGTGGGTGACGGTGATGCGACCCATCGAGCGCCATGAAAGCAGGCGTCGGAGAATCATCCGGACGGCAGTCCGGTTTCGGACCGGTTAGGAGACCCGATACGTCACGTGCGTAGCCGCCGGCGAGCCCACCACCTCGACCGGCTCCAGGCGCGGGTCACCCACGTTCTCGAGCAGCCGCGTGCCGCCACCGAGCAGCACCGGCGCGATGTGCAGCTGCAGCTCGTCGAGCAGCCCCGCGGCGAGGTACTGCTGGATCGCGCTCGCGCCGCCCGCGATCGCCACGTCCTGCTCGCCCGCAGCCTCGCGCGCCTGGGAGAGCGCGGACTCGACGCCGTCGGTCACGAAGGTGAAACTCGTCCCGCCGTCCATCTCCAGCGGCTCGCGCGGATGATGCGTGAGGACGAACACCGGCACGCGGAACGGCGGCTCATCCCCCCACCAGCCCTTCCAGGAGAGGTCCCACTCCCCCTCGCCGCCGCCGAACATCCGGCGCCCCATGATCACCGCGCCGACGCCCTCGCTCGCCTGCGCGGCGATGTCGCTGTCGACGCCCTCCTCCCCGCCCTCCCGGCCGTGCTGCGCACGCCAGGAACGCGTCGCGAACACCCACTCGTGCAGGTGCATCCCGCCGATCCCGATCGGGTTCTCCATGCTCTGCTCCGGCCCCGCGGCGTAGCCGTCGAGCGAGACCGAGATCTGGGACCTGACCGAGCCCACACCGCCAGACTACCCGGCGGGACCGGCCCCGCGGGCCTTCAGATCACGATCTCCGGCAGAGGCCCTCACGCCGTATCCGAGTCCTGCGCCGCCGGTTCGATCGGGCGGCGCAGGACTCGGCGGCGCCGAAACGCGGCGGTTCACGGCGCCGCTAAGTCTGTGCTTCGAGGGGGCCTTCTTCCCCGTCCGCGCTCGGCAGCGAGAGGCTGAATTCGATCTTCTCGGGGCAGCCCGGCGAGTTGCCGGCCGCTCTGTCCAGTCTGATCGACTGGTCGACGAACGCGACCTGGAGCGGCGCGCGCGTCGCACCCGCCGTGTTCGTGCCTTTGAGCGTCTTCTCGTAATGGCATTCGTTCAGTTCGGTTTCGAACTGCAGGTTGAGCCCGACCGGGAGCGTCGCCTTGCCTTTCCCGCTCAGCTTCAACGGCCCGTGAGCGGCGAAACCGAGGCCAACGTTGCCGAACGAGCTTCCAGATTCGCAGTGCTCTGAGCCGTTCAGGACGCCGATCCCTTCTTCGACTCGAAGTTCGTCGCGAGCCTGGCCGTTCGTCAAGACTTCGAGGAACATCCCCCCCAGCGTGCCACGACATTCGACGTTCACGACCGAGCTGCGGATCTTGACGTTTTCGCTTCCGAGCATTTCGACCACCTGCCCCGCCGTCAGAGCCGTCCCTTCTTCGCTCAGCGTCAGCTTGCTCGCCGCGGACGCCGTCGCCGCCGTGAAGCCGGCGGAGACCAGCGCGAGTGCGATCGCCAGGCCTGCGATACGTCGCATGTGCGTCACCCCGTTCCCCGTTCTGCTGTGAGACACGTCCGGATCGTGGAACCGGTCCGTCTCTTGGCCCTTCGCGCCTGACCATACTCCTCGACGGGCGCGATCGCGGGCCGGGCCAAGCTCGCTAAGGCGAGAGCCGCTCGACCATCCACCCGCCGCCGTCGCGGCGGAAGCGCAGCCGGTCGTGGAGCCGGTCCGGCCGGCCTTGCCAGAACTCGACCGTCTCGGGGAAGAGCCGGAATCCGCTCCAGCGCCCGGGCCGGGGTACGGGCCCGTCGGGCGGCCAGCGCGCTTCGGCCTCCGCCTGGGCCCGCTCGAGCACCGAGCGGTCGGCGATCACCTGCGACTGGCGGCTGGCCTGCGCGCCGATGCGCGAGCCGTACGGGCGGCTCGCGAAGTAGTCATCCGCGCGCGCCTCCTCGATCTGCTCGACCGCCCCGACGACGACGACCTGGCGCTCGAGCTCATACCACGGGAACAGCAGCGAGGCGCGCGGGTTCTCGGCCAGCTCGCGCCCCTTGCGGGAGTCGAGGTTCGTGAAGAACTCGAAGCCGCGCTCGGCCACACCCTTCAGCAGCACGGTACGCGCGGAGGGCTGGCCTCCGGCCGAGGCCGTGGCGAGCACCATCGCCGTCGACTCATGCGCGCCGGCTGCGGCGAACTCGGCGTGCCAGCGCTCGAACTGCTCGAGCCAGGTCGCTGCCAGCTCGCCCTCCTCCAGCATCCGCTCCACGAGGCTGCTTTCTCCGCCGGCGCCGCCAACCCTGCCACGACGCAGTGGCATGATGCCGCCGTGCCCGGCGCTTCCCCACCGCTGCGTGAGATCGTCCGCGAGTGGGGACGGATCGGGTGCCTCGGGTTCGGCGGGCCGCCGGTCCACATCTCGATGTTTCGCGACCTCTGCGTGACCCGGCGCCGCTGGCTCGATCCGGTCGCCTTCGAGCACGCTCTCGCGGCCGTGAACATCCTGCCGGGCCCCGCCTCGACCCAGCTCTCGATCTACTGCGCCTGGCGGCTGCGGGGCTACCGCGGCGCGATCCTCGGTGGGCTCGCGTTCATCCTGCCCGGGCTCGTGATGATCCTCGCGCTCTCCGTTCTGTTCCTCGCGGGTTCGCCGCCCGCGTGGGTGCGCGGCGCCGGGATGGGCGCGGGCGCAGCGGTCGCCGCCGTCGCGGTACGGGCCGGCGCCGACATCGGGCTTCCCTTGTGGGCCCGAACACTGCCGGAGCGGCGCGGGCGCGTCGCCGTCTACGCGGTGGCGGGAGGAGTCGCTGCCGCGCTGACGGGGCCGTGGCTCGTGCTCGTGATCCTCGCGTGCGGCGCGATCGAGCTCGGAGTCAGCGAGGGCGGGCCGCGGGCTCTGCGCGCCCACGCCTGGCCCCTGCTCGCGGTCGCCGCGGACCCCGGCGGCATCGGCTCGCTCGTCTGGACCGCGCTGAAGGTCGGCGCCCTGTCGTTCGGCGGCGGCTTCGTGATCGTGCCCCTGATGCAGGGCGACGCCGTCGGCACCTATCACTGGATGAGCCACGGCCAGTTCCTGAACGCGGTCGCGCTCGGCCAGGTCACCCCGGGCCCGCTCGTCCAGACGGTGGCTGCGGTCGGCTACGCCGCCGGCGGGCTCGGGTGGGGGCTGCTGGCCGCGTTCGTCGCCTTCCTGCCCTCGTTCTCGTTCATCCTCATCGGCGCCCGGCGCTTCGAGCGCCTGCTCTCAGACCGCCGCGCCCTTGCCTTCCTCGCGGGAGCAGCCCCCGCCGCGGCGGGGGCGATCGTGGGCTCGGCGCTGCCGCTGGCCCTTGCGATCAGCCAGGCGTGGCAGGTGCCGGTTCTGGCCCTCGCCGCTCTCGCGCTGCTCGCCGCGCCGTCCGGTCGTGCCGGTTCTGCTCGGCTGCGGGGCGATCGGCGTGGTAGCGGCGCTCGTGGGCGCGCCCCTCGAATAGCCGGTTACGGCGCGGTGACCGTCCAGGTACCGGACACGTCGACCGGGCCTTCTTCTTCGACCTTCCACCTGACGCCGAACCCGAAGCGACCGGTGCGTCCTTTTTCCGGGACTTCTTCAAATGACTCCGGGTCAAAGGCCTTTTCGAATTTGAGCTTCGGGGTCGCTTCGCGCGTGTAGACGCAGAGCCAGCCGCGCGCGGCCATCCCCGGCGCCAGGCAGTTCGTCGAGGCTTTCGAGACCGGGGTCACTTCAACCTGTTGTTCGATCGACGCGGTCAGCGGGATCGAGAACGTCGCCACAGCTTCGACCGTCGCGCCTGCTTTCAGTTCGCCAGGAGGAGCGGACGCCGAGAACTCGCCGCTCTCGTGTTCGCCTTTCCCGAGCAGCGCAGCCGCCGAAAAGACGCCGGCGTCGCCCTTTTCGCCTTTCGCACCCCGTTTGCCTTCCGGCCCCTGGATGCCCTGCGGTCCCACCGAGCCGGTCGGCCCGAGCGACCCGCGCGCGCCGTGCAGCTTCTTCAGCACCTTTGGGTTGATCTGCTTGGTCGAGTTGATCAGGTAGTGGCTGGCGGCCAGCGCGCCGCCGCTCATCGCCAGCACGAGCGCGAGCGTGGCAGCCACGTTCGCGTAGGTGATCCTGCCGCGGATCGCCCCGGTCATCCTCCCGAGCCATCGTCAAAGCCTACGCGCAAGCAGCGCGGCCCGCGCGCCGGATGTACGCGTTCAGACTGCGCGGTCGTCGGCCGCGCCGTCGCGGCCGAGCTTGCGCAGCAGGGTGTCGAGCGCCTCGCGCGCGGGCGCGGCGGAGCCGCCCTCGCCTTCGCGGCTGCGCTTGTGCTCGCGTTCGGGCCCGACGACCGTGTAAAGGCACCAGAACGACCACACCATCGCCACCACGGCCACGCCGTAGAGGCCGAGAGCGAGCACCCGGACGCCGGCTGTGCGCGCGAGGACGCCGAGGACGAACAGGCAGACCGCGTAGATGCGCAGCGCGTTGACGCACGCCATGCGCGCCGTCGCCTCGGGGCCGTTCTCCTCGAGCGAGCGCTCGAAGCGCGGCTTGCCCGGCCGCTGCAGCCGCGTCACGACGGGGCCGAGCACTCGGCGCTCGGCCGCGTTCAGGTACGTCGCGGGGCTGTAGCCGTCGCTCACGACGGTCCTATCGGCGCGAGCCCCCGCGCGCTTTAGCCCTTTGAAAAGCGAAGGGCCGCGTCCCCCCGGAACGCGGCCCCTTCGCCCTGCGCTCATGCCCTCATCGGAGGGCTACAGCGTCATTCAGGCGGCGTGACCGGTGAATTCGATCACCTGCTGGAACGTCGAGCGGTTCGTCCAGCTCATCGTCACCGTGTTCGAGTGATTCCGTTTTCTTGTTGAATTTGAACAGGATCGTCGGGCGGAATTCGATGCGGACGTGCTGCGCGCGCCACGTCTTCATCGGGTGGCCTTCGTTGGCCGCCGACAGTTTTTCTGCCGCGCCCTGCAGCGCCGCCCACAGCGAGTTCCGGCACGTTTCGAGGCTGCCGTTCCCGCAGTAGCCGCGGCTGTTGGGCTGTGCCACCGAGTCGCCGAGCACTTCGCGCAGCGACTTGTAGACGTAGCCGTACCAGCCGACCGCCGTAGGAGGACCCGCCCGAGTTCTCCCCGTTGTTGATGCCGATGGCGCCCTGCAGTTCGTTCGTCAGCGCTTCGCCCAGCACCGGCTTCATAACCGCTTCGGCCATCGGCGTCCAGGCGCGCGTCGAGAACCGCCGCGGCGGCCTCCTTCGGGCCTTCCTTGCCGTACCGGCTGGCGCCTTTTTCGACCCATTTGCGGATCGTCTTCTGCGCTTCCTTGCGCCAGCGCGCTCGGTTCGGTACCCGGCGTGTTCAGGACTTCTTCGATCGTCGGCCAGATTTCGACCGCGCGCAGGTCCTGCGTGGCTGCCTTGTTCATGATCGAGACGTCGTCGACCTCGGTCATGCCTTCTTTGAACCCCTTGAAGAGCTGGACGCGGTGGATCGGCCCCTCGCCCCATTCGTCGGAGGCCGCGCCCCATTCCGGAGCCGGCTTGTTGTTCCAGTTCGTCAGGTAGCCGCTCGCCGGGTCGATTTCGTGCGGGTGTTCTTCGAGGCCGAGGAACCCTTTCCAGTCATATTCGCCCGTGCCCAGAGTCGGCAGGCTCGGGTTCGTGCCCGGAGCGGTGATCGGCAGACGGCCGGTCGAGAAGAAGGCGATGTGTTCGTTGTCGGCGTAAGCCATGTTGAACGTCGTCTCCAGTTCGTTGGCCGCTTCGAAGAACTGCTGCGGGTTGTGCACCTGGTCGGAGTCGAGCTTGCTGAACGCGACCTCGCCCGCGGGCTCGCGGCCGCGCGTCGAGCGGTCGGTCGCGATCGCGTAGGGCTGCGCCGCCGACCAGCACCGTGCCCTGAGATCGGGCCGTGCACCGATTCTTTGAAGAACACCTCGTGCGCCGGTTCTCTGCGCCCTTCGCGCCGATTTCGCCGGCGTCGAACGTGTGGAACGCGATGCATTCCCCGTTGTAGAGGTAGTGCGTCGATTCCCTCGTCGGCGGGCTTTCGTCGGGGTTGCACAGTTTCTCGAGGAACGTCTGCGTGTTCTCCGCGTCCTCGGAGGTCAGCGACCAAGCGAAGTCGCGGCCGCGGCCGATGAAGACGTACGGCGAGATCGGCGCCACGACGCCCTGCGCGTCGACGCCCGGACCGTGGAGGTCGGCCTGGAAGACGATCTCCGGGTAGAAGTAGCCGAGCTGCGGGCCCATGACCGCCTTCGGGTGCCCGTTGGCGGCGTCTTTCGCGCCCACCAGCAGGAAGTTGGACATCCGTTTGCGGGAGGCCTTCAGCACTTCGGCCGCTTTCTTGGCCGCCGGGCTCGACCGTGCCCGGTTCGACCATCAGAGCGCCCGGCGTCGCGCCGGCCGGTTCCTGGTCGTACGGGAACGCGGTTTTGCCCGTCGTCGGCGCTTCGGGGTCGTTGACCCGGCGCAGGTCGGCGAAGATTTCTTTGCCGGCCTGTTTCGCCGAATTTGTTCTCGAGTTTCGCGAGGTATTCGCTGTCGAACACTTCGCCGCCGCCGCCGTTGCCGAAGATCGAGCCGATGAAGGCGAAGCCGGCGACCGCGTCGGCGAATTTGAATTTCGGCAGGCCGTCGCCCGGGTGCGCTGCGGTGTAGGCGTTGACGCCTTCGATCCACGATTCGAGGTCTCCGATCACGCGCATGCCTTCGGGGCCCTTTTCTTCGAGCGATTTCTTCTGGCCTTCGACGTAGGCGATCGCTTCGGCGCTCGGTTTGAAGGAGCGTTGTTCGAGCAGCAGCCCGAACGCGTTGACGCCGGGCACGCCCAGCGCCGCCGTGTAAGCGGGGCCGATGCCGAGCTTCAGGAGCAGCCCGCGGTCCTGCGCGGCCACCCAGCCGGAGCCGAACATGACGTCGCCGCGGGTGGTCGCCGTTGATGTGCGGGATGTCGTGTTTGTCGCGGACGATTTCAAGCGCCGGCCTTCGGTTTTTCGATGCGCAGCACGCCGCCGCCGGCGTTGTCGCCGAATTTCTCCGGGAGGATAGTCCTTTTCGATCAGTTCCTGGCGTGATGTTGCCGCCCTTGGGCGTCAGCTTTTCGTACAGCTTCGCCTGATCGGTCGAGTACTTGCCGGGAGCTGTCTCCGCCTTCGGCGCCGGGAGGCAGGATCTGGAAGGCCCCTCCCGAGAAGTCTTCGAGTTCGGTCGCGCCTGCCGGCACGACCCACAGCGCGAGCAGCGCCAGGCATGCCAACACGGCGAGCCCCGCGGCCTTGAGCGCGCGTGCTCGCAGCGAACGAACAGTCCTTGTTCCCAAACGCCTCATGTTCCCTCCCAGCTGCCCGGTGCCGCCCCTCAGCGGCAGGGCAATCGACCCCCTCGGACCGGCGGATCGTAGCATCTGCTGTCAACCCGCCGGTGAAGCCGCGGTGAAGGCGCGGCCTGCCGCGCGGGGCGCGCTAGATCTCGAGGTAGCGCAGCACGACGCGCCCGACGACGATCACATCGCCGTCGCTGAGGTCGGCCTGCTGCACCCGGCGCCCGTTGACGAACGTGCCGTTCGAGCTGCGGTCGTCGAGCACGCGAGCGCCCGAGACGCGGGGCACGAGGATCGCGTGGCGGCGGGAGACCGAGCTCTCGTCGAGGCGCAGGTCGGCCGAGAGACCGCGGCCGATGTGGATCACATCGCTCGACGACCGGGATCAGCAGCGTGCGCCCCGCGCCCTGCACCTCGAGGTAGCGCCCGGGCCCGGGGCGTGCCCGTCTCGCTGGCCTGGCTGAGCGTGCGCTCGTCGAGGCACGAGATCGGGATCGACGCGTTCGGTGATCCCGTCTGCGGGGGGCCGGCTGAGGGTGCGAGGGCGCGGTGCCCATTGCCCAAACCATGGTACCCCCGCCAGGGGGCGCGACTAGTCAAGAGAACCTAAAAATCGGTGGTTTCTTAGCCGATTCGAACAACGCATGCGCGACCGCACGCAGCGGCGCGGCTCCCCTGCTCCCGTACCCTGAGGCCAGATGGCGCCACCGCCGCTCGCAGCAGGGTCGGCCGACCTCGTGACCGCCGTCCTCGTCGTCGGCCCGCTCGTCCTGCTCGCGCTCGCCTACGCCCGCCGCGTGCGACGCCTCGGCGCGGGCGGGCATCCGGTGCCGGCGCTGGCGGCAGGCCTGCTTCTACTCCGGCTTCGTCGTCATCGGGGCCGCCGTGACGGGGCTCGGGCCGCTCAGCCAGGAACTGCTCTACGTGCACATGATCGAGCACCTGCTGCTCGGCGAAATCGGCGCGCTGCTGATCGTGCTCGGCCTGACCGGGCCGCTGATCGCGCCGATCCTGACCTTCCGCGTCTTCGGCGTGCGCATCTTCGACCGGCTGCGCATCCTCGCCCACCCGCTGGTCGCGTTCCCGCTGTGGGCGCTCGATCTCTACCTCTGGCACCTGCCGGTCCTCTACCAGGCCGCCCTGCGCCACCCCGGCGTCCACGTGCTCCAGCACGCGATGTTCCTCGGCTTCGGGATCAACATGTGGATGTGCCTGTTCGGCCCGCTGCCGATGCCCTCGTGGTTCGGCAACCTCGGCAAGCTCATCTACATCGTCGCGGTGCGGCTCACGGGCGCGGTGCTCGGGAACATCTTCCTCTGGTCGGGGACCGTCTTCTACTCCTACTACCTGCACGGCGACGCGGTCTACAACATCTCTCCGCTCGCCGACCAGAGCATCGCGGGCGCGGTGATGATGGTCGAGGAGTCGCTGCTGACGCTCGGCCTGTTCTGCTGGCTGTTCCTGCGCGCGGCGCGCGAGGGCGAGGAACGCCAGGAGCTGCTCGACCTCGCGCACCTGAACGGCGTCGAGCTGAGCGACGAGCGCGCCGCCCGGGCCGTCTCGGCCGGGCGCGCAAGCGAGATGCGCAAGCGGCATCGAGGCGCAGATCGCCGGCGAGCGCCCGGCACGTGACCGGCGGCCGAGGGAGCTGCCGTCGGCGAACGGCGCATCGGCGCCTGCCGGCGAGCTACGCTGAGGCGCATGTGCGCCGGTTGTGCGATGGCGGCCGCTTCGGCGGCGACGGGCTTCAGGAGCTGGATGCAGATCCACGCCCCGGGCTGGGCCACGCCGAAGCGCATGCGCCGGCTGACGATCGCCGCGATGTGCGCGGCCGGGCTCGTCTCGACGGTCGGCTTCAGCGGCTCGGCGGCGGCGCCGGCACGCGCGAGCGCTCACGTCGCCGCCGTTCACACCGAACGCTGAGCGCCGCTCAGTCCAGCTCGAGGAGTGCCATCCCCAGCCCGAGCACGTCCCCGGGCTCGACGGCGCACCGGCCCACAGGACGCCCGTTGACGGTCAGGCCGTTCTTGGAGTCGAGGTCCTGCACGATCCAGCTTCCGTCACGGAAGCGAAGCAGCGCGTGGCGGCGAGACACGGTCGGCTCACGGATCGCGACGTCGCAGCAAGAGGACCGCCCGATCGTGAGCGGCCGCCCGGTTGCCGTGAGGTCGAGCCCCAGGACGAGCGGTGCCGGGCCGTCCGTGCCGAACAGCGCTCGCACTCGCGCGCCGACCGCGACGAGACGCGCAGCCACCAGCTCGCGCGTCTCCCGGGTGCGGCTGCGCGCCGAGCCGGGAAGGTCGGCGATCAGCGCTGCCGGCTCGATCACCCCGGGCGCGTAGAGACGCTCGAGCCGGTACGAGAGCGTCTCCTGGCTCAGCAGCCCCTCGGCGAACGCCGCCCCCAGTATCCGCGCCAGCGCTGCGCGTGAGCGACCAGGCTCCCGCATGGCCGCAGTCTGCCACCGCCGCGGGGAGATGTCCATCCATACGGCGCGAAGGGCGCGCCGCCGAGCGGTAGGGCTAGCCGCCGGCCACAGCCGGCAGGATCGTCAGCTCCGAGCCATCCTCGACCGGAGTCGCGAGCCCGTCCAGGAAGCGGATGTCTTCGCCGGCCAGGTACACGTTCACGAACCGGCGCAGCGAGCCGTCCTCGTCGGAGATGCGATCGCGCAGCTCGCTCGTGGCGCTCGAACAGCCCGTTGAGCACCTCCTGCACCGTCGCGCCCTCGACCTCGGCCTCCGCCTCGCCGCCGGCAGCGTCGCGCAGCTGCGTCGGGATCTTGACGACGACGCTCATCAGACGGTCAGCGGCTCGGAGACGCGCGCCTCGAAGTCCGCGACCGTCGGCTCGATCGTGTGGGTCTCGAAGCTGCCGCGCACGGCGTCGAGCGTCTTCAGGCCCTCGCCCGTGATCACGAGCACGACGCGCTCCTCAGGGTCGATCTCGCCCCGCTCGGCGAGCTTCGCGAGCACGGCCGTGGTGACGCCGCCCGCCGTCTCGGTGAACACGCCGGTCGTCTCGGCCAGCAGCCTGATCCCGTCCTTGATCTCCTCGTCGGTCACCGCGTCGATCGAGCCGCCGGTGCGGCGGGCCAGGTCGAGCGCGTAGGGACCGTCGGCGGGGTTGCCGATCGCGAGCGACTTGGCGATCGTGCTCGGCTTGACCGGGCGGCAGACCTCGTGGCCCTCCTCGAACGCGCTCGCGACGGGCGAGCAGCCGGCGGCTTGGGCACCGCTCATCTTCGGCAGCTCGCCCTCGAGCAGACCGACCTCGCGCCACTCTTCGAAGCCGCGCGCGATTTTCGTGAACAGCGAGCCGGAGGCGATCGGCACGACGCAGCGGTCGGGGAGCTCCCAGCCGAGCTGCTCGGCGATCTCGAACGCGAGCGTCTTGGAGCCCTCGGCGTAGTAGGGGCGCAGGTTGATGTTCACGAACGCCCAGTCGCGCTCCGCGGACAGCTCGGTGCACAGCCGGTTGACGTCGTCGTAGTTGCCCTTGACGCCGACCAGGTTGGTGCCGTAGACGCCGGTGGCGAGCACCTTCTGCTCCTCGAGGTCCGACGGGATGAACACGTAGGAGTCGAGGCCCAGGGCCGCGCCGTGGGCGGCGACGGAGTTGGCGAGGTTGCCCGTGGAAGCGCAGGCGATCGTCTCGAAGCCGAGCTCGCGCGCGCGGCTCGCGGCGACCGAGACCACGCGGTCCTTGAACGAGTGCGTGGGGTTGGCGGCGTCGTTCTTGACCCACACCTCGCGCAGCCCGAGGCGCGCCGCCAGGCGGTCGGCCTTGATCAGGGGCGTGCAGCCGGCCGGCAGCCCCGCGCGGGAGTTGGCGCGGCCCGACGGGCCGGGGGGCGCCGTCAGCGGCAGGAAGTCGGCGTAGCGCCAGATGTTCTGCGGCCCGGCCTGGATGTGGCGCCGGCGTTCGGCGACGCTCAGCTCGCTGCCGGTGCGCGCGTAGGCCACCTCGAGCGGACCGAAGCAACGGTCGCATACGTAGAGGGCCTCGAGCGGATACTCGCTCTTGCACTCCCTGCACTGCAGATGGCTGGCAGCCATTGGAACCCCTTTCGCTCTATCGCTGTGCCACTGTGCGATGAGCCGGGGCTCGCCACACATCTCTCTGGAATTGGCACCTTCCGCGCGTGGCTTTGCGTGGTTGCCGGGGTTTCACTGGGCCAGTCCCTCCACCCCTCTGGATGTGTCCTATGTGCGCTGCAATTTATCAAACCCATCGGCAGGGATGTGCGCCGACATCAACACCGGGCGGGTAACGCCCCCGCCCGGCCGGTGTAGCCCAGAGCGTGAGCGGCACCACGAGCGCCCGCGACGGCGGAGATATCGGCGAGCGCACCGGCAGCGCCGGTGAGCCCTTCCGCTTCGCCAACCCGAACACGAAGCGGCGCATGCTGGTGATCGTCAACCCCTACGCCAGCACCGTCTCGGACCGCCTGCGCCACCTCGTCGTCTACGCGCTGCAGGGACGCTTCGAGGTCGACGCCGTCGACACCGAGGCGCGCGGGCACGCGACCGAGCTGTGCCGCGAGGCCGCCCACGAGGGCTATGACGTGGTCGTCGCCTTCGGCGGCGACGGCACCGTCAACGAAGCTGCGAACGGCTTGCTGGGCTCCCCCACCCCCCTCTCCTGCCTGCCGGGCGGCTCGGCCAACGTGTTCGGCAAGATGCTCGGCATCCCGGGCGATCCGGTCGACGCCACCGAGCACCTGCTCGCGATGGCCGACGACTGGCGGCCCCGCAAGGTGGACCTCGGCGTCGTCAACGGCCGCTGCTTCACGTTCGCCTCCGGCCTCGGCCTCGACGCGAGCGTGGTCGAGCGCGTCGACGCCAACCCGCGCCTGAAGTCGCGCTTCGGCCCCTGGTTCTTCACGTGGGTCGCGGTCAGCACGTTCACGCGCCGCTATCTCCTGCGCCCGCCGCGCCTGACGGTCCACACCCAGGACGGCGAGGAGCTCGAGGGCGTCACCGCGATCGTCCAGAACGGCACCCCGTTCACGTACTTCCAGAACCGCCCGATCGACATCGCCGAAGGCGCCTCGCTGCAGTCCGGGACGCTCGCCGGCGGCGTCCTGCACCGCGCGACGCCGCTGACGGGCGCCTCGATCGCCTTCCGCGCGCTTTCGCGCAGCGCGCGCGTGACACGCAACCGCCGCATCACGGGCCTGCAGGACGCGAGCGGCATCGTCGTCACGAGCGCCGATGAGCGTCCCCTTCCGCTGCAGGTCGACGGCGACTACCTCGGCGAGGTCTCCGAGGCGCGCTTCTCGGTCATGCCCGAGGCGCTGAACGTAGTCGCCTGAGCGCCGCTCAGCGAACCTTGTAGACCGCTTTGGCTGCGGGCGCGCTCGTCCCCTCGGGAGTGGTGACCGTCACGCTGTAGGTTCCGGGCCCCAGCGCGGGCGCCGTCGCGGTGACGCTCGTCGGCGAGAGCACCGTGACCGAGGTCGCAGCCGCTTCACCGAAGTGGACGGCCGACGCGGTCAGGAGGTTCATACCCGTGACCGTGACGGTCATGGCCGCGCTGCCCTTCCCCGTTTTGGACTTGGTCACGACAGGCTGCTGCGGGCCGAACGCGTAGCCGTCCCAGCCGTTTGCGGCGATCCCGACGACCCCTGTCAGCCCGGTCGCCGCCGGCTTGGCTTCGACCTCGATTTCCGTGGTGCCATTGCCGAGCGCCCCGTAGCCGTTTGTGCCCCACCCCTCGACGGTCCCACCCGAGGTCAGCGCCAGCGCATAGTTTTCGTCGGCAGCCGCGATCGCGGTCACCCCGCTCGCCCCCTTCACGGCAATCGGAGTGACGCTGCAGTTGCTGGAGAAGCACTCTTCGGGGCCGAAGCGTTCCCCGTCGCCGAGGGAGCCTTCGTAGTTCGACCCCCAGGAGACGACGGTGCCCCCTTCGAGCAGAGCCAGGGCGAGGCCGTCGCCTGCCGAGATCGCGGTCGCGCCGGTCAGGTACGGGCCTTCGCGGCATGTGCCGGCGGTGCCGGTCGCGCACACGCGCTGCGGCCCTTTGTCGGCGCCTTCCTTCTCGCCGTCGCCGAGCTGGCCGGCCTGCGTCGACCCCCAGGCGAGCACTTCGCCGTCGGAGAGAAGCGCGAGCGCAGAGTCATAGCCCGCCGCCACGGCAACAGCGCCCGAGATCCCGGGAACCGGCACCGGTGAGGTGTTGTTGATGCCACGGAGCGTGTAGGAGTGACCCCATTCGAGCACCGAGCCGTCGCTGAGCAGCGCGAGGCTGTGCGTTGCGTTCGCGGAGACAGCGGCCACTTCGCTGAGCCCCGGCACGGGCACCGGCGACAGTTTGTTTTCCGTCGTGCCGTCGCCGACTTCGCCTTCGGTGTTCCGCCCCCATGCCTCGACCGTCCCGTCGCCCAGCAGCGCGAGCGTCGCCAGCCCGGCTGTCACGGCCTTGACCCCGCTCAGACCGGGAACCGGGACCGCGGTGGAGCTGTTCGCCGTCGTGCCGTTGCCGAGCTCCCCAAAGCCGTTGTAGCCCCATGCCAGCAGCCTGCCGTCGTCGAGGAGCGCGAAGCCCGCTTCGAAGGAGCGAGCGATCTGCACCACGCCTCCGAGGTCGGGGAGCGCTACGGGCGTGAGCTGCGGTTTGGTGCTCTTCGCGCCCGAGCCGAGCTCGCCACGCCCGTTCGAGCCCCACCCGTAGACGTTCGAGACCACCTTCTTCGCCTGCGCGGGCGTCGCCGCCGTCGCCAGCCCCGCTGCTACAAGCGCCGCGAGAGCGCCCCTCCTGATCATCGACAACCGCCTGCTGCTCCTCATCGCCCCTCCCGATCTCTCTCTCTCGGCCGCGCCCCTGCGGCCTCTCGCGCGAATCCTAACCACAGACGGACGCCCCGAGTGAACAATCTGTTGGCACGGTCAGATCGGACCAGCGGAACGCCGGCCGGGCCCGCGGAGGCGCGTCAGTCGTCCGCCGCGCCGGGAGTCACCCGGTAGGCGTCGAACACCGAATCGGTGTTGCGGATGCGGGTGATCGCGCTTTTCAGTGTGTGAGTGTCGGCGAGCTCGACGACGAAGCGGTTCTTGACCATCGGCCCCATCGACAGGCACCGCGCTTCGAGGATGTTCGCGCCCGACTCCGAGAACGCCCGCGAGAGGTCCTCGAGCAGCCGGTGGCGGTCCCAGGCGTCGATCTGGATCTCGACGATGAAGCCGGTCGACTGCTCGCCGTCCCAGGAGACGTTCGTGAAGCGGTCGGGGTTCTTGCGCAGCAGCGCCGTGTTCGGGCAGTCGGCGCGGTGGATCGTGATCCCGCGGCCGAGTGAGATATAGCCGACGATCTCGTCGCCGGGCACGGGCCGGCAGCACTTCGCGAGGCGCAGCATCACGTCGTCGACGCCTTCGACGCGGATGCCGTACTGGCCCGACGACTTGTTCGGACGGCGCTTCGGGCGCCCCACCCGCAGCAGCTCGGCCCCGCCCTCCTCGGTGTCGGCAGCCTCGCCCTGCTTCAGGCGCTGCATGACCTTGTTGACGACCAGCTTCGGCGAGACCTTGGCCGCACCGAGCGCGATGTAGAAGTCATCCGCCTTGCGGTAGCCGACCTCGCGGATCACGTCGGCGAGCAACGCCGAGCCGGTGATCTTCTGCGCCGGCAGGCCGGCTTTGCGCAGCTGCTCCTGGAGCAGCTCGCGCCCGGCGTGCTCTGTGTCCACGCGCGACTCGGCCTTGAACCATGCCTTGATCTTGTTGCGCGCACGGGTCGTCTTGACCGTCGCCAGCCAGTCGCGGGAAGGCCCGCGGTCGCGCTTGGCGGTGAGGATCTCGACGATGTCGCCCGAGCGCAGCTCGTAGTGCAGCGGGACGATTTTCCCGTTCACCCGCGCGCCGACACAGCGGTGCCCGATCTCGGTGTGGACCTCGTAGGCGAAGTCGAGCGGCGTCGCGCCCGCGGCCAGCGACTTGACTTCGCCCTTGGGCGTGAAGACGTAGACCTCCTCCTCGAAGAGATCGGTCCGCAGGGTCTCCATGAACTCCTGCGGGTCGGACAGGTCCTTCTGCCAGTCGAGCATCGAGCGCAGCCACTGCAGCTTCGCGTCCTCGCCGCCGCCCGAGAGGCCGACGCCGCCCTCGTCGTCCCCCGGCGCCTTGTAGACCCAGTGCGCCGCGACGCCGAACTCGGCCATCTCGTGCATCTCGTGGGTGCGGATCTGGATCTCCAGCGGCCGCCCCTCGGGCCCGATCACCGTCGTGTGCAGCGACTGGTACATGTTGAACTTGGGCATCGCGATGAAGTCCTTGAAGCGGCCGGGCAGCGGCTTCCACAGCGAGTGGATGACGCCGACCGTGCCGTAGCAGTCCTTCACCGAGTCGACGATCACGCGCATCGCGGTGAGGTCGTAGATCTCGTTGAACTCGCGGCCCTTCTTGGTCATCTTCGAGTAGATCGAGTAGAAGTGCTTCGCGCGCCCGGCGATCTGCGCGTCGATACCGACGTCGCGCAGCTCCGAGCACAGGTACTCGCCCGCCTCGGACACGAAGTGTTCGCGGTCGTCGCGCTGCTGGGCGACCAGCGCCTTGATCTCCTGGTACTTGCGCGGGTGCAGCGTCGCGAACGCGAGATCCTCGAGCTCCCACTTGATCGCGTGGATACCGAGGCGGTGGGCGAGCGGGGCGTAGATGTCGAGCGTCTCGCGCGCCTTCTCGATCTGCTTCTGCTTGGGCATCGCCTCGATCGTGCGCATGTTGTGCAGGCGGTCGGCGAGCTTGATCAGGATGACCCGCACGTCGGTGGCCATCGCCACCATCATCTTGCGGTAGTTGCTCGCCTGCGCCTCGTCGCGCGACTGGAAGGTGATCCCCTTCAGCTTCGTGACGCCGTCGACCACGCCGGCGATCTCCTCGCCGAAGCGCTCGCGCACCTCCTCGATGGAGGCGGAGGTGTCCTCGACCGTGTCGTGCAGCAGGGCGGCGCAGAGCGTCTCGGTGTCGAGTCGCATCGAGGCGCAGATCCGTGCCACGCCGACGGGGTGCACGATGAACTCCTCGCCGGACTTGCGCCGCTGCTCGGCGTGGTGCTCGCAGGCGAAGACGAACGCGTCCTGGACGCGGGCGCGGTCGATGTCCACGGCCGAGTCGGCGGCGTGCTCGGAGACGATCGCGAACAGGTCGCTGAGCAGCCGGCGCTCGGAGGCGCTCAGGCCGGCCGGCTGCGGGACCTCCGCCCGGGCGGGCGGCGGGGACAGCTGGACACCGTGTGTCTTCTGGGGATCCTCAGTCGCTGCCATGCCTCAAAGGGTAGGGGACGCGCTGGCCGGACCCAAGCGTCCAGCCGGGCATGCTCGAGGCGATCTGCGCCGGAATCGCCCGGCGCCTCCGAATGAGCGCCGCTAGAGCAGCGCGAGCTGCTCGCCTGAGGGCGCCGCCCCGTGCGGCGCCTCCACGGGGACGGGCGCGCCCGGGCCCTCGGTCTCCTGCACCGGCGTCTCGACGGCCACCGCCTGGCGCAGGCGCAGCCGCGGCTCGACGACGCCGTTCCATTCGTTGACCTCCAGCGCGAAGGTGACGAGCGCGGGCTCGCCCTCGGCGACCGGCAGCGTCGCGCCCTCGCCGAAGCGCACGCAGCGCGCCCGGGCGCCGCCCGACTCGACGGTGAAGCGCAGATGGCGCCCTTCGCCCATCGGCCGCGGATCGCGCATGCCGCGCGCCCTCGATCATCAGGCACACCGGCGGGTTCGCGCGCCCGAACGGCGCGAGCCTACCCAGCTCCTCGGCCAGCGAGAGCCCGAGCTCGCCGCACTCCACGACCGCGTCCACGCGCTCCACGACGCGCGGCTGCCCGGCGCCGATCGCCTGCCCCGGCGTGCTCGGCGAACGCAGCGGCGAACGCGTCGAGCGACGCGCGGTCGAGCTCGACCCCGGCGGCGGCGCGGTGCCCGCCGAAGCGCACCAGGTGCTCACCGCAGCACTCGAGCCCGCCGAGCAGGTCGAAGCCGTCGATGCTGCGCCCCGAGCCGCGGCCGCGCTCGCCGTCGAAGGCCACCATCACGACCGGGCGCCCGCTCTGCTCGACCAGCCGCGAGGCGACGATCCCGATCACGCCCGGGTGCCAGCTCTCGCCCGCCAGCACGTAGCCGTCGCGCGGACCCAGCTCGGCCATCTGGGCTTCGGCCTCGAAGCGGATGCGCCGCTCGATCTGGCGCCGCTCGGAGTTCGCCGCGTCGAGCTCGCGCGCGATCTCCTCGGCGCGGGCGGGCGTCCTCGGTGAGCAGCAGCTCCAGGCCGGCGTCGGCGCGGTAGAGCCGCCCGGCGGCGTTCAGCCGCGGCGCCAGGCCGAAGCCGATCGCCCGCTCGCCGATCCGCGTGGCGTCCACCCCTGCGACGGCCATCAGCGCGCGCAGGCCGGGCTTGGCCGTGGCCGCAAGCGCGCGCAGCCCGCGGCGCAGCAGCGCCCGGTTCTCGCCCTGCAGCGCGACCACGTCGGCGACCGTCGCGAGCGCCACGAGGTCCAGGTCGCGGGTCAGGCGCGCGAGCCCGGCGGCGTCGGCGCCGCTCGCTTCGCGCAGCGCCTGAGCGAGCTTGTAGGCGACGGCCGTGGCGCACAGCTCAGGGCACGGGTAGCCGCAGATCGCCGGGTGCACGATCGGCGCATCGGGCAGCGCGCCGTTGGCGCGCGGCGCGTGGTGGTCGGTGACGACGACGCCCATCCCGAGCTCGCGGGCCGCCCGCACCTCCTCGACGGCGGTGATCGCGCAGTCGACGGTGATCAGCAGCCGTGTGCCACGGGCCGCGAGCATCTCGACGGTCTCGAGCTGCAGGCCGTAGCCCGCCGCGCGGTCGGGGATGTAGGTGTCGACGTCGGCCCCCAGCTCGCGCAGGGTCCTGACGAGCACGGCGGTCGAGCAGATGCCGTCGACGTCGTAGTCGCCGTGGATCGTGATGCGAGCCCCGGTGCGGACGCTCGCGAGGATGGTCGCGACGGCGTCCTCGATGCCCCGGAAGCTGCCCGGCGGATGCTCCTCGGCGGCGTCGAGGAAAGCGCGCGCCGATGCCGGGTCGCCACGGCCGCGGCGCACCAGCACCTGCGCCAGCGCGGCGCTCACGCCCAGCTCACGGCGAAGGCCCTCGACCTCGGAGGGCGGGCACGGCGGGATCTCGAAGTGAACGCTCTGCACAGCCGAGCGAGGTTACGGGCGCGCCGGGACGGAACCCGCGGGCACCTCGCGGCGGGGCGGCAGCTAGATGTGCTCCGGGGGGGCCTGGTGGCCGGTCTTTTCGCGGCGCATCCCGACCAGGTAGACGACCGCCATGCCGATGATCGCGCCGGGGACCGCGTAGAGCACGACGGCGATGTCGGTCGCCTTTTCGCCCGGGATCGTCAGCGAGGAGACCTTCGCCGAGTAGATGATCAGGCCGACGATGATCGAGCCGAGGAGCGAGCCGATGAAGGCGCCGACGATGCCGCCCCAGAAGCGGTCCGGGAGCCACAC
The DNA here is from genome assembly GCA_963775385.1 of uncultured Solirubrobacteraceae bacterium. Taxonomy (GTDB): domain Bacteria; phylum Actinomycetota; class Thermoleophilia; order Solirubrobacterales; family Solirubrobacteraceae; genus Palsa-744. The sequence goes on along the minus strand of CAVZIR010000003.1, from coordinate 3,312,075 downwards.
GGTGAAGTGCCAGATCGCCAGGCCCATCATGACCCAGCCGAGCATGCCCATCTAGCGCGACCTCCCGTGGCGGCGGTTCTTCGGCCGTTTCTGGCGCGGTTTCGGCTTGTCCTTCAGAACCAGGTCCTCAGGCGTCAGGTCGGCCGCCGGGTCGCGCTCGGCCTCGGGCTCGGGCTCGGGGCCCGGCTCGGGGGGAGCCTTGGTCGCGACCGGGGCGCGGCCCTTGCCGGTCTCCTCCTGGATGTCGGCGACGAGCTCCTGGAACTCATCGCGGGAGATCTGCTGGCCCGGCTCCTCGGGTGCGGTCACGCTGCCGCGCCGGCGGCGCCTCTTCTGCTCGGGCTCGACGTCGTCGGGAGCGCCGCCTGCCGTGGTCGCGTACGCCGGCACGAGCCCGCCGGTCTCGCGCTCGAGCCTGGCGCGCCGGGCGCGGTAGACGGGCTCGCGCTCCTTCCAGTGCGTGAGCACCGGCGAGGCGATGAAGATCGAGGAGTACGCACCGGAGGCGATCCCGATCAGCAGCGCGAAGGCGAAGTCCTTCAGCGTCTCACCGCCGAAGATCAGCAGCGAGAGCACCGGCAGCAGCGTGCAGAAAGTCGTCGCCAGCGACCGCGTGAGCACCTCGGACATCGAGCGGTTGACGATCTGCGAGAACGCGGCTCTGGGCATGCGCGGCACGTTCTCGCGCACACGATCGAACACGATGATCGTGTCGTACAGGGAGTACCCGAGGATCGTCAGCAGAGCGGCGACCGTCGCCGTCGTGACTTCCCTCCCCGTCAGCGAGTAGACGCCCGCTGTGATCAGCAGGTCGTGCATCAGCGCGATCAGCACCGGCACCGAGTACTTCCACTGGAAGCGCAGCGCGATGTAGGCGGAGATCACCAGCAGCGAGGCGATGATCGCGATCACCGCGCTCTTGGCGATCGTTTTCCCGAACGTCGGCCCGATCGACGTCGACGAGAAGTGCCGCGGGTTGAACTGCGCCAGCCCTTTTTCGATTTCGTTGACCTTCGACGGGCGCAGCGTCTTGGTCGAGATCTGGAAGCCGTTGGCGCCGACGCTCGAGTTCGAGTACTTCTGGACCTCGGCGTTGGGGAACCCGAGTTTGGTCATCTCGTCGGCGACCTGGGCCTCGGTGACCTTCTGCTGGAAGCCCGTCTGGATGCGGGTCCCCGACTTGAAGTCGATGCCGAAGTTGAGGCCTTTGCCGCCGATCGCGAGCGCCCCGATCAGCAGGATCACGCCGGAGAAGGAGAAGAACCAGCGCGAGGCGCCCATGAAGTCGAAGGTCCATTTGTGGCCCTCGCCCTTGGCGCCGAGCGCCGCCGGGTGGGTGACGAGTTTCGTCCGCGCCATCGCGCCGAGAACCGCCTGCGTGGCGAGGACCGCCGTGAACAGCGACACCAGCACGCCGATGCCGAGCGTGAACGCGAAGCCCTTGACTTCCGCCGTCGCGAGCGCGAACAGGATGAACGCCGTCATGAACGTGACCACGTTCGCGTCGACGATCGCCGCGAAGCCGCGTTTGTAGCCGGTCGCGATCCCCGACACCACCGATCTGCCGCCGCGTATCTCCTCCTTCACGCGCTCGAAGATCACGATGTTCGCGTCCGCACAGACTCCGATCGTGAGGATCAGGCCGGCGATCCCTGGCAGCGTCAGCGTGATCGGGATCAGCTTGATCAGGGCGAAGAAGTAGATGCCGTAGATCAGCAGGCCGCCGACCGCGATCAGCCCCAGGATTCGGTAGAAGGCGATGAGGAAGACGCAGACGACCAGGAAGCCGACGGCGAGCGCGAGCAGACCCTGGTTGAGCGCCTGTTTGCCCAGCGTCGCCGAGACCTGAGATCTCGAGATCAGGTTCAGCTTGATCGGCAGCGCGCCCGACTGGAGCTCTTCGGCGAGTTCCTGCGCCGTGCTGATCGTGAAGCCGCCTGAGATCTCCGAGCCGTTGCTCGAGTCGATCCCTTCGGGGTACTTCGTGTAGTCGATCGACGGCGTCGTGATCAGCTGGCCGTCGAGCCCGACCGCGAAGTGCTGTTCGGCGTTGGCCTTGGGGACGCCCGGCAGCTGTGCTTCCTGGCCGCGGTGGGCGATTTCCTTGGTGACGTTTTCAAAGACGCTCTGGCCGTGACCGGTGAAGCCGAAGTTGACGTTCGGCTGCCCGTTGCCGCCCGCGCCTTCGTCGAAGCCCTGCTGCGGGTGCGTGACGTCGCCGCCGTTGATGACCGGGTCGTCCTTGATCACGAAGAACGAGTTCGGGCTGCGGTTGAGAACTTTGCCGCCCGCGGCTTCTGTGGGCCGGGCCTGGATCAGGATCGTGCCGGGGTTGACGCGGACCGCCTTGGGCTTGGCGTCCTTCGGCATCTTGCCCTTTTCGATCAGCTGTTTTTCGGTTTCCCGGACCGCCTTTTCGCTTTCCGCGGCCTGGCAGGTCGTCTGCACTTCGCCGTGCGGCCCGAGCGGGCACAGCATCGTTTCGTTCTTTTCGTCGATCAGGTACCAGCTGCCGTAGAGGCACCCGTTCACCTGCGCGGGGGTGCAGTTGGTGTGCCAGTCCCAGGTGGTGTCGTTGTGGCGCAGTTCCGGCGCGCGTTTCAGGGCCCGCTGGACGGCCTTGTACTGGGGCAGACCGAAGGTCGGGCTGCCGGCTTCGCGGCCGCCCGTGACCGTCGAATCGGTCGGCGCGGGGGTGCCTTCGGGGCCGATCACGTTCGGCTCCCAGTCGTAGAACTGGAGCTGCGCCGTCTTGCCGACCTGGCGTTCGGCTTTTTCGATGTTCGTCACTTCCGGCAGCTGGACGACGATTTCCTTTTCGCCGGAGCGCTGGATTTCCGGCGAGGCGACGCCGAGCTGATCGACTCGTTTGCGCATGATGTCGATCGCGCGGTCCAGCGATTCGGTGTCGACCTTCGCCTGGCCGGTCGGGCGGCCCTCGTAGACCAGCTGGACGCCGCCCTTGAGGTCGAGCCCGAGACGCGTCTTTTTGGCGATGATCGTGACCGCGGCGAGCCCTATCAGGATCGCCACGACCAGCAGGATCATGGAGTTGCGGCGGCGGTCGGTCATCTCTCTGCGAAGGAGATTACTTGTCGGGCGTGAGCACGAGCAACAGCCCACCGTCGTCGTCGTAGGCCGGGAAGATGTCGGCTTTGGCGCCGGCGGCGACGTCCCGTTCGCCCGCGACGCTGACCGGGACCTCGAGCGCTCGCACGCCCCACTCCAGCACCGTGCCGAGCGGATCGTCGCCGTTGCTGAAGCTCAGACCGAGCACCTGCTGCACCGGCTGCCCGATGACCTCCTCCTCCTCGAGGCCCGTGAAGGCGAAGGAGTTGCGCCCGCAGCCGATCACGCGAGCCTCGCCGTCGCAGACGAAGAACGCCGCGTCGGGGGCGGGGAAGTAGTCGTCGAGCAGTTCGAACAGGAACGCGAAGCCGCACTTGGCGCAGCCCTTCCGCTGGCGCGTGAAGCCGATGTTCCGGTCCAGCTCGGTGGTGCGGTGACCGCAGTTGGGGCAGATGAACGGGTGCGCCATGTCCGCACAGACTACGAAAGCACCTTTAAGGAGAGGCCAAGCATGTCCTTCTCGTACGTCGGTAGGACTCTCGCGCGCGCTCAGAAGAGCGCCGCGTCCTGCGCCGGCGCCGCGAGCCCGAGGTGCCCGTAAGCGGCCGGCGTGGCGGTCCGGCCGCGCGGCGTGCGCTTGATCAGCCCCTGCTGGAGCAGGTAGGGCTCATAGACGTCCTCGATCGTGTCCTGCTCCTCGCCCACCGCGACCGCGAGCGTCGAGAGCCCCACGGGCCCGCCGCCGAACTTCTCGCAGATCACGCTCAGGATCTCGCGGTCGAGCCGGTCGAGCCCGAGCTCGTCGACCTCGAGCAGATCCAGCGCGGCCTCGGCCGCGGCGTCGGTCACGACGCCCTCCATGCGCACCTCCGCGTAGTCGCGGACGCGCTTGAGCAGGCGGTTGGCGACGCGCGGGGTGCCGCGGCTGCGCGCCGCGATCGCGACCGCGCCACGATCGTCGAGCTCGACTTCGAGGATGCCGGCGGAGCGCCGCACGATCACCGCCAGCTGCTCGGCCGAGTAGGGCTCCAGGCGCGCCTGGATACCGAAGCGATCGCGCAGCGGCGTCGTCAGCAGGCCGGTGCGCGTGGTCGCGCCCACCAGCGTGAAGGGCGGCAGCTCCAGCGTGACGACGCGCGCGCCCGCTCCCTGCCCGACTGTGATCGGCAGGCGACGGTCCTCCATCGCCGGGTAGAAGGTCTCCTCGAGCGTGCGCGCGAGGCGATGGATCTCGTCGACGAAGAAGATGCTGCGCGGCTCAAGCGCGGTCAGAAACGCCGCGATGTCCCCCTTGCGCTCGAGCGCCGGCCCCGCCGTCTGCACGAACGGCACGTCCAGCTCGGCGGCCACGATCTGCGCGAGCGAGGTCTTGCCGAGGCCCGGCGGCCCCGCGAGCAGCAGGTGGTCGAGCGCCTCCCCGCGCTGGGTGCTCGCCTCGATCGCGACGGCGAGCTGCTCGCACAGCGTGTCCTGGCCGACGAACTCTCCGAGGGTGCGGGGGCGCAGCGAGCGGTCCAGCTCGTCCTCGGCGACCAGGTAGGGCGTCTGGATCCGCGCCGCCGCGTCGCTCACCCTGCGCTCCTCGCCAGCCGCAGCGCGGCGGCGATCAGCTCCTCGGGGGTCTCGCCCTCGGCGTCGCGCAGCAGCTCCTCGGCCTCGGCGGGTGCGTAGCCCAGCTCGAGCAGGCCTTCGCGGGCCAGCGCACGCGGCTGGAGCGCCGCACCGCGCCGCGCCAGGATCTCCGGCTCGGCCGGCTCGGCGCCGTCCGGGACGACCTTCTCGCGCAGCTCGACGATGATCCGCTCGGCCGTGCGCTTGCCGATCCCCGGGACCGCCTGGAAGCGCGCGGCGTCGCCCGCCGCGAGCGCCGCGATCAGATCGCGCGGGTGGCCCGCGGAGAGCACCGCGAGCGCGACCTTCGGGCCCACGGCCTGGACCGAGAGCAGCATCAGGAACAGCTCCCGCTCCTGCTCGGAGTGGAAGCCGTAGAGCGCCAGCGCGTCGTCGCGGACGATCAGATGCGTGTGCAGCGTCACCTGCTCGCCCACCGCCGGCACGTGGCGCAGCGTCTCGGCGGAGACGGCGGCGCGGTAGCCGACCGCGTCGCACAACACCACCACGTGGTCGGCGCGGCGCACGGCCACCTCGCCGCGCAGGAGCGCGATCACGCCGAAACTCCGGCCATCGCCGCGGCGAGCGGCGCCCGGTTGAGGTGGCAGACGGCGACCGCGAGCGCGTCCGCGGCGTGGTCGGGGCGCGGCGGCTCGGGCAGCGCGAGCAGCGTGGCGACCATGCGTGCGACCTGGTCCTTGCCCGCCCGCCCGGTCCCGCAGACCGCCCCCTTCACCTGCTGCGGGGTGTAGCCCGCGCAGGGGACTCCCCTGCTTCCGGCGGCGAGCATCACGACGCCGCGCGCCTGGCCGACGGCGAACGCGCTGCGCGCGTTCTGGCCGAAGTAGAGCTCCTCCAGCGCGACCGCGTCCGGCTCGTGCTCGGCGATCAGCGCCTCCACCGCCGCGTGGATCTGCGCGAGCCGGCGCTCGGGCGCGACGCCGGCCGAGGTCTCGATCACGCCCCCGTCGAGCGCGATCGGACGCCCACGGCGGCGCGCGACGACGCCGTATCCGGTGTTGGCCAGGCCGGGGTCGATGCCGAGGACGATCACGGTCCGTGATTCTCCGCGTGGCGGCGGACGCCTGCTTGTCCCCCTGACCCGCCTAAGGCGGGGAATGGGGTACCCACGCCGGCTGGCTAGGCTGCCCGCGTGGACGCCGGCGGGGAGATCGACTTCGAGGCCGAGGGCCTTCTCGACGGCCTGGAGGGAGAGCAGCGCGCCGAGCGGCTCACGCTGCTGCGCGAGCTGGCCGCCGACGGCGTGCCGCTCGCGGACCTGCGCCGCACGACGGCGTCCGGGACGCTGATGTTCCTGCCCGCGGACCGGATGATCGTGAGCGACGCGCGCTACACGGCCGCGCAGATCGCGGAGCTGGCCGGAATCGAGCCCGAGATGCTGAACGCCCTCAGCCGCGCGATGGGCCTGCCGATCGCCGAGACCGACGAACCCATCTACACCGACCTCGAGCTCGAGGCGGCGCAGCGGCTCCAGGTCGGCCGCGCCCTGGGGATCCCGGACGAGGAGACGCTGGCGCTGCTGCGCGTGCTGGGCCGCAGCCTCTCGCAGGCGGCCGAGAGCCTGCGCGCGATCCCGCTGAAGATGGTGATCGAGCCGGGTCTCAGCGAGGCCGAGCTGGCCAAGCGCTACGCGGCGGCGGTCGAGCAGATGTACCCGCTCGTGGACCCGATGATCACGAGCATCCTGACGCTGCACCTGCGCCACGCGACGCAGGCCGAGGTCGTCAACGCACTGGAGCGCAGCGGCGGCGAGCTGCCCGGCGCACGCGAGGTGGCGGTTTCATTCGCGGATCTGGTGGGGTTCACCAGACTCGGCGAGGAAGTCCCGCCGGATGAGCTCGGGCGCCTCGCGGCGCGCCTGGAAGCGCTCGCGGGCGAGGTCGCCGAGCCGCCGGTGCGGCTGGTCAAGTCGATCGGCGACGCCGTGATGCTCGCCTCAGCGGAGCCCGAGCCGCTGTTGGGCGCGACGCTGGGGCTGATCGAGGCCGCCGGAGGCGAGGGCGAGGAGTTCCCGCAGCTGCGCGCCGGCGCCGCCTTCGGACAGGCGCTCCCTCGCGCCGGGGACTGGTTCGGCCGGCCGGTCAACCTCGCGAGCCGCATCACCTCGGTGGCCCGGCCGGGGAGCCTGCTCGCGGACGATGCCCTTCACGACACCGCGCTCGAGAACTACCGCTGGTCCTACGCCGGCCAGCGGCGGCTGAAGGGGCTGCGCGAGCCGGTGAGGCTATTCCGCGCGCGCCGCCAGGACGCCGCCTGAGTAGGCCCCACCGCCTCCGTTTGTCCTGCCAAACCTTCCACGGCGGCGCGCCCGAGGCCCAGAGATCGTTGAGCGCGACGGCGTCCTTGTAGGTGTCCATGCACTCCCAGAAGCCCTCGTGGCGATGGGCGCGCAGCTCACCGTCGCGCGCGAGCCCCTCCAGCGGCGCCCGCTCGAGCACCCCGGAGTCGCCGCCGGCGGCGATGTAGTCGATCGCGCCGGCCTCGAAGCAGAAGAAGCCGCCGTTGATCCAGTGATCGGAGCGCGGCTTCTCCTTGAAGCCGGTGACCCGGCCCTCGCCGTCGAGCTCGGTGACGCCGAACTGGAGCTCGGGGCGCACGACGGTCATGGTCGCGAGCGCGCCGTGCGAGCGGTGAAAGTCGAGCAGGGCCTCCAGGTCGATGTCGGCCACCCCGTCCGCGTAGGTCGCACAGAACATCTCCCCCTCCCCAAAAAAAGAAGCAAGTCGAGCGATGCGCCCTGCTGTCTGGGTCTCGAGACCGGTGTCGACGCATTCGACCGTGACGCCGCCCGGCCACGGGTGCTCGGCCGCGAAGCGCTCGATCAGCTCGCCCTTGTACCCCGTCGCCAGCAGGAACCGCTGAAACCCCTGCGAGGCATAGAGCTGCACCACGTGCCACACGATCGGCAGCCCGCCGATCTCCACCAGCGGCTTCGGGATCTCCTGCGTGCGCTCCTGCAGCCGAGTGCCGCGTCCCCCGCAGAGGATCGCGACGGTCGGCCGCTCAGCCTGCGACACGTTCCAGCACGTCCGCCGACACGTCGAAGTTCGCGTGCACCGCGCTGACGTCGTCCAGCTCTTCGAGCGAATCGATCAGCCGCATCAGCTTGCCGGCCGCCGCCTCGTCGAGCGGCACGAGGCTGGAGGCGCGATAGGAGAGCTCGGCGCTGTCGATCTCCACGCCCGCGTCCTCGAGGGCGGCGCGCACCGCCGCGAAGTCGGCCAGCGAGGTGATCACCTCGAACACGTCGTCGTCGGTGGAGATGTCCTCGGCGCCCGCCTCGACGGCCGGCATGAGGTCGTCTTCGGAGTAGCGCGTGCCGTCCACGACGATCGTCCCCTTCTTCTCGAACAGGTAGGCCACCGAGCCCGGCTCGCCGAGGCTTGCGTTCTGCTTGGAGAAGGCGTGTTTGATCTCAGCGCTGGTGCGGTTCCGATTATCGGTCAGCGCCTCAACCAATACCGCCACGCCGCCCGGGCCGTAGCCCTCGTAGAGGACCGATTCGATCGCCTCGGCCTCACCGCCCTCGCCCGTGCCCTTGGCGATCGCGCGTTCGATGTTGTCCTTCGGCATCGACGCTTCCCTGGCCTTGCGGATCGCGAGGTCGAGCGCGGGGTTGCCCACGGGGTCGCCGCCGCCGTCGCGCGCCGCGACCGTGATCGCGCGCGTCAGCTTGGAGAACTGCGCGCCGCGGCGGGAGTCGACGATCGCCTTCTTGTGCTTGATCGAGGCCCACTTCGAATGACCGGACATGGCCCCAAGTCTACGAATCGCCGGGGGGTGGGGCTTCGAAGTCCCCGCCCGTCGCCACGGGAGCGCTCCTCATAGGATGCGCAGAGCCCCATGAGCACCTCGCCTGCCCGACATCTTCAAGGCCTACGACATCCGCGGCATCTTCGGCGAGCAGATCGGCGGCGACCTCGCCGAGCGGATCGGGCGCGCCTTCCCGGTCGTCCTCTCCGAGCTTGCGGGCAAGCCGGTCGGCGAGCTGAGCATCGGCCTCGGCCGCGACATGCGCCTCAGCGCCCCGGAGCTCGCAGCGCGCTACCGCGACGGGATGCTCGCCGCGGGAGCGAGCGTGATCGACGCCGGGATGGTCGGCTCGGAGATGCTCTACTGGCTCGTCGGCTCCCGCGAGCTCGACGGCGGGCTGATGTGCACCGCCTCGCACAACCCGAAGGCCTACACGGGCGCGAAGCTCGTCCGCGAAGGCGCGATCGCCCTCTCCGGGGACTCGGGCATCCAGGACGTCCGCCGCCTGGTCGAAGACGGGAGCGCGCCGCAGGCCGCCGAGCCCGGGCAGCTCGAAGTCGTCGACATCTACGGGGCCTTCCAGGAGGCTGCGCTGCGCTTCATCGACGCCGACGCCGTGCGCTCCTCCGCAGCGCCCGCTGAAAGTCGTCGTGGACGGCGGCAACGGCATGGCCGGGCCGATGGTCGGGCCGCTGCTGGAGAGCCTCGAGCTGGAGCTGGTCGAGAGCTACTGGAAGCCCGACGGCGAGTTCCCCGGCCACGAGCCGAACCCGCTGCTGCCCGAGAACCGGAGCTTCATCATCGAGAAGGTCCGCGAGACCGGCGCCGACCTCGGCATCGCGTGGGACGGCGACGCCGACCGCTGCTTCTTCATCGACGAGACCGGCCGCTTCGTCGACGGCGACTTCCTGACCGCGCTGCTCGCTGAGTCGCTGCTCTCGAAGGCGGCGAAGCCAGGCGAAGCGATCCTGTATGACGTGCGCGCCTCGCGGGCGGTCGCGGACACGGTCGAGCGCGCGGGCGGCGTCGCCTACGTCAACCGCGTCGGGCACGCTTTCTTCAAGACCCGCATGCACAAGGAGGGCTCGCTGTTCGGCGGCGAGGTCTCCGGCCACTACTACTTCCGCGACTTCTACTGCGCGGACTCGGGCACGATCCCGGCGCTCCTGGTGCTGGAGATGCTTGCGACCGGCGGCCAGACGATGTCGCAGCGCCTCGCGCCCTACCGCGAGAACTACTTCATCTCGGGCGAGATCAACTCCGAGGTCGCAGACCAGCAGGCGAAGATGGACGAGATCGCCGCCCGCTACGCCGACGCCGAGCAGAAACAGCTCGACGGGATCTCGATCGACTACGAGGACTGGCACTTCAACGTGCGGCCCTCGAACACCGAGCCGCTGCTGCGCCTGTGCCTGGAGTCGCTCGTCTCCGCCGAGGACATGGAACGGCGCCGCGACGAGGTGCTGGCGCTGATCCGCTCGTGACCGCCGGGGCCCCGGCGGAGGAAATCCGCCGAGCAGCGCGCCGCGCGGGAAGCCGAGGAGGAGCGCGAGAACCTCGCCCGCGCGGCCGACGCCGGCATCCACCGGCTGGCGGTGCCGACCCCGTTCATGGTCGGGCGCGTGAACGCGTACCTGATCGAGGACTCGCCGCTGACTCTCGTCGACTCGGGGCCCAACTCCGCGAAGGCGCTGGACGAGCTCGAGCAGGCCCTCGAGCAGCGCGGCCGGCGCATCGAGGACATCGAGCTGCTGGTGATCAGCCACCAGCACATGGACCACTTCGGGCTCGCCTCGATCCTCGCGCGGCGCTCGGGCGCCGAGGTGGCCGCGATCGGACCCCTCGCCCCCTACCTCGCGAACTACGGCGGAGAGACCGACCTCGACGACGCGTTCGCGGAGAACATCATGCTCCGGCACGGCATCCCGCCGGAAATCGTGACGGCGCTGCGCGCGGTCTCGGCCGGCTTCCGCGCCTGGGGCTCCTCGGTGCAGGTGACGCGGCCTCTCGGCGACGGCGAGGAGCTCGCGCTGCGCGACCGCAAGCTGCGAGTGCTTCAGCGGCCGGGGCACAGCCCGTCGGACACCGTCTTCGTCGACGAGGAGCGCAAGCTGATGCTCGCGGCGGACCACCTGATCGCGCACATCTCCTCGAACCCGCTGCTCGCGCGCCCGCTGGGCGCGGAGCCCGATCCGGACGGGCCCCGCCCCCAGGCGCTGATCACCTACATGCGCTCCCTGGAGGCCACCCGCGAGCTCGATCTCAATCTCGTGCTGCCGGGGCACGGGCGGCCGATCACCGACCACGTCGCGCTGATCGACGAGCGCTTCCGCATGCACAAGCGCCGCGCCGAGCGGATCCTGCGCCTGATCACCGAAGAGCCGCGAAGCGCGCACGAGATCGCGCAGGAGCTGTGGGGGAACGTGGCGGTCACGCAGGCCTACCTGACGCTGTCGGAGGTGCTCGGCCACGCGGACCTGCTGCTGGAGGACGGGCGTGCCGTCGAAGTGGAGCGGGACGGGGTCGTGCGATTCGCTGCGAGCGGCTAGGTCCCGGCGCCCGTGAACGGCTCGGCGCGGAGCACCGTGGTCACGCGCTCGAGATGCGATCCGTCCTGACGAGGCGCGATCGGGGGGCCGGCGCCGCGACGCGCCGGATGCCGCGTTCGGAGGTGGGCCGCGCGAGGATCGCGACGAGCACCAGCGGCACGACCCAGAGCAGATAGCTGTAGGAGTAGTAGCCGAGGCTCGCCTGAACGGCGATCAGCACCGCGGCACACGCGGCAGCGAGGCCGTGGACCGTGTGGGCGCGCACGAGCCTGTAAGAGAAGATCACCAGCGTGCCGGCGACGGCGGCGAGGACTCCGTGCAGCACGCGCCCGGCGGAGGCCACCCACGGGTGACCGGTCCCATAGCCGAACTGGAGCGCGCTCCACAGCGAGTCGGACGGTTCGCGCGATGCTTGAAAGCCGAAGGTGCGCGAGAGGAACGTCCCGGCCGGCGTGTGCAGGACGATCGGCGCGAACACGAGCGCCGCCACAGCGAGGAACGAGAGGCCGAAGACGACGACGTCCCGGCGCTCTCGGGAGGATGTCCGGGGACGGTAGGCCGCAAGCGCCGGGACGAGCGCGAGGGGGCTGAGCTTGCCGAGCCCGGCGACCGCCGCCAGCGCCCCCCTGCGCACGGGTGAGCTCGCGGCGAGGAGCACACCGACCAGGGAGGCGGCGAGGAGTCCGTCGTTGAAGCCGAGCGCGTCCTCGTAGAAGGTCATCGGGAAGGCCAGCCAGCAGTACGCAGCGAGCACGCCGAACGCCGGCCCTCGCAGTTGCTTCCCGAGGAAGAACAGAAGCAGGGCCGTGAGCAGATCGAATACGAGCGCGGCGGTACGTTCGGCGCCACGACGGCCGAGGAGCGCCGCGAACGGGGTGTAGGCCTCGTACAGAACCGGTCCGTATACGTCACCGTGCGGTGAGCTCGGCAAGGTCGCCGCGGCGCCGTAGGGGCTCCTGTCTTCGAGGATCCGCCGGGCGCCCTGCACGCCCCCTTCGCCGGAGTCGGTGCGAACCGTGCTCCTCGCCGCGGCGTTCACATGCGCGAAGACGAGCACGACGATCCCTGCCACGAGCCATCCCGCTCTGATCCGGGAGGGGCTCGCCACGGACGGCGCAGAGGGCTGTGGCGCGGCCGGCGCGCGCGCGATCGAGATCATCCGCAGGCAGAGGTAGGCGAGGACCGGGTACACGAGGACAACCGGCCAGTCGAGCGAGCGCTGATCGATCGCCAGGGCAGCCGCCGGCGCGACGAGCGCGAGCAGGTCCAGGTGGCGGACGCTCCACGGGTGGGCGAGGTCCACGAGCGGGATGACGGTGAGAGCTGCGGCGACGAGCAGCACCCAGGAGTTCGAGACCCCGGGGTACTGGAAGTCGCTGCTGCTGAGCGGCGGAGCGAGCGCGATCGCCGCGAGCAGAACGCCATAGACGGCGGTCCGCGCCGCGGCTCCCACCCGCCGGGAGAGGACGAGGGGAGACCTCGAGACGACGACGCTCACACGGCTCTATCGGGTCGCTCGCGCCCGAACCTGAGCTTCTCCCCGGCGCGAGGGCGTCGCGCGGTTCGCCGCGGCCCGACGAGCGCGATTCGGGCGCGCACGCGGGGGCGTTCCGCCGCGCGGAGCGATGTCGCTCGGAGCTCAGCCCCCGGCCCCGGATCGCGAGCTAGCCGGACGCCGCCGGCAAGTCGCTCACAGGCCGTCCGATCTCCCAGTGATGGCCGTAGGGGTCCTCGACGCGACCGACCAGCCAACCGTGTTCCGCGGTGACCCGGGCGTGCTCGCGGGCCCCCTCGGCGACCGCCCGTGCCTGCGCTGCCACAGGGTCCTCGACCACAAGGAGAATCCGCGCGCTCGCGCCGCCCAGGGACTCGGGGCTGCTGATGCCGTGCTCGGGCGACTCGTCGTGCACCCAGAACGTCGCGTCGCCGACAGCCAGCCGGCTGACGAGTGGTTCGTGCGCGTCGGTCCCGCCCGCTCGTTGGATCTCGACGGCGCCGAACGCGCGCTTGTAGAACTCGACGGCCTCGCGGCCCCGGCGCACCGCCAGCTCCGGCGCGATGGCGCGACCCCCGCCGATCAACCCCAGGTGCGCCACGTTCTCCCGATCCGCGGTCGCCTCGCTCGGCGCCCCCTCGAACCAGGCGTCGAGTATCTCCCCCAGCAGCGCCTCGGTCGTCGTGCGCAGGCTCAGCGCGAGCACATTCGCGTCGTTCCAGCGCCGCGCGCCGGCTGCCGTCGCGGCGTCGGCGCAGAGAGCGGCGCGGACGCCGGGTACCTTGTTCGCCGCAATCGACGCGCCGGTGCCCGTCCAGCAGCAGACGACGGCCTGGTCGGCGCGACCTTCGGCTACGTCGCGGGCAGCGCGCTCGGAGGCCCATGCCCAATCGGAGCGCTCGTCCTCGGCAAGGGCTCCGTGCAGGAGCGGCTCGTGGCCGCGGCGGCGCATCTCCCCGGCGACCTCGGCCGCGACGCCTGTGACCTCGTCGGTGGCGATGGCGACGCGCACCTCAGCCCTCCAGCTCGACGGGGTCGCCGAGCGCCACCTCGCCCGGCTCGAGCACCGCGCAGTGGACGCCGAGCGCGAGCGGCTCGGTCGTCTCGGCGTCGCCCCGCAGCTCGCGCAGGAGGTCGAGCGTCGGCAGGTCGACCTCGCCGCTGTCGGGGTCGAGCGTCGTGACCGTGCAACGTCCGACGTGGCCCATCGGCCGCAGCCGTGCGCGGCCGATCCGCAGCTCGCGCCCGATCCAGGCGTCTTCGGCGAACGGCTCGCAGCCGTCGAGCTCGATCGTCATCCGGAAGCGGCGCGTGTCGATGCTCTCGCGGCCCGCCGCCGCCGCGATTGCGCCCGCCGAGGAGCGGCACAGCAGCGTCGCGGCACCCTGCGCGCCGCGATCGACCGACGAGCGGCCCGGCTCGAAGGCGACGAGCCGCAGCCGCAGGCCGGTGTGCTCGGACAGGGCCTCCGAGAACGGCCCGTCGATCGCCCGCGCGGGGCGCATCAGCGAGTAGAAGCGGACCTCGACCGTCTCGCCGGGGGTGGGCGGCCCCGCGACGCGGTGTCCGTCGGGGAACGCGAGCGACAGCTCGCCGTCCTCGCCCAGCTCGGGGACGACCTGGTTGAGCAGCGAGCTGCGCTTGCCGTTGACCATCCGCCCCCGCTCGTCGACGAGGAAGTACGCGCGGTCGCCCGCTGCGCCGTCCCTGCCGAGCACGACACGCTCGCGGCGCAGGATCCGCAGCGCCTTGACCGGCGTGGTGGAGAGGGCGGCGACGTGGGGCTCGGAGGCGATGCCTCTTTGTAGCGCAGCGCCTCGATCCCCAGGGCGCCGCGGCCGCTACCGCTTCGTCATCCGGGCCGCGAAGAGGCCGAGGCCGCCGGTCCAGCCGCCGGGCGAGCCGACCGAGTCGCGCATCGCCTCCCAGCCCTCGCCGTGGCGATCGAGGTGGCGATGTTCCAGCTCGACGAGGGTCTGCTCGGGCGCCTGGGGTGTGAAGATGACCTCGATCTCGCTCGTGCGTGCAGGGTCGGACTCGAGCTGCCAGCTGAGACTGATGTCCCAGCTGATCACAAACCGCCGCGGCGGCTCGTAGGCGAGCACCCGCGCCCAGCGGCACTCTTTGCCGTCGGTGGCGCGGTCGAAGACGTGGCCGCCGACGCGCGGCTCGAAGACCATCTCGGCAAGCTCCCCGTCGAGGATGTGGTGGTCGGGGTTCCACCAGCTGCCGATGTCATCGGTGAAGACGCTGAACGCTTCCTCGGCGGGCGCGTCGACGACGATCGAGGCGCGCACGGCGGTCACGTCGGCCTGGGTGGGTGTCGAGCTCATCGCTTCTCCTTGAATTTCTGCTCGGCCGCCTGCTTGAAGGAGGCCAGCGATCGGTTCCAGAACTGGTCCAGGTAGGCACGGAGCTCGCTCACCCCGGCGGGATCGACCTGGTAGATGCGGCGGCTGCCATCCGGGCGGTCGCTCACGAGACCGGCGCCCTTCAGCACCCGCAGGTGCTGCGAGACGGCGGGGCGGCTGACGGGCATCTGCCCCGCGAGCTCTCCCACGGCCTGCGGGCGCTCGGCGAGCAGCTCGAAGATCTCGCGCCGGGTCGGGTCGCCGAGAGCGTCGAACGCCTGTGCTTGGTAAGTTGGCACTTACGGTAAGTTATCACTTACTGCAAGCCTCGGTCAAGCCGCCGTTCGAGCGCCCTGCCCCGCGAGCTCCAGGAACCGGCGGTGCAGCCGATCGTCCTCCCCCAGCTCGGCGTGGAACGCGACGGCGATCATGCGCTCCTGCTTCGCCGCCACGGGGTGGCCGTCGACCGACGCGAGGATCTCGACGTCCGGCCCGTACTCCTCGATCCAGGGCGCCCTGATGAAGATCGCGCGCAGCGGCGGACCGTCGATGCATGCGATCTCGAGGTCCGCCTCGAAGCTCGCTACCTGGCGGCCGAAGGCGTTCCGGCGCGCGGAGATGTCCATCAGGCCGAGGTGCTCGCGGTCGAGCACGATCAGCCCGGCGCAGGAGCCGAGCACCGGGCGGCCGCTCGCAGCGAGCGCGCGGAGAGGCTCTGCAAGCCCCTCCCGCTCGATCCCGAGCGTGATCGTCGTAGACTCGCCGCCGGGGACGACGAGTCCGTCCAGGCCTTCCAGGTCGGCGGGGACCCGCACCTCACGCGTGCCGGCGCCCAGCCGCGCGAGCATCCGCTCGTGCGCCTCGAAGCCCCCCTGGAGGGCCAGGACTCCGATCAGCGGGCTCATCCCCCGCCCGCTGAGGCGTTACCAGCCACGCTGGGCGAGCAACTGCTCCTCGTCGAGCTTCGAGCTCTCGAGGCTGACCATCGGCGTTCCGAGGCCACGCGAGGCCTCGGTCACGCGCTGCGGGTCCTGCCAGTGGGTCGTCGCCGCGACGATCGCGCTGGCGCGCGTCGCGGGGTCCTCGGACTTGAAGATCCCGGAGCCGACGAACACCCCCTCGGCCCCCAGCGCCATCATCAGCGCCGCGTCGGCGGGGGTGGCGATGCCGCCGGCGCAGAACAGGACCACGGGCAGGCGTCCCCCCTGCGCGACGCCGCGGACGATGTCGAGCGGAGCCGCGATCTCCTTCGCGGCCGTGGCGAGCTCGTCGTCGCCGAGCATGGTCAGCCGGCGGATTTCGCCGACGATCTGGCGCATGTGGCGCACCGCCTCGACGATGTCGCCGGTGCCGGCCTCGCCCTTCGAGCGGATCATCGCGGCGCCCTCGCCGATCCGCCGCAGCGCCTCGCCGAGGTTGGTCGCGCCGCACACGAACGGCACCTTGAAGTCCCACTTGTCGATGTGGTTGCGCTCGTCGGCCGGGGTCAGGACCTCCGACTCGTCGATGTAGTCGACCTCGAGCGCCTCGAGCACACGCGCCTCCATGAAGTGCCCGATCCGCGCCTTGGCCATCACCGGGATCGTCACCGCCTGCTGGATGCCTTCGATCATCTCCGGGTCGGACATGCGCGCGACGCCGCCGTCACGGCGGATGTCGGCGGGTACGCGCTCGAGCGCCATCACGGCGGCGGCGCCGGCATCCTCGGCGATCTTGGCCTGCTCGGGCGTGACCACGTCCATGATCACGCCGCCCTTGAGCATCTCGGCAAGGCCCGTCTTGACGCGGAATGTCGCCTCGTCTCGCATGCCTCGCAGTCTATAAGCGCGCGGGCCGAGCCCCGGCTCGCCGGACGGGAGCAGGCCGCAGAAGTCGCCCGGAATTTCGACACGGGCGGCGCCCGAGAGGTCAGTATGTCCACCGTGTCCCCCACGCGGAGCGCCCTGTCGGCGATCGACAAAGCGAGCGCCTGGCTCAACTCCGAGCCGCTCACGGCCGACGGCCTTCGCGGGCGCGTCGTGCTCGTCGACTTCTGGACCTACTCGTGCGTCAACTGGCTGCGGACGCTGCCCTACCTCAGAGCGTGGCACGAGCGTTACCGCGACCGCGGCCTCACATTGATCGGAGCGCACGCCCCGGAGTTCGGCTTCGAGCACGATCTCGAGAACGTGCGGCGTGCGAGCCGCGAGCTCGGCGTCTCCTACCCCGTCGTGATCGACAACGAGTTCGCGATCTGGCGCGCGTTCGAGAACCACTACTGGCCGGCCCTCTACCTCCTCGACGGCGCCGGCGAGAGCCGGTTCGAGCATTTCGGGGAGGGCAACTACGAGGAGACAGAGCGGGCGATCCAGGGCCTGCTGGGGATCGAGGAGCCGCCCGCTCAGGTGGACGCCGGAGGCCTCGCCGAAGCGGCCGATCTCGACGCGCTCGGCTCCCCGGAGACCTACCTGGGCAGCGACCGCGGCGAACGCCGCAGCGGCCCCTCGGCGGACGCCCTCCCGCTCAACCGCTGGGCGCTTCACGGAACCTGGTCGATCGGCGGCGAGTACGCCGAGCTCTCCGCGGCCCCCGGCTCGGTCTCCTTCCGCTTCCTGGCGCGCGATGCGAACCTGGTCCTCGCGCCGCCGGCGGACGGGGCCACCGCGCGCATCTCGGTGCGCTTGGACGGCGTTCCGCCGGGCGACGCCCACGGCCTCGACGTCGATCGCAACGGTGAGGGCACGATCTCAGAGCCGCGGATGTACCAGCTGATCCGCCAACCGGCAGTGTCCCCGCGCGAACTCGAGGTCACGTTCCTCGACGCGGGCATCCGCGCGTACGTCTTCACGTTCGGGTGACGCGGGCGGGCGCACGCCGCTGTCAGTCGCCGGCGAGCGGACGCCTGAACACCAGCCGCGCTCCCGCGCTCGGCGAGTACCCCTCGACCTCCGCCGCCGAGAACCCGAGCGCTTCGTGGAAGGCGCGCGAGCCCTCGTTCTCGGGCGCCGTGATCGCCTTCAACCCGTGCGCCCCCCGGGCTCGCACCAGCTCCTCGAAGCGCTCGTACATCGCACGCGCGAGCCCCTCCCCGCGCGCCTCTCCTCGCACGGCGACCGCGTGGATGTAGCCGGTGCCGTCCTGGCTCACGAAGCCCAGCAGATAGCCCAGGATGCGCCCGTCGCGTTCGGCCAGCACCGAGGTCTCGCCGAACTCGTGCACATACAGCGCCTGGTGCAGGAACGCCATATCGCGCTCCTCGCTCCAGAAGTCCTCCAGCTCGCCGAGGATCGCGCTCAGATCCTCGATCGTGACGCTGCGCAGCGCCGGCGCGGGCTCGCCGGCGGACACGGTCAGGCGCCGGCCGCCTGTTCGGCGCGACGCTGGTCGCGCTCGTGGTGCTCCTGCGCGGCCCGGTCGATCGCCTCTGCGAGGTCGGGCATGCGCGAGCGGATTTCGTGGAACGAGCGCGAGGTCAGGCTGACCGCGCGCAGCGGCGTGCTGGCCGTGACCGTGGCCGTCCGCTTGCCGTCGGACTCCACGAGCGCCAGCTCGCCGACGATCTCGCCCGTCCCGATCGTGTTGATCAGCTCGCCCTGCTGGCGGACCTCGGCGGTGCCGTCCTCGATGAAGATCGCCTCGTACCCGTAGTCGCCCTCGTCCATCAGATGGTCGCCGGGGTCGGCGAGGAGCTCGTCGATGTGACGGGCGAGCATGCGGCGATGCGCCTCGGAGAGCCCTCCGAAGAACTCGATCTCGCCCAATCTCTCAGGGCCGTCGCTGCCGATGAGCCTGCGGTGCATCGCGGCCAGATCCTTGCAGACGGCGAGGCGCCGCGACGGACCGTCGGGGAGGGAAAGGCCGGCGCTCCGTGCCGGCGGTTGGGGAGGACGGGCCGGCGCTCCGTGCCGGCCCTCAGGACGCGCCGGCCCGCACCGCCGAGACGTTCAGCCGCACGTAGTCGAGCGGCAGCCGCACGCGCTGCATGACCGCGGCGACGAAGGGCTCACGGCGCTCCTCGGGCAGGCGCTCCAGATGCGCGGCGAGGATCGACGTGCGGACGAACGCCTCCGTTTCTTCCGGGAACGCAGGCTCGTCCGCGAGCCAGCACTTGATCTCGGTGAAGCCGGCGTCCTGCAGCCTGCGCTCCGTGTCCTGCGGGCTCGCGAACGTCCAGGGCGAGAAGCCTTCGAGCTCGGCCCCGGCCGTGGCGGCGGCTTCGTCGATGACGGCGCGCACGGTCTCGATGTTGCCCTCCCCCCCGCACTGGATCTCGAGTCTTCCGCCCGGTTTCAGCGCGCGCGCAAGCACCGGCCAGAGCGCGTCGTGGTCGGTGACCCAGTGCAGCGTGGCCGTGGAGAAGACGACGTCCACCTCGGCATCGAGGTCCACCTCGAGCACGTCGCAGCGGCGCACCTCCGCCCGCTCGCCGAGCCGCTCGCGGGCAAGCGCGACCATGTCCTCGGAAGCATCGATCGCGAGCACCCTGCCACCAGGCACGAGCCGGGCCAGGTGCTCGGTCACGCGGCCCGTGCCACAGCCGACGTCGAGCACGGTCGCATCGCGCTCGACGCCGATCAGGCGCCCGATCACCTCGTTGGCCCAGCGCTGCTGCGGCTTGCTGGTGCGGTCGTAGGTCTCCGCGTCCCAGGGCGTTCCCACGAGGTCGAGGCTAGAGGAGCCGCGCCTCGCGTGCTGCCCGGTCCCTCGCTATTTCGCCTTGGCGGTGAACTTCGGCCCCCCCGGCCCGCATTTCGAGTTGATGCCGCCGCCGATCACGGTCTGCGAGAGGCTGATGGTCCCCGAGACTCGCTTCGGCGAGGAGAAGGAGCCGCTGATCGTCACCTTCGTCGTGGTCTTCTGGCCCTGGACGGTGTAGGAGGAGATCGCGTTGTCCGAGAACTTGCCGTTCGACGACACCTTGAGCTTGCCGGCGTCGATCAGCGAATGGCCGGTGTACGGGTTCGTGTTCGGGCGAAAGCCGCCCGCCCCGAAGCAGCCGAACGAGCCGAACGTGAAGTTGAGCAGCGACTTGCCGTCCGAGGAGACGGTGAACTTCACCGGCGCGTGAAACCCCTCCACCGGCGGCGTGTTCGTGGCCCCGCTGAAACGGGCGTTCTTCTTCGGCTTGGCCGCGAGCGCCGTGGCTGCCAGCACGACGGCACAGGCAATGACGAGAGCCGCGAGGAGAGCGATCCGGCCGCGGGCGGCGGTGCGAGTCATGTGGTTCCCCCTTCGAGGCCGGCTCCGAGCGCCGGCCGCGAGGCCGGCACGGAGCGCCGGCCGGTTCTTTTACGTTCTGGAGACAGCCCCCCGCTGCCGGTACGCCGCGAGCATAACGCGGCGGCCCAGGACGCCGCTACTTCAGCCGGAAGGCCTTGATGCGGTCGTCGTACTGCGCGCTGTCGCGCGCGTAGACCCCGTAGGCGAGCGCCTGGATGATGCTGAGCAGCGCCGCGTGCGAGCGCACGTAGGCCGGGCTGTTGGAGGAGTAGTAGAGCTTGATCTGCGCGAGCTTCGCGATCTCCGACAGCGTCGCGTCGGTGATCGCGGCCGTGCGCGCCTGGCGGTGGCGGGCGAGCTTCATCGCACGCACGACGAGCGGGTGCGGGCGTCCTGCCGAGAGGCCGATCACCAGTGTCTGGGCATCGATCCGCCCGAGCCGGCTGAGCGCCTCCTGCGAGGGGCTCGCGACGACGTCCACGCGCAGGTCCAGCAGCATCAGCAGGTGGCGGAGGTAGCTGGCGAAGAACGCCATCTGGTCGGTGCCCGCCACGAGCACCTTCTCGGCTTCGACGATCGCTGCGATCAGCGCCTCGACGTCGGATCGTGAGACCTTGCGGGCCGTCTCCTCGACGTTCAGGTGGTCGGCGGCGAGCGCCGACTCGAACTCGTTCTGGTCGAGCGAGAACAACGGCGTCGACGACGAGACGCCACCCGCGCCGTTCTCCTTGGCTGCCTTGGTGTGCACGCGGCGATATTCCTCACGCGCCGCGGCCTGCAACTCGGGGAAGCCCTCGAAGCCGAGCGCCTGGGAGAAGCGCACGACCGTCGAGCTCGAGGTGTTCGCGCGACGGGCCAGCTCCTCGGCCGTCTGGAACGCCGCCTCGTCGAGGTGGTCCACGATGTACTGCGCCACGTCCTTCTGGGAGCGCGAGCACTCGTCGAAGCGGGCCTGGATGTACTTGGAGAGGCTCTGGTGCTCGGAGGTGCCGTTGACCGGCCCCGCCTCGGGTGTCTTGGTCGCAGTGCGCTTCACGGCGGTCTGATTCGACGCATCCGCCTCGCAATCCTCCCCGCGCGCCCGATGATCCGGCTCGCGCGCGGGAACGTAAGAGCTACTGCGATGGGTGTGATCGAGGACGAACAGCGAGGGCGGCGATGAGGATCGCGATCGTCGGGGCGGGCGTCTCGGGGCTCGTCGCCGCGCATCTGCTCCACGGCCGGCACGAGATCGTCGTCTACGAGGCGGGCGGCTACGCGGGCGGCCACACGAACACGATCCGGGTGGACACCGAGTACGAGACCCACCACATCGACACCGGCTTCATCGTGATGAACGACCGCAACTACCCGCTCTTCACACGACTGCTCGACCGCCTGGGCGTGGCGCGCCAGCGCACGCAGATGAGCTTCTCGGTCAAGGGCGAGAGCGAGGACTTCGAGTACTCCGGCACCCCGCACGGGCTGTTCTGCCAGCCCCGCAACCTCGTCAGCCTTCGCTTCCAGCGCATGATCCTCGACCTGCTCCGCTTCAACCGCGAGCTGCGCCTGCTGCTCGAGGGCGGCGCGACGGGCCAGGCGGACTCGCTGGCCGATTTCCTCGTGCGGCACCGTTTCTCGCGCCAGTTCGTCGAGCGGCTGATCGTCCCGCAGGCCTCTGCGGTGTGGTCCGCCGACCCGGCGCAGATGCACAGCTTCCCGGTCCGCTTCCTGGCCGAGTTCTTCGCCAACCACGGCATGCTCGGCTTCCGCGACCGGCCGCACTGGTCGACCATCGAGGGCGGCTCGGCGCGCTACGTGGAGGCGCTGACGGCGCCGTTCGGCGACCGCATCCGGCTTGGCGCGCCCGTGCGCTCGATCGCGCGCGAGCCCGGTCACGTCACCGTGGTCGCCGACGGACGCGGCGGGCGCGACAGCCAGCGCTTCGACCAGGTCGTTATCGCGGCGCACTCCGATCAGGCGCTGCGCGTGCTCGTCGGACGCCTCCGAGCACGAGCGCCGCGTGCTCGGCGCGATCCCCTATCAGCACAACGAGGCCGTGCTCCACACCGACCGGCGCCTGCTTCCGCGGCGGCGCTGGGCGCGCTCGGCCTGGAACTTCCACCTGCTGGCCGAGCCGAAGCCGGTCTCGACGGTCACCTACTGGATGAACCACCTGCAGCGGCTGCGCGCCGACCGCGACTTCTGCGTCACGCTCAACCGCACCGAGGCGATCGACCCCGAGCAGGTGATCCGCACGATCTCCTACTCGCATCCGGTGTTCACCCCGGCCGGTGTCGCCGCCCAGTCCCAGCGCGCGGAGATCAGCGGCATCGAGCGCCGCACGCACTACTGCGGCGCCTACTGGGGCTGGGGGTTCCACGAGGACGGCGTGCGCAGCGCGCTGGCGGCCTGCGCACCGTTCGGGGCGACGCTGTGAGGAGCGCGCTGTACGAGGGCTCGGTCCGCCACCGCCGCCTCGCCGGGGACGTCCGCGACGAGTTCCGCCACCCGCTCTTCATGGCGTACCTCGACCTGGACGAGCTGCCGGGCGCGCTCGACGGCGGGCTGCTCTGCTCGGCGCGGCGTCCGGCCCTGGCGTGGTTCCGCCGCGCCGACCACCTGGGCGATGAGCGCTGCGACCTCGCGGAGTCGGTGCGCGAGCTGGTCGCCGAGCGCACCGGCCGGCGTCCGGGGGGCCCGATCGCCCTGCTCACCCACCTGCGCTGCTTCGGGCACAACTTCAACCCTGTGAGCTTCTACTGGTGCTACGGGCGCGACTCCGGCCGGGTCGAGGCGGTCGTCGCGCACGTCACCAACACGCCCTGGGGCGAGAGCCACGCCTATGTGCTGGACGCGGAAGACCGCCGGCCGGCCGTCGCGGCAGACGGCACAGAGCGAGTGGGCGCCGCCGCCGATGCGGGCACGGAGCGCCGGCCGACCCACCCATCCTCCCTCGCGCGCGGCACCTTCGATAAGGAGCTTCACGTCTCACCACTGATGGGCATGGAACAGACCTACGATCTGTTCGTGACCGAGCCCGGCGAGCGCATCTCGGTGCACATCGCCTCGAGCGACCCCCGCGGACGGACGGTGTTCGACGCGACGCTCTCGCTCGCCCGCCGCGAGCTCACCCGGCGCACCCTCGCGTCGCTGCTCGCGCGCTATCCGCTCCAGACCGTCGCGATCCTCACGCGGATCTACGGCCATGCGCTGCGGCTGCGCCTGCGCGGCGCCACCTACCACCCTCACCCCGAACGCGAGAAGGCGGCTGCGTGAGCTCGCGCGCGCTCACCCGCTCGCCGGGCGGCCCGCCCGCGCTGCGGGACGGACGCGACGCCACGTTCTCACGGCGCTTGGTCCTGCGGGCGCTGCGGGGCATCGACGGTGGGCAACTCGAGCTGCGCGAGGGCACCGAGCGCATCGTGCTCGGCCGCCCCGACGCCCAGCTGAGAGCGGTGATCGACGTGCGCTCGCCGCTCTTCTACCGCCAGCTGCTGCGCGGCAGCGTGGGCCTGGCCGACTCCTACCTCGACGGGCACTGGGAGTGCAGCGACCTGGTCGCGATGACGCGGATCGCGGCACGCAACGCCGGACGTCTGGACCGTGTCCGCCGTATCGCCTCCCCCCTGCTCGCGCCCGCGCAGCGCGCCGCGCGCCGGCTCGGGCGCAACACGCCGCGCCGCTCGCGCCGGCAGATCGCGGCCCACTACGACCTCGGCAACGATCTGTTCGAGCTGTTCCTCGACGAGACGATGATGTACTCCTGCGCCGTCTTCGAGCGGCCCGACGCAACGCTGCGCGAGGCCTCGCTGGCCAAGCTCGACCGCATCTGCCGCCGTCTGCGTCTGGGCCCCTCCGACCACGTGCTCGAGATCGGCACGGGCTGGGGCGGGTTCGCGCTCCACGCTGCGGGGCGCTACGGGTGCCGCGTCACGACCACCACGATCTCGCGCGAGCAGCACGCCTACGCGAGCCGCCGCATCGCCGAGGCGGGCCTCTCCGACCGCGTCACGGTGCTGGCGCAGGACTATCGCGACCTGACGGGCAGCTACGACCGCCTCGTCTCGATCGAGATGATCGAGGCAGTCGGCTGGCAGTACCTGCCGACTTTCTTCAGGCGCTGCTCGGGACTGCTGCGCCACGACGGCGCGATGCTGCTGCAGGCGATCGTGATCGACGACAGCGCCTACGAGGTCGAGAAGGCCTCGCGCAGCTTCATCAACACACACGTCTTCCCCGGCGGCTGCCTGCCCTCGATGGAGGTGATCTCGCGGAACCTCTACCGCGTCACCGACATGCGGATGGCCCATCTCGATGACATCACGAGCCACTACACCCGCACCCTGGCGGCGTGGCGGGAGCGCTTCCTCGAGGCTCGGGAAAGGGTGACCGAGCTGGGTTACGACGAGCGCTTCCGGCGCCTGTGGGAGCTCTATCTGTGCTGGTGCGAGGGCGGCTTCGCCGAGCGCCGCATCCGCGACGTGCAGTTGCTGCTCACCAAGCCGGGCTTCCGCGCAGAGCCGGACCGGGTGTAGGGTCCTGCGCCGTGAGGCGCGCGCTCTACGAGGACCTGCACGAAGACTTCCGGGCGAGCTTCCGCACGTTCCTCGAGCGCGAGGTCACGCCCCACTACATGGAGTGGGAGCGCGACGGGATCGTCCCGCGCGAGCTGTACGCCGCGGCGGGCAGGGGCGGCTTCCTGGCGATGGCCGTCCCCGAAGCCGACGGCGGCGCGGGCGCCGAGGACTTCCGCTTGAACATGGTGATCGGCGAAGAGTGCCAGCGCGCGGGCGTGGGCAGCTTCGGCCTGGGGATCACGCTGCACAACGACATCTGCCTGCCCTACTTCCTGAGCTACTGCACGCCCGAGCAGCGCGAGCGCTGGCTTCCAGGGATCGTCTCCGGCGGGCTGATCACCGCGATCGCGATGACCGAGCCCGGGATCGGCTCGGACCTCGCCGGGATGTCGAGCACCGCACGCCGCGAGAACGGCCACTATGTCGTCAACGGCTCCAAGACCTTCATCACCAACGGCATCAACGCCGACCTGGTGATCACCGCCGTGAAGACGGATCCGTCGCAGAAGCACCGCGGCATCTCCCTGGTCGTGATCGAGCGCGGCATGGAGGGCTTCGAGCGGGGACGCAACCTCGAGAAGGTCGGCCAGCACGGCCAGGACACGGCCGAGCTGTCCTTCGACGACGTGCAGGTTCCGATCGCGAATCTGCTCGGAGAGGAGGGACAGGGCTTCCTCTACCTCGTCTCCAACCTTCCCCAGGAGCGCCTGTCGATCGCGGCGAGCGCGGTCGCCGCCGCCGAAGCGATGCTCGGCTGGACGCTCGACTACGTCCGCGAACGCACCGCGTTCGGCCAGACGATCGGCTCGTTCCAGAACAGCCGCTTCGAGCTCGCCGAGGCGCACGGCGAAATCCAGATCGCCCGCACCTTCATCGACCGCTGCGCGCTCGCGCTCGACGCCGGCGAGCTGACCCCGGAGGAGGCCGCGACCGCGAAGTGGTGGTGCACCGACCTGCAGGGCCGCGTCGCCGACCGCTGCCTGCAGCTGTTCGGCGGCTACGGCTACATGGTCGAGTATCCGATCGCGCGAGCGTGGGCGGATGCCCGCGTGACGCGGATCTACGGCGGCGCCAACGAGATCATGAAGGAGATCGTCGGGCGTTCGCTGGGGCTTTAGGGCACCCCGGGCGGCGAATACCCTGAGGCCATGCCCACGCGCGCGATGACCTCCGCGGAGATCTCCCTGCCCGGCACCGCCGAGCCCGTCAAGGTGCGCGAGCGGATCGCCCTGCTCGCCGACACCGTCGACATCGTCGGGCTGACCGACAACCACGCCGGGCAGGCGCGGATGTCGCCGCTCGCCGCCGTCGCGCTCGCGCGCGAGCAGGGCGTGCGGACGATCGTCCACGTCTCCTGCCGGGACCGCAACCGTCTCGCTCTGCGCTCGCAGGTGCTCGGCGCCGCCGCGCTCGGCTCCGAGGGCGTGCTCTGCGTCCAGGGCGACCCGGCGGGCGACGCGCCGCCGGTGCGCGACATGAAGGCGAGCGAGCTGATCGGGCACGTTCGCGAGTGGGCCGAGCCGCGCCCGCTCCAGGCGGGCGCCGTGGTCAACCCCTTCTCACCCGACCCCGACCGCGAGCTGCGTCTGTTGGAGAAGAAGGTCGCGGCCGGCGTCTCCTTCGTGCAGTCGCAGATGGTCTTCGACCTCGACGCGCTGTCCGCTTTCCTGGAGCGAGCCACGGACACGCTGTCGGGCGTCCGCTTCTACGCGAGCGTCGCGCTGCTGCGCACCGCCGCGATGGCCGAGCGCGCCGCGCGGCTCCCGGGCGTCGTGATCCCGGACGGCGCCCGCGCCGAGATCGTCGCAGGCCGCGGCGTCGAGCTGGCGGCGCGGCTAGCGGCCGAGCTGGCCGCGATCGACGGCGTGGACGCGCTCCATGTGTTCCCGCTCGGCGCCGAGCGCGAGACCCCCGCGGTCGCGGGCGCGTTCCGCGCTGCGCTGGGCATGCCCGCTCAGCGGCGCCCCGGCTGAACCGGCGCGCCCGTCCGCGAGCGCTATAGGAGACCCCATGCAGCTCGACATCTGGTCTGACATCGCGTGCCCCTGGTGCTACCTGGGCAAACGACGTCTGCAAGCAGCGCTCGCCTCATTCGAGGGCGCCGAGGACGTCGCGGTCCGCTGGCACAGCTTCGAGCTGGACCCGGGCGCCCCCGCCGCCTACGAGGGCGATCACGCCGAGCGGATCGCGCGCAAGTACGGACGTACCCGTGACGAGGTGGAGATCTCGCTGGCCTCGATGCGGGCGATGGCCGCGGCTGAGGGGCTCGAGCTGAACTTCGACCGCGTCCACGCCGGCAACACGTTCGACGGGCACCGGCTCCTGCAGCTCGCGTTCGAGCACGGTCTGCAGGACGCGATGAAGGAGCGGCTGATGCGCGCCCATCACACCGACGGAGAGCTCGTCTCCGACCCCGCCGTGCTGCTGCGGCTCGCCGTCGAGACCGGCCTGGCCGAAGACGCGGTGGAGGAGATGCTCGCCGGCGACGCCCACGGACAGCAGGTGCGTGAGGACGAGCACACGGCTCAGCGGCTCGGCATCGACGCGGTGCCGTTCTTCATCATCGACCGCCGGCTGGCCGCCAGGGGCGCGCTGGACGCACCGCAGCTGCTCGGGGCTCTGCAGCAGGCCGCGGCCTCGCCCGCCTGACCGCGGCGTCAGGCCGCCGCGGAGCCGCTCAGCAACTCCTTCGCCATCTCCACGAAGTAATCCAGCGCGGCCGGGTCCGCCAGCGATTCCCGGCTCGCCGCCTGCTCGGGCGGCGTCCCCATCAGGATGCGCTTCACCGGCACCTCCAGCACCTTGCCCGAGAGCGTCCGCGGGACCTGCGCGATCTGGCGGATCTCGTTGGGGACGTGGCGCGGCGAGCAGTCCTCGCGGATCGCGGTCTTGATCTCCCGTTCAAGGCCCTCGTCCAGGGTGACGCCATCGCGCAGCACCACGAACAGGATCATCCGCAGCTCCTCGCCGGGGCCGTCCTCGTCGGCGACCGGCACGTCCACGACGAGCGAGTCGAGCGACCGTCGTCCACCCTGCCGGCGGCGCGGTAGATCTCGCTCGTCCCCATGCGCACGCCCTGGCGGTTGATCGTCGAGTCCGAGCGCCCGTAGATCACGGCGCCGCCGCGCGGCGTGATGCGGATCCAGTCGCCGTGGCGCCAGATCCCCGGGTACATCGCGAAATAGCTTTCGCGCAGCCGCTCGCCGCTCTCGTCGCCCCACAGGAACAGCGGCATCGAGGGCATCGGCTCGGTCACGACGAGCTCGCCCACCTCGTCGATCAGCGAGCGGCCCTGCTTCGTCCCAGGACTCGACCTTGCACCCGAGCGCGCGGCACTGCAGTTCGCCCTCGTAGACGGGCAGCATCGGGCAGCCCGCGACGAACGCCGTGCACACGTCGGTGCCGCCGCTGGTCGAGAACAGCCACATGTCGGGGTCGACGTGCTCGTAGACCCAGTGGAAGGACTCCGGCGAGAGCGGCGAGCCGGTGGCGCCGAAGGCGCGCAGGCGGGTCAGGTCCGCTTCGCGGGCCGGCTCGATCCCCGCCTTCTCGCACGAGGCGAGCAGGCCGGGGCTGACCCCCATGCACGTGATGCCCGCGCGCTCGGCCAGCCGCCACAGCGCGCCCAGGTCCGGATGTCGCGGGGCTGCCGTCGTAGAGCACGATCGCCGCCTCGCTGAGCAGGCAGCCGACGAGGAAGTTCCACATCATCCAGCCCGTCGTCGTGAACCAGAACATGCGATCGCCGGGGCGCAGGTCGAGGTGCAGGCGCTTCTTGAGCTGCTCGAGCAGGATGCCGCCGTGCCCCTGCACGATCGCCTTCGGCAGGCCGGTCGTGCCCGAGGAGTAGAGCACCCACAGCGGGTGGTCGAATCGGAACCTGCTCGAAGCGCAGCGTCGGGCGCCGGGCGAGCCTCCATCCAGCAGGCTCTGCCAGGAGATCGCACGCGCGCCGAGCGCCGCGGGATCGGCGCCCTGGTCGAGGTATCCCAGCAGCACGGCGTGCTCGACGGTTCCCAGCTCGGCGAGGATGCCCGCCGCGACGGCGCGTGCGGTCGAAGTCCTTGCCGCCGTGGCGGTAGCCGTCGACCGCGAGGAACACCTTCGGCTCGATCTGCGCGAAGCGGTCGATCACGCGAACGCGCGCCGAACTCCGGCGCGGCGCTCGACCAGATCGCGCCGAGCGAAGCGGTCGCGAGGAAGCGCGACCAGCGTCTCGGGGATGTTCGGCATGTAGGCCACGACGCGGTCGCCGCGGCCGACACCGAGCGCCGCGAGACCCGCCGCGGTGGCCGGCCACCTGTGCGCGCAGCTCGCCCCAGCTCAGCTCGGCCAGATCGCGCAGCTCCGAGCAGTGCAGGACCGCGGTCTCGCCGTCCTCGTGGCCGCTCAGCAGGTTCTCGGCGTAGTTCAGCTCGGCGCCCTCGAACCAGCGCGTGCCGGGCATCTCACGGGAGCGCGAGGACGCGCTCGTAGGGCTTCGAGGCGATCACGCCGGTGAACTCCCAGATGTCCGCCCAGAACTGCTCGAGCTCGTCCACCGACCAGCGCCAGAGCCCCTCATAGCCGTCGATCTCCAGGCCGTGCCGCGCTCGCCACCCAGTCTCTGAAACGGGCCATCTCGCGTCGCCTGCACCCGCTCGGGTGAGGGGATCCACATGGGCTGCTGGCGATCGCCGCTGGCCACGGAGCTATTCTCGCCGATCGTGGACCCGTCCGGACTGCGCAGCGAGTTCCCGGTGCTCGCCGAGCTCGCCTACCTGAACGCCGGCACCGACGGGCCGCTGCCGCGACGCGCCGTCGAGGCGGCCCGCGCGGAGCTCGACCGCGAGCTCGCGGACGGCCGCGCCATGGCGCACTTCGAACGGCGCGGCGAGCTGGGCAAAGCGCTGCGCGGAGCCTACGCGCGCGCGTCTGCGCGCGGACCCTGCCGACGTCGCGCTCACGACCAGCACGACCGAAGGGATGGGCCAGGTTGTGATGGGGATGGATCTGCGGCCCGGCGATGAGATCCTCACGAGCGACGAGGAGCACCCCGGTCTGCAGGGCGCGCTCGGCGCGGCGCGGGACATCCTTGGCGCGACGATCCGCGAGGTCCCCTTCGCCCGCGTGGCAGAGGAGGTCGGAGCCGCGACGCGTCTCGTCGCCTGCTCGCACGTGAGCTGGGCGACCGGCGCGCTCGCGCCCGCGGAGCTGGCCGAGGTCGAGGTGCCCGTGCTGCTTCGACGGCGCGCAGGGCCTCGGCGCGATCGACGTCGACGTGACCGCGCTCGGCTGCGACGCCTACGCCGGGGCGGGGCAGAAGTGGTGCTGCGGCCCCGACGGGTCGGGTGCGCTCTGGGTCGCGCCCGAGTTCTCGCGGCGAGCTCGCCGTCTCGCGTCGCGGCTACGGCAACCTCCAGGAAGCCAACGCCGGTCTCGGCGCGGTCGTGCACGAGGACGCACGGCGCTTCGACGCCCCGTCGCTGAGCGCAGAGGCGCTCGCGTGCTCGCTCGCAGCCGCCGAGGTGCTCGAGGCCTTCGGATGGCCGGCGGTGTGGGAGCGCGCGCGGACGCTCGCGGCGCGCCTGGCCGAGATGCTCGCCGAGCGCGGCCGCGAGCCCTTGCCCCGTGGGGAGACGACGCTCGTCTCGTTCCCCAGCCCCCACCCCGAGGCAGAGCGCGCCGAGCTCGCGGAGCGGGGCGTGCTGATCCGCAACATCCCGGGCCGCGAATGCCTGCGCGCGTCGGTGGGGGCTTGGAACGACGAGGGCGATCTCGAGCGCCTGCTCGGGGCGCTTCGCCCGTGAGCGGGACCGCTTCCGAGCCGCTCGCGGCGGCTCCCGCCGCTGCGGCCGCCGCGGGCGAGAAGAAGCACGGCCTGCGCGAGCGCTTGCAGAACCCCGAAGGCGCGCTG
Source organism: uncultured Solirubrobacteraceae bacterium (assembly GCA_963775385.1). Lineage (GTDB taxonomy): Bacteria > Actinomycetota > Thermoleophilia > Solirubrobacterales > Solirubrobacteraceae > Palsa-744. Next base: position 3,281,572 of record CAVZIR010000003.1, on the reverse strand, counting down.
CGGCTGGGTGGGGCTGGGCGTGGTGGTCGCAGCCGCCGCCGTGATGAACACGGTCCGCCTCTCACAGAACGGCTACGGCAACATCTTCTACTCGGCCGGCGTGCGCTCGATGCTGCGCTCCTGGCACAACTTCTTCTTCGTCGCGTCCGACCCGGCGGGCCTCGTCACGATCGACAAGCCGCCGCTGGGGCTCTGGCTCCAGGCGGCCAGCGCGAAGCTGTTCGGCTTCCACCCGCTCAGCGTGCTGCTGCCGGAGGCGCTGGCCGGGGTGGCGGTGGCCGCGGTCCTCTACTGGGTCGTCACCAAGCGCTTCGGCGCCCTCGCCGGTCTGACAGCGGGCCTCGTGTGCGCGCTGTTCCCCTCCTTCGTCGCGGTGTCGCGCACGAACAACGTCGACGCCCCGCTGATCCTGCTGATGCTGCTCGCCTGCGTGGCGGCGATCCGCGCGTGCGAATCCGGGCGCTGGCGCACGCTGCTCCTCTCCGGCCTGCTCGTCGGCCTCGCCTTCAACACGAAGACGCTCGCCGCGTACCTGGCCGTGCCCGGGATCGCGCTCGGTTACCTCCTCTGCGCGCCCGTGAGCGTGCGCAAGCGCATCCTCCAGCTGCTCGCCGCCGGCGTCCTCGCGGGCGCCGTCTCCTTCGCGTGGATCGCGGCCGTCGAAGCGACGCCGGCGTCGCAGCGGCCCTACGTCGGCAGCTCGACCGACAACACCGAGCTGGGCCTGACCTTCAGCTACAACGGCTTCGGGCGCGTCGAAGGACAGGCCGGCGGGCCCGGCGCGACCCACGGCAAGCCCGGCGCCCGCGTGCCGATCTCCCTCGCCCGCCGCGTGGACGCGCAGCGCGCCCGCGAACACCACCCGCCCCCGCCGCCGCCGCCCGAAGCCCCCGCCGGGCCATCGGCGAACACCGGCCGCTACCCGAAACCGATCGCCTTCGGGGAGTCGCCCAGCCCGCTGCGGCTGTTCGGCGTCGGCCTGGGCGACCAGGCCGGCTGGATCCTGCCGTTCGCCTTCTTCGGCCTGATCGCGGCGCTCGTGCTGCTGTGGCTCGAGCGGCGCGGACCGCAACAGGAGGATGACGCCGCAGAACGAGCCTCCGAGGCTGCGGCGCCCGTGCTGGCGGCGCGATCCACGCCTCGCCGCCGTGATCGTGCTCGGCGGCTGGTTCGCGGTCGAGGGCGTCGTGCTCAGCCTCTCCAAGGGCATCGTGCACCCCTACTACGTCTCGGCGCTCGCCCCCGGCGCCGGCGCGATGGCGGGGATCGGGCTCTACTCGCTGATCCGTCTGTGCCGCAGGCGACCGCCCTACGCGGGGCTCGTGTTGAGCGCCGCCGCGGTGCTGAGCACCGTCGCCGTGGAGATCGTGCTGATGCACCGCTACGACTACCTGCGGTGGTTCGTCCCGGTGCTCGCCGTCGCGGCCGCGGCCTGCCTCCTCGCGCTGCTCGCCGCGACGCTGCTTCGCCGCACGCATGCGGCCGCGATCGCCGCCGTCGCTGCGATTGCCCTGCTGCTCGTCGTCCCCGCCGGATACGCGTCGACGACCTGGCTCGCGCCGGTGCAGTCGACCTTCCCGGCGGCGGGGCCCAAGCAGTACGCGGGCTGGGGCGGAGTCGGTCTCAACGCGCGCGCCGTGGCGATCGACCGCGCCCTGCTGGCCTACGTGCGCAGCCACGGCGCCACGAAGCGCTACGAACTGCTCACCGTCTCGATGCCGACAGCGGCGTCCTTCGTGCTGATGGGCGCCAACGTGTCCGGGCTCGCCGGCTACAGCGGCGTCGACCCGGTGCTGGACGGCAAGGGCCTCGCGAAGCTGATCGAAAGGGGCCAGGCGCGCTACGTCGTGCTCGGCGGCGAGTACTCGACGCGCGGGGGCAACGGCGCGACCAGGGCGACGCTCGCGGTCTGCCGCGAGCTGGCCCCGTTCGAATGGAGTAGCCCCGACCCCTACCCCAACGGGCTCACGCTGTTCGACTGCCGCGGGCACGAACGGCAGCTCGCAGCGCAGGGGTAGCCGAGAGCCTCCGTTCAACGGCGGCCGCGGCGGCAGGCCGCTATGCCGCGACCGACAGCTCGCGATGGAACGCGCGCGCGAACAGCTCGCGCTCGCGCCCCGCGGCCCAGCGCGGGACGGCCGGGTCGCCCTCGGCGATGAGCCGCAGCCGCACCGAGCCGTTCTCGAGGTCGATGTCGGTGCCGCGGACGAGCTGGTCGCGCGAGCGCTCGAGGTCCTCCGCCAGGCGCAGCAGCGCCGCGCAGCGGTCCAGACGCTCCTCGTCCCCGGGGCCGAACAGCGCCGACATCGGGCCGGGGCTCGGCATGCCCTTGCGGTGGTAGCGCGCGGCCTGGGCGATGATCGCGGTCTCGACCGGCGCGAACCCCGGCAGCGCGCCGTTGAGGATCAGGTAGCGCGAGTGCTTGTGGTGGTCGTCGTAGTCGATCGACATGCCGATGTCGTGCAGCATGCAGGCGGCCCACAGCAGCTCGCGCTCGCGCGGATCGCCTTCGTGGAGGCCGAGGCGCGCCAGCTCGTCGAACATGCCGAGCGCCAGCGCGGCGACGTGGCGGGTGTGAGCTCCGTCGACGTGGTACTGCGCCGCCATGTTCAGCACACTGGCCCGCCGGACATCCTCGAACAGAGGCTCGTCGGCGGGTGGGTGGGCACCGGGCGGGTGGGCACCGGGCGGGTGGGCACCGGGCGGGTGGGCACCGGGCGGGTGGGCAGCCCAATAGAAGCTCGAAGAAGACGCCCTCGCGCAGCCCCGCCTCGGTGGTCTCGATCGACTCCGCGCCGGCCGCCCGCAATGCCTCGCGGACGACGACGGCGCCGGCGAGGATCAGATCCGCGCGCGCGGGCTTGACTCCCGGCACCTCGGCGCGCTCGGCTGCCGGCAGCGCGGCCAGGCGCTCGATCAGATCCTCGAGCGCGTCGACGCCGATCACCATCCCCTGCACGCCGTTGCTGGGAAGCCCCGCCGCTCGCTGCGCCGCGGCGGCCAGGTTGCGCAACGTGCCGCCGATGCCGACCAGCCGGACGGGCGCGTGCCCGCGCTGCTCGGCGAGCCAGACGACGCTCCCCAGCTCGGCGCGGATGTGGTCGCGCAGCTCGGTCAGCTGCCGGCGCTTGGCAGGGCCGTTCGGCGGCAGGAAGCGCTCGCTCATGCGCACGGTGCCGAGCGGCCACGATCCCGAGCTGCGCTCCAGCCGCCCGGCCACGCCGACCAGCTGCATCGAGCCGCCGCCGAGGTCGAGCACGCAGCCGTCGGCGAGCGTCGTCGAGTTGACCGCCGCCAGGTAGCCGTAGCGCGCCTCCTCCTCGCGGCTGAGCACGCGCACGTTGAAGGGGAAGCGCTCGCGCGCCCGCTCGAGGAACTCCGATGCGTTCTCGGCGTCGCGGATCGCGCTCGTCGCCACGGCGTCGACCTCCGATGCGGTGAGGCCGCTCGCGTGGCAGAAGTGCGCGAACACGTCGAGCGTCGCGAGCGCGCGTTCGATCGGCTCCTCCCCCAGGCGACCGGTGGCCATGAGGCCCTGCCCGATCCTCACCGGCTCATAGATCTCGTCGGTGCGCCGCCACCAGCCTTCGCCCGACTCGAAAACGACGAGCCGAAACGAGTTCGAGCCGAGGTCGATCACCGCCAGCCGCGTCCGTGGCGCCATCGCCTGGAGCGTATTGCCCGATCCGGCGCCCTCTACACGGCCGGTTCGGCCCGCTTCCAGAGGCAGGCCCGCGCGGAGCGCCGGCCGACCTGCCGCCTTGAGGCCGGCACGGAGCGCCAGCCGACCTGCGCCTCTTAGGCTTTCGCGCGCTTGGAAGCGTTGAGTGCCCGCTCGGCGTCCACCAGCACCTGGCGCAGCTCGGGGCTGCGCTGGTGCACCAGCGTGAAGCCGATGCTCGCCGTCGGGTGAACGACGCCGACCCCGGCATCGACGCTGCATGCGGGGATCACGCGTTCCAGGCCCTCGACCACGACGGCGAGGCCCTCCTCGTCGGCGTGCGGGAGCAGCACGGCGAACTCGTCGCCGCCGAGCCGCCCGATCAGATCGGTTTCGCGGAGCCGGCGCGTCAGCGCGCGCGAGACCGACCTCAGCGTCTCGTCGGCCACGGCGCTGCCGAACTGGCGGTTGAGCTCGCGGAATCCGTCGATGTCGATGACCATCAGCCCCGCGGTCTCGCCGTAGCGGTGGCAGCGGCCGAGCTGGAGGCGCAGGTCGTGTTCGAAGAGGCGGCGGTTGCGCAAGCCGGTGAGCGGGTCGTGGTCGGCCAGGCTGAGCAGCTGTTCCTCGAGCTCCTTGCGGGCCGAGATGTCCTGGAGCTGGGCGATGTAATGGAGCGGCTGCCCGTCGCGGTCGCGGACGAGCGACATCGAGAGGATCGCCGAGACCGTCTCTCCGGCAGCGTCGAAGTAGCGCTTCTCGACCTGGTAGGCCGGGATCTCGCCGTCCTGCAGGAGGCGACGCTCGACCGCGTCGTTGACCGCGTCCTCCGGGTGCATGATCCCGTCGAAGCGCTTGCCGACGAGCTCGTCGGAGGTGTAGCCCGTGATCTCGCAGAGCGCGCGGTTGACCAGCAGCCAGCGCCCTTCGGTGTCGATCAGGCCGGTGCCGATCGGGGCGTGCTCGAAGACCTCCTCGAAGCCTTCGGTGCGGCGCGGCGCCGCCATCAGGTCGGCGCGGCGGCGAGCGGTGATGTCGAGCACGACGGCGACGCCGCCGTCCACGTTCGAGCAGTCGCGGCTGGCCGGGCCGCCGTCGCTGCAGAGCGGGCCGGCGTCGACCATCAGGCAGTGGCGCTCTTCGGAGGTCCAGATCTCGCGCGTCCGGGTCTCGCCTTCCAGGGCGGAGCTGAACAGCGGCTCGAAGCGCTCCCAGAACTCCGCCGGGAACGCGTCCGCGACGTAGTTGCCCTCACGGCAGATGTCGGGGTCGCCCATGCGCTCGATCGCCTGTCCTGCGGTCAGGACGAAGCGCAGCTGGCGGTCGAAGACGATCACGAGCGCCTCCGGCAGCTCCCGCAGGGCGGCGGAGGCAGCATGGTCAGCGGTCGCAAGAAGCTGGCCGTTCGGGGGATTCACGTGCCAAGCATCGGCCGGCGAGGGCAGAAGCTTGACTGCGAATGTGCAGGTTTCAGCTAAGGCCGGATGAAGGTGTCGGGGTCCGGGCCGATCCGCTCGCCCCGGTCGAGCTCGGCGATCGCGCCCATCTCGCTTTCGTCCAGCTCGAATCCGAACACGTCGAAGTTCTCGGCGATCCGCTCGGGCGTGACCGACTTGGGGATCACCACGTTGCCGATCTGCAGGTGCCAGCGGATCACGACCTGACCCGGGGTGCGTCCGTGGCGCGCAGCGATCTCGACGATCGTCTGCTCGGTCAGCGCGAGCCCCTGGGCGAGCGGGCTCCAGGCCTCGGTGACGATCCCCAGCTCCTCGTGTTCGGCGCGCAGGCCGTGCTGCTGCAGGAGCGGGTGCAGCTCGACCTGGTTGACGGCCGGCGTCTCGCCGGTCTCCTCGATCAGCCGGCGCAGGTGCGGGGACTGGAAGTTCGACACGCCGATCGTCCGTACGAGACCCTCGTCGCGAGCCTCGATGAACGCCTTCCACGTCTCGACGTAGCGGTCGTGGGCCGGCACGGGCCAGTGGATCAGGTAGAGGTCGAGGTAGTCGGTCTCCAGGCGCCCGAGGCTCGCCTCCAGCGCGCGGCGCGCCTCCTCGTAGCCCTGGTTGTCGTTCCAGCACTTGGTCGTTATGTAGACCTCGCCGCGAGCCAGGGCGCTGTCCCGCACCGCCGTGCCGACGGCAGCCTCGTTGCGGTAGGCGGCGGCGGTGTCGATGTGGCGATATCCCACCTGCAGGGCCTCGAGCACCACTTCGGTCGTCTGCTCGGGCGGCACCTGGAAGACTCCGAATCCGAGCTGCGGGATGGCACCACCGCCCCTCGTGGGGATCGTCGGCACCGGTCCGGTCTGAGAGCTCATCTCGATTCGTCTGCCCCTGCGCTCCCCAGCCTAAACGAGCGGGGCGGCTCGGGTCCCACGGCCCGGGCGTAACCTTCGCCCATGGCCAGGCAGGCGCGCAGCCCCCTCACACGGTGGGCGCAGCGGGCTTTCGCCACGCACGAGCGGGCAGCGCGGAGCGGAGTGCCGCCCGAGGAGCTCGAAGCGCGCCCGCGGCAGCGAATCACGCGTCGCGAGCTCGTCGGCGCAGGGGCCGGCCTCGCGGCCGCCGGCGCGCTCTCGACTCCGGGAGCGAAGGCGCTCGCGCGCCTCGCCGGCAGGCCGCGCGCGCACGGCGCCCCGCGGATCGCGATCGTGGGCGCGGGCCTCGCCGGCCTGCGCTGCGCGCATCTGCTCTGGACCGCTCCGGGCGGGCCGATCGCCTCGACGGTGTACGAGGCGAACCCGGATCGCGCGGGCGGGCGCTGCTGGACGCTGCGGGGCTACTTCTCGGCGGGGCTCGAAACCGAGCACGGCGGCTCGTTCCTGAACTCGAACCAGCTCGCGGTCCGCTCGCTCGCGGCCGAGCTCGGCATCGCGCAGGAGCTCGTCAACGGAGGCGACCTCCTTCACGGCGAGGAGGTCTTCTTCATCGGCGGCGCCCGCTACTCGCTCGGCGAAGCGCAGGCCGACTGGCGCGCGTTCGGCTTCGACGCCTTCCGCGCGGCAGCGCGGCGAGCGGGCAAGCCGGGCGGCGAAGCGCATCTGGACGCGATGTCGGTGCCGGAATGGCTCGACAGCACGCCGATCGGCGCCGGCAGCCGCTTCGGCCGGCTGATGCAGGCCAACACCGTCACCGAGAACGGCGGCGACCCGGGTGACCAGTCGGCGCTCGATCTGATCGAACTGCTCAGCGGCAACCCGCGCTCCTCGCTGGCGCCCCTGCCCGGCGACGACGAGCGCTACCACCTGATCGGCGGCAACGACCAGCTCGTCAGCCGCATGATCGCGGCGCTTCCCGCCGAAGCCGTGCAGCAGGGGCGCGCGCTCGTCGCGATGCGCGAACGATCCGACCGCGCGCTGGCGCTCAACTTCGAAGCCGACGGGAAGATCGAAGAAGTGCTCGCCGACTGGGTGGTGCTCGCGCTGCCGTTCAGCACGCTGCGCGATGTGGATCTCTCCCGCTCAGGGCTGAGCGCGCAGAAGCGGACGGTGATCCGGACCATGGGGATGGGCACCAACGCCAAGGTCCACCTCGAGCTGTCGCACAAGACCTGGCCGGGGCTCGGCTATTCGGGCGCCACATACGGCGAATGGCAGCGGCTCGCATGCGGATGGGACGATTCGGTGCCGCTTGGCGCGAGCGCGAGCCCTGCTCTCTTCCTCGCCTTCCCCGGCGCCCACGTGGGAGCGCAGGGTCTGACCGGCGCCGCGCACGGCGCCGCGCCGGCGCCCGACGTGGCGTTCGCGCTCGGCGAGATCGAGCACGTCTTCCCCGGGACCACCGCCGCGTTCACCGGGCTGGCATACGAGGATCACTGGGCCGAGGACCCGTGGGTGCACGGCGCGTACTCCTACTACCGCGTCGGGCAAGCGGCGAGCTACGGCACGATCGCCGCGCGCGCGGAAGGCCGCGTCCTGTTCGCCGGAGAGCACACCTCGATCGCCAACATCGGCTTCCTCGACGGAGCGGTGGAAACCGGCGAACGGGCCGCGCGCAGGCTTGCGCGTCGCGTCGCGGGCTGACGCGCGAGGTTCGAGGTTTGACGGCCGTCGCGCGATGCCCTAGCTTGAAGGTGCGGTTCGTGCAGGAGGGCCGGACCGTCAGGTTCAAGGAGGGACGGAGATGGAGGATTCGAGGGGGTCGCGGCTGTGGATGCTGCCGCAGGTGCTGGCGGCTTTGCTGGTCGGGGACATCGCCTACCGGCTGCTCGCACGCGAGCCGCTGCGCAGGGCGCTGGGAATCGAGACGTCGCAGGCCTGATGGATTAGGGCCCACCGACCCCCGCGAGCACGAACGCGCGCACGTCCGGTAGCGGCTGCCACGAGTAGACGGCCCATCGCCGTCCTTCGTAGCCGACGCTGCCGGACTGCGGCATGCGCGCCGGCCCGGCGCCGGCCACGCGTCGCCCGCCGGCGATCACGAGCATGTGCCCGCCGGTCACGCTCCGCACGATGTCGGCCAGTGCTCGCAGGTGCGTCGAGAGCGGGTGCAGGCGCGCGGCGACGTGGCGGGCGACCGAGCCGAAGGCGGCGAGCCTGACCGCCGCACACGAGCGCGCCGAGGGCGCTTCGGGCACGAACAGGCTCGCCTGCAGCGGCCCCGCGGGGAACGCGCTAAGCGAGAGCGGCACGGCGAGGTAGCGGCCGGCTCCGGCGGCCACCGACGCGGCGGCCGCCGCGGGGGCGGGCGCGAGCGTCCCCATCACGAACGCGCCGCCGCTGTAGAGGTCGACCGGCGCGCCGATGAAACGGCTGACGAGCTTGACGTAGCCGAGGTCGTCCTGCACCGACATCACGTAGCTCCCGAGGATGCGACCGTTGGCGCGCAACGTGCCCCGTACCGGCGCCAGCACATGCGGCCCGCCGACGTCGGCCAGCACGCGCGAGCCGCGCAGGACGCGCAAGCGGACGATGTGCCAGTGCGGTTTGTAGACCAGCGCGTGGACCGCGTTGCGGACGGCGGAAGCGCTGCCGCTCGCAAGCGCGGCGAGCAGCGGCCGGTAAGCCTTGACCCGCGCGGCGTCGAGGCGCGTCTCGGTGCCGTCGATCTCCCCGGCGTAGATCCGCCGCGCGACATCGGCCTGCACCGCGGCGATGGTCTGGGCGGTCGCGGCGCCGCAACCAGCTGCGGATGCGGTTGCGGACCGGCCCGTGCCGTCGTCGAGATCGAGCCCGGAGGCGATCGTGGCCGCTGCAACCGCGAGGATCGTCGCGAGCAGCCCGACGAACAGAAGGCGCAGACCGAGCTTCCGGCGCATACTCGGAGCCTGCCCCGAACCCCTAACGGGCCGCTCAGGGCGCAGTGAGAAAGGCCACATGAGGCCTCCCGGCTGCCCCAACGGGGGGATCGGCCCCGTCCAGCACCCGCGTGCGACGCTTAGGGGTTCCTCCGCAGAGCCGATACGACCGTGTGCGAGCTGAATCCACATCGGAGGTACTCGATCTCCCCGCGATGCGCATGCGCGAAGCGACGGTCGCTGCGGCCGTCCCGCTCACGTTCGGCGTCGGCCTGCTCGGCTGCCTCTACGTCGGGCTGACCTGGAGCCAGCCGCACCGCCTGTTCCTGCTGCTGCTGTTCGTCGTCAGCACGCTGGGCTGCCTGGGCGTTTACCGCGTGCGCCAGGAGATGGTCCGCAGCCCCCACCGCGAGCTCCTGTTCCTCGCGTGGACGATGAGCGACTTCGCGCTGATCATCGCGGGCACGCTGGTCGACGGCGGCACGAGCTGCCCGCTCGTGATCGTGCTGTTCCTGCCGGTGGTGTTCTCGGCGATGTCCTACCCCGTCAGCTCGGTCGTGATCGTGAGCGCCACGAGCGTGCTCACCTATCTCGGCCTCGCCTTCAGCCAAGGAGGCACGAATCTCGCCTACACGGTCTCCTTCGCGTTCATCCTGGCGTGCACAGGCATCCTCAGCAGCTGGCAGGCCCAGAACCAGAACCGCCAGCACCGCGCGCTCGCGAAGGCCTCCCGCACCGACCCGCTGACCGGCTGCCTGAACCGGCGCGGCTTCGAGGAGAGGGCGAACGCCGAGCTGGCAGCGATGCGCCGCAGCGAGCGCAGCGGCGCCGTGGTCGTCCTCGACGTCGACAAGTTCAAGCCGGTCAACGACGTGTTCGGTCACGCCGCAGGCGACGAGCTCCTCTGCTGGGTCGTCACGACCCTGCAGAGCGTCGTCCGCTCCAGCGACGCGATCGGGCGTCTCGGGGGCGACGAGTTCGCGATCGTGCTGCCGGAGATCGGGGCCGACGACGCGCGGGACCTCACGACGCGGATCGGCGAGGCGCTCTGCGAGCGCGCGCCGTGCTCGTTGGGCGTCGCGCTCTACCCCCAGGACGGCGACGATCTGGAGAAGCTGACGCGGCAGGCCGACAGCCGCCTGTACGGCAGCCGCCGCGGGCGCTATGAACGCGAACAGGCGCAGGGCGCCGGCGCGGCGCCCGCCGAGGTCGCGGCCCACGAGCCCGATCGCGCCGGCTTCGGCGCGATCGACCTGTGGCGCGCGGCGCTCGACGCGATGCCCTCGCGCGCCGGGCGCGGCGATCGCAGGCTGCGGGACGAAAGCGTGCAGTCGATGCTGCTCGATCAGATCGACGCGTCGGTGATCGTGACCGATATGACCGGCATCGTGATCAGCTGGAACCACGGCGCCGAAGCCCTTTACGGATGGAGCAGCGAGGAAGCGGTCGGGCGCAGCGCCCGCGAGCTGGTCGTGCCCGCCGACGCGGCACAGGCCGAACGCCTGATGATGGAGCTGAGCCGCGACGGTCGCTGGGACGGCGAGCTGCTCGTCCGCGACAAGGACGGCGCGGTGTTCACGACCTACGTCCGCAACCGCCTCGTGCTCGACGACGAGGGGCTGCCCTCCGCGGTCGTCGGCGTGGCGGTCGACATCTCCGCGCGCATAGCGGCCGAGACCGAGTTGCGCGACTCTCGCAACTACGCCCAGGCGGTCACAGAATGCATGGGCGAGGGTCTCTTCACGCTCGACCCCGAGGGCCGGATCACCTATATCAACCGCGTCGCCGAGGAGCTGCTCGGGCGCCGGCGGGGCGAGCTCATGGGTTGCGAGGTGGGCGCGATGGTCTACGCCGCCTGCCCGGACGGCAGCGTGCTGCCGTTCGAGCACTGCGCGATCGCCGCCGCGGTCCGGGGCGAGGAGACGGTGCGGGTGGAGGACGACACATTCGCGACCGGCGACGGCGGCGAGCTTCCCGTCGCCTACACCGCAACCCCCTTCTCCACAGCGGAGGGGCCGCAGGGCTGCGTCGTGATCTTCCAGGACATCTCCGAGCGCAAGCGCCGCGAGGAGGAGAGCCGGCGCAACGCCGAGACGCTGGCGGTGATCGAGCGGGTCGAGCGGGCGCTCGTCAACGAGAGCTTCGTGTTGCACGCGCAGCCGATCATCGCCCTGGAGACGGGCGCGACCGTCCAGCACGAGCTGCTGATCCGCATGGTCGAACCGGACGGCCGCGTCGTGCCGCCGGGCGAGTTCCTGCCGGTCTGCGAGCAGTACGCGATGATCGGCGAGATCGACTGGTGGGTGATCAAGCAGGCCGCGCGCCTGGCGGGTGAGGGCCAGCCGGTGCAGGCCAACATCTCAGCGCGCTCGGTCGGCGACCGCGACGTGCTGGAGCACATCGAACGGTGCATCGAGCAGCACGAGGTGGCGCCCGGGACGCTCGTGTTCGAGATCACCGAGACCGCGGTCGTCGAGGACGAGGCGGCGGCGCGCACGTTCGCCGAGCGCCTGCACAGGCTCGGCTGCAAGATCGCGCTGGACGACTTCGGCACCGGCTACGCGAGCCTCACCTACCTGAAGCAGATGCCCGTCGACTTCCTTAAGCTCGACATCGAGTTCGTCCGCGATCTGAGCACCAACGCGGCGAGCCGCCATGTCGTGCAGGCGCTGGTCGCGCTCGCACGGGACTTCCACCTGCAGACCGTGGGCGAGGGCGTCGAGGACGCCGCGACGCTGGAGCTGCTGGACGAGCTCGGGGTCGACTTCGCACAGGGCTTTCACATCGCGCACCCGGCGCCGTTCGAGAAGCGCCCGGGCGACGGCGCGGCGCCGCCCGAGGAGGGCGCCTCGGTGCGAGCCCCCGCTCCCGCTCGCACGGTTGCACCCCGCGCCCGTGTGCGGGCGCCAGCTCGCGCGACCCGCGTGTAGAGGCCGCTCAGAGCGGCTCGTCGAGGACGAACAGCTCGGCCGCGATGTCGGGCTCGATCTGGTTGCCGCTGATGAACGCCACCACTTGCCGGCCCGTCAGGCGTTCGACCGCTTCGGTGAACTCGGCCTCCATCACACGCTGGAACAGCTCGCGGATGCGATGGACGGCGTCGGCGTGCTCGTTGCGGCTGAGCGCGCGCTCGGCCTGCGTGAGCACGTCGTGCATGAGCGTCACGAGCACGTTCCGGTAGTGGAACGTCGAGGCGGTGGTGGGACCGCGGCCGAGATGCTGCGTGTGGATCCCGACCAGCGCGCTCGTGACGGCGGCGTTCAGCTCGCCGCCCCTCAGCTGCTGGGTGTCGGCCATCGTGCACGGAGCTACCCGCGGCGCTGGGCAGGAAAACGGACGCTCGTCAGTAGAGCGCCGTGGCGAGGCGCCCACGTGTGCTGCGGGCGAGCGGGTCGCCGGGCCCGAGCACGTCGAGCTCGCCGACGATCACACGACGGATGTCCTCGCGCCGCTCCTCCGCCTCGGGCAGGGCTGCGAGCAGCGCATCGAGCGCCTCCTCGAGGCGGCCGTCGTCGAGCGCCGCGAACGCGTCTTCGAGCGCTCCCTCGTCCTCGAGCCTGATGCGCGCAGCAAGCCCGTCGGCCTGGAAGGAGCCGGCGACGCCTTCGAGCACCTGGCGCGCCTCGTCGCGATCGCCGCGGCCGAGCAGGATCTTCGCCAGGGCCAACGCGGCGTCGGGCCGTCCCGGTTGGAGCTCGAGCGAGCGGCGGAGATCCTCCTCCTCCCCACTCTGCGCAAGCAGCTCGGCCTCGGAGGGCAGCAGCCCGTCGAAGAAGCGGTCGACCTCGCCGGCCGGGATCACGCCCACGAACTCGTCCGCTAGGCGGCGATCGCGGAACGCCTTCACTGCGGGGATGCCTTGGATCCGGAACGCCTGCGCCAGCGGCTGGTTGGCGTCCGTATCGAGCTTCGCAAGCACGACCTTCCCCTCGCGCGCCGCGGCCGCCCGCTCGAGCAGCGGGCCGAGCTGACGGCACGGGCCGCACCACTCCGCCCAGAAGTCGACGACGACGGGCAGCTCGGCGGAACGATCGACGACCTCGCGCTCGAAGTCGGCTTCGGTGACATCGATGACGGTCATTGGATAGAGAGTAGAAAGGCGCGCGCTTCGCGCCGGCGCGGGTGGGCGTAGAGTCGGAGCTCCCGAGCGAGAGGAGCCGTGATGTCGAAGATCAAGCAGGTCGGCCGCGTGATGGTGCCCGTCTCAGATCAGGACCGGGCGATCGAGTTCTACACCGGCAAGCTCGGCTTCACAGTGAGCGCCGACGTCCCGTTCGGCAACGGCGATCGCTGGGTCGAAGTCGCGCCCGCGGACGGCGGCGCAGCGCTTGCGCTCGTGCCACCGCAGGGCGAATACCAGACGGGGCGCATGACCGGGATCGCGCTCGAGACCGGCGACGCGGCAGGGACGCGGGACGAGCTGGCGGCCGCTGGAGTCGACGTCGACGGCGCGATCATCGGCGGAGACGGCACCGTTCCCCCGATGTTCTTCATGCGCGATCAGGACGAGAACTCGCTGCTGATCGTCCAGCAGTAGGCGCCGGGCACAGCCGCGCGATGTCTCGGGAGAACCTGGAGGCGGTGCGGCGAACGCTGGCCGCGTTCAACAGCGGCGAGATCGAGCAGGTGCTCGCGTCCGTGCATCCCGAGTTCGAGGCGCGCATCGCGCCGGAGCTGTCCGCCGAACCGGACACCTACCGCGGAGGTTCGGGGCTGCAGCGCTACTTCGATTCCTTCCGCGAGGCCTTCGAGCAGATCCGCTTCGAGGTCGAGGAGCTCACGGATGCCGGCGACACGGTCGTCGTGGGGCTGCGCATGACCGCGATCGGCAAGCTGACCGGAATCCCTGTCGAGCAGCGAAACGCCAGCGTGTGGACCGTCATCGAGGGACGTGTCGCGCGAATCGACACCTACGTCACGGTCGAGGAAGCGCTGCGCGCAGCAGCCGAGGAGTAGGTTCACCGCCGATGCTCAAGCTCGTGTTCGTGATCAGCCGCCGCGAGGACGTGCCGCCCGAGGAGTTCCACCGCTACTGGCTCGATGAGCACGGGCCCCTGGCGGGCGGGCTCCTCGAATCGCTGGGGGCGCGCCGCTACGTGCAATCCCACACGCTTCAGCCGGAGCTGAACGTCGCGCTTGCGGGCACGCGCGGGACCGCGGAGGCGTTCGACGGGATCGCCGAGATCTCGTGGGACTCGCTCGACGCCTTCCTCGCCGCCTCGACCTCCGGGGAGGGGCAGCGCGCCGGCGCGACCCTGATCGAAGACGAGGCGCGGTTCATCGACTTCGAGCGCTCCTCGCTGTTCGTGACCGAGGAGGAGACGATCTTCGAGCGCCCCGGCTCCTAGCCGCGCAGCGGACTCTTATTTCCGCGCGAGGACCCGGTCGAGCTCGACCAGCGCCTCGGAGCCGTCGTCCGGGAACACCACGATCACGGTCGGCGGACCGCCGAACCAGTCGTTCGTCTCGCCCTGGCCGACGAACTCGGCGGCGCGCCTGGCGCCGCCCTCGCCCATCACCCACACGTCCTCGCCCTTCTTGAAGGGGCCGTCTTCGAGGTGTCTCATGAGGAGGATTCTGCCGTCTCGGCCGCGTGCAAGGCCTCACCCCGAGCGGATGAGGTCCGCAGTCCGTTCAAAGCAGCGCCGGGATCACTTCTCCCGCGAGCAGCTCGAGCTGTCGTGCGTCGTCCACGAGCGGGTTCAGCAGGATCAGCTCGGCGCCTGCGTCCGCCACCGCGCGGATGCCCGCGACGCACTCCTCCGCCGGCCCCGCGACCATGTGCTCCGACCATTCGCCGCCGCCGTAGTGGCCGATGAGCGCGTCCTCGAGGCGCCGCCTCGCGATCGCCGGATCGTCATCGACGTGGACGTAGACGCGCTTGCCGAACCGGAAGCTCTCGAGCTCGCGGCCGAGCGCGGAGAGCTCCTCCTTCACCATCGCCACCTGCTCGCGTATATGCGGCGGTCGTCTGGGATCCCGCGCCCATGAACCCGTCGCCGTGGCGAGCCGCGCGGCGCATGCCGGCGGGCGCGCTGCCGCCGAACCAGACCGGCGGGTAGGGCTTCTGCACCGGCTTGGGCTCCATCGTGGCGCCGTGCAGGTTCCAGAAACGGCCCTCGAAGTCGATCTCCGGCTCCGTCCAGCAGGCCTTCATCAGCGCGAGCGCCTCGTTGAAGCGCGCGACCGGCTTGTCGGGGTCGACGCCGAAGGCGGCGAACGGGCGTCCCTGCCCGCCGGTGGCGAAGCCCACCTCGACGCGGCCGTGGCTGAGGCAGTCCAGCGAGCTGATCGCCTTGGCGAGGTGGAGGGGGTTGTGGAGGGGCAGGACGAACACGGCGCAGCCGAGTCGCAGCCGTTCTGTGCAGGCCGCGGCATAGGTGAGCGTCTGCAGCGCCGCGAGGCTGCCGGATGCGCCGAGCACCTGCTCCTGCACCCAGCCGCTCTCGAACACGCCGAGCTCCTCGATGCGGCGGAGGTGGGTGCGAAAGGCCTGCTCGTCGAAGACGCTGTCGCGGGCGTACTGCGGGATGGAGATCGCGAAACGCACGGCTGGAGCTTATTCGCGCTGGAGATCTGCGCGCGGCCGGACTCGGACCGGCCGGGCCCACCGATTGTGAGCCGCCCTATTGCGTCGTCGCTCCCTCTCTGGATGCCACTCCGATGCCGCGCGGCGTTCCTGGCGTCCCACAGTTGACAGCACGAGACAGGATCGGCGAGGATCGGATCGCACTTCCAAATTTCGAGAGAGGGGCAAGAATGGGAACGCGGAAGCTGATCGCAGTCGTGGCGACAGCGGCGGCGTGCGCCGTCGCTGCGGTCGGTCCGCAGGCCGCCCAGGCGACGCCCAGCGAAGAACAGGTGATTGGAGTCGTCAATCACTCGAGCATGGGGGCCGGCGCCTTCAAAAAAATCTTCACGGCGCTCTCGACACAGATCGAACGGGACTACAACTTCTCGCCGTGGGTGAAACTGGGGCTGGCTCCGAAAGCCCGCCTTGTGCTCAACGAAGTCCCATCCGGCGCGTGGACGATGACCCTGCAGGAAAACGGCAGCGGCGGAGGAGAGTTCGGGCTCGGCTGGCACGAACAGACCGCCGAAGGTGCGATCGTGGGCTTCGTCGACTACGCCGAGGCCGGGCGGCCCTTGGCGAGCGAAACGATGTCCCATGAGATCCTGGAGATGCTGGTCGATCCCACCGGCGAAAGCCTCACGACGAACGAAGCGGGCGTCACCTACCGCGAGGAGATCGCCGACCCGATGTACGGGTCCTACTACGAAATCGGCGGGCAGAAGGTCGCCGACTTCGCTCTGCCCGCGTGGTTCGGCATCGCCGATGGCCTCGACTTCGCCTGGTACACGTTCAAGTTCACGGTTGAAGCGCCGTTCACGCTCGGCCCGAAAGGCTATATCGAAATGCAATGCCCCGGCGGAGGATGGAACACCCTCCATGCAGGGGATCCGAATCCCTGCGCGTGAGCTGGAGCAAGGCGGCGCACGCCGACGTCATGAGCCCCCGCGTTTGCGGAGGCATGCCGTGGGCTGTCATCGCTCACTGGCGCCCTTCGACAAAGCGCTCAACCGCCGGACCGACGGGCACGCAACGCGTGCCGTGGAATCCCGCGGAACAGGATCATGTATATCGCCACAGCGAAGTAGACCGCCACAGCCACCCCCGGAACGACGAGACCGACGAGGATCGCGATCACGTACCCGCCGAGCACCGGGAGCAGTTCGCGCGGTTCGTCCTGCCGCTGCCCGCCCTGTTCCGTAGGCGTGTAGAGGCGCTCGCGTCGGGCGTACGCGTCCAGAGCAAAGCCGAGGAGGCGAATGGCCAGCAGGGTAAGCCCGTACATCGTGACGAACACGCGCTCACTCGTGTTGGAGTGCAGGGCCTCGGCAACCAGGCTCGTCGGGAACGGCAGAAACGCGACCACGAGCAACACCAGCAAGTTGATACGCAGCAGCAGCGGATCCGTCCGCGTCAGCCCCTCGGTGAGCTGCGTGTGGGCGAGCCAGGCTGCTCCGATCGTGAGGAAGCTCACGACGTAGGCGAGGTAGGACGGCCAGGCGCGAAGCACCTGTTCGAGTGCTGTGCCCGGCGGACGCAGCGCGATGTCGAGCACGAGCAGCGTCGCCGCGAAGCCGAACACGCCATCGCTGAGCCCTTCCATGCGGGTGGTGCTAAGCGATCGGCCCTCGTTCCGGAAGTCTTCGCCTGGGGACATGCGTCAATCCTTACGGCGCAGCAGTCCTGGATCGCGCCCGGCTGGCCAGCCCTCGCTTTCGCCGGTTGGAATCATCTTGGGTGCTACGGGAGGTTCCCGGGAGTCCGAGCTAGGAGCATTTGAGCGATTCGAATGCCTGCTTGTAGCTCGCGGCGAGTCCGGCGACAGCGGTCTTCACCGCAGGCTCGGATTCCTTGAGCACGGCTTCGACGTTCCCCGACGCTATTGCCGTAGAAGCCGCTGTCTTCGCTAGGCCCGCAAGCTCGACGGCGAGCGCCTTCTGCGCGGTTTCCACCTGACTCTTGCTCGACGCCGGCAGGTTGGTGACGGATTCGTCGATCTTGGCCGCTTCCTTTTTCATCACTTCGGCGGCGGCCTTGATTTCTTCCGGTGCCTTCTGCGAGATCGACAGGCTGGATAGCTTGGTGAGCTGGGCCCGGATTTCCTTGGTGGAGGAGCAGACCTGTGCTGTCGCCTTTTCTTCAGAAGATTCGCCACAAGCGGCCAGCCCCACCGGGACAAGCAGAATCGCCGCTAGGACTGCCGGTCTGTTGAGGGTCTTGAACATCGGTTCTCCTTCACGGTTTTGAACAGATTGATTGTCAGCGTTCGTGGGCCACCCGCGCGGGCCCACTGCAAATCGGGGGCATCGAAGGTTTGCGCCACGACACCAAGCGTTCGGAGGTCAGGTCGCCGGGTGCGCCCCCGGTACGGCGTTGGTTTCGTGCCCGAGTCGGCGCATCTCCCAGCCGGCCATGAAGAACAAGGCGCCGCGCACGATCAAGACGATGCCGATCACCACCGCAAGCGTGGCCAGACCGATCCCGGGCCAGGACAAGATGACGATGCCGGCAATCGTGTCGAGGATCGCGACCGCGACGCTCGTCGCACGTCCCTCGGGTTCACCGAAGGCAGCGACCAAGCGCATCACGCCGGCCACGATGAACCACACTCCGATGACGAGCACGAAGACGACGAGCGTGCCAAAGGGTTTCTTGATGAGGACCAGGCCCGCGATCGCGCTGAGTGCGCCGATCAATGCCAGCATGCCGCGCCCTTCCTCCTTGGCGAAGATCGAGGTGCCAATCGCCAGCACTCCGTCGACGAGCAGAAAGATCCCGGCGATCACCGTGAACGTGCTCAGCGTTTCGTGCGGCGAGACGACAAAGAAGACGCCGACGCAGAACACCGCCGCACCGAACAGCATCACCAACCACCAAAGCTGCGCGAGCGCACCCTGCTCTTCGTCAAACGTAAACACGATCCGACCTCCTCGTCCTGCAGTTCGTGGATGGCTACTGATATTCAGATGCCGTCTGCTCGGCGTCGAGCTCGGCCTCGACGGCGATGATCGCGATCCCAAGTGCCTTGGTGATCCGCGCGGCGGCGGACATCGTTCGTGGCGTGCCGACGATCGGGGCAACCGCAATCAGGATGCCTTGAAGCTGCTCGAGCGTGACGCCGGCGTCTGCCGCAGGCCCGATGTGCACGAGATAGGACGCAGCCGGTGCATCGACGGCCACGAGAGCAGCGATGCGCGCCGCGAGCAGCGAGTTGTCGTCCAATCCGGAGCGCTCAACCGACTCTGCGGTGATCGCGGCGAGCGTGTCCAGGACGGGGGTGTCAGATGCAATGGTCATCTTGATCCTTTCGGGTCTTCGGGCGTCGTGTCTTGGGGGCGTCGTGTCGCGGACTCCCCGCGGACCGCGGCATGGGCGGCCGCCTCGCGGTGAACCGGATCCGTGGAGGTCCACACCGGCTCTGTTCAGTCGGCGGCCTTGTCTCTCGGCTGCGGCCGTGGCGGGGCCGCAGCCCTGTCCGGTCAGCTAGGCAGTTGCGTACTCCTTCTCCGCCTTGTCGAGTTCGCGCTTGAACTCCTTGCTGTCGACGTCGATTTCCTTCTCGATCGTCTTTTCTGCGCGGGTAAGGACCTTGTCGAGCTGTTCTTCGAGGCGCGATTCGCCGATCACGAGCAGCGTTGCCTCTCCCGCTTCGATCAGGTCACCCAGTTCCTTGGCATCGGAGCTGGAGATGCCCTTTTTGAAGTGTCCGCCGAGGCCGCCGATGACACCGCCGAGCAACGCCGCGGGGATCACGGCCGGCGCGGCCACGACCCCGACCGCCGCTCCGACGGCGATGCCTCCCCAGGTGCCGTGCTGGGTCGGCTTCTCGTGCTTCTCGACCTGGACCTTGCCGTCGGCGTCCTTGGTCACCAACGCGACGTCATAGGTGCCCACGAGCTTCGCCGCATGCAGTTCGAGAAGGATGTCGTAGTCCGCCTCGGCGCCGGCGGCATCCGCGTACGTCGCGGCGTAGATAAAGACCGGATTGTCGCTCATCTCGTCTCCTGTTCTTGGTGGTGTTTGACATTTGAGCAGCGCCGAAGGCGGCCTGCATCGACCAAAGAGGTTGAAATTCGATGAGCTGGCCGAGGGGCGTCGGATGCCCCCGAGTTCCTCAGCCAGATCGGGCGAACTCGCGAGAACGTGGCACGGCTAGGGAGTCGATCAAACCGAGCTTTGCCGCGCGCTCGATCGCCTCGCCGCGCTTCGTGACCTCCAACTTGCGATAGATAGACACAGCCTGCGTCTTGATCGTGGCTCGCGAGACATATCGCCGCTCAGCGATCTCAGCGATGGTGAGATGGGTAGCCAACAGCGGTAGCACTTGCAGCTCGGCCTCGGTGAGCAGTGGGGTCCAGTCACCGGTCAAGGCGTGCATCGCGTTGACCCGATCACGGAGTTCGCCGGCCTGCCCGACGAGCACGCCGAGGTCGGGGATACGTCTTAACAGCTGGTCGATCTCCCTTTGCAAGATCATTGCACCCGCGGCGTCGCCCAAAGCGATACGGGCGCGCACCAGCTCGAGACGAACCTGCACGCCGTTGAACGGCATGAAGTACGTCAGCAGCGGTCTCAGGCGGTCGGCCCCAGCGAGATGCGTTTGCGCCTGTTGGAGTTCCCCCCTGTGTAGCGCGACCCTGCCGAGCGCGGCGAAGGTTGTCGCGCTCGGCAGATACGCCTCGAACCGTCCTTCGAGCACGCATCGGTCCGCGTCCTGGGCGAGTTCTTCGGCCGTGTCGAGGTCGCCATCCGCCGCCGCCAGCAGCGAGCGCTGAGCGAGAGCGACCGACGCGTTGCTGGGCATGTCGAGTTCCTTTGCCGCCTGCGAGTTGTCGCTAAAGACCTGATCCGCCTGGTCGCTATCACCTGCGAGAAGCAATGCGACGCCGAGCATGTTCGACGCCACCGGTCGCTGCAAGCTCCAGTCGGGGGACAGCTCAAGCGTTCGCTCGGCGTCGATCCTCATACGGTCGACGCCGTGGCGGCACATGGCCGCTTCAAGGCATCTCACCCACGGCTCGATCGTCGCGCCTCCGTCCGGGGCCGGCTCGTCGGTGTCGCCCTGTTTGGCCTCCATTGCCCAACGTTCCGCTTCGACAGGATGGCCTGACAGCCCCTCGCACCAGGCTCCCAGGACCGCGACCGCCGGATATTGTCGTGGGGCTCCACGTTCGGATAGACGCTCGATCCATTTTCGTACCGTCTCGAGCCGTCCAGCCTGGTGCGCGGGGATCGCGCAAACCGCCACCAGCGTCGCGGCGCGCTTGACGTCGTCGCCCGCGAGACGCGTACGCGATCGCCGCCTCCCGCGCACCATTATCCTCGCTCCAGTCAGCTGCGCGGCGGTTGAGGGTCGGGATCAGATCTGGCTCGCGGACGTTGAGTTCGCGGGCGAGCAGATCACGGAAGAGGTGGTGGTAGCGGTACCACTCACCGTGCCGGTCGAGCGCCACGAGCAAGCGGTTTGACCGCTGCAGCGACTCAAGGATCGCTGCGCTCCCCGTCTGCTTGAGCACGGCGTCGCACAGCGGCCCGCACATCCGGTCCAGCACAGCGGTCCGCGTCAAGAACTCGACCTGATCGGGCGGTAAGCCTGACAGGACCTCAAGCTGAATATAGTCCGCGATCTGACGCGGTGTTCCGCCGATCTCGGATCCGGCATACCGATCGCGAGTGCCGGTCTCACGCAAGGAGAGCGCTGTTAGATAGATGCTGACGGCCCATCCCTCGGTATGGGCCGTCAGCTCTGCGACCTCCTGTTCGGTGAGAGCGACCCCAGCGGCGCGAAGCAGGGACCCCGCCTCGACCACGTCCAGAGCAAGGTCATCGACCTGCAGCTCAGCAACACGACGCTCAGCTCGGACACGAGCAAGAAAACACTGCGGCTCGTGGCGGCCCGCGAACATAAGCTGAGAGCCCGCCGGGAGGTAGTCGCAGATCGCGGTGAGAACGTCGCAGGCATCGCGCTCGCAAAGCACATGCACGTCGTCGAGCACCATCACCACCGGATGCTCGATCGAGATGAAGGCCGCTCGAAGCCGCGGGAGCGTCGTCGACCAAAGCGCGTGAGGCGGGTTGCTAACGGCGTCGAAGGTCGTCGGATCAACGCCGCTGGCCCAACTAAGAGCCTGTGCGAGATGGGTCGCAAGGACGACGGGATCGTTGTCGGCGTCCTCGAGCGAGATCCACCCGAAGCGCCGACCATCTAACTCCGACGCTTGGGCGAGGAGGGTCGTCTTTCCGTATCCCGCCGGCGCGAAGACCGCCACGACGGGCTCCGCTTGGTGGGCCAATCGCCGCAGTAGCGCAGTCCGCGGGATCAAGTCCGGATGGAGCCGTGGTCCCCCTGAAGTGATCCGCACTGGCACCTGAACGTCCGGCTGCGGCGCACCCACCCTGTCACTTAGCCCCGAAACCGAGATCGCCTGTGCCCCCTTTGACTGCTCAGCATTACATCCGCTCTCAAGCAGAGTACGGGACCGATCGCCCCCGTCTAGCGAACTTCTCCGCGCGATCCCCGCGGGAAACTACTTACCGTGGCTTGCCGGCGGCAGGTGGCGGCACGCCCTGGCGACCAGCCCAGATCGCTGAACTCTGTCTTCGTGCGATTTCAACCTATATGGCCGATGCTCGCCCGGCGTCCCCGCGCTGCAATGGAGCAGTGGCCACGACCGAAGACACGCTCGTCGAGAATCGCGCTCAGGGACGAGGGCTTCATCCAATCCTTGAGCAGGTCTGGCGGCGAGGGAGCTGAGCTCGACTCTGAGCTCGACCAACGCACGTGTGAGCTCGTCAAGCTAGCTGTGCTCATCGGTATCGAGGGAGCTATCCCGTCCTATGTCGCGACTGTCCAGGCGGCCCAGGCCGCGGGCGCATCGGACGCAGAAATCGTCGACACTCTCGTAGCGGTCCTCCCGTCGGCCGGCATCGTTCGGACCAGCTCAGCCGCGCCGAAGCTTGCGCTCGCGCTCGGATATGAGCCGAACCACGCGCTCCGCGAGGACGAGCCCGAAGCGCCGCGGGGACATCGCCCATGACAGTCGTCCCGGGACAGTCTCGAGCAGGGAACGCGGACGATCGCGGCCACCACTTTGTGTTTGCGTGCTCTATCGGGCTGGCCGCACCTCGCCCATCCTCCTATCCAAGACCTCAAACAACGCCTAGGCGGTAGGCGATGTCTCCTTCAACAGTCCAGTCTTCAAGTGGGCCTCGCCCGATTCGTGGCTCAGCCACCGCAAAAGGGAACGGTACGGTCAAGGCGGTACCGCACCTGAGCGTCGCAGAGCGTGTGGCCCGCGGCAAGGCGGCCCGTGCCGAAGTGCCGCGGGCCAGCCAGGCAGAGTTTAACCCGCCGCGGCGGCGCCCTGACCCGATCAAGCTGCTCGAACGCCAGGCGAAGACGCGCGTGCCGGAGCTCGTCCCGATCCGCTACGGGCGCATGCTGGTCTCGCCGTTCACGTTCTACCGGGGAGCTGCGCTGATCATGGCCAGCGACCTCGCCGCCACGCCTCGCTCGGGGCTTCAGGTGCAGTGCTGCGGCGATGCGCACCTGTCGAACTTCGGCGTGTTCGCCTCGCCCGAGCGACGACTGGTGTTCGACGTCAACGACTTCGACGAGACGCTCCCCGGGCCCTGGGAGTGGGACGTAAAGCGCCTCGCGGTGAGCATGCTCATCGCGGCGCAGTACAACGGATTCCCGGTCAAGGACCAGGACCAGATCGTGCTCGACACCGTCGCGGAGTACCGCACCGCGATGGCGGGCTTCGCCGCCATGAAGAACCTCGAGGTCTGGTATGCGCACCTGGACGTCGAGGCGACGATCGCCGAACTCGGCTCGCAGTTCAAGCCCAAGCAGGTCAAGCGCGACCGAGAAGACGCTCGCCAAGGCGCGCACCAAGGACAGCATGTCGGCGTTCTCCAAACTCACCCGCGAGGTCGACGGGCAGGCGCGGATCGTGGCCGAACCGCCTCTGATCGTGCCGATCGACGAACTCGCGCAGGGCATGCGAACGCGACGAGATGTTCGACGCGCTGCACGAGCTCCTGCGCTCCTATCGCGCCACGCTCCAGCACGACCGGCGCGTCCTGCTCGAGCAGTTCCAGCTGGTCGACTTCGCGCGCAAGGTGGTCGGCGTCGGCAGCGTCGGCACGCGCGCCTGGATCGCCTTGCTGGTCGGCCGCGACGGCCAGGACCCGCTGTTCCTGCAGATGAAGGAGGCCGAGGCCTCGGTGCTCGAGGAGTTCCTCGAGGCCAGCGAGTTCGAGAACCACGGCGAGCGGGTCGTCACCGGACAGCGCCTGATGCAGGCCTCGAGCGACATCTTCCTCGGCTGGCTGCACGTCGAGTCAGGGCTCGACGAGTCAAGCCCCGCGACTTCTACGGGCGCCAGCTGAAGGACTGGAAGGGCTCGGCCGAAGTCGAACAGATGGTTCCGAGCGGCATGGCCACATACGGCCGGCTGTGCGGCTGGACGCTCGCGCGCGCGCACGCCCGCAGCGGCGACCGGATCGCGATCGCCGCCTACCTCGGCAAGAGCGCCGCCTTCGACCGCGCGATCGTCGAGTTCTCCCACGCCTACGCCGAACAGAACGAGCGCGACTACAAGGCCCTGACCGAGGCCGTCGAATCCGGCCGCATCACCGCCGAGACGGGGCTCTGACACCCGTGGAGTGATCCAAACACGTCTCGCGACACTGTCGAGGTCAAGAGGCCTGACGCGCCGCACACCGGAGCCGTCCAAGCCAGAACAGGGCCAACCGCCGAGGGCGTGGCCGCCAAAATCACGATCAAGGAGATCCAAGTGTCGCCAGAACCAACAGCTCAGCCCGACGAGTTCGAGGCGCTGTATGTCCAGAGTGCCCAGGGGGTGACGAGCAGCGACGGCTCGATGACACTGCAGGGGCTCGCACCCTCCACGCTGATGTTTTCTGACCGACCCGAGCGCATCGTCGGCCACCTCACCTCCGCACAGTTCGTGGAGGGCTGGGGAGACGGTGACAACAGCTTCCTCGAAGATCCCCCGAACGCTGTGCTCTCGTTCCTCGCCTCCCAGGACGAGACGCCCGAGGACGTGGTGGTGACGCTCACGAACCCGAGCTTGGACGGCGAGACGCTCACCTACGACGTGGACGTGCTCGAAGGCGAGATGCCCAACTGCGACGGGCCCTTGCTCACTGTTCATCGACCCGATCGGTCGGCCGCTGAGCCCAGTGTCGGTGTGCGGCGTCCGGCGGCGCTCGCGCCGGCGGGCGGGCCGCTGATGCGTTCGGTCGCTGCGGCCGTCGGGAGCCGACGGGTGGCTCGTGACTGATCATTCGCGCCGACAAGCACCTTGATGCAGACGCACGATCCGAGAGCTCGCACGGTCTGACCGAACTGCACTGTTCCCTTCCCCCTCGATAGATAAGGACGACACCATGATCCTCGCAACCAGCTACCCGTTCCTCGAAGTCCTGTGGACGATGCTCATCTTCATGGGGCTTGTGATCTGGCTCTATCTTCTGTTTGTTGTGTTCGCCGACATCTTCCGTCGCCACGACGAGTCCGGGTGGACCAAGGTCCTGTGGATCATCTTCATCATCGTGCTGCCGTTCTTCGGCGTCTTCGTCTACCTCATCGCCGAGAACGCCGGGATGGCAGAACGCTCCCTGAGTAGGCAATAGCGGCTCGGTCGCAGGCTCGACGTTCCCGGGCTCTCGTCATCACCTCGCTCATGTCTCAGCGTGCCGGGCCTCATGTCTGTGGCGAACCGCGTGCCGAAGCGCGCCGGGCGAGCGGCTGTCCTCGACGTTTCATCGCGAGGGCGTGAGCGCCGTGTCGAGTAAGGCAACCGCGGCAGTGGCCGGCGGCGTTCTGCTGACGCTGTGCGCGGGGCAGTTCCTGATGATGCTCGACAGCTCGGTGATGAACGTGTCGATCGCGACGGTCGCGAAGGACGTCGGCACGACCGTCACCGGCATCCAGACGGCGATCACGCTCTACACGCTGGTGATGGCCGCGTTCATGATCACGGGCGGGAAGGTCGGCCAGATCATCGGGCGCAAGCGCGCCTTCGCGATCGGGTGCGTGATCTACGGCTGCGGCTCGTTCATCACGGCGATCTCTACGAGCCTCGGGGTGCTGCTGCTCGGATGGTCCTGCCTCGAGGGCATCGGGGCGGTGCTGATCCTGCCGTCGATCGTCGCGCTGGTGGCGGTGAACTACGGGCCCGCCGAACGGCCGCGCGCCTACGGGCTGATCGCCGCGGCGACCGCGATCGCGATCGGGGTCGGCCCGATCGTCGGCGGCCTGTTCACCACCTACCTCTCATGGCGCTGGGTGTTCGCGGGCGAGGTCGCGATCGTGCTGGCGATCCTCGTCCTCGCCCGCCGCATACCCGAGGGGCCGCGTGAGAAGGGGGGGCACCTGGACCTCGTGGGTACGGCGCTGTCAGCGCTCGGCCTCGGGCTGATCGTCTTCGGTGTCCTGCGCTCGGGCGTGTGGGGCTTTGTCAAACCCAAAGCCGGGGGCTCCCGAATGGATCGGGCTCTCGCCGGTGATCTGGCTGATGCTCGCGGGCGCTCTGCGTCATCTATCTGTTCATCGAGTGGGAGGATCGGGTGCTCGCCCGCGGCGGCGAGCCGCTGCATCGACCCCAAGATCCTGCAGGGTCCACGTGCTGCGCGGCGGCCTGAACTCGTTCTTCTTCCAGTTCTTCGTGCAAAGCGGGGTCGCCTTCGCCGTGCCGCTGTTCCTCTCCGTCGCGCTCGGGCTCTCCGCGATCCAGACGGGCGTGAGGTTCCTGCCGCTGTCGATCGCCCTGATCCTCGCGGCAGCCGGCATCCCCAAGCTGTTCCCCAAAGCATCGCCGCGCCGGGTGGTCCGGCTCGGTTTCATCGCGATGTTTGCCGGCCTCGTGATCTTGGTCGCCGCGCTCCAGGAAGGCGCGGGACCGGAGATAACGACCGTTCCCGATGCTGCTCGTCGGTCTCGGAATCGGAGCGCTGTCCTCCCAGCTCGGGGCCGTCACCGTCTCCTCCGTTCCCGATGAGCAGAGCAGCGCGGTGGGCGGACTGCAGAACACGATCACGCAACCTCGGCATCTCCATGGGCACCGCGCTGACGGGCGCGATCGTCATCGCCGCGCTGAGCACCTCGTTTCTGACAGGGGTGCAGCAGAACTCCGCCGTTCCCGCGCGCGTCAAATCGCAGGCTACGACCCAGCTCGCCGGTGGCGTCCCCTTCATCTCCGACAAGCAATTGAAGGACGCGCTCAACAAGGCCCATGTGCCACCCAGGGCCACAGACGCGATCGTCGAAGAAAACGCGAAAGCGCGCCTCGACGGGCTGCGCGAGGCGCTGTCGATACTCGCCATCTTCGCGTTGATCGGACTGGCCTTCAGCCGGCGGATCCCGGCCGAGCCAGCCGGGCTCGTCGAAAGAACCGGCTCCGGCGGCAGAAACGGCCCTCGCAACGCAACCGGCTGCAGCGGCGTGAGTTTGCCCACTTCGGCCAGAGAGGATCGTGGTCGGGATGCCTGAGGGCCTTTCGGCGACCGAGGTCGGCAAGGAGATCGCCGAGCATCGCGAGCACCACGCGCCTGAGGATCACTCCCGGCGTGACCGCTACGTTTCGATCGCCGAGGCGGTGCTGCTCTCGCTCGTGGCGATCATGGCCGCATGGTCGGGGTACGCAGCGGCCAAGTGGGGCACCGACTCGTCGCTTTCACTGGCGAAAGCCTCCTCCACCCGGACGAAAGCCAACCAAGCCGCCATCGAAGCGACGCAGATCCGCACGCTGGACTCGGTGGACTTCAATGCCGCAATCACTGCCTACGCCTCGCACAATCCCCTGCTCTTCCGCGTCGCGCTCAAGCGGCTGCGCCCGAGCGCACTCGCCGCCGTCGAAGCATGGCGGGCCACCAAGCCCCTCACGAACCCCAACGCGCCAGCGGATCCGTCCGACATGCCCCAGTACCGGATACCGCAACAGGCCCAAGCCAAGGCCCTGAACGCCAAGGCCGACGCCTACTTCAGCCGCGGCCAGTCAGCCGCTGGAACGGCAGACAAGTACGTGCGCCTCACCGTCTTCCTGGCGGCCGTCCTATTCCTCGTCGGGATCGGTAGCCGCCTTCCGCTGCCCGCCGCTCGCTACGGGCTGGTCGCGGTCGCCAGCGCGATGTTCGTCGCTCTCAGTAGTGGAGCTCCTCAGCCTTCGCGGACCACCGAGCTGACGCCACCAAGCGCTCGGCGCGGAGCGCGTCTGGAACACGCTTCCCGAGTCGGATCAACGTGGGCCCGGCTGGACTCGAACCAGCGACCTACCGATTATGAGTCGGCAGCTCTGACCAACTGAGCTACGGGCCCAACGCTCGCTCGGACCGCCGGTGCCCCGCAGGGCACGGCCCGGGCAGGCCGTCCAGACGCTACCAGCGCACCCGGGCGCGAGCCCCCGTCTCAGCCGGCCGCGACGCGGCTCTCGGCGCCGATGAACTGCAGCAGCGCCTTGTTGACCTGCATCACGTGCGTCCAGGCGATCGCGTGCGGCCCGCCTTCGATCGTGACGAGCTGGACGTCGTCGAGCAACGCCGGCAGGCGCGCGCCTGTCTTGTCGTAGGGCAGGATGCGATCGGCGTCGCCCTGGATCACGAGCATCGGCACGTCGATCTTCGCGAGGTCCGCACGGAAATCGGTGAGCCAGGTGTCGATGCAGGCGACGGTGGCGATCGCCGAGGAGCTGACCGCGATGTTGAAGCTCGCCTGGAAGGCCTGTTCGCTGACGAGTGTCCCTTTGTAGTCGTCGTAGTTGTAGAAGTTTTCGAGGAAGCCCTTCATCCAGACGTTGCCATCCGCCCGTGCTTCCTTTTCGAAGCCGTCGAAGAGGCTTCGCGGAAGCCCGTCCGGGTTGTCGTCGGTCTGCTTCAGGAACGGCGGGATCGGCGAGACCAGCACGCCGCGCTCCACGCGCGAGGAGCCGTGTGTGCCGAGGTAGCGCGTCACCTCGCCGGTGCCCATCGAGTGGCCGGCGATGACGGCGTCCGTCAGGTCCAGCTCGTCCATCAGCGTCGCGAGATCCTGGGCGAACGTGTCGTAGTCGTAGCCGGTGGCGGGCTGGCTCGACTTGCCGAAGCCGCGCCGGTCGTAGGTGATGACGCGCCTGCCCGCTTCCAGGAGCGGCGGCAGCTGCCTGTCCCAGGCTCGGCCGCTGAGTGGGTAACCGTGGATGAGCACGATCGGCGCACCCGAGCCGTGGTCCTCGTAGTAGAGCTCGATCGGGGCGGAGTTCTCCTGACCGACGGTGAGGTAGGGCATGACGCTCCTTCGGGTTGAGATCCCGGTTCGGCCGCTCGGGCCGAACCGCTCGGTTCGGCGCGAGTCCCCTCGCCGCGTCAACCCGTCATCGCGCCGGAGTCAGGGCCGACCGACCACGGAGGCTCGTGAGCCCATACTGCCACGCCTTCTCGCGCGGCGGGTGAACTTCCTCAGACGCTCAGGGGTAGCTGACGTCGAGCTTCCCGGCGCCGACGAGTTCGCCGGTGTCTTCGCCGAATTTGACCGCGCCCACGTAGCACTTGACTTCGGTCCGCATTTTGATCCGTTCGGCTTCGGGGCAGACGCCGGCCTTGAAGGTGGTTTCGAAGCGCCCCTTGGCGTCGGTCGTCACTTCGGTCGCGTTGTCTTCCAGGCATGGGTTCGACGGCGCCAGCCAGAACGTCTTGCCGCACTCGAGGAGCGCATCGTCGTGTTCGGCGCGAAGTGTTTGCCCTTGAGCGTGACCGTCGTGTTGACCATCACCTTGTGCGGTTTGACCGAGACTTTCGGGCTGCCTTCGCCCGCCGCTGATGCCGGCGCGGCCGCCGTGAGCGCCGCGGCCGCGGCGCAGAGGACGAACGTGCCGCGAGACCTTCTTGGGACGAACACCATGAACCCCCACTCGCTCGACGACGTTGAGCTTCGAGTCTACCCCCGGCCGGTGGGTGCCGTCCAGATATGCTCCCGCCGCCCGCCCGTACAGGCTGGCGTTCGGCTCGGCTCACGACAGGAGGGGTAGGCAGATGGCGGCAGAGAAGGCAGCGATCGTCACGGGAGCATCGAGCGGCATCGGGCTCGCGATCGCGAAGGTCCTCGGCGAGGAGGGCTACTCGCTGACCGTCGCCTCACGGCGCCCCGAGAAGCTCGAGGGTGCGGTCACCGAGCTGCGCGAGCTCGGCCACGAGGTCGAGTCGCTGGCGGTGAACGTCGCCGACGAGGAGCAGATCAAGCAGGTTGTCACGACGCACAAGGAGCGCTTCGGGCGTCTCGACGTGCTCGTCAACAATGCGGGTGTGGGCGATCGGCGCGCCGGTCGGCGAGATCCAGACCAAGCACATCGACATGCAGCTGGCGATCAACCTGCGCCAGATCTTCATCTTCTACCGCGAGTGCATGCCGATGCTGCGCGAGGCGGCAGCCGAGCACAAAAACGCGCTGGTCGTCAACACGTCCTCGATCTCGGGCAAGCACGGCGAGGGCTGGCTGTCGGTCTACTCCGCCACCAAGCACGGCGTCGTCGGATGGACCGAAGCGATGAACAAGGAACTCGGCCCCGACGGGATCAAGTCGACCGCCCTCTGCCCCGCCTTCGTCGACACGCCGATGACCGACTTCGTCAAGGAGCACGTGCCCGCGGCGGAGATGATCCGCCCGGAGGACATCGCCGAGTCGGTGCGGTTCCTGCTGCGCGTCTCGCCCGCCTGCGTGGTGCCGGAGATCATGTTCGTGCGCCCCGGCGAGGGCCTCTAGCTTCCGGCTGCTGACGTTTCAGCGCCCGTTGCCGGGGAAACCTCGCAACAGGTGTGAGCTCTCTGACGATCATCCTCGTATGCGGCCTGCTGCTCCTCGTGGTGGTGGGTGTGACGGCGGCCGCGCTGGACCTCTCGAAGATCGGCTCGCGCGCGCTCGACCTGCGCCGCGATCAGGCGGGCATCCAAGCGCGGCTGGGACTGGCCGGCCTTCGAACGCGAGCTCGCGAGCTACGCCGCGCGCGGACGCGGGCCGCGGCGCGCCGCGCATCGGCGGCGCTGACTAGGCCGGGACGGCCACGCCGGCCGGCGCCGGGCGGGGGGCGGCGAGGCGGCGTGCGCGGATCTCGCCGCGCGGGTCGTGCTCGGTCTCGCGCGCCGGGCGGCGCTTGGACGCCGCGACGAGCACGTGGTGCTCGGCGATCGCGCGGTCCAGCTCGCAGCCGTCCGCATCGGCCAGGCTCGCTTCGAGTTGGGCGACGAGGATCCGTGTCTCGCGCTCGGTCGCGGGGCGGCTCGCGCCGCGGCAGCGGGCGAAGCGGTCCCACGCCTTCGCGAAGGAGATGAAGTCGGTGCGCCCGCCGGCGCGGTGCGCGGCGAGCATCGGGCAGACGCCGCCGCGGCCGTCGGTGTAGGCGCCGACGAGGATCCGCTCGCTGCGCGAGTACGCCCGCGAGCATGGCCTCGCGCGTGGCCAGCGGCATGCAGTCGATCGCCAGGCGCAGGCGCTCGATCGGGCTGCTGGAGGAGCGGCGCTTTCGCATAGGCTGTGCCCCGCTCGAGGCGCTCGGGCTGATCGCGGGAGGGGCGCGGCCAAGACTAGGCCTCCGCCTCTCCGCCGGCAAGGAAATCCCTGCAGCTGAAAGGAAACCTGCATGAAGCTCGGCATCCACATCGGTTACTGGGGCCTCGGCCTGACCTCCGAGGACCAGTTGCAGATCGTCCAGGAGGCCGAGCGGCTCGGCTACGACTCGGTCTGGGCGGCAGAGGCTTACGGCTCCGACACAGCCACGGTGCTGGCGTGGCTGGCCGGGCAGACGAGCAAGATCCGCCTCGGCGCCGGGATCTTCCAGATGCCCGCGCGCTCGGCCGCGATGACGGCGATGACCGCCGCCACGATCGACCAGCTCTCAGACGGGCGCATGATCATCGGCATCGGCTCCTCCGGGCCCGCAGGTGGCCGAGGGCTGGCACGGTCAGCGGTTCGCGAAACAGCTCCAGCGCACGCGCGAGTACGTGGCGGTGGTGCGGATGGCGCTCGCCCGCGAACGCGTGGAGTTCAAGGGCGAGACGCTCGAGCTGCCGCTGCCCGACGGGCCCGGCAAGGCGCTGAAGCTGACGATCTCCACGGTCCAGGAGCAGATCCCGATCTACCTGGCGGCGATCGGACCGAAGAACACCGAACTGGCCGGCGAGATCGCCGACGGCTGGATCCCCACGCTGTTCTCCCCCGAGCACGTGGCCGACCTGCGCAAGCTGCTCGAGGACGGCGCGGCCCGCAGCGGCAAAAGCCTCGACGGCTTCGACATCGCTCCGACCGTCAGCCTGTGCATCTCCGACGACCTCGAGGCGGCGCGCAACACGATGCGCGCATTCATCGCGCTGTACGTCGGCGGGATGGGCTCGCGCAAGCAGAACTTCTACAACCAGCTCGTGAGCCGCTACGGCTACGAGGCGGAGGCGAAGACGATCCAGGACCTGTACCTGGACGGCAAGCGCGAGGAGGCGATGGCGGCGGTTCCCGACGAGCTGATCGACGCGGTCTCGCTGTGCGGCCCGAAGGACATGGTCCGCGACCGGCTCGCCGCCTACCGCGACGCCGGCGTCGGCACGCTCGGGATCACGCCGACCGCCTTCGGCCGCGACGAGCGCCTCGAGCAGATGCGGCTGCTCGCCGAGCTCGCGGCCTGAGCGAAGGCCGCCCGCTGGCCGGACGCCGCATCCTCCTGGGCGCGTTCGGCGACCCGGGCCACGCATTCCCGATGATCGCCCTCGGGCGGGCGCTGGCGGCGCGCGGGAACGACGTCACGCTGCAGACCTGGCGGCGCTGGCAGGGTCACGTGGAAGCCGAGGGCATGGCGTTCGCGCCGGCGCCCGAGTACCAGGTCTTCCCCCAGGGCCCTGAGCCGCTCGACTTCTACGAGGCCGTGGTGCACGCGGCGCAGGACACGCTGCCGCTCGTGCGCGAGCTTGCGCCGGAAGCGGTCGTCGCCGACATCCTCACGCTCGCGCCCGCGCTCGCGGCCGAGATGGACGGCCGGCGGTGGGCGACGCTGATCCCCCACGTGCATCCGCACGGGCGGCCCGGAGCATCCGATCTACTCGCTGGGGGCGCGGATGCCGCGGACGGCAGCGGGGCGGGCGGTGTGGCGGCGGGCGCAGCCCGTCGTGGGGCGCGGGCTGGAGCGCGGCCGGCGCGAGCTGAACGAGACGAGGGCGCGACTGGGTCTTGCCGCGCTCGACCACGTTCACGGCGGCATCAGCGCGGAGCTTGCGATCGTCGCGACGTTCCCTCAGCTCGAGTACCCGCGGCGCTGGCCCGAGCACGTGCACGTCGTCGGGCCGCTGATGTGGGAGCCGCCCGCTCCGGAGGATCCCCTCGCCGAGCTGGAGGGCGAGGTCGATGCGCAAGACGGGCGTCCGCTCGTGCTCGTCGCGCCGTCCACTGCGCAGGACGCCGAGCACCGGCTGCTCCACGCCTCGCTTCGCGGGCTGGCGGACGCCCCGGTGCGCGTGCTCGCGACGTGGAACCGGCGGCTGCCCTCGCGGCCGCTGCCGGTGCCGGAGAACGCGCGTGTCGTGGACTGGCTCGTCTACACGCGGGAGATGCCCCGGTCCGCCGTGGTGGTCTGCCACGCGGGGCACGGAACGCTCGTGCGAGCGCTCTCCTGCGGGTGCGCTGTCGTCGCCTGCCCGGCCGTCGGGGACATGAACGAGAACGCGGCGCGCCTGGACTGGGCGGGAGCCGGGGTGCGGCTGCCGCGGCGCTTCGTCTCGCCGCGGACGGTGCGGTTGGCGGTCGAGCGGGCGATCGAGGAGCCTTCGATCCGCGCGCGGGCGCGCGAGCTGGCGCAGTGGCACGCGGCGCACGACCCCGGCGCGGCGGCAGCCGAGCTCGTCGAGCGGTTCTGCGAGAGCGCAATACTGCCCTCATGGAGGACGCCGTCACCCGCTACTGCGCCGCCGTCGAAGCCGGAGACATGAACGCACTGGCGGCGACGTTCGCGCCGGACGTCCAGCTGCCCTCTCCCGTGATCGGAAGCGCGGTCTTCAGGGGCCGCGACGACGTGACGGACGCTGCTCACCGCGGTCTACGGGATGCTCCGCGATGTTCGCTGGGAGCCGCCGGTCGGCGAGGGCGCGCAGCGGCTCGCGATCGCCGAGGCCCGCGTCGGGCCGATGAGGATCGGCGACGCGATGGTGTTCGAGCTGGATGCCGAGGGACGGATCGCGCGTATCCGGCCTCACCTGCGGCCGCTGCTTGCGACGCTGCTGTTCTTCGTGATGATCGGGCCGCGGATGGCACGCTCGCCCGGCGTGGTGCTCCGGGCGTTGCGCCGCTAGAGCCGTCGTACCGAGACCTCCGCGGGCGCCTGGGACGAAGCTCCGGGGGTGGGACTCGAACCCACAACCTACCGGTTAACAGCCGGTTACTCTGCCATTGAGCTACCCCGGACAGCATGAACTAACTGTCTATGTTCACTTCAGTCAACGCGCCGTGGTGGTGGAGTCCTCGTTCCTCCACCTCAGCGTGGCAATTAGAGCACAGAAGCACGCACTTCCGAGCCTCCACACGTAGCGTATCGAGCGCGAGGGCGACACCTTTAGCGTTGAGCTCGAAGGACTTCTCTGCCGGGTCGAGATGATGGAAATCGAGCGCTCGGGGCGACGCCGAATAGCCGCAGGCGCTGCAGGCACCGCCCGCCTCCTGTACGAGGATCGCCTTCATCTTGCGCCGTCTCCTGGACACGGCTTCGGCGCGGCACTTGCGGCAGCGGTAGTAGCCCCGGCCGTCGATAACGAACTCCGTGTCGCCGTGCCGCGCGCATCTCATCTTTGCCTCCCGCAGGCCGGCACCTGATCCCGCGTGGGACTCGGCCTTCCTGCGTGATCCACTCGGACTCCAGGTCTTGAGTCCATGCCGCCGCAGCCCAATGCCGGACGGTCGCCTTGCTCCGATCGACCTCGGCCGCGATCTGAGCGATCGACATCCCCGCCTCCACCAACGGCTCCAACTGCTCCCTGGTCAGCCCTCCGCGCGCCGCATGCTTCTCCGCGTTGACCGCCCGCAGCCCGTGTGCCCACAGCTGCCCGGCCACGGTCGATTCGTGCACTCCCAGGCGCCGTCCCATCGCCGCGAGCGACAGCCCCTCGGCGAGCATCTCTTCGAGCTGGGCGCGATCCATGCACCCATTCTCAACCCCTTTTGCCTGCAAACAAAGGGTTTCGGCGCAACGTTCACGCGCTTGACACGCGAGTTTGCAGGCTTGTCACCGATGCGCGCGACGGGACACACTCAGCGCCCGCGAACGCTCGGCTAACGCTCCCTCTCCCCCGTCTCGTCCAGCACCCGCGCGTAAGCCCGGTCGAACTCCAGTTTCTTCTCCGCTTTCCTGCGCGCCAGCGCGTCGACGTCAGCGTGCTCGCGCCCGCGCTCGCTGCTGGATCCCGCGCTCGAGGCTCGCGAGCTCGAGCTGCAGCCGCTGGACCTCGAGCATCCCGGGGTTCGGCTCCTCGCCGGCGGCCTGGACGATCAGCTCGGCCAGCAGCGCGAGCAGCTCCGGGTCCTCGCCCAGCGCCGGCTCGCCGGGCCGATCGGCCATCGGCGCGGACAGGTCGCCGTCGCGCAGCCTGCCGCGCCGCGCGTACGAGCAGATCGCTGGAGAACTCCTGCTCGACGTCGAGACCGCCGCAGCGCCTTCGCCCCCTCCTCCGGCGAGGCGATGCACAGCGCCAGGAAAGCCCGCTCGGGGTCGCCGCGCCGCAAGCGTCCCGACACGCGGGGGCCGTCCGCCGTTCCGCGCGCGATCGGTGCCCGCGGCAGGCGCCCGGGCGCCCTGGCGCGCCGGAGCGCGCAGGACGCTCGCCGCCGCTCAACAGCTGCTCGGCAAGGCTCTCGGGCAGCGCCAGCCGGCTGCTCACCATCCGCATCAGCTCCAGCCGCATCGCGCTCTGGGGCAGCGTCGCGAACACGGGCCGCAGCGCGTCGAGGATCCTGTCCCTGCCCCTCGGGGCTGCGCACGTCGCCGGACTCGAGCTCGCGCTCGACGCGGAAGCGCACGAACGGCACCGCCCGCGCGACCGCTGCCGCCATCGCCTCCGGCCCCTCCCGCTGGACCAGCTCGGCAGGATCGGCGCCCGGCGGGCAGCGGCACCACGCGCAGCTCCAGCTTCCGTCGCGCCGCCAGCGTCGAGGCGCGCAGCATCGCCTCCTGTCCGGCGGTGTCCGCATCCAGGGCGAGCAGCACCGTCTGGGCCATCCGCGAGAGCTCGCCGACCTGCTCGCCGGTCAGAGCCGTGCCCATCAGCCCCACCGCGTTGCGCATCCCGGCCTGGTGCAGCGCGATCACATCCGTGTAGCCCTCGCAGAGGATCACCTCACCCGCGCGCGTCGCGTGAGCCCGCGCCAGATCGGCCCCGTACAGGTGCAGACCCTTGTGGTAGACGTCGTTGTCGGACGTGTTCAGGTACTTCGGGCGGCGTCGCCCGGCCGCCGCGTCCTCGGCGGAGGAGTCGTGGTCCAGGGCCCGCGCGCCGAAGCCGAGCACCCGTCCCCGCGTGTCGGCGAGCGGGAACATGATCCGCGAGCGGAAGCGGTCGTAGACGCGCCCGTTCTCCCGCGAGCGCTGCGCCAGACCCGACCGCATAGAGATCTTTCGCGGAGAAGCCGCCGCGATGCGACGCCTTCAGAACCGTGTCCCACGCGCTCGGCGAGTAGCCCACGCGGAACTCCCGCAGGATCTCCTCTCCCAGCCCTCGCTCGGCGAGGTACTCGCGCGCGTGCGCCGCCTCCTTGGACTCCCACAGATACCGCACGTAGTAGTCCGACGTGCGGCTGAGCAGCTCGAGCAGCCGCTCGCGCTCGCGCCGGCGCTCGGCCTCGCCCGGATCCTCCTGCTCGCGCTGGCAGCTCCACTCCGTAGCGCTCGCCCAGCAGCTCCAGCGCGCCGCGGAAGTCCACCCCCTCGGTCTCCTGCACGAACGTGAACACGTCGCCGGAGGCCTGGCAGCCGAAGCAGTAGTAGACCTTCTGCGCCGGGTCGATGCCGAACGAGGGCGTCCGCTCGTCGTGGAACGGGCACAGCCCCTCGTATCGCGCCGGTCCCGCCCGGCGCAGCTCGGTGCGCGCGCCGACAAGCTCGACGAAGTCGACCGCGTCGCGGACCGCGTCCCGCGACTCGCGCGTGTAGAGGGCCATCGAGAGAACCTATCTCGCGAACGCCCGCGGCACCTGGAGCTCGGTGTACTCCCGGATGCAGTAGCGGTCGGTCATGCCGGCGAGGTAGTCGGTCACCCGCTGCGCGAGCTGCCCCTCTCCCCCCGGCGAGGCCGGGAGCAGCTCGGGATGCGCCACGTAGTGCTCGAACAGGCGGCTGAGCACGGCCGCGATCTTCTCGTGCTCCGCGCGTACGGCCGGGCCCAGGTAGACCCGCTCGAACATGAAGTCTCGCAGCTGCGCCATCGCGGGCCCCGCCTCCGGCCCCTGCACGATGTCCCCGGCGCGCTCGGAGTGCTCGACCATGTCGTGGACCAGCCGGTCGATCCGGGCCGAGCCGGAGTGGCCGAGCACCTCGATCGGCTCGGCCGGCAGCTCGCCCTCGCTGAGCAGGCCCGCCCGCACCGCGTCGTCGATGTCGTGGTTGATGTAGGCCACGCGGTCGATCAGGCGCACGATCCGCCCCTCGAGCGTCGCCGGCAGGGCGGCCCTGCTCGAGTGCCGCGCGATGC
Organism: uncultured Solirubrobacteraceae bacterium; assembly: GCA_963775385.1. Taxonomy (GTDB): domain Bacteria; phylum Actinomycetota; class Thermoleophilia; order Solirubrobacterales; family Solirubrobacteraceae; genus Palsa-744. The sequence goes on along the minus strand of CAVZIR010000003.1, from coordinate 3,244,397 downwards.
CGTCGCGCACCTGTGCGGTGAGGTTCAGGCCCGCGGAGGAGACGCCTCGCAGCGAGCTGGGGGCCGGCTCGAGCCGCTCGACGATCCGCAGCGAGTGCTCATAGTGGCGGAAGGACAGCGAGAACCTCTCCTGCAGGCAGGCGTCGAGAACCTCCTCGCCGATGTGGCCGAAAGGCGGATGCCCGAGGTCGTGCCCGAGCCCGATCGCCTCGACCAGGTCCTCGTTGAGGCGCAGCGCGCGGGCGACGGTCCGCGAGATGCTCGTCACCTCCAGCGTGTGGGTGAGCCGCGTCCTGTAGTGGTCGCCCCGCGGCGATACGAACACCTGGGTCTTGTGTGTCAGCCGGCGGAACGCCTTCGAGTGCACGATCCTGTCGCGGTCGCGCTGGAACGGCGTCCGCAGCGAGCAGTCCTCCTCGGGGTGCTCGCGCAGCGCGGGGTAGGAGCGGGCAGCCAGCGGCGAGAGCAGCCGCTCCTCCTGCGCGGCCACCCGCTCGGCGAACTCCTCGGCTACGGCCTGTGTCGGGCTCACAACCCGATTCTCGCACCGGCCGCGGCCGGGCCCGGCGATCTACTTCGAGCGCCAGTCCTTGCGCAGGGTCAGCTTCCGCGCCCAGTGCTCCCACTTCGACTCGGCCGGGTCCTCGGTGTATTCCGGCGCCCCTCCGCCCGGAGCGGGAAGCTCCGCGACCGCCGCGGCGCTGATCCGCAGGTCGACCCCGCGCTCGTGCAGCGAGGCCACGTCCTCCGCGGGCACGAAGCGCCGGCCGAGCCGCTTGGAAGACGAGCACGACCCCGTGGAAGATGTCCTGGTCGGCGGCCGCGACCACGTGGTCGACCGTGCCGACCTCGTCGCCGTCGCTGCTCAGCACGGGCACGCCGCGCTCGAGCACGCGGTAGGCGATCGGAAGTCCCTCGTCCACGGCCGCCAGCACTACCCGACTACGCAGCGGCGAAGGCCGGCATCAGACGGACGTGCGCGTGGTGCTCGAGCGTCGCGGCGATCGCCCGTTCGGCCTGGGCGAGCGCCTGCTCGCCTGCTCGCGGGCGCCTCGCTGAGCGGGCTCCCCAGCGCCCCGCCATGAACTCGTGCGCCTCGGCTCCGAGCGGGAACGACCCCGCCTCGCAGGCCGCGCAGACCACGCCGCCCGCCGCCCCCGAGAAGCCGACGAGATGCTCGGGCTCCCCGCAGCTCGCGCAGGCGCCGAGCTGGGGCGCCAGCCCCGCCGCCAGCATCAGCTTGAGGCGAAAGCTCAGCGAGCCGGCACGGCTCGCAGAGGCGCCGGCCCGCGCCCGCCTGCTCGTCTAGCAGCGCGAGCTGGCGGCACAGCAGGTTGAACACCCCCGGGTGCGGCTCCCCGGTCTCGAACAGCCGCCCGACCGCGTCGCACGCGCGCGAGGCCGCGTCGATCGCCCGCGCGTCACCCCGCAGGCGGGGTAACGCGTCCACCGTCTGCGCGCCGGTGACCGTCAGCAGCTCGCCTCGCCCCTCGTGCAGCTCGGCCTGGATCCTGAAGAACGGCTCCAGCCGCCCGCCGAAGCGGCTGCGGGCGCGCCGCACCCCCTTCGCGATCGCCCCGACCCGTCCGCGCGCGGGCGTGTAGAGATGCAGGATGCGGTCCGCCTCGCCGTAGCGCATCGTGCGCAGCACCACCGCCTCTGTCTTCACGGGCCCGGGCATCCTGTCAACGAGTCTAGGCTCGCGCCCGCAGGACACCGCGCGCTCGCCGCGCTTGGCGCCACTGCGCGCCCGCAGCCGGCAACGCGTGAAGCCCACCCTCTATTCAAGATCCCGGTCCCCCGCTATACTTTATGAAGTAATGGCTGTCGTAACCGTCTACACCACCGATCCATGCTCCTTCTGCGCGCGCGTCAAGGGCCTGCTCGCCTCGCGCGGCGTCGAGTTCGAGGAGGTCAACCTCTCCAAGGACCCCGAGGGTCGTCTCGCGCTCGCCCAGAAGACCGGCATGATGAGCTTCCCCCAGGTGGTCGTCGGCGAGCGCCTGATCGGCGGCTTCAGCGAGCTGCTCGCCGCCGAGGAGGACGGCCATCTGGACGAGCTCCTGGCGGCCTGACGGCCCTTCGGCGCGGCCGCGGCTGGCAGCGCTCGCAGACGTAGGTCCCCCGCCCGGCGACGAACATCTTCCTGACCGTTCCGCCGCACACCGGGCACGGCTCGCCCTCGCGCAGGTGCACCAGGAAGCGGTTCTGGAAGGAGCCTTTGACCCCGTCGATGTCCTTGAAGTCGTCGATGCTCGCGCCGCGCGCGTCGATCCCCGCCTGCAGCGAGGCGACGATCCCCTCGCGCAGCCGCTCGACCTGCGTCCTCGTCAGCTTGCCCGCCTCGCGCAGCGGGTGGATGCCCGCGCGGAACAGCGCCTCGTCGGCGTAGATGTTCCCGACACCCGCGATCGTCCGCTGGTCGAGCAGCACCGCCTTGATCGGCGCGCGACGGCCGCGGAGCGCTTCGCGCAGATGCTCGCTCGTGAAGCCCTCGTCGAACGGCTCCAGCCCGAGCCTTTCGTCGAGGAACTGCGTCAAGCGCCTCTGACCCGAGCAGCAGCTCGCCGGTGCCGAAGCGCCGCGGATCGTCGATCACGAGCCGGACACGCCCTGCCCGGCGTGCGAGAGCCGGGGCCGAGCCGTCCTTCGGCCGCCCGAGCGGGCCGAGCTCCATCCTCACGCGCACGTGCCGGGGCTCCTCCGTGGGGTCCGCCAGCACCGAGCCCGGTCATCCGCAGGTGCTGGGCCAGATGCACGTCGCCCTCCAGGTGCCAGAGCAGGTACTTGCCCCGCCGGTCGAGCCGCTCGATCAGCCGCCCGCGCAGCGCGTCCTCGAGCTCCGCCGGCGCCAGCGGCCGGATCCAGCGCGGATCGTCGATCTCGATTCGCTCGATCCGGCGCCCCTGGACCACGGGCGCGAGCTGGCGGACGATCGTCTCGACCTCGGGAAGCTCCGGCATGCCGACTCAGCTTAGGAACGTGCGCCCTGGCAGCTCCGGCGCGACCTGCCCGGTCAGCCAGCGCAGCACGCTCGCGCCCACGTCGGCCATCGCGCCGTCGTGGCGGAAGCCGCCGCGCGGCCGGCGCCGTGACATCTCTCCGGTCAGCGCCAGGAGCGGCACGCTCTCGCGCGTGTGATCGGTGCCGGGGTGCAGCGGGTCGACGCCGTGGTCGCCGGTGACGATCAGCAGATCGTCCTCGCGCAACGACGCCGCGAGCTCCCCCACGCGCGCGTCGATCTCCTCGAGCGCGCGCGCGAAGCCCGGCACGTCCTTGCGGTGCCCGTAGCGCTGGTCGGTCTCGATCAGGTTCGCGAACGCGAGCCCGGCGGGCATCTCGCGTGCCAGCCCGGCGATCGAGCCGAGCGCCTGCGCGTTGGTCGCACCCGGCAGCGAGCTCGTCACCCCCCGCCCCGCGAACAGGTCTCCGATCTTGCCCACGCCCGTGACCGGCAGCCCCGCGCCCTCGACTTCGTCGAGGTAGCTGCGCGCGGGTGGCGTCGAGCGAGAAGTCGCGCCGCCCCTGCGTGCGCTCGAAGGCACCGGGGCGCCCGGCGAACGGCCGCGCGATCACCCGCCCGACGCCATCGGGCCCGCTCAGCACCTCGCGCGCCCGCGCGCACAGCTCATACAGCTCCGCTTCGCCGACCGCATCGACGTGGCCTGCCAGCTGAGCGACCGAATCCTGCGAGGTGTAGAGGATCAGCGCCCCGCTGCGCAGGTGCTCCTCACCGAACTGCTCGATCGCGGCGAGGCCGTTGTCCGGGCGGTTGCAGATCACGTTCCTGCCCATCGCGGCCACGAGGCGCTCGACCAGCGGCGCCGGGAAGCCGCCGGGGTAGGTCGGCAGAGGCGCGCCGAGCGTCACACCCATCAGCTCCCAGTGCCCGGTGATCGAGTCCTTGCCGGGCCCCAGCGGGACCAGGCGCCCGTGCACGGCGGGGTCCGTCGCCGGCGGCACGCCCTCGATCGTGGTGATCGACCCGAGCCCGAGCGTCCCCATCACGGGCAGCCTCAGCCCGCCGGCCGCCTCGGCGAGGTGGCTCAACGTGTTCGTCCCCGCGTCGCCGTACGCCGCCGCGTCCGGCAGGGCGCCGGCGCCGCACGCGTCGATCACGAGCACGAAGGCTCGTCGTGCCGGCGGGCGCTCATCGGCGGTCCTCTACCGGTCGGCGGTTGCGACCGGCGGCGACGGAGGGCCTGTGATCGCCTGCTCGGACGCCGCCTCTCCGGGACGGCGGGCGGTGGCCCGCGGATGCGCTCCGAAATACGCATCCTTGAGCCGCTCGGCGGAGAGGTGGGTGTAAACCTGCGTCGTGGCGAGATCGGCGTGGCCGAGCATCTCCTGCAGCGAGCGCAGGTCGCAGCCGCCCGCGAGCAGGTGCGTGGCGAAGCTGTGGCGCAAGCGTGTGCGGGCTCATGCGCTCTGCCAGGCCCGCCGCCCGCGCGTGGCCCTGCACGATCTTGTAGAGCCCCTGCCGCGTGAGCGCGCCGCCACGGTGGTTGACGAGCAGCCGCGACTGGGGCCGGTTGCCGACTAGGTCTGGGCGGCCGCTGCGGAGATAGACCGAAAGGGCGGCGAGCGCCTGGCGGCCGACCGGGACGATCCGCTCCTTCGAGCCCTTGCCGCGCGTGCGCAGGAGCCCCTCCTCCAGGTCGAGGTCGCCCAGCTCCAGGGACACCGCCTCCGAGGCCCTCAGGCCGCACGCGTACATCACCTCGAGCAGCGCCCGGTCGCGCTGGGCGAGCGGGCTCGATCCCCTCGGCTGCTCGAGCAGCCGCCGCACCTCCTCCCGCGTCAGGACCTGCGGCAGGCGCTTGGGCTTCCTCGGCCCGTGCAGGTCGGCGGTGGGGTCGTGCTCGATCAGCTCCTCGCGCCGCAGGTGCCGGTAGAACGAGCGCAGGCACGCGACCTTGCGCCCGAGCGTCGTCGCGGCCACCGGCGGGCGGCCGGCACCGCCCTCTGCCAGCTCGTCGAGGAACGCCGCGAGATCGCCGTGCGTCGCCTCCTCGACCGTCAGGCCCTGCCGATCCAGGTACGCGCAGAGCTGCTGGAGGTCCGAGCGGTAGGCGTCCAGCGTGTTGCGCGAGAGGCCGCGCTCGAGCTCCAGGTAGGCGAGGAAGTCGCCCACGAGCCGCTCCGAGGCGCCCGGCGCCGGCGCGGCCGCGCGCGCGCCGTCCTGCACGCGTGCGCGGCCTTCCGCGCCGGCAGCATCGGCAGCAACGGCGGCATCGGCAGCAATCGTCTCTGGCAGGGCCACCCCGACAGCTTCGCCCCGCCGGCCGCCGCTCCTCGGGGTGCAATCAGGCGTTCAGGCGCCGGGCGAGCCAGTAGAGCGCGATCAGCGTCTTCGCGTCGCGGCACTCCTCGATCGCGGCGCCCAGCTCAGCCAGGGGCAGGCGCACGACCTCGATCCGCTCCTGCTCGCCGCTGTCCGCACTCGCCTCGGACAGCCCGGTCGCAGCGAACAGGTGCACGCGCTCGTCCGTGAAGCCCGCCCCGCTGTAGTAGGTGACGATCGGCTCCCAGCTCTCGGCGGCGCGGCCGATCTCCTCGGCCAGCTCGCGCTTGGCGGCGTCGAGCGGGTCCTCTCGGGCCTTGTCGAGCCGCCCCGCAGGGATCTCGAGAAGGTCCGGCTCGCCGACCGCCTCGCGCGGCTGGCGGACCAGCCAGAGCTCGTTCTCGTCGTAGGCGAGCATGCCGACCGCGCCGGCGTGACGGACGATCTCCCGCGTCACCTCTTCCCCGTCGGCGTGGCGGAAGCGCTCGATGCGCACGTCCACCAGGCGCCCCCGGTACACGGTCTCCCCGCCGAGCGCCTCGAAGGCCCGCGGCGAGCTCAAGCCGCCTCGCCCGGGCCGGCATGGAGCGGCCCGGCCCCCGATTCCTCGCCCGGGCCGGCATGGAGCGCCGGGCCGGCCTCGCCCGGGCCGGCATGGAGCGCCGGGCCGGCCTCCGATGTCCTCGAGCGGGACCAGCTCTGCAAGGGCCGCCCCGCCCGCCAGGGCGGCGCCGAAGAAGAGCGGGTCCTCCGCGAGGCTGCGGCCCATCGTCTCGGCCGGCAGTCCGCTCGCCGCGTACGCCGGCAGGTCCACCTCCGCGCGCCGCCAGTCGTGGCGCGTGATCCGCACCGGGCGCTCGACGTCCAGCGCCGGCGTCGGGCGCGCCGCGGACGCGCCGCCGAACACCGCGCCGAGGCCGGCGCGCAGGTCGGAGCCGACGGGCGAGCGCATCCCGGCGGGCAGGGCCACGGTCACGGGCTCGAGCAGAAGCTCCAGGACGGTGAGGGTGTGGTGAGAGATGCCGCGGTGGCGGTCGCGGCTGTCCGCGGAGGACATGCGCGCGACCAGCAGCGCCGGGCAGCCGAGCGCGAGCGCGACATGGGCGCTGTCGAGCGCCGCCATGCCGCCGTGGCCGAGCCGCGAGCTCGAGCCGACGATGCCGGGGCCCGGGCCGACGACGGCGGCGTCCCAGCCGAGCACGCCGATGCCGTGGTGGAGGGCTCCGGCCACGCTCACCGCCTCGAGCTCGCCCCCGTAGGCTGGCCCGGCGGTCACGTGTCCGGCCAGCATGCCCTCGCGGCGCAGGGCGGCGACGGTCCGCGAGTGCCCGCCCGGCAGCGCGCCGCCGGGCGTCTGGACGTAGCCGAGCCGTGCGCCCGGGTTGGCCTGCGCGTAGGCCCAGGCGACCGGGGCGAGCTGGCCGTGGAGCGAGAGCACCGCGACCGGCCTGCTCAGCGGCAGCTCCAGCGACTGCGGACCGACCGTCTCGACCGGCTCCACGGTGTGCTGCAGGCTCGTGTAGTTGAGCTTCATGACGTTGCGCGAGCCGGCGCCGGGGGACTGCAGGCCGCGCGTGAGGTTGGCGTGCACCACGTCGAAGCCGCCGGAACCGAGCCCGAGATCGAGCGCCTCGACGTTCACGATCACCTCGTCGCCGGGGTGCGAGGGGCCCACAATCGCGATGTCCGCGATCGCCGGGCGGTTCTCCGGCGGGGCATCGGAGGCGCCGCCGGGCGCTGGGTCGAGCGCTGCGAGCCTCACCGTCAGGCGTTGCTCGCCGGTCTCCGCGCCGGCGGGCGGGGAGGCGTCGATCACGGTGGCGCGGCGCAGCTTGAGCATCTCGCCAGGACGCTAGCGCGCCAGGTCCGGGGCAAGCGCTGCGACCTCGTGAACGAGCGCGACGGCGACACCGAGCATCTCCTGCAGGGCCAGCTCGGAGACGCGCTCGCCGGGCTCGTGGTTGCGCTCGGTGCCATTGGCGAGGTTCACCGTCGGGAAGCCCTTGGCGATCAGCGCGTTCGCGTCCGAGCCGCCGCCGCTGGAGATCCGCACCGGCTCGTGCCCGCAGGCCCTGAGCGCGGCCTCGGCCGCCCGCACGGGCGGGGCCGACGGCGCCAGGCGGTAGCCGGCGAACGTTCGCTGCACCGAGACATCGACGTCGACGTCGCAGTCCGGCCGGTTCGCGGCCTCGTGGATGCGGTCCACCACCTCCGCGACGAGCGCCTCGCCGCGCTGATCGTCGAGCCCACGCACCTCGCCGCTCAGCTCGCAGCGTTCGGGCACCACGTTGATCGCGCCGCCGCCCGCGATCGTGCCGATGTTGACCGTCCCCTCGCCCTCGATCCGCCCGTGGCGCATGGCGGCGACCGCGCGGCTCGCCGCCAGGATCGCGCTGCGCCCGTCCTCGGGCCTGATTCCGGCGTGCGCCGCGGCGCCGCGGAACCTCGCGGCGATGCGGAAGTGGCAGGGCGAGTCCATGATCACCTCGCCGATCGGCGAGGCGTGGTCGAAGACGTAGCCGTAGTCGCTGCGCAGCACCGAGGGATCGAACTCGGCGGCGCCCGCGAGCGCGATCTCCTCGCCCACCGTGAAGAGCAGCTCGACGTCCACCGGCGCCGCTTCCTGGCGGATCTGGCGCGCCAGCGCGAGCAGCACCGCGATCGCGGCCTTGTTGTCGGCCCCGAGGATGCCTTCGTTCGCGTTCTCCCAGAAGCCCTCGCGCAGCACCGGCTCGACCGGGGCCTGCAGCGGGACCGTGTCGAGGTGGGCGCACAGCAGCACCGAGCGCCGCTCGGGCTCGGAGCCGTCCGCCGGGGCGGGGCTCTCCAACCGCGCGAGCAGGTTGCCGCAATCGGCGCCGATGGCGGCGCCGGCGCCGTCCTCGGCCGTGTCGAGCCCCAGCGCGCGCAGCTCCGCGGCGACGCGATCTCCGCAGGCCCGCTCGCTGAGCGACGGGCTCGGGATCGCGCACAGCTCCGCGAAGATCGTGCTCAGATAGCGGTGCTGGAGAGCTGCTCGGGCCGCCGCAGCGCCCGCCGTCACGGCCGCCCGGCGGCCTCGCCGGCTCTCTCCGCGGCCTGTGCCCCGCCATGGGGTGCAGCCTCGGCAGCTCCGGCGCGGGCGTCCTTGACCGTCAACTCGTCCTTCGGCGCCCGCCCCCCGTGTGCGAGCGCAGCTTTCACGAAGTCGCGGAACAGCGGGGCCGGGACGCTCCGGACGCGACTTGAACTCGGGGTGGAACTGCGAGGCGACGTAGAACGGGTGCTCCGCCAGCTCCACAACCTCGACGAGACGCTCGTCCGGCGAGGTGCCCGAGATGCCGAGGCCAGCGCTCTGCATGCGCTTGCGCAGCAGGTTGTTGACCTCGTAGCGGTGGCGGTGGCGCTCATAGATCACGGCCTCGCCGTAGATCTCGCGCACCCGGGTGCCATCGTGGAGCTTGATCGGGTCGGCGCCCAGCCGCATCGTGCCGCCGAGGTCCGCGACCTCCTTCTGCTCGGGCAGCAGATCGATCACCGGGTGCGGCGTCTCGGGGTCCATCTCGGTCGAGTTGGCGCCCTCGAGCCCCGCGACGTTGCGGGCGAACTCGCTGACCGCGACGTGCATGCCGAGGCAGATGCCGAGATAGGGGATCTTCTCCTCGCGGGCGACCTGCGCGGCGTGGATCTTGCCCTCCCAGCCGCGGCCCCCGAAGCCGCCCGGGATCAGGATCCCGTCGACGCCGCGCAGCCGCTCGGCTGCCTGGCCCGCGTCGAGGAGCTGCTCGGAGTCGATCCAGTCGATCTCGACGCGGCTGTCCTGCAGGGATGCGGCATGGCGCAGCGCTTCTGAGACCGAGAGGTAAGCGTCCTCGAGCTGGATGTACTTGCCGACGAGCCCGATCTTGACCGTGCGCGTGGCGCGGGCGAAGCGCTCGATCGGCTCCGTCCAGCGCTCCAGCTCGGGCTCGTCCGCCTCCACGCCGAAATGCTCGAGGATGAACTCGTCCACCCCCTGCTCGCGGAACGTGAGCGGCACCTTGTAGATGTTGTCGACGTCGCAGGCCGAGACGATGGCCTCGGTGCCGAGCGAGGCGAACAGCGCGATCTTGCGGCGGATCTCCATCGAGAGCGGGCTCTCCGAGCGGCACATCAGCATGTCGGGCGCGATCCCGATCCTGCGCAGCTCGTTGACCGAGTGCTGCGTCGGCTTGGTCTTCAGCTCGCCGGCGTGGCCGATGTAGGGGACGAGCGTGAGATGGATGAACATGCAGCGCCGCCGCCCGACGTCGACCGGGAACTGGCGGATCGCCTCGAGGAACGGCAGCGACTCGATGTCGCCCACGGTGCCGCCGATCTCGGTGATCACGAAGTCGACGTCGCTGGACTCGGCGATCAGCGAGATCCGCTGCTTGATCTCGTCGGTGATGTGCGGGACCACCTGCACGGTGCCGCCGAGGTAGTCGCCGCGGCGCTCGCGGCGGATCACCGTGTCGTAGATGCCGCCGGCCGTGACGTTGGAGGCGCGGCTCGTGTTCGCGTCGGTGAAGCGCTCGTAGTGGCCCAGGTCGAGGTCCGTCTCGGCCCCGTCCTCGGTGACGAACACCTCACCGTGCTGGTAGGGGGACATCGTCCCGGGGTCGATGTTGATGTAGGGGTCGAACTTCTGCAGGCCGACGGTCAGCCCGCGGGAGACGAGCAGGCGCCCGATCGATGCTGCAGCGATCCCCTTGCCGAGCGAGGACACCACGCCGCCGGTCACGAAGATGAACCGGGTCTTGCTGGGCGGCTGCGCGTGGCGGTCGGAGGAGGCGGTCATGAGGGCCTGCCCCAGGAGTCTAGTTCCCGGAGCCCCGGAGTCCGTTCGAGGAGCGCGGAGATCGATCGCAGCTCGCCGTAGACGGTGATCGCGAGCAGCACGCCGAGGGCCACGAGCAGCCCCGTGCTCGAAAGAGTCAGCACCAGCATCAGCCCCGCGAGCGCGCCGGCGAGGTTCGAGCCGGTGTCGCCGAGCATCGCCCGCTCGCGCAGGTCATACGCGCCGGCGACGAGCGCCGGGCCCGCGAACAGGCCGACGGTCCACAGCGGGCGCAGTTCGCCGGCGCCGATCACGACCCCGGCGGCAAGCAGCACGAAGGCCTTCAGGACCCGGCCGGGTCGCAGGTCGAGCAGGTTGAAGACGTTCGTGGCCAGCACGAGCACCACCGCCGCCACGACCCAGCGGCCGTCCGAGAACCCGAGCGCGTCCATCGCCAGCAGCGCGAGCCCGAGCGCACCGGCCGCCTTCAGCGCCCCGGTCGAGAGCTCGCCGCGCAGCACGGCCGCCCCGTGTCCGCGCCAGCCCCGCGCCGGGCGCGCGGCCGGCGCGCGCTCCCCGGAGTGCTCCCCGAGCGTGTCGTCGACCAGGCCGAGCAGCGCGACGCCGAGCGCGTAGAGCGCGACCGGCGCGATCTCGGGGTGGAACAGCGAGGCCGGCGCGAGCCGCGCGATCAGCATCAGCGGCACCAGCGCGAGGGCCGCCACGACGGGTGCGAGCACCCCGAGCGGGTACGGCAGACGGCGCCCGCGGTAGTTGGCGTGGACCTGCCCGCGCTCGGCCATCGCTCGCAGCAGCGCCGGCGCCAGCGCCAGCGCGATCAGCGTGGCGAGGATGAGCGGCAACGCGTGCATCACCCGAAGCTAGCGGCGGGAGCGGACGCCCGCTCGCCCCCGCGCAGATGCCCTGCCGGCGTCGCGGCGCCCGCTCCTCACGACAGGGCGCGCGGCCCTACGGACCGCTGCTCGCGCTCGAGTTGACGGTCGGCAGGAGCGAGTCTGCGGTCGCCTTGACCCCGAAGCTGCCGGAGTACCCGGCCAACGCGTAGAGGAGTGCCGCCTGGCCGGCCTGGTCGTCGAGGTTGTCGACGCTCGAGAGCTTGTGCCCCTTGAACCAAGGGATCTGCGAGGGCGTCGAGCTCGTCATCTCGACGCCGACCGCGCGCACGCCGGCCGCGGACACCCCGGCGATCAGGCCGGCCTCGAAGCGGCTTTCGGCTTCGGCCTGTTCGGCGCTGATCGGTTCGGGCGCCGGGCTGCGGGCGATCACGACCCCTTCGAGGTGGGTGAGCTGCCCGTCGAAGGCGCTCAGCAGGCTGCCGCGGACGCGGCTGAGCAGCTCCTGATCGACGCGCTGGCCGCCGCTGACGAGCTGGCGCCCCATCAGCTCTCCGAAGTGTTCGAGCAGCGCCGGCGATTCGTTCAGCGCCGCGTAGTGGGTCCCGGCGGCCTCGCGCGCGATCCCGGTCAGGTTGAGCGGTGTGCGCACCGCGACGACCGTCGCGAGCGTGCCGTCGCCCTGCGTCACCGCGGTCTTGACGAGCGAGTTGATTTCGTTCGAGGCGCTGCCCAGGAACACGAGCCCGATGCTGCGGCCGTTGAGGAGTTCGTGCACGGCGAGCGGGTACAGCCCGTGCGAGAACTCTTCCTCGGCGGACAGCTTGTCCTGCAGCGTGTCGGCCTGCTGGCGGGCTTCGCCGACTTCCGCGTTGAGGTTGTGGACGATCCCGCTCTTGGCCGAGGAGACGAGGTTCGTGTCGCCGATCGCGACGCCGATCAGCACGCCGAGTGCCAGCGCGAACAGGACGGCGGCGAGGGACAGGGCGTGGTAGCGGTAGTCGAACATCGTCAGCGGGTGAGCACGGGCCCGGCGCTCAGGAGTGCGCGCCGAACAGCGCCTGCAGCTTCAACCACACCAGTTCGGCGACGTCGTGCAACGCGGGCGTAGCCCAGATCACAGCGACCATCGCGATCAGGCCCGCCGCGATCACGACCAGCAGCGGGGCGATGCCGGGACGGGGCTGGTAGAGGCGGCTGACCCCCTTCGCGTCGACGAGGATCTCGCCCACGCGCAGGCGCGTGAGGAACGTCGAGGACATGCCTTTGCGGTTGCGGTCGAGGAACTCGACGAGGTTGAACTGCGAGCCGACGGAGACGATCAGGCGCGCCCCCTTCTCGGCGGCGATCAGCATCGCGACGTCCTGGCTCGTCCCCGGCGCCGGCACGAGCTTGAAGGGAAGCCCGAGCTCCTCCAGGCGCTCGCGCCCCGGCGCCCGGCCGTCGGGATAGGCGTGGACGACGAGCTCCGCGCCGCAGGAGAGCGCCGCCGCGCCCGCCGAGTCCATGTCGCCGACGATCATGTCCGGCGTCAGCCCGGCCTCGAGCACGGCGTCGGCGCCGCCGTCGACGGCGACGATCAGCGGCCGCTTGTCGCGGATGAACGGGCGCAGGGCCCGCAGGTCGCGCTGGTGCTCGACGCCGCGCACGACCAGCAGCGTCGAGCGGTCGCGGAAGTCGGTCTGGAAGCGCGGCAGGGCGATCCGGCCGGTCAGCAGTTCGCGCTCCTCGAGCATGTGCTCGATCGTGTTGCTGGCGAAGCGCTCGAGTGCCTCGCCGACCTCCCGCCGGCGCGCCTCGGTGTCCGAGCGCACCCGCGCCAGGTCGAGCACCGCGCCGCGCCCGAGGCGCTCGGAGCGGCGCAGCACCTCCGCCTCCATCCGGACCGGGAAGCCGGCCGGTCCGTCCTCCTCCGGGCCGGGCCGCGGCACGAGCACGAGCGGGTCGCCGTCGGAGAGGAGGTCGAACAACCCGTCGTCGGGCATGTCCACGAGCAGGATCCCGGCTTCGACCAGCAGCAGCGGGCCGAGGTTCGGGTAGGTGCCGCTGGAGGAGGCGCGGCAGTTGACGACCGCCACCACCTCCGCGGCGATCAGCTCCTCGGCCGAGACGCGGTCGATGTCGAGGTGGTCGATCAGGGCGATGTCGCCGGGCACGAGGTGCTTGACGAGCAGCTTCGTGCGCCGTCCGGGGCGGACCGCGCCCGCAACCTCGGGCATGCCGGGGAGGAGCAGCTCCGGCGCGGGCGTCCGGGCAGGCGGCGGCGCGGTCGTTCGGGAGCCAGAACCCCCCGCGGGACGGCTGGGTCTCGTCGCGGCCATTGAGCCGAGGGTAACGTGCGCCGCGCCAGCAGGCGGCGCCCGGGCGGGCCCTCGCGCGACGGTGCGAGCCGCGCTCCGCCGTACCGCTCGAGGAAGTGAGCGCCTCAGGCGGCTTTGCGCAGATCTCGCGCGTGACGGTGCGCGGCGCTGTCGTCGCCATCCGCGCCGAGCATCCGCACGAGCTCGGAGACGACCTGGGGCTCGTCGAGCTCGACCACGGACGCCCGCGTGGGATCGGCGCCGGTGTCCTTGACGATCGAGAAATGCCGCGCTCCGAGCGAGGCGATCTGAGGCAGATGGGTGATGCAGAGCACCTGCCCGCGCTCCCCCAGCTCACGCAGCCGCGCGCCGACTGCGTTCGCCGTGCGCCCGCCGATGCCGGCATCCACCTCGTCGAAGACGAGCGTCGCCTGGGGCGCCGCGGCGCTTGCCGCGCTCATGATCGCGAGCATCACCCGCGAGAGCTCTCCGCCCGAGGCGATCTCGCGCAGCGGTCCCGGAGGGACGCCGGGGTTGGGGGCGATCATGAACTCGACGGCGTCTGCGCCGCGCGGCCCCGGCTCCGCCTCGCCCAGCTCGACGGCGAAGTTCGCGTCCTCCATCGCCAGCGAGCGCAGCTGCCCGACGACCGCCTTGGCGAAGCGGGGCGCGGCTTTGCCGCCGCGCGGCGCGCAGCGCGGCGGCGTGGCCGTCCAGATCCGCGCGCGCCTGCGCGAGCTCGCGCTCGGCGCTCTCGATCGCGACCTCGGCGCCGGCCAGCTCCTCGTGGCGTGCGCGCGCCGTCGCGGCGAACTCGAGCACGGCGTCGACGCTGCCGCCGTGCTTTCGCAGCACGCGGTCGAGGGCCTCGAGCCGCGCTTCGACGGACTCGAGCGTCGGCTCGACGCCCGGTACGTCGAGATCCTCGCCGCTGCCGGCGCCGTACTCGCGCAGCTCCCCCGCCAGCTCCTGGGTCTCGATCGCGGCCGCCCGCAGAGCCGCTCGGCGAGGCGGTCGAGCGCCGGATCGGCGCCGGTCGACCCCGTCGAGCGAGGCCGACGCCACCCGCCAGCAGCTCGGCCGCGCCGCGCGTCTCGCCGTCCTCGCCGCTCAGCGCCTGCGCGGCGGCTCGCGGCCGCCCCCTGCAGGGCGTCGGCGTGGCGCAGCCGCTCGCGCGCCGCCAGCAGCCGCTCGTGCTCCTCGGCGTCCGGGGCGAGCTCCTCGATCTCGCCGAGCTCGAACTCCAGCAGCCCCAGCTCGCGCTCGCGGTGCGCGGCAAGCTCGCGCAGCTCTGCCAGGCGCTCGTCCAGCTCGCGCGCCCGGGCGTACGTCTGCGCGCAGGAGGCCAGCCTGCCGCTCGTGGGCGGGCCCGCACAGCGCGTCGAGGATCTGGAGCTGCGCGGCGGCGAGCATCAGCTTGCGGTGCTCGTGCTGGCCGTAGAACGACAGCAGCAGGCCGCCCGCGTCGCGCAGGTCGGCGACGTTCGCCGCGCGGCCGTTGACGTAGGCGCGGGTGCGCCCGTCGGCGCCCAGCCGGCGCGCCAGCACGATCTCGGCATCGCCGCCGTCGACCCGCTCGGCCAGCTCCGCAGGCAGCCGCGAGCGCAGCTCGTCCGGGAGGTCGAAGATGCCCTCGACATAGGCCTCTTGCGGCGCCGGGGCGGACGATCCCGGCGCGCGCCCTGCCGCCGAGCAGGAGGTCGAGCGCGTGGGCGAGCACGGTCTTCCCCGCCCCCGTCTCGCCCGTGATCACGTTCAGCCCAGGGCCGGCGCGCAGGCGCGCGCGCTCGATCAGCAGGAGGTTCTCGACTGTCAGCTCTCGCAGCACGGGAGCCCAGGTCTAGCAACGGCAGCCGACGGATCGCCGGCGCGCAACCCTGGTCATCGGCCCCCGGCGGGTGCATAATCCGGGGAGGCCGGAACGGATACCGGCCGCCCGTACACAGCGGAAGCGACGAGGGCATGGCTGCCGGCGAAGACACTTCGAGCATCGAGAGCGCGCGTGAGGGCCGGCGCCCGTTGGACGCCCTCGAGTGGCCCGGGGCCGCGGCGCTGGACGCGCGGCTGCTCGAGGAGATCGGCCGCGCCGAACGGCACGGCACGCAGCTGAGCTGCCTGCTGGTCGTCGTCGAGGACCTCGAGGAGATGGCCGGCGAGGGGCAGCGCGCGGAGGCCGTCGCCGAGCGCACGCCGAGCCCGTCTGAAATCGCGGTCGAGGATCTGCGGCAGCAGACGATGGCCTACATCGCGAGCGCGCTGAGCCGCGAGATCCGCCGCTTCGACCGCGTCGGCATGCCGAGCGAGCGCGAGCTGCTGTGATCCTGCCGGGGGCCGACAGCCCGCGTGGCGAGATGGTCGCGCGCCGCGTGCTCGACAGGCTGCGGGCGATCAAGGTCGAAGCGCGCGGCCGGCGCGAGCCGTTGCGGATCTCGGTCGGGCTCGTCGCCTGGACCGCCAACGCGACCCCGTCGACGATGCTGACCCGGGCGAGGGCGGCCGCCGAGCGCTCGGCCAACGGCGAGAACGGCGCCGCGGGAAGCCGATCGGCCACGGGAACGTTCGCCGAGGAGCCGACCTCGCCGCCTTCATAATTCCTGGAGGTGCTTACCGGATCAGAGCTCTGGCTGCTTCGGCTGATGGCGGACCGCGGGCTTGCCCTGCTGGACGCCAGCAACATGCTGCTGGTGATCGAGGAGAAGGGCGAGCTGCGCGTCGCGGGCGCCAGCGGCGGGCCCGTGCGGCTGCGGATCGCGCCCGTCCAGGGCAGCGCGCTCGGAAGCCTCTATGAGCAGGGCGAGTCGGTCGCTATCGACAAGCCGCGGGGCCAGGAGGCCGCCTTCCTGCACGAACTCGGCCTCGAAGCGCGCTCGGTGATGGTCGAGCCGTTCTCGATGGAGGGGCAGGGCGGCGGCATTGCGATCGCGCTGCGCCGCGACGGCAACTTCCGCAAGCCCGACCGCGAGGCGCTGAAAGCGTTCGCCGAGAGCGTGGCCGTGCGCCTCGCCGCCGAGCGCTCGGTCGAGATCGAACGCCTGCGCTACGGGATGGAGGCGCGCGAGCGCGAGCGGACGCGCTGGGCGCGCGAGATCCACGACGAGTCGATCCAGGGCATCGGCGCGCTGCGCATGCGGCTGGCCAACGCGCGCAACCTCGACGACAAGGACGCCCTCGCGACCGCGGTCGAGGAGGCGCTCGAGGGACTCGGCATCGAGATCGACGGGCTGCGCCACCTGATCACCGAGCTCCGCCCCGCGGCGCTCGACGACCTCGGCCTTGCCGCCGCGCTGGAGGCGCTGGCGCGCCGGGCGCAGGCGATTGACGGCCTGGACGTGACCACCGAGATCGAGTTCGGCCGCGACGAAGACCTCCACCCCGGCGAGGCCCACAACGGCGGCGGCCGGCTCGACCCCGAGCTCGAGTCCACGATCTACCGCGTCGTCCAGGAGGCGCTCACGAACGTCAGCCGCCACGCCGAGGCGACACACGCAGTGATCCGTCTGACCGGCGACGAGCGCCAGGTCGTCGCAAGCGTCATCGACGACGGCAAGGGCATGCCCGACTCCACGCGCCTCGGCCCGCGCGAGGACGGCGGCGGCTTCGGAACGGGCGGGATGCGCGAGCGCGCCGAGCTGGTCGGCGGCGAGCTGGAGTGGACGCGGGCGCCGGGCAAAGGCACGATCGTCCGGCTCACCGTGCCGCTGGCGGGGCGGCCGCGCGGCGGGCACGCCGTCGACGCGCAGCCCTCCTACTAGCCCTCCCCGCCCTCCTGCTCCTCGTCCTCGCTTCCGCGCGGCTTTCGCAGCCAGTCCGCGAGCTGCTGCCCCGCGCCGCCGATCGACTCCCCGGCGTCGCGGAACGCGTCGCGGATGCGGTCGGAGTAGAAGGAGACGGCCTCCCCGCCCTCGGTGCGCGCGTCGAGGGGGTCGCCGCGCCGGTGGTACTCCCCCGAGCCGACGATGCGGTCGAACTCGCCGGAGCGCACCCACGCCATCAGCTCGTGGGTGCGCTTGACCGGGAGCGGGTGGGTGACGCCCAGCTCGAGCGTGAGGCGCGTGAAGCGCTCGATGATCCCGGGCTGCTCGGAGTAGTCGAGCCCCTGGCGCATGAACACGTCGAGATCGAGCTCTGAGACCATCGCCCCGCCGGCGAGCGACATCAGCGTGCGGCAGACGGCGAGCGGGTCGCGGGTGACGAGCGCCGCCGCGCGGTCGGCGCTCAGCTCGGTCGCCCGGCCCCACTCCAGCAGCGCGGTGCGCACGGGCATCAGAGGAAGTGGCAGGCGCGCGCTGCGACCGAGGAGAACGAGGATCACGAGCGCGGTGCGGTAGAGCATGTGGTCGGCGAGGATGTGCGCCGCCTCGTGCGCGAACACCGCCCGGCGCTGCGGCGGATCGAGCAGCCGCACGAGCTCTGACTGGACCACCACCATCGGCTTCTTGGAGCCGATCGCCATCGCATTCGGGCTGGGGTACTGGGTGAGGTAGAGGTCGGGGACCTCGGCCATGTCGAGCGTCGCGTAGGCGATCGCATGCTCGCGCCAGACGTCGGCGAGCTGCTCCTCGGAGAGCCGCACCGCCGAGCCGAGGAAGCTCTGGCGCAGGGCGCGCTCGTAGCCCAGCTCGATGACCTTGCGGACGACCTGGTCGATGTAGGGGATCGAGGCGAGGGCGGAAGTGGCCGCGCGGTCGGCCGGGTGCTGGAAGGCCTGCGGAGAGATGCCCTCGAGCTTGTGGCCGGGGACCGGGAGCGGCGCGGAAGCCATGGAATGCAGGCTACGCCGTCCCCGTGCCGCGACTGTTCCGGCAGTCAGGCTTTTCGGGTGAGACGGATAGTGGCTGTCTTGGCTGCGGTGGTGTTCGCGGGCGCGCGTTCGCTCACGCGCTAGTCCGCCAGCCCGACCTTGCGCACGTAAGCCGTGATCTCCGCCCGCGAGGAGAAGCCCAGCTTCTCGATCGCCCGCGCGCGGTAGGTCTTCACGGTCCGCTCCGCCACGTTCAGCTTGTCGGCGATCTCAGGGTTCGTGTAGCCGTTGGCGATCAGCCGCACGACCTCGCGCTCGCGGTCTGAGAGCACGACGCTGTCGCCGCCCG
This sequence comes from uncultured Solirubrobacteraceae bacterium, assembly GCA_963775385.1. Lineage (GTDB taxonomy): Bacteria > Actinomycetota > Thermoleophilia > Solirubrobacterales > Solirubrobacteraceae > Palsa-744. The sequence goes on along the minus strand of CAVZIR010000003.1, from coordinate 3,226,092 downwards.
GCTCTTCGCCGGCCGCCATCAGCGCGCCGAGGCGCGGGTGCAGGTAGTTGCCGCCGGCCACGGCGAGGCGGAACGCCTGCAGCAGCTCGGCCGGCTCGGCCTCCTTGAGCACGTAGGAGCGCGCCCCGGCCCGCAGCGCCTGGCGCGCGTACTCGGGGTCCTCGCGCATCGTGAGGATCGCCACCGCCATCGTGGGGTGCGCGATGAAGCACGACGGCAGCGCGCCGAGGCTCGACCCGCCCGGCATCGTCAGGTCGAGCGTCAGGAGGTCGGGCTTGTGCTCGCGCACCAGCCGGACCATCGAAGGGATGTCGGCGGCTTCGGCGACGACTTCGTACTCGCCGCCCTCACGCTCGAGCACGGCGCGGATGCCGTCGCGGACCACCGTGTGGTCGTCGGCGATGATCACCGTCGTCGGGCTCGCGGAACTTTCGGGCTGAGGGAGCGCCATCAGGCAACGTATCGGCAGCCCGTCGCCGAAATGTGAGCGCGTGCCAACGGGGGTGCAACTGTCGACAGACCTCCCGGCCAGCCTGTACGGTCGCGGCCCGTGAGAGCCGTCCTGGCAAACCCGCGCCTGCGCCGCATCGTGGTGGCGTACGGCATCAACCGCCTCGGGACATGGTTCGGCACGGTCGCGCTGGCGCTCGCGGTCTATGACCACACCCACAGCGCGCTCGACGTCGCGGCGGTCCTGATCGCCGCCCAGGTGCTGCCGGCCTTCATCGTGCCGGCGGTGATCGCCCGCGTCGAGGCCTCGAAAGGGCGCCACGAGCTCAGCGGCCTGCTGTATATCGAGGCCGTCGCGATCGGTGCGGTCGCCGTCCTGCTCTCCCACTTCTGGCTGCCCGCGATCCTCCTGCTCGTGGCCGTGGACGGCACGGCCGCGCTCGCGGCCAACGCCCTGCTGCGCACGGAGCTGGCGGCCGCCGCCAACCGCGAGATCGCCGACCCCGACGATCCCCACGCGGCCGAACAGCACGCCAACGCCGCGCTGAACGTCGTCTTCTCGCTGACGTTCGTGCTCGGCCCGATCCTGGCGGGCCTCCTCGTGGCTTCGGCGGGCGCCGCCGCGGCCCTCTTCGTCGACGTGGTCTCCTTCGCGATCTCGGGGACGCTGCTGCTCGACCTGCACCCTCACGTCGAGGAAGCGGGCGGCGAATCGGTGCGGGCGCGCGTGCGCGCCGCCTGGCGCTACGTGCGCGGCGAGCGGGCGCTGCTGACCCTGCTGGTGGCCCAGGGCGTCGGGCTGATCTTCTTCGAGTCGGCGGTGCCGATCGAGGTCGTCTACGTCAAGCGCACGCTCGTCGCGGGGGACGGCGGCTACGGGCTGCTCGTGACCGCGTGGGGCGTCGGCGTGGTGCTCGGCAGCATCATCTTCGCGCGCGCCGGCACCCGCAGCCTGACGGTGCTGCTGGTCGGTGGCACGCTCGCGATCGGGTGCGGCTACATCGGCTTTGCGATCGCCCCGACGCTCGCCCTCGCCGCGTTCGCGGCCGTCGTCGGCGGGATCGGCAACGGCGTGCAGTACGCCCCGGTGATCAGCGGCGTTCAGCGCCTCACGCCGCCGTCGCTGCAGGGCCGGGTGATGGGGCTGCTCGAATCGATCAGCGCGGTCACCCCTGCGATCGGGCTCGCGCTCGGCGGCGTGCTCGTCGTCATCGGCTCGCCGCGGTTCGCCTTCGCTGTGGTCGGCGGGGGCGCCGCGCTGACCGCAGCAGTGTTCGCCCGCGTGCGCTTCGGAGGCGCCGCGACGGAGCCGCTCGCCGCCGAGAAGACCCTCACCTGAGCTGCCCGATCTCCTCCTGACCGGTTTCCCCGCCCCGCTTGGCGCTATAGCACCAAGTTGCCCCTTAAGTACCACTCCTCGACGGTCGTTAAGGACGACAGGGATGAAATCCGCCGTCGTCATCCGAACTTCGTGGTGGATCGTCGAGTCCGCGCTCCTCGGCGCATCGCTGCTCGCGGTCGCCCTCTCGTCTCCCGATCAGTGGCGCCCGTTCCTGCTGGTCGCGATCCTCGCGGGCATCTACCTGGCCGGCGACCGCATGAGCTCGGTCGTCCGCGACGGGCTGCTGACCCCCGCGCACAGCGCGATGGTGCTCGCGATGTGCCTGCTCGGCCCGGCGCCTGCCGTCGTCTTCGGGCTGACGGCCGCGATCGCCAAATCCGCCCTGCGGCGGCTGCCCGCGTCGCAGTGGCTCGCCAACCTGACCGCCCTCGGCGCCTGCGGCCTGGTGGGCGGGCTGATCATGAGGATGGTCGTCGGACCTGTCAGCGACCCGCACAACCACGCGGCCGTCGTCGGGGCGACGTTCGGGCTGCTGGTCTTCGCGGTCTCGCTGATCACGATCCTCGTCAACTTCGCCGTGATCGCGATCGATGTGCGCATCGAAGACGGCAGCTCGCTGCGCCGCCAGTTCCGCGACGCCTTCGTGCCCCTGATCCCGGGCCACCTGGCCTCCGCGGTGCTCGCGGCCCTGCTGGCGGTCGCCTACACCAACCTCGGCACGCTCGTGCTCCTCTGCGGTGTGCTGGTGCTGGGCATCTTCCACTACCTGATCGGCGCCCTGCTGCGCTCGGAGGAGCGCGCGGAAAAGCTCGAGGCGCGCAGCATCCACCTTGCGAACATGCAGCTCGGGGTGCTCTCGATGCTGATGGACGCGCTCGCGCTGCGCGACGCCGAGACGAGCCGTCACGCGACCGCCGTGGCGCGCTACGCCCGCGCGCTGGCGATCGAGCTCGATGTCGACGAAGAGGAGCGCGAGGTCGTGCAGACCGCCGCGCTGCTGCACGACATCGGCAAGTTCACCTGGTCAGACCGCATCCTGCACCCCGAGCAGCTCTCGGACGCCGACTGGGAGGTGATCCGCCGCCACCCTCAGGACGGTGCCACGCTGGTCGGCAAGCTCGACGGCTACGGGCCGGTCGCCGACGCGATCCTCTACCACCACGAGCGCGTCGACGGCGGCGGCTACCCGGTGGGGCTGATCGCCTCCGAGATCCCGCTCGCCTCGCGCATCATCGCGATCTGCTCGACCTTCGACACGATGACCTCGCGCGAAACCAACGGCCCGCGGATGTCCGTGGAGGACGCGCTGGCCGAGCTGCGGAACATCGCCGGCCGGCAGCTCGACGCCGAGCTCGTCGAGAGGTTCGTCGCGATGATCGAGCGTGAGGGCCCGGCGCTCCTGGAGGCGCCCGCGGGCGACCACGCGACGGAGCTGGACCTGGCCGCGCGCGTTCGCAAGATGGTCGCCGCCGAACGCTCCTGACCCGGAGACCAGCTGGTTAACACGCGAGGACGCCCGGCAGGCGAGTCTCCTCACCGTGCGTCGGACGTCCTCGAAAGGCCGCATGCTCCGGCCTTTTTGAAAGCTACCTGGAGTAGTTCCTGGAGTAGTTTTCCACGTCTTCCTCCTAATTTCTCCGGCCCCGTACGCAAGCCGGGGATTCCGGCTGTCTCCGTCCCTAGCGACAGCCCCTACAGATGAGTAGGTTCTGGGAGAGTAGCGCAGGGATAGGCGAAATGTCCAGCTTTCCGACCTTTGTGCAGGATTGGTTGCAGATGCACACCATTTCCCGCAACGCCCGCCGGGACGGGCGCCTTTGGCTCCGGCACTGAGATCGCGCCGTCGCCGGCTCGGCGGCGCCGCGCCTCGCGGGCGCCGCCCGGGAAGGAGACGGGCCGCGGGCGCCGAATGCGGGCGGCCCTCTCTCGCCAACGCGACACTTCCCGTCCCGGGCCGCCGAAAACGTCCACAAACCTGCGCGGCGCTCAAGTTCGCGGCGCGATGTGACGAAACAGAGGCGACCCGGGAGGCATACCGCCGCCCCCGACGACACGATCGAGGCCCGAATGCCCACGACCACCACACCGAACGACCGCAGGCTCGTCTTCACGAGCTCCCAGGCTGCGCTGTACCTCGGCGTGTCGCTCGCGACGATCCGCCGCTGGACCGACGCCGGCCACATCGCGTGCTATCGCACCCCCGGCGGCCAGCGCCGCTTCTCGCGCGCCCAGCTCGACAACTTCATCACCTCGATGACCGAAGGCCCGCGCACCGCCGAGGACGTGCACGCGAACACGGGCGACGCACGCGTCGCCTGAGCGCCCTCAGCTCGCCAGCCGGCCGAACTTCTCGCGCAGGCGCCTGTAGAACGAGGTGCCCGGCAGCTGCGCCAGCGTGCCGAGGTCTTTGACGAACCGGGCGTGGATGATCGCCCCGGGCGCCACCGCGCCGGCCGGGCGCCCGTCGACGGCGACGTCGAGCGGCTGGCGCGTCCCGGTGCGGATGCTGATGCGGTCCCCCGGCGCGACCACGAGCGCCCGCGCGGTCATCGAATGCGGCGCGATGAACGAGACGACGAGGCCTTCCACCCCCCAGGCCATGACCGGTCCGCCGTTGGCGAGGTTGTAGCCCGTGGAGCCGGCCGGGGTCGCGACGACGAGCCCGTCGCAGCGCACGCTCCCCGCCTCCTCGCCGTCCAGCGAATAGGCCAGCTCGGCGACGCGATCGCCGACTTTGCGTGTGATCGCAAGGTCGTTCATGGCGTGCAGGGGCCCGCCATCGGGAAGCTCCACCGTGATCGCGGGCAGGTGCAGCAGCTCGAACTCCCCGCGCAGCGCGCGGCCCACCGCTCCGTGCAGGTCGTCGGGCTCCACGGTCGCCAGGAATCCGACCTCGCCGTAGTTGATGGCGAACACGGGCACGCCGGTCCCGGCGTAGTGCTGGAGCGCGCGCAGGATCGTGCCGTCGCCGCCGAGCGCCACGCACAGCTCGACGTCGCGCTCGATCGGCGCGTCGAGCACCAGCCCCTCGGCCGGCTGCAGGCGGAGCTTGGCGGTCTCTTCGGGGTCGAAGCGCAGCGCGATGCCCGCATCGGCTGCCTGCGAGAGCAGCTCCGAAAGGGCCGTCGCGATGTCCTCGGGGTCCCGATGGGTGAGGACGGTGATCTGCCTCATGGCTCGACCTCCCGCGCGAGGGCATCCAGCTCAGCGGCATCCCGGGTTCCGCTCTCGCGGCCGCTCTCGGCGAGCCAGATGAACGTCTCGCGGTTGCCCTTCGGCCCGGGCAGGCCGGAGGAGCGATACCCGAGCACCGCCTCGCCCAGGGCGAGCGCGGCTGCGCCGACGGCCACCAGAGCGTCACGGCGGGCGTCGGGGTCGCGGACGACTCCCCCCTTCCCCACACGTTCGCGGCCGACCTCGAACTGCGGCTTGACGAGCGCGAGCACGTCGTGGCTCGGCGAGAGACAGGAGATCACGGGCCCGAGCACCTTCTCGAGCGAGATGAACGAGACGTCGATCACCGCCAGCGATGGCAGCTCGTCGGGCCCGCTGCGCGGCGCCGGCAGCGCCTCTGGCTTCAGGGCGCGCGCGTTGGTGCGCTCGAGCACCTGAACGCGGTGATCGTTGCGCAGGGCGTAGTCGAGCACGCCGTAGCCGACGTCGACGGCGATCACCTCACGCGCGCCGCGCTGCAGCAGGCAGTCGGTGAAGCCTCCCGTCGAGGCGCCCGCGTCAAGCGCGCGCCGACCCTCGATCTCGATCGCCGTCGCGTCGAGCGCGTTGGCGAGCTTGATGCCGCCCCGCGAGACGAAGGCGGGACGCTCCGAGACCTCGAGCACCTCCTCGGCGTCGACCATCTCCCCTGGCTTCTCGGCGCGGCGGCCGCCGCGGCCGACGCGAACCTCGCCGGCCATCACCGAAGCCGCCGCCCTGGTCCTGGACGGGAACAGGCCGCGTTCGGCCAGCAGTGTGTCCAGGCGCCGCTTGACCATCACCCCGGAACCCTTGCACACGGCGGTTGGCCTCGGCAGGGCTGCAGGGGGACTGGCGCGCCGGCCAGTCCCCGCGGGGGCGGCCGTCAGCTCGCGCGCATGCCCGAGCGGCGCCGGTCGAGCCCGTTCTGGCGCCGCCGCGCGAACGCGCCGACGGCAGCGGCCCCGGCGCCATAGAGCCACAGGGCGGCGCCGAGGAGGAAGAACGAGGGATCGAGCAGGCTCATGACCATGATCACTGCGCCGAGCGCGATCGGCAGCGCCAGGGGGTTGAGCCGAGCGTCGGGTCCGCCGGCCAGGCCGGTGTGGTGGGCGGCGATTCGGAGGGCTTCTTTGAAGTGCATCGGTGCTCACTACCCGCGTTCGGGCCGGAACAGACTGTCAGCGATGTGACACGTGGCGCGCCTGCCGGGCCCCTCGCCCTACCTCTTCGCCGCGAACAGGCCGATGAGCAACGCATGCGCGGCAGCGATGGCTACCTGGTCGCCGAACACCCCGTCCTGATCACCGCTGCCGCCGTCCTGATCCTGCTCGGCTTCTTGTCGTGGGCGCAGCGGCGCCGTTGAAGCCCTGTGCCCGCTTCCCAGCGAAACCCGCCAGGACTACTCCGCTAGGCCCACGGCTTCGAGGGCTTCGGCAGGCTCGGTGAAGTACCGAAGCTCGGTCACCGCGCCGTCGCGAACCGCGATGACACAGGCTCGCGGCGAGTCGACCTCCACCCCGCTCACGCGCCCGCGGCCGCGCTGCCTGCCCGTGATCAGCACGTGGGGATCGAGATCACGCGCCTCTTCGACCTCGAATCCCCAGTCTGCCCAGCTCTCACCCATGTCGCGGAAGAACTGGAACACGGCATCCGCGCCCACGTAGCTCACGGGCTCGCCGACGGCGCCCACGAGGCGCATCTCGAACTGGGCGGCACACAGCGCGCTGAAGGCCTCCGGGTCGCCCCGATTCATCGCGGCGACGCCACGGAGCACGAGCTCGACGTTCTGCTGCGACATCGCGTTCTTAGTATCCCGAAGGTCGCTGACAACCCCTCGCAGGGTGCTGCCGCTCATTTTCCGAACCGCAGCCGGCCAAGGCGTTGGACGCCGCGCTGGAGGCCGAGGGCCTTCCTACGCTCAGCGAGATCACGGCCGACGACGCCGAGAACGTCGGCAGCGCGTCACAACCCGCACAGAAGCGTAGGCCGCCGGGGAACGCAGCACTTGCTCTGGCGGAAAGTCGTATCTCTCCTCCGCACTCTCCCCGACGGCCGTCGGGCATCTAAACCGATCACCTGATATGTGTCAAGCAAGGACCGGCTTGTACAGAGAAGCCCCATATGTGAGCGATGTCACACAGATAGCGATGTTGCATGGGCAACATGGTTCTTGATCCTGAGAGTGCAGCGTCTCTGCAGCATCTCTCCTGAATCCCTCCTCCCCGGAACGGTCAGCTCTCCCCAGCGGGCCGTTCCTCCCGAAACGGCCCGCTTCCCCGGCGGGCCGTTTCGCTTAACGGGCGCGGCTGGCCGCGGATCTGGGGCCGGGTCCCATCCGGCAACCCTAGGGTGCCGGCCACGAGCTCGCCGGACCGTGCTAGTCAGCCGAGCCGCGCGAGCCGATGATCGTCCCGGCGCGCTCCGGAGCGTCGGCCAGGCCGACGGCCGCGGCGACGCGCTCGGCGATCCGCTCGGCGGTGAAGCCGATCTCCTCGTGCAGGAGCGCGGGCTTGCCGTGCGTGACGTAGCGGTCGGGTAGGCCGACCCTCATGATGCGGGGCATCGGGGTGCCGGCCTCGTTCAGCGTCTCCCAGACGGCGGAGCCGAAGCCTCCCGCCAGGACGCCCTCCTCGACGGTCACGAGCAGATCGTGCTCGGCGGCGAGCTGCGCGACGAGGCCGGCGTCGATCGGCTTTGCGAAGCGGGCGTCGGCCACGGTCACGGCCAGCCCCAGCTCGCCCAGGCGCTCGGCGGCGCCGAGCGCCTTGCCGACGCCGGCGCCGTAGCCGATCAGCGCGACGCGGCGTCCCGGCTCGGCCGCCGCCGTGTCGGCGGGGACGAGGATCTCGCCGGTGCCGATCTCGATCGGCTCGGCGCGCGCGGGCAGCGGTACGCCGACGCCCTCGCCGCGCGGGTAGCGCAGCCCAACCGGCCCCTCGTAGTCGACCGCGGTGCGCAGCATGCGGGTCAGCATCGCCTCGTCGCGCGGCGCCATCAGCACGATGTTCGGCAGGCAGCGCATGTAGGCGATGTCGAATGCGCCGTGGTGTGTGGGGCCGTCGTCGCCGACGAGCCCGGCACGGTCCATCGCGAACACGACGTCGAGCTCCTGCAGGCAGACGTCGTGGACGATCTGGTCATACGCGCGTTGCAGGAAGGTGGAGTAGACGGCCACGACCGGCTTGATCCCCTGCAGCGACAGGCCGCTGGCGAACAGCACCGCCTGCTGCTCGGCGATGCCGACGTCGAAGTAGCGCTCGGGCATCGCCTTCTGCAGGATGCTGAGGCCAGTTCCCGAGTTCATCGCGGCGGTGATGCCGACGACCCGCTCGTCGCGCTCGCATTCACGCACCAGCGCCTCGCCGAAGACCTGCGTGTACTGCGGCGGTGGGGCCTTGGTGGCGCCATTGGCACTCGCGGGCCTCGTGGGCGAGCCGTTGAGGATCGACTTCGGCTTGGCCGCATGCCACTTCTCCATGCCCTCGAGGCCGCCTTCCTCGGCGGGGGCGAAGCCCTTGCCCTTGACGGTCGCGATGTGCACCACGACCGGCCGCTGCGCGGCGAGCGCCTCGCGCAGCGCGAAACGCAGCGCTTTGACGTCGTGCCCGTCGATCACGCCCATGTAGGCCCAGTCGAGCTCCTCCCACCACAGGCCCGGCGCCCAGAAGGCCTTGATCGACTCCTTCAGGTGCGGTCCGAGGCGCTCGAAGGCGGCGCCGATGCCGATCGGGAGCTTGGTGAGGCCGCTCTCGATGTCAGAGCGCGTGTGCCACAGCTTCGGGTTCAGGCGGATGCGGTTGAAGTAGCGCGAGAGCGAGCCGACGTTGGGCGCGATCGACATGCCGTTGTCGTTGAGGACGACCACGATCGGCGTGCCCTGGCCGCCCGCCTGGCCGATCGCCTCGAAGGCGACGCCGCCGGTCATCGCGCCGTCGCCGATCACCGCGACGACCTTGCCGTCCTCGCCGCCGCCGAGCCGCATGCCCTCCTTGATGCCGACGGCGTAGCCGATCGAGGTCGAGGCGTGGCCCGCGCCCATGATGTCGTGCTTGGACTCGGGGATCGAGCAGAACGGTGCGAGCCCGCCGTATTGGCGGATCGTCGAGAGCGCGTCGCGGCGACCGGTGAGGACCTTGTGCGGGTAGGCCTGGTGGCCGACGTCCCAGAGGATCTTGTCGCGCGGGGAGTCGAGCAGCGAATGCAGCGCGACGGCCAGCTCGCAGGTGCCGAGGTTCGCGCCGAAGTGGCCGCCGATCTCGCCGACGGTGTCGATGATGTGCTCCCGGACCTCCTGGGCGAGCGTCTCCAGCTCCTGGTCGGAGAGCTCGTGGAGATCCTCCGGTCGGTTGACGTTCTCGAGCAGGCTCATGAGGTTCGCGTGTAGATGAAGTCGGCGATGTCCTCGAGCTCGCCGGTCGCGCCCTCGCGGGCGCCGCCACCGGCTGCCAGCTCGGCCAGCGCGTCGCGCGCGGTGCGATGCGACTCCGCGGCCAGCTCACGTGCCCTGTCGATCCCGAACTCGCTCACGTAGGTTCGCTTTCCGTGGCGCTCATCGCTTCCCTGTGGCTTCCCAAGCGCTTGATCTGTGCCGATCACATCGAGTATGTCGTCGACGATCTGGAAGAGCACACCCAGCTCGGCGGCGAAGCGCCGGAAGGGAGCGCTCTCAGGAGCGTCGGCGGTGCCTGTCAACAGTAGTACGCAGAGCACCGAGGCGCCGATCAGCCGTCCGGTCTTCAGCTCGTGCAGCCGGCGCAGGGCGGCCGCGCCGTCGGGGGCCGGCGCGCTGATGTCGGCGTATTGACCTCCGACCATCCCGTTCACGCCGGTCGCCGCCGCCAGCTCCGCGGCCGCGGCGAGCACCCGCTGGGGCTCGGAGCGCTGATGGGTCAGCAGGTGCCGGAACGCCTCGGCGTAGAGGCCATCGCCCGCGAGGATCGCCACGCCCTCTCCGAACTTCACGTGACAGGTGGGTTGCCCGCGTCTCAGCTCGTCGTCGTCCATCGCCGGCAGGTCGTCGTGGATCAGGGAGTAGGTGTGGATCAGCTCGATCGCGCCTGCCAGCGGCAGCACGTCGCGTTGCTCCAGCCCCACCGCCCGAGCGGTCGCCAAACTGAGTACGGGCCTGATTCTCTTGCCGCCGGCGAGCAGCGAGTAGCGCATCGCCTCCTCCAGGCCCGCCGTCAGCGGCTCTTCGGAGAAGCTCATGCCGCGCAGGTAGCGCTCGACCTCCTCGCGCAGGTGCTCTGGGTAGCCGGGGCTCACGCGGGTGCGCCCCCCGCCCGACCGCTCCGGGCCGGGCACTACAGCAGGCTGTCCTGGCCGGGAGCCGGAGCCGGAACCTCGGCGCGGGTGAGCTGCTCGAGCTCGGCGGCGGCCTGCGAGGCAAGCGCCGCGCAGTCCTCCACCATCGTCGCCGCGGCGTCCGGCGAGAGCTCGCCGGAGCGGAGCTGCTCGGCGGCACGGCCGAGCTGTGAGATCAGATCGTCGAGGCGCTCGATGGTCATGGGATGCTCGCATTCTCGCGCACCTCGCGCAGGACTGCCGCGAGCACGCCGTTGACGAACCCCGGCGCGTCCGCCCCGCAGAAGGTCTTCGCGCTCTCGACCGCCTCCTCGATCGCGCCCTCCGGCGGGATCGGCTTGTCCGCCGGGGCGACGTCGGGGTGGAGCATCTCGATCAGCGCCACGCGCATGATGCTGCGCTCCAGCGGCTGGATGCGCTGCGCGCTCCACCCGTGCGCATGGCGGTCGATGACGGCGTCGAGCTCCTCGGCGCGATCCTCGGCGGCGTGCGCGAGCGCGCGCGAGAAGATCGACGCGTCGCGAGGCAGGGTCTCAGCCAGCGGCCGGCCCGTCAGGTCGTGCTGATAGAGCGCCACCACGGCGGCCTGGCGCTGGTCGGTTCGGCGCATCTAGACCATCTAAGCGCGGGCGACGTACTCGCCGGAGCGGGTGTCGACACGGATCTTCTCGCCGGCCTCGACGAACAGCGGCACCTGGATCACCGCACCGGTCTCGAGCGTCGCCGGCTTCGTGCCTCCGCCGGAGACCGAGTCGCCACGGAGGCCCGGGTCGGCCTGCGTGACCTCGAGCTCGACGGCGCTCGGCAACTGGATGTCGGACGGATCACCGTCGATGAACAGCACGTCCACCTCGCTGGAGGGGCTGAGCCAGCGCAACGGCTCGGCGAGCGTCGACTCGGGCACGGCGAGCTGCTCGAAGGACTCGCTGTCCATGAAATGGGCGTCCGAGCCGTCGGCGTAGAGGAACTGCATCTTGCGCGCCTCGGTGCGGATGTCGCGGAACTTCTCACCCGCTCTGAACGTCTTGTCGATCACGTTGCCGTCGGAGGCGCGACGCAGCTTCGTGCGCACGAAGGCCCCGCCCTTGCCGGGCTTGACGTGCTGGAACTCGACGATCTTGTAGATCGTCCCGTCGACCTCGATGTGGTTGCCGTTTTTGAACTGGTTGGTGGAGAGCAGGGCGGATCAGTCCTTCTAGAGCCAAATATCCAATGTGGTTGCCATTTCTCGGCGCTCGGGACGGCAGCCGATTGAGACAAGCCCCGGCCGAGCATCATAGGAGGATCGTGCAAGCGGCCCTGCCGGTCGTGCTCGCCACTCTGTTCATCGCGGTCGCCGGCTGCGGCGGGGCCGGCTCCGCAGACACGTCGACCGTGCTAGCTCGCGAACGAGCGAGAAGGCACTGCACGTCCGCGCCCTCCGTAGATCCCCGAACGGCGAGCGCGACGACGCTGGTCCCGGATACCCCGAAGCTCGCTCTTGTCTGCCGTTACGCTCTCCTCCCTCCGTTACGCTCCCCACCCTTCGGCCGGCCCCGGCGCGGGTTCTCGCTCGCGGGAGAACGCTTGACCACTGACTCGGCTCGCGTCGAACGCCTGGCGCACTTGCTGGACCAGCTTCCGCCGATCGGCAAGATCGCGACGAGCTGCCCTGAATCCGGTGGCGGCCGTACGGACCTGATCGTGTTCGTCTACCCGGCCCGCGTGCCGACAAGAGTTCGGATCGAACGGCGCGGCTGTATTCCGGTCACCAACGGGCTACTGATCCGGCACGGCCTTGGACTGCCGTTCGGCGAACCTTCTCACTGGCCTGACGAAGGGCTGATCTAGAAATCTGTCCCGGCCCACAGGCCGACGCGTTCGGAGGATTGCGGGCGCACGCCGCAGGGGTAAGACGTGGGCGTGGGCGTAGCGGCCGCACGCGAGATCTCCATGTTCAGCCCGGTCCCCGGCGGGGTGATGCCGGCGGGCGCGGTCGCACTGCCTCTCTGCTCCCGGTGTCGCGGCCGCTGATGGCGGGCGCCGACCACCTCCAGCTCGCGCGGGAGCTATACCGCGCCTACGTCTCCGGCGACCGCCGCATCGTCGAGGACATGCTCGCCGAGAAGTTCGAGTTCTTCAGTCCCGCCGACCCCGGAATCGACCGCGAGCGCTACTTCGAGCGTTGCTGGCCCAACTCTGAGCTGATCGACGCCTTCGAGTTCGTGAGGCTGGCCGAAGTCGGCGACGAGGTGCTCGTCACCTACGAGAGCACCAAGACGGACGGCAGCTCGTTCCGCAACACCGAGATCCTGACCTTCGCGGGCGAGAAGCTGCGCCGCGCCGAGGTCTATTTCGGCTGGAACCTCTGAGCCCGCGCCCACCGGACCGCACCCCCGACCTACTCATACCCGGGGCGCGCCCTGTGAGCGCGGGCGCGCGAATCACACCGAACGCAGCCGCACGTCCGCAACGCCTGTCTCCCATTGGACCGCGCCACGCGTTCTCGCCGTTGGCGCCACCGCGCGCCGGGCCACGGCGCGCGCGGCACCCCCCTCCCCTATCCCCCTACAACGGGCAGCACCAGGGTGCAGCTCGCCGTCACGGGATGCTTCGGATCCAGCGCATCCAGCACGTCGGCGTCCGCGATGTGGTCATAAGGCATCGAGAGATGCTCGCCCTGGTCCAGCGCGCACTGCTGCTGCAGCAGGATGTTCGTCACCCGCGTGCCGGACATGAACGCCGAGGTGTAGGGCGTCACGACCTCGTCGTTCTGTGACTCGATCACGGTGTAGCGGACCTTCCCCACCGTTTCGCCGCCGGCGTTCAGCTTCGTCAGCAGCGGCGAGCCGGCTTCCTGTTCTTCGCAGGCCTGGCAGAGGCCGAGGAACGAGTTCGCGCCGGGCAGCATGTTCCCGAGCGTGAACAGCCCGTTGACCGTCGTGCCGTGGTTGGAGGGCGCCAGCCCGACGAGCGTCCCGACCTTGCTCGCCCCGCCGAGGAAGCGCAGGTACCAGCGCGGCATCATCCCGCCCTGGGAGTGGCCGACCATGTCGAGGAGCTTGGCACCGGTGGCGGCCAGCACCTTCTGCACGAACGCCGCGAGTTCTTCGGCGGAGGTCGGGATCGGCCCGGTCGCGTACACGCCGGCTGCGCCGCTGCCGTTCGAGGAGCCGTAGTTCAGCGCGAACACGCACCAGCCGTGGTCGGCGAGCAGCGGCGCGAGCGCCTGCCAGCTGTCGGCCATGTCGGCGAAGGTGCCGTGCACGAGCACGACCGGGCGCGGATGTGCGCGGGTCGGCTTGCAGCTCCAGTTGTTCGCCCCGGGGGGCGAGGCGGTCGGGCTGGCGTGGGCGTAGCCAGTGGCGCCGTTGTATTCGACCGGCAGCGTTTCGGCGGCGTGGGCGGCGGCGGGGGCGAGCGCGCAGGCGGCGATCGCGGCGAGGACTGCAAGCGGGCGGGGCGTCATCGGATCTCCCTCTCGGTTGGCTCCAGCACGGCGGCCCATGGAGCCCGGCGACACCCCGGCGCGGGCGGATACGAACCGCCGCCAATTTGTACCAGATACGGACACCGCCGGTGGCCGGTGTCAACCGTCGCGGTGGCGCTCAGGCCGCGGCGGCGATGTCCGCCAGGTCGATCCCGATCACCTTCAGCCGCCGGCTGAGCGCGTTGAACGCGAACGTGTTGACCTCCTCGGTCGCGTAGTCCAGGATCGCGAACGGACTGCCGTCGGCGCGCGATGGCACCAGCACGTCGGAGGCGAGCGGGATCAGCTCGGCCAGGCGCGCGGCGATGCGCCCGCGCAGGCCGTGGTCGCGCGCCTTCTCGCGCAGGAACCACGTCCCGTACGCGACATGGCGGTGCTCGTCCTGGGAGATCAGCCGGAACCCCTCGACCCAGCCCGGCAGGATGCCCTTGCGCTCCATGAAGTCGGTCAGGAACCACTGGCCGGTCAGCGCCAGCGTTCCCTCGATGATCATGTGGTAGAGCGTCACGAAGTCGACCTTCGCCTCGATGTCGGAGGGGTCGGCGACGAGCTTCCCGGCCCACTCCACGAGCACACCGTCGAACAGCTCGACGAAGCCGGGGCTGACCTGTCGGCGCGCCGCCGCGAGCCGGTCCTCGAAGGTCCCGTCGATGCCCAGCACCTGCTCGTAGAAGCGGTTGAAGTGCTGGGTGTGGCGCGCCTCGTCCACCTGCTGGGTCGTCAGGAACGCCTCTTCGCTCTGGCTCTCGTACGCCATCACGAGGCCGGAGAACTGCGTCGTGACCCGCTCCTCGCCGATGAAGAAGCCGGACAGGTTCCATGCCAGGCGGCTGCGCAGATCGGCATCCAGCGACTGCCAGTCGCGCCGGTCCTGGTCGAAGTCGATCGTGTGCGAGGACCAGTTCTGGCGCTCCCAGAGCTCATAGAGCTGCTGCGGCGTCATCAGCGTGATCGAGGACAGCTTGGACTCGTCCGCAATCGTGCCGACATCGCCCTGGCTGGTCAGGTCGAGGAGCGAGGACATCTTTGTGCTGGCCTCCTGTCGGTCGGCGCGGATGCCGGGGGCGGGCCGGCGGCCGGCGCGGCGCCCGGGCGATGACGGTGGTGGGGCGACCATAGCCACTGCGTGTCGCTCAAGTCGTGAACGCCGTGCGCCGATGCGAATCCATGCGGCGAGCGCTTCGCGAGAACGCCCCGTGCGCGCTGCTCGCGCTGGCGGGCTGCGCGACGCTGGCCTGGCTCGGCCTGTACGGCTTCACCTGGACCGACTACGAAGCCGAGACGCAGCCTTCGCTCGAAGCGCTGGTGCACGGGCATCTCGACAGCTTCCTGGCGCTCGCGCCCGTCTACGGCGGCTCGTTGATCGAGCGCGCGCCGTTCGCGCTCCTTCCCGCTCTGTGGGGCGGCGGCGCGCTCGCGGTCTATCGCGCGGTCGCCATCCCCTGCCTGCTCGCTGTCGCCGTGATCGCGGTCGTGCTCGTCGCAGCGATGCGCGCCGAAGGCAAGCCGCGGCTCGCGCGCGGGCTCGTGCTCGGCCTGCTGGTCGCGAACCCGCTCTCGCTGCTGGCGCTCGAAACCGGCCATCCCGAGGAGCTGCTCGGCGGCGCGCTGTGTCTCGGCGCGATCCTGCTGGCCGCCGCCGGCGAGGTCTCACGCCGCCGCGCGCTCGCGGCCGGCGTGCTGCTCGGCCTTGCGATCGCCAACAAGCAGTGGGCGCTGCTCGCGGCCGGACCCGTCCTGCTCGCCCTCCCGGCTTCGCGGCGCGTGCGCTGCGGCGCAGCCGCGCTGGCCGTGGCCGCGGTGATCGAGGCGCCCCTGCTGCTCGCCGCCGGCGGCAACTACGTGCACGCGAGCACCGCCGCGGCCGCGCCCGGCTCGGGCGTCTTCCAGCCCTGGCAGGTGTGGTGGTTCCTCGGACAGCACGGCGGGATCGTTCACGGGCTGTTCGGCGTGGCGAAGCCCGGCTACCGGACCGGACCGGGCTGGACGAGCGCCGTCAGCCACCCGCTCGTGCTCGTCGTCGGCCTCGCCGTTCCCGCGCTGCTCTGGCTCTGGCGGCGCCCAGCGCGGCTCCCGGGCCCGGCGGCGTTGCTGATGTTCGCTCTCGTGATGGTGCTCCGCTGCGCGCTTGACACCTGGGACATCGGCTACTACATGGTCCCTGCGCTGTTCGCGCTGAGCGCGTGGGAGGCGCGCACGCCCGGCCAGCGCCCGCCCGCGACCGCGCTCGTGGTGACGGTGCTCGCGTGGCTGAGCTTCAGCTGGCTGCCCCACCGGGTCTCGCCCGACGCGCAGGCGGCGACGTTCCTCGCCTGGTCGCTCCCGCTCGCTGCCCTGCTCGCATGGCGCCTGAGCACACTCGTCCCGGCTGCGGTGAACACCGACGCGCGCGGCGAGGACTCCCCCGCGCGCGCCCTCCGCCGGCGCAGGCGCTCGGGCTGCCCGTTCAGGAGACGACCGTGAGACCCTTCGGCAGCCCGGTGAGCACGTCGCAGCCCTCGGCGCGCACGACAGCGAGGTCCTCGATGCGCACGCCGAGCACGTCCGGCAGATAGACGCCGGGCTCGACGGTCACGACGTTCCCGGCTCCGAGCGGCTGCTCGGAGGCTGTCCGCGAGAGCCTCGGGGCCTCGTGGATCTCCAGGCCCACCCCGTGGCCGAGCCCGTGCCCGAAGTGCGATCCCTGCCCGGCGCCGTCGATCACCGCGCGCGCGATGGCGTCCACCTCGCGCCCGCTCAGCCCCGCCTGCAGGGCGTCGAGGCCCGCCTGCTGGGCGGCGAGCACCAGCTCGTAGATCTCGCGCGCCTGCGCGGAGATGCCCTCCCCCGTCGCGTACGTGCGCGTGCAGTCCGAGCAGTAGCCCTCGTGAAGCGCCCCCCAGTCGATCGTGACCAGCACATCGCGCGGGATCTCGACATCGCGCGGCTGCGCATGCGGCAGCGCCCCGTGAGCGCCCGCGGCGACGATCGAGGGGAAGCTCGGCTGCTCGGCGCCGAGGCGTCGCATCGCCGTCTCCAGCTCTAGCGCGACGTCGCTCTCGGTGCGCCCCGCGAGGCCCGATTCGAGCGTCTTGCGCAGCGCCTCGTCGGCCAGCTCGGCGGCGGCCGCGATCGCGTCGATCTCGGCCGGTTCCTTGACCGTCCGCTGCTCGCCGACGAGCCCGTCCGCCGGCACCAGCTCCCACTTCGAGCCGAGCAGCTCGGCGATCCGCGCATGTGCGCGCACGGTCGTCTTGGTGGCGTCGAAGCCGAGCCGCCCACCGCCGTCGCCGAGCAGGGAGGGCAGCGAGTCGCGGAGCTCTCCGGTGACCGTCGCGCGCTCGTACAGCGGCGGCACCTCGGAGGCCGACTGCTCCGTGTAGCGGAAGTCCGTGAGGAAGTCCGGCGCCGGCTCGTCGGCTCCGCGCAGCAGCGCGAGGCCGTTGCTGCCCGTGTAGCCGCTGACGTAGCGCAGGTCAGCCGCGTCCTCCACCAGCAGCGCGTCGAGCTCGCGGTCGGAGATCTGCGCGCCGATTCGCTCGAGCCGGGCCGCGATGCCTGCGCCTGTGTCGCTGTTCATGTCCGCTCCTCTTCCAGGCGCTCGCGCAGCAGCGCGAGCGCGTCGCGATAGCCGTCCGGGCCACGCCCGCGCACCGCGCCGAAGCAGAGGCCGTCGAGAACCGAGCGATGGCGCCACTCCTCGCGCGCCGTGGGGTCCGACAGGTGCACTTCAACCGCGGGCAGCGCCGCAATCTCGAGCGCGTCGCGGATCGCCCAGGAGTAGTGGGTCCAGGCGCCGGGGTTGAGGACGAGGCCGGAGGCCGCACCGCGCGCGGCGTGCAGGCGCTCCACGTAGGCGCCCTCGTGGTTGGTCTGGAAGCAGCGCACCTCGAGGCCGAGCGCGTGACCCTCCTGCTCGGCGAGCCCGTCGAGCTCGGCGAGCGTCAGCGTCCCGTAGACAGCCGGGTCGCGGTGGCCGAGCTGGTCGAGGTTGACGCCGTTGAGCACTTCGATCAGCGGCCGCGCGCCCGGCGCGCTCATCGCGCCAGCTCCGTGACGGCGGCACGGAGGTCATCGGGCGCGACCGAGTGGCCCTCGCTGACCTCGCCCGGGGCCTCGAGGAGAACGAAGGGCACCTCGGCCCCGAGCCGCTTCTTGTCGCGCGTGACCGCCTCGAGCACGGCCTCGGTGTCGACGCCCTCCAGGCGCACCGGCAGACCCCGCTCAGCGAGCAGGCCGCGCACCTGTGCGCGCAGCTCCTGCAGACCGGAGAGCCGCAGCGCGGCGAGCAGGCCGAGGCCCACCGCCTCGCCATGGCGGTGGCGCGTGTAGCCGCCGGCCGTCTCGATCGCGTGGCCGACCGTGTGCCCGAGGTTGAGCACCTGGCGGCGGCCGCCGTCTCGCTCGTCCGCTGCGACGACGGCGAGCTTCGTGCGCGCGCACGCGAACACGATCTCGGCATCGACCTCGGCGTCGGCGGACACGCGCCGCCAGAGCTCGCCGCCTGCGATCAGCGCCGTCTTCAGCACCTCGACCCACCCGGCCGCGAGCTCCTCGGCGGGCAGTGTGCGCAGGGCGAGCGGGTCCGCGAGCACCCCCGCGGGCTGGTGATAGGCGCCGACGTAGTTCTTGGCCGCCGGCAGATCGAGACCGGTCTTGCCGCCGTAGGCGGAGTCCACCTGCGCGACGAGCGTCGTCGGCACCTGCACGACCGGCACGCCGCGCTGGTAGGTCGCGGCGCAGAAGCCGGCGAGGTCGCCGACGACGCCGCCGCCGAGGGCCAGCACGTGATCGGCACGCGTCATCCCGGCGCCCGCCAGAGCGCTCCAGACGCGCTCGGCCGATGACAGGGACTTGCTCCGCTCGCCGGGGGCGATCGTGATCGTCAGCGCGATCTCGCCCACGGCAGCCCCGTAGCGCTCGGCCACGTTGCCGTCGGTCACGCAGAAGGCGCGGGAATCGGCGCGGCCGAGCGGCCAGGCGGCGAGGATCTCGGCGCCGTGCTCGGCGAGCAGGCCCTCGCCGACGAGCACGGGGTAGTCGCCGGAGGCCGAGGTCGCCCACAGCATCCGGGCGCTGCCTCCGAGACGGTCGAGGAGCGCGAGCGACGGCGCCGCGGCCGCCAGCGCACCCGGAGCGAGCGGGCCGATGACCGCCGTCGCAAGGCGCTCGTAGAGCGGTGCGCGCTCGGCGTGCAGGCGCCCGAACGCGTCGCGGTCGGCGGCCAGCGGGCGCTGGGCGCCGTTGCCGGACACGCGCTCCCAGGCCGTGTCCGCGTCCAGCTCCAGGAACACCGTCGCGGCGCCGTCGAGGGCGGCTTGGACGCGCTCGGACAGGACGCTGCCGCCGCCGAGCGCGATCACCTCGCTCTCCCCGGCGCGTCCGAGCAGCTCGCAGACCAGCGCCTCCTCGGCCTCGCGGAACGAGGCCTCGCCGTTCAGCGCGAACTCCTCCGCCACGGAGTGCCCGAACTGCTCGGCGAGCAGCTCGTCGCTGTCGAGGACCGGCTGTCCGAGCGCTGCCCCGAGCTCGCGAGCGGCCGTCGACTTCCCGGCGCCCATGAAGCCGATCAGGACGATGGCCACCCGATCCGCTCCCTGTAGGAGGCCACGGCCTCGAGCACGTCGTCGATGTGGTCGCCGCCGAACTTGCTGCGGTATGCGCTCGCCAGGACGTAGGCGACCATCGCCTCGCCGACCACCCCGGCGGCGGGGATCGTCGCCGAGTCCGTGCGCTCACGCAGCGCCTGCGCGGGCTCGTGCGTCTCGGTGTCCACGGAGCGCAGCGGCTTCGTGAGCGTCGGCAGCGGCTTCATCGCGCCCAGCACGATCAGCGGCAGGCCGTTGGTCATCCCGCCCTCCAGGCCGCCGGCGCGGTTGGTCTCGCGGTGGTAGCCCTGCTCGCCGTTGTAGAAGATCTCGTCGTGGGCTGCCGAGCCCGGCATCCCGGCGACCGCGAACGCGTCGCCGATCGAGACGCCCTTGATCGCCTGGATCGAGCAGATCGCCTGGGCCAGCCGCCCGTCCAGGCGCTCCTCCCAGGAGACGTGGGAGCCGAGCCCGGGCACGAGGCCGAACGCCTGCACCTCGAAGACGCCGCCGAGCGACTCGTTCGCGCGCCGCAGGTCGTCGATCTCGCGGACCATCGCCTTCGCGGCCTCGGGGTCCAGGCAGCGGACCGGCGAGGCGTCGACGTCGGCGAAGTCCGCCGGGGAAAGGGGCTCAGCGCGGGCCGGGACGCTTACTGAGGCGATCTGGACGACGTGCGAGTAGACCTCCACGCCGAGGGCGCCCAGGAACGCCTTGCAGAGGGCGCCGCCTGCGACCCTGGCTGCGGTCTCGCGGGCCGAGGCCCGCTCGAGGATGTTGCGCACGTCCGAGTGCTTGTACTTCTGGACGCCGACGAGGTCGGCGTGGCCGGGACGCGGCAGGTGAACCTCGGCGATCTCCTCCTCGACCGGCCACGGGTTCATCCGGTCCTCCCAGTTGGCGTAGTCGCGGTTTCGCACCTGCAGCGCGATCGGAGCACCGAGCGTACGCCCGTGACGGACCCCCGCGGTCACCTCCGCGGCGTCCTTCTCGATCTTCATGCGCCCGCCGCGACCGTGCCCCAACTGGCGTCGTGCCATGTCCGAGTTGATCGCCTCCGCAGAGAGCTCCAGCCCCGCGGGCAGGCCCTCGACGATGCAGGTGAGACCGGGGCCGTGCGACTCGCCGGCCGTGATGAGACGGAGCTCCACGGCTCCAAGCTTATTTGCCGGGGCCCGGGCTCAGCCCTTGGAGGCGGGTGCGTGCGCCTTCTTCGCCTTCGGCTTTGCGAAGACGAGGACGCCCGGCTGCGAGGAGTAGCGCAGGAAGGGAAGCGCCACCAGGTGGGCCTTGCGCAGCAGTTCCTGCCCGACGCGCGAGACGCCCCACTGCCCGCCGTCGCCGTGGCGGCTGGCCGCGGAGGCGTTCTTGCTCGCGGTCTTGGCCTTTTCGGCTTCGATGCCGAGCACGCGCAGTTCGTAGATCACCGATTCGCCGTTCGGCTGCACGTAGTTGAGCTGCTCGGTCTCGCCGGGCTTGAGGTCGACGGCCTGGCACTGCAGCGGGCTCGGCAGGCACGCGCCGGCGCCGGTCAGGATCGCTTCGCCGACGAGCGTGAAGGTCGCGCTGCGGCCTTTTGCGGTCACACCGCGGAAGACGATCAGGGGCGTGTCGGCCGAGGGCAGCGGGGTCTGGAGCTTGAGCTTCTTGAATTCGGCCAGGGTCGCGTTTTCCGGAGCCGTGCCCGGGGGCAGCACGCCGAACTTGATCGTCACGTCATAGACGGTCTTCGGCTTCGCCTTCGGCTTGCTCTGGCCGCCGTTCGAGGACCCTGAGGTCCCGCTCGTCGAGGAGCCCGAGGTTTCGCTGCCGGAGCTGGTGGAAGTGCTCGGCGTGGAGGAGGAGCTGCCCGAGCTGCTGCTCGGGGTCGTGACCGCAGCGACGGTGGTGGTGCTCGCGGACCCGGGCAGCGGCGTGAACGGGTTGCGCGCCACCCCGTAGCTCTGGTCGGTGGCCCCGTCGGTCGTCTCTGCGACCGCCTTCTGCGTGGTGGCCGGGGTCACCGCGATCCCGCTCGGCGGTTTCACCGAGGGCACCGGCGGCACGCTGGCGGTCGAGCTCGAGGAGGAGCCGCCGCCGAGCACCGCGTAGGCGATCGCTGCGACGAGCAGCGCGCACACGACGGCCACGATGGGAAGCAGGCGCCGGTCGGTCAGATCGGCCTTCACCGATGCGAAGAACTCGTTCATGGCGTCACCTTTGCGACGGCGGGGGTGGTCGGGGAGCTCGAGGAGCTGCTCGGCGCCGGGGACGCGCCGGCCGGGGCGGTCGGGCTCGCGCCGGCGGTCAGCGCCGTGCCGGCGGGCAGCACGTAGGCCGTCGCCGTGACGGTGCCTGAGAGCGTGGTTCCCTTGCCGGTCGCGTTCGCTTCAGGCGCGAGCTTGACGCCCTGGATCGTCAGCAGTCGGCCGCTCACCTGCAGTCCGTTCGAGCCCTTGTGGGTGGTGAAGGAGGTGAGCTGCCTGAACAGGTGTTCCAGGGAGAAGAAGCCGCCGGTGAAGATGAAGGTGAAGGGCATCTGCGAGAAGCCCGAGCTGGCCGCCGCGGTCGCGCCCGAGGAGGAGCTGCTGGCGCTCGACGAAGGGCCGGCACCGGAGACGATCGAGTTGAAGCTCACGCTGCGCAGGTTGGACGCTTCTTCCAGCTGGTACATGAGCGAGGCGACTTCCTGGCTGGGCGGAACCGCTTTGCCGAGGTTCACGACCGCCGCGTAGGAGGTCGCGTACTGGGCCTGCGCCGCGCGTGCGTTCGTGAGGGAGCTTTCCGCGCTGCTCACTTCGGCCTGCGCGCTCGTCACGGTGGCCTGCACGGTCTTGGCTTCCTTGCGCTTGGGAGAGACCAGCAGCATCCAGCCGCCGACCAGCACCACCAGCACGGCCACGACCATCGCCACGGTACGGTCACGGCCGGTCATGGTGTGCCTCCTGCGGTCGCCGGGGCGGTGGCGCCTGCCGTCGTCGAGGAGACGGAGCTGGCGTGGGCCGCCGAAGCGGCCTCGGTCGCGCTCGGCAGCGGTTCGTAGGTGATCGTCGCGCTGAAGACGGGGGCGCTCGCCGGGCAGCTGCCCGAGCCGCTGCTTGGGCCGCTGGTCGACTTCGTCGAGCTCTGGAGCGTCACTTCCTGCACCCCGTCCATCTGGCGCAGCCGCTGGATCGTCTGCGCGACGGCAGCCTGGCTGGTCGCGCAGCCGCTGAGCGTGAAGGTCGGCACGCTGCCGGCGGGCGTCGCGGAGGACACCGTGCTCGCGGCGGCTTTGGAGGAGGAGGAAGAAGAAGAGGAGGAAGAGGAAGAGCCACCGCTCGCGCCGATCTGACCGGTGAGCGCCTGGATCGAGGTCTGCCCGCTGAGCACGCGGCCCAGCTCGTGGAAGGCGTGCGCCCAGTCAAAGCGCGTGTCGACGAGCGAGGTCACAGCGGCTTCTCGCTGCTGGCGCAGCGCCACGAAGCTCGTATAGGGAGCGAGCGCTTCGGCGGCCGCCTTGTCCTGCTGGGCACGGACGGTCAGTTCCGCCGCCTTCGACTTTTCCGAGGACACCGTGCGGCTGGCTTTGCCGTAGGCGACCGCAAGGACGGCGACGCCGATGAGCAGGGCGAGCACCGCGTAGGCGGCGCCGCCGGAGCGCCCGGCGCCGACGGACCCGCCGCTGCGCTGGTCGGTCGGGATCAGGTTGACAGCTCTCATTGCGGCGCCTCCGTGGCGGCCAGACCCGTCGCGACCGCGAGCCGGTGGGGCGAGACACCGCCCTGAGCGAGACCCTCGGCGACGCCGAGGGTCGCGGAGCGGACCTCGACGCCGAGCGACAGCTGCAGCGCCTCGCCGAAGCCGGGAATGTCCTGGGCGGCGCCGCTCAGGATCACGTGGGAGACCTCGCCGCCGCCGTCCTGGGAGCGGTGGAAGTCAAGTGAGTTGCGGACCTCGCCGGAGATCTCGCGAACGCCGTTCTCGAGCACCATGAGCACGTCGGCGTCGCTCGCTTCGGGCGCCGCCTCGGGCGCGGCGGGCGTCGCCGAGAGCTCCTCGAAGCTCATCTCGAGCTCGCGGGCCTCCTGCTCCTCGACCGAGGGCATTCCCTGCGCTTCGGCTGCCAGATCGACCGGCGCGGGCTCGGGGATGTCAAAGGGGTCCTCCTCGGCGGGCTCGGGCTCCTGCAGCTCGGCGGCCACGGGCTCCGGCGCCTCGACGGGCTCGGGCTGGGGCGGCGCCGAGAGGTCGCCTTCGAGCAGCCGCGAGCGGGCATCGGCGAGTGCGATGCCGCGCCGCTCGGCGAGCTCGACGGCCATCCCCTCCAGACCGCTGCCGACGACACGGGTGAACCGGCAGACCGTGCCCTCGGCGATCGCGAGGTTGGAGAGACCGTCGACGTTCAGGTACAGCACGCGCCCCTTCTGGTCCTCTTCGTGGCGGTAGAGAGACCGGATCAGCGCGAAGGCGGAGAGATCCACGCCCTCTGCGGTGAGGCCCGCCTGGCGGACGGCCGAGAGCAGCCGTTCGACCATGTCACGCTGGGCGGCGACCAGAACCACCCGCTGGCGGGGGCCCGCGGGGGTGTCGATGATGCCGAGCGCGTGGAAGTCGAGGACGGCGTTGCCGAGCGGCATCGGGACCTGGTCCTGAGCCTGGAAGGAGACCGCCGCTGCGAGCTCCTTCTCGTCGGTGACCGGCGGCAGCTCGAGCGTGCGCAGCACTGTGCGCTGGTTGGCGACGCCGACGCGGACGCGCTTGCCGAGGTTGTTGGCGGCGAAGAGCTCTTTGAGCGCCTCGGCGAGGGCCGCCTCGTCCACCACTTCGCCGTCGCGCATCGTGTCGGCGGCGAGCGGCACGGTGGCGGCGCGCTCGGCGACGATCGAGCCGTTGACCCGCGCGCGCACGGCTGCCACGAAGCCGGGCTGGATGTCCAGGCCGACCACGTCGGCGGCGGCGCGCCGGCGGCCGAGGTTGACTCCGAGCTTCAGGTTGGGCGAGGGAAGGCTGGAAGGAAGTTTCATCTGTGAGAGCCGCTTGGGCAGGGTGCGGATGGCCCGCAGGTCGGGTATCGGCGCCATGCCTCCGGCCCTTTAGTGGAGGAAGTGATTGACGTAGACATCGACGAGCGGGTTGCCCACGAAGACGCCGACGACCGCGCCCAGCGCCAGGAAAGGTCCGAACGGGACGGCGGTCTTCCGCCCGGCGCCGGCGCCCTTGCGGGCGATGATCACGACGCCGACCGCCGTGCCGGAGACGAGCGCGACCAGCAGCGCGGGCGCCACGGCCGAGCCGAGGAACAGGCCCATCATCCCGGCGAGCTTGACGTCGCCCATGCCCATGCCCCCCGGGTAGGCGAGGGCCGCGATCAGCAGGAAGCCGCCGGCGGCCGCAGCCGCGATCAGCCGCGCGGGCTCCCCCGAGGGGTCGAGCACCGTGCCGAGCACCAGCGCGACGATCGCTCCCAGCAGCGTGAGGCGATTGGGGATGATCCGGTACTCGAGGTCGATCAGCGCGATCGGCACGACGAGCACGATCAGGGCGACCCCCAGGGCGACATCGGCCCAGGATTCCCCTGCCAGCACGGCGCCGATGCAGAGCAGCCCGGTCGCCAGCTCGACGAGCGGGTAGCGCACGGAGATGGACTCGCCGCAGCTGCGGCAGTGTCCCCTCAGCAACAGCCACGACAGCACCGGGATGTTGTCGTAGGGCTTGACCGGGGTCCCGCACCGCGGGCAGTGGGAGGCCGGCGTGACGAGCGACTCGTGCCGGGGCAGCCGGTAGACCACCACGTTCAGGAACGAGCCGAAGATCGCGCCGAGGACACCCGCGAAGGTTGCGGCCTCCACCATGTTGGGGTGATCGGCGCGGGCGCGGGCGTACTTGAGCCCGCCGGCGCTACCAGCTTCCGCTAACGCAGCCCGAGACCGTCGTGGCGACGGCTGCTTCGCAGGTCCGCGAGACGGAGCCGTTCTGGTTCTTCGTGTAGCTGAAGGTGTCGCCGTTGGGTGCTTTGGCGGTGACCTTGTAGCCCTTGCCGCCTTCGGTGCCTTCCGCCAAGGACAGGTAGGCGTCGTTGTTGGTCCCGGCGGCGGAGCGAATCGCAGGCTCGTATTCGTGCAGCACGCTGACTTCGATGCCTTTGTATTCGCCTGCGTGATCGGTGGAGTAGGTCTCCGCGGCCTGTGAGCCGGTGCGAGCCATTTCCTTCGCCGCGGCGTCGACCGCCTTGCCTTTCTGTCCGAGGAAGACCGGGATCGCGATCGCGGCGAGGATGCCGATGATCAGGATCACGACCAGCAGCTCGATCAGCGTGAAGCCGTGCTCTGCGGTGGGGGAGCGCCGAGGATTCATCGTCGAGTTGCCTATCGACAGCCGCGCCCGGCCCATTGAGAGATGTCCCGGTCCGCGCAGGGACGCACTCCGGGGGCCAAGGGGAGAACCCGCGTCACGCCGGGGAGGCCGCTGCCGCGCTACCAGGAGCTGTTCTGACAACCGCCGCCCGCGGAACCCGTCTGGCCGGTGGGCGTGCAGGAACGGATCACTTCTCCGTTCGCTTTTCTTTCGATCGAGAAGGTGTGAGCGCTCGCGCCCACGGCGGTCGCTGTGACCTTGAAGACGTTGTTCGTGCCGGCGCCTTCGCTTTTGACTTCCACCGCGCTCAGGTACGCGTTTTTGTTCCCTGCGGCCGTCTGAAGCGACGGCTCGTAGCTGTGCAGTTCAGCCGCGCTGTTGGTGTATTCGCCGGCGTGATCGGTCGCATAGGTCTCCTCGGTTGTCTGCGCCGTCCTGGCCACTTCCTTGGCCGCCGAGTCGGTGGCCTTGCCTTTCTGGCTCAGGAACGACGGGATCGCGATCGCGGCAAGGATGCCGATGATCAGGATCACGACCAGAAGCTCGATCAGCGTGAAGCCGCGATCGTCCGCGGCTGTGCGTCGAATGTCCCCCATGCTCACCCATCGGCCGGCTCCCCGCCGACCTTGAGGCCGCGCGCTGGACGTGCGGACGTTAAAAAAGGGAGGCGGCCACCGGCCGCCTCCCGCGCAATCAGCGTCTGTGCCGATCGACTACCAGGAGCTGTTCTGGCAGCCACCACCAGCCGAGCCGGTCTGGCCCGTCGGGGTGCAGGAACGGACCACTTCACCGTTCGCTTTTTTTTCTATGGTGAACGTGTGCGCGCTCGCACCCGCGGCAGTAGCCGTGACTTTGAAGGCGTTGTTCGTGCCGCTGTTTTCGCTCGCGACAGCCGCCGAGCTCAGGTAAGCGTTGTTGTTACCTGCAGCGGTCTGAATCGAGGGCTCGTATTCGTGAAGGACCGTCGTGGAGGCGGTGTATTCCCCACTGTGGTCAGTCGCGTAGGTCTCCTCAGTGGTCTGAGCCGTCCTGGCCAGCTCCTTGGCGGACGAGTCAGTGGCCTTGCTTTTCTGGCTGAGGAACGACGGAATGGCGATCGCGGCAAGGATGCCGATGATCAGGATCACAACCAGAAGCTCGATCAGGGTAAAACCACCCTCATCCTTCGAGCGCTGGCGCAGTCGGTGCAGCATTTGATGCTCCTTCGGATCTGATTACAGGGCGCCAGCCCTCGGCAATCGCCTCGTTCGACGATGCGCCTCCCCCTTGTGTGAGAGCCGCCGGCTTTGCTACGCACCATTTCGGTGCTCTGCCTTGGCACCTCGGCACTGGCTTTATTTCAGCCCGTGCATCGACGGCTCGTGATCTCACCTTTATAGGTGCATGGCAGCTTGGACGGATGGACTCGCCATCGCGCCCCGGCGGCCGCGTATCTCAGGCCGCGCCCGGCTCCGCGCCGGCGCCCTCGCCGGTCTGCGGCTGCTCGCCGCTCTTCCGTCCCCAGTGCGCCTGCGCGTCGATCTCCGCTTGGCGCAGGCCGCTGCCCTCGCACCACGGGCAGGCGACCGTGTTCGGCGAGCCGCCGAGGTTCGAGATCACGCGACCTGTGCCGCGGCAGGCCATACACTCCCGCGGCTCATGGGTCGCCTCGCTCAGATCCTGTTTATCACTGGCTTCGCCTGCCACGAGCCGATGAGACTAGCGGTCGGCGCATGAGAGCCCTCGGACGGCGGGGGCAGTGGGCAGTCGTTGGCGCGATCACGCTCCTCGCCGCCGTGCTACGGCTGTGGCAGATCGGCAAAGTGCCGCCGGACCCGTTCTACGACGCCGCGGTCCGCAGCATGACGCTGTCGTGGCACAACTTCTTCTTCGGCGCCTTCGAGCCGAGCGCGAGCGTCTCGATCGACAAGCCGCCGGTGGACCTGTGGCTCCAGGTGGCAAGCGTGAAGCTGCTCGGCTTCAGCTCGACCACGCTGAAGCTGCCCGAGGCGCTCGCAGGGATCGTCTCGGTGCCGCTGCTGTTCGAGGCCGTGCGGCGCCTTTGGAGCGCGACCGCCGGCATCGCCGCGGCGGCCGCGCTCGCCGTGCTGCCGATCGAGGTCATCACGGCGCGCAGCGACACGATGGACGCGGTGATGATGGCGCTGCTCGTGCTCGCGCTGCTGCTGATCGCCCGGGCCATCGAGACGGGCCGTGTCGGCTGGCTGCTGGCCGGAGCCGCGGCGCTCGGCATCGCCTTCGACGTGAAGCTGCTCGAGTCGCTGGTCGCGCTGCCCGGGCTCGCCGTGCTGGCCGCGGTGGGGATGCCGGGGAGCCTGCCGAAGCGCGCGATGCAGCTCGCGGGAGCGGCCGCGGTCTACGTGGTGGTCGCGCTCGCGTGGCTCACCGCCACGCTGCTCGTCCCCGCCCACGACCGCCCGTACGCGATCGGCTCGACCAACGGCAGCGCGTGGAACGCGGCCTTCGTGTTCAACGGCAAGGACCGCATCAGCGGCAAATCGCCCGAACCGCAGGGCACCGTCTATGAAAATGGGCATATCTACCCGACCGCCACGCAGGCCGAGCGCGATCACATCCCGATCGTCCCTCCCTCCCCCACCCGCCTGCTCGCTCGCATCGGCCCCCTGTCCGGGCAGCGTCTCGGCATGGAGGTCCTGATCGGGCTGATCCTCGGCATCCCGGCACTGCTGCTCGGCGTCCGCGGCCCACCGGACGCGGTTCCCGCGGGCGGGCGCAGGCGCGGAGCCGCTGCGGCGACCGACGGCGAGGGCACGCGGCGCGCGGCGACGCCGACGGACGCCCGGGCACCCGCGGGCGGCGGCGCCGAGGCAACCGCGCCGCGGGAGGCGTCAACCGCGACCGCGGGCCCCGAGCCCGCGGCGGCGCTGCCGGGCGACCCCGAAACCCCGCTGCGCACGCGCCGCGCTGCCGCGGCCGGGATCGGCCTCTGGATGCTGACCGGCCTCGTGCTGTTCAGCTACCAAGCGCGGCTTCACCCGCGCTACGTCGAGGGCTTCACCCCGGCCGTCGCCGCGCTGCTCGGCATCGGCCTCGCCTGGGCGACCGCACCGCGCGGACGGCTCCGGCTCGGCGCCCTGATCGTCGCGATGCTCGTCACGGTCTACTACGCCGAGCGTCTGCTGTTCGGGACAGAGGCCGCCTGGTGGATCTGCCTGCTCGGCGCGCTCGCCGCCGTCGCCTGCGCGCTGCTCGCGCGGTGGGCGAGCTCTCCGCGGACGGCGGCCTGGCTGTGGGCGGCGACGCTCGCGGGCGCGCTCGTGGCGGTCCTCGCGGTCGGCGTGAAAACAGACGTCAGAGCGATCCGCGACAAGGTCAGCGCGGCGGGCTTCGTCGGGCAGCTGCCGGGAGATGTCCAGCGCCACCTGAGCGCGTATCTGCACGCGCACAACCACGGCGCCCGCTACGAGCTGGCCGCCGAGTCCGCGACCCAGATCGGCTCGTTGATCGTCCAGGACGCACAACCGATCGCCGTGCTGACCACCTACAACGCGCGCGTCTACACGTCGGTTGCAAAGCTGAAGCGGATGATCGCCGCCGGCCAGGTCCGCTACGCCTACCTCAGCACCTTCTGCGGCCACAAAGCCTCATCGGTCAACGCGGCCTGCTCCGCGCCGGTGGTGTGGATCCGCGAACACGGCACCGACGTCTCGCGCGCGGCCGGTCTGGGCGAGCACCGAACTCTCTATCTGCTGCCAGGAGCCAAGCCGTGAGCGGCGGCGAGGGACGGCGCAGGAGCGGCGGGGGCGGCGGGGCGGGCGGGCCTTCATCCCAGGCGGCGGCCGGGGCGCCTGAGCTGATCGAGCGCGGCCGGGCGGCCGGGCGGCTCGCGCTCGACACCGAGTTCATGGGCGAGGGCCGCTACCGGACGCTGCTCTGCCTGATCCAGCTGGCCGCACCGGAGCGGGGCGACGGCGGCGAGTCGATCGCGCTGGTCGACCCGCTGCGCGAGGACGTCGAACTCGAGCCGCTCGCGGCGGCGCTCGCCGACCCGGAGGTCCGCATCGTCCTCCACGCCGGCCGCCAGGACATCGCGCTGCTCAAGCGCGAGCTGGGCTGCGAGGTGACGAACATCTTCGACACGCAGATCGCGGCGGGCTTCTCGGGGCTCGCCGCCCAGGCCTCCTACGACTCGCTGCTCGCCGACGTGCTCGGCCTTCGCGTCGCGAAGACCGCCAGCTTCACGCGCTGGGACGCCCGGCCGCTGTCAGCCGAGCAGCTGGCCTACGCGCGCGAGGACGTCGTCCACCTGCTGGACCTCGCGTCCGAGCTCGAAGGGCGCCTGGAGGAGCTCGGGCGGCTCGACTGGGCGCTCGAGGAGTGCCGCGCGCTCAGCGGGGTGAGCGACGAGCGCGACCCGCGGACGATCTTCGAACGGCTGCCCCGGGTCGGCGGGCTGAACGCATCGGCGCGCGCGGTCGCGCGCGAGCTGGTCGAGTGGCGCGAGCGGACCGCGGCGCGGCAGAACCGGCCGGTGCAGAGCGTCCTCAGCGATGCGGGCCTCGTCGAGGTGGCGCGGCGGCGACCCGCCTCCGACGAGGACCTCGGGAGGATCCGCGGCGTCGGCGGCAGCGCGCAGGGCCGCCGCGGGCGTGAGCTCCTGGACGCCGTCGCGCGCGCCCGCAACCGCCCTCCCGACCCGGCGCCGCAGGGCGCGCGCTCGCCCGCCCCGAAACCGGAGGACCTGCCGCTCGTCGCGCTCGCCGAGGCGCTCGCACGCACGCGCGCCCGCGAAGCCGGCCTCGCGTACGAGCTCGTGGCCGCGCGCGCGGACCTGCAGGCGATCGCGACGGCCGTGCGCACCGGCTCTCCGCTGCCGGACGTGCGCACGCTGCGCGGGTGGCGGGCGCAGCTGGCGGGCGACGAACTGATCGAGCTGCTCGAAGGCCGCGTGGCGCTGTCGGTGACGCGCGAGGGGTCTGTTCGCCGCGTCGAGGCCCAGCCGCGCGAGGAGGCCTGACCGCGCTCAGGCCGCGGCGCCGGCCGGCACCTGGCTCGTCGCGCCTGCAGCGCGGTCCTCGGCCGCGTATTCCTCGAGCAGCGCGCGCTCGCGCTCGGGCGCCGGGAAGCGCAGCCATACGAGCGCGGCGCCGAGAACGACGGCGATGATGCCGGCCAGATACGCCCACTGGTCGCCTTTGAGGAACGCCGTCTTGGCCGCAGCCGTGATCTGGGAGGCGTAGTGCGGATACTGCTTGGCGATCGCCTGGGCGCCGGCGAAGGACTTCGTGAGCGAGTTTTCGACGCTGGTCGTGACGTGGGCGTTCGACGCGGTCAGGTCGGTCGCCGCGGCGGCGGCGTAGCCCGCGGTGAGCAAGGCGCCGAAGATCGACTGCATGATCGCGCCGCCGAGATCGCGCTGGAGGTCGGCTGTGCCCGACGCCATGCCGGCGCGCCGGACCGGCACGCTGCCGGTCAGCGAATGTGACGCCGGTGTCCCGGCCAGCCCGACGCCGATCCCGACGAGTGCGTAGGCGAGCCCGACCTTCCAGTAGGCGATCCCCTCCTTCCAGAGCAGCAGCATCGCGAGGAAACCGAGCAGGACGAAGACGTAGCCGAGCAGGAGCGTGAAGCGCGCTCCGCGCGCCTCCACGAGCTTCGCCGAGCGCGGGGCGACCAGCACCATGGCGATCGCCGCGGGCAGGATCGACAGCCCGGCGTCGAGCGTCGAGTAGGCGAGCACGTTCTGCAGGTACTGCTGGCCGATGAACATCGCACCCATCAGCGAGCCGAAGACGATCAGCCCCGCGCACGCCGCCACCCAGAACGGGGGCCGTGCCGCGACCTCGAGGTCGTACAGCGGGTTGCGGGCGCGGCGCTGGCGGACGAAGAACCCGATCAGCGCGGCGACGGCGATGCCAGCCAGAACGAGCGTGAGCGTGGTCTTGTTCGGGACGGGGGCGAAGTTGATCGAGAGGATCAGCGCGCCGACGAGGACGAGCGAGAGGATGCCGCCGATGTTGTCGACCGACTCATCGCTCTCGTTGACGTGGGCGGGCACGTAACGCCAGGCCATCCAGATCGCCACGACGGCGAGCGGCAACGTCAGCAGGAACACCGAGCCCCATTCGAAGTGCTCGAGCAGGATCCCCGAGCAGAGCGGCCCGAGCGCGGCGATCGCGCCGCCGATCCCCGACCACAAGGCGATCGAGCGTGTCCGGTCCTCGCCGGGCGCCCAGATCGCGGTGATCAGTGCGAGCGTCGTCGGGTAGGCCATGCCGGCGGCGACACCGCCGCCCAGCCGCGCGAGCGCCAGCACCGTGTCGCTCGGCGCGAAGGCCGCGAGCAGCGACATCGGGATCGCCAGCGCCGTCCCGCTCAGGAGCATCGCCTTGCGCCCGTAGCGGTCCCCCAGCGCCCCCAGCCACAGCACCGAGCAGGCCAGGCCGAGCGAGTAGCCGACCGCGATCAGGTCGAGCGTCGTCTGGCTCGAGTCGAAGTGCGCGCCGATGGAGGGCAGCGCGACATTCGCGACGGAGAGGTTGAGATTGGCGACCGCGGCGACGAGGATCAGGCTCGCCAGCACGAGCCCGCCGGCGGCCGGCTCCTTCGCCGCGTGGGTGGCCTCCCCATCCGTCACCTCAGTAGCCGGTCCCGGTCTTGACCCGCCTGCGCTCGCTCTCGTGCACGGCCCCCTTCTTGTCGAGCGTGGCGAGCGCCTTGTAGACGTCGTCGTGCAGCGTTTCGATCAGGGGCTGGCCGAGCGTCTGCTTGCAGAGGACGCGCAGGATGCTGACGTGTTCGGCGTTCGGAGGCAGCGTGTACGCGGGCACCATCCAGCCGCGCTCGGCGGCGAGCTGGAAGGAGACGTCGAACTCGTTGTAGGCGCGCTCGCCGCAGAGTTTGAACGCCACGAGCGGCAGCTGGTCGTGGCCGTGCGGGCCGACGAGTTCGAAGTGCTTGCCGTCCTCCACTTTCCGCGCCAGCAGCAGCGCGTTGTGCTGCATCGTGCCGATGACCTCCTTGTAGCCCTCGAACCCGTAGCGGATGAAGTTGTAGTACTGCGCGAGCACCATCGCGGCGCCGGTCGAGAAGTTCAGCGTGAACGTCGCGTCGCGCTCGCCGAGGTAGTTCTCGTAGAAGATCAGGTCCTCCGGGAGGTCGGAGGTTTCGCGGAACACGAGCCAGCCGATGCCCGGGTAGACGAGCCCGTACTTGTGTCCCGAGGCATTGATGGAACGCACCTGCTCCAGGCGGAAGTCCCACCGCGTGTCGGGGTAGAGGAACGGCCAGACGAAGCCGCCGCTCGCGCCGTCCACGTGGATGGGGATGTCCAGCCCCTCTTTCTCCTTGACCTCGAGCAGCATCTTGTTGATGCCCTCGATGTCGTCGGCGTGGCCCGTGAACGTCGTGCCGAGCACGGCGCCGACGCCGATCGTGTTCTCGTCGAGGTAGGGGTGGACGTCCTCGGGGCCGATCGTCAGCTTGTCGGGTTGCAGCGGGATGATCCGCGGCTCGACGTCGAAGTAGCGGCAGAACTTGTCCCAGACGACGTGGACGTCGCCGCCGAAGACGAGGTTCGGCTTGTCGGTCGGCAGGCCGGCCTTCTCGCGGCGCTCGCGCCACTTCCACTTCAGCGACAGCGCGCCGAGCATGATCGCCTCCGAGGAGCCCTGGGTGCGCGTCCCGGTCGTCTCGCCGGGAGCGTTGAAGAGGTCGGCCATCATGCGGATGCAGCGCTGCTCGATCTCAGCCGTCTGCGGGTACTCGGCGTGGTCGATGTAGTTGCGGTGCAGGTTTTCGGCGATCACCCGCTGCGCCTCGGGCTCCATCCACGTCGTCACGAACGTGGCGAGATTGCGCATCGGAATGCCGTCGAGGACGAGGTCCTCGCCGATCAGCCGCATCGCATCGACGGCCGGCATGCCGTGCTCGGGCAGCTTGCCGTCCGGCGGCTTGTGCCGCAGGATCTTCGTGCCGTAGCGATCGCTGTACCCGGCGTCGGTCGTGGCCATCAAGCGTCCTCCTCGAATGGGTGCGGGACCGGAGCATCGCGCCGGAGGGTGGCCGGGGGCATCGCCCGATCAGGGTGATCGGCGAGCCGCCGGCGCCGGCGCTCCCGCTTGACGGGCGGCGAGCGTCGCCAGCGCGCATGCGAGGAAGCAGGCGGCTCCCAGCGAGGTGTTCCAGTTCGACGCCGCGAGGTCGAGCATCGAGCCGGTGGAGGGCACGACGTGCCCGGCGACGGCGGAGATCCCGAAGAAGATGCAGCCGAGCAGGTTCACCGCCGGCTGCCACCAGCCCGAGGCGCCGCGGACCGGGCGCCAGCCGCGCCGCGGGGAGGCCGCGTAGGCGATGAAGCCGGAGACCAGGAAGCAGACCGACCCGAACGCGTCGGGGCGCCAGACGAGCCGGTTGTACTCGGGACTTTCGATGGCGGTTTCGAGCGCTCGGAAGGTCGTGACGTTGAAGAAGAGCGTCCCGGCGGACTGGATGATCGCGGCGCTCCACGCCGCGCGCCCGGCGCGGCCGGCGCCTCGTCCCGGCCATGCGCCGATGCTCTGGAGCGCCCCGCCGGCGGTGAAGAAGATCGAGCCGACGAAGAACGTGACCGCGTCGGCGGAGCCTCCGACGAGTTCCGCATAGCCCGGAAACGGGCCGACGAGAAAGCACGTCGAGCCGACTGCGAACGATGCGGCCATCCACCGTTCGCGGCTCATGCGCGTGCTCGCCTGATCATGTCGGCCATCTGCGCCCCGCAGCCTCACGCCTGGGCCCACGGGCGCGTCATCCAGAACGGAGGACGGACCGGCGCCGCGCGCGTGTAGCCTGGCGGGCCGGGAAAGGAGAGAGCGTGGGCAAGAAAATCCTGGAGCTGGTGCTGTGCCTGCTGCACCCGGTCGCGGTGGTCCTGATCTGGTTCCACCTCGCGTTCCGGCGCGACGACTGGGCGTTCACCAGATTGGCGTGGGCCGCTGCCGTGATCATCCCGCTCGTGCCGTTCGTGTTCGTGCTGACCGGCAACGACTTCTTCGGGGACGAGCGGGGCTCCGGCACCCGGCCCGCGTGATCGAATGAGGCGCCTCCGCAGGGCGCGAGCGTCGTCTCATCAGATCGTTTCGCATAGTCGGCGGCGGTGGTACTTTGGCGTGGAAGCTTCGGTCGTGAAATAGATCCGGCCGCGGCGCCGGCCGGCGCATTCCCTCCTGCGAGACCGCCTACTCCGCCAGCCCCGCGGCCTTGAGGGCTTCGGCGCGGGTTGCGTAGGTCGTCGCGGCTGTCACCTGCTGAGCGCGAAACCGAAACAGGTACACGAACTCTGCGCCCGTGCTCGCCCCGCTCGCGGCGCCCTGAGCCTCGATCCGGACCCGCGCCACGACCGCATCCCCCGCGTCGATGTACTCCAGCGCCTCGACGCGAACTGCACCCAGGACCTCGCGAACGCCCTCCGTCCAGGAGATCATCGCCTCCCTGCCTCGCGTCGGCGCGAAGTCCGGGAGTGTTCGCCCGAAGTCAAGTTCTGCGTCGGCGTGGTACTGCTCGACCATCTCCCCCAGCGCCGAGCGCCGAGTCTCCTCGTCGCCGGCTCCCATGGCGATGTTCCAAAGCTCGAAGCCCCGGCGAGTCATCTCGACGTTCTCCTCCGACATCGCCTACTCCTCGAGGCCCAGGTCGGCGAGGGCACGGCCCAGCCGGCCGCGCTGCAGCAGCCGCGAGCGTCCGCGAACTACTCCTGCGTGGGACGTCCCGACTCGGCCTGCTGCACGTCGCCGATGGACGCTCCCTGGCAGACCGCCGCGACTAGTGTCGCGGCGGCCGCCCAGAGAGGAATGATGAGAGAGAGAATCAAGGGGAGCATCTTGCTGGCCCTGTGCTTCGCTACCCATAGTGGCGTGCGGGGCGACCAACGCGACTGGCCACCTGGCCAAGGTTCGGGGAGCGGATCTCGGCCGATTGGCATGGCTCCCGGCCGGCGGACAGTCTCTGCCAGGCTCGAGACGAAGCTCCTGCTCACGGACCCGTAGCCGCACCGCGGACATCACGCGGCGTCTGACTCAGCGGCGAATGTGCGGCTCGCCGGCGTCGATGACGTAGGCGACCGTCGCCGGGTTGACGAAAACGAGGGCCTCGCGTACATGAAGCTCCGCGTAGCCTGTGTTACGTCCGGCGTCCCACAGAAGCCGGGCCGCGTCGGAGGGGGACTCCTCGACGTCCAGCGTGTGCTCGCCGAGCATGTGCAGTTTGCTGGGCATCCCTGCGGGATGCTACGCGGTCACGCCGTCGCGAGCCCGGGCGAGGGTGTCCGGCATGCGGCAGGTCGACGAGCTAGGACGCGAGATCGTCGGCCTTTTGTCCCTCCGCGCCGAATCGGCTCAAGCTAGCCCGCCGCCTGCCAATATTGGTCTTGCCGGAGCGGAGATCGGCGCCGCAGCCGTGGAGCCCCGAGGTCGCTGTTCGCCCCTCGGGGCGCCGCCGTTTTGACGCGCGAAGCTCAGCCGTCACGCATCGCCCTGCGGTCCGTAGCCCTGTGGTTCCACGTCTTCCAGCAGTCTGAGCTTGACCGCCGGATCTGAGTCCGCGTCATGGATGAAGGCGTCGACCTCCTCCGAAGTGATGCTGGACTTGCCGAACACGACTCGCAGGTCGTGCGGGGTCGTGATGTCGTAGTTCATCTCCAGAGCCTCCTCTACCCGCAACCGGTGCCCCGCTCGGACGCGCAAGCGGCAGAGACGGTCGCGGCTATCGCTGGCGAGGCGTTGACAATACCCGCTTCAGAGGCGCCGCGAATGGCTCTGTAGAGCCACAGACGGCCGGTCTGCGCTATTCGATGTGGTTGTAGACTTCGAATAGCGGCAGGTACATCGAGATCACGATGAACCCGACGATCCCGCCGATCACGATGATCATGATCGGCTCGAGGATCGAGGTCAGCGCCTTCACCGAAGCCTCGACCTGTTCCTCATAGAATTCGGCGATCCTGTCGAGCATCTGGTCGAGTGCGCCGGTTTCCTCGCCGACGCCGACCATGTGGGTGACCATCTCCGGGAAGATCGGCGCCTGCGCGAGCGGCGCGGCGATCGTGCCACCGCGCTTGACCGAGGCGGTCACGCCCTCCATCGCCTCTTCGATCGCGACGTTGCCGCCGGTGCGGCCGGTGATCTCGAGCGCCTGCAGGAGTGGCACGCCGGCGCTGGTCAGCGAGGCCAGCGTGCGCGACCAGCGCGCGACCGCGACCTGCTGAACGATCGTGCCGATCTTCATCGGCACGTGCAGCCGGAAGTGGTCCCACTGCTTCCGGCCCCAGGTCGTGCTCTTCCAACGGACGAACGCGACGATGACCGCGATGGTCCCGCCGAAGATCAGCCACCAGTAGCCGGTGACCGCTTCGGAGAGGAACACCGAGACCTTGGTCAGGGCTGGCAGTTCGCCGCCGAACTGCTTGAAGACGCCGACGAAGACCGGCACGAGGAAGGCGACGAGGGCCATCATCACGCCGACCGCGAAGATGATGACCATGATCGGGTAGACCATCGCCGATTTGATCTGGCGGCGCAGCGCGGCGTCCTTCTGGAGCTGGTCGGCGACACGCATCAGCGAGCCCTCGAGCACACCGCCGGTCTCTCCGGCCTGCGTCATCGCGACGAACAGGGTGCTGAAGACCTTGGGGTGCCGCGCCATCGAGTCGCTCAGTGAGAGGCCGGCCTCGACGTCCTTGCGCACGGCCACGATGGTCTCTTTGAGGAACTTGTTCTCGGTCTGCTCCTCGAGCACATACAGAGAACGCAGGATGCTCATGCCCGAGCTGATCATCGTCGAGAGCTGGCGGGAGAAGATCGCCAGGTCGTTCGCCGAGACGCGCTTGAGGAAGGAGAACTCGATCTCCTTCGAGCCGCGCTTGGCGCTGATGTCGAGGACGATCAGCCCGCGCGACTTCAGCTGGTCGGAGACCGCCTGCTTGGAATCCGCCTCGACCTCGCCACGGGCTTTGCCGCCCGCGAGGTCCATCGCCTTGAAGACAAAGGTGCTCATCGTCGGCTAGGCGGCCGCCAGCGAGGGAGCGCCGAGCAGCCGGCGAAGCTCCTCGGGCGTCGCGGAGCGTTGTTCTGCGAGCTTCTGGCTGATCTTGCCTTCGCGCACGAGCTGCGTGAGCGAGGCGTCCATCGTCTGCATGCCCGACGCGGAGCCGGTCTGCAGCACGGAGTAGATCTGGTGGGTCTTGCCCTCGCGGATCAGGTTGCGGATCGCGGGAGTCGGGACGAGCACCTCGCACGCGACGACGCGACCGGAGCCGTCGGCGTTCGGCAGCAGCTGCTGGGTCATGATCCCCTGCAGCGCGACCGACAGCTGGACGCGCACCTGGCCCTGCTGGTGGGCGGGGAACACGTCGATGATGCGGTCGATCGTCTGCGCGGTGTCCTGCGTGTGCAGCGTCGCGAACACGAGGTGGCCGGTCTCGGCCGCGGTCAGGGCGGTCGAGATCGTCTCGAGGTCGCGCATCTCGCCGACGAGGATCACGTCGGGGTCCTGGCGCAGGGCGGCCTTCAGAGCGTCGCCGAAGCTCTGCGCGTCGGAGCCGAGCTCGCGCTGGTTGACGAGGCACTTCTTGTGCCCGTGGAGGAACTCGATCGGGTCCTCGATCGTCATGATGTGCTCCTCGCGCGTCGAGTTGATCTCGTCGATCATCGCCGCGAGGGAGGTGGACTTCCCTGAGCCCGTCGGGCCGGTGACGAGCACGAAGCCGCGCGGCCTGCGCGTGAAGTCGTGGACCGTGGAGGGAAGCCCCAGCTCGTCGATCGAGGTGAGCCCGAAGGGGATCAGGCGGAAGGCGGCGCCGAGCGCTCCGCGCTGGTAGTAGGCGTTGACACGGAAGCGGGCGTGCCCGGGGATCGAGTAGGCGAAGTCGAGCTGCCAGTTCGTCTCCAGGCGCTGGCGCTGGTCGCCGGTCAGGATCGAGTACACGATCTCGCGGGTGTCCGAGCTGGAGAGCTTGGGGTATTCCTCCAGCGGCGTCAGCCGGCCGCGCACGCGGACGGTCGGGTGGGCGCCGGAGCTGAGGTGCAGATCGGACGCACGGCGGTTGACGACCTCCATCAGGAGATCAGCGAAATCGATGTCCATGGGGGCCTATCGGCTCGAAATAGCGTTTTCAGGAGGGGGAGGATGCGCCTGGACGAAAAATTGAGGCTCCGAGGCCCGGCAAGGAGCGCCGGGCCGCCCCTCTAGTTGCTCCCGATCACGCGCGCGATCTCCGCCATCGAGGTCCGGCCCATCCGCACCTTCAGGAGCCCGTCGTCGCGCAGCCTCGTCATGCCCTGCGCGATCGCCACGTCGCGGATCTCCTCGGCCGGACGGCGTTCGAGCGCCAGCGACTGCACCTCGGGGGAGACCGTCATCACCTCGTACAGGCCGAGGCGGCCGCGATAGCCGCTGCCGGCGCAGCGCCTGCAGCCGACCGGCTCGTAAGCCTCGAGCTCCATGGTCGCGCGGTAGCCGTTCTCCTTGAGGACCTTCGCCGGGATGATGATGCGGCGCTTGCAGGACGGGCAGAGCTGGCGCGCGAGCCGTTGCGCGACGATGCACTCGATCGCGGAAGCGACGAGGAACGGCTCGATCCCCATCTCGACCAGGCGGGAGATCGCGGACGGCGCGTCGTTCGTGTGCAGCGTCGAGAGCACGAGGTGACCGGTCAGGGCGGACTCGATCGCGATCTGCGCGGTCTCGCGGTCGCGGATCTCGCCGACCATGATCACGTCGGGGTCGGCGCGGACCATCGCGCGCAGGCCGGCCGCGAAGGTGAGCCCGGTCTTGTTGGAGACCTGGACCTGTGTCAGCCCGGACATTTCGTACTCGACCGGGTCCTCGACGGTGATGATGTTCTTCTCGGGGGTGTTGAGCAACTGGAGCGCGGCGTAGAGCGTGGTCGACTTGCCCGACCCGGTGGGCCCCGTCACGAGCACGGCGCCGTGTGTCTCGCCGCAGGCCTTCTCGAAGGTCGCCCGCGCCTCGTCGGACATGCCGAGCTTGTCGAGGTCGACCACGACGTTGCTCTTGTCGAGCACGCGCATGACGATGCCCTCGCCGTTGACGCTCGGCAGCGTCACGACGCGCAGGTCCACGTGGCGGCCGTCGACGACGAGGCCGATGCGCCCATCCTGCGGCAGGCGCTTCTCGGCGATGTCGAGTTCGGCCATGATCTTCACGCGGGAGACGACACCGGCGGCCATTTTGCGGGGGACCGTCGTGATGTCCTGCAGCACGCCGTCGATGCGGAAGCGCACGCGGACTTCCTTGCCGTCGGGGGCGAAGTGGATGTCGGAGGCGCCGCGCTCGACCGCCTGGCCGACGACCTGGTTGACGAGCTTGATGACCGGCGCGTCTTCATCGCTCTCGTGGAGCGCGACGACCTCGCCGCCGTCCTCTTCCTCCTCGACCAGATCCGCCGGCGAGCCGACCACGTCTTCGAGGCGATCCAGGCGCGAGATCAGCGACACGATGTCGTCGGGCGGGGCGACCGCCACGCGAACCTCGTGGCCGGTCATGATCGCGATGTCGTCGACCGCCAGCACGTTCGAGGGGTCGGCCATCGCGACGAGCAGCGTGCGCTTGTCAGCGAAGGCGACCGGGACCGCCTGGTACCGCTTGGCGACCGTCGTGGAGATCAGGTTCGCGGCCGACATGTCGACCTGGAAGACGCCGAGGTCGAGGTGGTCGAGGCCGTAGCGCTCGGCCAGCGCACGGGCGAGGCCGTCGGGCGTGATCGCACCCTGGTCGAGCAGGATGCGCTCGGGAGAGATGCCGGCGGTGCGCGAGGTCTCGATCGCATCCGTCACCTGGCGCTCGCTCGCGAGCTGCATCTCGACGATCACGTCGGTCAGGAAGCGCGGCGAGGAGCCGCGGCGCGAGGGCTTGGTGATGCCGGTCCAGCCACCCTCGGCCTCGATCTGCGGCAGGCGCCTCGGCGGGCTCGGCGGCGAGCGGCTGCTCGGCACGCCCAGTCGGGCTCCTCGCCCTCCGCCGCGCCGACCTCGATCTCGACCTCGCGGCGCCTCGTCGACCGCGAAGGGGTCGTAGCTCTCGGCCTGCTCGCCGGAGGCGTCCCGGGCCATCCGCGGCGTCGAGCGAGACCGCGGCATCGCCACCCGGCTCGCCGTCCATGTCGAAGATCGCGTGGAAGTCCGGCTCGACCGGCTGAGAGGCCTCGCTCATGCCGCCACCTCCTCCGGGCGTGCGGCGAGGATCGTGCCGGGCCGCCGCTCAGGCGGCTGTCCGGGCGGCGCTGCGCATGACATCGAGCGGCGCATCGCGGCCGGTCCACAGCTCGAGGCTGAGGGCGCCCTGCGCGACGAGGATCTCCAGACCGTCAACCGTGTGCGCTCCCGCGGCAGCGGCGGCGGCAAGCAACGGGGTGGGTGATGAGCGATAGACCAGATCTGCGACATGTGAGTACTCGCCGATCTGATCGCCTCGCAAACCGAGTTGGTTGAGGCCACCGTCCTCAGCGGACGAGCGTTCTACGCCCAGGCCCACCGCGGTGCAGTTCACCAGCAGATCGGCCGCCTGCGGGCGCTCCACGGCCCGCCCGCCGATGTCGGCAGCCAGCCGCTCGGCGCGCTCTTTCGTGCGGTTCCACACGAGCACCTCGGTCGCGCCCGCGTCGAGCAGCGCCCAGACCGCGGCCCGGGCGCTCCCGCCCGCGCCGAGCACCTGCGCGCGAAGCCCTGTGACGTCCGTCCCGAGGGCCGCGAGCAGACCGGGCGCGTCCGTGTTCTCGGCGCTGATGGCGCCGTCCGGGCCGAAGCTCAACGTGTTCGCTGCGCCGATCACGACGCGCTCTCTCGCTCGCCTCGTCGGCGAGGGCGAGCGCGGCCTCCTTGTGGGGGATCGTGACGTTCGCGCCGGCGAACCCCGCCCCGCCGAGCGCGCGCGTCGTCTCGTCGAAGAGCGGCGGCGGGACGGGCAGGCGCTGGTAGTGCCAATCGCTCAACCCGAGCGCGGCGAGCGCGGCGTTGTGGATCGCGGGCGAGCGGCTGTGGGCGACCGGCCACCCGAGGACGCCGAGCCTCGGCATCAGTGATGCTTGCAGGCCGGCAGGTGACCGCCGTTGGCGCGCTTGGCGGCTTCGTAAGCCGCGACGTCTTCATTGAACTTCGCTTCCGTGGTCGAGAAGACCTGCTCGCCGCAGCCGTCGGCGCCGGCGACGTAGTACAGGTAGGAGCGCGTGCGCCGGGTGCGCCGCCGCCTGGATCGAGGCCAC
This sequence comes from uncultured Solirubrobacteraceae bacterium, assembly GCA_963775385.1. GTDB lineage: Bacteria > Actinomycetota > Thermoleophilia > Solirubrobacterales > Solirubrobacteraceae > Palsa-744. Next base: position 3,184,237 of record CAVZIR010000003.1, on the reverse strand, counting down.
GCCGGGGTTCGAGATCGGCGTCGGCGGCAGCCCTTTGTGGAGGCGCGTGTTGTAGGCCGAGTTCGATCTGCAGCTGCGAGGCCGTGAGTTCCTTCGTGTAGGTGGGGATGTTGTCCGCGTTCTCGACCGCGTAGTAGATCGCCGCGTCGATCCCGATCGGGATACCGGCCTTCAGCCGGTTGTAGATCACGGCCGCGATCTTCGCGCGGTCCGAGGGCACCTGCGCCTCGCGCTCGATCATCGAGGCGACGGTCAGCAGTTCGTAAGGGGTCAGGCCGAGCTCTTTCGCGCGCTTGGCGTATTCGGCCGAGAAGTTTTCCTGGAAGGCCGTCACCTGCTCTTCGACGAGCCGCTGCGAGGGCGCGCCCTTGTCCATGTCGTAGGTCGCCGGGAACAGGAAACCTTCGAGCGTCTGCGTCGCCTTGGGCGCGCCGTACTGCGCGGGGTTCAGCAGCGGCGAGCTGCGAGCCGCCAGCCGGTAGCTGCCGGTGAGCCCTGCCGCCGAGGCGATCTGGGCGATCTGCAGACGCGTCTTGCCCTCGGGTATCAGCACCTTGACCACGGCGGGCGCTTTCGCGGTCGGGTGGCTGGAGGAGGAGTGTTTGAGCGAGTACACGAGCACCGCCACCACGATCCCGATCGCGAGCAGAGCGAGGATCGCGATCCAGCGCGACCGGCGCTCACGGCCGCCCCCGCCCTCGCCGGTCAGACCCGCGCCTGCGGACCCGTCCTCGACGCGCCGGAACGCACGCCGCATCGGCGCCGGCTGGGCCGCACGCACCCGCCTCGGCGGCTCCGGGAGCCCCGCGGGCGGCTCGGCGCCCTCGGGCTCCGGCAGGCCCGGAATGGGGTAGCCCGGGCGCGCCTGGACTCCTGCGGTCTCGTGGCCGAGGGAGGGCTCCACGTCTGCGGAGTCGAGGACCGGCGCCGGCTCCGCGGGCGCTGCGCGATCCGGCTCGGGCGCAGATGGCTCGTGCTCGGGCGGCGCCGGGGCCGGCTCCTGCTCGGCGGCGTAGGCGATCTCCGGCTCGGCCGCGTGCTGGGCGGTGTCCGGCTCGGGCCCGGAGTCTCCGGGCTGTGACTCGGCGGCGTACCGGGCGCGGCTCCGGCTCGCCTGGATGCGTCTCGTGATCGAGCGCCGCGGGCTCGGAGACTTGCGTGTCGGGCTCCGGCTGGGCAGCGACTTCCTGCCCCTCGGGCTCGGCCGCGCCCGCCATGGGGTGCGCCTCGGGCTCCGGCAGGTGCTCCTGCGCCTCGACCGCCGTCTCGGGCTCGAACTCGACCGGCGGCGGCGCCATCGCCTCGGGCGGATCGGCGGGCGCGCGTCCGGGTTCGGCCTCGAGCAGCCCCGGCGCGCTCGTCGGCTGCACCGGCAGCTGCGGCGGATCGGCCGGCTCGGGAGGCGCGATCGGGAGCGCTTCGGGGTCGAGGTCCTCCGGCAGGCTCGCCTCGGGCTCCGGCGGCGCCGCACCGTGCGGGTCGCTGTCGGCGTGGAACGGCTCGACATGGGCCGCCGCGCCGGCCGTGCTCTCGGGCGCCAGCGGCTCAGCGGCCGGCGGCGCGGCATCGGGGTCGCTCTCGAGCGCCGGCGGCTGCTCCGGCACCGGTTCGCCAGCGCGTTCGGCGCGCCGGCGTGCGCGCTCGGCTCGCGCCCGCTCGCGCTCCTCGCGCGTCCTCTCGGGACTTGATCGCTCGCCTCGGGCCAAGGTGTGGACCCTAACGCGAGTGCCCGCTGTCCGAGCCGGCGCTCCCACCCGAAGCGCGCGCTGCCAGCCAGCTCTCCAGGAGGTGCGCGGCGGCGCGTGAGTCCTCGCTCGCTCGCGGTGCGCGGGCGGCGCCACGGGCCTCACGCTGCGCCAGTCGTGTCGTGAAGCGCTCGTCGTGCAGCTCGACCGGCACCCCCTCCCCGAGCGCGGTCGCGAGCCGGGCGGCGAACTCGCGTGTCTCGCGCGTCTGCTCGCTGTCGCCGCCGTCGAGCGACAGCGGCAGCCCGACGACGACCAGGCCGGCCTCGCGCTCGCCCACCAGCTCGCGCAGGCGCGCGATGCCGCGACGTGTACCGGGCCGCTCGACGGCCTCGATGCGGCGTCACGATCGTCCCGCTCGGGTCGCTCACCGCGCAGCCGCAGCGCGCGCTGCCGTAGTCGAGCGCCAGCACCCTCATCGTCCCGCGCCCCCGCACGGCGAGCCGCGGCGCGCCCGACTAGCCGGCGAGCGCCGCCTCGATCGCCGCGCGCGCCAGCGGCGATCGCCTCGTCGAGCTTGCCGGGATCGCGCCCGCCCGCCTGCGCCATCGTGTCGCGCCCGCCGCCGCCACCGCCGACCGTCTCGGCCGCGACCTTGACGACGGCGCCCGCCTTGACGCCGCGCTTCACGAGCTCGGGCGCGACGCTCGCGACGAGATGCACGCGGCCGTCGGCCGCGGCGCCGAGCAGGATCGCGGCGTCGCCGAGGCCGGCCCTTCAGCCGGTCGGTCAGCTCCAGCAGCGCCTTCGCGTCCGGGACCTCGGCGCGCGCGGTGAGCACCTTCGCGCCGTCCACCTCGGCGGCCTGCGCTGCCAGCGCGTCGAGTCTCCCAGCGCACCGCCGGCGCCGCCCTCCTTGGCCTGCCTTCTCCAGCCGCCGGCGCTCCTGCACGAGCGCCCTGACGGCATCCGCGACGGTCTCGGCAGGCGTGCGCAGCTCCGAGGCCGCCTCTTCGAGCACATCGTCGCGGGCGCGCAGCAGTGTCGATCGCCACCGGCCCGGTGATCGCCTCGATGCGACGGACGTTGGCGGAGCTGGACGTCTCCGAGACGATCCGGAACGGCCCGATCTCGCCCGTGCTGCGGACGTGGGTGCCGCCGCACAGCTCGCGCGAGTAGTCCCCCTCCCCCACCTCGACCATTCTCACGACCTCGCCGTACTTCTCGCCGAACAGCGCCATCGCGCCCAGCGAGCGGGCCTCGTCCAGCGTCGTGGTCAGCGCCCGCACCGGGTCGTTGCGGGCGATCCAGTCGTTGACGCGGTCCTCGACGTCGCGCAGCTCCTCGCGGGTGAGCGAGGAGCCGTGGCTGAAATCGAAGCGCAGCTTGTCGGGCCCGACGTAGGAGCCGGCCTGGCGGATGTGGGAGCCGAGCTCGCTCGCGCAGCGCCGCCTGGAGCAGGTGCGTCGCGGTGTGGTTGGCCTCGGTGGCGTGACGCGCGCGGCGGTCCACGCGGGCCGTGACCGGCTCCCCCTCGCGCAGCTTCCCGCGCTCGAGCTCCACCTCCAGAGCCTGGTCTTCGCCGATGCGAAACACGCCGCGCACGCTGGGCCACGCAGGCGCCGTCGTCGCATTCGATCGTGCCCTCGTCGGCGACCTGCCCGCCGCCGGGGGCGTAGAACGGCGACTCGGTGAGCTTGACGAGGTAGCGCTCGCCGCCACCGTTCTCAGAGAACTCGCGCACCGCGCCGACCGTCGTGTGCTGCTCCTCGGCTTCGTAGCCGGTGAAGCGCGTCTCGAAGCCGCTTTCGCCGGCGAACACGCCCGCGAGCTCCCGCGCCGCGCCGACCCCGCCCGCCTGGCCCGCGCGCCCGCCCGCACGTCCGCGCTCGCGCTGCTCGTCCATCAGCGCCTCGAAGTCGCCTTCGATCTCAAGCGCCTCCTCGTCGAGCAGCTCGCGCGTCATCTCGTAGGGGAAGCCGTAGGTGTCATGCAGCCGGAACACCTCCGCGGCGGGGATCGTCTCGAGGCCCTCCGAGCGCGCGCGCTCGATCAGCTCGCGCAGCGTCGCCATGCCCTGGGCGATCGTGTGGCCGAAGCTCTCCTCCTCGGCCGCGAGCCACATGTCCGTGACCTCGGCGTGTTCGCCGAGCTCCGGGTAGGCACCGCCCATCAGGTCCCGCACGAGCGCCGAGTAGCGCGTCAGGAAGCCCGGCTCCAGCTCGAGCGCGAGCCCCTGCTGGATGGCGCGGCGCATCACCCTCCGCAGCACATACCCGCGGTCCTCGTTGGAGGGCACGACGCCGTCCGCGGTCAGGAAGGTCATCGCGCGGGAGTGGTCGGCGAGGATCCGCAGCGCGCGGTCTGTCTCGCCGTCCTCGCCGTAGACGCGACCGGAGAGCGTCTCTCCCAGCGCGATCAGCGGCGCGAACTGGTCGGTCTCGAACACCGACTCCTTGCCCTGGAGGATCGCCGCCATCCGGTTGAGCCCCAGGCCCGTGTCGATGTTGCTCGCCGGCAGCGGCGACGAGCTCGGTCCCGGAGTCGCCGGGCGCAGGCCGCTGGTCGTACTGCATGAACACGAGGTTCCAGTACTCCAGGAAGCGTTCGTTCTCCCCGCCGGGCAGATCGTCCGGCGCGCCGTGCTCGACGCCGCGATCGAAGTACAGCTCCGAGCACGGCCCGCACGGACCGGTCGGCCCCGCCTGCCAGAAGTTCTCCGACCGCGGGCATTCGACGATGCGCTCGAGCGGCACGCCGATCTCGAGCCAGCGGTCGATCGCCTCCTGGTCAGCGCCGAGCCCGAGCTCCTCGTCGCCTTCGAAGACCGTGACCCAGATGTCGGCCGGATCGAAGCCGAACACGTCGAGGGAGAGCCGCCACGCGAACTCGATCGCCTCGTTCTTGAAGTAGTCGCCGAACGAGAAGTTGCCGAGCATCTCGAAGAACGTCAGGTGGCGGTTGGTGTTGCCGACGTTGTCGATGTCGACGGTCCTGAACACCTTCTGGCAGCTCGTCAGGCGCGGCGACGGCGGCGACTCCTGGCCGAGGAAGTACGGCTTCAGGGGGTGCATTCCGGCGACCGTCAAGCAGCGCGGAGGGGTCGTGCGCGGAGGGGACCAGCGACGCGGACGGGATGCGGCGGTGGCCGCGCTCCTCGAAGAACGCCAGGTAGCGCTCGCGGATCTCGTCGGAGGTCATGGCGTTCATCTCGCGTGCTGATGTTCGGGCGCGGACATGGCCCGCCCCACGGCGAAACGCCGCGGGTCGGCCACCTAGCGCACGATCGTGCCGTGCCCGACCACAAGCTCGCCGGAGTACAGGCAGGCGAGCTGGCCGGGCGCGGTGCGCTCGGCGTCGGAGAGCAGCTCGACCTCGGCGCCCGCGATGCAGGCCCGGCGTCGAGCGACTCGGCGAGCCGGCACTCGAACGCGGCGCCCGTGCGCGCGCACGCGCACGCCGTCGACGGCGCCGCCGGCGCGGTGCAGCACGAGGTCGCGCACGCCGATCCGCTCGGCGCGCAGCTCCTCGCGGGCGCCGACGGTGACCGTGTTCGTGCCGGCGTCGGTTTCGAGCACGTAGACGGGCGTCCCCGTCGCGACCCCGAGGCCGTGGCGCTGGCCGACGGTGTAGAGGTGGGCGCCCGCGTGCTCGCCCAGCACGCGCCCGTCGCTGGTGCGGATCGGCCCCGGCTCGCGCCGCAGGCCGCCGTGGCGCTCGAGGAACGCCTTGCGGCCGGTGCCGGCGAGGAAGCACAGGTCCTGCGAGTCCCGGCGCCCGGCCACGGCGAGGCCGGCCGGCGCCGGCCAGCTCGCGGACCTGCGGCTTGTGCAGCTCGCCGAGCGGGAAGCGCAGCGCGCGAGCGATGCGGGCGAGAGACCGGAGAGCACGTAGCTCTGGTCCTTCGCCGCGTCGGCGGCCGTGCGCAGCAGCGGCAGCGTCCCGTCGCTGCTCGATGCGGGCGTAGTGGCCGGTCGCGAGCGCACTCGCCCCGAGCCTGGACGCCAGCTCGATCATCGCGTCGAGCCGCACGTTGCCGTTGCAGCGGATGCAGGGATTGGGGGTGAGTCCGGCGGCGTGCCCTTCGAGCCAGCCGTCCACGACGCCGGCGCGAAACTCCTCGCGCAGGTCGATCGAGAGGTGCGGCATGCCGAGCCGGTGCGCCAGCTCCCGCGCACCGCGCACGGCCTCGGCCGAGCAGCAGCTCGACTCGCCGTCGTTCTCCGGGTCTGACCACAGCTCGAGCGTGCAGGCGACGGCCTCGCCGCGCTCGGCGACGAGCAGGGCCGCCACGGCGCTGTCCACGCCGCCGCTCATCGCGACGAGCGTGCGGTCCGCGGCGCGCGGGCAGCGAGCTGTGGCGTGCCGCGGCCCCGAGCGCGCGGTGAAGCGCGTCGGCGGCGAGCTGGACGGCGTGTCGCTTGGACCGGGATCAGCCCCCCGAGCTCGGCGTCGATCTCGCGCCATCCGATGCGCGCGGCGTCGAGGAGCCCGCGCCCGCGACGAGCGCGACCGTGGCGCTGCCTGCGGCGATCGCCGCGCCGCAGCCGCTGGCGTCGAAGCCGGCGTCGGCGATCGCTGCGCCTGCGCGGTCGAGGGAGACGGTCACGCGGACGAGATCGCCGCATGCGGCGCCGCCCGCGGCGCCGGTGAAGCCGCCGTCGGGCATCGTGCCCGCGGCCGCAGGGCTCCTCGAGATGGCTCGCAGCTGTTCCTCGCTCATCCGAGCGAGTGTACGGCTAGTGCTTCTTGGTTTCCCGGATCGTGTTCGGCGATCGTGAACGTGCTCTGCAGGCCGGTGAGGGTCGTCACCTGGCCCTTCTTGTTCACGATCAGCAGTGTCGGCGTGCCGTAGACCTGCACGCCGCGGGTGATCGTGCCGAAGGTCGTGACGGCGTTGGAGCGCGCCCGGTCGACGGCGATCCGCAGGTCGTGCGGCAGCTTGCCGAGTTCGCGGTTGACGGCCCGGTCGTCGGAGCCCTTCGGGTTCCAGAAGAAGATCAGGACGGTCTTGCCCTGCGCGAGCTGGGCTTCGACCGCGTGCTGGCGGAGGGCGACCACGGCGCGGACGGTCCCCTTCGCCGAGGGGCGGCGCTCTTGGGCGCGACGGTGGTTGGAGCGCTCCGCAGCGCTCGACGTGCGTGCTCGGGCAGGCGCTCTTGGCGAGGGTCGCGGGGGCAGCGGTTGCTCGCGTCGGTGCGGAGGAGGGGAGGTGGACGGCGTCGCGGGCGAGGAGGCCTGGGCGGACTTGCTTTCGAGTTCGTGCGCGTTGCTGCTGGGAGGTGGCGACAGCGCCGCGGGCCTTTTCGATCGCGTGGCCGATGCGCCGAGGCTCGATGCGGAGCCGTGCCCGGTGGCCTGGCCGGCGGTGCCTTCGGGCGCCTTCGGGGCGGGGTCTGCGCCTGGACAGTGTGCGTGACGGTCGTCGGGGCCTGGGCGGCGCCCGACCCGCTGGTGCTGCTGTGGTGCCCCTGGAAGAGCAGCAGCCACGCAGCTGCGAGCAGCGCCACGGCGACGAGACCGATCTGGTACGGACGGGAGAGCTGGGCCATTGAGGCCTCATTCGGCAACTCGGCGACAGAAGTTGAATGCCGCCATATGCCTTGGACGTTCGCGCCGCTACGTTCATTGCAGGAGATGAGCGATTCCGATGGGGATCAGGGGCCGTCCCGGCGGCCCGGCCGGCGGCGCCTTTGGGCGCTGACGGTCGTCCTGCTGACATGCCTCGCGGCGGCCGCGTGTGATTCGTCACCACACGCTCGCGTTCGTCCGTCCGCCGGAGCGCCTCGCGCTGCATCGGAGCCACCTCGGTGCCCGAAGTCGAGCGCGTGGCGCCGAACGCAGATCGGCGGTCTGCGCGAAGACGTCGCACGCGCACTGCCGCAGCGCGTCGGGCGCCTCTACGAAGAAGGAACGGTGCAGCTCCTCGGTCGCCTGGAGCGACGAAGAACCCCACCGCCGGCGTCCTCGCCGCGGGCAGCAGCGCCCGGCGGGTATGAGATGCGCTGGTGGGCGCCGAACGGCGATGACGTCGTCGCCGACGTGCTCGTGTTCGCCTCGCGAGGCGCAAGCCAGGCGCTACCTGGCGCTCGCGTCGAGCGCTCGCTGTCACGAGCAGGCGGGCCGCGGCCTGCCTGCTGCACCCTCCCCTCGCGCACAACCTCTCGTGGCTGAACCCCGACGGCGCGCTGCAGGCCGATGTCTTCTTCGCGCGTGGCACGCGCGTGTACCGGATCGCCGACGCCCCCGCGGGAGGCTCGCCCTCGGAGGTGCGCACGGGGGCGGTCTCGATCACGCGTTCGCGACCATCGACGTGCTCGCGTGCCTGCTCCCCTCCGCGCACTGCGCGCCCGCGCCCGCCGAGGTGCCGGCCTGATGCTCGGACTGCGCGTCGCGTTGGTGACATCCGGGTGCTTGGCTGATGCGAGCTCGCCCAGCGCTGGCGCCCTGCCCGCGACCGCGGAGGCTGCGGCAAGTCGGACCTCGCCCCCACGACCTCGGCCTCCACGCCGGCGTGACCGTCGCGAAAGCTCCTCCGACGACACCGGGACAGGACGCCCCCGAACCCGGCCAGAGCCTCCCGTACGCCCGGCGAGCCCCCCAGACGCCCGGGCAGGGCACTCCGACGTCCCCGCAGCAGAGCACTCCCACGACGCCCGCGCAGAAACCTCCCGTGGCCCGCGCCCCGGTGCCCGGCTCGCCGCCGGTGCCCGTCCCGCTCGCCCTCAGCCCCGCGCGCGCCGCGGCTTTCGCTCACGGCGGTCCAGCTCACAAGCTGCCGATGTGCCCGGAGCCCAGGAAGCGCCGGCCTCGAAGACCCCCGCCGCGCGCGAACGCGAAGCGGCACGGTGCGGCGGGCAGGCGACGCCGACGGTCGGCAGCGCGCGCTCGGCCGAGCTGCAGCGCGGGCATGGGCTGGAACGCGAAACGATCTCCTCGAGCGTCAGGTGCTGCACGATGCGCACAGCGTCGAACGCGACCTCGCCTAAGCGGCGACCGCGGCGGGGCTGCGCTGCTACCAGAGCGTGCTGGCCCGCAGCCTGCGCTCCGAAGCCGACCCCAACGTCAAGCTGCTCGGGGTCGAGGTCGCGCCGCTGCAGGTCTCGTCGCGGCGTCGGCCGCGCGGAAGGGATCCGGATCCTCGCGCGTGTCGGCGTGCCCGGCGCCGGTGTCGTCGTGAGACTGTTCGTCGACGCGATCACCCTGCCGTACGGGCCGGCCGAGATCGACCTCTTCGGGACGAGCTTCGTGCAGCCCGTGCCTGTGCGGACCGAGGAGGAGCTGCTGACGCTCCTGCACCAGCGCGCCCTCGCGCAGAAGCTCTAGGCCGAGGCCCGCCAGGCGACTTCGCCGAGGCCCGCACGGAACGCCCACCGACCCTCACCCAAGGCCGGCACGGAGCGCCGGCGATCCTCGCCAGCCGGCACGGAGCGCCTGCCGACTCCCCCTCGTCAGAGCGCGTGGTGGCTGCGCAGCACGGCGTGGACGACCGTGTCTGCCGGCACCGTCTCCTGCCCGCCGCCCTGCATGTCCTTCAACGCCGTCTCCCCGCGCCCGACGATCGCCACGTAGCGGGCGCCGAGTGAGGAGGCGTGGCTGAGCTGGCCTTTCAGCGCGCGCCGGCCCAGCTCCATCTGCGCGGCGAGGCCCGCCGCGCGCGCCTCGGCCAGCAGCGTGAAAGCGGCGCGCCGCACGTCCGGGCGCGTCCTCGGCCAGCGCGATGTAGAGCTCCACCGGCGGCGGCGGCGCCGCAGGCGCTCCTCCCGCCAGCAGGATCCGCTCGATCCCCGCCGCCCAGCCCATGCCGGGGGTCGCCGGCCCGCCGAGTTGCTCGACGAGGCGGTCGTAGCGCCCGCCGCCGGCGACGCCGCTCTGCGCCCCGAGCGCCTCGGAGGTGAACTCGAACACCGTCCGCGTGTAGTAGTCGAGCCCGCGGACGAGCGTCGGGTCGATCTCGTACGCCACGCCGGCCGCGTCGAGCAACGACCTGACCTCCTCGAAATGCTCGCGGTCCTCGCTGTCGAGCTGGTCGAGCAGCAGTGGCGCGCTCCGCCATCACCTCGCGCGTGCCGGGGTGGTCGGTGTCGAACGCGCGCAGCGGGTTCAGCTCGATCCGCGCGCGAACCTCCTCGGAGAGCCGGTCTTCGTTCGCGCGCAGATGCGCCTTCAGGCGATCGCGGTACTCGCCCCGCGTCTCGGGGCTGCCGAGGCTCGACAGCCGCAGGCGCGTCTCTCGCACGCCGAGCTCGCCCAGCAGCGCGGCCAGCAGCGCGATCGACTCCGCGTCGACGGCCGGATCGTCGGAGCCGATCGCCTCCGCGCCGACCTGCCAGAACTCGCGGTAGCGGCCGGCCTGCGCGCGCTCGTGGCGGAAGAAGCACGAGAGGTACCAGAGCTTCACCGGCTGGCGACGCTTGTGCATGCCGTGTTCGACGTAGGCGCGGCAAACCGGCGCGGTGCCCTCGGGGCGAAGCGTCAGCGAGCGCCCGCCGCCGTCCTCGAAGGTGAACATCTCCTTGCTGACGATGTCGGTCGAGGCGCCGACGCCGCGTGCGAACAGCTCGGTCGACTCGAACACGGGCGTCTCGATCCGCTCGTAGCCGGCGGCGCCGAGAATCGCGCGGGCGCGCGCCTCGAGCGCCTGGCGGGCGACGGCCTGCTCGCCGAGCACGTCGAAGGTGCCGCGCGGTGCTTTGAGCTTCGACTCGCTCAACGCGCGGCGTGGGGTGGCGGCGCGCTGGCCGCCACCGGCTGCTCCGCGGCGAGCCGCGCGCGTATCTCGGTCAGGAACGGGTTCGTCGCGAGCTCGCGCTCGAGCGTGGTGACGCCCATGTGCCCCGGGTAGACGACGGTCTCGCCGGGAAAGCGGCGCACGAGCTGCTCGATCGAGGCTTCCAGCGTGGCCCAGTCGCCGCCGGGCAGATCGACCCGCCCCACCGAGCCCTGGAACAGCACGTCGCCGGAGAGCAGCGCCCCGCCGGTCGCGTAGGTCAGGTGGCCGGGGCTGTGGCCCGGCGTGTAGAGCACCTCGATGTCCATCCCGGCGAGGTTCAGCCGCTCGCCCCCGCTCAGCTCGTGGTCGGCCTCGTAGTTCTCGAACGGCCCGAAGCCGGGCGGCACCCAGCCGCATCACGTCGGAGAGCAGCGGCAGCTCGATCTGCGGGCAGTAGACCGGCGCGCCGGTCGCCCGCGCGACCGGAGCGACGGCGCCGATGTGGTCGAAGTGGCAGTGGGTGAGCAGGATCGCCTCGATCTCCGACGCCGAGCGCCTGCGCCGCCTCCAGCAGGCGCTCGGGCTCATCGCCCGGATCGACGATCACCGCCCGGCCCGACTGCGCGTCGGCCCGCACGATGTGGCAGTTCTCCTGCACCGGGCCCGACGGTGTAGGAACGGACGTCGGGCGTGCTCACCGCGTCTGCGCCTTGCCTTCGCGAGCCTTCTTGCGCTGGCGGCGCTCGTACACCCACTTGTCGGTGTAGTAGCTCACCACCGTGTAGAGCGCCGAGCACGATCGGGAACAGCGCGATCGCGCCGGAGGACCCTTTCAGGAAGACCAGGATCACGAACAGCAGCAGCACCGTCGCGATCATCGCCTTGTAGAACGCGGCCCTCCACGTCGGCGGCTTGTCGCGCCGGTCGATCTCCTTTTTGCGTGCGGCCGCCGAGGACGTCGCGGAGCCGCTCTTCTCGGCAGACGTCGGCTTGCGGCCGGTGCGCCCGCGCGATTCGACCACGCCGGCGGCGTTGCCGCGATGCTTCGTCTGCCGTTTGTTACGGGTCTTCGCCATCACCCAGAGCCTAATGCGTTCTCGATCAGGTGGCGGCGGGGGTGGAACCCGGGCATCGGCAGCTCCGGTCGGGGAAGTCGTCGAACGCCGCGGCGGGCGCGAGGCCCACCAGCTCGGCGCGTGCGAGCGGCGCGTGCATCGCCAGCGCCCGCACGACCTCGGCGAGCGGGAGCTCCAACGGCCGCTCGACGTTCATGGCGACCTGAGCGACGCCGCCTTGAAGTTCGACGCCGATCGCGCGCAGGCCCGGGAGCCCGTGCTCGCCTCCTTCCCTCGGACCAGCGCGGCGATTCGCCTGGCGTCCTCGATGCGTCGCGGGCGGCGCCAGCTCGACGTTGAATGCGACCAGCGGCTGGCGGGCAGCGACGAGCGTCGCGCCGCGCTCGGGGTGCATCCGCGCCGGGCCGAAGTCCGGGCGCAGCGCGTGCGGATCCTCCTGCGGGGCGGCCATACGCCCGGCGAGGCCGTCGACGCCGCCGCGGCGCAACTCAGCGCGGGTGCGGGGTTGGGCGGCCTGGTCGGCCGTCAGCTCGCCGTAGAGGAAGACCGGGAGCTCCAGCTCCTGGCCGAGCCGCTCGGCGAGGACGAGCGCCTCCGCGCAGGCGGCGCCGCGGTCCGACGCCTGCAGGTAGACGACGGGCGCGACGTCGATCACGCCGACGTGCGGATGCTGACCGGCGCGGCCGGGCCGCGCGAGATCGATCCGCGCGATGGCCTCGCTCGCGAGCCGCAGGCCGTGGCCGCCGCGACCTCACCCGGCGCACCGGCGAATGTGAACACGGAGCGGTCGTGATCGGCGTCGGAATGGACGTCGAGCAGCCGGATGTCGCCGCCGCCTTCGATCGCACGGACGAGCGCGTCGATCGTCTCGCGGCGGGCTCCCTCTGAGATGTTGGGGACAGCGAGCAGAGTCGAGCGCATCGGACGCGAGGCTAGCCCCTCCGGCGCGGCGGAGACGCAAACGATTCCCCACGCCTGTGCGTGCGGGGCCTGCGCCGGGCGCGTCTCCCGGCGGCGCGCAGCAAGCTTGCCGGAGGGCGAAAGCAGAACCGCGGCCCCGCGCCCGAGGGCGGCCGGCGCGCGGCGGGGTGACGTCGAGCAGACGGTCTGAGACGCCCTTACGTCATCGCTCGCTGCGTCTCCGCCGTTGCCGGCGGCTGATCCGCTTCGAACGGGTCAGGGGCGTTGCCGCTGGGGGCTTCGGCTTCGAGCTCCGCCTTGACTTCGGCGAGAGCCGCGCGCTGCTTGCCGGTGACGCGCGGGTAGTCGCGGATCGAGGTCCATCAGGGTCTGGACCAGGATCGCCGCCGCCGCGATCCGGGCGAACCACTTGCGATCCGCAGGGATCACCCACCAGGGCGCCCAGTCGGTACTCGTGTGCGAGAGCGTCGCCGAGTAGGCCTGCTGGTAGTCGTCCCAGCGAGCCCGCTCGGCGACATCCGCCTCCGAGAACTTCCAGTTGTGGTCGGGGAGGTCGATGCGCCGCAGCAGGCGCGCGCGCTGCTCCTCCTTCGAGAGGTTCAAGAACAGCTTCACGATCCTGAATCCGTTCTCGGTGAGGTAGCGCTCCCAGTCGTTGATCGCGCGGTATCGCCGCTTCCAGATCTCGCCGTCCAAGGCCGCCTTCGGGAGCTCCTCGCGAGCGAGGACCTCGGGGTGCACGCGGACGACCAGCACCTCCTCGTAGTGGGAGCGGTTGAAGATGCCGATCTCGCCGCGGGCGGGCAGCCGAGCCGAGTAGCGGCGCAGGAAATCGCCGTCGAGATCCTCAGCGGACGGAACCTTGAAGCTGTGCACCGAGACGCCCTGCGGATTGACGCCGCTCATGACGTGACGGATCGTGCCGTCCTTGCCCGCCGTGTCGAGCGCCTGCAGGACCACGAGCACCCCCCACTCGTTTTGCGCCGCCAAGCGGGCCTGGTACTCGGACAGCAGTTCCACGCCCTCGCGCAGTAGCTCCTTGCCCTGCCGCTTGTTCTCGATCCCGCCCCTGAACGCGGGATCGAAGTCCCGCGCGAGACGAACCTTCGCACCGGGCTCGACCCGGAGCGGCTCGATGAAGCTTTCCAACCGGCGCCGCCGCTTCTTCTCCAGCGCTGCCGTCATCAGGGTCGCCCGCCTCCTCGCTCCGCCTCGCCCGAGCCCCGTGCCGGCACTCCGGTTCGTCGGGTGACACGCTCTACCCGCGGCGCCCCGCGCCCATCACCCCGATCGGGTGATCGGCCTGCGCGGGGGTGCGTTCACGCGTCGGAGACGTAGAATCAGCCGCCCCGCCGGAGTAGCTCAGCTGGTTAGAGCAGCGGAATCATAATCCGCGTGTCGGGGGTTCGAGTCCCTCCTCCGGCACTGGCTGTTTGGCTCTGGAACGCGGCTTTTCCGGATCCCTCTGACAGCCGAGCCTCGAGCTCTTGAAGCGATCGCGCGATCGTGCTGTAGACGTCGCTGCTGAGCCGCGCCAGGGCATGCGGGAAAAGCATGCCCGCCTCTTCGGCGGCGCTCGCAATCGGCACGATCTCCGCGAGTATCCAAGCCGCTTCCTTTTCATGGCTCTCACGAAGGCGGCGCACCAGGGCGATCTGATCCGCCCGCGGCAGCGCGTCCGCGAAGAACAGGCGCACGAGCCGCTCGTCACGTACCTGCGGCGGCTCGTCGCGCGGAGCCCGCAGCCAGTCGAGCAGCGCATCGTCACCCTTCTCTGTGATCTCGTACGCACGCCTTGCGCGTGCCCCGTGCGGGTCCTCACGACCCCTGACCAGGCCGGCCTCCTCGAGCCTCGCCAGCTCGGGATAGACCTGCGCCAGCGAGATCGGCCAGAAGTGCTTCGTGGAGCGGTCGGCGCCGCGCTTTATTGCGTAGCCCGACCGAAGACCGATGCGCAGCATCCCAAGCACCACGTAAGACGGGGCCCTCAGCTTCACGCAAGGCTTCCATCTGTCGACGCGGACCGGTCGTGCGGATCCCATTGCCCTCGGGCGTGCGATGCCGTTGGATGCATCAAGAGTGTTATATCCGGACCGACAGGTAGATGATCGTCGCTCGGTGCGGCCGACCGCTCCGAGGTCTCGTCGTGGTTAGGGCCGTCGCCGACCGTCTGCGCCTCTCCGGGGGCGGGCTGATCGAGGAGCTCGGGGACATGATGATCCTCACGGGCAAGACCATCTGGTCTGCTTTGAGGCCGCCGTACCCGTATGGCGGTGAGTTTGTCTCGCAGTTCCTGTTCGCGTTGCGGTTGTGCTGGTTTCCGCTGCTGATCTCGACGGTCTGCATCTGTTACGCGGCGCCGGGGTTGCAGGCCGCGAACTTCCTGACGATCTTCGGGGCGCTGGATCGCCTCGGCGGGTTCTTCGTGCTCGGCGCCGTCAGGGAGATCGGCCCGAGCGTGACCGCGATCGTGGTCGCCGGCGTGGCGGGCACCGCGATCACCGCGGACCTCGGCGCCCGCAAGGTGCGCGAGGAGCTCGACGCGCTGCAGGTGCTGGGCGTTGACCCGGTCAAGAACCTCGTCGTCCCCCGCTTCCTGGCGCTGATGCTGGTGACCGGCCTGTTCGACATCTACGCGCTGCTGTTCGGGATCTTCGGCGGCATCATCGCCGAGCTCGTCAACGGCCAGCCGCTCGGCCCGTTCTGGGCCACGCTGTTCGCGAACGCCTCCACCACCGACCTCTGGGGCTCGGTGCTGAAGACCACCATCTACGGGGCCATCATCGCGATCGTCTGCTGCTACAAGGGCATGGCCGCATCCGGCGGCGCCGAGGGCGTCGGACGCGCCGTCAACGAGGCAGTCGTCATCGCCATCACCGGCATCTTCGCCTTCGACTACGTCTTCACCCAGACCCTGCTCGCCACACACCCCCAGATCCTCATCATCAAGTGAAGGCAGGCCGGATCGCCTTCGGGATCCCGCCCGCTTCAGCGTCCGCTCGTTGAGACGCGATGCCTTGGATGCCTGCTAACCTACAACCAATGGTTGTAGATCGCACCCGGCGCAACGACGACGAGAACCTCGCCGACCTGCAGTTCGGCGCGCTGGCCGACCGCACGCGCCGCGACATCTTCCGCCGCGCCCATGAGGGCCGGCTCTCGGTCTCGGCGCTGGCCCGCGAGTACCCGATCAGCCTGGCGGCAGTGCAGAAGCACGTCGCCGTGCTGGAGCGCGCCGAACTGGTGAGCAAGCACCGGGTCGGGCGCGAATCGATCGTGCGCGCCGAGCCAGAAGCTCTCGAACGCGCCCGCGCCGCGCTCGAGGCGCTCGCGGCCGAGTCTGGCGCGGCCGGATCGAGCGAATCGACCGCATCCTCGACAACGAAAAGGAGACAGCTGATGCCCGTCACCGACGTGAAGAAGGACCTCGACGCCCTGACGATGACGATCACCGCACGAGTTCGATGCCAGCGCCGAGCGAATCTGGGAGATGTGGTCGGACCCGCGGCAGCTGGAGCGCTGGTGGGGGCCGCCCTCGTCATCCGGCGACCTTCGTCGAGCACGACCTCTCAGCCGGCGGTCGCAGCACCTACTTCATGACCGGCCCCGACGGGCAGAAGCACCGCGGCTGGTGGCACATCGAGGAGGCCGAACCTCCCAGGCGCCTGCCTCATCGAAGACGGCTTCGACGACGACGGCAGCCCGAACGAGGAGATGCCGGGCCCTTCGAGCGCGACCGTGACGATCACCGAGGCCGACGGCGTCACGACGATGTCGATCGAGTCCACGTTCGCCAGCCGCGAGCGACATGGAGCAGATGCATCGAGATGGGGATGGAGCAGGGAATGGTCGAAGCCCTCGGCCAGATCGATCCGCTCCTTGCGCATCAGCCGGCGTGAGAGCTCGCTAGATGGGGCGCTGCGCTCCGGCGAGAGTGCGACGCGCGACACCCGCCACGACCGGCGGCCCAGGCCGGGTCCCCGAGACGACGGAGCGCTGGTCCCCGAGCACAGTGCTCAGGCCGGCGATCCGGTGCGGGCCGCGCGCGCGAGCACGTCCCGCAGGAGGCGCTGGTCCTCGGCTGAGAGACGTTCGATCGCGACCGGCACCTGGGCCAGCTTGGTGCCCATCGCCCCGCGCACCTCCACTCCCAGCGGCGTCAGCACGACGTACTTCACGCGCCTGTCCTGCTCGCCTCCTCTGCGTGTCACGAGACCTCTCGCCTCGAGCCGATCGACGATGCCCGGTCACGTTCGAGTTGTCACAGGCCAGGCGTGTCGCGATCTCGTGCATCGGCAGGCCCGGGCCCTCGTCGAGTTGCATCAGGGTTCCCGCCTGGGCCGGGTGGAGCTCGAACTCGGCAGCCGTTTCGAAGAAGCGCCGGCGCTCGGCGAACAGCAGCTCGCGCAGCAGCGCCCAGGCTTCATCGCCCGCTGACCGAGGACGACCGCGGGCCTCGGGCGCGCTCTGGGTGCTCGCCATCTCCACAGCCATGCGGCCCATTATATTGAGTACCTCGATCTTTGACAAGCTCAACCTTTTGCTAGGATGCCGCGCATGCCGGAGCCGAGCGTCGCGATCGAGGTCCAACGAGCTGGTCCGTGAGTTCCGTAAAGGCCCGCGCGCCGTCGACGGAATCGACATCAGCGTCGAGACGGGCGAGATCTACGGCTTCCTCGGACCCAACGGGGCGGGCAAGTCGACGACCGTGCTGGTCCTCACGACGCTGCTGCCCCCGACCAGCGGCCACGCGACGGTCGGCGGCTATGACATCGTGCGTCAGAGCGCGCAGGTGCGCGCGACGATCGGCGCGGCCCTGCAGGAAGCCGCCCTCGACACGATCCTGACGGGTCGCGAGCACCTGATGCTGCAAGCGACGCTCCAGGGCATCCCCTCACGCGAGCGCAAGACCCGAGCGCAGGAACTGCTCGAGCGCGTCGGCCTGACCGAAGCTGCCGACCGCCGCGTCGGCGGCTACTCGGGTGGGATGAAGCGGCGACTGGATCTCGCGCTCGCGCTGATGCACCGGCCGCGCATCCTCTTCCTCGACGAGCCGACCACCGGCCTCGACCCGCAGAGCAGGGCGGCGCTGTGGGAGGAGGTCAGCCGGCTCGCACGCGACGAAGGAATGACCGTGTTCCTCACCACCCAATATCTCGAGGAGGCTGACGCCCTGGCCGATCGGATCGGCATCATCGATCAGGGCAAGATCGTCGCCGAGGGTACGCCGACGCAGTTGAAGGCCGAGATCGGAAGCCCGAGCGTCGAGGTCGCGCCCGCCGACGAGCACGACACAGACACGCTCGCCGAGCTGCTGACGCGGCTTCGGGCCGCCGAAACGCGGCGCGCGCGGCAGTGTGACCGTCCAGCTGCCCGGCGGGGAGACCGAGCTGGCCGAGATCGTGCGCCTGCTCGACCAGCACGACGTCCACGTCGAGACGCTGCAACTGCACCAGCCCTCCCTCGACGACGTCTTCCTCGCCAAGACCGGGCGCAAGCTCGAGGGAGCCGGCGCAGAGTGACGCGGCAGACGTCGCTGATCGAACAGGTCGCCGCCGTGGCCCGCCGCTCGGCGAAAGGCATTCTTCGCCAGCGCGCTCTGATCATCTTCCCGATGCTGTTCCCGCTGATCCTGTTCGCGATCAACGGCAGCTCGCTCAGCCGCGTCACCGAGCTGCCGGGCTTCCCGACCCACAGCTACCGCGCCTTCCTGTTGGCGTTCCCGTTCGTACAGGGAGCGATGTTCGTTTCGATCTCCACCGGCACCAGCCTCGCCCGCGACATCGAGACGGGGTTCCTGAACAGGCTCGCTCTCACCCCGCTGCGCAGCGAGGCGATGCTGTTCGGCCAGCTCGGCGGCGCCTTCGTCCTCGGCTGCGTGCAGGCCGTCGTCTACCTGCTCGTCGGCATCGCCACCGGCGTCACCTTCGCAAGCGGTGTCGGCGGCGTGCTCGTGCTGCTGACGCTCTCGCTCACGATCTCGTTCGCCTTCGCCTCGCTCGGCGGGCTGCTCGCGCTGCGGCTGGGCACGGGCGAAGCGATCCAGGGCATCTTCCCGCTCCTGTTCGTAACCCTGTTCCTGAGCTCCGCGACGCTGCCGCGCAACGTCATCGGCACCGCGTGGTTCCGCGAAGTCGCAACCTACAACCCGGTCTCCTACATGGTCGAGGGGCTGCGCAGCCTCGTGATCCAGGGCTGGAACGCGCAGGCGCTCGAGCTCGCCTTCGGGCTGGCTCTGGCCCTCGCGGCGGTCTGCCTGGCGCTCGCGCGACCGGCGATGAGGTCGAGACTGGCACGCACATGAGGCGCTTCTTCAACGTCACCCGGGCCGTCGCCTGGCGCTCGATCCACAACACGATCGTCAACCCGGCGATCATCGTTCCGTCGATCATCTTCCCCCTCTTCTTCCTGGTCGCGTTCGCCGGCGGGCTCTCGCGCGTCAGCGAGGTGCCCAACTTCCACTACGCGCCCGGGTACACGGCCTTCCAGTTCGCATTCGTGTTCCTGCAGTCCGCGGCGTTCGGCGGCGTCTTCACGGGCTTCGCGGTGGCGCGCGATTTCGAGTCGGGTTTCGCACGCAGGCTGATGCTCGGGCGCTCCCCGCCGCAGCGGGATCATCGCCGGCTACGTCGTCGGGGCCTTCCTGCGATGGCTGGTCGTGGCGGTCATCGTGACGGTCGCCGCCCTGATCGCGGGCATGCACGTCGAGGGCGACGGCATCCAGTTGTCGGGGCTGGTCGGACTCGGTATCGGCATGAACTTCACGGCCGCCCTGTGGGCGATCGGGATCGCGATGTTCCTGCGTACCGAGCAGGCCGGCCCGCTGATCCAGATGCCCGTGTTCGTCGCCCTCTTCCTGGCACCCGTCTACGTGCCTCTGTCACTGCTGACCGGATGGGTCCACGCGGTCTCGAGCGTCAACCCGATCACCGCGGTGCTCGAGGCCGGGCGCGGGCTGCTCGCCGGCTCGCCCGTCAAAGTCGCGCTCGCGTTCGCGGCGCTCGCGGGCGCCGCCGTGCTGCTCGGGGCGTTCTCGCGGCGAGGACTGGCCTCGGCAGAGCGCGCGGGCTAGTCCGCCTGGGAGCGGCCGGGAGCCCCTGTGGGATGCCGGTTTGCGGCCTCACGCCCACCGCCGCTCGATCACCCGTCCATTGCTCCTAGCTCGGGTCAAGCTCTGAAGCGAGCCTGTCGATTGGCCGCTCAGGTCGACTGTGACCGGGGAGCCATTCCCCATCTATCGCGGTGCTCGCACTGCAGTCAGGAGACGCCCATGTACCGAGGCGTCCCATCGAAGCAACGGTCGCTCGCGAGCGACCCTCTCGCAGTTTCACGCCGGCGCAGGCGTCCCGGCGCGCGCAAGCTCGGCGGCGGGCTCTTCCTCGCGGGGCTGCTCGCCACGCTGATCCTCTCCTCGACGGCTCTCGCAGCGTCCGCCCCCGTCGGCCTGGGTACGGCCACCAGCTTTTCGGTGCTGGCCGGCTCGACCGTCACGAACACGGGCCCGACGACGATGTTCGGCGATCTGGGGCTGAGTCCTGGCTCGTCGGTGACGGGCGCGCCTCACGTTCTCGGTCAGACGCACGTCGACGACGCTGTTGGGATCGAAGCGAAGAACGCGCTGACGACGGCCTTCAACGACGCCGCGTCTCGTCCGACGAACGGGTCGGCTGGAACGGACCTCGCCGGCCAGAGGTTCACCCCCGGGGTTCGCACCGCGAGCAGCTCGCTGCTGCTCTCATCGGGGAGCGTCACGCTCGACGCACAGGGAGATCCGAACGCCGTCTTCATCTTCCAGGTCGGGACGACCTTGACAACGGGTTCCAACACGAGCGTCTCGCTCGTCAACGGCGCCCAGGCCTGCAATGTCTTCTGGCAGATCGGCTCCTCGGCGACGCTGGGCACGGGAACGCGCTTCGTCGGCACGGTGATGGCGGGCGCCACGATCACGGCGGATACAGCCGCCACGATCCACGGCAGGCTGCTGGCACAGACAGGCGCGGTCAACCTGGACACGAACACCATCACCAACTCCACATGCGCCGCCGGAGGCGGCGAAACCGCGACGCCGGCCGAAGCGCTCGCGCTCGCGGAAGCAGCGAAGAAGGCGGAAGCGACCACGGTGAGCCCGACGACCGGAACGCCCTCGACCAAACCGACTGCCGCGGCCAGACGCGCCGCCGAAAAGCGTGCGAAGGCGAGACGTGCCGCAGCGAAGCACAAGGCTGCGCTGCGCCGTCACCGCAGAGAAGCGCTGCGTAGGGCTCGGCCGCCGCGCCCGGGCCACCACGGAACGTTCACCGGCTGAGCCTCCGGCGGACAGGTGATCGGCTTGGCGATCGTCGCGATCCTGCATCCGCGGGCAGATGCCGCGGATGCCGCCGCGTCCCGCGGCCGGAGGGCGACGATCGCCGGGGTGCTCGCCATCTGCGCCCTCGCCGCATCGACCGGCCCGGCCTACGGCCTCTCCCGGGCCTCCAGGACTCCGGCCAGCCAGCCACTGGCGCTGCTGTTCACCGACCATCGCGCACATCTGCGTCCGCAGGCCGGGTCCCCTCAGGTTGCGGACGTCGCGGACCTCAGGCCGATCACCGGCGAGCGCACTGCGCTTCCCGTGATCGGCCGGTCGATCGACTCCCACGGCGCCCACTGGCTTCGTGTCATGCTCCCCGGCCGGCCCAACGGATCGACCGGCTGGATCGCGCAGCAGGGCACCCGGGGGTCGGCGACGTCCTGGCGCCTGGTCGTGCACCTGAGCCTTCGGCGTGTCCTCGTCTACCGCGCGGGACGGCTCGTTACGCGCTTCGGCGCCGTGATCGGCAAGCCCTCGACGCCGACTCCCACCGGCTCTTACTTCGTCGAGGAGACGGTCAGGCTCAGCAGCCTCGAACCGGGCGGTCCCTTCGCGCTGGCGTTGAGCGCGCGCTCCGATGTGCTCGCGGAATTCGATGGCGGGCCCGGCCAGATCGCGCTCCACGGCCGCGACGGCCTCGGGGGGACGCTCGGGACAGCGGTCTCCCACGGGTGCATCCGTCTCTCTTCCGCCGCCATCACCTGGCTGGCTGAACGTCTCGGCCCGGGCGTGCCGGTGAGGATCGTTCGCGGCTGATGGCTGCGAACGGCCGCTCGCCTCAGTCGACCCGCTCGGGCGAGCAGCTCGCGTGGCGGACCTGAAGCGCCAGCGCCCTTTGTTCTGCCGCGGTCGCGCGCAGTAGCGCGTCCTCGGCTCGCCGCCGCGCTGCGATCGCGCGTACCGCAGCCGCAGCCGCCCGGCTGGTGGCGTGGGCCTGCTGTTGCTCCTCGGTCTGGCGCACGCCGGCGGCCGGCTGATCGATGTCCCGCTGCTGGTCGTCCAGGAGATCCTGCACATCATCGGCGCCTATCTGCATCCGGCTGGTCTGGGCCTGCCGTGCGTCGCTGCGCGCCTGGCGGCTCGTGATCTGAGACTGCCGTTTGGCCAGATCGCCCCCGGCCGGGGTCTCCGCCGCGCCGAGCGCCCGATCGATCACGGTCTGCTCCTGGTCGATCGCCTGCTGCTCCTGGTCGACGATCGCCTGTTCGCGGTCGCTGATGCTCTGGTCCAGGTCCCCGATCGCCTGCTCCTGCTCCAGTCGCTGCTGTGCTTCCCGGTTGTCGTGTGCGTCGGTCATGACTCTTGTCCGTTCACTTGTGAGAGGAGACGGGTCGGTTCCAGCGAGCCGCCTCAGAGCTGGTTGTGGAGCGCCCGAGCGGGGCGGGCCTGGCGATGTGAAAGCCCTGGGCCATGTCGACGCCGAGCTCGCGCACCGTCTTCAGCGTGTGTGCGTTCTCGACACCCTCGGCCACGGTCTGCAGGTCGAACGCCCGGGCCAGAGCGACGACGGCTACGACCACGTGCCGGCTGGCGGCGCTTGAGCTCAGGTCGCGAACGAACTCGGCGTCGATCTTCAGCATGTCCACGGGCAGCTGCTTCAGGTAAGTGAAACCGCCATAGCCGGTGCCGAAGTCGTCCAGCGCGAGCTTGCAGCCGAGGCCGTGGATGCGCACGGCGAATGCCGCCGCCAGGACCTCGTCCGCGATCAGTGCGGTCTCGGTGATCTCGAAGACCATCGAGGAGGGGTCGGCACCCGTCCTGTCCAGACACAGCTCGATCCAGTCCACGATCGCCGGGTCCTCGAGTGAGCACGCGGAGAGGTTGAGCTGCACCGCGCCCAGCTCCGCCCCGATCTCGCAGGCGCGCCCGATCACCCAGCGGTCGATCTCGGCCACGAGGCCGTACTGCTCGGCGACCGGGAGAAAGGAGATCGGCGCGATGATGCTTCCGCCAGGTTCGCGCAGGCGCAGGAGGAGCTCGCGCTGAACGACTGCGCCGGAGCGCAGGTCGACGATGGGCTGAGCAAAGAGCTCGAAGCGGTCCTCTGACAGCCCTTCCTTGATGCGGCGGATACAGGAGAGCGTCTCGACGTCTCGCTCCATGCTCGCCTCGCGCGCCTTGCGCTCCGTCGTGTCGGCGAACACGAGCGCGCAACCCTCGACCCCGTCGGCGGTGACGACGGGGGCCGCTGTGTAGGCGACCGAGAGCAACGACCCGTCGCGGCGCACGAACGAGTCGTCCTCGACACGGGCCGTCTCGCCGTTTACAGCCGCGCGCAGGATTGCGCACTCCCCCGCGGAGTCGGCCGTCGCGGCGCAGCCCGCGTGGAGCAGACCGTGCATACGCCCGCCCTCCGGGTGGTGGCCGGTCCAGCCCAGCAGCCTTTCCGCCGCGCGGTTCATGTAGACGATGCACCCGTCGGCATCGCTGGTGCAGAGCCCCTCCCCCATCCCGTCGGCCACCGCTCTCAGCATAGTTGCGGGCCGCCAGCAGTTCTTGCGTGGCGAGATGCTGCTCGGTGACCTCCTGCGTGGTCCCGCGTACGGATGTCAGCCGTCCCGCCTGGTCGCGCACCGCGCGCGAGCGCGTCTCGAGCCACGCCTTGCCGTCCGGAAGCTCGTAGCAGCAGCGTCGCGTCGATTCCTCGCGCGCTCCGGCCATCATCTCGTCGAGGTCTCGGCGCGCAACGCGGCGGTCCTCAACGGACATCGCTGCGAGCAGCCTGTCCGCCGGCACAGCTGAGCCGGAGAGGGCACCCGCCGCCGGAAGCGCTTGGAAGACCACCACCCGATCGGATTCCGGCAGCCACTCCCAACTGGACAGGCGAGCCACCTCGTGCGCTTCGCGCAATCGATTCTGCGTCGCGAGCAGGTCGTTGTCCTCGCGGCGGCGATGCCGCTCCCTGTGGGCCAGCGCCAGGTGCACAACATCGGCTCCCGCTCGAGGCCGTCGCAGCGGATGCCGCAGGTGGGCCTCCCTCGTACTCGACGCATCCTCCCGACTACTTGAACATCGGCTTGACACCCGGCCCGATTGGGGCGCGGCGGGCAAGCAAGCACGAACTACCCGGCGACGCGAACGTCCGCGTGCGTTGCCCCGCGCAGTTCGCGCGCGATCCGTCCCCCGCCGCGGGCGAACCTTTCCCGCGGGACGATCGCCACGTCGAACGAGCGCTCCGCCGACCACGAGGCCAGCGGCGGCCAGGGGATCCCGACCAGCTTCGTGAAGCTCGCCCGCGGCGCCAATGTCCCGAGCAGCGCCCGCGCTTGGAAGAGCTCGTCGTCCGCGGCATCCTTGACAGCGCAGTTGTAGGGTCCGGCCCCGCCTCCTTTGCAGCATTTCAACGGCTTTGCCTGAGGCGCAAGCGTGACGATCGCGAGCTCGGCGCCGTGCTCGGCAAGCTCAGCTCCGGCACGAAGCGCGGCTTCACCCGCACGGCCCTCGCAGTAGACGACCAGAACGCGCTTCGCCCACCGGGGATGATCCATTGCCGACGCTGGGCCGGCGTCAATCGGTCGGGTCAGGCCAACGCTCACGGGAACCTCCTTCGCCTGTCACCGATTGTGCCACGAAGGCGGGCGCGGACTGTCGCCTGTCCCGGTGATCCGGAGCCTCGTTTCGCCCCGATTGGCTCTGGAATGCGGGTTTGAGGCAGGCGTAACCGGACCGCCGCTTCTCGGAGAAGCGCGGCGGTCCGAGACGCCGCGGCTATCGGGCTCTCTTGATCGGCGCCAGCGAGTTACCCGGCGCGATTTCTGAGCAGTCCTGCGGCGCCGCCAACCCCGCAAACCGCTCGGTCATCCAGGCCTGGGCTTCGGGCAGCCACGGCACGGCGCCCTCGATGTGCCCGAGGTGCTGGTATTCGGTGTACTTCACGGCGACGCCCCGTTCGCACCACTCGCGCGCGAGGCTGCGGACGTCCCCGGCGATCATCACGCCGTCGCCCGGCCCGATCCCCGGCTTGTTGCCCGGCGTGCCTTCGAATTCTTCGCCGCCGTTGCCCTGGCCGATCAGGAACGGGACGGTCGGGGTCCCGGTCGCACCGACGATCAGCTTGTTCGCGGTCTTGACGAACACAGGGATCGTTTCCGGCGTCGGGTACTGGGGCTTGGCCATCTGCGACCACGTGAGGCCGGGCGTCGAGGTCTCGTTCGTGATCGAGTGGTGCTCGTCGCCTTCCAGGAGTTCCTTGCCGTATTCGGTGAGATAGGGATCGAGGTCGAGGTGGTAGGCGCGGGCGAGACCGTCCAGCGACATCGGGATGATCGACGCCCAACTGCTGCTGCCTTCGACGTATTTGAGGTTGTGAGCCGGCTCGACCAGCACGCCGCCCATCGCAGCCCCGACGATGTCCGAGTTGATGTCGGGCGCGTACGTCGGCGCCTCCTGTGCGGCCCACTCGGTCGCGATCGCGCCGCCCGAGTAGCCCTCGAGCCCGATCTTCGTGGTGCTCGTAAGCCCGGTCGCAGGCGAGCTGAGCGCCGCGCGCAGGGAGTCGAGCGTGTTGTAGCCGTACACCGGCCCCGCCGCGAAGTCGGCTTCCTCGCCCTCCGTGTCCGGGACGACGATTGTCTGGCCCGCCAGCAGCAGCGGGGTGATCAGGGCGGACTCGACTTTGGCGATTTCGCCCCCTTGCAGCGAGCCGCCCGAGATCTCGTAGGAGGGGTCGTCTTCGGTGTTGAGGCTGTCGTAGAAGGACTGGTAGGAGACCACGGTCGGCGTGCCGAGTTTCAGCGGCGGGAGCAGGACCGAGGTCACGTTCACGCTCGGCTTCCCGAGCGCAGAGGTCGACCTGTACAACAGCTGGACGGCTGAGATGGGCGTTTCGATGCCCGCGAGGTGGAAGGGGACGGTGCGCGTCTTCAGGACGGTCCCGGGCGCGATCTTCTTGAGCCGCGTCTTGCCTTCGTAGGAGTAGAAGGGGTCGTGTTCGGGTGTCACCGACGCGCGGGCCGCCGGGACCAGCAGAGCGATGCAGATGCCGGCGAGCCCCAGGGCGCCACAGATGAGCCCCAGCCTCGATCGCCTCCCCGCGCGGTTCGCGGCCCGTCCGTCTGTGTGCGTCGTCGTCACCGCTGCCCCCATCTCGTCATCCCCCCATCCGGTTGCCTTCGCGCCGCCAGCGCCGTGAGCGCCGACGGACGCTCCCTACCCCGGCGACCGGCTGAGCAAACAGCGGCGCCATCCGAGCACCGCGCCGGTGAACGAGCTCTCACTCCCCGCTGAGCGGCGGGTAAGGCGGCGATGTCAGCCTCGATGGAGATGGGCGCCGTCAGAAAGCATTGCCCGGGCCTCCGTCGATTCTCCCCAGCGCTGCTCGCGCTCGCCCTCGCGGGCTGCGGAACGGGGGCGGCAGCGAGTGCGGGTGTCACGAGCGCTCCTGCGAGCAACCCCGTAGCCGCCCGCACGGCTGCGACCGCCGCCCCCGCGCCGGCTGCGAGCGCGGAGCCCACGCCGCCCCCTCCCCCGCCGCTCCTCGTCACGCCCGTCGGCGAAGCCGGCTCCCCCTGGCGGACGGTCGCGCGCGTGAACGGGCGCCCCGCCGCCTGGGAGGAGCAGCGCGCAGGGGTCACGTTGCTGCGCTTCGACCAGGAACTGGTGAAGCTCGACCTGCACGCAGGCGAAGGCGAGCCCAGCGGAACCTGGCGGTACGGGGCCCAGATCGAGCCGAGCGAGATCCACCACGTGATCGCCGCCTTCAACGGCGGCTTCAAGTTCACGACCGGCGCCGCCGGCTGGATGGTCGCGGGGCGGGTCGCCGAGCCGCTGCGGGCCGGACGCGGCTCGATTGTCACCTATGCGAACGGCACGACCGCGATCGGAGCGTGGCACGAGGGCGTCCCCGCGAGCGGCCCTCCCGTGTACTCGGTCCTTCAGAACCTCTCTCTGCTCGTCGATCAGGGCCGCCCGGCCGCCAACGTTGCGGGTTGCATCCAGACCTGCTGGGGCGCGACGGTGGGAAACGTGGATGTCACCGCACGCTCGGGACTCGGCGTCCGCGGCGACGGACAGCTCGTCTGGGCCGCCGGCGAGCACCTCACCCCGCTGCAGCTGGCCGACGCGTTGCGCGGCGCGGCCGTGCAGCGTGCGGTCCAGCTCGACATCAACCCGGACTGGGTGGCCGCGTATCTCTACAGGCACGGCGGCAGCGGGCCCAGCTGGTCGCAGGTCGTCCCCGGACAGCTCGGGATCTCCGGGCACTTCCTGAGCGCGTACTCGCGGGACTTCTTCGCGGTCGTGGCCCGCTAGAGGCGCGTTCGCGCTTGCGCGTCGCTACCCGCGCGCGGCGATCGCGTCGACGACGTCCTGGAGCGCCTGCTCGTCGAGAGCTTTCGGCGCGCCGATCGCGGTCGCCCGCGCGAACAGCTCCGCCGCCCACTCGAGCAGCTCGGTGGCGCGGATCGCGCCTTCCAGGTCCGCGCCGTAGGTGACCGTGCCGTGGTTGGCGAGCAGCGCTGCCGAACGCCCCTCGAGCGCCGCGACGGCGGACGCTGCCAGCTCGGGCGTTCCGAACGTCGTGTACGGCGCGACGCGCACCGCCCCGCCCAGTCCGAGCATCTCGTAGTGGATCGCCGGCAGCTCCTCGAAGACACAGCTGACCGCGGTCGCCGCGGGTGCGTGCGTGTGGACGACCGCGCCCGCGTCGTAAGCCTCGTAGATGCCCAGGTGCAGCCCGATCTCGGATGTCGGCGCCGACCCGCCCTCCAGGAGCGTGCCCTCGGCGTCGACGAGCACGATGTCCTCCGCCTGCAGCTCGGCCAGGACGGCGCCGGTCGGCGTGACCGCGATGGCCTCCCCGCAACGGGCGCTGAGGTTCCCGGAGGTGCGGTGGACAAGGCCGGCGGCAGCCAGGTCGCGCGCGGCCGCCGCCAGCGCCGCGCGCGTTGCTGCGGTGCTCATCGGCCGGGGACCGGAGGTCGTGGGCCGAGCGGGCGCTTCCCCCGCTTCACGCCCCCGCCCCGTTCATCGTCGCGGTGTCGATCACGAACCGGTAGCGCACGTCGGAGGCCACCACGCGGTCCCACGCCTCGTTGATCTGCGCGGCGGACACCCGCTCGATCTCGGGCACGACCCCGTGCTCGGCGCAGAAGTCGAGCATCTCCTGGGTTTCGGCGATCCCGCCGATCGCCGAGCCCGCGAACGTGCGGCGTCCGGCGATCAGCGAGAAGACGGGCACCGACAGCGGCTCGGGCGGGGCGCCGACGTTGACGAACGCCCCGTCGGTTTTCAGCAGCCCCAGGAAGCGGCCCATGGCCAGCGGCGCGCTGACCGTGTTGATGACGAGGTCGAAGCTCGCGCGCCAGCTGCTTGAACGTCTCCCGCTCGCTGGTCGCGTAGTACTCGTCGGCACCGAGGCGCAGCCCATCCTGGAGCTTGCTGAGGCTCTGCGAGAGCACCGTCACGTGCGCGCCCATCGCCTTCGCGATCTTCACGGCGAGGTGCCCGAGCCCGCCGAATCCGATCACCGCGACATGCTTGCCCGGTCCCGCCTGCCAGTGGCGAAGCGGCGAGTACGTCGTGATCCCGGCGCAGAGCAGCGGTGCTGCCCGATCGAGCTCGATCCCGTCGGGTATGCGCACGACGAAATCCTCGTCCACGACGACGTGCGTCGAGTAGCCGCCTTTGGTGACGGTCCCGTCGCGATCGACCGAGCCGTAGGTCTGGGTGTTGCCGGCGATGCAGTACTGCTCTTCGCCCTTCAGGCAGTTCTCGCACTCTCGGCACGAGTTGACCATGCAGCCCACCCCCACGCGATCGCCGCCGGTGTAGGCGCTGACCTCGGCGCCGACGTCGGCGACGACGCCCGCGATCTCGTGCCCCGGCACGGCGGGGTAGGGCACCTCGCCCCACTCGCCGCGGGTGAAGTGGATGTCCGAATGGCAGATGCCGCAGAACCTGATCTCGATCAGAACGTCTTTCGGGCCCAGCTCGCGCCGCTCGACCGTCAGCGGGACGACTGGCTCGGAGGCGCCATGGGCGCCGTAGGCGTGGACCGTGCTCATCTCTGCTCTCCTGGGCTCGGGGTGGCGGGCATCGGGACGGGCCCAGCCTATGACGGTTCGGGCCTCCTCCCGGCCGAGCGGCTAGGAGCCTCGCAGGTCGCGGAACGCCGCCAGCAGCGTCTCGCGCGTATGCGCGTCGGGAGCCGGCATCGTGGCCTCGTGCAGAGAGCCGACGACGCGTGCCACATCGTCGAGGTAGCCCTCGCATCCGTCGCACTCGGCGAGATGCGCTTCGAAGCGCCGGCGTTCCACCTCTGGGAGCGCGCCTTCGAGGTAGTCGCTGATCAGCTGGACGAACTCGCGGCACACGAGCGGATCCGGACGGCGGCGAAGGCGCAGAAGCCTCATCACGAGCGCACCTCCACGAGGGGTACGAGCGCGGCTCTGACGCTGACACGGGCGCGGTGGAGCAACACGCGCTGATTCGCCTCGGAGATCTCGAGCACCTCGCAGACCTCCTCGGCCGGCATTCCGAGGACGTCGCGAAGCATGATCACGAGCCGCTGACTGGGGACCAGCCCCTCGACCGCGTCGAGCAGGTGCCGGCGGAGCTCGCTGCTCAGGAGCCTGCCCTCGGGGTCGCCGTCCAGGCGAGGCGGAGCGCTCACCCACCTGCCGTCGGAGCCGAACCCCGGCTCGAAGGCCCGTGGGTCGGCCGAGTCCTCCTCCAGCGAGGACAGCGGGAGGCTTCGCGCCTCCCGGGCACCGGCCGTACGGGCGCGGTTGACGAGGATCCGGAAGAGCCACGTCTGAAGAGAGGAGCGCTCCTCGAACCGATCGAGACCGCGCACCACGGCGAGCCAGGTTTCCTGGACGACTTCATCGGCGGCCGACGGGGTCCGCACGAACGAAGCCGCGACGCGACGCATCGCGCCGTCGTAGGTCGATACCAACACCTCGAATGCCTCCTCATCTCCTGCTCGCAGCCGCTCCAGCACGGCGCTCTCGTCCGTTGCCGTCATCGATCAGACCCGCCCCCGCGGGTCTCCGCCATGGGCGCTCCTATGCGGGGCGCGCGCTCGCACGCGCACAGTCTCGCTCCGCCGAGCCTCACGGCGCGGCGGCCCTCGCCCGCGTGCGTTGCCGCCCCCCGGGATCCCGGCAATGGGACCCCGGGGAGCAGTCACGGACTGAACGCTCAGCTGGTGGCAATTCCCTCGCCGCCGGCCGCGCCCGGGACCACCACCGAACCGATCCGTTCGAGTGCACCAGTTCCCGTCACTGCGAACTCGTCGACGATGCCTTCCTTGCCCGCCTGGACATACAGATCGCGACCCGCGGAGACGGCGTCCACGGTGCCCGGGTCGGTGCCCGTGTCACCGAGCAGCGTGAGCTTTCCGCCGAAGGCGTCGCTGAATCCGCTCAGCGTCGCGCTGCCCGCGTTCGAGGTGTAGAAGAAGCCGGCCGCCGGCGCCACCCAGCACGTCGCGGCCTGTTCGGTGGCGACGGAGTCGAGCGCGGTGAGCGAGCCGTCGAAGTTCACCCTGAAGCTCGCCAGCGCGCCCGCCGCCTCGGAGACGAGCAGGTGTCCCTGCTGGTCGAAGGTCACGGCGAACGGGACCGTCGGGTCAGAGGTCACGACGGGGGCCTGTGAGATGCCGCCGAAGGGCAAGACCCTGAAGACGTCGATCGACTGGCCGCCCGCCTTCGTCGTCACGATCAGGCTCGACCCGTCCGGCGTGAAGGCGA
The DNA here is from genome assembly GCA_963775385.1 of uncultured Solirubrobacteraceae bacterium. GTDB lineage: Bacteria > Actinomycetota > Thermoleophilia > Solirubrobacterales > Solirubrobacteraceae > Palsa-744. Next base: position 3,153,800 of record CAVZIR010000003.1, on the reverse strand, counting down.
CCTGGCCCGGCGTGTGCGTGAACTGTTCCGGTTCGCCCGGGTTGGCGCCGGTCACGTTCAGCGAGCGGTGGAGAGGCGGGATCCGGAACAGGCGTCCGAATGCGACTCCGAAGCCCTGAATCGATCCGCCTTCCTCGGCGTTCAGCACGAACACCTCGCCGTGGCGGGCCGTAATGCTCACGGGGAACGCGCCGCCGGAACCGATCACCTGTCTGAGGACGAGGTGCGGGCCGAAGACCGAGAACACCGAGATCGTGTTGCTCCCTGCGTTGACCGCGAGCAGCAGGTTGTCCTCCGCGTCATAGAGCAGAGAGCCCTGAGAGGCCGTGTGGTCAACGACAGACCCGGTCAGCTGGCCGCCGAGACCGCCGGTGGCGTAGGTCCCCGCCGGCGCGAGGGTCCCGTCGTGGTTCTGCCGGTATACGACGATCTGGTTCCCGGCGAGCCCGTCGGTCTGGACGTAGACCGTGCCGGGCGGACCGCCCTGGCCGAAGCCGTGGTCGGGCGGCGGATCGGCGAGGGCCGGCGCGGCAAAGGCCGCGGTGGCAAGCATTGCGATTGCGGCAACGGCGCCTCCAAGGCGCCTGGCACGTGTTCTCATCGGAGTCTCCTCGTTCGCAGGACGGTCGCCGCCTACTGTCCGGCGAGGAGGGAGTTCGTTACAGCGCCACCGCGAACACGCAGGAGTACGCTCTGAGGCGATGCTGGGGAGCCCGGGTGGGGCGGGACGAGCAGAGCGCCGCGAACATCGGTCACGACGCTGTTTCTGGCTGCCTGGAAGAGCCCGGTTCGTCCTCTGCATGGCCGTCGTCGGGGTTTCGCTCCTCATGACCGGCGGCGCCGAGGCCAAGATCGTCGCCACGAGCGGCTTCAGCCCGGCAAAGAACGGGTTCAACTTCGCGAACTACGGGTCCGGCTACGCGAACCTGTCGGCCAACGGGATGCGCGCGCTCTTCGGGAGCGGGGTGTGCGCCCCGCCTGCCAAGCCCAAGCACTGCCTGCTCACGCCGGTCGCACAGCGCTACATGGAAGAAGCCAACCGGGCCATGAGCGGCGGGCATTGCTTCGGCTTCTCCGCGCTGAGCATCCTGGTCTTCCGCCATCTCTTCCCGCCGCTCGCCAAGACGCCGATCCAGCGCCTCAAGCTGAAGGGGAACAAGCAACTGCAACGCGAGATCGCGTACACGTTCCAGTGGCAGACGCTGCCGGCGGTTCAGAACGCACAGGTCCACGGGACGCCCGACGAGATCCTCAAATTCCTGACCGGCTCGTTGGGCAAGCGAGGCGGCGAGCTCTACACGATGGCGCTCTTCCGTCCCGGATTGCAGGGGGGACACGCGGTCACTCCGTATGCGGTCGACAACCTCGGGGCCGGGAAGTACGACGTGCTGGTGTACGACAACAACTGGCCGGACAAGGTACGGCGCGTCCATTTCGACACGAACGCGAACACCTGGAGCTACGTCGCCGCCTCCAACCCGAGCGTCCCCGACTCCGTCTACGAAGGCAGCGCTCAAACGAACACCCTCTCCCTGGATCCCACCACGCCGGGCCTGGGCGTCCACTTCTGCCAGTTCTGCGCCGACGCCGTCGGCAGTCCGAACGCGCTCCGCGAAATCCGGCTGGAGGGCAACCCGTACAACCACGCGCACCTGTTGATCCGCGACCTGCAGGGACGCACGCTCGGATACGAAGGCGAGAAGCTGGTGAGCGGCATCCCCGGCGCCAGCGCGGTCTTCCCGACCGCGTTCTCCGACTCCCAGCAACGCCAGGAGCCCACGTACCGGATCCCGCTCGGCGTCAACGTGCAGGTCACGGTCGACGGTTCCGGTCTCAAATTCCCGGACACGGAGCACTTCTCGCTGATCGGGCAGAACCACGATCTCGCGGCCGACGGGATCATCGTCAAGCCTGGGGAGCGTGAGAGCATCGCTCTGAACGGCGACGACGGCTCGATGACCTACACCAGCGCCGGCAGTCAGGCATCCTCCCCGCTCTTCAACGTCGGCCTGGTGCGACACGCGGGCAACTACAGCGTCGGCATCCAGGCGATCACGCTCCACCCCGACTCGGTGATCAGGATCTCGGACAACCCGGCGACCTCCACGCTTGCGATGCATGACTCGAGCGCCAGCAGCCAGACCTTCGAACTGCGCCTGACCCGGCAGGTCGACGGCAAGGTGGAAGAGATCCGCGCGGTCAGGGTTGAACAGCCGGCCGGCAAGACGCTGAGCTTCATCTACGGCAACATCGCCGCCGGTCAGTCGCGGTTCCTGCTCAGCTAGTCGAAGTTGGTCCCGGCGAACCGCGCGATGCCGCCGCGCCGGCCGGCCGCAAGCCGCCGGCTCCCGCCGGTTAGGATGCCGTCCCGGCCGAGCGAAAGGGAGGGATCGTGCCGTCGAGCCGCATCGCCATCACGGGGGGCCATGTGCTCTCGATGGACCCCGGCATCGGGGAGCTGCAGCGCGGCGACTTGCTGATCGAGGACGAGCGGATCGTCGCCGTCGAGCCCGATCTGGGCGCGCTCGACGCCGAGCGCATCGATGCGGCCGGCGCGATCGTGATGCCCGGCTTCATCGACACCCACCGTCATACCTGGCAGACGGCGCTGCGCGGGATCTGCGCCGACTGGTCGCTGCTCGACTACTTCCTCGGCATGCGCTCGACGCTCTCGCCGCGCTACACCGCGGAGGACGTCTACGTCGGCAACCAGGCCGGGGCGCTCGAGGCGCTCGACGCGGGCGTCACGACGATCCTCGACTTCTCCCACTGCAACAACACGCCCGAGCATGCCGACGCGCGCGATCGACGGGCCTCGCGGAGGCCGGTATCCGCGCGGTGTTCGCCTACGGGTACTTCGCGCCGCCGCGCGCCGAGCCCCACTTCACCTCGCACGCGGATGCGCCTCGCCGACTCGCGCCGCGTGAGCGAGGCTCTGGCCGGACGGCCCGGCGGCCTGCTCAGCATGGGCGTCTCGCTCACCGAGCCGGGGCTGATCCCGTTCACCGACACCTGCAAGGAGGTCGAGACCGGTCGCGAGCTGGGCGCGGTGATCGCGACGCACACGGCCTGCATCTGGGGCATGCCCAGCGGCCTCGACCAGTTCGCCGCCTGCGGGCTGCTCGGCCCTGACATCGTCCACGTCCACTGCAACGCCTGCACCGAGCGCGACTGGACGCTGCTCCAGCGCTCCGACGCGAAGATCTCGGTGACGCCCGAGACCGAGCTGCAGATGGGGATGGGCCATCCGCCGATCGAGCGGGCGCTCCAGGCGGGGCTCGTGCTCAGCCTGAGCTGCGACGTCGTCTCCTCGAACTCGGGCGACATGTTCACGCAGATGCGGATCGGGCTGCAGGACGCGCGCGCCCGCGCCAACGACCGCGCCCACGCCCGCCGCACCGACCCGACCGACCTCGCCTTCACGACCAGGGACGCGCTGGGCTGGGCGACGATGGGCGGGGCGAGGGCGCTCGGCATGGAGGACGGCATCGGCTCGCTGACGCCGGGCAAGCAGGCCGATGTGATCGTCGTCGGCCCCGGCGAGGACCGGCTCAACATGCTCGCCCCGGTCGACGCCGCCGGCGCGGTCGTGCAGCAGGCGAACGCGTCGAACGTGCGCGAGGTTCTCGTCGCGGGGCGCCCCGTCAAGCGCGACGGGCGACTGCTGGACGTCGACTTCGCGGCGCTCGCGCGGCGCGTCGAGGCCTCGCGCGACGGCATCCTCGAGCGCACCCTCGCAGACGGGCCGATCCTGCCCGAGCCGAAGCCGAGCTTCGACGACATCGCCGCCCTGCTGCTGCCGAACCTGAACGTTCCGGCGCCCGGCTAGAGCGAGCGCAGGAACTCGCGCAGCGGCCCGTTCACCTGCTCGGGGTGAGTGAGGTTCGAGGCATGCGGCGCGCCCTCGATGCGCACGACGCCGTCACAGCCGGCGAGCCCGTCGCACAGCCGCTCCGCCAGCTCCATCTCGATCGACTTGTCGGCCGTGCCGTGGAAGACGATCGCGCGCTGGCTGATCTCGCCGAGGCGGCCGGTGATGTCGTCGCGTTCGAAGAGGCAGTTGCACGGCTCGTTCATCGCCTCGCGCGGCAGCCCGCGCCACTTCTCGATCCAGACCGCGTTCAGCTCGGGTTCGCCGATGATCAGGTCGGCGATCGCGTTCGCGAGCTCATCGACCGGCCCGGCCTCCAGCCAGGTCTTCTGCATCTGCCGGTAGGCGGGCAGTCGCTCGGGGTCCTCGACGCCCGCCTGGGTGTCGATCAGGACCAGCGCCCGCACGCGCTCGGGCGCGAGCAGCGTCGCGCGCAGCGACAGGAAGCCGCCCTGCGACATGCCGCCGACGACAGCCTGCTCGATGCCGAGGTGGTCGAGCAGCGCGAGGCAGTCCCGCGCCGAGTCCCAGTAGGTGAACGGCTGGCCGTCGAACTCCGTCTCGCCGAAGCCGCGCTCGTCCCAGGTGATGATCCGGAACTCGTCACCGAGCGCCTGCGACCTGGGGCGCGAACATCTCCCTGTCCATCAGGAACCCGTGGGCGAGGATCACGGGCGGGCCGTCGCCGCCGCTGTCCTCGAAGCGGATCCGCTGGCCGTTGATCTCCGCGTGCGGCATGCGGCGATTCTACGGCGTCGCGACCGTCGCTCGCCCTCCGCTCAACCGCTCGGTTCGGTGCCACATTCACCTCTGAGGAGCTTCCCCGAGGGGTATGGCGCGCGTCAGGACTCGGCCGGGCGTCCGCCTCGCCCCCGGCTCGCCTACTCCCGCCGACCGCCGATCCCGAGCGACCCGTCGCCGTGCTCCCCGGCTGCGTCGGCGGCGCCCGGCGCCGCCGCCTGCCCCAGCGTCCCCGGATCGTCGAGCAGCTCGGCGCTCGGCACGAAGAACAGGCTTCCCGTCACCGCGGTCGAGAAGTCGAGGATGCGGTCGTAGTTGCCCTGCGGGTCACCGACGAACATGTTGCGCAGCATCTGCTCGGTGACCTCGGGCGTGCGCGCGTAGCCGATGAAGTACGTGCCCTTCTCGGCCTGCGGCGAGCCGACCCGCCCGAACGGCATGTTCAGCCTGAAGATCTGATGCTCGGTGCCGTCCTCGTCGACGATCGTGTTGAGCGCGACGTGCGAGTTGGCCGGCTTCTCATCGTCCGGCATCTCGATGTCGTCGAGCTTCGTGCGCCCGATCGCCCGCTCCTGCTCCTCGACCGAGATCGCGCTCCAGCCGGCGAGGTCGTGCAGGTACTTCTGGACGATCACGTAGCTCCCACCCGCGAACAGCGGATCCTCCTCCCCGATCAACACGGCCTCGGCCGCCTCGCCGGGTTCGGGGTTCTCGGTTCCGTCCACGAAGCCGAGCAGGTCGCGCTCGTCGAAGCTCCGGAAGCCGTGCACCTCGTCGACGATGAGCGCGGCGCCCTCGAGGCGGTCCACGATCCGGCTCGCCAGCTCGAAGCAGAGGTCGAAGCGGTGCGCTCGAATGTGGAAGAGCAGGTCGCCGGGCGTCGAGACGGCGGTGTGGCGATCGCCAGTCAGGACTGGAAGCGAGTGAAGCTCCGCCGGACGCGGCGAGCCGTAGAGCCGCTCCCAGCACGAGGATCCGAGGCCCACGACGCAGCTCAGCTCGCCCTCCGGGATGCGGAAGCCGACGGAGCGCTTCAGCGCGGTGACGTCGGTGAGAGCATCGGCGACCGCCCCCTCCGCACCCTCCTCGACCGTCATCACAAGGAAGATCGCGGCCTCGGTGATCGGATCGAGGATCGGCTGCGGGCGGATCGGCTCCACGACCCCGTCAGCCTACGCGCTCAGGACAAACCGCCTCCCCGACGGAGGCCTGTCAGGGGAGGCCGGCTCACCAGGGCAAGGACGCGCTCGTTTCGTGCAGCAGCCCGGGCCCGATGTCGGACTCCTGGTGCACGTGGCGCGGCGGCGTGTAGAAGGTCGCGTAGGGCCTGAGCCGAACCGCGACGCGCTTCTCCACGCGGGCACCCTCTTCGACCATCGGGCGGACGTCCTCGGACATCGGCTGCCCGGCCATCACGCTGGCGATCTGCATCATCGTGTCGACGACGCTGTCGAACTCGGTGTCGATCTCGGCGTCGCAGTAGACCTGGAGATAACTCGGCGGCCAGTGCTCATCGAGCACGCAGAGGGAGACCTTGGGGCTGCGCGCGACGGCCTTCGCCTTGGCGCGCTCGGCCATCGTCGAGACGACGATCTCCTCGGGCGTCGCGGCGTAGAAGACGATCGACATGGCGGGCCCGTCCTTGGCACGGTTGTAGCCGAAGATGCCGGTCCTGTGATCGAGGACGAACCGACGTCGCTCTTGCGGGGTCATGGGTCTCTCTTTTTTGGGGTTGGGGGGGTTGGCGTCGTGTGGTCAGGCGCGCACCGGGTTGGAGAGCGCGCCGATGCCGTCGATCTCGACCGCGACGGTCTCGCCGTCGCGCAGGAAGCGGCCCTTCGCCGCGCCGACGCCCGCCGGTGTGCCGGTGGCGATGATGTCGCCGGGGCGCAGCGTGATCGTCCGCGAGAGCCACGCGACGAGCTCGGCGGGGCCGAAGATCAGGTTCGGCGGTGTTGCCTTCCTGAACGGTCTCGCCGTCGATGCGGGTGCGGAGCGTCGAGCGCGCCGAGGTCGCCCGCCTCGTCGAGCGTCACGAGCGCGGGGCCGCACGGCGCGAAGCTGTCGATCGCCTTGCCGCTCGTCCACAGCGGGTTCTGGATCTGCAGGTCGCGCGCGCTGACGTCGTTGAACGGCATCGCGCCGGCGATGTGGGCGAGCGCGTCCTGCTCGGAGACCTCGTGCGCCTCGGAGCCGATCACGAGCGCGAGCTCGGCCTCGTAGTCGACGTAGTCGGGGTGGGCCGCGGGCAGCACGATCGTCCTCGCCGCTGCCGCGCAGCGAGTTCGCGAACTTCGCGAACCACATCGGCGCCTGCGGGATCTCCTGCCCGCTCTCTTCCGCGTGGTCGCGGTAGTTGAGCCCGATGCAGATGATCTTCTCCGGGTCGGGCACCGGCGCGCGACAGCCGCACGTCGGCCAGCGGCGACGCGCTCCTGCGCCGCGGCAGCGTGCTCGCCGAGCGCGCGCAGGCCCTCGGCGTCGAGCTCCGCCGAGCAGCTCCGCGCACGCGCGCCGTCGGGCGACCGAGCGCGGACAGCGGCACGATCTCCTCGCCGACGCAGCACGCCGGCTGCGGCCGTCCGACGTGCGTAGCTGACGAGGCGCATCGCAGCCCTGCCCCGGGATCTCGATCGGGGCTGCTCGGGGCTCAGCTCGCCCGCCATCGCGCGGCGGTGGATCGCCTCGAAGCGCCTCGCCCGCCGCGGCGGCCTCGGCGATCTGCGCGGGGTCGACGAACACGCCGATCGGGTTGGCGTGGAACTCCGGGCTCGTGCGCATCCACTCCCTGGAGGCCGCCCAGTCGCCGAAGACGTCGATCTGCAGCTCGACGTGGTTGCCGTCGGGGTCCTTGTAGTAGTAGGACAGCGTCATCCCGTGGTCGATGCAGAGCGTCGGGCTCGATGCCCTCCTCGCGCAGGCGCAGGTAGCTCTCGTTCAGCTCGCCGAAGCCGCCGTACTCGAAGGCGCTGTGGTGCATGCCGGTGCGCGTCTCCTTCTCGGGGTCGTCGACGAAGCCCGGGAAGGCGAGCAGCGCGATGCGGTGGTTGGCGGCGTCGTTGGTCAGCCAGGCGCCCATCGTCGTCCTGGAAGGTCACCTCCGCGCCGACGACGGCGCCGTACCAGTCGATCAGCTCCTGCAGGCGCGTCGTCTTGAGGTTGAAGTGGTGAAACGCGGGTCTGATGGTGCTCATGTGGCGAGCCTCTCCTCGATCGTGTCCGGGTTGGTCAGCGCCGCCTGCAGGCGCCGCACCAGCGCGCCGCGTCTCGGCGGCCGTCGGTGGCGGTCCCGAAGACGTAGAAGTCGGGCCGCACGAGCGCGGCGGCGCAGCCGTGCGCGGCGAACCAGTCGCGGTAGACGCGCCTCGTGCTCCTCGTCGACCGCGAGCGACGCGCGCCGCCGAGGTGCGCCAGGCGCGCGGCGGTCGTCAGCTCGTCCGGAGGTCGCCGTCGAGCACGTACAGCGCGAAGCCCGGCTCGAGGCGTGTCTTCCACGCAGCCGTCCGCCGGCGCGCCCCTGCGGGAACAGCGAGCCGCGCCGGCGCCGGCTCGCCGGTCGTGGATGCCGGGGCCGAGGTTCGGGGCCGGCGGCTCGATCGGCGGCGCGTTCGGGTCGGCCGCGACGCTCAGCAGCACCTCGTCGCGCGCGGCGGCCTCCGCCTCGTCGGCGATGCAGATCACCTTGCCGAGCTCGACCGACAGCGCGATCGCGTGCTGCAGGTGCGCGCGGCGCTCGCTCGTGTAGGCGTCCAGCGTCTGCTCGTGCGCGCTGCCCTTGCAGCACGAGGTCCAGCTGCCAGTCGAGCGCGACCGCGTCGCGGATCCCCGAGCACAGGCCCTGCCCGGCGAACGGCGGCATCTGGTGCGCGGCGTCGCCGGCGAGCAGCATCCGGCCCTCGCGCCAGCGCTCTGCCCAGCGCGCGCGGAACGTGTAGACGGTGAAGCGCTCGAGCTCGACCTCGTCCGCCCCGACGCCCGACTCGCGCGAGCAGCTCCAGCACGAACTCGCTCGTTCTCGACCTGCTCGGGCGTCTCGTCCGCGGAGCAGCATCCACTCCCAGCGCCGCCGCCCGGGACCGCCGGATACGAGCGTCGTCGGGCGCGCGCGGGTCGCAGCGCTGCAGGTTGACCCCGGCGAGCAGGCCCGGATCGCGCGGGATCGTGTCGGCGATCAGCCAGTCGAAGGCGAAGCCGAGGTCCTCGACGGGCGTGCCCATCCGCTCGCGCACGAGGCTGTTCGCGCCGTCGCAGCCGATCACGTAGGCGGCCGTCACCTCGTCCGTCTCGCCGGTCGGCTCGCAACCCGCCGCCCGCGCGCCTGCGCCGCGGCGCACGCGACAGGCGCACCTCCTCGCCGGCGTCCTCGACGTCGGCCACCTCCCAGCCCTGGTGGACCTCCACCGTCGGCGACCTCCTTGGCCGTGCGGTCGAGCAGCCGCTCGAGCTCGGGCTGGGAGAACATCGTCGCGGCCGGCCAGCCCGACGGCCCCGGCCGGCTGCGGTCGAGCGGCAGCAGCGTCTGGCCCGCCGCGTTCTGCCACTCGTAGGTGGTCGCCGGCTCGGTGATCGCCTCGAGCTCCTGCGGAGATCCCGAGCCGCTGGAAGATGCGGGCCACCTCGTCGTCGTAGTGGACTGCGCGCGGGCGCGGGTAGAGCTCGGGCCAGCGCTCGAAGACGCCGACCCGCCAGCCGCGGCGCCCCAGCAGGATCGCCGCGGTCTGCCCGACCGGCCCGTAGCCGACGATCGCGATGTCGTAGTCGACTGCCATCACGCCGCGACGCCCGCCCCGAGCGGCCGCGCGAGGATCGCGCCGAGCGCCCGGGCGAGGTCTTCCTGCGGAGTATCGCTGGCGCCGATGCTCCGCCACGCGACGTAGCGGTCGGGCCGCACGAGGATCGCGCCGAGCGGCGTCACCTCGCGCCGGCGCAGCCACATCAGGCGCGGGTCGAACAGGTCGCCGTCGAGGTGCCCGATGCGCAGGGCGTCGAGCGGCAGCCCGCTGGCGCCGGACAGCTCGCGTGCCGCCTCGCACCAGCGCTCGCCGTCCTCGCCGGCGATCAGCAGGAAGCGGCCCGGGCCGACGAGGTCCTTGATCGCGCGTCGCTGCCCGGCTTCGTCATCGATCCACGCGTGCGGCAGCGGGCTTCCGGGCCGGGTGGAGGGCTCGTACACGCGGATCGGTTCGAGCGGCGTCGGCGACGGCGTGCCGTCGCCGACGACGGCGGCCGAGTCGTAGCTGTAGCCGAGCTCCACGTTGAGCTCGCTGAACTCCATCGACTGTGCCCGGATGTGACGCATGACCGCGGCGCGGTGCTCGGCGTCCTCGGGCGCGGTGCTCCAGAGCCGGCGCAGTGCGGCGAGGTTCTGCTCCTCGGTGTTCTCGTGCGAGACCCCGGTGGAGCCCACGATCGCGAATTGGTTGATCGCGTTCTCGAGCGAGCGCTGCGCGTTGACCTCCAGGGAGGGACGGCGCTCGGGCTCGTAACTGCCCAGCAGCTCAGCCCCGGCGTGACCGGCGAGGACCGCGGCGAGCTTCCAGCACAGGTTGTGCACGTCCTGGATCGCGCTCGTGAGGCCGAGCCCCCCGGTCGGCGGGTGGCGGTGCGCGGCGTCGCCGACGAGGAAGACCCGTCCGACGCCGTAAGAGGAGGCCATCACAGCGTCCACGGACCAGCGCGTGACCTTGTGGATCTCCATCGGGTGATCGCCGATCCCGAGCGCGCGCCGCACGTCGGACTCGACCTTCTCGTCGGACTGCGCCCGCGGGTCATCCACCGGGTAGTTCAGGTGGATCACCCACTCTTCCGAGTCAGGGCCCCAGCGCTCCGGGCCCATCGGAACCATCACGACGCTCACGCCGGTCTGGGGCGAGATCAGCCAGCGGATCAGCACGTCGGGGTCCCGCGCCCAGCGCGAGAAGTCGGCGCTGACATGCAGCGTCGCCGTCTGCGTGACGACGCCGAGACCGGCGTACTCGACGCCGATCTCGTGGGCGACCAGGCGCCCGCCGTCGGCGCCGATCAGATAGGGGCAGCAGATCTCGTAATCCTCGCCGGAGTCGTGGTCGCGCACGTGGGCGGTCACGCCTTCGACATCCTGCTCCAGGCGCGTGACCTCGTGGTGGAAGCGGACGCGGCCGGGCGAGAGCGCTTCGGCGCCGCGGCGAAGAATCGGCTCGAGGCGGATCTGCGGGAGGTTCTGCTGCGCCCACGGGCCCGCCGCGCGCCAGTTCTCGTCGGAGTCGCCTGCGCCCCAGCACTCCAGGCGCCCGATGCGGCGGCCGTGATCCTCGGTGGGTCCGGCGAAGCCCGCGTAGTAAGCGGTGGCCGCCATGTTCTGCGGCGGCGTGCCGACGCTTGCGATCTCCTCGGCGACGCCGCAGTCCTCCAGGATCTCCATCGCGCGCTTGTTGAGCACGTGGGCCTTCGGCAGCTCCGAGGTCCCGGGCCGAGCGCTGACGAGCACGTGCTCCTGCCCGAGCCGCGCGAGCAGCATCGATGCGGTCAGCCCAGCTCCGCCGCCGCCGACGATCAGCACGGGTGTCTCCTCGCGTCTCATTCGGTCCCTCCCCTCGATTGGCGGCGCGAGACTAACACAAACTGAACGCTGATTCAATTTTGATGTTATATTCAATCCGTGGCCGTGGACAATCCCCCGATGCCCGCCCACAGCGAAGGCCGTGTCGAGCGCCGCAAGGCGCGCACCCGCGCCGCGCTGCTCGCCGCCGCGCGCGCGCTGTTCGCGAGCCAGGGCATGGAGCAGACCGCGATCGCCGAGATCGCCGAGCGCGCCGATGTCGCGACGGGCTCCTTCTACAACTACTTCGCGGGCAAGGAACAGCTGCTCGAGGCGCTGCTCGAAGAGGAGCTCTCGCGCCAGCGCGAGCTCCTGCGCTCACGCCAGGACCAGGTCGATGACCCGGCCGAGAAGATCAGCATCGCCCACCGCCATCTGATCCGGGCCGGCAAGACGCGACCCCGACTGGGCCTGGCTGATCCTGCGCCTCGATGCTCCCCTACCGCGCCGCGTGGGCGACGCTCGGGCAGGCGCCGTCCGAGGACCTCGAGGCGGGCCTGCGGGCGGGCCGCTTCGACGTCGCCAACCCCGCGCTGGCGCTGACCGCCAGCGGCGGCGCGCTGTTCGCGGTGATCCACGAGCAGCTCGTCGGAGACGGTAGCCCCGATGCCGACGCCGAGCACGCGGAGGGCGTCCTTCGCAGCTTCGGGATCGCGCCCGCCGAGGCGGCCGAGATCGCGCGGCGTCCGCTGCCTGAGATCGACGCGTGAGCGGCGGGATCGAGCGCGTGTCCGGGGCGCGGCGGTGAGGCGCCCGACGGCCGCGCGCCAGCTCCGCGCCGAAACCTTCCGGATAGGGTCGCCGCCGTGTCCGGCCCGCTTTCCGCCCGCGCCGAGGACTGGCGCGCCAAAGGCGCGTACTTCTTGTGGCGCCCGCGGGCGAGGACGCCGCGCCCGTGGAGGTCTTCCACGTCGAGCTCGGCGACCCCGACGCCCCGGCGCTGGCGCTCGTGCACGGCTTCCCGACCTGCAGCATCGACTGGTACGAGGTCGCGCACCTGCTCGAGCTCGCGCTTCCGCGTGTGCATGCTCGACTTCCCCGGCTACGGCTTCTCCGACAAGCCACCCGGCTGGGGCTACAGCCTGCGAGCGCGACGCCGAGCTGCTCGACCACTACCTCGCGGAGGTCGTCGGCGCCGGCTCCGCCGTGATGGTCGCGCACGACCGCGGCGACAGCGTCGCGCTCGTCCACACGGCGAACGCCGCGGAAGGCGGGCCCGCGCCGGCCTCGAGCACCTCGTGCTCTCCAACGCCAACATCTTCCTGCCGCTGTCGAACCTCACCGACGCCCAACGGCTGATGCTCCACAACCCCGAGCTGCTCGAGCAGATCACACCCGAGCTGCTCGCGATGGGCATGGGCGCCGCCGCGTTCACGCCGCCGCGCGGGCCGGACGACCCCGACGTGCTCGCCCTCGCCGCGACCTTCGCCCACCAGGACGGCCACCGCGTCCTGAACGACACGATCCAGTACCTCGTCGAGCGCTCGGTCGACGAGGAGGCCTGGCTGCGCTCGCTCGCCGCCACCCCGCTTCCCACGACGATCGTCTGGGGCCTCTACGACACGATCGCGCCCGTCCGCGTCGCCAACCACGTCTGGGAGCAGCACCTGATGTTCAAGCCCGGCCGCAACGCCTACTACCTGATCCCCGGGCGCCAACCACTACCTGCAGAACGACCGCCCCGAGGCCTACGTCGAGGTCGTCCTGCACGCGCTCGACTCCCCCGACGACGCGGCGCCCGGCGCGCTCGGCGAGGCGCCCGACGCGCCCCTGCTCGTCGACCGCTCGCGCACGGAGCTGCCCGACGCCGCCGAGCTGATCGCCCAGCGCGCGCAGGTCCCGGACGCGTAGCCGCTCAGGCGGTGAACCCGGGCCAGAGCGTGTCGACGACGCGCTCTGATCCAACCTGCCTCGGGGCGCCCGACGGACAGCGAGTGGTAGAGGAAGCTGCCCATCAGCGCCTCGACAGCGAGCGTGGTGTCGAGATCCTCGCGCACCTCTCCCCGCTCCTTGCCCCGCTCCAGTGACGCCGAGATCGCCTCGCGGCGCGGTACCAGCATGCCCTCGCGGAACTGCTCGAGCAACTCCGGGTGATTGCGCTGCTCGACGAGCAGCGTGCCCGCGAGCTGGACGGTGAAGCGCCGTCGCGCGAGCTCCAGGTGCGCGATCAGATCCCCCCGCGCGGAGCCCGTGTCGATCGCCTGAACACGCGAGACTTTGTCCGCGATGACCGCGCCGACCAGCTCGGACTTGTCGCGATAGCGGCGGTAGATCGCGGGGCGGCCGACTTTCGCCTCCTCGGCGACGCGGGCGATCGACAGGCGCGAGTAACCGTCCTGGAGCAGCAGCCGCCAGGCGGCGCCGAGGATCGCCGCGTCGACGTTCTCATCGAGCGGCCGGCCGGCCGGGCGGCCGGGCTCGTCCTCGTCGCTTGCTGACGGGCGTGGCACCGCGGCAAGTCTGCCAGACGTGCCCTGCGCCCCGGACGCAACCTCGCCCGGTGTCCAGATTACGTGCCATACTTGGAACGAGATGATACGCTATTGCAACGTAATTGAGATCCACTCCATGGAGGCCCGATGGCACCCCCAGACACCACAGCGCACCGGCCTGCCCCACCCGCGCCCCTCGCGAGCGCCGGCCCCCCGAGGGCCGGCGCGGAGCACCGGCCCGGCCCCTTTCATCCCTCGATCGTCGAGGTGGAAGCGCTCGCGAAGACCTACCCGGGCGGCGTCGAAGCCGTGAAGGGAATCGACTTCAACGTCGCCGCCGGCGAGGTCTTCGGACTGCTGGGCCCTAACGGCGCCGGCAAGTCGACCACAATCGGCATGCTCACGACGACCGTCGCGCCGACGAGCGGGCACGCCCGCCTCGCCGGCTTCGATGTCAGCGCCGAGCCGCTGCTGGCGCGAAGCGTGAGCAGCGTCGTCTTCCAGGACGCCGTGGTCGACGGCTCGCTGAGTGGGCGCGAGAACCTCGACCTCCACGCCCGGCTGTGGGGTGTCGAGGCCGCTCGGGCGGCGCGGCGGATCGACGAGCTCGTCGACGTGCTGGGGCTCGCAGAGCTGATCCAGCGGCCGGTGTCGAGCTTCAGTGGCGGCCAGCGCCGGCGCCTGGAGATCGCGCGCGCGCTCGTCTCGACGCCACGCGTCCTCTTCCTCGACGAGCCCACGGTCGGGCTGGACCCGCGGATCAGGCACGAGCTGCTCGACGTCATCGCAGGCCTTCGCGGCCGCGAGGAGATGACGATCCTGCTCACCACCCACTACCTCGACGAGGCCCAGCAGCTCTGCGACCGCGTGGCGATCGTCCACCGCGGCGAGATCGTCGCGCTCGACACCCCGGCCGCGCTGCTGGCGGGGCTCGGCGAGGAGATCCTCGAGTTCCGCGTCGACGGCGACTCCGGCTCGGCGCTCGCCGCGCTGCGCGAACGCCGGCTCGCGGGCGCCGACGCCTTCGTCGTCGGCGCACGCGTGACGGTGCCGCTCCACCGGCTCGCGGCGTCCGATGCGCTCGCGGTGCTCGAGACCGAGCGCGTGCGGGTGTCCGAGATCTCGACGCGCCGCCCCACACTCGACGACGTGTACCTCAACCGGACCGGCGCCGAGCTCGCCGAGGCCGCCTGAACAAAGGAGAACTCCAACATGGCCAGCGCAGTCGCAGAGACAACAACCCTCCCCATCCCCTCCCCAACCCGCGCACGCCCGGCCGGCGCGCTGCTCACGCTCGCGCGCCGGCGCGCGATGCTCACGTCCCGCACCCCGCGCCAGATCGCCGTGCCGCTGCTGGGGCCGGCGCTGCTGGCGCTGATCCTCGCCCCCGCCCTCCAGAAGGCCACCGGCGGCCTGCACTCCCACATCGACTACACCTCGTTCGTCGGCGTCGGCGCCGTCGGGCTCGTGATCCCGCTGAGCTGCGTGTTCGCGGGACTGAGCGTGATCGTCGACCGCCACTCCGGCGCGCAGCGCGAGCTGCTGGCAGCGCCGGTCCCGCGCTCGTACCTCGTGCTCGGGAACCTGCTCGTGGCGATCGTCCTTGCCTCCTTGCAGGCGCTCGTCGTCGTGGGGCTGTCGGCGGCGCGCGGGGGCAGCTTCCACATCACCGGCACCGGCGTCGCCTGGTTCCTCGCCTCCGCGCTGCTGTTCACGGTCTTCATGTACGGCCTGGCAGAGACCGTGGCCAGCCGCGTCGCCAAGGAGGAGGACTACGTCGGCGGCATTCCCGTGCTCGCGATCCTGCCGTTCTTCTTCGCGGGCGCCCTGTTCCCGATCAGCGCGATGCCCGGCGCGCTCACGTTCATCGCCAAGCTGATGCCGCTGACGCACGCGCTGGCGCTGCTGCGCTACGGCTTCGTCGACCCCTCCGGCCGCGGGCTGCACGAAATCTGGGGACTCAGCAACGTCACGACCGAGGCGTGGCTGAGCCTCGGCGTGGTGGCGCTGTTCGCCGCCGCACTGACCGCGATCTCGATCCGCATGTTCAGCCGCTCGGCGATCTCCTGACCGCACTGGAGGGGTGGGCGCTTCTCGCGCCTATCCCTCCAGTCCTGCGGCCTCGAGCGCCTCCGCGGGATCGCTGAACCAGCGGAAGCGGACGGCGCGTCCATCGCGGATCGTCCAGATGTACCCCTGCCGCCACTGGGCATGGACCCCGCTCGCCGCGGTGCCGCGGGCGATCCCGACAACGACCACGTCCTCCCCCACATCGCGGTAGCGCTCGGGCTCGAAGCGGAAGTCCGGATAGACCTCGCGGATCGCGCCGAGCGTGGCCCGTCCCCGCTTGGTACCCGCCTCGACGGCATAGGGCGGGTTCTCGTACTCCAGGTCCGGGTCGATCAGATCGCGCGCGGACTCCCCCGCGTCCCAAAGCGCGTAGATCCGCCTGACCAGCTCGACGTTCTCCTCTGACATCGATGGGTGCCCCGCTCGCCGCGGGACACCCATCACCTTGCCAGAGCTACGACGCGGCCGTCGAGCCGAGGAGGCGCAGCTCGTCGAACACCGGCTCGGCGACGAGGCGGTCTCTCACCTCCGCCGAGTAGCTCTTGAAGGACTCCAGGGCGGGCAGGGGGTTGGCGCCGTCCGGGTGTTCGACGATGTGCACCACGCTGACGCCGTCGGCGAGCACGAACACCTCGTAGCGAAAACCCTCGAGGTCGAGACCTGCCAGCTCCGTGAATACGCCGCGGATCAGCTCCTCGTTGCGCGCGGAGGCCTCGGGCCTCACCTCGTAGCGAACCATTTTCCTCGTCATCTCATCTCCTCCTAGGCCGCTTTCCCAAGCTCGATCTCTTCTCTTACGATCGACGAAACCGGCGCGACCTGCTCGCGCCGGCGCCGGCTCGGCAGCGCCAGCCCGCACAGCGCCCCGAGCAGCGCGAGCCCGGAGGAGACGGCGATCGCCGGCCCGAAGCCGTCGATGAACGACTGCGAGGTCGCGTATCCACCCGCCGCCGCGAACACCGCGACGGCCACGGCGATCCCGAACACGCCGCCCAGCTCGCGCATCGTGCTGTTGATCCCGGCGAGCTTGCCGGCCGTCTCGACCGTCGCCGAGCCCACCACCGAGTTCTGCGCGGACGGGAGCGCCATCGAGATGCCGACGCCCGCGACGATCAGCGGCACGACGAGGTGCGAGAACGGCAGCCCGGTCCGCGCGATCACGGCGATCCAGGCCGTGCCGGCGCACTGGATCAGCAGGCCGGAGACCATCAGCGGCCGCTCGCCGATGCGGTCCACCAGCGCGCCGACGACGGGCGCGACGACGATGAACGTGGATGTCCAGACCATCAGCCGCAGCCCGGCCTGCAGCGGGTCGTAGTGGAGCCCCGTCTGGAGCAGCTGCGGGAAGAAGAAGACGTCGCTGAACAGCGAGCCGAGCACGAAGAAGATCGCCGTGTTCCCGGCCGTGAACGTGCGCGAGCGGAAGAAGCCCATCGGCAGCATCGGCTCCCGCGCCCGCAGCTCCCAGCGCACGAACGCGACGGCGAACGCGACGCCGCCGAGCAGCGAGGCGATCACCTCCGCGCTCCCCCAGCCCGCCGAGTTCCCGCGCACGAGCGCCCACACGATGCCGAAGGCCGCGCCCGTCATCAGCAGCGACGCCGGGAACGTCCAGCCCGACGTCCTTGCCGCGGCTCTCGGCGATCTTGCGCGAGCACGAACGGGATCGCCAGCAGGCCGATCGGGACGTTGACCCAGAAGATCCACTGCCATTCGATCCCCTGCACGATCGCGCCGCTGACGATCGGCCCGAGCGCGACCGCGATCCCGGTCACGGCGCTGAACAGGCCGATCGCGGTGCCCCGCCTCTCGGGCGGGAAGGCCGTCGTGAGCAGCGCGAGCGCGAGCGGGAGGATGAACGCGGCGCCCGCCCCCTGGACGGCGCGCGCGGCGATCAGCATGCCGACGCTCGAGCTGAGCGCGCAGGCAGCCGAGGCGGCTGAGAACAGCGCCGAGCCCGGCGACGAACATGCGACGGCGCCCGAAGCGGTCGCCGAGCGCCGCCGCGGTCATCAGCAGGACCGCGAAGCTGAGGTTGTAGGAGTTGACGGTCCACTCGAGCTCGCCGACCGAGGCGTGCAGGGCAGCGCGCACCGTGCTGAGCGCCGTGGCGACGACGACCGTGTCGAGCGCCGCCATCATCGATGCGAGGCCGGTGAGGACGACGACCCAGCCCTTCTTTCGGAATGTTCGCGTCTGGCTGCATGGATCTCCTTCGGTGTCGTGTTCACCTGTTGAGATCCACCTCGGTGCCGCGATCCATCGCGGCGCGCGCGCCTCAGACTTCGAAGGGCGCCAGGTCGGTGCCGATGAAGGCCGTGAGTTGCCGCTATCCGCCCGGCGTCGTCGAGCGTGAGGATCTGCAGAACGTCCAGTCGCGTCCCGTCCGCCATCGCGTGGCGGGTCGCGACCGCGGCCTGCCCGTTCGCATGCGTGATCCGCGAGACGTGTCGTTTGCCCTCGGCCGAGCGGTCCGCTGGCGAGGAACGCGCGCGCGTCGGCGATGCCACGGAACCACGAGGGCCGCGGCGGCATCGCGAGGATCGCGTCCTCCGCGAGCATCGAGACGACGGCGTCGACGTCGCCGGCGTCCCACGCCTCGACGAAGCGCCCGACGAGCTCGCGCACGCGCTCGTCGCCGAGCGCGCGCAGCGTCTGCTGCTGGGCGCGCTCGGGGAGGTGCTCCTCGATCGTCGCGTGCGCGCGCTGCAGCGCGCTGTAGACCGCCTTCGTCGTCGTCTCCAGGGCCTCTGCAGTCTCGGCGCCCGAGAAGCCGAGCACGTCGCGGAGGATCAGCACCGCCCGCTGGCGCGCCGGCAGGTGCTGGAGCGCCGCCACGAACGCCAGCTCGACGCTCTCGCGCTGCTCGTAGCGCGCTTCGGGCGAGGCCGGCCCGGCGCCGAGACCGGCGTCCGGATAGGGCTCGACCCACACGGACTCGACGAGCGGAGCCGCCAGCTCGCCGTGGGGATCGCCCGGCGGGCCGTAGTCGATCGGGAGCACCCGGCGCGGGCGGCGCTCGATCAGCCGCAGGCAGCTGTTGGTCGCGATCCGGTAGAGCCAGGTGCGCAGCGCACTGCGGCCCTCGAAGGCCCCCATCCCCCGCCACGCGCGCAGGAGCGCATCCTGCATCGCGTCTTCGGCGTCGTGGACCGAGCCGAGCATCCGGTAGCAGTGGGCGTGGAGCTCGGCGCGGTAGGGCTCCACGAGGGCCTCGAAGGAGGCCGGCGCTCCTAGCTGGGTCGCGGGCATCTGGTCTATTAGACCCGAGGACGGCGCCAGAATCCATCGCCGGGCGCGATGAATTCTCGATGCCGCGACGGATCAGCATGCACGTGGCCTGTCCGCTCGTCCATCTCGAGCTGCACACCCCCGACCTGGAGGCGGCCTGCAGCTTCTACCGCGGACTGCTCGGCTGGCAGCCCGAGCGGGTGCAGGCCGGCGACTCCTCCTACCACGCACTCGACCTCGGCTCCTGCAGCGGCGGCGTCGTCGAATGCGGGACCGAGCGTGCGCTGTGGCTCCCCTACGCGGAGGTTCCCTGCGTCGCGGCGGCCACGCACCGCGCGCAGGAGCTGGGCGCGACGCGTCATGCTCGAGCCACGCGACGGCCCGGCCGGCTGGCGCAGCGTCCTCGTCACGCCCGCGGGCGGCGAGCTCGCGCTGTGGCAGCCGAAGCGCTGAGCGCTCACAGCTCCGTCTGCTGCCCCGGCGCGAGGATCCGGACCTCGCTCGCCGGTTCGAGCTCGCCGATGTGGGCGGCGAACTCGCGCGCGGGCCCGTCGCCGATCGTGAGGCCGCGCTCGCTGCGCCCGATCGGGCGGAACGTCCCCCAGTGGATCGGGATCGCGATCCGTGGTCGCAGCAGCCGCGCGGCGCGAGCGGCGTCGAGCGGGTCCATGTGGCCCGGGCCGAGCGTGCGCCCCCACCCTGCGACCGGGAGCAGCGCGACGTCGAGCGTGCCGGCCAGCTCCGCCATCCGCTCGAACACGCCGGTGTCACCGGCGAAGTACACCGTGTGCGAGCCGCCGACGAGGTAGCCGATGCTCGCGGAGCGCGGTCCGAGCGGGTAGCGGCGCCCGTCGTGGTCGGCGGGTACCGCCGTCGACCGTGACCGCGCCAACCGCGGCCTGCTCTCCCTCGCCCAGCTCGGTCACGTCCGTGAAGCCGCGCCTGCGCAGCCATGCTCCGGCGCCCGGCGGGACGAACATCGGCGTCGCACTGCCGAGCATCCGCAGCGACGGCAGATCGAGGTGATCCTGGTGGGCGTGCGAGAGGAGCACGGCCGACGCGCGTGGCTCGGCGGGCGGCGAGGCGTAGCGCCGCAGATGCGCAACCCGATCCCGCAGGAGCGGGTCTGTCAGCAGCGCCTCTCCGTCCAACTCGATCTGCACGGTCGAGTGCCCCAGGAAGGCGATACGGTCCCGCTCGGAGCGTCCGTCATCGATCATCGAGCCCAAGCTAACCACCGGCGCCAGGCGTCATGCCCCGCCGTCGCGCCGGAGTGAGCGTCCGCGCGCGCCATCTCGCGAGCCTGCTGATCCGCTGGCTCGTCCTGCTGGGCGTCGAGGCGCTGGTCCTCCTCGGCCTGACGGCCGTGCTCGGCGGCGTCCAGCAGATCTCCTTCGGAGAAGCGCTGCTGGTCGTGCTCGCGATCTCGCTGGTCAACGCCTTCATCTGGCCCGCCGTGATCCGCCTGGCGCTGCCGCTGACGCTGATCACCTTCGGGCTCGCCTCGCTGGCGATGAGCGCCGGCGTCGTAGCGCTGTCGTTCCTGTGGGCGACCGGCAGCGCGCCGGCGTTCGGCACCGACCTGCTGATCGCCGCGGTCCTCGCGCTCGTCTCCACGACACTCCTCTCGCTGCTCGACTTCGACGGCGACGCCCGCAACCTGAGCGTGGTCCGCAGGCGGGCGCGCCACGCGCGTGCGGAGAACCGCACCGACGTGCCGGGTGTGATCCTGTTCGAGATCGACGGCCTCGGCCAGCAGGTGCTGCGCGCGGCCGTGAGGGACGGCCACGCGCCGACGATCGCACGCTGGCTCGAGGCCGGCAGCCACAAGCTGATCGGCTGGGAGTGCGACCTCTCCAGCCAGACGGGCGCCAGCCAGGCCGGGTTGCTGCTCGGCAGCAACTGGGACATGCCGGCCTTCCGCTGGCACGAGAAGGAGTCGGGGCGCACGCTCGTCTCAAACCACCCGCGCGACGCCGCCGAGATCGAGCGGCGCCGCTCGAACGGCCACGGCCTGCTCGCCGAGCGGCGGCACGAGCCGCGGCAACATGTTCTCCGGCGACGCGCCGCGCTGCACGATCACGATGGCCGCGATCGGCGACCGCAGCCGCTCGCACGCCTCGGACCTGTTCGCCTACTTCGCCGACCCGTACGGCCTGCTGCGCACGATCTGGCTGTCGCTGGCCGACGTCGCGCGCGAGCGCTGTCGCCGCGCGCCGCCAGCGCCGCGCAGGAGCGCCGCACATCCACCGCTCCTGGCTGTACTCGGTTATCCGAGCGTCGATCACGGTCGTGATGCGCGATCTGAACGTTGCGATGCTGGCGGCGGACATCGTCGAGGGCGTCCCCGTCAGCTACGCGACCTTCGTCGGCTACGACGAGGTCGCCCACCATTCGGGGATCCGCGCGCCCGACGCCCTGACGGTGCTGCGCCAGCACGACCGCCAGCTCGCCCGCCTGGAGCGCGCCGCCGAGCAGGCCCCCCGCCCCTATCACCTCGTGGTGCTCTCAGACCACGGCCAGACCCAGGGCGCGCCGTTCCGCCAGCGCTACGGCAAGACCCTCGACGAGCTCGTGCTCGAAGCTCTCGACCGCGGCGAGGTGAGGGCGCCTGCGGCCGTCGACGAGGCCTGGGGCGACCTCGGCGCCGCGCTCGCCGACGCCCGCCAGGAGCCCTCCGTCGGCGGCAGAGCGCTCGCGAGGGCGACGCGCAGCAGGGCCGTCGAGGGGACGGTCGCCCTCGGGCCCCAGCAGCAGGTGCTCTCCGAAGCCGCGCAGCCCGCAGAACGGCAGCGAGGCGGTCGTGATGGTCTCCGGATGCCTGGGGCTCGTCTACCTGACGGCGAGCACAGGAGCGGCTGACGCTCGAGGAGATCGAAGGGCTCCATCCACGACTCGTCGCCATGCTCGCCTCGCATCCGGGCATCTCGTTCGTGATGGTCCGTTCGCGCGAGCACGGCCCACTCGCGATCGGGAGCAACGGGCGGCGGCGCCTCGATGACGGCACGGTCGAGGGCGAGGACCCGCTGGGCGGCTTCGACGCGACGGCCGCGGCACACCTGCGCCGCCACGACAGCTTCCCCCACTGCCCCGACATCCTCGTCAACGGCGTCTATGACCCGGAGACCGAGGAGATCGCGCCCTTCGAGGAGTTCATGGGCTCGCACGGCGGCCTCGGCGGGCCGCAGACGAGGCCGTTCGCGGTCGTCCCGTCGCAGTGGAGCGACCCGGCGGCGCCGATCGTCGGGGTCGAAGCGATGCACGCCGAGCTGACGCGCTGGCTGGCGGAGCCCGGCTCGGGGGAGGCGACGGCAAAGCGCTGATCGCCGCGGCCGCTTCCCAGCACCTCCCGGGCGTCCTGCACACGCTGGAACCGACGCTCAACCAATGGGGCTACCTCGCCGTGGTCGGCCTCGTCCTGATCGAGGACTTCGGCGTGCCGGTGCCCGGCGAGACGATCCTGATCCTGGCCGCGGTCTACGCCGGCACGGGCAGGCTCAACATCTTCCTCGTGGCCCTGCTCGGCTTCTGCGGGGCGGTGCTCGGCGACAACCTCGGGTTCGCGATCGGCCATTTCGGCGGGCGCGCGCTCGTCGAGCGCTACGGGCGCTACATCTTCCTGACGCCGGCGCGGCTCGACAGGGCGACGGCGTTCTTCGAACGCCACGGCGGCAAGATCATCATCGCCGCCAGGTTCATCGAGGGGCTGCGCCAGGCCAACGGGATCATCGCCGGCACGACCGGGATGCGCTGGCAGCGCTTTTTGATCTTCAACATGATCGGGGCGGCGCTGTGGGTCGGCGTGTGGGTCAGCGTCGGCTACTTCTCCGGCAGCCACATCGACACGATCTACAACGATGCCGCCCGCTACAGCACCTACCTCGCGATCGCCGCAGGGGTGTTCATCGCGGCCGTGATCGCGCGCCAGGTGATGCGTGTGCGAAACGCGCGTCGCGCGCGCAGCCACGACTAGGGCGTCAGCGCCACCGCGGCCTCCGGCGTGGCCACGCGGAAGCTGAAGCTCTCCTGCAGGTAGAGGCGAACCACGTCCGCGTCGTGCGAGTCGTAGCCGAGCGACAGATCCTGCCCGGACTCGAACAGGTAATCGCCGCCGCGCAGGCTGACGAGCACGGCGCCCTCGATCCCCGGCGTCCAGACGATCGGACCCTCGAGGATCTTGCGGAGGTGGTCCAGCACCGGGTAGCCGCCCATCTCCGCCGTCTCGACGACCTTGCGGTACTGCTCACGGCCGAGCGCCAGCCCGTAGGGGCCGCCCACGCCCTCACAGAGCAGTTTCTCGACCGCGCCCGCGACCGGGCGCGGGTAGGCGTCGGCGGATTTGCCCAGCGCCACCGGCTTGTGAGGCGAGCGCTCGCCGATCCCGGCGACCGCACCCGCCCAGCCCCGAAACACGGCGACGTTCTCAGCTGCTGCGATCTCCCGCGCCGCCTGGTCGAGCGGGCCGAGGTCGGCATCGGGCGCGCCGCGGTCGGCGTCGCGCAGCTCATCGCGGGAGAGCGCGAAGTCCGCGCGCAGCTCGATCAGCGGCATCACCTCGCGCTGCAGGCCCGAGACGGCTTTCGAGGGCCCCCCGCGCAGCTTCTTGACGCGGCCGAGCGTGCTCGCCGAGTGCTCCCACCCGTGCGGCCCCGAGAAGTCGACGAGCTTGCGCGCCCCCAGGGCGGGCTCCAGGCGCTCGCGTGCCTCGTCATCCAGGAGCTCCCAGCCGGCGTCGCTCAGCGGTGCGTGCTCGCGAAGAAGGTGGTTCATGCCACCGCCCCCCTCAGGCTGCCGATGCCGAGCGAGGCGTCGGCGTAGGCGCCGCCTGCTCCCGCGCCGGCGCCCTCGAAGGCGACGGCCTCGGCCTCCTCGCCGTGCTCGACCACGTCGCCGGGCTGGAACAGGATGCCCTCGGCGACCTCGCGCCAGGCCGGGGTCCGGCGCAGCAGCAGCTCCAGATCCATGGTGAAGTGCTTGAACTCCTCCCCCTGCGCGTCGCGCATCACCGCGATCGCCTCCAGGTCGGTCTCGACCGCCAGCCGCTGCTCATACCAGCCGATCGCCTCGGCCTCCTCGGTCAGCGAGGCGCAGAGCCGCGCGAACGTTCGCGTCGCCGCGGGAAGCTCCTCGGGCGGCTCGTGGTACTGGTCGAAGCCCATCGTCGTCTCCTTCGGCTCGTCGGGACCAGGCCAGCATCGCATCATCCGGGCGAGATCGCCTGCGCGCGCTAGACCTTCGTGGTACCCGACCCCGAGGTCGGCGAAAAGCGAGATCGAAACAGGAGGCCAGGCATGCGCGCAGACATCGTCCCCGGCAGCACCTTCCCCGACTTCGAGCTGCCGGACCACGAGAAAGTGAAGCGGCGGCTCAGCGAGATCCAGGGCGAGGACCCGATGATCCTCACGCTCGCGCGGGGCAACTACTGCCCCAAGGAGCACCAGCAGCATCTGGAACTCGCTGCGAACCACCCCAAGATCGCCGTCTCCTACACGGCGATCGCCACGATCTCCTCCGATGACGACCACGCGAGCAAAGAGCTGCGCGCCGCGGTCGGAGCGCCGTGGCCGTTCCTGTCGGACCCCGAGCGGATCGTGCAGAAGGACCTCGAGATCCAGGAGTACACCGACCCCGAGAACGATCCGATGATCCCCCACACGATCGTCCTCGGGCCGGGCCTCGCGGTGCATCGGATCTACAACGGCTACTGGTTCTGGGGCCGGCCGTCATTCGCCGAGCTGTGGCAGGACCTGCGCGCGCTCAGCAGCGAGGTCAGGCCCGACTGGGATCTGGCGGCGCCCGGCCTGCGCGAGGCCTGGGACGCCGGCGAGCGGGGGCCCTTCCACGGCTTCTGAGACCCACCCCTCGGGCCCCCTCGGCGAGAATGTCGGCATGAGCGGGGATGCCGGAGAGCGGCCGGAGAGCGTGAGCGAGGGGCTCGCCCTCCTCGACCACCACTTCTTCCCGAGCGACGATCCCGGCGCGAGGTACCTGCGCGCGGACTCGTTCCGCGAGAACGTGATCCGGCTGATCGTGTTCGACATGCACCTCGCGATCGAGGAGCTGCTGCGAGCCCACATCTACGACGCGCTGTCGCTGCGCTCGGAGCGCAAGGAGGAGACCCCCGACTACGTCAAAGGGCTCTCCAGCCGCGCGGCGCTCGAGCTCGCCTCCCAGCTCGGCGTGATCGACGCGGAGATCTACGAGCGGCTGCGGCGGCTCAACTCCCTGCGCAACAGGGCCGCCCACCACTGGGATCTCGACGAGCCGCTGCGGCATCGCTCGGGAACAGCCGAGGAGCTGAGCTGGAACGGCAAGCCGCTGACGCCCGAGGTCGTCAAGGACGAGTTCCTGACGGTGTACGGCTCGATCTACGCTGCGCTGCTGGAGAGCTGGCGCGCCGCGCACGCCGCCCCGTGACGGCACCCGCGAAGATGATGCGATGAGCGAGAAGATCCCACAGCCGTCCCTGACCCTCGCCTACCGTCTGGAGGCCACGATCGGCGAGCTGCACGACCTCGGCGAGACGCACGCCGGCCGGCGGCGGATCGCGCACCTCAGCGCGGGGACCTTCAGCGGCCCCGGGATCGCGGGGGAGCTGGTGCCCGGGGCGAGCGCCGACTGGCAGCTGATCCTGCCCGACGGCACCGCCATCGCGGACATCCGCTACACGCTGCGCACCGATGCCGGCGCCCTGCTCTACGTGCGCTCGGAGGGCATCCGGCACGGTCCGCCCGAGGTGCTGGCCCGCATCGTCGCCGGCGAGGACGTGGCTCCGGGGGAGTACACCTACCGGCTCGCGACGGTGATCGAGAGCTCCGCGCCCGAGCTCGACTGGATGAACAAGGGGATCTTCCTCGCGGTCGGCGCCAGGCAGCCGTCCGGCGTCGTCTACGACACATACCTCGCGGGCTGAGCACCCACCCCGGGGGCGCGGGCGCGCCGCCGTCCCCGAGCAGGCCCGCCCAGGGCGGTTCCACGCCCCCAGGTCCCCGCGCGGCCGCGCTCTCGAAACCCGGCTGCGGGAAAACACCTACCTACTCAGCGGCTTCAAGCCGACGTCAAGGCTCGCCGCAGGCGGTTGACTCGTCTCAGACAGCGAAACGACCGGAGGCGACAAGCGATGGTGACCGAAGATCCCACACCAGAGACCGAGGAGCATGACCAGGAGGAGTTCGACGCCGCAGTGGCTCGGGACGGCAAGCTCATCCTCGAGTGGCTCGGCGGCATCGGCGTCGTCCTGGCGCTGCTGTTCTCGATCCTGGCGCTGACCAAGAGCGCCGACCGGAACACGGTCACGATCACGAGCGGCGTTGCGCCGGTGGCGACGAGCTCGACGCCGAGCGGAGCCCCCGGCACCCTCCCGACTGCGACCATCAGCCTGAAAGTCGTTCCGGGCGGAAAGCTCGGCCCGGACGGCATCAAGCACGACTACTTCACGAAGACCGAATTCGCGGCGAAGGTCGGCCAGAAGCTCGATCTGACGATCGACAACACGGACGAAGGCGAACACAGCATCACTTCGCCTGAGATCGGCGTGAACATCATCGTCAAACCCGGGGTCCACACCTACGAGATCGTGGTGAAAGAAAAAGGCCGCTTCTCGTGGTTCTGCGTGATCCCGTGCGACGACACGGCCAACGGCTGGGCGATGCAGCACGCCGGCTACATGAGCGGCTACATCACCGCCTCCTGAGCCGGCGACCAGCGCATGAGTGAACGGCCGGCATCGCGCCCATAGATCAGCGCTACGGCCCGGGAGCCTCCCCGGGCCGTGTTGCGTGACCGCGAGACCGTCACGGTGTGCCTCGCTGTGCCGCGTCGGTTGTTCATCAGCGTCTGGCTCGGCCATCGCCGGCGAACGCTGACCCGCCGCGCGGCTTGCAGGCGCCGGCGCCTGCGGCGCGCGGGTCCGTAGTTCTCCGTGGGCGATCCGCGGCCTTCATCGGCTGGCCCGCGGCCCAGGCGGCGCGTAGCGTGGCAGGCATGACCACACAAGCACCCAGACTTCGCGTCCTCGTCGTCGGCGGCGGCGTCGCCGCAATGGAGACCGTTCTTGCCCTCCGACAGCTGGCCCCAGACCTGGTCTCGGTCACGGTGCTGGCACCGAACGCCGATCTCGTCTACAGGCCGATGTCGGTGCGCGAGCCGTTCTCGTTCAGCACCGCCGCGCGCTACCCGCTCGCGCCGATGCTCGACACCGCCGACGCTGCGCTGGTCGCGGACGAGCTCGCCTGGGTGGATGACGAGCGCCGGCTCGTGCACACCGCGGGGGGCCGGGAGCTCTCCTACGACGTGCTCGTGCTCGCGCTCGGGGCGAGGCCTCACGCGTGCTACGAGCACGCCGTCACGATCGACGACCGACGCATGGACGAGCTCCTCCACGGACTGATCCAAGACGTCGAGGGGGGCTACATCGAGAGCCTGGCGTTCGTCGCGCCGCCGCGGATGGCGTGGCCGCTGCCGCTCTACGAGCTGGCCCTGATGACAGCCGGACGCGCCTACGACCAGGGCGCACAGCTGCAGAGCACGATCCTCACCTCCGAGGATCACCCGCTCGAGATCTTCGGAAGCGCCGTGAGCGACGGCGTCGCCGGCTTGCTCGCCGCCCGCAAGATCAGGACGATCCCGTCCGCGTACGTGGAGATCCCCCGCGCTGGGGAGCTCGTCGTCAACCCCGGCGACCGGCGGCTCCGGGTCAAGCGCGTCGTCGCCCTGCCCGAGCTGGACGGGCCTTCGGTCCGGGGTCTGCCCCCCAGTGAACACGGGTTCCTGCGCGTCGACGTCTTTGGGCGCGTGCACGGGGCCAAGGATGTGTTCGCCGCCGGCGACGCCGTCGATTTCCCGATCAAGCAGGGCGGCATCAGCTGCCAGCAGGCGGATGTGGCGGCGGAGTCGATCGCCGCGATGGCGGGCGCTCCGGTCGAGCCACGTCCGTTCACCCCCAGCCTCCATGGCGTCCTGCTGACCGACGGCAGCCCACGGTTCCTGAAGGCGGGCATCACCGGCGGCCAGGGACTCGTATCCGAGTTCAGCGAGCAACCGATCGACGGCGTGACGCAGAAGATCGACAGCCGGTACCTCGGGCCGTTCCTCGACGCCCTCGACAAGGACCTCGCAGCATGAGCGCGGCCGTCCCTGTCGCGCGCTGCGCAGACTTCTAGACTCCGCGCGACCCCCGACGAACGGAGCGCGCCGTGATCATCACCACGATGAACGACCTGCCGGGCTATCGGATCGACGAGGTTCTGGGCGAGGCGTTCGGCCTCACCGTGCGCTCGCGCAACCTCGGATCGCAGATCGGCGCCGGCCTCAAGTCGATCGTCGGCGGCGAGCTGAAGGGCATGACCAAGATGCTGGCCGAAGGGCGGGTCCACGCGCAGGAACGTCTGGAAGAGGAGGCCGGCTCGCGAGGTGCCGACGCCATCGTGGCGTTCCGCTTCGACACCTCTGAGCTGGGTGGGAACTGGACCGAGATCTGCGCCTACGGCACCGCCGTGAAGGCGACGCGGCTCTAGCCGCTGACCGCCGCTCTCAGCGCATCCAGATCGGGCGCTCCGAACACCACCCTGTCGCGGGTGGCGATGTAGAGGAGGTCGAGGTTCACGCCCGCGAGGGCGATCGAGCGGGCGAGGTCCGCGAGCACGCCCGGGCGGTCGTCGACCTCGACCACGACGACCTCGCGCTCCCTGCTGATCGCCAGATGGGAGTTCGCCAGCGCGTGGCGGACCGGCTCGGGGTGCGGCACGAGGATGTGCAGCTCGGCGCTCGCACCGCTGCCGATGCAGGTCGCCGCAGCGAGGTTGACGCCGGCATCCGAGACGGCAGCCGCGACCTCGGCGAGCGCGCCCGGGGTGTTCTCGACGTCGATGACCAGATCGAACGCCATCTGCCGTAGCCAGCCTACCCGGCCCGCGCCCCGGAATGCCGGCGCTCGCGTTTCGGCCTGCATGCGCAGGCACGGCCGCGGCGCGTCCGAGCAACGCCCGGACCCTGCCGGCCGTGCCCTAACGTGAAGGCATGGCCAAGACCTGGGTGCTCGACACCGACACGAAGGGCACCGGCGCCGAGATGGTGCCGATCGAGAAGACGCGTGCGCAGCCGCGGCGCGAGGGCGATCTCGCGCTCGTGGACCTCGGGGGTCCGGCCAGGGCGCAGCCCGCCGAGACGCCGCCCGCGCCGGCTCACTTCAAGGTCGTGGATGTGCTGAGCGCCCGGACGCTCGCGGAGAACGTCGGCGCGCGCGACGCCGTGCGCGCCCTCGAAGGCCTGCGCAGCGTGCTCGACGCCCGCATCTCGGTGTGGTCGCCCGAGCGCGGGCGCTGGCGACTGCTGAGCCTCGGGGAGGCGAAGGCGCTCTGGGCCTTCCGGGGCGCCGCGTGAGCTAGCCGGCGGGCCGGCGCGGCTCTGCGGCGCCGCGGCGAGTGCGCCGCGCCTCAGCCCGCCTCGGCGAGCAGCGCCTTGTCCCCGAATTCGCGGCGCAGGAACAGATACGCGAGACCGCCCCCCGCCAGCGGCACGACGTATCCGATCGACTGGTAGAGGACGACCGCGGCGACGGCGTCGTTGTGATCGACGCCGAACACGATCAGCATCGCCGCCATCCCGGTCACCGCGCCGAGGTTCGCGGGCAACGGGATCGAGCCGCCGAGACCCCCGATCAGGTAGCACATCGCCACCACCGCGAAGCTCGGGACGGGATGGGCGCCGATCGCCACGAACGAGCCCTGCAGCACGAGCATGTCGAAGCCGAGGTAGGCGATCGCGCCGAGCACGATCCGCCCGCTGCCACGGTGGCGGAGCATGTCCCGGGTGTTGTCCACGGCCAGCGCCAGCGTCGTGATCGCGGATGCGATCCGCGGGCGGCGGGGACGGATGCGCCGGGCCAGCTTCTCGGCCCGGTGAGCGATCACGAGCACCAGCGCGAGCCCGGCCGCGACGAGGAGCGCGGGACCGAGCGTGAGCGCGAGGGACGGGCCGCCGCCGAAGAAGCCGAGCGCCAGCAGGGCGCCGAAGACGACGATCGCGATCGCGTCCACGCCGGTGTTGAGGAACATCAGCGTGAACTGGCGTTCGCCGACCTTGCTCATCGGCATGCCGAGCCTGTGCAGCATCCAGGCGCCCACCCCCATGCTCCCGAGCGTTCCGCCCGGCACGAGCATGCCGCCCCCGAGCTGCGACCAGGCCACGCGCGCACCGAGGTGCCTGCCACGACCGTCGGCGTGCAGGAGGCCGTCAGGGTCCAGTATCCCCGTCCAGGAGACCACATAGCCGCATTGCGAGAGGGTCTCGACGAAGAGCGCCCCGACGATCCAGGCGATGCTCACCCCACGCAGGCTCTCCAGCGCGTTCGTGAAGCCCGGCACCAGCTTGAGAAAGAGGTAGACGAAGAGAAGGAAGCCCACCAGATGCAGCGCGCGGCGCCCCAGCAGGCCGCGCGCGTGGTGCAGCACGCGGCGCGCCCGGATCATCCGCCCGCCCGCGTCCTCGTCGTGCTCGACCCGCTGTGGTTCCGATACCGCCATGCCGCTCCCGGCTCGCGCTCCGCGCGATCTCCGGGAGCGACGATACGTGAGCGGGCGGCGGGTCAGGCCGCGAGCAGCGCGCCCGCGAGCTCGAGCTGATCCTCGCCGTAGAAGAGCGAGGAGCCGACTGCGATGCTCGGCACGCCACGGACTCCCGCATCCCAGGCGGCGTCGGTCCGATCGCGCAGCTCCTGCTTGATCTCGGGACGGGTGACCGCTTCGGGAAGCTGGCCGCCCGGCAGCCCGGCGTCCTGCGCACAGGCGGCCAGCAGCCCGAGGTCGCCGATGTCGCCGCCCTCGGCGAACTGCGCGCGGAACACCGCTCGCGCGAACTCGGGGAGGCGGCCCTCGCGCGCGGCCCACACCGCCGCGCGCATCGCCGCGAGCCCGTCGGCGGGCCAGCCCTCCGGCCAGCGCAGCGGCGGCAGGCCGCACCGCTCGGCCCGCGCCTCGATCTCCGCGACGCGCCCCGCGCGCGCGGACGTGGCCGACCACGACCCGAAACCGCGGCGGGTGAACACCGCCCCGAGCAGGATCGGACACAGCTCGAAGTCGGCGCCGAGCACTGCCGGCGCGCGCTCCGCCGCCAGGTACGCGTACGGGGAGCCGAGGTCGATGTAGAGGAGCGGACGCACGAGCTAACTAGCCGCTCGACAAGTTATCAACTTGCCACCCGGCAAGCTACGCTGCGGCTGCGATGCCCCCGCCCGTCGGCACCACCCCGCGGCGCTCCCGGAACCCCGACCGCAGCCGTCACGCGATCCTGGCTGCCGCCACCGCGCGCTTCGCCGCGGGTGGCTACGAGGGCACGAGCCTGGCGGGCATCGGCGCCGCGGCCGGGCTCTCGCGCGCCGCGCCCGGCTACTTCTTCGGCTCGAAGGCGAAGCTCTACGAGCGCGTGCTGCGCGATGCGTTCGCGCGCCGCCAGCAAGCCACCGCCGATGCCTTCGCGCCGGTCCGCACATGGTGCGAGGGCACGCGCCCGGCGAGCGCGCTCTCCCCCGCTCTGCGCGACGCGGCAGCCGGCTACATGACCCACCTCAACCGGCACCCCGAGTTCACCGCGCTCGTGATGCGCGAGGAGCTGGCGGGCGGCCGGCGCCTGCGCGCGGCGAGCGGCGCCTCCACCGCGATGAGCGACGCATTCGCCGCCGTCCGAGCCGCCGGGCGCGGCCGCGGCGTGCGCCCGTTCGAGGTCGAGGAGGCGGTGCTGCTGTTCGTCTCCCTCACCTTCGCGCCGTTCTCCTACCGGCACACGCTGCTGCGCGGCCTGCATCGCGAGGTCGCCTCGGCGGCGGGCCGCGCGCGCCAGGCAGAGCTCGCCGCGCGGCAGCTGACGGCGCTCCTCGCTTCACCTCGATCAGGTGATCGCGAAAGCGCCGCCCGCGCTTAGCATCGCGCCGAGATGGCATCGCCAGACGGCTGGTCCGGACTCTTCTCCTCGGCGTTCTCGCAATCGCGCAACGCGATGATCCTGCTCGACGCCGACCGTCGCCAGCGCGACATCAACGGCGCCGGCCTGCGCATGCTCGGCTATCGCCGCGACCAGCTTCTGGGGAGGCCGATCTGGGATTTCGTGGAGGGCGGCCCGATCGCCACCGAGGAGGAATGGCGGTCACACCTGGGCGAAGGCCGCTTCGACGGCGACGCCACGATGCTCGCCGCCGACGGCAGCACCGTGAAGGTCCACTGGGGCGCGACCGTCGAGGTCTGCACCGGGCAGCGGTTCGTGCTGTTCGTGGCCTTGAGCACCTCGTTCGCCGGCGCGCATTTCCGGCGCAGGCACCATCGCGACGACGTGCTCGCCCCGCTCTCGGACCGCGAGCGCGAGGTCCTGTACCTGATCGCGATGGGACACACGAGCCCCGAGATCGCAGACATGCTCCACATCACCCACAACACGGTCCGTACACATGCCCGCAACGCGATGGAGAAGACGGGCGCGCGCTCGCGCGCTCACCTCGTGGCGAAGGCGCTCGGCGACGGCCAAGCCTTCGCCGCGCAGAACTGATCGCGCATCCGTGCGATGCCGCGCCGCGACGGGAAGCGGCAGGCTGGGTCGGTATGGGGCCCGACGACTACTCCGAGGGTGCAGTGATGCCGCGTCACCGGCTGTGGCTGGTGCTGGAAGAGATCGAGAGCCAGCACCCGTCCGAGCTCGAATCGCTGCTGATCGCCCTCACCACCGCTTCCTGGCCGACGCCTTCCGCTCTCGACCAGTGAGGTAGCGCCCGGCGGAAGCCGCCGCCCAGCGCTCAACCCGGACGGCCGGCGCCGCCGATATGACTGGCGATGAGATTCAGGATCACCCGCCACGCCGGACAGGACGTGCCGGCAGACGCGATGGAGCTGCTGCTCGCGTCGCTCTCCGAGCGCCGCAGCAAGGGCCGCTTCCGCAAGGTCGGCAAGGAGATCCGTGTCGTGTGGGGCAGCGCGGACGGCGGCTGGGACCGTCCCCAACGCAGCGAACTGGAGCGCGAGGAACTGCTCGAGGAGCTCCGCGACACCTGCCGCGCCGGATCCGCCCTCAGCCTCGACTGGTACGCGGTCGGCCCGCTGGACTAGCCGCCGGGCGACGCCTGCCGGCACCACCCATCGTTCGCCGCGCTCGCGTGACCTCGTGCTCGCGGCGCCGGCCGGGTCTTCAGCCGCTCGCGCCGCTGCCGTGGTCGCGCAGGAAGATCTCCGCTTCGGCCGGATCGAGCGGCCGGGCGAACAGGAAGCCCTGACCGTTGTCGCAGTCCTGTTCGCGGAGCAGGGCCAGCTCCTGCTGCTGCTCGATCCCCTCAGCGAAGGTCTTGATCGAGAGCGCCTTGCCGAGCTGGACGAGGGTCTGGATCAGCGTCTCGCCCTCCTTGTTGCGCGACAGCCCGGACACGAAGGAGCGGTCGATCTTCAGCGCGTCCACGGGGAAGCGCTGCAGGTGGGCGAGCGAGGAGTAGCCGGTGCCGAAGTCGTCGATCGCGATCCGCACGCCGAGGTCCTTGATCGCCGACAGCCGGCGCGCCGTCTGCTCGACGTCGCGCATCAGCGTCGTCTCGGTGATCTCGATCGTCAGCCTCTCCGGCGGCATGCCAGCGCCTGCGAGCGCCTCGCGGATGTCGTCGATCAGCTGGTCGCTGTCGAGCTGGCGCCCCGAGACGTTGACCGCCATC
The DNA here is from genome assembly GCA_963775385.1 of uncultured Solirubrobacteraceae bacterium. GTDB lineage: Bacteria > Actinomycetota > Thermoleophilia > Solirubrobacterales > Solirubrobacteraceae > Palsa-744. The sequence goes on along the minus strand of CAVZIR010000003.1, from coordinate 3,120,201 downwards.
GAGACCTCGTGGCCTGCGGCGAGCCACTCGGCACCCTGCCGGCAGCTCTCGACGAGCACCCAGCGTCCGACCTCGGTGATCAGGCCGGTCTCCTCGAGCAGCGGGATGAAGCTGTTGGGCTGCACGACGCCGCGCACGGGGTGCCTCCAGCGGATCAGCGCCTCGACGCCCGTGGGGCGCATGTCGGCGAGGTCGAGCGTCGGCTGGTAGGCGAGGAAGAACTCGCGCCGCTCGAGCGCCTCGCGGAGGTCCATCTCGAGCTCCATGCGCTCCTGGACCACGTCCTGCATGCCTGTCTCGTACATCGCGTAGCGGTTGCGCCCGTCCCACTTGGCGCGGTACATCGCGATGTCGGCGTCCCGCAGCAGGCTTCCGGCGGTGGCGCCGTCGCCGAGCGGCGATGCCGATGCTCGCGCCGATCGTGACGGTCGTCTCGCCCTCCGCGCCCGAGCTTGAAGGGCTGCTTGAGCGCGTCGAGCAGGCGTTCGGCGACGAGCGCCGGGCTCGCGTCGGCCGCGAGGTCGCCCACGAGCACGACGAACTCGTCGCCGCCGAGCCGCCCGAGCGCGTCGACCTCGCGCACGACGCCCTGCAGGCGCGCCGCGACGGCCTGAAGCAGCTCGTCGCCGACCTGGTGGCCGAGCGTGTCGTTGATCGACTTGAAGTTGTCGAGGTCGACGAAGAGCGCCGCGACGGTCGGTGCCCTGGCGCCCGGCGCGCGCGAGCATCTGCTCGATGCGGTCGACGATCAGCGTCCTGTTCGGCAGGTCGGTGAGCGGGTCGTGGGTCGCCATGAAGGCGAGCTCCTCTTCGCGCGAGGCGAGCTGCTCGTCGGTGCGCTTGCGCTCCCGCTCGAACACCTGGCACATACGCAGCAGGCTGAACTCGACGCTGAGCTGGAGCATCTCGAGCGCGTCGCGCAGCACGCCGTGCGGCGTCTTCTGCTTCGCCGCCTCCTCGCGCATGACGTCGCCGAAGACGTTGCGCCACCAGAACATCCGGCGGGTCACCTCCTGGAGCGAGGCGGCGCGGTGGGCAGCCAGTTCGCCGAAGATGTGCGAGGTCTCCCGCGCCGAGTCGTTCGTGACCTCGAGGGGGTCACCGGCGATCCATCGTGCGACGGCGGTCGTCGAGTTGGTGCAGATGCGTTCGAAGCTCTGCCTGCACCGTCGGGTCGACGGGCTCGCCGGAGTCTTTCGTGTGGGCCACGGTTTCGGCGAGGACGTCATCGGCGCGAGCGAGCACAGACTCGCCGAGGCGCCGTATCTGCTGTGCGCGCCGCTCCGCGGCGGCGTCGCGGACGGGAGCCGCGCCGTGGCCCTGACCCTCGCGTGGGCGTCGCGCCGCACGCGCGGGAGCCGCCCCGCGGCCGCGCGGCTTTGCGGACTTCACTGACATCTCGGGGCACCATCGGCAGCGGAGGCCGGGGCCTGTAGCGGCGGAGCACGAGGAGCTCGCGCTGTTAGCTTGGAAGGCATGCGTCGTCTGGTCGGTCTGGTGTCAGCGCTCGTGTTTGTGGACACGATGCTGTTCGCTGCCCTGACCCCGCTGCTCGGCCACTTCGAGCACGAACTCCACCTGTCGAGCGCGACCGCGGGCGTGCTCGTGGCCGCCTACGCCGCGGGCGCGCTGATCGGGGGGCTGCCGGGGGGCGTCGCCGCCGCGCGCATGGGCCCGCGCCGCGCAGTCCTCACCGGCCTCGCGCTGATGGCCGCCGCGAGCCTCGGGTTCGCGTTCTCAAACGACCTCGGGCAGCTGATCGCCACGCGCCTGCTGCAGGGGATCGGCAGCGCCTTCACCTGGGCCGGCGCGTTCTCCTGGCTGATCGCCGCGACCCCGCGCGAGCGCCGCGGCACGGTCATCGGCACCGCGATGGGAGCGGCCGTGTTCGGGGCGCTGTTCGGGCCCGTCATCGGCGCGCTTGCAGCCGAGCTGGGCCGCGCGACCGTGTTCAGCGGCGTGTCCGCGCTCGCCGGTGTGCTCGCCGCGATGACGCTCACGATCCCCTCGGGCGCACCCGAACGTCCCTCCCTGCGCGCACTCCGCCGCGCGGGACGCGAGACCCACTTCCGGGCCGGGCTGGGCCTGCTCGCGCTCGGCTCGCTGCTCGCGGGGATACTCTCGGTTCTCGCCCCGCTGCACCTGAGCCACGCCGGCTGGGGACCGACCGCGATCGGCGCCGTGTGGCTGATCGCAGCGGCGATCGAGGCGGTGCAGTCGCCGCTGATCGGGCGCCTGAGCGACCGCCGCGGCATTCGCACGCCGGTGGTCTGGGGGCTCGCGGCGGGCGCGTCCCTGTCGCTGGTCCTCACGCTGGAGCTGGCGCCGCTGCCCTACGCGCTGGCGATCGTGGCGGCCTCCGCCGCCTACGGCACGCTGTTCACGCCGTCCTTCGCGCTGATCGCCGAGGGTGCCGACCGCAGCGGTCTCGCCCAGGGGCTCGCGTTCGGGATGATGAACGCCGCGTGGGCGCTCGGCGCGATGGCCGGGCCGGCCGGAGCCGGCGCGCTCGCGGGCGCGACCGGCGAAGCGTTCCCGTTCCTGCTGGCGGCGTTGGCCTGTCTCGCGACGGTCACGATGCTTCTGCGCCGCCCGCGGCCGCGGCTCGTGACCACGGCCAGCGAGGGCTGAGCGCCGCTGCGCCTCACCCCCGCCCGCTCGCCGCGGGCACCTGGAGCCCTTCACGCGCGGCGGCCGCGTCGATTACCCTCCCGAGCCTGCGCCCGCTGAGGGCGGATTCCGCATGGCAAGCGACGCCGATCCCCAGCTGCTGCTCGGCAGCGACCCGCTCGACGTGGTCTCCGACGCCCTCGCGCGCTCGGACGAGACCTTCGAGCTCGCCTCGCGCCACCTCGACCCCTCGCTGGTGGACGTGCTCGCGATCCTCGGCTTCGACCGCGAGTACGTCACCGCGAGCGGCTCCTACCTCTACGACGCCGACGGCCGCGCGCACCTCGACTTTCACACGGGCGAGGGCTTCGCGAGCCTCGGCCACAACCACCCCGACGTCCGCGCGGTGCTGGAGGCGACGCTCGCCGCGGGGCTCGCCGACGGCGTGCAGATCCACTACTCGCCGCTCGCCGGGATGCTCGCCGAGGCGCTCGCCGAGCGGCTGCCCCGCGGCCTGGACTCGCTGTTCTTCACGAGCAGCGGCGCGGAGGCGGTCGACTCGGCGATGAAGTTCGCGAGGGCCGCGACCGGGCGCCCGCGGCTGTTGTCCTGCGACAGCTCCTTTCACGGCGTGACGCTCGGTCCGCTTTCGCTCGTCGGCGACGAGTTCTTCAAGGAGGGCTTCGGACCGCTCCTGCCGGGTTGCGCGCGTGTCCCCTTCGGCGACCTCGAGCGGCTCGAGCTCGAGCTGCGCGCGCGCGACGTCGCCGCCTTCATCGTCGAGCCGGTCCAGGGCCGGGAGGTAACCGTCCCTCCCGACGGCTATCTGCGCGGCGCCCAGGAGCTCTGCCGCCGCTACGGGACGCTCTTCGTGGTCGACGAGATCCAGACGGGCCTCGGGCGCACGGGCCGCTGGTTCGCGCTCGAGCACTGGGGGCTGGAGCCCGACTTCGTCCTCATCGGCAAGGCGCTGAGCGGGGGCTTCATGCCGGTCGCGGCGATGGCGACGACGCGCGAGATCTTCCAGCGAGCGGTGGGGACGCTCGAGCGCTCCTACGTGCACCAGTCGACCTACGGGCGCAACCGGCTCTCGATGGCCGCCGGCCTGGCAACGCTGCGCGTGATCGAGCGGGACGGTCTCGTCGAGCACGCCGCCCGGATGGGCGCGCTGCTCAGCAGCGGGCTGGCGGAGCTGCAGCGCCGCCACGAGCTGGTGCACAGGGTCCGCTCGAGCGGGCTGATGGCCGGCGTCGAGCTGGGCGCGCCCCGCGGGCGCGTCGCGCGGGTGAACTGGAAGCTCATCCACATGGCGAGCGAGGGGCTGTTCCCGCAGCTCGTCGTGATCCCGCTGCACCGCGACCACGGCATCATCACGATGGCCGCGGGCAAGAACGACGTGATCAAGCTGCTGCCACCGCTGACGGTCTCCGAGGCCGAGATCAATGCCTTCCTCGCCGCCCTGGACGCCGTCCTCGACGAATGCGAGGGCTCCGGCGGGAAGAACTGGGGAACCGTCCGCGAGATCGCCGTCGGGACGTTGCGGCGCCGCGGCGTGAAGGCCGGCGGGTGAGCGCCGGCCCGATCCTCCTCACGGGCGCAAGCGGGTTCATCGGCTCGCGGCTGGCAGGGCGGCTGAGCGAAGAAGGGCGAGCAGTCCGTTGCCTCGTGCGCTCCTCCAGCGATACATCGGCGCTCGCCGATCTGTCCGTCGAGCTTGCGACGGGGGCGCTCGGCGACGAGGGCTCGCTGCGGCGCGCCGCCGACGGCTGCGAGCTCCTCGTGCACTGCGCGGCGCTCGTCTCGGACTGGGCCACGGTCGGCGAGATCCGCGCCGCCAACGTCGACGGCACCCGCAACCTCCTTGCCGCGGCGGCGGCAGCCGGTGCGCGGCGAGTCGTCCACATCAGCACCACCGACGTCTACGGACACCCTGGCAGCGGCCCGCTGGACGAGGACCGAAGGCCCGCCGCCTTCGCCAACTGGTACGCACAGACCAAGCTCGAAGCCGAGGGCGAGGTGCGCGCAGCGCGCGTCCCCGAGAAGGCGATCCTGCGGCCGGCCACCGTCTACGGGCCGGGCTCCGAGGAGGTGGTCGGCGAGATCGCGCGGGCGATCGAAGGGGGCCACATGCTGCTGGTGGACCGCGGGCGCGCGCTGGCCGGCCTCTGTTACATCGAGAACCTGATCGACGCGATCGTGCTTGCGCTCGAGCGCCCGCTGGCCGCGCCCGGCACGTTCAACGTGACCGACGAGGTCCCGGTCACATGGGCGGCCTTCGCGGGCGACCTCGCCCGGGGTCTCGGCGCGCCGCCCGTCAGGCTCAGCCTGCCCTACCCGGTCGCGATCGCGATCGCGACCGCGATGGAGCAGGGTTACCGGCTGGTGCGCGGCGCGACCGGCCTGCGGACGGCGCCGCTGCTCTCGCGCCAGGCCGTTCAGGTCCTCGGCCGCGACCAGAGCTTCAGCGCCGCGCGGGCGCGGGAGCTGCTCGGCTGGAGGCCGGGCGTCGGCTACGCGGACGGCCTGGAGAGGACGCTCAGCTGGCTGCGCCGGCGCCCGCGCCGCTCCCGGCGCGCCGAGGGGTTGCCTGCCGAGCTGGACGGCACGGGCGCTGAGCCGTAGATTCGGGGGCCATGCGCATCCATCTGCTCTCCACCGGCACCGTGCGCGTCAAGCGCTCCTTCCTGTTCCCGAGCTCCGGCGCGCGGCGCCAGCTCGACCTCTTCCTCCCGGGGCCCTTCGCGGACCCGCTCCCGATCCTCTGCTGGGCGGTCGAGCACGAAGGACGGCTGATGCTCGTCGACACGGGCGAGACGGCGGCCGCGCGGAACATCCCGTTCGCGCGCTTTGAAGTCACGCGCGAGCAGGAGCTGCCCGGCGCGCTCCGCGCGGAGGGCCTGTCCGCCGAGGACGTGCACGAGGTCGTCCTGACCCATCACCACGGCGACCACGTCGACGGGATCGTGCACGTGGGGGCACCGGTCCGCGTGCATGCCGCCGAGCTGGCGTTCGCGGCGCAGCCCCTCTCGCGCGTGATGCGACGCGTGCTGCGCCAGCCGCTCCCCGCGGGCTTCTCACCAACGCCCTTCGAGCTCGATGGCCCTCCGTTCGGGGCCTTCGAGCGCAGCCTCGCGCTCTCTCAGGACGGGCGCATCGTCGCGGTGCCGACGCCGGGTCACACGCCGGGTCACGTCTCGATCGTCTGTGTGGACGACGACGGCCGTCACGTCATGCTCGCAGGCGACGCGACCGACACCCTGGAGCAACTGCACGCGCGCCGGGCCGACGCGGTCGCCCCCGACCCGGGCGTCCACCGTGCCACGCTCGAGCGGATACTCGAGCACTGCGCGACGCATCCGACCGTCTACCTGCCCTCCCACGACCCCGACTCGGCGCGGCGCCTGCGCGATGGCGTGACGGTCGGCGCCGACGCGGCCGGAAGCCGGGCGGCCGCGCCATCGGCCTGATCGAGGATTGGATCGGGCCGGCGCTCGTGCCGGTGTGAGGGAGTGTGGGTCGGCCGGCGCTCCGTGCCGGCCTCAGGGAGTGGGTCGGCCGGCGCTCCGGACCGGCCTCAGGTCCCGCAGGCCAGCCTGCCGCCGGCGACCGCGCGGTCGCCGGAGCGCGGCAGCGTGAACCACACCTTCTTGCCGTCCCCGGAAGACTCGACGCCCCAGCTTCGCGACATCGCCTGCACGATCATCAGGCCCCTGCCCGACGGCTCCTCTGGGCCCGGCGAGAGCGGGCGCGGCTGGCCGCCGCCGCTGTCGCAGACCTCGACCCGGATCTCCTCGCGCACGTGCACGCTGACGTCGAACGCCGTGCCGGCGTGCCTGACGCAGTTGCTCGTCAGCTCGGACGCCATCAGCTCCGCAGCATCCACCAGCTCGGTCTCCTCGCCCCTCAGCGTCTCGCGCACGAAGCGGCGGGCGGCTGTGACCTCCTCCGGCCTGCACTCGAAGCTCCTCGCCGCCGTCACGGCTCCACCTTCAGCACCTCGGTCAGCCCCGTCAGCTCGATCACGCGGCGCACGGCGCGCGTCGGGTTGCACAGGCGCACGCTCGGCACCGATCCGGCTGCGCCGAGCAGCACCGCGATCCCCGCGCTGTCCATGAAGCGCAGGCCGCTCATCTCGAAGGTCAGCTCGTCGGGGTGCGCCTCCGACACCTCGGAGACGGCGTTGCGCAGCTGCTCGACGCTTGAGATGTCGAGGTCGCCGGAGACGGCGATCACGGGACCGCCCGGAGCGTCCTGCCGCGTCTCGACGCCCAGCGGGGCGCTCTCCAGCGGGTCGGGCCGGCGCTCTGCGCCGGTCTTCTCGGATGGGTGAGACCCGCGCTCCGCGCCGGTCCCGTCGCTGTCCTCTAGCTCTGCCATTGGATGCTCACCAGTGCGGTGTCGTCACGGTGATCGTCTGAGGTCAGGTCCCGCGAGAGCTTCGCAAGCAGGTCGTCACCGATCAGCTGCTCGCCCGTGGCCATCTCGCGCAGCCGCTCGAGCCCCTCATCCAGCACCTCGCCTCGACGCTCGACGAGCCCGTCGGTGAAAGCTACCAGCGTCGCCCGCGGCGGCACCGCGAACGTCGTTTCGCGGAAGGGCGCCCTGTGGGGGAACCCGATCGGCGGCTCGGCTCGGACATCCAGGAAGTCGCCCTCGCTCGCCGGCCATCAGCAACGGGGCCAGATGGCCCGCGCTCGCGACCGTGATCTGGTGGCCGTCGACGTCGATCAGCGCACACAGCACCGTCGCGAAGTAGTCGCCGTCCCTGCCGCTGACGAAGTCCGAGAGCTTCTCGAGCACGCTTGCCGGGCGATGATCCTCAGCCACGTAGGCGAGCGCGGCGTGGCGCACGAGCGCCATCGTTGTGGCGGCCTCCACGCCGTGACCGGAGACGTCGCCGATCACGAGCAGCACGTGCTGCTCGTCCACCGCCACGACGTCGTACCAATCGCCGCCAACGTCGCCGCCCGATTGCGCGGGCACGTAGCGAGCGCTCACGCTGAGCCCGCGCAGCCGCGGCAGCTGCGCCGGCAGCAGGGCCTGCTGGAGGGTCTGGGCGATGCTCCGCTGCTCGATGTAGCGCTCGCGGTTCTGCTCGGCCAGGCGGTCGAGCTGCGCGGCCATATGCTCCGCGCGGGCCCGACCCCGCGCCAGCCGCTCGGTGAGCAGCGCCGCGGCGAGCGAGATCAGCACGCCGGCGATCACGATCAGCCAGGGCAGGCTATGGAAGAAGCTCCCGCCGAGTGAGCCGCGCGGGCTGATCACGATCGTGAAGACCCCCGAGCCGAACGGAAGCGCCTCGCTCGCCGTCATGCCTTTCAGCGGCAGGCGCTTGACGCTCGTGAGGACCAACTCGCTGGCGTGGCTGCCACGGCCGAGATAGACGGCGTAATTGAGGTCGGAGAACGCGCTGTTGCTCTCGAGCTTCGAGCGGCGGTTCGCCGGCAGCGGGCTTTCGACGAACACCGCATAGGAGCCGCGGCCGGCGCCGACCGCGTACTCGAACCCGAGCGCCGGCGGCTGTTCGCCCAGCATGCCGACCATGTTCAGACGCCGGGCCGGCGCGCGAGCGCCGCGACCTGCGCCGTGCGCACCGCCGGCGAGGCCGCGGCGTGCCGAGCACGACGCGCGCGTGCCGCGCGCGGCGCGCCGAGCGGCCAGAGGGAGGCGGCCGCGAACTGGCGGCCGGGGCCGACCAGCGGCGTCATCAGTTCTCGGAAGCGCGCCGGGTCGCCGGCGGTCGCGTCCGCGAGCGCCGCGGCCGACGCGAGGGGTGTCTGGACGCTCTGGGTGGCGCTCGCGAGCACGAGGCTCAGCTCCCGCACGCGCAGGTTCAGCAGCCTACGCTCGTTGTGCCGGTAGAGCGTGCCCGAGGCGATCGCGAGCGCGGCCGTGATCGCCAGACCGATCGCAAGCGCCAGCAGCGCTGCGCCCGAGAAGCGACGAGCGCTCACCGCGGCCTGCTCGACCTCATGCCCGTCCGCGTCGGCGAGCGCACCTTTCGCAGGAACCCGCCCGGCCCCTTCGGCGATCATCAACGCGAATCTACGCGGTCGCGGGCGGCGGCGTACGCGACGCGCACGAGGAGGGGTTCGATGCGCGTCGCGACCGCCATAGCCAGCGTGCCCTCTCCCGATTGGGACTGCCGGGGCGGAAGAGGAACAGGAGGAGCCTGCGTAGAGGCCTCCGTCGATCTTCCTACCCGCAATCGGCGGCGACTCAAACACCGATGTAGACTCGCGCTCACTTGGCCAGCCAAGCTGACGCCGTCGCCTCCAAGCACGCGCGCTCACCGGGCGCGCTGCGGCGCCTCGTCCCGGCGTGGTCGGCCCAGGCAGCCGCGCGGGCGGCCCGCACGACGGTCGTGGCGGCCGGCCTCTTCGCGCTCACCGACCAGGTGATCGGGAACCTCCAGATGGCGACGTTCGCGGCGTTCGGCAGCTTCGCGACGCTGCTGCTTGAGCTCCTTCGGCGGCAGCCGGCGCGACCGCCTGATCGCGCATACGGGGCTGGCGCTGGCGGGCAGCGCGCTGCTGACGATCGGCACGCTCGTGAGCTCCTCCACCGTGCTCGCGACGCTCGTCACGATCCCGGTCGCGTTCATCGTCTTCTACGCCGGGGTCGCTCGGCCCGAACGCGGCGTCGGGGGCGATCGGGGCGATGCTCACCTACGTGCTGCCGGTGGCCTCACCCGGCACCGCCGCGATGATCCCCGACCGGCTCGCGGGCTGGTGGCTCGCCTCGGTCGCCGGCACCGCCGCCGTGCTCGCGTTCTCGCCGCCGGGAGCGGCGCAAGCCGCTGCGCGGCGGCGCTCGCCCGCGGCCGCGCGGGCGCTCGCCGAGGGCGTGCGAGCCGCGCTCGCCGGCGACGACGCCCCGGTCGCCCTCGAGAACGCCGTCGCCGCCAAGCACGAGCTGATGGAGCTGTTCGACTCCACGCCCTTCCGGCCGCTCGGCCTCGCCGCCCCCGACCAGGCGATGGCGAATGTCGTGCAGCTGATCGAGTGGTGCACCTCGCTGCTCAGCGACGCGGTCGCCGAGCGCGACGACCTGCATGGCGCGGCTGGCCGCGCGACGAGGAGCTGCTCGCCGCGTGCGCCGAGGTGCTCGATCAGATCGCCGCCCTGTTCGAAGGCGCGCGCGAGGAGCCCGAACTGGACGCCTCGAGCGGCTGCGCGAGGCGGCGCTCGCCGATCTCGAGGCCGCTGCCCGAGGCCGCCCCGGGCTTCCGCCGCGAAGCGCAGATCGCCTTCCACGCGCAGACGCTCGCGGTCGCGATCCTCGCCGCCGGCGCCGACGCGCTGGTCGCCGAGCGGTGCTCACGCCGGGCGAGCTGGAGCGTCGGCGCCACGAGTTCGCGACGCGCTCGAACTCGCCAGCGGCGGTCGCGGCGCAGGCCGGGCCGCGACCGCGCTGCGCCACGCCAGCGTGCGCTCCGTCTGGTTCGTGAACAGCCTGCGCGCCGCCGTCGCGCTGTCGGTCGCCGTCCTCGTCGCGGAGCTCAGCTCGCGTCCAACACGGCTTCTGGGTCGTCCTCGGCACGCTGTCGGTGCTGCGCACCAACGCCGCCGCGACCGGCGCGAGCGCGTTCAGCGCGCTCGCCGGCACGGTGCTCGGGTTCTGCATCGGCGGCGCGCTGCTGATCGTGATCGGCGCCGAATCCACGCGCGCTCTGGGCGATCCTCCCCGTCGCGATCTTCGTCGCCGCATACGCGCCGGGGACCGCGCCGTTCGCCGTCGGGCAGGCCGCCTTCACCGTGACGGTCGCCGTGCTGTTCAACCTGATCCAGCCGGTCGGCTGGGAAGTCGGGATCGTGCGCCTCGAGGACGTGGCGCTCGGGTGTGCGGTCAGCCTGCTCGTCGGCCTGATGGTCTGGCCGCGCGGCGTCGCGGCGGTCGTCGGCGACGACCTCGCGGACTCCTTCAGCGTCGGCGCCTCGTTCCTGCGCGAGGGCGTGGACTGGTCCGCGGGGATGCGCGACGGCCCGCCCGACCTCGCCGCGGCCGCGACGACCGCCGCCGTGCGCCTCGACGAAGCGCTGCGGGCGTTCCTCGCCGAGCAGGGCTCCAAGCGGATCGAGAAGCGCCAGCTCTGGAGGCTCGTCGGCGGCTCGCTGCGCCTGCGGCTCACCGCCTACGCGATCGCGTCGCTGCCGGCGGACCCGGAGGCGGTGGCGGCGGCACGCGCGGCGCTCGACCGGCGCGCCGCCGCGATCACCGCCTGGTACGAACACCTCGCCGTGCTGCTCGGGCCGCCCGCAGGCCGCCCGCCCGGCGAGCTGGCCCCGCTCGTGCTCGCTCCCGACACCGTCGTCCACGAGGGCGCCGGCTCGCGTTACGCGGTGTGGCTGTGCGAGCACCTGGACCACCTCGCCGAGCACCTCGACGAGCTGATCGCGCCCGCGGGGCGCGTCGCCGAGCTGCGGCGCGTCCCCTGGTGGCGCTGAGGCCGGCACGGAGCGCCGGCCGACCCTCCGCAGACGGCACGGAGCGCCGGCCGATCCTGTCAGCTCGTCGCGTCGCTGCGCGCGCGGCGGCGGGCAGCGCTGCTTACCGAGCACCCCCTCGATCTCATCCAGCGCCTCGCCCATGTAGATCGCCAGCCGCTGCAGGTGGGGCATCGTGTCGCGGGCGCCGGTGAAGCCGAAGTTCAGCGTGCCGGCGTAGCTGACGCAGGTGATGTTGAGCGCGTTCCCCTGCGTCAGCAGCGAGAGCGGGAACAGGGAGTCGAGCCGCGAGCCGTTCATGTAGAGCGGCTCCGTCGGCCCGGGGACGTTCGAGATGCCGAGGCTGAACGGGACCGGAGCGCGCCCGCCCAAGCCGAGCACGAGGCCGGCGATGTACGGGGCGTTCAGCAGCAGCGTGTAGGACGTACGCGCCTCGGACGGGAGCCGGCTGAGGTGCCGCTTGGCCTCGGCGGTGGACCGCGACACCGTCGCGCAGCCGCTCGCGGGGATCGGCGACGTTCGTGCCGAGCTCGGCGATCATGAAGGCGATCGAGGTGCCCATCGACTGGTCGTCGGCCTCGCGGAGGTTGACTGGGATCCCCGCCGTCAGCGGGCGGTCGGGCAGATGCGCGTGCTCGGCAGGTAGTGGCGCAGCGCCGTCCCCGAGAGGTACAGCACGATGTCGTTGAGCGTGCAGTCGCCGGCCCGCGCGATCGCCTTCACGCGCTCGAACTCGTACTGCTGGGTCGCGAAGCGGCGTTGGCCGGTGATGCGCTCGCTCAGCACCGAGTCCGGCCCGCGGTAGGGCGCCTGCAGCGGGCGCGCGTCCACCGCGGCGAGAGCCAGGTCGAGACCGGCGCGCGACAGCCCGGCCGCGGCCGAGGCGCTCTCGCGCAGCAGCCCGAGGGGTACACCGAGGACGCCGTGGCCCGTCCTGCGAGGACCCGTCACGGACCGGCCTGTCGCCTTCCGGCACGGTCCAGAACGAGGGCGTGCCCGGCTCCGCGGGGTCTTCAGAGAGCGCTCGCATGATCAGCCGCATGCCGCTGATGCCGTCGACCAGCGAGTGGTGGATCTTGCTGTACATCGCGAACCGATTGCCTTCGAGGCCCTCGATCAGGTGCACCTCCCAGAGCGGACGGTGCAGGTCGAGCTCGTTGCTGTGCAGGCGCGAGACGAGCACGCCGAGCTCGCGCTGCCCGCCGGGATGAGGGAGCGCCGAGTGCCGGACGTGGTAATCCAGGTCCACGTCGTGGATTTCGCGCATGAGGGGCAGCCGCGAGCCGATCAGCGGGGCCTCGACGAGCTGCAGGTTCCAGGGCGCCGGCACCGCCTGGGCGGCGCGCATCCGCGCGAAGAGGTCCTGCAGGTAGCCAGGCGGCGCGTCGGCGGCCTGCGTGAATTCGAACAGGCCGCCGACGTGCATCGGCGTGTCCCGCGACTCGATCGCGAGCCACGCAGCATCGACAGGCGAAAGACGCCGCACCTCTACTCGATTCTCCCTTCGAAGACCCGTCCGCCCGCTGGCAGCGTAACCGCTGGGCGCACCGCGCGGGCCCAGGCCAGCCTGCCCCAGGCCACCCAGGCGTCGTCGCGGAGCTGATGCGTGCGCCGCGCCTTGCCGACGTTGAAGCGCCGCAGCGCGCGCTCGGTGCAGGCGAGGTCCGCGCGCAGAGGCTCGCTGCGCCCGCGGGCGAGCGCACGGGCGGCGCGGCGCAGGCTGAGCCCCTTCTCCGCCGGCAGGTGCCAGATCCCCAGCTCGGCGGCGTCGGCGGGTGCGCCCGCCGTGTGCCGCGCCCCGGTCTGGATGCGCCTGGCGACACCTGAGAGGTCGTCCACTCCCGCGCGCCCGAGCGCCGCCGCGAGCGTCAGCAGCTGCTCGTTGGTCGCGGTGGTGCCGCCCCGCGCGAGCCGGCCGTCGAGCTCCTCGCACGCAGCCACCAGCGCGAGCAGCGCATCCCTCGTACCCGTCAGCAGATCGGCGCCGATCCAGGGCGGCGGGGCGCCTCCGGGTGCGCCCATCGCGGCGGCGGTCCGGCCGAGCGCCTCGCGGCTCGCGCCCACGGCATCGGGACCCCCCACGGCCCAGTCGGGGGGATACGGGATCGCCAGCGCTCCGATGCGCCCCGGCTCCGGGCCGGCGTTCAGCGCGCGCGCCGGGTCGGCCCACACGCAGTCGAGATTGGGAACCCACAGCGTCCGCGATCCCGCGACGCCGCCGGCGACCGCCCGGATCGCCTCGAACGGCAGGCGGGTCACGCCGGCGGCGGTGCCGGGCTCGATGCGCAGCGCGACCTCCCTCACCTCCACGCCGAGCTCGCCGAGCGCATCCCACATCCGGCGCCAGGCGCGTCCCGGCCCGCCGATGGCGTTCGTCAGGAGCACCGGCCGGCAGCTTGCGCCGGCGAGCCTCAGCGAAGCGGCCTGGACCACAGCGCACTCCAGGTAGCGCAGCGGCGAGGCGGTGCGCGGCGAAGGGTGCGGCGGGAGCGTGGCCCCGCCGGCGTCCAGGAACAGGTACATGCAGACGAGCGGGTGCTCGGCCGGGCCCTTCGTGCTCTGCTCGCTGCGCGCGGGCATTCGCCCCGCAAGCTTAGGCGCCGGGTGAGGAACACCGCTCGCGCGGAACTGCTGACAACTGTCACCTTGCCCACGTGGCGACCACACCGGGAGACGGAGTCCTCGTCGTGCTCGACAGCGCGACCGCCCGCTCACTGCTGAAAGTGCTCGCGGCCGCGCTGGCCGCGGCCGAGGCAGGCTCGCCCCCCGAGTCACTGACGCCGCGCGAGAACGAGGTCCTGCTCTGCCTCTCCGAGGGCAAGAACTACGGCGAGATCGCGGCGGAGCTCGTCATCGAGCTCGAGACGGTTCGCACCCATGCGCGCCGGGTCAGGCGCAAGCTCGGCGTCGCGACGAGCCGGGACCTCCACGGGCGCCTCGCACCCACCGGCGAGCCGGGGCCGGCGCGGAACGCGAACCCCTCCCCCCCAAAAGAATCACCCCCTGATCACCTTCCGCTCGAGCTTCCCCGCGACTAGCGTCCATCCCGTTCATGCAAATAGTTCGGTTGTCTGAAACAGACTGAACCGAAGATCGGAGGTGGAGGGTGCTGTTCAAGCACTGGAGGCGCCGGGCGCTGCTGCTGGTCGCGGCGGCTCTTCTCGCGGCTGCGGCGTTCGCCGCGTCGGCGCAGGCGAAGGCGTTCTACGGCGGCGAATATTGGTGGGGCTGCACGTACTCGTGGGGGGCTGCGTGCATCGAGCCGCACTACGAGACCCGCATCTCCTACCTGCGCACGATGGATCCGGACAACGCTGCCGCATGGCTGCCGCAGGAAACCGAGAACCGCTACAAGGCCCCCCACCCGGACGGCATCGAACGTTGCGTCGGCGCCGCGGTCTGGGACGGCGGCCAGACGGAGCCGTGGGTCGCCGGCTGGGGTCACGTCTCATACCTGCTGCCGAGCGCGCCCCCGGGCTACGGGATGATCGGGACCTGCGCCGTCTACTACTCGATCGCGCTGTACCAGTACGTCAACTGGGGCGAACCCTGAGCACATGCGCACGGGCGCGGCCATCGCGGCCTCACTGGCGGCCGCGATGGCGCTGCCCGGCTGCGCCGGAGCCGGCAACGGCGCAGTGCAGCACGCCGGCAGCGGCACGCGCGGGCGCTGACGTCGCGAGCCGGCGAGCCCTCGGCCGGCGGCGCGGCCCACACGCACCCCGCGCGGCATGCGACCGACGGCGCCGGCCCGGAGCACGCGGCGTCGACGGCGCGGCGCCCGCCCGGATCACCCCCCGCCGGGGCGGCGCGCCGCGCCTGGCCGGCCGGCCGTTCCGCCCTCCCCCCTCCTCCGGGCGTTCCCGATCCTCAGGCGCCCGGGCCGGAGCGGCGATCGGCCTGCCGGCCAGGCGCGCGCGCTGCTCGCCGCCGAGGCGCGCGAAGACGGGCGCCTCGGCGAACGTGCCCTGCTGATCGCGGCCGCGAGGCGCCTTCCCGCGGCGCTTCCGGCGCGCCCCCGTCCTGGATCGTGCCGGCGCCCGAACGGGTATGCCTGTTGCGAGCCCTGAGCGGCGCCGCCGCCGCACCCGAGACGATCGACTGCGTCGGGACGGCCGCGGCCACGCGCGGCTACCTGCTCAGCGCGATCACCGGGCTCCCCGGCACCCCGGAGCGCTCCTCGCTGGAGGGCGTGCTCCCGGCCGGAGCCGGTGACGCCCGGATCGAACTCGCCGACGGCGAGTCGATCGCGCTCGCCCTGCATGAAGGCTCTTACGCCCTCACCGAGCAGGGCGCGACATCGCTGCGCTTCGAGCGGGCCGGCCGCGAGCTCACGGTCCCTGTCCCGCATGCGCCGTCCGGCGCCGGCCCCGAGCTGTGACCGCATCCGGAACGGTTTCATCCTGCAGACTTTTGTCTGCAATACTCGACCGAGGATGACGCTTCCCCGACAGCTCCGGCGAGCACGAGGAGCTCCCGCTCGCGCCCTTGCGATGGCGGCCGTCGGCTGCGCGGCGATCGTGCTGTCGCTGCCGCGCAGCGCCGCGGCCGTGACGATCGCCCAGCACCCGCTGCCTCGCCAGCGCGTCCGCGGCCATCGGCATCGCCGCCGTGGCAGGGGGCCTCGCGGTGACCCGCTCGGAGCAGAGCTCGACGTTCCTCGAGCGCATCACGACCTCCCCCTTCACCCCCGGACCGCTCCAGCCGCTCGGCGCGATCGCTCTCGGCAGCGGCCCCGACGGTCAGCTCTGGCTCCTGGCCGTCACCGGCAGCTCCGGGGCGGTCGCGCTGGAGCGCCAGCCGGCGGGGGCCGCGCTGGAACCGCGCTTCGCGTTCCCGCTGGCACTGGGCTCAGGCTTCTGGCCCGAGCAGTTCACGGCCGCCCCGGACGGCTCGCTGTGGATCGCGAACATGGCGGCCGGCGCGATCGAACGGCTGTCCGCACAGGGCGCCCTCACCTCCTATCCGCTGCCGCGCGAGGGAGCGCCGAGCTCGATCGCGCTCGCGCCGGACGGCAGCGTCTGGACGACCGAGCTTCTGACGGGGACGATCGGCGAGCTCGGCGCAGACGGCGCCGTCAGCGAACACGCGCTCGCGGGCGCCGCGCCGGGCACCTTCGGGAACGCCGAGCCGTACTCGATCGTCCTCGGCCCCGATGGCGCCCTCTGGTTCACCGAGCAGGCGCTCGGCCGCATCGGCCGCATCTCCACGGCCGGCGTCCTGCAGGAATTCGCGATCCCCAGCTCCTCGGGGGTGGCTCAGGGCGAGTACGGCTCACCCGCGCCGCGCTACATCACCGCCGGTCCCGACGGTGCGCTGTGGTTCACAGACGGGGGCGATGAGTCGATCGGGCGGATCACCACTGCCGGGCTCCTCAGCGAGTACCCGATCGGCACTGCGACACCGTCCTCGCCCCAGGGCATCGTCAGCGCCGGCGGGGAGCTGTGGTTCGCGGAGGCGAACCTCGACGCGCTGGGGAGCGTGGACCCGAACGGACAGCCCGCTTCGCCGCCCGCCACGGTGTCCGGGCGCCCGCGCGCCGCCGCGACGCAGCGGCGGTGCCCGGCACACCGGGCGAGCACCCGGCGCGCAAACGGCGGCGCAGCGCGCGGACGGCTGCACGGATGCGCTCCGCGCCGGCGTCGCCGCGCTTGAGCTAGGAGCGCGTGAGGACCACGACGGGGATCTGGCGCGAGGTCTTCTGCTGGTATTCGTCGTAGGCGGGCCAGACCTCCGTCATCAGCGCCCACAGGCGCTCGCGCTCCTCGCCCTCGGCGACGGACGCATGCACCTGGATCTCCTCGCCTCGGACCTGGATCGTGGCGTCGCCGTCCGCCTCGAGGTTCTGGAACCAGAGGGGATCCTCGGGCCAGCCGCCCTTGGAGGCGACGACGACCCAGCGGTCGCCGTCGGTGCGATGGATCAGGGGCATCGTGCGCGGCTCCCCCGAACGGCGGCCGCGCGTCGTCAGCAGCAGGATCGTCGTCCCGCGCCACTCATAGCCGCGCTCTCCCCCCGTCTCGCGGTAGACGCGGACGTGCTCCGGGCCGAACAGATCGTCGTCGGGGCCGCTCACAGCCGCCAGTCTAACCGCGGCCGGGCGGTGTGAACGCCGCGAGAAGAAGCCTCGCGCCAGCCGGACCGAGTCCGTATGATGATCGCTCACGGCGCTGAGGGGCGGCGTGGATCAAGGGGCCCGAGCGGGCCGGGGGAAGAAACGGGGACCAAGGTGGCAAGGATGGACACGAGGGCACCGCAGCACGGGCGCGTGCACGCGCGCGGGACGACGCTCCGCCGGCGGGGGCTTGCGCTCGTCTCAGCTTTCGCTGCGATCGCGCTGCTCGCGCTCGCCTTCGCCGGGATCTCCGGAGCGCGGGTCGTACGGGACGCCGCCGCACACCCGCTCGCTGAATCGGCCCCGAAAATCAGCCAGCAGCCGACGAACACGACGGTGAGCGCGGGCTCTCCGGCCAAATTCCTCGCCAGCGCCAGCGGCACGCCGACTCCGACGGTGCAATGGGAACGCTCGACCGACGGCGGCAAAACCTTCCAGCCGATCGAAGGCGCGACCTCCTCCAGCTACACGATCGCGAGCACCACAGGGAGCGAAAACGGCTACAAGTTCAGGGCGCTCTTCACGAACACCGCCGGCACGGCTACGACCAACACGGTCACGCTGACCGTCCAGTTCAAACCCGAAGTGACGCTGCAGCCCGTGGACACCTTCGCGCAGGAAGGCCACGAAGCGACCTTCACCTCCGCCGCCGCGGGCGGCCCGACGCCGACCGTCCAGTGGCAGGAGTCCACGGACGGCGGCGCGACCTACAAAAACGTCACCGGCGCGACCGGCACGACGCTCAAACTTTCGGGCATCAGCAAAACGATGGACGGCTACAAGTTCCACGCCGTCTTCACCAACAGCTCGGGAACCGCGACGAGCGAAGCGGCAACCCTGCACATCGAGGACCCGCCGGTCCTCCAGGGGCAGCCGCTCGAACAGACGGTGCTCGAAGGCCAGCAGGTCGAATTCAAGACGCACGCCAGCGGCAACCCTCCCCCGACCGTCCAGTGGGAACGTTCGATCGACGGCGGCAAATCCTTCCAGACGATCGAAGGCGCGACCTCGGAAACGTTCACGATCGCCTCGGCGACGATCGCCGAAGACGGCTACCGCTTCCGCGCCACGTGGACCAACATCGCCGGCACCGCGACCACCACCGCGGCGACCCTCAACGTGCGGACCGTGCCCACGATCACCCACCAGCCCGAACCGCAGGTCGTGCTGACCGGCGGCACGGCGACCTTCGAAGCGCAGGCCACCGGACACCCCACACCGACTGTGCAGTGGGAACTGTCGACCAACGAAGGCAGCACCTTCGCCCCGGTCGGCGGCGCGACGCAGGACACGCTCACCATCTCGGGCGCCCAGATCTCCGAAAGCGGTCACCTGTACCGCGCCGTGTTCAAAAACGTGGCCGGCAGCGCCGCCACCCAAGCCGCGCTGTTGACGGTTTCGGCCACTGACTACGGCGCCTACGGCTGGGGCCCGAACAAAAGCGGCCAGACCGGGACGGGCTCGAGCGAAGGGTTCCAGCTCCTGCCGGGTGCGATGCCGAACCTCGGCTTCGTGACGCAACTGGCGGCCGGCGGCAAATTCGGCCTGGCGCTGCGCGCGGGCGGCACCGTCGAGTCCTGGGGATCGAACGCCCACGGCCAGCTCGGCGACGAAGGAGCGGTCGGCGTGCGTACACCGACACTGATCGAACACCTCGGCGGCGTCACCCAGGTGGCGGCCGGGCTCAACCACAGCCTCGCGGTGCTCTCCAACGGCACCGTGATGGCCTGGGGCGATGACGAAATGGGCCAGCTCGGCGACGGTAAAAACGTCGACAGCGAAGTGCCGATCAGCGTCCCCGGGCTGAGCGGCGCGACCGCGGTCGCGGCCGGCGAAGGGCACAGCCTGGCGCTGCTCTCCAACGGCCACGTGATGGCCTGGGGCCAGAACGAAGACGGGCAGTTGGGTGACGGCAACAAGGCCTCGAGCAGCAAACCGGTCGAAGTCGAAGGCGTGAGCGAAGCCACGGCCATCGCCGCCGGCGGCCACGACAGCTTGGCGCTGCTCAAAAACGGCACCGTCGTCGCTTGGGGAGACGACCTCCACTTCGAGCTCGGGGACGAAGAAGTGGCCCTGAAAGGGAAACCGGGGGTGGAAGAAGAAGAAGCGTTGCTGAGCCCCACTCCGGTACCGGTCGACGGTCTGTCGAACGTCAAGGCGATCTCGATGGGACGCAACCACGCGATGGCGCTCCTGCAGAACGGCACCGTGGTGTCCTGGGGCGACGACACCAAGGGCGAGCTCGGCAACGGCGCGATCGAAGAACGCAACGACAAAGCGTCCCCGGTCCCCGGACTCTCCGGCGTGACCGCGATCGCGGCGGGCGAAGAACTGAGCGCGGCCGTGCTCGGCTCGGGTGCGATCATGACCTGGGGCAGCAACGAAAACGGTGGCCTCGGGATCGGCTCCACCGGGGAACCGAGCGACGTGCCGGTGCAGGCGCACAACATCGCCCAGGTCGTGGGCGTAGCCGCCGGCTCGCAGGTGCTCGCCTTCGGCGAAGCGCTGCCCGTGGTCTCGAAAGTCACGCCGCACGAAGGCCCGATGGAAGGTGGCGCGACCGTGACGATCACCGGGGTGAACCTCGGCGGCGCGAGCGCGGTGCACTTCGGCGCTGCGGCGGCGAAATCGTTCACGGTGGAATCCGGGGAATCGATAACCGCAACGACACCCGCCGGCACGGGCACCGTCGACGTGACGGTCACCAGCACGTCGGGCACGAGCGGCACCGGCAGCGCCGACAAGTACACCTACCGCACCCCGCCGACCGTGACGAAACTGTCTGTCAAAGGGGGTCCCGCGACCGGAGGCACGACCGTCACGATCACGGGCCTGGGCTTCACCGGCGCGACCGGCGTCAGCTTCGCGGGCGTCCCCGCGAGCAACGTCACCGTCATCGGGAACACCTCGATCACAGCGGTCTCGCCCACGGGCGTCGCCGGTCCCGCCGACGTGAGGGTGACCTCGGTCGGCGGCACGAGCGCCGTCGTGAAGAAGGACCAGTTCCGCTACGCGCCGGTCGTCGAATCGGTGTCGCCTGCCAACGGCCCCAAAGCCGGCGGCAACACGGTGACGATCACCGGCGCAGGCTTCCCCGAAGGCACCAACACCGTGAAGTTCAAGTTCGGCAAAGCCACAGCGAAGTCGGTTCAGTGCACGAGCAACACCAGCTGCACGGTCCTCGTGCCGCTGTCGAAAGCGCTCGGTACGTTCGACATCATCGCGCAGGCGAACAAAGGCAAGAGCACAGCGGTCGCCGGCGACCGCTACACCTACGAATAGACGACGCTCGCCCGCAGCGCGCGGGCGAGCGCTGCCGCCGCGCCCTCAGCCCGTGTAGACGCGCGCGAGCGACTCGGCGACGCACACCGGCTTCTCGCCGCCCTCGCGCTCGAACGTAAGCTCGCTGGTGATCTGGGCGCCGCCGGGGATCTCTTGCACCGAGGCCAGCGTCGCGCGCATGCGCACCCGCCCGCCGACGGGCATCGGGGAGGGGAAGCGCACGCGGTTCAGGCCGTAGTTCACCCCGAAGGCGAACCCCTCGAACGTGAACATGTCATACGAGAACCGCGGCGCCAGCGACAGCGTGTAGTAGCCGTGGGCGATCGTGCCCCCGAACGGGCTCTCCTTGGCGCGCTCGACGTCGACGTGTATCCACTGATCATCGCCGGTGACGCGCGCGAACTCGTCGATCGCCTCCTGCGTGACGAGGTGCCAGTCGCTCACGCCGAGCTCCCGGCCCACGTGATCCTTCACCTCGTCGAGTCCCGTGAGCGTGAGCATCGCTGACGTCCCTTCCTTCGATTTTGTCAAGTCCCGAACCGGCGTCGTGGACCCTACAGGCGCGCTGTCACGGACGCGAACGGCGTCGCGTACCGGATGAACGGGTCGATCTCGAGGCCGCGCCCCGTCGCCCGTTCCACGAGCGGAACGGTGTCCAGACGCCGGCCGTGACGATGCACGTGGACGCCGAGCCACTCCTTCACCTCGCCCACCTCGCCCGCCTCGAGCGCCTCGGCGCGGGGCCCGAGATCACGCTCCAGGGCCTCCCACAGCGAGGCCGCGATCAGGCAGCCCATCGCATAGCTCGGGAAGTAGCCGAACGCGCCCTCGCTCCAATGGACGTCCTGCAGGCAGCCCAGCGCGTCGCTCGGCACCTCGACGCCGAGCAGGCGGCGCATGCCGTCGTTCCAGGCCGCGGGAAGGTCGGCGACCGACAGCTCGCCGTCGATCAGGGCGAGCTCGAGCTCGAAGCGCAGCACGATGTGAAGCGGGTAGGTGACAGGGTCGGCGGAGACGCGTATCAAGGATGGCTCGACCGCAACGATCGCCTCGTGCAGCGAGGCCGGCGCGATCCCGTAACCGCTCGCGGCGAGCTCCTCGGCGAGGACCGTCGCGAACGACGGGTGACGGGCGATGTGGTTCTCCCACAGCTTGCTCTGCGACTCGTGAATCGACATCGAGGTCCCGGTGCCGAGGTTGGTGCGGTCCAGGGCCGGGTCGATCTGGCGCTCGTAGAGGGCGTGCCCGAACTCGTGCAGCGAGCTGAGCAGGGACTCGATGCCGCCGTCCTCGTAGCGAGTCGTGATGCGCTGATCGGATCGCGCCATCGAGCTCGAGAAGGGATGCGCCGAGACGTCCAGGCGCCATGCCTCGGGCTCGACCCCCACCCGCCGGAGAATCGACTCGACGGCTCTCCGCTGAGCATCGCCGGGGACCTCGGGCCGGGGCGCCGGAGCACGGCCGGCGGCCTCCTCGACGAGCGGCGCGAGACGCTCGCCGAGCGCTCCGAACAGGCGCCTCAGCTCGTCGGTGCGCAGGCCGTAGTCGTAGTCGTAGATGAGTGCCTGGTAGAGCCCGTCTCCGTCCTCGGCCACACACGCCGCGTAAGCGCGCGCCAGCTCGACGTTGCGCTCCAGCGCTCCGACGAACGCCCCGAAGTCGTCCGCGGCGCGAGCCTCGCGCCAGCGCTCGTGACCTTCCGCGTGGGCCGCCGAGAGCTCTGCCGCGAGCTCGCTCGGCACCCGGCGCGCCCGCTCCCAGTCCCGGCGCGCGATGCGGACGACGTCCGCGTCCAGCTCGTCGAGCTCCCCCCCTTCGAGCTCCGCGAGCCAGCCCCCGATCTCCTCCGCGGTCGCGCGGTCGTGCGTGATCCGCGCGAGCGTGGCGAGCTGCTCGCCCCGCTGAGGGGCCCCCTTGGAGGGCATCATCACGAGCTGGTCCCAGGTGGCCAGCATGTCGAGCGATCGCAGGTCGGCGATCTCGGCGACCCGCGCACGCAACATCTCGAGCGCGCTCACGACGCGTAAGCCTATGCTGCGGCGCGCCTCTGGGCCCGGCTCATGCCGTTGCTGCGGCCACCCCGGCTGCGCTCGCAGCGGGCTCGGCCAGCGCCCGCCCGTGACGGATCAGGTCCGCCGCGCGCTCGGCGATGGCGATCGTCGGCGCGTTGGTGTTCCCCCGCGGGACGGCAGGCATCACCGAGGCGTCGACCACGCGCAGGGCCTCGATCCCGTTCACCCTCAGCTCGGGATCGACGACGGCAGCCGCGTCGGCGCCCATCCGGCACGTGCCGACCGGGTGGTAGATCGCGAACGTGGTGGCGGCGACGTGCGCGCGCAGGTCCTCGTCGGAGTCGCCGCGGGGGACGTTGTAAGGCTCCGCGCAGTAGGGCCGCAGCGCCTCCTGCCCGCATATGTCGAGCGCCAGCCGCAGCCCGGCGATCATGCGCGGCATGTCCTCTGGCAGCCGAGTAGAACTCGTTGCGGATGATCGGCTTGGCCGTCGGGTCCTTGGACGCGAGCCTCACGGTGCCGCGGCTCTGCTCCGTCAGCAGGCAGGGCGAGATCCAGACACCGTGCGCGTCGGGATCGCGTGTGCCTTCGTCGATGATCTGCAGCGGCACCGCGTGGAACTGGATGTCGGGGGCGCCCGCGCCGGCTCCGACGCGGGCGAACCCACCCGCCTCCGCGAAGTTGGACGCGAACGCACCGGTGCGCTGCGCTTCGTAGCGCTCGAGCGTCTCCGGCTCCAGGGCAAGCAGCAGGCTCTCCGGCTCGGGCGTCGTGTAGACGAGCTGCGCCGCCGGGTGGTCGCCGAGATTGGAACCCACCGCGGGCCGGTCCAAAAGGACCTCGATTTCGCGCATCGCGAGGTGCTCGGGGTCCCCGATACCCGACAGCATCAGCAGCTGCGGCGAGTTGTAGGCACCGGCGGCGAGGATCACCTCGCGCTGGGCGTGGAACTCCTGCGGCGTGCCGAGCTGGGCGGCTTCGACACCGACGGCGCGGTTGCCCTCGAACAGGATCCGGTGCGCCTGCATGTAGGGCATCACGTCGAGGTTCGGCCGCTCGGAGGCCGGGTGGAGGTAGGCGACCGCGGTCGAGGCCCTCATCCCCTCCCGCTGGGTCACCTGGTACATCCCGACGCCGTCCTGCTCACCGTCGTTGAAGTCGTCGTTGCGTCCGAGACCCAGCCTCGACGCCGGCCTCGACGAACGCGTGGGAGATGCGGTTCTGCGAGCGCTCCTCGCTGACCGGCAGGGGACCGCCCGCGCCATGGAACGCCGACGGGCCGCGCTCGTTGTCCTCGGCCTTGATGAAGTAGGGCAGCAGATCGGCCCAGCTCCAGCCGGCCACGCCCCAGCTGTCGTAGTCGAGCGGGTTGCCGCGGATGTAGACCATCGCGTTGATCGAGGACGAACCGCCGAGGACGCGCCCGCGCGGCAGGGTGATGCGCCTGCGGTCGCAGTGCTCTTCCGGAGCGGAGTGGTAGTCCCAGTCGACCTCGGTCGCGCCGAGCTGCAGGTAGCCGAGCGGGACGTGGATGTTCTCGTTGACATCCGGCGGGCCGGCCTCGAGCAGGAGGACCTTCACGTCCGGGTCCTCGCTCAGCCGCGCGGCCAGCACGCAGCCCGCGGACCCTGCCCCGACGATCACGTAGTCATACATCCCAAAGCTCCCCTCTCGGTGGCTGAGCTGTTCCCCTGCGGCGACGATACCGGACGACCGCGGGGTGCGAGCGCCCGCCGACGCCGTCGTTGCCCGGCGCGATGATGTCGGCCATGATCGGCTTCGGCACGCTCGCGTTGGTGGTGTTGGCAGGGCTGGCGGGACCGCTGCTCGGAGTCTCGAGTCGCTGGTTCGTCCCGGTCGTCGCCGGCGAGATCCTCGGGGGTGTCCTGTTCGGCCCGCACGTGCTGGACGCCATCGACCCGACGGCGCCGACGGTCGTCTTCCTGGCCGAAGTCGGGTTCGCGATGCTGATGCTGAGCGTCGGCATGCACCTGCCACTGCGGGACCGCCGGCTGCTCGGCTCGCTGCGCACGGGCGCGCTGCTCGCAGGGATCGTCACCGTCCTCGCGGTGCCGGCCGGCCTGCTCGTGGCGAGGATCGCTGGAGACTCGCACGCCGCCGTCTACGCGCTCGTGATGGCGTCCTGCTCGGCGGCGGTGCTGCTGCCGGCGCTGCAGGAGGCGGGCGTGGACGGGCACCTGGCCCTGCCCGTGATGGCGCAGGTCACGATCGCCGACGTGCTGACGATCGTGGCGATCCCGATCGTTCTGCAACCGTCCCGAACGTGGCACGCGCTGCTCGGAACGGCCCTGGTCGCGGGCGCGGCCGCGCTGCTCCTGCTCCTGGCCCGCGCCGTGGACACCGAGAAGTGGATTCAGACGGTGCGCGTCCGCTCCAAGCAGCGCCGCTGGGCGCTCGATCTGAGGCTCTCCCTGCTGATCCTCTTCGGGCTGGCCTGGCTCGCCCAGAAGGGCGGCACGAGCATCCTGATCGCCGGCTTCGGCGCCGGCGTGATCGTCGCGATCCTCGGCGGTCCGAAACGGCTGTCGACGCAGGTTCGCGGCATCGCCGAGGGCTTCTTCGTCCCGCTCTACTTCGTCGTGCTCGGCGCGACGCTCGACGTCGGCGCGCTGTTCTCCGACCCGTCGAACCTCGCGCTCGCGGGCGCCCTGACGGTGCTGAACGTCGCGATCCGGCTGTTCGCCACGCGACTCCTCCGCACCCCAGCCGTGGGCGGGCTCGCCGCGAGCGCTCAGCTCGGCGCCCCGGCTGCCGTCGCGTCCCTCGGGCTCGCGACGCACGTGCTGAGCGACGCGACCGCGACCGCGATCGTCGCAGCGGCTCTGCTCAGCCTCGTCGTCGGAACCTTCGGCGTCGAGCAGCTGGTGAAGCAGGAAACGGCAGCCGGCGCTCCTCAGGCCGGAGCGGGCTCCGGCGCGGGCTCGTCTTCGACCCGCGGCGGCAGCGGCACCCCGGCGGCCGCGTAGGCCTCGGGAGCGTCGAGCGTCTCGGCCTCCAGCAGCGCCCGCGCGAGCGACTCCAGCTGGTCACGGTGCTGAGCGAGCAGGCGCGTGACCTCCGCGTGCGCCTCGGCGACGATGCGCTGGGTCTCGGAGTCGATCACCTCCTGCGTGTGCTGGGAGGTCTCGCTGACGCCCGGCAGGAGGGGACCCTGGCCGTCCTCGGAGAGCACCGCCACCGGTCCGATCGCCTTGCTCATCCCCCACTTGCCGACCATCTGGCGGGCGATCTTCGTGAGCTGCTCGATGTCGGACTCGGCGCCGGTCGTGATCGTCCCGTAGACGACCTCCTCGGCGACGCGGCCACCGAGCGAGACCTCGATCTTCGCTTCGAGCTCCTCCAGCGAGTAGGAGACGCGGTCTGTATCGGGTGTCGAGAGCGTCACCCCGAGCGCCATCCCGCGCGGGATGATCGAGACCTTGCGCACCGGGTCGGCACCCTCGGTGAGCATCCCCACGAGGGCGTGCCCCGACTCGTGGTAGGCGGTGCGCTCACGGTCGGCGCGCTCGAGCAGGATCCCGCGCGGCGAGCCGAGCAGCAGCTTCTCCAGCGAGTCGGTGAAGTCGCGCATCTCGACCTTGTCGTGGTTGCGTTTGGCGGCCAGCAGCGCGGCCTCGTTGGCGAGGTTCGCGAGATCGGCCCCGACCATGCCGGGTGTGGTCGCGGCGAGCACGTCGAGGTCCACGTCCTCGGCGAGGGGCATCGAGCGCGTGTGGACCCTCAGGATCTGTGCCCGGCCGGCGCGGTCGGGGGGCTGCACCGCGACGCGGCGGTCGAAGCGCCCCGCCCGCAACAGCGCGGAGTCCAGGATGTCCGCCCGGTTGGTTGCGGCGATCACGACCACGGCCTGTGAGGATTCGAACCCGTCGAGTTCCGTCAGGATCTGGTCGAGCGTCTGCTCGCGCTCGTCGTTTGCACCGCTGATCGCCGCCGAGCCCTGGCGCGAGCGCCCGATGGCGTCGATCTCGTCGATGAAGACGATGCTCGGCGCCGCCTCCTTCGCCTGCGAGAACAGGTCCCGCACGCGGGAGGCGCCGACGCCGACGATCGCCTCGATGAACTCGGCCGCCGAGATCGAGAAGAAGGCCGCGTGCGCCTCGCCCGCGACGGCCCGCGCGAGCAGCGTCTTGCCGGTGCCCGGCGGCCCGTACAGAAGGACGCCGTGGGGCATACGCCCGCCCAGGCGGCCGTAGCGCTCGGGATCTCGCAGGAAGTCGACGATCTCCGAGAGTTCGGACTTCGCCTCGTCGATGCCCGCGACATCGGCGAACGTGACACGGATCGTCTGCGGATCCACGCGCCGCGCGCGCGAGCGCCCGAAGTTGCCGAGCGCGCCGGCCGCACCGCCTCCTGCCGCGCGTTTCGCGAGCAACACGAACAGACCGACGATCAGCAGCGTCGGCCCGAACCCGAGCAGCAGCTCGACGATCAGCGACTGCCCCGGGTTCGGCGACTTGGCGTTGATCTCGACGCCCTTTTCCTGCAGCAGCGCCGACAGCTGGCTGCCGTTCCAGAAGCTCGGCACCTGCGTAGCGAACAGCTTGGTCGGCTTCGCGCTCTCTGTCGCTCGGCGGGTAGCGCGAGCTGTTCCTCTGAACGTCCCTTCGACCGCGTCGCTGCGCGAGGAGATCGACTTGACCTTCCCGCTCCTTGACCTTTTCGAGGAAGACCGGGCTGAAGGGGATCGTCACCCGCCGTTCGCCGCCCTGCTGGAACAGGAACAGCGAGAGCCAGTTCAGCGCGATCAGCGCGAGCACGAACCAGATGAATCCCGGCCGGCGGTGCGGCGGGCGCGCCCGCCGGCGCCTGCTGGGGCATGCCGCGGCCGTCCGGCGCCGGCGCGACCTGCCAGCCTCGTTTGTCGCGCGGCAACGGCGGACGGCTGTCGCTCTGCTTCGCGTCGGGCCGCTGCGGGCTCGTCGGGCACCGCCCGCCATGCTAGCCCGCAGCAGGAGCCGGACGCCCCCGAGCGCCGGTGCGCGAAGATCGCCGCGATGAGCGCACCGCATGAAGCTGAACGGCAAGGCGTATGAGAAGGAGCTGCTGCGCCTGCAGACCGAGCTCGTCTACATGCAGGAGTGGATCGTCGCGCACGCCCGCAAGCTCGTCGTGCATCTTCGAGGGCCGCGACACCGCCGGCAAGGACGGCGTCATCAAGCGCATCATCGAGTACCTGAACCCGCGCACCTGCCACGTGGCGGCCCTCCCCACCCCCTCCGAGCGGGATCAGACGCGCTGGTACTTCGCCCGCTACGCGGCGGAGATGCCGGCGGCCGGCGAGATCGTCCTGTTCAACCGCAGCTGGTACAACCGCGCCGGCGTCGAGCACGTGATGGGCTTCTGCAGCGAAGAGGAGTACGAGGAGTTCCTGCGCTTCTGCCCGCAGTTCGAGCTCTCGTTGCAGAACGAAGGAGTCACGCTCGTGAAGTACTGGCTCTCGGTCAGCGACGAGGAGCAGGAGCACCGCTTCGAGAAACGGCTCGACGACCCGCGCAAGCGCTGGAAGTTCAGCCCCGTCGACCTGCAGGCGCGTGCACGCTGGGTCGACTACGCCGAGGCGAAGGACCGCATGTTCGCCTGCACCGACAGCGACGCGAGCCCCTGGTTCGTGGTCGAGGCCGACGACAAGCGCACGGCGCGGCTGAACCTGATCAGCCACCTGCTCTCGCACGTGCCCTACGAGCGGCTGGCGGCGCCCGCGCCGGTCAAGCTCCCGCCACGCCAGCACCGTTCCTACGAGCGCCCCCCGCGCGAGCTCGAACGCCACGTGCCCGAGATCTATGCGGTCGACTGAGGCGATCGACGCCCGCTCGGGGTTGCGGAGAGAATCGCGGAGATGCAGGCAGCGACCCTGATCCGGGGCCCCGAGGAGATCAGCGCGAGCTGGCTCCAAGAGGTCCTCTCCCGCGGCGGCCTCGAGCTGCTCGGCCGCGCGCCGGTCGGCACCGGGCCAGATGAGCCAGAGCCACCGCGTGCGCTTCCGTGAGGGCGACGGCGATGAGGAGAGCGTGGTCGTGAAGCTCGCCTCCGAGGACCCGGCTAGCCGCGCGACCGGCTTCGGGATGGGCGCATACCGGCGCGAGGTCGCGTTCTACCGCGAACTGGCGGGACGCGTCGGCGGCCCCCTGGCGCGATGCCATCAAGCGGTCTACGACGAGGGCGAGGGCTGGTTCACGCTCGTGCTCGAGGACGTGCGCGACGCGGAGCAGGGAGACCAGATCGAGGGCTGCGACGCCGCCCGTGCCGAGCGCGCGCTGAGCGCTCTCGCGAGCATCCAGGCGCCGGTGATGGGCCACGACGCCGTCGGCGCCTCGGAATACCTGAACCTGCCGAACCCTCTCGATCAGGCGCTGCTGAGCCAGCTGCTGCCGGCGTTCCTCGAGCGCTACGGCGAGCAGGGTCTCCGCGGAGCACGCCGCACTGTGCCGCCGGTTCGTTGCGAGCCTCGACGGCTGGGCGGTCGACCGCCGCCCGCCGCTGGGGATCGTGCACGGCGACTACCGGCTCGACAACCTGCTGTTCGGCGAGGAGAGCGTCACCGTCCTGGACTGGCAGACGGTGAGCTGGGGACCGCCGCTCGTCGACGCGTCCTACTTCCTGGGCGGCTGCCTGCCGACGGCCGAGCGCCGCAGCCACGAGGAGCGGCTCCTGCGCGGCTACCACGAGCGGCTCGTCGAGCTCGGCGTGCGGGGGCTCGGCTGGGAGCGCTGCTGGGAGGAGTACCGGCGCTCGTGCTTCCACGGGCTCGTGATGACGATCGCCGCGTCGATGATCGTGGAACGGACCGAACGCGGCGACGAGATGTTCATGACCTGGTTCGAACGCAATGCCACCCAGGCGCTGGACCTCGGCGCGGACGAGCTGCTTCCGGCGCCGCGCGAGGGCAGGCCGCCGGCATTGCGCCCGGCCGCTGAGGACGAGGGCCGGCACGAGCCCGGCCCGGAGGCGCTCTGGAACGAGAGCTGGTATTTCGACGCGGTCTCGGATGACGCGGCGGTCGGCGTCTACGTCCGGCTCGGGCGCCTTCCCAACCAGGGCGTCGCGCTGTATACGGCGTGCATCTGCGGCCCCGGCCGGGCGTCGGTGATGCTCGTGGATGCGGCGGCGCCGCTGCCGGCGTCCGAGGACGACGAGCAGTCGATCCAGACAGCTTCCTTCAGCGCGGCGCAGCGCTGCGAGGAGCCGCTCGAGCGCTTCGCGGTGCGGGCGCGAGGCACCGGCGAAGCGCACGAGGACGCCTCGGCGCCGCTGCGCGGCGAGCGCGGCGCCCCGGTCGAGGTCGCGCTCGACCTCGTGTGGGAGACGGACGGCATCCCGTACGCCTGGCGGGCGTCGACGCGGTATGAGATCCCGTGCCGCGTCAGCGGCCGGGTGCGCGTCGGCGACGAGGAGCTCGAGATCTCGGGCCCGGGGCAGCGGGACCATTCCTGGGGCTCGCGTGACTGGTGGGCGATCGACTGGATGTGGAGCGGCCTGCACCTGGACGACGGCACCCACACCCACGCGGTCGGGCTGCCGGAGATGCCCGGCTACGGCGTCGGCTACGTCCAGCGCGGCGAGGAGATCGAGGAGATCGAGACGGTCACGGCCGAGCACGAGCTCGGACCCGGCGGCCTGATCACAGCTGCGAGCATCGCCTCCGCGCCGCCGCAGCTGGACCTCGAGGTTCAGCCGCTCGCATTCGGGCCGCTGCGCCTGGAGGCGCCGGACGGGCGGATCTCGCTGTTCCCACGCGCGATGTGCCGCGTGCGCGCCGCCGACGGCCGGTCGGGCATCGGCTGGGTGGAGTGGAACAGGGTGCAGCGGGATGGTTGACCGCGGCACGCCGCTCCGCCACTGACGCGGCCGCGCATCCGCCCGCGGATAGGGTGCCCGCATGGAGCACCACTTCGACGGGCCGCGCTACACCGTCGGGATCGAGGAGGAGCTGATGATCCTCGACGCCTCCTCGCTCGACCTGGCGAGCGCGATCGACGCGATCCTCGGCGAGGACCCGCCGCGCGGGGAGGTCAAGCCCGAGCTGCTCGAGTCGGTGCTCGAGATCTCCACCTCCCCCTGCCCGGACGTCGCCACGGCAGGCGCCCAGCTCGCCGCGCTGCGATCTCTGGTCGCGGACCGCGCGGCCGGGCAGGGACTGCGGATCGGCGCCTCCGGCACGCACCCGTTCGCCCGCTGGGAGGACCAGCGGGTGGTCAGCGACGACCGCTACCGCGGGCTGATCCGCTCGCTCGGCTTCGTCGCACGCCAGGAGCTCGTGTTCGGGATGCACGTCCACGTCGGCATGGCCGACGCGGAGGAGACGATCCACGTCGCCAACCACCTGCGCCCC
The DNA here is from genome assembly GCA_963775385.1 of uncultured Solirubrobacteraceae bacterium. Lineage (GTDB taxonomy): Bacteria > Actinomycetota > Thermoleophilia > Solirubrobacterales > Solirubrobacteraceae > Palsa-744. Next base: position 3,089,385 of record CAVZIR010000003.1, on the reverse strand, counting down.
TATGTCCCGCTGCTGATCGCGCTCTCCGCCAACTCGCCGTTGTGGCGGGGCGAGCCGACCGGCCTGGCGTCGAGTCGCGTGCCGATCTTCCGGGCGTTCCCGCGCGTGGGGCTGCCACCGCGTTTTCACGGCTGGCAGGACTTCCAGCGCCGGGTCCAGACGCTCGTCGACGGCGGCGTGATCGAGGACTACACCTACCTCTGGTACGACGTGCGCCCGCACCCCCGCCTCGGGACGATCGAGATCCGCGCGATGGACTCGCAGACCCGGCTCGAGCACACGACCGCGCTGGCGGCCCTCGTCGTCTCGCTCGTGAAGCTCCTCACCGAGCGGGCGCAGGCCGGAACGCACGTCGCCGAGGAGCCGTGGGAGCTGATCGACGAGAACCGCTGGCTTGCGGCGCGGCACGGGCTCGACGCCGAGCTGATCGACCGCGAGGGCGGCCGCCGGCCGGCTCGCGAGCTGACCGAGGCGCTGCTGTCCGAGCTGCGCCCCCACGCGGCCGAGCTCGGCTGCGAAGCCCAGCTCGATGACATCTCAGACCTGCTGCGCGGCGGCAACGGGGCTCATCGCCAGCAGATGGTCTTCGAGGCCAACCGCGACCTGCGCGAGCTGATGGGCGAGATCGTCGAGCACACGGTCCCGGCCACCTAGCGATGGGCGAGGAGTTCGTGCACGAGCTGCGCGTCCGCTATGGCGAGTGCGACCCGCAGGGCATCGTCTTCAACGCCAACTACCTCCTCTACTTCGACGTGGCGTTCACCGAGCTCTGGCGCGAGGCCGTGGGCCCCTGGCTGGAGATGGTCGAGCGCGGCCTCGACGCTGTCGTCGCTCACTCCGAGCTCGACTTCCGGGCGCCGGCACGCTACGACGACGTGCTCGCGCTGCCGGCCCGCGTCCGGAGCATCGGCCGGACGGCGATCACCACGGAGATCGATGTGATGCGGGGCGAGGAGCTGCTGGTGGCGATGCGTGCGCGTCACGTCTGCGTCTCGACTGCCAGCTGGGAGAAGACCGAAGTGCCGCGATGGGTGCGCGACGGCCTGGAGCGCTTCCTCGTGGCGTAGGCTCGACGCCAGGTGAGCTCTCAGCGTTCTCTCAGCTTTCACACAGCCGCCCTGAAGCGCGAGGGCCGATGCTGGCGATCATGCGAACAGAACGAGGGAGCAGCGTGATGACAGCAGAGGAAGGCGCCACCGCCGAGGCGACCACGTCGAGCCGGGTGCTCGTCGTCGATGACGAGCCGAGCATCGTCGAGGTGATCTCGATGGCGCTCCGCTTCCAGGGGTTCGAGGTCGAGACGGCGGCCACCGGCCGTGAGGCGATCGCCGCCGTGTCCCGCTTCAACCCCGATCTGATGGTGCTCGACGTGATGCTCCCGGACATCGAAGGGTTCGAGGTCGCCGCGCGCCTGGGCTCCCAGCGCTCAGGCGTGCCGATCATCTTCCTGACGGCCCGCGACTCGACCGAGGACAAGGTCCGCGGCCTCACGGGCGGCGGCGACGACTACATGACCAAGCCGTTCAGCCTCGAGGAGCTGGTGGCGCGGATCAGGACGATCCTGCGGAGAACGGGACAGGCCGCCGCAGAATCGGGACGGCTGCGGTTCGCCGACCTCGAGCTCGACGAGGAGTCGCACGAGGTCCGCCGCGGCGGCGAGGCGATCGAGCTGACCGCGACGGAGTTCCGCCTGCTCCGCTATCTGATGCTCAACCCGCGCCGCGTGCTCACCCGCGCACAGCTCCTCGACCACGTGTGGGACTACGACTTCGGCGGCGACGGACGCGTTCTGGAGACCTACATCAGCTACCTGCGCAAGAAGCTGGACGCGCACGGCCCCTCGCTGATCAGGACCGTGCGCGGTGTCGGCTACGGGCTGCGAGCGCCCCGCGAGTGATGTCCTCGCTGCGCGCCCGCGTGCTGGCGAGCGTGCTGGTTCTGGCGGCGGTCGGGATGGTCGCCGTGGCGGCGGTCACGTACGCCGAGCAGCGCTCGTTCCTCTACTCCCGCATCGACGATCAGGTGCGCGGGGCGACCCCCTACATGTCGCGGCTGCTGGACAGCAAGGGCTTCGGCGTGCCCGAAGGCGCGTTCGGCGGCCCGGGGCACGGCTTCCACGGCGGCGGGGACGGCGGCGGAGGCGCACCGCCGGGCTTCAACCCGCCGCCGGGCACCTACGGCCAGCGGCGCTCCGCGACAGGCAAGGTGATCGGACACGAAAGCTTCAACTACGGCCAGACCGTGGTGCCGGAACCGAAGCTGCCCTCGCACATCGCCCTGAGCACCTTCACGACCGTCGGCTCGGTGTCCTCGGACGGGCCGAACTACCGCGTGTACGCGCAGCGGGACCCCGAGGACAGCGGCGTCACGGTCGTGGCCGTCCCCCTCACCGAAACCGACCAGACGCTGAACCGGCTCCTGCTCGTGGAGGCGCTAGTGATCGCCGTCGCGCTGATCGCCCTTGGGGCGACCGCGTTCTTCGTCGTGCGACTCGGCCTGCGGCCGCTGAGCCGCATCGAGGTCACGGCCGGGCAGATCGCCGCAGGCGACCTGTCACGGCGCGTGAGCCCCGCCACCCCGAAGACCGAGGTCGGGCGCCTCGGGATCGCGCTGAACGCGATGCTCGAGCGGCTGGAGCAGGCGTTCGCCGCCCGCACCGCGAGCGAAGAGCGCCTGCGGCGGTTCCTCGCCGACGCCTCGCACGAGCTGCGCACACCGCTGGCCTCGATCCGCGGCTATGCGGAGCTGTTCCGGCTGGGCGCGGTGCGGGACCCGGATGAGGTCGCGAACGCGATGCGGCGGATCGAGGACGAGTCGGGGCGCATGGGAGTCCTGGTCGAGGATCTGCTGGCGCTCGCGCGGCTCGACGAGCACCCCGAGCGCGAGCCGCAGGCGGTGGACGTCGCGGCGCTGGCGCGCGACGCGGTCCAGGACGCGCGGGCGAGGGCACCCGAGCGCGAGATCTCCCTCAGCGCCGACGGCGCCGCGATGGTCTCCGGCGATCCCCTGCAGCTGCGCCAGGTGTTCGCGAATCTCCTCGGCAACGCGATCGTGCACACCCCCGGAGGCACCCCGATCGAAGTCGCGATCGCCGACGGGGCCGCCGAGGTGAGAGTGAGCGTGAGCGACCACGGCCCGGGCATCGCCGCCGCAGAGCGCGAGCACCTCTTCGAACGCTTCTGGCGACGCGAGGGCGGCCGTGAGCGCGGTCGCGCGGGCGCCGGCCTCGGCCTCGCGATCGTCCAGGGCGTCGTGAACGCGCACCACGGCTCGATCGAGGTGCGCGACGTCCCGGGCGGGGGCGCCTCGTTCGTCGTGACGTTGCCTGCGCGCGCCGCGTCAACAGCCTGAAGCGATCCTCATGGGACCCTCAGCCCGCTCTGAGGTAGACGCGCTTTCCTGATCGCATGCAGATCACGACCCTCGCCACCGCGACCGGCCCCCACCTCTTCTGGCTGGCCAGCCGCGCAGCCGGGATCGCCGCGCTGATTCTCTCGAGCGCCGGCGTCTGCGTCGGCCTGCTGATGGGCACGCGTGTCCGGGCGCGGCGAGGCGCGGAGCTGCGCGTCGCGCACGAGGCCCTGTCTCTGGCCACGCTCGCAGCGATCGCCGTGCACGGGCTGACCCTGCTGGGCGACGGCTTCCTGCGCCCTTCGCTGGTTGACATCGCCGTCCCGTTCGCGAGCTCCTACCACACGTTCTGGACCACGGCGGGGATCGTGTCCTTCTGGGCGCTGGCGCTGCTCGGCCTCTCCTACTACCTGCGCGGGCGCATCGGCGTCCAGCGCTGGCGCCGTCTGCACCGGCTCGCCGCGCTGGCGTGGGTGCTCGGCCTCGCGCACTCGCTCGGCGAGGGCACCGACGCCGGCCAGACCTGGTTCCTGGCGATGGTCGCCATCACCACGCTGCCGGCTCTGCTCGCGCTCGGCGCCGTCTGGACGCGCCGCTGGGTCGCAGCGGGCGCCGGCGAGAGGACCCGCCCCTCGGCGGGCAACCCCCGTCCTGCCACGGAGCAGCCGTGAGCGCGCCCTCCCAGCAGCCCGGCGACGGCGGCAGGCTCAGCCCGCGCGACCTGGCCCGCGCCAAGCGCGAGGCGATGGCGCGCCGCGCCAGGCGCATCCGCATCTGGGTCGCGGCCGGCACGGTGACGCTGTTCATCGCCGCCTTCGGCGTCGTCTACGTGCAGCTGGCGTCCGGCCACGACCCCGCGCTCGTGGCGAGCGCCGAACGCCGCTCCGCCACCGGCGGCTCCTCGGCCGCCAAGGTGGCCGCGAGCAAACGCGCCTCCGAACGCGAACGTGCGCGGCTCGAGAAAGAAGAAGCGGCGAAGAGCTCCGGCGAAGGCTCGTCCTCCACCGAGGCCGAATCCTCGAGCTCGGGCGAATCGTCCACAACCGGCGAATCCTCCAGCTCCGGTGAATCCTCCAGCTCGGGCGAATCGTCCAGCTCGGGCGAATCGTCCAGCTCCGGTGAATCTGGGTCCTCGGAATCCGAAGCGAGCGGGTCCTCGAGCCTCAGAACCTCGCAGTCGTGAGCGACGAGACGATCCTGCGCTTCGACTGCTTCGGAGGCCGTTGCGGCATATACGTGGAAGGCGACACGGAGGAGACCGCGCGGCGCGCGGCGCTCCGTGCCCAGGAGCGCCTGCTGCACTGGCACCGCGTCTTCACCCGCTTCTCGGCAGCGAGCGAGCTGTCGCTGTTGAACGCCGACCCGCGCGAGGAGGTTCCCGCCGGCGCCCTGATGGCGCGCCTGGCTGCGACCGCCCGCGAGGCCGCCGAGGTGACGGGCGGCCTCGTCGACGCGACGCTGGCGACGGAGCTCGTGCAAGCCGGCTACGCCGCGGACCTTCCCCCCTCTCTCCCGCTCGGCCTGGCGCTCGCGCTTGCACCGCCTCGCGGCCCTGCCGGCCCCTCGCCCGCCCGGCGCTGGGAGCACCTGGAAGGAGACGAGGCGGCCGGGGTCGTGCGGCGGCCCCCCGGGGTGGCGCTCGACAGCGGCGGACTCGCGAAGGGCATGTTCGCGGATGAGCTCGCGTCGACCCTCGGCGCGCACCGCAGCTTCGCCATCGACTGCGCGGGCGACCTCGCATTCGGCGGGGCCGGCGGGCACGCGCGGGAGATCGAGGTCGAGAGCCCGTTCGACGGCACGGTCCTGCACCGCTTCTCGCGCCACGCCGGCGGCGTCGCGACGAGCGGCATCGGCAGGCGCAGCTGGCTGGGAACAGACGGACGCCCCGCACATCATCTCCTCGATCCCGCCACCGGTCTTCCCGCCTTCACCGGGATCGTCCAGGCGACCGCCCTCGCACCGACGGCGACAGAGGCCGAGATCCACGCCAAGGCTGCGATCCTCAGCGGGCCCCGGCAGGCTGCGGGGTGGCTGCCCTGGGGTGGCGTGCTCGTGTTCGACGACGGCTCGCACCGCGTCGTCGAACGGGAGCCCGCCGAGCCACTCGCTGCGCCCCTGCTCTGAGCCGGCTCCTCAGCGGGGCCCGAACACGGCGTCGCTGCCGGCGCGCAGCTCCGCGCCGCCGAGCCCGAAGGCGGCCGCGAGCTGCTGGGTGAGCTCCTCCGCCGCTAGCGGGCGCGAGAAGTAGAAGCCCTGGCCCATCGCGCAGCCCTCCTGCGCGAGGTACTCGAGCGTGTCCTCGCTCTCGATCCCCTCGGCCACCACATCGGGAGCAGGCTGAGCAGCGCCACCTGCAGCGTCAGGCTGAGGCGTCCGATCAGGGTCTTGGCACGCCCGAGGAGGCGCATTCGACCTCTTCGGCAGACGCCGGCCGGTGCTTCACTGCTGGGCCGAGCGAGCGGACCGCTCCGCAACGCGCCCCGCGCGGCGCAGGCCTGCCCTCACGACCCGTGCGCGCCCTCCGGCTGCGCCGCTCCCACGCCCTCTGCGTGTGCGCCCTGCAGCCTGGGGTCTGGCAGAGCCAGCACTGCGACGGCGAGCGCGCACGCGACGAGGCCTGCGGCGATCCAGAACGCGAGGTGATAGCCGCCCGTGAGCGCGACCGCCGTCTCGTGGCCGCCGTGGCTCAGCGCCCGTGTGCGGGACTCAGACAGCGTCGCGAGCACCGCCAGCCCGAGCGCGCCGCCCACCTGGGCGGTGGTGTTCACCAGCCCCGACGCCAGCCCCGCGTCCTCCTGGGTCGCCCCGGTCATCGCGACGTTCATCAGCGCCGGAAAGGCGATGCCCGCGCCGATGCCGAGCAGCGCCATCGAGGGCAGCACGTCGCTTACGTAGCTGCCGTGGACGCCCGCGCGCGCGAACAGCGCCAGCGCGATCATGATCAGCGGCATCCCCGCGATCAGCGCGTTACGCGCGCCGAAGCGGGTCACGATGCGCTCGGAGTAGCGGATCGAGAGCGTGCCCATCGCAACCGTCACCGGCAGGAAGGAGAGACCGATCTGCAGCGCGTCGTAGCCGAGCACGCGGCGCAGATAGAGCGCCCCGAGGAAGAACATCCCGAACATCCCGGCCACCGACAGGATCTGGATGCCGTTCGCCGCCACGACCGGACGGGAGCGGAAGATGCGCAGCGGCACCAGCGGGTGAGCGGCGCGTGACTCCCGCACGAGAAACGCCACCAGCAGGCCGACGCTCAGCGCTCCCAGCGCGAGCGTGCGTCCGTCCCCCCAGCCGTGTGCGGCGGCGGGACCGACGATCGCGTAGACGCCGACCATCAGCGCGGCGACGATCAGAACGGCGCCGGGTGCGTCCGCGCCGCGGTCGAGCCCGATTCCCGGCTGGGAGTCGATCAGGCGCCGTGCCAGCAGCGCCGTGGCGATGCCGATCGGGACGTTGACGAAGAAGATCCAGTGCCAGTCGATCGCCTGCGTGATCACGCCACCCAGCAGCAGCCCGACCGAGCCGCCGGCCGAAGCGACAAAGGCGTACGTGCCGATCGCGCGCGCCTGCTCGCGCGGCTCGGGGAACATCGTCACGATCATCCCGAGGATCACGGCCGAGGTCATCGCCCCGCCGACGCCCTGCACGAACCGCGCACCCACCAGCAGCGCCTGCGTCTGCGCGAGCCCGCAGACGAGCGAGGCGAGGGTGAAAACGCCGATGCCGGCGAGGAAGACGCGGCGGCGGCCGACGAGATCGCCGAAGCGCCCGGCGAGCAGGAGCAGACCGCCGAAGGCGATCAGGTACGCGTTCACGACCCACGCCAGGGAGGCGTTCGAGAAGTGCAGCTGGTCCTGGATCGAGGGCAGCGCGACGTTCACGATCGTCACGTCGAGGACGATCATCAGCATCCCCGCGCAGAGCACGTACAGCGATACCCAGCGGCTGTCCCGGACGGGCGGCGTCATGCCGTCAGCGCCTGCGTGAGCTGTTCGAGCCCGACGCGCGTCCCGTGCTCGCGGGGGCCGGGGCCGTCGTGCCCGTCGAGGTACACGCCCTGCTCGGTGTAGGCCAGCGCGGTGCCGCCTTCGGCCGCCTGCAGCTCGATCGTGCTCACCGACACCGAGATGCGATCCTCTCCGCGGTACATCTCATAGGTGTAGACGATCCGCGTGGCATCCACGATGTCCTGGTAGATCGCGCGATAGCGGTAGCGCGCGCCGTCCGGTCCGTCGGCCTCGAAGCGCTCGGAGCCGCCGACGCGGAAATCGAGGTCGATCTCATCCGCACCCATCTCCGGCGGGCCAAACCACTTCGCCTTCTCCTCGACGTCGGCAAAGGCCCGGAACACGCGCGCGGGCTCTGCGGGATAGGTCCTCTCGATCACGAACGTCGCGTGCTCTGTGGATCTGGTGCTCATCTCGTCTCCTTTCTCTGTGACTGATTAGGGTCGGCCGGCGCTCCATGCCGGCCTGGGGTCGGGGTCGGCCGGCGCTCCATGCCGGCCTGGGGGTTCTCGGCGAGGTAGGCGCCGAGCCTGTCGAGGCGGCGCTCCCACTCGTCCCGGCGCCCGGCGATCCAGCCCTCGGCCTCGCGCATCGCCGCCGGCCGCATGCTGCAGCGGCGCACGCGCCCGATCTTCTCCGAGGCGACGAGCCCGCTCTGTTCGAGTATCTGCAGGTGCTGCACGACGCCCGGCAGGGAGATCGCGAGAGGCCGTGCCAGCTCGCTGACGCTCGCCGGGCCGTGGCTCAGGTGTTCGACGATGCGGCGCCTCGTGGGGTCGCCGAGCGCGTGGAACACGCTCTCGACTCGGTCTCGTTGGTTAAGCATCCACTTAAGTATGACATACTCGCCGGCGATGCGCGCGCTCGTCCAGAGGGTCTCCCGTGCGAGCGTCCATCTGGCCACCCGCGATGAGCCCGTTTCCTCGATCGGGCCCGGGCTCCTGGTGCTGCTCGGCGTCGGTCGTGAGGATGGCCCTGAGCAGGCCGAGCGCCTCGCCGCGAAGGTCCGCGCGCTCCGCGTCTTCCCCGACGCGGAGGGCAACATGAACGAGCCGCTCGGCGAGCGCGAGATCCTCTGCGTCAGCCAGTTCACGCTCTACGGAGATGCGCGCCGCGGCAATCGTCCGAGCTTCGCCGCTGCGGCGCCGGGGCCGGAGGCCGAGCCCCTCTATGAGCTGTTCTGTCGCCTCGCGGGCGCCCAGCGTGGAGTGTTCGGCGCCCACATGCTCCTCGAGCTGGTGAACGACGGGCCCGTGACGCTGCTGCTCGAGGCCTAGTCGGCTGCGCTCTGCGCGTCGCGCTCCGCGCGCGCCGCCCAGCGCTCGGCCCACGCCTGCAGCGGTTCGAGCTCGTCGAGCAGGCGCTCGCCCTCGCCGGTGAGCCCATAGCCGCCGGCGGAGCGCTCGACGATTCCGGCCGCCCTCATCTCCGCCAGCCGCTGGTTCAGGACGCTCGAGGACATCCCGTCGCAGCGCTGCTGCAGGGCGCGGAACGCGAGCGCCTCGCCGCGCAGCTCCCACAGCACCCGCAGCGCCCAGCGGCGGCCGAGCAGGTCGAGCAGCGCCATCACGGGGCGACCGCTTCGCGAGCCGCGGACCGCGACGCCGGGGACCGGCCCGCGCTCGCTCACCGCTTCCCCCTGGAGGCGTCTGGCGCCGAGCCTGCGCTTCGGAAACAGAAGCGATACGCTGGATGCTGCGAAAACCGAAGCACAATGGAGAGGAGTCTAGATGACCATCGCCGCAGGGCCACGAATCGCCCCGCTCGAGCCGCCGTACGAGCCGGAGGTCGCCGAGCAGCTGGCGCGCTGGATGCCCCCGGGCGCCGAGATCGAGCCGCTGGCGCTGTTCCGCACCCTGAACGTGCACCGAGAGGTCTCGAGCCGCATGCGCCCGCTCGGCGCCGGCATCCTCGGCGCGCACGCCAAGGTGCCCCTGGTGCTGCGCGAGCTGATGATCGACCGCACCTGCGCGCTCGCCGGCGCCGAGTACGAGTGGGGCGTCCATGCCAGCGCCTTCGGTGCGGCGGCCGGCCTCGACGAGCGCCGCCTGCGGGCGACCGCGACGGGCGGGTCCGCTGAGGACTGCTGGCAGCCGGAGGAGTCGATCGTGCTGGCGCTCGCCGAGCAGCTCCACGAGACCAGCGGCATCGGCGACGAGCTGTGGGCCGAGCTCAGCGCACGGTTCACCGAGGAGCAGATCATCGAGCTGATCGTGACCGCCGGCTGGTACCACGTGATCGCCTATGTGTGCAACGGGCTGCGCGTCCCGCTCGAGCCCTGGGCGATGCGCTTTCCCCAGCCCTGAGCGGCGCTCAGCCCCCCGCCAGGAGCCGTCCCAGCGCCACGGCGGCGACACCGAGCGCGAGGCTGCCGAGCAGGTTGGCCGCGACGCGCCCGCCGAGCCCGTGGCGTGCGAGCCGCTCGCTGTCGAGGATCCACGTCGAGAAGGTCGTGTAGGACCCCATCGCCGCGGTGCCGGCGATCAGATAGGCGTCGCCGGCCACCCCCGCCCCCGCCAGCAGGCCGAGCACGAACGAGCCGCTCAGGTTGACCGCCAGTGTGCCGAGCGGGAAGCCGGCGTCGGAGTCGCGGGGGAACAGGCCGTGCACGGCGAAGCGCGCCACCGAGGCGAGGCCGCCGATCGCGCCGACACCCGCCCACAGCGCAACCCAGCTCATCGCCGCACACCCCCCGCCGCCGGCACCCGCGCCGGCACCCTGCGGGCCGCTGCCATGCCGAGCAACAGCGCCACCATACCGCCGGCGATGCTCGCGGCGGCGTATCCGCACGCGAGCCCGAGCCCGGTGTGTTCGTAGAGGTGGATCAGCTCGAGCGCGAACGTCGAGAAGGTGCTGAGCGCCCCGCACACGCCGGTCGCGACGAACGCGCGCACGTACATCGTGCTCGGGTGGTGCGCGCCGAGCCAGACCACCGCGTAACCCAAGAGTCCTGCGGCGGCCATGTTGACGGCGAAGGTCGGCCAGGGCCACGCACCGGGCGAGGGGGCGAGCCCGTGCTCCAGCGCCCCGCGCGCGAGCGCGCCCAGGACGCCGCCCGCGAACACGGCGGCGAGCTCGCGCACGTCCACTGCCGGGACGACGGCGGACTGCCCCTCGTCAATCGCATCGATGTCCGGCTCGCGTTCCACAGATGGCCCTCACTGCTCTCGGTGACCCGACGCCGGCGCGGACGCCGGCCGACTCGGCCGATTGGTAGAAGCCATCAGCGGCCGGAGCCGCGGTTATGGAGCGGGCCTCATCGCTGCGGAAGCCAGCAGCTTAGCGACGGCGCCCGCCACGGCTGCAGCGCGTCTCCCAGCCGCTGCCTGCCGGCCGACTCAGGGGCGGCGCAGATCGGTCCTCTGGCGATCAGCGCGCCCGCCTGACCTGATAGACCCCGCCGGATGACGGACACCCCGCCCCCGCCTTCGCAAAAGCCTGCGCCGGCGAGGGTGAGCAGGGGGCGCCAGCGCGCCGCGCTCGCGCTCCTCGCGCTCGTGATCGCCGGGCTGGTCGTCTTCGCGCTGACGCGGCTCAACCTCTCTCACGTCGGGCACGCGCTGATCAACGCGGACCCCTGGTGGATCGTGCTCGCTGTGGCGCTGATGGGGCTCTCGCTCGTGCTGCGCTCCGTGTCCTGGTACGAGACGCTGCGGGCCGCGTTGCCGGAGACCGCCCTCAGCTGGTTCGCCGTCATGCGGGCGACGATGATCGGGGTGATGACCTCGGCGGTCCTCCCCGGACGGCTCGGTGAGCCGATGCGCGTGGTCGTGCTGAGCCGGCGCATCGATGAGCCGCAACGCGTCGTCCTCCCGGTCGTTGCAGGGACGGTCTTCTCCCAGACGCTGATGAACCTCGTCGCGCTCGCGGTGCTCGCAGTCGTCACGCTGAGCGCGGTGCCGCTGCTGGGCGGCCATGTGACGGGGGTGATCATCGCGCTCGCGATCCCGCTCGCGGTCACGCTGCTCGTGATCGCGGGCCCACGGCTGCTCTCGCTCGGGCGCCTGTCCCCCTCGAAGCGGCTGCAGGCAGCGGCGCTGCTGTTCGAGCGCCTGCTGCGCGACGCCCGGCGCGGCCTCGTCGTGTTCGCGCGCCCCCGCCACGGCGCGCCGGCGCTCGCGATGCAGCTCCTCGCGTGGGCTCTGCAGTGGCTGGCCTGCTACGCGGTGCTGCTGGCGCTGCACCTCGAGCACGAAGCCGGCCTGTCGGCGGCCGCAGCGGTCCTGCTGGCCGTCAACGTCAGCGCCGTGGTACCCGCGACGCCGTCCAACGTCGGGGTCTTCCAGGCCGCCTGCCTGGTGGTGCTCGCGGCCTACGGCGTCGGGGCGGGCGTCGCGCTCGCCTACGGGATCATCCTGCAGGCGGTCGAGGTCGTCACGGCGCTTGCGCTCGGAGTTCCCGCGCTCCTGCGCGAGGGCCTGACATGGAGCGATCTGCGCCAGCGCGCCGAGGAGGCCGAGGTGCAGGAGCGGGGATCGGCTGCCGACAAGGCCGGCATCGAGCGCCGGCCCGGGGGTGGGCGGGTCCCCTAACGAAGGCTCAGCCGGCCATCGCGCGCAGTGACTGCTTCAGCGAGCGCGTCGTCTGCAGCACCGCCGTCGGCTCGTAGCCGCAGTGCGCCATGCAGTTGTCACAGCGCGGATCGCGCCCGCGTCCGTACTTCTCCCACTCGGTCGTCTCGATCAGCTCTTTGTAGGTCTCCGTGTAGCCATCGGCCATCAGGTAGCAGGGCCGCTGCCAGCCGAACAGCGAGTAGCTCGGGATGCCCCAGGCCGTGCAGTCGAATTCGGCCTTGCCTTCGAGGAAGTCGAGGAACAGCGGGCTGTGGTTCAGGCGCCAGCGCTTGCGGCGCCCGTCGGCGAACGCCTCGGTGAACAGCTCGCGGGTCTGGCGCACGCCCAGGAAGTGGTCCTGGTCTGGAGCTTTCTCGTAGGCGTACGCCGGCGAGATCATCATCTGGTCGACCTCGAGGTCGTCGTTGAGGAAGTCGAGCACCTCGCGGATCGACTTGGCCGAGTCGTTGGTGAAGAAGGTCGTGTTGGTCGTGACCCGGAAGCCCGCCGCCTTGGCGGCGCGGATCGCAGCGACGGCCTTGTCGAAGACGCCCTCGCGCTCGACCGATTCGTCGTGGCGCTCGCGCAGGCCGTCGATGTGAACGGCCCAGGCGAAATAGGGGCTCGGCTTGAAGTTCTCCAGCTTGCGCTCCAGCAGCAGGGCGTTCGTGCAGAGGTAGACGAAGCGCTTGCGTTTGATCAGCTCGTCGGCGATCACGTGGATCTCAGGGTGGATCAGGGGCTCGCCGCCCGCGATCGACACCATCGGAGCGCCGCTCTCCTCGATCGCCCCGATCGCCTGCTCGACCGGCATGCGGCGCCGCAGCTCGTGCTCGGGGTGCTGGATCTTGCCGCAGCCAGAGCAGGCGAGGTTGCACTGGAACAGCGGCTCGAGCTCGACGATCAGCGGGAACTTGTCCCGTTTGGCGAGCCGCTGGCGCATCAGGTACATGCCCATGCGGGTGCTCTGTTTGAAGCGGGCTCCCATCGCGCTCCTACCTTATTCCCCGGGGGCCCAGTCCTGAAGCGCGGCTCCGACCTTGCGCAGGGCTGCGGCCGCCCGCAGGGCGCCGCCGACCGCCTGCAGCCGCATCAGCTCGTGGCTCGGGCTGTCGAGCACCACCCGCACGACTCCGAAGGGCCGCCCGGCGGCGCCGGCGCCGAGCCAGACCGACTCCATGTCGACTGCGATCGCCCCGCCGCGGTGGAGCTCGGCCCGGCGATCGCCGAGCGCGAGCCTCGAGACGCACACGACTCGGCCCAGGCGCACCTTCAGCCCGAGCCCGGTCAGCCGTTCTACGAGCGCGCCCGCGAGATCGCAGTTCATCGGCTCCTCGGGGTGGTTCTCGTCAGGAGCGGCGTAGACCTCCTCGGCGACGATCACTTCGCCCGGGACCGACTGCTCGTCGAGGCCGCCGCAGAAGCCGACCACCAGCAGCGCGCGAGCCGCACGAGAGTCGAGCTCGCGCGCCGCCTCGCGGGAGCGGTGCGGGCCCATGCCGGTCTTGTGCACCAGCGCGCTCCGCGAGGCGGAGGCGATCAGCGCGGCCTCGATCCGCATCGGCGCTGCGACGAGAAGCTCGCTCACGGCTGGCCGCCCACCGCCACGGCGACCCCCTGCTCCGGCGGGCGCGGGCTCCATCCGACCACGATCCTTCGGGCCGGCCTGCCCCGGGGCCAGCCCGAGCTCGCCGAGCGCGACCGTCGCCGCCCGCCCGCCGCTCAGCACGGCGCCCTCGAGCGTCGCCGGCCAGCCCGTGTCGCGTCCAGGCGCCGGCGAGCGCGAGCCCCGGGACCTTCGTACGCGCGCCCGGGCGCAGCGCCGCCGAGCCGGGCGAGGCGCGGAACGTCGCGGAGTGCTCGCGGGTGACCTGGAAGCGCTCCACGGTCGCCGTCCGCGCTCGCGGCAGCAGCTCCGCCATCGCGGCGAGGTAGCGCTCGCGCAGCAGCGGGCACGCTCTCCTGCATCTCGGCGCTCGCGCCGGACAGCGAGATCGCGAGGTACTGATGCCCCGCCGGGGCGCCGGCCGCCGCGCTGCGGTCGAACAGGTACTGGACGGGCGTGCCGACGCCCGCCGCGAACGGCTGGTCGAGCACCCGCTCGGCGTAGACCACGTGCAGGTTCACGATCGGCGAGCTCGCGAGCGCCGCCGGCATCCCCGCGTTCGGGCCCAGCAGCGGCTCGAGCAGCCCGCCGGCGCGGTCGTGCGGCAGCGCCACGATCGCGGCCTGTGCCTCGACGCGATCGGGGCCGGATGCCGCGCGGCCGTCGAGGCGATAGCCCTCGCCGGCGCGCTCCAGGCGCTCGGCGCGCCAGCCCAGCCGGACATCGACGCCGGCGTCGGCGAGCGCGCGTCCGGGCCGGGTCGCCGATGATCTCCTGGAGCGTCCCGACGTGGAAGCCGATGTCGCCGGCGTCGGCACTCGCGCAGCAGGCCGGTCTGGAACACGAACGCCGACAGCGCGAGCGAAGCGTCGGCCGCCGGCAGGTTGAGCGTCGGCAGCGCGATCAGGTCCCACAGCGCCGCGACCGCCTTGCGGGCCCTGGCCGTGCCGGGAGAGCCACTCGCCGAAGGCGACGCGGTCGAGTGCGGGATCTTCGGGGTCGAGCCGCCCGAGCGCGAGCGCGGCGCGGGCGGCGCCGAGTCGGGCGAGCGGCGACATGCGCGGGTAGCGCGCGAGCGCCCCGGCGAGATGCGCGGGGGCCGGCAGCTGCCCGCTGCGCAGCACGTAGGGACGGCGGCCGGGGGCCAGCACGGGGATCTCGAGGCGCTCCTGGAGCGCGACCAGCTCTGAGCTGCCGAGCCGGTCGAGCAGCGCGCGGTAGGCGGTGCAGCAGCGCAGGAACACGTGCTGGCCGTTGTCCATCTGCAGCCCGTCGCGCTCGAAGGAGTAGGCCGCGCCGCCCAGCCGCCGGCGCACCTCGACGAGCGTCACGGCCGCGCCCGCCTGCGCGCAGTCGAGCGCCGCGGTGATCCCGGCCAGACCGCCGCCGACGACCACGACGCGCCTCACGCCGGGACCCCGATCAGGCCGCGGACCGCGACCAGCGCCTTCTCGCGCGCGGGCAGCGACACGCGCCCGGCGAGGATCGCCGCCGGCTCGGAGTCGATGCGCTCGAGCAGGCGCCGGTAGATGCCCGCCATCGCAAGCAGGCAGGCGGCGCTGCGGCGGTCCAGCAGCGGCGCCAGCTCCATGCCGCGGTCGAACCACTCGCGGGCGCGCGCCGCCTCGAAGCGCGACGAGCGCGACGAAGGCGTCGCGCTGAACAGCCTCCGGGCCGGCCGCGGCGGCCACGGCCGCCGCGAGCGCTGCCGGGTCCTCCCCCGGCAGGCCGTGAGCAGCCAGCTCGCCGGCCGG
Source organism: uncultured Solirubrobacteraceae bacterium (assembly GCA_963775385.1). Lineage (GTDB taxonomy): Bacteria > Actinomycetota > Thermoleophilia > Solirubrobacterales > Solirubrobacteraceae > Palsa-744. The sequence continues at coordinate 3,074,114 of CAVZIR010000003.1, read as the reverse complement.
AAGGTAGATGCGCCCGCCCTCGGCGTCCTCGCGCACGTCGCGCAGGATGTTGGTCAGCTGGAGCGCGACGCCGAGCTCGTCGGCGAGGCGCCTCCGCCCGCGCACGCCTGGCCGGGGTCGCGCAGGCCGAAGATCGCCAGGCACAGCCGGCCGATCGTGCCGGCGACGCGGCGGCAGTACGGCAGCAGCTCCTCGAAGGTCTCATACGTGGTACCGACGACGTCCATCCGCACGCCCTCGACCAGCTCGCCCAGCGCGTCGACCGGCAGCGGGAAGCGCGTGCGCGCGTCGGCCAGCGCGACCATCACCGGGTCCACGGACGGCTCCGCGCCAGGTCCGCCCGCCAGGATGGCCACCGCGCGGTCCTCCGCGGCCAGCAGCTCGAGCTTGCGCGCTGCGGCGAGCGTGCCGTCGCCGATGTCGTCGACGCGGCGCGCGAACGCGTAGACCGCGCACATCGCGCGGCGCCGCTCCCCCGAGAGCAGGCGGATGCCGTAGTAGAAGTTCGCGGCCTGCTCGCGCGTGATCGCCTCGCAGCGCGCGTAGGCCTCCTCGACCGGGGTGCTCACCGCGCGCCGCGCCTCTGGAGCCGACAGCGTCGCCGCGAGCGCGAGCAGGCGGCGCGGCGTGCCCGCGGCCGGCGGGCGGGCCGGGTCAGCCGACGTCGTAGCCCGCGCGCTCGATCGCGTCGAACGCGGCGCGCCCGCCGGCCGCGAACGCGGCGACCGCGAGGCGCGGGCGGCCCCGCAGCGCGGCGAGCAGGGGCAGCCCCTCCCTCAGCAGCCGCCGGCCTCTTTCGACCTCGAACGTCGAGCACGGCGCGCAGCGGCGCCGTGGCGTGCTCGCGACTCAGCTGAGCTCCGCAGCAGCCGAAGCGGGCGAGGTCCTCCAGCGGGAGGTAGATGCGCCCGCGGGCGAGATCCTCCGCGACGTCCTGGCAGTGCTCGGCGAGCTGCAGCGCGGTGCAGATCCGGTCGGAGAGCGCGATCAGCTCAGGGCTCCGAGCGGCCGAAGACGCCGAGCACGATCTCCCCGACCGGGTCGGCCGAGAGCGCGCAGTAGTCCCTCAGCTCCTCCCACGTCGCGTAGCGGCTCTTGCGCTGGTCGAGCCGGTTGGCCTCGATCAGCCGCACGAACGGCTGCACGCGCAAGCCCGCACGCCGCGATCGTCCTGCCGAGACGCACCATCAGCGGGTGCCGCGCCTTACCCTCGAGCGCGGCGTCGAGTTCCGCCCTCCAGCCAGTCCAGCGCCGCCGGGCGCTCGGCGGGCGCGATCTCCGGCGAGTCGCCGAGCTCGTCCACGAGCCGGCGATAGCCGTACACGGCCAGCAGATGCTCGCGCTCCGCGCGCGGGAGCAGCCGGCTCGCGACCGGGAAGTTCTCGCCCGCGGCGCGCGCCATCACGGCCTCGGCGGAGGGCGCGCCCGCGCGGCGCCGGTGCGGACAGCCGCTCAGCCGATCCCCCCGGAAGGCATCTGCCCCTCCATGGGGTGAAGCGATCACCCCCGGCTCTCGGTGAGCCTGCGGAAGAACCTCCCGCTCGTCCCTCGCGGGCTCGACCGCGGCGGCGTCGCCGCCAGGCAGCGCCCGAGCGCCATCACGGGGAAGCTGATCCTGTAGAGGTGGTAGTTGATGTAGTAGTCGCAGGGGAACCCGGTGCCCGTGTACTGCGGCTCGTCCCAGCCGCCGTCGGGCCGCTGGGTGGACACGAGCCAGGCTACGCCCCTGGCCATCGCCTCGCCGTCGGCGCCGGCGGCGTGCAGCGCGAGCAGCGCCCATGCGGTCTGCGAGGCGGTGCTCGGGCCGCGCCCGATCCAGTGCGGGTCGTCGTAGGAGCGCGCGTCCTCGCCCCAGCCGCCGTCCTCGTTCTGGTGGCGCTCGAGCCAGCCGACCGCGCGCTTGATCGCCGTGCTCTGCGGCGAGCACGCCGGCCGCCACCAGGCCGGGCACGGCGGCGCCCGTGCCGTAGACGTGGTTGATGCCCCAGCGCCCGTACCAGGAGCCGTCCGTCTCCTGGTGCTCGAGCAGCCAGCGCACGCCCGCCTTCGTCGCGGGCTCCTCGCCGCGGCCGAGCAGGCCCAGCATCTCGATCGTGTGCGCGGTCACGTCCGCGCTCGGCTCGTCGATCACCTCGCCGAAGTCCAGGAACGGCAGCTCGCGCACGAGCGCGCGGGTGTTGTCGGCGTCGAACGCCCCCCACCCTCCGTCGGAGCTCTGCATTCCGGCGGTCCACGCGACCGCGCGCTCGCGGGCGCCGGCCAGCCCGTCGAGGCCCGGCGCGAGCCGCTCCAGCGCCATCACGACCTCGGCGGTGTCGTCGACGTCGGGGTAGTTGACGTTCGCGAACTCGAAGGCCCACCCGCCGGGCTCCAGGCGCGAGCGCTGCACGGCCCAGTCGCCGCGCACGCGCACCTCCTCGCCGAGCAGCCAGCGCCCCGCCCGCTCCAGCGCGGGGTGGTCGCCGGGCAGGCCGGCGTCGTTGAGCGCGATGATCGCGAGCGCCGTGTCCCACACCGGCGACTGGCAGGCTTCCAGTCTCCTCGAGCGGCCGCTTCGGCGCGCCGACCCCGCGCGCGTCGTCCTCGTCCTCGACCATGAAGGTCTCGATCCCTTCGAGGCCTCGTTTCATGACGGGGTGGTCGATCGGGTAGCCGCAGAGGTCGAGCGCGATCAGCGAGTAGACCCACGGCGGCTGGATCCCGCCCCAGGAGCCGTCCGCCTCCTGCCGGCGGACGATCCAGCTCTCCGCACGGTCGAGGGCGAGCCGCCGCAGCGGCCCGATCGGCGCCCGTTCGTAGAGCCGCAGCACCCGGTCCAGACGCGACAGCCAGCGGTTGCGGCGCGCGCTCGCCTGAGCGTCCCAGCCCGCGCCCCGCGCCGGCTCGAGCTCGCCGAGGTCGAACGGCAGGGCCCGGCACGGGCGATGCGCTTTGACGACCGACAGCGCGACGATCGTCTGGCGCGCCCAGCAGGCGAAGTCGTAGACGTTGAACGGGAACCACGCCGGCAGCAGGACGATCTCCGCGGCAGCGCCGGCACCCGCTCCCACGACCACAGCCCGAACAACGCGAGCCACAGGTGGGTGAAGACGCGTGCCTCCGCGATGCCGCCCTGCTCGCGGATGAACTCGGCCGCGATCCGCATGTGCTCATCGCCGGGATCGTCGCCTGCGAGCCGCAGCGCCCAGTAGGCCTCGATCGTCGTCGAAAGATCGCCGGGTCCCTCGAAGAAGTTCGCCCAGGTCCCGTCGGCGCGCTGCTGCGAGCGGATCCACGCCGTGCTGCGCTCGGTCTCGGCCTCGAGTGCGGATGCCGAGGAACTCGCGCAGGAGCAGGTCCTCGGCGTCCATCGTCACGTTCGTCTGCAGCTCGCCGCGCCACCAGCCGGACTCGTGCTGGAGCGTGAGCAGATGCTCGCGCGCGGCCTGCAGCGCCAGCCGAGCCTCGCTATGCGCCTCCACGGTCAACTCGGGCATGCTGGAAAGCTAACCTAGCGCGTCGTCCGAACGCTGCCGGGCGCGAGCACGATCCCGTGCACGAGGGTGATGTTGGCGTGCCGCAACGTGCGCTCTGAGACGATCTCGGGTCGCGGCGCGAGGAAGCGCAGCGACACGAGCCCCGTGAAGTCGTGCCTCGCGACGAGCTTGAAGCCCGGAGCAGGTGGCCTGCCGGCCGACGCCCGCAGCGGTTCTTCGCCGGCCAGCACGATTTCGCGCACGCGCACCGAGTCGCCGCTGCGCAGCTGTTCGAGACCGGGGACGTAGTACCGCAGTGGCGCGGAGCCGAGCTCGTTGACGACCATTGCACGCAAGTTGCCCGCCGGTAGCGTCTTTCACAACCCCCTTCCAGTCGCTGCGCTGGTACTTCGAGTCGAGCTCGACGCCGAGCGTCACTCCGAGCAGCGCCAGCAGCGCGACTACGAGCAGCGCCGGGGCGAGGGCGTCGCGAGGCGCGGGCCAGGTCGCCAGGACGGCCACCAGCGCGCTGAAGGGCACCATCGCGCCGACGAGGTTGCGCGGCGCGAGGTAGTCCTCGCCGGCGAGCGCGAGTGCGAGCGGGATCAGCACTCCGGCCGCGGTGATCGGCGAGCGTGATCCAGACGGCCAGGCGGCGCCGGGCGAGTTCCTCGTCGGGAACCACCTCCGCTCCGCGCGCGGCCGTTCCACATCCGCCAGGCCCCGAGCGCGAGCACGCCGAGCAGCGGCAACGCCACCAGCGCCTCGACCGAGTGGCCGATGCGTCCGCCCGAGTAGCCGGCGAGGTAGTAGTCGGGGATGGCTTCGATGCGCGCGCTGAGCGCCCACTTCCCGATCCACTGGGTGCCGCGCCCGCCCTGCGCGGAGATCAGCGGCAGCAGCGCGAGGCCGACGAGCGCGAGCACGGCGAGCGCGGGCAACGAGCGCCGCCGCGTGCGCGGATCGGCCAGCAGCCAGATGCCCATCCCGGCGAGGATGAAAACGGCGAAGTAGTGGGTGAGCAGGCACAGCGCCCCGGCCGCGGCGAACCAGGCGAAGCGGCGGCCGGTGGGCTCGCGCAGCACGCGGACGAACGCCAGCATCGCCAGCCCGGTCATGAACATGAACAGCCCGTAGACGCGCGCCTCCTGCGAGTACCAGACGAACAGCGGGCCGACGGTGACGAGGGCGGCGCAGGCGATCGCCGCAGCACGGTCGGCGAGTTCGCGGGCGATCGCCCACGCGACGGGCACGAGCGCGATCCCGGCGAGCGCCGAGGGCAGACGCAGGGCGAAGGCCCCGCTGCCGAGGAGGCGGTAGTCGAACCACTCGATCACGTACCAGAGCGGCGGGCTGTTCTCCGTTTTCGGCAGCCATTCGAGCGTGGTGAACAGACTCGGGTGCAGCACGTGCAGCGGCGTGAAGGCCTCGTCGTACCAGAAGCTCTGCGCGCCGAGCGAGGTCAGGCGCAGCAGAGCCGCGAGCAGGGTCAGCGCCGCCAGCGGCCACCACCGCGGCAGCCGCGCTGACACAGCCTCGCGCCGGACCGGCGGCGCTTCGGTGGCCGCGCTCATCGCGGGCATCTGCCCATGGTGACCGAACCGAAGCAGCCGTAGCGCACCGACTCCACGTCGTCGGTGGTGAGGGGAGGGAGATACCAGCCCCCGGAAACCGTGCGCCGGCCGCCGCGCGTCGGACCCGTCACCACGAGGCAGATCTGCGTCTTGGAGTTCGGCGGCCCGCCTTCGGTGTTGCCGCACACGACATCACGGTGCGTCGCCGGTCCGTACGTTTCCTGGTCCACGCCGACGTTCTTGTAGTCGTGGTGCGTGTAGGCCCGCCAGGTCGCCAGGTCGGCGACGAACCGCTTGTTGATGTGCGCCTGTCTGACCAGATCGTTGACGGTCGCCGTTGCGAGCAGCGCGAAGACGGCGAGCAGCACCAGCGTCTCCAGGCGCCAGAGGCGCCCCCGCGGCTCGCTCGCGCGCTGCTCGCGAGGCCGCAGGCCCGGCGGCAGCCAGTCCCAGTCCCCGCGCGGCGCGGCGGCGTCGGTGTCGGCACGAGCGCTCATTTCACCGGCACCAGCAGCGGGGAGAGCTGATGCAACACATAGAGGCCCTGGAGCGCGAGCGTCGCGGCGAGCAGGCGACGATCCCGCGAGACGACGGCGAGCGGGAGCGGCCAGAGGATGTACCAGGCGAGCAGCCATGTGCTCGTCACGGAGATCGCCAGCAGGCTCCAGCCGGACGCGGCGACCCAGTCGTAGCCGCGCCAGGTGCGCCACATCAGGTGGATCAGGATCAGCACGAGCGCGGCCTTCAGGAGATCGTGGTCGACCGGGAACACGCCCGGCTTGCCGAACAGGTGCGCGATCTCGTTCGCGAAGCTGTCGGTCGAGACGAACGCCGCGTCGCGGTTCAGCGCCGCGACGATGTTGACGCCGTGAGAGCCGAACGCGGCATAGGCCACGATCGCGCCCACCGCGATCGCGCCCGCCGCGCCGAGCAGCGGCGCGACCCGGCGCCGCGCGAGCAGCATGAACGGCAGCAGCACCGCGACCGTCGCCTTGATCAGCGCGCCGGCGACGACGATCGCCGCCGCGCCCGCTTCCCGCCGCGCGCTCGGCCGCGGGGTGAGCATCAGCGCGACCGCAGCCATCATCGCGAGCATCATCACGAGGTCGTTGTGGAAGCCGCCGAGCCCGTAGATCACGTACAGCGGGTTGACCGCGACCGCGACCAGCGCGGCGATCGGCTCGAACCCGCGTGCGACCGCACAGCGCCACACGAGCCAGAGCGTGCCGGCGCTCGCCAGCACCGCCTCGACCTTCATCGCCCACAGCGCGCCCTCGACCCCCAGCGGGGCGAACGGGTAGCTCAGCAGCGTGTAGAGCGGGCCGTACGCGGTCGGGGTGTCGCGCCAGTCATGCCCGACATAGCGGAAGACCGGGTCGTGTGAGATCGCGGCGGGACCGTGCAGATAAGGGTTGAGGCCGTGTTCGACGCCCATGCGCGCGTAGGCGATGTAGCTGAAGACGTCGGTGGAGAGCAGCACCGGGCCGACGAAGACGATCGCGTGCAGCGCCACCACGAGCCCGATCGCGAAACGTTTCGAGATTGCGCCCTCGCCGAATCGTGAGGTCAGCCACAGCAACCCCCCATAGGCCGCCACCGCCACCAGCAGGGCGATCAGGAAGACGCGGAAGCCGAGCCGCTCGCCGATCCCCGAGAGCCAGCCGGCGATCGCCGGCTGTTTGGGGATCAGCTGCGAATGGTCGAGCGCGCCGTCGAGGACGACCTCGACGGTCGCGGCGAGGGCGAGCAGCCCGCACAGGCCCGCCAGCGGCGGCGCCCATCGCGCTCGCCGGAGCGGGACTCGGCCGGCGGCTCGACTGCGGCGGCGACGCTCACTCAGGCGGCGCTCAGAGCGCCGTCCAGACCGTCTTGCTCTCGAGGTAGGCGTCGAGGCCGTCGTGGCCGTGCTCGCGCCCGATCCCCGAGGCCTTGAAGCCCCCGAACGGCGCCGCCGGGTCGGCGAGCCCCCACGTGTTCACGTAGACCATGCCGGCCCGCAGCATCGCGGCCATCTTGTGGGCGTTGCCCACATCGCGCGTCCACACGCCGGCCGCGAGCCCGTACTCGCCGGCGTTGGCGCGCTCGGCGACCTCCTCGAGGCTGTCGTACGGCGAGGCGACGAGCACCGGGCCGAAGATCTCCTCGCGGGAGATGCGCAGGTCGTCGGAGGTCGTGCTGAAAAGCGTCGGCGCCACGTAGTAGCCACCGCTGTCGGTGAGCGCGGCGTCGCCGCCGGTCACCACCTCGGCTCCCTCGTCGCGGCCCGAAGCTATGTAGCCGAGCACGCGTTCCTGCTGCTCGGCTGAGACGAGTGGACCGAGCTGGGTGGCACCGTCGAGGCCCGGGCCGAGCTGTGTCGCCGCGGCCGCCTCAGCGAGCGCAGAGACGACCTCGTCGTAGCGGTCGGCCGGCACGAACAGCCGCGAACCCGCGTTGCATGCCTGGCCCGAGTTGAAGTAGATCGCCTGGAAGGAGCCCTTGACCGCGGCTTCGATGTCGGCGTCGGGAAGGATGATGTTCGGCGACTTGCCGCCCAGCTCGAGCGTCACACGCTTGAGCGCGCGGCCGGCCTTCGAGCCGATCTCGCGCCCGACCGCGGTCGAGCCCGTGAACGCGATCTTGTCCACGTCGGGGTGCTCGACGAGCGCGGCGCCGGTCTCCCCGTCGCCGGTGACGACGTTGAGCACGCCGGGCGGAAAGCCGACCTCTAGCGCCAGCTCGCCCAGGCGCAGGGCGCTCAGCGGGGTCTGCTCGGCGGGCTTCAGCACCACCGTGCAGCCGGCTGCCAGCGCCGGCCCGAGCTTCCACGCCGCCATCAGCAGCGGGAAGTTCCAGGGGATGATCTGCCCCGCGACGCCGACCGGTTCGCGGCGCGTGTAGACATGGAGGTTCGGCGCGCCCACGGGGATGACCCCGCCCTCGATCTTCGTCGGCCAGCCCGCGAAGTAGCGGATGTGAGCGACGGCGCTCGCGACGTCCACGTACTGCGCGAGCCCCACCGGCTTGCCGTTGTCGAGCGACTCGATCTGCGCGAACTCCTCGGCGCGCGCGTCGAGGGCGTCGGCGAGCGCATGCATCAACCGCTCGCGCCCGGCCGCGGGCATGGAGCCCCAGGGGCCTGAGGCAAACGCCTCGCGCGCGGCCGCAACCGCGCGATCCACGTCCTCCACGCCACCGTGGGCGATCTCGGCGATCTCGTTGCCGGTCGCGGGGTCGACGCTCACGAACGTGCGGCCGTCCGCGGCCTCGGTTTGCTCGCCGCCGATCAGGAGCCGGTGCGAGCGGGAGACGAAGTCACGCGCGGGGGCGCTCAGCGCGTCTGGTAGGGCGTCTGCGGAGATAGTGGTCATGTCGGGAGCCTATCTCGGCGGCCTTCGCGGCGGGTCAGAGATGAGAGGTGTCTCGGCCGGCGCTCCATGCCGGGTATGGGAAGGTCGGGCCGGCGCTCCATGCCGGCCCTCAGAGGAAGGTCGGGCCGGCGCTCCATGCCGGCCCTCAGAGGAAGGTCGGGCCGGCGCTCCATGCCGGCCCTCAGAGGAAGGTCGGGCCGGCGCTCCATGCCGGCCCTCAGGGGAAGGTCGGGCCGGCGCTCCGTCCCGGCCCTCAGCCCATATGCTGCCGCCATGGTCGAGCCGTCCAAGGCGGTGCTGATAACGGGCTGCTCCTCCGGCATCGGGCGGGCGACGGCGCTGCGGCTGGCCCGCGGCGGGTGGAGCGTCTACGCAACGGCGCGGCGGCCGGACTCGATCGCCGATCTGGCCGAGGCGGGCGCCCGGACGCTGGCTCTGGACGTGACCGACGAGGCGTCGATGCGCGCCGCGGTGTTGGCGGTCGAGGAGGCGGAGGGAGCGGTCGGCGTGCTCGTCAACAACGCCGGCTACAGCCAGAGCGGCGCTGTGGAGACGGTCCCGCTCGAGGCCGCGCGGCGGCAGTTCGAGACCAACGTCTTCGGCCTTGCGGCGCTCACGCAGCTCGTGCTGGGAAAGATGCGCGCTCAGCGCTGGGGCAAGATCGTCAACCTCAGCTCCATGGGCGGCCGGCTGACCTTCCCGGGAGGAGGCTGGTACCACGCGAGCAAGCACGCGCTGGAGGCGCTCTCCGACGCGCTTCGCTTCGAGGTCGCCGGCTTCGGGATCGACGTGATCGTGATCGAGCCGGGCCTGATCACGACCGAGTTCGGCGAGGCCGCGGCGAGCGCCGTCGCCGACGTCTCGAGCTCGGTGGACGAGGGCCCCTACACGTCGTTCAACGCTGCCGTGGGGGCGCTCACGAAAGGCGCCTACGAAGGCCCGATGCGCCGTCTCGGCGGCGGGCCCGATCGCGTGGCGGCGACGATCGAGAAGGCGATCACCGCACGCCGGGCGCCCACGCGCGTCACGGTGACGCCGTCGGCGAAGATGATGCTCGGCACGCGCAAACTGCTCACCGACCGCGCGTGGGACAGCTCGATGCGCCGGCAGTTCCCGCAGCCTGGCTGAGCGTCTAAGCGGCGCGTTCCGCGCCCGCGCCGAGCATCGGCGCCGGCATCCCGATCTGGAAGCCCTGCGCGTAGTCGACGTCGTAGGCCCGCAGCATCGCGACCGTGCGCTCGTCGCCGACGAACTCCGCAATCGTCTCGCGGCCCATCCCCCGCACGATCCTCGCGAGCGCGCGCACGACGAGCTGATCGGTGCGCGAGGTGGGCAGCTCCCGGATGAAGCCGCCGTCGATCTTCAGGTGGCTGAACGGCAGCTCCTTGAGGTACTGGAAGGAGCCGAAGCCGGCGCCGAAGTCGTCGAGCGCGAGCCCGCAGCCGAGGTCGAGCACGCCGGCGCAGAAGGCGCGCGCGCTCTCCATGTCGGAGATCGCCGCGGTCTCGGTGATCTCGATCGCGAGGCGCTGCGGGTCGACCTCGTGGCGGGCCAGCGTGCCCGCGATGAAGCGCAGCATGCTGCGGTCGGTGACCGAGAGCGCCGAGACGTTGATCGCGATCGTGACCCCCGCCATCGCCGGTTCGCGGCCGAGCATCCGCACCACACGCCCGAGCACCATGCGGTCGATCTCGCAGATCAGCCCGTATCGCTCCGCCGCGGGCAGGAACGCACCCGGAGCCAGCAGGCCGCCGCCGGGGTCGTCGGCCAGCCGCAGCAGTGCCTCGTAGTGGGAGACCCGCCCGCTGCGCAGCGCGACGATCGGCTGGTAGTGCAGCTCGAAGTGCTCGTGATCGAGCGCCCGGCGCAGCCGCGCGGGCCACGGCCCGCCGTGCAGGCCGGCCGGCGAGGACGCTCGGCTCGCGGCGCCCGCGCCGCGATAGCGGCCTCCAGGCTGGGCGGGGCCGGTTCCCACGAAGATGCGAGGCCGGCCACAGGTGCTGTTCGTGCTCGCCATCGGCACCGGTCCTGTTCGACGGCCCCGGCGGCGCCCCTGCGGCTGAAACCCAGGCTGCGAGGGCCGGCACGGAGCGCCGGCCCGACCCTCCCCTCACGGCCGGCACGGAGCGCCGGCCCGACCCTCCCCTCACGGCCGGCACGGAGCGCCGGCCCGACCCCATTAGTTCCGCGAGGGCCGGCGCGCGCGGTCCGAGACCACAAGCAGCAGGGCGACCAGCACGAAGTTCATGACGACCGACGAGCCGCCGTAGGCGACGAACGGCAGCGTGACGCCCGTGAGCGGGATCACGCGGGTGACGCCGCCCACGATCACGAACACCTGCAGCGCGATGACGAAGGACAGGCCGGCGGCGAGCAGCTTCGAGAAGGAGTCGCGCGCCATCACCGCGATCTTCATACCCCGCGCGACCAGCAGCAGGAAGACGAGCAGGAGGGCGGCGCCGCCGAGCAGCCCGAGCTCGTTGACGATGACCGCGTAGATCATGTCGCTTTCCGGCACCGGCAGGATGAACCGGTGCACGACCGTGTGGTTGGAGAGTTCCACCGGGTACTGCAGCAGCGAGCGGTCGAAGCCCGTGCCGAGGAAGCCGCCGTCCGCCTGAGCGAACAGCGACTGTGCGAGCTGGTAGCTGCCGCCGACGGGCCTGTTGTAGAGCGCCGGGGTGAAGGGGTGTTCCCAGGCTTCCACGCGCGCCGTCACGTGGCTCACGTGCCCCGTCACGTACCACACCCCGAGCGCGAACAGGACGAGCCCGATCAGCGGGAACGAGAAGCGGCCCGTCGCAACGTAGAGCAGCGCCAGGAACGCTCCGAAGAACATCAGCGAGGTGCCCAGCTCGCGGGTGATCAGCAACGTCGCCATCGCCGCGCCCCAGATGATCAGCATCGGGCCGAACTGCTTCATCGGCGGGATCGTCAGGCCCATCACGCGCCGGCCGGCGGTCACCAGCACCTGCCGGTTGTCGCTCAGGTAGCTGGCCAGGAAGATCACGATCGCGACCTTCGCGAACTCGGAGGGCTGGAAGGACACGCTGCCGACGTGGATGTCGAGATAGGCGCCGTTGACCTGCTCGCCGATCCCCGGCAGGCGCGGCAGCACGGTCGCCACGATCGCGACCGCCGCGATCGTGTAGCGGTAGCGCTCCAGCACCCGCACGCCCTCTCGCCGCAGCAGCAGGATCGTCGCGGCGAAGAAGATCAGGCCGACGATCATCCACTGCGCCTGCTGGCGCGCGAGCGTGGGGTTGATCCGGTAGATCATCACGATCCCGACGCTCGCCAGCACCGCCACGAGCGGGAACAGGTACGGATCGGCGTCGGGGAGCGCGAAGCGGATCACGAGGTGCCCCGCCAGGCACAGGGCGAGGAAGAGCAGCCCGTAGCTCAGCGAAACGCTGGAGGCGTGGTTGAGGGTGAGGTTGGTGGAGGCCCGAGGAGAGCTGTTTTCGGCCTGGATGAAGATCGCCGTGAACCCGGCCGTCACCAGCAGCGCGGACGGCAGCAGGCCCAGCAGCTCGCGGTTTCGGGCGCTGAACACCCCTGCGAGCGTATCCACCCACCCGGCGCTGCGCTCCGGGTCGCTTGTTAAGGTTTCCAAGCGGATCGTCGTCGGGGGGCGGCGTCCGACGCTACCTGCATGAGCGCTCCTTCCTACCCCATGGACGACCAGCGTCCCCCCTCGCTCTGGCGGGGGATGTGGCTTCGCTTCGCGATCGCGGGCGTCGTGATCGTATGCCTGGCCGGCGGGGCGACCGCGGTCGTCGCGACCAACAAGATCAAAGAAATCGGCGAAAAGATCTTTCCGAGGCAGAACCACATCCCGGTCGCCGCCGGCGTGGTGAAGGCGCCCGAATACGAAGGCGCCCCCGAGACGTTCCTGGTGCTGGGCTCCGACCGCCGCGCGAAAGCGAAGAACGTCTCCGAACGCGGCGAACCGCACAGCGACACGATCCTGCTCGTGCGGTTCGATCCGAGCCAGGGACAGACCTCGGTGCTCTCGATCCCGCGGGATCTGATGGTCAACATCCGCACGCCCGAAGGCGCGTACTACCCGAACGAAAAGATCAACGCGGCCTACACGCTCGGCAGCCGGCTCAAAGGCGTGGACGGCGGCAGCTCGCTGGCCGCCGAAACAATCGAGCGGGAAGTGTTCCCGGGGCTGAAGCTGAACGGCATCATCGACGTGAACTTCAAAGGCTTCATCGAAGTGGTGGACACGCTGGGCTGCGCCTACGTGAACGTCGACCACCGCTACCTCGGGGGCGGCGCGACCGGCGAAGACTTCTCATCCATCAACCTCCAGCCCGGCTACCAGAAGCTCTGCTACGAAAATGCGCTCTCCTACGTGCGCTTCCGCCACTTCGACTCGGACTTCGTCCGCGTGGCGCGCCAGCAGGACTTCCTGCGCGACCTGCGCGAGCAGGTCAACCCCGAAATCTCGGAGCTGGACAAGGTCGCCAAGGCGGTCGGCCACGCGATCCACTCGACCTTCAACGACTCAAACCACGAGGTCATCGAACTCGGCAAGCTGGTCGCGTTCTCTCAGACGAAGCCGCTGCGGCAGGTCCACTTCCTGTCGAGCAACGTGAACGCCCAGCTGAACGGCGGCTCCTACGTGACCTCGACGCCCGAACTCGAGAAGAAGACGCTCGAATCGTTCCTGCACGGCCACGAAAAGGTCGAGCTGCCCTCTTCTCACGCACACTCGTCGTCGTCCTCCACGCACCATCACCATTCCTCCTCCCCCTCCCCTGCCGCACTCGGGCTGGTGGCGACGACCGGCGAGAGCGAAGCGGTCACCGCGGCCCTGCACCTGCCGTTCCGGGTGCTCTACCCTCGCCTGCAGACGAGCGCCGGCCAGCAGCAGACGGTGCGCCCCTACGCGCTGCGCAACGTGCAGGGCGAACTGCATCACGCCTACGTCGTCGTCTGGCAGCAGAACATCGAGGGCGGCTACTACGACTTCCAGGGCACCGACTGGCTGAGCCCGCCCCTGTTCAAAAACGCCCGCACCGAAAAGATCGGCTCGCGCACCTACAAACTGGTGGACGACGGCAGCCACATCCACGTGATCGGGTGGCAGTCGGGCAAGGTCCTCTACTGGGTGACGAACACGCTGCTCGAGGAACTCTCGAACGCGCAGATGCTCGCGATCGCGAAATCCGCGCAGCCGCTCAAATAGGCGTCACCGGCGAGCGGCCCGTAGGCCAAGCCGGCCAAGGACGCAGTGAGCGAAATGTGCTCTGCACATGAGCGAACGCGAAGTGCCCCGAATGGGGTAAGGACGCCGTCCGGCGCCGGCATACGGGCCGCTCAGGCGTTGTCGAGGGCTTCGTTGACCAGTGCATCCGCGCGCTTGTTCTGAGCGCGCGGGACCGTCCTGATCGACCACGAGGCGAAACCGCGCAGCGCGGACATCGCGTCGAGGTAGAGCGGCTTCATCGCCTCGTGCTTGACCTTGTAGACGCCGTTGACCTGCTTGGCGATCAGCTCGGAGTCGCCGATCACCTCGATTTCGTCGGCGCCCAGCTCGCGCGACTTGGCGAGGCCGAGGAGCAGCGCCCGGTACTCGGCGACGTTGTTGGTCTGACGGCCGAGCAGCTCCGTGTGCTCAGCGAGCACCTCGCCGTCGGGCGCGGAGATCACGCAGGCGGCGGCCGCGGGACCCGGGTTGCCCCGGGCGCCGCCGTCGACGTGCACGATCACCTTCACTGAAAGCCGTTTGGCAGCCCGCCCGCCCGCGTCGGGCTAGACGGCCTTGGCGAGCGGCAGCTGGTCGCCCGCGACGCGCGCACGGCGGCGGTCCCGGATGACGCGTCGCTCGGCTCCCGGCGAGGATGCGCTGCTGCGCCCGCTGCGGGCGCGCCGGTCGAAGTCGCGGCGATCGACGATCACCGTGACTTTCTCGTCGTCGCGGTAGTGCTCGACGAGCTTCGGATAGAGCTCGTCCTCCAGTGGCTTCGGAACAACGCAGTAGATCATCGCCCAGCGGATGTTACCGGCGGGCGCGCGCAAAACAAGGGGGCGCAGGAGCTATTGCGCGAGGGCCAGCGTGCCCGCCGGCCCCGCGAGGGCGTTGCCTTCACGCTCCTCGCGGCTGAGCTGTTCGAGCTCGGTGCCCTGCCCGACGGCCTGCGCGAACACGGGCTCTTCGCCGGTGTCCACCTCGTAGCGGTACCAGCACAGCTCCCACGCGACCACGATGCGCACGACGCTCTCGAGGTGCTCGGCCGAGCGGACGCTCACGACGGGCTCTCCGAGCGAGCGTGCGACGCCGGCAACGCGACGGGGGTACTCACTGGCGTTGAAGGCATCGACCGCCTGCACGTGGTGGCCGGGCGCCGTGCTCTCAACGATCACGGGGGGCGGGGCAGGCTCGGCAGTGGCGTCCGCGGCGGCGAACAGGTCGTAGTCCTCGTCGGCGGCGACGATGGGCGCCGGCTCGTGGCGTGAGGGGCGCTCGCCGTCCTGCGGCCCTCGCGCAGCGCCGATCAGCCGGTCGAGCAGGCTGCGGCCGCGGCGCGGGCGCATCGGCGGCAGCGTGACCTCAGCGGCTGCCTCGGTCTCGCGCAGCCAGCCCTCGTGGGTGGCTCGGGGCATGCACAGCTCGCACACCAGGCGGCGCTGGCCGTCGGCGATGAAGTAGTCGGGCTGCTCTCCCCTCAGCAGGCGCCGCGCACATACGTCGCACGCCAGGTCCGGGTGCGACGTGACGATCGTCCGGGTCGTCATCGTTTCCCAGCGTAGCTGGCCCGGGCGCCGCGGGTCACCCACCGCAAGCGCGGGACCGCTCCCCGGGCGAACGCGGCTCCGCGCCGCGCGAGTCAGGCGTGCGCTGCCTCGCGCTCCTCGCCGGCGTCCGCCACCACCCGCTGCGCGAGGTGGCCCGGGACCTCCTCGTAGCGCAGGAACTCGAGCGTGTAGTCGCCCTGCCCCTGGGTGATCGAGCGCAGGTCGGGGGCGTAGGTGAGCATCTCCGCCATCGGCACCTCTGCCTTGATCTCGGTCATCGCGCCCGAGGGCTCCATCCCCTGCGGCCGCCCGCGCCGGCCGTTGAGATCGCCGATGACGTCGCCGACGCTCGCCTCCGGCACCGACAGCGTGACCATCATGATCGGCTCGAGCAGCACGGGCGAGGCTTCCTGGAGCGCCTGCTTCATGGCCTGGATGCCGGCGAGCTTGAACGCGATCTCCGAGGAGTCCACCGAGTGGTACTGCCCGTCGTACAGACGGACCCGCACCCCCTGGACCGGATAGCCCGCCACGACACCCGTTTCCATCGCTTCGCGGACGCCTTTCTCGACCGCGGGGATGAACGAGTTGGGGATCACCCCGCCCTTGATGTTGTCCACGAACTCGTAGGCGTAGTTGCCGTCGGCGTCGTGCAGCGGCTGGATCTCGATCTGGCAGTCGCCGAACTGCCCGCGCCCGCCGGACTGCTTCTTGTGGCGGCCGTGTCCCTGCGCGCTCGCGCGGATCGTCTCGCGGTACGGAACCCGCGGCGGCTTCAGCGTCACCTCGACCCCGAAGCGGTCGCGTAGGCGGTCGACGATCACTTCCACGTGCACCTGCGAGAGACCGGCGACGATCTCCTCGCCGGTCTGGGGGTCGCGGTGCAGGTCGATCGTGGGGTCCTCCTCCTGCAGCCGGCGCAGCGAGGCGATCACCTTCTCCTCATCGCCGCGGCTCTTCGGCTCGACGGCAAACGCCATCACGGGCGCCGGCAGCTTCAGCCGAGGCATCTCGATCGGCTCGTCGCGGGCCGCGAGCCAGTCGCCGGCGCTGCGTCTCCTTGAGCTTCGCGACGGCGCCGATGTCGCCCGGCCCGAACTCCTCGACGTGCTCGACGTCCTTGCCGGAGAACGTCAGCAGCTGGCCGATCCGCTCCTTCGCGTGCGCGCGGGTGTTGAGCGCCTGGCTGTCGGCCCGCATCACGCCCTGGTAGACGCGCAGCAGGTTGATGCGCCCCGCGAACGGGTCCGCGCGGGTCTTGAAGACGTACGCGAACAGCGGCTCGTCCTCGCTCGCCGTCAACTCGACCTCGCCCACCTGGAGCGAGCCGTGCTTGACCGGCGAGGGCAGGTCCTCGACGATCGCGTCGAGCAGGCGCGTGGTGCCGAGGTTGCCGGTCGCGACGCCGCAGACGACGGGGAAGATCTTGCCGTGGTTGGTGCCCTCCTTGAGGGCGTCGACGATCTCGACGTGCGAGATCTCGCCACCGTCCAGGTAGCGCTCCATCAGCGCGTCGGACACTTCGCAGACCTCGTCCATCAGCTTCTCGCGGTATTCCTGGGCCAGCTCGGCCTGCGCCTCGGGGATCGGGATCTCGTCCGCGGCGCCGCGCTCGGGGGTGGGCTGGGCGCGGAAGGCCTTCATGTCGACGAGGTCGATCACGCCCGAGATCTCGTGCTCAGAGCCGATCGGGATCTCGGTCGCCACCACGTGCTGACCGAAGGAGCGCTTCAACGACTCCAGCGTGCGGAAGAAGTCGGCGCGCTCGCGGTCGAGCATGTTCACGAACAGCATGCGGGCGATGTCCAGCTCGGCCGCGCGCGCCCACAGGCGGCTGGTCGTCACCTCGACGCCCATCACTGCGTTCACGACGAACACGGCCGACTCGCAGACGCGCAGCGCGCCGAGCGCGTCCGCGACGAAGCTCGGCTCGCCGGGCGTGTCCAGGAGGTTGATCTTGCGGTCCTGCCACGTCAGCGAGCTGAGCGTGGCCGAAATCGACATCTGACGGGCCTGCTCGTCCGGGTCGGAGTCGGACACGGTCGTCTGGTCGGGGACGGAACCGAGGCGCTTGATGGCCCCGGCCTCGAACAGGAGAGCCTCGTGGAGCGAGGTCTTCCCCGACCCTCGATGTCCGACGAGGGCGACGTTGCGAATACGATCCGCTGCGGGGTGCATATGGCTCTCCTTCCTCGGGTGTGGCCACCATACCGCCGAGGGTCGGCCAGGTCTAGCCGTGCGGCCAGGAGGCTTCACGGCCCCCCTCACGCCGGGCTGCCGGCGCCGATCAGCTGCCCGCGAGCCGCGGCAGGACCTCCGCCGCGATCAGCGCGACGTGGTCCAGATCGTCCAGGTCGATCACCTGCAGATAGGCTCGTTCGGCGCCCGCATCGGCGTATTCGAGCAGCCGCGCGGTGACCTCCTCGGGCGTGCCGCCCGCGGCATTTCGGCGCAGGTCGTCCAGGTCGCGCCCGATTGCCTGCGCACGCCGCGCAAGGTCGGCCTCGCTCTCCCCGCAGCAGACCGTGATCGCGTGCGAGTAGACGAGCTCCGCGGGATCGCGCCCGGCGGCGCGGCAGGCGTCGCGCACCCCCTCGATCCGCGCCGCCGTCGTCGCGACGTCCGCGAACGGCACGTTGAACTCGGCCGCGAAGCGAGCGGCGAGCGCAGGGGTGCGTCGGGTCCCGAGGCCCCCGACGATCACGGGCGGGTGGGGAAGCTGGACCGGCTTCGGGAGCGCCGGGCCCGGGCCGAGGTCGTAGTGGCTGCCGTGGAACTCGTAGCGCTCGCCCAGCGGGGTGGCCCACAGCCCTGTGAGGATCTCGAGCTGCTCCTCCAGGCGGTCGAAGCGCTCGCCCAGCGCCGGGAACGGGATGCCGTAGGCCTCGTGCTCGGCCTCGAACCAGCCGGTGCCGAGCCCGACCTCGACGCGGCCACCGCTCATCGCGTCGACCTGCGCGACGGCGACGGCGAGCGGGCCCGGGAGACGGAAGGTCGCCGAGGTGACCATCGTGCCGAGCCGGATGCGGGCGGTCTCCCGGGCGAG
Source organism: uncultured Solirubrobacteraceae bacterium (assembly GCA_963775385.1). Lineage (GTDB taxonomy): Bacteria > Actinomycetota > Thermoleophilia > Solirubrobacterales > Solirubrobacteraceae > Palsa-744. The sequence goes on along the minus strand of CAVZIR010000003.1, from coordinate 3,055,939 downwards.
CGCGCCGAGCGTCACCCAGGAGTCCGTCGGCCCCGGCTCGCCGTCGCCCGCTTTGATCCGCAGCAGGTGGTCGGAGCGGAAGAACGCGCCGAACCCGTGCCGCTCAGCCGCCTGCGCCATCCCCAGCTGCGCCTCGTAGGTTGCGCCTTCCTGCGGCTCGGCGAAGATCCTCAGCTCCATCTACGCTCCTTTGGCTCGGACGGCAGCCACGCCGGCCGGGGGCGCCGCAGCGATCGCGACTCCCCCGGGCGGAGTGCGGGTCAGGGAGTTTCCTTCAAGGCGTCCTTCAACTCGTCGGCGATTTCATCGCTCGTGGCGTCCAGCGTGCGTTTGACGACCCTGGTAGCCCTCGTCACCGCCTTGTCGAACCCCTCGGCGATCGTCGGTTCGCCGACAACGACCAGACCGGCCTGGTCGGAGGTCAGCTCCTGCGCGGCTTCCTTGAGTTCCTTTCGCGGGAGCGTTCCGCCCCCGAACATCTCCGGGATCGCGCGCACACGCGGACGATCCATGCGCTTGACGATGTGAGGCTTGCCTTCCTCCTGATCGATGACTGCAGCGTCGTACTTGCCGATCATCGAGTCCTTGTGCAGCTCCTCGATCGCCCCCAGATCTTCCAGGGCGGGTGACAAGCTCTCGTAGACCGCGGTGTAAAGAGCCATGTTGCTGTCGGCCATGATTTCTCCTTGGTCTCGGTATGGAGATGCGACTGCCTTTGGATTGTGCGCCTCTCCCTCCCTCGTTGCCTCCTCATCGCACCGGCGCGGCCAATTTCAGCCGGTTGCCGTCGAGGTCCGTGACGATCGCCTGTCGCATCCCCTCGCCCACCGGCTCGACCGGCCCCGGCTCGACCCCCCGCCCGCGCGCCGCCGCCAGGAACCCGTCCAGGTCCGCGACCAGCAGCGTGTGCAGCGCTGACCCGGCGCGCTCGCGGTCGGCGATCAGCACGATCCAGGCGCCGTCACGCAGTTCCCAGGCGGCCTCGCTGTCGTTGGGGACGAGATCGGGTGCCCGGCCCAGCAACCGCTCATAGAACTGGCGCGCGCCCGCCAGATCCGCGACGTGGATCCCGGCGAACAGGTGATCCACGCCGGCGCGCTCAGTCGTCGAAGGACTCCTCCTGCATGCGCGAGCGCAGCCTCAGAACCGCCTTCGTGTGCATCTGGGAGACGCGCGACTCGGTCACGCCCAGCACCTCGCCGATCTCCCTGAGGGTCAGGTTCTCGTAGTAGTAGAGGGCGATCACGAGCTTCTCGCGCTCGGGCAGCTTGGCGATCGAGTCCGCGATGCGGTCCTTCAGGTCGCCCACGTCCAGGGCGCGTGAGGGGTCGGGCGCGTTGGGGTCCTCGATCGTGTCCATCAGCGACACCTGGTCGCCGCTTGAATCCGAGACGCTCCAGAGCTCGTCGAGGGCGACGATCGAGGAGTGCGAGATCGCGAGCAGGGAGTCGTTCAGCTCCTCGATCGTGATCCCCATCTCGTCGGCGATCTCCTGGTCGGTGGGCGCCCGCTGGAGCAGGTGCTCGAGCTTGGCGTTCGCGCGCTCGACCTCGCGGGCTCGGGCGCGGACGCTGCGGGGCACCCAGTCCAACGAGCGCAGCTCGTCGATGATCGCGCCCTTGATGCGCATGATCGCGTAGGTCTCGAACTTGATGTCCCGCGAGAGGTCGAACCGCTCGATCGCGGAGATCAGGCCGACGAGCCCGTAGGAGATCAGGTCGGCCTCCTCGACATGCGGCGGCAGCCCGGCGGCGGTGCGCCCGGCGACGTACTTCACCAGCGGGGAGTAGGCGACCACGAGCCGCTCGCGGCTGCGTTTGTCTCCGTCGTCCTTATATCGCCGCCACAGTTCGCGCAGCTCGATGGGTTTGACGTTCGTCTCCACGGCTTTCTCCCAGGTGGGGTGGGCCTCGTCACGCCCGAGGGTGACTGCGCGCGTAAGCGCGTCTGAGCCTGGCGGACTCTACCCGAGTGTAAATCTGAGTGCTGGAGACGCTGGCGTGTCCCAGCATCTCCTGGATCGCGCGCAGGTCGGCACCGCCGTCGAGCAGGTGCGTGGCGAAGCTGTGACGAAGCGAATGCGGAGTCGCCTCGCCCGCGGTCCCTGCCCTCTGCGTCCAGAGTCGCATCCGCCGGCGCACGTCGCTGGTCGAGAGCCTTCGCCCGCTGCGGCTGAGGAACAGCGCCTCCTCGGCGCCGGCGCGCGGCCCCGGCGCCCGGAGCGCCGGGCGGGCGGAGTCCAGGTAGTCGCGCAGGGCGGCCAGCGCGGGCTCGCCGGCCGGCACGACGCGCGTCTTTCGGCCCTTTCCTTCGACGCGCAGCTGCTCGCCGTCGTGGTCCACGTCGCCGAGCCGAAGTGAGATCAGCTCCTCGGCACGCAGCCCGGAGGAGTAGGCGAGCTCGAACATCGCGCGATCGCGCAACTCCAGCGGCGAGGATCGGGGAATCGCGTCGAGCAGCCGGGAAGCCTCGTTCGCGCTCAGCACGCGCGGCAGGCGCGAGCCACGGCGCGGGGACGACACCAGGTCGGCCGGGTTCTGCGCGATCAGCCCGTGCTCGCGCTGGCTTGCGAACAGCGCCCGAAGAGCCGCGAGCTTGCGCGCCGATGTGCTCGGCGCCGCGCCGCCGGCGCTGAGCAGGGCGACGTAGCGGCGCACCTGCCGCGGCCCCAGATCTGCCGGAGCGAGCCCCTGCTCGGCGGCCCAGGTCGCGACGCCGGCGCAATCGATTCGGTATGCGCGCCGTGTGCGTGCCGCGGCGTCGCGCCGCGTCAGGTCGCTCTCGAGCAGCTCCAGCGCCGCGCGCCAGGGCTCGGGCAGCGGCGCATCATCGGTCTCAGGCTCGGTCGGCGAGGCGTCGGGGGTTGACATTTCGAGCTTCCATTCGCCGTGCGGGGACGGGCGCCTGCCCGCCGGCCGGGGCGCCGGGTGACGACCCTGCCAGACAACTGCGCTCACGCCGACCATTATTCCCGGCTCGGCTAGATTCAAGACAAATGGTCGTCCACCCCTTCTCGCGCGAGCACCCGGACGCCGAGGGAACCCCCGCCGGCGGCGGCTGGTGGACGGTCGACTGGAACAGCCACCAGCGCTGGCTGGACGTCGGCGGCAGGCCCGTGAACACGATCGACCTGGGCTCCGGCGACCCGGCGCTGGTGTTCGTACACGGGCTCTCCGGCTCCTGGCCGAACTGGCTCGAGCAGCTCTGCGCCTTCTCGGGCTCTCACCGGGTCGTCGCATTCGACCTGCCCGGCTTCGGCCACTCGCCCGGCCACGCCGGCGAAGTCTCGATGCCGGGCTACGCGCGCATCGTCGCGGACGCGCTCGCCAAGCTCGGGATCAGCCGCGCCGTGCTCGTTGGCAACTCGATGGGCGGGCTGATCAGCGCAGAGCTGGCCGCCGAGGAGCCGGCTCTGGTCGAGCGCCTCGTGCTCGTCTCGCCCGCCGGCGTCTCGACCTACAGCAACCGTCTTGCGACCCGCTCGATGCCGGCAGTGCGCCGCGCGCAGCAGCTGCTGGCGCTTGGGGCGGCGTGGACCGCGTCCCACTCGGACTCGCTGGCAGCGCGACGGAGGCTTCGCCGGCTCGTGCTCTCCGGGGTCGTCGCGCACCCCGCACAGATCCCCGGGCCGCTCGCGGCCGAGCAGCTTCGCGGCGCCGGCACCGATGGCTTCATGTCGGCGCTCGAGGCGATCCTCGAGTTCGACCTGCGGCCGCGGCTGCGCCTGATCCAGTGCCCCACGCTGGTGGTCTGGGGCAAAAAGGACCGCCTCATCTCCTGGCACGACGCGAGCCGCTTCACCGAGGAGATCGCCGGCGCGCGCGAGGTCGTCTACCCCGATACGGGGCACATGGCGATGCTGGAGCGCCCACGCGAGTTCAACGAGCTGCTGCGCGAGTTCATAGCCGGCTAGATCGAGGACCCCGGGGGGCCCCGGACCGTCTAGCGGGCGATCGCGCCCTCGGAGGCGCTGCCGACCAGCTTCGCGTACTTCTGGATCGCCACGTCCACGCGTTCGTCCGCGCGCGGCGGGCGCTCGTAGCTGAGGACACGCTCGGCGATCTCCTCATCGCTGAGCGCGACGTCGAGCCTGCCCGCGTCGACGTCGATCGTCAGCTCGTCTCCGGTCTGAAGCGCGGCGATCGGGCCGGCGTGGACGGCCTCGGGAGCGACGTGCGCGACCATGAAGCCGTGCGTGGCGCCGGAGAAGCGCCCGTCGGTGATCAGCGCGACCTCTTCGCCGAGGCCCTCGCCGACGATCGCAGCCGTGACGGCGAGCATCTCGCGCATGCCGGGTCCCCCGGCCGGGCCCTCGCCCCTGATCACGACCACATCGCCGGGTTGGATCTCTTTTGCCAGCACGGCCGCCATCGCGGCCTCCTCGCCGTCGAAGACGCGGGCCGGGCCGGTGTGTTTGCGCCGCTCGTGCCCTGACAGCTTCACCACGCACCCGTCGGGCGCGACGTTCCCGCGCAGGATCGCGAACCCGCCGGTCGCTTTGATCGGATCCGACAGCGGCCGCACGACGTCCTGGCCGGCGGTCTCGCGCGCCTCGGCAGCAGCTTCGCCGATCGTGGCGCCCGTGACGGTCACCGCGTCGCCGTTCAGGATGCCCGCCTCCGCCAGGCGGGCGAGGACGAGCGGCACGCCGCCGGCCTCATACAGGTCCGTTGCCGCGTAGCGGCCGCCGGGTTGCAGGTCGCAGAGCAGCGGCGTGCGCTCGGAGATCTGCTCGAACTCGTCGATCGTCAGCGGCACGCCCATTTCGCGCGCGACAGCCAGCAGGTGCAGCACGCCGTTGGTCGAGCCGCCGCTCGTCGCCACCGCCGCGATCGCGTTCTCGAGCGCCGGCTTGGTGATGACGTCGCTCGGCCGCCGGCCGCTGCGCAGCACGTCCATCACCAGTTCCCCGCACTGGCGTGCGACGTCGAGCTTGCGGCCGTCCTCGGCGGGCACCATCGCGGAGCCCGCGGGCGAGATCCCGAGCGCCTCGAAAGCCATCGCCATCGTGTTCGCCGTGAACTGACCGCCGCAGGCTCCCGCACCCGGGGAGGCCGCCTCCTCCAGCTCGTGGAGCTGCTGCTCGGTGATCGTGCCCGCGGAGAACTGCCCGACGGCCTCGAACACGTGCTGGATCGTCACCTCCTGTCCTTCCCAGTGACCGGGCCGAATCGAGCCGCCGTAGAGCATCAGACCCGGTATGTCCAGGCGCGCCAGCGCCATCACCGTGCCCGGGATGGTCTTGTCGCAGCCGGAGATCGTCACGAGCGCGTCGAAGTGGTGGGCGGAGGCGACGAGCTCGATCGAGTCGGCGATCACCTCGCGCGAGACCAGCGAGGCGCGCATCCCCGCGGTCCCCATCGTGATCCCGTCGGAGATCGCGATCGTGTTGAGCTCCATCGGCGTTCCGCCTGCCGCGCGGATGCCCTCCTTGACCTTCGCCGCGAGCACCCGGTTGTTGAAGTTGCAGGGCATCGTCTCGATCCACGAGTGAGCGACGCCGACGATCGGCTTGGCGAGGTCCTCGGCGGAGTAGCCGATGCCGTGCAGGTACGCGCGCGCCGCCGCCCGCTCAGGGCCCTCGGTGAGGGCACGGCTGCGGTGCTTGAGGTCGAAGTGGCCGTTGCTGCTCACGCGGCGGCCACGTTATCGGGACTGGTGCCCTGGCGGGACCGTCCCACGGCGCGCTCACGCTTCCAGCGCTCCAGCCGCACAAGGTCGCGGCGCACGCGATCCGGGTCGACCTGGCGCCCCGGGAGGTGCATGTTGGCCTCGGAGATCAGCCGCCGCTCATCGCCGGTGAGCGCCATCCACTTTGCGAGCACGTCGTCGGAGTCGGGCAGCCGCGCGCTGCCGTACGGCCGCGACTCGTCGGGGAACGCGACGCAGTACTCGCTCAGCAGCTCACCGGTCTCCGGCACGAAGGCGACAATCGGCTTGTGGGGGTAGATCAGGTAGGCGTAGGGGCTCTCGCCGGCCGGTTCGGCGGCGCCCCGGACCGGGCCCTCGACGCACATCAGCCCCAGCTCGCGGTACATCGCCCACTCGCGGTCGGACACGCACGAGCGCAGCAGCTCGCGCGCCCGCTGCTCGGCTCGGCGCTCGCGCCCCGGGTCATATCCGGCGCCGCTGTCGCGTCCGCGCTCCGCGTAGGCCTCGCGCGCCCGCGAGAGCGCGCTCACAACGGTCGGCCGCGCGAGCTCCCACACGAGCACGACGAGCACCACGGCCGCGGTGCCCAGCGCGAGGCCCATGGTCCTCAGCGGCCGCCGGCGGCGCGCGGGAAGAAGATCACCCGCTCCGCGTCCCGCGGTACCTCGGCGAAGTCCTTCACGAGCTCCGCCTGGCGGCGGCCGCCCGGCGAGCTCGTCGGAACGGCGGCCCACATGCCCGCGTCCAGCTCACGCCGGAACGCCTCGATCAGCTCGCGCTCCTGCTCGGGAACGTCCACGTCGCCCTCTGCGAGGACGATCTCGCCGTGACCGGGCTTCATCCGCAACAGCCTCACCCCGCCGATTATGACAAATGGCCCCGCACCGCATATCACCTGCCCCGCCGTGCGGCGAGGTCGATCGCGTCGACCGGACCAGCGCCGGCGCCGAGCTCGCGCAGCCCATGGGCGACCGCTTCGCCGGCCAGCGCGCGCGCACTGCGTGCCGCCTGCTCCAGCGTCTCGCCGAGTGCCAGCGACGCGGCGAGCGCCGCCGAGTGCGTGCAGCCCGAGCCGTGCGCGGCACCATCGGGATGGCGCGGGCCCCCGATCGCGACCGCCGGGCGGGCGGGTTCGCCGGGGTGTGCGGGCCTGCTGATGAGGAGGTCGGTCGCGCTCTCGCGATGCCCGCCCGTCAGCACCACCGCGCTCGGGCCGAGGGCCAACACGGCCCGCGCCAAGCGCTCGGCCTCGGCCTCGCCGGCGCCGGGAAGCGGCTCCTCGCCGAGCAGCGCGCGCGCCTCCGGCACGTTCGGCGTCAGCACGCCTGCGCGCGGCAGGATCTCGCGCACGAGCGCCTCGTGTGCGTCGTCCGCCAGCAGCCGCGCGCCCGACTCGGCGACCATCACGGGGTCGACGACCACCGGCACCGCGCGACCGAGCTGGTCGAGCGCCGAGGCGACCGCGAGCGTGGTCTCGCGGTCGCCGAGCATTCCGACCTTGACGGCGTCCACGCCGATGTCGGACGCGACAGCCGCGATCTGCGCCTTCACGATCTCCGGTGGGATCTGGTGGACCGCCTCCACGCCGACGGTGTTCTGCACGGTGATCGCCGTGATCGCGCACACGCCGTGCACGCCGCGCGCGGCGAAGGCCTTCAGGTCGGCCTGGATGCCGGCGCCGCCGCCGGAGTCCGAGCCGGCGATCGTGAGTGCGACGGGGGTGCGCTCTGCCATCGCGCCTGATGCTAGGAGCCGCAGCCTCGCCGGAGCCGGCAGACCGCTGCGGGATCGATCATCGCAGCGCTACGCCGTGAACGGCCGCGGCGGGAAGATCGAGTAGGAGCCGATCGCCGTCACGAGCAGGCGGCCGTCCTCGTGGTGGATCTCGCTGCGCAGAACCGCGATCCGGCGGTTGCGCCGGTCCACGACCGAGTGGCACACGACCTCGCCCTCCGTCGCGGTCTGGATGTAGTTGATCGAGATGCTGATGGTCGCGATGCGCTCTTCGGATTTCGTCTGGGCCCACAGCGCGGAGCCCATGCAGTAGTCGACCATCGCGTACGTCGCCACGCCGGACAGCAGCCCGCCGCGGTTGATCAGCTCCGGCCGTATCTGCAGGTGGACCGTCTCCGGGTCCTCCCAGCGCAGTCCCATGAACGCCGTCACGCCGTCGAGCGCGCGGGGACCCTCGGCCGGCGGCTGCGCCGCCTCGTCGATTCCCTCCTCGGTCACGTCGGCGGACCCTATTCGAGCGCTCGCCCCCTTGACGCCTTGAATAAAGCTGATAGGTTTAGTGCGCAATGTCTGGCCGTCACATGGAGATACCGGTTGTCCTCGCGGCGCAAGCCGCAACGGTGCTCCATACGGCTGGGCGATGTGCCCCGGCCTGACCTCATCAGGCTCCTCCCTTCCGGCGTGCCGTGCCGCTCGCCGGAGGTCCTCACTGGCGCGCCGGCTGCCCCCTCGGCCGGCGCGCCACCTTTCTTCCACACCCAAGGAGATCCCATGCCCCGAGTGATCGTCACGACCAACCTCCCGCCCTCGGGCGAGCCCGACGTGCTCCTCGACGAGCACATCTCGACCGTGCACCTCTCCAGCGACCACGCGGCCGGCCAGCTGATCGAGCGCCTGAGCTGGGCGATCCGCGACGCGGAGGGCGCCGAGCTCGACCGCATCGCGCGACCGCTCCTGCGCGGCGCGCCGGTGTCTGCGCGGCGTGCGCGGGCGTCGCGCAGGAGCGCACCGGTCCGCGGCGAGGCCGCGGCCGCATAGCCCACGCCCGTCGTATGGGGAGGCATGCCTCCCCGGGGACGACACCCCGCCCGCACCGACCGGGCGGCGACGGGGCGCCGCGGCGAGGAGCTCGCCGCGGCGCATCTGTCGCGCCGCGGCTTCCAGATCCTCGACCGTAACGTCCGCGCTCGCTATGGCGAGATCGACCTCGTCGCCTGCGACGGGAGCGTGCTGGCGTTCGTCGAGGTGAAGACGACGCGGGGTGCACGGGCCGCGCCGCCGCTCGAGCGCATCGGCGGCGCCCAGCGGGCGCGGGTGCGACGGCTGGCGCTCAGCTGGATGCTGAACCGGCCCCGCGGGGCGCCGCGCCCGCCGGAGGTCCGCTTTGACGCGATCGGGGTCGTGCTCGACGCCCAGGGCCGCCTGCTCGCGCTGGAGCACCTCGAGGGCGCGTGGTGAAGAACGCCGGGGCCTCTACAGCGCCAGCTGCTGATAGGCCAGCGACTGGAACGACATGCGGTGCAGGGGCGAGACGCCGTCCCTTTCGATCGCCTCGCGGTGCGAGGGCGTCGAGTAGCCCATGTGCTCGGCGAAGCTCCAACCGGGGTGCTCGCCGTCGGCGTGGCGCATGAAGCGGTCGCGCGTCACCTTCGCGACGATCGAGGCCGCGGCGATCGCGGCGCTGGTCGCATCGCCGTCGACGATCGCGCGCTGCTCGCGGCCGAAGTCGGGCACCGAGAAGCCGTCGAGCAGGCACAGGACGTCGCCGTGGACGTCCTCTGTCACGCCGCGCGCCGCGTCGCGCAGGGCGGCGAGGTTGGTGCGGTGAAGGCCGCGCGCGTCGATCCCGCGGACGCAGCGCGAGACCACGACCACCCGCGCCGCCGCGCGCATCACGAGCGGGTAGAGCGCCTCGCGCGCCTCGACCGTGTGCTGCTTGGAGTCGTTCAGCGCGCTCAGCAGGCGCAGCTCGCGCGTGGTGATCGCCTCGTAGTCGAACAGCACGCCGGCTGCGACGAGGGGACCGGCGAGGCAGCCCCGGCCCGCCTCGTCGGCTCCGGCGACGAGGCGGTAGCCGAGACGCCGGTCGAAGGCGAACAGCCGCCTGCCGCTCGTGCGCCTGCGCGCGCGACGGCGCGAGCGGGCCGTGCTGGGTGGGTGGGCCTTAGAGGGTGCCGATCTTGTCGGGCGGCCAGTAGGTGAGGAAGGCGCCGCCGATGAGCCATCCGGTCGGGACTGGTCCCCAGAAGCGGCTGTCGTCGGATTCGCCACGGTTGTCGCCCATCATGAACCAGTGGCCGGGCGGAATCGCGATCGGCGTCGTGAGATTGCACACGATGCCGATATCGGGCGCGCACGGTTTGATGTAGGAGTCGCTCTCCTTTTCGAAGGTCGTCTTGCCCTTCGCCTTGCGGTAGACGTGGCCTTCCTTGATGTAGATTTCGTCCCCCGGGCCGGCGACGACACGCTTGATGAAGTTGGTGCCGGTGTCCTCCTTGGGGTTCGGGGTGTCGCAGGCCGCGGTCATCGGGTGTTTGGGCGAGCCGCACTGCGACTGCTCAGCGCCTTCGGGCGGGTGGAAGACGACGATCTCGCCGACGTGGGGGCCGTTCAGGCTCATGCCGATGCGATTCACCAGCACGCGTTGTCCCACGGACAGGGTCGGCTCCATCGAGCCGCTCGGGATCCGGTAGGGCTTGACCAGGACGGCCTGGATCGCCAGGGCGAGGCCGAGGGCGATCGCGATGATCACGACCAACTCGACGACCGAGTTGAGCGTTGATTTCTGGCGGTTTTTGACTAGCTTCACGCCGGCGGGTCGCCGGCGGGTGCGTCCGCCGCTGCCCCGTCATCGGGCACGGCGTCACCGGCATCGGGGGGAGTGTCGGCGGCCTCCGCTGCCGCCTGCGATGAGTCCTCCGCCTCCGAAGCCTCCTCGGCCGCCGGCTGCGCGGCCTCCTCGGCCGCCGGCGTCTGCGCCTCGCCCTCGACGGCCGCGGTCGCCTCGCCGGTCTCTCCCCCCTGCTCTGCTGCCTGCTCCTCCACAACCTCGGCGACGGCCTCGTCGGCCGTCAGCCCGTCGGCATCCGTCGCCCCCGTGGGCTCGTGCAGCAGCCCTGGCTCGATCGCCTCCTCCGGGCCGGCGTAGCGGCGCTCGCGCACACGCGCGCGCTTGCCGACGCGGTCGCGCAGGTAGTACAGCTTCGCGCGCCGCACGTCGCCGCGGGCCGCCAGCTCGATGCGCTCGATCTTCGGCGAGTGCAGCGGGAACATCCGCTCCACGCCGACGCCGAAGGACTGCTTGCGCACGGTGAACGTCTCACGCGCGCCGTGGCCCTGGCGCTTGATCACGACCCCCTCGAAGACCTGGACGCGGCGCCGCGTGCCCTCGATGACCTGGAAGTGGACCTTCACGCGGTCGCCCGGCGAGAAGCTCGGAACACGGCGCAGCTGGGCGCGCTCGATCGTTTGGATGACGCTGCTCATAAGGGAGGGGTGCGCTCGGTTGCCGGCAGAGCCCGACTGCGCGGTCGTCATGGTAGCGAACGGCCCGTGAAAGCGGCGCAGATCAGCCGCCGCCCTGTCCCGCACCGCGTTCACGGCTGCGCTCGCGCCGCCACTGCTCGATCCGCTCGTGGTGGCCCGAGAGCAGCACCTCGGGAACCTCCCAGCCGCGGTAGGAGGCGGGACGGGTGTAGTGGGGGTACTCGGGGTTGCCTTCGAGCGCCTCGCTGAAGGACTCCTCTGCGGCTGAGCGCTCGTCGCCGAGAGCCCCGGGCAGCTTGCGCGCGAGGGCGTCGCAGATCACCATCGCGGCCGGCTCGCCCCCGCTCAGCACGTAGCGCCCGATCGAGACGACGTCGCTTGCGAAGTGCTCGATGATCCGCTCGTCGAAGCCCTCGTAGCGCCCGCACAGCAGCGTGAGCGCCGGCTCGGCCGCCAGCTCGCTCACGAGCGCCTCGTCCAGCAGGCGCCCTCCCGGCGCCAGCGCGATCACGCGGCGCCGCGTGCGCAGCTCCGTCGGGTCCACGCCGTAGCGCGCGCGCAGCGCGGCTGTCGAGCACGTCCACCCGCAGCACCATGCCCGCGCCCCCGCCGAACGGCGTGTCGTCCACCTGCCCGCCCGAGAGCGGCGTGAAGGCCCGGAAGTCGACGCACTCGATCCGCGACCCGGCGGCGAGCACGTTGGCGACGTGGCGCTGCTGGCGCAGCCACTCGAACCACTGCGGGAAGAGCGTGAAGATGTCGATCTCCATCACCCCTCACTCCAAACCCAGGAAGTCGCTGTCGACCTCGATCCGCCGCTGCTCGGGCTCGCACCGAGCGGATCGCGTCTCCGATCATCGGCACGAGCAGCGGCTCGCCCCGCTCGCGCGTGCACCTCGAGCAGCTCGCAGGAGGGCATCTCGATCATGCGCGCGACCGTGCCGAGCGTCCGCTCCCCGTCCACCACGGCGCAGCCCTCGAGTTCGTGCGCCCACCATTCGCCCTCCTCGAGCGCTGGCGCGGCCGCCGCCGGCGACCGTCAGCTCCTGCCCGCGCAGGGCCTCGGCGCGCGCGCGGTCCTCGACGCCCTCCAGGCGCACGATCGGCCGCGCGTCGGTGCCGGCGCGCCGCACGATCTCATGCGCGCGCTCCCCCCGACCGTGCACCTCGGCGCCGCGGCTCAGCAGACGCGCGCTGGCCCGAGTCACGTAGAAGCTGCCGTCGAGGCCGTGCGGGCGCCCGACCCGGCCCGCAGGCAGCCCGCCGCCGCCGGGGCGAGTGCCGTCGCCCTTCCCGCCGCCTTCGCTCAATCGACGATGTCGACGAGCACGTGACGTCCTCGCCGGCCGCCGCGGCTTTGACGACCGCGCGCAGCGCCTGCGCGGTGCGCCCGCCTCGGCCGATCACCCGCCCGTAGTCCTCAGCGCCGACGGCGAGCTCGAGCACGACCGTGCCGTCGTCCTCCTCGAACTGCTCGACCGAGACGGCCTCGGGGTCGTCGACGAGGCCTTCGGCCAGGTACTCCAGGAGCCGCTTCGGGTTCTCGGTGGCCATGGCGCCGCGCCGCCTCAGCCGGTCCTGGTCTCGATGCCCTGGATCTTCAGCAGCTTGCGCACCGTGCCCGACGGCTGCGCACCGCGGGCGAGCCAGCTGCGCGCGCGCTCCTCGTCGATCACGATCGTCGAGGGCTCGGTCTGGGCGTTGTAGTGGCCGATCGTCTCGATCACGCGACCGTCGCGCGGCGAGCGCTGGTCGGCGACGACCACGCGCCATATCGGGTCCTTCTTGCCGCCCACTCGAGTGAGCCTCAGCCTTACTGCCACGGTTTCCTCTCTACTTCTCTTGGAAATTCGAGGGAAGAGCTTAGCGGTGTCCGGCCTCAGCGCGCGCTTCGCATCAGCGCGCCGAAGTCGGGCATCTTGCCGCGCCCGACCTGCCGCATGACCTTGCGCATCTGGCCGAACTGCTTGATCAGACGGTTGACCTGCTGCACGTTCGTGCCCGAGCCACGGGCGATGCGCAGGCGTCGCGAGCCGTTGATGATCTCCGGCCGCCGGCGCTCGGCGGGGGTCATCGACAGCACGATCGCCTGGATGCGGTCGAGCTCGCGTTCGTCGACCTTCATGTTCGAGAGCTGGTGGCCGGCGAGCCCCGGGATCATCCCGAGCACGCTCTGCAGCGGGCCCATTTTGCGAACCATCCGCAGCTGGTCGAGGAAATCGTCGAGGCCGAACTCGTTGCGGCGCAGCTTGCGCTCCAGGGCCTTCGCCTCGTCCTCGTCGAACTCGCGCTCCGCCTTCTCGATCAGGCTCATCACGTCGCCCATGCCGAGGATCCGCTGCGCCATCCGGTCCGGGTGGAAGCGCTCGAACTGGTCGAGCTTCTCGCCGGTGGAGGCGAACAGGATCGGCTTGCCGGTGACCGCTTTGACCGACAGCGCAGCGCCGCCGCGGGCGTCGCCGTCGAGCTTCGACATGACGACGCCGTCGAACTGCACCGCCTCCGCGAAGCTCTCGGCGACGTTGACGGCGTCCTGGCCGGTCATCGCGTCGACGACCAGCAGCACGTCCGTCGGTTTGACCGCGTCGCGGATCCGCACCAGCTCGTCCATCAGCTCTGCGTCGACATGCAGCCGCCCGCTCGTGTCCACGATCAGGACGTCCTTGCCCTCCTCGCGCGCGCGGTCGAGGGCCCACGTTGCGATCTGCACCGGGTCCTCGTCGGTGCCTTTCTCGTACACCGTCGCGCCGGCCTGCGCGCCCACCTTCACGAGCTGCTCGACGGCGGCGGGACGGTATACGTCGCAGGCCGCGACGGCGACCGAGGAGTCGTGTCTCCTCGTGCAGCAGCCGCGCGAGCTTGGCGGTGGCGGTGGTCTTGCCGGAGCCCTGCAGCCCCGCCATCAGGATCACGGTCGGCGGGCGCGGCGAGAACGCCAGCCCGGCCGAGGAGCCTCCCATCAAGTTCGTCAGCTCCTCGCCGACGATCTTGACGACCTGCTGGCCGGGGTTCAGCTTGCCGATCACGTCCTCGCCCATGCAGCGTTCCTTGAGCTGCGAGGTGAACTGGCGCACGACCTTGAAGTTGACGTCGGCCTCGAGAAGCGCGAGGCGGATCTCGCGCATCGCCGCGTCGATGTCCTGCTCTGAGAGCGTGCCGCGCTGGCGGACCTCGCCGAGCGTGGCCTGCAGTTTCTCTGAGAGCGAGTCGAACATCGGGCTCTGATTCTCGCAGCCGCGCGGTGCGGGACCGGTTCGGAGCCTGCGTCGCCTTCAGGCCCGGGCCGGGCCGGCGCGCCCGGCGAGCTCCGGGAGAGGTCGGCCGGCCCTCCGGGCCGGCCTCAGGACTCCTCGGCGCGAGGCGGGTCCACGGCACGCGGGCCGCGTGCGGGCGGTTTCTTCTCGGCGTGACCGACGCCTTCGCTCAGCGCCTGGCCGATGCCGCCCAGGGCCTGCGAGAGCTCGGAGGGCACCACGAACACCTTGTTCGACTCGCCTTCGGCGAGCTGGGGCAGCATCTTCAGGTATTCGTAGCGCAGCAGTTCGGGGTCCGGCCGGCCCTCGTGGATGGCGGTGAAGACGGTGTCGATCGCCTTCGCTTCGCCCTCGGCGGTGAGGATCTGCGCTTCGCGTTCTCCTTCCGCGCGCAGCACCGCCGCCTGCTTGGCCCCTTCCGCGGTCAGGATCGCCGCCTGCTTCTCGCCTTCGGCCGTCAGGATCGCCGCGCGGCGGTCGCGCTCGGCGCGCATCTGCTTCTCCATCGCCGTCTTGATGTCCGGCGGCGGGTCCACCGACTTGATCTCGACGCGATTGATGCGGATGCCCCACTTGCCGGTCGCCTCGTCGAGCACCGTCCGCAGCTCGGCGTTGACGTTCTCGCGCGCAGTCAGGGTGTCCTCCAACGTCAGGCCGCCGATCACGTTGCGCAGGGTCGTGACCGTCAGCTGCTCGATCGCCTGCAGCGGGTTCGCGACCTCGTAGGTCGCCGAGCGCGGTTCGGTGATCGTGAAGTAGAGAACCGTTTCGATGCCCACGACGACGTTGTCCTCGGTGATCACGGGCTGCGGTGAGAAGTTGACCACCTGCTCGCGCAGGTCCACGAGCGGTCGCACGCGCTCGATGAAGGGCGTGATGATCGTCAGGCCCGGCTCGAGGGTGCGGCTGTAGCGGCCCAGGCGCTCGACCACGCCCGCGCGCGCCTGCGGGATGACCCGGATCGAGCGAGCGGCCACGACGAGGGCGAACACGACGATCACTGCGATCACGATCAGCGCTGCCATCGGCCTTCGCTTCCTTTCATCGGTTCACCGCGTATGACACAGCCTACCCCTCCGCGATCAGGGCATCACCAGTGCCGTCGCACCGCGGATTTCGACAACCTGAACCTTCTGCCCTGCTTCGATCACCTCATCGTCGTCGAAGCTGCGGGCCGTCCAGACCTCGCCGCCCTCGATGCGCACACAACCCACGCCTTCGTCGTTGGCGATGCGCTCCAGCACCATCGCCGTACGGCCCACGAGCGCCGCGGCCCCTGTCCTGATCGGCGGCGGCAGCCGGCGGTGGCGGTGCGCGACCGGGCGCAACGCCATCACCACGATCGCCGAGACGACCACGAAGACGAGGGCGGTCAGCACGGCGCTGACGCCGAGGAGGCTGAGGACCGCGGCGAGCGCCGCACCGATCGCGAACGGCAGCAGGTAGAAGCCGCCCTGGTGCATCTCCCCCACGCCCAGCGCGCCAGCCGCGATCAGCCACAAAATCCACACGATGCAGGGAGGTTAGCTCGCGGCGATCAGCGCACGCGCGAATTCAGGCGCGTCGAAGGGCCGCAGGTCCTCCACCGACTCGCCGATCCCGATCAGCTTCACCGGCAGCCCCAGCTCGCGGGCGATCGCCAGGGCGATACCGCCGCGAGCGGTTCCGTCGAGCTTGGTCAGCACGACGCCCGTCACGCCGGCCGTCTCGGCGAACAGCCGCGCCTGGCGCAGGCCGTTCTGGCCCGTGGTCGCGTCGATCGTCAGCAGCGTCTCGTGCGGAGCGCCCTCCAGCTGCCTGCCGATCACCCGCGTCACCTTCGCGAGCTCGCCCATCAGGTCGTCCTGCGTGTGCAGCCTCCCCGCCGTATCGACGATCACGACGTCGATGCCCTTCGCCCGCGCCTGGGCGATCGCCTCGAAGGCCACCGCGCCGGGGTCGGAGCCGGGCTCGCCACCCACGATCTCGACACCGGCGCGCTGCGCCCAGCCGGCGAGCTGCTCCCCCGCCGCCGCGCGGAACGTGTCGGCCGCGGCGAGCAGGACCGACTTGCCCAGCTCTTCGCGCAGGTGCCAGGCGATCTTGCCGATCGTCGTCGTCTTGCCGGTGCCGTTGACGCCGACCGCCATGATCACGGTCGGCTCCGGGCGGATGTCGATGCGGGCCTCGCCCACCTCGGCCGTTTCAGCCAAGAGCTCGATCAGTCGCTCTGAGAGCTGCTCGCCGCCCTCCAGCGCCCCCGAGCCCGCCTCGTCCTCGAGCGTCTGGACGACGGCGGCGGTCGTGGCCGCGCCGACGTCGGCCATGATCAGCGCCTCCTCCAGGCGTTCCCAGGTTTCGTCGTCGAGCGTGCCGAACAGACTCGACTGGATCTCCGAGCCGAGCGCCTGGCGCGTCTTGCTCATGCTCTCGCGCAGCCGGCGGAAGAGCCCGCGCCGTTTCTCGGCAGGCTGCTCGGCGGCCGCCGCTGCGGCGTCCCCGGTGATGAAGAGCTCGCTCCACTCGCGCGCCACGGCCGCGCGATGATACAGCGGCCGGGCTCGGGTTCAGAGGCGCGGCGTCAGGCGGGAAGCCTCATGCGGCCTGCTCGGCCACGTCCTCGGCCGGAAGCCGGCGCGAGAGCACCTTGGAGACACCGTCTCCGCCCATCGAGACGCCGAACAGCCAGTCGGCCGCCTCCATCGTGCGCTTCTGGTGGGTGATCACGATGAACTGCGCGCGCCCCGCATACCGGCGCAGCAGGGCGAGGAAGCGGTCGAGGTTGAGATCGTCGAGCGCAGCCTCGACCTCGTCGAGGATGTAGAAGGGGCACGGCCTCGCGAGGAACACCGCGAACAGGAAGGCGAGCGCGGTCATCGACTTCTCGCCGCCGGAGAGCAGCGTCAGCCGCTTCGCCGACTTGCCTGCGGGCGTGATCTCGATCTCGACCCCCGGCAGCCTCTCCGGGTGGGCGGGATCCGATTCCTCCGCCGCGGCCTCCGCGTCAGCGGCGGCCTCGATCGCCTCCTCGTCGCGCTCGGTGCCATGGATCGCCTGGCCGCCGATCACGCGCTGGGGCTCCTGCTCGTCCTCGACGAGCCGCAGCCGCCCGCTACCGCCCGGGAAGACGTCGCCGACGAGCTCCTCGAAGTTGCGCGCGGCTGCCTGGAAGGTCGCTTCGAAGGTCTCCTCGATCTGGCGGTCGGTGTCGCGGATCAGCGTGCGCAGCTCGCGAAGCGCCGTCTCCAGATCCTGGCGCTGCCCCTCGAGCTCCTCGACGTGGGCGAGCGCCTCGGCGTACTCGTCCTGCGCGAGCGGGTTCACCGGGCCGAGCTGCTCGCGCCGGCGCTGCAGCCGCTCGACGCGACCCTCGAGCTCGGCCACGCGCTCGGCGTCCAGCTCCTCCGGGGCGCCGCTCTGCTCACCCGCGCCGTCCTGCGGGATCTCGACTCCCAGCCGCTCGGCGACGGCCGCGCTCTCGGCCTCGACCTCCGCGGCCTGGTCGCGTAGCCGCTGCGCGGCGACCTCGGACTCGGTGACGGCGTCTCCGGCGGCACGAAGGGACGTCTGGAAGCCGGCCTCGCGCGACGCGCACTCACGGAGCCTGCCCGCCATCTCCTCGCCGGCCTCGCGGTCGGCGGCGAGCTCGGCCTCGAGCGCCTGCACGCGCGCCTCGACCGCCTCGCGCCCAGACGCGATCGCTCCGGCGAGCCGCTCGGCCGCGGGAGCGAGCAGGCGATCGGCGCGCTGCTGGCTGCGCAGGCGCTCGATGCGGGCGAGCTGCGCGCGGCGCCGCTCGGCCAGCTGCTCGGCCTGGCGGCGCTCTGCCGCCAGCTCACCCTCGAGCTCTGCTTTGCGCACTGCGAGCGGCCCGTCGCCGGGCTCTGAGCGGCGCCGCTCCAGCAGGCGTGAGAGGCGCTCCTGTGCCTCCGCGGCGTCGCCGGACACCCGCTCGGCCGCGCGGAGCGTCTCCTCGGCCGCCGAGCGGGCTCCGTCGCCGGCGCCGGTGCCCTGCAGGGCGGCCTCGACGGCGACGCGCGCCGCCTGCTCGTCGCCCGCGGCGCGCTCGACCTCGGCGATCAGGCGGTCGCGCTCGTTTCTGCGCGCCAGCACCAGCTCGCTGCCGCCCTGCGCGAGCTGGCGGACCTCGCCCCAGGAGCCGAACCAGACGCGGCCGCCACGGGTCGCCGCGATGCCGCGGAAGTCCTCCGGAAGGTCCTCTAGGCGCTCGACCACCCAGGCGTCGGCCAGCAGCCGTCCGGCGAGGGCGAGCACGGCCGGCGACCCGCTGAGCAGGTCGAGCAGCGGCTGCGCGCCGGGCGCCGGCAGCGGGCGCGCCTCGCGTCTCGGCTCGTCGTCGCCGGGCGTCGCCAGCAGAGCCGTCGCGCCTTCGGGCCCGGCCCCGTCCAGAAGCTCCTGCGCGCCGCGCACGTCCGCGACGACGGCCGCGTCGAGGCGCCCGGCGAGAGCTGCGGCGAGCGCCAGCTCGTAGCCATCCTGCACGCGCAGCTCTGCGCTGAGCACGCGCGGGGCGGCCCCGTCAGCCCCGAGGCCGCGCCCTGGGTGGGCGGGCGCCGACACGCTGCGCAGGAACTGGTTCGCGGCCGCCAGCTCGGCGCCGACACGGGCCGACTCGCGGCGGGCGCGCTCCGCCTCGCGCTCGGCCTCGGCCAGCTCCCGGCGCGCCTGCTCGGCGCGCCCGTCGGCAGCGACGCGCGCGGCGCGGGCCGCCTCGACCGCGATGCGGGCGCTCTCCACCGCGCCGGCCTGGCGCTCGAGCTCGCCCTCGAGCCCCGCCAGCTCCTCGCCCAGCTCGCGCTCGCGGCGCAGCTCGATCTGCTCCAGCTCGGATTCGAGCGCGGCGATCCGGCTGCCGAGGCCCTTGTCGCCCTCGGCGGGGTGGGCGGGTCTCCCATCTCCGCGCTCGAGCTCGCTGAGCTCGGCGGCATCGCGCTCGATCCGTCCGGCCAGGCGCTCACCGGCGGCGGCCGCCTGCTCGGCGCGCAGTCCGAGGCGCTCGCGTGCCGAGCGGGCCCCGTACAGCCGCGCCGAGAGCGCGTCGCGTCGCTCGGCTCGCTCTGACAGCGCGCGCTCGGCCTCGCCTCGTTCGCCGATCACCGCCTGCAGCGAGGCCTCGACGGCGTCTCGCTCCGAGCGTGCTCGCGCCGCCCGCTCCTGGGCCTCGCCCAGCTCCGAGCGACGCGCCCGCAGCGCGTCGCGCAGGAGCTCCCAGCGCGCTTCCAAGAGCTGGCGCTCGAGGCGCTCGTGCAGCTCGGCCGCTTCGGCTTGGCGCTTGAGCGGGCGCAGCCGCGTGCGCGCCTCGCGCTCGATGTCGAGCGCGCGGTCGAGGTTCTCCTGCGTGCGCTCGAGCTTGAGCTGCGCGCGGCGGCGGCGCTTGCGGTGCTTGCCGAGCCCGGCCGCCTCCTCGATCAGCATGCGCCGGTCACGGGGCTTGGATGTCACGATCGCCTCGACGCGGCCCTGGGAGATCACCGAATGCGTCTCCTTGCCGAGGCCGGTGTCGGAGAGCACCTCGATCACGTCGGTCAGGCGGCAGCGTGCACCGTTGAGCCTGTACCCGCCCTCGCCGTTGCGGTCCAGGCGCCGCGAGATCGAGATCTCGCTCAGCGGCAGGTCGACCTCGCCGTCGGAGTTGTCGAGCACGATCTCCACCTCGGCCGCCGTGCGTGCCTGCACGCCGTGCCCGCCGCCGAAGATCACGTCCTGCATCGACTGGCCCCGCACCGCGAGCGGCGACTGCTCGCCCATCGCCCACAGCACAGCGTCGGTGACATTCGACTTGCCCGAGCCGTTGGGACCGACGACGACGCTGACGCCCGGCCCGAAGTCCAGGCGCGTACGGCCCGGGAACGACTTGAAGCCGTCGAGAGTGAGCGACTTGAGCCTCATCGCATCACTCCGCCGTCAACCGCTCGACCGCCTTGCGCGCAGCCTCCTGCTCGGCGTGCTTCTTGCTGCGCCCGCTGCCGCTCCCGATCTCCGCGCCGTCCACCCGGGCCACCACCGAGTAGACGCGCTCGTGCGGCGGGCCGTCCTCGCCGACCACCTCGTAGGCCACCTCGGCCCCGCGCCGGGCGAGCAGCTCCTGCAGCGCCGACTTGAAATCCACGGGGTTGCTGAGCGCGTCCTCGATCTCCGGCGCGAACGCCTCCACGACAGCCTCGGCCGTGCGCTCGTAGCCCGCATGCAGGTAGCAGGCGCCGATCACGGCCTCGATCACCGAGGCGAGCACGCGCTCGGTCTCGACGAGCGCCGCCGCGCTCTCGCGCACGCTCGGCGGCGCCGCGGCGCGCAGGCGCTCCGGCAGCGCGAGCCGCTCGGCCACAGCCCGGCATGAGACCCCCGAGACCGCCTGTGCGCGGATCTTCGTCAGCCGGCCGGCGCCGAAGCGGTCGGCCTCCAGGCGGGGGTAGAGGTAGGCCGTCACGGCCAGCGCCAGCACGCTGTCGCCGAGGAACGCGAGGCGCGAGTAGGAGTCCCCGCGGCGCTCGCTCCAGGAGGCGTGCGTGAAGACCTGGCGAGCCAGGTCCTCGGGCAGCTCCTCGAGAAGATCTGCCAGCAGCATCGTCTTCGCCGGCCGGGCTAGGCGCGCTCGGCATCTTCGAGGTTCGGTTCGTTGGCGAGCACGAACTCCACCGCCGCCCCGACCGTGAGGATCTGCGCCGCCTGCTCGTCGGACATCTGCACGCCGTAGGTGTCCTCGAGCTCCTGAACCAGCGTGTAGAGGTCCAGCGAGTCCGCCTCGAGGTCCTCCTTGAACCTGGTCTCCTCCGTGATCGCACCGGGCTCCAGGTCCAGCTCGTCCGCGAGGTGGTCGCGAATCAGCGCGAAGACCTGCTCTCTGCTGAGAGTGCTCATCGCCGCAGGCTAGCGTCCGCCGCGGACGCCGGTGAACGCCGCAGCGCCCCTGCCGCGGCGAGCGCGGCATGCGTCCGGCCGACGATGTCCTCGCGCGCCCCGAGCCGCGCCCGCAGGATCGCCTGGGCGAAGCCCTCGCGGGTGAAACGGCCGTGCGGCACGACGCCGAGCCGCCGCAGCCCGAGCAGGTAGGCGCCTCCCACGGCTTCCGGGTCGATCTCCTCGCGCAGGCCTCCCAGGGCGCCTTTGAGCAGCAGGCCGCCGACCTTGGCGCGGGACGAGGTCATCGCGGCCTCGCGGATGGCGCCGAGCAGCATCTGCGAGGTGCCCTCCAGCACCTTCAGCGCGATGTTGCCGGTGAGGCCGTCGGTGACGACGACATCGGCCGCCCCGGTGAGGAGATCGCCGCCCTCCACGTTCCCCACGAAGTCGAAGGGCAGTCCGCCCATCCGCTCGCGAAGCTCGGCGCCGGTCTCGGTGACCAGCCCACCGCCGCGCGCATCCTCCTCGCCGTTGGAGAGCAGCCCGACGCGCGGGCGCGGGACGCCGAGCACGACGCCGGCCAGCGCGGCGCCCATGAACGCGAACTGGACGAGGTGCTCGCGCCGCGCCTCGGCGCTCGCGCCCACGTCCAGCAGCGTCACCGGGTTGCCGGGCACGGGCAGCGGGATCGCGAGCGCGGGCCGGTAGATGCCGCGGTCGCGCTTGATGTTGAACGTGCCCGCCGCGACGGCGGCGCCGGTGCCGCCGGCGCAGACCAGCGCCTGCGCGCGTCCCTCCGCCACGGCCTTGGTCGCGAGCACGATCGAGGCGTCGCGTTGCGTGCGTGCGGCTGCGACCGGGTCCTCGGCCTTGGCGATCGAGACCGGCGCGTCGACGATCTCGACGCCCGGCGGCGGCGCGCCCAGCTCGGCGGCCGGGCCGAAGAGCAGCACGCGCGCTCCCTGCGCGGCGGCGAGCGCGGCGCCGGCGGCCACCTCGGCCGGACCCAGGTCGGCGCCGTTGGCAGTCCACGGCGACGACCGGCTCGTCGGGCTGGCTGCTACTCGTGGTCGTGCTCGTGGTCGTGCTCGTGAGCACCGGCCGGCGCGACGACCTCACGGCCGCCGTAGCTGCCGCAGACCGGGCAGACCCGGTGCGGACGCCGCGGGCTGTGGCACTGTCGGGCAGGCGTTCAGGCCCGGCGGCGTGATGCGGTGCTGCGCCCGGCGCTTGGCGGTGCGGCTGTGCGACTGCTTTTTCTTGGGGACGGCCATTGCGGTCCAGAAGGGTAGCGGCTTTTCGGCGAGCGATCCGGCGCATGCGCCCCGGCGGTGCTCGTCGGCTATTCGAGCTTCAGCTCGCGCAACTTCGCCCAGCGCGGGTCCGGCGGGCTCTCGTGCCCGTGCTCGGGGCCCGCCTCGTTCAGGTCCGCGGCGCAGATCGGGCACAGGCCCGGCGCAGTCCTCGCGGCACAGCACCTTCGCCGGCGCCGCCAGCGCGAAGGCGTCGTGAGCCCACGCCGCCAGGTCGAGCTGCTCGTCCGTCACATACGGGCTCTGCAGCTCCTCGCCTTCGCTCGGGCGGTCGACCTCGCGGGCGTCCACCTCGACCGCGGGCGCGGCCTCCTTCAGACAGCGCATGCAGGGCCCGGTCAGGTGCGCGGAGAAGCCGCAGGTGCAGCGCGTAGCCGCCGCCGGTCATGCGCGAGATCTCGAGCCGCACCGGAATCCGCGGCGGGTTCGGCCTCGTAGCGCTCGCCGCCGAGCTCGAGCCCCTCGACCGGGACCTCCAGCTCCATCCGCCGCCCCTCTCCCGGCGTCAGGCGCATCGCAGCGAGATCGAGCTGGGAGGCGACCGGGGCCATGCGCCTCAGGCTAGCGCGGGCCCTCTACGGGATCGAGCCGGTCGCCGCGGCCTAGGCGAGCTCGCGCTTGAGGACCTTGCCCGTGGCGTTGCGGGGCAGCTCCTCGAGGAACACCACCTCGCGCGGGACCTTGAAGCGCGCGAGGTTCTGCTTGACGTAGTCCTTGACGACGTCCTCGTCGAGGCTCGGCGCCGTTGGCGCGGACGACGAACGCGCGCAGCCGCTGTCCGAACTCCTCGTCCGGCACGCCGATCACGGCCGCCTCGGCGATCCCGGCGTGGTCGGCGAGCAGGTCCTCGACCTCGCGCGGGAACACGTTCTCCCCGCCGCTGACGATCATTTCGTCGTCGCGGCCGTCCACGAACAGCCGCCCGCCGGCGTCGAGGTGGCCGACGTCGCCGGTGCTCATCAGCCCGTCGACGATCTCCTTGCCGCCGCCGCCCGGTGTAGCCGTCGAACATCATCTCGTTGCCGACGAAGATCCGCCCCGACTCGCCCGCGCGGCACCTCGCGACCCTGCTCGTCGAGCAGCTTGACGACGGTGCCCATCGGCGGGCGCCCTGCGGTGCCGGGCGCGGCACGCAGGTCCTCGGGTGTGGCGATCGTCGCCCACGCCACCTCGGTCGAGCCGTAGAGGTTGTAGAGCACGTCGCCGAACTCGTCCATCGCGCGCGTCGCGAGTTCGCCCGGCAGCGCCGAGCCGCTGAGCGCGATCACGCGCAGCGCGCTGAGGTCGTAGCGGGCGATCGTCTCGGGGCCGAGCTCCATGATGCGCTGGAGCATCACCGGCACGAGGGCGAGCGCCGTCGGAGCGGGTCTGGGCGCACGCGCGCAGCGTCTCCTCCGGGTCGAACCTGCGCCGCAGCACGAGCGTCGAGGCCAGCGGCAGCGCGAGCGTGAAGTGCGCGAAGCCCCAGGAGTGGAACATCGGCGCGGCGACCATCGTGGTCTCCCGAGCGCGCAGCGGGATCTTCGAGAACAGCGCCGCGGCCGGCTCGAGCGAGTCGGGCTGCTTGCGGGCGGCGCCCTTCGGCGTGCCCGTGGTGCCCGAGGTGAGGATCACGACACGGCCGCGCTCGACGGGCGGGGCGAGGTCTGAGTCCTCGCCGCGCGCGATCAGGTCCTCCAAGCGCGGGTCCGCGCCCGGCTCGGCAAGACGGTCCGGGCGCTCGCACCAGGCCACGAAGCGCAGGCGCTCGGCGGCGCCCTCGGCGATCAGGTTCTCGAAGTCCTCGTCGTAGACGACGGCCTTGGCCTGCTCCCGCGCCAGCACGTCGGTGATCTGCGGAGCGGCGAAGGCGGTGTTGAGGTAGAGCGCGCTGGCGCCGAGCTTCGAGCAGGCGACGGTGGCCTCGATGAAGCCGCGGTGGTTGCGGCACATGATCGCGACGCCGTCGCCTTCGCCGATGCCGGCCTCGCAGCGAACTCGCGAGCGAGCGCGTTGGTGCGGGCGTGGATCTCCGCGAAGGTGAGCGTGCCGCGCTCGTCGATCAGGGCCAGGCGATCGGGGTAGCGCGCCGCCGCGCCCATGTAGGCCGCAGCGGGCGTCGCGCCCCAGCGTCTGCAGCGCCGCCAGCGAGCGCAGCGCCCGGTCCGGGCGCGTCGGCGCGAGCATGCCCGTGTCCAGCAGCGTGCGCGCGACGATGAGGCGCTGACGTGCCGCGTTCAGATCCACGCGCTGAAAGCTACCCGGCCGCGGCGGTCCGGCAATCCGGGACGGGATTCCCGCCGACCCGCTAGCCGACCTCGGCCGGCTCGTCCTTGCCCTGCAGCCGCTCGCGGCCGCGCTGGACGGCCGCGATGAACTTCGAGAGGTTCACCTCGAGCGTGTTGAGGATCTCGTCCGCGTAGTCCTCGGCGCCGAGCCTGATCTCGCGCTCGCGCGCGCGGGCGTCCTCGACGATGTCCTCGGCGGCCCGCTCGGCCTGCTTGGTGACCTCCTCCTCGCCGACCAGGCGCTCCTGGCGGTCGCGGGCGTCCTTGATGATGCGCTCGGCCTCCTTCTTGGCCTCGGCGAGCATCTCCTGGCGCTCCTTGACGATCCAGCGGGCCTGCTTGATCTCCTCGGGGATCGTCGCGCGCATCTGATCGAGGATGTCGTAGATCTCCTCCTTGTCGACGCGCACCTGATCCGTCAGCGGGACCGGCTTGGCGTTGTGCACCAAGTCGTCGAGCTTGTCTATGAGAACGAGGACATCCATCTGTGTTCTGCACCTCCGCGGGCGTTCCGGCCCGCGTATCGCATGTCAGTTCGTCAGCGTCCTACCTGTTCCTGCAATCGTCGGGCGACCTCCTCCGGCACGAGATCGTCGATCTTCCCGCCGAAGGTCGCCAGCTCCTTGACTCCGCTGGATGAGAGGAAACTGTACTGCGGGCTCGCCATCAGGTAGACGGACTCGACGTCCGGGTTCTCCCTGCGGTTGAGCTGGTTCATCTCGAGCTCGTACTCGAAATCGGAGATCGCGCGCAGCCCCTTGACGATCGTGCTGGCGCCCTTCTCCTGCGCGAACTCGACCACGAGCGTCGAGAACGGCTCGACTTTGACGTTCTCGAGGTCGGCCGACGGCGCGCTCGATGAAGCCGACGCGGTCGGTGATGTCGAACACCGCGCTGCTCTTGCGCACCGAGCGGTTGACGACGGCCACCCAGACCTCGTCGTAGAGCGCAGCGGTGCGCCGGATCACGTCGAGGTGCCCGTTCGTGACGGGGTCGTAGCTGCCTGGGCAGACAGCGATCAGGCGATCGGATCGGGCCATGGGTTCGAGATTGTGATGGAAGTGTCGCCGTAGCGGCGTTCGGTCGCGACCGGAAGGCCCAGTCCGAGGGGCGCCCGGCGGTCGCTCTCGGCCACCACGCGCGCGCCGGGAGCAAGCACGGGCGCGAGCAGCGCCGGCAGCAACTCCTGAAGCCTCGCGGCGTCGCCGTAGGGTGGGTCGATCAGGATGAGATCGTAGAGCTCATCGCGCTCGGCCGCCGTCCGCAGGGCCGCGAGCGCCTCGGCGCGGCGCAGCTCGGCCCGCGGCGGAGGCGAGCCCCAGCGCGTCCAGGTTCTCGCGCAGCACGGCAGCAGCGCGGGCGTCGCGCTCGACGAACACCGCGCTCGCGGCGCCGCGGGAGAGCGCCTCGATCCCCAGCGCCCCGGTGCCGGCGAACAGGTCGAGCACCCGCGCCTCATCGATCTCGCCGAGCATCGAGAACAGCGCCTCGCGCACGCGGTCGGAGGTCGGGCGCGTGGCGCGCCCGGCCGGCGCCTTCAGCCGCCGCCCGCCGAGCGTTCCCTGCGATCACCCGCATCGCCAGCCGCACGCTAGCGCCGCGAGGAGGTCTTGAAGGGCCGGGCCGGCGCTCCATGCCGGCCCTCGACGGGCCGGGACGGCGCTCCGTGCCGGCCCTCAACCGGGGATCGGCGCTGCGGCGTCCTCGCCGTAGCGCCGTTCGAGCTCCGCTGCCGAGCAGCGCGTGCTCGGGCTCGGCCAGCTGCGGGTCGGAGGCGACGATCGTCTCCGCGCGGCCACGCGCCTGCTCGAGCAGCTGCGCATCCTCGGGCAGCCGCGCGACCCGGAACTGCCGCTGGCCGGACTGGCGGGTGCCGATCAGCTCACCCTCGCTGCGCAGCTCGAGGTCGATGTCGGCGAGCCGGAAGCCGTCGGAGTGCGCCACGAGCGCACGCAGCCGGGCCGCGCCCGGCGGGCCGACCAGGAAGCAGGCGGAGCGGTGCTCGCCTCGTCCCGACCCGGCCGCGCAGCTGGTGCAGCTGGGAGATCCCGAAGCGCTCTGCGTTCTCGATCACCATCACGGTCGCGTTCGGCACGTCGATGCCGACCTCGATCACGGTCGTCGACACCAGCACCTGGACGCGCCCCGAGGCGAACGCCTCCATCGCCTCCTGCTTCTCGCGCGGGCGCATCGCGCCATGCAGAAGCGCCAGCGTGTAACCCTCCAGTTCGCCCGCGCGGAGCCGCTCCAGCTCGGCGGTGGCCGCGCGCAGCACCGCGCGCCCATCGCCCCCTGCCGCCGCCTGCGCGGCGGCATCCGCGCCGTCGGGGTCCTCCTCGATCAGCGGGCAGACGACGAAGGCCTGGCGCCCCTTCGCCAGCTCCGCGCGAAGGTGCTCGATAGGCGGCGGCACGCTCGGCCTCGCCGCCGACGATGCTCGTGCGCACCGGGCGGCGTCCGCTCGGCAGCTCGTGCAGCGCGCTCGTGTCGACGTCGCCGTAGCGGGCCAGCGAGAGCGTGCGCGGGATCGGCGTCGCCGTCATGTGCAGCGTGTGCACCGTCTCGCCGGGGTCGCTCCTCGCCGCAGACCCGGCCGGAGCACCCTGCCGCCCCTGCACGAGCCGCTCGCGCTGGCGGACACCGAAGCGGTGCTGCTCGTCGATCACGGCGAGCGCCAGCGAGCGGAACACGACATCGGGCTCGATCAACGCGTGCGTGCCGACGACGAGCGAGAGCTCGCCGCTGGCGAGCTTCGCGAGGATGTCCGAGCGGCGCCGGGCGGGAGTCGCGCCCGTCAGCAGCGCCGCGCTCACCGACTCGCCCCCCAGAAGCGCCTGCAGCGTCGCGAAGTGCTGCTCGGCGAGGGTTTCTGTCGGCGCCATCAGCGCCGCCTGATGGCCGTGCTCGACCGCGCGCAGCATCGCGTGCAGGGCGACCACCGTCTTTCCGCTTCCGACCTCTCCCATCAGCAGCCGCTGCATCGGGCGCGGGTGGGCGAGGTCCTCGTCGATCTTCGCGATCGCCCGCTCCTGGTCGCCGGTGAGCGCGAACGGAAGCGCCTGCTCCCGCCAGCGCGCGCTGAGCGAGGGCGGCTCGGCGAGGGCGATCGCGCCAGC
Organism: uncultured Solirubrobacteraceae bacterium; assembly: GCA_963775385.1. GTDB lineage: Bacteria > Actinomycetota > Thermoleophilia > Solirubrobacterales > Solirubrobacteraceae > Palsa-744. The sequence continues at coordinate 3,028,277 of CAVZIR010000003.1, read as the reverse complement.
GCGCGCACGGCGCTGCGCGCGCCGGCGCAGGAACAGCAGTTGCATCAGCAGCAGCTCCTCGTAGGCGAGCCGTCGGCGCCCCACCTCGGGATCGCGGGCGTCCCGCGGGAAGTGCATCGCGGCGAGCGCGCTCGCGCGGTCGGGGAGGTGCTCGGCTGCGCGAGCTTTGGCCGAGAGGATCTCGACGACGTCGCCGAGCGCGGGGCGCTCGCTCTGCACGAGCGTGAGGATCTGCGTCGAGGTCACGCCCTCCGAGGCCGGGTAGTGCGCGACGGACTGGCCGGCCGGCGGCTGCTCCTCGGACGCCTCACCGATGCCCGTCTGGGCCGGCGCGTGGTGGGAGACGTTGAAGCGGCCGCGCCCGTCCGCCTTGCCGTGCAGCAGCAGACGCGTTCCGGGCGGGTAGCGGTCGACGAGCCACGGCTGGTTGAAGAAGGTCGCGCGCATCGAGCCGGTCGCGTCGAACACGACCGCCTCGACCAGAGGGCGCATGCCCCTGCGCCGCACCGGCCGCGCGGAGATGCTGCGGACCTGCACGGCGACGGTGGCCTGCTCGGCAGCGGCGAGCGCTCCGACCGTCCGCGCCTCGCGGCTGTCGCTCGGCAGGTGCTCGAGCAGGTCGCCCACCGTCTCGAGTCCCAGCGTGCGAAGGCCCGCGGAGATCCTCTTTCCAGGCGCCTTCAGCTCTCGCTCCAAGCGCGACGGGCGCGGCCAGCGCACCGGGGCGGACAGCAGCTCCCGTGGTGTGAGCGCCTGCGTCGAGGCGAACGCGACCGCCGAAGGCCGGGCGGCGTCGTTCCCCACGCGCGCGCTCACCGCGGCGGCCGGCGACGGCCTCTGTGGTGCTCTCGCCGGCATCGGGGCCGCATCATGATCCTCGCTGCGGTCGTAACGCGCGCGCCGGCCCGACCGTCCGGGCCGCGGCGGAGAAGCCTCACTCGGCGGCGAGCAGCCACCAGTAGGCCGGCTGGCCGCCGTGCCGCAGCTCCAGCTCGACCGTCTCGTCGAGGTCCAGCTCGAGCTCGCCGAGCCCGACCGGGGTGCCCTCTCCCGCCAGCACCGTGATCAGCTCGGGCGTCTCGCCATCGGCGTCCGGCACCGCGAGCGCGGCGAGCACGGCCTGCAGGGTCAGAAGGGGCGCCCCCCACGCGACGACCTCATCGGCGACGAAGCCGACGGCTTCGCCGCGGGAGAACCTGCCCTGCCCGTCGTCGCGAGCGGCGGGCGCGACGGCGCCCGTCCGCACGCGCGCGAGCGCTTCCGTGAGCGCCTGCGCGTTCTGCTCGACCGAGCGCTCCGGCGCCAGCGCGACGGCCGCCGCGAGTCCGGCCTGCTGACTGGTCGTCCTGGCCACGAGCACCTGCTTGTCCGAGAGCTTGGCCGCGTGTTCGGCGGCCATGAAGACGTTGGCGCTGTTGGGCAGCACCACGACCTCCTCGGCCGGCACGTCGTGGATCGCGGCGAGCAGGTCGTAGGTCGAGGGGTTGAGGGTTGGCCCGCCCTCGATCGTGTGCACACCGAGCTCCGCGAACATCTCCCGCAGCCCCTCGCCGCTGATCACCGCGACGGCGCCGCAGCGGTCCCCCGTGACGTCCTGGTCGGCGATTGCGCCGCCGCCGGGAGCCGAGCCGCCGCCGGGGCCTGCCGCGCCCGATCCGTTCGCACCGGCCGCCGCCCGGACGCCGACGGGCGCGCCGATGCGCGCGTCGCGCTCTGCCACCTGGGCCCGCATGTCGGCCACGTCGAGCCGCGAGACCTCGCCGGCGTCGTCGAACAGCGCGGTCGCGCGCTCGGGCTCGTCGGTGTGGAGGTGGACCTTCAGCGTGCTCTCGTCGCCGACCACGAGCACCGAGTCGCCCAGCGCTTCCAGTGCCTCGACGTAGCTCGTCGGGCTGAGACCCGCGCCCGTGACGGCGAAGTTGGTGCAGAAGCGATAGGTCCCCGAGCTGTGCTGGGGGTGGGTGATGCGGGCGGGCGCGTGGTGGTCCAGCGGCGGCGGATCTTCGCCCCGCAGCGCGGCGACGACGCCCGCGAAGATGATCGTGAGCCCGTAGCCGCCGGCGTCCACGACGCCCGCGTCGCGCAGCGCGGCAAGCATCTCCGGCCCGCGCTTCACCGAATCCTGTCCCGCGTCGACAGCGCTCTCCAGCGCCACCGCGATCGCGCGGTCCTGCTCGCGGTCCCGGGTATCCGGGGCGAGGCGCGGGTTCTCGGAGGTGTGGGCCACATCGCTTGCGATGCGGTGCGCCATCTCGCGCGCGACGGTCAGCATCGTGCCCTCGGCCGGTTCGCGGACCGAGGCGTAGGCGCGGTCCGCCGCTTTCGCGAGCGCGGCGCCGATCAGCGTCGCGTCGATCAGCTGCCCCGGCCGCGACACGAGCTCCTCCGCGGCGCCGCGGATCAGCTGGGAGAGGATCACCCCGGAGTTCCCGCGCGCCCCGAGCAGGGCGGCGCGGGCGACCGAGTTGACGATTTCCTCGCGGCCGATCTCGTCGATCGTCCGGCCGTCGCTGCCGTCGAGGCGGTCGAGCTCGTCCAGGACGGCGCGCAGCGTCAGCGCCATGTTGTCCCCGGTGTCGCCGTCGGCGACGGGGAACACGTTGAGGTCGTTGACCTCCTGGCGTCGCGATTCGAGATGGGCGAGCGCACCGGCTACAGCGGCCCGGAAGCGGGCCAAGTTTGTGTCGGTCACCGCGACACGTCTATCAGTTTCATGCGTTGGCTCCCCACAAATCGACGATCGCGCATCGTGCGCGATGTCCGCCCGGCCAGGGCTACAGCGTCTCGTAATACCCGGTCGGAGCGTTTTTGTTGCACGGAGGGCCTGCCGGGGCGAGAGCTGCGGGAGCTCTCGGCGCTACAGGGCCTTGGTGACCTTGCCGGCTTTCAGACAGCGCGTGCACACGTACGCGCGTGTCGGCGTCTTGCCCACCATGATGCGGACCTTCTGCAGGTTCGGGTCGAAACGACGCTTGGTCGCGACCATGGAGTGGCTGCGACTGTTCCCGAACGACGGGCCCTTCCCGCAGCTGTGGCAGACCTTGGCCATGACGGCGCAGTGTAGATGATCTCTGCGGGCTGGCGGGGCGGTCGCTCAGCCGCCGCCGAGCTGCGCCCGCATCGCTGCCATGTGCATGACGGCCTCGGCCGCGTGCCGCCCCTGATCGCGCTTGCCACCACCGGAGCGCGCGAGCGCCTGATCCATGGTCTCGCATGTGAGAACCCCGAAGGCACACGGGACACCCGTTCTCAGCGTCACGTCCATGATCCCGCGCGCCGCCTCGGCGCACACGAAGTCGTAGTGGTCGGTCTCACCCCGGATCACGGCGCCGAGGCAGGCGACGCCTGCGAAGCGCCCGCTGCCGGCGGCGTAGGCGGCCGCGAGCGGCAGCTCGTAGGCGCCGGGGACGTCGAAGATCTCGACCTCCTCGACGCCGCGCTCCGCGAAAGCCGCCCGGGCGCCCGCGATCAGGCGCTCGGCGAGGTCCTCATAGAAGCGCGCGACCGCGATCGCGTACGTCTCGCTCAACCCCGCTCCTCCGGCGAGCGGGTGCTCTTGACGGGCTCCGTGTCGTCGGCGCTGCGGGAGGTGCCGCGCAGCAGATCGGCGTCGAGGTTCAGGCCCTGGTGGTGGAGCGTGTGCCCCATCCGCTCGGCCTTCGTGCGCAGGTAGGACGCGTTGTGCTCGTTGGGCGCGTGCTCGATGGGGATCTGATCGGCCACCGACAGGCCGTAGCCCTCCAGGCCGCGGATCTTCTTCGGGTTGTTGGTGAGGATGCGAATCGAGCTGAGGCCGAGATCGACGAGGATCTGCGCGCCGATGCCGTAGTCGCGGAGGTCGGCGGGCAGCCCGAGGCGCTCGTTCGCCTCGACCGTGTCGAGCCCCTCCTCCTGCAGCTTGTAGGCCCTCAGCTTGTTGAGCAGGCCGATCCCGCGCCCCTCCTGGGAGAGGTACAGCAGCACCCCCCTCCCCTCTTTCTCGATCATCGAAAGCGCCGATTCCAGCTGCTCGCCGCAGTCGCAGCGCAGCGAGTGGAAGACGTCGCCTGTCAGGCACTCCGAGTGGACGCGGACGAGCACGTCTTCGCCGCCCTCGATGTCCCCCTTCACCAGCGCGACGTGGTGCTTGTCGTCCACAAGCGAGCGGTAGCCGATCGCCTCGAACTCGCCGAAGGTCGTGGGCAGCGCGGTCGCGACCACCCGTCTCGACGAGCTTGTCGTGGCGGCGCCGGTAGGCGATCAGGTCGGCGACCGTGATCATGTTCAGGCCGTGGCGTTCGCAGTAGGCGCCGAGTTCCGGCACGCGCGCCATCGTCCCGTCGTCGTTCATGACCTCGCAGATCACGCCGGCCGGGTTCAGCCCGGCGAGCCGCGCGAGGTCGACCGCCGCCTCGGTCTGACCGGCCCGCTCGAGCACGCCACCCGAGCGGCTCTTCAGCGGGAACACGTGGCCCGGCTGGACGAGGTCGCGCGGGCGGCTCTCCGGGTCGACCGCGACCTGGATCGTGTGGGCGCGATCGTGGGCGGAGATCCCGGTCGTGACGCCGTCGCGGGCCTCGACCGAGACCGTGAAGGGGGTTTCGAACGGGGACTCGTTCTTGGCCGCCATCAGGTCGAGTCCGAGCTCGTCGCAGCGCTCCGGCGTCAGCGAGAGACAGATCAGCCCGCGCGCCTCCTTCGCCATGAAGTTGATCGCCTCGGGCGTCGCGAACTGCGCCGCCATCGTCAGGTCGCCCTCGTTCTCGCGGTCCTCGTCGTCGCAGACCACGACCATCTTGCCCTCGCGGATGTCCTCGATCGCCTGCTCGATCGTCGCGAAGCGGGCCCCTGTACGAGTGCTCATGCGCGTGCGTGCGGGTGGGCTTCGATATCCGATCAGGCGCGCCACGTGCTTGGCCAGCATGTCCGACCTCGACGTTCACCCGCGCCCCCGGCTCGAGGCCTCCGAGCGTCGTGCGCTCGAGCGTCTCGGGGATCAGCGAGACGGCGAAGCCGTCCTCGCGCAGCGCGCTGACGGTCAGGCTGACGCCGTCCACCGCGACCGACCCCTTCTCTACGAGGTAGCGCGCGAGCTCTGGCTCGACGTCGATCTCCAGGACGCGCGAGATGCCGTCGACCGTCGCCGAGGCGACCGTGCCGGTGCCGTCGACGTGGCCTTGGACGATGTGCCCGCCCAGCCGGTCGCCGAGCCGCATCGCGAGCTCGAGGTTGACCGCCTCGCCGCCGCCGAGGTCCGCCGAGCGAGGAGCGCGCGAGCGTCTCCGGCATCGCCTCCGCGCGGAACGCGCCGCCACCGGCCTCGACGGCCGTCAGGCAGACGCCGTTGACGGCGATCGAGTCGCCCGGGGAGAGCTCGCCGGCGAGCTCGCGTGCGGATGCGGAGCGTCGCTCCGGCATCGTCGCGCTCGACCGCCTCGACGCTGCCGAGGTCGGCGATCAGACCCGTGAACACGTCAGCTTCGGCCCATGCTCGGCGTCATTGCAGCTACCACTCTCGCAGGCGCGCGGAGATGAGCAGGTCCTCGCCGATGCTCTCGCAGCTCATCGTCGAGCCCGCGCACGGCCTCGGAGATCCTCTCCACCCCTTCCCCCTCGAGCGGATCGCGCGCCGCGCTGCCGCCGAGCAGCAGCGGCGCCAGGAACAGGCGCAGTTCGTCGATCTCGCCCGCGTCGAGGAACGCGCCCGCCAGGTGCGGGCCGCCCTCGAGCAGGACTGAGCTGATGCCCATCGCGCCGAGTTGGTCGAGACCGGAGCGCACGCGCGCGGGCTCGTTCTCGCCGGTCGCGATCAGCACCTGCGCGCCGGCGGCTTCGAGCGCGTCCACCTCGGCGCGCCCGGCGGCGCGCGAGACGATCACGCTCAGCGGCACCTCGTCCGCGGCCGCCACGAGCTGCGAGCTGACCGGCAGCCTCCCGAGCGCGTCGAACACGACGCGGCGCGGCTGGACCTCCGGGTCGGCCGGGGTGCCGCTCGGGCGGGCGGTGAGCTGGGGATCATCCGCCAGCGCGGTGCCTATCCCCACGACGACGGCGTCCACGGCGGCGCGCCACCGGTGCGCCAGCTCGCGGCTCTCGGCGCCGCTGATCCACTGCGAGTCGCCGGTGCGGGTCGCGACCTTGCCGTCGAGCGTCATCGCGGACTTGAACAGCACCCACGGGCGGCCGACCCGCGCGTGCTTGCGGAAGGCCTGGTTCAGGAGCCGGGCCTCGGTCGCGAGCACACCGTCGGCGATCACCACCTCCACGCCCTCGTCGCGCAGGATGCCGAGGCCGCGCCCGGACGCCTTCTCGGTCGGGTCATCAGAGGCGACCACGACGCGTTTGATCCCGGCCTGGATGATCGCGTCGGTGCAGGGCGGCGTCTTGCCCTCGTGGCAGCACGGCTCGAGCGAGACGTAGAGCGTCGCGCCTTCGAGCTCGGCCATCCCGCAAGCCTCGATCGCGTTGACCTCGGCGTGCGCGCCCCCGTAGGCCTGGTGCCAGCCCTCGCCGAGCACCTCGCCGTCGCGCGCCACGACGGCGCCCACGACGGGATTCGGCTTCACCGCGCCGAGGCCTCGCCGGGCCAGCTCGATCGTGCGCTCGAGGTGAAGCCTGTCGGTGTCGGTGCAGCTCGCCATCACAGCCAGGATAACCCTGCGCGATCGCCTGCAAAGGGCGCATCGCCCGGATGGGTGAGGCCTCATCTGCGCGCCGGGAGCCCTCGCGCAGGCGCTCAGGAGGAGGGCGTCGCGCAGTGGCCGCCGTGCAGGCGGTAGACCGTCATCAGCGGGCCGGGGCGCGCATAGGCCAGCGGGTAGTAGTCGAAGCTCCAGTCGAAGTTGAACGCGACCGGCCCCTTGCCGCTCGCGTAGGGCGAGAAGCGGCGCACGGGCACGCCCTGGGCGGCGAGCGCGCGGTAGTAAGCGATCGCGAGCGGCACGGCGCCCGGGTCGGCCTGGGCGCGGCCGGCCTCCGTGGAGCCGGTCACGACCCAGCAGTAGCCGCGCTGCTCGTAGAGGCCGATCAGCGCCGGCGAGAGGGTGCGCACGTAGTTCTCGATGCTGACTTCGTGGCGGTGCGCGACGTCGATCGCCCCGCGCGCGTCGATGAACGTGTAGAGGGAAGGCCACTTGCACCACCGGTAGCGGGTGCCTTCGCAGCCGGCGGCCGCGCCCCGTTCTTCCTGCGCCCACTGGTTCGGGCGATACGGGCTCGACGACCACCTTCGCCCCGCGCGGGATGTTGGCGAGCATCCACTCGCGGGTCTGCGTGCGGGTGTCGGCGCGCGAGAGCACGAGGCCCGAGTGGACGCTCGCGCCGAGTCCCTGCGCGAGCAGCGCCAGCACGACGACAGCCGCGGCGGCGATCGTGAGCGCGCGCCCGCGCTGCTTCACGGGCACGCGCCCCCCCGCGCCGGTGCCGCGAGCCGGCGGCTCGCCCGGCTTCACAGCTTGGGAGTCCGGCTCCGCCGCCGCCGAGGACTCCGGCTCCTCCGCCGCCTCACGCGCGCGCCGGCGGGACAACGCGCCGAGCGCCTCGCGAGCCGCGAAGGCCGCCAGCAGGCTGAGGACCGGCAGCATCGGCATCAGCCAGCGCCCGAAGTAACGCCCCTCGGTCCCCATGAACAGCAGGTAGGCGAGCGCCGCCGGGACGAGCATCAGCGCCACCCGCCGATCGCGGCGCCAGAGCAGCACCGCGCCGGCCAGCGCCGCCAGCGCAGGGACCCAGCCGAATCCCCATGTCAGCGACCACAGGTAGTAGAGGAGGCCGCCCTGTTTGGGCGCGCCGAGCTTGCCCTGGGCTTCGGCCGACAGCGAGGACTGGTGCTGGAGTTCGTGGTGGAAGGAGCTGTAGTCGAGCAGCGCGTAGGGGTTCGCGATCAGGAACGCGGCGAGCGCGCAGAGCGCCATCGCCGCGACCCCGGCCAGCTCGCGCCGAAGGCCCGCGCGGCCCCCGTCGAGCAGTCGCGCCTCCGGCGGCGACGAGGTAGGGCAGCAGGACGACGCCCGGCCGTGTACTTGGTTGCGCAGGCGAGGCCGAGCCCGACTCCCGGCGAGGACGTGGTCGCGCACCCGCCCGCGTCGCAGCACGCCCGCGCTGCCCAGCAGCGAGAGCGTCAGCGGAGCCAGCGTCGGCACGTCGTTGAGCGCCAGGTGCGCGTAGAAGACCGGCAGGAAGGCGACGGCCTCGATCGCCGCCGCCAGCAGCCCGCGGCCCGTCGGCCGAACAGCCGCGCGCCGGCGATGTAGGTGAACCAGAGCGCGAGCGTGCCGAGCACCGCCGCCGCCACCCGCGCGAGCGTGTAGAGGTCGGCGGGATGCACGGCGTAGGCGTGGACGACGGCCGCGGCGCTGCCATACCACGCGTAGAAGAGGAAATGCAGGACGTACGTGAAGGCCGGCGGGTTCGCGAAGTAGTGCGGGTTCAGCGTCCCTTCTTCGAACATCCGCACGGCGTGCGGGACGAAGTGGTCGCCCTCGTCGGTGTTGTAGGCGTACGGCAGGCCCTGGCGGATGCCCCAGAGCCGCAGGGCCAGGCCGCCGCCCGAGCACGACCGCGAGCGCCGGCCCACACCCAGCGCCGCTTCGGGTCCGCGGAGCCGCGCCTGCGCCGGTCGCCCCCGCCTGCCCGCACGTTCGCGCGGGGCGCCCTCCGTGCCGCTGGCGGCGGGGCTCTCAGCAGTTGCCATAGACGGCGTAGTACCTGCTCGTGTAGATGCGTTTGAAGCCCTGCAGAGGCACCTGGTCGCGCGGGTCATCGCCGACGTCGACGATCGCGACGTAGAAGATCGAGCTGCCCAGCGGGTAGACGGCGACGCTGCCGCGCCGGATGCGCTCAGAGAGCGTGTGCGAGCCCTTGGCGGCGTCGGCCCGGGCCTGGCTGCGCGCGACGATGTCGTGCTGGTTGGTCGAGTGGAGGATCCAGCGCGCGTCGGGGATCAGCTTGTTGTTCGGGAGGGAGACGAGCTTGCAGCGCTTGATCTGCGCGGCGACCTTGGGGTCGCGCAGCGCGCTCGCGAGGCCGGTGTGGAATTCGTTCTTGTAGGCGAGCGTGTTGCTGAGCGTCTGGAGGTTCAGCGTCGTCGCGGCGGAGGCGGCGCCGAAGGCGAGCAGCGCGACCGCCCCTGTGATCCAGACTCTTCGCAGCCAGCCGGATTCGAGCATCCACCAGCCGCCGAGGAAGACGGCGCAGAACAGCAGCAGCACGGTGGCGCCGCCCAGCATGTAACGGTCGATCACCGAGGCCCCGACGACGCCCTCGGCGAGGAACACGAGGTAGAGCAGGGCGGTCGCGGCCAGCGGCACGAGCGCGCGCCGCGGCGCGATCCAGACGGCGGCGAGGATCCCCGCCAGCGCCCCGAGCATCACCGGGAGCTTGTCGATGCGTTCCGTGAACGTCCACATCGAGGAGACCACGCTGCTCGGCCCCCTGCGTGCGTTCGAGTTCCTGCGGCGAGGCCGGCCGTGGCCGTGAGCGAGTAGAGCGGGTTGCCGGTGACGATCGCGTCCAGGCAGACCCAGATCAGCGGCGCCGAGATCGACGATCGCAAGCCGCTTCGCACGCAACCCGTTGCTCGTCCCGGGCAGGCACCACAGCCAGTAGGCGCCGCTCAGCACCCACGCGTCGGGGCGCAGCAGGCCGGCCAGGGCCAGCAGCACGAGCACCGCGCCGCCGCGCCGTGGGCGCTGCACCTCGAGCGCGATCGCCCACACGATCAGGGCGATGTAGGAGATGTCCAGGTAGCCCTGCGCCGCCAGGTTCTCGACGAAGAAGCGACTCAGCAGCAGCAGCGCCGCGATCACGCCGACGACCGGCCCGAAGCACAGGCGCCCGAGCCGGTAGAGGCCGGCGACGGCGGCGACGAACGACGCGATCGCGCCGAGCACCATCAGCCGCGCGCCCCCTTCGCCGAAGATCGAGCAGAAGGCGCCGAAGGCGATCGCCAGCGGATGCTCGGTCGGCCCGCGGTAGACGTGGAAGTCGGGGAGGTGCAGGTGCAGCAGGTCCCGCCCCCAGAGCAGCGCGTAGAACGAGTCGTAGGTCGGGTAGGTCGGGAACGCGAAGTAGCCGACGACCGCGGCGATGCACAGCGCGCCGAAGCCGGCCGCGGCCCAGCTCAGCCGCCGGTCGCGCAGCGGCGCCAGCAGGGTCGAGCCCGGCCGTGGCCGGGTGGGTATCGCGCTTTCCATCTAGTCTGGGCGGTATCCGAGGCTCGGGCGTGGGCACTCCATCACCGGGCGACGAGCAGAATGATCCCGCTCAGGTGGGCGTCGAAGTTCAGGACCCTGGCTGACGCTTTGGGATACTGCCGGTCCAGCCAAGTCTAGGCAACTCCACGGCGATGAAGCTCATCATCCAGATCCCCTGCTTCAACGAGGCGGAGCAGCTTCCGGCGGACCCTTGCCGACCTCCCGCGCGAGGTCGAGGGCTTCGACACGGTGGAGTGGCTCGTGATCGACGACGGCTCGACCGACGACACGGTGGCGGTCGCGCGCAAGCACGGCGTCGACCATCTCGTGCGGCTGACGAGCAACAAGGGCCTCGCAACCGGCTTCCAGGCCGGGATCGACACCTCGCTCAAGCTCGGCGCGGACGTGATCGTGAACACCGACGCCGACAACCAGTACTACGGCCCCGATGTCGCCAAGCTCGTCAAGCCGATCGTCGAAGGGCGCGCGGACATGGTCGTCGGCGACCGCGAGGTCGGCGGCATCGAGCACTTCTCGCCCCTGAAGAAGGCGCTGCAGCGCCTCGGCTCGTGGGTGGTGCGCCAGGCGTCCTCCACGACCGTGCCGGACACCACCTCCGGCTTCCGCGCCTACAACCGCGAGGCGGCGATCCAGATCATGGTCGTCTCGAAGTTCACCTACACGCTCGAGACGATCATCCAGGCGGGCAAGCTGCTCGTCGCGGTCGACCACGTCCCCGTCCGCACCAACCCGAAGACGCGCGAGTCTCGCCTGTTCCCCTCGATGGGCGCCTACGTGCGCCGCAACGCCGTCTCGATCTTCCGCATCTACGCCCAGTACGAGCCGCTGCGGGTGTTCTGGAGCCTGGCGCTGATCATCGGGCTCGCCTCGATCGGGGTCTGGATCCGCTTCGCCGTCGCGTACGCCGAAGGCAACGGCAAGGGCCACGTCCAGTCGCTGATCCTCGGCGCGGTCCTGTTCATCGCGGCTGTGGTGCTGTGGGCCCTGGGCGTGATCGGAGACCTGCTGGCTGCTCAGCGCGTGATGACCCAGCGCACCTTCGAGCGCGTGCGCCGGATCGAGCTGCAACTCGGCATCGAGCCCTCGCACTACGAAAGCCGGCGCGCCCGCCGCGCAGGCCGGAGGGCGGCGCCCCGCTGCAGTCGCCCGCGCGCGAGCGCATCGCGCCGGGGACCGCGCCCGCCGACGGCGAGCGAGCGCGAGGGCCACGAGGTGGTCAGCCTGTGACGGACGTGACCGTCTCCCGGGACGGCATCGTCACCGGCAACACCTACGACAAGTACGGCTCGGCGAACCCTCTCGTCAAGCGGCTGATGGCCGGCTTCGAGAGCTCGCTGGACGAGCTCTACGACCGTGCCGCGCCGGCCTCGGTTCTCGACGTCGGCTGCGGCGAGGGCGTCTTGGTGCAGCGCTGGGCGCAGGCGCACTCCGAGGCACGCCTGGTCGGCATCGACCTCGAAGAGGAGTCGATCCAGGCGGGCTGGGAGCAGCACCGCGCGCCGAACCTCGAATACCGCGTGATGCCCGCCGAGAACCTCCCCTTCGGGGAGAACGAGTTCGAGCTCGCGAGCGCGATCGAGGTGCTCGAGCACGTGCCCGACCCCGAGCACACGCTCGCCGAGATGGCGCGGTGCGCGAACCGCCACCTGCTGGTCTCCGTGCCGCGCGAGCCGCTGTGGCGGATGCTGAACATGGCGCGCGGGCGCCTACTGGAGCGAGCTGGGCAACACGCCCGGCCACCTCAACCACTGGTCAAAGCGCTCGTTCGTGCGGGCGCTCTCCGCCCACGGGGAGGTGCTCGAGGTCCGCTCGCCGTTCCCCTGGACGATGTTGCTTGTCCGTCTCTAGGACCACTCGGAGCCGAGCCGGCGAAGGCGCCGGCCCCGAAGCGCTCGTACGGCAGCGGCGCGCGCATCCTCTCGATCGGGATCGCCGCCACCGGGCTGCTGACGTTCGCGTACTTCTCGATCGCCAGCCACGTGCTGCGCGAAGGGGAAGCCAAGCGCGTCGACCTGCTGTGGTCGATCATGTTCGTGATCATCTCGGTGATCTACCGGCCGATCGAACAGCTCCTTTCGAGGACGATCGCCGGGCGCCGCGCACGCGGCCACGCGCAGCACTCCCTGCGGGTTCCGATGCTGATCCAGGGCGGCTTCGCGGCGCTGTTCCTGGTCCTCGCGCTGGCGCTCAAAGAACAGCTCCTGCAGCGTCTTCGACCACGACGAAACGCTGTACTGGATCCTGATCGTCGGCACGCTCGCCTATGCGGCGAGCTACTTCGCGCGCGGCTGGCTGGCGGGGCACCAACGCTTCGGGCTGTTCGGCGGGCTGGTGCTGATGGAGTCGCTCTCGCGCCTCTGCTTCGCGCTCGCGGTGGCGGTCGGGATCGCCAGCGGCCAGAGCGCCGTCGCGCTGGGCATCGCGGCGGCGCCGCTGGTCTCGCTGGTCGTCGTCCCCGCGGCCTTCGCGCGCCGCACGCCGATCCCGATCGCCCAGGACGCACCGATCACCGTCGACGAGGCGGACGCGGCGCTCGCGGGACCCGGCACCGAGGGCGTGCAGGAGACCGCCGCGCACGAAGATCTCTCGCTGCGCCGCGGCGGCGGTTTTGCGATCTTCGTCTCGGCGATCATGCTCTCCGAGCAGGCGCTCCTGAACGCGGCGGTGCTCACGGTCGACGCGACCGCGAGAGACGTGGCGCTCGCGGGCATCGTCTTCAACGTCCTGCTGATCGCCCGCGCGCCGCTGCAGCTCTTCCAGGCGATCCAGACATCGCTGCTGCCCCACCTGACGGGCCTGGAGGCGACGGCAGGCCACGAGGCCTTCGGCCGCGCGATTCGCATCACGGTGCTCGCGATCGCTGGCGTTCGCGGCGGCGGTCTCGCTCGCGCTGCTGGCGATCGGCCCGTTCGTGATGCAGCACGTGCTGTTCGGGCAGGACTACGAATACGGGCGCTGGGGCCTCGCACTGATCGGCGTCGGGATGGGGCTGCACCTCACCTCCGGGGCGCTGAACCAGGCCGCCCTGGCCCGCGACCGCGCGCGCGCCGCCGCGGGCTGCTGGCTGCTCGCCGCGGCGGTGTTCGTCGGGTGGATGTTCCTGCCGGCGATCTCCGACCAGGTGCTGCGCGTCGAGGTCGGCTACGCGGGCGCGACCGCGCTGCTGGCGGTGGCGCTGACGCTGCTCTACCGGCGCGGAGCGTCGCCGAGCGCCGCGACGATCGCCTCGTAGGCGGCGGCCGGGTCGGACTCGGAGAAGATCGCCGAGCCGGCGACGAACACCCCCGCACCCGCGGCCCGGCAGCCCGGCGCCGTGCCGGGGTCGATGCCGCCGTCGACCTCGATCGCCACGCCGGCGCCGATCGCGGCCCGCACCCGCGGCAGCTTCTCGATCGAGCGTGCGATGAACGGCTGCCCGCCCCAGCCGGGGTTGACGGTCATGCACAGCGCCAGCTCGATGTCCTCGCCGACCTCCGCGAGCGACCTCCGGGGGCGTGCCCGGGTTGATCGCCACACCGGCGGCGGCCCCGCTCTCGTGGATCAACCCGACCGCACGGGCGAGGTGAGGCGTCGCCTCGGCATGCACCGTGACCGAGTCGGCGCCCGCGCGGACGTACTCCGCGGCGCTGCGCTCGGGGCGCTCGATCATCAGGTGGGCCTCCACGACCCCGCCCGCCTCGTGGACGGAGTCGGCGAGCGCCGCGACCACGTTCGGCCCGACCGTGATCGGCGGCACGAAGTGCCCGTCCATCACGTCCACATGGATCACGCGCGCCCCGGCGGCGAGGACCTCGGCGACCTGCTCGCGCAGCCGCCCGAAGTCCGCGGAGAGGATCGACGGAGCGACCTGCACTGCAGCGAACAGCTCGCGCGCTGTCTGGAGACCGGGCACGGCGCAGACGCTAGCGGGCAGGGAACTCGGACTGGCGGACAGCCGCGCGCTCACCAGCACGCTGCTGAGAGGCACGTAAGCCAAGCCGGCAAGGACGCAGGGAGCGCCGTGTGCTCTGCACATACCCCTTCGGGGCACAGGCAAGCGACCGCGAAGTGTCCCGAATGGGGTAAGGCTCGCGCCGGCATACGGGCCACGCCCCTGACCGGCTCGTAAGCCAAGTGAGCCAAGGACGCAGGGAGCGCCGTGTGCTTCGCACACAAGCGACCGAGGACGCCGGCTCAGCGCCGGCATACGAGCCGGTCAGACGGCCTGCAGCATGGAATCCCCACAGTTGTTGCACTTGAGGATCGCCGTGCTCGACATGCGCACGATCGTGGAGTGCTCCCCGCAGTTGGGGCAGACCGAGGTCAGCTCGAAGCGGTGCAGGCAGTAGACGCAGCGGTAGCGACCGGGGAGGTTCGTCGGCCGCAGCCACGGCTCGCCGCAGTTCGGGCACTGGGGCCCGAGGTCGACCTGCGCCTTGGCCGCCGGCGCGGCGGGCTGCTGCTCGCTCCCCTCCACGCTCACCTCCTCCGCATGCGCGCGATGAAGAACCCGGCGGTGCCGTCGCGGTGCGGCAGCGTGATCACGGGCGAGCCGCCGCCCGGCAGCTCGAGCGTCTCGCCGGCGGCGTTGGCGGGCATTGCGAGTTCGGGCATCTCAGCGGCGAGGTCATCGAGCTGGAAGTCGGGGTGGCCGACGAGGAACGACGCGATCAACAGCTCGTTCTCCATCGGCGAGATCGTGCACGTAGAGTAGACAAGCACACCTCCCGGACGCAGGGCCTGTGCGCCGCAGTCCAATATCCGGAACTGCGCATCGTGCATCTCCTCGATCGCCGTCAGGCTCGCGCGCCAGCGCAGGTCCGGCCGCGCCTGGAGGGTGCCGAGGCCGGAGCACGGCGGGTCGACGAGCACGCGGTCATAGCCCTCGCCGGTACGCGGCAGGCGCGCGTCGCCGATCTCCACGCGGATCGAGCGGGCGCGCATGCGGCGCGCGGTCTGCTCCAGCATCCGCGCACGCCGCGGGTTCGCCTCGACCGCCACGACGGTGCCCTCGTCCCCCATCAGCGCAGCGAGGTGGGTGCTCTTGCCGCCCGGGGCCGCGCAGAGATCGAGCACGTCGTGGCCGGGCTGGGGGTCGAGTGTGCGGGCGACGAGCATCGCGGCGCGCGACTGGGCGGTGAACGCGCCTTCGCTCCACAGCGGCGAGCCGTGGACGTCGAAGGGCTCCTCCAGCACGAGCGCCTCAGGGATGAGCGGGTCCCGATGCGCGGAGAGTCCCAGTCTCGCCTCCAGCTCCTCGGCGTCGCAGACGAGCGCGTTCGCGCGCAGCGCGAGCTCGGCGGGCTCGTTGTCCCGCGCCATCAGCGCCCGCGCCTCGTCGGGGCCGAGGGCCTCCCACCACAGCCGCGCGATCCACTCCGGGTGCGAGTGCGCGATCGCGGCCCGGCGCGGGTCGCCGTCGGTGAGCGGGCCGAGCAGGGCAGGGCCGCCTTCGCGCGCCGCACGCCGCAGCACCGCGTTGACGAGACCGTGACCGCGGCCGCCTCGCGCCTTCGCGAGCTCGACCGCATCGGCGACGACCGCGTAGTCCGGCGAGCCGCTGAGGTAGAGCAGCTCGTAGAGCCCCAGCCGCAGCGAGGCCAGCAGCTCCGGGTCGATGCGCGAGCTGGGCCGCCCGGCCAGGCGCTCGATCAGATGATCGGTCGTGCCGGCGCGCTGGATCGCGCCGTAGGCGAGCCGCATCGCAAGCGCGCGGTCGCGCGCGTCGAGGTCGCCGGCCTCGGCGTGCAGCGCCTTCTCGGCGTAGGCGCCGTCCTCGAAGACCCGCCGCAGCACGCGGTGCGCGCAGGCGCGCGCGGGCGCGACGGCTGTCGATGCGCTGCTCACCACCGCCATGATGGCGCGAGGAGGCTCGGCCGGCGGGTTTGGGACGCTCGGGCCGGCGCTCCGTGCCGGGACCGGAAGGGTCGGGCCGGCGCTCCGTGCCGGGACCGGAAGGGTCGGGCCGGCGCTCCGTGCCGGGACCGGAAGGGTCGGGCCGGCGCTCCGTGCCGGGACCGGAAGGGTCGGGCCGGCGCTCCGTGCCGGCCTCAGCCACTGCGGATCGCCGTTGCCGGGGCCAGCACGGCGGCCAGGTCGGCCGCCAGCACCTCGGCGTCGGCCGGGTCCAGTGCGGCGGTCGTGACGCGGATCGCCCCGCGGTGGTCGGCGAGCGCGTAGCGGCGGCCGGGGGCGACGGCCCAGCCGCGCGCCAGCAGCGAGGCCACGGCCGCGGCCTCCTCGCGGACAGGCAGCCATACGTTCAGTCCGGATGCGCCGACGGCCTCGACGCCGCGCGAGCGCAGCGCTCTCGAGCAGCGCCTCGCGGCGGCGAGCGTAGACGCCGGCGGCGCGCTCGACCCCGGCCGTCACCTCCGGGTCGGCCCATAGGCTCGCGACGAGACGCTGGATCACGTGGCTGACCCATCCGGGGCCGCAGGCCTGGCGGCCCGCGCACGCGCGCCACGGTGGCCTCGTCCCCCGCCAGCACCGCGAGCCGCAGGTCGGGCCCGAGCGACTTCGACACCGACCGCGTGGCGACCCATCGCTCGCCCGCCCCGGCGAGCGTGTGCAGCGGTGTACCCGCCACCGCGCCGAGGTGATCGTCCTCGAGCAGGAGCACCTCCGGGTGAGCCGCGAGGATCGCGCGCAGCTCGACCGCGCGCGCCCCGTCGAGCGCGGCGCCGGTCGGGTTCTGCCCGCGCGGCGTGACGACGACGGCGCGGGCGCCGCGTGCGAGCGCCGCGCGCAGGCGTTCCGGAAGCATGCCGCGGTCGTCGACGGGCACGGGCTCGAAGCCGAGACCCTGGGCGCGCAGGAGGTCGAACAGGGGCGCGTAGCCGGGGCTCTCGACGGCGACGCGGTCGCCGGGCCGCAGCCACGCGGCGAGCGCGCGCTCGATGCCGTCGAGCGCGCCGCCCAGGACACCGAGCTCGCCCGCGGGGACGCCGTCGGCCCCCAGCGTCGCTCGGGCGGCCACGAGGAGCTCCGGCAGCTCGGGCGCCTCGCCATACAGGCGAACCGGCAGCTCACAGCGACGCAGCGCCGCGGCGAGGTCGGGAAGCAGAGCGGGGTCGGGGTTGCCGCCCGCGAGGTCGCGCACGCCGTCGGGAACGGCGATCGCGGCCGGCGCGGAGAGCGGGGGGCGCTCCCCCACGCGCGTGCCGCGGCGGGGCTCGGAGACGACGACGCCGCGGCGCCGCAGCTCGGCGAGCCCGGCGGCGACGGTGGCGGGGCTGATGCCGGCACCCGCGGCGAGGCGCCGGACCGAAGGCAGACGCTGCCCGGGCGCGAGCCGCCCGGCAGCGACGTCGGCTTCGAGCTGCTCGACGAGCGCCGAGGCGGTGCCGCCCTCGATCCTGTACTGTATTGGTTCAGTCACCTAACTGTACTATTACAGATTTTTTGATTTGGAGGGTGCAACGCGTCATGGGAGCCCGTAGCGCAGTGTCAGGGGGACCCGCGTCCGACAGAGTCCGGCTGCGCCGCAAGCGCGAACGCGGCAGCTACGGACGCGAGACGATCGACGCGATCCTCGACGAGGGCCTGATCGCCCACGTCGGGATCGTCGAGGACGGACAGCCGTTCGTGTATCCCGACCCTGCACGCGCGCGCCGGCGATGTCGTCTACCTCCACGGCTCGGCCGGGAGCCGCACGATGCGGGCGATGGCCGCAGGCGCGCCGGTCTGCCTGACGGTCTCGCTGATCGACGGCCTCGTGCTGGCGCGATCGGCGATGCACCACTCCGCCAACTACCGCTCGGCGGTGCTGCTCGGCCGCGCCCGGCCCGTCACCGACCCCGGCGAGCTGCTCGCGGGCTTCGAGGCGGTCGTCGAGCGGCTCGTGCCTGGGCGCTGGAGCGACGTGCGCCCACCGAACGAGAAGGAGCTGCGCGCGACCGCGCTCGTGGCACTCCCGATCGAGGAGGCCTCGGCGAAGGTGCGGACCGGCGGCCCGATCGACGACGAGGAGGACTACTCGCTACCGGCGTGGGCGGGCGTGATCCCGCTCTCGCTGCACGCCGGCGAAGCCGAGCCCGACACGCGCCTGGCGCCGGATCGTCCCGGTCCCGGGCTACGTGAGCGGGTGGCCGCGCAGGTAGGCGGCCGCCCCCATCGGCTTCCCGCCCGGCGGCTGGACCTCCAGCAGCTCCAGCGTGCCGGGGCTGGCGCCCAGCAGCAGCCTGCCCCCCTGGTTCTCGAACATCCCCGGCTGCACAGGGACCTCGTCGGCGAGTCGTGCCCGCAGGACGCCGATCGTGTCCCCGCCGGGCATCGCCGCGCGCGCGCCGATGTGGGGGTGCAGCGCCCGCACCTTGCGCTCCAGCTCGGCGGCCGGATGCCCAGGGTCCAGCAGGCGGTCCTCGGCTCCGATCTTCTCAGCGTAGGTGACGCCGTCCGCGGCCTGCTCGACGAACGGCGGCTGCTCGTCGAGCGCACGCACCAGCAGCTCGCCGCTCAGCTCCTGGAGGCGCGCCGCGACCGTGCCGTAGGTGTCCTCCGGGCCGATCGGCTCCTCCCCGGTCAGGCAGACCGGTCCCTCGTCCAGCCCCGCCGTCAGCCGCATGATGCTCACGCCCGTGCGCTCATCGCCGGCCATGATCGCGCGCTCCACGGGCGCGGCGCCGCGCCAGCGCGGGAGCAGCGAGGGGTGCACGTTGAGGACCGGCTGCGCCGCCAGCAGCCCCTCGCCGATCAGCGCGCCGAACGCGCACACGACCACCGTCGGCGGCCCCGGCGCCTCGCCGGCTGTGGCGATGATCTGCCCGGCCGCGCCGGGCTCGTTGACGCGGTCTGGCTGCGCGAGCGCCAGCCCGAGGCGCCGCGCGGAGTCCGCGACCGGGGGGCTGCGCGGGTGCCGGCCACGGCCGCTTTTGCGGTCCGGCCGGGTCACGACCAGCGCCGGGCGGTGGCGCTGCTCGGCAGCCAGCCGCTCCAGCACCCCAGCGGCGAAGCCGGAGGTACCGAGGTAGACGAGCGCCAAGCAGACCTTCTCAGGCCGCGCTCGGCGTCCGCTGCGCCTCGCGCATCGCGCGCATCGCCTCCTTGCGTGCCTGCTTGGAGATGCGGTCGAGCACGAGCGTCCCGTCGAGGTGATCGATCTCGTGCTGGATCACCCGCGCCTCGAGGCCCTCGGCCTCGATCTCCAACTGCGCGCCGGAGGCGTCGCGGCCGCGGACGCGCAGCGCGAGCGCCCGCTCGACCTCGACGTGCACGCCGGGCAGGCTGAGGCAGCCCTCCTCGGCCGTCTCGCGCTCCTCGCTCTGCCACTCGATCTCGGGGTTGACGAGCACCGTGAGCGGGTCGTCGACATACGCTTTGTAGACGAGCATCCGATGAAGCACGCCCAGCTGTGTGGCCGCCAACCCGACTCCGAGGGCGTCGTGCATCAGCTCCCCCATCCGCTCTGCCTCGCGCTCCAGGGCGGAATCGAAGCGCTCGACCGGCAGCGCGACCGCCCGCAGCACGGGGTCGCCGAACTTGCGCACGAGGCGCAGCGCCGCGTCGCGCCGCGCCCGCGTCTCGGCGTCGAGCTCTTCGACCGCCGGCGCGTCGCCCTCGGCCTCGACCTCGACGTCATCGGGCTGGGAGACCGGCTCCTCCTCCTCGATGCTGGCGCGCTCGTCCTCGCTCATCGAGTGTGAGTTTAAGACGCCCGGGCACGGAGCGCGGCGCCGGCCTCCTCCGCCCTCTCAGCCATGTTTGAGTGCGTACAGCGTCACCGCCACGTGGCTCGAATGGGCGGCGCCTGCGGGGTCGTGGGCGAGGATCAGCACCCGAACCCGCAGCTTGCCCTTGCGCGCGAGCAGCGCCGCGGCGCGGCGCGACAGGTGCAGCCGCACCGACACGACATGGCCGCCGGCGACCCTGAAACGGCCGCTGGCGAGCAGCAGCACGCTCGCGCGGGCGCCGGGCCCGGCGATGACAGCGCCGAGGGTCTTCACGCTCACCGTGCCTTCGCAGATCGTCTCGCCTGCCGGGCACGCGACCTTGACGGTGACGAAGCCGCCGCGCGCGGCCTGCAGGCGGGTTCCGCGCAGCGTCGCCGCCGGGACAGCCGCCTTTTCTGCCTGGAAGCCGGCGGTGCCGCCCTGGCCGCTGCTGGGAGTGGGCGGTTTCGGCTGCCGGGCGGCTTCTTCTTCGACCTTGCGCCGCGCTTCGGCTTCGATCGCTTCTTCGGCCCTGCGCCGCGCGGCCGCTTCCTCGCCGGCAACCGGCTCGAAGGCTTCCAGCGAGGCGGGTGCGCCGACGCCCGACGGGCCGTCGTAGCCGGTGGCGGCGTTGCAGGCGGTGGTGCCTTCGCAGTCGAGGCCTTCCCCTGAGAGCGCGTTGATGCCGCATGCGTGACCTTCGGAGTCGCAGTAGCCGTTGCCGCCCTGGGTGACGTCGAACAGCGAGGGCCCACCGAGGTGGGCGTAGAGCGTCATCGCCGGGTACGGGATGCCGTCGGCGCCGCCGGCGAGCGCGTAGAGGCCGCTGATCAGCGGCGTCGCCAGCGAGGTGCCGCCGATCACGCTCCATTCCCTGCCACCTGTGAATTCCTCGCACTTTTCGCCACATTCGTAGGTGTCGTCGATGGAGAAGCCGGTATCCGGATCGGCGACCGCGGAGACATCGGCGCTGAGGCGTTTGTCGCCGCAGCCGGTCGCGGCGAAGCCGCTTGCGTACCGCTGCCAGAACGGCGCTTCGAAGAACAGGCTGCAGCCGCCGCCGCTGACGCCGCCTCGGAATTCGCCGGCGTTCAGGGGTCCGTTGCCGTTCCAGACGGTCTCCTTTTCACGCGTGCCTTCCGCGTTCAGCGTCAGCGAGGTCCCGCCGACCGAGACGACGCCCGGATAGGACGCCGGCGCGTCCGGCGATTCGGGGTCCGGCGTCGGGCCTGACCACCACTCGTAGCCGAAGTCGCCCGTGGCGGCCGCGATCACGGTGCCGGGGTGTTCGAAGAGCGCCCTTTCGGCCCCGCCGGCGGCGATCTGCTCCGGCCCGCCGTAGGAGTTGGACACCACCTGCGCCCCCATTTCGACAGCCTTCCTGACCGCGGCGCCCAGGTTGGTCATGCGCGGGTTGTTGGCCTCGACGAGCAGGATGTGGCATTTCGGACAGGCGGAGTGAACGGCCTCCACGTCGAGCGAGATCTCCACCGACCAGCCTTCTTTGTCGGCTTCCGGCAGCGCGGAGAGCGAGCTGGAGCCGAGCTGGTTGACCTTCTGGAAGCAGCCGTTTTCGGTCGTGCAGGCGGGGAGGCCGTACTGCTTGCTGAATTTTTCGAGGTCTTCCTCGATCGACGGGATCGTCGAACGCGTCGACGATCGCCACCGTCTGGCCTGTGCCGCCTGCGGCCCCGCTGAACCCGTAGGCGCTTTCGAGCAGCTTCGGCGTCAGGCCGCCTTCCGGACCGAATTCCACCGTCGCCGGGCGGGCGGCGAGCGGCCGCACCCCGGGCTGCGCGGCGTCGGCGGCCGGGACGCGCACGCGCGCCAGCGCGAAGCAGCTCGCTTCGCCGGGTCCGGGCGGCCGGCAGACCGGCTCGATCCGCGCGTAGCCGCGCGGAGATGCGCCCAGCGCGGATCCGGCGCAGGCAAGGCAGACCAGCGCGACAACCGTCGCGACCAGCGTCGCATGCGCCGCAGCGCGGCGCTCTCGGATCCCGTTCATTCTCCTGTGCCCTCCGGGGCCGCCCCTCCGGCGACTGGCGACGGACGGTACCAAGCGCTCAGGCGCCCGGCAACGCCTGGTCGCGGCGCTGCGCGTCCTACTGGGGGTCGACGTCGACGGCGAAGCTGACGCCCGCGTGGCGCCGCTCGCCCGCCAGCGCGGCCACGGCCTCTCCGACCGCCGCCACCGCGCCGGGCCGCTCGCGCGCCTTGATGACGAGCACCTGGCGCTCGCGCCCGCGCAGCCTGAACAGCGGCGCCGGGCCGAGCACAGCCGGCGTGTCGTCTCCCTGTGCGGCGCCGGCGGCGAGCAGGCGCTCGCGCAGCTCCAGCGCCGCCCGCGCGGGCCGGCGCCGCCTGCTCGGCGCCCAGCACGATCCTGATCAGGTGGGAGAACGGCGGGTAGGCGAGCGCCCTGCGCCGCTCGAGCTCCTCGGCGGCGAAGCCGGAGCTGTCGTGGCGGGCGGCGTGGCGGATCGCGCGCGCTTCCGGCGCCAGCGTCTGCACCAGCACCCGTCCCTCGCCGCCGCGCCCCGCACGCCCAGCGAGCTGGGAGATCAGCGCGAAGGTCCGCTCCTCCGCCCGGAAGTCCGGGAACCGCAGCGTCGCGTCGGCGTCGAGCACGACGCCGAGCGAGACGTCGGGGAAGTCGTGCCCCTTGGCGACCATCTGCGTCCCGATCAGGACCCCGCTCGGGGCCTCCTCGAAGGCGCGCCAGCACGGCGCCCGGGATCGCCGCCGAGCCCGCTGCCGAGCACGTCGGCGTCGAGCCTGAACACGGGGAACGCGCCGTCGTCCAGCACGGCGGCTGAGGTCGTGGGCGAGCCGCTCGGTGCCCGCGCCGTGGCGCGCGACACCCGTCGAGCGGCAATCGGGGCAACGCTCCGGCGGCGCGGCTCGCGATGCCCGCAGTGGTGGCAGGCCAGGTAGCCGCCCGCGCGGTGCAGCACCAGCGCGACGTCGCATTCGGGGCACGACCAGACGCGCCCGCAGGAGCGGCAGGAGACGAAGTTCGACCAGCCGCGCCGGTTCAGCAGCACGATCGCCTTGCCCCCCTCCTCGCGCACCGTCGCAAGCGCCCCCGCCGTGACGGGGTGAAGACCTGTCCGCTGGCCGCGCATGTCGAGCACCTCCACCGGCGGCAGCGGGCGCCCGTCGACGCGGCGGGGCAGGCTGACGAGCGGCATCGCGTGCACGCTCTCCGGGCGCGGCGTGGCGCTGCCGGCGATCAGCAGCGCCCCGCAGCGCAGCGGCGCGCTCGGCCGCCACGTCGCGCGCGTCGTAGCGGGGGTCGCCCTCGTGCTTGTAGGAGGCGTCGTGCTCCTCGTCGATCACGATCAGGCCCAGCTCGGCGACGGGTGCGAACACCGCCGAGCGCGGCCCGACGCACACGCGCGCCTCGCCCTCGCGCAGCCGCCGCCACTGCTCGTAGCGCTGCCCGGGTGTCATCCGTGAGTGCAGCACCGCGACCGTGTCCGCCGAAAACGCGCGCTGAAGCGCGCCACGATCTGCGGCGTCAGCGCGATCTCCGGCACCATCACGATCGCTCCGCGCCCCTGCGCGAGCGCCTCCTCGGCCGCGCGCAGGTAGACCTCGGTCTTGCCCGAGCCGGTGACGCCGTGCAGCAGCACCCGCCGGGCGGAGGGGACATCGTCGCGGAGCGCCGCGAGCAGCGGCACGAGCGCCGCCTCCTGGTCGCGGGAGAGCTCCGGCGCCTGCGCGGCGGTGGCGCCGACGACGCGGTGGCGCGCCGGCTCGCTCACCCGGCGCTTGCGCCCGCTCAGGCGCTTCGCCGCTCCCGGCGGCAGCACGAGGGTCAGCGCACGGGCGAGCGTCGAGCAGTACTCCCGGCGCCAGGAAGCGCGCCAGCTCGACGAGCTCGGCTCCGATCCCCGGCTCGAGCACGCGCAGCGGCTCCAGCAGCCGCTCGCGGGGCACCTCGCTCTCGCAGGCAAGCTCGACGACCACGCCGAGCAGCTTGCGGCGCCCGAACGGCACCACCAGCATCGAGCCGACGCCCACGGCCGGCGCCAGCTCCTCGCCGATCAGGTAGTCGAACGGGCCGCGCAGCGCGCGGGAGGTCGTGATCGGCTCGACGCGGGCGACCGTCGCGGCGGCTGCCGCGGCGTACGCGGATGCCCTCCGCCGGTTCCGGCGGGGCCGCGTGCTGCGTCGCATGCGTGTCAGTCGGGGCGGCGGCTCCCACCGCCCCGACCCTAGATCAGAGACCGGCGGCGGAGCGAAGCGCCTGGGCCTTGTCGGTCCGCTCCCAGGTGAAGTCCTCGTCGTCGCGGCCGAAGTGCCCGTAAGCCGCGGTCTTCTGGTAGATCGGCCGGTGCAGGTTGAGCTCCTCGCGGAACGCTCCGGGCCGCAGGTCGAAGACCTCGTCGACCGCCTGGGCGATCTGGTTGCGCCCGACCTTCTCGGTGCCGAACGTCTCCACCATGACCGAGACCGGGTGGGCGACGCCGATCGCGTAGGCGACCTGGACCTCCGCGCGGTCCGCCAGCTCGGCGGCGACGATGTTCTTCGCCACCCAGCGGGCGGCGTAGGCCGCGGAGCGGTCCACCTTGGACGGGTCCTTGCCGGAGAAGGCGCCGCCGCCGTGACGGGCCATGCCGCCGTAGGTGTCGACGATGATCTTGCGCCCGGTGAGGCCGCAGTCGCCGACGGGGCCGCCGATCACGAACCGGCCGGTCGGGTTGACGAGGAAGTTGCGACGCAGCTTGTCCGCGTCGTACAGATCGGCGGGGAGGATCGGCTCGCACCACCTGCTCCCAGAGGTCGTCGGGGATGCGCGACTCGGCGCCCTCGGCGTGCTGGGTGGAGATCAGGAGCTTCTCGATCTCGACGGGCCGACCGTCCTGGTAGCGGACGCTGACCTGGGTCTTGCCGTCGGGGCGCAGGTACTCGAGCGTGCCGTCCTTGCGGACCGCCGTGAGGCGTTCCGCGAGCCGGTGCGCGAGCGAGATCGGCAGCGGCATCAGCGACTCCGTCTCGCGGGTCGCGTAGCCGAACATCATCCCCTGGTCCCCGGCGCCGGCGACGTCGAGCTCGTCCTCGTCGTTCGCGTCGGTGCGGGCCTCGTAGGCCTTGTCGACGCCCTGGGCGATGTCCGGGGACTGCTTGTCGATCGCGTTCAGGACCGCGCAGGAGTCCGCGGAGAAGCCGAGGTCGGCGTCGGTGTAGCCGATCCGGCGGATCGTCTCCCGCGCGATCTCCTGGATGTCGACGTAGGTCTCGGTCGAGATCTCGCCCGAGACGACGACGAGGCCCGTGTTGACGAGCGTCTCGCAGGCGACGCGCCCGTAGGGTTCGTCCTTGAGCACGGCATCGAGGACGCCGTCTGAGATCTGGTCGGCGATCTTGTCGGGGTGACCCTCGGTCACCGACTCGGATGTGAACAGGAACTCGTTGTCTGAAGACTGGGTCATTCGGCTCCAGGGGGTCGTGGCGCGCCGGATTGTGTCAGCGCGGCGGCGCCGGGGCTTCGAGAAGGCGCACCAGTCTACGCGGCGCGGGCACGACCGCGCTGGCCGCGCTCCACGAAGTCGATGATCAGGGGGATGCCGTCGAGCGCGTAACGGGCGCGCAGGCGGTTCTCCAGGTAGTACGCGTAGTCCCTGGTGACGCGTCCGCGCGAGTTGACCTGGATCGCGAAGCGCGGCGGGCGCTCGCCGATCTGGGCCATGTAGATCAACTTCAGCCGGTGGCCGGCGGCGCCCCGCCGCGTCCCCACCGGGGGCTGGCGCGCCTGCGTGGCCTCCGAGAGGAACCTGTTCAGCTCGGGGGTCGGGATGCGTCCGGCGCTGCGATCGCCGAGCGCGATCGCCTCCTCGAGCAGCCGCGACGACATTGCGCCCGTTCTTGGCGCTGGCCGTCAGCACCCGCGGCCTCAGCCGCAGCTTCTCGGCCACGCGGGCGCGCTCGTGGTCGACGTCGATCGGCTGCGCGCCTTCCTCGTCGGGCGCGACGAGGTCCCACTTGTTCAGCACGAGCGCGGTCGCGCAGCCCGCCTTCATCGCCAGCTCGGCGATCCGCAGGTCCTGCGCGGTGACCCCGTCGGTCGCGTCGCAGACCACCAGCGCCACGTCGGCGCGCTCCGCCGCGCGCTGCGAGCGCAGCGCCGTGTAGTACTCGACCGAGTCCGCGACCTTCGACTGCCGGCGCATGCCCGCGGTGTCCACGAGCGTCAGACGGCGCTCGCCGACGAGCAGCGGCATGTCGATCGCGTCGCGGGTCGTGCCCGCGTGCTCGGAGACGATCACGCGCTGCTCCCCGAGGAAGCGGTTCACGAGCGAGGACTTGCCGACGTTCGGCCGGCCGATCACGGCAAGCCGTGATCTCCCCCTCATCCTCCCCCTCCCCGCCCGCGGGGAGCAGCTCCGGCGATCCGGTCCAGAAGATCGCCGCTGCCGAGGCCCTGGGCTGCCGAGACCGGGATCGGCTCGCCGAGCCCGAGCCGGTGGAACTCCGCGGCGAGCGGGATGTCGGCGACGCTGTCGATCTTGTTCGCGGCGACGATCACGGGCAGCGGCGAGCGGCGCAGCAGCTCGGCCAGCTCCTCGTCGCCGGGCCGCACACCGGCGCGCGCATCGACGACCAGCACCGCGACGTCGGCTTCCGAGAGCCCCGCCTGCGCCTGCTCGCGGATCGAGCCCGCGAGCGGGTCCTCGTCCTCGAAGTCGACGCCGCCGGTGTCGATCAGCTTGAAGCTGCGCCCGTTCCACTCGCAGTCGAGGTCCTTGCGGTCGCGCGTGACGCCGGGCCGCTCGTGCACCACGGCCTCGCGGCCGCCGGTCAGGCGGTTGATCAGCGAGGACTTGCCGACGTTCGGATAGCCGACGATCGCGACCTTGAGCATCAGGCTCAGTATGACCGCGGCGGCGCCGCGGGCCCGGGGGCGCGACATCGCCGCCTGCGCGGTGTGCGCCCCACCCGCGGACTCGTCCGGGTACCTCAGCGGCGGCTTGCTTCGGCCAGCTCCGGCGATCCGCTCCACGACCTGCGCCGACCGAGAGCCCGGTCGTGTCCACCCGCACCGCCCCGTCGGCCTCGCGCAGCGGGCTCGCCGCGCGGCTGCGGTCGCGTTCGTCGCGCGCGCGCATGTCCGCCGTGCACGGCGTCCTGCGTCGCCACCGCTCTCCGCGGCCCGGCGGCGCGCGCGCTCGGCGGGTTCGGCGTCGAGATAGACCTTCAGCTCGGCGCCCGGGGCGACCACGGTGCCGATGTCGCGTCCCTCGGCCACCCAGTCGCCCGCCCGCGAGCAGCGCCCGCTGCTTCTCGACCAGCGCCGCGCGCACGGCCGGTTCGGCGGCGACTTCCGAGGCTCGCGTGGAGACCTCGGGCTCGCGGATCGCGCCGGCTGACGTCCTCGCCGTCGAGCAGCACGCGCCCGTCGGCTGTCAGCTCGATCGCAGCGCCGGCGGCGAGCGCCGCAGGGTCGGCGCCCGGCTCGCGCAGCGCCAGCAGCGCCACGCACCGGTACATCGCCCCGCTGTCCAGATAGCGCGCCCCGAGCCGCTCGGCGAGCGCCCGCGCCACGGTGGACTTGCCGGCCCCCGCCGGGCCGTCGATCGCTACGACCATGCCCTGAGTCTCGCGCCTTGGGGCGACGGCGCCCTAGAACGCCCCGAGCGCCAGCAGTCCGCGACGAAGCCCGGGTAGGAGATCGCGGCTGCATCCATCCCGATCACCTCGACCCCCTCGCGCGAGGCGAGGCCGGCGACCGCGCCCATCATCGCGAGGCGGTGGTCGCCGAGCGAGTCGATCGTGCCGCCGCGCAGGCCGCCGGTGCCGGTGACCGCGAACCCGTCCTCGGTCGCCTCGATCTCGGCGCCGAGTCCCGCGCAGGCCCTCGACGACGCCGGCGATGCGGTCCGACTCCTTCACCCGCAGCTCCTGCGCGCCCGTAACGACGGTCGTGCCCTCGGCGAAGCAGCCGAGCAGCGCGACCAGCGGCAGCTCGTCGATCGCGAGCGGCACCTCGCCAGGCTCGACGACCGTGCCCTCGAGGGCCCCGTGCGCGACGTCGAGATCGCTCGTCGGCTCGGCGGAGGCGATCTCCTCGGTCTCGTGCTCGAGGTCCCCGAGCACGATCCCGCGCATCCGCCGCACGATCCGCAAGAAGCCGGTGCGGGTCCAGTTGACGCCCACGTCGGCCAGCAGCAGGCGCGAGCCGGGCACGAGCACGCCGGCCGCGACGAAGAAGGCGGCCGAGCTGGGGTCCGCCGGGACGGACACCGATTCGAGCGCCAGCTCGTCGACGTTGACCGCTGTCACGAGGTTGCCCTCGCGCGCGATGTCGACGCCGGCGCGCAGCAGCATCCGCTCGGTGTGGTCGCGGCTGCGCGTCGGCTCGGCGACGGTCGTCGTCCCGTCCGCGGTCAGCGCCGCCATCAGCAGGCACGACTTGACCTGCGCGCTTGCGACGTCGAGGTCGTGGTCGACCGCGAGCAGCCTTTCACCGTGGACGGTGACCGGCGCGAAGCTGCCCTCACGGGCGTCGAGCCGGGCCCCCATCGCGCGCAGCGGCAGCGCGATTCGGTCGACCGGGCGGCGGCGGATCGACTCGTCGCCGTCGAGCGTGAACGAGCGGCCCTGCTGCGCGGCGAGCCACCCCGGCAGCAGCCGCAGCAGCGTGCCGGCGTTCCCGACGTCGATCGGCTGTCCGGCTCGCGCGCCTCGCGCAGCCCGTGCCGCGGATCACCAGCTCGCTGCCGTTCTCCTCGACGAGCGCGCCGAGAGCGCGCACCGCTTCGAGCGTCGAGCGCGTGTCAGCGGCCTCGAGGTAGTTCTCGATCCGCACCGGCTCGGCGGACATCGCCCCGAGCAGCCCGGCGCGGTGGGAGATCGACTTGTCGGCGGGCGGCCTGAGCTTGCCGGAGAGCCCATGCGCCGGCTCGAAGCGCATGTTCACGCGCGCACGACCTGGAAGCCGAGCCCGCCCAGGATCGCCTCGGCGCGCGCCGCCGGCTCCTCGCCGCCGATCCACAGAGCGATCTCGCCGCGGCTGTTGTCCGGCGAGGGCGAGAGCACGAGGTCGCCGATGTTGACCCCAGCCTCGCCGAGCGCGAGCGCGATCTCGGCCACCACGCCCGGCCGGTTGGGGACCTGCACCCGCAGCTCGTGGGCAGAGCCGCCCGCCATCCCCGCGCCCAGCAGCGCGTCGCGGTCCTCGCGCGCGCCCTCGATCCAATCCCCGACCGCACCGGCCTCGCCCCTGCCCAGCATCTCCCGCACCTCGCCGAGGCGCCCCTGAGCTCGGAGATCGCGGCCCCGAGCGCGTCGGCGTTCGAGAGGTAGATGTCGCTCCATATCGCGCTGTTGGCACCTGCGACGCGGATCGCGTCCCGGAAGCTCGGCCCGACGGCGGGAAGGCGCTCGGCGTCCTCGCCGGGACGACCGAGCGTGCCGGCGGCCTGCGCCGCCAGCAGGTTCGCGAGGACGTGCGGCAGATGGGAGATGCAGGCCATCAGGCGGTCGTGGGTCTCGGCGTCGATCGCCGCCGGACGCGCCCCGAACCGCCGCAGCAGAGCGTGCAGACGCTCGTAGAGCACCCCGGCCGTGCTCCCGCGCGCAGGGGTCAGGTACCAGGTCGCGCCGTCGAAGAGGTCCTCGCGTGCATGCTCGACGCCCTCCGTCTCGGCGCCCGCCAGCGGGTGGCCGCCGACGAAGCGCTCGTCCCTCGACGCGTCGGCGAGCAGGCGCTTGGTCGAGCCGACGTCGGTGATCACGCAATCCGGCCCCGCCGCGGCCAGGGCCTCGGCCACAACCGCCGGCAGCATGCCTACGGGCGCCGCGGCGAACACCGCATCCGCGCCGCTGGACTGCCGCGGCGATGCTCGCCGGCGGCGCTGTCGATCGCGCCCAGCTCGAGCGCACGCGCCCTCACCCGCGGATCGGGGTCGTAGCCGCACACCTCGGCCTCGGCGCGTGCGCGGGCGGCGAGGCCGATCGAGCCGCCGATCAGCCCCACCCCGAGGACTGCGATCCGCATCCGCTCAGCGTGGCGCGGCCTGCGCCCCGGCGGCGTTGCGGTCGCGTACGGCTGCCGTCAGCCCCTCCAGCACCTCGACCGTCGTCTCCCACGAGATGCACCCGTCGGTGATCGACTGCCCGTAGCGCAGCTCGGCGCCGGGCGTCAGCTCCTGGCGCCCCGCGACGAGGAAGGACTCGAGCATCACGCCGACGATCGCCTCGTTGCCGGCCGCGAGCTGCGCGCCGACGTCCGCGGCCACGCCCGGCTGGCGCTCCGGGTCCTTGCCGCTGTTGTCGTGGCTGAGGTCGATCATCAGGCGCCGGGGCAGGCCGGCCGCGTCGAGCAGCTCCAAGCGCCGCCTCCACGCTCTCCGCGTCGAAGTTGGGGCGACCTTTGCCGCCGCGAAGGATGACGTGGCAGTCGGCGTTTCCGCGCGTATGGAGGATCGCCGGCCTGCCGTCGGGGTCGATGCCGGCGAAGGCGTGCGTGCCGGCGGCCGCGCGGACGGCGTCCACGGCGACCTGCACGTTGCCGTCGGTGCGGTTCTTGAAGCCGACGGGCATCGAGAGCCCCGAGGCGAGCTGGCGATGCGTCTGGCTCTCGGTGGTGCGTGCTCCGATCGCCCCCCAGCAGACCGCGTCGGCGATGTACTGCGGCGTGATCGGGTCCAGGAACTCGCAGCCGACCGGCAGGCCGGCGTGCAGCACGCCGAGCAGCACGCGCCGGGCGAGATGCAGCCCGGCGTTGACGTCGCCCGAGCCGTCCAGGTGCGGGTCGTTGATCAGGCCCTTCCAGCCGGTGGTCGTCCGCGGCTTCTCGAAGTAGACGCGCATCACGATCAGCAGCTCCTCGCTGACCTCGCGGGCGAGCTTGGCGAGCTTCTCCGCGTACTCGAGCGTCGCTTCGGGATCGTGGACGCTGCACGGCCCGACCACGACCAGCAGCCGGTCATCGATCCCTTCGAGCACCGCATGGACGTCGCGGCGCCCGCGGATCACGACCTCCGCCTGCTCGCTGCCCAGCGGCAGCTCGTCGAGCAGCGCGTCGGGCGCGAGCAGCGGGACCACCCGCGAGATCCGCCGGTCGCGGACGAAGTCGGCAGTGCTGCGCCGGTCCAGATTCGCCTCAGGCAAGGACCCGCTCCCTGACGGCGAGGCGTCTTGCCGGCGAGCGCGGCGGCGCGCTCGACCGCGGCCGCGTACTCCGCGAACTCGTCCGCACGGAGCTGCTGCGGGCCGTCGCAGATCGCCTCGTCGGGGTTCGGGTGGACCTCGACGATGATCCCGTCCGCGCCGACCGCGGCGGCCGCCAGCGAGAGCGGCGTGACGAGGTCGCGCCGCCCCGCCGCGTGGCTCGGGTCGACGATCACCGGCAGGTGCGAGCGCTCCTTGAGCACCGGCACGGCCATCAGGTCGAGCGTGAAGCGGTAGGCGGTCTCGAACGTGCGGATGCCGCGCTCGCAGAGCATCACGTTGCCGTTGCCTTCCTTGAGGATGTACTCGGCGGCCATCAGCAGCTCGTCGATCGTCGAGGACAGACCCCGCTTCAGCAGCGCCGGCCTGCCGGAGCGGCCGATCTCCGCGAGCAGCGGGTAGTTCTGCATGTTGCGCGCGCCGATCTGCACCACGTCGGCGACCTCGAGCACGGCGTCGATGTCGCCGACGTCCATCAGCTCGGTGACGACCGGCAGGCCGGTCTCCGCCTTCGCCTCCGCGAGCATGCGCAGTCCCTCCTGGCCGAGGCCCTGGAACGACGTAAGGGCTGCTGCGCGGCTTGTATGCGCCGCCGCGGAGCATCGTCGCGCCGGCGTCGCTGACCGCACGCGCCGTCTGCATCGTCTGCTCGCGCGACTCGACCGTGCACGGGCCGGCGATCAGCGCGAAGCTCTCGCCCCCCACCCTGCGTCCCGCGATCTCGAGCACCGAGTGCTCGCCGCGCGTCGTCTGCAGGGAGGCGAGCCTGTACGGCTCGGGCCCCTCCCCTGTGACGCTGTCCCCTGTCGCGCTCATCTCCAAGTCATCCTTTCACCGACGTCTGGGCATGTTAAAGGTGCTGCTGATCCGCCCTGTTGCGGACCCGTGAGGGGCGATGGAACGCCCTTGGAGGCGGCGCCTGGTCCCTGTCCGGGACTCTCGGACGCGCCCGCTCACGACGGGCGCAGGTCCTTTGGCGCCTAGCTAAATCGCCAGGCGTAGAGCGAACGACCAGAAATAGGCGTAGTCGGTGAGTGGTGCTGTCTGCGCCGATGTTCGGACACGGTCGTTCTGGCTCGGTTTGTAGCAGACAAGCCCGCCACCGTCCAGGCGCGTCCCTCTCAGAGCAGCTCGGCGAGCGCGTCCAGGAAGCGCTGGTTCTCCTCCGGGAGCCCGTAGGTGACGCGCAGCGCGGGCTCCTCGCTGCCGAGCGCCGTGCCCGCGCGCACGAGCACGCCGCGCTCCAGCAGCCCGGCGACGATCTGCTCCTCGTCGCGCTCGGCGCCGAGCGGCACCCAGCAGAAGTTGGCCTGCGACTCGGCCGGTTCGAGGCCGAGCGCCCGCAGCCGCTCGTCCATCGCGATCCGCTCGGCGACCGTGCTCGTGACGCGGTCGAGCACCGCGTCCTGGTGGCCGAGCGCCTCGACCGCCGCGGCCTGCGCGAGCGCGTTGCAGAAGAACGGCTGGCGGACCTGGTCCAGAGCGCGGACGAGCTCCTCCGAGCCGCACAGCGCGAAGCCGACGCGCAGCCCGCACAGCCCGTAGACCTTCGAGAAGGTGCGCAGCAGCGCGACGTTCGGGTGCGCGCCGAGCAGATCGAGCGACGCGTCGGGGTCCTCGAGCAGGTTGAACTCGCAGTAGGCCTCGTCGACGATCACGACGACGTGCGGCGGCACCTCGCGCGAGGAACGAGGCGATCTCCTCGAGTCCGATCGCGGTGCTCGTCGGGTTGTTCGGGTTGCAGACCAGGACGAGCCGGGTGGCGACCGTGATCTCGCGCAGCATCGCCGGCAGGTCGTGCCGGGCGCCGGCGTCGAGCGGCACCGTTACCGCGCGCGCCCCCGAAGCCGCTGCGAGATGCGGGTAGACCGAGAACGAGGGCCAGGCGTAGATGAGCTCCGCGCCGGGCTCGAGCAGCGCCTCTCCGGCGGCGAGCAGGATGTCGCAGGAGCCGTTGCCGACCGCGATCCTCGAGGCCGGCACCTCGTAGCGCTCGGAGAGCCGCTGGCGCAGGCGCGAGCTCGACGGGTCGGGATAGCGGTTCAGCCGCCCGATCGGCGGCCTCGATCGCCTCGCGGACCGCGGGCAGCGGGCCGAACGGCGTCTCGTTGCTGGCCAGCAGCGCGAGCCCGTCGGTGGCGTAGCCGCCCGCCGCCGGGTAGACCGGGATCCGCCGGATCCGCTCTGAGAACTCGATGCTCACGGGATGCTCATTGTGCCGCGTGCAGGTCGGCGCGCAGCGCCCTGGTCTCGCCGAGATAGACGTGCTCGGGGTCGTGCCCGTCCTCGGCCTGGTAGTGGATCAGGACCCGGATCACCCGGGGCATGGAGTTCGGGCACAGGGATCTCCTGCGCGCACAGCAGCGGCACGCGCTCGAAGCCGAGCGCCCGCGCCGCGACCGCCGGGAACTCGGCGTCGAGATCGTGGGTGGCGGTGAACACGCAGCTGATCACCTGCTCGGGGCGCAGCCCGTTGCGCGCCATGATCTGCTGCCATCAGCTCCGTCGTCGCGCCGAGGATCGCCTCGGCGTCGTTGCGCTCGGCGCTCGCCGCACCTCGCAGTGCGAACAGTCCCATGCGCGCGATTCTGTCAGAGCCCGCCGCCCAGCCCGGCGATCTCCTCCGCGCCGAGCCGGCGGTGCTCGCCGGGCGCGAGCCCGCCGAGACGCAGCGAGCCGAAGGCCACGCGGGTGAGGGCGACCACGGGATGGCCCGACCGCCTCGCACATGCGCCGCACCTGGCGGTTGCGGCCTTCGTGGATCGTGATCTCGACCTCGTCGGGCGCCAGCAGCCGGCACGTCGGCGGGCGCCGTCGGGCCGTCGTCGAGCTCGACGCCCTCCCGCAGCGAGCGCAGGCGCCGCGTCGCCGACCGGGGCCCGCCGCCAGACCCGCGCGCGGTAGGTCTTCGGGACTTCGTAGCGGGGATGGGTGAGCCGGTTGGCGAGCTCGCCGTCGTTGGTCAGCAGGATCAGACCGCCGCTGTCCGCATCCAGCCGTCCGACCGGGTACAGGCGCAGCCCTCCGGCCTCGACGAGGCCGGTGACGGTCGGGCGTCCGTGGGTGTCGCGCGCGGTCGAGACCACGCCGACCGGCTTGTTGACGGCGAACACGACCCGCGGCTCGGGCCCTGCGAGCAGCTCGCCGTCCACGCTCACCGCGGCGCCGCGCTCGACGTGCGTGGCCGGGTCGGTCACCGTCTCGCCGTCGATCGCGACCCTGCCTTCGGCAACCAGCCGCTCGGCGGCGCGGCGCGAGGCGACGCCGGCGTGGGCGAGGTACTTCGCCAGCCTCAAGCCGTGCGGTCCGGGGTCGAAGCCATTCGCTGCAACCATAGGCCGCAGATGGATCTCGACAAGCTCGACCAGTTCCTCGCCGAGTCCGGCGAGCGCCCGTTCCGCGCCCGCCAGGTGTGGGCGTGGGCCGCGCGCGGCGCCCGCGGCTACGAGGAGATGACCGACCTTGCCGGCCGCGCTGCGCGAGCGGCTCGCCGAGGCGGTGCCGTTCTCCTCGCCTGACCGAGCAGCGCGAGGCGGTCTCGCGCGACGGCACCGTCAAGGCCCTGTTCGCGACCGCGGACGGCCGACCGCTCGAGGCGGTGCTGATGCGCTACCGCGACGGCCGCCGCTCGCTGTGCCTCTCCTCGCAGTCCGGCTGCCCGCTGACGTGCCGCTTCTGTGCGACCGGCGCGATGAAGTTCGGGCGCAACCTGACGAGCTCGGAGATCCTCGACCAGGCGCTGCATTTCCGGCGCATCGAAGCCGTCGACCACTGCGTGTTCATGGGCATGGGCGAGCCGATGCTCAACCTCGACGCGGTGCTGGCGGCCTGCGAGCGGCTCCCCGACCTCGGCATCTCGAACCGTCACACGACGATCTCGACGGTCGGCTGGATCCCCGGCATCGAACGGCTCGCCGAGAGCGGCATGCCCGTGCGGCTCGCGCTGTCGCTGCACGCGCCCGAGGAAGCGCTGCGCAGCGAGCTGATGCCGGTCAACGAGCGCTACCCGCTCGCGGACGTGATCGAGGCCTGCCGCGCCTTCTACGCGCGCAGGCGCCGGCGCGTGTTCGTCGAGTACGTGATGCTCGCCGGCGTCAACGACCGCTACGAGCAGGCGCTCGCGCTCGCGCGGCTGCTCAAGCGCGAGGACGAGTCCTCGCCGGTCTTCAAGGTCAACCTGATCCCGTTCAACCCCAGCGGCTCGGAGTTCCGCGGCTCGGGCCGCGAGTCGATCGCGGCGTTCCGCGGCGCGTCTGGAGTCGCGCGGCGTACCCGTCACGGTGCGGCTCACGCGCGGGCGCGACATCGACGCCGCCTGCGGGCAGCTCGCGGCGGCCGAGGCGCTCGGCGGCGTCGCGTGACCAACCGCACACCACTCTGAGATCAGAGTGGTAGCTTTGCCCTGCGGCACGGATCGTGCCGGCTGGTGAGGGGGCTGGTGGCAGTCCGTGTCGATTCTGACTCCAATTCCCATGGGGGAAAAACGACATGAGCAGCACGATCGACGAAGCGAAGCTCGAAGCGTTCATGGGCCAGGCGCTCTCAGACATGGGGGCGAACATCAGCGCGCCGCTGATGCTGATCGGCGACAAGCTCGGCCTCTACAAGGCGATGGCCGGGAGCGGGGCCGGTGAGCTCCCAGGAGCTCGCCGAGCGCACCGGCGTCGCGGAGCGCAGCGTCCGCGAGTGGCTGCGCAACCAGGCCGCCGGCGGATACATCGCCTACGACGACGCGAGCGACACCTACACGCTCCCGGACGAGCACGCGCTCGCGCTGGCCGACGAGAACAGTCCCTTCTACATCCTCGGGGCGTACGACCTGATCGCCTCGCTCTACGCCGATGAGGAGCGCATCACCGAGGCGTTCCGCAGCGGCGAGGGGATGGGCTGGCACGAGCACGACGACCGCCTCTTCCGCGGCACGGAGCGCTTCTTCCGGCCGGGTTACCGCGCCAACCTCGTCGCCGAGTGGATCCCCGCCCTCGACGGCGTCCAGGAGAAGCTCGAACGCGGCGCGAAAGTCGCCGACATCGGCTGCGGCCACGGCGCCTCGACGATCATCATGGCCGAAGCCTTCCCGAACAGCGAGTTCTTCGGCTTCGACTACCACGAGGCCTCGATCGCGACCGCGCGGGAGACGGCGCAGCGAGCAGGCGTGGGCGACCGCATCAACTTCGCCGTCGCGAGCGCGAAGGACTACCCGGGCGAGGGCTACGACCTCGTGTGCGTGTTCGACTGCCTGCACGACATGGGCGACCCGGTCGGCGCCTCGGCGCACATCCGCGACTCGCTCGCCGACGACGGCACCTGGATGATCGTCGAGCCGTTCGCCGGCGACAGCGTCGCCGAGAACCTCAACCCGGTCGGGCGGATCTTCTACGGCGCCTCGACCGTGATCTGCACGCCCGGCCTCGCTCGACCAGGAGGTCGGGCTCGCGCTCGGCGCCCAGGCGGGCGAGGCGCGTCTGCGCGAGGTGATCGAAGAGGGCGGCTTCTCCACCGTGCGGCGCGCCACCGAGACCCCGTTCAACCTGATCCTCGAAGCGAAGCCGTGAGCCACGGCCGCGCAGCCGTCCGCGGGGTGCCACGCAGGCTCCGCCCGCGGCGGCGGGCCGGGGCCGGCTAGTCCTCCAGCACCGCGAGGATGTTGCCGGCGGGGTCGTTGAACCACGCGATCGGCGGCCCGCCGGGATTGCGCGAGATCCCGCGCTCGTCCTGCCCGAGACCCTCGTAGCGGATCATCTCGACGCCCTCGGCGGCGAGCTCGTCGACGGCCTGCTCGATGTCGGCTGACGGCGAAGTTGAGGATCGTGAAGAGGCCGGCGCGTGGTCGGGCTTCGGGTAGACGATCACCTCGTTGCCGCCGGCGAGGTGGAGCCGCAGAAGGCCGTTCTCAAGATCCTCGACCTCGAC
Organism: uncultured Solirubrobacteraceae bacterium; assembly: GCA_963775385.1. Classification (GTDB taxonomy): domain Bacteria; phylum Actinomycetota; class Thermoleophilia; order Solirubrobacterales; family Solirubrobacteraceae; genus Palsa-744. The sequence goes on along the minus strand of CAVZIR010000003.1, from coordinate 2,991,364 downwards.
GGAGAGCGTCTCGCTGTAGAAGTCGTGCGCCGCGACGATGTCATCGACGGAGAAGCCGCTGAAGGCCCCCTCGGCGTGAGCATCAGCCCTGCTCGCCGCCGCCGGCGCGCGCCTCGCCGGCGCGCAGCAGCCGGTCGCGCAGCTCCGCCTGCTCCTCGGGGCTCGGGTCCCAGTGGGCGACGTCGGGGAGCTGCTCGAGGTCGCGCAGCCCGAACAGCTTCAGGAACTGCGTCGTCGTGCGGTACTGGGTCGCGCCGAACTGGGAGTGGCCCGCCTCCTCGATCAGGCCGCGCTCGAGCAGCGTCGCGGTCGCGGAGTCGGCGCTGACGCCGCGGATGCGGGCGATCTCCGGCCGCGAGACGGGCTGCAGGTAGGCGACGATCGCGAGCGTCTCGGCCTGCGCGGGGGTCAGCGTCGCCAGGCGCGGACGGCTGAACAGGCGCCGCGCGGCCTCCTCGGTGGAGGGGTCGCTGGCGAGCGTGAAGCCGCCGCCCAGCTCGCGCAGCACGATGCCGCGCCGGCCCGGGGCGTAGTCCTCGCCGAGCAGCGCGAGCGCCGCGGTGATCGCGCCCTCCCCGGCCTCCGTCGCCGCGGCCAGCTCCGCGACGCTCAGCGGGTCGGCGGAGAGGAACAGCAGCGCCTCGACGGTGCGGGCCAGCTCGGGCGTCTCGTCGAGCCCGGGGCCCGCAGGCGGCTCGGGCGTCTCGTCATAGCTCAGCGCCTCGTCCGGGGGCGCGATCGGGTCGGCCAAGGGGTCGCTCTCCTCGTCTCGGCCGGCATCCGCCGGCTGGGCGCGATGCTAACAGCGGCGCCAGCCGATCGCTCAGCGCCGCCGGGTCGCCATAACCGATCTCGCCGGCTCACGCGAGCCGGCCTAGAGTTCGTTGTTGGCCTCGGTCGCTTCTTCGTTCGTCTGCGTGAGCTTCGCCGCGAGCCCCGCCGGATGCGGCGAGCCTTCTCCCAGGCTGAGCGAAAGAGCCCCGTCCGGCAGCCCTTCGAGCTTCGTGAGCCCGGGTTCGCCACCTTTCTGGGTCAGCTTCCAGCCGAACTTCGTGGACATCTTTTCGCCCTGTGGCAACGGCGCGTCAAACGAACCCGAGAGCGTGGCCGCCTGGGTGCCACACCCGAACGCCGCGACCGTCGTCCCAGAGGACGGTTCGGCGTGGAAGCCGATCAACGACAGGCCCGGCTCGCGAGCGAATGTGGCCGTCAGGGGAACGGTCTGGATCGTGCCTGGCGGAGAGGCTTCGCTCTGGCACGTGGTCCCCTTGCCCAGCGAGCAGCCGGCGAACGACAGCGCGACCGTCTCCCAGCGCCCGCCCAGGAATTCGCCGGTGCCGCTTGTCGCCTTGCATTTGATCGACACTGCCGATGTTGTTTCGAGCGTGGCCCCGCCGGACTTCATGGTGAACCCGCGCCCGGGGCTTTCGGGGGTCAGGCCAACCCATTCGTAGGCCGATTTGCCAGACGTGTACAGGCACGAGTGCCCGAAGGAGTTGCCGTTGCCCTTCCCCACCTTCACGCAGCGCCCGAATTCCGGACCTTCGCCGTCGTTCACCGCAGACGCGGCACCGGCGCCGACCAAACAGGCAACCGCAAGCGCAACAGAAGTAGCGAGCATCAATGCTCTGCCCCTCATCATTCCTGCTCCCTCTCTCGGAGAGTCCGCCCAACCGAACTCGCGCGGCCATCCTAACGGACCTGCAGGCGCAGATGGTGAGAAATGGTGCGTTTGGGGGACGCGACTCAGCCTGCGAGACGGACCGCCGGGGCGTCCTGGACGGACGGAGCCGCGGGCGCCCGTACCGCGATCTCCCCGAAGCTCTCCTCCTGCTCGACCGAGGCCTCGCCGAGTTTGTAGAGCTCGAGCAGCGCGAACAGCGTGACCGCCACGGTCATGCGGTCGGCGCCGCGGACCGCCTCGTCGAAGCTGAAAGCCGCCGCGCCGCAGCAGGCCGCGCAGATGCGCGAGCCGCTCGCCGACGCTGACGCGCGGCGTGCCGATGTGGCGCAGGCTGATCTTCGGCGGCATCGCGAGCAGCCGCCCCATCGCCTCGCCGAGACGCTCGGGGCGTTCGGAGCCGTCGGCGGGCGGCACGATCCTGCGGCGCAGCCCCGGCGGCAGCGGCGCCGAGCGGAACCGCACGCCGTCCTCGGCGGCCAGCAGCTCGCGCAGATGGCCCGCGGCCGCACGGTAGCGGGCGGCGTCGAGCATGCGCGCGAGCAGCTCCTCGGCGGCCTGCTCGGGCTCGATGTCGAGCATCTCCTCCTCGTCGCCGCTGAGCATCAGGCGCGACTTCAGCTCCAGCAGGGCGGCGATCAGGACGATGAACTCGGTCGCCGCCTCGAGATCGAGCTCCCCGCGTTCCTCGAGGTGGTCGAGGTAGGCGAGCACGACGTCGGCGAGCGCGAGCTCGAGCAGGTCCACCTCTTCCTTGAGGACGAGCGTCAGGAGCAGGTCGAACGGCCCGCTGAAGACGTCCAGGTCGATCTCGAGCGAGGCGAGGCTCACCGCAGGCCAATCTACCCGGGCGGCCCGACGCCCATCCGCGCGCGCACGTCGGCGACGATCGGCGCGGCGATCTCGTGTGCGCGCTCGGCGCCGGCGGCGAGGATGCGCTCGAGCTCGGCCTCGTCGCCGCGCAGCGCGCCGTAGCGCTCGCGCACGGGCGCGAGGTACTCGATCACGGCCGCCGCAACGGCGCCCTTGAAGTCGCCGTAACGCGAGTCGGCGAACTCCGCCTCGACGGCGTCGGGGGTCGTGCCGCGGACGGCCGCGAGGATCTCGATCAGGTTGCCGATGCCCGCCTTCTCGGGGCCGCGCCGCACCTCGCTGCCCGAGTCGGTGACGGCGCTCTTGATCTTCTTCTCGATCGTCTTCGGCTCGTCGAGCACCAGCACGGTGCCCTGCTCGGTCCCTCCCGTCGTCGACATCTTGCGCGTCGGGCTCCTGCAGGTCCATGACCCGCGCCCCGACCGCCGGTATGCGCAGCTCGGGCACGACCAGGACCTCCTCGTCCCCGGCGAAGCGCGCGTTGAAGCGGCGAGCGACGTCGCGCATCAGCTCGACGTGCTCGCGCTGGTCCTCGCCGACCGGCACCTCCTCGCGCCCGGTAGGCGAGCACGTCGGCGGCCATCAGCACCGGGTAGAACAGCAGCCCCGCCGAGACCAGCTCGCGCGCGGAGGACTTGTCGCGGAACTGGTGCATGCGGTCGAGGCGACCGAGTTCGGTGACGCCCGAGAGCAGCCAGGTCAGCTCGGTGTGCTCGCGCACGTCGCTCTGGCGGAAAAGGATGCTGCGCGCGCGGGGTCGAGTCCCGCGGCGATCAGGATCGCGAGCGTGTCGTAGAGCCGCTCGCGCAGCTCGCCCGGGTCATACGCGACGGTCAGCGCGTGCAGGTCGACGATGCAGAAGATGCCCTCGCCGCGCTCCTGGCTCGAGACGTACTGCGCGATCGCGCCGATGTAGTTGCCCAGGTGCTTGCGCCCCGTGGGCTGGATGCCCGAGAAGATGCGCACTTAGCGGCGGCGCAGCGAGGGTTGGTGAGCCAGGGCGGGTCCCAGCCCGTGTCGGCCTGGTTGACGTTCGTCCCGGGGGCACGATCTCATCGATGCGGTCGAGCACGTCGGGGGGCAGAACCGGCTGCTCGAGCGCCGCGAGCTGGCTCTCCAGCTGCTCCATCGTGCGCGGCCCGATGATCGCGGCCGTCACGGCGCGGTGCGAGGTGACGAAGCGGATCGACATCTCGATCAGCGGCATGCCCGCCTGCTCGGCGACCTCGGCCAGCTTCTCGGCGGCCTCGAGCTTGGCCTGGTTGCCGGGGATCGACATGTCGTAGCGCGAGGGGAGCATCTGCGCGCGCCGGCTCGAGCCCGGCGACTCGCCGCCTTTCGTGTAGCGCCCGGAGAGCCAGCCGCCGGCGAGCGGGCTCCAGGGGATCACGCCCATGCCGTACTGCTCGCAGGCGGGCAGCACGTCGCGCTCGATCGCGCGGATCAGCATCGAGTACGGCGGCTGCTCGCAGATGAAGCGCTCGCGCCCGCGCCTCTCCGCGCCCATTGCGCCTGGCACGATCTGCCAGGCCGGGAAGGTGGAGGAGCCGATCGCGCGCACCTTGCCGGCCGCGACGAGGTCGCTGAGCGCGCCGAGCGTCTGGTCGATGTCCGTGTCGGGCTCGGGGCGATGGATCTGGTAGAGGTCGATCCAGTCGGTTTTCAGCCGTTTGAGGCTGCGCTCGACCTCTTTGACCAGCCAGCGGCGCGAGTTCCCGAACTGGTTCGGGTCGGTGTCGTGCATGCGCCCGTGCGCCTTGGTGGCGAGCACGACGCGAGTCGCGCCGGCCGTCCTTCAGCGCTTTGCCGACGATCTTCTCCGACTCCCCGCGCGAGTAGACGTCGGCGGTGTCGATGAAGTTGATGCCGGCGTCGAGCGCGGCGTGGATGATCGCGATCGAGTCCTCGTGGTCGGTGTTGCCCCAGGCGCCGAACATCATCGCGCCGAGGCACAGGGGGCTGACGCTGATGCCCGTGGCGCCGAGTTTGCGGTACTCCATCAGAGCGCCTCCCGGATCACGGGCCGCTTGGCCGCCGCGACCTCGTCGAGCCGCCGGACGGGCGTCGTGTACGGGCGCCTGCAGCGCGATCTCGGGATCCTCGGCCGCCTCGGCGAGGATCGCGGCGAGCGCCTCGGCGAACGCGTCGAGCGTCTCGCGCGTCTCGGTCTCGGTCGGCTCCACCATCAGCGCCTCGTCCACCAGCAGCGGGAAGTAGACCGTCGGCGGGTGGAAGCCGTAGTCGAGCAGCCGCTTGGCGAGGTCGAGCGTCTTGATCTTCAGCGCGCGCTTCATCGGGCCGCCGGAGAGCACGAACTCGTGCATGCACAGCTCGCCGAACGCGAGTGGGAGCTGCTCCGCCACGCCGAGCTCGCGCAGCCGCGCCAGCAGGTAGTTGGCGTTCAGCACCGCCGTCTCGGAGGCATCGCGCAGCCCATCGGCCCCGAGCGAGCAGATGTAGGCGTAGGCGCGCACGAACGTGCCGTAGTTGCCGTGGAACCCGCGCAGCCGCCCGATCGTCTTCTCGCGGTCCTGATCCAGCGCGAAGCTGCCGTCCGGCTGCCGCGCCGACCACCGGCACCGGCAGGTAGGGAGCGATCCGCTCGGAGACGGCGATCGGGCCCGAGCCCGGCCCGCCGCCGCCGTGGGGCTGGGTGAAGGACTTGTGGAGGTTGAAGTGGACGATGTCGAAGCCCATGTCGCCGGGACGCGAGATGCCCATCACGGCGTTCAGGTTCGCGCCGTCGTAGTAGAGCGTGGCGCCGACGCCGTGCACGATCGCGGCGATCTCCTCGATGTTGGGGTCGAAGACGCCCGAGCGTGTTGGGGTTGGTCAGCATCAGGCAGGCGACGCCCTCGTCGGCCTTGGCGCGCAGGTCGTCGAGGTCGATCCCGCCGTCGTCGTCGGTGGCGAGCTTGACGACCTCGAGGCCGGCCATCGTGACCGTCGCCGGGTTCGTGCCGTGGGCGGTGTCCGGCGTGAGCACCTTGCGCCGGTCCTCGCCTCGATCCTCGTGGTAGGCGCGCGTGAGCAGCACCCCCGCGAGCTCGCCGTGCGAGCCGGCCGAGGGCTGCAGGCTGACGTGCGGGAGGCCCGAGATCTCGCCGAGCGCCTGCTGCAGGCGCCACATCAGCTCGAGCGCGCCCTGCGCGCGCTCGGCGTCCTGGAGCGGGTGCAGTCGCGCGTGCCCGGGAAGTGCGGCGGCGCGCTCGTGCAGGCGCGGGTTGTGCTTCATCGTGCACGAGCCGAGCGGGTAGAAGCCGGAGTCCAGGTCGAAGTTGCGCTTGGAGAGCCCGACGTAGTGGCGGACGATCTCGGGCTCTGAGACCTCGGGCAGCCGCGGCGGCTCCGTGCGGCGGAAGCGCTCGGGCAGCGCCTCGGCCGGCAGCGCCGGGACGTCGAGCTCGGGGCAGGTGAACGCGCGCCTGCCGGGCGCGCCCTTCTGGAAGATCGTGCGGGCGCGCTCGCGCTGCATCGGCGTCGCCCCGCCTGCGCTCATCGGAGGCGGCGACGTGATGGGCGTGTGCCTCGGGATGCACCTCGATCCCGGGGTCGGCGTGCAGGTGGTTCTCGTCGATCTCTTTCACGCGGGCACCGCCTCCGTCGTCCTCGCCGTCCCGCTGGCGCCCACGGCGGCGCCGAGCGCCTCGGCGAGCCGGTCGATGTCCGCCTTCGAGCGCCGCTCGGTGATCGCCACCAGCAGCCCGCCCCTGTCCTCCGGCCGGCCGCTCAGCGCCTGCAGATCGGCGCCGGGGTTGATGCCGCGCTCGGCACAGCGGCGGCGCACCTCGGCGACGTCCGCGTCGAGCCTCAGCGCGAACTCGCGGACGACCGGCTGGTCGTGCATGCGCTCGACGCCTCCAAGCGCCGCGAGCGTCTCGCGCGCGTAGTGCGTGCGCGCGGCCAGCAGCTCGCCGAGCTCGACGATCCCGCGCCGCCCGAGCCATGCTCAGGTAGACGACCCCGCCGAGCGCGTTCAGCGCCTGCGAGGTGCAGATGTTCGAGGTCGCTTTCTCGCGGCGGATGTGCTGCTCGCGCGTCTGCAGCGTGAGCACGAAGCCGCGCCGCCCGTCCACGTCCACGCGTCTCGCCCGCGATCCGTCCCGGCATCCGACGCAGGTACTCCTCGCGGGCGGCGAACAGGCCGAACGACGGGCCCGCCGAAGTCCAGGCGGTTGCCCAGCGCCTGACCCTCGCCGACGGCGACGTCGACGCCGCATTCGCCGGGCGAGCGCAGGATCCCGAGCGTGATGCGGGTCGACCTGGGCGACGACGACCGGGCCCTTGGAGTCGCCCGCGGCGTGCGCCGCCTCGGAGAGCGCCTCTGCATCCTCGACGGCGCCGTAGAAGTTCGGCTGGGCGAAGATCGCCGCGCTCGTCTCGGAGTCGATCGCCGCCGCCCACGCGTCGCGGTCGGTCCCGCCCCCGCGGAGCGGTACTTCGGCGACCTCCATCTCATAGCCGTGCGCATAGGTGCGAAGGGTCCGGATCGTGTGGGGTGCAGGCCCGCGCTCACCACCAGGCGCCTGCGGCCGTTGTGCAGCTTTGCCAGGTAGCCGCAGCGGCCACCGCCGAGGGACCCTCGTAGGTCGACGCGTTCGACACCGGCAGGCCAGTCAGCTCGGAGATCGCGGTCTGGTACTCGAACATCACCTGCAGCCCGCCCTGGGAGATCTCCGGCTGGTAGGGCGTGTAGGGCGTCAGGAACTCCGAGCGCTCCATCAGCATGTCGATCAGCGCAGGGACGTAGTGGTCGTACATGCCCGCGCCGAGGAAGCTCAGCTCCTCTTCGGCCGAGCTGTTGCGGGCTGCGAGCTCGCGCAGGTGCTCGAACACGTCCTGCTCCGGACGCCCGGGCGGGCAGCTCCAGGTCGCGGCCGAGGCGCACGGCCTCGGGGATCTGGCGATCGAAGATCTCCTGCAGCGAGGACGACGCCGATCGCGGCGAGCATCGCCTCGAGGTCCTCGGGTGTGATGGAGGTGTAGCGGCTCAAGTAGCCCTCAGCCTAGCCACCAGCCGCGAGGAAGCAGATGCTTCGTTTCCGCGCTCGTTCCGGCCCCGGGCGCTCAGCCGTCCAGCGTTGCCCGGTAGGCCGCGGCGTCCATCAGCGTATCGCGCTCGGCGGGGTCGGACAGGCGCACCCGCACGAGCCAGCCCGCGCCGTAGGGGTCCTCGTTGATCAGCGCCGGGTTGTCCGGCAGCGTCTCGTTGACCGCCACGATCTCGCCGGAGAGCGGGGCGACGACGTCCGAGACGGCCTTGACGGACTCGACCTCGGCGTAGGGAGCGTCCTTGGCGAGCGTCGTGCCGACGGCCGGCGGCTCGAAGAACACGACCTCGCCCAGCGCGTCCTGCGCGTACCAGGTGATGCCGAGCGTCGCCTCGTCGGGGCCCTCGGAGCGGGCCCAGTCGTGCTCGGCGTGGTAGAGGAGGTCGTCGGGATAGCTGGCCTCGGCCATTCGCGGAGCCCTTTCTGTTCGGTCAGAGGGTGCGGCGCGGCAATCTTGCCATGAAGCGCCGCCGTGCCGCGCTCAGGAGCGCTTCTTCACGAACGGCTTCTCGACGACGCTCGCCGCCCGCAGCGCCCGCGCACGTCGATCTCGAGCTTCCTCCCGACGGCGGCTTCGCGGCCGGCACGTAGGCCATGCCGATCCCCCGCTCCAGACACGGCGAGAGCGTTCCGCTCGTGACCTCGCCTCCGCCCGGCGATCGTGTTTCCCTGACGGGCGATCCCGGGCCCGTCGATCTCGAACGCGACGAGCTTCTCCGCTGCACCGGCCTCGCGCACCGCCCGCACGGCCTCCGCGCCGATGAAGCCGGTGTCCTCCTTGCAGCACCAGCCGAGCCCGGCCTCGATCGGACCGCGCTCGACGGTCAGCTCGTTGCCGTAGAGATGGAAGCAGACCTCGAGGCGCAACGTGTCGCGCGCGCCGAGGCCCGCCGGCTTCGCGCCGCGGCGAACGAGGTCGCTCCACAGACGCGGCGCGTGCGCCGGGGAGCACAGCAGCTCGACCCCGTCCTCGCCCGTGTAGCCGGTGCCGCACACGAGCACGTCCTCACCGGAGATCCGCTGCGTGATCGTGGACATGCGCTCCGGCAGCGGCCCGTCCGCGCCGGCCTGGACGATCTCGCGCGCGAGCGGCCCCTGCACGGCCATCATCGCCCACTCGTCGATGCGGTCGCTGACCCGCGCGTCAGGGAAGTCGGCGGCCACCGCCTCGAACCAGGCGAAGTCTGCGAGGTGGTTCGCGGCGTTCGTGATCGTGAGATAGCGGTCGACCTCGAGCCGGTAGGTGAAGAGGTCGTCGAGCACGCCGCCGTCCTCGCGGCAGAGCACGCTGTACTGCGCGCCGCCCGGTGGGATCGCGGCGATGTCGTTGGAGAGAAGCCGTTGCAGGAGCTCGACCGCCTGCGGGCCGCTGGTCTCGATCTCGCCCATGTGCGAGACGTCGAAGATCCCCGCGGCCTTACGGATGGCCATGTGCTCCTCGCGCAGGGAGGGCGGCCCTCCATAGAAAACGGGCATCTCCCAGCCCGCGAAGTCCACGAGCTTGGCGCCCGCCTCGACGTGCTCCTCGAACAGAGGCGTGCGGCGCAGGGCGGGCGGTGCCGAGGTCACGGAGGGGCAGGCTAGCGGCTCAGCGCGGGCCGGCCGGGACGTCCACGCCCAGGTCTCTGCAGATCTTGCGCGCGAGCAGTTAGCTGATCTCGCGGTGACGCGGGACCACGGAGAGCTTCCCGCGTGGCGCCACCCATCTCGAGTGGTTCCCGCCTTCTCCGGCCGGGCGACACCCTTCCGATCGTAGGTGCCGTTCGAGATCGCGCCGCTTCAAGCGGCGATCGTGAGGTGCAGTGCCTCGCAGTCGCGATCGTCGTCGTCCGGGCGCGGCAACGGCGAGAGCATCAGGCGCAGCGCATCGATCACGTTCGCGCGTGCCTCCTCTCGCGTGCGGCCCTGGCTGTGAACCCCAGAGATCTCGGGGATCGAGGCGACGATCCAACCTTCTTCCGCCGGCTCGTAGACGATCGTCAGGTCGAGCTGCTCAGGCATGAAGGACACGATGCCCGGCAGTCCGACGCACGTGGCGGGGCGTGACAGTCGCTCAAGAACCAGCCGCCGACGGCGTTCTCGCGACGGCTGGACACGCCGGCTCGGCTCCGGCGGCGAGTGTGTCGGCGGTCACGGACGGCGACCGCCGCGCGGACGATGATCCGTCGCGATGACCGACCCCGCCGGGTCCGCCGGCGACCCGACGCTGCTCCTCCAGTTCAGCGACCTTCACCTGCGCGCCCGCGAGGACGACGCCGACCTGCGCCTCGCGCGTGCAGTCGCGGCCGCCGCCGCTCTGCGGCCGCGGCCGCAGGCCGTGCTGGTGACGGGCGACCTGGCGGACGAGCCGGCCGCCGAGGTCTACCGGCGCGCCCACCGCGCTCTCAGCGAGCTCGGCATCCCGATCCATGCGATTCCCGGCAACCACGACGACCGCGACCTGCTGGCGATGGCGTTCGCGGCGCGTGAGCGTCCAACCGGCGCCCCCGTGCACGTTCTCGCCTACGTCGGGGCCCTGCGCCTCGTCGGCTGCGACACGACGGTCCCCGGCAGCCCCGGCGGTGCGCTGGACTCCGAGCAGCTCGGGTGGCTCGACCGTGCGCTCTCGAACGAGCCCGCACGACCGACGCTGCTGGCGCTGCACCACCCGCCGCTCGCCGCCGGCATCGTGGCGATGGACGAAATCGGGCTGGCCCCAGCCGACGCCGCGAGCTTCCAGTCGTTGCTCGAAGCCCACCCCCAGGTGCTGGCCGTCACCTGCGGCCACGTTCACCGCACGGCGACGACGATGTTCGCCGGGCGCCCGCTGCTGATCTGCCCCAGCACGAACTCGACCTTGCGGCTGGACCTGCGCGCCGAGAAGGGGCTGCCCCTGAGGTTCGACGAGCAGCCGCTCGGCTTCGCCGTGCACATCCTCAAGGACGGGCGGCTGGTCTCGCACGTTCAGGCGCTCGAAGCGCGCTGACGCGGCCGGACGCCGCTAGATGGTCGATTCCACGGCGGTCTAGTCCCGCAGGAACGGCGGAACGTCGATGTCGTCGTCGGAGATCTCGAGGTTCGACCGCTGACGGTCGGAGATGCGCGGGCCGCGGTCGGGGCGCCCCGAGCGTGCCTCGCGGCGGGCGCTGCGGCCCGGACGGTGGTCGAAGCCGGTGCCGATCACGGTCACGCGGACCTCGTCGGACATCGACTCGTCGATCACCGCGCCGAAGATGATGTTGGCGTTCGGGTCGGCCGCGTTCTGGATGATCTCCGCCGCGTCGTTGACCTCGAACAGGCCGAGATCTTTGCCGCCCGTGATGTTCAGCAGGATGCCGGTCGCGCCTTCGACGTTCTCCTCCAGCAGCGGCGAGGAGATCGCGGCCTTGGCCGCGTCGGCGGTACGGCTCTCGCCGGCGGCGGTTCCGATCCCCATCAGCGCCGAGCCGGCGTCCTGCATGATCGTGCGCACGTCGGCGAAGTCGAGGTTGATAAGGCCGGGGATCGTGATCAGGTCGGTGATGCCCTGGACGCCCTGGCGCAGCACGTTGTCAGCCTCGCGGAAGGCGTCCAGCATCGAGGTGCGCCGCTCGACGACCGCGAGCAGCTTCTCGTTGGGGATCACGATCAGGGTGTCGACGACCTCGCGCAGGCGCTCGATGCCCTCGGTCGCCTGGCGACCGCGCTGGGAGCCCTCGAACTCGAACGGGCGCGTGACCACGCCGACGGTGAGCGCGCCGATCTCGTTCTTGGCGATCTCGGCTATGACAGGCGCCGCGCCGGTTCCGGTTCCCCCGCCCTCGCCCGCGGTGACGAAGACCATGTCGGCGCCCTTCAGCGCCTCCTTGATGTCGTCGCGCGACTCCGAGGCGGCAGCGAGGCCCACGTCCGGGTTCGCGCCGGCGCCGAGCCCCTTGGTGGACTCGTGCCCGATGTTCAGCTTGATGTCGGCGTCGCACATGGCGAGCGCCTGGGCGTCGGTGTTCGCCGCGATGAACTCGACGCCGCGCAGACCTGCGTCGACCATGCGGCTGACGGCGTTCGTACCGCCTCCGCCCACGCCGACCACCTTGATGACCGCCAGATAGCTCCCGCTGCTCTCCATGATGGTTCCGTCCGAAGCCTTCAGTAGAAATTCAGGGTTGGCAGCATACAGAGTCGCCAACCCGCCGGAATTGCGACCCTATGCAGGGAATCTCGCCCTGTCAACGAAGGCGACGAGTCTCGCAACGATCGTTGCAGATCGGCCGACTCTCGACCGTTGCCTGAGGATCGCCGTTCACCGAGCATGAAGCTCTAGTCGAGCTAGAGGCTCCTCACCCGCCCGGTTCGGCGCTCGTCGCTTCGGCTTCTGCGCCGCCGCTCGCTGCGGACCCGGAGCTCGCGCCCGAGCCCGGCGCGGGTTCTTCCGAGGGCTTTTCGGAGCTCCCGCCGCCGCCCGACGCGGCTTCTTCGGAGGACTTCTGCGAGCTCGCTTCGCCGGCGGCCGCGGCGCTGTGTTCGCGGCCTTCCGGCGTCGCCGCGGCGAGCCCCGCCGCCAGCGCCGAGACCGTCGATTCGCCCTTGCCCAGCTGCGCTTCGCCGGTCGCGCCGCCTTCGCCTTCGTGCGGCGCCGAGCCCGGTGCGAACCCCGCCGCGGCGCGTTCAGGCGTGCGCACGTCGACGTACAGCGCGCTCGCCGCGCTGGGCTCGGCCAGCACCGCCGCGAGCGCGAGCCACTTCGCGTGGGGGCGCGTCGCGTCGCCGAAGTAGACGAGCAGGCCGGTCCGCATCGCCACCGTGAGACCGCGGGGCGAGAAGTACGCGCGGGATATGTAGGAGCGCACAGCCCTCGGCGCGGCGCCGAGCACGGTCAGCGCCTGCAGCACGAGCGGGTTGCGAGCGCGCTCTCCGCTCGGCGGCGCGACGTCGTCGGCGACCGCGGGAAGCGATCCGGTCTGGACGCCGGTGCCGAGCGCGACCCCGTCGGCGCCGATCGCGATCCGGGCGCCCCCGACCAGCAGCGCGGCCACCGGGGTGCGCTCGACCACCACGATCCGCATCGAATGCGGGAAGCTCGTCGCGACGTGGATCGTGGCCACCTCGGGGAAGCGCGCCACGGCGCCCTTGAGCTGGGCCGTGCTGACATCGAGCGTGCTCTGCCGCCTGGCGGCTTCGGTCAGCGCGCTTTCGATCGCGCTCGCCTGCTGCCCGTGCGCACCGGCGATCCGCACGTGCTCCACCGCCACGAACGACGAGTGGCGCAGCCACATCCACGCCCCGCCCAGGAGCGGCAGCGCGACCAGCGCGCAGAGCAGCGCGATTCGCAGCCGGCGCCTCGTGCCAAGCGCCGCGAGAAGGCCGGAGAGGGAGCCGCGGGCCCTGCCGAGGAACCCCGGAAGCCGTGCCCCGCGCCACGCGCTCGGACCGTGCGAGCCGCCTGCGGAGCCGTCCAGGCGTCCCGAGCGTCCTGCTGCGGCCATCGAGCGGTCCATCCGAACAGTCTTCGACCCCGCCCGGACATCCCCTTCGGCGGGCGCCCCTCAGCGCCAGGGAAAGCGCACGTCGCCCAGCGTCTGGACCTCCGGCTCGAGCTCGACGCCGCTGCGCTCGAGCACGCGGCGGCGCCCCTCCGCCATCACGGCCACGACGTCGGCGGTGCTCGCGGTCCCCGTGTTCTCGATGAAGTTCGCGTGCTTGGGGGCAAAGCGGGCGCCGCCCACGCCGAGGCCGTTGCAGCCGGCTTCGGAGAGCAGCACGCCCGCGCTGCGCCCCTGTGCGCGAGCATCGTGCGGGTTCTTGAACGTCGAGCCGAAGGTCTTGATGCCCTGCGGCTGGGCCTCGTGGCGCATCCTGCGCATCTCGGCCAGCCTCGCGGACACCTCATCCGGGTTGCCCTCGGCGAGCAGCAGCGAGGCGCGCACGACCACCTCTCCCGGCCCCATGTTCGAGCTGCGGTAGCCGAGCCCGAGCTCCTCGGGCCCGCGCCGCTCCAGCCCGTCCGCGCCGGCGATTTCAACCCACTCCAGAAGTTCCTTCAAATTCCCGCCATAGGCGTTGGCGTTCATCCGCACCGCGCCGCCGAGCGTGCCGGGGATGTTCACGCCGAACTCGATCCCTGAGAGCCCGGCGCGGGCCGCGCGCGCCGCGATCGCGGGCAGGCGCGCACCGCCGCCGCTCAGAACCCGGCGCCCCTCGATCGCGATCCCGGCGAGGTCGCGGTCGAGCTTGACGACCAGCCCGCGCACCCCGTCGTCGGCGATCAGCAGGTTCGAGCCGGAGCCCACGATCGAGATCTCCAGGCCGGCGCTGCGAGCCCAGGCGAGCAGCTCGAGCAGCACGGCCTCCGTGCCGGCGCGCGCGAAGAACTCCCCGCGGCCGCCGGTCCGCACCGTCGTCAGCCGCGCGAGCGGGTGCTCGCGCTCCACGCCGGCCGGCGGGGCGGGAGCGCTCATGCCTCGGTCTCCCGCGCGGCGAGGCTGTGTGCGAGGCGGTCCACGTTCCCGGCGCCCATCACGATGCAGAGATCGCCGTGGCGGAGTAGCCCGCCGAGAACGGCCTCGGCCGCCGCGAAGCCGGGCAGCCAGTACACGGGCCGCCCGCTCGCCGCGTCGGCGGTGGCCTCCGCGACGGCGAGGCCGGTGACCCCCGGGAAGTCCTCGGCGCGCTCGCGCGCCGGGTAGACGTCCAGCACGACGGCGATGTCGGCCAGCGCGAGCGCCGCGCCGAAATCGCGCGCGAGCAGCGCCGTGCGCGAGAACAGATGCGGTTGGAACACTGCCACCAGGCGCCGCGGGGCAAGGGTACGGGCGCCGCGCAGCGTCGCGGCCACCTCGGTCGGATGGTGCGCGTAGTCCTCGTAGATCTCGGCGCCGCCTGCGCTCGCCCCGAGGCGCTGAAAGCGCCGGCCGGCGCCGGCGAACTCAGCGAGCGCGGCGATCGCGGGCTGTGCCTGCGCGCCCGCGAGCCGGGCGGCCTCCAGCGCACCTGCGGCATCCGTCGCGTTGTGGGCGCCCGGAACCCGGAGCGTCACCTCCTCCCCGCGCCAGCGAAAGCGCGAGCCTCCCGCCGTCAGCTCCAGCTCTTCGGGCGCGTAGGCGACGACAGCGCCGCCGGCCAGCTCGAGCAGCTCCGGGCGGTCCCAGACCACGGCGGCGCCGGCCCCCCGCAGCAGCGAGCGGAAGTCGCGGCGCAGCTCGCCGAGCGAGGAGAAGGTCGCGTGGTGGTCGAGCTCGGCGTTGGTGAGGATCGCGACCTCGACCTTCAGGCTGAGCATCGAGCGGTCTGACTCGTCGGCCTCGACGACCAGCCACTCGCCGGCGGTCCATGCCGCGTTCGGCAGTCCTCCACCGATGGGCGCGCCGACGAGCCAGCCCGGATCCAGCCCCGCCCCACGCAGGGCGTGGACCAGCATCGAGGCCGTGGTCGTCTTGCCGTGGGTGCCCGCGACAGCGATCGTCCGCCGCAGCGCCGAGAGCTCGCCCAGCAGCGCCGCGCGCGGCAGCTCCGGGAGCCCGCGCTCCCGAGCGCTCGCGCGCTCGGGGTTCTCGGGTCCGACGGCGCTCGAGAAGTACAGCTCGACGCCGTCCCCCGCCGGGCAGGTTCCGCGGCGTCGTGGCCGATCGCCGCCCGCAGCACGCCTTCCTCGGCGAGCGCCCGTGTCTGCTCGCTCTCCGCGGCGTCGGAGCCGCTGACCTCGGCGCCGAGCGCGTGCGCCGCCCGCGCGTAGGCGCTCATGCCGGCCCCGCCCACGCCGACCAGGTGGATGCGCCGCCCCGTCCACGGGCCCGCGCCGCTCACCGCGCCGCCCCGAGCAGCTCGGCGGCCACCTCGGCCGCCGCCCGTGGCCGCGCCAGCGAGCGCGCGGCGGCGGCCATCGCCCGCAGGCGGCGCCCGTCCGCGAGCAGGGCCGCGACCTCGCCGCCGAGCCTCGCGCCGGTCAGCTCGCCGTCGGCGATCACCACGGCCGCGCCGGCCTCGGCCATCCAGCGCGCGTTGGAGGTCTGGTGGTCGCCGGCGGCGTGCGGGAAGGGCACGAGCACCGCCGGCACGCCGTAGGAGGCGAGCTCGAAGACCGAACCGCCGGCGCGGGCGACGGCGAGGTCCGCGGCCGCCAGCGCGCGCCCGAAGTCATCGAGATCCAGGTACTCGATCAGCTCGTAGTGCTCGCCCAGATCGCGCTACGCCAGCTCCCCGTAGTCGCGGCGCCCGCTCACGTGCAGGACCCGGAACGGCGCACCCGCGAAAGCTTCGACGGCGGCTGTGTTGATCGTGCGCGAGCCGAGCGAGCCGCCGAACACCAGCACGCATGTGTCGGTCCCGTCGAGGCCGAAGCGCCTGCGCGCCTCGTCGCGGTCCGCCACCGGCGGGGGGATCGGGCGTCCGGTCACCAGATAGCGCTCGCCCTCCCTGCCGCGGACCGGGAACGCCAGGCAGACCCGGCGGGCGAGCGGCGCGAGCAGCCGGTTGGTGAGGCCCAGGTGGCTGTCGGCCTCGGTCAGCACCAGGGGCAGGCGCAGGCTCGCCGCCGCGAGGCCGACCGGGCCCGCCACGTAGCCGCCCCCGCCCATCACGGCCTGCGGCTCCAGCTCGGCGAGGATCGAGCGCGCCCGCGGCACCGCCGCCGCGGCGAGGCCCGCCGCGCGCAGCGCCCGCACCGGGTCTCGTGCGGCTCAGCCCTTGGACGGAGAGCTGGCGCAGCTCGAAGCCCGCCGCCGGCACGAGCTGCGCCTCCGCGCGCTCGCCTCCGATGAAGCTGACCTCGGCGCCCTCAGCCCGCAGCGCTTCCGCGACCGCGAGCGCCGGCACGACGTGCCCGGCGGTCCCGCCCGCTGCGATCACGATCCTCGGGCGCTGCGTTCACGGCCCCATCCTTCCTTTTCGGAGGAGCGCGCGTCGCCCCCGCGAGGCGAGCCGACAGCCCGTACGTGACCGGTCGCCCCTCCGGCCACGTTCAGCAGCAGGCCCATTCCGGCCAGCATCACGATCAGGCTGCTCGACCCGTAGGAGACGAACGGCAGCGGCACCCCGGTCAACGGCGCGAGCCCGAGCACGGCGAACGCGTTGAGGATCGCCTGCGAGAGGATCAGCGCCGTCACGCCGACAGCGATCAGCGCGCTGTAGAGGCTGCGTGCCGGCCTTCGCCGCCCGCAGGCCCGCGTAGGCGATCAGCCCGTAGAGGAACAGCAGCGCCCACACGCCGACCATCCCCAGCTCCTCGGCGATCACCGCGAGGATGAAGTCGGTCGGCGCCTCCGGCAGGTAGAAGATCTTCTGGACCGACTGGCCGGGGCCGACGCCGAACAGCCCGCCCGAGCCGATCGCGATCTGGCCCTGGACGGCCTGGAAGCCACTGCCCGACGCGTGCGCCCACGGGTCCAGGAACGAGGTCAGGCGGGCGCGCGCGTAGGGCCGCACGAGCGCGTAGAGGACGATCAGCCCGGCGAGCGTCGCGGCGATCTTGCCGAGCTTGCCCATCGGGATCCCCGCGGCGACGAGCATCGTGCCGATCGTGAACATGATCACGAGCGCGGTGCCGAGGTCGGGCTGGGTGAAGACGAGCAGGCAGCCGGCTGCCCACCACCACGAGCAGCGGCCTGGCGAGGTCGCGCAGGTCGTTCACGCGCGACGGGCGCTTTGCCAGCAGGGTGGCGCAATAGAGCACGAGCGCGAGCTTCATCAGCTCCGAGGGCTGGAACTGGAACTGGCTCGGGCCGAGCCAGCGCGCGCGCGCCGTTGATCGAGACCCCGATGTGAGGCACGTGCGTCGCGAGCACGAGCACGAAGGAGACCGCCAGCAGCGGGGCCGTGATCAGATGCACTTTCGCGACGCCGTCGCGCGCCAGCAGCCTCATCGCGACGAGCCCGATCGCGCCGTAGATCACGTAGCGGATCAGATAGCCGCTGCCGTTGCCCTGGCCCTGGAGCAGGGTCGTTGCGGAGGAGGCGCTGTAGACCATCACCGCGCCGAAGGCGAGCAGGCACATCGTGACCGTGAGCAGGATGCGGTGCTCGAGCGTCTGGGGCTGCTTTGCCCGTCGGCGGCGGCCTGCCGCCTTCTTGCGCCGCGGTCGGGCGGCCCTAGCTGTCCGTGCTGCGGCCGATGGCATCCAAGCCGCATTCGACACCAGGCGTCGGATGCCTCCGCGTCGGGGGCCCTGCCGGCGGGGCGCTCAGCCGCGGCGGGCCGCCGCGTGGCTAGGCCAGGCGCTCGCGGCCGTCGGGGCGAAGCTCACGACCTCGCCGCCCTCGGGCCGGTGGGGCTCCTCGGCGGCCGGGGCGGCCTGTGCCGTGGCCTCCGAGCGTGCCGGCTCCGGGCGGCCCGCCCGTGCGCCGAGCTCGATCGCCAGCGTGGAGCCGACGCGCCGGCAGCGCCGAGCTGCGCCAGCGCCCAGCCCAGGCCCCAGCGCTCGCGGCCGCGCAGCGCATCGACAGACAGCCTCCCCGGTCCGGCATCGGTCAGCGCGAAGACGACGGCGAGCAGCACCAGGTTGTACTCGTAGCCGCCTTCGGTCACCCAGGGGCCTTTGGGCGCGTGGACCTTGCGGATCGCGGTGATCATCGTCCCGCTGATCGCAGCGGCGCCGAGCGGCGTGGCAGCGCCCGCGGCGAGCAGGACGCCGCCCCCCGCCTCGGCGGCGCCCGCCGCGAAGGCATGCGCGGTGCCCGGGCGCAGCTCCATCGACTTCGAAGGACTCCGCCGTGGCCGCGAGGCCGCGGCCTCCGAACCAGCCCGCGAGCTTCTGTGTCCCATGGCCGAAGAACAGTCCCCCCACGATCGCGCGCAGCACTGCCAGACCGAGTTGCATCATGAGCCTCCTGGGATGAGGGGTGGACCAACGTCCAGACTACCCCTGGCGCGCCCGGTAACGAACCGGGCGCCGGATCCCTCAGACGCCGCGGCTCTGGCGGTAGATCGTGAAGCCGATCGCCGCGCAGATCGAGGCGACGATCCAGAAGCGGAGGATGATCTTCGTCTCCGACCACGCCTTCAGCTCGAAATGGTGGTGGATCGGGGCCATCAGGAACACGCGTTTTCGGAACGCCTGGAACGAGATCACCTGGATCACGACCGACAGCGCCTCGATCACGAAGATGCCCCCGAGCAGGAGCAGCAGCACCTCGGTTTTCGTGAACACCGCCAGGCCGGCGATCGCGCCGCCCAGCCCGAGCGAGCCGGTATCCCCCATGAAGATCGTCGCCGGGAAGGCGTTGAACCACAGGAAGCCGATGCAGGCGCCGACCAGGCAGCCCGCCAGCATCGCGAGTTCGAACTGACCCGAGATGAAGGTGATGCCGATGTAGGCGAGCAGGACGATCGCGGCGCAGCCCGCCGCGAGGCCGTCGAGGCCGTCGGTCAGGTTGACCCCGCTCGTCGTGCCCGCGAGAACGAGGTAGATCACCACGGGATAGAGCGGCCCCACGTCGATGTGGTAATCGACGAAGCGCAGGAACAGCACGCTCGGGAGGTGCGCCTTCTCGTGCGCGATGTACCAGAGCCCGATCGAGATCGCGATCGTCGCCAGCAGCTTGGTGCGGGCGCGCAGCCCCAGCGAGCGGCGCTTGACGAGCTTCGTGTAGTCGTCGGCGAACCCGAGGGCCGCACACGCGATCGCCGCGGCGAACACTCCCACCACCGGCCAGTCGTAGTTGGTGAGGATCAGGAACGGGACGGTGACCGAGAGGAAGATCAGCAGCCCTCCCATCGTGGGCGTCCCGGCCTTCTGGAGGTGCCCCTGGGGACCGTCCTCCCTGATGTGCTGCCCGAACTCGCGCGCGCGCAGGAACGCGATGAACTTCGGGCTCAGGAAGATGCAGATCAGCAGAGCGGTCGTACCGCCGAAGAGGATGCGGCCCATTCAGCGCTGTCCCGGGACCGACGGGGCCGCAGAGAGCCACGCGCCGCGCGCGTCGCGCAGCGCCGCCGCGACGCGCTCGAGCCCCACCCCGCGCGAGGCCTTCAGGAGCACGGTGTCGCCGGAGCGCGAGCATCGCGGGCACGGCCTCGGCGGCGGCCCCCGCATCCGCCAGCGAGCGCGACTCGCCGCCGAACTCCGACGCCATCTCGGCGGCGAGCGGCCCGACCGTGACGAGGACGTCCACCCCGGCGCGGCGCGCGTGGGCGCCGATCTCGCGGTGCAGGGCGACGCCCTGCGGTCCCAGCTCGAGCATGTCGCCGAGCACGGCGACGCGCCGCCCGCCTGCGGGCTCGTACCCCATGGCGGGGCACAGGCGGCCAGCTCGTCGATCGCGGCCCGCATCGACATCGGGTTGGCGTTGTAGCAGTCGTCGATCAGCAGCACCCCGCCGGGGAGCTCCTCGCGCTGGCCCCGCATCGCCGAGAACGCCACCTGGAGGCTCCCGAGGGCACCACGCCGACGGCCCCGGCGGCCGCGACCGCTGCGAGCAGATTGCCCAGGTTGTGAGCCTGCGAGAAGGACGGGACCAGCTCCAGGAGCCTGCCGTCGTCGTCGATCCTCACCACGCCGCCTGCGTCGCGGCCGAGTAGCCGAACCTGCCCGCCCTCGCCGAAGGAGATGGTGCGTACGTCCGGCCGCAGGTGGGGCGCGAGCAGCGGCTCGCCGGCCGGCACCACGGCGACGGCGCCGGCGTCGAGACCGGCGATCAGCTCGGCCTTCGCAGCCGCGATCGCCTCGAGCGAGCCGAGCAGCTCCAGGTGCGCGGGACCGACGTTGACGATGATGCCGACGTGGGGCCGCGCGATCGCGGTCAGCTCGGCGATCTGCCCGGGCCCGCGCATCGCCATCTCGAGGACGAGCGCGCGAGTCGCCGGCCGGCGCCGCGAGGATGCCAGCGGCAGCCCGACCTCGGTGTTGAGGTTCTGCGGGCTCGCGGCGGTCGGCATCGCGGCCGCGAGCAGCGCGGCGAGGATGTCCTTGGTCGAGGTCTTGCCGGTCGAGCCGGTGATCGCCACGACGCGCGCTCCCTGCCCGACGAGCTCGTCGCGCCAGGCCCCCGCGAGGCGTTGCAGGCCGCTCAGCGGGTCCGGGTGGGCGAGCACCGCTCCCTCGCCCCGCTCGCGTGCGCCCGGCGCGGCGCGGCTGCGTGCTCGGGCGCCAGAGCACGCCCCAGGCGCCCGCCGCGAGCGCCTCGCCGGCACGCGCGCCGCCATCCTCGCGCTCGCCTCGCAGCCCTACGAACAGCTCGCCCGGCTCCTAGAGCGCGGGTGTCGACGGCAGCGCCCGGAGGCGCCTCCAGCGCCGACCTCCCGCCCCCCCAAACCAGCTCCGCGCCCGCCTCGGCCGCGACGCGGCGAGCGTCCCAGCCGCTCACTGCTGCCCCGAGGCGGCGGCCGCGAAGCGGCTGCCGTGCGTCCAGCTCCTCGCCGGCCACGGCGACGTCGTCGAACGGGATCTTGTGCCCGCCCGCCAGCTCCTGGCCCTGCTCGTGCCCCTTGCCTGCGATCACGAGCACGTCCCCGGCGCGTGCGAGCGAGACGGCGCGCGCGATCGCGGCGCGGCGGTCCTCGACCGTCTCGAGCACCCCCTCGCGCGCCTGCCCGGCGCCCGCCATGATCTCCTCGATGATCGCCTCCGGAGCCTCCGAGCGGGGGTTGTCGGAGGTGACGATCGCGATGTCGGCGAGCCGCGCGGCGATCTCACCCATCAGGGGCCGCTTGCCGCGGTCCCTGTCGCCGCCGGCGCCGAACACGCAGATGACCCGGCCCGCGCCGGGGGCGCGGCCGGCGCCGAGCAGCTCCTGAGCGGCGGACAGCACGTTCTCGAGCGAGTCCGGCGTGTGCGCATAGTCGACGAGCACCGCGAAGTCCTGACCGCGTTCAACCGGCTCGAAGCGACCCGGAACCCGCACCCCGCGCGCGAGCGTCTCGACGAGCGTCGCCATCGGCACGCCCAGGCCGTGCGCGACGGCCAGCGCGCCCAGCGCGTTGGCGACGTTGAAGCGCCCGGGCATCGGCAGCTCGAGCTCCAGCTCGCCCTCCGGGCTGCGCAGCGTGAAGGCGCACCCGCTGAACCCGCATCTCAGCCCCGTGGCGGCGTAGTCGGCGTCAGCTTCGACCGCGAACGTCACGGCGCCGGGCATCTCTTCGGCCAGGCGGCGCCCGTAGGGGTCGCCTGCGTTGAGGACGCTCAGGCGCGGAGGCGGCGCGGAACCGTCCTCGCCGGGCAGGAACAGCTTGCGCTTGGCTAGGAAGTAGTCCTCCATCGTCGGGTGGAAGTCGAGGTGGTCCTGCGTCAGGTTGGTGAAGATCGCCGCCGCGAACCCGATTGCACCTGTGCGCGCCCAGCTCGAGCGCATGGGAGGAGACCTCGATCGCACACGCTCGGTCGCCGCCGTCCACCATCGCCCGCAGGTCGCTCTGCAGCTCGATCGCCTCGGGCGTCGTGCGGACGACCTCGCGCTCGCTGCCGCCGATCACCGACTTGACGGTGCCGAGCAGCCCGCACTGCATGCCGCCCGCTTCGAGCAGCTCCCGCACGAGGTAGGCGCTCGTCGTCTTGCCGTTGGTGCCGGTGACGCCGACGAGGAGCAGCTGCTCGGCGGGGTCGCCGTAGAAGCGCGCGGCCAGCGGCGCCATCGCCGCGCGCACCGAGCGGACCTCCAGCTCGGGCACGCCGAGGCCGAGCGGGCGCTCCACCACCAGCGCCGCGGCCCCCGCTTCGACCGCGGCGGGCGCGAAGCGGTGACCGTCGGCGCGGAAGCCCGGAACGCAGAAGAACAGCGTGCCGTCGGTGACGGCTCGGCTGTCGTGGGCCAGCGAGGTGATCTCGACATCGGCTGCGCCTGCCTGCGGCGCGGCGCCGAGGAGCCCGTCCAGCCCGGCGGCAAGATCGCCGAGCCTCACAGCAGCGTCTTCAGCTTCGGCATCCCGAGCAGTCTAGTTTCCACCCCCGAAGGAGCCTCTCGAAGGCCGGCACGGAGCGCCGGCCGACCCTCCCCATCCCCGGCACGGAGCGCCGGCCGACCTCCCATCCCCCGGCACGGAGCGCCGGCCGACCCTCCCATCCCCGGCACGGAGCGCCGGCCGACCCTATTTCGGCTGGATGCCCAGGTAGGGCAGCGCGAAGCTCATGATCTGGCCGAAGGCGGGCGCCGCCACGGTGCCGCCGAAGATCGAGCCGTTCTGCGGTTCGTCGACGACGACCGCGGTCAGCAGGCGCGGTTCCTTCGCCGGCGCGAAGCCGATGAACGAAGCGACGTATTTCGATTTGGAGTATTCGCCGGTTTCGGGATCGACCTTGCTCGCAGTCCCGGTCTTGCCGGCGAGCGCGTAGCCGGGGATCGAGATCTCGCTGGCGGTCCCTTCGGGCCCGAGCACGCCTTCGAGCATCTGCCGGACCTGCGTCGCGGTCGAGACGGAGAGGATGCGGCGCCCGGCCGGCACGGCTCTGGCCTTTCCTTCGACGGAGCTGACGATATGCGGCGGGCGCAGCACGCCGCCGTCGGCGATCGCGGAGTAGGCGGCGGCCATCTGCATCGGGGTCACCAGCTCGCCCTGGCCGATCGGCAGGTTGCCCATCGAGGAGCCCGAGTAGTGGTCCAGCGCCAGCGTCAAGCCGGATTCCTCGCCCGGCAGGCCGACGCCGGTCGGCGCGCCGAAGCCGAAGCGGTGCACCCAGGTGTTGAAGCGCGGCGCCCCCAGGACTTTCCCGATCTCGATCGCGCCGACGTTGCTCGATCGCGCGAGGATCTGCGAGGTGGTCAGCGATTCGACGCCGTGTTCGGTGTCGTCGTGGATCACGCGGTCGGCGACCTGGATCTGGCCCGGCACCGAGAAGCCGCTGTCGGGCGTGATCAGCCCGGACTGCAGTGCCCCCGAAACTGCCACCACCTTGAACGTCGAGCCGGGTTCGTAGGGGAAGTTCACGGCGCGGTCGCGGAGCTGTTCCGGCGAGGCGGCGGCGGGGTCGTTCGCGTTCGTCTGCGGCCAGTTGGCCAGCGCCAGGATCGCTCCGGTGCGGGGGTCCATGACGATCGCGGTGGCGTCTTTCGGGCTGAACGACTGGGCCACCGCCTGCAGGACCTCTTCGGTGCGCTGCTGGATGTTGGCGTCGAGCGTCAGCTGGATGTTCTTGCCCGGCACTTCGGCGTGCGGTTCGCTGATCGAGACCGGCTGGCCGATCGCGTCGCTGACGACGCGCCGCTCGCCCGTGCGCCCGTGCAGCGCGGCTTCGCTGCCGAGCTCGATCCCCGACAGCCCCTGCCCTTCGGTTCCGACCTCCCCGAGCACCTGGGCGGCCAGATCGCCGCGCGGGTAGACACGCTTCATCACCGGGGTGCCGGTCAGGCCGGGGATCTTCAGAGCAAGCGCGGCTTCGGCCTGCCTCGCGGGGACGGCCCGCGCCAGATAGACGAAGCCCGGCGCGCTCGGTCAGCTTGCTTGAGCAGCTGGTTCTGGGTCAGGCCGAGCACGCCCGCGAGGCGCTGAGCGGCCGACAGCGGGTCATGAAGGAGGTAGGGGTCCGCGATCAGGTCCTTCGCGGGCTCGGAGATCGCGAGATCCACGCCGTTGCGATCGGTGATCGTGCCGCGCTGGGCGACCACGGTTTCGACCGTCGTCTGCTGCTCGCTCGCCGCCGCGCGCAGCGAAGAGCCGCGGAAGATGCCCAGGTAGGCGGTCCGGAAGCCGGCCAGCGCGAGCAGCAGGAACAGCATCGCGAAGATCGCGCCGATCCGGTTCTGGACCACCGCCATCAGATGACCGACCCTACGGTAGGGTGCCGACGTCGCGCCGGTGCGGCTCCTCGAGACTGCCGCGAACGCACGCCGGCGCCCTCAGCCTCCAGGTGCGGCGGCGCCGCCGCCTACGCCGGCCTGGACCGGTTCGGCGCTCGTTTCGCTCTTGGCTTCGGTGCCGGCGCTCGGCGTCGTGCCTTCGCTTGCGGGCGTGGGCGCCGCGGCGGTTTCCGAGGCCGCGCTCGATTCGCCCGCGGACGCAGAGGTGGACGTGGACGTCGACGCGGGGGTGCCGCTCGTGCGCGGCGGATTCGGAGCTGGCTTCGCCGCTGGATTGGTGCGGTCGCTTCTTCGCTCGGGGCGGCGGTCTGCGTCGTGGCGGTGCGCGGCTTCGTGCGTCGTGCGCCGCCTGGAGCGCCGCCGCCGCGCGCGAGAGGTCCGAGCCGGCGTGGGAGCCGAGGAACTGGAGCCCACCGACGGAGACGAGGCGCATGCCGAGCTGCTCGGCCTGGGACTCGACCCGGCTGCCGGAGGCGAGTTCGGAGTTTTCGACGCTGAGCGCGGCGTTCTCGCGCTGCAGGGCGGCTGCGCGCTCGAGTGAGCGGCCGATCCCGGAGTTGAGCTTCAGCAGCCCGAGCTGCAGGGTGACGATGCCGATCAGGGCGAAGGCGATGATGCCGATCCAGACGCGGCTGCGGATCAGACGGTCGAGCAGGCGGTGGCTTGCGAGCGCGTCGAGTCTCCCGGCCAGCCCGATCAGCCCGAGGGCGAGCCCGCCCTGGGCGGTGCGCGCGGGCCGGGCCGCGGGACGGCGGACGGGCGGACGGGCGGGACCCGATACCCGCCGGGGTCGCGGCGGAGCGCCGGTGCGGCGGCGCGGCGCCAGCGGCGGCGCCGCGTGGGCGTGCGAGGCGCCCGGGCGGCGTCATGCGCCCTGCTCCTGCTCGGGAGCGATCTTGCGAGCGGCGCGCAGGCGCCCGGAGGATGCGCGGGGGTTCACGGCGACCTCCTCGGCCGATGGCCCGAGCGCGCGGCGCGTGAGCAGGGCCGCTTCGGGCTCGCGACCGCACACGCACACGGGCAGGTCCGGCGGGCAGACGCATCCCTGGGCGCGCGCGGCGAGGAAGCGCTTGACGCGGCGGTCCTCCAGCGACTGAAAGGAGATCGCGGCGAGCACGCCCCCCTTGCGCAGCAGGCGCCAGGCGAGGGGCAGCGCGCCGTCGAGCTGGCCCAGCTCGTCGTTGACCGCGATCCGCAGCGCCTGGAAGGAGCGCTTGGCGGGGTGGCCGCCGCCGAAGCGGGCCGGCGCGGGAACCCCTGCCGTGATCGCGTCGACGAGCTGCAGCGTGGTCTCGATCGCAGCGTCTTCGCGGGCGCGCACGATGGCGCGGGCGATGGCGCCGGCGTGGCGCTCCTCGCCCAGATCGCGCAGCGTGCGGGCGAGGCGGCGCTCGTCCCACTCGGCGACGATCTCGCGGGCGGTCAGCTCCTGGCTCGGGTCCATGCGCATGTCCAGCGGCGCGTCATATGCATAGGAGAAGCCGCGCTCGCGCGTGTCCACCTGCATCGAGGACATGCCGAGGTCGAAGTAGGCGACGTCGGCCTCCAGCCCCTCCGCGGCCAGCGTCGCGAGCGCCTCGGCGTAGCTGGAGCGGATGAAGCGCAGCGAGCAAGCGGTCTCGGCGGCCAGCTCCGCGAAGCGCTCCTCGGCGAGCGGATCGCGGTCGATCGCGATCAGCGTTCCCGTCGGCCCGAGGCGCTCGGCGACCATGCGCGCATGGCCGCCGTCGCCGAAGGTGCAATCGACGGCGATCTGGCCGGGCTGGGGATCCAGCAGCTGCAGGAGCTCCTCCGCCAGCACGGGTACGTGAGTGCCCGGCGGCAGCGGGGGCGCCGAGCCGGCCGGCGGACGGCGCCGTCCGGAGCGCGGACGGTCGCCGCGGCGGCGCTTGGCGAGCTCGGGAGCGCCCACCGGCTCGGGTGCGCAGGCGCCGCCGGGCGCCAGCTCAAGCAGCGTTGTCGACACGCGCGGTCACCTCCGCGACGCCGCTCAGCAGGGTCGATCGATGG
Organism: uncultured Solirubrobacteraceae bacterium; assembly: GCA_963775385.1. Taxonomy (GTDB): domain Bacteria; phylum Actinomycetota; class Thermoleophilia; order Solirubrobacterales; family Solirubrobacteraceae; genus Palsa-744. The sequence goes on along the minus strand of CAVZIR010000003.1, from coordinate 2,965,075 downwards.
TCTGCCCAGGTTCCACGGTCCCACAGCTCCATGCGCTCACCGGCCCCGACGACCACCACGTCCTTGGCGAGCTTCGCGTAGTCACCCAGGAAGGACGGCACCATGATGCGCCCGGCGGCGTCGAGCTCGGTGTCGCTCGAGCTCCCGTAGAAGAAGCGCTCCAGCTCGGTGCGCCGCGTGGAGAGCGGCGGCAGTTCGGCGAGCGCGCTGCGCGTGTACTGCTCGTACTCCTCCGGACGCCACACGCCCACACACGCTGTCAGGTCCACCGGCATCGCCAGCACCACCCCGTCCGCGAGCGCCGAGCGGTAGCGCGCGGGCACGGTCAGGCGGTTCTTTGCGTCGAGCGTGTGATCGAAGGTGCCGCGAAACGGGGCCACTGCGGAGACTCCCCTTGTTTGGACTGCGATCGGCCGGCGCTCCATGCCCGCCTTACTTGAGGAGCCGGGGTGGAGGAGTGGGAGGAGCTCCTCCACCCCGGCTCGCTGCGGCGAACATATCCCACTTCCTCCCACAATGCAACCCCGTTTGCACATTCTCTCCCACAACCCCGCCACGACGGCGTCCCATGACTCGAAATCCCCGCCACGCATGGGAAAACGAGCGGGGAGCGCCCGAACTTCCGAGCGCGGCGGGATGCACTTGACGTTGCAGCGCGGGCGCCTGCACGCGTGCGTGCAGGTGGGCCCTTGCGCGCGGTGCGCCCCGGCACATACGATCGCTGCGCCTTGAGAAGGAAGAAGCCGCTCCTCGCGCCGGCCACGATCGCCGTGCTGCTGGCGTCCCTGCTGGCCGGGTGCGGCTCCTCCTCGCACCCCGAAGGCACCGAAGCCGACCCGGCGACGGCGGTGCCGGCCGCCGCTCCCATGTACGTCGGCGCGACGGTGCGCCCCACCGGCGGGCTCCAGAGCGGGGCGATCGCGGCCGGTCGCGCGCTGACCGGCTCACAGGACCCCTACCAGCGCCTGCTCGGCGCCCTGCGCACACCGGGCTCGCCGCCGCTGGACTACCAGCACGACGTCGCGCCGTGGCTGGGCCCGCACGTGGGCCTGTTCGCGCGCTCGCTGAGCTCCGCCGGGGCGCTGATCGCGCCCCTGACGAGCAGCCTGACGGGCACGGGCCCCGTCGCACCGCTGCCGTTCTCGGCGGGCGGCCTCGACGGCGCGCTCGTGATGGACACCCGCGACGCGGGTGCGGCGCGCTCCTTCCTGTCGACCCAGGCGAAGCACGCGGGGGCCCACGCGAGCAGCTACCGCGGCGTGTCCTACGAAGTCTCGCCGGGCGGCGTCGCGTTCGGGCTCGTCGGCCGCTTCGCCGTGATCGGCAGCGAGGCCGGGCTGCGTGCGGTGATCGGAGCGACCCAGGGCGAACCCGCGCTGTCGGCGGCTCAGGGCTACTCGAAGCTCGCGGGCGCGGCGCCCGAAGAAGCGATCGCCCATCTCTACGTGAGCCCCGGCGCCGCGCTGTCGGCAGGCGGCACGGCGAAGGGACTGCTCGAAGCGCTCGGCGGAGCCCGCGCCACCTACGCCTCGCTGACGGCGAGCGCCTCCTCGTTGCGTCTCGACGTCGACACGCTCCCCGGCGCGAGCGGGGCGCGCCAGGGCCTGCTCTCGGCGGACCCGCAGGCAGCGGAAGCCCTGTCGGAGCTGCCGGGCGAATCCTGGCTCGGCATCGGCATCGGGCACGCCGGCTCCACGCTCGGGGGCACGACCGCGGCGCTGTCGGCGCTGTCGTCGCTCGCCGGCTCCGAAGAAGGCGGGGGACTCAGCATCGGCGCGCTCCTCGGCGGGCTGACGGGGCCGCTGAAGGTGCTCGGGGCTGAAACGGCCGCGGCGCGGCGCGACTACCGCTCGTGGATGGGTCCCGCCGGCATCTTCGCCGCCGGCTCCAGCGTGCTCGAACTGAAGGCAGCCGTCTCGATCTCCTCGACCGACGCCGCCGCATCGCGCGCCGCCGTCGGGAAGCTGGGCGCCGCGCTCCAGCGCCGCGGCGACGAGGTCGCGACCGTCCACCTCCCCGGCACCGAAGCGGCCATGTCCGTGCGGCTCCCGGGTGTCCCGCTGGAGCTGTTCGTCGCGGCGGGGCCGTCCTCGGCGGGTCCGAAGTTCGTGCTCGCCCTCGGGGAAGCATCGGTGGCAGCTGCCCTTTCTCCGCCCAGCACGCTCAAGGAAGCGCCCGCGCGGGCGGCCGCCGCCTCAGCCCTCGGCGGCGGCGCGCAGCCGAGCGTGATCGCCGACGTCCCCACGCTGCTTGCGCTGCTGGAAGGCATCGGCCTCGGACGAAGACCCCACCCTCGCCCCCGTGCTCCCCTACCTGCGCGCCAGCGGCACCCTCGCCGGCGGCGGCCGTCAGCTCGAAGGCGGCGTCGAACGCTTCAGCCTGGTGCTGGCGCTGCACTCGGCCGGCGGCTGAGCTTCAGCCCTGCGGCGTGCGACGCCTGGCCGCCCGGAGGCGGGGCGGCGGTGTCGATGGCCCGCCAGAAGACCGGGCTGCCGGCCACGACCCGGTCCACGCCGTAGGTCGAGAGCGTCGTTTCACCGCTGGGCTGGACCGAATAGCGCCCGAGCACCGACTCGCGGTCGCGGGTCGCCATGAAGGCCTTGATCACGTCGGGGCGGTCGTTGCCGTGCGATCCGGCGCGCCGGATCGCGTCGAGGATCGCGCTCATCGCCTCGTAGCCGTAGAGCACCGCCGGCCCGGCTTCGGTGTGGAACTGGCGGCCGGTAGGCGGCGAGCACGCGCTGGCGCCGCGGGCGGGTAGACGCTCGGGGCGAGCAAGCGGCGTCGTGATGTAGGTGACGCCCGCGGCCGAGCCGATCGCGCTCGTGAATTCCGGCGTGGCCAGGGCGCTCGGAGCCGAGCAGCAGCAGCTGCGGGTCGGCGCGGTGAAGAGCTTCCACAGCGCGACCGTGCCGGGGCCCGGACCGCCGGCGAGGAACACCGCCTGGGCGTGGCTGGCGACGATCTTCGAGACCTCTCCCGGTGAAGTTCGTGACTCCCGCGAGCACGGGGATGCTGTCGTGGCCCGCGAGCGCGACGCCGAGGGCGGTCGCCTGCTCGCCGACGAGCGACGCGAGCGGGAGCTGGAACGGGTTCTGGTCGTCGAGCACGTAGACGCTGTGGACGCCGAGCGCGCGCATCAGCCGCGCCTGCGCGGCCGCCTGGACGGTGTCGCCCGGGGCCAGCCGCACGAACGTGCGCTTGCCGCTCGGGTAGAAGCGTTCGGGCTCGTCCTGGCCCGCGTCGTGGGAGGAGGTGAGCCCCGCATAGGGGCTCGCAGGGCTGACCTGCAGGATCCCGGCCTCGTTGATCAGCGGCAGCGAGACGGCCGTCGCTTCCGAGCTGTAGTCGCCGATGTAGGCGATCGTCGAGGTGTCCTGCGCGGCCTGCTTCGCCGCGGCCATGGTTTCGCCCGGGCTGGTCGTGCCGCTGAGCGGGTTGACGTCGTCGAGCGAGGCGTAGGAGACGCGGAACGACCCGACGCGGCCGCCTGCCTGCGCGAGCGCCGAGCTTCTCGCCGCTTTCGATCTGGTGCCCGAGTCGTCGCCGAGGGCCCCTCGAGCGGGAGCGCGGAGTAGACGGTCAGCTGGTTGCCGGTGGTTTCAGAGGCCGAGACCACGCTCCCGCAGCCCGCGAGCACGGGCAGCAGCGCGGCGAGAGCGGTTAGGCCGAGACGGCGCCCGAGCACGGGCGGGCTAGCTGCGGCGACCCGGCAGGTAGCCGGTCAGGATCTTCAGCGTGGCGCCGATCAGGATGATCACGGTCGCGATCATGAAGGCGTCGAAGCCCTTGGCGCCGAGCGCCCACAGCACGATCCAGACGATGAGGCCGAAAGTGGCGGCGAGGACCAAACCCATGCCGGCGGAATCCTAGCTGGACGGGGAGCGATCGGGCGCCGACAGCCCCGCGGCGAGCCCGGCGACGACCTCGCCGGCCGCCTCGGCCGGGTGCTCGGCCTCAGCCGCCGCGCGGACCAGTCGCGTGCCGACGATCACGCCGTCGGCCCCCGCGTCGGCCGCCTCGGCCGCCTGCTCCGGCGTCGAGATGCCGAAGCCGAGCGCGACCGGCGACCGCGGTCGCGGCCTTCGTGCGCGCGACGACCTCCGCGAAGCGATCCCCCAGCGCACGCCGCTCGCCGGTCGTTCCGACGACGGAGACTGTGTAGATGAAGCCCTGCGCGTGCGCCCCGATCGCCTCGAGCCGCTCGGGCGGCGTCGTGGGCGCGACGAGCGGCACCAGCGCAAGGCCGCTGCGATCGCACGCCTCACCGACCTCCGGCGCCTCGCCGTACGGCAGGTCCGGGACGATCAGGCCGCATGCGCCGGTGCGGGCCAGGCGCTCGACGAAGGCCTCGACGCCCGGCGCGAAGACCATGTTCGCGTAACACATCAGCACGACCGGAACGCTCGGGGCCAGCGCCCGGGCGACCTCCAGGACCCCGGCCACGTTGGCGCCCGCCGCCAGCGCGCGCGTGCCCGCGTCGTGGATCACGGGGCCGTCGGCGAGCGGGTCCGAGTAGGGCATCCCGAGCTCGATGACATCCGCGCCGGCGCGCACGTAGGCCTCCCCGATGCGCGCGGACTCCTCGAGCGTCGGGAAGCCGCCCATCAGGTAGGGCATGAGGGCAGCCCGTTTTTCGGGGAGGGAGGGAGGGTTGGGGTTGGGTTGCGCTCCGCGCCGGAGTTCTGGGGGTCGGCCGGCGCTCCGTGCCGGCCTCCGGACTTGCCGAACGCCGCTTCCAACCGCGCGACGCCATCGCGCTCGGCGACGCTCAAGGCGCGTCGTCCTTCGCGAGCACCTCGGCGAGGTCCTTGTCGCCGCGGCCGGACAGGCAGACGAGATCGCAGGTCGCCGCCGCCCTGGGAGAGCACCCAGGCCAGCGCGTGCGAGGTCTCCAGTGCGGGGATGATGCCCTCCAGGCGCGTGACCTCGCGGAACGCCGCGAGCGCTTCGGCGTCGGTCACCGCCACGTAGCGCGCGCGGCCGCTGTCGCGAAGGTGCGCGTGCTGCGGGCCGGTGCCGGGGTAGTCGAGGCCGGCCGAGATCGAGTGCGCCTCGAGGATCTGCCCCTCCTCGTCCTGCATCACCGCCGAGCGCGCGCCGTGCAGGATGCCCGCGCGCCCGCCGACTGTCAGCGGCGCGCCGTGGCGCGGCGTGTCGATGCCGTCGCCGCCGGCCTCCACGCCGATCAGCTCGACCTCGGCGTCGTCGATGAAGGCCGCGAAGATGCCGAGCGCGTTCGAGCCGCCGCCGACGCACGCGATCACGCGCGAAGGCAGCCGGCCCTCGCGCTCCAGCAGCTGGGCGCGGGCCTCGTCGCCGATCACCTGCTGGAGGTCGCGCACCAGCGCCGGGTAGGGCGCGGGACCCACGACCGAGCCGATCACGTAGTGGGTGCTCTCGACGTTCGTGACCCAGTCGCGGATCGCGGCCGACGTCGCCTCCTTGAGCGTGCGCGCGCCGGCGTCGACCGGCTGGACGCTCGCGCCGAGCAGTTCCATGCGCTGGACATTGGGAGCTTGGCGCCGCGTGTCCTCCATTCCCATGTAGACGACGCAGTCGAGCCCGAGCAGGGCGCAGGCGGTGGCTGTGGCGACGCCGTGCTGGCCGGCGCCGGTCTCGGCGATCACGCGATGCTTGCCCATGCGGCGCGCGAGCAGCGCCTGCCCGATGGCGTTGTTGAGCTTGTGCGAGCCGGTGTGGTTGAGGTCCTCCCGCTTGAGGTAGATCGGGCGGCCGGCGAGCTCGGAGAGCCGCCGCGCTCGGTAGAGCGGGCTCGGGCGCCCGGCGAAGTCGCGCAGCAGCTCCTCCAGGTCGGCGCGGTAGTCGGGGTCCGCCCGCGCCTGCAGCCAGGCCTGCTCGAGCTCCGCGAGCGCGGGCATCAGCGTCTCGGGCACGTACTGTCCGCCGTACGCGCCGTAGCGGTGCTCGACCTCGGCGCCGTCCATCGTCATGCCGGCTGGCCGATGGCGTCAGCCGCCCGCTGCTCGTCGGCCGCCTGCACGGCTGCGAAGAGAGCTTCCATCCGCGCGTGGTCCTTGTGCCCCGGCGAAGCCTCGGTGCCGCTCGCGCTGTCCAGCGCATAAGGGCTCGACCGCGGCGATCGCGGCGGCGGCGTTCGACGCTTCGATGCCGCCGCTGAGGATCAGCGGCACCCGCGAGCGGCGGCTGCGCACGAGCTCCCAGTCGAACGTCTCGCCGGTGCCGCCGCGCAGCGCGGGCCGCTCGCGCGAGCGCGCGTCGAGCAGGTGGAAGTCGACGTGGTAGCGCTCGACGTCGCGGATGTCGCCAGGACCGATGACCTGCTGGGCGCGGATCACGCGGGCGCCCGTGCGGCGCGCCGCCTCGGCGCAGTAGGAGGGCCCCTCGTCGCCGTGGAACTGGAGCATCGTGAGGCCGATGTCGCGGGCGGCGGCGACGACGTCGTCCATCGGCGCGTTGACGAACACCCCGCACAGCTCGGCCCGCCGTTGCAGGGCGGCTGCGATGCGCTGTGCCTGCTCGGGAGCGCAGCGCCGGGGGCTGCCCTCGGCGAACACCATGCCGATCGCCCAGGCGCCCAACGCAGCGGCCGCCTCAGCGTCCTCGAGGTTCGTCAGGCCGCAGATCTTCAAGCGCGTCGCCACGCCTCAACGGTAGCGTCAGCGCGCAGGGCGCAGGCGCGCCCGCTCCGCCTCCTGGCCGCCCCGCACACGGCAAGCTGCCATGCGCAGGGCGGCTTTGCTCCGCGACCGCGAGCCTCCCGTGTCGCGGAGCCGGCATCCGGCGCGGCGGGGGCGAGCCGCGCGCCGGGACCGATCAGCCTTCCGGTGTTTTTCCTTCGCTGCCGGACTGGGTCGGCGCCGTCGCGGGACGCTTGCCGAGCGTCACCTGCAGGGTCTTGGTTTCCCAGCCCCCGTGGCCGTTCGGGTGGAGCACCTTTACCGACACCGCCTGACCCGGCTTCTTTTCGCCGATGACGGTCGCCAGGTCTTCCGAGCCCGCGACTTCCTTGCCGTCGATGGACTTGATGATGTCGCCGCCCACGGCCACCGATCCGCTCTGCGTGCCGGTTGCGACGCCGCCTTTGATGCCCGCCTTCGCGGCGGGCGAGTTCGGCTGCACGCTCTCGACGAGCGCGCCGCTGTTGGTGGGGAGGTTCAGGCCCTGGAGCGAGCCGTCGATCGTGATCGACGTCACGCCGAGGTAGCCGGCGCTGGAGACGGTGCCACCCTGCTCGAGTTTGCCGAGCTCCGACTTGGCTGTGTTGATCGGCACGGCGAAGCCGATGCCGACGCTGCCGTTGCTCGAGCCGCCGGTCTCGATCTGCGAGTTGATGCCGATCACCTGGCCCTCCGCGTTCAGCAGCGGCCCACCCGAGTTGCCCGGGTTGATCGGGGCGTCGGTCTGGATGACGTTGTAGATCGTGAAGCCGTTGGGGGCTTCGAGGTGGCGCTGGAGCGCGGACACCACACCCGTGGTGAGCGTGCGCTGCAGGTCGAACGGGTTGCCGATCGCGTAGACCGGGTCGCCCACCTCGGCGGCGCTGGAGTCACCGAGCGCGATCGGGTGCAGCGTCAGCCCGTCGGGGTGGATGCGCAGGACCGCGAGGTCGTTTGAGGGGTCCTTGCCGACGACCTGCGCTTCGACGGTCTTGCCTTTTTCGAAGCTGACCGTGACTTTCACGGCGTTCTCGATCACGTGGTAGTTGGTGAGGATCGTCCCGTTGCTGTTGATCACGATGCCCGAGCCAGTGGCCGTGCCTTCGCGCGAGGATTCGCCGAAGCCGAACGGGGATTCGTTCTTCTGGACGACCGTGGAGGTGACGAAGGCGACGCCGGGGGCGTCCTTGACGTAGACCTGGTGTGGGGTGAGGCCAACGCTCCGGTTCGACGCGTTGCTGGGCGTAGCGGTCGCCGTGGGCGCCTCGACCGTCGTGACCGTGTTCTTCTCCGCCAAGATCCCCGGCGGCAGCGAGCACGGCGACGACGACTCCGGCTCCCACCAGCGCGGCTATGAAGGGAATGGCGAATAGTCGTTTCATGCGGGAGAGAATGAGGGGAGGGCTTGAAGCGGTTCTAAAGGTTTGCGGGGGAGTGTCTAAAGGACGCCGTCCGACGCTGTCAGCTCCCTGAGAGCCGCCTGGGGATCGCCTGAGCGCATCAGCGCCTCCCCCACGAGCACCGCGTCCACGCCCTGCCGCTCGAGCGTAGCGAGCTGTGCCGGGCTCGAGATCCCCGACTCGGACACGACGATGGCGCCCGCGGGCATCATCTCGAGCAGGCGCTCGGTGCGGGAGACGTCCACCGAGAAGTCGCGCAGATCGCGGTTGTTGACGCCGACGATCTCCGGGCCGTGAGCGGCCGCGCGTTCGAGCTCCGCCTCGTCGTGCACCTCGACCAGCACGTCGAGGCCCGAGCTCCTCCGCCGCCGCGGAGAGCGCGGCGAGCTCGGAGTCTGAGAGCGCGGCGACGATCAGCAGGATCGCGTCGGCGCCGGCGGCGCGCGCCTCGAGCAGCTGATAGCGGTCCACGACGAAGTCCTTGCGCAGCAGCGGCAGCCCACTGGAACGGCGCGCCAGCCGCAGGTCCTCGAGCGAGCCGCCGAAGTTGGGCTCCTCGGTGAGGATCGAGGCGGCGACCGCGCCGCCACGCTCGTAGGCGGTGACGATCTGCCCGAGGTCCGGCGCGTCGTGCAGCAAGCCGGCCGAGGGCGAGCGGCGCTTGAACTCGGCGATCACGCCGATGCCGGGAGCCGCGAGCGCGTCGCGGAAGCGGCCCGGCTCGGGCGCTCGGCCGGGGTGCTCCAGCGGCTGTTCGCGACGGCGCCGCTCGACCGCCGTGCGGGTTTCGGCCACGATCCGGTCGAGCACGGTTCCCATGGTGGGGCTCAACGCGCTGCCTCGCTTGGGGCATGGCGCAGCGTGGCCTGCACGTAGCCGTCGAGCGCCGCGAGCGCGCGGCCGTCGGCGATCGCCTCGCGCGCTGCCCGCACGCCCTCGGCGACGTCCGCGGCGCCGCCCGCCGCATAGATCGCGGCGCCGGCGTTGATGGCGGCCAGCGCCTCGCCGGGCGGGGAGCCGCCTTCTAGGATCGCGCGGGTGAGGTTGCCGTTCTCCTCGGGGGTGCCCCCCGCGAGGGCCTCCCCGCCGTCTGCGCTGACGCCGGCGTCCTCGGGGCGCAGGACGTAGGTGCGCAGTTCCTCGCCATTGACCTCGACGACCTTGGTCGGCGCCGCCGAGGAGACCTCGTCGAGGCCGTCCTCGCTGGAGACGACCAGCGCTCGATCGACGCCGAGCCGCGCCAGCGCGCCGCCGATCGTCTCGAGGAACGCCGGGTCGGAGACGCCGACGAGCTGGCGCCGGGCGCCGGCCGGATTGGTCAGCGGCCCGAGCATGTTGAAGATCGTGCGCACCGCCAGCTCGTGGCGGACCGGGATCACGAAGCGGGTCGCCTGGTGGTGGGCGGGCGCGAACATGAAGCCGAACCCCGAGTCCGCGATGCAATCCGCGACCTCGGCGGGGCCGAGGTCGATCCGCGCACCGAGCGCCTCGAGCACGTCCGCGGAGCCCGAGCGGCTCGTCGCCGAGCGGTTGCCGTGCTTGGCGACCGCGCAGCCGGCGCCGGCCGCGATCAGCGCAGCCGTGGTCGAGACGTTGAACGTGCTGCGCCCGCCGCCGGTTCCGGCGGTGTCGAGCAGGTCCTCGCGGTCGGTCGGGACGTGCGCGGCCAGCTCGCGCATCGTGCGCGCCAGGCCCGCGAGCTCGTCCACCGTCTCCCCCTTCGTGCGCAGCGCGATCAGGAAGCCGGCGATCTGCACCTCCGAGACGTCGCCGTGCATGATCTCGGCGAGCACCTCCGCTGCCTGGTCGAGCTGCAGGTCCTGGCGCGAGGCCAGGCGGTCGATCGCGGATGTGAGGACGGGGCTCGGCATCACGCGCGCTCGAGGAAGTTCGAGAGCAGCTCGTGCCCCTGTTCGGTGAGCACCGACTCGGGGTGGAACTGCACGCCCTCCGCCGGGCAGCTCACGGTGGCGCAGAGCCATCAGCACGCCGCCGCCGCGGGCGGTCTCCTCCAGGCACTCCGGCAGCTCGTCGCCGACGATGAGCGAGTGGTAGCGCCCGACGGTGAGCTGCTCGCGCAGGCCGGAGAAGATCGTGCGCCCGTCGTGCTCGATCGTCGTCGACTTGCCGTGGATCGGGTCGTGCGAGCTGCACCTTGCCGCCGAAGGCCTGCGCGAGCGACTGATGACCGAGGCAGACGCCGAGCGTCGGGATGCCGGCCTCCGGAAAGCGCCGTACGACCTCCAGCGAGATGCCGGCCTCGTTCGGGGTGCACGGACCCGGCGAGACGACGCAGCGCTCATAGGAGCGCGCGAGCAGCTCGTCCGTGCTCGCACGGTCGTTGCGCACGGTCTCGACGTCCGCCCCCAGCTCGCCCAGGTACTGGACGAGGTTGTAGGTGAACGAGTCGTAGTTGTCGAGGACGAGGACCTTCATGGCGCGATTCGCAGCGTAGCCAAAGGGACCTGCCGGGATCGTGCTTGGGTGGCCGCCGCCCTGTCAGCGGTTGCTGCTTCGCGGTCGGCCGCCGGCGCCGGCCGCGAATGGAGGCCTCGAGACCTAGGTGTCGTCGTCCGGAGGCGGCGGCAGGTGCCGGTCGGCCTGCGGGATTGCGTCGGTCCTCAAGGTGAACGGTTCGGTCGGTTTCTGTTTGTAGTTGAACGCCTTGCTGAAGTTGTAGGCGCTGGCGTCGAGTTCATCCACAGGCGCGACGTGCAGCACGCTCTCCATGTAGGCGAGGATCGAGCTGTTGGTCGCCACGTGTTTGTCGACAAAGCCGGGCTTGGCGTACGGGCTCACGATCACGAGCGGGAGCCTGATGCCGAGGCCGGCCACCGGCGGTTTCACGTGGTCGTAGAAGCAGCCGCAGTCGTCGTAGTAGATGAAGATCGTCGTCGAGGCGCCGTCGGGGCCTTCCTGAATCGCCTTCACCTCTTTCGCGATGTATTCGTCGCCGAGGCCCATCGAGGTGCCGTTGTGCTGGCTGGTCCCGCCGGTGACGGTGGTCGGGGTCAGGATCGCGAAGTTCGGCAGGTTCCCGGCTTCTGCGTCGGTGAACAGCTGTTTGGCCTGGTGCATGTCGTTTTTCTGCGGGCCGTCGAGGCACTCCGCGAAGGTCGGGCAGATCGCCCATTTGTACGGACCGGCGTTTTCGCGTTCTTCTTTGTTCCCTTCCTGTTCGCCCGGCTGCGCCGCGTAGATCCCCCACGTCAGCCCGGCTTCTTCGATGCGGTCCGCGACCGTCGGCACGTAGGAAACCGGCGTTTCCCTGAAAGCGCCGTGGCCTTCCTTGTCGGGGACGCACGACGGCTCCATTTTGATTTCGCCGCCGGGCGCGATCCATTCGGTTTCGTCATGGGAGTCACAGCCCCAGCCCGGGCCCTTGCCCTGTCCTTCTTCGTGGAACTTGGGGTTGTTGCCCACGAACCCGTCCAGCGTCTGGGCGAAGAAGTCGAGGTGCCCGCCCCAGGAGGGGACGATGTCGCGCGAGAAGAAGTGGTCGCCGATCGCGCCTTTGCGCGCCATTTCCCAGAGGTTCTTGACGTGTTCTTCGCCGAACTGGGTGTAGCACTGGCGTTCTTCGCAGCCGCTCGACCTGTTCGAAGCCGTTCATCTTGCCTTTGTTCATCGCCGTCAGCTGCGATTCCTGACCATGCGCGACCGGGGGCACCTTGTCTTCGGCCACGCTGAGCGGGATCGTTTCGCCTTTTGTGTTCTTGCCGCTCGTCGCGAACTTGCACGTCGTCGGTTTCTCTTTCGCGCACAGCTGCCCGAGGACGTTGTCGAAGCTGTGGTTCTCCTGCAGGATCACCACCACGTGATGGATCGGGACCGTCGTGGTTCCCGAGGCGGGCGCAGCGCCTCCACTCGAAAGCGCCAGCCAGGCGACCACAGCCGCCGCCGTCAGCAGTGCGAGGGCGCCGGTCGCGCGCACTCTGAAGATCCCCTGCTCCCCCATGACGTTGCCTCCTCCGCTAGCCCTCGGCGGCCCTCGGACCGCCGCTGCGTTCAGAACCGACTGTTGGAACGCCGGTCGCGGTCGAAGGTTGGCGAGGGAAACCGGATCGTCACACGGCCGCGTCAGGGCCAGTCGGGCTGCTCGCATGCGAGCGCGATCGCCCGCGTGGCAGCGCTCATCTTCGCGACCGACTCGTCGTACTCGTAGTCCGGGCGGGCGTCCGCGACGGTGCCGCCGCCGGCCTGCACGTGGGCGACGCCGTCCTTGACGACGACGGTGCGGATGTGGATCGCGGTGTCGAGGTCGCCGCCGTATGAGAGGTACCCGACCGCGCCGCCGTAGCCGCCGCGCTTGACCGGCTCCAGCTCGTCGATGATCTGCATCGCGCGCACCTTCGGGGCGCCCGAGAGCGTCCCGGCCGGCAGCACCGAGCGCAGGGCGTCCATCGCGCCGACGCCCGGACGGAGCGTCCCGGAGACGGACGAGACGATGTGCATCACGTGGCTGTAGGTCTCGACCTCCATCAGCTCGTCGACCCGCACGCTGCCGTACTCGCAGACGCGGCCGAGGTCGTTGCGCCCGAGGTCGACCAGCATCACGTGCTCCGCGCGCTCCTTCTCGTCTTCGAGCAGCTCGGCGGCGATGCGGCGGTCCTCCTCGGCGCTGCTCCCGCGTGGGCGGGTGCCGGCGATCGGCTTGGTCGAGACGTGTGTGCCCGTGACCGTGAGCAGCGGCTCCGGGCTCGCGCCGGCGACCTGGAAGTCGCCGAAGTCCAGGAAGTACATGTACGGGCTGGGGTTGACCGCGCGCAGCCCGCGATAGATCGAGAAGGCCTCGACCGGACTGGGAGCCGACCAGCGCTGGGAGGGCACGACCTGGAAGGCGTCGCCGGCGTAGATGTACTCGATGATGCGCGCCACCATCGCTTCGAACCGCTCGCGCGGCATGTTGGACTGGAAGGCGGGGGCCTCGCGCGGCGGGCGCGGCTCCTGACGCGGCACCGGACCGGCGAGCGCCTCGCGGACCTCGGCGATCTGCGCGACCGCGTCGGCGTAGGCGCGCTCCAGCTCCGGCTGCACCTCGAGGTTCGCGTTGACGAGGATCGTGAGCGTGTGCTTGAGGTGGTCGAAGACGACCAGCCCGTCGGTGAGCATCAGCGCGAGGTCGGGGATGCCGAGGAGATCGGGGTTGGGGGCCGGCAGCGGCTCGACCGCGCGCACGAGGTCGTAGCCGAAGACGCCGACGGCGCCGCCTGTGAAAGGCGGCGCGTCGAGCATCGGCGCCTGGCGGAAGCGCGCGAGCCGCTGCGCCGCGAGCTCGTAGGGGTCCCCGCCGTCCGCGAGGGACCAGCGCACGACGTCGTGCGAGCTGAAGCCGATGAACGACCAGCGCCCCACCCGCTGCCCCTGCTCTGCCGACTCCAGCAGGAACGCCGGCTCCGACGGAGCCAGCGCGCGCAGCTTCAGGAACGCGGAGACGGGCGTCTCGCAGTCGTCCACGAAGCTCACCGCTAGCGGGATCAGGTTGTGCTCGCCCGCGAGAGCGCGCGCCTCCTCGAGCGTTGGCGAGACCGGCAGCGTGCCGACGCCGGCGCCGTCCGGCGGCTGGGCGCTTTCAGCGACGGCCATCGAGCACCCGCTCGGCGTCGCTGAGCGAGCGGCCCCTGCTGCGCAGCAGCACGAGCAGGTGGTAGATCACATCGGCGGCCTCTTCGTCGACGCGGAGATCGCTCTCCTCCCGGGCGGCGCGGCTGACCTCCTCCGCCTCCTCCATCACCTTCTCGCCGATCAGCGGCGGGTTGTCGAGGAGCTCGACGGTGTAGGAGCCGGCCGGGCGCTCGCGCGCTCGCTGCGCGAGCGTGCGCTCGAGCCCGGGCAGCGTCTCGTGCGGCGCGGCGGGCTCGAGCTCGCCGCGGTGGAAGCAGGTGCGCTCACCCGTGTGGCAGGCCGGGCCGGCCGGCTCGACCAGTGCGAGCAGCGTGTCGCCGTCGCAGTCGACGCGCAGCGCGCGCACGGCCTGCGTGTTGCCGCTCGTCTCGCCCTTGTGCCACTGCTCGCCGCGCGAACGGCTCCAGAGGTGCAGTTCGCCGCTCGCCCGCGTGCGCCGCAGCGCCTCGGCGTTCATGTAGGCGAGCGTCAGCACCTCGCCGCTCCCCCAGTCCTGCACGATGCACGGCACGAGGCCGTTCTCGTCGTAGCTGACGAGCTCCTCGATCGACTCCGCGGCGGCGGACATGCGGACGATTGTAGGCGGCACCGCGCGGCGGGCGCCTGCGGCGGGGAGCCTGCGAGACTGCCTGCGGATGCAGTCGCTTCTCGACCGCAGGCTGATCGTCGTGACCGGCAAGGGAGGCGTCGGCAAGACGACCGTTGCCTGCGCCCTGGGGCGCCTGGCGGCGCGAGAGGGGCGCCGCACGACCGTGGTGGAGGTCGGCGGGCAGTCCCGCGCAGCCGAGCTGTTCGGCCGCCGCGAGGGCGAGCACGGCGAGCCGGTCGGTCTCGAGGAAGGGCTCTCGGCCATCTCGATCGACCCCGACCGGGCGCTGCTCGAGTGGGTGCAGGCGCTCGGCGGGCGCGTCCCGGGGCGGATCCTGACCTCGAGCGGCACGTTCCAGTACTTCGCGGCCGCCGCCCCTGGCGCGCGCGAGATCGTGACGATGATCAAGATCTGGCGGCTGGCGAGCGCCAAGCGAGGCTCGCGCCGCGCCGACGACCTCGTGATCTTCGACGCGCCGGCCACCGGGCACGCCCTCGGCATGCTGCGCTCCCCCGAGACGTTCTCGCGGATCGCCCGGGTGGGGCCGATCGTGCGCGACACGGGCCACGTACGCGAGCTGCTGGCCGACCCCGAGCGCACCGCCTACCTGGGCGTCGCCCAGGGCACCGAGATGGCGGTCACCGAGACGATCGAGCTGCAACAGGGACTCGTGGCGGCGACCGGCCGCGAGCTCGACGCCGTCGTCGTCAACTCGCTGCTGCCGCGCCGCTTCAGCGCCGAGGAGCTGACGCGCATCGATGCCGCGGCCTCCGGGCGCCGCAGCGCCCCCGTGCTGGCCGCCGCGCACGCCGCGCGCGAGGTCCACGCACGAGGCGGCTACCAGCATTCTCAGGTCGCGCGGCTGCGCCGGCACGGCTTTCAGGTGCTGGGACTGCCCTTCATATGGACCCCGGCGCTGAACCTCGATTCGCTCGAGGTGCTGGTAGCGCGGCTTGCCGGCGGGCTGGAGCGCGAGCCGGTCGCGGCCGCGTGAGGCCGGCCCGGAGCGCCGGGCGACCCTTCCCCTTACCGGCCGATCCCGATCCGGACGGCCCGGGAGGCCGGCACGGAGCGCCGGCCGACCCTTCCTAACCGATCCCCAGCCGGTCGAGCAGGCTGTCGTCGGCGCGCCAGTCGCGCCGCACCCGCACGGACAGGTCGAGGTGCACGCGGTCGCCGAGCGCGGCTTCGATCTCCTTGCGCGCGGCGGTCCCGATGTTCTTGATCATCGACCCGCGGGCGCCGATCAGGATGCCCTTCTGGGAGCTCGTCTCGACCCAGATCAGGGCCCGCACCCGGATCGCCCCGCCGGGTCTCTCGGGCGGCTCGACCTCCTCCACGACCACCTCCACCGCGTGCGGGACCTCCTGGAACGTGCGCTTGATCGCGGCCTCGCGGATCAGCTCGGCGACGAGCACATCGGTCGACTGATCGGAGGCGGCGCCGCCCGCGAACATGAACGGCCCCTCGGGCAGCATGCCGCCGAGGTGGGCGATCAGCTCCGCGAGGCCGGCGCCGCTGCGCGCGGAGATCGGGAACACCTCGGCGTCGAGCTCCAGCTCGGCGGCCTCGGCGAGCGCCGCCAGCAGCGCCGCGCGCGAGAGCCGGTCGACCTTGTTGACCGCGATCGTCGCGGGCGTCGCGGAGCCGGCGAGCTCGCGGGCGATGAAGCGGTCGCCGGGCCCCACCCCCTGCTCGCCGTTGAGAATCAGCAGCGCCGCGTCGGCGCCCTCGAGCTCCTCCTGCACGCGCCGGGCCATGCGCCCGGTGAGCGCGTCGCGGGGCCGCTGCACCCCCGGCAGGTCGACCAGGACCAGCTCCACGTCCGGGCTGCGGTGAACACCGCGGATCGCCCGCCGCGTCGTCTGCGGCTTGTCCGAGACGATCGCGACCTTCTCGCCCACGACCGCGTTGACCAGCGTGGACTTGCCGACGTTGGGCCGGCCGGCGAGGGCGACGAAGCCGCTGCGCGTCACCGTGCGGAGCGGCGCAGCAGCTCGCCCTGGAGCGCGAGCATCTCGCCGTCGTCTGTCTCGTGGTCCATGCCGAGCAGGTGCAGCATGCCGTGGACGATCGCCTCGCCGAGGTCCTGGGTCTGAGGCGGGCAGACCACGATGTCGCCGAGCTCGCGCGGCTCCGCCCCGCCGGGCCCGTCCACCGGAAACGAGAGCACGTCGGTCGGCCCGTCTTTGCCGCGGTGCAGTCGGTTGAGCTCGGCGATCCGCGCGGGCGTCACGAACTCGACGCGCGACATGGCCGCTTTCGACGCCGCGGCTCGCCGCGGCGAGCTCGCACAGCCGCGCGACCTCCTCGGGCGGGGGCGCGTCGGGCGCAAGGCGCTCGCCGAAGACCTCGACGTCGAGCACGGCAGCTAGACGGCTGATTCCACGGCGCAGTGCCGTTCGTGCGCCGATGCCATCTAGGCGCTGCGGATCGCCGGCCGCGCGGGCGGGGGCTGCTCCGAGCCGCCGCGATCGTCGCGCTGGGAGTGCGCGTCGTAGGCCTCGACGATCCGCTGTACGAGCTTGTGGCGGACGACGTCCTCGCCACCGAAGCGGACGAAATCGACGTCCTCGACGGAGTCCAGCACGTCGCCGACGACGATCAGCCCGGACTGCTGCTCACGCGGCAGGTCGACCTGCGTGATGTCTCCGGTCACGACCATGCGCGAGCCGAAGCCGAGCCGCGTGAGGAACATCTTCATCTGCTCGGGCGTCGTGTTCTGCGCCTCGTCGAGGATCACGAAGGAGTCGTTCAGGCTGCGGCCCCGCATGAACGCCAGCGGTGCGATCTCGATCACGCCACGATCGATGTGGGAGGAGACCTTCTCGGGATCGAGCATGTCGTGCAGCGCGTCGAACAGCGGGCGCAGGTAGGGGTCGACCTTCGCCATCAGGTCGCCGGGCAGGAACCCGAGCCGCTCGCCCGCCTCGACGGCGGGTCGGGTGAGGATGATGCGGTTGACCTCGTGGCGGGAGAGCGCGGCGGCGGCCATCGCGACGGCGAGGAAGGTCTTGCCGGTTCCGGCGGGACCGACGCCGAAGGTGATCGTGCTGCGTCGGATCGAGTCGACGTAGCGCTTCTGGTTGACAGTCTTCGGCGCCACGCGCAGGCCGCGGTGCGACCACACGACGTCCTCGAGCACCCGCGCGGGCGATTCGTGGGCGTCGAGCGCACCGGTGACGGCGGTGATCGTGCCCGGGCCGATCTGGTGTCCGCGGGCGATCAGGTCCGAGAGCTCGTGCACGACCCGCTCGCCGACGAGGACCTCCCTCTCCTCACCGTCGAAGGTGATGATGTTCCCGCGCAGGAAGACACGGCAGTCGAGGTGCGCCTCGAGCGCACGCAGCACGGCGTCCTGGCTGCCGGCGAGCTCGGCGGCGACCTCGTTCGAGAGCTCGATCTGCGTCCTCATCGGAGGAGCGCAGCCCTCACCATCCCGGAGACGCGCTTGCCGTCGGCGCGGCCGTCCACGGCCGCCATCGCGGTGCGCATCGCGGTGCCCATGTCCTTGGCGCTCTCGGCGCCGCTCTCGCGGACCGCCTGCGAGACGATCTCTCCGAGCTCGGCGTCCGAAAGCTCCGCGGGGAGGTAGGAGCCGATCAGCTCGCTCTCGGCCTCCTCGGCGGCGGCCAGCTCCTCGCGGCCGCCGTCGCGGAACTGCGCCGCGGCCTCGAGCCGGCGTTTACGCTCGCGGCGGAGCACGGCCAGCTCGTCGTCGTTGCCGTCCTTGGCCGCCTTCTGCAGCTCGGACAGGACGAGCCGGAGCGCTCCGACCCTTTCCTTCTCTCCCGCCCGCATAGCGCCCTGAAGGTCGGTTTTGATCTGCTCGACTATCGCCATCCTCTGCTCAGGATACGCAGGGCGCGCCGGTCATCCGTCTGCCGCGCTGCTGTGGCCGGCGGCCTCTGTTCTGGAGCGCTGCGCCGCGGCGTCCTGCAGCCCCGCCTCTCCCCGCCGTGCGGGAGCCGTGCTGGCCTCGGCGTAGGCCTCGGGGACGGTGATCACGCGCGCACCACGGCCGTGGGTCGCGAACGACACGGCCCAGCGGATGAAGACGAACAGCCGGTTCGCGAATCCGACGAGATACCAGAGGTGCACGCCGAGCCACGTGATCCACGCGAGCAGGCCGCTGAGCTTCAGGCCTTTGATGTCGGCAACCGCCGAAGCGCGGCCGATCGTCGCCAGGTTTCCCTTGTCGGTGTAATGGAAGGGACCGGCGGTCCGTCCCTCCAGCCGCGCGCGTACGAGCTTCGCCGCATAGCGGCCCTGCTGCATCGCCACCGGAGCGACGCCGGGGTAGACGACCGGCTCCCCGTCCGGGCCCGCGCACCGCGACCATGTCCCCCAGCGCGAGGATCTCCGGATGGCCGGCCAGCGACAGGTCGGGCTCGACCGTGAGCCGGCCGGCGCGATCGGTTTCGGCTCCCGCGAGCGAAGCGAGCATCCCGGCCAGCGGAGACGCCGTCACCCCGGCCGCCCAGACGACTGTGCGCGCCGAGATGCGTTCGGTCTCTCCGCTCGGATCGCGCACGGTGACGCCGCGCGCGTCGACGTCCACGACCATGCGGCGCAGCATCGGCGTCACGCCTTTGCGCTCCAGGGAGCGCCGGGCGCGCTCGGAGAGCGACAGGCGGGAAGCTCGCGAGGACCCGCTCGCCGGCCTCGACCAGCACGATGCAGCCGCTGCCCGGGTCGGCCGAGCGGAAGTTGCGGCGCAGGCTGTCCCGCGCGAGTTCGGCGATCTGCCCGGCCATCTCGACGCCGGTGGGCCCGGCGCCGACGACGACGAACGACAGCCACGACCCTCGCAGCTCATCGTCCGGCGCCATCTCGGCCGCCTCGAACGCGCTGAGGATCGCCGAGCGGGTGACCAGAGCGCTCTCGAGCGACTTGACCTCGTGCGCGAACTCCGCCCAGGCGTCGTTGCCGAAGTACGAGTAGTTCGAGCCACCGGCGACGATCAGCGTGTCGTAGGGGACGCTGGGCAGCGCGGGCACGCCGGCCACCGACGCGAGCTCGAGCCGGCGCCCCTGGAGGTCGATCGCGCGCGCCTCCGCCATCAGGACGCGGACGTTGCGCGCGCGCCTGAAGATCGCGCGCAGCGGGTATGCGACTTCGCCCGGAGAGAGCGCCCCGGTCGCGACCTGGTAGGTCAGGGGCTGGAAGAGGTGGAAGTTGCGGCGGTCGACGAGCGTGATCTCGACGTGCGCACGCCGCAGGTGCTCCACCGCCTGCAGGCCTCCGAAGCCGCCGCCGACGACGACGACGCGGTGTGCGCTTGCCGTCTCCATCCAGTGCCGCCAAGGCTAGATGATCGTTGGGGCGCGCCGTGCGCCTGTGGCGCCTGGCCTTCGCGTGCCGCAACCGATCATCTAAGGTGCCGCGCGTGAACGAGTCGCTCTACGCCGAGGCGCTCGCGCCGTTCCTCGCCGAGACCGCGCGGCTGCGGCCCGCCGGCGCGGAAGTGATCGACGCCCACACCCACCTCGGGCTCGACGAGGACGGCCGCTCGCTGACGCTCGAGCAGCTGCTGGCGCCAGCTCGACGCGGCCGAAGCGCGACGCGCCTGCGTGTTCCCGCTGCACGACCCCGAACGCCGGCCCGCGTACTCGCTGCCGAACGACCGCGTCCTCGGATGGGCTTCCGAAAGCGACGGCCGGCTGGTCCCGTTCTGCCGCCTGGACCCCGCCGAAGGGGCGCTCGCCGAGGCCGAGCGCTCGCTCGGCAACGGCGCGAAGGGGATCAAGCTCCACCCCCGCGCGCAGGACTTCGTCTTCGACGGCGGCGACCTCGACGAGGTCTTCAAGCTCGCCGAAGACGCGCGGCGTGCCGGTCCTGATCCACGCCGGCCGGGGGCTGCCCCCGCTTGCGGACGGGCTCGCAGACCTCGCGCTCCGCCACCCGGGAGCGGCCCTGATCCTCGCTCACGGCGCGATCTGCGACCAGGGCATCCTGACCACTCGACTCGCGGATCACCCAAAGGTCCTCTACGACATCTCGTGCTTCTTCCCGCTCGACGTGATCGAGCTGTTCGCGCGCGTACCAGCCGAGCGGATCGTGTTCGCCTCGGACCCGCCCTACGGGCTGCCCGCGACGACCCTCTACATGGCGCTGCGCGTCGCCGAGCAGACCGGCCTGGACGAGGCCGCGACGAAGCTGGTGCTCGGCGGCACGATGGCGGCGCTAGTCGACGGCGAGGAGCTGCCCGCCGTCACCGCCGCCGCGGCGCCCGCCCTCGATCAGGGTCTCGGGGCGCCTCATGCGGGCGTACGGCTACGCGAGCCTCGTCGGCCCGGCGCTGTTCACCGGCGTCGCCGAGCAGGCGGCGGCGATGCTCGACATGGCGATCGCGGCGACCCGCGACCCCGACCCCGGCGAGGACGGCGAGGCCCTCGAGACGATCGGCCGCGCTCTGAGCGCCGCCGCGAAGCTGGCCGTCGAAGAGGACGGCATCCGCCCGGCGATCGACCTCGTGTACCGCTCGAACGTCCTCGCCGCGACGCAGATAGCGGACTAGCCGGGCCGCGGGCGCAAGCCGCAGCGCGCCCCACCCGTCCGCCAGCCGGCGCGCGCGCTCGTGCAGGCCGGCGGCCGCGAACGCAGCGGCGGTGTCGTCGAGCTGCTCGGCGAGCAGCCCGCCCGCGATCATCTCGGCGGGCGGCGCGGTCAGCGAGCCGGCCAGCTCGGCGAGCAGCGGCGCGAGAAGGTTCGCCAAGACGATCACGCGACGCGGAGCTGGCTCGCCCGCGCCGGCCCACGGCAAGTCGCTCGCGCCGCAGGTCGAAGCGCTCGGAGCGCAGCGTCCACGCCGTTGACACGCGCGTTCTCGGCGGCCGCCGCCGACGCTGTCGGCCTCGTTGTCGAGCGCGAGCACGGGCGCGTAGCCGAGCTTCGCGGCGGCGATCGCGAGTACGCCGGAGCCGGCTCCGATGTCGAGCACGGCCGCGGCCGGCGGCCCCTCGCCCGCGCACCTGCAGCAGCAGCGACAGGCACAGCCGGGTCGTCGCATGCGCGCCGGTGCCGAATGCCTGGCCCGGGTCGATCACGAGCTCCAGCGCGCCGCCGGCATGCGATGGCGGGCTCCCACGGTGGGCGCACGCGAAGCGAGGGTGCGCCTGCGCCCGCCTCGATCAGCACCGGGCGGTGGAACTCGCGCCAGCGCTCCGGCCAGTCGTCCGCGACCTCCGTGGTGGAGACCTCGACAGGCGTGTCGCCGGCGAGCGCGCGCAGATCTGGCAGCGCGGGAAGCTCGCCGGGAGCGCCGTAGACCGCGTACTCCACGCGGCCGTCCTCGAGCTCGACCTCCTCAACCCCCGCCGGAGCGAGCTCCAGCAGCTCGGCCAGCGCCACCTCCGCCTGCTCGCGGCCGACGCGGACGGCGAGCCTGATCACGCTGCCTGGCTGCCGAGCGCCCGGCGCAGCTTGGCGAACAGCGAGTCCTGCGAGCGCAGGTTCTCCTCGCCGAGCGTGCCGTCGAGTCGTTCGAGCAGCTCGCGCTGCTCCGCGTCGAGACGCCGTGGCACCGACGCACGTTGACGACCACGCGCAGGTTCCCGCGGCGCGAGCGGCGCAGGGCGGGCATGCCCTCGCCGCGCACGGTCAGCACCTCGCCGGGCTGGGTGCCCGCGGCGACCTCCAGCTCCACGCTGCCCTCGATCGTCGGCACCTCGACGGTGGTGCCGAGCGCGGCGAGCGTCGCGGGCAGGTCGACGCGCGGTGATCAGGTCGTCGCCCTCGCGCACGAAGCGCTCGTCGGCGCGCACGCCCACCAGCACGTAGAGGTCGCCCGCCGGCGTGCCCGCGGGACCCACGCTGCCGTGTCCGCTCATGCGGATGCGCTGGCCGTCGGCGATGCCGGCCGGGATCTCGATGTCGAGGCTGCGCGAGTGCCTTGCACGTGGCCGGACGCCGCGGCAGACCCCGCACGGCTCCTTGGGGATGCGCCCGTCGCCGCCGCAGCGATCGCACACGACGGTGCGGACCATCTGCCCGAGCAGCGTCTGGCTCGACGCTCTGGAGCTGGCCGGCGCCGCCGCAGCGCTCGCAGGTCTCGATCGGGGTGCCCGGCTCGGCGCCGTTGCCGTGGCAGTGCTCGCAGCGGTCGATCGCCTCGTAGGAGACCTCGAGGGTGGCGCCGCTGGCGGCCTGCGCGAGCTCGATCTCGACCGCGACCGCGACGTCGGCGCCCTGCGCAGCCCCGAAGCCGGGCCCGCCGAAGCCGCCTCCGAAGAAGGCGTTGAAGAGGTCGCCGATCGAGCCGAAGCCCTCGAAGTTGGGGGCGTAACCGCCGGAGCGCAGGCCGTCGTGGCCGTAGCGGTCATACGTCGCCCGCCGCTCGGGGTCGGAGAGGATCTCGTAGGCCTCGGCCGCCTCCTTGAACTTCTCCTCGGCGGCGGGGTCGTGGGCGTTGACGTCGGGATGCAGTTCGCGCGCGAGCGCGCGGAACGCTTTCTTGACGTCCTGCTCGGAGGCCTGGCGCTCGACGCCGAGCACCTCGTAGGGATCGCGTGGCATGGGTGCCCGCCCGCCCGCTCTAGCTCTCCGCGAACGCGTCTTCGACGAAGCGGGAGAGCTCGTGCGCGGCCTCGCGGACGCCGGCGATCGCGCCCGCGTAGTCCATCCGCACCGGCCCGATCACCGAGACCGTGCCGAGCTTGCGCCGCGGTGGACCGTAGCCGCTGGCGACCACCGCCAGCGTGTGCATCGCGGGCAGCTCGTTCTCGTGGCCGATGCGCACGTAGACGCCGGGCTCGGCGAGCGCGGCGCGCAGCACGCGCAGCAGCGCGACGCGTCGCTCGAGCAGTGCGATCAGCTCGTTGACGCGCCCGGCGTCCTCGATCTGCCCGGCCTCGAACAGGCGCGCGGTGCCGTCGAGGTAGACCGTGTCCTCGCCCTCCACCGCCAGCTCGCCGAACGCCGGGCGCGAAGCGCGAGAGGAAGTCCAGCTCGCGGACCGAGAGGCTCTGGTCGGAGAGGCGGGCGAGCAGCATGCGGGCACCGAGGCCGAGGCCGACGAGGCGCTCGTTGAAGTACTCGCCGGCCCAGGCGATCAGGCCCGGGTCGACGTCGGCGTCGAAGGTCGCAAGCATCTTCGAGACGTTGCCCGCCGAGCTGATCACCACGACCAGCACGACCCGGGGTTGCAGCGCGAGCACCTCGACGTGGCGGATCGTGGCCGTGTTGATCGACGGCGCGGAGACGACGGCGAGCAGGTTCGTCATCTGCGAGAGCGTCTCGCTCGTGGAGCGCATGGCCTCGTCGATCTCGCGCCTCGCGAGCGCCAGCTCGAGCCGCCGCGGCGCCGCGGGCAGCGTCTGCTCGGAGCTGAGCAGGCCGTCGACGA
The DNA here is from genome assembly GCA_963775385.1 of uncultured Solirubrobacteraceae bacterium. GTDB lineage: Bacteria > Actinomycetota > Thermoleophilia > Solirubrobacterales > Solirubrobacteraceae > Palsa-744. The sequence goes on along the minus strand of CAVZIR010000003.1, from coordinate 2,941,474 downwards.
CGTAACGATGCCCCGCGTCGGTTGGTACGCGGCCGGCCGACACGTGCGGGTGGTCGAGCAGCCCGTGCTCCTCGAGGAACGCGAGCTCGTTGCGGACCGTCGATGGGCCGCAGTCGAGCGCCGCGTCGGCCGCGATCACGCGCGAGGGCACCGGCTGGCCGGTGTGCAGGTACTCCTCGACGACCTTGCTGAGGATGCGCTGCTGGCGGGCTGTGAGCATCGGCCTGATTGTAGGCGGGGTGCTGAGCGCCCCGGCCAGGATGGAGCGGCGAACGAGCTCCCCTCGGGCGGAATCGAGCGCCGGCCGAAGCCGTCCCGGGCCGGCATGGGGCGCCGGCGAGACCTTCCTAGACCTCGACCTCGGCCTCGGCGTTGCGGATGATCTGGTTGCCGTCCTGCTCGGCGACGGTGTCGATCAGCGCCGTGCCGTGGTCGCTCAGCTCGCGCACGGTCCCGGTCACGAGCACCTCGTGCTCGGGCAGGCCCATGCCGCGGAACTGCACCTTCAGCCGCCGCAGGCGCGCGGCGCCGCCGGCGGCCTCGGTCTGGGCGCGGGCCACCTGCGCCATCGTCCAGAGTCCGTGAAGGATCTTCCCCGGCAGGCCGACGGCTTTGGCGAACTCCTCGTCGACGTGGATCGGGTTGAAGTCCCCCGAGGCGCCCGCGTAGCGGACGGTCAGGTACTTGTCGGGGGTCACCCGCACCTCGGGGATCTGCTCGCCCGGCTTCAGCTCGGCCATCTCTCAGACCCCCCTGACGATGTTGGTCCAGATGCCGCGGCAGACCTGCTCGCCGCGCTGGTTGACGGAGACCGACTCGAACACGTAGTAGCCGCGGCCGTCGGCTTCGGAGATGTCCTTGACCGAGGCGGTGGTCGTGATCTCGTCGCCGGCGACGACCGGCTCGCCCCACTCGAACTCCTGGCCGCCGTGGACCATCATCGCGAAGTTGAGCTCGATCTCCGGGTCGAAGATCGGCGGCCCGACCGCCGGCGCGCTGTAGACGACCGCGAACATCGGCGGCGCGAGCAGGTCGGCGTAGCCGGCCGCGCGAGCCGCGTCGAGGTCCATGCAGACCGGGTCGTTCTCGCCCACCGCGCGGGCGTACTCGCGGATCTTCTCCCGTCCCACCGCGTAGGTGACGGGCTCGTAGCTCTTGCCGATCGCTGTCGTGTTGACGGGCATCGCCTCGTGTCCCTGCTCGTTGCGCTTGCGCGCGCGGGAGTCTATGCAGAGCGCGCCGGCGCCGCGCAGCGGCGCGTCAGGACGCGGGCGCGGCCGCGGCCGCGCGGCCCGCCCGCCCGGCGCTCAGAACCCCTCGCCGCCCGTCGCCCACGCCCGCTCCGACCAGCGCGTCCTCCCCCGCCGTCGCGCTCGCCGGCCGAGTCGAGGAACTGCACGCGGTCGGCCGAGATGCTCACGCTCTGGCGTTTCTGCTCCTCGGACGTCTCCCACTCGCGCCAGCTGCAGGCGCCCGTCGACGCAGACCCGGCTGCCCCGGCGCATGTGGTCGGCGACGGTCTCCCCGCGCGGGCCGAACACGGACACGTCGAAGAAGTTGGGCCGCTCGCCCTACTCGCCGTCGGGCTCCTCGCTGTGGCGGAGTTCGTGGCGATGCGCAGGCTCGCAAACGCGCGGTTCCGGATGGCATCGAGCGCAGCTCGGGGTCTCGCGTGAGGCGCCCGACCAGCACCACGCGGTTCGTGTCGTACATCGGATGGGTCTCCTTCGCTCGGGGTTTCGCGGACCCCCACCCGCACGGGCACGCTACGCGGACCGCGTGCGATGGCTCCCGCGGGCGGCGCCGTGCGGGGATGGCAGGACGCTGACGTCCCGCGGGCCGGGCCGGCGGCGCGCGGCAGGTAGGGTCCACGTCGTGAGCGAGCGCGTGCTGATGCTCTCCTGGGAGTACCCGCCCGTGATCGAGGGCGGCCTGGCGCGCCATGTGCGCAAGCTGGCCGAGGCGCTGGCGCGCCAGGGCGTCGGCGTCGACGTGCTGACGCGCGGTCTCGGTCCGGGCGCCGAGGAGGGCGAACGGGCCTTCCAGCGGATCGCGGGCGTGAACGTCCACCGCGTCCCCGAGCCGGGCTGGCCGCGCGACCTCGACCGCTTCGTGGCGTGGGTCGACCAGATGAACGAGGACATGCTCGCCGCCGGCGAGGCGCTCTGCCAGCGAACACGCCTTCGACCTCATCCACGGTCACGACTGGCTGGTCGCGAAGGCCGCCGCGATGCTCGCCGACCGCGTCGGCATCCCGTACATCACGACGATCCACGCGACCGAGCACGGACGCCACCAGGGCTGGGTCCAGGACGAGCCGCAGTCGCACATCCACGCCGTCGAGCGCTGGATGGCCAACCGCGCCGACCGCGTGATCGTCTGCTCGCACTACATGCGCGGCCACGTCGCGGACATCTTCGACCTCGATGAGAGCCGCGCGGCGGTGATCCCCAACGGCGTCGATCCGTCCGACCTGCGGCCGGTCGAGGACCTGCAGGCGCTGCGCGCGCGAGTTCGCCGCGCCCGAGCAGAAGCTCGTCCTGCTGGTCGGACGCCTCGTCTACGAGAAGGGCTTCCAGCACGCGCTCGACGCGATGCCCGGCCTGATCGAGCGGCTCGGCAACGTGCGCTTCCTCGTGGCCGGCAGCGGCACGCACGAGGCGGAGCTGAAGGAGCAGGCCGAGCAGCCTCGGCCTGACCGGCCACGGCACGTTCCTCGGCTGGATCGGCGACGACGTGCTGCACTCGCTCTACCGCATCGCCGACCTCTGCGTGGTGCCGTCGATCTACGAGCCGTTCGGGCTCGTCGCGCTGGAGGCGATGGCCTCCGGATGCCCGTGCATCGTCGCCGACACCGGCGGCCTGCGCGAGGTCGTGCCGATGGGCGAGCGGGTCGGGCTGCGCTTCAACGGCGGCGACCCCGAGCACCTCGGCGTGATGATCGAACGGCTGCTGCTCGACGAGGCGCTGCGCGACCGGCTCGTCGACCGAAGCGTCCGAGTACGTGCTTCGCTTCGACTGGGAGGACATCGCCCAGCGCACGCGCGGGATCTACGATGAGACGGCAAGGCTGGCCGCCCGCGAGGGCGCGCCCAGGGGATGACGTAACTGGAGCAGGCCGGGGAGGCTCAGGGGATGACGGAGATGCTGCAGGGGCTGATGCAGAACGACTTCCAGCTCACGCTGAACCACGTCCTGGGCAGGATGCGCTCGCTGAACGAGGGCGCGCAGGTCGTGACGCTGCAGCCTGACGGCTCGGTGCAGCGCATCAGCCACGCGGCGCTCGCCGAGCGCGTCGACCGGCTCGCGCGGGTGCTCGGCGAGCTCGGCGTCGAGCAGGGCGATCGCGTCGCGAGCTTCGCGTGGAACAACCAGCGCCACATGGAGCTGTACATGGCCGCGCCGTGCACGGGCGCGGTGCTGCACACGCTGAACGTGCGCCTGTTCGCCGAGCAGCTCACCTACATCGTCAACCACGCCGAGGACCGCGTGATCTTCGTGGACGACTCGCTCGTGCCCGTGCTCGAGCAGCTCGCGCCGAGCTTCGAGACGGTCCGCCACTATGTGGTGATGGGAGATGGGGACAGCGGGCTCGCTGCCGAACGCGCTGCGCTACGAGGAGCTGCTCGAGCAGGCCGGCGGCGGCTCCTTCGACTACCCCGAGCTCGACGAGCGCCAGGCGGCGGCGCTCTGCTACACGAGCGGCACCACCGGCAACCCCAAGGGCGTGCTCTACTCGCACCGCTCGATCAGCCTGCACTCCTCGATGACGCTGATGACCGAGGGCAACGGCCTCGGCGCGCGGGGATCGCGTGCTGGCGGTGGTGCCGATGTTCCACGCCAACGCCTGGGGACTGCCCTACGGCGCGGCGCTCGCGGGGGCCGACCTGATCCTGCCCGACCGCTTCCTCGGCGCCGAACCGCTCGCCAAGCTGATCGCGCAGGAGCGCCCCACGCTGATGGGCTGCGTGCCGACGATCTTCCAGGACCTGCTGCGCTACGCCGACGAGCACCCCGAGGTGGATCTCTCCTCGCTGGACAACGCGGCCTGCGGCGGCTCGGCGGTCCCCAAGCAGCTGATGAAGGACTTCGAGGAACGCCACGGCGTGCGCATGTACCAGGCCTGGGGCATGACGGAGACGAGCCCCGTCGCCACGTACTCCCGTCCCGACGAGAGCGGCGGGCACGACGACGCCTACTGGGAGAACCGCGCCAAGCAGGGACGGCCGCTGCCGTGGGTCGAGCTGCGCCTGGTCGGCGACGACGGCAGGAGGTGCCCTGGGACGGCGACCTCGACCGGCGAGATCCAGGTGCGCGGACCCTGGGTCGCCTCGCAGTACTTCCACGACCCCGACCCTGAGAAGTTCGACGACGGCTGGCTGCGCACCGGCGACATCGCGGCGGTGGACGAGAAGGGCTACGTCCAGATCACCGACCGCTCGAAGGACGTGATCAAGTCGGGCGGGGAGTGGATCTCATCCGTGGAGCTCGAGAACGAGCTGATGTCGCACCCGGGCGTGGTCGGAGGCCGCGGTGATCGCCAAGCCCGACCCGCGCTGGGCCGAGCGGCCGCTGTGCTGCGTGGTCCTCACCAGCGACGACGCCGCCAGCGCGGAGGAGCTCGTCGAGCATCTGCGCAGCCGCGTGGCGAAGTGGTGGCTGCCCGACGAGTTCGCCTTCATCGACGAGATCCCGAAGACGAGCGTGGGCAAGTTCGACAAGAAGGTGCTGCGCGGACGGCTCGCCGAAGGCAGTCTCGACGGGCGCGTGAAGGTGTCCTGACACGTTTGAGGGACGCACGGTCGCGGGAAATCTGAGGGTTATGAACACCTGCGGGCCGCCGTAGGTGATACACATTCCGCTGCAGGTAAATGCAGGCGACAGCCGATATATGGCGAACCAGAGGCTGAAGCTTGCCAGTTGCATGGCTTCGACCCTCGCTAAAGAGGCCCTCGGGGAGGGCCGAACCATCACAAAACCACCCAAGACGGAGGTTGGCATGACTCGGACCGATGTCATGGCCTCGAGCAGGCCACGGACACCAGGTGCAGCACGAAAGACGCGACGGAAGCTGGTGAGCCTCCCGATCCTGCTCGTTATGGGCTTGGCTCTGGTCTCGCCCGGCTCGGCGTTCGCGGCGGAAGAAACGTCCGGCTACACCCAGACGCCCACCACGCCCACCACGCCGACGACGCCGACCACGCCGACCACCCCGACCACCCCGACGACGCCGGCCACGACGCCGACGACCGGGCACCTCGCCGGAATCGGCTGAAAAAGCGCCCGCGGAAACGACGGCCGCGAAATCGCCCGAACCGACGACGAGCTCGAGCCCGGCCAAAAGAAGCGAAGACGCTTCCGTTCACCGGCTTCGACCTCCGCTGGAGCTTCGCGATCGGCCTTGCGCTGATGATCGCCGGCTTCTCGATCGTCGACGGTGCAGCGCCGCCGCAACTCGCAGCGCTAGAGCACAGCCCACAGCATCACCTTCAGAGCCGCCGGGCCTCGGCCCGGCGGCTCTTTTTGTGCCCGCGCCCGCTGGCGAGTTTCATCACAAGACCCTGCTAGCCTCCCGGATAGTAGGTTTCATCACAAAACCTAACCCATCCCAAACCCAAAAAGGAGGCTCGTGATGCGAGACGCAGCGCACGCAGGGGCGGGAGGTCGTCATCGTCGAGGCCGCGAGGACGCCGATCGGGCGCGGACACAGCGCCAAGGGGATCTTCCGCGACGTGCACCCGAACGAGCTGCTCGGCACCGCCTACCGGGCCGTGATCGAGCGCGCCGGGATCGAGCCCGAGCTGGTCGAGGACGTGGTCGCCGGCTGCGTCTCGCAGGTCGGCGAGCAGTCGAACAACATCGCCCGCAACGCCTGGCTGCAGGCGGGCCTTCCGGTTGCCACACCCGCGAGCACAGTCGACCGCCAGTGCGGCTCGGGCCAGCAGGCGGTCAGCTTCGCCGCCGGCCTGATCGCGGCCGGCATCCACGACGTGATGATCGGCGCGGGCGTCGAGCACATGGGCCGCGTGCCGATGGGCTCGAAGTCGCCGACGAGCAGCTCGGCACCCCGTTTCCGAAGGAGCTGATGGACCGCTACGAGCTGATCCCGCAGGGCCTCTCCGCCGAGCTGATCGCCGAGCGCTGGGAGATCCCCCGCTCCGAGCAGGACGAGCTCGGCCTGCGCTCGCACCAGCGCGCCGCGCGCGCGACCAGCGAGGGTCGCTTCGACCGGGAGATGATCCCGATGGAGATCGACGGCGAGACGGTTGCGGCCGACCAGGGCATCCGCTACGACACGAGCATCGAGGCAGCTCGCGGCGCTGAAGCCCGCCTTCAAGGAGGACGGCACCGTCACCGCCGGCAACAGCTCGCAGATCTCCGACGGCGCCGCCGCCGTGCTGCTGATGGCGCGCGAGAAGGCCGACGAGCTCGGGCTCGCGCCGCGCGCGCGGATCTTCGACGCGACGACCGTCGGTGTCGACCCCGTGATCATGCTCACCGGGCCGATCCCCGCCACCCAGCGCCTGCTCGAGCGCAACGGCATGAGATCGGCGACCTCGACCTGATCGAGATCAACGAGGCGTTCGCAGCCGTCGTCGTGCGCCTGGCGTCGCGAGCTGGCGCCCGACATGGACAGGGTCAACGTCAACGGCGGCGCGCTCGCGCTCGGCCACCCGCTCGGGTCCTCCGGCGCGCGGCTGATCACGACGCTGCTGCACGAGCTCGAGCGCAGCGACGCCGAGCTGGGGCTCGTCACGATGTGCACCGCCGGCGGGACCGGCACCGGGACGATCCTGCAGCGCGTCTGATTCAGACGCCGAGCAGAGCCGGGCGCCGCGCGATCTGCCGCCACAGGGCGGCGGGATCGCCGGCGAGCCGGCGCTCGGCGAGATCCATCAGGCCACCGACGTTCGAGATCTGAGCCCTGAGCTCGCCGTCCTCGCCCAGGAGCAGCGCGGTCCGAGCCGGGTACGATGCTCGCGGATGGGGGCGCAAGCGGTGGACCACGAGATCGTCGTGATCGGGGCCGGCTTCTCCGGCATCGGCGCGGCGATCAAGCTGAGCGAGGCCGGCTTCTCCGACTTCCTCGTGATCGACGAGGCCGACGGGGTCGGCGGGACCTGGCACTGGAACACCTATCCGGGGGTCGCGGTCGACATCCCCTCCTTCAGCTACCAGTTCTCCTTCGAGAAGCGCAGCGACTGGTCGCGGGTCTATGCGCCCGGACGCGAGCTGAAGGGCTATGCCGAGCACTGCGTCGACAAGTACGGCGTGCGCGACCGCATTTCAGGCTGAACACGAAGGTGACCGGCGCGAGCTTCGACGAGGACGCCGACCGCTGGCTCCTGGAGACCGTCGACGGCGAGCAGCTGAGCGCGCGTTACGTGATCGGCGCGACCGGCGTCTTCAGCCAGCCCAAGCTCCCGGACATCCCAGGCGTGGAGAGCTTCGGCGGCACCGACGCTGCACACCGCGCGCTGGGAGCACTCGGTCGATCTGCGCGGCAAGCGCGTGGCCGTGGTCGGCACCGGTGCCTCCGCGATCCAGGTGATCCCGGCGATCGCTCCAGAGGTCGAGCACCTGACCGTCTTCCAGCGCACGCCGATCTGGTGCCTGCCGAAGCTCGACGCGCCGCTGAGCGGCCGCTCGCGAGCGATCCTGCGCTGGGTGCCGGGAGCGATGCTCGCCGCGCGATGGCTGAGCCAGGCGTTCGTCGAGCTGACCTTCGTGCTCGTCGCCCACTACGCGGCCAAGTTCCCCTTCCTCCCCGCGCGTGGCGAAGCCGACGCGAGGAAGCTGCTCGGCACGGTCGAGGACCCGAAGGTCCGCGAGCAGCTGACGCCGCACTACCGCCTCGGCTGCAAGCGCCCGAGCTTCTCGAACGAGTACATCCGCACGTTCAATCGCGAGAACGTGGACTTGGAGACGAGCGCGATCGAAGCGATCACGCCGAGCGGGGTGCGGACCGCTGACGGGATCGAGCATCCCGTCGACGTGCTCGTCCTCGCCACCGGCTTCAAGGTCTTCGACAAGGGCAACATGCCGCCGTTCCCGGTCCGCGGCGCGACCGGCGTCGACCTCGCGGACTTCTGGGACGAGAACCGTCAGCAGGCGTACGAGGGCGTGAGCGTCCCCGGCTTCCCGAACTGGTTCTCGATCCTCGGCCCCTACGGCTTCAACGGCCAGTCCTACTTCGGCCTGATCGAGACGCAGATGCGCCACATCGTGCGCTGCCTGGAGCGCGCGCGCAGCGAGCGGGCCGTGCGCGTCGAGATCCGCCCCGAGGCGAACCAGCGCTACTTCGAGTCGGTCCTCGCACGCCGGCCGCAACCAGGTCTTCTTCGCCGGCTCCTGCTCAGGGTCCAACAGCTACTACTTCGACAAGCACGGCGACGTGCCGTTCCGGCCGAGCCTGACGCTCGAGGCGGCGTGGCGCAGCGCGCGCTTCGACCTCGACGACTACGCGTTCGCGCGCGCGAGGACGCCCGCGACGAACGCGGCCTTGCCCTCGGTGTAGGCCTCGCGGTCGTCGCGGTGGCGCGCCGCGAGCTGCTGCTTCAGGTCGGCGTAGTGGCCGGCGAGCTGCGCGTCTGAACGGAGCGCGTCGCGGAACGCGAGCTCCTCGCGATAGCGGCGCGAGCCGGTCGGGACGAGGTGGAGATGATGAGTTCTGTGAGCAGGGCCGGGCTTGCAGAACCAGTGCATCTCCTCGGTGCGATACGGCGCGTACTCGTATTCGAGCGCCGCCAGGCGGTCGAAGCTCGCGCGCGAGGCGTCGAGGCTCTCCACGCCGGCGAGGATGTCTATCACCGGCTTCGCGGTGAGCCCGGGGACCGCGGTGCTGCCGACGTGGTGGATGCCGCCGGTGAGCCACGGAGCGATCGCTCCCTGCAGGAGCGCTCGCTCCTCCTCGAAGAGCCGGGGCCACGCCCGATCCGCGGGGACGATCTCGATCGGGGCTTCGGCGGTCACAGCTTCAGTATGCGCCGACTCGAGCCTCTGCGAGGTGACCGTCACGACGCGAGCAGTTCGAGGGCGCCCAGGACCAGGAAGTAGACGCCGAGCCCCGCGCAGGCCAGGATCGCGAGCGCGCGGCCGCGACGGACGAACCAGGCGTTGATCGTCTCCAGGGCGGCGAGCGCGCGAACCGGAAAAGCGATCAGCATCAGCATCGGCACCTCGATCAGCCAGAGCATGATCAGGAGCATCTGGACGAGGTAGGCGAGCTCGAGACCGGCGGACGCGTTCGTGTCGGCGATCGCCTTCACGGCGCCCACGAAGATGGGAGATGGGACGACGTAGAGGACGATGCCCAGCAGCGCGACGAGCCGCCGGCTGCCCAGATAGCGATCGACGCGCGACGGCCCTTTTGCGGCGGTCCGGGTCTTCGGCGTCCTGGCACGCAGCCGAGCCGCGACCGCCAGCAGCGCGACTCCCGCGAGGGCGTACAGCCCCGCGCTCGGGCTGAGGACCGCCGCGCGCGTGGCCGAGAGATCCGCGAAGAGGAGCAGCATGATCGAGCCGGTCACGAGCGAGGTGACGTAGGCGGCGATGACGAACAGGACGACGCGCAGGCGGACTTCCGCGCCGCGGCCGAGAGCGATGACGGCCGCCAGAGCGGGCGGGTACAGGGACGCGGCCAGCGCCAGCGAGACGGCTTCCGGAGGCATCCGCGCGCCGACTCTACCTCGGCCACCGGCGCGCGCGATGCTCCTCGCGGCCGTTCTGCCTATGCGGATGAGAGGACTCGAACCTCCACCCGGTTACCCGGACACGGACCTGAACCGGTCGGGCCCGGAAAACATGGGTCCGCCTGCGTCCAAAACGCCCATTTCATGGGGTTGCGTGTTCGCCCCGAACGCATCTGGCACAACGTTTGTTGCCACGCTGTTGCCACGCGGCGGCAACCGCGGGTCGCGGAGCCGCTTTCGCTCAAACGCCCACAAGCGCCTCGCACCGAACCTTCGGGCTTGGGTTCTCGTCCCAGAGGCGCCCGTCCAGCTCGCGGCCGTTTGATTTCGGTCGGTGCCCGCCCCACTGCTTGAAGAAAAAGGCGACGTCCTCTCTCGCGCACTGGTCGCGGAGCTCGCGTACCCACGCGCCGTCGATCCGGCGGTGGCCCGGCCCGGACTCACCGCCGGCGATAAGCCAGTCGATACCTTCGAGGTTCAGCCCATCGAGGGGCCCCAGTAGCGGCTCGGCGCTGATGAACCGCACCGCGGCGGGTACGGCCCGCAGCGCGTCCGCGCGATGGACGAAGCGCCGGTTCTCCACGCTCACGCCCATCCACACGTTGTCGGGCCACTCGAGGGCGTCGGCGAGCTCAAGTAGGCGCTCGTGGCGCTTCGTCAGGATCTGGAACGTATGCCAGTGGGCGGCCTGCATCGTCGTGAAGACCTGTTGCAGGAACGCAAATGGGATCTGCTCGTGAAAGAGATCCGACATGGAGTTGACGAAGATCGTCCTGGGCTTGCGCCATCGCAGCGGGACATCGAGCCGCTCGGGCCACAGGCGCAGATCGAATCCCTGCTCGTACGGATGTCCCGCCACTCCGCGCCAGCGCTCTGCGAATGTTTTCGCGTAGCAGTGGGCGCATCCCGGGCTGACCTGGCTGCAGCCCGTGACCGGGTTCCATGTCGCTTCGGTCCACTCGATTCTGCTGCTCTGTGCCATTGCGTATTGATTCGCTTCCGTGGTCGAGATCCCCTGCAACCGGTACGAACATATGTTCGTGTGGATGGCGGACGGACTACTTGAATCGGAGCGTGATTCGCTTGCCCTCCTTGAACTGTCGAGCTCCAGGCGGCCGTCGCACTTCCAGGACGCCCGCGGCCTCCGCCGATTTGAGGGTCCGGGTCTTGAGGTGCGTGTCGAGGAACGTCGAGCGCTCGGTAAAGGCTATGGCCTCCTCGACGGTAAACGGGCGCCCGCCGAAGTGTTGCCGCAGGAGCTCAAGCAGCGGGGCGGTGTTGGGCTCGCGGTCTTCGGGCGTCTGGAAGCCCAGCGTCTGCTGGCCGGGAGCGGCGGCGCGCGGCGCTGCGTAGCTATGGCCGTTGACTGGGTCGACTGCCCAAAAGGCCTCCTTGATGCTCGCGAAGCCTTTGAGGTGCCCGGAGGCGCCGACGATCCAGTACTCGTTCCTTCGGTCGGGCTTCAGCCTGAAGTCGGCCACCCACTCCAGACCTGCCGACTTCAGCTGCCCGCGGAACAGTGCGAGGAGCGCGGCCGGTCGATCGGGTCCACTTGGAACCCCGCGCCATGCCGGCGTGCCGAAAAAGCGGTCCAGCGCCCGCTCTTGGCCCTCTCGTCCGGCGAACCGATTCACGAAGCTCAGCGGGAGGAAGATGAGCGTGTCGCTCTTGGGTTGTTGGACCAGATCGCGGGTCAATGTCATCGGCGCGAGGCTGTAGCCGAACGGGTCCAGGAACAGGAACAGTGCCGAGTTCCTTGCCTGCACGGGCTGGGGGACGTGGTCCTCATAGTTGCCGCAGGTCACAGACCAGGAGACTCGCTCGCTCCAGGCCCCGTCGTCCCGCAAGCTCGCCTCGACTTGCTCGAGCTGCTGCTTGAGGGTCGTCGCACGCCGCGGGTCCTTCTCGACGAAGCTCAGCTCGTAGTCGATGCTCGCCCAGCGCTCGCGAAGCCGCGGGTTTACGCACAGGGCTCGCAGGAGAATCACGGGTGAGCCGGCCTCGCCACCGTCGTAGATTCCGGGACCCGCGAATCCATCATAGATCCGAACGAGCCCGCCGCCACGCTGCGCAAACCACTCCGAGTGGACGCTCACCCACTTGTTGAAGAACGCAAGCAGGAGGTCGTGCTTGGCCTTGGTGTGCTCGTCGCACGGCCAGGTGGTTGGATCTCCCGCCACCGTTAGCGGGCGCCCGACGCTGGCGCACACCGATGGACGCTCGGTCCCCCGGATGCCCGAGGGGCTCTTCCTGCTCGCATCGCCGGCCCCAGGTGCCGAGCGTCGCCTGGGTCCCTAGCCATCGCGGAAGTGTCGCACACACTTGCCCTACTTCTACGCGAGCCGCCCCATGCCTGTCGGACTGATGTGTCATCGTTTATTTTCCGCGCGCCAACAGGCGGGTGGACCCACCGCAAAGGAGGTGATCCAAAGTGGGAACCAGCAAGAAAGACGCCTCGAAAGCCGGAAAGCTTCTCAGCGATCCGAAGGTGCCGAAGGGCACCAAATCGGTCGCCGGGAGTGACCTCTCGCAGAAGAAAGGTGGCGGCAAGAAGTAGAGAGCATGGCGCCGGACGCGCAGTCCGGCGCCATGTCTTCTTCCTGGCTGTCTAGGAGCGTCCAGCCCTCCTAGCTCGTTGCGAAACTCGCCTTTCGAACTCGGCTAGCCAGCGTCGCGGTGTCGGCGTAGCGGCTGACCGGGCCGCGCGCAACCCTCATCTCGTCGCTTGGTGGCGCGGCTGGCCTAGTGCGATTGAAGGCTCTGGTCGTGCTCTCGCCGCGGGGTATGCGCTTCCCGCGCCCGCATGACAATGGCGAGAAACAGGAATACGAAGCACGGCCATCTGAAGTTCTCGTCAACGGCTAACCAGAGAACGAGAAACACAATGCCGATCAGCCATACCAACCACGCGAGAGGACTGCGAGGCCAGTCGTTCGTTTCTCTCATCCAGACAACCGCAGTGAGGAGTCCGAACAGGACGAAACCCCATACGAAGTTCTCGTCGACGGCCCACCACAGGACGAGAAAGACCGCGCTCGCAAGCGCAGCGATCCAGATGAGCCAACTCTGGCGCCAGTCCTGGCTCACGCTGCGTTCGCCCATCTCTGGATGGTAGCGATAACGCCCCGGGTTCGTTTATCCGACCGGAGGGTCTCGGGGATCTGCGCCATCGCTGTTGTGAGCCCAGGTGCGTGACGGCCGTGCGGCTGGTCTGTCTGTTTGGTCGGTCGCCTTCGTGTCTTGCCCAGTGTTCGCCACCGCCGGCTTGGCGCTGCAACCCCGCTGCGGGGGTTCGGTTCCCCTGCGGCCTTCGGCCTTCGGTTCCGCTCGCCGGTCAGCGGCGTTCTTCGACTGCGTCACAAGCACCAATCAATCGAAGGAGGAACACCATGAACATCAACAAGATCATCTGCACGGGCCGTCTGACCAAGGACCCTGAGCTCCGACAGGTCTCCGAGGAGATGAAGGTGTGCCAGCTGCGTCTGGCGGTCGACGGGATGGGTCGGGGCCGGGAGGTCGGCTACGTCAACGTGGCGGTGTTCGGAAAGGCCGGAGAGGCCGCCAAGCAGTATCTCGCCAAGGGCTGGCTCGTCGCGGTCGACGGCCGTCTGGAGTACGGCGGAGTGGGAGAGCGAGGGTGGCGAGAAACGCCACGACTACACGGTCGTCGGAAACGTCGAGTTCCTGACCGCCCCCCGTGGAGGAGCCGGCCAAGCCGGCCCGCAAGGGGAAGGAGCCCATCGCGGCCTGAGCTGCCAGGCGGCCCGCACCCCGCTACCTGGGGTCCGGGTCGCGCGTGGGTTTCAGCCGTCCTGCCCAACCATCCGGCACTGGGCCAATGGAGGATCCGGGAGCAGTGAGAATGTACCCGCGCTGCGCGCGGAAATCGCCCGCCAGCGAGCAGAGCTCGCTCCCCCCGGCGGGCTCTCTCGCACGACCCAGCCCCCAGCCCAATGCATCATCTTTCTCGGGCTGCGCCCTCCGTTGTGCGGCCGTTGGCCGCGGCCTTCGGCGTCGCGCTGCGCGCTCCATCCGAGTCCACGGGCCGGCCGGTGCAGTCGGGTGGAGAGGGGTGAGCTAGTAGATCCTGGCTGGTTCCCTCCACCGAAGCTCCTGCCGGGCGCGGCTCTGCGCAGCAGTCGGGCGGCAACCCCAGCGCAGCGCGGCCGGCGCTCTACGGCGCCGCGTTAATTTTGTCCGCGTCGTAGGCGAGTGAGTCCGTCGGGCCGACGGGCCACGCGTCGAACCGCGGCGCGTCGAGAATGGCCTCTATCAGCTCGGTGCTGCCGCCGATCAGTGTCGAGTCGAAGTCGATCTCGCTGGCGGCGCACCAAGCTCGATCGTCGGGCCAGAACAGGTTGGGCGACTGGTGTAGGAACCAGGACGAGCTGGCCCAGTAGCCGATCTTCAACACGGCGGAAACTGGGCCCTCCATGAGCAAGTAGTCGCGGCCGGGGAGGCGCAGGCGTTCTCGTTCAAGCTCCTCCGGAGAGAACGCTGGTGGGATCGGCTCCTCGGTCGTTGCCGCCGCCGCTGGATCGCCGCTCTGACGGAGGACGATCTGCCCCAACACGCCGGAGCCGTCCACCCAGCCCCAGCCGTCCCATAGGCAGAATAGGCAGCGCCCCGGGTCGGCCGTGTGCGTAGCCAGCAGGTCACACAGTGGGCCGAGCACGTCCGGGGCGAGGTTGCCAGTTTCGGGCTCGCGTCCGGGCCAGAGCGAGCCCGTGAAGTTGAACGGGTCAGGCGAGCCGACGAGCGCGTGCCACTGCATGAGGGCGTGCGCTCGGCGGCCAGTGGCGTTGGCCACCTCAGGCCACGTAACGGACGCACCCCCGCCGTCTGCGGCGGGGTGGCAGATCCGCACGTACGCGGGGTATCCGCTCGGGACCGCGCGCGTGACTGCACCGAACTCGCCACCCAGTCTCGGAGCGAGCCACTCCGCGGCCGACACGTCGTTACTCACGCGCAGCTCATCAGTCCACATGCCGACATTCTGACGCACACACCGTTGCTCGCTCGCACCGGTGCACCACCCTCCTCGCCCTGCGTCGGTGCGCTTCGCGACAGCAACAGCCAAGCCACACCTGATGCACGGCCAAGCAATCGCTGTGCGATTGCATGGCCGGACCGGGCCGCTCGCGGTCGTTACAGGGTGTGATGAGCGCATCCAGCATCGGCGCGGGGCGGGGCGGCGGCTACGCCCGCTACCTGGAGGGTAAGACGATCGCCCCGGAGCGGGGCGACTACTACCTGACACCCGACGGCGAGCTGACCGAGGCACCCGGCCACTGGCTCTCTGACCCCGAGACGCTCGCGCGGCTCGGCATCGACCCGGACGCCCCGGTCGATGGTGCGCAGTTCATCGCGCTGATGGAAGGACGCGATCCGGGCAGCGGCGCGTGGCTACGCCCCGCCGGCTCGGATGGCTCACGTGGTGGCGGGATCGATGTGACGTTCAGCGCCCCGAAGTCGGTGTCGGTCGTGTGGGCGCTGGGGGACCCGTGGCAGCGCGAGCAGATCGAGGAAGCGCACGCGAAGGCGGTCGAACGGTCGATGAGCTATTTGAAGGAGCGGGTGCCGTTGGTGCGTCGTCGCTACGGCGGCCAGGTGGTGGAGGAGCAGGCGAAGGACGTGATCGCGACCGCCTACCGTCACACCACGGCGAGGGGAGTGAGTGGCGCCGAGGCGCCCGACCCGCAGCTGCACACCCATGTCGTGATCAGCGGCGCCGTGCGCGAGGATGACCGGATCGTCGCGGTCGCTTCCCGCCCGGTGTTCCGAGGTCTCCGCGAGGTGGGGGCGTTCTATCGCTCGGCGCTCGCGCAGGAGCTCGGAGCCGAGGGTTACGCGATCGAGCAGGGGACGGGCCGCGACGGCAAGTATTTCGAGATCGCGGGGGTCCCCGCCGGGTTGCGGGACGCGTTCTCCTCGCGTCATCGTGAGATCGCGCAGGCGGCGGAGCGGTTCCGTGCCAAGCATGGCCGCGCACCTGAACGTGGGGAGATCCGCGACATCGCGCTCGAGAACCGCCGCGCAAAGACGCTCGCGACGCGTGGAGATCTGCAGCGTGTCTGGGTGAGCACTGGTGAGCGTTACGGGTTCGGTGCGGATGAGGCGGTGCATCTAGTCGGTGCCCCACAGCCCGCGTCGCCGGAGCTCGCGTTGGAGGATCGGATCGAGGCGAAGCTGACAGAGCGCGAGGCGGTGTTCGAGGCGGGGCTGCTGCGTGCTGTCTCGCTTGAGCAGAGCGCGGGCGAGCTTGGCCCCGATGAGGCGATCGCCGTGACGCGTCAGATGCTCGCCGAGCGGCGCATCCTGACGCTGGAGGGCGGAGGCATGACGACGCTCGCCGTCCGCGCGCGGGAGGAGGCGATCGAGCGCCGCGCCGGCGTGCTCGCCGAGCCGGCTGGTCGCGACGTCGGCGAGGTCGCGAGGGCGCACGCGAGCCGGGAAGTCGCGGAGTGCATCGCCGCACCCCTCTCGCCAGAGCAACGGCACGCCCTGCGGACCCTGACGGGCCCTGAGCGCTTGGCGGTACTCGTCGGACCTGCGGGTACCGGCAAGGGTGTCGTGATCGACGCGGCAGCCCGCGCCGAGCAAGCCGTCGGCCGTGAGGTGATCGGCATCGCCGTGTCGGGCTCCACAGCCGAGCGCCTCGGTGCAGACAGCCCTGCCCTGCACGGACACACGCTCACCCTCGATGCCCTGACCGCACGGGCGGACACGGGAAGGCTCCAGATCGGAGCAGACACCACCGTGATCCTTGATGAGGCTGGGATGGTCGATCACAAGCGCATGGAGGCCCTCACCGGCCTGATCGAGCGCTCGGGGGCGAAGTTGATCGCGGTCGGTGACGGCAAGCAGCTGCCGTCGATCGGGCCGGGCGGCATGTTCGACCGCCTCTCGCTGCACGCTCTCACGGCGGAGCTCGGAGAAGTGCGCCGCACCAGCGACCCTGAGGAGCGCAAAGCGTGGGCCGCGCTGCGTGCCGGCGAGCCCGAGCGGGCGATGGCCCACTACCAGGCCCGCGGCCAGCTGTTCTTTACCGGCACGCGCGACCAGGCCGGCGAGGCCGCAGTCCAGCGCTGGGCGCAGCTGACCGAGACACGGGACATCCGCGATGTCGCACTGATCGCCGACGCCTCGAACATCGAGATCGACAGGTTGAACGCTCGTGCGCAACACATGCGAGCAGAGCGCGGCGAACTCGGCCAGAGCGAGCTGCAGCTGCCTCACCAGCACTACGGGCTGCGCGAAGGCGACCTGATCGCGTTCACCGCCCAACACCGCACGCCAGGGGAGGCGAGAGTCGAGAACGGCGCCCGCGGCGAAGTCACCCGCATCCATGAGCACGGCCTGACCGTCACGCTCGACGGCTCCGAGCGCCAGGTCAACCTCGCCGGCGAGGACCTGGAGTCCCTGCGCCTGGGTTACGCCCAGCACGTCTACCGTCAGCAGGGCGCGACCGTCGAGCGCTCAGTCGTCGTGACCGGCGGCTGGCAGACAAGCAAGGAGTCCGCCTACGTCCAGGCCAGCCGCGCCCGCGAGGGCACGGAGTGGTTCCTCGCCCGCGACGAGCTCGGCCTCGAGGGCCAGGACGAGCGGCGCGTCTCAAAGCTCGCGGAGAAGATGCGTGGCAGCCGAGCGCACACGCCCTCCCTCCAGCACGCCGAGCTGACCAACCCCGAATGGGGACCGGGCTACGAGCGTCCGCTCGCCCCAAGCCGCAGCCACCTGCCCGGAGTTGCGCGGACCATTCGCCGCGTCGTCGAGCCCGACCGCTCACCGGACCGTGGACGATGAGCCAACGACTCCAGATCGTGCTCCCCGACCCAGTCGCCACCCAGCTCCAGGAGCTGGCCGCCAGCGCCGGCGAACCACTCGCAACCCTCGCCGGTCAGCTCGTGCGAAACGGCGTCGCTCTCGCCTCCCAGGACCACAAGATCACGGCGTCGGCGGCTCCGCCGAGGAAGGCCGCGACGATAGACGGGCGCCCGCCTTGGCTTGAACCTTACGGCGGCGATCCTGTATGGTGGCAAGAGATGTGGGGCGCGATCGTCGCGCTGCACGGCCGCTACCCCCGGCACCTCGAACACCTCAAAAACGGCTGGTGGGAGGACGAGGCGACCGCCGAGACCCTGTGTGCCATCGCGGTCTGGCGTTCAGAGATCGACCAGCACGGACGCGACCCCCGCGAAGAGCTCGCCTTCCACGACCAACTCGCCGACATCGCCCACACACTGCGCCAGCAAGGAGGCGGCGTCGAGAGCACCTGGAAGCCGGGCGCACCCCCGGAGCGCTGGGACGGATGACCGTCCGAAACGTCCGATTGGTCGTTTCGGCCTGTTCGCGGTCATCAACACCATGAACGAGTCACAGTCACAACTCACACTGACACTGCTGAAGCCGACTGACGTTGCAGCCCAGCTCGGTGTCTCACGCTCCTGGCTCTATGAAGCTGCCAAGAGTGGCCGCATCCCCTCGATCCGCATCGGCGGCGAGGACGGGCCCCTGCGGTTCGTGCCAGAGGACATACAGAACTGGCTCGATGACGCCCGTGCCAACTGGACACCCGGACGCTCCACTCGCACGACGACGCCCGCCGCCGAGCTGTCATCCACCGCGACTCGGCGTGGCCGGCACGCACGTCGCTGAGCCTCGAGACCTACCTGTTCGCTGCGCTCGCGCGGGTGATCGCTTCTTCGGTTGCGATTGCGCCCGCAGCGAGCACATGGCGCTCCATGTGGCCGTAGTAGCGCTCGGTCGTAGCAATGTCGGCGTGGCCGAGCTGTCGCTGCACGTACATCAGCGAGTTCCCGCCCGCGAGCCATGCCGCCGCGGCAGTGTGGCGTAGCGAGTGCAGCGGCATGTCGCGCAGGCCCGCGTCCTGCAACGCGAGCTTGTGCCATTCGCGTGAGACCGTGTTGCGGTCAAGCGGAGCCGGGTCGCCCGCTCGGGCCCACCGTCCCCGCTCGGCTTTGCGTCGCCGAACAGGCATCACGAACACGGGGGCGTCTGGCTGCTTGCCTGTGCCACTCTCCTCGCGGCGCGCGATCTGGTCCTTGAGGACACCGCTCAGGTCGAGGGCCGATCTCGACGCTGCGAAAGCGGTCGCCCTTGGTCGATCCGTTTGCGAGCCCCAGACCGTGGGCCTTCTTCTGGGAGCGGTAGACGACGATGACCCCTCCGGTGTCCTCGAGCTCGAGGTCGCCGATCTGCAGGGCGATCGCCTCGGAGATCCGCAAGCCCGCGTGGACGAGCACCTCCGCCAGTGGCCGGTAGACGTCGAGGCATGCATCGAGGTAGGTCCGGATCTCTTGCAGGCGGAGGTAGTGGCGCTCGATGTGAGCGCGCGGAAGGCGCTCGACGCCGATGGCCGGGTTGGTCGCGATCACGCGATCCTTGACCGCTGCGTTCAGGCAAACCACGAGAGTGCCCAGAGCGTTGTTGACCGTCTTGGGGGCGGCCTCGCCGGCTTCGACGGCCTCAGCCTGCTGCTCCATCCAACTGCGGACCTCGTTCGACGTCGAGCTTGTCAAGGCGGGTGTCCTCGAACGCAGGCAGCAGCCGCTATGCGTCCGTCGACGTCATACGCGCGCCAGGCGTTGGGCTCGAGATATGGCCTGCGTCGCCGCAGCCAGGTCTCCCACCAGCTGCCGAATGTCTCCTCGGTGTGACGCAGCTCGCCGCGCTCGATCTGCTCGACCACTCGTCGGCAGGCCTCGTGCGCCGCCCTCTGGCTCGTGAACCCGCGCTTGCTCGTCTGCTTGCCGTCCGAGCGCCGCAGCACGTAGCGCCATCGCGGTCCCTGCCGCCGTCTCGTACGGAGTACACGCTGCCCTTTGCGCCGCGCGTAGTCGCGTGGCGGCCCGCGCTCGGACGGCCGATATCGAGGAGCGCGTCGTCGAAGGCCCGCGCCGCCTCCTCGCTCGTGAAGCGCTTGGCGCGCAGGCGACCGGTCTGCGTCGCGCCAGCGGACCTCCCAGGCACCGCGGTCGAAGCGAACGCTCACGGCTGACTCAGACCCCGAGGGGGCCGGAACGGCAGAGCGGCGGAATGTACGCACAGACGTACGTAGTTGTCACTGGCAACAATACGAACATTCCGGGCAGTCTACGCCTCGGAGGCGCCGGATCGGAAAAGCCGCTCGATTTGCAGGGCTTTCTAGCGATGCGGATGAGAGGACTCGAACCTCCACCTGGTTACCCAGACACGGACCTGAACCGTGCGCGTCTACCAATTCCGCCACATCCGCGTGGGGGCAGCGAAGATATCGCACGGGCGGACGGCGGCAGCGCGTTGAGCGCTTGGAGCCGGTTCAGCGCCGCCGGTGACGCTCAAAGCCGGGGGACGACCGGCGAGGGGCCGCCGGATGGCTTCTGGTATCCGCCTCTGCTAGCGTCGATCCCCGTCCCGAGCGCGCCGCTATCGTCTAGGGGACTAGGACGCCGCCCTCTCATGGCGGAAACCCGGGTTCGAATCCCGGTAGCGGTACTGACGAAACCCCCGAGAAATCGGGGTTTTCTCGTTTCTAGTGCCTGCGTGGGAATGATGCGCAGGCCGAGTGCGCGAGCGCGCCCCGTGCTTCGTCGCGGAACGTGTAGAAGGCCGCAGTTGGGCTGGACAACAGCCGGTGAGCATGAGGCGGAGGACACGCCGCGGCCGGTGAGGCAGCCGCCGACGGAACCGTCGCCAGCAAGCACGCCGCCACGACAGCACCGTAATAGAGCCACCGCATACTGATATGAACATCGGCGACCTGCCGAAGTTCTGTTAGTTAGGACCGCAGCGCGTCAGCGGGGCCAAAGTGCTCAAGCTCCCTTCCCTTCGAGCACTCTGCCCCGGACAGATACCCGAACGCCGCAATGCCGGCGAGGATCACGGGCCCGAGAACGAGCGCGATGCCGACCGTGCCGAGGCTCGCGCCCCGCGCGGCGTTGGTCACGACGGCGCCGTAGCCGGCGAACACGAGGGCGAAGGTTCCGCGCGCCTATGCGGCCGCGCGCCTGGACGGTGCGGGCCGAGCGGAGCTCACAGGGTCGAGAGCGGTACGCCGATGATGTCGAGCCGCCTTGTCAGGCCGCTGAGGGCGAACGCGCGAATGTCCTCGCTGCTGGCGCCGATCGCGTCGAAGTCCCGCTCCCCGCCGGTGTCGGGCGGCGCCAGCGACGCGGCGACGGACGGCAGGATGGCGCGCAGCGTCTCGCGGATCACGCCGCCGGCTCCGGGGTCCTCGGAAACGGCCTTCCGCAGGAACCAGACGCCGTAGCCGATGTGACGGGTCTCGTCGTGATGGATGCGCGAGTAGCCCTCCACGAACCCTCCCAACAAGCCCTCGCGGGACAGGTAGTCGGTCGTGAACTTGAAGCTCGTGAGGCCGAGCGTGGCCTCGAGGATCAGGTGGTAGATCGTCACAAAGCGGACCTTGGCCGCCAGGTCATTCGGAGCCGAGATCAGTCGCTTGTGCGCGTCGATCAGTTCCACGTCGAAGATCTGCCGGAACGCATCCGAGACCTGCTCCCGCGCGCGGGCCACGTGGGCGGCGATGGCGTCTGGAGCGGCCACCACCTCGTCCTGGAAGCGGGCGTAGAACTGCATGTGCCGCGCCTCGTCGACCTGCTGGGTCGCCAGGAAGGTCGCCTCCTCCTCGCTTCCGTACGCGCCGACGAGGCCCGAGAACTTGGTCGTGATCCGCTCCTCGGCGACCATCAGCGAGGACAGGACGTAGAAGATCAGCTCGCGGTCATCGCCGGCCAGATCCGCCCACTGCCCGCGGTCACGAGCGAGGTCGATCTCAAACGGCGACCACTGCGAGTCCTCCCAATGGCGGTACAGGGTCTGGGGGTCATTCAGATGGAGCTCGTGGTCGTTCACTGCCTGTGCCCCGCCACTCTCAGTACTCCTCCCGCCCGGCGGCATCGAGGGCCGCTGCACGGTCCACGTACTCGTGGCCACGCACGATCTTGCCGTCGCTGAGGGTGTAGACGATCGCGTAGCTGAGCTCCGTCTCGACGCCGGAGAGCCGCGCGCGCCCCTTCACGCGCACCACGGCGAGGACCCAGTCGGCGCCGAGATCGAGCACCTCGATCGGAACCGCGGTGATATCAGCGAATGTCCCGAACCAGTCCTCGACGTAGCGATGCAACGCCTCGATTCCGTGCATCTCCCCCACGTCGTCGGGAGCGCCCTCGATCGCCTGCCAGACGACCTGCTCGTCGAAGAACTCGGGCAGCGCGCCCAGGCCCCGGTCTTCGTTGGCCCGCCAGAACCGACGCACGGTCTCGACGTTCTCCTGCGACATCGCCCACCGAGTATCCCGGAGTGGGCCCGTCTCCGACCCGTGGAGGCGCGTTCGCTCAGCGACGCCTCCCTGCAACGGCTTTGCCGAGCGCTGGATGGGGAAGGAGACCTCCCGGCGGCTATCGAACGACGTACTCGGACACGATCGAGGAGGTAATCGTGGTCAAGGAATTCAAGTCTTTCCTGCTCAGAGGGAACGTCGTCGATCTGGCGGTCGCCGTCGTCGTCGGTACCGCGTTCACCGCGCTCGTGGCGGCGCTCGTTGCCGACCTCCTCACGCCGATCATCGCCGCGATCTTCGGCACAGCACGACTTCTCGAGCCTGACGTTCACGATCAACGGCAGCGTCTTCCACTACGGCTCGTTCCTGAACGCGCTGATCACGTTCGTGTCGGTGGCGACCGCCGTGTTCTTCTTCGTCGTCGTGCCGGTCAACGCGCTGATGCGCCGGCGCAAGACCGAGACCGACCCGACTCCGAAACGCGGCCCGTGCACCGAATGCCTCAGCGAGATCCCGGTCGCTCGCGCACAGGTGCGCGTTCTGCACCGCTGCCGCAGCAGCCGGTCGCGACCTAGGCGCCCGGGCAGACGGACGGCGACCGCCCGCGCCTCGCCTGCGGAGTCCTCATCGGCGAGCGAGGCGCGCACGCCGGGAGGCAGCGCCGGGACGAGCGAAGCCGGCGAGATCGCCCTCGTGGACGGCTCGCTCGGCGACGAAGGCGAGGCTCTGCCGGCCCAGATAGCTCCAGTTGTGCGCTGTAGTCCCCGGCGTAGGCCTGGCACGCCCGCAGGACGTGGTCTGCCCGGCGGGCACAGTCGCGGGCGGTCGCCGCGTCGCGGCAGAGGAAGACGGCGAGGGGGCGCACGCCGTCGCGATACCGAGCCGTGTGCAGACTCCAGCCCGCGAGGAAGTGGTCCCATCGCTCGAGCTTCGCGATCCAGGCGGGGCGTCCGATGCGATCGTCGCGCTCCACGAGCACGTCGAGCCGGCCCTCCCCTGGCAGCTTGACGCAGACGGTCGCGTCGGGGCGGAGCGTCTCGAAACGGTCCGCTTCGGTCCCACCCTCTCATGAAGTCGTGCGGAACGCGCCCTCCCGGTAGCCGCAGGTCGGCCGGCGAGAGCGGACGCCCCGGCCCGCGCGGCGGCGCCAGCACCGACCCGGCTCGCCCGCGCACGTCGCATTGCCGTAGTGCCGCCGCCAGCGCGAGCGCCCAGCCGGCGACGTGCAGCTCGTGTCGAACCCGCTGAGTCGGTCCCAGGGCGGCTGTCGCTGCGCTCCTCGCAACCTCGACGCCCCGCGCTTCCAGCGCCGCGATGCCCGCCGGCGAGAGCGAGCAGCACATCGGCACACCGCCGCCGTCGCGGCGGTGGAACTGCAGGCGCTCGAGCAGGCCGGCGTCGGCCAGCCTCTTCAGGCGCCGCTGCGTCGTGGTCGGGCGCGCGCCGCGGCGCCACGCGCCGGTGGATCTGGCTCGCTCAGCAGGTGCTCGAAGCAGCCGCGAGCAGGGTGAGGACCTCGAGGTCGCTCTCGTCCAGCTCGATCGGCAGCGGGCCGCCGCGCCGCGCGACGGGGCGCGCCGAGCGCGCACGGTCGAGGTCGACCAGCTCGCGGTAGCTCTCGGCGGGGACGCTCGGCTGCTGAGCGATGCGGCGCCGCCGGCACACAGCAGCGCATGACGGGCGGCCGCGGGCGCCCGCACCGGAACCACGCTCCGCGTCCGGTCCTCCAGATCCTCCCCTCCCTTCTCGCTCCCAGTGCGGCTGGCGCAGATCCGTCAGGCGCCGGCGCTCCCCGCGCGCGCCTGCTCCGCCGCCAGCTCTGGCGATGCGCGCCCGGTCGACCCGCATCGGCAGCGTCTCGGCGACGAACGCGGGCGCCCGGCCCGCCGGCGTCACCCAGCTCACCACCGCGTGGTGGCGCGGCAGACGCAGCCGCACCTCCGGGCGCCCGAGCGTCGAGAGCCGCTCGACCCCCGGCCGCACCGTGTCCGAGAACTCGGCCATCGCCAGCGTCGCCGACGCCCGCGCGTCCTCGGCCGAGGCGGTCGCGAAGCACACGCGGTGAGCGAACAGGGCGTCCAGCTGGTCGCGCACCTCGCGCTCGGTCCACTGCGCGTCGGTCTGCCAGCACGCGACGGTCTCCAGCCCCGCCGAGCGCTTCAGCGCGATCGTCTCCGCGAAGCCGCGGTTCAGCACCAGCGGCGCCTCGTCCACCTTGAGCGCGACCGCGATCCGCTCATGCGCCGGAACGAGATCCTGCTGACGGGCAAGCGCCGCGTCCAGCATGCCGACCAGCAGCTGCATCAGCACCGAGGTGTTGCCTGCTCCCATCGAGCCCAGCGCGCCCTTCACGACGAGCACCTCCGCTCCCGCGACCACGCGGTCGAAGTCCACGCGCAGGGACTCGTTGAGCAGCACGCGCTTGATCGACGGCGAGTTCAGCAGGCGGGCGAGCTTGTTCACCGGCGCGTCGAGCTTCGCGGTCGTCGCGCTTCTCGCGTCCGCGAGCTGCGCCGTCAGCTCGGCCGTGAAGAACGCGCTGATCTCCTTCAGCTCGGGCAGCGAGCGCACAGCCGTCCCCACCGCGCGCCTGTAGGCGTAGCCCTCCTCGCCGACCGAGAGCAGCCGCGCGGCGTCCCACATCGTGCTCGCGCGATCGTGCGCGAGCACGGCGATGATCGCGTTGCGCAGGTAGCGGTCCGAGCTGGCCCGGATGTCGGCGTCGGTGAAGAGGTTCTTCAGCGCGGCCACGACGTAGTCGGCGATGACGTCTGCCGGGGCGTCCACGCGCAGGGGATTGAAGCCGCACGTCGGGTCGGCGAAGTCGAGCAGCGTGCACGTGCGCCCGCGCGGCACGACGCTGAGCGCCGCCTCCGCCGCGTCGCCCTTGGGGTCGAGCACGATCACCGCGCAGCGCTCGCGGCGCAGGTCCTCCGCCACCGTCGCGACCAGGAAGCTCGACTTGCCCTGATCCACGGTGCCGGGCACGGCGACGTTCTGGCGTCGCATCTCCTCGTGGATCGAGACGGGGCCGAGCGCGTCGCGCAGCGTCCCCCTCCCCTCCCTGCCCACCTCGGGCGGGGCCGGCGCGAGCGGGAGCGCGCCACGCACGAGCGGCACCGCCGCGAACTCCACGCTCGGGAGCTGCCAGAGCTCGGCCAGCTCGAGCGGCGAGAAGACCTCGCGAGAGAGGCCCGGCAGCGGATTGCCCTCCCCTCGCTCCAGCCGCCGGCGGAACAGCCCGAGCCGGCCGTGACGGACGGGCGATCCGCGCTCGACGAGCCGGTTCTCCGCGCGGCGGGCGCGCAGCGCGCCGGAGATGCGCTCGGCGTCCTCCCTGCTCGCGGCGAGCACCCTCACGTCGGCGAAGAAGAGGGCGCGGTGCTGGACGTCGAGGCCACCGAGCAGCTCGGCTCGATCCAGTAGCGAGCGCGCCAGCGCGGCGTGCTCCTCACGACGCTTGAAGAGCGTCCGCGCCATTCGTTCCACGGCAGCCGGTGCGGGCGTCAGCGCGAGCTGGACGAGGGCGGGAGCGCGGCCCGGCGGCCATCGCCCGGAGCAGGCCGTCGATCGGGGGCTGGGCGTCACGGTCGGGGAAGCGGGCCGGTGTCGCGGTGCGGCGGATGAAGCCGGCGTGCTTCTTCAGCCTCACCAGCACCGGCGGCAGCTCGGCCTCGACCCGCTCCTCGATTACGCGCACGTTGGGATACACCGCCTGAAGGACAGCTCGCACGGCCGCCCGACGCGGGCAGGTGGGCAACTGAGCGCGAACCACCCCCCTCCGCCCTTCCCCGAACCACGTCTCCAGCGCCGCCGAGGGCTGACCGCGCAGCAGGCGCCTCCACCATCGTTCGAGGAGCGCTGCATGCAGCGCCGCGTACATGCGCGCGAGGGCCTCGGGGCCGGCGTGATCAGTGCGGTACGGAACGATCCGCATGCGGACGTATCTGCGCCTGCGCCTCGAGAGGGCTCGGGTCGCGAGCACGGCAAGGCCGGTCGCGGCGCTCGCCACGGCCGTGGCGCGGAGCGCGGTCCCGAGCCAGCCCGGGAGCTCGCCGCGGCACCCGCGCCGCCGGCTTCGTGGACTGCATGGCGCGCTGCTGCGGGCGCGCAGGGCCCGGCCGAGCGAGCCCTCGAGGAGCGTGGCGAGGAACCGGACTGCGAGCAGCGCCGCCACGAGCGCGGCGGCTCGCCAGAGGATCGCACGCAGCATGGGGCCGGCTCCGACGGGAGCGCCGTCGGTGTGACCGGGGAGCTCGCCGCATCCCGCCGGCCGTGGCGGGGCCCCGGGGCGGATGGCGCCGAGGCGATCCGCGAAGGGGCGCTCGCGAGCATGCCGACCGGCCGCTTCACGACTCCCGAGGAAGTCGCGACGCTCGTGACGATCCTCGCCTCGCCGAAGTCGAAGAACGTCAACGGCTCGAACTACGTGATCGACGGCGGGCTGATCAAGACGATGTGAGCGCGGGCCGTCGTGCTCGACTGCCAGGGCAGGCTCAGGCGGCCTACCAGTTCCAGATCGGGACCTCGCGTATCGGGTGCAGCTCCGCGTCGCTCTGCGCGCGAGAGTTCTGCTGGGCGACGCGGGCACCGAACTCGACGTGTTCGCGGATCGCTTCACGGAACCGCTCGTCGGCCGGCAGGCCAGCCTCGTCAAGCGATTCCACATAGACCTCGATGAAGCGGTCGCGTTGCTCGTCGGTGATCCCCAGGCCGCGATGCGTATCGATCAGGTACTGAAAGCCCAGTTCGCGGCTGAAGCGGTCCGGGCCCCCGAACGACTCAGCCGTGAACCACGTCAGGTGCTGCACGTGGGTGGGCACACGCTCGGGAAAGACCTGGCTCAGGACGGGGTCTGCGAGCGCCTTTGCGTAGAAGATCTCCTCCAGGCGGTGCAGGCCCTCATCGCCGCCGGCGTGCTCGTAAAGCGTCTCCTCGGTCTCGCTCATCGCTCCTCGCTCGGGTCGCTTGGTGTGGAGTTTGCGTACCGCAGCCGGTGAAGGCAAGGTGTCACAGCCCGACGTCGCGGCCGGACGCTCGCCTCGCCAGAGTCCCCGCTACGCCAGGTCGTACACGAGCCCTTCGCGCGCCAGCTGGATCTCGCCGCCGAAGTGACGGGCGGCAAGCGCAGCGACCTGCTCGCCGGCGCCGGGCAGCAGGTGCGTCAGCAGGAGGCGCGCGGCGCCTGCGCGGCGGGCGAGCTCGCCGGCCTGCTCGGCGGTCGAGTGACCGGTTGCGGCGGCGCCGTGCCCGTCGTCGGGGAAGGTCGCCTCGAGGATCACCAAGTCGGCGTCGCGAGCGAGCTGCTCGACCGCCTCCGATGGCCCGCCGTCGGCGCCGTAAACGAGGCTCACGTTGCCGTCGGTGACCCTGGCCGCGTAGCAGGGCTGTGGGTGTGCGCTCGGCGCGAAGGTGAGCTGGAGCCCGCCGACGGCGAGGCGGCTCGCGGCGTCGTACTCCTGCACCTCGAACGCCTCCTCGAAGCGATTCGGAGCCTGCGGGTCACGCGAGAAGATCCCATCGAGAGCCACGAGCAGCTGCGGGCCCTCGAGCGCCGGGACATAGAGCAGCGGCCTGCGACCGCCGAGTTCCCGGCGCGTCAGCTCGCCCGCCATCATCAGGAGGTCGAGAACATGGTCGGCGTGCATGTGGCTGATCACGATCGCGTCCAGGCCGGCGAGGGCGCCCAGGCGCCACAAACGCTCCAGCGTCCCCGGACCGCAATCGAGCAGCAGCGTCGCCTCGCCGTCGGAGACGAGATAGGAGGGACATGCGCCCGCGAGGGGCGCGGCGCCTGCGAACCCGGTCACTGCGAGACGGAGCGCCACCGTGCCGCCAGGCTAGGCGTTCGACGCGGCGGGGCTGTGAACGGCCGGTCACCAGCCGGCCGTGGCGCAACTCCGAGCGCTGCTCAGTCACGAGCTCTGGATTGGGCCCCGCCGCAGGTCCGATCTCAGCGCGCTCCCGATCGAGCAAGCCGGATGAAG
Source organism: uncultured Solirubrobacteraceae bacterium (assembly GCA_963775385.1). GTDB lineage: Bacteria > Actinomycetota > Thermoleophilia > Solirubrobacterales > Solirubrobacteraceae > Palsa-744. The sequence goes on along the minus strand of CAVZIR010000003.1, from coordinate 2,913,491 downwards.
CCGGGCCTAAACTGCGGCGGTGGCAACTCTTCGCCTGCGTCCCATGACCGACTCGGAGTTCGCTGCGTTTAGAGCACGCGCGATCCACGACTACGCGATCGAAAAGGTCGCCGCGGGCGAATGGCCGCAGGAGCGCGCACAGGATCTCGCTGAGCAGCAGACCGACACGCTGCTCCCGGACGGCAGGGACACGGACGGGATGTTCATCGTGATGGCCGACGCCGAGGACGTCGGTCCGGTCGGCTACGCCTGGCTCGCCTTGACCGGACCCGACGTGTCGTCGGCCTGGATCTACGACATCGCGATCGACGAGGAGCACCGCGGCAAGGGGTACGGCCGCGCCCTTCTCAACGGGCTCGAACAGGTCGCCCGTGAGCGTGGCCTCGACACAATCGCGCTCAATGTGTTCGCCGGCAACGACTACGCGCGGCGGTTGTACGAGCGGGCGGGCTACGAGCCGACTTCGATCCACATGTCCAAGCGGCTCGACGACGTGAGCTAGCCGATCTCGGTCCGCGCCTCGCGCCGAGCCTTATGCTGAGCGGGGTGTGGGGGCGGTTCAAAGGCGGGCATCGACCGGGACGGGCGACGCTCGCCGTCTGCGCGGGCCTGCTCTCGCTCGTCCTCGTCCCTGCGGCCCGGGCGGCCGATCCCAGTGTCTCGATCAGCTACACCGGAACGCTGATCGAGAAGTACGTCGCGGACGTCAGCAAACCGTCCGAATACACGAAGGAACTGACGCTGAAATGGACCGAGACGGCGACCGATGACGCCATCACGCTCCGGGCGCTCGCCCCGCCGGCCTTCTCGATCTCCGGATCGATCGACCTCGTCTCCGGCCACGTACACCCGCAGAGCTGCTCGGGCACGCTCTCGACACGGCCTGGGCCCTACGGTGACGCGCCCGCGGGCTTCATCGGCGGCGGCCGGGTGACTGTGTCCGCGGTGCTGCCGGACAACGGGAGATACGTCGCGTCTGACGGCGCCGAAGAATGCTCGCTCGCCCCCAACGCGGGCGTCGGCGTCGGCGGGCCGGGGGTCATCGATCCGGAACTGACGGCCGCCAGCGCGCCGACGGAGACGTTCCCCGAGTCAGAGACGGTGTTCACACACCCCTTCAAGGTCGAGAATGCGGTTCACCGCGAACTGGCGCCAAACGGCATGTTCGAAAGTGAAAGCACGCTGTCGCTCTCGGCGACGCTGACGGCCACGACGACGGTGCATACGGGGAAACAGGAGTTCGGCGGCTCCGGCGGCGGCAAAGACAAAGGCAGGAGGCCGGCGCGCAAAGGCCCCCCGCCGTCCATCGGGCGCCGCATCCACGAACTCAAGAACCAGTCGCGGCGCGATCTGCCGGAAGCGATCAGGGAAGCGTGGGCTGCGCACGGCCTGGCGGCCCTGACTGCGCTGCCGACCGCCCCGCTCCTCTCGATCGCGGACGAACTCGGCCAGGTGGCCGGGCCGATCGCAGCCAACGACGCCACGACGCGCGTGCTGGACGACTTCCGGATCTACGACGATCCCCCGAGGCCGGACGTCGGCGTGCTGGTCGATCCGAGCCCGGTCGCCGCCCCGGTGCTGCCCCCCTGCACGCAGACGACGCCCTCCGAGTCCACCTACTGCTCGGCCCTCAGCGCCGCCTACGCCGCGCTCCTGACAGCCGACGGCGACGCTGCCGCGGATGCGAGCGCGCTCGAAGAGACCGTCGCGCGGTCGAGCGCTGCCGCCCGCGGCCGCAACACGCGCGCGCTGGCGCTGCAGGAAGGGCATGCGATGGCGGTGGCGCGGGCGCTCGCCGGTGCGCAGAGCGCAAAACGCGGGGCCGCGGGCCGAGTGCGATCGCTGCTCCTCCTCGCCCAGCCGCGCTGGACGCTGTCGCTCGGCGAGTCACGCGCTGCGATCCGCTGGGAGACCGCGCTGCTCGCGCGACGGGGGCTCAGAGGGCGGACGCTGAGCCGCCTCGCCGGCCCCGCGCTCACTCCCCGCGCGACGAACCTGCTCGCTCGGCTCTGACAACCGCGTCGCAATCGGCGCCCCCCTCACCGCAGCTCCTCGCCGAGATCAGGGTTCGCTCCCGCCACGGGATCCGAGTGCAGGTCGTGGACGGCGACGGCCGCGGCGCGCTCGTCGAGCCCCGGCTCCGCGCCCGTCAGCGGCGAGAGCTGGAAGTCGCGGACGGCGCGGACGGAGACGACAGACAGGGTCAGCACCGCGGCTAGGCCCGCAGCGGCATAGAGCGTCGTCGAGGTCCCGACCGCGATCGCGATCGGTCCGACGAGCGCGAGGCCGATCGGGTTCAGCAGGTTGCTGCCGATTTCATCCCAGGAGCTCACGCGCGAGAGCTGGTTCGCCGGCACCTCGCGCTGGAGCGCGGTGAACCACAGGACGTTGAACACGGTCGCCGCGAGCCCCGCGACGAGGCCGAACGCGATGATCAGCCCCAGCAGCTCGTGGCGGGCGAGCAGGAACAGCAACGCGGGCTCCCCCGCGAGCGTCAGCAGGAAGGCGGCGCGGATCGGGTAGCGCGGATGCCAGCGGAACCCGACCGCTCCTCCCAGCGCCGCGCCGACACCCATCGCCGTGCTGATCGCCGCCCACGCGCCGGCGCCGCCGAGATGCGCTTTCGCCACTTCCGGGCCGAGCACGTCGAGCGGCGAGAACACCACGACGAGGATCAGCGGCATCACGGCGACGCTCGTCCACAGCCAGCGCCGCCCGGCGAAGGCAGTCCATCCTTCGCGAAGCTCGGCCACCGCGCTCCGTCGCGCGGGGCGGCTCACGTCGGCGAGGCGCATCAGCCCCAGGGAGACGGCGCTGACGATGAACGCCGCCGCGTCGAACGCAAGGCCCCAGCCCGAGCCGGCAGCAACGACGACGACCCCGCCCAGCGCGGGTCCGACGATCGAGGACAGATTTTCCGCGATCCCCATCAGGCTGTTGGCTTCCTGCAGGTCCTCGGCGTCGACGAGCTCCGGCACGATCCCGGTCGAGGCCGGGCCGAAGAACGCGCGCGCCGCTCCGTAGAGCGCCTGCAGCGCCGCCAGCTCCCACACGTGCGCGACGCCGCTGAGAAGCAAGACCGCGCATGCCGCCTGGGCGCCCGCGCGGACGAGATCCGAAGCCATCATCACGACCTTCCGCGGCAGCCGGTCGGCCAGCACGCCGCCCGCCAGCACGAACACGATCAGGGGCAGCGAGCGGGCTGCGAGCACGATGCCGAGGTCGCGGATCGACCCCGTCAGCTCGAGGACCGCGAACGACAGGGCGATCGGCGCCACCCCGTCGCCGACTGAGGAGACGCCCTGGCCGATCACGAGGAGCCGGAACGACGGGCTCCGCCAGGCGCCGGTGCTCATGGGGCGAGGCTACAGGCGGGGTCTACGGACGACCGCTGGCACCGACATCCAGAACCGGACGAGATCCGGCTGCGGCTGGAATCCTGAACCTCCGCTCGGGGACGCTGAGTACCGGCTCGGTGCGAACACCTCGCAGGGCGGGATGTGCATGGGCGGCGCCGCCAGTCATCAACATCAACGTCAGCTTTTCGGTCAGGGCGAAGAAACGTTCGAGATCCGCCGTCTGCCGGGTTCGTAGCTGGGCGCGGGGTAGCGCGCTGTTTGACGACACCGCGATTCGGTATGTCCAGAACTGGCGGGCGAGGCGCCCGCTCATCGCCTAGGGTCCAGCGACATACCTATCCCAAGGGGGGACGATGCCAAAGATGCTTGCTGCGCTGGCGCTTGTCGTGATGTTGGCTTGCGCGTCTGGAGTCGCGTCTGCTCAAGCGAAGTTGCTGCGCATCGATCAGGAACAACCGGGAGGGCCGTTGGAGCCAGTCGGCAACAACGTGTATGGCGAGTTCGAAATCGAAAACGAAGAACACTTGGGGTGTGTTTGGGGGCGGTACGGAACCCTTACCTCGAACGATCAGTCGAGTGACCTTATGACGCTAAACGGCGTTAGCGAAGGCGGCGCAGAAGGTTGTAGCGATGGGTTTGCCGCTACCGGCACGCTTGCCAGCCTGACCTTCACGGCGTCAGGCAAACTCAAGATGACGACGGAAGAAAAGCTGACGATTACTCACGAAGGTTGTACGTACCAGTTGGACAAGGCGACCTTGCCGCTCCGTCCGATTCCCGGCTCGTTGGGATCACCGGAAGCAGAACTAACTTTGAAGCGGGACAAAAAGGCTAGTGCTAAGACGTGCGAAGCGACAAAGGTGTTTACGGTAGCTTCGGGCACAGTTGGCGAAATCGAACGATACCCGGGGCAGGTGAACTCGGGGCTCTACACGTCGTTCTAACCCGCGTGTAGCTGGGCAGGGCTCCCCGATGGGTTTCCTTAGGAGCCCTGCCCGAGCTACGTTCCCGGCTCGCGGATCTGGCGAGACGCGAGCGAGGCTGGTGACGACGACCTGGGGGCGAGGTCACCGGTTGTCCCATTCAGCCACCGGATCGGCTGAAGGCGCGCAAGGGCGCGGTCTCCATGAGCTAAGACGCGATCAACCGCGATAAGCGCGGCTCTGACGATCTGCTCCGCGCCGGCCTCGCTCCGACAAACTGAACGAACGATCGTCTATATCGTGCGGATGTCAAGATCGCCGGCCGTCCCGCTCACGACCGATCCGCCCCGCGAGCCGCCGTCCGACGGCCGCCGCGCGCGAGGCCTGCGCAGCCGCGAGGCAACGCTCGAACGCGCCGTGCAGATCGCCTCGGTCGAGGGCCTCGAAGGCCTGACGATCGGCGCCCTCGCCGCGGACCTCGGCGTCAACAAGAGCAGCGTGTTCGCCTCGTTCGGCTCCAAGGAGGAGCTGCAGCTGGCCACGCTCGCGGTGGCGCGAGCGATCCTCGTCGAGCAGGTCGTCGTGCCGGCGCTGCCGGTGCAGGAAGGCGAGGCGCGCCTGGCCGCCATCGGCGACGCCTGGTTCGACTACCTGGGCTCGGACGTGTTCGCGGGCGGCTGCTTCCTGACCGCCGCGTCCGCCGAGATGGACGGACGCCCCGGCCGCGTGCGCGACGCCGTCCGCGCCGTGATGCGCGAATGGCTGGCGATCCTGACTGCGACCATCGACGCGGCGGTGGCGAGGGGCGAGTTCCGCGGCGAGACCGCACCCACCGCGCTCGCGTTCCGGCTGAACGCCCTCGGCATGGCCGCGAACTGGCAGCGACAGCTGTTCGAAGACCCCACGGGGGTCGAGCACGCGCGGGCGGCTTGGCACGCCGAGATCTCCAGGCAGCACGCATGAGCCAAAACCCCACACGCCCAAGGCGGCAGATGTGTCAGTGACAGAGACGGTCCTCGAGCGCAACGCCGAGCTCAGCAACCAGCTCAGCGAGCAACAGCTCGCGATCACGCCCCGCGTGGACCCCGCCTACGTGCTCGGCCTGGAGCTCGGCGAGGCGGTCGTCCTGCGCAACCCCGGCGGCGGCGTCAACCCGGCCTTCGTCCAGAGCCTCGCTGTCCTGCGGAGCGTCGCGGTCGCGGAGGGATTCGAACCCGGCTTCGAGCTGATCGTGATGCAGCACACCGACTGCGGGCTGACGCGGCTCGACGGGCCCGACTACTCGGGGATGATGGCCGCGACTTCGGCGTCGAGGAGGACGCGCTCGACTGCAAGCACCTCGACGACCCGCGCGAGGCGGTGCGCGAGGACATCGAGACACTGCGGGCGAACCCGTTCCTCCCGCCTGGGTTTGTGGTCTCGGGGATCGTCTACGACCTCGAGTCAGGGCTGGCCGAGGTCGTATGCCCGCCGCGGGCGCTGGGGTCCGAGGACTAGCGGGCCCGTCGATTCCGTGGCCGGGTGCGCCGTGCTCAGGAGAGCGCGGCGCACCGGACGCCACCTCCTCGTCAGTCGCCGGAGTCGTACTTGAAGGAGATCCCGAGCCGGACCCTGTAGTTCTTGATCTTCCCGCCCTCGATCGAGACGTCCTGCCTGATGACCTCGGCGATGCGCAGGTCGCGGACCGTCTGCGCCGCCGTCTCGACGGCGGTGCGCGCAGCCGCCTCCCACGACTCCTCGCTGGTACCGATCACCTCGGTGACCCGGTAGACACCCTCAGCCATTGCCTACTCCCTTCCTCGCCTGGTGGAACCCCGACTCTCGCATTCCCGGGAGCCGAGTGCCAGCCCAATGTGCCGGCGAGAGCTGGTCGAGGGCGAGCTCGGCACCCCTGACGCGGCGAGCGGCGCACAAGCACCGCCGCCGCCTCACCTGGGCCGCGTGGCCCGCTCGACCGCCTCACCGCGGGGCGTCAGACGCCACGCGTTGGCGGCGCCCTTCTCCTGGCCGTCGCCGGTGTTCTCGACGAGCTCCAGGCGCGCGAGGCGGCCCAGGAGCTTCGAGATCTGGCCCTGGTCGGCGATCCCGGACTCCTCCGCGATCTCGCGGTTGCTCGCGCCCGGCTCCTGCGCGATCACCATCAGCACCCGCACGGTGCGATACGTGAGCCGCATTTTCAAGCCGTCCAGCGGATCCCCGCGACGGGCGCGACGGCGGCGCGCGGGCGCGCGCACGGGCTCAGGCGAGGGCCGCCGCAGCTCTGCTTCGGCCGCTCCTGCGCCCAGGTAGGGCAGCACGATCATGCTCATCAGCGGCCCCAGCAGTTCGAGCAGGGGCGCGTCCCCGGCCTCGAGCACCCGCGAGTGCAGCACGGCGAAGACAGCGCCGACGACGCCTTCGGAGGTGACCTCGGGCGGGTCCAGAGCGCCGGGCTCGGCACGAGCGCGATCGACGGCGGCCGCGAGGTCGGCGAAGGCCTCGGCGCGGCGCTCCAGCACCCGCTCCCCGGCCGCGAGCGCCTCGACGATCGACGAGCCGCGCCAGCGCCGGCTCCTCGTCCATCGCGGCGAGCAGGCGAGCGAGCGCCGAGCGCACCCCCTCGCTCCATGAGGACTCCGCCCCGTAGGCCTCGCGCAGCAGCTCGCCGCCCTGCTCCAGGGCCTGGTCGAAGGCGGCAAGAAAGCAGTCCTCGCGATCGGCGAAGACGTCGTAGAAGGTCTTGCGCGAGACGCGCGCGCGGCCGATCACCTGGGCCACCGTCATGCCCGCGTAACCGACCTCGTCGACCGCGTCGACGGCGGCCGCGAGCATGCGCCCGCGCTGGATCTCGGTCACCTGCCCGCGCGGCAGCCCACCGGGTCCAGGGCGCAATCCGTTTGTCGCTCGGGGTCTATATGTCAAAGCCATCGTCCCGCCTGTGGTCGCAGATCCCACGCGGACCGGCCGGGCGGGCCATCTCGCGCGCTGAGGAGGTTCCTATGGTTTGAACTCCGCGTCGAGGGGTGTTTCCGACTCGCGGCCGCCAACGCTCCCCGACGCTCAGGGCATCGGTTGCCCGATACCCATCGAGCGGGCGGAAGTACACATCGACAGTCGAATTGCCACATGCGCGGCCCGGCTGAGAAACCGTGCGCGATCGCCCTGCCGGGCCATGCAGTCGCCCCGGCCCCGGGCGCCGTTGCCCCCGGTTCGCCGCCGCCCGCGGGCGCAGCCGGGCATCCGGACCGTGCGGCTGTTTGCGCCGCCGCAGCGGCCGTTCCGGCGAAAGGTGGGGCGACTGCGCCGGCGGGGAGGTCGGTGTGCGCGCCTCGGTCGTAGTAGCGCACCGACACCCCTCCCCAGAACCCCGCCGATGCGCCCCACCCCATCCCCATCCCCGTCCCCATCCCCATCCCCATCCCCCTCAGCCCCGACCCGCGATCGCCCCGGCGAGTTGGTGCTCAGACGTCACAGCGAGGACGGTGAGACCACGAGAGAGGTGGTCGTTCTGCCAGTGCATGCAGGCGCACGACTCGTTGTCGACCGCGATCTGCGCTCGGGTGGAAGCCAGCGACTCCTGGCACGGATCGACCCGGACGAGCCCGCATCCAACGCACGGTTGATCTGCGAGCGCTACCTCGCGAGCCCGCCCGCCGCCCGCCGCTGCCGTCCACCGAGGCGTTCGGACGCGTTGCCGGCGCGAATCGGCGAGCACCATCACGGAGAGCGAGCCTGGTCGGTGCGCGCGAACGGTTGCTTCCACGCCCTGCTGGCACTGCCCGGCGACATGTCGATCCCCGAGCTCCGCTGGACGCGAGCCGTCAGCGGCGCACCCGCCGTCACCGTGAGCCTGCGTTCGGCAATCGGTCTGCTCGAGAGCTACGAGCCCCTGTGCCGCCACACGCTGCAGGCGCTCGCGCGCTACGCCGCCGACCCGTCCGTCTCCAGCACCTCGCTCCAGACCGAGCTGACGCGGGTGCGACGCTCACCGATCGTCCTCAACCGCGCCCTGCGGGAAGCCGTGCTCGCCAGGGTCAGCCGCGGAGAGGCGACGATGAGCGAGATCGCGATGCGCTGCGGGCGCCTGAAGCACGATGCCAAAGGCAACCGCTCCGGAGAGACGAGCTGGCTCGCGCGTCGCATCGGGCTTCTCCCCGAGGGAGGCCACCGCGCCCCGACGCCCTGGGTCCACACCGACGTGCTGGCGCTGATCGCCCGCGACGGCCTCGGGATCGCGCCGCGCGAGGTCGAGCTGGGGTGATCGACGAGCGGCCGATCCTCGTCGTCGAGTCCGATCGCAAGCTCGGCGAGGCGCTCGCATCACAGCTGGCCGCCGACGGGTTCCGGGTCGAGCTCGCACGGACGGCCGGTCACGCCCGCATCCTCGCTTCCGAATCGCACCCCGGGCTGGCGCTGCTCGGCCGGCTCGAGAACCCGCGGGGCGCTCTGTCGCTGCTTGGCGAGATACGGCGCGCGAGCGACGAGTCCCCGTGGTGGGACCGGCGCATGCCTGCGATGGTGATCGGCGGCGCGGCTGCCGAGCTCGATGTCCTCAGGGCGTTCGAGGCCGGCGCCGACGACTTCGTGCCGAGCCCGCTCGGCTATCTGGAGCTGCGAGCCAGGATGCGCGCGCTGCTGCGTCGCGCCGCGCCTGCCGAATCCGATACGCGCCTGCTGCGGGTCGGGCCGCTCAGCGTCGACCTCGTCGCCCGCGCGGCGTTCCTGCGAGAACGCCCGCTGCCGCTGCGCCGGATGGAGTACGAGTTGCTCGCCCGCCTTGCTCGCGAGCCCGACCGCGCCTTCGGCCGCGAGGAGCTCCTGCGCGAGATCTGGCGTTACCGCTCCACGGGGTCGACCCGAACCGTCGACACGCATGCCAGCCGGCTGCGGACGACGCTACGCGCCGCGGACGCCGCGCCCTGGGTGATCGCGGTCTGGGGCATCGGATACCGCCTGCGGTGAGCCCGCCGCCTGCGCGGCCCCTCGCCCGGCATCAGATCTGACGGGGCCTCTTGGTGCGCGTGGCGTCCGCGCCCCGCACCCCCGAAGCCTCGCACCTCAGCCCCGCACTGCGCCAGACCGGCGCGTTGTGGAGGTCGCCGTCTCGCGAGGACGGCTTCGCCGCGCCTGAGCGCGGCGCGCAAGCGCCCCGTTGACCCGGGGCGGACACCGGCTGCCTCCCGGCGGCCCACATCAAGGAGAGAGCAATGCCGATCACGACCCGGACCGTCGCCCCCGCCTCTGCGGCCGGCGAGGTCCTCCCCCACGGCGCCCTCGGGCTGCTCGGAGCGCTGCCTGCAGCGATCCTGCTCGGCGCGATCGCCGCCGCAACCATGTATCGCCGCCGGCTGCACTGGAGCTGGGCGCCTCTCGCGGGGATCCTCGCGCTCTGTCTCGTCCCGCTGCTCGGCAGCGATGGCAGGCTGGCAGCGCTGGCGGCCGGGGCGGCGGCCATCCGCGCGCGGCGCCGCCACCGCTCGGACCTCGAAGCAGGCTCGGATCTCGGCAGGACGGCCCGCAGCTGCGTGACGCCGATCGCCGCGGGCCGGCGGCTGGCGGCCCGGATCGCGGAGGACACGGCCCTTGGCCGGTGCGTCCTCGACCGGCTGCCGCGGCCCACGGACCCGGCCACCCTTGTGCTCGGCCGGGACCCGGGCGGGCGTGCGGTTCGCGTCCCCTTCTCGCCCGCGCACCCGGAACACACGTTGATCGTCGGTGCCACCGGCTCTGGGAAGACAGTCACGCAGACGCTCCTGGCCGAGCGTGCGATCGCAGACGGTCGCGCGGTGGTCGTCGTCGACCCGAAGGGCGACCGCAGGATGCGCCAACGGCTCGCCGAGTCCGCCGCGCGGGGCGGACGGCGGTTTCTCGAGTGGACTCCCGCGGGCCCGTGCTCGTACAACCCCTACGCGCGGGGCGGTGAGACGGAGATCGCCGACCGCCTGCTGGCCGGCGAGCGGTTCACCGAGCCGCACTACCTCAGGCAGGCCCAGCGCTACCTCGGGCACGCGATCAGAGGCCTGCGCTCATGCGGGCGGGATGTCGATCTCGGCGCGATCGTGGAGATGCTCGACCCCTCCGCGCTCGAGGTCCTGCTCCGAGGGGCGGAGCCCGAGCTCGCGGCGCAAGGCCATGCCTACGTGGACTCGCTCACCGAGCGCCAGCTGCGCGACCTCGCCGGGGTCCGCGACCGCCTCGCGATCATGAGCGAGTCCGAGGTCGGTCGCTGGCTCGGCGCCCGGGATTCGTTCGACCTGCTGGAGGCGTGCCGCGAAGGCGCCGTGGTCCGATTCGGGCTCGATGCGGACAGCAGACCGCTGCTGGCCCAGATGATCGGGGCGGCGATCGTCCAGGATCTCCAGAGCACGGTTGCCGCGCTGCAGGGGGCACCCGCGCCGACGCTCGTCGTGATCGATGAGTTCTCCGCGCTCGGCGCCCGCCACGTGACGGCGCTGTTCGGCCGCGCCCGCTCTGCCGGGGTGTCGCTCCTGCTCGGTACGCAGGAGCTGGCCGACCTTCGCCTGCCGGGCGCCGAGCGTCTCCTGGAGCAGGTGCTGGGGAACGTCTCGCTGCTGCTGGCGCATCGCCAGGTCGTGCCCGATTCCGCCGAGCTCCTCAGCCGGCTGGCGGGCACGCGGGGATGCTGGCGCGTCAGCTGGGGTGGCGGCGGGCGCACCACGCGGGCCCGCGCGAGCGAGCCCGTTCTGGATCCGGAGCTGCTCATGGAGCTGGCGCCGGGGTTCGCCGTCGCGATCGGCTTCGGGGCCGGGCGCGAGGCGTCCCTCGTCCGGGTCAGGCCCGCGGGAGGTGAGCGCTGATGGCGCCGGCCGAGAAAAGGACGAGAACAGCGCGCCGACCTGCTGGCCTGGGCCGCGCGGCTCGGCGCGGTGACGGCCGAGGCGCTGGCGGCGCGGGAACAGGAGGAGCGTGCGGACTCCGCGCGGGTGAGGCTCGCCTGCGCCGAGCGGGCCGGGCTCCTGCGCACGTGGCGGCTGCTCAGCGGCGAGCCACCGCTCTACACGCTGACGCGTGCGGGATTGCGCGCGTCAGGGAGGGCCGAGCTCTCGCTCTCGCGGCTGAGCGCGGCCGGCGCAGCGCACGCCGCGGCGTGCTGCAGAGCCGCGGTCGCGCTGGAATCAGCGTTCCCGGATCACCGCGTGGTCGGTGAGCCCGAGCTCAGATCGGCCCTGGGCGAGCTGTGCCCGCGCGTGCCGGGCCGGTACGGACCGCGGGTTCACAGGCCTGACCTCCTGCTGCTCCCGGGGACTTTCCCGGCAGCGCCTCCCACCGCGGTCGAGGTCGAGCTGACGGTCAAGGCGCCCGAGCGACTCGCTCAGATCTGCCGCGCCTGGGCGCGGGCTCGCACGGTGGGCGGCGTGATCTATTTCGCGCCCGCTGCGGTCGTGCGGCCGCTCGAACGAGCGGTCGATCGCGCGGCAGCCCACGGCCGTGTCGTGATCGTGCCGCTCTGAGACGGCCGCCCCGCCACCGCCGCCCAGGCGGGATCGCCGCGCTCGGTCTCGTACGCTGGGACCGTGCGCTGGCTGATCGACGGCATGAACGTGATCGGCACCCGTCCGGACGCGTGGTGGAGGGACCGCCACCGGGCCATGGTCGGGCTCGTCGACCTGCTCGAGCGCTGGGTCGCGCACACCGGCGAGGACGTCACGGTCGTCTTCGAGCAGCCGCCCCGACCGCCCATCCACTCCAGCGTGATCGTCGTGACCCACGCTCCGAAGCCTCGTCGTGACTCGGCCGACGACGAGATCATCCGCCTGCTGCGGGAGCTCCCCGAGCCCGGGCGCGTGCGGGTCGTGACCTCGGACAGCTGGCTCGGGCAGCGTGTGCGTGCAACCGGCGCCACGGTCGAGGCGGCGGCGGCGTTCCGCACCCAACTCGAGGACGGTGAGGTGTGATCCCCGAAACGCGCTACACCCGCAGCGGCGATGCGAGCATCGCCTACCAGGTGTCGGGCGACGGACCGCTCGACCTGCTGTTCCTGCCGGGTTGGATCTCGCAGATCGAGCAGCTCTGGGAGGCGCCCGGGAACCGGCGCTTCCTCGAAGCGCTGACGCGCTTCGGGCGCCTGATCATCTTCGACAGCCGTGGCACGGGCCTCTCGGATCACGGCCTCGGGTCGTATTCGCTCGAACAGGACGTCGCGGACGCTCTCGCCGTACTCGACGCGGCGGGCTCGGAACGGGCCGCGGTCATGGCCTACGCGGGCGGCGGGCTGGTCGGAGCCATGCTGGCGGCTGAGCAGCCGCAACGGATCGGCGCGCTGATCCTGTACGCGTCATTCGCCCGTACGACGTGGGCGCCCGACTACGACTGGGCGATGACCAAAGAGGAGCGCGAAGGCCTGACGATGGAGGAATTTCGGACCTGGGGCGAGCCCGACAGCGAGTTGACGAACCGGCTCGCGCCCTCGATGGCGGACGACCCCGCGCTCGTGGCCTGGGTGGCCCGCGTGCAGCGCCTCACCGCCAGCCCGAGCGAGGCCCGCACGATCGTCGGCACGCTGGCCGACGCCGACGTGCGCGCGGTCCTCCCCGACATCCGCATACCGACGCTGGTCATGCACCGGCCGGCGGAGCAGCTGTGGGACGTGCGCCACTCCAAGTACCTGGCCGAGCACATTCCTGGCGCGCGCTACGTCGAGCTCGCGGGAGCCGACTCGCTCCCGTTCATCGGCGACAGCGACGAACTCGTCCAGGAGGTCGAGGAGTTCCTGACGGGCGGTCGCCGCGGCAGCGGCGTGGCGCGGGACCTGCTGACGGTGATGTTCACCGACATCGTCGACGCGACCGCGCGCGCGGCTGCGCTCGGGGACGGTCACTGGCGCGATCTCCTCTCCCAGCACGACGCGCTTGTGCGCCAGCAGCTCACGCGCCACGGGGGGCGCGAGGTCAAGACCGTGGGCGACGGCTTCCTCGCGACCTTCGACGGAGCGCCCTCCCAGGCGCTCCGCTGCGCGCTCGCAATCACCGACTCCACGCGGGCCCTCGGCTTGGAGCTGCGCGTCGGGATGCACACGGGCGAGTGCGAGCTGATCGGCGACGACGTCGGGGGCATGGCCGTGCACATCGCCTCGCGCGTCGCGGCACTCGCGTCGCCCGGCGAGGTTCTCGTCTCCGGCACGGTCTTCGGAACCGTCGTCGGGGGTCCGTTCGAGTTCACTCACCGGGGCATGCACGAGCTCAAGGGCGTTCCCGGCCCCTGGCCGCTGTTCTCGCTGGCGGCTCGGGGCGCCGTCGCCGAGCCGGCGCAGGCACCCGGCGCCGAGGCCCCGGCCTGACGCGCGTCCGCCGCGCTTGACCGGGTCCTGGAGCTGACCTAAAGTGGCCGCAGCTGCGGGCGCGGCGTTCTGCCGGGTAAGGGAGCCGAGCGACCGGGGACGGTCGCCGCGCCCGGGCCGGGCGTCGGCGTTCCGCCACAACCGCGAAAGGAACCCGTGGTCGCCGACCAGCTCGCCGCCCGCCATTTCACAGCCCAGGACGCCCTACCCGCCGATGTCGAACCGGTCGAGCTCAGGCGGCTGAACTCGTTCCTGCGCGGACTGCTGCTGCTCGACGGCACGGTCTCCCGCGCGCTCGAAGCGGAGACGCTGCACCCCGTCGAGGTCGAGCCGGTCGGACAGGTGCAGTGCACACCACCGGCGGCGGAGGCGGCAGCGCTCGGGCTCGGCGGCGGCGAGCTTTGCATCCGCCGTCGCGTCGTGATGCGGATCGCGAGCCCGGCGCCGTCGGTCTGGGCGGAGTCCTACGTCGTGCCCGAGCGGCTTCCCGAGGCCTTCCTCGACGCTCTCACACGGAACGCGCAGGGCATCGGCGGCTCGCTCCAGCAGGTGCACCTCGAGAGCGCCCGCGAGCTGCTGTGGTTCGGTCTCGCGACGCCTCCCCGGTGGTCGGAGCAGACCGAAGCGCCAGCGGGGACGCTTCGACGCGCCTACCTCATCATCACGGGCGGGCAGCCCGCGCTGCTGATCACCGAGGACTTCGCGCTTCAGGAGAACAGCGGCGTGCTGTCGCTCGCCGGCCAGGGCCGGGAGACCGCCCAGCGATCCCAGTGAGCCGCGCTCCCAGCATCGAGGCGAATGCCAACATCGCCCTGCTGCTCGACCGGCAGGTCGAGGAGGGCGCGGGCGATCGCGCGGCCTACCTGAGCGGCTCCAGGACGCTCAGCTACCGCGAGCTGCTCGCGCGGTCGTGCCGCATGGGCGGGCTCCTGCGCGAGCTCGGCGTCCGGCGCGAAGAGCGCGTCCTGCTCGTGCTCGACGACACGTTCCTGTTCCCGATCGCGTTCCTGGGGGCGGTTCGGATCGGCGCGGTGCCGATCCCCGTGAGCGTGCGTGAGCACGCCCAGAACTTCAGGCATTTCGTCGATGACTCCTACGCGCGCGTAGCGGTCTGCGAGCGTCACCTGCTCGGCACGCTCCGCGAGGCGCTGACGGGCACGGGCGTGCAGCTGCTCGCGCCCGGCGCCGAGGAGGAGCCCGGGGCGGTCGAGCTCGAAGGGGCCCTCGCCGCTCAGAGCGAGGAGCTCGCGCCGGTCGTCGTCGACCCCGACGACATGGCGTTCTGGCTCTACACGTCAGGCTCGACGGGCCGGCCGAAGGGCGTGGTGCACCTGCACAGAGCGCTGCCGGCCACGGGCGAGAGCTTCGGGCGCGCCGTGATGGAGCTCGGGCCGGAGGACGTCGTCTTCTCCTCCACCAAGCTCTACCACTCCTACGGCCTCGGCAACAGCCTCTCCTACCCCCTCTACTTCGGCGCGTGCGCCGTCCTGCTCGACGGCCCGCCGGTTCCCGAGCGGCTGATCGCCACGCTGCGCGGCGCGCGCCCGACGATCTATTGCTCGGTCCCCGCGCTGTATCGCCAGCTCCTGGACGACCCCGACTCCGACGGCGCCTTCGACTCGGTCCGGACATGCATCTCCGCAGCCGAGCCGCTGCCCCCGCGGACGTTCGAGCTCTGGGAGCAGCGCTTCGGCCTGCAGATCCTGGACGGGATCGGCGCGACCGAGATGTTCGTGACGTTCTGCTCGAACGCGCCGGGGGACGTCGCGCCCGGCACCACCGGCCGGCCCGTGCCGGGCTATGAGCTGCGGCTGCTCGGCGAGAACGGGGAGGAGCTGGCCGGCGCCGCGGAGGGCGCGCTGCAGGTGCGCGGCGACTCGCGCGCGGCTGCCTACTGGCACCAGCAGGAGCGCACTCGCGCCTCGATGCAGGGGCCTTGGCTCACGACCGGCGATCGCATGCGCCGCCGCGAGGACGGCCGCTACGTGTACGTAGGGCGCTCGGACGACATGCTGAAGGTGGGCGGCCTGTGGGTGTCGCCCGTCGACATGGAGATCGTCCTGCAGGAGCATCCGCGCGTTTCGGGCGCCGCGGTCGTCGGGGCCAGGATCGACGACTACACCCGCCTGGCGGCTTTTATCGAGACGAGCGAGGCGCAGGGGGCCCGCGAGCGCCTGATCGACGAACTGCGCGAGCTGTGCCGAGAGCGGCTGCGCGACCACGAACAGCCGCATCTGATCCGCTTCGTCGAGGAGCTGCCGCGCACGGTCAACGGCAAGCCGCGCCGGTTCATGCTCCGCGAGCGCGCCGAGCGCGAAGCCGGCGGCGCACAGGCTCCCGTGGCGCCAGCGGCGCCCGCCGCCGGCTCGGCGGAAGGCAACCCGCTCCCGCGCGGGTCCCGCTCGGCCGCACCCGCTCCGGCGGCCGCCTCCCCGAGCGGCGCTGTGGGCGCAGAGATCGGCGCCCTCGCTGGCGCCGAGCGAGAGACGGCCCTGCTCGAGCTGGTGCTCGCCGAGACCGCGTTCGTCCTCGCGTTGGCGGCGCCGGACTCGATCGACCCGGAGCGTGGGTTCGCGCAGCTCGGCATCGACTCGCTGATGGCGGTCGAGTTGCGCAACCGGCTCGCCGCCGCGCTCGGCCGCCGGCTGCCTTCGACCCTCGTCTTCGACCACCCCACTCCCGCGTCGGCGGCGAGCGCGCTCTCTGCCGAGCTCGAAGGACGCGAGGCCGGCGCCGTCGCGGTCTCGGCCGAGGAGCGCGCGCTCCTGGCCGAGCTGAGCGCTCCGGCTGCGCGAACCCGTATGCCACCTGCGCCGCTGGGACCGCGTCTGAAGACGGCCGCCCTGACCCAGGCGCTGATCCCGGCGGGCCGCGCCGTGAGCCGAGCAGAGCGGATGGGTCGTGCGATCGCCGCGCAACGCGGCGAGGAGTACGAGCAGGCGCTCGACGCCATGCGCGTGGTGCTCGCCGGCACGCCGCGCGAGACTGAGCTCGAGCAGCTGGCGCGCGACCACGTCGTCGAGCTCCAGGCTCATCGCGCGCTGTTCTGGCAGCGGCCCTGGTCCGTGCGAACGGACGCGCAGTCGGCCACACTGCTCGAGCAGGCGCTCGGGAGCGGGCGCGGCGTCGTGCTGAGCGCGTGCCACCAGGGCCCGTACTCGCGCCTTGATCTCGCCGCGCCGTTGCGGGGACGCGCGACGTACCTAGTGCCGGGCGAGTGGTACTTCGAGGCGCCGAGCCATGACCTCTGGGGACGGCGGCTCGCGCGCTGGCGCAACGGGATGCGCAGCCGCCCCGTCCGCGCGCGCGGCTCGTTCCGCATCGTGCAGGCACTCTTGGAGCAGGGCGCGCCGGTGTTTCTCTTCTTCGACCTGCCGGGTCCGCGCCAGACGTCGTTCCTCGGCAAGCCGGCGATGATGGCAGAAGGCACAGCCCAGCTCGCAGCACGCACCGGCGCGCTGGTGCTGCCGGTTCAGGCCCGGCGCGTGGGTGCACAGGTGTCGGTGCGCGCGGCGCCGGCGCTGGATGCAGCCGAGCTGGGCGGCGAGGATCGCCTCCACGAGGCGCTGGCGACGCTGCACGAGCGCTGGATCCTCGAGCACCCGGCAGCGATGGACGACCCGCGCGAGTTCGGCTGGGGCGAGGGCGCGACCGCGCACGCGTGGCTGGCGCGAGCGTCCGGCGAGGCATGAGCTAGAAGTCGGGCCGCGCCGGCAGGCCGGCGTAGTTCTCGGCGAGCGTACGCGCCGCCGCCTGCGACCGGGCCAGGTGCTCGATCCGCGCGAGCTGGAGCCGGCGCTCGAACGGCCCGCCGCCGAGGTCGTGGAGCAGATGGGTCATGTAGTTGGAGAAGTCCTGCGCCTGCCAGACCCGCCTCAGGGCCGAGCTCGAGTACGCCTCGAGGCCCGCGCTCGACCCTTCGGCGAAGTGCGCGGCAAGCGCGGCGGCGAGCAGCCTCGCGTCGTTGACGGCGAGGTTCAGGCCCTTTGCGCCCGTCGGAGGCACGATGTGGGCGGCGTCGCCGAGCAGGAACAGGCGCCCGTGGCGCAACGGCTCGCACACGAAGCTTCGTACGGGCGTGATGCCGCGGTCGATCACCGGGCCTTCCCCCACGCGCCAGCCCTCGCTCGCCAACCGCAGCTGCAGCTCCTGCCAGATCCGCTCGTCGGGCCACTGCTCGATGCGCTCGTCGGCCGGCACCTGAAGGTAGAGGCGGCTGATGCTCTCCGAGCGCATCGAGTAGAGCGCGAACCCGTGCTCGTGCCACGCGTAGATGAGCTCATCGGTCGCCGGTGCGGCTTCCGCGAGGATGCCCAGCCAGCCGAAGGGGTAGACGCGCTCAAACTCGACGAGCGCACCCTCCGGCACGGCGAGCCGGGAGATGCCGTGAAACCCGTCGCAGCCCGCGACGATCTCGCAGCTCAGCTCCTCGCTCTCGCCGTCGACGAGGAACCTGATCGCCGGACGCTCGCCCTCGATCCCCTCGATTGCCGTCGCCCGGGCCCCGAAGTGGATCGCGCCGCCCTGCGCGAGACGCGCGGCGACCAGGTCCTTGACGACCTCCTGCTGGCCGTAGATCGTGATCCCTCGCCCGGTGAGGCCGGCGATGTCGATTCGGTGGGTGGCGCCGGGCCTGCGCAGGCGGATCCCTTCGTGCACGAGCCCCTCGTGATGAAGACGATCCGCGACGCCGAGCTCGGTGAGCAGCTCGACCGTGTTCTGCTCGAGCAGCCCGGCGCGGACTCGGGTCTCGACGTGCTCGCGCGTGTGGCTCTCGAGCACGACGCACTCGATCCCCGCGCGCTCGAGCAGCAGGGCAAGGGCCAGCCCGGCCGGCCCGGCTCCGACGATGCCGACCTGCGTCCGCACGGGCGCATATTAATCTGAGCCGGATGAAGGGCCGGGCTAGAGCTCTGGCTTCGCGGCTGCTGGGACGCGGGGGCAGCAGCGAGGAATGGCGCAGATGGGCGGCCACAGACCGCTACGTCTGCGACCGCCTGGGCCTGAAGGACGCCGCGACGGAGTCGGCGCTCCAGGCGATTCAGGCGGCGGGCATGCCGCCGATCGGCGTCGCCGCAACGCAGGGGAAGATGCTCGAGCTGCTGGGCCGCCTCGTCGGCGCACGCCGCATCCTCGAGCTCGGCACGCTCGGCGGCTACAGCACGATCTGGCTCGCGCGCTCACTGCCCGCGGGCGGGCAGCTCGTCACGATCGAGTACGAGCCCCGCTTCGCGGAGGTCGCGCGCGGCAACATCGCCGCAGCGGGGCTGACGGAGCGTGTCGACCAGCGCGTGGGCGCGGCCCTCGACGTGCTCCCGCAGCTCGAGGGCGGCGAGCCCTTCGACCTGATCTTCATCGACGCGGACAAGGGCAACTACTCCTCCTACATCGACTGGGCGCTGAAGCTCTCGCGGCCCGGGACGCTGATCGTCGCCGACAACGTCATCGGCGCGGGCGCGATCGCCGAGGCCGACGGTCACGAGCCCTGGGGCGAGGAGGGCGGGCTTGCGGGCGTCCGCCGGCTGTACGAGCGTCTGGGATCCGAGCGCCGGCTGCAGACGACCGCGATCCAGACGGTCGGCGAGAAGGGCTACGACGGCTTCGCGCTGGCGCTCGTGACCGAGCCGCCGGCCGATGGCTGAGACACTCGACGCGATCCTGCCGAAGGGGGCCTTCGCGGTCGAGCGCGGGACGATCGGCGCCGGGCCCTCGCCCCCCGGCCCGATCCCGGAGCTCCTCCCGGTCGAGGAGGAGCTGATCGCGGGGGCGAGCGAGCCGCGGCGGCGAGAGTTCGCCGAGGCGCGCGCCTGTGCGAGGGAGGCTCTTCAGCGGCTGGGCGTCCAGGCCGGGCCGATCCCGGCCACGCCCGACGGCGCCCCGGTGTGGCCCGACGGCGTCGTCGGCAGCATCACCCACAAGGGGGGCTATCGGGCGGCGGTCGTCGCGCTTGGCTCGGACTTCGCCGGGATTGGGATCGACGCCGAGCCGGACGAGCGTCTGCCCGACGGGGTGCTCGAGACGATCGCCTCGGCCCACGAGCTGGATCTGGTGGAAGCGCTGCTCGAGCGGCGGGATGCGCTCGCCTGGGACCGGCTGCTCTTCTGCGCGAAGGAGGCGGCGGTGAAGGCGGCGCACCCGTTGGGGCTGGGGGTCGCGGGCGTGCGGTCCGTGGAGGTGAGGCTGGATCCCGGCGGACAGACCTTCAGCACGAACATCGAGCGTGCGGACCTGCCGGCGATCGGGGGGGCATGGGTCCGGCGGGCGGGATTGCTCGTGGCCGTGGCAACCGGGGCTTGATCAGGCGCGAGCGAAAGCTCACCAATTCGATCGGGGCGCCGGGATTTGAACCCGGGACCTCTCGGACCCAAACCGAGTGCGACTACCAGACTGCGCCACGCCCCGTGGTTCGAAAATCTTACTTCCAGCTCTGCTGCGTCAAGTCGATCCAGGCCTGCAGACGCGCTCGCAGGTAGGTATCGCCCACTGAAACGCTCAACACACCGTATCGGGATCTCCAGATGCGGCCGGTCAACTGGTTGCTGTTCGACTTTCTCATGAGACGAACGGTCTCGGACGGTGCGTCGAGGAGCTCGCTCCAGAAGCGGACGAGGGCCTCCGGGTTCTGATCCGCGTGGTACTGAAGCGAGAAGAGCGGTTGACGATCGGTGAGCCGCCGTATCCAGCGCGTGGCGTGAAGCACCACCAACGGATCTGAGTTGGCGAGAGAGACACGATTTCGGCTCCGCTTGTTCCCCCTCCCCGATGTACATGCACACGAAGTCCCGGAACGTCGCGTCCCGACAGAGCACCGGGTAGCTCTCAATCCCCTCGCGGTAGGCGGCCTCCCTCAGCAGCCGGTACTTCCGCTTCATCGCCCGAGTCCCCTTCCGCTGTCCCTCGGAGCAGAACCCCGTGCCCGGCCCCGACCCCGGGATCGGCATGTCCCGGACCCAGTGATAGACGGTCGAACGCGACAGCGCGAGCCGCTCGGCGAGCTCATCGATCGTCAGCCTCTTCTCGGCTCGGAGCCGGCGGGCGTGTTCACGTAGATAGGACGGATGCGTCATGTCGAACATATGTTCCCATCGGCGGCGGACGGCTTAAGGCGCCGGGCGCCCGCCTCGCCAAGCGCTCCCACCGGGCACTGCTAGCCTCCGCCACCGCGATGACCGACGTCCAGCCGCTCAGAGCGCTCCACTACGAACCGAGGGCCGTCGGCCAGATCGCCGACGTCGTCGCGCCTCCCTACGACGTGATCGACGACTCGCAGCGCGCTGCCCTGCTCGCGCGCTCCCCGTTCAACGTCGTCGCCGTGGACCTGCCGAAGCCCGGCGAGGCCGAAGGCGATCCCTACGAGTCCGCCGCCGCGCTGTTCGAGAGCTGGCAGCTGCAGGGCGTGCTCGTGCGCGACCCCGAGCCCGCGATCTGGGCCCACACGCAGGAGTACACGGGGCCCGACGGCGTCACCCGCACGCGCAGCGGCTTCTTCTGCCGCGTACGCATCGAGGGCTACGGCCCGGGCCGCGTGCGGCCCCACGAGCGCACGCATCCCGGGCCGAAGGAGGACCGCCTGCGGCTGACCCGCGCGACGCGAGCCAACATCTCCCCCATCTTCTCCCTCTTCTCCGATCCGCAGAACGCGGCCTGGAACGCGCTCGCGCCCGCAACCGGCGGGGAGCCGTGGGCGGAGGTGACCGACGGCGACGGCACCCGCCACCGGCTCTGGCGCGTCGCCGATCCGGCGGCGATCGCAGCCGTGCAGGCCGCCACCGCGGACGCCGAGCTGCTGATCGCCGACGGCCACCACCGCTACGAGACGATGGCCGCCTACGCCGACGAGGTCGGCGGCGAGGGCGAGCACCGCTACATCCTCATGTGCCTCGTCGCGCTGGAGGATCCGGGGCTGACCGTCTTCCCGACCCACCGGCTCGTCAACGGCCTCGACGAGGCGCGCCTGAAAGCGCTCGACGAGGCTCTGAGGCGCGATTTCGAGATCGAGGAGGTCGCGCTCGAGGACCTTGCCCCGCCGCCGCTTGGGCGACCCGCCGACGCCGCTCCAGATGGGCTACATCGACTCGCGCTCACAGCGTCCGCTCCGGCTCACGCTGTCCGACCAGGCGATCGCCGACGCCGCGCTGGCGGGCCACTCAGAGCCCTACCGGCACCTCGACACCGGCGTGCTGGAGCAGCTGATCCTCAAGGACGCGCTCGGGATGAGCGACGACGACATCTCCCACTTCAACGGCATGTTCTACGCGCGCGACACCGAGGAGGCCGTCGCGATGGTCCGCTCCGGCGCCTACGACGCAGCCTTCGTGATGCGCCCCACGCCGGTGCGCCAGGTGCGCGAACTCGCGGCCGAGGGCGAGAACATGCCGCCCAAGTCGACCTTCTTCTACCCCAAGCTGCTCACGGGGCTCCTGTTCAACCCGCTGGGTTGAAAGGTTCGGCGGCCACACCTATCTGCGTCCGGAGCTAATATCGAATGGACCGAGGGAAGTACCGACAGGAGGCGATCAGATGGGCGAGCCGCAAGGGCTAACACGGATGAAGGCCACTGCCCGGCGCGACGGGGCGAGACTCCGTCACACGGTGCAGGTGCGGGACCACCAGCTCGTGGTGGACGAGCTCCCCGACTCGGGCGGCGACGATGCCGGTCCCGACCCGCTCGAGCTGCTGGCCGTGAGCCTGGCTTCATGCACCGCCATCACCGTCGAGATGTACGCCGCGCGCAAGGGCTGGGACGTCGGCCACGTCGAGGTCGACGCCGAGTACAGCCCCGCGGAGCGCGGCTGCCCGACGAAGTTCCAGCTCGTGATGCGGCTCCCCGACGACCTCCCCGAGGACCAGGTCGAAAAGCTTCGCGTGATCGCTGCCAAGTGCCCTGTGCACCGCGCCCTCGAGGGCGAGGTCATGTTCCAGGAGCGCATTGAGCGCGTTCACCTGGCCGCCTGAGTCCTCAGCCCCGCCGAGCCTCCCGCCGAGAGCGGCCGTGCCGGTGGCGGCCGCCGTCCTCGTCCCCATCTACCGCTCCGGTGGCATGAGCCACCTCGTCCTCACGCGCCGGCGCTCGGACCTGCGCCGGCACGCCGGTGAGATCTCCTTCCCGGGCGGCCGGCGCGACGAGACCGACCGTGACCTGCAGACCACCGCGCTGCGCGAGGCCGAGGAGGAGATCGGGCTGCGGCGCGCGCAGGTCGAGCTGATCGGCGCGCTGCCTGCGACCTCGACCTTCGCGACCGGCTACGAGATCCACCCGTTCGTCGGAGCTGTCCCGCCCGGCGTCGCGTGGGAGCTCTCGCCACGGGAGGTGGACGCCGTCCTCGAGCTCCCGGTGGAGGAGATCCGCGCCGGGCGCACCGTCACGCGCCTCCAGCGCCGCGGCGTGAGCTTCCTGACCGATGCCTACGTGGTGGAAGACCACCTGATCTGGGGCGCGACCGCGCGGATCATCGAGCACCTGCTCGCCCGCCTGGACGACGAGGGACCGGCCCCGCGGCTGCGCGGGACGGCTGGCGCCGAGACCGGCGCCGACGGCTAGCCTGCGGCGCTCGCCGAGTCCCGCGCTCAGCGGCCGGCGGTCGGGCCACTCGTGAGACTGGCCCACATGTCCGCGCCGAAAGCCTCGCGCGGCATCGCAAGCAGAGTCGAAGGCCAGAGGCCTCCGAGCGCGACCATCAGCGCACCGAGCAGCGACAGCCACGCGCCCTCTCGCAGCGACAGCGCCAGCATTTCCCCGGCCGGCGAGGGCGGGGCGATCATCCGGTAGAGCACGCAGCCGCTCGCGACGATCCCGAGCAGGACGACCGCGCCGCCGGCTCCGGCCGGAATCGGTGAGCTCGCGCGGGCGAGCGGGACCATCGTGTCGAGAAGCGCGAGCCCGGCGAGCACGAGCAGGATCACGCGGCAGCGCGCTCAGCGCCTGCTCGGCCGTCACGGCGCCGACCGGCTGCCCGGCGAGCGCGGCGATCGTGCCGTGCAGCGAGGCGATGTAGCCCTGGAGTCCGCCGACGTGCCCCGCGGCGTGGCCGAGCGAGCTCGCGCCTGCCGCCGTCACGCTCACGCGATACCAAGGCAGGAACAGCGACCCCGCCAAGAGCGCCGCGCCGAGCGACGACATCAGCAGGCCGTATCGGGAGCGCTCGGTGGTCATCCCTCTTACCATCGGCGCCGGCGAGGGCCCGCTTTATCGTCGGCCCCGAAGCTGCTCGGACGTACTAGCGCCTCGATTCCCCAGCGCTGCACACCGCCGCGGAATCCGAGGTCAGCCGAGCGCCGCGGCGAGCAGCCCGTCGACGGCCCGGCGCGCGTCGCCGAGCCATCCGGGCACATCGGCCGGGCCGCTGTCGAGGGCCGCGAAGGGGATCCTGTTCAGCTCCGTCAGCCGGCGCGCGATCTCCGCCCCTTCGGCGCCCGCCGCGGCCGGCACCGCCGGCCCCGCCGGCTCGTACACGACTCCCCGCACGGTCGTGTCGATCGCCTGCGTCAGGAACAGCTCGAGCCTCGTCGTATACAGGGCCGCGAGCTCCTCCGCGGGCCCCGCCGCCGTGCCGAGCAGCCAGCACGCGACCGCGACACGGTCGAGCGATCCGCGGAGCGTCGCGAGCCGATCGGGCGTCCCGATCCAGCATTCCGCGCCGAGCTCCTCGATCGCGGCCCGCCCGCGGCTCGCCGCGCGTCGTGATGCGGACGGCGTGGCCGTCGGCGAGCAGCCCGGCCGCGAGCTGCCGGCCCCGGCAGCCCCCGCCGACGATCAGTATCCGCGCCACCGGCGGCGGATCCTAGCCGCGCCCACCCAACCGGGCCGGCGCCCCGACACGCGACACATCACCGCCGGGCCACGGCCTCAGCCGCGGCCCGGTGCCGCCCCCTAGGCCGCGAGCGGCTGGAGGCGCTCGAGCACCTCTTGGCGGTCGGTGCCGTGCGCGCGCAGCACGTCGTTGAAGTCCTGCCCGTAGACGTCGATCACCGCAACCAGCACGTCGGTCGTGGTGAAGCAGTGGGCCCGGCGGCGTGCGGCGGCGCTCGGCCGCCACCTCGCCCACGCGCGTCGACGACATCCTCGCCGGTGGGAGCGGGGCGCTCCTCCTCGTGGACGCTCGGCGCTTCGAGGGGTGCCTCGCTGACGCCCAGCGCCTGTAGCGCGGCGCCGGCCTCGCCATGCAGGCGCAGGATCCTCAGCCAGCGCTCCGCCTCCTCTTCGCGCGAGCGCGCGAAGGGAATCGCGGTCGACGCCATGCCCAGGACGAGGGCGGAATCGAGATCGGGGGACGTTTGCTCTCTCACAGCGCTACCTCCTGTGTGCGTGCTAGGGCGCGCGCGCGAAGCGGCGCGATGTTGTCTTGCAGGACGGATACCCGGGGGCGCTCGCCGGCCAGGTCGATCTCGAGAAGTGCGCTGCCGTGCTCGGCAGCGATCGTGCGAGCCCGGTCGAGGCTGGTGCCGAGCTCGGGCTCGGCGCACGCCGGCGGCCTCCAGGAAACGCCGCGCGCGCCTGCCGGCGGCATCGCGCGCGTCGAGCAGAAGTTCCTCGCGGACGATCCGGGGGTCCGAGGGCCGGCATGGAGCGCCGGCCCGACCCACTCTGTCTCTTCTCCGGCCATCTCCAGCAGGCACGCCGCCATGTCGTCCGGCCGGCGGTCGGTCTCGCCGGCCACGCGATCCAGCAGCTCCGAGGCCTCGAGCCGCGTTCCGGCGTGCTCGGCGCGCAGCGCCTGGAGCGCCGATGCGAGGCGCGCCGAGCCGTAGAGCTCGCCCGGAGGACCGCGCCTCGATCACGCCGTCGGTGTAGAAGGCAGGCCGTCCCGCGCTCCGGGGATCGTCATGACGGTCTGGCGCGAACCGGTGGCCCTGCCGGCTCCGATCGGCGGCGCGGAGGCGGCGATGATCGAGGCGGACGGGTCGAGGCCGGTGACGATCGGGTGGGGATGGCCCGCGCAGGCGTAGGTCAAACGGCGGGCACGCGGATCCCAGGTTGCCAGCACGACCGTCGCGAAGGAGCCGCCGAGCTGGCGTTCGAGCGAAGGCGCGGCGGCCCGCAGCGCCTCCCGCGGCGCGAGTCCGGCCTCCATGTAGGCGCGCAGCGTGTAGCGCAGCAGTGTCGTGTGCGGGAGCGCGTCGCGGCCGTGACCGGAGACGTCGCCGACGATCACCGCGAGCAGCCCCTCCGGCAGCGCGAACACGTCGTAGAAGTCGCCGCCCGCGCCGGGTCCCGAAGCGGGACGGTAGGCAGCGGAGGTCGCCACCGGTCCGAGCCGCTCGGGCAGCTCGGGAAGCAGAGCGGCCTGCAGCAGCCCGACGTCCTCGAGCAGCGCCCGGCGCTGGCTGTCGAGCCGCCGCGCGCGCCGCACGGACATCCGCGAGGCGATCGCGAACGCGGCCGCGGCAAGCGCGAGCAGGCCGATCAGCAGCCACAGCGCCGTTGGGATCACACCCACGATCTGGGTGACCGTCCGCACGATCGTCGATTCGGCTTTGCCCGAGCTCGCGTGGTGGGCGCCTTTGCTCGCGTGGCTCGGCCCCGGCCGCGCCGCCTTCGCCCGAGCCGGACGCCGCGCTCGCCGCGAGGGATGTCCCGGCGACGAACGCCAGAGCGCCCGCGCCCGCGCCGCCGGCTGCGGGCCGTCGGCGCGACTGCCCGTGGATTGCGTGCCCCGCGCGCGCGGTGTGCAGGCCCGCAACCGCGCTCGTCGACGCAGACTGGACGGTCGGTGACCCGCCCACGATGCTCGACACGCCGCCGGCCGCCACGCCCTGGCGTCCGCCGCCCGCGCCGCCGACGGCCTTTTCGAGCGTGCCGCTCTTTTCTTCTTCGGCTTCCGCGGCTTCGCGCGCTTCACGCTGTTCACGCTGTTTTTTGGTTTCGTGGCCGCGCCCGGTTTTGGCTTCGCGTTCGTGTTTGCGCTGTTCGGCGGCGAGTTCGTGTTCGCGCGCCTTTTCGCGCCGGCGCTGTTCAGCCGCCAGTTCGTGTTCGCGCTGCTTTTCGGTGTGCGTCACATCCGCTTTGACCGCGGCCCGCGTGCTCGCCGGCGCGGCGGCGCCCGTCGCGGCCGAGGTCTTTGCGGGCTTCGCGCTCGGCAGCGTGTTCGACCCGTTTCGCGGCGTGTTCGGCCTGGCGCGCAGCCGCGGCGGCAGCCGCGGCTGCCTGTGCTTCGGCAGCGGTCGCGGCGCGTTCGGCGCGGACGCGCATCGCGTTCGGCTTCGCGCAGCGCGGCTTTGGTCAGAGCCGGTTCGGCGGAGGCACCGGGCGCGGCCGACCGTTTCGGAGGCCGTGGAGGTTTCGGAGCGCTTCGCGGCGGCACCGGTCGGGACCAGCGCGGCGAGCGCGATCAGGATCGACGAAACGAGCGCCAGGCTCGCAGATGGCGCGATCAGTGGACGGGCGCCGGAGCGACGGGGCATCAGCCTGCCGCCGTGGTGCTCCCCTGGACGTAGCCCAGCGCGTCGTGCAGCGTCGGAACGATCTCGAACATGCCGTCGAGACCGGTCAGTTCGAAGATGCGCAGGACGTTCTCCTCCGCGCACGCGATCGCAAGCTTGACGCCGGGGTCCAGTCCGCGCTGCGCTCCGACGAGCACGCCGAGCGCCGTCGAGTCGATGAAGCTGACCTTCGCGAGGTCCACGACCACGTGCCGGCTGCCGGCCGCCTGGAGGTCGGCGAGCGCCCACTTCAGGCTCGGCGCGGACGCCAGGTCGAGGTCGCCCTCGACGCTGAGCAGGCTGGTGTCGTGGGCCAGCTCCCGGCGGGTGATCAGGAAGCTCACCTCGTTCGGATCGTCGTTCTGGTTTTCCTTGACCGCCTGCATCTGCCGCTCCTGACCGTCGAGGTCTCTCTCGAATTGCGCCCCGCTGCAGCACCGCTGCTCGCGGCGAGGGGGACACGTGTGCATTCGGCAGAACGGCCGGCGACCTTGACGCCATATGCAAGCTCTCGTACACGCGTCCGTCCGCAAATTGCGGGATCGAGCGCCTCCGATCGCAGCTCTGTGCCGCGATCCTCGCCGCGAACCGAGACGCGCGCGCGGCGGGACGCGCTGAGCGCCGCTCACCCATATGAGGGATGCGGAGGATCGGCCCGCGCGCGATCGGCGCCGCGAAAGCCCCCCGTCGCCCGCACGGCGGCCTCGCGCCGGGATCGATCATCTAGCATCCTCGCCCTGATGTCCGAGCCCCTCGCAGCGACGGAGACGAGCAGCGGCGACGCCGTGACGATGGAGAAGATCGTCGCGCTCTGCAAGCGGCGCGGCTTCGTCTTCCCCTCCTCGGAGATCTATGGCGGCGTCGGCTCGACCTACGACTACGGCCACTACGGCGTGCTGCTGAAGAACAACGTCAAGGGCGAGTGGTGGAGGGCGATGCTCCAGGAGCGCGACGACATCGTCGCGATCGACTCCGCGATCCTCCAGCACCCGCGCGTGTGGGAGGCCTCGGGTCACCTCGAAGGCTTCACGGACCCCCTGGTCGACTGCCGCACGTGCAAGCAGCGCTTCCGCGCCGACCACCTGCAGGAGCTCGCATGCGGGCGCAAACCCTCCAAGCACCCGGGCGAAACCGTCGAGTGCGACCTGACCGAGGCGCGCGACTTCAACCTCATGTTCGAGACCACGATCGGCCCGGTGAAGGAGTCCGGCTCGACCGCGTACCTGCGGCCGGAGACCGCGCAGGGGATCTTCATCAACTTCAAGAACGTGCTCCAGTTCTCGCGCAAGAAACCGCCGTTCGGGATCGCGCAGATCGGCAAGTCCTTCCGCAACGAGATCACGCCGGGCAACTTCATCTTCCGCACGCGCGAGTTCGAGCAGATGGAGATGGAGTTCTTCGTGCCGCCGCCCGACGCGCCGAAATGGTTCGAGCACTGGCTGGCCGCGCGCGAGCGCTGGTACGTCGAGCTCGGCATCCGCCCCGACCACCTCCGGCTCAGGGCCCACGACGCCGACGAGCTCTCCCACTACTCGTCCGGCACCTCCGACGTCGAATACCTGTTTCCCATCGGCTGGTCGGAGCTCGAGGGCATCGCCAACCGCGGCGACTTCGACCTCACCCGGCACGCCGAATACTGCGGCGAGAAGCTCGAGTACTTCGACCAGGGCTCAGGCGAGCGCTACGTCCCGTATGTGATCGAGCCTGCGGCCGGCGCAGACCGCGCCCTGCTCGCGTTCCTCGTCGACGCCTACGACGAGGAAGTCGTCGCGCGCGAGGGCACCGGCGAGGGCGAGAAGCGCACGGTGCTCCGGCTGCACCCGCGGCTCGCGCCCGTCAAGGCCGCCGTCCTGCCGCTCGTGAACAAGGACGGGCAGCCCGAGCTCGCCAGGGAGGTGCACGGCGCGCTGCGTCAACGAGTCCTCTCCGAGTACGACGCCGGCGGCGCGATCGGCAAGCGCTACCGCCGCCACGACGAAATCGGAACACCGTTCTGCTTTACGATTGACCACCAGAGTCTCGAGGACCGCACCGTCACGCTGCGCGACCGCGACTCCCTATCGCGCAGGAGCGGCTGCCGATCGACGGCCTCGCGGAGGTTCTCGAGCGCCGGATCGCGGCGCCCTGGACGACACCGAAGCCGCACTGAAAGGACGGGGGATGGATTTCGACCTCACCGACGAGCAGCGCCTGATCAAGGAGACGGCGCGCGAGTTCACCGACAAGGAGATCGTGCTCCAGTCGCGCGAAAACGCGCGCAACCACCACTTCGATCTCGACCTGGTCAAGAAGGTCGCGGATCAGGGGTACCTCGGCGCAGTCGTCCCGACTGAGTACGGCGGCGCCGGGCTCGACTACCTCTCCTACGGGCTGATCGTCGAGGAGATCGGCCGCGGCGACTCGGCGATCCGCACGGTGATCTCGGTGCAGACCTCGCTGGTCTGCTCGGGGATCGTGAAATGGGGCACCGAGGAGCAGAAGCGGAAGTACCTGCCCAAGCTCTGCTCGGGTGAGTGGCTCGGGTGCTTCGGCCTGACGGAGCCCGACACCGGCTCGGACGCCGCCAACCAGCGCACGCGCGCGACGAAGACCGACGGCGGCTGGGTCATCAACGGCAACAAGATGTGGATCTCGATGGCCAACCACGCGAAGGTCGCGGTGATCTTCGCCCAGACCGACCCCTCGCTCGGGGCGAAAGGGCTCGCGGCGTTCCTGGTCGACACCGACCAGCCCGGCTACAAACCGCAGCTGATCGAGCACAAGATGGGGCTGCACGCCTCCGACACCGGCTCGATCGCGCTCGAAGACGTCGAGGTCAAAGACGAGGACATGCTCGGCGAGGTCGGCCAGGGCTTCAAGGTCGCGATGTCGAACCTCGACTCCGGCCGCTACTCGGTCGCCGCGGGCTGCGTCGGGATCTGCCAGGGCTGCGTCGAGGAGTCGGTCGCCTACTCGACCGAGCGCCAGCAGTTCGGCCGCCCGATCGCGAGCTTCCAGCTCGTGCAGGCGATGATCGCGGACATGACCGTGAAAACCGAGGCCTCGCGGATGCTCGTGTGGCGCGCCGGCTTCCTCAAGGACAAGGGCAAGCCCAACACGCTCGAGACCTCGATCGCCAAGCTCCACGCCACCGAGTCCTCGCTGGAATGCGCCAACATGGCGATCCAGGTCCACGGGGGCGCGGGCTACGTCGACGACCACCCGGTCGAGCGCTACCTGCGCGACGCCCGCGTGACGACGATCTACGAGGGCACCTCGCAGATCCAGAAACTGATCATCGGGCGCCAGATGACGGGCATCAGCGCGATGGTCCCGGCTTGATGGCCGATCCGGCGACGCTGCTCGGGCGGATCTGATGGCAGACGCGAAGGAGGCCGGCGCCACCGCCGAGCCGGCGCTCCTGATCGGCGTGCTCGGCGCCGGGACGATGGGCGCGGGCATCGCCCAGCTCGCCTGCCGCAGCGGGGCGCAGACGCTGCTCTACGACCCGATCCCCGAGGCGCTCGAGAAGGGCGCGGCGCAGAGTCGAGGACGGCCTGCGCCGCGAAGCCGCGAAAGGCAGGCTCTCGGCCGAGGACGCCCAGGCGGCCGCCGAGCGCCTGCAGACGGTCGCCGAGCTCGAGGCGCTCGCGCCCGTGCGAGCTGATGATCGAGGCCGTCGCCCGAGCGCCTGGAGCTCAAGCACGAGATCTACGGGCGCCTCTCGGAGATCGTCTGCGCCGAGTGCGTGCTTGCGACCAACACCTCCTCCCTGCCCGTGACCGCGATCGCGGCAGGCGCCACACACCCCGAGCGCGTCGTCGGCATGCACTTCTTCAACCCCGCGCCCGTGATGGCGCTGCTCGAGGTGATCGCGGGCGTCCGCTCGGGCGAGCCGGCGCTCGCCGTCGCCCGCGCGACCGGCGGGCCATGGGCAAGACGGTGATCGACGCCACCGACGGCCCCGGCTTCCTGGTGAACCGCTGCAACCGCCCCTTCGGCCTCGAGGCTCTGCGCATGCTCTCCGAGCGGATCTCCTCGATCGAGGAGATCGACCGCATCGTGCGCATGGAGGGCGGCTTCCGCATGGGCCCGTTCGAGCTGATGGACCTCGTCGGCGTCGACACCGGCCTCGAGGTCTCAAAGAGCTTCTACGAGCTGAGCTTCGGCGAGCCGCGCTGGCGGCCCTCGCCGATCTCGGCGCGCTACGCCGCCGCCGGTCATCCACGGGCGCAAGACCGGCATCGGCTACTACGACTACGGCGCGGTCGCCGAGGGCGGGCGCTACCGCGAGGAGGATCCCGCCGCCCCCGGAGCCGCCGGCGGGCGTCCGCCGAGGGAGTCGTCGTGATCTCGGGCGAGAGCGTGATCGCCGGCGAGCTGCGGGCGGCCGCGAGCGCCGCGGGCTTCGAGGTCCGCGCCCCCCACGAGCCCAGCGGCGGCGTGCTGCCGTCGCTGATCGTCGAATGCGACCGCGAGCCGGCCGAGGAGCTGGCCGCCGCGGGCGTCTCGGGCGAGGCTGTCGAGGGCGGCGCGGCGCGCCTCGTGCTGTGCGCGCGGGGCTCGCTCTCGGCGCTCGACCCGGGCGGAAGCGCGGTCGGCTTCCACGTGCTGCCGAGCTTCGAGGACGCACGGCTGGTCGAGCTGACGCGCTCGGAGACCAGCTCGCCGCTGGCGGCGGAACGCGCGGAGCGGCTGCTGCGGCGCTCGGAAAGCACGTCGCGTGGGTCGGCGACGCCCCCGGGCCTCGTGCTCGGCCGCATCGTCTGCCAGGTCATCAACGAGTCCGCGTTCGCGTTCGGCGAAGGCGTCGGCGAGGCGGCCGACATCGACACCGGCATGAAGCTCGGGCTGAGCCACCCGCGCGGGACCGCTGGAGTGGGCCGACGCGATCGGCATCGACCACGTGCTCGACGTGCTCGAGCGCGCTCTGCCGCGAGTACCGCGAGGAGCGCTACCGGCCTGCGCCGGCGCTGCGCCGGCTCGCCGCCGCGGGCCGGACCGGCCGAGCGGCGGGCGCGGGGTTCTTCGAGTACTGAGGCCCACCCACCCTGCCACCTCACGAACCCGCGTGCGTCCCGTTTCATCCTCGTGAGTCACACGCCGCCGCCCTTCCAGGCCTTCCTCGACGAGCACCGCGACGCGGTCTGGCGCTTCCTCGTCGCCTCGGTGGGACGCGACGGACGCCGACGACTGCTTCCAGGAGACGTTCATCTCGGCGCTGCGGTCCTACCCGGAGCTGAGCGCGCGTCCCGCGCGAGCACAACCTGCGCGCGTGGGTGCTGACGATCGCCCACCGCAAGGCGCTCGACGCGCACCGCGCGCGGGCGCGGCGGGCGACGCCGGTGGCGGACCCGGCGGAGGTCTCGGATGCAACGGCGGCCGGGACCGAAGCCGGCCGCGACGAGGCGCTGTGGCAGGCGGTCGAGGAGCTGCCCGAGCGCCAGCGCTCGGCGGTGGTGCTGCGGTTCGTGGGGGATCTCGCACACCGCGAGATCGCAACGGCGATCGGCTGCTCGGAGGAGGCGGCGCGGCGATCGCTTCACGAGGGCCTGTCGAAGCTGAGAAAGGTGGTGCCGGCATGAACGGTGATTTTTTTGAGGATGAGGATGGGAACGTGCGCGCGCTCCTGCGGCGCGCCGTCGCCCGGGAACGGCGAGCCGGCCGATCGGCGGTCCAGCGAAGACGCGGCTGCCGGCGGCTGTGAGGGTCGCCGAGCGGGCCGCGCGCGAGGAGCTGCTGGACGTCGCCTACGCGACGGTCGACTCGCCGTTCGGGCCGCTGCTCGCGGCGAGCACGCCGCGGGGGCTGGTGCGGCTCGCCTTCCCGGAGGAGAGCGAAGAGGCGGTGCTGGAGCGCCTCGCCAAGCGCCTCTCGCCCCGCGTGCTGCACGCGCCGGGCCGCTTCGACACCGTCGCGCGCCAGCTCGACGAGTACTTCTCGGGAAGCCGCCGCGAGTTCGAGACCGACTTGGACTGGACGCTGATCGGTCCGTTCGGACGCCGGGTGCTGGGCGCGGCCTCGGCGATCCCCTACGGCTCGGTGCTGAGCTACCAGCAGGTCGCCGGCGAGGCGGGCAGCCCGCGCGGCTCGCGGGCTGCAGGCAACGCGCTCGGCTCGAACCCGATCCCGATCGTGATCCCGTGCCACCGCGTGCTGCGCACCGGCGGCAACCTCGGCGGCTACGGCGGCGGGATCGACCGCAAGCGATGGCTGCTCGAGCTCGAGGGCGCGCTGCAGCCCGAGCTCAGCTGAATTCGGAGCAGCACGGTGCGGCCGAGCCACGCTTCGCGGTCGGCCGCGCCGTTGTAGGCGCCTTCTTCGCCGAGGTAGAAGCCCCACCACCAGAAGACCCCGGCGCCGTTCACGCGGCTGCCCTGAGCGAGCGCTTCTTCGACAGCGGTGGTCGCGGTCGCGATGTTCTCGACGGCGATGTTGTGCCACCGGTTCGCTCCATAGGAGGGCAGGTCGGGCACGATCCGCGCACCCGGCGCGGTGTTCGCCGACCAGTAGGCGAGCCCTTCGCGGAGGAACTGCTCGTAGGCGGAGGCGCTCGTGCGTTCGCTGTCGTAGAACAGCGGATCGACCTGGCCCACGCGCGCGCTGACTTCGTGCAGGTAGGAGGCGGTCCAGCGCCCGGCGCTCGCCGGAGCGGTGACCGCGAGGCGCCCGGCGAAGCCGCGGCTCCGCAGAAGCCCGCTGATTTCTTCGAGGAGCTCCAGGAAGCCCGGCGAGGACGGGTACGGCTCGAGGTCGAGCGAGATCCCGCCCGCGCCGAGCGCCAGCAGCGCTTCGGAGCCCGCGACCATGTTCGCCCGTACGGCCGGGTCTTCGAGGTTCAGCGAGGAGCCCTTCACTTTGCCGGCGATCGAGGCGACCGCGACGATCCCGGCGCCGTGGGCTTCGTCGTAGGCGCGCGTGGCGGCGACCCAGCGCGCGAACATCGCGCGTTCGCGCCTGGAGAGCTTCAGGACGCCGGTCTTCTTGAAGCTCTGGACGGGCAGCAGGCTCTGATCGATGCCGTATGCGCCCAGAGCTTCGAGCGTTTCTTCGAGCACAGCCGGCGGCTGTTCGTTGTGGACGAAGCCGTGCGGGATGTAGGTCAGCGCTTCGCCGGGGGCGAGCGCGGCATCCGCGCCGGGAGCGAGCGCGAGGACAAGCCCCGCGAGCGCGCCGAGCGCCACCACGGCGATGCGCGGACGCCCCCCCATGCGCGGAACTCTAGACCTCGGCGGTCTCGCCGAGGAACCCGAGCGGCCGCTAGGCCGCCGAGTCCGCGGCCGGGGCGTACTGCGTCTCGGCGGGGTCGCCGAGCGGCATGTCGGCGGGGACCGGCACGCCGGGCGTGTCGCGCAGGTACCACTCGGCGTCGAGCGCGGCCTGACAGCCTGACCCGGCGGCGGTGATCGCCTGCCGGTAGGTGTGGTCGACGAGGTCGCCGGCCGCGAACACGCCGGGCAGCTTCGTCCGCGTGGAGCGGCCGTCGGTGACCACGTAGCCGTTCTCGTCCACGTCGACCTGGTCCGCCGACGAGCCCCGACTGCGGCTCGTGGCCGATCGCGATGAACGTGCCGGCCACGAGCAGCTCGCGCTGCTCGCCGGTCTCGACGTTCTGCAGCAGCGCGTGTCCGAGCGCGCCGTTCTCGCCCGCCGACGAACTCCTTCACGGTGTAGGGCGTCAGGAACTCGATGTTCTCCTGCGCGTGCGCGCGATCGAGCATGATCTTCGAGGCGCGGAACTCGTCGCGGCGATGCACGACCGTGACCTTTTTCGCGAACTTCGAGAGGAAGATCGCCTCCTCCATCGCCGAGTCGCCGCCGCCGACGATGATCGTCGTGGCCTCCTTGAAGAAAGCCGCGTCGCAGGTCGCGCAGTAGGACACGCCGCGCCCGGCGAGCTCCTCCTCGCCGACGACGCCGAGCTTCTTGTGCTCGGCCCCCATCGCGAGGATCACGGTGCGGGCCTCGTGCACGGTGTCGCCGACCCAGACCTTGTGCACGCCCCCGAGCTCTTTCGAGAGCTCGACGCGGTCGGCCTGGTCGGTGACGAGGCGCGCGCCGAAGCGCTCGGCCTGGTCGCGGAAGCGCTGCATCATCTCGGGGCCCATCACGCCCTCCGGGAAGCCCGGGTAGTTCTCGACGTCGGTCGTCTGCTGGAGCAGCCCGCCCCAGGCGAAGCCCTCGATCACCAGCGGGCGCAGGTTCGCCCGTGCCGTGTACAGCGCCGCCGTGTAGCCGGCCGGCCCGCTGCCCACGATCACCACGTTCTCGACGTTCTCGCTCATCGTTTCTCCGTTCCCCAAAGCTTGTGCTTCCACATCACTTTACTTTGTATAGTACCAAGGCAGCGGGCTCTGGTTACAGCTCAGACGGCCTCCGCGTCGCGGCCGGCCCTGCTCGTCCGGCGTCCAGCATGCTCGGCACCTCTTCGCTCGCGCCAGCGCGCGACAGTGTGACGGAGCTGGAAGTAGGCGATGCCGCCGGGGATCGTCGGCAGCCAGAACGAGATCGCACGGTAGGAGAGCACGGCCAGCGTCGCGAGTTCGAGGTTCACGCCGAACGCGGCGAAGGCGCCGATCATGCCGCCCTCGACGCCCCCGATGCCGCCGGGCACCGGCAGCAGGTTGCCGAGCGTGCCGACGAAGTAGGCCATCCAGATCACGGTGAAGGGCGGCGGCTCGCCGAACGCGTGGAACATCGCCCACAGCACCGAGATGTCGAAGCCCCACCACGCCAGCGCGCCGAGGATCCCCCATTCTTTGGCGCGCACGACGTCCCAGGCGGTCCGCACGCCGCTCGCGACCAGCCCGGGGACCGTCGCCGCCCGCGCGTAGAAGCGCGACAGCCGCCCGCCACCTTCGGCGCGGGCGCCGAACCGCCGCTCGACATCTCCCGGCAGGGCCGCGATCCCGAAGGCACACGAGAACAGCACGGCCGCCACGATCGCCGGGACGAACGTGATCGCGAACGAGCCGCCGCCCGGGAACAGCCCGATGCCGAGGCCGAGCCCGTCGATCAGCATCGAGCCGGCGTAGACCGTGTAGAGGATCACGTTGAAGGCGACCAGCCGGCAGGCGACCAGCCGCGGTTCCATCCCCGAGCGGCGCAGGGCCCAGGCGGTCAGCGCGATCCCGCCGGCGCCCGGCGGCGGCGAACAGCCGCGTCGCCGCGAGCCCCGCCATCGTGATCTCGTAGGTGACGCGCCAGTTGATCCGCTCGAGGTGGCTGTGACGGATGCGGCCGCTTCACGAACACCGTCCGGAACAGCACGACATAGCCGCCGAAGGACAGCACCTCCAGCACGACGCCGATCGCGATCCACCATTTGTCGCCGTGCTCGATGCGGTGGACGGTTTCGCCCGCCGAGGTCAGCTTCGGAAGGACGAAGTACAGGAAGCCGATCGCCGACAGCATGAAGATGGCGAAGACGGTGATCTGCCGCCGCGTGAGCCGTACACGCGGCATCTCCTCCTCGTGGTGGTGATCGGAGCCCGCCCCCCCGACGCCAGCGCCCCCGACGCCGCCACCCCCGACGCCCGCCCGCCCTCGGGCTCGCGGGCTCCCCCGGGGCCGCCGTTTTCGCTCCCGCCCGCCATTCCTTCTCGCCTACTCCGCCTTTCAGGCCGTTTGGTGTGCCATACCCTCCAGCGCGCCGATCGCGCGCCCGATCCGCCGCAGAGGCCGGCCCGCCCAGCGCTCGGAGCGCCTCACCGCCACCGTCAGCGCCGCCCCCGCGATCAGGTCGACGACGTAGTGCTCGCCCAGGTAGACGAGCGCGAACCCCAGCGCCGCCGTGTAGCCGAAGCCCACGGCACCGGCGATCGGCCCCACCTCGGCGAGCAGGAGGGCGGCCATCAGCGTGGTGGCGAAATGCAGGGACGGCATAGCGGCGAGAGGGTTGCCTCCGAAGACACTGTAGAGAGAGCCCCAGCCGTCTCGCCAGAAATCCTCGCCGTACTCGACCATCATGCGCCGTACGGCGAGCTGCTCGGAGGGCGCGCCGTCCTCGCGCGCGCCGGCCGCGTACCAGGGCGGCGCGGTGGGCACGAACCAGTAGAAGCTCGCCCCCACGTCGAACACCGCGTAGGTCAGCACCGCGGCGCGCCCGAAACGCTCAGGCCTCCTCCACATCACATAGAGCAGCGCCCCGTGCGGCACCGCGAACCAGCTCCAGTGCGCCCACACGAGGACTCGATCCAGCGCCCGCCATTCGGGCCCGTCGGGCCCGTTGCGGGCGAGCGCCCGCTGCAGGCGCGTGCTCGGGAGCTCGCCGAGCCCGATCACGCGGTCCGCCCAGATCGGATAGGCGACGCGGACGCGCGCCCGCTGCGCCTCCTCGTCGTCGTGCGGGGTCTTGTAGGCGGCGAGGTAGGCCCACATCTGTAGCGCGCAGACAGCGATGTCGCGGCGCGGCGAGCGGCGCATGGCGACGGCCGCGCCCAGCGGGGCCGCGAAGGAGAGCGCCTGCATCGCCACGGCGGGCGCCGAAACGCGCTTGCGCAGCAGCGGCGCCGCGAGGCCCGCCGCGACCATCCCCCACGCGGTCGCCCGCATCGCCTTCGATAGACGCACGCGGCGGGAGGCTACTCGGAGGCGGCCGCCAGCGCCGAGCGCGCTGCGGCTGCCACGAGCGCCGCGATCACCGTGCTCTCGGAGTCCGCCTCGGGGTGCCACTGGACGCCGAGCACGAAGCGCTTGCCCGGGATCTCGATCGCCTCGGCGAGCTCGTCCTCGAACACCGAGGTGCCCGAGACGACCAGCCCGGAGCCGAGGCAGTCGACGCCCTGGTGGTGGTGTGACTTCGTCGTGTGCACCGGCTGCCCCGCGGCCTGTTCGGCAAGCGAGCCCTCGGCGAGGTTGACCTCGTGGTCTGAGCCTTCGAAGGTGCCGACGACGCGGCGGTGCTCGCCGTGCCCGAAGCGGTCCGGCAGGTGCTGGATCAGCGTGCCGCCGCAGGCGATGTTGATCAGCTGCATCCCACGGCAGATGCCGAGCAGCGGCAGGTCGCGCTCGATCGCGGCGCGCGCGAGAGCGACTTCGAAGCGGTCGCGCTCGGGCACCGTGTCGACCGTGTGCGGATCGCTCTGCTCGCCGTAGCTGGCGGGATCGATGTCGGCGCCGCCGGCGAGGATCAGGCCGTCGAGCAGGGCCAGCACCTCGTCGGGGTCCTCCACGAGCTGCTCGTCGGGCGGGAGCATCAGGGCCATGCCGCCCGCGCGCTGGACGGCTTCTATGTAGTTCATCGGCAGCAGCGCGGCGTCGAGCTCCCAGACGCTCCAGCGCGCCTTCTCGAGCGTGGTGCAGATGCCGATCACGGGCCGCCTGTGCCCCGTCATGGGATATGCCATCCGATACACCATAGGATCAACCTCCGCGGGGCACCGGACGGCGCCCGACCGCGGCAGCCCGCCGCACCACGAGAGGAGGCCCATGAGCGATATCGAGACCCAACTCGAGACGGTGAACCTGACGGTTCAGGACGGGGTCGCGACGATCGAGCTGAACCGGCCCGACAGCCTCAACTCCTGGAACGGCCAGTTCGGAGACGACCTGCTGGCGGCGGTGACGCGCTGCCGCGAGGACGATCGGGTGCGCAGCGTGCTGCTGACCGGAGCCGGCCGTGGCTTCTCCTCCGGCGCGGACCTGCGCGAGCTCGGAGGCGGCGCGGCCAGCCGCGAGGAGGCGCCCGACGCCGTCTACCGGCAGCTGACCGAGGTCTACCACCCGATCATGACCGGCATCCGCGAGCTGCCGAAGCCCGTCGTCGCAGCGGTCAACGGCCCGGCGGTAGGAATCGGCTGCTCGCTCGCGCTGTGCTGCGATCTGATCCTCGCGGCCGAGAGCGCGTACTTCCTGCTCGCCTTCGTCAACATCGGGCTCGTCCCCGACGGCGGCTCCTCCGTCTGGCTGCCGACGCGCATCGGGCTCGCCCGCGCGACCGAGCTCTGCATGCTCGGCGAGCGCCTGGCGGCAAACCAGGCGCTCGAGTGGGGCCTGATCAACCGCGTGGTCGCGGACGACGAGCTGCTCGAGGTCGCGGGCGCGCTTGCGACGCAGCTCGCCGCGGGCCCGACGCTCTCCTACGCGGGCACGAAGCGCCAGCTCAACAACTGGCTCTACCAGCGGATGGACGAGCAGCTCGACCTGGAGGCGCAGATCCAGCGCGAGATGGTCGGCAGCGCCGATTCGCTCGAGGGTGCGATCGCTTTCATGGAAAAGCGCCCGGCGCGCTTCACGGGTCGCTAGCGCGCCTCGTGGCAAACGTCATCAAGCGCGTCGCGTGCGGGCCTGAATAGAATCCCCGCCGCCTTGGGCCAGCTGCTCCACACCACCCTCGCCTTCTTCACGCCGGAGTCGGGCGGATCCCCGAACGCGAACAAAATCGACGACCTCTACAAGGTCGAGCTGGTGATCGGCGCGATCATCTTCGTGGCGGTGCAGGGCGCCCTGATCTACGCGCTGATCCGCTTCCGCCGCAAGAAGGGCTCCGCGCCCGCGCAGATCCGCGGCAACACGCGCCTGGAGATCGGCTGGACGGTGGGCGCCGCGGTGATCCTGGTCGCCCTGGCGATCGTCACCTTCGCGACGCTGTCCTCGATCCAGAACCCGCCGAACTCGGGCCCCGAAGGCGACCAGCTCGCCGACGTCGCGAACGCCGAGTACGCGAGCGTCGACAAGAAGCTGCCGCCGAACGGCAAAGCGCTGGAAATCACGATCATCGGCCGTCAGTACATCTGGCAGTACGTCTATCCCGGCTCCAGCGAACGGGACGGGCTCGGCGCGCCGTACTCCTACCAGGAGATGGTGGTCCCGACGAACACGACGGTCTCGCTGAACGTCGTCTCCGCCGACGTCGTGCACTCGTGGTGGGTGCCGGAACTCGGCGGCAAGGTCGCCGCCGTGCCCGGGTACCACAACTACACCTGGTTCAAGATCTCCAAGCCCGGGATCTACCGCGGCCAGTGCGCGATTCTCTGCGGCCGCGGGCACGCCCGCATGATCGCCACCGTCAGGGCTGTGCCGCCGGCGACGTTCGACGCCTGGCTCGCCGGGCGCAAGAAACAGATCTCCGAAGCGAACGCCGCGGCCAAGGAAGCGCGCGCACTCCTCAGCAAGCAGACCGGCGCCGGCCAGGTCGAAAACCCCTAGCCAGACGAGGACACGAACAGAGCAGATGGCCACCTACGTAGCCCCCGTCCCGCAGATCACGACGCAGACCGTCAAGCCCGAGCCGAAGGGCTGGACGAGCTGGATCACGACCACCGACCACAAGCGGATCGGGATCATGTACATGGTCACGACCTTCGTGTTCTTCCTGCTGGGCGGGGTCGAGGCGCTGATCATCCGCCTGCAGCTGGGCGCGCCGAACAACACGCTGGTGACCCCCACGGTCTACAACCAGCTGTTCACGATGCACGGCACGACGATGATCTTCCTGTTCGTCGTGCCGATGATGGCCGGCATCGCGAACTACTTCCTGCCGCTGATGATCGGCGCGCGCGACATGGCCTTCCCGCGCCTGAACGCGCTCTCCTACTGGCTGCTCCTGGCGGGCGGGATCGTGTTCTACGCCTCGCT
Organism: uncultured Solirubrobacteraceae bacterium; assembly: GCA_963775385.1. Classification (GTDB taxonomy): domain Bacteria; phylum Actinomycetota; class Thermoleophilia; order Solirubrobacterales; family Solirubrobacteraceae; genus Palsa-744. Next base: position 2,872,956 of record CAVZIR010000003.1, on the reverse strand, counting down.
GTTCTGGAACCCGCCCGAAGCCGGCTGGGTGAGCTTCCTGCCGCTGGCCAACGGGAACTTCTCCCCGAGCGGCGGCGAGGACGCCTGGATCTACCTGATCCACCTCACGGGGCTCTCCTCCCTGCTGGGCGCGATCAACTTCTACGCCACGATCGCGAACATGCGGGCGCGCGGCATGAGCTGGGGGCGCCTGCCGCTGTTCGTCTGGACGATCCTCGTCTACTCGGTGCTTCTGATCTTCGCGCTGCCGGTGATCGCGGCCGCAGTGACGATGCTGCTGACCGAACGGCACTTCGGAACCCATTTCTTTGACCCGGCACAGGGGGGCTCGGTGCTCCTGTGGCAGCACCTGTTCTGGTTCTTCGGGCACCCCGAGGTCTACATCATGGTGCTGCCGGGCTTCGGGATCATCTCGGAGATCCTGCCGGTCTTCTCCCGCAAGCCGATCTTCGGTTACAAGGCGATCGCCGCCTCGACGGTGGCGATCGCGTTCCTCGGCTTCCTGACCTGGGCCCACCACCTGTTCACGTTCCCGCTGCCCGAGGCACTGCTCGTGTTCGTGATGCTGAGCTCCTTCTTCATCGCCGTGCCGACCGGCGTGAAGGTGCTGAACTGGATCGCCACGCTGTGGCGCGGCTCGATCGAATGGCGAACGCCGCTGCTGTTCGCCGCCGGCGGCATCTCGATCTTCGTCATCGGCGGGATCTCGGGGATCTTCCTCGCGACGTTCCCGATCGACTGGGAGGTCAACGAAACGTACTTCGTGGTCGCGCACCTGCACTTCGTCCTGCTGGGCGGCTCGGTGATGCCGATCTTCGCCGCGATCTACTACTGGTTCCCGAAGATCACCGGGCGGCTGCTCAGCGAGGGCCTCGGGAAGCTGAGCTGCGGGCTGATCTACGTCGGCATCCTCCTCACCTTCATGATCCAGCACGTGATGGGACTTGACGGGATGCCGCGGCGCGTCTACGAGTACTCGCCGGTGGGTCACCTCCAGCTCTACAACGTGATCTCCACGGTGGGCGCGTTCACGATCGCGACGGGCGTGCTCGTGACGATCATCAACGTGCTGCGAAGCCTGAAGAACGGCGCGATCGCGGGCCCCGACCCGTGGAAGGCGAACACGCTCGAGTGGTTCACGAGCTCGCCCCCGCCGGTCAACAACTTCGACGTCGTACCGCTGGTACGCTCGGCCGAACCCATGAAGGACATTCGCAGGGAGGTCGAGCGGCGCAGCACAGGCTCGCCGGGCAGCGGGGCGACCGTGCCGGCCGGCGCCCGTCAGGTGGGCGTCTGATGGCCGGGGCGCGCGCCGGCGCAGCTTCCGGTGCGCTGCCCGCAGCATCCGTCGGCTTCGCGCCGCGTACCCGTCAGCTGGTCTCCGACTACGTCGAGCTGACCAAGCCGAAGGTTCAGTCGCTGCTGCTGCTGACGACGATCGCGACCATGTACGTCGCGGGCGATCCCTCCGTGGGCCTGGTCGCGCTGACGTGTCTGGGCGGCTACCTCTCGGCGGGCGGCGCGGGCGCCGTCAACCACTGGTTCGACCGCGACATCGACGCGCAGATGAAGCGCACGGCCTCCCGCCCGATCCCAGCGGGCCGGGTCGCGCCGCGCGCGGCGCTGATCTACGGCTGCACGCTCGCGCTCCTGTCGCTGCTGCTGCTCTCGGTGACGGTGAACCCGCTGGCGGCCGCGCTCTCCTTCTCCGGCTTCCTCGGCTACGTGCTCGTCTACACCGTCTGGCTGAAGCGCCGCACACCGCAGAACATCGTGATCGGCGGCGCCGCGGGTGCGGTCCCGCCGCTGGTGGGCTGGGCCGCGGTCACAGGCTCTGTCAGCGGCACCGCGGTGATCCTCTTCTTCATCGTGTTCTTCTGGACGCCGCCCCACTTCTGGGCGCTTTCGCTGCTGATGAAGGAGGAGTACGCCAAGGTCGGCGTGCCGATGCTGCCGGTCGTGCGCGGCGAGGAGGAGACGCGCCGCCAGATCCTCCTGTACTCGATCCTTCTCTACGCGGTCACCCAGCTTCCGTTCTGCGCCGGCGGCTTCGGCGCGATCTACCTCGTCGCCTCGCTCGTGCTGGGACTGGGCTTCATCGCCGGCGCGGTGCGCCTCTACAGGCGCGCCGACCGCGCCAGCGCCCTGCGCCTGTACCTGTACTCGCTCGCGTACCTCGCGCTGCTGTTCTGCGCGATGGTCGCCGACGCTCATCTGTAAACCGCGCATGGAGCGCGCGGTTTACCCGCCGCCGCCAGGCGGCGCCCCCATCTCCGAGCGCATGGAGCGCGCCGCCGACCGCCGCCGCCAGGCGGCGCCCTGATCCATCCGCGCATGGAGCGCGCGCTTCACGCGCCGCCGCCAGGCGGCGCCCTATATTCTTCGCGGCAATGATGACCCGTCGCCTCGCGCGCAAGAACATCCGCACCGGCCTGATCGTCGGCGCGATCTGCATGTTCGTCTTCGGCATCACGTTCGTGATCGCGGCCGTCTACGTCTCGTGACGCCGCTCGAGCCGGAGACCCCGCCCGTCGGCGAGGACATCCACCTCCCCGGGCCCTCGATCCTCCCGATCCTCACGGCGCTCGGGATCACGCTCGCGCTGATCGGCCTGACCACCTTCTTCGAGCTCTCGATCATCGGCGGCGTGCTCCTGATCGGCTGCCTCGTGCGCTGGATCAAAGACACGCGCCACGAAATCGACGAGCTCCCGCTCGACGCGGACGAACGCTGACGCAGCGGCGCCGCGCGGGGCCGCTGCTCCAGCCGAGATCGCAGCCCGCGGCCGCTCGCCGGCGTCGTCTTCGCACCTCGTACATCGTGGTACGGTATATCGTGCCACGTACTAAGAAGGAGGCGCGATGGACAGGTCGGACCCCTCTCTGCTGGTGCTCACGAGCCTCGCGGGCGGCGAGAAGCACGGCTACGCGATGGTCGCGGACATCGAGCAGCTGGCCGGCGTGCACCTCGGCCCGGGCACGCTCTACGGGGCGCTCTCGCGGCTCGAGTCCGACGGGCTGATCGAGGCCACGCAGCCCTCCGGACGCCGCCGCCCGTACCGGATCACCGCCGCGGGCTCGCGGACGCTCCAGCGCCGCCTGGAGGCGCTGTCGGAGATCGCCGACGCCGGGCTGACGCGACTGCGCGCGGCGGGAGCGCCGGCATGAGGGCGCGCACCGCATCACTGCTGCTCGCGCTTTACCCCGAGTCCTGGCGAGAACGCTACGGCGAGGAGATGCGCGCGCTCGTCGAGGACGATCCGCCGGGCGCAGCCGGGCTCGCCTCGCTGATCACGGGAGCGGCACGAGCGCACCTGCGCCCGCGGCGCGCCTGGCGAGAGGGGATGACCGCCGCGAGCGCGATGCGGCTCTCTGTCGGTGCCCTGTTCGCCTGCTGGATCCTCGTCTCGGTGGCAGGGGCGTGCTTCGCGAAGGAGACCGAGCACAGGGATGCCTTCGAGCACATGCACCCGCTGCTGAGCGCGGCGCGGCACCTGATCACGCTCGGCGCCGTGATCGGAGCCTTGGCGGTCGCCGTGGGTGGCCTGCCTCTGCTCTCCCACGCGCTCGTCACCGCCCTGCGCGGTCGCGACCGTCGCGTCAGGTTGCTGCTCGCCTCGCCGGCGCTCGCCGGGGCGGCGCTCGTCGCGTTGGCGGCGGTGCTGCTTCTCGATCGCGCCCTCCCGCGGCGCGCGTTTCCCGGTCCCGTTCGTGTTCGAGATCCTGCTCCCGCTCACACTCGGCGCGCTCGCGTGCGCGCTCGTGGCGGCGCTGGCACCGAAAGCCGTGATGCGCCGGACCCAGCCGCCTGAGCGGCTGCTGCGCCTGGCGTGCTGGGCAGGCCAGGCGCTGGCGCTGGCGAGCGTGCTCGTGACGGCCGGGCTGCTCCTGTACGTCCCGGCGCTGTGGAGCGTGCCCGGCGCGGGCACGGACCCTTCCGGGCCGCTGGGAGCCAGCACGCGCGTGACGCTCTGCCTCGCGCTCGCAGCCGCCGTCGCGGGTGCCGCCGCCGCTCTGCTCGCGGCCACGCGGGCGCGGCGCGCGGCACTCGCCGGCTGAGAACGTCAGCTCGCCGGCGTCTGACCCGTGGAGCGCCGGGCGCGGTCCCTCAACCGCGCCCGGCCGCTGTGGCGAGGGTGGGCCCGCCCCCCGACGGGCACACCACCCCTCTCACCCCACGGCCACCCGGGCTGGCACCGGACAGATCGCGCCATCCTCGGTCCAGCAGCGCACGATGTCGCGCACCGACAGGATGCCGACCGTCTCTCCTCCGTCGAGGACGATCAGATGGCGGAAGCCTCCACGCACCATTGCCGCCGCAGCCTCCTCCAGAGACCAGTCGGGCGCGGCGTAGACGACGTCGCGTGTCAGGTGATCGGCGACGGTCTCGGCGGTCGGGTCCTGCGCCCCGCCGAGCGAAACGAGGATGTCGCGCTCGGTGATGATCGCCGGTCCGTGGCCGTCGGGGTCCATGACGACCGCAGCGCCGACCCTGCGCTCGGACATCAGGCGGGCGACCGCCTGCAGGGTGTGTCCAGGACCCACCGTGAGGACCGTGCGGCTCATGCCTTCGTGTACTTGCATCCCTCGCCTCGCGCTCTTGGTTGGTTGCCCACCCGGCCGCTCCGCCGGAAACGCTCCAGCCGGGTCTGTTTACCCTGGCGATCGCCCATGCAAGCGCTCGAGGATCGCCTTGCAACTATTGCCTCAATCTACTATGGAATGCAGAGGCGGTCAAGCGAGCCGACGCCGGTCGCCGGCGGTCTCGGGAGTACGATCGCGATCTTGGAGCCCCGCCACGCCACCGACCTCGGCGCGCTCTTCCAAGGCGACTGCCTGGAGATCCTCCCGGAGCTCCCCGAGCGCTCCTACGACCTCATCTTCGCCGACCCGCCGTTCAACCTGGCCAAGGAATATGGCCCGGGGATCAGCGACGAGATGGCGGACGGCGACTACCTGGAGTGGTCTCGCCAGTGGGTCGCCGAGTGCGTTCGCCTGTTGGCTCCGGGCGGCTCCTTCTGGATCTACAACCTGCCCTGCTGGAACGTCGAGCTCGGGCACGAGCTCAACCGCCATGGGCTGCTCTTCCGGCACTGGATCGCGATCGACATCAAGATGTCGCTCCCGATCCCGGGGCGCCTGTACCCGAGCCACTACAGCCTCCTCTACTACACGAGCGGCAAACCGAGGGTCTTCAATCGTCCACGGGTGCCCGTGGCGGTGTGCAGGCATTGCGGGGGCGACATCAAGGACTACGGCGGCCACCGCAAGAAGCTGCACCCGGATGGCCTCAACCTGTCGGACGTGTGGAGCGACATCGCGCCCGTACGGCACCGGGGAACCAAGACCCGGCGGGCGAACCAGCTGAGCGAGAAGATGCTGGAACGAGTGCTGAGGATCGGCACGGAGGCCGGCGACCGCGTCCTGGACCCATTCGGCGGCAGCGGCACCACCTACGCGGTTGCGGAGCGGCTGCACCGGCACTGGACCGGGATCGAGCTCGGCGACTGCGACCCGATCGCGCAGCGGCTTCGCGGCGAGGACATCGCGATCGAGATGCCGGGACTCGGAGACTCCAGGAAGGGCTTGGGCAGGGCCGCGGCGGGGGGCTGAGGCCACATCCCCGGGGCCCGGCACATGCCCGAGCGCGGCGACGGCCGAGGCTTCGGCTGGCGCTCGGAGCGCCTTAGCCGCGGTCCGAAGGCGGAGGCATTAGGATCTCGCTCCCGATGAGGAGGAGCCTCGGAAAACAGACGACCGCGGCCGGTGCCGATGTCTAGGCGGCGGTCGCTCACCATCACGGCCATCGCCGCCGTGATCGCGATCGCGATCGGGATCGTCCTCAGCTTCACGATCCACTGGTTCCCGGCGGCGGCCTCCAAGCAGGCCCACAACACCGACCGGCTCTACCACGTGCTCGTGATCGCCTCGATCCCGATCTTCGTCCTGGTCGTGAGCGTGATCCTCTACTCGGTCTGGCAGTTCCACATGCGGCCCGGCGAGGAGCTCAAGGACGGCCCGCCGATCCACGGCAACACGCGGCTCGAGGTCTTCTGGACCGCGATCCCGACGGTGCTGCTGCTCGGCATGGTCGGCTACTCGTTCGTGGTCCTGCACGAAAACGAGAAGAAGCCTGCGCGCGAGGTCGACATCGGGGTCTACGGCCAGCAGTTCGCCTGGACCTACGAATACCCGCTCCGCGCTGACCCACGGCAAACCGCTGACGAGCACCGACCTGTACGTGCCCAAGGGCATCTCGGTCGAGTTCAACATCCACTCCAAGGACGTGATCCACGCCTTCTGGATCCCCGCCTTCCGGCTCCAGGAGGACGCGGTGCCGGGCATCACGACCCACTGGCGCGCGACGCCGACCCTGCTCGGCACCTACCCGGTCGTCTGCAACCTGCTCTGCGGTCTCGGCCACTCGCTGATGCGCTCCAAGATCCACGTCGTCACCGAAACCCGCTTCAAAACCTGGCTTCGGGCCAGGTCAGCACCACGACCGGGGGGTCAACGTCCTCGACGACCACGCCAGGAGGTGCGGGATAATGTCGCCACCGCGATGTCCACCACGACCACCGCCCCCCCGGCCGGCGCTCCGGCCGGCGCGCCCCCGAGCCCCAAAGGCGTGATCGCAAGGATCAAACACCCGGGCTTCATCCGCGGCGGCCTCTTCTTCCTGCTCGGCATCGCCTTCGCGACGTTCCTGACCTGGATCGTGCGCGCCTCGACGGGCCACAGCACCTTCCACCACTACCTCTCCTGGGAAGCGATCCTGACCGTCTCGCTGCTCGCGGCGCCGCTCTTCTTCCTGGTCGGCTTCGGCGGCTTCGACTACTGGTTCTACTGGGCCGCCGGGCGCAAGACCCGCCCGGAGGACCACTCCAGCCACGGCGCCTACACGTGGAAGGACTACTTCCGGATCAACACCGATCACAAGGTGATCGGGATCCAGTACACGGTCAACTCGTTCATCTTCCTGCTCATCGGCGGGCTGCTGGCGATGCTGATGCGCGCGCAGCTCGCCCAGCCGGGCTCGCACTTCGTCGACGCGAACACGTACAACGGCCTGTTCTCGGTCCACGCCTCGCTGCTGATCTTCCTGTTCATCATCCCGGTCTTCGCCGGGCTCGGGAACTTCGTGATCCCGCTGATGATCGGCGCGCCGGACATGGCCTTCCCGCGCCTGAACGCGCTGTCCTTCTGGCTGCTGCCGATCGCGGGGCTGATGATGCTCGGCAGCTTCCTGGTGCCGGGCGGCGCCTTTGCCGATGGCTGGACCGCCTACACCCCGCTCTCGGTCAACGCGCCGATCGGGCAGACGTTCTTCTCGATCGCGGTGCAGTTCGCGGGCGCCTCCTCGATCATGACCGCGCTCAACTTCCTGGTCACGATCATCACGATGCGGGCGCCGGGCATGAGCTTCTTCCGCATGCCGCTGCTCGTGTGGGCGAACTTCGCGACCTCCCTGCTCGTCGTGATCGCGACGCCGTTCATCGCGGCCTCGCAGTTCTTCATCCTGCTCGACCGCGCGCTCGGCTTCAACTTCTTCGACGCGGCCAAGGGCGGCGACGTGCTGATGTACCAGCACGTCTTCTGGTTCTACTCGCACCCGGCGGTCTACATCATGATGTTGCCGGGCTTCGGGATCATCAGCGAAGTGATCGCCGTGAAGTCGCGCAAGCCGATCTTCGGCTACCGCATGATGGCCTTCTCGCTGCTGGCGATCGTCGGGCTCGGCTTCACGGTCTGGGCGCACCACATGTTCACCTCGGGGATGGCGGCCTGGATCCGCATCCCGATGGCGATCACGACCGCGATCATCGCCGTCCCGACCGGAATCAAGATCTTCTCCTGGCTGGCGACGCTGTGGCGAGGGGTGCTCCACCTGGATACGCCGATGCTGTTCGCGCTCGGCTTCATGACCACGTTCACGGCTCGGCGGGATCAGCGGGATCATGCTCGCGATGATCCCCTTCGACATCCACGTCAGCGCGAGCTACTTCATCGTCGCGCACATCCACTACGTGCTGTTCGGCGGCTCGCTGATGACGATCTACGCCGGCGTCTACTACTGGTTCCCGAAGATGACCGGGCGGATGTTCGACGAGCGCCTGGGCAAGTGGCACTTCTGGACCACGTTCATCTTCTTCAACGCTGACCTTCGGGCCGATGCACATCCTCGGCCTGGAAGGCATGCCGCGGCGCGTCTCGACCTACGCCTCGCAGTTCGCCGATCTCAATCTGTTCATCTCGATCGCGAGCTTCGGGCTCGGCCTGAGCACGCTGATCTTCATCTACAACATGGTCACGAGCTGGCGCGGCGGCCCCATCGCCGAATCCAACCCCTGGCGCGCGCTCACGCTCGAGTGGCAGGTCTCCTCGCCGCCGCCCGTCTTCAACTTCGACCGCCTGCCCACCGTGGTTGGCGGTCCGTACGAGTACGGCGTCCCCGGCGCCGTGCACGGGATCTTCGCCCCCACTCCGGCCGCCGCCGGCGGCGTGCTGCGGGAGCCGAGCCGATGAGGAGGAAGCCGTGAGAGAGGTTCTGGTTGTCGCGAGCCGCACCCTGGGCGGGGGTCGGCTGCTCGAGGCTGTGCGCGCACGCGCAGCCGAGAGCCCTGCCCGCTTCCGGCTGGTCGTACCCGCCAGCAACCCGTCCGCGGGCCTCGTGATCTACGACGAGGCCGTGCGCGAATCGGCGCAGGTGCGCGTCGACCTGGCGCTCTCGGCGCTGGCCGAAGATGGCCTCGAGGCCACCGGCGAGGTCGGCGACCCCGACCCGTTCTCGGCGACGATGGATGCCGTCGCGCAGCAGCCGGCCCGACGAAATCATCGTCTCGACCCACCCCGCCCAGAGCTCGGGCTGGCTGCGGCGCGATCTGATCGAACGCATCCGCAACGCGACCGGCCTCCCCGTCGAGCACGTCGTCGTCGACATCGAGCACGAGGGGCTGCCGTTCAAGGCGACGCTCGTGATCGCCAACAAGACCTCCGGCGGCGAGGAGCTGATCGCGCACCTGAAGGAGCATGGCCGCCGACGGCGAGCGCCATCTCTTCATCGCGGTCGTCCCCCAGGCCGACGGCAGGGGCGACGCCCCGCGCGAGGCGCGTGCGCGCCTGGCGAGCATGCTCGACAAGCTCCGCGAGGCCGGCCTGCTCAGCTCGGGCATGATCGGCGACCCCGACCCCTACACCGCCGCGATCAACGCGATGGAGCTGTTCCGGGTCGACAACATCGTGATCTCGACGCTCCCCGGCGAGCGCTCCGGCTGGCTGCGCTCGAACCTGATCGAGCGCGTCCAGAGCGCCAGCCCGGTGCCGGTCGAGCACGTCGTCGTCGACAGCAGGTCCCCGCTACCGCCGCCCCGCGCCGCATAGGATGGAGGCAGCCTCGGTAGCGCACGCCTCCGGCGCACGCGCACGACGAGAGCACCACGGGCCGCCGCCGGCGAACCGCAGCTCGCGGGTCGAGCCCCAGCTGCTCGGGATGCTGCTTTTCATCATCTCCGAGATCATGGTCTTCGGCGGGTTCTTCACCGCCTACTTCTTCATCCGCGTCGCCCAGGGCGACCCGTGGCCGGCCCCCGGCACGACCCTGCCGGTCGAGGTCGCGGGCGTCAACACCGCGATCCTGATCTCCTCCTCGTTCGTGATCCACTGGGCCGAGCAGTGCATCAAGAAAGACAACCACCGCGGCCTGAAGGCGGGCATGTTCCTGACGTTCCTGCTCGGCTGCACGTTCCTGTTCGTGCAGATCAACGAGTACGCGAACATCGGCTTCGCCCCGCAGGACAGCGCGCAGGCGACGATCTTCTTCTCGCTGACCGGCCTGCACGGCGCGCACGTCTTCATCGGGCTGTGCCTGCTGCTGTTCGTGACGATCCGAGCGTTCCGCGGCCATTACAGCGCCGAGGAGCATCGCGGCGTCGAGGTGCCCGGCATCTACTGGCACTTCGTCGACATCATGTGGATCGTCGTCTATACGACGGTCTACATCATCTAGGAGCGGGAGCACGCGGTGTTGAACCCGCTGCGGTCGGAGGGCGAGGCCTTTCAGCTGCTGATCTACGTGATCGTCGTGGCAGCCGTCGTGATCGCGCTCGTGCTGGGGCTGCGCGCGATCTTCTGACATTCGGCGCACTGAATCCTCTGATGCGGCACGGTCTCTAGCCCCTCCCCCAGGAGGCGAGCGGCCTCCGTCCGGGTCGCTCAGCCCGGCACGCCGGATCGTGCGACGCATGACGGACCGAGCCGTGCCGCGAACCATGCATTACCCCGCTCTCGGCCCCGCCAACCGCGGCGCTGGCGGCGCGAGCGCCGCCTCTAGGCCCCAACCGGCCGGTAACCCGAGCAGACGAGCCGCATCCACTCGATGCGCCCGTCCTCGCCGTCGTCAGATAGCCCTGCTGCTCGACCACGAAGCTGCCTTCGGGGTTCGTGACCGCGAGCCGGTAGCGGAGCTGCTCGCGGTCGGCGACGGTCGCCGGTCTCGACGCTCTCGAGCGCCCGGATCTCGTCGGAGTCCTCGAACCAGGTCCCGAAGACGATCTCCATCACCGCCTCGGCGATCATCGGCCTCCCACGCTTTGCGTGGTGTCAGCGCCCGGAACTCGATCTGCGGGTGCAGCAGCTCGCGCATCGCGTCCCGGTCCTTCGCCGCCAGCGCGCTGGCGAATCTCGACCCGGTCGCGGCGGCGCTCTCCACGGCGGCTACTTGACCGTGAGGTGGCCGAACATCCCCGCCTGGCGGTGGCCGGGGACCTCGCAGAAGAACGTGTAGGTGCCGGGTTTCAGCGTCACGCTGAAGCTCGCTGTGCCCTTGCGATGATCTGCGTGTGGCCCAGCACCGGCCCGGGGCCGCTGGCTTCGTTCGAGCCGGCTTCGATCGCGAGGTTGTGATCGACGCCCGACATGTTCGGCATTTCGATCGTGACCTGGCCCGCCGTCGCGGTCGCCTTGTTGGTCGCGTACGCGAGCTGGCCGGTCGGGCTCGCGGGGATCGAGAGCTTGCCGTTCTTCTCTTCGGCCGGCTTGCCGGAGCCGGCGGGGGCAACCGCGGTCGCGAGCAGCCCCGCTGTCCTTGCCCGGCCGGGCGGCCGACCTGTTCGACGTAGGCGGCGATGTCTTTTGCCGTCGAGCCGCTGACGAGGTTCTTGGGCATCGCGCCTTCGGGGTTGGGGATCTTGATCTGCTCTTCCACCACGCCGCGGATCGTGCTGCGCTTCAGCCCTTCTTCGATGCTCGCTTCGAAGGCCTTGTCGAGGTCCGGGCCGACTACGCCTTTCGTTTCCGCGCGCGCGAGCGTGTGGCACGAGCCGCACTTGGCGACGAACGCCTTCTTGCCCGCGATCACGTTGACGTTGTCGCGGCCCTTGACTTCGCCGCAGCCCGACGCAGCCAGCGCGCCGACCGAGCAGCCCGGGCACGACCGAGCAGCCCGTAGCGCCGCGCGGACCGCGCGCGGGCCAGCGGGCGCCGCGGTCCTTGCAGGGCGTCGTGGGAGCTCATCAGAGGGCGGAACACTATCCGAACGGGCCGACGCTGAGAGCCTGCGCCGGCAAGCGCTTCAGGACCCGCCCTGCCGGGCGCTGCGCGACGGCGGCGCCGGGCGGCTCACGGTCTCTGCAGACCCTCCAGGCGTCCCTCCGCCGCCGCGAGCACGCCTTCGGCGACCCGCTCCCACGACCAGCGGCTGCGCACCGCCTCGACGAGCCCGGCGCGCGTCTCCGCGAGCAGCTCCGGCGGCGCCTGCAGCGCATGCGATCACGCGCTCGGCGATCGCCTCGACGGCGCTCGTCGTCGACGGGGAAGCTCAGCCATGCCGCGGCCGCCGGCGGCAGCTCGGCGGCGAGCGCCTCGGCGACCTCGGCCAGCCCGGAGTGGCGCGCGACGACCGGAACCGCCCCGCACGCCGCGGCCTCCGCCGCGACCATCCCGAACGCCTCGGGGAACGTGCTCGGGGCGACCAGCGCGCGGCATGCCGGCAGCAGCTGCGCCAGCTCCTCGTGCTCCAGGCGGCCCGTCAGCACGATGCGCTCGCCGAGCGCCTCGGCGGCGGCCAGATAGCGCTCGCGGCGCTCGCCCTCGAGTCCGTCGAGGAACGCCAGCAGGTGGCGAAGCGGCGCCGCGGGCGCCCCTCCCGGCCCGCGGCCTTCCACGGCGATCTCGCGGGCGCGGCCGAGGTCCCCGGCGGCGAGCGCGCCGCGCCAGCTCCTCCAGCGCCTCGCGGTAGGCGCCGAACCCGACGACCACGAGGCGCGCCGCCGGCACGCGCTCCAGCACGAGCGGCCAGCTCGCGACCAGCAGGTCGACGCCCTTGCTCACGATCAGCTTGCCGACGTAGGCCACGAGCGGCTCGCGCCGCGGGCTCCAGGCGGGCGAGCGCCGCGGCGGCCTCGCGCCGGATCGCGGTCGAAGGCGCCGCCGGTCGCGCGCGGCCGGCGGCGCAGCCGCCAGCTCGGCCTGCCAGCTCTCTCACCCCGGCCGCGGCGGCCGCCGGCTCGCGCGGCGCGAAGCGCGCGACGTCCACGCCCGGCGGCCCCAGCCGTGTGCGCTCGGGCAGCTGCGGGTCCTCGATCGCCGCCCACAGGCTGGCCGCGGTGTGATGGGAGCCGACGAGCACCCCCCGCGCCTTCGCGATCCCCTCGCGGGCGGGGCGAGGAAGCGCTGCGGTTCGGGCTTCACCGTGTACTCGAGCGCGCTGCCGTGGACCTTGACCGCATACGGGACGCTGTCCGGGAGCCCGCGCGCGAGGATCACCGGCCCCATCACGAGATGGTTGGCGAGCGCGACCTCGGGCTCGGCGAGCGCGGCCACCTCGGCGACGGCCGCCACGTTCGCGCGCGATGTACGCCTCGACCTCCTCGGGGTGCACTCTGCGAACGTCCGCGCCTGCGACCCCCTCGTAGCGGTCGGCGACGTAGACCGGCAGCAGGCCGCCGATGTCGGGCCGGTAAGCGACGGCTCGGCCTGGGCCGGCGGGGGGTGGGTGGGTGGTGGGTGGGGCCCGCGTCCGCCCCCGGAAGCTCTCGAATGCGCAGCTCGCCCTCGTCCCAGTCGCCCGCGGCGGAGAGGAACCGGTGCTCCTCGGGATGGCGCTCCTGACAGAGCAGGTGCACCTCGTGGCCGAGGCGCACCAGAGCCTCCGCAAGCCTGGCGTTGTAGACGTTGGACCCGGTTCCGCCGAGCAGATAGCCGTGGAAGATCAAGATGCGCACGGACGCGCAGCCTATCCCCGGCCCTCCGCGCCCCTCCGCTAGAGTGCGCGGTCGATGAGCGCCAGACAGCGTTATCGCCTGCGCAACCCGGCCACGGGCCGCGAACTCCTGCTCGAGGCCGAGGAGGGCGAGGTCTACCGCGACCGCGACTCGGGCGAGACCCTGGAAGTCGTCGGCAAGGTGCTTCCTCTGCTGCCGTCGAGCTCCCGGCTGCCCTGGGCGGTCGAGAACCTCAGGTTCTGCCCCTGGTGCCGGCAGATGGCGCAGCGCGACCTCAACGACTGCCCGACCTGCGGCAGGCGCATGGGCCCGCCGGCCGGGACGGCCTGAGCGAGGCGGCGATGACGCGCCTGCGGCTCGCAACGCTCGCAAGCGCCGCGCTCCTCTGTGTCTTCGGGCTCGCGGCGTGCGGCGGCGGCAGCGCGTCGGACTCGGTGCCGAAGACGACACCGGACATCACCCCGCCGAACGACACGAGCGCCGAAAAAGCTGCGTCGTCGACGACCTCGACGACCGGGACCAAAACGACGAAAACAAGCACCACGAGCGGCAGCGAATCCTCGGAATCGAAATCGAGCGAAGGCGAAACCCCCGAAGGCGAAAGCGGCGGCACCGCGAGCGAAGGAACAGCCTCGGGCGGCACGGGCAGCGAAGAAAAAGCCAAAGAAACAGAAAAAGCGCCCGAAAACACCTCGAAACCCGAAGAAACGCCCTCCAGCCCGACGGGCGGCTCGAGCGCGCCGTAGGGCGCCGCGACCGATCCCACGCCGCCCGGCGCGGTCCCGCCGCCTCAACAGGCCACCGGGCCCCGCCCACACGCCGCGCCGCCTACAAAGCCGCCGCCTCGGGTAGAGCGGGACCATGGTCACCTTCATCCTGCTCGTGCTGATCGCCGCGGTCGTCATCGGCGTCGTCGGCCGCCGCCTCTCAGCCGACCGTCGCCGCTAGCCGAGGCCGTGGGCCCCCGTGCGCATGTTCAGCGCCAGGCAGGCCGGCAGATCAGACGACCGCAGACCCGCCGCCCGTCCCACCGCCAACGCCCCTAGCGGTGCGTAGGCCAACCAGATCAAGGACGCAGGGAGCGCCGCGTGGGTTGCACGCAAGCGACCGAGGACGCCGAGCTGCGCCGGCATACGCGCCGCTAAGGAGTGGAGATCTCGGTTGCGCTGTATGTCAGACGCGCGGTCTGATACAGGCAGAAGTACTGCACGTTCGAGGCGATTTGTGTCTGGGCCGTCTGGCTGCTCGTGCTCGTGCACTGCTTCTTCTGCCGGCTCGCGCGCCAGGAGGTGTCGTTGCCGAAACCGAGGGCGAGCGCCGGCGCCCAGGTGGGCACGCTCAGCGCGACCTCATCGCCCTTTTTGACCTTGATCGTGGTTTCGAGCGGGAACTGGACCGTTTTGCCGAAGTAGGACTTCAGTTTCACGAGCGGGCCTGAGGCGATCAGCTTGTAGGTGAGGTTCGGCGACTTCTGCGGGCGCAGGACCGCGATGCCGGCTTCCGGTTCGCCGCCCTCGTTGGTGTTGAAGAACTTGACCTGGGTCGCAGTGGGCTTGCCCAGCGTGATCGTCCAGCCCACGATCGAGCCGTCGCGCGGGACGCCCATCGGGTTGCGGACGGTGCCGACCTTGACCTGGAAGCCGGTCGTACGGCTCACCGCCAGGCAGGGGCTGCCGGGGCAGCTCGCGACCGTCGCGGGCGTGGTCGTGCCGATTTCGCCGACTTCAGAGAGCTTGGCCGGCGCTGCGGCCGGGATCGCCAGCGCAACGAGTGCGCCGGCGGCTGTGATGGTCCTGATGCGTCTTCTCATGTCTGCCACCTAACACGCCCGACCGCTGGATGTAGCGGTTTGACTATTTCGCTAATCACCGTTCAGTTCCTGCGCTGCGGCTGCGATCTGCTCGGGATCACCCGAAGAGGGGACCCACGGCAGGCGCAGCGGGTCGCCGTCGTAGCGGGGGATCACATGGATGTGGAAGTGGAAGACGGTCTGCCAGGCGGCGGCGCCGCACGAGTTGAGCAGGTTCACCCCGTCGGCACCGAGCCGCTGGGTCACTCGCTTCGCCAGCCGCTGCGTCGCCAGCGCCGTCGCCTGCAGGTCCTCGGGCGCCACCGCGAGCAGATCGCGAGAGTGCTCGCGCGGGATCACGAGCGCGTGCCCCCGCGTCGCCGGCGCGATGTCCATGAACGCGATCGTGCGCTCGTCTTCGTCGACGATCGTCGCCGGCAGCTCGCCGGCGACGATCTTGCAGAAGATGCAGTCCGGGTCCCCCATCGGCGGTGATCCTAGCCTTCGCCCCTCACCCACGGTGGGCAGGATCGCCCATGCGTACGAGGCCCCAAGCGCGCTCAGGACCGCGCGAGCATGGCCCGCGCATAGGAGACCGCCTCCTCGCGGCTCGTGACCTCGCCCGCGAAGCGGGCCTCGGCAAGCTCCTCGAGCAGGCGGCCGAGCTCGGGTCCGGGCGCGATCCCCAGCTCGCCGGCCAGCTCGTCGCCGCGCACCAACGGAGCCTGCTGCGGCTGCTCGTGCCAGTCGAGCGCCTCTCCGAGCACGTCCGCCGCGAGGCGCAGATGCGCGGCGATGGCCTCCTCCGAGCGCCGTCCGCGCGTCGCCAGCCGGTCTGCGACCGACAGCAGCGTGACATCGGCCTGGACGGGCGCGCAGGTGTGGAGATACCGGTAGAGCGTCCGGCGCGCCAGGGGCTGCGGCTCGTGGACGAGGAAGCCGAGGCGCAGGTGATGGCGCACGAGCGCCGCGACGTGAGAGCGGAGCCGCTCGCTCGAACGCAGCCGTCCGAGCACCGTCCGCGCCAGCTCTGCGCCGACACGGTCGTGGCCCATGAACGTGACCCTCCCGTCATCGGGGCGCACAGCACGCGTCAGCGGCTTGGCGGCGTCGTGCAGCAGGGCGCCCCAGAGCAGAGCCTGCCCGCGCGTCATCTCATCCGCGAGCGGCTCGTCGAGCAGAGCGGACGCGCGGGCGGCGAGCGCCCCGACGGCCGGCCGCGCCTCACCCCCGCTGAGCCCTCCCGGCGCCGTCAACTCGGCCGTGCGGTCGAGCACCTCGAGCGTGTGCTCGTACACGTCGGCGTGGTGGTAGGCGCTCTGCTCGACCCCCCGCAGCGCGTCCACCTCGGGCAGCACGACGGCGAGCGCGCCGAGATCGGACATCAGCTCCACGCCCGCGCGCGGGCGCGGCGAGGCGAGGATGCGGCGCAGCTCTACGAGGACGCGCTCGCCCGAGACGGCCGCCAGCCCCGCGGACTGCGAGCGCGCCAGCGCGAGCGTGCCGGCGTCCGCCTGGAGCCCCAGCTCGACCGCGGCGCGCACGAGCCGCAGCACACGCAGCGGATCTTCGGCGAAGGCGCCCGCCCCCGCGGCGCGCAGCCGCCCGGCCCTCAGATCCTCCGCGCCGCCGAGCGGGTCGATCCGCTCCCCGCCCCCGAGCGGCTCCGCGATCGCGTTGACGGTGAAGTCGCGCAGCGAGAGGTCCTCCTCCAGCGTCGGCGCTCGCATCGGCTCGACGTCGACCTGCCAGCTGCCGTCGCGGGCCGCGACGCGCCAGGCGCCGAACTCCTCCGACAGCTCGAAGCACGCCGCGCGGCCGTCCTCGCGCGCCACGGCCCGCGCCGCTTCTGCGGAGTCGCCTTCGACGACGATGTCGAAGTCGGCGGTCTGGCGCCCGAGCAGGGCGTCGCGGACCGCTCCCCCCACCAGCCATGCCGGCCGCCCGGCGAGCGCCCGGCGAGCGGCGTCCAGCCCCGCGCTCACAGCTCTCCGTCGCCCGCGGGCTCGCCGTCGCGGTGGTAGCGGCGCCTGACCCGCCCGCTGAGGCCGCACGTGATCTCGTAGTTGATCGTGCCGAGCCGCCGCGCGAGCTCCTCGGCCGTGATCCGCTCCTCGCCCTGGCGCCCGATCAGGACGGCCGGCGCCCCGCGCAGCTCCTCGCCGGGCTCCGGGCCGAGATCCACCGTCACGCTGTCCATGCTCACAGTGCCGACCAGCTGGTGCCTGGCTCCGCCCACGAGCGCCTCGGCGTTGTTCGACAGCGCGCGCCGCCAGCCGTCCCCGTAGCCGATCGGCAGCAACCCGATCGCGGTGTCGCGCTCGGCGACGAAGCGCCGGCCGTAGCCCGCGCTCTCGCCGGCGCGGCAGAGCTTCACCTCCGCGACATAGGTTTCGAGCTCGAGCGCCGGCTCCAGCGCGCGCTCGGCGGGGTCGGCGCCGAAGGGGTCCATTCCGTAGACGGCGATGCCGCAGCGGACCATGTCGAAATGCGAGGCCCCATCGCGCAACACGGCGGCGCTGTTGGCGGCGTGCAGCAGCACTCCGGGGCGGCTGTCGGCCAGGGGGCGCGCCCAGCGCGCGAACACGCCGAGCTGCTCCTCGAAGAAGCCGCCGTCGTCCGGTTCGTCGGCGGTCGCGAAGTGGGTCATCAGCCCGGCCAGCCGCACGCCCGGCGCCCGCTCGGCGGCCTCCACGACCGCGCTCGCCCGCTCCGGGTCGCGCGTCCCGAGGCGGCCCATCCCCGAGTCGAGCTTGACGTGGACCGCGCCGCCGCCCGCGGCCGCGACGGCGGCGAGCGCCTCCTCACTCCAGACGACCACCTCGCCGCCGTCGGCGAGCGCCGCGCGCAGTTCGGTGTCGGTCAGCGCGCCCATCACGAGCACGGGCACATCGCGCAGGCCCGCCTCGCGCAGCTCGCGCAGCTCGCGCGCCTCGACGACCGCGAGCCAGCTTGCGCCGCCGGCGAGCGCGGCGCGCGCGCTCGCCACGGCGCCGTGGCCGTAGGCGCCCGCCTTCACGACGGCGCACAGACGCGCCCCGCCGGCGAGCTCGCCGCCGAGCCGTTCGCAGTTGCGCTCGATCGCCGCGAGGTTCACGCGCGCCCGTGCCCGCTCCGGCAGACCGGCGGACTCGCCCGCTGCCAGGCGAGCCGCGTGTTCCTGCTGCGGCCCCCTACCCATCCTCCCCCTCCCCATCCCTGCTACGGGCGGCGCCCAGCGCTTCGATCACGTCGGTGGCGATCACGGCCTCGACCGCACCGGCCGCGCGCGCCGCGAGCCGCCCGGCGCGGGCGTGCAGCAGCACCGCCGCGGCGGCCGCGGCGAACGGCTCCAGCCGCTGCGCGAGCGCCGCGGCGATCACGCCGCTGAGCACGTCGCCGGTGCCCGCCGTCGCGAGCGCAGGGCTGCCCCCGCGGCTGACCGCGACGGTCCCGGAGGGCTCCGCGACGAGCGTGTCGTCGCCCTTCAACACGACCACGGCGCCAGAGCGCGCGGCGGCCTCGCGCACGTAGCGCAGCCGTTCGGCATCCACGTCGGCGCTGTGCAGGTCGAGCAGGCGGCCCAGCTCACCCGCATGCGGTGTCAGGACGGTGGGCTCGACGCGGCTGCGCAGCTCCTCGGGCCTGCGCGCGTGCGCATTGAGGCCGTCGGCGTCGAGCACCAGCGGCACCTTCGCGGCGCGGGCGAGTCGCCGGGCGAAGGCGACCGCGCTTTCCTGGCGCCCGAGCCCGGGACCGAGCGCGAGCGCGCCGCCTTTCAGCGCCGCTTCGAGCACCCGCTCGACGCCGGCGAGGTCGAGCCCGCCTTCGGTTTCAGGCAGCGCCTGGAACATCACCTCGGGCACCCCGCTGCCGGCGAGGACGGGTTGCACCGCGGCGGGCACGAACGCCGTCACGTAGCCGGCTCCCGCGCGCATCGCCGCGCGGCAGGCCATCGCGGGCGCGCCCGTCAGCCCCACCGAGCCGCCCGCCACCAGCACGTGACCGGAGACGAACTTGGTCGAGGCGCCGGTCCGGCGCGGCAGCAGCGCCAGCACGGAGTCGTCGATCAGGCCGGCGCGGGCGTCCACCGGGGCCCCGCGCGGGATGCCGATGTCGACCGTCTCGACCTCGCCCGCGTGGTCCTTGCCGGGGCGGATCCACAGCCCCGGCTTCGCCGCGTGGAACGTGACCGTCACGGCCGCGTGCACGGCGCCGCCCTCGACCACCCCGGTCGAGGCGTCGACCCCGCTCGGCACATCGACGCTGAGGACCGGCGCACCGGCACGCTCGATCGCGGCGATCGCCTCCGCCGCGCCGCCATGTGGCGCGCCCGCGAAGCCGGTCCCCAGGATGGCGTCGACGATCGCGGCCGGGCGCTCGAAAGGGCCGGCGCCGGAGGCCTCGAGCCCCTGCGCCCACGGGCTGCCGTCGAGCCGCAGCGGCGACTCGCCCGGCAGGCGTTCCAGATTCGCCAGCGCGTCGCCCTGGAGCTCTGTCGGGTCGGCCGCGCACACGACGGCGGTCTCGTGGCCGGCCTCGCGCAGCAGCCGCGCGACGACGAGCCCGTCGCCGCCGTTGTTGCCCTTGCCGCAGACGACGGTGACCGGTCCGTCCGGAGTCAGGCGCTCGACCGCGCGGGCCACGGCCGCACCCGCCCGCTCCATCAGCTCGAGGCTGGGCACGCCCTGCTCGTCGATCGCCCAGCGATCCGTCGCCCGCATCGCCTCGGCGTCGGGGAGCGGGGTCAGCCAGCCCGGAAGCTCTTCCACGGGCAACGATGCTACTGGCGGCGCCTGTCCCGGACTCCGGGACGCGGGGCCGATGCGGACGGCGGCGCGGTCACCGAGCTCGCGATGGCAGCTCTACTTCGAGCGCTTCGCCCGCCGGCGCGGCCGCGGGGCCGTCACTCCACCGTGACCGTCTTGGCCAGGTTCCGCGGCTGGTCCACGTTCAGCCCGCGGCGGCGCGCGATCCGGTAGGCGAGCATCTGCAGCGGGATCACCGCGAGCAGCGGCTGCAGCATCCAGTCCAGCGGCGGCACGGTGATCACGGCCTCGGCCTGCGCGGCGATCGTGTCGTTGCCCTCGGTCGCGATCGCGATCACGTGGGCGCCCCGCGCGCGCACCTCCTGCATGTTGGAGGCGACCTTGTCGAGCACGGGCGAGTCGGTCGCGACGCACACCACCGGCGTGGACTCGTCGAGCAGCGCGATCGGGCCGTGCTTCATCTCGCCCGCGGCGTACGCGTCGGTCGCGATGTAGGAGATCTCCTTCAGCTTCAGCGCGCCCTCGAGCGCGACCGGGAGCCCGACGTGGCGGCCGAGGTAGAGGAAGAAGTCGCTCTCCCAGTGGGCGTCAACGATCGGCGCGATCTGCTCGTCTGCGCGGGCGAGCACCGCGTCGATGCAGTGCGGCAAGCGCTTGACCTCGCTGACGAGCTCTGTCAGGCGCTCGGGCGCCAGCTCGCCGCGCAGCTCGGCAAGCCGCAGCCCGAGCAGGTACATGGCGGCGACCTGGCAGATGAAGGTCTTCGTGGCGGCCACGCCGATCTCCATCCCGGCGCGGGTGAAGATCACGCCATCGGAAGCGCGTGTGGCCTCTGAGCCCATCACGTTCGTGACGGCGAGCACGCGCGCGCCGCGTTCGCGCGCGAGGCGCATCGCGGCCAGCGTGTCTGCGGTCTCCCCCGACTGCGAGATGCCGATCACGAGATCGCGCTCGCTCACGACGGGGTTGCGATAGCGGTACTCGGAGGCGATGTCCATCTCGACCGGAAGCCGCGCCCACTCTTCGATCGCGTAGCGGCCGATCAGCCCGGCGTGGTAGGAGGTGCCGCAGGCGACGATCACGATCCGCCCCACGCCTTGCAGCAGCGACTCGTCGAAGGCGCCCTCCTCCTGCAGGTCCACCCCGTCGCGCCGCGCGGTGCGGTCGGCGATCGCGTCGGCGACAGCGTCCGCCTGTTCGTGGATCTCCTTCAGCATGAACGTCTCGTAGCCCGCCTTCTCGGCCGTCGCCTCGTCCCAGTCGACGAGCTCCTCGCCGCGCTCGACCGGCGTGCCGGAGGCATCCATGATGCGCACGCCGTCGGGGCGCAGCACGACGATCTCGCCGTTCTCGATGTACTGGACCCGCCGTGTCTCGGCGAGGAATCCCGGGACCGCGGAGGCCACGAACTGCTCGCCCTCGCCGCGTCCGAGGATCAGCGGGCACTCCTTGCGGGCGCCCACCAGCACCTCGGGCTCGTCGAGGCTCATCGCGACGAACGCGTAGTGGCCCTCGAGCTGGGCGTAGGCGGCGCGGACGGCCTCGCCGAGGTCGCCGTCGTACAGGTCGGCGATCAGGTGGGCGATCACCTCGGCGTCGGTCTCCGAGCTGAACTCGCTGCCGCCGGCCTGCAGGCGCTCCTTCAGCGCGAGGTAGTTCTCGACGATCCCGTTGACGACGACGTGGACGCGGTCGGCGCTGTCGGAGTGCGGGTGCGCGTTCTCTTCGCTGACGCGCCCGTGGGTGGCCCAGCGGGTGTGACCGATCCCGGTCGTGGCGGGGCGCTCGGCGACGGCGACAGCGCCCGCGCCCGCCGCGAGCTTCTCGCGCAGCGCGCCGAGGTTGCCGACCGCGCGCACGGCCTCGATCCGCTCCTCGCCGATCAGGGAGATGCCGGCGGAGTCATACCCCCGGTATTCGAGCCGCGTCAGCCCCGCCAGCAGCAACTCGCGGGCCGGGCGCGCGCCGACGTAGCCAACGATGCCGCACACCGAGGGGAGGATATCGAGGGGGTGTCACGCCTTCCGGCGGCCGCTCTCGTCGCGGCGGCACCGCCGAGCTCGCGCCACGGCGGAAAGGGCATGGAAGACTCGGCCGGCGCTCCATGCCGGCGCCGGGGGAGCGTCGGGCCCCGCGCCGGCCTCAGCGCTCAGGGCCCGCCTGCGGCGCCGGTCCGCGCCCGGTACGCGCGGACCTTTTCGCGATTCCCGCAGACCGCCATGTCGCACCAGGTTCCCGAGCGGTTGCGGGAGAAGTCGTAGAAGGCCCAGTGGCAGTCATCGGCGCGGCACGCCTTCACGCGCGCCCAGGTCCCGTCCGACATCGCCTCCGCCACGGGCGCGAGCAGCGCCGCCAGCGCCCCGTCGGGACCGTCGACGCACGGCTCCAGCAACGAGGCGCCATCCCGGAAGTGCACGCTCAGCTCGCCGCGGCGCGCGGCCCGCTCGAGCAACGCCGTCTGCGGCTCCGCCGCGGGCCCGCCGTTGTTGGCGAGCATCGTGCGCCGCAGCGCCTCGCGCAGCTCGAGCGCCCGCGCCAGGTCCTCCGGACCCGCCCTTTCCCCCTTCGCCAGCAGGCCGTGGCCGGCGAGCCAGGAGGACAGGCGGGCGGGGTCCTCCAGCGCCTCCTCGCCGGTGTCGAGCTCGAACGTGTTGACGAAGTCGATCACCAGGTCGAGCTGATGCGGTGCGTTGGGCGTCTCGGACATGAAACCTTCGTTCGGATGTGGTAGGTTACGAGCTGCAACACCATCTAAATCTAATAGGAGGTGTCGAGACCATGCTACAGCACGAAGGCCTTTCCCCCGCTCCCCCGCTGACGCTGCGCCGCACGGCGCGCGAGCCCGGGTGGCCGTCGCGAACGCTGGCGCGCGTGCGCTGGTTCTCGCTCGACGGCCGGCTCGCGGCGGGTGAGGACCCCGCCGGCTCGCCGCTGCTCGCAGCGCAGGCGGCCCGCCTGATCGAGCCGCGCCGGCGCGAGCTGCTCGCAGCCGCCGTCGGCGGGCTGCTGCTCGCCGCCTCCGAGCGCCCGCGCGTCAGCCGCGTGCCGATCAGCCGCGGAGCGCTGCTGCGCAACGAGGCCGCGCTGCGCGAGCTGGCGCGACGCGTCGACTCGCGCGAGACGGTCTACGCACGCGGCCTCGCGCGCCTCGAGCTGATGCTCGGCGACGCCTCGAGCCCCGCGTTCCGCGGCAGCGCGGGCGCGCTGTCGGCCGAGATCGAGCGCGTGCACGCCGAGCTGAGCGGCGTGCGCACCGATCCGCCGGCGGCGGGCGCCGAACTCCCCATGAGGCCCGGCATGGAGCGCCGGGCCGACCCACCGATGAGGCCCGGCATGGAGCGCCGGGCCGACCCACCGATGAGGCCCGGCATGGAGCGCCGGGCCGACCCACCGATTTCCCCAAGGCGCCTCGCGCGCCTGGGCCGTGGCCCCGCCTCCCAAAGCGCGGGCGACCCCCCGGGCTTCGCCGGCAGCTCGTTCGCGCTGCCGGACGGCTCGTGGTTCCACGGCCGGCGCGAGGCTTCCTAGGCCACGGGGGTCGGGCGCTCGGCGCCGTCCCGGAGCGCGGGGGATCTCAGTCCGCGCCGAGCTCTGACTGCACCAGCGCCACGAGCTGCGTGCAGAGGGCGTCGGCCTCGTCCTCGGTGGGGGCCTCCACCATCACGCGCACGAGTGGCTCCGTGCCGCTCGCCCGGATCAGCACCCGTCCCCTGCCCGCGAGCCGGCGCTCAGCTTCGCGCACGGCGTCGTGGACGCGCTCGGCGCCGTCGATGGCACCGCGGTCGCGCACGCGCACGTTGACGAGCCGCTGCGGCAGCTTCTCCATCGCGTGGCGTTCGGCGAGCGACGCGCCGGCGAGCGCCTCGAGCGTCAGCAGCGCGCCCGCGATCCCGTCGCCGGTGTGGTTGAAGCCCATCTCGATCAGGTGGCCGGACTGCTCGCCGCCGAGAGCCCAACCCCGCTCGCGAAGCGCCTCGAGCACGTAGCGGTCGCCGACCGCGGTCACCGCCACCTCGATGCCGTCGCGCTCCATCGCCTGGTGGAAGCCGTAGTTGGTCATCACCGTCACCGCCACGCCGTCACCCGGCAGCCGCCCCGAGCGGCGCAGGTGCCCCGCGGCGAGCGCGAGCAGCTCGTCGCCGTCCACGACAGCGCCGCGGGAGTCGACGGCGAGCACGCGGTCGCCGTCGCCGTCGAATGCGAAGCCGACCGCGTGGCCGCCCGATCTCACCATCCGCGCCAGCTCGGCCACGTGGGTCGAGCCGCAGCCGTCGTTGATGTTGCGCCCGTCGGGGCTGGCGGCGTGCACCGTGACCTTCGCCCCGAGCCGCGCGAAGATCTCCGGCGCGACGCGGTAGGTCGCGCCGTTGGCGCAATCCAGCAGCACGTCGAGGCCGTCCAGGTCGAGCGCCTCGAAGCGCGTGTGCAGCTCGCGCAGGTAGTCCTCGCCGGCGCCGTGCAGCTCCCGCACGCGCCCGATCGGCCCCGGCGCGCTCGCGTCATGGCTCTCTAGCGCCGCCTCGATCGCCAGCTCCGCCTCGTCGGAGAGCTTGTAGCCGTCGCCGGCGAAGAACTTGATGCCGTTGTCCTGGTAGGGGTTGTGCGAAGCCGAGAGCACGACGGCGAGATCCAGCGAGTACCGGCGCAGTAGCAACGGCGCGGCCGGCGTCGGCAGCACCCCGCCCAGCAACGCGTCCCCGCCCGCCGCCGCGACGCCGGCGGCCACCGCCGCCTCGAGCATCTCGCCGGACTCGCGCGTATCGCGAAGGACGAGCACCCGCGGGCGCTCGGCTCCCAGCTGCGCGGTGGCAGCGCGCGCAAGCCCGAGTGCCAGCTCCGCACTGAGCAGCTCGCCCGCGACTCCTCGGACGCCGTCCGTCCCGAACAGCTTGCGGGCCATGCTCTGCTCCTTCGAAAAAAGGTCCTAGCGCTTGGAGAACTGCGGACGCTTGCGCGCCTTCTTCAGGCCGGCCTTCTTGCGCTCCTTGGCGCGCGAGTCGCGCGTCAGGAAGCCGCGGCGCTTGAGCTCGCCGCGCAGGTTCGGGTCGGCCTCGAGCAGCGCCCGCGAGACGCCGTGGCGCAGCGCGCCGGCCTGCGCGGAGATGCCGCCGCCGTGCAGGCGTGCGACGACGTCCATGCGGTCCTCGTAGCCGACGGTCTCCAGCGGCTGGCGGATGTTGCGCTGCAGCGTGTTGCGGGGGAAGTGCTGCTCGAGCGTGCGGCCGTTGATGGTGTAGCTGCCCGTGCCGGGGCGCAGCGTGACGCGGGCGATCGCCGTCTTGCGCTTGCCGGTGGCGCGGTAGCGCGCGCCGGAGGCGAGATCGATCGCCGCGGTCGAGATCGGCTCGGCGAGCGTCTCCTCGTCGGAGTCGCCCTCGGCGCCGGCCTCGGCGGAGGCCTCCTCGGTCTCCTCGACGGCGTAGGGGTCCGCGTACTCCTCGCCGCGACCCAGCGGGTCGGCGCCCTCGGGAACGATGTCGACCTCGAGGTGGGCGCCGGGTACGACCGGTTTCGCGCCGGCCGCCGGCGCTTCTCTTGCCTGCTCGTCGGCGTCTTCGGAGCCCTCGTCCTCGGCGGCGTGCTCGGCGGCCTTGTCCTGGGCCTCCTGAGCGGCCTCGAGCGCGGCGTCCTCAGCCGAGCCGGCGATCTCCTGGGCGTCCGCCGACGGCACCGCGTGACCTTCGCCGGCGGGCTCGGCCGTGGCCGGCTCGGGGGCCTGCTCTCCGCCTGCCTGGAGAGCCTCCTGAGCGGCCTCGAGCGCGGCGTCCTCGGCCGAGCCGGCGATCTCCTGGGCGTCCTCGCTGGGGACGGCGTGCTGGGGCTCGTCGGGCGTCTCGGGTGCGTCGTCGTCTGCCATCAGACCTCGATCTCGAAGGGGGTGGGCTGCTGCGCCACGTGCGGGTGCTCGGGGCCGGCGTAGATCTTCAGCTTGGTGAGCTGCTTGCGGGCCAGGCGGTTGCGGGGCATCATGCCTTTGACCGCCAGGCGGATGATCTCCTCGGGCCGCCGGGCCTGCATCTCCTCGAAGGTGCGCGAGCGCAGGCCGCCCGGGTAGCCGGAGTGGCGGTAGTAGCGCTTGTCCTGGCGCTTGTTGCCGGTGACGTGGATCTTCTCGGCGTTGACGACCACCACGAAGTCCCCGGTGTCGACGTGCGGCGTGTACTCCGGCTTGCGCTTGCCGCGCAGCAGGTCGGCCAGCTGGGTCGCCAGCCGGCCGAGGGTCTTGCCGTTCGCGTCGACGATCAGCCAGTTGCGCTCGCGGTCGGAGGGCTTGGCCGTGTAGGTCTTGGTGGAGGGTGCCATGGCGTCGAAAAGCCGCGCGACCGATCACAGATCGGCCAGCCCGGCGAGCCGACCATGATAACGACTGCGGCCCGCCATCAGGTGCGTGCCCGCATGATCGCCCGCGCGCCGTGCGCCGGGATCATCGTGACGTTGCGGTGGCGGGGCCGTTCGGGGGCGCGATCGACGGCCTCGAGGTCGGTCCGGCGCGCGACTGCACGCAGCACCACGCGCTGCTCGGCCATCGCCAGCGTCGCCCCCAGACAGCGGCGGATGCCGCCGCCGAAGGGGATCCACGTGTAGGTGCCGGGCTTCGCCCCGAGGAAGCGCTCGGGGCGGAACTCGGACGGCCGCGGGTAGAGGTCGCCGCGGTGGTGGAGCAGCAGGATGCTCACGAGCGCCGCGGTGCCGGCGGGAACGCGCCAGGAGCCGAACCGCCACGGCACGGCCACGCGCCGGCCGACGATCGGGATCACCGGCCGCGCGCGCATCGCCTCGTGAATCGTCGCCTCGACGTACTCCGCGCCGTCCCCGGCGCGCACCTCCTCGCGCAGGCGGTCGTATGCATTCGGGGTGCGAAGCAGGCGCTCGAAGGCCCAGGCGAGCGAGTGGGCTGTCGTCTCGTGGCCTGCCAGCACCAGCGTGATGAGCTCGTCGCGGAGCTCTTTGTCGGACATCGGCTCCCCGTCCTCGTAGCGCGCTTTCAGCAGCAGTGAGAAGACGTCATCGCCGCTGCACCCGTCCTCGCCTGCCGCCCGTCGCGTCGCGATCGCGGCGTAGACCGGGCGCTCGAGGCTCTCGACGAACCACATCGTGGCGCGCGGAGGCTCTTTACGACCGACGTTCAGAAGTTCGAGGGCCTGCCCGAGGGGACTCCCCGCAACGCGCACCGCTCTGCGGATCGCGTCGCGAAGCTCGCGCTCTGGCGTGCCGGCGGCCGGCACCCCCTCGACCCCGAAGATGCCGGACAGGATCACCTCCAAAGTGATCGCCTGCATCGCCGGCGCGAGCGCGAACGGCTTCCCCATCGGCCACGAGTCGATCTCCCGCTCGGCCACCTCGGCGATCATCGCCGTGTAGCGCTCGACCGCCGCGCCGTGGAAGCTCGGCAGCAGCAGCTTTCGCTGGCGCATGTGCTCCGACCCGAGCAGAGTCAGCACCGAGCGATCCCCGACGACCGGGCGCAGCGGCGATTCGGCGGTCATCGACGGCGCGAGGTCGGGGTTCGCGGCGAAGAGCGAGCGCGCATGGTCGGGATGACTGGTGAACAGCAGGTCTTCGCCCGTCGCCACGCGCGCGAGGAACGTGTCTCCGAGCTCGCGGGCCGAGCGGAACACGTAGTCCGACTGGCGCGTGATCAGCCGCGCTGACTGCACGACCCGCGGCAGGCGCACGGCGGGCGGCATCGACGCCTGGAACCCCTCGCCATCGAGCGGGCCCGCCTCGGAGGCCGGAGCCTCACCGATCAGGACCTCCCCAGCCGCGGGCGGCGGGTCCTGCAGCGTGGCGGCGGCGGGCGGGTTCAACGTGCGATCAATTGAACCAGCCGCGGGCGCCTCAGGTCCTGAGCCCGGTCGGAGGCGTCGGAGGGTCGGAGATCCGGCGCGGTGGCGGCACCGGCGTGGCCCCCTTGACCGTGTCGCCGCTCCGGAACAGACACAGCACACGCCCCCCGCGATGAGCCGCGCTCGCCGCGACAAGCCCGTTCCACCCCTCCCGCCAGAGTCGCTCTCCGACGGCCTGGTAGCGCGGCCAGCCTCGCCGCCCGGGCACCGGCTCGGCGAGGCCCAGCGCTTCGAGTCGATCGCTCGACGCGAGATCGGCCACCTCGATGTCGACGTCCCAACTCCAGACGTCACGAGGCATCTGAGCCAGCGGCGGAATCGCGAGCTCAGCGAGGTGCCGGTACCACTCCGCCCACACCGTGTCCTCGCTGTCCCCCAGGTAGAGCGCGTCCACCACCCGGCCTCGCTGCCACCTGTTGTCCGGAGGCGGCTCCCGCCGCGGCAGGGCAGGAGCCCCGGCCGCGGTGTGCTTCAGCCAGCGTCCGCGCACTGCGAGCGCTGCGGCCTGGGGCGGCACCTCAGCTTGCGCCTGGGTCCTCGAGCCCGGAGATCAGGCCGGCAACGGCGCGGTAGTCACCGCTGGCGATGCGGTCGATCGGCTTGTCGTCATCGAGTGCGGGCACCGGCTTGCTGAGCCACACCGGGATGTAAGCGGGGCGAAGGACGCGCGCGAGCCGTTCGACGAGCGACGACAGCTCAGCGAGCCGCTCCGCCCTCGCACCGCTGGGCGTGCTGCGCCGCGCGAGCCATTCCCGCACGGTGCTCGGTGCCGCCCCCGTCGCGCGAGCGATGTCGCGGTCGGAAAGGTGCCCGAGGTCGTGGACGTGAATCGCCTCTTCTGCGTAGGCCGTGGTCATGGCCAGGATTGTATCGGCTCCTCGACGCGATATCGACAGGAAACCGACACCATTCGGGACAGACAAGGATCTTCAGGGCAGCCCACCGGCTCTCCGTGCGCACAGGCGCATCGAGCATCGCCGCTCGTCGGAGCTACTCCCACTCGATGGTGCCCGGGGGCTTCGACGTGATGTCGAGCACCACCCGGTTCACCTCGCGCAGCTCGTTGATCATCCGCGAGGCGATCGTCTCGAGCAGGTCGTACGGCAGCCGCGCCCAGTCGGCGGTCATCGCGTCGTCGCTCGTGACCGCGCGCAGCACGACGACGTAGCCGTAGGTCCGCTCGTCCCCCTGCACGCCGACGGTGCGGACGTCGGGCAGCACGCAGAAGGACTGCCAGAGCTCGCGGTAGAGGCCTGCTTTGCGGATCTCGTCCTGCAGGATGTGGTCGGCCTCGCGCAGCACGTCGAGGCGCTCGCGCGTGGCTTCGCCGCCGACGACGCGGATCGCGAGGCCGGGGCCCGGGAACGGCTGGCGCCAGACCAGGCGCTCGGGCAGCCCGAGCTCCGCGCCGACGGCCCGCACCTCGTCCTTGAACAGCGCGCGCAGCGGCTCGACGAGCTCGAACTGGAGGTCGTCGGGAAGCCCGCCGACGTTGTGGTGGGACTTGATCGTCGCCGCGCCGGTGCCCCCGCCGGACTCGATCACGTCCGAGTAGAGCGTGCCCTGGACGAGGTAGCGCGCGTCTTCGCCGGCGAGCTTGGAGGCCTCCTCCTCGAAGACGCGGATGAACTCCGCGCCGATCGCCTTGCGCTTGGCCTCGGGCTCTGTGACCCCCCGCAGCTTCTCCAGGAAGCGCGACTCGGCGTCGACGGCCACCAGCGGCACCTTGAACGTGTCGCGGAAGGTGTTGATCACCTGTTCGCCCTCGTCCTTGCGCATCAGCCCGTGGTCGACGAAGACGCAGGTGAGCTGGTCGCCCACGGCTCGGTGGACGAGCAACGCCGCGACCGATGAGTCCACGCCCCCCGAGAGCCCGCAGATCACCTTCCCCTCCCCCACCTGCTCGCGGATCCGGCGAACCTGTTCCTCGACGATCGACGCGGCCGACCAGTTCCGCTCGCAGCCGCAGACGTCGGTCAAAAAGCGGGTGAGGATCTCCTGCCCGTAGGGCGTGTGGACGACCTCGGGATGGAACTGGATGCCGTAGATGCCGCGCGCGGTGTCCTGCACCGCCGCGACCGGCGAGGCGGTCGAGGAGGCTAGCGCGGTGAAGCCCGGCGGCGGCTCGTAGACGGTGTCGCGGTGCGACATCCAACAGGTCTGCTCGCGCGGCAGGCCCTCCATCAGCACGCCCGGCTCTGCGACGTGCAGCTCGGAGCGGCCGAACTCGCCGACCTCGGCCTGCTCGACGCGGCCGCCGAGCGTGTGGACGAGCAGCTGCATGCCGTAGCAGATGCCCATCACCGGAACGCCGAGCTCGAGCAGGCGCTCGTCCAGTGCCGGCGCCCCGTCCGCGTACACGGAGGCGGGCCCGCCGGAGAGCACGATCCCGCGGGGCTTGCGCGCGGCGATCTCCTCGATCGGAACGTGATGGGGAAGCAGCTCGCTGAAGACGCCGCAGTCGCGGATGCGGCGGGCGATCAGCTGCGAGTACTGCCCGCCGTAGTCGAGGACGACGATCTCCTGGGTCGCGGTGGACGCAGGCGTGATCCTCTCTCGCTGCCCGACCTCCGGCTCTACGGCCGCGGCAGCGTCACTAGTCATTTACGAGCTGCGCGACCTTCCCGTTCGTCGCGCCCATGCCGACCTGCTGGTCGCGCTGGAGCGCCTTGCCCTCGGTCTGCAGCGACGGCGCCACGACGACCTCGGCGCGGTTGAACTCCGCGAGGTCCTTGTGGCCGCAGGTCGCCATCGAGGTGCGAAGCCCGCCGAACAGGTTGAACGTGCCGTCGTTCTCCCGCGCGGGGCCGACGAGGATCTCCTCGAGCGTGCCGTTCTGCGCGGTCGCGACGCGGGCGCCGCGCGGCAGGTCCGGATGGAACGTCGCCATGCCCCAGTGGAAGCCGCGGCCGGGAGCCTCGTAGGCGCGAGCCAGCGGCGAGCCGATCATGACCGCATCGGCACCGAGGGCGATCGCCTTCGAGACGTCGCCGCCGTTGCGCATGCCGCCGTCGGCGATCACCTGGCAGTACTCGCCTGTCTCCAGCATGTGCGTCGAGCGCGCGTGGGCGACGTCGGCGATCGCGGTCGCCTGCGGCACGCCGATCCCGAGCACGCCGCGCGTCGTGCAGGCGGCGCCCGGGCCGACGCCGACGAGCACGCCGGCCGCGCCGGTGCGCATCAGGTGCAGGCCCGTGGGATAGGAGGCGCACCCGCCGACCACGACGGGGACGTCCAGGCTGGGGATGAACTCCTTGAGGTTGAGCGGCTCGGAGACGGTCGAGACGTGTTCGCCGGAGACGACCGTGCCCTGGATGATCAGCACGTCCAGGCCGGCCTCGAGCGCGATCTCGTAGTACTTGAGCACCCGCTGCGGGGTCAGGGAGGCGGCGACGACGACTTTCTGCTCCTTGATCTCCTGCACTCGCTGGGCGATCAGCTCGGGCTTGATCGGCTCTCGGTAGATGTCCTGCATTTCGCGCGTGGCGAGCTCCTTCGGCAGCCCGGAGATCCGCTCCAGCTGCTCCTCGGCGTCCTCGTAGCGGGTGAAGATGCCCTCGAGGTTCAGCACCGCCACGCCGCCGAGGCGGCCCACGATGCCGGCGGTCTCGGGGGAGACGACGCCGTCCATCGCCGAGGCCATCATCGGCAGCTCGAACTGGTAAGGGCCGAGCTTCCAGGAGATGTCGATGTCGTCGGGATCGCGCGTGCGGCGGGAAGGAACGATCGCGATGTCGTCGAACCCGTAAGCGCGACGACCCTTCTTTCCACGTCCGATCTCAATCTCCATCGTCGAATCCTCGCAGTCGGCACGGACGAAAAAGCCCCGCTCGCGGCGGGGCCTCCAACAGGTCGGCGAAGCGCCATGAACGCCTGTCTGGCGGCGGCAGCCTAGTCCTGCTGAGCATAGCAACGGCACCTGTGCCCGCCAGCCGGGCCGAAGGCCCTCGGATATCCTCGAACGGACCGTGAGCGGCCCCATCGACAGGCGCTATGACCCGCATGCCGTGGAGGCCCGCCGACAGGCCTCCTGGGCGGAGCGCGGCGCGTTCCGCACGCCGCCGCTCGACGACGAGCGCCCGCACCTCTACATCAAGCCCTCGGCGCCCTTCACCTCGGGCAACGTCCACATCGGGCACGTCCGCTCCTACTCGGTCGGCGACGCCTACGCGCGCTTCCGTCGGGCGCGGGGCGAGGACGTCCTGTTCTCCTTCGGCTTCGACGCTTTCGGGCTCCCCGCGGAGCTCGGGGCCATCGCCGGCGGCGAGTCGCCGAGCGACTGGGTCGCCCGCTGCGCCGAGCACATGAAAACGCAGCTCGTGCGGCTCGGGTTCTCGCTGGACTGGGAGCGCACGTTCCTCTCCTCGGACCCGATCATGTACCGCTGGTCGCAATGGATGTTCCTGACCCTGCTGGAGAAGGGGCTCGTCTACCGGGGGACGGGCACCGTCGACTGGTGCGACACGTGCCAGACCACGCTCGCCTCGATCCAGGTCGAGGCCGGCGGCACCTGCTGGCGCTGCCACAACCCGGTGCGGCTGATCGAGCTGCCGCAGTGGTACTTCAGGGTCAGCGCCTACGTCGAGGAGAACGACAGCCGGCTGCGCGAGCGCGAGGACTCCGGCAAGTGGGACAAGCTCGCAGTCGACTCCCAGCTCGACGTGCTCGGCCGCGTCGACGGCGTCGAGATCGATCTGCAGGGGCCGGACGGCGCGACGGTGACGGCCTTCACGCCGCATGCCGAGGAGCTCGCGCAGGCGCGCTTCGCGATCGTCTCCCCCCGCCACCCGCAGGCCGAGGCGTGGGCGAGCGATGCGGAGACGGCCGCGCAGCTCGAGCACATGCGCTCGGGCGGCTGGGAGCGCAGCGCGCGCGACGCGGAGGCGATCCCGCTGCTCGACACGGGCAGGACGCTCAGCGGCCTCGGCGAGGCGCCGCTGCCGCTCGTGATCTCACCGATCGTCGACGCGCGCTTCGGCACGACGATCGCGCTCGGAATGCCGGCCGCCGACAAGACGGACGAGGTGCTGGCCCGCCGCTTGGGAATTGATTTGGATATGGGCCCGAGCGCAGCCCCCACCGCTCCCGGCGCCCGTCCCGCAGTTCGCTACAAGGCCTCGGACTGGGTGATCTCGCGCCAGCGCTCGTGGGGGGCGCCGATCCCGATCGTCTACTGCGAGCGCGACGGCGCGGTGCCCCTGGGAGGAGATCAGCTCCCGGTCGTGCTGCCGCTGGACATACGGCCTACCGGAACGGGCAACCCCCTCGCGGAGTCGGCCGACTTCGTCACCACGACATGCCCGCGCTGCGGCGAGCCGGCGCGCCGCGAGACCGACACCCTGGACTGCCACTTCGACGCGCTGTGGCTGTGGGTCCCCGCGTGCGTGCCCGTCGAGTTCCGCGGCGCGCCCCTGGAGGAGATCTTCGCGCTGGCAGACCTGCGCCACTGGCTGCCCTCCGAGCGCCTCGTCGCCGGCTCGGACAGCGGCAACTTCGTCTTCGATCAGCGCACGGTCACGAAGGCGCTGCGCGACATCGGGCCGCTCTCGTTCCTGGGCGACGGCGAGCCGTTCGCCGGCTGTCTGTTCCACGAGATGGTGATCCGCGACGGGCGCAAGATGAGCAAGCACCTGGGCAACGTCGTCGATCCGGACGAGCTGGTCGCGCGCTACGGCGCCGACACGGTGCGGCTGGCGGTGCTCTACGCGGCGCGCGCGCAGAAGCCGCTGAACTGGAGCGACTCGGCCGTCCTGCGATGCCATCGCTTCCTCACCCAGGTCTGGGACTACACGGCGCCAAGCTCGCGCAGGCGCCCGAGCCGGTCGAGAAGGACACCAGCGAGCACCTGCGCGTGAAACTCGCCCAGTGGTGCGAGGCCGCCGTCGAGCGCACGACGGCCGACATGGAGGCGATCGAGCTGCACAGCGCGGTGCGCAACGTCATGAGGCTGTTCGACCGCATCAAGGACTTCGAGAAACGGGTGCTGGCGCGCGAGCCGGCGCTGTCCGGCGCGAACCTCGAGGCGCTTGCCTCCGCGCTCGGCGTGCTGGTCCAGATGCTCGCGCCGTTCACCCCGCACATGGCCGAGGAGCTGTGGCTCGCGCTGGGCAATGACGAGACCGCAACACAAACGCCTTGGCCCGGCGTATCGTTCAAGGTGCCCGCATGAGCACCCAGACCGCAAAGCCCCAGCAGGGCTCCCGGCAGCGGACGCGCTCGTGCGCGACCGAGCTGGCGTGTCATCGCTGCCAGAAGAGCTGGCCGCTCGACTCGTCCGTGTTCTCGTGCCCGGACTGCAGCAAGGGCCTCGACATCGTCTACGACTACGAGCTGGCCGCCCGCCACTTCGCCGAGGTGCCCGCCGAGGAGCGTCCGCGCAACATCTGGCACTTCGAGGAGCTGCTGCCGATCACGGACGCGCGCGCCCAGGCGCGCGTGGGCGAGTTCTCGGGCTACACGCCGCTGATCCGCGCGGACCGGCTGGGCGCCGAGCTGGGGATCGCGAACCTGTACCTGAAGGACGACGCCTCCCAGCGCCCGAGCTTCTCCTACAAGGACCGGGTCGTCTCGATGTCGATCGCGCGGCTGCTGGAGAAGGGCAAGACCGAGATCGGCTGCGTGTCGACCGGCAACGTCGGCACGGCGACGGCGTCGCTGGCCGCGAAGGCCGGCGTCGACGCCTACGTCTTCTACCCGAACCGCCTGGAGGCGACGAAGGCCGCGGGCTGCATGGCCCTCGGCGCCAAGGTCTGCCAGGTCGAGGGCAACTACGACGAAGCCAACCGCCGCTGCCGCGAAGTCGCCGAAGAGAGCGGCATGGAGTTCACCAACATCACGCTGCGCCCCTTCTACGCCGAGGGCGCCAAGACCGCGGCCTTCGAGGTCGTCGAGCAGCTCGACTGGCACTCGCCCGAGCACATCCTCATCCCCGCCGCCGGCGGCACGCTCTCCTCCCGCATGCACAAGGGGCTGAAGGAGCTGCAGCGCCTCGGGCTCGCCGAGACCGACAGCACGGCCCTCCACATCGCCCAGCCCAGCGGCTGCAACCCGATCGCCAGCGCGATCCTCGCCGAGGAGGCCGAGGTCGTCCCCGTAATGCCGGAGACCGCCGCGCACTCGCTCGCGATCGGGGCTCCCGGCGATGGCTATCTGGTCATCGACGCGGTCCACAAACGTGGCGGCACGGCGGCCTTCGCCTCGGACCCCGAGATCTTCGCCGGGATCGACCTCCTGGCGGCCACCGAGGGCCTCCTGACCGAGCCGGCCGGCGGCACCACCATCGCCGTGCTCGAGAAGCTCGCGGCGGCGGGCCGCTTCGGCCCGGATGAGACGGTCGTGGTGATGATCACCGGCAACGGCATGAAGACGCTCGACGAGCACCCGCCGAAGCCGTGGCCCGCGAAGGTCGACTGCGAGCGCGACGCGATGATCTCGGCCCTCGACGAGCTCAGGAGCTCCGAGAGGCTGATGGACACCGCCCGGCGCCAGCTGCAACCCTGAGACGACGATGGACGAACACGACCTCGAACTAAGGCGCCGCGAAGAGCGGCGCGCGGTCGAAGAGGCCGGCGGCGGCCAATCCGAGGGCTTCGAGCTGGCGGAGCAGGAAATGATCGAGCACACCTCGCACGGCGACGAACACTCGCCGTTCCGGATCATCGCCGACGGCAATCAGGAGACGCCTGAGGACCCGGCCGAGGAAACGGTCGAGTACGGCGAGCCCGACGAGGAGCACCTGCCGGACCTCTAGCGAGCCGCAGGGCGCGGTCAGAAAACGAACAAGCCTTTGCCGCTCCGGAGTCAGACGGAACACAGCCCTCGCTACCATCTGTGACGCGCGCCCGGCCGGCGCGCCGGAAAGCACGCTGCGTAGGGCGCAGTCCAGGGCCGACCGACACCACCGCCAGCGCCTGCGTGTCGAAGAGGAGAGTGGCCCAGCCCAATGTCGCGAGGCAGCATCTGTGAGACCCACCGGCGTCATGCGACGCGAGCACTCCGCTGATGACGGACATCCAGCCCACACTGCAGATCCGAACCGAGGGCGACGGCGACGAGCTGACCGTCGCGCTCTCGGGCGAGCTCGACCTCGCCTCCGCGGGGCAGCTCGACACCGCGATCGCGGAACTGTGCGCCGACGGCGCGAAGCGGATCGTGCTCGAGCTCCTCGACCTGGAGTTCATGGACTCGACCGGCCTGCGCTCGGTGCTCGTGGGCGACGAACTCTGCAAAGTCAGCGGCTGCGAGCTGCTGATCGGTGGCACGAGCCGCCAGGTCGAGCGGCTGTTTGACGTCTCGGGCGTCGGCGAGCGCCTGCCGCGCCGCGCCGAGGCGTCCTGATCGCGGCACGCGCGCCGCAGGGCCGCCCTGCCGGATCCTGTCGCGGGCGGGGCGGGGCGGGCCCGCTGAGACCCGCCCCGCGAAGGCCCGTCGTCACTTCTTGATCGTGATGATCCGCTCCATGCCGAGGCGCGTGTGAACGCGCCCGTCCTGGGTCTGCATGAAGCAGACCTGGACGTAGATGCCGGGCTTTGCGGAGATCGTCACCTCCTGCATGCCGCCGTGCGAAAGCGGGCCTGCGAAGCCGACCGGCGCACCCGCGATGTCCTTCTGCAGGCCCTTTTCTTTGCCGCTGAGCAGAGCACCGACGACGGCCCGCGCCGCGCGCATGCTCTTCACGGGGAAGGCGAAGTCCATGTGCACGAGCCAGCCTTCGTTTTCGAACGCCACGAGCTCCCCGTCATGCAGGGTCGACGGGCCCTTGAAGCCGAAGTCGATCGTCTTCTCGGTCGCCGCCGGTGCCGGCAGCGCTGCGGGAGCTTTCGCCGCCGCGACCACGAAGTGAGTGCGCAGCACGACGGGCTTTTCGGCTTCGCCGACGAGCACCACGTACTGCCCCGGCTGCAGAACCGTCGCGGCTTCCGCGGGCTTGCCGGGATTGACTTCGACGTCCCAGACGATCGAGCCGTAGGGGCTCGAGTTGTTGGGGTCGTGGGCGGCCTTCTTGGCCGCCGCGAACGATTCGACTTCGGCGAGCGTCACGCCCGTATGGAGCCGGAAGAGGATCACGGACCCTTCCTTGACGCCGGTGTCGCTCGCGGCGATGTTGACCGCGCCCGATTCAAGCGCTCCTCCAACGGTCGCTGAGCTGGGCGTGACGGCGATTGTCAGCGTCGGCAGCGACGCAGCCTGCGAAGTGCCTCCGATCAGAAGGCCGGCGAGCAGCGTCGTTGCGAGCACGAGCATCGGCAACCGATTGCGCCTGCGAAACATGTATGTCCCCCTTGACAGTTGTGACGGATCAGGACGCGCGACTTGCCCCCCGGCTGTCGGCGCCCAGTCGGCGAAACATACTCCTCGCTCTTCGGATCCGTTGGCCCGATAGGAAGACCCCGCCGGAGCGGGGCCTTCCCTTAGCGGGTCGATAAGCCGGATTCTGTCGTTGGACAGCCATCCATCTGTGCGACCTACCTGGACCTCGGCGGGCAACCTGCAAGCGGTCCTGTTCGGTCTTGCATCGGGTGGGGTTTGCCCAGCCGCCGCGTCACCGCGACGCTGGTGCGCTCTTACCGCACCATTTCACCCTTGCCGGCCCGCCGTTCACGTGGGACGGCGGACGTAGGCGGTTTGTTTCTGTGGCACTTTCCCGCGGGTTTCCCCGGGTCGATCAAACGACCACCCTGCCCTGCGATGTCCGGACTTTCCTCGAAGGCAGTACGCCTCCGCGGCTGTCTGGCCCGCAGTGCTCACGTTAGCGCGAGGCCAACGTGGTGTCGAGGCCGGCACGCCGGGCGCCCACCGGCCGGATCGAGGCCTCCGCGGCGTCCCGCTAGGCTCCGCGCCGCGCCAGAGGCCGGGGAGCCGGCGCGGCCCTCCGCTCGTAACGTCTTCACGCGCCGCGGGACAGAGGGACACCAATCCCGACTCGGAGGACGCAGAGTGGCCCTACCAGCGACCGTTCAGAGCTTCATAGAGCAGCAGGCCGGCGCGGCGCCGACCAACTACGCCGACCTACGCGCGGTCGTCTTCAACGGGACGACGAAGCGCTCACCCGAGCCCAGCAACACCGATGGGCTGCTGTCGATCGTGCGCACGATCTTCTCGCAGGTCGGAGTCAGGATCGACGAGGTGCGAACCGCCGACCACGAGATCCCCGCCGGCCTGTGGCCGGACATGCGCGAACACGGCTACGACCGCGACGAGTTCCCCGCCATCTACCGGGAGCTGGTCGAGCCCGCGCAGATCGTGATGATCGCCGGCCCGATCTGGCTCGGTGACCAGAGCTCGCACACCCGCAAGATCATCGAGCGCCTCTACGCCTACTCCTCCGAGGTCAACGAGGCCGGCCAGTGGGCCTACTACGGCAAGGTGGGGGCAGCGCTCACGACGGGTAACGACGATGGAGGCAAGCACGTGAGCGCACAGGTTCTCTACGCCCTTCAGCACATCGGGCTCGCAATCCCGCCGCAGGCGGACTCCTACTGGACAGGCGAGGCCGGACCGGGCCCCTCCTACCTCGACCGAGACGGCGGCGGCCAGCAGAACGCATGGGCCACCCGCAACACCGTCTTCCTCGCGTGGAACACCCTCCACCTCGCGCGCATGCTCACCGACGCCGGCGGGATCCCGGCGTACGGCAACTCAACCGGTGACTGGAACCTCGGAGACCCTCGGCACCCCAACCCCGAGCACCGAACCTGAGCCGCTGGCGGTCGGCGCCCGCTTACCTCAGACCGTCCGCAGGAGGCCGACGACCTTCCCCAGCACCTTGACCTCCTTGCTGCGGATCGGCTCCATCGTCTCGTTCTCGGGCTGCAGGCGGATGTGGTCGGGTTCTTTGAAGAAGCGCTTGACGGTCGCCTCCTCGCCGAGCAGCGCGACGACGATGTCGCCGTTGCGCGCGGTGTCCTGTGAGTGCACGACGACGTGATCGCCCTCGAGGATGCCGGCGTCCTTCATCGAGTCGCCGCGGATCCTCAGCAGGTAGTTGCCGTCGGTGCCGCCCGCCATCTCCGGGACGCTCACGTAGTCCTCGACGTTCTCCTCGGCGAGCATCGGCTGGCCGGCGGCGACGGCGCCCAGAACGGGCAGCCCTTCAGTGCCCACCATCCCCTTGACGCTCTCGACAGCGGTGCCGACGCCGCGTTCGAGCATCTCGATCGCGCGCGGCTTGGACGGGTCGCGGCGCAGCAGCCCCAGCTTCTCGAGGTTCGCCAGGTGCGCATGCACCGTCGACGAGGAAGCCAGCCCGACAGCTTTGCCGATGTCCCGCACCGTGGGCGGATAGCCGTACTTCGCGGAGTACCTGCGGATGAAGTCGAAGATCTCCTGCTGGCGCTTCGTCAGATCCATTGGTGATTGGCTCCCCATTCGATTGGACGCTCGCCTTCGACGAACATGTGTTCGCAATGTAGCGCCGGGGGTGGATGGATGCAAGGC
Source organism: uncultured Solirubrobacteraceae bacterium (assembly GCA_963775385.1). GTDB lineage: Bacteria > Actinomycetota > Thermoleophilia > Solirubrobacterales > Solirubrobacteraceae > Palsa-744. The sequence continues at coordinate 2,833,917 of CAVZIR010000003.1, read as the reverse complement.
ACGGGCTCGTCGGGCCCTCGCTGGGCAGGCGGGCAACGCCCTAGGGGGCCCAGCGGCACCGCAGCCCGCGGGTGCCCGCGGGCTATACTCGCGCCCTCTGCGCTCGTGGCGGAATTGGTAGACGCGCAAGGTTGAGGGCCTTGTGGGCTTAACGGCCCGTGGTGGTTCGAGTCCACTCGAGCGCATGAGTTTCGGCTGGAAGTCGTCGTTTGGCGCGCGCCCAAGGCGGCGCGGGAGTTCCAGCAGGCGGAGCGTGGCAACAGACGGTCTGCTTCATGCCGGTCCTGACCTCGGCGCGCCCCGAACGGCACACCGTCGTGATGCGACCGCCCGGCCCCATGGGCAAGCCGGTCAGGAGCTTGGCGACCTGGCGGAGTCGCTCACGCTCGACACGAAAGAGGACAGCACGACGACATAACGCTCAGATCGCCGCCGTTGGAGATCAGTGAGTGAACGCGAGGAGCTTGAGCAGCACGACGAGCAGGCCGAACGCCAAACCCATTGCCGAACACAGAGCGACACCGAGGAAGCCGAGACCCTGCCTCTTCGCCGCGTAACCGCCCGCTGTGGCTATCTCGAGCGCGGCAGCCACCGCGGCAGCGGCGATGGCCGCACCGTCGGGGATGATGCCGACCTCACCGGGGATGAGCAGCACCTCGAGCGGGATCACCACCTCGATCAGCGGAGAGTTCTCGCGGAGCGCGTGCAGGAAATCGGCTCGAATCGAGCGCCGCTCGCGCGAAACGCCGGCGCCCACCACGTAGGCGTAGGCGTGGGCGAGCCAGAAGGCGAACGCAGTTGCGAAGATCGATATCGCCACACGCGCGGAGTCCGCCGGACCGTAATACCAGGAGAGGGCGATCGCGGAGAGGGCAAGGACCAGCCCGTAGATCGCCTCGGTGGCGCTCCCGCCCGTGCGGAGGACAAGTGGGCGCACGTCCAGCGAAGAGACGCGCGGGGGCGGGTGAGCCTCGGGGCCGCTCTGCAGGTTCGGGCATCGCGGTGTGGACCGCTCGGGTCCGGTCGAGGTGACCGTCCGCGAGCCGAGTACCGGAGCGCCGATTGAGGGGGGCACTCGGAGATGGCTAGACATCGCCTGCTCCTTTCTCGAGTGTCGGCGCGTCTGGTCCGGGCCGCTTTGCAATGTCCCGGGAGGTTCTGCCTAGACCCAATGAGCCGTCGTCACGCGTTCTGGGTGACTCTCGCGACGATCGGTGAGCTCGCGCGGTTGGAGCAGAGATGCCAGGGGCGGGGATCTTGCCGTGGTGGTTCGAGTCCACTCGAGCGCATGAGCAGAGCTTGAGATGGAGGCAAGCCAGCACGAGGAGCTACCCCTCCAGGTAGCTGGACGGGCCGACGCGATCGGCTTGGATGGCGAGGATCACGCGGCCGACACCGGCAAGCGCCTCATCGCTCTGCGCCTCCGGGAGTTCCGGAAGCGCGAGCATCCGTTGAGCTATGCGTGCGGTCGCTCCGCCGATGCCCTCACGCCGGATCTCGGCACTGCCGGACACTGTGACCGACGGGAACGGGCGCTCGTGACCCATCACGCACACGGATGCCCATCCGGTCTCCTCGACGTCCCGGGCCTTACGGCGCTGCTGCTCTGTCGAGATCAGTAGCTCGTCGCCGTCACGCACGAAGTAGACCGCCGACTGGTGGACCCGGCCGTCGGCCGAACGCGTCGCCAGCACGCAGAGAACCTGCTCGTCGAGGAACCGGCGAATGCCGTCGTCCAGCTTGTACTGTCTGTTCGGGGTGCCGCTCATCATCCGGCCTCCACGCGCTGGAGTATCGCCCAATCGATCGAGCTGATCGCACAGAGCGGCGCTGCACCACTAGCCGCACGTCGAGGCGTCGGCTCGGGGGCGCCGATGGCAACCCCGTTCGAACCCGGCTTGCGGGATGCCTGCACGGGCTGGCCCTGGGTTCCCCGAGGCCGCTCGCCCGTCGCACTGGTCGAGTCTCGGCGGAACCGAGCGGACGGCTGAGACGGGCCGCAAACGAGCCACATGTGGGTCTCGGTGTTCATATCGTGATCCTCCTTTGCAGATGTTGTTCGCTGACGCGGGAGCGCGGGTGGCGCCCGCGCCACGCGCCGTGGTTTCCCAACGGCGCGTGGCTGCCGGGCCGCAGCAGCGCCCTGCCGTCATGCGCCTCACGCGTGCGCGGCGGCCTTCTCCTGCCCGTTTACGCCTTCCTCGTGGCGACCGGGAAGTTTCGCCTTGAGCGCGGCGACCCTCGATTCGACGTCGCCCTTCGTCGTGGCCTCACGTTCCTCGCGCAGCTGCTTGCGCGCCTCCTTCCTCGCCTTGCGCTGGGCCTCTTCGGCGGCGGCGATCTCGGCTTCCACGTCGCGCACCTCGCGGCGGATCACGGTGCCGGAGCGCGACTCCATCACCCCGTCCACGACTTCGTGGTCGCTCGGCTCGTTCAGCTCGGCCACCAGCGTGTCGTGGCCCGGCCGCACGGTCCTTGCGATCGCCTCCAGAACCGATTCGGTCCCTTCTTCTTCGTCCAAGTCGAACAACGACCCGACAAGCGCGCCCGTCGTCCCTCCGATCAGCATGCCGAGAGGCCCGCCGAGGACGCCGATCAGGACGCCGATGATCCCGCCGCCCGCCAGTCCGGCCCATTCCTGGCCGCCGGTCGTTTCCTCGGGGACCAAGCGGCCACTCGAGTCGCGAGTCGCGACGGCCGCACCGCGCAGCTCGATCTGCCGCGCAGCGTCCAGCTGCTTGAGCCGGGCGAGCGCCGCGTATGCCGCGTCGTCGTTCTCGAAGCTCACTGCAATGACGTTTGCCTGTGTGATCTCTGTAGCCATTCTCTTACCCTTTCTATTTGCTGTTTGCGCGCCAAGGCGTCATACGGCCTCGCGCGGTGTGCTTCGCTGATCCGGCAACCACCAGCGCGCTGCTGGTGAGCCGGCGTCACGCGAAATTTGTGATTCGTCGAACGGGCGGGCGGGGCTGTCGCCACATCTCGGGCGCCTGCCAGATCGCCGCGGCTCGTGACGGATGCCCGTCTGCCAGTGCGGCGGCTGTCGGTGATCGCGAGCGTGGACATGGCAGCGACGCTCTTGTCAGGTCAACCGTCGATGCCGGCGGTGATGACCTTGATCTCGTTCGTGATCCCGCCGACGCCGGGCAGCCCGCGTACCAACTCGAAGGCCGTGTCGCTCTCCTGCTGGTGCTGGACCTCTCCCTTCAACGTGAGCCAGCCGTCGGCGACCCTTACCTGGATCCGTTCTGCCGGAGCCCGTGGGTCGGACATGAGAGCCTGCAGCGCCACGCCGCGCGTCTCGGCATCCACCCACCGATCGCGAGGATCGATCCTGAGATCGTCCTCGACCTCGCGTACTCCCGGCACGTCCCGGGCGATCTCTGCCGCGGCACGACGCTGCTGCAGGCTGCTCACGGTGCCCCGCAGGGTCACCGTCCCCGCTCGGGAGGCCACGGCGATCTCCAGTGGGTGGGGGATGCGGTGGTCCCGCTCGAGCACTGCCCGGGTCCTCTGGGTTATGACGTCGTCTTCTGACATGTGAATCTCCTTGTGTCCGGCGGTGAGGCGCCCACAGACGCCTCACCGACTTCTTGCGTTTTCAGCCGTGAGTCGCCGGCGTTGCCGTGGCCCGCGGCCCGGTGTGGTGCTCGAGCTCTGCGAGGGTGCTCCGGAGTTCGAGCGCGATCGCGAGTTGCATCACGCCGGCGACGAGCGCGAACGCCGAGATCAGGGCGAGCACCGCCACCGCACCGGCACCAGGGTGGCCGAACATGACGACTCCGAACGCGATGGAGACCAGTCCGGCGAGCGCGAGCAGCAACGACCGTCCGCCGGCCCGGAGGACGAAGGCGAGCGTCGTCTGCAGCATGCCGACGGCGATCGCCCACGCGGCAATCGCGTAGAGCAGCGCCACCGCAGACAAGCCGGGCCACACGAGGACGGCGATCCCCGCTGCGACTCCGAGCAGGCCCTCGACTACGAGCCAAGCCCGTTCGCCACCTCGACCGGGAAGGTCGAACGCTCCCGCGATTGTCGTGAGACCCGACACCAGCGCGAACGCGCCGAACAGCGCGATCAGGGTGACGAGGCCGATGTTCGGCCAGATGAGGATCACGGCGCCGAAGACGATCGCCAAGGCGCCGCGGAGCGCCGTCACCTTCCAGATGTGGTCGAGCTCGTGCGCCCCCGCCTGCAGCTGTGTTGAGGGGTTCATTTCCCTCTCCTTTCACTTGGACTTCGTTGATGTCAACTTCACCGACAGTGCGTCGGCCTTCCGTTCGAGCTCGTCGCGAGCCTCGGTGAGGCCTCGTGTTTCCTGGCGCCACGCGCCCCCGGTGCCCGCACGGAGCTGCGAGAGGTGCGCGTCGACGGCGATACGGCGGGCGCGGACGTCCCCGATCGCAGTCTCCGAGCGCTCGCGCGCCTTGCTCGCCTTCGCAGCGACGTTTGTCTGGAGCCGCTCGAGGTAGGTGTCCCAGCTCTTGAGTTCACGCCTCGACCGCCACGGCGAAGGCCATGCGATCCTCGGCGAGGTCCGCGGCGAGCGCATGCTCGGCGACATCGAGCCTGGTGTTCACCTCCGCGAGCCTCTCGTCGAGCTCCTCCGGATCGTGGCGCGCCGCGACGCGAGCCGCTGCCTCGAGTCGCGTTAGCCCATGGAGGCGCCGCTGTGTGGGCGCGCTCTCCGGAGACCTGACTGCAGGCGCGCGCGCCTGCAGCCGCTCGATCCGGCGGCGGACCTCCGCAAGCTGATCGTCGATCGTCGTGGTGCTCACTTGGAGCCTCCCGTTGGTTGCTGGCCGACGACAGAAAGGCTCGCGCTGCGCCAATGCCAACGCTCTGCCAGGCGCGCCGGCGTTGCTGCCAGCTCAGCCGGCGGGGGCGAGCGCGAGCTCCGCGCGGTGGCGCAGATCCGCCGCCGCGACGGTGTCGCCGCGCTCGTCGGCAAGCTCCGCCAGGCCTAGCAGCGCCGCCCGCGCCGGACTGCCGGCCAGCGCGATGAAGAGGATCTCGCGCGCCTGGCGCAGCCGCCATTCCTGCGACCAGGCGAGGACCTGCCGGAACAGCTCCTCGGCGGTGGCCGCATCCCCAGCGCCCGCAGCGTTGCGTCCGAGCTGGAGGCGCGCTTGGGCCGCCACCCACGGCGCCCGAGCGGCCTCGGCCTCGGCAAGGGCCTGGCGCTGGAGCTCTGCGGCCTCGCGCGGATCTTCGCCAATGAGCGCGATTGCGCCGAGGGCCGAGAGGGCGAATGCCGCGTGATCGCGGAATCCCGATCCGCCTCGCAAGCTCGACGGCCTGGCGATATCGCTTCACCGCAAGGGCTGCTTCCTGCCTCTTCTCAGCTACCCAGGCCTCCAGCAGGAGCCCGGGAACGCGAAACGCGTCGTAGCCGATCACATCCGAATGACGGCGGACTGCAGCCGCCATCTCAGTGACCGTGTCGACGTCGCCGGCGGCCGCGGCACCAATGGCACGGCTGAGGCTGCTCGCGGCGACGCCCCAGTCGTCGCCCGCGGCCTCGAGCGTGGCGCACGCGTTCCGCGCCATCGCCTCGGCCCGTCCCTGGTCCGGGGACTGCGCGAGCGCGAGCGCGAGCGTGAACTGCGCGAGCCCCAGCTCGCGCGGCGCCGTCACGCTCTCCGCGAGCGCCAATGCGCCCTCGCCGGCCGCGAGCGCGGCCTCCACGTCGAGCTCTTCACCGGCGAGGAAGCAGAGGTTGGCGAGCAGCTCGACCTGCAGGGCGACGGGGGCGTCCTCCCGCGCAGCCGCGAGCGCGATGTCCAGGAAGCGCCGCCCCTCCGAGATGCGCTCGGAGAGCACCCAATACAAGCCGAGGGTCCCGAGCCGGATCGCGACCGCCGGGTCGGGCGCGTCGCGCGCGTACGCGAGCGCGGCCCAGAAATTGTCGTTCTCGAGCTCCAGGCGAGCGACCCAGCGCAACCAATCGGCGCCGCGCAACTCGGCGTGCGCCTGCTCGGCCAGCGTCGCAAAATGCTCTGCGTGGGCGCGGCGCGCGGCGGCGAGGTCTCACCCCACCGCTCTCTGCGAGCCGCGCGAGCACATGCTCGCGGACGGTGTCGAGCATGCTCGTAACGGGCGATGCCCCCGGAGAACGAAGCGGACACGATCGACTTGTCGGCCAGCGCGCCGACGAGGTACACGACCGTCGGCTCGTCGAGGCCGTGCGTCGAGGCGACCGCGCTGAGCGACGCGAGCGACGCCCCGCCGCGGTGGACCGCGAGCTGCTGAAGGAGCGTCTTCTCATCCCCGTGCAAGAGGTCGTAGCTCCAATCCACGAGCTCCTGCAGCGCGGTGCGGGTGGGGTCGGCCGCCGTGCCTTCGCGCAACAGCGCGGCTCGGCGGGCAAGGATCGAAGCGAGCTCCGCGAGCCCCAGCACGTTGACGCGCGCGGCGGCCAGCTCGATCGCCAGCGGAAGGCCATCCACCCGGCGTGCGATCTCCTCGGCGAGCGCGACAGCGTCGCCGTCGCGCTCGAAACCGGGTCGTGCCGAACGTGCGCGCTCGAGGAAGAGCTCCACAGCCGCCGAGGGCCCCTCCTCGCTGTCCGGTTCGGGCAGCACGAGGGGGGTGACGGGCACCCGCATCTCGTTCGGGACATGAAGGGCCTCGCGGCTCGTCGCCAGAATCCGCACCCGGGGGCACTCCGCCAGGAGCGTCGAAGCGATCAGAACTGCCCCTTCCAAGGCGTGCTCGCACGCGTCGAGAATGACCAGCGCGCCGGAGTCGCGCAGTCGCGAGGCGGCACGAGCGAGCTCGTCCGAGCCGCGAACGTCGATCGCACGTGCGAGCAGCCGCACCGCGTCCTCCACGCCCGCCGCACGCGCGAAGTCGACAAGCCAGACGCCGTCTTGGACCTCATGCTCGAGTGCGCGCGCGGTCTCGACCGCGAGCCGGCTCTTGCCCACACCCGGCGGCCCGGTGAGCGTTACGAGGCGCTGCTCGTGCAGGACGCCGGCGAGCTGATCCAGCTCGTCTGCGCGGCCGACGAACGACGTCGATGGTGCGGGGAGATTGCCGCGCCGCGGGCGCTCGACGGGGACGGCGATCGCCGGATCGTGGGCGAGGATTGCCTCCTGGACGCGCCGCAGCTCCGGTCCCGGTTCGAGCCCGAGCTCCTCGGCGAGCACCCGCCGCGCCTCCTGGAAGATCTCGAGCGCATCCGCCTGGCGACCGCTGCGGTAGAGCGCCACCATCAGCTGTGCCCACAGCCGTTCCCGGAACGGGTTGTCCGCGAGCGCGGAGCGCAGCGGCGGCACGAGCTCCCGGTGCTCTCCAAGCGCGAGCGCTGCCTCGAACTGCTCCTCGAGCACGTCGACGCGCAGCGTCTCGAGCCGCTGTGCCTCCGCGCTGAACCACGACGTGCCGGTCAGGCCCTGGAGCGCCGGGCCTCGCCAGAGGGCGAGCGCCGAGGCGGCCGCATCCGCGGCGCCAGAGGCGTCGCCGCCGCGCAGCGCTGCGCGCGTTTCCGCCAGCAGCTGCTCGAACCGATCCGCATCGATACGCGCGCCCGCCAAGGCGTATCCGTTGGGGGAGCCCACGATCGACTCCTCTCCGAGCGCGGCGCGAAGACGGGCGATGTGGTGATGGAGCGCATTCCGTGGAGCGGCCGGGAGCTCCTCTCCCCACAGGCCGTCGACCAGCGAGTCGACGTCGACCACCTGGGTGCGCCGGAGCGCCAGCATCGCGAGCAGTGCCTGACGTTTGGCGCCCCCCACGTCCGCGCGCGTGCCGCCGGCACAGACCTCGAACGGACCCAGGACCCGGATCTCAAGTAGCTCCTCCATGCACCCCCGTCATGTCGCTGCGCAGCGTCAGTCTGGCATGCCCGGGAGCGCGGCCGCAGCGCGAGCTGCCCAGGGCGCCGCTGGCATCGGGCGCACCGCCGCTGGCAGCCGGCTGGCATCGGCGGGGTGCATGGTCGCCTCACCCAGACGGACGAACGAGAAAACGAAACCGTCGGCTGCATGCAGATGAAGCCGACGCCCACGCAACAGGAGGATCGCGATGCTACCGCTCTCTGACGGACTACGCCCGCGACGGTTCCCCATCGTCAACGTCACGTTGATCGCAGCCAACTTCGCGGTCTGGATCTTCTACGAGCTGCCGCACCTCCATGCCGCGATCCACCACGCGTCGTTCTACCCCTGCACGGTCGCGAGCTCGTGCCGAGGCCCGGAGCCGTGGGGCCTCAGCTGGCTCACCTCGATGTTCATGCACGGGAGCTGGGATCACATCCTGGGGAACATGCTCTTCCTCGCCATCTTCGGCAAGAACGTCGAGGACGCCTACGGGCACCTGCGCTACCTCGCCTTCTACATCGCCGGCGGCTTCGTCGCGACGATGACCCAGTGCGCCGTCACCCTCATCTTCGGCACCGCGGCCGCCGCGCGCGTTCCCGGTCTCGGTGCCAGCGGCGCGATCGCCGCGGTGCTCGGCGCCTTCATCGTCCTCTACCCGACCGCCCGGATACGCACGCTCGTGCTCGTCTTCTTCGTCAGGATCCCCGCCTGGGTGTACCTCGGCGGGTGGTTCCTCTACCAGCTCCTCGCGTCGAACCTCGGCCTCGCCTCAGCCTCGGCGCACGGAGGCGGTGTGGCCTTCTTCGCCCACATCGGCGGCTTCCTCTTCGGCGTTGCCGTCACGGGAACCCTGCTCGAAGCTAGACGTCTCCTCCCGCAGAGCATCTCGCGGGACGGTGCCCTCGCAGCCGTCTGAGACCCGGCCCGGCGGCAGCACCGTGGCAACACTCGCTGCCCCATATGCGTCCGATGTGTCCACGAAAGCGCGCTATACGGACGATTGGGGCGCTCCTGGAAGCATCTTGCGCCTGTGTACGAGGTTGAGGGCCTTGTGGGGAGATTTCCCCGTGGTGGTTCGAGTCCACTCGAGCGCATGCAGCAGCGTCTCGCGTCCGATCGCCGGCGGGAGCGCCCACCGGCGTGGAAGCCGGGCAGCCGCGTTACGGTGGCCCTGTGCCCGTCCTCGAGGCCCATGGGGTGACGAAGAGCGTCGGCACGGGGCGGGCGGCTCGCCAGGTGCTCGCCGGGGTCGATATCGAGGTTGACGCGGGAGAGCTGGTCGCGGTCCTGGGACGGTCGGGGTCCGGCAAGTCGACACTTCTTCATCTGCTCGGAGCGCTCGACCGGCCTGACGCGGGCGAGATCACCGTCGGCGGGGAGCTGCTGACGGGCCGCTCGGAGCGCAGCCTCGCCCGAATCCGCTTGCGGCTGATCGGCTTCGTCTTTCAGTCGTTCCAGTTGGTCGCCGAGTGCAGTGGCGAAGAGAACGTGCTGCTGCCGACCCGTCTCCCGGGAGCGCCGCGCGGCGGCGCTGAACGTGCTCGGAAGCTGATCGCCGAGCTCGGTATCGGTCCGGTCTCGGAGCACTTGCCACACGAGCTCTCCGGCGGGGAGCAACAACGCTTCGCGATCGCCAGGGCGCTGGTCAACGACCCCGCGCTGGTGCTCGCAGACGAGCCGACCGGGAACCTCGATACCACCGCGGCCCGCGACCTCCTGCGTCTGCTCCGCGACATGACCGCTCGCAACCGGGCCGTGGTCATGGTGACCCACGAGCCCGAAATCGCGGCCGCTGCGGATCGCGTCCTCGAGATGGCCGACGGCCGGCTCACATGAGAGGCGTTTGGGATGAGGCGCGCCGCGGCCTCCGCCAGCGCCGGGCGCGGAGCCTGCTGAGCGCGGCGGGCATCGCACTGACCGCGGCGATGCTCGCCACCGCGGTGATCGTCGCCTACAGCCTGCATACAGGCTTCAGCCGCTCCGCCTCCAGGGCCGACCTGCCGGACGTGATCGCCCGCTTCGACGAAGAGCCGCTGAGCAAGGTGCAACCGCGGGTTCGCGCGCTCCCCGGACTCGCCGCCGCGAGCTTCCGCTATGAGGTGACGAACATCGCGATCGCCGGCGACGGGCACAGATCGAGGCGCGCCAGCGTTGAGGTGATCGGCCCCGGCCGGCGTGGCTTCTCGATCGTCGACGGGCATCCGCTCGGCTCGCGCTACGGCGAAGTCGTCGTCGAGCAGGGTCTCGCGCGCTCCTGGGGACTCCATCCCGGCTCGCGGCTCGACATGCAGGAGCTGGGTCCACTCCACGTGGTCGGCGTCTCCGAGTCCCCCGACAACGTGTCCTTCCCGCTCGCCGCACCGCGCGTCTACGTGTCACGGCGGACGACCGAAGCGCGGTTCGGCCGGGAACCGGACCCTGACGTGAACGCCGTCGAGCTCTGGGTCGCAGACCCGCGGCGCCTGAATGAAGTGCTGGTCCAGGCCCGCGCAACGAGCTACGGGATCCCGGGGCTGCGCTTCGTCACTCGGGCAGGCGTCAAGATCCTTCTCGACGAAGCTGCCGGGATCGTCATCGCGCTGCTCGTCGCGTTGTCGGCGATCGCGCTGCTGACGGCCTCGGTGATGCTCGCCAGCTCTGCGCACGCCGATGTCCAGCGCCGCCTCCCGGGCCTCGGGCTGAGGCGTGCCCTCGGCGCGACGCGTGCGCACGTGACGCTGGCCCAGGCGGCGGAGGCGCTGTTAGTTGGCCTGCCCGCCAGCGCGGCCGGCGTGCTCACCGGGATACTCGTCGCTCGCGGGCCCACCGACCGTCTGCTCGGCGTGCTCAACGAGGCCCCCGCGGGTCGCGCGCTCTTCTGGCCTCTCGCCGGGTGCTTCCTGCTGACGACAGCGATACCTGTGCTCGCGTCGGCCGCACCGGTGTGGCGTTCCGGCGCACGCCCTCCCATCGCTCTGATGGCGGGACTGGAGCTCCGGGCGCATCGCGTCCGGGAGGGCCGCCCGCTGCGCCTCCGCCGGCCGGGTGGCACGCTCGGCTTGGGCTCGAGGCTCGTCACGGCCAGGCGCATCAGGTTGCTGTCGACGGTCACCGTGCTCGGCGCGTCGGTCGCCTTCATCCTGCTCATGCTGGCCCTCGCTTCGGAGCTGGGCGAACTTGCGAGCAACCCGGCGACATTGGGCAAGCGCTACGCGTTGACGGCCTCCCTGCCCGCTGCCAGCGCGCCTCGCGTGGCGAGCCTCGCAGGGGTCGCGGCCGCCGCCCCCCGCTACGAAGTCCAGGCGCTGGACTCCTACTCACTCGGCGAGACGATCGACCTGATTGGCTACCCGGGCGACCACACCGTCTTCGAGGCGCCCTCACTCGCGGCAGGACGGCGTCTGCGCGGCCCCGACGAGACCGAGGTGGGGGTCGGCTTGGCCGAAGTTCTCGGTCTGCAGGTCGGCTCTCAGCTCGCCGTTCAGCTCCCGTCAGGGCGCGAGGCGCGCTTCCGGGTTTCCGGGGTCGTCGACTCGCTCCAGCACGACGGCAGGGTCGCCTACGTCTCAGCCGCTGGCCTCCTCGCGTCCGAACCCGCCGCCGGCGAGCAGATCGCAATCCGCCTGCGCCCGAACGCAGACCGTGCCGCCGTGACCGCCGGGCTGAGGAGGCTCGGCGCGGCGCCCGCAAAGACCTCGACTGTCGTCGGTACGGGCCAGGCGCTGATCGGCGCGCTCACATCGATCCTGCGAGTGGTCGCGATCGTCAACGGCCTCGTGTGTCTGTATGCGCTCGTCCAGGCGCTTGTACTGACGGCCCGCGAACGCCGCTCGACGATCGGCGTGCTGCGCGCCTGCGGAGCCGGTGCCGGTGCAGTCCGGGTTCTGCTCGCCGGCGCGGCGGCAACCGTCGTCCTGCCTGCGGCGTTCGCGGGAATCCTGCTCGAGCGCCTCGTCCTCGGCCCGGCGCTCGCGCGGCTGGCCGCCGCCTACGCCTCCCTCCCGCTCGGGGCCGGCCCGGGCGAGATCGCGGTAACTCTCGCCGGCTTCGCGCTGTGCGCCCTGATCGCCGTGATCTCGGTTGCCCGTCTCAGCGCGACCGAGCCGATCGTCGGGGCTCTGAGCGGATGATCCCCGCCGGGCCCTCCCCCCGCCGGGGACGCACGCTCAGCCGTCGGCAAGCGATCGCGGAGCTCGCGCTGGGGGGAGCCGGGCTCCTGATCGCAGGCTGCTCCGCAACCTCCCGACACGAGGCAGCGACCGACGGTTCGACGCTGGAGTCGACGTGGGGCGATCCGCGCGGCGAGGGCGAGCTGGGACCCGATCCGGCGGCGGCGCTGATCGACCGCACTGATCTTGCTCCCGCCGCGGGCACGGGCAGTCCGGTCGCCCTGCTCGCCCATCTCACCGACGCCCATGTGATGGATGCGGAGTCCCCGGCGAGGGTCCCGTTCCTCCGTCGCCTCGGTCCTCCCTTCAACTCGACCTTCAGGCCTCAGGAGACATTGACCAAGCGCGTTCTGGGGGGCGCACTTCGCTCCCTCGCGGCGCTCCGCCCGGACGCCGTGATCCAGGGCGGTGACCTGATCGACAACGCTCAGCGCAACGAGCTCGACTGGGCAGTCACGCTGCTTCGCGGCGGAGGTCTGAATCCGCGTAGCGGCGACGCCGCCTACGAAGGCGTGCAGTCGCGGACCAACCCCGACCCTTTCTACTACCGGCCGGACCTCGACGCCCCCCGCCACCGGGGTCTGCTCGAGGAGGCGGTGCGGCCGTTCCAGACCCCTGGGGTGGACGTCCCGATCTATCCCGTTCTCGGCGACCACGACATCCTCGTGCAGGGTGTCCTCGCGCCCACCCCGCTCACGCGCGCGATCGCGCTCGGCGACCGCGCGATCTGGGATCTCCCGACCGGATTGAAGCTGCCTTCCGGCCTGTCGCCGACCTCCGCAGCGGGGCCTATCGGATCACCCGACTCGCTCGCCGAGCCCAGGCTGCTCGAAGGGCTGATCGAGGAGGTACAGGCTGCAGCTTCGGTTCAGGTCGCTCCAGACGCGCGGCGGGAAGAGCTGTTCGTCGCCGACGTCCTAGCCGCGCTGCGCGCAGGGGGCCGTGGCGGGTCAGGCCCGCTGCTCGACTACAGCTTCGACGTCGGAGCGAGGCTCAGGGTGATCGTGCTCGACCTGGTCCGTCGCGAAGGCGGCTCGGGCGGCCTGGCGCGCCCTGAGCAGGCCGTCCGGCTACGGAACGCGCTCTCTTCCGCAGGTGATCGCTGGGTGATCGTCGTCTCTCATCAGCCGCTTGCGAGCAGCGCGGGCGGCGAGCGCCTCCTGGCGTTGCTCGATCGCGCGCCGCGGGTGATCGCGGCTCTGTCAGGCCACACCCACCGAAGCCGCGTCGCGCCGCGGCGGAGCGGCGTCGGCGGCTACTGGCTGATTTCGACCCCCTCCCTGATCGACTTTCCGCAACAGCTGAGGGCGCTGCGCCTGATCGAGCACGGCACCAACGCTGCCGCCCTCGAGACGTGGATGATCGACCACGCGCCCGATGCGCGGATCGGTGACGTCTCGCGTGAGCTCTCCTACATCGACGCCCAGGGCGGCCGTCCTCAGGACTTCGCCGGTGGGCCGCTCGACCGCGACGTGCAGGCTGTTCAAGCGCGCGCTCGGCTAGGAGCGCTCGAGCGTGGCGAACCAGCGACCGCCCGCGCGCCACTGCTCGCGGACCGCGAAACGGGCCTCGCTCGCGATCACCGGCAGCGCCTCGGTGCTCATCCGCGCCCAAGGGAACGAGCGGCTGCGAGCCTGTTCGGATTCGAGCCGCAAACGCAGGGCACCGGTGGGTACACCCGGGCCCTCCACCTCCACGAGCACGATACCGGCCGGCGTCAACAGCCCTCCGACACGCCTCAGGAGCTCGCAGGGGGCACCGCCGATGCCGATGTTCCCGTCGAGCAGCAGCGCGGTGGCCCACGTACCGGCCCCCGGCAGATGGTCGAAGATCGAGCCCTCGATGACCGTCGCTCCGCGCGTCCGCGCCAAGTGCACCGCCAGTGGCGAGATGTCGACTCCCACCGCCGCGACGCCGCGGCGGCTGAGCGCGACGACGTGCCGCCCGGGCCCGCACCCGACGTCGAGCACGGGGCCGACGGCACGTGCGAGAACGCTGCATTCCTCAACGCTCGGCGCCTCGAGATAGCGCCGCATCGCGAAGGGAAGCTCGCTGCCGTGCTCGTCGACGACCCGGAGCCCGCCTGTGTTCTCGAGCGTCGAGGCGGACCGCATCAGTTCCGCGCCGTAGAGATCGATAGCCGCGGGCCGGCTGGCGGGCCGGACGCTCAAGCCGCCTCCCGTGCACGGTCCAAGTTCCTCTCGGACCGCGCGAGCGCGAGGGCGAAGCCGCTCGCCGGCGCCTGACGAGCGACCGCGACGGCGTCCGCGTGGCGATCGACATCGCGCAACAGCGGCAGCAGAGCGGTCCGTAGGCCCAGCGTCTCCATGCGCCGAAGTTGGCACTCGGCTGTCCGCTCGGTGCTCATCGGCACCCCCTCGAAGACCCTCGGATCGGCGTGCATCAGGCCGATGCCCCAGTAGCCGCCGTCCTCACAGGGACCGAGCACGGCATCGGTTGAAGGCGCAAGAAGGTCCGCGAGCGCGCCGGCGAGGATCGCCGGGGTCACCTGGGGGGTGTCCATTCCGATCAGGAAGGCCGGCCCGCCGGCGTCCTCGAAAGCGCCTGCCAGCCGCTGGCCGAAGCCGAGTGGGCGCTGCGGGATCACCTCGATGCCGGACGGCAGCCAATCGCCCGCGGCACCATCAAGCACCAGCAACCGCCGCGAAGCCGGCGTCTGCAGCACTGCCTCCAGGGTGTCGCAGAGAGCCGCCTCTGCGAGATCGGCTGCCTGGGCGGGCGTGAACGGCGGCGAGAGGCGCGTCTTCGCGCGCCCGGCGACGGGCGCCTTCGCGATCACGAGCAGGGCAGCTCGCTGAGGGGTATCCCGCACAGCGCCCAAGCTATGCGCAGCCGGCCATGAATCACATTACGGAATTCGGAACGTTCCCGGCAGAGGTCGATCTTGCTCCGCCGCCGGGTGCGAGAATCCGTCGATGCGGACGCACGTCGCGGACGGCGACCGACACGCTTGCGGCTCGGTTCTCGTTGTCGACGACGAGCCCACGATCGCCGAGGTCGTCTCGCGCTATCTGCAGCGGGCAGGCTATGAGGTTCGCACCGCCGCCGACGGAGCCGGCGCCCTCCGCCTCGTGGCCGAGAGCCGGCCCGACCTGGTCGTTCTCGATCTGATGCTGCCCGGGATCAATGGCCTCGAGGTTATGCGCCGTGTCCGCGACCGAGAGAGTGAGCCGGTCGCGATCATCCTCTTGACGGCCAAGGGAGATGAGTCAGACCGCGTCGTGGGCCTGCGACTGGGCGCCGATGACTACATGGTCAAGCCGTTCTCCCCCGACGAGCTCGTCGCCCGCGTCGACGCGGTCCTGCGCCGCTTCGATACCTCGCCCGACAGCGGGCCGGTACTCGAGTTCGATGGGCTCGCGGTCGATCCCGCCGGCCGGAGGGTCCTGGTGGACGGCGAGGAGGTCTCGCTGACCCAGCGGGAGTACGAGCTGCTCTTGTTCTTCGCCCGGCACCCGGGCCACGCATTCACCCGCAATGAGCTGATCGACCAGGTCTGGCGATACTCGTTCTACACCGACACCTCGACCGTCACGGTCCACGTGCGCCGCCTGCGGGCCAAGGTCGAGCGGGATCCGTCGCGACCGAGATTTCTCGAGACGGTGTGGGGCGTCGGCTACCGGTTCCAGCCATGAGCGAGGGGTCCCCCGGGAGCCCGGCCGCGGGCATCCTCGTGGCCCTCGGCACAGCGCTTGCCGGGGCGCTCATCTGCGCGCTCGCCTACGGCGCCGACGCAGGCTGGACGTGCCTTGCCATCCTCGCGCCCGTCGGCCTGCTCACGGTGCTCGTGGTCGAGCGCTTTCTCGCCGTCCGCTCGCGCGTGGGAGGGATGAGGCGCCAGCTGGCGGTCGGCGGGGCGATCGTCGTGGGCCAGCTCCTGCTCGCCGCCGCACTCTTCGTCGCGCTGATGACCCACTCTGCGCCCGATGCGCTGTTCACGGCGGTGCTCGCCGTCTACGCGGGCGTGGTCGGAGCGTGGAGCGCGCGCACGATCACGCGCGGAGTGCTCGGCGACATCGATGAACTCAGGCGCGGCCTGAAGTCGGTGGCCGAAGGCGAGCGGCACGTCGAGGTCGCGACCGAGGGCGGCGATGAGCTGGCGCTGATCGCTCGTGACATCGAGAGCCTGGCCGTGACGCTGCAGCGCGAGGAACTCTCCCGCGCCACGCTCGAGGACGCTCGCCGCCAGCTGCTGGCCGCGATCTCGCACGATGTCCGCACGCCGCTGACCTCATTGGCGCTGCTCAGCGCAGCGCTCGCCGACGACCTCGTCGACGACGCTACGCGCCTTGAATATGTGTCGCGGATCGGCGTCCACGTCCGCGCCATGAGCGGGATGATCGACGACCTGTTCGAGCTCTCACGCCTGGAGGCGGGCGACATCAGCTTGGACGATGGAACGGGTGCCGCTCGAGGACCTCGTCCTGGAGACCGTCGACGCGATGCGTGCCCAGGCGGAGGCCGGGTCCGTCCGCGTCCGCGCCGAACTGACGAAGGACCTCGAGGCAGCGCGAGCCAACCCCGAGCAGATCCAACGGGTCCTCTTCAACCTGATCCAGAACGCGATCAGGCACACGCCTGCCGACGGCAGCGTGACGGTGAGGGCGAGCTGTGTGGAGGACGCGGTACAGGTTGAGGTCCGCGACACCGGGCGCGGCATCCCGGAGGCAGAGCGCGATCAGGTCTTCCAGGCGTTCGTCCAGGGCAGCGACCGGTCATCGCGCAGCGACGGTAGTGCCGGGCTGGGGCTCGCGATCTCACGAGCGATCGTGGAGGCTCACGGCGGGCGCATATGGATCGAGGCCGTGCAGGCCGGCACGAGCGTCCGCTTCAGCCTGCCCGCGGCAGGCGCCTGACCGTGCCTCCGCGCCTGCCGCGACCGGACCCCGACCGGCCGCCTCCCGGCCCTTTCCGGCCCGAGTACTGGCGCAGCCCACTGCGCGGACCGTGGCTCACGTCGCTGCTGGGCCTGCTGCTGCTGATCGCGATCCCGCTGATCGCGCTCACGGGCTTCCTCTCGAACGACGCTTACAACCCGAGCCTGCCCGGCAACTCCGTCGGACGCATGCTGGGCCCGCTGGATTTCTATCTCTTCAACTGGCCGGCCCATCCCTCGTGGCTCTACGCGTTCACACAGGGAACGCACGTCACGCTCGGTCTGGCGGCGACACCGATCCTTCTGTTCAAGCTGTGGTCGGTCATCCCGAAGCTCTTCGAGTGGCCGCCCACGCGCTCGGGTGCCGAAGCACTCGAGCGACTGTCGCTGGCCTTTCTGGTGGGCGGCGCACTGTTCGAGTTCGCCACGGGCATCCTGGATATCCAGTACGCCTACCTGTTCAAGTTCTTCTTCACCAACGCCCATTACTACGGAGCGTGGATCTTCACGGCGGCTTTCATCTTCCACACGGCGATCAAGCTGCCGACGATGAAAGCGGCCCTGGCCGCGCGGCGCGGGCTGAAGCCGTTGATGGAGAGCCTCGCGGAAACCCGCCCCGAGCCCCGGGACCAGCCGCCGAGCGCCCTGGTCGCCTCGGCGCCGGCCGTGCCGACGATGTCCAGGCGGGCGCTGTTGGGCACGATGGGCGCGGCGTCGACGTTCCTGTTCATCCAGGGGGCGGGCGACTCGATCGGCGGGCCGCTCAGGGCGCTCGCGATCTTCGGTCCACGCGACAGTGGCGGCTCGGGTCCCAACGGATTCGCCGTCAACCGCACAGCCGCCGCCGCACAGATCACCCCCGAGAAGGTCGGCCCTGCGTGGCAGCTCGAGCTGGCCGGCGGCGAGTCCACCGTCAAGCTCACGCGCGACCAGCTGCTGGCGATGCCCCAGCACACCTACGACCTGCCGATCGCCTGCGTGGAGGGCTGGTCGACAACGCAGCGCTGGACTGGTGTCCCCGTCGCCAGGTTGGCCACGCTCGTGGGCATCCGCGGGCCGGCGACCGTCAGGAACATCTCGATCGAGACAGACGGCGTGTTCACCGCGGCGACGCTCTCGAAGACCGAGACCGCCGACGAACGTACGCTGCTCGCCCTGAAGGTCAATGGCGTCGACCTGTCCCTGGACCACGGCTATCCAGCGCGGATCATCGGACCCGCCCTCCCGGGCGTGCATTGCACGAAGTGGGTCTCGAAGATGCAGTTCAGCGAGGCCTGAGAGGATGTCCGCGCTGATGGCGAGGTTCCGCCGCCACTATGGGGCCAGTCCCCTGCATCTGATCGCCTTCATCGCCAGCCTCGCGATCGTGGGGGCGGCCGTCACAGGCTGGCTGGAAGAACCGGCGATCAGCATCAGGTACATCTTGATCTGGTTCCTCGGCGCGATCGTCGCCCACGACCTGATCCTGCTCCCGCTCTACTCCTTGTTGGATCGGACGGGGCTCGCGATCTCCCGCCGCGACGGCCGGCAACCGGCAGCCGCCGGCCCCCCCGAGCAGCAAGCGGCCGAGCGGGCACCCACACGCTCGCCCGGCTGGGTCTACGTCCGCGTCCCGCTGATCCTGAGCGGACTGCTTCTGCTGGTCTTCGGCGCGGAGATCCTCCGCGAAGGGAACGCGACCTTCCACGTTGCCAGCGGGCACAGCCAGGACGTCTACCTCTCGCGCTACCTGATGGTCGTCGCGGCGCTGTTTCTGATCTCCGGGTTCGCCTACCTGATCAGCTCGGCCCGCGCCAGCTCGCGCATCCCCTGAGCGAAGTCCTCGACCGCGCCGAACCCGAGCCTCGCCCGCGCCCGCTCCGGCGAGGCGAACACGTGGCGGACGTCGCCGAGGCGGTACTGGCCGGTGATCCGGGGCCGCGGAGCGTCGGCGCCCACGGCCTCGACCAGCGCCTGCGCCAGCTCTCCGACGCTGCGCGGCCGGCCGCTGGCGACGTTGAGCGCGCCCGTGACCGGTTCCGTCGACCCCAGTGCGGCGAGGTTGGCAAGTGCGACGTCGCGGACGTGAACGAAGTCGCGCCGCTGGGCGCCGTCCTCGAACACCAGCGGCCCTTCGCCTGCTGCGAGCGCGCTCGCGAACAACGAGGCGACGCCGGCGTAAGGGGTATCGCGCGGCATCCGCGGGCCGTACACGTTGTGGTAGCGCAAGGCCGTGACCGGCACCCCGGCCTCGCGTTCCAGGGCAGCCGCCAGATGCTCTTGGTGGAGCTTCGTGGCGGCGTAGACGTTGCGCGGATCGGGCTCGGCCTCCTCTGGTATCGGACGCGCCTCGAGCTCGCGCCCGCAGCGCGGGCAGCCGGGCTCGAAACGGCCCGCATCGAGGTCCTCGGCCCGGCGCGGCGCCGGGCGTACGACGCCATGGTCAGGGCACGCGTAGCGTCCCTCGCCGTAGACGACCATGCTCGATGCCAACACGAGGCGTCCGGCGAAACCGGATGCCGCGAGTGCGCGCAGCAGGACGGCCGTGCCGACGTCGTTGTTGCTCACGTAGTCGACGATGTCCCCGAAGTCTGAGCCGAGGCCGACCATCCCGGCCTGGTGGCAGACGTGCTCGATCCCGACGAGAGCGGCCTCGACGGTCGCCGGGTCGCGAATGTCCCCTTCGATGAAATCCGCCGCGGGCGCGAGATAGCCGGGCACAGCGGTATGGGCGAGCAGCGAGTCGAGCACCCGCACCTCGCGCCCTTCGGCGAGCAGCGCGTCGACGATGTGGGAGCCGATGAAGCCGGCGCCTCCGGTGACGAGGATCATCGCGGTCCTGCCACGGCAAGGACGCGCGTCATGTCGCGGATCGCCCGTACCGTGCCGCGCACGGTACCGGTGACCTTTGAGCGTCCGGTCCGCGGGAGATATACGACCGCGAGCTCGCGCACCCGCCAGCCGGCGGCGCCGGCACGAACGACCATCTCCAGCGGATAGCCGAAGGCGCGGTCGGCGAGGCCGAGCCCGAGCAGCTCGGTGCGGCGCGCCGCCCTCATCGGGCCGAGGTCGCGCAACGCGAGGCCGGTGCGCCGGCGCAGAAGTGCCGTGAGCGCAATGTTCGCGAGACGCGCGTGCAGGGGCCATGCACCCCTGCTCGGCCGGCGCCGGCCGAGAACGAGGTCGGCCTCGCCGCTCTCCAGCAGCGCGACCAGCGCCGGCAGATCGCCCGGATCGAGCGACCCGTCGCAGTCCATCACACAGACGATCTCCTGCTCGGCCGCCTCGAGGCCCGCTTGGCAGGCCGCCCCGAAGCCGCGGCGGGGTTCGCTCACGACCCTCGCCCCCAGCCGCGCCGCCAGCTCGCCAGAGCCGTCGGTCGAGCCGTTGTCGACGACGATCGCAAGATAGCCGTCCGGTAGCGCCGCCAGCACCCCCGGAATCGCGGCGGCCTCGTCGAGCACGGGCAGGATCACCTCGGGCATCGTCGCCCCCCTCCGATCATGACCAGCTGATGTGGGTGCCCGTGATGGGGACGGCACCCGGAACGATCAGCGCCAGCGCCCCGGCGATGGTCCCGGCGAGGGCCGCTGTGCTCCGGGCCATCAGCTCGGTCAGCTGCGCGACCGGCGTCGCCTCCGCCATGACCCCGTTGGCGTAGTCGGTGACATAGCCGATCAGCGCGTAGGGCAGCCCGGCCTCGCCGCACAGGACCGTCTCGGGACCTGCTGTCTGGCTCACAGCGGCGACCCCGCAGGAGGCGAGCATGCGGATCTCCGCGCGCGTATTGAACCGGGGCCCGTCGACGTGCCCGTAACAGCCCCCGTCGTGCGCGCGGAGGCCGGACGAGATCGCGCCGCCGAGCAGCGCGCGCCGCAGCGACTCGGAGAAGGGACCCTCGTAGATCCAGTGGCCGCGGCCGCGAAGGCCCGGGCGATCATAGAGAGAGCAAAGTGACCCGTCGGGCAGCCGGTTCGCCGGGAAGTAGAGGTCGTCGAAGACGACCAGTTCGCCCAGCTCGAGACCGGCGTCGACGGCGCCACAGATCGTCGCCGCCGAGCACGACCTCGGCACCGGCCTCGCGCAGCGCAAGCACATTGGCACGGTGGTTGACGTGGCTGGAGAGCCGCAGGTGACCTTCGCCGTGCCGCGAGACGTGGACGACCTCGGCATCGTGCCAGCGGCCGATCGTGAGCTCGACGGGGCCGAAGCGGGTCTTCACCGTGCTGATCGACGAGCGTTCCAGGTCCGGGAGAGAATGGGTGCCCGAACCCGTGATGATGCCGACGCTCACGCGCGCATCCTACGTACCCCGCTAGTGCAGCAGGGCTTCCACCTGGCGCCGGTGCACGACGCCGAGGTGAGTGGACTGGGGCGCGAAGCGGATATCCCGCGCGAGCAGATAAGCAGCCGGCATGAAGGCGATCAGGAAATATGCGCCGAGCACGGCGACTGTCGCGCGAATTCGCTTTGCCGGCGAGAGCGCGGCGAACGGGAGCACCCACAACAGGTACCAGGGAACCGCCCAGCTGAGCGAGACGGCCAGGGCCCCCAGCACGACAGCCGCCGCAGTCAGCCAGTTCAGCCGACCCCGCGCGACAGCAGCGGCGCAGCCGCCCACGACCACCACCAGGCCCAGCTCCAGGGCGAGGTGCAACGCCGGCGTCTCCCCGCCCTGGCCCAGCGCCAGGCCGAGCAGGTTCGGCAGGCCGATCGCGGTCACGAGGCGGCTCTGGGTCGAGAGGTCCGGGGTGTGCGGGCCGAACGCGACCGCCGAGGCCGCACCGAGGACGACCGCCGCGGCGAGCCCGCCGCGGATCAGGCCGCGACGTTGACCGGAGGCGAGGAAGACCGGCAACAGCACCGCCGCGGAGGCCTTGGTGAAAACGGCCAGCACCAAGGCCGCTCCAGCCGCCCGCGGAGCCGCCGGGCTTCGGAGCTTGAAGTAGACGGCAAGCATCGACGAAAAAAAGCATGAGGCTGTCGTTGTGGTCGGCCCCGAGGCCCCACACCAGCACAACCGGGTTCAACCCGACGAAGGCGACAGCCGACGCCGGCGAGTGCCCCAGCAATTGTGCGCAGCGCCACACCAGAGCGAGCGAGCCGAGGCTTGCCAGGGCGACGACCAGCTTGATCGCCCAAAACGAGCCGGCCACCCCCAGCGGCACGAGCGCGTAGCTGAACAGCGTGAACGCGGGGCCGTAGGGGCTGAGCAGGTGGCGCCAGTTGCTCAACGCGAAGCTGGCGTCGGCGTGGCGGCCGAGCGCCGGAATGACCGTGTACGGGTTCAGGCCCTGCAGGACGCCCATCCGTCCGTAGTGGATGTAGTTGAAGACGTCCGTGTACTGCAACGGCGGCGAGAGCAGGAACACGACGTGGATCGCCAGCAACGCGGCGACGGTCCACCGAGCCCGAAGCCGCCCGGCGAACCGGAAGGCGATCACATAGAGGACGTACATCGCGATCATCAGCCCGCTCAGCAGCCAGGCAAGCCGGTCCTGATTGCGTGTCAACCCAGGAAGCAGGCCGTGCAGGGGTCCCGCCATCCAGGCGGGGAAGTAGCCGCCGGCACTCGTCGGGGTGAAGGTGCTGGGCCGCTCCGCGGCCATCAGCACGATCAGGACGCTGCCGGCCGTCAGTCCGGCCAGCGAGACCGCCGCCAACAGCGCCGGGGCCGAGCGCGTCAGCGAGGAGAGGGCAGCGCCGCGAGCAGCGCCTGAACGCACCTCCGCGGGGAGCGTCTCGGTACTCATCGGCTCATCGTGCGCACGGAGGCCCGGTGAGACCCGGCACCAGGGCGCTCAACCCTGCCGAGCCGGCGGCGTAGGAGAGCAGGGCGTCGTCGGTCAACGAGGAGTACAGGACCTGCGTCGCGCCCGCCGCCGGGCGCGGATCCGGAATCACCGTCCGGCCCGGAGCCAGCGTGAGCCGCTCGCTCACGGTGACAGGCGAGCTGCCCGCCTGTTCGCTGACACGGCCGTCGGGGAAGGCGACGGCCGGGAGTTCGTGAACGGTCGGCGGGTGGGCGAGACGCACTCGCAGGGTCACCGCGACGGGCTCGCTGCTCGGGTTCACGAGCTCCAGCCCCCCTCGGTGGCACTCGCTCAGGAGGGGATCCAGCGATCGCTCCCTCAGCAGGGCCGCTTCGCCCGCTGTGTGCGAGCGGCCCAGGCGTGCGAGATACGGGCGCATGTCGAAGAACCAGACGTCGCCGTCGGGGCTATCGAGACCGCGCTCTCCGAGCGTCGCCCGCAGCGCCGCGCGCAATCGCGCCGCCTTCGCCGGCTCGAAGCCCGCGGGATCGACCCAGAGGCCCGTCATGCCGGCCGCCCCGGCAGCGGCGAGCACGTAGCGCAGCGGCTGCCCGGCGAGCGCGGCAGCCCAATCGGCCGGCCTGCCCTTGATCGCCCCGTAGCTCCAGCGCAGGTGCTCGGAGTGCAGGTAGCCGCGCAGCGGCTCGTACTTCGTCGCGTACGTTGCGACCTGGTCGCTGACGGGCGTTTCCGGATACCCCTCGGGAAACGGCACGTATGGAAGCTCGAAGATGCCGGCTCCGGAAGGAAGCCTGGCTTCGATCTCGCGGACGAGATCCTGATCGCTTCTCCATTGACGGGCAGTGGACGCGGTAGGACGGGATGTAGGAGTCGCTCGTCTGGTCATAGACGCCGAAGAGCAGGACCGCGGCAAGCGCGATCATTCCGAGAGCGCCGCCGTGGCGCCGACGGCCGAGGCGCCGACGGAGGGCGTCGAGCAGCACGCCGACGGAGAGCAGCGAGAAAAAGGCGATCAGGATGGAGATCCTGTTCCACGCGCGCACGTCGGGCGTGAAGAGCAGCTCGAGCAGGCTCGCCAGACCGCCGACCGCCCCGACCGCAATCGCAAGCCAGGCGCCGATCGCCGCATCGCGCAGCAGCCGGCCCCCGGCCGTGAGCACCGAGAGACCGGCGATCGCGAGCAGCGCGGAAAGCGTCAGCCAGAGGAAGCCGACGTCGCCGACCGTGCCGAGGCTCGCGTAGCACGCCTCGCAGTAGCCGGGCGCGATCGCATGGTCATATGCTTCGGTCGGCTCTCGCAGCGCCGCGATCCGCGCGCCCGGTGCCGGCAGCAGCAGGTTCGAGAGCCGCAGCCCGAAGGCCTCGTTGGAGCTCTCGTTACCTGCCAGCGACCGTTCGAGCGCGACGTTGGTGCCGTGTCTGGCCCGGTAGGCGAGGCTGGGAGCGAGGTTCGCACCGACGGTCGCCGCGACGATGAGAATCACCAGCAAGCCCCTGGAGCGCGGAGGCGCGGCGGCGCATCGCCGCCCCGATCACGGTGGCCCCCGCGAGCATCACCACCGCAAACGTCGCGTAGTAGAGGTTGTCCGAGCCGATCACGACGCAGATCGCCAGCGTCAGCAGCGTCCGGCCCGACGCCCACGCGACGAATCGACGCCCGCCCGCGGGCCTGCGAGCAAACAGCGTTCCGCCCCCCAGCACGCGCAGGAACAGGTACGCAGTCAGCGGCACCGCGTAGTAGGCGGACAGGAACAGGTGCGACTCGCCCCGGAAGAAGTGATACGCAAGGAGCGAGAAGAGGACGGCGCAAAGGCCCGACGAGAGGGCGCTGATACCCAGCACCCGCAGGACCAGGTGGGCCGTGAAGGCGCACAGGCCGAAGGTCCCCAGGAAGAACAGGTTGATGAGCACTCCCGGATTTGATGAAAACAGCGCAAAGAGCCGGATCTGCAGCAGATTGAGGCTGTCCGCTCCCTGCGGGTAATCGACCAGCTGCTGGCCGAATGGCGCACCCAGGCTCGGGTTCGACGAGTACCAGCCGTGGCCGGCGATCCCCTTGACGAGCATCAGATAGAACTTCGCGTCGTCGACGGGCGAGTAGCGCAGCGGGATGCCGATGTCGCCCCGCCACAAGCGCAGAACCCATGCGGCGAACAGCACGCTCACCGCCGCGGCCAGGACCCCCTCCAGCAGGAGCGTTCCCGACGAGACCAGGGCGCCGGCCGCGGCCGGGCTGCGGTTCGGACGCTGGCCGGGCCTCATCGCGTCAAGCTAGGTCATCGCACGCGCCGCCGGGCGGGCCCGCTCGCCGAGTTTCGCTCTACGTAACCTTTTCCCCCGTACCCTCCCCGTAGGTGCTACCCGTGCCATCGCCGGCCACCGAGGAACTCGAGCGCGGCCCGCGGTCGATCGCCCCGGACGGGGTCGCTTCGCCGACCGTCGAGCGCACCGGTGCGGCGACTGAGACCGAGCGCTCCCCGGCCCGCCGAACGACCGCCGTGCTCGGTCTGGCGGCGCTCGTCGCTGTCGTCTGCGGCTCGCTCTATCTGGCGGTTGGCGCGGCCACCGGGAGCTACCTTCTCGAGCTGCCCACCTCCGGAAGGCCGCTCTGGATCGCGGGCCTGCTCGGAGATATCGGGGGCCACGGCGACTGGCTTCAGCCACCGCAGCTGAGCGCCGCCCTGATCGTGCTTGTGCTCGGCTACCTCGCGGCACTGGTCTGTGCAGGGGCTATCTCGACAAGGGCCGCCCTCTGGGCTGTCGTGCTCGCGAACCTCGCCTTCACGCTCGGTCCGACGATCGTCTCGACCGACGTCTTCGGCTACATCGCTTACGGTCGCGAGCTGGCCCGGCACGGACTCGATCCTTATGTCTCCCCCCCGCTGTCCTTGCGCCACGACACGATTCTCAGCTTCGTCTACTGGAAGCACCAGCCCAGTCCCTACGGTCCGCTCTTCACCTTCCTCAGCGTCCCCCTCGCCTTCGTCTCGGGCGCGGTGGCGCTGTGGGCCTACAAGCTCGCAGCCGGCGCCGCAGCGATCGCGATCGCCTCGATCGTCTCCTCGGTCGCGCGTGAGCGGGGTCTCGACCCAGCGCGGGCGGCGATTTTCGTCGGGCTCAACCCGGCCGTCCTCTTCTACGCGGTGAGCGGCGCCCACAACGATCTGCTCGCGATCTGCCTGGTCGTGATCGGCCTGGCCTTGGTGCTCCGCGGGATGGAGGGACGTGGCGCCGGGGCCGCTGCCGCGGGAGCCGCGATCAAGCTGACCGTCGGACTCGCCCTGCCGTTCCTCGTGATCGCCTCGCGTCGGCGCGGCCGTGCGCTCCGGGGCGCGGCGATCGTGACGGTACTACTCGGTGTGCCGACACTCGTTCTGTTCGGCACGCACTTCTTCGACCAGCTCCACCGGATCGCGACCGATCCCCTGTTCGACACGATGTTCAGCGGCCCCGACCGCATCGCCGCCGCTCTCGGTACGAACATCACGCCGACGATCCGGACGCTCGCCACGGTGGTCGCGGGGACCATCGTGATCGCCGCGCTGGTCGCTGCTTGGCGGGGCAGCGACCCGATCACGGCGGCAGGCTGGGCTTTCCTGGCCCTGACCGCCTCGATCGCGTCCTTCGCGCCCTGGTATCTCGTCTGGCTGCTTCCCTTCGCTGCGCTGGGACGCAGCCGCGGACTGCGGGTCGCCACCCTGGTGCTGACGCTCTATGTCATGGCCGTTCACATCCCGGCGCTGGGCGGGGTTCCCTGGCTCTCCCAGGCCGCCGGATCGACGACCGGGACGCGGACGATCGCCGGCACCGGGTGGCGACCCATCGCGCTGCACGAAACGTCGCTCCCGGCCTCGGAGGCAAGCCCGCCGAACGCGGCCGGACGGCACAACGTGCCCAGACTGTCCGTGACAGGACGAGCCTAGCTCTTCGCTACCCCGGAAGATGCGCGCTGGTCACGTGAGCTGCGAGAACGCGTCGGCGTGCGGGCGTCGAGGTCGTTCTCATCATGGCCGCCGGGGGCGGCAGCGCGCCTCCTCGCCGCACAAGGGAAACCTGTCCGAAATCCTCGCGCGCCAGCCGGAGAAGATTGCCGCACTGTCGCTGGTTGCGGTGTGAGGTCGATTCGGGGCTCAGACGGCCCCGGCCGCCGTCGGCAGGCAGGATCGCGCCGTAGATGTAGCTCGCCTGCTCCGAAGCGAGGAAGCTGACGGCGCTGGCGATCTCGTCAGGCGTTGCGCCGCGGCCGGCCTGCCCGCGCAGCCGTCAGCACCCCGGGCGCCCGCTGGATGCGTCGGCAACGCGGCGCGAAGCCAGCCCGCCACCTTAGATCACGTTTCGTTCCTGCCTTTCTTCAAGACCTCCGTCGCGGGAGCCGAAACAATCGTGTGCGCGCCGTGATCCAAAATCGTGTGGCCGCCTTGAAAGCGGCCATCCCGGCACAGCGGTCCCAGTCGGGCCACGCAGCCGTCTGCACCGTCCGTCAGCCGGTGTTCGATGCAGATGAGGAACTGGTTGGACACCGCCTCCTCGCCGGCACGGGGGATTCGTGCTCACCGGGCGGCTATCTGGCTGCCATACCCGATGGCGAGGATGCCGAGCTGGTTCTCGGCGAGGAATTCCATGCAGTGACCCCGCGTGGCCTCGTGTTCTTGAGCGTCTCGCGCCAGGAGCTTCTCGAGCGGCGAGCGTTGTCGCTTCCGCAAGATCGGGTCGTTCTCTGCCTGCAGACGGTCAAGTCTCTTGACGACGACCTGCGGGACGCCATCGACCGTCACGCCATGCGCGGCTTTCAGGTCGCCCTGGTTGGCGCCGACTCAGCCGCCGTGGACCGAGCGCTGCTCGAATGCGCCGACACGGTGATAGTTGATGTCGGCACTCACGCGGTCGCCCAGCTCCAAGGGCTGGTGACGTTCCTGCGCCATCGTGTCGGCCCGCGAAAACTCGTGGCTACCGGCGTCGACAGCCGCGCGTCGTTCCAGACATGCCGGCGGCTGGGTTTCGAGATGTTCGAGGGCCAGTTCTTCCTGCGGCCGACTCCAGGGCCGACCCGTACCGTCGCCGAGGTCGGCCTGAGTGGCTTCGGGACGATGGCCGATCTTGTCTCGACCGACGATTTCGAGCAGCTGGCGGCCATCATCACGAGAGACCCGGGGCTGAGCATGCGCCTGTTGCGCTATGCCAACTCCGCGCACACGGCCCTCCCCCGGTCCGTCGGGTCGGTCCACGAGGCCCTCGCCTGGCTGGGGACGGTGGCGGTGCGCGAGTTCGCTCTGATCTCGACTCTGGCCAGCGTCCCCGAGGCACCTTCCGAGATGCTCGCGACCGCCCTTACGCGAGCGCGGATGTGCCAGCAGCTCGGCCGGCGGCTCCCGATGACAAGCCCGGAGGAGTCGTTCACCGTCGGTCTCTTCTCAGTCGCCGAAGCCGTGACGAACGCACCCATCGATGCTGTCCTGTGCGAACTGCCCCTGCGCGACGACGTCGCGGCCGCCCTCGTCAGCGGTGAAGGCGAGCTGGGCCGGCTGCTCGGAGCCGTTGTCGCCTATGAGCGAGGCGACTTCGCCCCCGCGATGACGCTGACCGGCGCGCCCGAGATGACCGCGCAGACCTACCTGGAGTCGATGCGCTGGGCCGACTCAGCAGTCAGGGCCGTCGGCTGAGCCTTAACGGGCGTGGCAACATCCACCCCGTGAGATGCGTCCGATGCGTCCACGGAAGCGAGCTATTTGGACGATCTGGACGCTCCTGCAAGCATCTTGCGCGCATGCACGAGGTTGAGGGCCTTGTGGGATAGAGACGTAGATCGGCCGCTCGGGGTCGCCAGCGGGCAGTCCTCAATCCCTCTGCTCACGCACCCTCGAGCGACGCAGCGAGCGCTGCACATCTGCTTTCGTCCGTTGCAGTAGCGTCGGACGCAGCAGTGACGGCTTCTGCTCCGGCACGGAACCGGGCGTAAGTGGAATCCGGCGCCGTTGCGATCGGGTCGCAGTCGCAAGCGAACCGGAGTATGGTCGAGAGCAGCGACACGTTGTCACGGGCCTTTCTGGCTGCTCGAGCGCAGGGACGCTGGCCCGCCGCAGACCTGAGAAGCCCGGGCTCGACACCCGGAGGTCTCGAATGGCTCCGACGATTGCCTCGATGCTGGCGTGGCGGACTTTGCTCCGCGATCCGCCGAACAACCTTCACCACGCGGGAGTGGGGTCACGCCACACGGACGTTTCCGGACGCCACCTGGGGACACCCGGCCGACTTCCAAGAGCTCTGACGGTTGGTCGACCGCGCGGTGAGAGGTGAGCCAGCCAGAGACCAGACCAGCGCCGTCACGGGGCGCGACGTAATTAGGAGACGATCAGGCTTCGGTCCATCCCGAACCCAAGGAGGTCCCAGATGTCTGTCACGACAGAGAAGTCGGGCGCCGCAGCGACTCATCCCTTTCACGTTGACATTCCGGGCTCGGCGTTGGACGACCTGCGCCGCCGCATCGCCGCGACGCGTTTGCCTAGCAAGGAGCTCGTTCCGGATCGCTCGCAGGGCGTGCAGCTGGAGACGATCCAGGAGCTCTCCCGCTACTGGACGCACGAGTACGACTGGCGCAGGTGCGAGGCGAGGCTGAACGCTCTACCGCAGTTCAAGACCGAGATCGACGGGGTGGACGTCCACTTCATCCACGTGAGGTCGCCGCACGAGGATGCGCTGGCGCTCATCGTGACCCACGGCTGGCCGGGTTCGGTGATTGAGATGCTCGAGACGGTCGGCCCGCTCACGGATCCGACCGCGCACGGCGGACGCGCCGAGGACGCGTTTCATCTGGTGCTGCCGTCGCTCCCCGGGTACGGCTTCTCGGCCGAGCCGACGGAGCTCGGCTGGAACACCAGCCGCATCGCGCGCGCCTGGGGGAAGCTGATGACGCGCGTCGGGTACGCCCGCTTCGTGGCCCAGGGAGGCGACGTGGGCGCCTACGTCACGGACGCGATGGGACGCCAGGTGCCCGAGGGGCTAGTCGGCATCCACACGAACCTGTTCGCGCCCGGCTCCGCGGGGAACGACCGCTTCCCGAAGAACACCGAGGAAGAGCGCGCGGCGGTCGAGCAGGACGCGACATCTAGGGCGACCGGCTTCGGCTACTTCATCGAGCAGGCCACACGTCCGCAGACGATCGGCTACGCCCTGCTGGATTCACCGATTGCCCTGGCGGCGTGGATGCTCGACCACGACACCGACAGCTACTACAAGATCTCAAGCGCCTTCGTCGACGGGAAGCCCTCGGGCAACCTGACCCGAGACCATATTCTCGACAACGTCACGCTGTACTGGCTAATGGGCACCGGAGCCTCTGCGGCGCGCTGGTACTGGGAGAACGGACAAGCCACCACCCGCGCGGCCGGCCAGACGCCTCCGCCGGTCTCGGTCCCGGTTGGCTTCACCCAGTTCCCCGGCGAGAGGGTCCGGACCCCGCGCAGCTGGGTCGAGATCGCCTATCCGACCCTCACCTATTTCAACAAGGTCGACAAGGGCGGCCACTTCGCCGCCTGGGAGGAGCCCGAACTGTTCTCCGCCGAGCTGCGGCAGGCGTTCAGCTCGGTGCGCTAGACAATCCGAATCGGCGACCCCAAAGGCACACGACACAAGGAGGGCAGCATGACATCAACAGGAACCGGGGATCCCACATATCTGGGGGCGGGCGATCCGGCGCTCGCCGACTACTACCCGGCGTGGGTCGGCAATCTGGCTGACGACGTCACCATTGAGGGCTCGCTGCTGGACGGCGCCGCACAGGGTGCCGAGGCTGCCCGCACCATCGTGGGCACGATCCGCGGTCTGTATGACGCTCAGGAGTTCCACTTCGCCGCGCCGTACGGCGACAGCGGCTTCCTCGAGGTCTACACCGCCCGGGTCCGCGGCGAGCCGATTGGCTGCGTTGGTCTGATCACTTACAACGATGCCGGGCAGACCCAGCACATCGCGGCGAATTACCGGCCACTGAGCACGCTGCTGCTGTTGTCCCGCCTGGTGGGGGAGAAGTTGGCGGGCACTCCCTACGCAAAGTACTTCCTCGCCAGCGAGTCCTGAACGAAGGAGGTACCCGCGACCGCTAGCACGCGCCGGCGAGCAGCAGGCGGAGCAGTCGCAACGCACGCCAGCCAGGGCGTGGCACGCCCCGCTATCGCTATGCCCGATTGGCGGGTGTCTCGATGGCGGGCGAGCGGAGGGTCGCAACGGACGGGAAGCGGTCGTCTCGCCGCGCGACTCAGCGGCGGTGCCTGTGCGCAGGCGCGAAGGCCCACCGACGCGCGGGTCGACGCTCTCGGTGCTTCTCTGCGTGGCAACACCGTGGCAACACTCGCTGATCCAGATGCGTCCGATGCGTCCGCGAAAGCGCGTGATTCGGACGATCTGGACACTCCTGAACGCATCTTGCGCCCGTGTACGAGGTTGAGGGCCTTGTGGGCTTAACGGCCCGTGGTGGTTCGAGTCCACCCGAGCGCATGGATTGCTTCTGGAAATCGCTGGTTTCGCGCCACGAGAGGTGGCGCGCGAGTTCCGGTAGACGGGCCGTGGAAACGGCGTGGCAACGGCCTGTGCTGCTCCATGGCGTAGATGACCTCGGCGGCGCTCAGACGGGCCAGCGAGTTTTCCAGTTCGCATGAGGTAAGCCCGAGGCGATGGCGAGTGGCGCTCGGCAGCTGGACGGGGGCCGTGTAACAATGAGCATACAAACCGACGAGTCGGTTTGTATGCTCTTAGACCCTGGAGGCCCGCGCATGCCAAAGCTTCGTCCCGAGACTCTCATTGAGCGTCGTCAGCTTCTCGTCGACGCGGCGTGGCGATGTGCCGCGCTGCAGGGATTTCGCGACCTGACGGTCGATGACGTGTGCGCCGCAGCGGGGGTCAGCAAGGGCGCTTTCTATGGCTACTTCGAGCACAAGCAGGATCTGCTGCTCGCGCTACTGCAGGACGACGCTGCGGCGCTTGACGACGAGCTCGAGCGGATCACGGAGGCGAGCGCCTCCGGGGTTCAGCGGGTGCGACTGTTCGCGGAGGCGATGCTCGCGCGGGGCGAGGATACGGCACGGGTGCAGGTCCTCGCGGATCTTTGGGCCGATCTCCTCACCGAGGAGACCGTGCGCGAGCGCTTGGCGACGACGATGCGGCGACGCCGTGTACTTGTGCGCTCATGGATCGAGGAGGCGGTCGCCTCGGGCGAGATGCTCGATGTCCCCGCGAACGCGCTCGCCTCGATCCTGCTTGCTCTGACGGACGGCCTCATGCTCCACAGCGCGCTCGACCGCGATGCGTTTCGCTGGCGCAACATCCGCCGGGCGATCGACGCCATGCTTGCCGGCATCGAGGCCCCCTAGAGACATGGGCACCACGGGCAAGCCCCGTTCGGAGGAGACGGTGGCGAGGACCGTCGACGCCGCGCCGTTTGTATTGGAGGCCGAGGGCCACGGCGACGCCGGCGGCTGCGAACCCCCAGCGACGGAACATGTCGAGGTGGTTCGTTCGGCTCCGCGGCGTTGGCGCGAGCGACTGGCACGAGCGGCTGCGGGAGGACAGCGCGGGCTGATGGTCTTGGCGCTGTTGGTCGGCGTCGGCGCGGGATTGGGAGCAGTCGCCTTCAGGTACTTGATCCTCGGCTTCACCTACCTGTTCACGGGCCACAACGACTTCAGCGCAGCCGGTCACGCGAGCAACCCGCTCGTCTCCGGCCTCGGAATCTGGTTCGTGCTCGCGGCGCCGGTCCTCGGGGGGCTGATCTACGGTCCGCTGGTATCGCGCTTCGCGCCCGAGGCCCGAGGCCACGGCGTCCCGGAGGTGATGTATGCCGTCAACCGCCAGGGCGGGCGCATGCGTCCACAGGTACCTGTTGTGAAGTCGCTCGCGTCGGCTCTGTGCATCGGCTCGGGGGGCTCGGTCGGGCGCGAGGGGCCGATCGTCCAGATCGGGTCGGCCCTCGGCTCGGTGACCGGCCAGCTTCTCCGGCTGCCCGAGTCCGAGATGCGGCTGCTGGTCGCCTGCGGCGCCGCCGGTGGGATCTCCGCGACGTTCAACGCTCCGATCGCCGGCGTGTTCTTCTCGCTAGAGCTGATCCTTCGTAACTTCCAGACGCGGTCGTTCGGGCTCGTCGTTCTCAGCTCGATCACGGCGGACGCGATCGGACGCGCGGCGTTTGGCAACCACCCCTTCCTGTCCTTCCCGTCATTCACGTTCAGCTCCCCGCTGGAGCTCTTGCTGTACGCCGGCTTGGGAGTTGTTGCCGTCGCTGTCGGGCTGGGGTTCGTCCGCGTGCTGTACACGGGGGAGGACATCGCCGACAGGCTTTGGGGCAACCGTCCGGAGTGGCTGCGTCCAGCCGTCGGCGGCGTGCTTCTAGGTCTCCTGCTGCTCGCGGTACCTGAGATGTACGGCGTCGGCTATCCGGTCCTGCAAAAGGCCGTTTCCGGTGAGTATGTGATTCTCGTACTCCTCGGTCTCCTCGCAGCGAAGATTCTCGCGACGAGCCTGACAATGTGGATCGGCGGCTCAGGCGGAGTTTTTGCCCCCTCGTTGTTCATGGGGGCGATGCTCGGCAGCGCCTACGGCGCGGTCGCGCACGGCATGTTCCCCGAGCTGGCGATATCCGCCGGCGCCTATGGGCTGGTCGGGATGGGCGCGGTTTTCGCTGCCACCTCGCGCGCACCGATCACGGCAGTCCTGATCATCTTCGAGCTGACCGGCGACTACCGGATCATCCTGCCGCTGATGTTCGCAATCGTCATCGCCACTGCGCTCAGCAGCGCCGTGACCGCAGACACCATCTACACACTCAAGCTGCGCCGCCGAGGAATCGACATCGACACACCGCCGCCATCGAGCCCGATGGCCCGCATCACTGTCGCCCACGCCATGGGCGATCTTCCACGGCCGCTCGCACCCGAGCAGCCGCTGCGCGATGTGGTTGCGTGCTTCTCCGCCGAGCGCGCGAACACTCTTCCCGTGTTGGCCGGCAACGGAGCGCTGCTCGGCGTGATCGACGCCGCCGACCTCGAGCAGTCACTCGCCGGCGAGACGAGCAATCTCACGGCGTCTTCACTGATCCACGCAGCGCACGGGCTGTACGCTGACCAAACCCTCGATGAAGCGGCGCGAGCACTCGCCTCCACCGACGATGAAGGTCTCCCCGTCCTGGATGCCGACGACGATGTCGTCGGGTGGCTCACCCACCGGCGCTTGTTGAGCGCATATGGAGCAGCACTGGAGTGCGATTGAAGTCGGCCGTGCCGGTTCGCTGGCCCCACCACGACCGCCCATCGTGGGCGGTCGTCCTGGCAGCGGCGGATCGTGGCAATGGCGTGGCAACAGTTCCCCTGCTCCATGCCATGAGATGACCGCGTCGCAGGCGAAACGGCCACTGGCCACTCTGGGCGTTGAGCGCGAGTGTACGGCCACGACAGACACCCTCGGGGCCGGCGTGTCGTCAAGTGTCAGCGCTGAGGCCACTCGCTAGAGCCACCGACGAGTCCGGCGCTTGTAGCGCAGGTAGTCCTCACCGAACCTGCGCTCGAGGAAGCGCTCCTCACGCACGACCACGCCGCGGTCGATCACGGCCACCACCGCGACCAGCGGCACGAGGGCCAACAGCGAGCCGGTGACGAGAGTGATGCCCGCGTAAACCAGCGCCATGCCCAGATATCCAGGGTTGCGACTGAGGCGGTAGGGGCCCGTCGTGACGAGCTGTGTGGAGGTGCTGTACGGGGAGACCGGCGTTCCGGCGCGTCCGAAGTCACGGACGAAGGAGAGTGCGAGCGCCCCTCCGAGCACGATGAGGGCGGCGCCGACCGGCCACAGCAGCGCGCTCGTCACGGATGGCGAGCCGAGCAGCGCGTTCAGCCCGAAGCCGGCCGCGACGCCACCCAGGTAGATGAGTGGCGGGGGCGCGATCACTCCGGGGAGGTCCCCGGCCCCGTGGTCCTGGACGAGGGGCGGGCGCCCGCTCGCGCCGCTCGCTGAAATGTGCTGCTCTGAATCGCTGGACATCGTGTGCTCCTCTCGTCGAATACGAAGTTAGGTGCGTGACGGCAGGGGCTCCTGTCGCCCGTGACGTGTTGGGGCGATCGGTGGGTGGCCACCTCCACCGAGCTCAGTCGGCGATCCCCACGACAGGCTCTTTCTGACCGGCGCCCCGATCGACCGGGGTTCGGGCACGCAGCCGCCGCAGCGGCTCCGGCGCCCACCAGTTCCACTCTCCGAGCAACTCCATCAGCGACGGCACCAGCAGGGCACGGATCACCGAGGCATCGATCAGAACTGCCAGCGCCGTTCCGAGCCCGAGCTCCTTGATGAAGACGAGCCTCGAAGTGGTGAACGCCCCGATCGCGACTGCGAACAGGAGCGCCGCGGCGGTCACGATGCGCCCCGTTCGCTCGAGGCCGACCGCGACAGCCTCACCATTGGGCATGCCCGCGTCGTGAGCCTCCTTGATTCGCGACAGCAGGAACACGCCGTAGTCCGTAGCGAGGCCGAAGCCGATCACGAACAGCAGGATCGGCTGCGTCGCATCGAGCGCGCCCGTGCTCTGGTAGGAGAGGAGTCCCTGCAAGTTGCCGTGCTGGAAGACCAGCACGAGGATGCCGAACACTGCGCTCAGTCCGAGCACGTTCATCAGCACTGCCTTGACGGGGAGCACGACCGAGCCGGTCATCAGGAACAAAGCGATCAGCGTCGAGGCGATCAGGACCGCCAGAACCAGCGGGAGATGCGTCGCGAGGCTGTGCTCGAGATCGATGAAGGCCGCCGTTTCGCCCGCGACGCCCACGTAGACCGGCGCTCGCAGCGCCCGCACTTCGTGGACCAGTTGCTTCGTGGCCGCGCTGTACGTCGGCGCGGATGGAGCGACGTCCAGCACGGAGAGGTCGTGCCCGGCCGGCTGCGGGGGGGCGACTGCGGAGACGTGCGGCAGAGCGTGGACACGCTGGGCGAACGCGCTCACCTGCCGCGATCGCGCCGGCGCAGCGATCACGACCTCGAGCGGCGAGGTCCGTCCGGGCACGAACTGCGCGCGCAGCACATCGTCGACCTGACGTGCGCTGGCGGACGTGGGCAGCACCCCCGCGTCGACGGGCAGGAACTTGATCGTGGCGAAGAACGGGATCCCGAGCGCGATGAGCGACGCCGCGCTGATCGCAGCGATTCTGCCCGGGCGGCGCACGACGAACCGCGACAGCCGATACCAGAAGCCCGATTGCATCGGACGGGCATCGCGAACGGCTGCGCGCTGCAGCCGCCTCGGAGCGAGCGCGTTGACCCGCGGCCCGAGCACAGCCAGCAACGCCGGCAGCACCGTGAGCGCGAGCGCCGCCGCAATCAGCGCCACGAGCGCTCCGCCGATCCCCATCGAGTACAAGAACCGCTGTGGGAAGATCACGAGCGACGCGATTGCCGCAGCGACCGTCACTGAGCTGAACAGGATCGTCCGGCCCGCGGTCGCGAGCGTTCGCCGCAACGACGTCGACGCCGAAGCCCGCCCTCGGCCGACTCCTCACGGTAGCGCGAGACCATGAACAGGCTGTAGTCGATCGAGAGTCCCGAGGCCGAGACCGGTGACGAGGTTCAGCGCGAAAACCGAGAGATCGGTGAACTGCGAGACGATCCGCAGTGCGAGGAACGTCACCAAGATGGCGAGTCCGCCGAGCAGCGGCGGCAACAGCGACGCGACCAGCGAGCGGAAGAAGATCAGCGACAGCAGGAAGATGAAGGGAACGCGAGCAGCTCGGCTTTGGCCAGGTCTTCGCCCACCTGCGTGTTGGCCTGCGCGCCGGCGATCACCTTGCCGCCGAGCTTGACGTCGTGCTGGCCGGCGAACCGGCTCTCGAGGCGCTTGGCGTCTTCTTCGAGCGTCGAGTCCGACTTCGGCTTGAAGTAAGCGACAACGTAGGTCGAGCGGCCGTCAGCCGAGACCATCGCCGGATCGTGGCTGTCGTAGAAGCTCGACACGCTCACGACGTCGCGGCTCCCACGGAGCTGCTCCTCCACGTCGTTCACGCGACGGGAGGCGTTCGCCGTTCGAACGCCGGCTGTCTGTACGAGCGCGATCAAGCCCGGATCGATCTGGCGCCCGGCAGCGCCCTCGTAGCGGTCCTTCGCCTGCACCGACTGCGTCGAGGGATCCTCGGCGCTGTAAGGGCTGAGGCGCTTGGCGACCCCGAGCCCGAAGGCGCCCGAGATCGCGACCGACAACACAGCCGCGAACAGAACCCAGCGGCGCTTGGAGTAAATGTGGGTGGCGAGCTTCTCGAACATGGCTATGCCCTCACCTTCGGCTCGGCGCGGTGGCGCTCGCCAGCCGGCTCGCGCCCAGGACCGTCTCGACGAGGCCGGTCTC
Source organism: uncultured Solirubrobacteraceae bacterium (assembly GCA_963775385.1). Classification (GTDB taxonomy): domain Bacteria; phylum Actinomycetota; class Thermoleophilia; order Solirubrobacterales; family Solirubrobacteraceae; genus Palsa-744. The sequence goes on along the minus strand of CAVZIR010000003.1, from coordinate 2,796,934 downwards.
CACGTCGTAGATGTGGCCGGACACGGCCACGCGAGGTGAGATCGCCGGGGCGCTGCGAACGCGCCCGACGTCGTGCCCGACGGTCGCGGCCGGGTCGAGCACGGCGTGGTCGCGCAGCGTCGACTCTTCGACGCCGATCCGCTCCGCGTAGCGGCGGCGGAACGTATCGTCGGCGAGCACGCCGCGCTCCGCATTGGGTGTGGTGGATCGACGGCGACCTCGAACAGCGGGCCATCGGGGATGACGCTCTCGACGATCTGGGCGATGAAGGCGATGTCGTTGATCACCTCCCGGGTGACGCGTCCGCCGACGTTGCGGATGACCATCGCGTCGCCGAGGCCGAGACCCAGGAAGTGCGCCGGGTCGACGCGGGGGTCCAGGCACGTGACCACGAGCAGGCGCAGGTCGGGAAAGACGACGGCGCCCTCATGGCCGCCGGCGGCGGCGAAGGTGCGGTTGCGCTCGAGCGCGGGATCGAAGTTTGCGACGATCATGGTTCAGCTCCTTCGTGGGTCGCGTGACGCTTGCAATGCGAGGATGCGACGGTCCGGGGTGAGTTCTCATCACCCCGACTGGGCTCACCCGGGGATGACGACGGCTGCGGCTAGAGCAGTTCCAGCTCGCGCGCGCGAGCTACGGCGTCGCGCCTGCTCGACGCACCGAGCTTCCGGTAGATGCTCTTGGTGTGCGTCTTGATCGTGTCGAGCGAGATGCCGAGCTCGCTTCCGATCTCCCTCGCCGACAGGCCGCTGGGAAGTAGCCGCAGGACGGCCTCCTCCCGTGCGCGTCAGCTCGTCCGTGACGATCGAGCCCGCCCTGGAGGAATGCAGTACCAGCCGCAGCCGGGTTTCTGCCTGTGCGACCAGACGAGGCAGCAGCGTGCCCGGCTCGGGGGCCCGCACAAGCAGCTCTCGCGCCTCGAGCACGAGCTCCCGCGCTTCGCGCCGGCTCCCCCATCTCTCGGCACAGCTCAGCGAGCGTGACGAGAGCGTAGGCGAGCTCGACGCGCCCGATACCGCGCCGGGCGAGCGCCGCTGCTCTCTCCATCTCAAACCGCGCCTCGCTCAGGTTCCGATCGTGGTGCAGCAGCCGCCCGCGGGCGACGTGGAGCAGACTGCACTGCCAGTACTCCTCCAGGCCGCGCCCGCGGGCCAGGTCGAAGCCGGCCTCGATGCCTGCGGCGCAGGCACGCCAGTCTCCGCCATCCGCTGCAATCACGGCGAGCTGACCGCGGGCGAAGACGGACACCATCGCGATCCGTTCACGGTTGAGCTCGAGCGCGCTGGCGAAGAGCTTCACCGCATCTTTGCCCTCGTCGAGCCAGTGCGCCGCGGCGCCCAGGTTGGACGCCGCGAGCGCGTGCCAGAGCGAGCTCCCGTCGAGGGGCGCGAGCTGACCGGCGAGCTTCCTCGTTTCGCGCATGTCACCAAGGCGCTCCCAGGCGGTCGAACGCAGGACGGTCGCCTGATCGGAAAGCTGGTTGTTCGTGTCCGTGTTGTACCTGGGTGCCTGCTCGGCATAGTCGAGCCACTCGAGGATTCCCTCGCCCTCGCCGACGATCAACGCCGTCCTGGCCTGCGCAAGGCAGAGACGACCGTCGCTCAGGACATGGTCTCGGGGCAGCGCCTCGAGCCAGCGCGCGACCGTCGCTCGCTGCCCGACGTTCGCGAACGGCAACCAGTTGGCTGCGATCAGCTCGGAAGCCTGGTCCAGGTCGCCGGCCGCCGTCAGGTGCTTGATCGCCTCGGAAGCCAGGCCGGCGTCGAGGAACCAGCGACCGGCTCGTCGGTGGAGCTCCGCCACCGAGCCCGGGTCCCTTCGCTCGAGCTCGTGGCCCAGCAGCTCGCCGAACAGGTGGTGATAGCGGTACCAGTCGTGACTGGGGTCGAGCGGGATCAGGAAGTAGTTCGAGCGCTCGATCCCGTCGAGCATCGCTCGCGCACCGTGGCCGCCGGTGACGGCGTCGCATAGAGGGGCGCAGAACCGCTCGAGCACGCTGGTCTTGAGTAGGAACCCCAGCTCCTCCTCGGGCTGCTCGGCTAGCACCTCGGCGCCGAGGTAGTCGACGATCCGGCGATCGGTGCCCGCGAACGACTCGATGAATCCGCTGATGTCCTCGCGCCCGCGCATCGAGAGTACCGCGAGGTAGAGGCCCGCTGCCCAGCCCTCGGTTCGCTCGTGCAGGCTCGTGATCACCTCGCTGGTCAACCCGAGGTCGTGGATCTCGTTGAAAAGCGCCTCGGCCTGCACGCGCGAAAACTGCAGACTGGTGGCGTCGATCTCGGTAAGCCGCCCCCGCGCGCGCAAGGTCCCGACGCCCAGCGGGGGCTCCGCCCGCGATGTGATCACGACGTGGGCCGCGCTGGGGAGCTGCTCGAGGAGGGTCGACATTCCGCTGTGGATCCGCTCGTCGTCGATCGCGTGATAGTCGTCGAGCACGAGCGCGAACGGTCTCGGAACGTCGATGAGCTCGTTGATCAGTTGTAGGACGGCGTCGTCGACGAGGGCGACACCGGGGGTGTGCAGGGTCGCCAGCGCGGCTTCCCCGAACCCGGGCAGCACCGAGCGGATCGCCTCGACGACGTAGATCCAGAATCGCGCAGGGTCGTTGTCGCCGACATCCAGCGAGAGCCACGCCACCGGCAGCTCGTCGGCGACGGACACCCGCCATTGCGCGACGAGCATCGTCTTTCCGCTGCCGGCGGGGCCATAGACGAGCGTGAGGGATCGTGAGAGTCCATCCGACAGCGCCCCGGTAAGGCTCTCGCGGACGACGAGGCGCGGGCAGCGGGGCGGCTGGAGCTTCGTCTTGAGGAGTGGAGGCACCGGATCGGCTCGAGCCGCCTCAGCACTCGATGTCATACCGACGAGCCTAGCGCCGCTGCCGCGCATGTTCCGATAGGCGGACCGTGGCAACGGCGTGGCCACGCTCCGACGGTCACGCATCAAGAGACCGCAACGCCCTGAGACGGCCTTTGAGTCCGTGGCTCACACCGAGCATTAGCATCGTCTCGGATGTCACGGTCCAACCACGCCGCCGGGGTCGCGTCCTTGTGCGGTGCGGCGTTGATGCTGGCCGGCTGCGGCAACGCGAAGCTCGGCTCGACTACGAGCCGGCACGATACGCCGCGCGTCGCGTCTGCCTTGGGCGCTAGCGGTCGGTCGCTGCCCCTCCCCCCGAGCAGCCCCTCCGAGCAAACCGAAAGACGCGAGGTGTCCGGCAAGGTCGGCCGGGCGGACGCGCTGCCAGCGGCCGCGTCGTCCTCCCACGTAGCGCCTGGCGCGCCGTCCGACGCCGAAATCAAGGCGGAGATCGCAGAAGCCCGCAAGGCCGGGATCATCCTCCCCAAAGGCGAGTCGTCGCAGGCGTTCGAACAAGGCGCCACGTACGGCGGCGGCGGCGGCGGCGCGAACTGGGCGTTCCCGATCCAACCCCTCTCCGTCGTGCTCGGCCCGGACACGTGGAGCGATGATCAGGGCGTAGACATCTCGACGCTCAGCGCTGCCTGCGGCCCAGCCGCGCCCGAGGTCGCAATCACCGCCGGGACCATCGTGCGCGAGGGCATCCCCGGCTTCGGGCCTTACGCCCCGGTCGAGCGCATTGACGGCGGTCCCTACGCCGGCTGGTACGTCTACTACGGTCACGCCGCTCCAGCGCTGGTGCCCGTAGGCACCCATGTAGTCGCCGGTCAGCCGATCGCGGAGGTGGGCTGTGGCGATGTCGGCCTCTCCTCGGGCCCGCACCTGGAGGTCGGCCTCACACCGCCGGGGGGCGCATCCTGCTGCCCCGCATTCGGCGAGACTGCCCCCGCGGTGGACACGCTGATGCGAAGGCTCTTCGCAGGATCGGCCCGACCCTAACGTCGGGTTTGAAGCGCTCCCAGGTGGAGTGGGGAACAGCAGCCACCCCACTCCGCCCGAGCTGAAACACCGGTCAGCAGAACACCGCGACGTTGAACGGATTCGACGCCCGCAGACGCAGCTGGCGGTGACGCAGCAGGGCCGGGGCACCGGCCGCCCGAGTCGATCAGCCCGTCGTGCAGTCCTCGCAGGCGCCGTGCAGCACGATCTCGTGCTCGGCGACCTGCATCGGGACACGGCCGCTCAGCCTGCGGATCGCGCTCTCGAGTCCCTCATCGGTGAACGGCGTGACCGTGCCGCAGCTGTCGCACACGAGGTGGTGATGGTGCCCGTCGCCGGTGCGGATCGGCTCATAGCGCGCCATGTCCTGGCCGACCTGGACTTTCTGGACGAGGCGCAGCCGCTCGAGCTCGTCCAGGATCCGGTAGATGCTGGCGCGGGCGACGGGGCGCCCGCTCGCGCGCAGCGCGTCTTCGATCTCAACGGCCGAGCGCGCGCAAGTCTGCGAGTCGAGCTGCTGCACGAGCGCCCGCCGAGCCTGTCCGGCCCGGTGCCCGTTGTCCGCCAGCACGCTCTCGGCCTGGTCGGCCCAGGTCTCGCTCTGCCTCTTGGCCATCGCGATCCGAGTCTAGCCCTCGCCCACCAGGGGCTCGCCGGCGTGCGCCCGCGGCGGTGAGAAGCGCCAAGGTGTCGTGAGGATGAAGGCAAGCAGGTAGACCAACGTCGCGATGCCGACCACTGCCGTGCTCGGCGGCAGGCTGGGGATCGCGTAGCTGATCGCGAGGCCCCCCCACATCGCGCCGACAGCAATCGCCGCGGACATCCCGAGGCCCAGGTACGGGTTGGCGGTGAGCCGCTGCGCCGCGCCGGCCGGGGCTGCGAGCAGACCGAGCAGCAGGAGCGCGCCGACCGCCTGGGTGGCCTCGGCTGCGGTGGCGCCCACGAGCACGAGGAACGCGATACCGAGTGCGCGCACGGGCACGTTGCGCGCCGACGCCACGCCGGGGTCGACGCTCGCGAACAACAGTGGCCTGGCGACCACCAGGATCGAGGCCGAGATGGCAGCGGCGACCAAGGCAGCGATCCGCGCGTCGGTCGCGCTCAGCCCGAAGATCGACCCGAACAGCTCGCGCGCCCCGAGCAGCCCGTTGCCGCCGCCCGACCCGGAGCTGAAGACGGCCAGGAAGAACACCCCGAGGCCGAGTACCCACGCGAAGACGATCCCGATCGTGACGTCGTCGGCGGCCGCCCGCTGTCCGATGCCCCCCAGGACGATCGCGACCCCGATCGTCGCAGCGAACAGGCCGATGCGGGTGTCGACACCGGCTGCAGCTGCGCCGAGCGCGCCAGTGAAGGCGACATGGCTGAGCGCGTCGCCGGCGAACACCTGGGCGCGCAGCACGACGAAGTACCCCACGAGCCCGCAGGCCAGCGCGATCAAGGTTCCTGCGAGCAGCGCGTTGCGGAAGAACTCCTGCGCGAACATCACGCACCGGCCCCGGCCGGCCGGGCGCGGACGCGCAGCCGCGTCGGACGATCGGCCAGCGCGCGCGCGACGCGGGTGAGGACGTACAACGCGAACGCCACGGTGGTGACGTAGAAGCCGACGGGGTACCCGTAGAAGTACGCGAGCGCCAGGCCGAGCCAGGCCGTGAGCACGCCCAAGATGACGCTGAGCACGAGGCTCGCGCCGATGCGCGGAGTGATCAGCTGCGCCGTCGCGGGTGGCGCGACGAGCAGGGCGAAGACCAGCAGCGCACCGGTGATCTGCGCGGTCTCCGCGACCGCCAGCCCGAGCAACAGCAGGAAACCGACCCGCAGTGCACGAGTCGGCACGCCGCGGGCCCGTGCGACACCCTCGTCGAGCGAGGCGAACAGCAGAGGGCGTCCGATCAGCGCCATCAGGCCGAGCGCGACGGCGGCGACCACGGCGAGCGCGAGTACCTGGCCGCGGGTGATGCCGAGGAAGCTGCCGAACAGCAGGTTCTCGTAGTTGGCAAGCACCCCTTGGTAGAGGCTGAGGAACAGGAACCCGCAGGCCAGCCCGAAGGCCTGCACCGAACCCGTGATCGCCGACTCTTGGCCGCGGCTGCGGGCGGCGTCGCCGCTGGCCGAGGCGCCGATGACCAAGGCCGCGAGCCCGGAGAAGACGAAGTAGCCGGCCGCGGCAGACAGGCCGATCAGCAGGGCGCCCGTGGCACCCGGGAACGCCATCACGGACAGGGTGTGCCCGGCGAAGGTCTGCCTGCGCAGCACCATGAACCAGCCGACCACGCCTGCCATCACGGCCACGATCGTGCCCGCCTCCAGGGCGTTCACCATGAACGGGTAGGCGGTCAGCTGGTTGAGGTCGGAGACCGGGTCCAGCGACAGGCCGGCTTGGGCCAGCAGGCTAGTGATCGCCATGGCGGTCGCTGTGGTGCGCGGGGGCTTCGGGCAGGCCGACAACGACCAGCCTCCCGTCGGCTGTTTCCAGCACTTCGACGGGCACGCCGTAGAGGCGGCTCAGCGTCGCTGCGGTGATCACGTCGCGCGGCGCGCCCACGACCGCCTGTCCGGCACCGAAGTACACGACCCGGTCCAGATAGCCGAGCAACGGGTTCACGTCGTGGGCGACCAGCAGCACGGTGACGCCCTGCTCGCGGCAGATACGCTCGAGCAGCGCGGCAACCGCACGCTGATTGGGCAGGTCGAGGCTGTCCAGCGGCTCGTCGAGGACCAGCAGCTGCGGCTTGCTGACGAGCGCCTGTGCGATCAGCAGCCGCTGCTGCTCGCCACCCGACAGCGTCCCGATCGGGCGCTTGGCGTAGGAGCCGGCACCGACGAGATCGACCACCCGATCGACCTCCTCGCTCGTCCGGCGCAGCGGCAGCCCCCAGCGTGCGCCGTCCAGCCCCAAGCGCACGAGGTCGACACCGCGAATTCGTGTGCCGGCATCGAAGTGGCGACGCTGAGGCAGGTAGCCGAGCTCTGCCTTCAGCGCGCCTGCCGGCCTCCCGAGCACCTCGGCAGCCCCGCGAGCAAGCGGGAGCTCGCCGAGCAGCACGCGCAGGAGGGTCGTCTTACCGGACCCGTTGGGGCCCAGGATCGCCGCGTACTCGCCGCGCCCGATCTCGATGCCCACGTCGCTCCAGACCACACGCCGGCCGATCTGGGCTTGGGCGTGCTCGAGCCGCACCGCCGCGCCGCCGGTGCCGGGAACCGACGCCCCGCCTCGCCGGCCCCGCCGCTCGGCGCCCTGCGGTGGCGCTTGAGCGCTCACCGGCCGGTCGCCTGGTGCAGCGCTGCCATCAGGCTCCGGAGCTCGGCACTCTGCCATTGCTGGAAGCTAGCCGAGGCGGGCGAGAGCGTCTCGGTGATCGTCGTGATCGGGATGTTCGCGGCGCGCGCGAGCTGGTTGACGCGCTGCACGTCCGGCGTGGCGTTCTGGCTGTTGTAGACCCACACCTTGATGGCACCGTCTTCGGCCTGTCTGTCGACCGTCTGCTTGTCGGCGGCGCTTACATCGGTGCCCTCGGCGATCGCCTTCGCGAAGCTGTAAGGCGTCAGCAGTTTCAGGCCGAGGTCCTGCCCGAGCGGCTGGAAGATGCTCTCCGAGTAGCCGACGGGTACGCCCGCATAGCGCGAGCGGATCTCGCTGCGCAGCCGGTTGTATTCGGCCAGACCTGTGGCCTCGAATTCGCTGCGCCGCTGCTCGAAGTAGGCGGCGTCCTTCGGGTCGAGTCGCGTGTATTCGGAGACGATCGCCGCGATCACGCGTTGCACGCTCGACGGCGAGTACCACTGGTGCGGATTGTCGCCGTCGCTCAGGCCGAGCAGCTTTCCGACTTCGATCTCGCCGCGGCCGCTGGACGGGTTCGCCGCCAGCAGCTTCGAGGCCCAGGTGTCGTAGCCGATCCCGTTGACGATCGCCATCTGCGAGCGCGCGATCGTGACCCCGTCGGCGGCCGTCGGTTCATAGCTGTGCGGATCGGTGTTCGGGTTGACGATGATGCTGGTGACCGCCACCTTGCTCCCGCCGAGCTGCGACGCGATGCTGCCCCAGAAGTTCTCCGCCGCCGCCACCTGGAGCTTTGCTGAGGAGCTCGCTGCCGTGGATGGCGTCGAGGAGCCGCATCCCGCGGCGAACGCTGCAACACAGGCCGCCAGCGCCACCGTGGCGCAGAGTTGCACTCTTCTCACAAAGATCTCCAGTCGTGCGAGGCGTGAATGAACCGCCGGGGACCATAACACGAATAGGAATCAGTCTCATTCCCGTGCCGTTATCTCGACGATGCGCAACCGTAGGCGCAGACCGGCGGGAACATCCACACCGTGACGTTCCGGTGACCCACCTCATGTCCATCCGCTCTCCGCAGCGTTCGCGGACCACGGGACGCCCGCTGATCTGTCCGACGTCAACAGAAGCCGCGTCCGACGATCACGCCGCGGTGGTGCCCGATCGCCTGAGCAAGCGGCACATGAACCGGAACGGCGTTCAGATTGTGCGTGTGACCTTGCGCAGGCCGAACGGCGCGTCGACGTCGACCCCCAGCGCGCCGGCAAGCTCCGCGGCGATCGCCTGCGCGGGCAGCACCGCGACCAGCGGGCTCAGCCACTCGGGAACGTGCGTGAGTGGCACCCGGGCGTCGCCGTCGCCGCCGCGCGCGTCAGCGGAGTCGGAGAGCAGCAGGCAGTGCGCTCCCCGGCTGCCTGCCTCGGCGACCACGTCCATCACGCTGCCGAACGAAGGTCCCTCGACGGCCACTGCCAGCAGCGGACTCGCCGGCCCGAGCACGGCGACCGGTCCGTGCATGAGGTCGGCGGGCGAGTAGGGCTCCGCGGCGATCGCTGTCAGCTCCTTGATCTTCAGCGCGGCCTCGAAGGCAGTCGCGTAGTTCGGCCCGCGCCCCGCGACCGCGCACCGATCAGCGCCTTCGAGCACGCGCGCCGCGTCTCCGATGCCGAGCTCGAGCTGTCGCCTCATCGCCTCGGCGGCGCCCGCGAGCTGCTCGCGGCTCGCATCGTCGCCCGCGAGCTCGACGGCCAGCGCGGCGAGCGCGGCGAGCGAGGCCGTATAGGTCTTCGTCGCTGCGACCGAGCGCTCTGCTCCTGCGCCGATGTCGACCGTCCCATCGGCGACCAGGGCAAGGGGCGAGGTTGGGGCATTGGTGATCGCGACCGTCGGCCGGCCCTGCTCGCGCGCGCGCGTGAGCACCGCCCGGACATCCGGCGATTGGCCGGACTGCGAGATGCCGATCACGAGCGCGCCCTCGAAGCGCAGCGGAGCGTCGTAGAGCGTGCTGAGCGAAGGCGACGCGAGGGCGACGGGAAGGCCGCACAGGCGGCCGAACACGTGCTGGGCGTAGCGCGCGGCGTTGTCGGAGCTGCCACGAGCGGCGATCAGGACCCACGTGAGGTGCTGCGCGCGGGCGCGTCGTGCGACGTCGGCGATGACGCCGCGCTGACTGCTCAGCAGCTCCTCCACGACGGCCGGCTGCTCGCGCATCTCGGCCGCGAGGATCGTGTCGGTCACAGCGGTTGCCGCCAGGACACGGGGCCGCGAGGAGGCGATTGTGGCGAGGTTGACATCCCGCTGATCACGGCGCTAGATTACCATTCTTGTAAGGAAGCCTAACTAGATCGGGGAGCGGGCCAATGACGGTACGTGGGGTGGCGGCGACGGCGCTGGCGGCAAGCGCGATCGTGATCGCGGGATGCGGAGGGTCGGGATCCTCCTCGGGAGGGGCCTCCGGCGGCGACGTACCTGCCTACAACGCCTCGGAAAAAGTGACCATCTCCTACTGGGTGCCGTTCACGGGCGGCGAACTCAACTTCGTCAAGGACGTCGTGCGCGGTTTCGAAAAGAGCCACCCGAGCATCAAGGTGAACGTCGCCGGCAACATCAACGACGAAAAGATCATCGCCGCCACGCGCTCCGGGAACGTTCCCGACGCGGCCCTGTCGTTCACGACCAACAACACCGGCGTGTTCTGCAAGGACGGGACCTTCCTGAACCTCGGCGCGGCGATCCGCCGCGACGGGATCGACCTCAACAACTTCCCCGAAGCCCAGCGCAAATACACCGAATTCGAAGGCGTCCGCTGCGTCCTGCCGGCGATGGCCGACACCTACGGCCTCTACTACAACAAGCACATGTTCGAACAGGCGGGCATCGCGGCGCCGCCTCGCACGATGAGCGAACTGGCGGCTGACGCCAAGAAGCTCACCGTCCGCTCGGGCAACAGCTTCAAGACCGTCGGCTTCACTCCATACATCGGCTTCTACGAGAACAGCGCCGAACACTACGGGCCTCTGTGGAACGCGTCCTGGCAGCTGCCGAACGGAAAGTCGGCGGTCGGCACGGACCCCGGGTGGGCGGAAATGGCCGAATGGATCAAGCAGCTCGTCGACTGGTATGGCCACAGCTCGCTGGTGCGCTTCCAGAGCGGCGCAGGCGAAGAGTTCAGCGCGTCGAACGCTTTCCAGACCGAAAAGCTGGCGATGAGCCTCGACGGCGAGTGGCGCACGGCGCTGATCAAATCGGAAGCGCCGCACCTCGCATACGGCACCGCGCCGCTTCCGGTGGCCGACAACCAGCCCCAGCTCTATGGCAGCGGCTTCACGATCGGCAACATCACCGGCATCCCGAAGGGCTCACCCCATCCCGCGGCCGCCTGGGAACTGATCAAGTACCTGGCGACCGAAGTCAAGCCGCAGGTCGAACTCACCGAAGACCTGGGCAACATCCCGACCTGGATCCCGGCGCTTGAAAAGGCGAAGGTGAAGGCGAGTCCGCAATTCCAGACGTTCCTTAAGATCTTCGCGAACCCGCACACGACCACGCCGCCGATTACGGCGAGCGGTGAATCGATGCAGAAGACGCTCGAAAACTACCTCGAGAAGTACCAGGCGGGCGAAGGCGGGGACCTGCACAAGGGGCTCGAAGGAGTCGCGTCCCAGATCGACGCTCAGGAAACACAGGCGAAGGCGGGCAGCACGCCTTGAGCGTCGCCGCGGCAGCGGACCCGCGCGGGCGGGCGCGCCGCCGCAGCCAGTGGCGCCGGCGCCGGACGGTGGCGGTGCTGCTGGCTCCCTGGGCGGTCGGCTTCTGCGTGTTCTTCGCCTATCCCCTGCTCGCCAGCCTCTACTACTCCTTCACCCACTACGACCTGCTGTCCTCGCCGCGGTGGATCGGACTGCGCCAACTACGAATACCTGTTCAACACCGATCCGCAGATCTGGACGGCGGTCAAGAACACGCTTTGGCTGATCGCGATCATGGTCCCCGCCCAGGTCCTGTTCGCGCTCGGGCTGGCGCTGCTGCTCTCGCGCGCACGCCGTGGGGTCGGGGTGCTGCGCACGATCTTCTACCTGCCCGCGCTCGCGCCGATCGTCGCCGCGACGCTGGGCTTCGTGTACCTCTTCAACCCCGCGACCGGGCCCGTGAACACGATCCTGAACGCGATCGGCATCGAAGGGCCGCTGTGGCTGAACGGGCCGAGCACCGCCAAGCCGACGCTCGTGCTGCTGGCGCTGTGGAGCGTCGGCGCGACGCTGATCATCTTCCTTGCCGCCGTCCTCGACGTGCCGACCCACCTGCTCGAGTCGGCGGAGCTCGACGGCGCGGGGCCCTGGCGCCGCTTTCGCCATGTGACCCTGCCCGACGATCAGCCCGGTGCTGCTGTTCGCGATCGTGATCGGCGTCATCGACGCGCTCCAGTACTTCACCCAGGCCTACGTGGCCGCCGGCGTCGCCCAGGGCGGTCAGGCAGGGTGAATCGGCGAAGGCGCTCGGCTACCCCGAGGGCTCGACGCTCTTCTATCCCATCTACCTCTACGAACAGGCCTTCTCGCGCTTCAACATGGGCTACGCCTCGGCCATGACGATCCTGATGCTCGTCGTCGCGCTCGCTCTCACGCTCGTGATCCTGCGCAACGCGCGCCGGTGGGTCTACTACCAGGGAGAGACGCGCTGATGGCAAGCGCCACGGTCGCCACGCCGATCACGCCGCCGGCGGAGCGTCCGGCCGGCGGCCACGCCGGACCCGACAGCTGCTGCTCGCGATCGCCGAGCACAGCCTGCTGATCGCGCTCGGGATCTGCTTCCTCGCGCCGTTCGTCTTCATCCTGCTGACCGCCCTGATGAACGACAAGCAGGCGCTGTCGAGCGACCTGTGGCCGCACTCGTTCGAATTCGGCAACTTCGTGAAGGTCTTCGAAGAGGAGCCGGTCGCGCGCTACGCGCTGAACAGCTTCATGTATGCGGGGCTGGCGACGATCGGCATGCTCCTGTCGAGCATCCCCGCCGCGTATGCGCTGTCGGTCCTGAAGTGGCGCGGTCGCAACGTGGTGATGGTGCTCGTGCTCGTCGCGCTGATGCTTCCCGAACAGGTGACGATCATCCCCGTCTACGTCCTGTTCGCGAAACTCCACCTCGTCGGCACCCTGTGGCCGCTGATCATCCCGAACTGGCTCGGCGACGCGTTCTCGATCTTCCTGCTGCGCCAGTTCTTCCTGACGATCCCCTCGGAGTACGCCGACGCCGCTCGCGTCGATGGCTGCGGTGAGCTGCGCGTGCTCACGAGCGTCTACCTGCGCCTCGCCAAGCCGGCGATCGCGGCGGCAGCGCTGTTCCTGTTCTTCTACCTGCTGGAACGACTACTTCGGGCCGCTGATCTACACGGGCGAAACGGCGGCGCACTGGACGCTGTCGCTCGGGCTCGCGCAGTTCCGCACCGTCCACCACGTCGAGTGGAACCTGACGATGGCGGCGACCCTGCTGTTCATGGCGCCCGGTGATCGCGGTCTTCTTCGCCGCGCAGAAAGTCTTCATCGAGGGCGTCACGCTGTCGGGGGTCAAGGGATGAGTGTCAAGGTCGCTGTGATCGGCGGCGGCTCGACGTACACGCCGGAGCTCGTCTCGGGGCTCTCGGGCGAGCGCGAACGGCTGGACGTCGGCGAGCTGTGGCTCGTCGATCCCGACCCGGAGCGCCGTGAGGTCGTCGGCGGGCTCGCTGCCCGGATGCTCGAGGCCCAGGGCTTCGACGGGCGCCTCGAGGTGACCGACGAGCTCGATCGCGGCGCTCGACGGCGCCGACGTGGTGCTGCTGCAGCTGCGAGTCGGCGGCCAGCAGGCGCGGCTCTCGGATGAGACGGTGCCGCTGCGCTGCGGCTGCATCGGCCAGGAGACGACCGGCGCGGGCGGCTTCGCGAAGGCGCTGCGCACGATCCCGGTCGTGCTCGAGATCGCTGAGCGCGCGCGCGAACTGGCCGCGGCCGGATGCGTGGATCGTCGACTTCACCAACCCCGTCGGCATCGTCGTGCGCGCGCTGCTCGACGCGGGCCACCGCGCGATCGGCCTGTGCAACGTCGCGATCGGCTTCCAGCGCGAGATCGCGGCGATCTACGAGGTGACGCCGGAGCAGGTGATGGTCGAGCAGGTCGGGCTCAACCACCTCACCTGGATCAGGCGCGTGACGGTCGGCGGCGACGACGTGCTCGCGATCTCCTCGAGCATCACGCCGAGCGCATGGAGGGCCAGACGGGACTTCCCGCGAGCCTGATGCGCCTGCTCGGCGTCCTGCCCTCCTACTACCTGCGCTACTTCTACATGCAGGACGCCGTGCTCGCCGAGCAGCGCGTCGAGCCGCCACGCGCGCAGGTGGTCGCCGAGATCGAGCGCGAGCTGCTTGCGCTGTACCGCGACGAGCAGCTCGTCACCAAGCCCGCGGCGCTTGAGAAGCGCGGCGGCGCGTTCTACAGCGAGGCGGCGACTCAGCTCGTGGCCTCGCTGCTCGCCGACTCGGGAGACGTCCAGGTCGTCGACGTCCGCGGACGCGGAGCGCTCGCCGGCTTCGCCGACGACGACGTGCTCGAGCTGCCGGCGCGGATCACGCGCACGTGGCGCCGAGCCGCTCGCACTCGAGCCACTCGCGCCGGAGCTGCTGGGACTCGCCCGCCACGTGTGCAGCTACGAGCGGCTGGCGGCTGAGGCCGCCGTGAGCCGCGACCCGGACACGATGCGACGCGCGCTGCTCGCGCACCCTCTGATCGGGCAGTTCCCGCGCTCGGACGAGGTGCTCGAGGCGCTCGCCGAGGCCGAGCTCGAAAGGTCGCCGCGATGAGCGGGCGCGTGATCCTGGCCGTCGACGGCGGCAACTCGAAGACCGACCTCGCGCTCGTGGCGGACGACGGGCGCGTGCTCGCATTCGAGCGCGGTCCCAGCTGCTCGCCCCACCGTGTCGGTGTCGCAGGCTGCGCGGCCGCGATCGAGAGCCTGCTCGCGGCGGCGTACGAGAGCCTCGACGGCGCCAAGCCGCCGCGGCCCGCCGCGGCCGCGGTGATGGTGGCCGGGGTGGATCGCGAGCGCGAACAGCGCGAGCTGCGCGCGCACATCCTCGAGCGCGACTGGGCGGATCGGGTCGAGGTCGGCAACGACACGCTGGCGCTGCTCGCGGCCGGCAGCGACAGCGACCGGGGCATCGCCATCGTCTGTGGTGCCGGCGTCAACGCGCTCGGCGTCGGACCCGACGGCCGGCTCGCCACCTTCGCGTCGCTCGGTGCCCTCACGGGCGATTGGGGCGGCGGCGAGGACCTCGGCGTCGCAGCGGTCGGTGCCGCCGCGCGCGCGGGCGACGGGCGCGGCGAGCCGACTGAGCTGGCACAGCTCGTGTCCGCGCATTTCGGTATGGCGAGCGCCGAGGAGGTCGCGTTCGCGGTGCACGACCGCGAGCTCGAGCACGTTCGACTCGCTGAGCTCGGACCGCTCGTTCTCGAGGCCGCCGAGCGCGGAGACGATGCCGCGCTGGCACTGCGCGATCGAAGCGTCGAGGAGATCGCGACGTTCGCCCGCGCCGCGGCGGCGCGCGCGCTCGACGGGGTCGACGGCTACGACGTCGTGCTCGGCGGCAGCCTGCTGGCGCGCTCGGAGACCTTCGGCCGCCTGGCGCTCGAACGCGTGCAGGCGGAGCTGCCCAGCTCGCGCCCGAGCGTGTGCGCGGCGATGCCGGTCGCGGGCTCGGCGCTGATCGCGCTCGAGCTGATCGGCGCCCGCGACGGCGCCGCGGCGAAGGTCCGCAGCGCGCTCACGCACGAGCGTACATGCGCCGGTGCGTCCAGCGAAACGGAGCGCCACGATGAGCGAGATCCGCTTCGAGCAGGCCACGCGCATCTACGCGGGCAACGACAAGCCCGCGGTCGACGCGCTCGAGCTGCTCGTGCACGACGGCGAGTTCATGGTTCTCGTCGGCCCCTCGGGCTCCGGGAAGTCGACGGCGCTGCGCATGATCGCGGGCCTCGAGGAGGTCGATTCGGGCGGCATCTGGATCGGCGACCGGGACGTGACGTGGGAGCGCCCGCAGGATCGCGACGTCGCGATGGTCTTCCAGAACTACGCGCTCTATCCGTTCTTGAACGTCGCGGACAACATCGGCTTCCCGTTGAAGATGTCCGGTGTGCCCAAGGACGAGCGTCGTAGGCGCGTCCGCGAGGCGGCGAAGCTGCTCGAGCTCGAGACACTGCTGGAGCGCAAGCCGGGACAGCTCTCTGGCGGGCAGCGCCAGCGCGTCGCCATGGGGCGGGCGATCGTGCGCGAGCCGTCGGCTTTCCTGATGGACGAGCCGCTCTCGAATCTCGATGCGCTGCTGCGGGGGCAGATGCGCGCCGAGATCGCGCATCTGCAGAGCCGGCTCGGCGTGACGACGGTCTACGTCACCCACGACCAGGTCGAGGCGATGACGATGGGAACGCGCGTGGCGGTGCTGCGCGACGGACAGCTCCAGCAGTGCGCACCGCCGCGTGTCCTCTACGAGCGCCCCGCGAACGCGTTCGTCGCCGGCTTCATCGGCTCACCGCCGATGAGCCTGCTCGAGCTCGAGGTGCAGGGCGGCGCCGTCGAGCTCGACGGTCTGCGAATCGCGTTGCCGCCAGGCGCGGCGTCGAGCGCAGGCACTCGCGTGACGCTCGGCATCAGACCCGAGGACGTCACGCTCGGCGCCGGCGACGGGATCGCCGCGCGCGTGCAGAGCGTCGAGCACCTCGGCGCGAACGCGAATGCGACCTGCGTGGTGCGCGTGACCGAGCGGCGCGAGCTGACAATCGTCGCGAGCATCGACGCCGCGCACGCGCCGGCGCGCGAGGAGCGTCTCACTCTCGGAGCGAACGTCGAGCGCATCCACTGGTTCTCGGCCGAGACGGGCGAGCGTCTGCCCGGACGGGCCATGAGCGAGCGGCCGATCGGACGCCCGGCGCGCCCGCTCCTGCTCCGCCGCCTCAACGCCCGCACGGTGCTCGACACGATCCGCGAGCAGGCGCCCGTCTCACGAGCGGAGATCGCGCGCTTGCGCGGGCCTCTCCAAGCCGACGGTCTCGCTCGCACTGCGCGCGCTCGAGGAGGCGGGGCTGGTGCGCGAGGCGCCCGCCGCCGGCCTCAGCGGCCCGACGTACGGCGCGACCTTCTTCGAGGCTGACCCCGACGCCGCGGGCGTGCTCGGAATCGACATCGGCGCGCGCTATCTCCGTATTGCAGTCGCTGATGTGACCGGGACCGTGAGGGCGCGCGAGGACGTGCTGATGGGAAGGCTGACCGCCGACAGCGTGTTCGCCGCCGTCCCCGACCTCGCGCGACGGCTGGTCGCGACGGCGGGCTTGCCGGCCGGCCGGATCGCAGGCGCGATCGTTGGCGTGCCGGGGGTCGTCGACCCTTCGAGCGGCGAGATCAGCCTCGCGGAGAACGTCCCGGGGCTGGAACGAGAGCGCGTCGCGGAGCGACTCGAACGTGACCTCGCGATGCCGGTCAAGGTGCTCAACGACGTCAACCTGGCGGCGATCGGCGAGCGCGACGAGGGCGCCGGGCGCGGCGTCCAGAGCTTCGTATTCGTGTCCGTCGGCACAGGCCTCGGTGCGGGCGTGATCGTCGGCGGCGAACTCGTCGCCGGAAGCCACGGCGCGGCGGGTGAGCTCGACCTGATGCGCCCCGCGGCGTCGGGCGAGGACCCGGCGGCGCCCGCGATCCGCGCCTACGCCGCCGAGCTGCGAAACGGGCGTGCCGCGGGGCGCGCTCCGAGCACCGTCGAGATCTTCGCGAAAGCTCGCAAGGGCGAGCAGTGGGCGCTCGAGGTGGTGGCCGAGGTTGCACGCCGCATCTGCGCGCACCTGATCCCGATCGCGGCGATCGTCGATCCCGAGCTGATCGTGCTCGGCGGCGGCGTCGGCGGCAACGGCGACCTGCTGCTCGCGCCGGTGAGCGATGCGCTTGCTCAGGCGCTGCCCTTCCCGCCAACGGTCCAGAGCACCGAGCTTCGCGATGAAGCGGTGCTCGCGGGCGCGCTCGCCCTCGGCGCCGCGGATGCGCGCGAGTGGTCGTTCGACCGCGGCGAGTAGAGCCACGGGCCTCTTGCGACTCGTCACTGGCCGCTGGGCGCGCCAGGCTCTGCGAAGGTGCTTGTCTCGTTGGTCGCGGTGACGGAGTCGACGAGCTGCTCGGCTGCATGACCGGCGGCGGCGAGGATCACCGAGGTGTTGCTGCCTTCACCTTGTCCCATGACCACGCCAGCGGCGGTGAGCAGGTGCCCACCGAGGGTCACGGGGGTGAAGAAGGCAAAGCATCCTCCCGCTGCGGCGTCCGATCCGGTCTTGCCCGCGTAACCCTGGGCGGCGAGGGGGTTGAGGTTCTTGAGGCTGCCGGCGACCGGCAGCGTCACGCTGGACAGCGAGACGATCCGGCGGAAGACCGGGACTCGCATCGCTCGGCGGAGGACGCGGAGCTGGTCCGCGGCGGTGGAGACCGTCCCGCGATCGAAGCCGCTGGGATCGGTGTAGGTCGTCTGGTTCATCCCAAGCGCGTGGGCCTCGGCGTTCATGTCGGCGACGAAGTTCGCTTCGCTGCCCGCGATGGCGACGGCGAGGATGGAGGCGATGTTGTTGCCGGAGGGAATCAGGAGCGCCGCCAGCAGCTGGCGCTCGGTCAGCAGCTCCCCGGGCTGTACCGCAACGATCGATTGGCCCCGGCGGGCATCCTGTGACGCGGCTTCCGCGTCGGCCGCGGTGACGGTGATCGTGAATCCTTCCTGGTGGCCGTTCAGCGGGTAGCGCTGGAGTGTCAGATAGGCGGTCATCACCTTGGCCAGGCTCGCGATCGGGGCAGGCTGCTGGTTTGGGCTCGCGGACGGGGGGTCGTCATCGAGCACGAAGGCCGCCTGTCCGCTCTGCGGCCAGCTGACCGCCGGCGGGCCGCTAACGGCTCCTTCCCTGTTCGGGGTGTGGACTAGTTCGTTGCGTCGCCCGCGGTTTTCGTTCGAGCCGTGTCGTCCCGACGAGAGCGCCAAGCACGCGAGAAGCGCGAGCGCTGCGGTGGTGAGCAGGGCGCGGCGACGACGCGTCCTGTAAAGGCTTGATCGGGTTCGAGAATGCCCTGTAGGAGCGCGTTCGCTGTAGCTCACACCTCCAATCTGGTGAGGATGGCGTTCTCAGCACGTACGTGATTTTCGATACGCCGACGATATGCGCCACCGCCTAGGATCGGAGTGTGCGTGTGCTGGTCGTCGAGGATGAGCCTCTGATGGCGGACGCCATCCGCGTTGGCCTACGCTTGGAGGCGATAGCGGCAGATATCGCCGGGGACGGCGACACGGCGCTGGAGCTGCTGAGCGTCAACGCCTATGACATCGCTGTTCTCGACCGCGATGTCCCCGGGCCCTCCGGCGATGAGGTCGCCGAACGGATCGTCGCCTCGGGCAGCGGAATGCCGATCCTGATGCTGACCGCCGCCGACCGTATGGACGACAAGGCTTCCGGGTTCGAGCTCGGTGCTGACGACTACTTGACGAAGCCGTTCGAGCTGCGGGAGCTCGTGCTCCGTTTGCGAGCACTCGACCGCAGACGGGTCAGCAGCCGGCCGCCGGTGCGGGAGATCGCAGGCCTGCGTCTGGATCCTTTCCGCCGCGAGGTCTACCGCGCCGGCCGCTACGTCGCGCTGACCCGCAAGCAGTTCGCAGTGCTCGAGGTGCTCATCGCCGCCGAAGGCGGCGTCGTCAGCGCCGAGGAGCTGCTGGCGCAAGCATGGGATGAGAACGCCAACCCGTTCACGAACGCGGTTCGCATCACCATCTCGGCGCTGCGCAAACGCCTCGGCGAGCCCCCAATCATCGCGACCGCGCCCGGCGTCGGGTACCGCATCGATGCTCAGCCCGGGATCGAGAACGGGGCGGCAGATCTTGGCTAGCGCCGCTCGGACCCCGCTCATCCCACGTCGCATGCTGCATCTGCCGGCGCGAACGGTACGGCTGCGCCTGACCCTCCTCTACAGCAGTCTCTTTCTCCTGTCGGGGGCGGTGCTGCTCGCGATCACCTACATCCTCGTGCGCAGAGCCGGCGGCCCCGACCTGGTCGTCGCGGGAGGCAGTGCGCACGGGCCGGCGGGCCCGCGGGCCCTCACCAAAGCCCTGGCCAACCCGGAAGTGGCCGGCTACGTGCGCCACAGCGCCGAACAGCAGTACGCCCGGGTCGCCCAGGCCCACGCCGACACGCTCCACCAGCTGGCCGTCCGCTCCGTAATAGCGCTGGCGACCACGACCTTGTTCTCGCTCGTGCTCGGATGGTTCGTCGCGGGCCGGGTGCTGCGCCCGCTGCGAGTGATGACGGCCAGCACCCGGCAGATCTCCGAGCACAACCTGCACGAGCGCCTCGCGCTGTCGGGACCCCGCGATGAGCTGAAGGATCTCGCCGACACCATCGACGGCCTGCTAGGGCGGCTGCAGGCACACGTGGCCGAGCAGCAGAGGTTCGCCGCAAACGCTTCCCACGAGTTGCGTACTCCGCTGGCGATCACACAGTCCCTTCTCGACGTGGCCCGTAGCGACCCGAAGCGTGAGGACAACGCGCTCGTCGAGCGATTGCACGCCGTCAACTCCCGCGCGATCGATGTCACAGAGGCTTTGCTCTCGCTCACCCGTGCAGACAGGCGCTCCTTGACCATCGAGGAGGTCGATCTGTCGCTGATGGCGGAAGAAGCCACCGAAACGCTCCTTCCTCTCGCGGAAGAGCGCGGTGTCACGATCGCGACCTCCGGCGAGATGACCCCGGCGCGGGGCTCACGGGCCCTTCTTCTGCAGCTGACCACGAACCTCGTTCACAATGCAATCGTCCACAACCTTGCTGACGGTGCCACCGTCTGGGTCTCCACCACCGCCGGCTCCGACGAGGTAGAGCTCACCGTCGAGAACACGGGTGAGGCGCTCGCTCCCGAGACGGTCTCCAGGCTTGCCGAGGCGTTTCTTCGTGGGGACGAACGTATCCGCCACGCGCAGGCTGGCGTCGGCCTAGGGCTGGCGATCGTCAAACGCATCACCGAAGCGCATGACGGTGTCCTCACCCTCACTCCCCGGGCCGCTGGCGGCCTGCGTGTCACGGTACGAATACCCGCAGCGGTTCACGCCCCGATGACCTGACCCGAGTGGGCGCAGCGGCGCCCAGACGGCAGTCGCGACCATGATTGGCATCCCGCTGCCGCGCGCGACCGCGGTCGCCGCCGGCGAGTCGCTCGAGGCGTACGGCAGCGCGGATCCGGCCGGCGTTCCCGCTCGTGTGGCCCGAGCTACGGCGCATATCGCCGGCATATCGGGAATTGGATACGCGCCGGCAACACCCTGGCGCGTTGAATCGCCGGGACCGCCGCCCGCTCGAAGGCAGTCGCCTTCAACCGTGGCGGTGCGAACGCGTTAGACGGGGCTCGCAACCGCCTCTTACACCAACCAAGGAGCAACTATGAGTAGAACGCTATGGCTGTGGCTTGCCGGTCTTGCCACCGTCGCGCTGATCGGCGCGGGCTGCGGTGCGAGCGCACCTTCTGAGACCGGCACCGTCAAGAGCACGGGCGCCGCTAGCGGCAGCGGCGCCACCGGCAGCGCGAATACAAGACTCACCAGTCAGGAAAAGGCGGTGAAGTTCGCAGAGTGTATGCGGACCAGCGGGGTGCCGCATTTCCCCGATCCGGACTCGAAGGGAACATTCAACTTCGGGGTCGACGTGAGCAAGACCGTGTTTGGGAAAGCGGTCGACGCCTGCAAAGCGCTTGAGCCGCCGGGTGCGCTGAGCGCGACTCGGACGCCCAAGCAGCAGTCGGCGAGCCTGAGGTTCGCCCAGTGTGTACGCGAACACGGTGTGAAGGACTTCCCGGATCCCGCCAATGGCCAGCCCCTGATCGACACGACCAAGATCCCGTCCTCCAACAAGCCCGGCGGGATGACCATCCTCAACGCCGCCACACACAAGTGCGGAGGCATCCTTGAACTGTCAGCGGGAGGACAGGGGTGACACGGCGCAGGTGGGTGATGGCGGCGGCCGCCGCGCTCCTAGCCGGAGCTTGCGCAGTGATCGTGTTGTCGAGTACAGGCGGTCCAGCCGCTGGCGCCCGCACCACAGCGGTAGACACCGAGCAGGTGCAGCGGGGGCCGCTTTCGGCACAGGTCTCCGGGGCGGGGACGCTCACCTACCGGGCGCGGTCGGACGGCGCGCCGTACGCCGTGATCAACCAGGCGCATGGCGTGTACACCCAGCTGCCGGAGGCTGGAGACAAGATCGGCTGCGGCGGCGTGCTCTACCGGGTCGACGAGAGGCCGATCGTGCTGCTGTGCGGCGCGATCCCGGCCTATCGGACCCTGCACGCCGGTCTCGCGGGCACCGACGTCCGCCAGCTGAACCGCAACCTGCACCGGCTGGGCTACGACGCCGCGGCCCACGTCCCCATCAACCCCGACGATGACACGTTTACATCCGCTACCGAACAGGCCCTCGAGCGCGCTTCAGCGCAAGATCGGCGTTGCTGTGACCGGCCAGCTCGCGATCGCCGATGCCGTTTTCCTACCCGCTGCCGTCCGGATCGCGAAGGTCGGCGCTCAGGTCGGCGGATCGGCCGAGCCCGGTGCTGGGGTGCTGAGCGCCACATCGGACGAGCTCTACGTGCGGCTCGAACTCGAAGCGTCGCAGCAGGGCGAGGTCAAGACCGGCGACCCGGCCCACATCACGCTGCCCGGGAACAAGCCGGCGACGGGGCGGGTCACGGGGTTCGGGCAAGTAGCTCAGCCTGAACAGGGAACTCAGCCGAGCGCCGCGACCATCCCGACGTTCATCGAACTCGACCGCCCCACCGAAGCGGACGGGCTCGCGCAGGCCCCGGTCGAAGTCGAGATCACCACCACGGGGGTGCAGAATGCCCTGATCGTGCCGGTGACCGCGCTCGTCGGGAAGTCCGGCGGCGGGTTCGCGGTCGAGGTCGTGCGCGACGGCGGGCGACGCGAGCTGGTCGCCGTGCAAGCTGGGCCTCTTCGACACCGCCGACGGGCCGTCCAGGTCGAGGGCGATCTTCGCGCAAGGCGACTCACGTCGTGGTGCCGTCGTTATGAGCGGCGAATCGGTTCTGGAGCTGGACGGAGTGACCAAGGTCTACGGCGAGCAGCCGCCGGTGCCCGCCCTGCGGGGCGTGTCCTTCTCCGTCCGGCGGGGCGAGCTGGTGGCGATCGTCGGGCCGTCCGGGTCGGGCAAGTCCACGCTCCTGCACGTCATCGGGACGCTGGAGCGGCCCAGCAGTGGCGTGGTCCGGATCGGCGGGGTCGACGCGGCGCGGCTGAGCGACCGCGAGCTGTCGCGGCTGCGGGCTCGGGAGATCGGGTTCGTCTTCCAGCAGTTCTTCCTGGCCGAACACGCCACGGTGCGGGAGAACGTCGCCGACGGGTTGCTCTACGCCGGCGTCCCCGCCGCCGAGCGATACGCGCGCGCTGATGAGGCGCTCGAACGGGTCGGCCTCTCCGCACGCGCGACGTTCAAGCCCACCAAGCTCTCCGGAGGCGAGCGCCAGCGAGTCGCGATCGCGCGGGCCCTCGTCGGGCGTCCGGCGATCGTTCTCGCCGACGAACCGACCGGGCAACCTCGACAGCACCACCGGCGCATCGATCATGGAGCTCATCCGCGAGCTCAACGCAGCCGGCGCCACGATCATCATGATCACGCACGACGCGGGCCTCGCCGACCAGCTGCCTCGCCAGATTCGGATGCTGGACGGCCAAGTGGTCGCCGACACCGCCAGTGAGCGCGACGCGCCCGCGTCGCCCCGAGCGCCGAAGGCTCAGAGCGCCATGAACGACGCGGACCGGCTGCGGCCGAGTGACGCACTGCGGGTGGCGAGCGTCGGGCTGCGCGCCCGGCCGCTGCGCGCCGCGCTATCCGCGCTCGGGATCGCGATCGGAACGGCCGCGATCGTGGCGGTCCTCGGGTTGTCCTCCTCCTCGCAGGCCGGGCTGCTCGCGGAGATCGACCGGCTCGGCACGAACATGCTGACCGCTTGAAGCCGGCCAGAGCCTCACCGGGGAGGAAGCGAAACTTCCCCGCGAAGCGCCGGCGCGGATCACCCTCCTGGAGCAGCGTCCAACAGGTAGCGCACACCGCGCTGATGCAAGAGCAAGAAGCGTCTACCGGAGCTCGGCTGATCCCGGCGGCCAACACCGGTGGCCTGCAGGTGCGCGCGACCAGCCTGAACCTGCTCTCCGTGCTCAGCACCGGCGTTGCGCGCGGCGCTTGGCTGAACGACGGCACCGCCCGCGAGCCGGTCGCCGTGCTCGGTTTCGGCCGCCGCGCAGCGTTTGGGCATCGACCGGACCTTCCCTGATCAGCGGATCTGGCTGGGAGGCCAGTGGTTCAACGTCGCGGGCGTCCTGGAACCCTCGCCGCTCGAGCCCGAAATCGACAACAGCGCCTTGATCGGTTACCCGGCCGCACAGAGATACCTCGGCTACGTCAGCCTGGTCCGCGGCCAGACGTGAGGCCGGCCCCCCGACCTCGATCTACGTGCGCGCCGACCATCGGCCATGTCGCGGCGGTGCAGGCGCTGCTCGCACAGACCGCCAACCCCGAGGCACCGAACGAGGTGAACGTCAGCCAACCCTCCGACGCGCTCACCGCCCGCGCCGCCGCGGCGGGAGCGTTCGACAGCCTGTTCCTCGGTCTTGGCGTCGTGGCGCTGATCGTCGGGGCCGTCGGGGTCGCCAACATCATGATCATCTCGGTGCTCGAACGCCGCTCGGAGATCGGCCTGCGTCGCGCCCTTGGAGCGACGAAGCAGCCAGATCCGCACCCAGTTCCTCGCCGAGTCGATCCTGCTCGCCGTCGATCGGCGGCGTCGTCGGCGTGCTCGCCGGAGCCGTCGGCAACGGCCGTCTACGCCAGCTACGAAGACTGGGCCGTCGTGATCCCGGTCGAGGCTTGGTCGGGCGGCATCGCCTGCCGCCGTCCTGATCGGCGCGTTCGCCGGCCTGATGCCAGCCGTTCGAGCGTCTCGGATACCGCCAACCGTCGCGCTACGAACAGCGTGAGCCCGACTTCGCGGGGAGGTCCCGGCATGGCAACATCGTGGCAACACTCGCTGCTCCCAGATGTGTCCCGTGCGTCCGCGGAAGCGCGCTATTTGGACGATCCGGACGCTCCTTTGAGCATCTTGCGCGGGTGTACAAGGTTGGGGGCCTTGCGGGCTTAACGGCCCCTGGTGGTTCGAGTCCGCTCGAGCGCCTGAGTCGGGCCTGGAACCGCGAGGGCGAGCCCGCGGCACAGGTTTCAGCGTGGTGCGCGGAGCGAGTGGCCGGAGCCGCCACCCGCCACGCTCAGACTTCTCGCTCGCTGGTTACGGAGCGTCCGCGGGCTGTGGCGCCGGCTCATAGATCGACTGCATCTGCAGGTATGCCTGCATGCCCTCGGGCCCCAACTCGCGCCCGATGCCGCTTGCCTTCACTCCCCCGAACGGGGCGGCGGGATCGAGCATGTAGTGGTTGATGCCGATGCTGCCGGTCTGTACACGGCGGGCGACATCCTGCGCGCGCTCGGGGTCGCGGCTCCAAACGCTGCCGCCGAGCCCGAATTCCGAGTCGTTCGCGATCGCCACCGCCTGATCGACGCCGTCGTAGGGGATCACGGCGAGCACCGGTCCAAAGATCTCCTCTCTGGCGATCGTGTCGCTGTTATCCACGTCGGCGAAGATCGTGGGCTGCACGAACCAGCCGCGCTCCTGCTCAGGCGGGCGACCACCACCGGCGACGATCCGTCCACCCTCCGCACGGCCCTTCTCGATGTAGCCCTCTATGCGGTCGCGCTGGCGCGCGCTCGCCACCGGACCGAGCTGGGTGGCGGGGTCGAGCGAGTCGCCGACCACGAGCGCGTTCGCGAGGCCACTGAAGACTTCAAGGACCTCGTCGTAGCGCGCGCGTGGAGCGAGCACCCTCGTACCGATGTTGCACGTCTGGCCGTTGTTGGCCATCGTGGCACCGAACAACGCTTCGGTGGCACCGGCGAGGTCGGCGTCGTCGAGCACGATCGCAGCCGACTTGCCGCCCAGCTCCAACGTCACCGGCCGGAGCAGCTCGCCACAGCGCCGGGCGATCATGCGTCCCGCCGCACTCGATCCCGTGAACGTGACCTTGTCGATGCCAGGGTGTTCGACCAGGTACGCACCGACCTCGCGGCCGGCGGGCACGAGGTTCACCACGCCGGGCGGCAGACCGGCCTCGATGATCGCCTCGGCGAGCAACAGGCTGTCGAGTACGGTCTCCGGGCTCGGCTTCATGACGACGGTGCAACCCGCAGCGAGCAGCGGCGCGAGCTTGAACATCGCGAGCGTCTGCGGGTAGTTCCATGGCACGATCGCCCCAACAACACCGACGGGCTTGCGCAGCACATGAATCGTCCCGCCGAGCAAACCTTGGCGATCTTCCTCCAGTGCCGTCTGACGGATCAGTCCCGCGTAGTACTGCGCCAGCACTGGCGGAAAGACGGCCTCGACCTGCAGCGCGAACGAGATAGGCATTCCGTTCTGCAGCGAGACGCGGTGCGCGATCTCCTCGCCGCGCTGTGCGAGCGCGGCGGCGAGCCGCTCGAGCGCCTGCGCACGGTCCTCGCTCGACCACGACGACCAACCACTCGGATCATCAAAGGCCTGACGCGCGGCCCGCACCGCGGCGTCGATGTCCGCATTCGTCCCATCCGGCACCGAACCGACGGGCTCCTCGGTGCTGGCCGCGAGCACCGAGATGCGACCCGAGCCCTGCGGCTTGATCCACTCCCCCCCGATGAAGAGCTCGTCGCTGTCGATGGTCGTTTGCGTACTCATCGAGGTCCCCCTGTCATCCTGCTGGATCGGTCTGGACAAGACTGCACGGGCAACCTACTCCGTCGTCGGCCTCCAGCGCAACGGGTTCGGATCACGGGGCGACGCGCCGATGGCTGGCGGGCCGCCCGAGCGGGCGGCGCTAGCGACGCTCGAGGCTCTCGAGGGCAGCCTCGACGACGCGCGGGTCGAGCTGGGTCCCTGAGGCCCGGCGTAGCTCTGCGCGGGCCTCCTCAGGCGAGCGCGCTGGCCGGTAAGGACGATCGGTGACGATCGCATCGTAGGTGTCGCAGGTGGCGATGATGCGCGCGGCGAGCGGTATGGCCTCGCCGGCCAGGCCATCGGGGTAGCCCGCGCCGTCCCAACGCTCGTGGCTCGCCCGGACGGCCGGAGCGAGGTGGGCGAACGCGTCGATGCGCGCTACGAGATCCCCGCCGATCTCAGCGTGGGTGCGCATGACGGCCCACTCCGCGTCGGTGAGTGGTCCGCGCTTGAGGAGGATCTCACTGGGTACCGAGATCTTGCCGACGTCGTGGAGCATCGCCGCGTAGCGCGCGTCCCGGACCTCGGTGTCGGACAGCGACATGCGCAGGGCAACACGCTCGACGAGATCCGCAACGTCCTCGCCGTGGGTAGCCGTGTAGTCGTCCTTGGCCTCAACGGTGCTCGAGAGCAGCGCAAGCGTCGTGGTGAAGGCGCCTTCCAGATCGGCGATGAGCGTCGCCCGATGGACGGCGATGCCGAGGCTGGCAGCGATCGCCTCCACGAGCACGGCATCCGCCTCGCCAAAGGCTCCAGCCTCGGTCTCTTCGATGTTCAAGACCCCCCAGATCGCGCCGTCCACGAGAATCGGAACCGCCAGCTCCGAACGGGGGTCGGTGTCAGGATCGCGAATGATGTAGTCGGCGTCGGCCCTCGTGTCGCAAACCAGAGCCGTGACTCCAGAGCGGGCGACCCTGCCGTTGACGCCGTCGCCGATCGATTGTTCGGTGAGCAGGAACTCGGTCATCACCTCCGCCAACGGGCCGCCGCCGGCTACCAGTCGGAGCACCCCGTCGTCGTCGAGGCGCTGGATCGCCGCCAGGTAGAAGGTGAACGTCTCGTGGAGCTCGTCGACAACCAGCCGCGCGAGCTCGCCGACATCGCTCTTGGTCGCGAGGCGCGCGGTCAGTCGCGCAGCCAAGCGGAGCTGCTGGCGCAGATGGGCCACCTCGCCCGCGGCAGCGCGGCGTCTCACACGGGAATCGGCCTGGTGACGTCGATGGGCGTCCGCGCGGCGACGCTGCTCGCTGACGCCCGCACGCTTGGTCTGTTCGCGAGCGAGCTCGGGCATTCTGAGGAGCCATCGGCGGGACGAGCCGCATTCTTGAGGCAGCCAATGGGTCAGCTGGACGTCCTCCGGAGGTTCGCTCCGAGGCTGGCAACGGACGCGGCTCAGGTGAATGCTGCCTCGTGAGCGACCTTGTCACTAGTGAGCGCCCGAGCAGCTCGGCGGCCTGAGACGCGGTGGTGCTTGGCAAGGGCCTGCGCCATGTGGGTCACGCGCTGATCTCCGCGAGGGCCGCGAGGATGTCCACGACCTCAGTGCGGGCGGTGTAGTCGGCGTGCGTGTCGGCGAAGCGCACCGTGCGTTCCGGGTCGACGATCAAGACTGTGGGCATGGGCAGCTCGGTCGAGCCGGAGGCGTTGAATCTTCTTAGGTCGAGCCCGAGCTCGCGCTGCGCTGCGAGGACGTCGTCGGCGGGCTCGAAAGCGATCCCGAGACGGCGGGCAGTCTGCGCGCCTGGATCCGAAAGGACCGTGAAGGCGAGCTCGGCCTTATCTCGTGTACGCAGCGACTTGTCGGCGCTCTGCGGGCTGATGGCCACGAGCCGAGCACGGTAGCGGCGGAGCTCCGGCAGCAGCTCTGCCTGGTAGGCACGCAGAGCGAGGTTGCAATATGGGCACCAGCCACCGCGGTAGAAGACGATCACCGCCGGCCCGTCAGCCAGCAGCTCACCGAGTGAGACGGGAGTGCCGTTGGTGTCAGGGAGCGTGAAGTCCGCGAGCTTGTCGCCGGCGGTTACACACCCGGCGGGCTCGCCGCGCTCTCGCCATCCCCGCTGCTCATCGCTGAAGACTCGGGCCAGGCCAGCTGGGAGATGGGTGGACGAGGCGGCGGAGACGGCAGCCGCCTGCTCGGCGAGCGTAGTCATAAGCTCTCCCTCACTTCGCGGTTCTCAGGGTCTTGTACCCCGCTCATGAACCCACTTTTGCACCGGGACACTTCACGCCTATGTGAACTGTTCCTTGCCTAAGATTGGTCCGTGCCCGCGCCGGACTATGACCTTGCCGCTGCCGGCCGCGCGATCGCCGAGCCGGCGCGGGCGGCCATGCTGCTGAGAATGATGGACGGCCAAGCCCATACTGCCCGGGATCTGGCCGCCGCCGCGCGGCTCCGCCCGTCGGCGGCCACGGCCCATCTCCGTCGCCTCCTCGACGCGCGGCTCGTGACTGTCACCGCCTCCGGCCGCCAGAAGCTCCACACTCTCGCCTCCCCGGAGGTGGCGACCGCGATCGAGGCGCTGGCCGCCATCTCCCCCCTGCTCCCCGTCGAGTCGCTTCGCGCCGCGCGAACCGGAAGCCAGCTGCAGCTTGCGCGCGCCTGCTACAGCCATCTGGGGGGAGCCCTGTCGGTGGCCGTCGCCGACCGCCTCGCCGCCGACGGCATCGTGGACCCGCTGACACGCGGCGAGACCGGTTCTGTCCGCACCCTCGACCATCCCCTCCTCGGCGCTCTCGCGATAACCGAGCTACCGGACGGCCGAGGCCCGGCCGTCCGCGGATGCTTGGACTGGACCGAGGGGAGCCCGCACCTCGCCGGGCGGCTCGGCTCCGCGATCCTTTCGGCGCTGCTCGACCAGAAGTGGCTTACACGCCGCCCGAGAGATCGTGCCCTGAACATCACCGATCTCGGCGAGAGCCGCTTCGGCGAACTCGGCCTCACTCTCGGTGCCCACGGTAGCCGCGCCGCGTAGCGTTTACCGGGCGCCCATGTACAAGGTTGAGGGCCTAATGGCACCACGGCCCGTGGTGGTTCGAGTCAACTCGAGCGCGTCAGATCACGATCAGTTCGACGCGTATTCGACGCGTTCACCGATTCCATCGAGTCCGCGCTGAGGAGCCGAGCATGAGGGGAGCGGAGCTCGGCCGCACCAGGGTTGTCAGTCGCTCCCTTTCGACAGTCCCGAGAAGTGCGCCGCGATGCTCGAGGTAGCCACAACGGGAAACGGAGGCGCGGATGTCTGACTCGGTGCTTTACATGTCGATGTCGCTCGACGGCTACATCGCGGGACCAAACGACGGCCCCGGCAATCCCGGGGGCGACGGGTTCATGCGTCTTCACGACTGGTACGGGTTCGGGCCAGAAGGTGCTGCCGGGGGTCCCGTGCCCGTGCCGAGATCCGATCTGGGCCGACGCTTTCTCGACGAGATCGACGCGACCGGAGCGGTCCTTGCAGGTCGCCGAACGGCTGAGCAGGTTGACCACTGGAAAGGCCAACATCACGGCGTCCCGATCTTCGTTCCGAGTCACCGGCCGCCCGGTCCGTCCGTCGCCGACTATGCGCTGGTCACTTACGTAGACACGGGGATCGTCAGCGCAATGGCGCAAGCGAAGGCCGCCGCAGGCGATCGAGACGTGTTGGTGCACGGCGCCGAGACTGCCCGAGCCGCGCTCGAAGCCGGGGTGCTCGACGAACTGCAGATACACCAGATCCCGGTGTTGCTCGGTAGCGGCCGGCGACTCTTTGACGTACTTGCATCACGCATCGAGCTGAGCATCGTTCGAGTGATCGACACGTCCGAAGCCACCCATATCCGCTATCGCGTCCTTCGCTAGACCGGTCGAGGTCAGGGCGGTGCCGGGAGTCCGAGGATTTGGACCACAGAGAACGCGAGCAGCAGGACGCCGACACCGATAAGTGCGTATCGGGCCTGCAGCAGCGGAAAGTGGCTGCTTATCCCGACGAGGAACAACACGGTTGCGAGGAACACCGTGTCGCGCACGTACTTGTCGCCGGTCCCGCCTGCTCGCTCGCCGCGCGCGAAGGCGGCGTCGGCTTTGGCGTCGTCAGCATTGGCCACGGTTTCCTGCGGGACCACATACTGGGGCATATACGACGGCCCAGGCGGGGATTTCGGGTTGTGGGCCGGATCCGTCGCGAGCCAGGCGTGAAAGGCCGGGCGGTAGCCGGGACGAAGACGGCGTTCCGCGATCTGCTCCGCTCCCTTTTTGCCCGCGACGAATGCCGCGAACCAAGCGTTGAACGAGACGGAGTCGAGGGTGCGCAACTGCAACGCCTCGAGGTCCGCGCGGTTCGCCTTGGTGCGCGAAGCGGAGGCCTTCGCGAGCGTCACGGAGGACTCTGTCCCCCACTTCGCGGCGGCGTAGCCGGAGTACGCGGCGAGGACCGCGACGAGCGAGAGCAGCAGCGCCTCCATGATCGAGATCAGACGAGCCCGCCGATCAGAGCCGTCATCGTCGCCCGAATGCTTGGCGTGCTCGCCGATCTCCTTGCCGACCTCGACACCCGAAAGCCCCTCAGGCATGGTTCAGACCGCCCGAATGCCGGGCCGCATGGCCCGGCGCGAATCCTCGGCGCTGCTGAAACGCACTCGAACGGGCGCCGGCGCGGGCTCTCGCCATCGGCGGAGTATCGCCGAGGTCCCGATCTCGAGGTTCTACGCGGACGCGACGAGCCGGCCAGTCCGCTCGACGATGCGGGCGGCTTCCTTTGCTCGCGCTAGCCGATCGCTTTGACCTCGAGCGATTCCATCCCGGTGAGCGCCACTGTCATCTTGAGGCTCATCGGTTCGCCCACGGACAGGGTCTCCGGCGGCTCGCCTTCGAACGCGGTCGGCGATTGCGCCCCGGCGTGGCCCTTGTAGGCGAGCTTGTGCTTGGTCGACATCGCATCGATCGCCGTGATCGGCGCGATGACCGCTCCTTCGAGGGTCACATTGGACGTGCCGCATTCGATGTTCGTGAGCACGGTCGACCCATGCGGCCTGAAGGCGATCCCGACAAGCGGTGTTCCGCCGCTTTCGATCACACCGAGTTCGCCGTCGAGCGGGACGGTCTGAACGTCACCCGCAGGCTGCCCGGAGCTCTGGCACGCCGCTTTGCTCTTCGCATCGACACACGAGCTGAACGTGATCGTCGCGACGGCAGCGCGCGGGCCCGTGAATTCGCCGGTGTCGCTGTTGCCTTTACAGGCGATCCTCGAGAACGGCCCGAGGTGGTCGACTTCGTGGAGCGTTTCGAGCTTCACGGCCTTCGCCGTTCCGGTGAAGCCGCGACCCGCTCCAGGACCGGCGCTCCATTCGTATCGCCCTTCGTGAGTCGCGCTCGTGGTCGTGCACTTCGCGGTTTCGTAGGCTCCGTGGTAGATGAGGCGTTTGCCTTCTTCGACGGGCGTGACCGTCTCGCATCGCCCGATTTCCGGCAGGCCCGATTTGGCCGGCTCGTACGTGAAGCGATCCTCCGCGCCCGTCGGACTGATGCCTTCCGGTGTTCTGACCGTGATGTCCACGGCGCCTGTGCCGGGTGGCGAGACGGCCGTGACCGATGTGGGCGAGACGACCGTGAAGCTCGACGCGGGCGTTGTACCGAACGTGACAGCGCTCGCTTCGGCGAGGTTCATGCCGGTGACCGTCACCGTCGTTTCGCCGGTCGTCGGACCATGATCGGGTTCGATCCCGCTCACGACCGGCCCGTAGGTGAAGTCGTCGCCGGTTCCGCCGGAGAGGCTCGTGCCTCTGGGGGTTGTCACCGTCACCGCCACCGTGCCTTCTCCCGCGGGGCTGACGGCGGTGATCGAGGTGGGCGAGTTCACCGTGAAGCTCGCCGCTTTCTCGGAGCCGAACCTGATCGCTGAGGCTTCGCCGAGCCCCGCTCCCGTGAGCGTGACGCTCGTGCCGCCCGCCTTGGGCCCACTGGCTGGGCTCAGGCCGGTCACGCTCGGATGCGCCGCGCCGATCACTTCGGTCCACGGTTCGTCGAAAGGGGTATCGAACGACATGCCGACCGTTTCGGTGGCCGAGCATTCTGCTTCGGGTTCTTCTTCGGCTATCAACGGAAAAGCTGCTCCCAGGGAGACGCTCAGCTGCCTGCGCCCTTCGAGTGCGACGTTACCGCCGAGCCCGTGGCCTTCGTAGACGCAGCCGAACGGTGTGCGCACACCCATCGGGCCTCCTACCGTCGCCGACCCGTCCGCTCCCAGACGCAAGACGAACGAGAACGGCAGGTCACCGGAGAAGTCTTCCTGTTCGCACCCCGTGAACTCTTGGGGACGGATTCGGATTTCGTCCGTGTCCTCGCCGTTGCTCATCACATCTGCGCCGACGAATGCGCTGCATGCGTCGGTTTCTCTCCCGGATACCGAGCCCACCCAGGAGGGCGCCGATTCGCCATCCGGAAGCCGACCGAGCCCATTCCCGAGGAACAGACCGTGGTATTCGAACTGGTCGCCAAGGGTCGGCGGACTTTCCATCCCGCTCACGGTCGCGGTCACATCCACGATCCCGCAGTTGCAAGATTCTTCTGAGATTTCCGGGCTCGTAGCCGTACATTCGGTCGTCGTCGCGCAGCTGACCGCCGTGGCTTCGGCTTCGACACCGAAAGCAATGTGGGTCGCGGATGTCCCGACCCCGAACCCGGTACCCGTGATCGTCACGGCCGTGCCGCCCGCGGCAGGCCCGTTGTCGGGGCTCACACCGGTGACCGTCGGCGTCGCCGCATAGGCGGCCACGCTTCCGGCAATTGCGCATAGCGCGAAAGCGGCCAGCCAGGCCACAAGGAGCAAGCGCCCGACCCTCCCGATCGGTCCGCGGGCCATCTGCTGAGCCCAGGCGCCGATACCGACCTGTGAGCGACCGATCGCGCTAAACATGTTCCGCCTCCCTCTGAGGTCCAAAACATCTCCGAGCGACAATCACGCGCCTTCCACCGCCCCGCGGGATCGTGCCCCTCGATCCTCCACACGCCAACCTACCACCACGGTTCGGTGGCAACATGCTGGCAACACACGCTCCTCCAGATGCGTCCGATGCGTCCGCGCCAGCGCCTACTTGGACGGCCTGGATGCTCCGGTGAGCGTCCCTGCCGGCGTGCACGAGGTTGAGGGCCTTGTGGGCGGCGCCGAGGCGCAGCAAACACCGACACGCGAACGCTCCGGGCCGGACGCCGAAAGCGCCCCCGAGCGACCTGGGATACTCGACTTCGAGGCCGCCGCCGAGCGTCGGTCCATAAAACGCTGGGAGGCGCAATGCCAGGGACAATCAACCGGCGCGCGATCACTGTGCTCGCGGCGGCCGGCTCGCTGCTGTTCACAGGCTGTGTACTCGCGCAGAAGAGTGAGGCGGCAACGTTTGCTGCCTGCGTCAAGAAGAAGAGCGGCGCCGTTCGACTCGTGTCGAAGACGACGAAGTGCAAAAAAGGGGAATCAAAGGTGTCTTGGGGCTCGGCCGGCCCTCCTGGAAAGAACGGTGCCCCCGGAGCACAGGGAGTGCCGGGACCGGGCGGACCGCAGGGCGCCGCGGGACCGGCCGGCAACGTCGGGCCCCAAGGCCCTGGAGCGCAAACGATCAGCCTGAGTGCGAAAGTCGGGCTCACTGATTCTGAGACCGTCCGCCTTGCGACATTCAAGCTGAAGTGCAGCGCTGGACCCAACCTCGGCCTCGAAATCACCGAACCCGAAGAGCTGACCTACTCGTTTCTGATCGGCACTACGAAAGCTGAAGCGTTTCAGGGCGACGCGTCGGCGTTTCCTTTCGAAAGCTCGCTTTCCGGTGTCGGCGAGCAATTTGCGCTGTTCGGTTTCCTTCGCATCCGCTTCAGGGTCGAACAGTTCAGCGTTGACGCAACCATCAACGGGTTCGGCTGCAACGTGATTGGGGAGGCAATCCCACTTCCTGATCTGACTTGACGCTGCCGGGCACTCGACGCCCACGATGAAGCTCTGGGTCTCGTCCGGGAAATCGGTCGGCCTAGGGATCGCGTTTTGCTCCTGCGGCCAATGACTACGCGGCCGCCAGCTGCGCGGAGGCGCAGGCAGACGTGATTCCACGGAAGCACCTAGCGATACGCCTAGACTGTCCGTAACAGGAGGAGTCATCATGGAGCAGCGACCCAAGGACGAGGAGCGCCTCGCTCAAGCCGCGAGAGGACGAAACGCCGCTCGGGAGCGTCAAGCCGAACGCGCGGGCGAGATCGCCGGACAGCAAGCGCGGCTGAAGCGCGAGGCAGAGGAACGACGCGAAGAGCGGGAGAAGCAGCGCGCGTCGCGGTAGCGGCCATGTCGCGATACCGGTGAACGCGTGCCGGCGCGGCTATATCTGCGCCGGCTGCGGGGAATGACCGCTCCCCCTGGCCGCACCACGTCTTCGTCACCCAGACGTTCAAGGTGGTCGGCGCCAACTAGGGCTTACGAGGCATGAACGAGGCGGGGCACGAGCTCGTGGTCGTTGAAGATGTCGACCGTCGCGACACGCCCGGCGACGACGGTGAACGCGAGAATCGCGAACGGGGTCTCGCCGTCGAACGCCACCGCTCCGGCTGTCCCGTTGACCAGCGCCGGTTGCACCGAGGAGGCCAGCGCGGCGCCGACGATCGCTCCGCGCGCGACCTGTTCGGCTCCGAGCAGCTCGTGGATTCCAGCCCGACCGTGGGAGCGGGCGACGACGTCGGGGTCAAGCACAGCGACGAGCGCGTCGAGGTCCCCCTCCCGGGCGGCCGCGAAGTACGCCTGAACGGCTGCACGTTGCCGTTGCGGATCGGGATCGGGTGTCGGGGCGGCGCCGCTCACCCGGCGCCGCGCGCGCACGGCAAGCTGCCGGGTGGCTCCCGGCGAGCGATCGAGCAGGCGCGCGATCTCCTCGAATGAGACGGCGAACATGTCGTGGAGCACGAATGCGAGACGTTCCGCGGGGCTCAGGGCTTCCAGCACGACCTGCAGCGCGATACCCACGGCGTCTGCGAGCAGCGCCTCGTGCTCGGGGTCATCCCCTGCGGCGGGCGAGACGATCGGCTCGGGCAGGAACGCGTCGAGTCGCTCGTGCGGATGCGCGCGCCGGTCCCTGAGCTTGTTCAGACAGATTCGCGCGACGACCGTCGTCAGCCACCCCTCGAGGTTCTCGATCTTCGCCGCGTCTGCCCGCTGGAGGCGCAGCCAGCCATCCTGGACGGCGTCGTCGGCCTCGCTCAGCGACCCGAGGATCCCGTAGGCCACCGCCCGCAGCCGCGGTCTTTCGCGATCGAAGCTCCCAGCCAGCTCGAGTTCACCCATGTCACATCACGGCCCGGTTTCGGGTCATGCCTATTAGACCCCGGACAACCGGGCGGTGTGACAGGAGGCATCGATGGCGCGCATAGCAGGAGTCTCGAGCAAACAGGCTGGGCCCGTGGTCAAACTGGTCTACAGGCTCGGCCCGAAGATGATGAGAAAGCTGACCGGCCGCGAGCCTCAGCGCGGCAGCGGGATGGAGCCGATGGAGATCTGGGCCCACCAGCCGAAGATGATGATGGCGATGGGCAAATTCAACGGCGCGCTGCGCAAGGGAAAGACCGTCGAGGAACGGGTCAGGAACCTCTGCGAGCTGAAGGGCTCGGCGATGATCGGATGCGAGTTCTGCGTCGATCTCGGCTCGCAGATCTGCCGTAACTCTGGCTTTGCCGATGAGGAGCTGCTGGCGCTGCCGCGTCACGGCTCGAGCGAGCTGTTCGACGAGCGCGAGAAAGCCGCGCTCGACTACACGGTGGCGGTGATGCGGACCCCGGTCGAGGTCAGCGACGAGCTCTTTGCGCGCGTCAGCTCCCATTTCAACGACGAGCAGCTCGTCGAGCTCACGGCGCTGCTGACGCTCGTCAACCTCGACCGTTTCAACGCCGCGTTCGGGATCGGCTCTGCAGGGTTCTCCGACGGGATGGTCTGCATGCTGCCGGAGCGGGCGGTGAACCACGAGGCGCCTGTGGCGAGCATCGCCTAGCCACGCGTCAGCCCTCCAGGTCCGGACGGCGTCGGCAGTCGACGGCCGCTCAGGAAGCTGCGAACGCTCCCAGTCCACGCGGCCTCGCAGTTCGGATGAGCCGCGGTCGAGCAGCTCAGCGGAGCCGGATCTGCGCGATCCCGTGCACGCCGGCGACGTACACCGAGCGCCCGTCCGGCGAGACCGCGATCGCCCCGACCTCGTTTGAGTTCGCACCGCGAAGAGGCCGGCAGACCCCGGCTGCGCATCCGCGAAGGTCGTTCACCCCGAGCGCACCGCCGGTGGATGAGCGGGTTCGAGCCCGGCCAGCGCAGGGACCGCGGCGCAGCCTTCGGCGCCACGGGTGTTCACGCAGCCGGCCCGGCCGTTGGGCTGGGCCGGCAGCGTCGCAGCTCGGGCCGTCGCGGCTCCCAGCAGCAGAAGCGCCGCCCCGCACGCGGCCACGAGCCGAGCGCAACTCAGCACGGGCCTCGGCACCACCGCCCGCACCCCCGCGTCATGGCGCGAAGCGTATTGGGTGCAGCGCGTCCGCTTCGCACTTGCGCAGGTTGTGAAGCTCCCCCTGTCAGCGGTTGACGAAGCCTTCCCCAATCATCCGTCCAACCCGGGGCCGACGGGCAAGTTTGCCGGCCCGGGGCGCCTATCGTGTCCAGCGTGGGGGTGACGGGCCGGACCTCAGTGAAGCGCGCGCTCGAAGTCTGCGAGGGGGTTCCCGCGCTGGTTGCCGTGTTGGGTGAGGACGGTTCGGTCGCGTGTGCCACGAGCGGTTTTGCCGACCGCTTCGACGTGCTCGATGCTGAGCTGGCCTACTGTCCGACCGAGGTCAAGCTGATCACCACGGGGCAGGCCGACCGGCTCACGGCGCCGCTGGACGGTCTCGAGGCGAGCCTTGCCGCGGTGGTCGACGCGCATGGAGGGCGCATGGCGTTGTTGATGATCGCCACCGACCGCGATGAGGCTGACGTCGGGCCGGTCAGCCCGCTTTTCGAGGAGCCGCTGGACGACAGCCTTGCGATCGTGTGGCTGAAGGATCTGGATGGCCGCTACCTGCGCGTGAACAGCCGCTATCTCGCGCAGCTCGACACCGATGCCGAGACGGTTTGCGGCCACACGGACGCCGAGCTGACCGCCGTAGCGTCGATCGAAGGGATGAGGTTGGCGGACGCGGACATCGCTGCGTCCGAACCGCTGGAGCTCGAGTATCTGATCGGCGCCTTCGAAGAGCGCCCAGCGTTCGCCGCACTGCGGTTCGCCCTCCGCGACGGCGACGGCCAGCCGACAGCCACCTGCAGCGTGGCGGCACCGCTTGCCGAGGCGGCGCTCGCCCGTTCAGAGTGCGATCGGCTGATGCGACTCGATCGCTGGCGGCGGCTCGACGCAGCCGCGATCCGGCAAGAGCTGCTCGAGGAGTGGGGGCTCACGCTGACCGACGGAAGCTCAGGGCCGCCTTTGGACCGTGACGAGCGCGTCGCGGCGTCACTCGCCGAGCGAGACGAGGCGCTCGCCGGAGGCGCGCGACTGAAGGAGGAGCTGGCAGAGCTGCACGAGCAACTCGAGAGTCTCCGGACCGAGTTCGAACAGGCCGAACGGCGGGCTGAGGAGCTCGACGGCGCCGTCGCGGCCGCGCAGACACGATCCGAGGAGCTCACGCAGTCGCTCGTTCGCGAAGAGGCCCGTGTCGGCGAGCTGGAGGCTGAGCTGTCGGCGCTTCAGGCGGAGCTCGCGGAGCGTTCGCTGCCCGCGGAGGAGCCCGAGGCCGACGAGTCGACACCCGAGTCCGATGGCCCCAGATGGGGCGCGGGCGCGCAGCACGCTCTATCCGCCGGGTTCGTCGGCATGACCGAGTGGCGATCTGCGCTCAAGCACGCCACCGACACACTGGGCTCGGAGGGAGGCTGGGACGCGGCGATCGCGTGGTGCGTCGAGAGACCGGGTCCGTCCATGAGGTGCGGCGTTGTCTGGACCCGGGATCCAGCGGCCCTCGGCTCGTTCGAGGGGCGGGCCTGGAAGCACATCGAGGACCCTTCGAGCGCAGAGTTCGGCCGCGCCCGCAACCGCATGGCGACCACCTGCCTTCTCGATCTGCAGTCGGCCGAGGACCCGCTGCTCAGGGCCGCCGCGGCGGAGGGCATCCGCTCGGCGATGCTGGTGCCGATCAGCGACGGCCTCGCGACGACGGCGATGCTCGAGCTCTTCTCCCGGCACGCCGCCGCACCGAATCCCGAGCTGATCGTCGCGCTCGACGCGATCGCCCTGCAACTCGGCGCACTCGCACGACTCTTCAAGTTCACCGACCGAACCGAGTGGCGCCTGGGTCGGGTGTGAGGGTTCGCGCCTCGGGGCCGCCCACAGGTTCGCCGGACGGGCGCAGAGACAGGGTGAGCGGAGCGTGCGTATGCTCGCTGGCAACCCGCGCAAGGGACGAACCCGCCCGCGAGCCGGACGCCACGAGGCGGTCCATGGAGTGCGACGCGGGCCCCGAGGGAACCAGAGCATGAAAGAGCTACACGGAACAGCAAGCGCGGCCGTCTCGGCGCCGCCTGAGAAGTGCATCGCGATGCTGGCGGCAATCGAGGCATACCCGGACTGGTACCCGGACGGCGTCCGCGAGGTCGAAACGCTGGAGCGGGACGGAAGCGGTCAGCCCACGAAGGTCCGGACGAGGCTGCACGTGGAGGTCGCCGCGTTCAGCAGGGACTTCAACCTCACGATGTCGGTGGCGGTCGAACCTCAGGGCCGCGTCGCGCTGAAGAAGCTCAAAGCCGACCCCTCGGACCCGCCGTTCGACGTCATATGGCACGTGAGCGAGCGCGACGGCACGATGATCGAGCTCGAGCTGAACACGGCGCTCCCGGTACCCCGCTTCGTGCCGATCGGGGGCGCCGGCGACTCGATCGCCAAGTCGTTCGTCTCGGCCGCGAGCGGGGAGCTGGCCGGGGACGACACCTGACGAACCCGAGGCGGGGCGGCGGCGCACCAAGCGATCCGCGGCCGGCATCGAGCGGCGGGAGCCGGCTAGGGGGTGACCAGCCCGCGCAACTCGAACGCAAGTGTCGGCGCGTTCCCCGGCGGGGGTCGTCCGGTGACAGCTTCGATCGCGGGCAACAGCCGTTCGCGATCGAATCGCTGCGCCAGCCCCTCGGACTCCCAGACCTCCACGATGTGCCAAGACCCGTCGGCTTCGCCCGCCGCATGGGAGATCAGACCAAGTGGATGGTCGCGCTCCAAGTTCAGCTGGTCGCTGACGGCGTCGTAAACGTCTGCGGTCAGCGACTGCGGCCGCTGGATGCGGATATAAGCCAAGCTGGCCCCCACCTCTTTGGTCTGCCCGCCATACCATAACGGGTGATCGCGTCGTGCCGCGCCGGCGTTCGCGGAGACCCTCTCTGCGCGACCGACTCTCCAAAGGCGCGCCTCAGGACGACGAGGATTCCGCCGAAGCCGGGCACGAACTGTGACCGTCGGCTCGGGACGTCTTCTCAGCCGGCTTGGGCCACCCGTTCGGCGGCGTCTTCACACTCCTCCAAGCGGTGAAGCGAGTCATCGCGCGCGAAGCGTTCGGCGACACGGGCCACCTCCTCGCCTAGAGCGCGCAGCTGCAACTCGATCAGCTCGTCTTCGATCGCCCCGGAATCCCCGAACGCCGACCTGGGGCTGGGCACCGCGTAGGGCACAGCCCACGCACGGAGCGAGCGGGCTGAGAAGTCCATCGTGTTGATGACCTGGAGCCCCTGGATCCCGCCTGCCACGCTGATCAGACCGACGACCTTGTCGTGCAGGTATGCCGGATCGCGCGAGCCCAGCATGTGCAGCCAGTCGATGGCGTTCTTGAAGGAGCCCGAAACCGATCCGTTGTACATCGGGCTGCTCCACAGCATCCCGTCGGCCTCGTAGCAGCTCTCGAGCATCGCGCGGACGACCGCGGGCGCGTCGGCCTCCTCTTCCGGGTTGAACATCGGCAGCTCCAGCCGCCGGAGGTCGAGCAACTCGGTGCTAGCTCCAGCCGCGGCCGCGCCGTCGAGCGCGACTGCAAGCGCCGTGCGACTGAGGGACGACGCTCGAAGCGATCCCCCGAGCCCCACGATTCTGAGCGCCATTCGCACAGCCTTCCACTGCTCGGTCGTGCCCGCAAGTGGCCGACGGCCTCACGCCTGACGGCGCGGGCGCCCGGCCGTCGGCCCTGCCGTGCCCCGCGCCACCGCCCCAGGTTCGGTCAGCGAGACCGTTCATTGATCGCGACCGCCTCATCCTGGCCACTGTCGCTCGCATCGGGATCGACCTCACGCGCCTTCGCGTGCTGCTCGCGGGCAGCCTCCGTCAGATGCTCAGCCTCGACGGCTCGCCGCTGTGCTGCCGCCTGTCCCTGCCGCGCCTGAGCGGCACGTTCATCAGCTTCAGCCTGTGCACGCTTCGCTTCGGCGGCCTCTTCGTCAGCCGATGCGCGAGCGCTCTCGGCCTGGATCGAACGGCTCCTGGCCTCTTGGCGGAGCTCGCCCGCCTGCTCACGACGGCGTTCATCCCGCCTGCGGCCCGCCGCGCGCGCGACGAGAGCCACGAGCAACAGCACCACTACGACGACAACAACGATTGCGATGATGGTTCCTGTACTCATTGTTTCCTCCCTCTAGTTAGCTTTGGTGCGGTCCCCGGCGTGTCGGCGACACGCGAGGACGTGCGCCACAAAGAACGGGGGACCGGTCCCGGTGCTGGAGCCGAAGGCGCGAAGTCCACGGCGTCTGGAGCTGTGCGCGTCGTCTGTCCCCGCCGGGTGAGTGCCCCTCGGCGCTCCAGGCGCGGCCCCCCCGGGTCACGCGCAGGGGACCATCCGGATCAGAGGCGCCGTCCTTCGTAGGGCCCACGGACCGCGCGGCCTCGAGCACTCGCCACGTAGATCAGCGACAGCACCACGCCGACGACGCCGGCGATCATGAGAATCAAACCGATCACCGGCCGCGAGACGCCCGACACGTGAAATGTGAGGCCGTAACGGATGACCGCGCCGACGGCGATGAGGAAGATCGATCCGCCGATGGTCATGGCTAGACCCTCCCGCCTCTGCGATAGCCGAACCCGCCACCCGTCAGGAAGACGACGAGGGCCACCAGCAAGAGCAGCCAGAGCAACGGGCTGACTCCGATGCCGCCCGCGATGGCGAGGACTACCAGCACTACCAACAACACCTCCAAGAGCCCCATCAGGACCTCCTCTGCAGTCGAATGCTCCTCGGACCTTGCGAAAGAGGAGACAACGGTCTTCTCTCAAAGAGAGAGCGTTCTCTCCCGTGATACCCTCGGGAGACATGCTCGAAACCCAGCCCCAATCCGGCGAGGCGGGGAGCGGCGCCCGCCAGCGGATACTGGACGCCCCGTACGAGCTCTTCTCGAAGCGCGGAATCCGGGCGGTCGGAGTCAACGAGGTGATCGGGCGCGCGGGGGTCGCGGCCGCCACGCTCTACCGGCACTTTCCGTCGAAGGACCATCTCGTGCTTGCTTTCCTCGAGATGCGCGAGCAGCGCTGGACCCACGGCGTCGTCGAGGCAGAGGCTCAGAAGCGGGGCGCGGACCCCGAGGCGCGGCTGCTCGCCATCTTCGACGTGTTCGACGAGTGGTTCCACCGCGACGACTTCGAGGCCTGTTCGTTCATCAACGTCCTGCTCGAACTCGGCCCTGAGCACCCCGCCGGGGATGCGAGCGTCGAGCACCTCGACCACATCCGCTCGATCGTCCGGCGCTTCGCAGACGAGGCCGGCCTGCGCGACACCGACTCGTTCGCGCGCTCCTGGCACATCCTGATGAAGGGCTCGATCGTCTCGGCAGCGGAGGGGGACGTCGAGGCGGCGCAGCGCGCCAAGGCGATGGCGCGGCTGCTGATCGATCAGCACCGATAGCGATCGCGTGGCTCGAGTGGATTGAGTTCTCGGAGTGGATGATCAACGCAAGCGCCGCATGGCGCAGAACGAGGCCTTGGCGCGGCGCATCAACGACAGGATCGAGTATCAGCGCCCCCGCAACGGGGAGTCGGCCGACACCTTCATATGCGAGTGCGTCCGCGTGGACTGCGGCGGAGCGCTGGACCTCTCGATCGCGGAGTACACGCAAGTGCGATCCCATCCCCGCCGGTTCGTCGTGCTCCCCGGGCATGAGGAACCGGCCGTCGAGTCGGCCGTCGAGGTCCATCCTGGTTACGTCGTGGTCGAAAAGCGCGGCGAGGCGGGACGGATCGCCGAAGCCGAGGCGGGAGGCTAGAGCCGCCGTGCGGCCCTGTCCGGACTCAGCGCGCCGGACGCTCCTCTTTCGCGTCTGAGGGATCGAACAAGAGCACCGGCCGCTCGGCGGGGTCCTCATCCGGACCCGGCGGCTCGGTCGGCGATCGAGCCAGCACCCTGGCCTGGCGCGCGCATCGCGCCTGGGACGTCTAAGTCCGCAGACCTTCGGCAGTCGACGGCCGCTCGGGCAGCTGCGAACGCCACCAGTCGACGGGCACGATCCGCATCGCGAGCTCGAATGAGCCGCGGTCGAGTGACTCGGCGAGCTGCGCGATCGCCACCAGGTTGTCGCGCAGCCACTCGTCCTCGATCTCTCCGTCGTAGGTCTGGGTCGCCGGGCTGATCCGGCTCAGCCGCGGCCAGCTCAGATGCTCCTCGAGCGGGTCCGATTCGTCGAGCACGCTGCCCCACCAGTAGAGACGGCTGTACAGCTCGACATGCCTGTCGACGGTCTCCGCGTAGGTCCCTGAGTTGACCATCACGTCGGCCCAGCGCCCAAGCACGTCCTGCCCGCGGGCGAGCAGTTCGGCGATCAGGCGGTGGACCTGTTCCCGGCGATCAGCATCGGCGAGCATCTGATCCATCGCCGCCGTCACACGCGGGGTGTCGCGCACGGCTTCGGAGGCGGCCGCGAGCGCCCCGTCGTCGAGCTCACCGTCGGGAACGAGGCCCGCGACCTCGATCAGACCGCCCCATACGTGACGAGCGGTGCTCACGAGGTCGAAGAGCGCGTACTGCGCGAGCACCGACCAACGCTCACGCTGCCGGCGCTCGAGCGCCTCGTTGAGAACCGCGGCGGTCACCCCCACGACGACGAAGCTCGCGACGAGGCCCGTGAACAGCGCGTGCCGCGCCCAGAATTCGTCGTCCGCGAGATCCCACGCGATCGCGCCGCCAAGGACGAGAACACTCAGGAGGCCGAGGATGCGTGTCGCACGCATGTAGCTCCGAGGCGAGTCGGAGCGGCGCGGACCGGTGGCGTGCGGAGCCATCTCCTGCCGAGAATAGTCGGCGCCGAACAGGCAACAGCGCGAACGCTAGCCGGTGCTGGCGTGAAGACTCCCCGCGGAGCGATTTGCCAAGCTGCGCCCATGACCG
This sequence comes from uncultured Solirubrobacteraceae bacterium, assembly GCA_963775385.1. Lineage (GTDB taxonomy): Bacteria > Actinomycetota > Thermoleophilia > Solirubrobacterales > Solirubrobacteraceae > Palsa-744. The sequence continues at coordinate 2,753,560 of CAVZIR010000003.1, read as the reverse complement.
CGCTTGCTGAGCGCTGCCGGCAGGTGCTGGAACGCGGCTGGACCGTCGGTGAGCGCGCAGGCGTGTCGTTCGCGTACACCCGCCCGAGCCCCGGGCGCTACAGCTGGCAGTGGTACTGGGACTCCTGCTTCGCGGCGATCGCGTGGCGACATCTCGACCCGGCTCGCTCGCGCGCCGAGCTCGAGACGCTGCTCGCCGCAGCGCGACCCGATGGGTTCATCGGTCACACGATCTTCTGGGAGCACCCCGTGAGCGGACCGCGCCGCCTGTTCTACAACGTCATCGACCACGACGATTTCATGACGGCGACCATCCAGCCGCCGGCGCTGGCGTTCGCGTGGCTCCTCGCCGTGGGCGACCCGGTCCTTGAGCCGCGGATCGCCGCCCACCATGCCGCGATCGTCGCCGAGCGCGATCTCGAGGGAGACGGTCTGATCTGGCTGCTGCAGCCGGACGAGTCCGGCTTGGACGCATCGCCCCAGTTCGACCCCATCTGGGGCCACCGCGCACAGGGTCTGCCGGGGTTCCCCGAGCTCGTGCACCGCAACCGCGAGCGCGGGTTCCGGATCGCGGCGGTTCGTGCCGACGGCGATCCTGTCGTCTGCGAGGTGCTGACGAACGTCCTGCACGGGCTCTCGCGGCTCGCGCTCGGACTTCCCTCGATCACTCCCGCTCTGATCGCGCGCTGCTACGACGAGCGGAGCGGCACTTTCCTCCCGGCGGTGATGCCGGCGATCGACAAGCGGATCCCGCTCACGATCGCCGCGCTCTCGCCGCTTGCGCTGCCCGACCTCCCGGAGGAGATCGGTCACCGGCTCGCCGAGCACCTGTTCGACGAACGTCGCTTCTGGCTGGCCACGCCACCGCCTTCGGTGGCGCTCGACGAGCCGTCGTTCTCTCTCCGCCAGCACTTCGACGGCCTGCGACGGTACTGGCGGGGTCCGACCTGGATCAACAGCGCCTGGCTGATCTGGCGCGGAATCGTGCGTCTGGGATACGACGAGCAGGCGGCTGCGCTCGCCCGAACGCTGACGCAAACGGTCCTGCGGGAGGGGCTGCGCGAGTTCTACGACCCGCACGACGGGAGCGGGATGGGCGCCGAGGACTTCGCCTGGTCGGCGCTCGCGCTCGAGCTGCTGGACCCCGACAACGCCACCGCCGGGCTTCCCGCCGGAGCGTGAGGCGGACATCGCGGTGGAGAGGAGGAGCGAACGCGGGCCGCACGCGAACCACCTACGACTGGCGCTGAACCATGCGAAGGGCCGTCTGCGACACCGGGCCCTCGAGCTCGCCGGCTTTCTCGTGGTGACCTACGCGGTGCTGAAGCTGATCCCGGCGTTCGAAGAGGCGCTGCACGCGCTCGAGCACGCCTCCTGGGAGTGGATCATCGCGCTGCTCGCGATCGAGGTTCTGTCCGAGGCGGGCTTCGTGTTCGCATGGGGCAAGGTGGTGGATCCCGAAGACAGGCTTGCCACGGGTCCCGGCGCCGGGAAAATGGACCAGCATGTGGCCTGGATGCAGCTCGGAGGCGGTCTGGTGCTCCCCGGCGGCAGCTGGGGCGGCATGGGCGCCGGCGGGGTCATCCTTCACCGGTTCGGTATGCCGAGCAAGCTCATCGCCGAGCGTCAGTTCACTCTCAGCTTTCTCAACACCGGCATCGATGCGCTGGCGCTCGTCGTCTTCGGCCTCGGACTTGCAAGCGGCGTCCTGAGCGGCGAGGGGAACCTGCTGCTGACGCTTCTGCCCGCGGCCGTGGCCGGCGTCGGGATCGTCGCGGCGGTGCTGGTGGCCCCGCGTCTCGGTGGAGCCGCTGAGCGAATGAGAGCCGGGCACGCGAAGACTGCCGCGGTCGCGGAGACCCTGTCGGTGGCAGTCGAGGACACGAGGCGGCTGTTTCATCGGGGCGCCTGGACCCCGATCCTCGGCGCGGTCGCCTATCTCACACTCGAGGTGACCGTCCTGTGGCTGTCCTTCAGGGCGGTCCATGCGGATCCCGTCCCCGGTTTCCCGATCGTCGTCATGGCCTACGTCATCGGCGCGCTCGGCGGCTCGATACCCCTGCCGGCCTCGGCCGGCACGATCGGCGGCGTGGCGGGGATGCTGATCGTGTACGGCGTCGCACACGACGCCGCGCTCCCGGCTGTGCTCCTTCACCAGGCGATCGGGCTGCTGGTGCCGGTGATCGGGGGCGCCATCGCCTACACGATCATCCGCCGGCGGCTCGGTCCGATGCGCGTGGGCGATGCCGACGATCGCGCCGCCCCGCCGTCGTGAGGCGTGCATGGCAGGTGGTGAAGCGCTCGGTGTTGTCGTTCTACGACGATCAGGGCACTCACCACGCCGCCGCCCTGACCTACTACGCGCTGATGTCGTTGTTCCCGCTGCTGCTTCTGGCCGTCTCGCTCCTGGGGGTTCTGGGGGAGTATCCGGCAACCTACGACACGATCCTCGATCATCTCCGTGGCGTCGTACCGGCTGCCACGCTTTCCCCGCTCGATGCTGCGGTGCGGGCGGCGCTGAAAAGCAAAGGCACCGCCACGGTGGCACTGGTGCTGGCGATCCTCACAGCCCTGTATGGGGCCACCGGCTACCTCGAGGCGGCCCGGCGTTCACTGAACGTCGTCTTCGAGGTGTCACGAGGACGGAGCTTCCTGCGCCGCAAGCTGATCGACATCGCTTCAACCTTCGTTCTGCTGGCACTTGTGCTGGTCACGCTGGTGCTGGTATTCGCCGGCGGCAGCGTGGCGAATGAAGTGCTGGGGTCTGTCGCGGCCTCCGTCTGGCGGATCGCCCGCTGGCCCGCAGCCTTCGCGAGCGCGCTGCTCGTGTTCTCCTACATCTACTACGTCACGCCCGACATGCACCAGCGCGGGTTGCGCTGGATCGCCCCCGGCGCCGTGGTGGGAGTGTCGATATGGCTCGGGGCCTCGGCCGCGTTCTCGGCGTACCTCGCGAACTTCAGGAGCTTCAACGTGACCTACGGCTCCTTTGCGGCGGCGATAATCCTGCTCGTCTGGCTCTGGCTCACCAACGTCGCGCTGCTGTTCGGCGCCGAGATCAACGCTGAGATCGAGCGTGGGAAGCGGATCACCACTGCAGTGACCGACGGGATCTCCTCCTCGTGAGCCTCGCCTGCACCCACCTCGAGATCAAGGCCCCGCGTCGAAACCAGGTTCAGCCGGTCGCGCCGTCGCCGGCTGGAGTCGCCTGACCGGGGCGGGCGAGGACGGCGAGGAGATCCCCGACCTTCTGGTCACGCGCGAGCGCATCCGGAAGCGGACGCTCCGTGTGGATCAGATAGGCGTTGCGTCTGCCGGTGCGCCTGCGCGTGATGTAACCGGCGTCGGCGAGCTCGGCGACGATGCGATGCGCCGCTCGTTCGGTGATCCCGACGCGGTCGCTGATGTCGCGCAGGCGCACCCCTGGCTCATCGGCGATGCATACGAGAACCTGGGCGTGATTGGTCAGGAACGCCCAGGACGAACGGCGCTCGTCGGACATGAAGGCAGAATATCAACTCTTGACTTCGAATTCATGTTATGGTTGGCGAACAGCGATGGGCGTCAGCCGGCGATCGGCATCAAACGAGGTCGCTCCTCTATCGAGCGGAACTGCGTCGGCCCGGCGCAGCCGCCCAGAAAGCTTCATCTGGATGCAGAGCAGCAGCGCGCCGCCAGCGGTCGCCGAGGTCCTGTCCGCGCGCCGGCCAAAGCGTTCATCCCCCCCGCGCTCGCCGAATCGCAAACGGTTGCCCGGGCCCGGAGGCGAGACCGGGCCGGGCCTGCGCATCGCGATGCTCGCGCCGCCATGGATCACGGTGCCGCCGGCTGGGTACGGAGGGGTCGAGTCCGTGGTGAGCGTGCTGACCGAGGCGCTCGTGCGGAGAGGCAACGAGGTGACTCTTCTCTGCGCGCCCGGGTCGACGTCCAGCGCGCGCGTGGTGACCTTGCTCGATGACGTCCACCCCGAAGAGATCGAGCGTTCGCTGTACGAGGTCGACCACGTCGCACAGGCCTTCGCGGCTATCGACCGCGCGGACGGCGCGCGTCCGTTCGATGTCGTTCACGATCACTGCGGGTTCGCGGCTCTCAGCATGGCCGACCGCCTCGCGACCCCCCTCCTGCACACGCTGCACGGGCAGTTCACACCTGCGACCTCGGCCTTCTACGCCCGGCACGCCTCCAAGGCGACGCTCGTCGCGATCAGCCGCACGCAACGTGCGACGGCGCCCGAGGGCCTCGCGGATGTGGAGGTGATCCCGAACCCGATCGAGCTGCGGCTCTGGCCGCTGCGCGAGCGCAAGGAGGACTACCTGCTCTGGGTCGGCCGGATAACCGCCGACAAGGGGCCGCACCGCGCGATCGCGGCGGCGCGGGCCGCCGGCGTGCCGCTCGTGATCGCGGGCGTCATCCAGCCCGGCCAGCAGGCCTTCTTCGACCGCGAGGTCGCGCCGCACATCGACCACGAGCGGGTCCGGTTTCTCGGTGAGATCGGCGGCGCGAGAAAGCGCTCCGTGTTCGCCGGCGCACGAGCGCTCCTGATGCCGATCAGCTGGCGAGAGCCCTTCGGGATGGTGATGGTCGAGGCGCTGGCCTGCGGCACTCCGGTCATAGCGTTCCCCGCTGGGGCCGCGAGCGAGCTCGTCCTCGACGGCCGGACCGGCTTCCTCGTGAAGGACGAGACGGCGATGGCCGACGCTGTCGGCGGCCTCGACCGGATCGCCGCGCGCGACTGCCGGGCATGGGTCGCCGAGCACTGCGATGTCAACGTCGTGGCCGGCTCCTACGAATCCGCCTACCGCGCCGCCGCCCGCCCCCGAGCGGAGGAGCTGGCGCTTGCTTGACCGCACTCTCAGCGTGCTCGACGGCAGCACCTTCGTGGTCAGCGACCGTCACGGCGACATCCGACCCGACGAGGAGGGTCGCGCTCACGGGTTCTTCTCCCAGGACACCCGTTTCCTCTCGCGCTGGGTGCTCCGAGTCGGCGAGCGGCCGCTTGAAATGCTCGGGCTCGATCAGCAGGAGCACTTCGCGGTCCAGTTCTTCCTGACGCCGCGCGTCGGCCCGGAGGCAGCGGCGCCGTGCTCGATCATGCGTCGCCGCTTGATCGATCACGTTTGGATGGAGGAGATATCCGTCATCAACCATCGCCACGAGAGCACGACGATCGACGTGACGCTCGAACTCGAGGTCGACTTCGCCGACCTGCTCGAAGTGAAGGACGGAGCGGTCGAAACCAGGGCGCTCGCCGCCCGCCAGGATGATCGCTCGCTCGTGCTGTCCTACGAGCGCGGGGGATTCCGGACGTTCGGTGACGATCGCATCGAGTGCGCCGGCGGGCGTCACACGGGACGGCTTCACCTACTCGCCGGTGCTGGCGCCCGGCGAGCAGTGGGCGACCACGTTCACGATCACGCCTCTCGCCGAGCAGCCGACGGCGGCGTTCGCGCCGCGCAAAGCGCGCGGCGGCCTCGATGCGATGAGCGCCTCGAAATCGGCCGAGCTCGAGAGCTGGCTGGCCCGCGCACCGGCCATTTCAACAACCGATCCCGCGCTGGCGCGCACCTACCGCGCGAGCCTCAGCGACCTGGGCGCGCTGCGCCTGCCGCCGGACATCAGCGAGGACGCGACGCTGCCCGCGGCCGGCCTGCCCTGGTTCATGGCTCTTTTCGGCCGCGACAGCCTCATCACCAGCTTCCAGGCTCTGCCCTATCTGCCCGAGCTGGCGAGGACCACACTGCGGGTCCTTGCCGCCGCCCAGGCGGACGGTCGCGACGACTTCCACGAACGCGAGCCCGGGAAGATCCTGCACGAGCTGCGCTTCGGCGAGCTGACGGCGCGGGGCGAGCGTCCCTATTCGCCGTACTTCGGATCGGCCGACGCGACGCCGTTGTTCGTCGTCCTCCTCGATGAGTATCACCGCTGGTCCGGGGACGATGACCTCGTGCGGGCGCTCGAGCCGAACGCGCGCGCGGCGCTCGCATGGGTCGAGGACAGCGGGGACGCCGACGGCGACGGTTATGTGGAGTACCACCGCCGGAACCTCGTGACCGGGCTCCTCAACCAGTGCTGGAAGGACAGCTGGGACGGCATCCAGTTCGCCGACGGAACGATCCCACGGGGACCGATTGCCACGTGTGAGATCCAGGGCTACGTCTACGACGCACGCCGGCGCGCCGCCCGCCTGTCTCGAGAGGTGTGGGGCGATCTTGCGTTCGCCGAGCGGCTGGAGTCCCAGGCGCTCGACCTGCGCGACCGTTTTCACCGGGACTTCTTGATGCCCGAGCGAGGGTGTCACGCGGTCGCGCTGGATGGCGAGAAGCGCCAGGTCGACAGCCTGACCTCGAACATCGGTCACCTGCTCTGGTCGGGCTTGCTCGACGAGCGCGGGGCCGCCGAGACGGCAGAGCGCCTGCTTGGAGGAGAGCTCTACTCGGGCTGGGGCGTGAGAACGCTGGGCTCGGGCGAGGCCGGCTACAACCCCCTCGGCTACCACACCGGCACGGTCTGGCCGCACGAGAACTCGATGATCGTCGCCGGGCTGGCCCGCTATGGCCTTCGTGAGCAGGCGGTCACATTCGCCGCCGCGATGCTCTCTGCGGCGCCCCACTTCGAGCATCGCCTGCCGGAGGTCTTCGCCGGCTACCCGGCGGCGGTCACGACCGTGCCCGTCGCCTATCCAACCGCCTCCCGTCCCCAGGCATGGGCAGCGGGCACCCCCCTGCAGCTGCTGACCACGCTGCTCGACTTGCAACCGGACACCACAAGCGCTCACTGCGAGCTGCCAGACATCGGACGAGTGGAACTGCGACCCAGAGGAGCACAGACATGACCGAGACAGCAATGGACTCGACGGATGCAACAGCGGTTCTGATCAGACGCCTGGCTCGTCCGAACGCCTCGGGCGGTCTGGTGATCGAGCGCTCTGTGATCCTCGCGGAGGGCGCCAAATCGGCCGCGATCCTGCGCTGGATCGCCGACCACGACGGCGTTGCGGAATCCTCCGCGTCCTCCGCACGGAGGCCCGGGCTGCACGGCCCACGCGGGACCGACCCACGACGGGACGCACCCCCGCGGCGATACGTGCTGCCTGCAGACGCGTTCACGGCCGGGTCCGGCGGTTGAGCCTCCCGGACCGTGACGATCGGCCATGCTCCTCGTAGAATTGGAAGCCGTCACGCCACCACCGAGAAGCGAGGCTTCGAGCATGAACGATCAGCCGAACGCAGAGTGGAACGTCGCTGAGTGGCACGGGAAGATGCTGATCGACAGCAAGGGCGAGAAGATCGGCAAGCTGCAGGACGTCTACGTGGACGTCGAAACCGACGAGCCGCAGTTCGCGACGGTCAAGGAAGGCTTCATCGGCCGCCATCTGACCTTTGTGCCGCTCGGGGGGATCACGATCGGCCCGGATGAGCTGGAGGTCGCCGTCTCCAAGGAGCAGGTCGAGTCGGCGCCCAACATCGAGCAGCACGGCGATGAGCTCTCGCAGGCCGACGAGTCGGCCCTTTATCACCACTTCGAGTTGAACTACACCCCGCCGGATACCGAAAGCGGACGCCGTCTCGCCCGGCGCTGAGCAACGGGCAACGCGCGACGCTTGAAGAAATGGCGACCGATCACCTGGAGGATCTCCGCGCCCAAGCTCGCCTCGCCCGAGAGCGCTACCAGCTGTACAAGGCGAGGACCTTCGGGCCGCAGGCCACGAGCGAAGAGCGCCTGCGGGAGCTCCGCAGGGCCTATGAGCAGGCAGAAGCGCGCCGTCGTTTCGCGGAGGCCGAGGAGCAGCGCGCCGGCGCCGGGGAGAAGGCCCCGCAGGACCTCGGCTAGGGCCGCCTCGGCGCCACCCGAGGCTCCCCATCCGAGCTGTCCCGGAGGGCGGGTCAGGGTACCGAAGCCCGGTATAGTCGTAAGTCCGTCCAGGTAGCTCCTGCTCCTCTCTCTATCCGGTCGATTTATTCGCGCAGAGGAGTAGAGAGGCGGTTGGCCATGGCCACCGCAACAAAGAAGGGTCACGTCGCCAGATCGCGGCGGCCGACGCCAGATCGAGCCTCGCTGGCCTTCGTCATCTCGCAGGACAACGGCGGCCACTACCTCTGGGAGATCGTCGACAGGCTCGGCAACGCTGTCGTCCAGTCCGGGGGCTTTGCCTCACGCGATGACGCCGAGCGCGCCGCGCACGAGGCGCACGACAGCGCGCGTCTGGCGCACTTCGGACGACGCGACCCCGAACCAGTCCCGATCCCGTGACGCGCCCCGGCCATCTCAGCTGCTCCGCTTGCCGGCTCCGACTCCGCGCGGACTCTCCGGCGGTCACGGTCCTCGACGGCCGCTGCCCGCTCTGCGCAGCCACGCTCCACGTGGGCGCGTCGGCGTCCGACGTGGTGGGGTTCCGCTCGTTCGACCTGGATGCGCTTTTCGCTCCAGCGTCGGAGGATCAGTCCGGGCCGCCCCTCGATCCAGCGCCGTTCCTCGCTCGCCGCGAGGCCGCGCGCAGGCAGGACACCCAGGACGCCGAGCGCTGGTCGGATGACGGCGGCCGCGCCGCCGTCATGGCGGTGGCGCTACCCCCGCCGCCACGGTGACCATCGGGGCCACCCGCCTTGGCGGCGGCCGAGGGCGCGCAGCGCTCCGCGAAGGCAGCCAGCTGGTATCTATGAGCTGATCCGGCAGCGGCTCCCGCACAGCTGCGTCGGATGGTCCGCGCCTCCGACCTGAAGGGAGTGCTGTGTCCGCCGAGGAGGGGGGAATGCCGAGACGCTTCTCAGGAGAGCTCCGCGAGCTCATCGAGTCCGGGCCGATGGCCCATCTGACCACGATCAACCCGGACGGAAGCCCGCAGGTGACCGTGGTCTGGATCGGGCTGGACGGCGAGGAGCCGGTCAGCGGCCACATGGGGCACTACCGGAAGCTGCGGAACATCGAGCGGGATCCGCGAGTCGTGCTCTCGTTCGATTCCCCGCGTCAGCCGGGTGTGTTCTTGAATCCGTACGCGGTGCTTCGAGCGTCCGCTGTGGTGGAACCGAGCGAGCAGGCGTGGGATCTGCTCGACCGCTTGGCCAAGGTCTACGTGTCACCAGACGCCGCGTTCCCAGCGCCCAGAGGCCCCGGTTACATCGTTCGCTATTCGGTCGAGCAGGTTGGTGGCGTCGGTCCCTGGGCCGGATGACCGAGGTGGCTGTGCAGCCGTATCAATAGGCGAACGCTCGGCGCGCCTGTGCTCCCGACGCCGGCACCGTGCCCCGATCTCATCGACGCGCCGGCGCGGCGCAGGGACGGCAACCGAAGCCCTTGATCGCATCCTGCACCAGCCCGAGGCTCGTGGGGTCTCCCGCGAACCATTCTTCGCTGACGAAGGCCATCGAGAACAACCGGAGACGGGTGAGCTTTTCGAGGAAGGCCGGCGCCAGCACCGATTTCAGGTGTTCACGCGTCACGCTCACGCCGCCTTCGGGCGGGCGATAGTAAGCGAGCATGACCGGGCCGTAGCGCTTCAGCTGTTGCGTCATCGCGAGGATGTCGGTGGTGTCGGTGGCGGAGCTCAGCATCTGGAAGCTCTCGAAGTCAGAGGCGTGCATGACGCCGGCGAAATGCTTGAACAGCGACTTCCCGGCGCCCGTCGCGGGACCGTTCCAGCGTGCCTGCCAGCCACCCCACCCCAGGGACACCTTGCTTCCCGGAGCGAGCCGGTGGAAGATGCCCATTGCAGCCGTGTACTGCGACTTGAGCGCTTCGTAGTAGGCGGTGGTCTGCGGGCTGCCCGACCATTCGTTGCCGTTGCAGGCGTATGTCTGAAGCTCGGTGAACAGGGTCACGTAGAGCGTGCGGCCGTCCGCGGGGCGGAAGATGCGCGCAAGCCGTTCCATGTCTGAAAGGAACGCCTGCGACACCGGGTAGGCCTTCCCGCAGGCGGTTCCGAACGGGGTCGAGAAGGTCGTGCGCGCTTCGCCCGACCAGACGATCAGGTGCATGTCGTAACCGGCGGCGTAGTCGCGGGGCACCTCGGAGGTTTCCCAGCCGGACATCCAGCTCAGGTCCGACGGGCCGTTGTACCAGCTGCTGAGCATGCCGAGCGAAGTCGATTTTGCGAGGGTGCCGGTGCGGTCGCCGTTCGCCTCGGTGCCCAGCCCGAACAAGATCCGATGCCCGGCGGTCGACCGTGCACCGGCCGCGTGGGCGTTCACCGCTCCGATCAGCAGCGCGATGAGCGCGACCAGCACCGCAGCCGTCCGAAACCTCGGCGCCGGCACTCGTCCGCCACCGTCTCGCGTGGCGCTGCCGCGCTCTCGTCCGGCCCCAGCCCGAGCACCAGTCACCGCGCCAACTATAGGACGCACTGGCGCGGCCGAGTGAACCTGCCGTTGCGCAAGGCGACCTTTGGACGTCCGTCGCACCGGCGGCGCCGGCGACTGCACACCTGTCTGAAATGTGAAGAAGACGTGCCCTGAGCGCTCGCGAATTCGATTTATTCGGTAGGTTCTCTCCAGCACCTGAACGGGGGGCCCTGGTCAAGGGGACCGGAAGGTGCGGAGAATGGACATGGATTGTTTATTGGCGCCCGGCGCGTGGACGCGCGCCGCTGGGGCGCCCGCAGTCAACGGTGCGCAAAGCTATGGAGATGACCCGAGGTGACGGTCGTCGCGATCGGCGTATCCATGCTCGGCCTCTCGCTCACGGCGTACGGTCTCTTCACGCTCTGGCTGATGCTGAGCGCATGGGATCGCCCCGCGCGACTTCGCTCGACCGCGGGACCCAAGCGCTTCCGCGACCCCGAGCTGAGCTTCGCCGTGCTGATCCCCGCGCGCGAAGAGGAGACGGTGATCGGCGAGACGATCGCCCGCGTCGCGGCCTCCAACTACCCGCAGGATCTGCTCGAGATCATCGTGATCTGCCAGCGCGACGACCCGCGCACGATCGGTGCGGTTCAGCGGCAGACAGAACGCCTGGACCACGCACGGCTGGTCGTCTATGACGAGGCTCCGTTCAACAAGCCGCACGCGCTGAACGTCGGATTCGACTCGTGCGGCGGCGACGTGGTCATGGTCTTCGACGCCGAGGACGACGTCCACCCGGACATCTTCAACGTGATGAACACGGTCATGCTCGACGACCACACCGGCGTCGTCCAGGGCGGCGTGCAGTTGATGAACTTCAAGGAGCACTGGTTCTCGGCCTTCAACTGCGTCGAGTACTTCTTCTACTTCCGGAGCCGGCTTCATTTCAACGCCAGCCTCGGCATGGTCCCGCTGGGCGGCAACACCGTGTCGATCCGGCGCGAGCTCGTGGAACGCGTCGACGGCTGGGACGAGTCCTGCCTCACGGAGGACGCCGACATCGGTGTGCGCCTGAGCGCGCTCGGCGAGCCGATCCGGGTCGTATATGACAGCCGCTGGGTCACCCGGGAGGAGACCGCCCACAGCCGGCGCGCGCTGGTCAAGCAGCGCACGCGCTGGTCTCAGGGGTTCCTGCAGATCTTCGCCAAAGGGGATTGGCGCCGGTTCGAGGGGAAGCGTCGGCGCGCGCTTGCCGCGGTGACCTTCGGCCAGCCGATCCTCGACGGACTCCTGATCACCTTTGTGCCGCTGATCCCGTTGGCGCTGATCTACCTGAAGCTCCCGGTGCTCGCCGCCATGATCACCCTCACGCCGTTGTACGTGGTCGGGTTGCAGATGCTCGCGGGAACGATCGGGCTGATCGAGTTCGGCCGGCTCTACGGCGAGCGCGTGCCCGTCCATCTCCTCGCGCGCATGCCGTTCACCTATCTCGCCTGCCAGTGGCTGATCGGGTACAGCGCGGCGCGGGCGATCGTACGCCTGATGCGCGGCCGCGGCGACTGGGAGAAGACCGAGCACCGGGGGGCGCACCGAGCCGCGCCGAGCGTGCCTGCGACGAGGACGGCGATCGCTCCTGAGCCCGCGCTGATCGCAGCCGCTCAGCCCTCGCGGGAGCAGACAGCGTGAGCGCCGGCGCGGTCGCGCGGGGGGCCGCCCCTGTCGCGCCCGGCGCCGTCACCCGCATCCGTCACAGGCTGCCCGGGGATGCCCGCTTCTGGTGGGCTGCCGCGTTCATCGCCGTCCTCGTCTTGGTCTCGCAGGGCGTGAACATGCTCCACTACCCCTACGTCGAGGACGACGAGGGCACATATCTCGCGCAGGCGTGGTCGGTGTTCCACCTCGGCCAGCTCACGCCGTATACCTACATCTACGATCACGCTCCGCTCGGCTGGATCCAGATCGCGATCTGGCAGCTGCTGACCTTCGAACGCTTCGGCACCGGACTCGCATCCGGACGCGTGCTGATGTTGCTCTACCAGCTGGGCAGCGCGCTGCTCGTGCTCGCGATCGGCCGGCGCGCCTCCGGCAAGCTCTGGGTGGGCGTGCTCGCGGCCAGCCTGTTCTCACTCTCGAGCTACGGGATCTACTACCACCGGCGGATTCTGCTCGACAACGTCGCGACCTTCTGGATCCTGGTCAGCCTCTACCTCGTGACGGCGCGACCGACGCTCACGCGGATCTGGCTGAGCGGTGTCGCGATCGGGATCGCGGTGCTCTCGAAGGAGACCGCGATCGCCGTCATGCCGGCGCTGCTGCTGATCGCGGTTCGCCGCGCGCCGCGGGTGAGCAGGCTCTTCGCGGTGTTCGGATGGCTCGCGCTCTCGGTGAGCGTCTGCTCGATGTACGTGCTGCTGGCAGCGTTGAAGGGCGAGCTGTTCAAGCCGGGCACGCTGATCGGCGGGTCGAGCCCTCACGTGAGCCTCGAGTGCTCGATCGAATGGCAGAGCAACCGGGGCCACAACGGCGGGTTGCTGGACACCTCGAGCGAGTTCTGGCACACAACGCTGGCGTGGGCGCACGCCGAGCCGCTGCTCGTGGTCGGCGGCACCGGCGCCGCGCTGCTCGCCGTCACCCTGCTACGGCGCAACGCGATCGCCTCCGGCGTCGGTCTGGCCGTGCTCTCGCTGTGGGTGTTCCTGGGGCGCGGCGCCACGGTCTCGCCCTTCTACCTGCTGCCGCTGCTGCCGCTGCTCGCGTTGAGCATCGCGCTGGTGCTGGCCAAGGCCGGCACGGCGCTCGCCCGGCGATTCGGCCGGCCGGTCTCGTTGCCGGCCGTCGGACTCGCTGTCGGCGCGGCGCTGGTGCTCCTCTTCGTCGCCTATCAGCGCTCGGAACGCGCACTGTGGACCGGCGACCCGGTGCTTGCCCAGACGGAGGCTGTTACCTGGATCCGGCACGACGTCTCCCCCGGCAGCCGCATCATCATCGACGACTACCTGTGGAACGCGCTCCACGCGCCGCCCGCGGGTGATCCCACATTCAAGGACGCCCAGTACTACTGGGAGGTGGGCGAGGACCCCAAAGTCCAGCGGCGTGACTTCGGGAACGACTGGCGCACGGTCAACTACGTCGTCAGCACCCCGCAGATGCTCGTCGACGACGCACAGCAGGACTTCCCGATCGTCACGCCCGCGCTCGAGCACTCCCGCACCGTGGCCCGTTTCAACACCGGCGGCTGGCCGGTTGAAGTGCGCCAGGTGGAGCCGAGCGTGGTCTCTGCCCCGCCCGCCGCCGCACATCCCGTGCAACGCTCCTGCATGACCTCCGCCTGAGGATGACGATGCGCGCGATCACCCGCCACCATCGACTTCGGGTAACGTTGGGTGAGTCCGTCCGCTTGGGGGAGCGCCTGGTGATGCAGGTGCCGGAAGCCAGATGAAGGTCAGGCTCGGACGCTACGGAGCCGGGCTGGCGAGCGCCTGCGCGATCTCGCTTCTGGCTCTGCCGGGCGGCGCTGCGGGAGCCGCGGTGGAAACGCCGCAGGCCGCCGAATCGGTGCAGACGCCACAGGGGCACGCCGCCGAGGACGCGGTGGAACTCTCTCCGAGCCAGGAAACGCGGATGTCACGCGCGTCGATGAAGAGGACGGCAGCCGCCTCTGCCAGGGCGCGTGCAGACACCGCGGGTGACCCCGGCGAAGTCGGCCGGTGGGGTCCCGTCGAAGAATGGCCCGTCGTGCCGATCTGGGCCGCCCTTCTCCCGGACGGGAAGGTGCTCGCGTACGCATCGGTCGGCGACAAAGCGACCGAGAGCTTCGCCGAACAGAACAAAACGGAAGCGACCCTTTGGGATCCCGCGACCGGCCATCAGACGAACGTCACGCTCGAAGACGGCTTCAACATCTTCTGCAGCGGCCTGGCCGAGATGGAAGAAGGCAACCTCTTCGTGGCCGGTGGCAACAAGAACCAGCTGCTCGAAGGCATCGTCCAGACGGCCACGTTCGACTGGGAGAACGACACCTGGATGCAGGGCCTGAACATGTCCTACCCGCGCTGGTACCCGTCGGTCACGGAGATGGGCAACGGCGAGATGCTGATCACATCCGGCGGGCCGCCGATCCCGGAGGTCCGCCAGAACGACGGCACGCTGCGCCAGCTGACACATGCATCGCTCCCGCTGCCCCTCTACCCCTGGATGGACGTCGCTCCCAACGGGCGCGCGTTCGAGTCGGGGCCCGACCAGACTCTGCGGGAGCTGAACCCCAGCGGCACCGGCTCCTGGCAGCAGTTCGGCGAACGCGATCCGATCAACCGCACCTATGGCAGCCACGCGCTGTACGACACAGGCAAGATCCTGGTCGCGGGCGGCGGGCCGTCGACGAAGACCGCCGACGTGATCGATCTCAACGGAGCGACGCCGACGGTCACGCCCACGGGTGAAATGGAATACGGCCGCCGCCAGAACAACCTCACCGTGCTTGCCGACGGCAGCGTGCTCGGCACCGGGGGCAACTCCTCGGGAGCCGAACTCGTGGACCTGGGCGCGGGTGTGTACCCGGCCGAACTGTGGAACCCAGCGACCGGCCAATGGAAGACGCTCGCGAGCATGCAGGTGACGCGCCAGTACCACTCGACCGCGCTGCTCCTCCCTGACGGACGCGTGCTTTCGGGGGGCGGCGGGATCTGCGGCATCTGCGACGAAGTCGGCTACCTGAACAAGAACGCGGAGATCTTCAGCCCGCCGTACCTGTTCAAGAAGGACGGGTCCGGAGAACTCGCGCCGCGCCCGAGCATCAGCGCGCCGCCCGGCCCCATCACGGAGGGCACCCAGTTCACCGTCTCGACGCCCGACGCGGCATCGATCCGGAAGGTCGCCCTCGTCAAACTCGGCGCCGTCACCCACTCGAACAACATGGGACAGCGCTACGTGCCGGTTCAGTTCAGCGCCGGCAGCGACAGCCTCGAGGTCACGGCGCCTGCGAACACGAGCATTGCCCCGCCGGGCTACTACATGCTGTTCGTCGTCAACTCAGCCGGCGTCCCGTCGGTGGCGCCGATCGTGCACGTCGCAGCCGCCCAGCCGGCGCCCGCTGAAATCCCCGACCCGTCCTCAGGCGGCTGGGCGTTCAACGGCTCGGCCGGGCTGAGCGGCAACGAAGCCGTGCTGACGGGCGCGACGAACTTCCAGAGAGGCGACGCGGTCTGGCCGGCCACCACCGAACCCCGGAACATGACGGTCGAATTCGACGCCTCGATCGGCGGCGGCACGGGCGCCGACGGCCTCACGATGTTCTTCGCCGACCCGAGCCGCGCTGCCACTCCGGGCTCGCTCGGCGGCGAAGGCGGCGGCCTCGGCTTCTCCGGGATCCCCGGCGACGCGATCGCACTCGACGAGTACCAGGGCCCCGGGGCGCCCTCGGACGACTTCGTCGGCATCACCGACGGCCCGACGTCGCCGAGCGAACCCGACGTGCTCCACTGGCTCGCCACCGCCAACCTCCCCGCTCCGATCCAGAATGCGACGACGCACGTGAAGGTCGTCAACGCTGCCGGCATCACGACGGTCTACGTCGACGGCGCGCAGGTGCTCAGCCGGGCGCTCGCTCTTCCTTCGAGCGCGTATCTCGGGTTCAGCGCGGGCACCGGCGCGTTGAACAACCGCCACGCCGTCTCCAACGTGGTCGTCAGCGGCGCGACGCCGCCACCCTCGACCTTGAACGCCGGCGTCAAGGTGCAAGCGCCGGCAGAATCAGAACAGGCCCTCACGAAGTTCGTCGTCTCCGGCACATGCCCGTCCAGCTTCGGCACCGCGGCGCTCGCGGACAAAGAGGCCGCGACGGCGACGCTCACGGGCGCATTCACGGGCACGAGCTGCAGCGTCTTCGAGAGCGTCCCCGGCGCCCTCGGCTGGAGCGCCACCGCCTCCGTCAACGGCGGCGCTCCGATCGCGCTCACCGCATCCGAAGGGAAATGGGAAGTTCCCCCGTTCGCGCTCGTCGCGGGCCTCAACACCGTGCAGTTCACGAACACCTACACGCGACCGCCCGCGGCAAGCCTCGGCATCGGCGTCGGCGTGCACGCGCCGAGCGGCTCCGAACAGCTCGGCCAGACGTTCACCGTCGCCGGCAGCTGTCCGTCCAGCTTCAGCACCGGCGCGCTCGGCGCCGGCGGGAGCGCCTCGCCGACACTCACGAACGCCATCGAAGGCGCGGGCTGCAACGTCACCGAGAGCGCGCCGACCGGCACCGGCTGGACCGCGACGGCATCCGTCAACGGGGGCGTGCCCGTATCGATGACCGCCGCCGGCGGAGTGTGGACGGTGCCTTCCTTCGCGCTCGCGGCGGGAGCCAACACGATCCAGTTCGCGAACACGTACACGCCGCCGACAAGCGTGCCCGATCCGACTGCTGGTGGCTGGCAGCTGAACGGAAGCTCGGCGCTGTCGGACACGGGGCTCGTGCTGACCACCGCGACCCAGTTCCAGAGCGCCAGCGCGTTCTGGCCGAAAGCGATCGACCCGCAGAACATGACCGTCGAATACGAAGCCACGGTCGGCGGCGGCACGGGCGCCGACGGCCTCGCGATGGTGATCGCCGACCCGAGCCGCGGCGCGGCCCCGACCTCCCTTGGCGTCGAAGGTGGCGGGCTCGGCTTCTCGGGCATCCCTGGCGACGCGATCGCACTCGACGAGTACCAGGACCCCGGGGCGCCCTCGGACAACTTCCTCGGTCTCAGCGACGGGCCGGCTTCGCCGAGCACCCCCAACGTCCTCGAGTGGCTGGCGACGGCCAACCTCGCCGCGCCGATCCAGAACGCGACCAACAGGGTCAGGGTCGTAACTGCGAACGGCAATATCGCGATCTCCGTCAACGGCCTGGAGCTCGTCGAAGGAGCGCTCGCGCTTCCCTCCACGGCATACCTCGGCTTCAGCGCCGGCACCGGCGGTCTCGACAACCGCCACGAAATCTCGAACCTGCTCGTCAACCTCGAACCTCCGAAGCCCAAGGTGACGGGCGTCGCGCCGTTCGCGGGGCTTGCATCTGGAGGAACTGCCGTGGCGATCCACGGGACGGGCTTCGCCGGCGCCACGGCGGTCAAGTTCGGGAGCGCGAACGCGACCGGCTTCACCGTGAGCTCACCGACCTCGATCACGGCGACCTCGCCGGCGGACGCGGGGACCGTCGATGTGACCGTCACGACACCCGACGGCACGAGCCCGGCCGAACCGGCCGACCGATTCACGTTCGTCGCGGCGGGTCCCGCCCCCGCGATCACCAAGACAGCCCCGAAGAAGGGCCCCGCGGCCGGCGGCGCGGCCGTCACCCTGACGGGGAGCGGCTTCGCCGGTGTCACCGAAGTGTCGTTCGGGTCCACCCCTGCGACGTCGTTCGCGGTGGACGGCCCGACCTCGATCACCGCTGTCGCCCCGCCGGAGACCGTGGGCAGCGCCGACATCCGCGTGGTGACACCCAACGGGACCAGTCCCGTCACGACCAAGGACCTCTACAAGTACGAAAACCCGACGGTCTCCGGTGTCGCTCCGAGCTCCGGAGCAAGGAAAGGTGGCTCGAGCGTCACGGTCACCGGCAGCGGCTTCGCCCACGGCACAGGCACGACCATCTGGTTCGGAAAAGCCCTTGCGACCTCGGTCGAATGCTCGTCGACGACGAGCTGCACGGCGGTTAGCCCGCCGACGCTCAAGCCGGGCGCGGTCGATGTGGTCGCAGCGGTCAGCAAGAAGAAGAGCAAGAAGTCGGCGGCCGACCACTTCACCTACGAATAGAGCCCTCGTAGCGGGCTGGACATCCGTTCACGCGCTCACGGCGAATGGGAGCAGAGAGGCTGTGGGAAGATCGGCGGATGCCCTCGCCGCCCACGGTCACACCGGTGCTCGTGGCCGAGCTGCTCGTCGAGGGCGGGCGCTGGCCGGTCTACGTGCACGTCATCGAGCATCCCGACGCGCGCGTGCTGGTCGACACCGGCATGACGGAGCTGCACCCGGCGGTCGCCGACCTCGATCCCCGGCTCGTGCCGCTGAGCGAGCAGGCCTTCGATCCCGCCGGCATCGACGTCGTCGTCAACACGCACCTGCACTTCGACCACTGCGGCGGTAACCACCTGTTCGCCGGCACGCCGATCTACGTCCAGCGCCAGGAGCTCGACGACGCCCGCAGCAAAGACGACTACACGATCGACGCGTGGGTCGACGCGCCCGGTGTGCAGTACGTGCTCCTCGAGGGCGAGTTCGAGCTGTTGCCGGGGCTCCGGCTCGTCCCGGCGCCGGGCCACACGCGCGGCTTGCAGGTGGTCGTCGTCGAGACGGGCGGACGCCCGGTCGTCGTCGGCGGCGACGTGGCGGTGAGCTTCGAGGAGCTCGACGAGCCGCGCACCGACGGCCAGCTGCGGGTGCGCGCGTTGGACCCTGAGCTGGTCTGGCTCACGCACGAGCACGAGCCGTGGCGGCCGCGCGCCGCTTGAGGCCGGCTCAGGCGAGCTTCATGCGGTAGACGAGCGAGACCCTGTGATAGCCGCCCAGCCCGCCGAACGCCAGACGGCTGTTGACGGTCATCCACAACGGGGGATGCTGAAACGCCGCGCGCGGGGCATCGTCGCGGCGATGGCCGCGCAACCTCAGCCGGCGGTGATGCCCGAGCACGACGTCATGCGAGCGAAACACCGCCTGCTGCTCGAGTTCGGCTCGACCGAGGATTTCGAGGACCCCAGCCTCGAGTACCGGCGGCTCTTCTCGGAGCTGCTGGGCACCTTCATGCTCGTGCTCGTCGCCGCCGGCGGCGGGCTGCTCCACGGAAAGGGCGAAATCAGCCTCGCCGCTGCAGTCGTCGCGCCAGGCCTGATGGTGATGGCGATCATCCTTTTCATGGGCGCGATCTCCGGAGCTCACCTCAACCCGGTCGTCTCGCTTGCCTTCGGCCTGCGCCGGGACTTCCCGTTCCGGCGCATCACCGGATACATCGTCGCCCAGCTGCTCGGAGCGACGCTCGCCTGCCTCTTCCTCCTCGCCGTCTTCGGCAACATCGAGAACCTGGGCGCGACGCTGCCCGGGCCCGGCTATCACGATTGGCAGGCGCTGCTGATGGAGATCGCGCTGACAGCGGTCCTTGTGAGCGTGATCCTGGGCACGGCCTCGGGCGCGCAGAACGTCGGGGCGATCGGCGCGCTCGGCGTCGGGGGCTACATCGCGCTGGCGGGACTGTGGTCCGCGCCGGTCAGCGGCACCTCGATGAATCCGGCACGCTCCTTCGGTCCCGCGCTCGTGAGCGGGCACTGGGCGGGCTACTGGGTCTACGTGCTCGGCCCGGCCGCGGGGGCGTTGATCGCCGTCGGCTGCGCCGTCGTGCTCCGCGGGGCG
This sequence comes from uncultured Solirubrobacteraceae bacterium, assembly GCA_963775385.1. Lineage (GTDB taxonomy): Bacteria > Actinomycetota > Thermoleophilia > Solirubrobacterales > Solirubrobacteraceae > Palsa-744. The sequence goes on along the minus strand of CAVZIR010000003.1, from coordinate 2,733,918 downwards.
GGGGGCGATCCCACCTCTCGAGCCGCAGGTTCAGGAGCGCTCGACGAGGGGCCGGCGGGTCCGCGCTCGGGCGTTCAGAGCGCCTCCCCGGAGCGAGGCAGCCTCACCTGAGCTGAGCGCGCCGGAACGCCCGAGGCGATCACCCCCTCGCTGGCGCCGTAGGACCGGTGGCCGGTTGGACCGGTCGATCCGGCGCATGTCTGCCCGAGCGCGAGATCGTCGCGTGCCTGCTGGGGTATCGAGATGGCGAGCTGCATGGTTGATGTCCCGGCGGACCGTTCGTAGCCTGCGGCGTATGCCGGGCGACGATCGAGCTCTGAGCCTCGTGCACGGCTTCGAGCGGGGCCTCACGCGAACGGGGGTCGCGAAGCGCTTCGTCTACCTCGACGCCGCCGGCAGGGCGATCGATGACGCTGAGGAACTCGAACGTATCGCCGCTCTTGCGATTCCGCCGGCGTGGACCGGCGTATGGGTGGCCGCAGACCCCTCCTCCCATCTGCAGGCGACGGGCTTCGACGCGCGCGGGCGCAAGCAGTACCGCTACCACCCTCTGTGGCGCCAGGATCGCGACGCGCTCAAGTTCCACGACATGCAGGCGTTCGGGCGCGCCCAACCCACGCTGCGAGACCAGATAGCCGGCGAGCTTGCCCGGGAACGACGGCTGGGTCATGCTCGCGTTCTCGCCCTCGCGCTGCGCCTGCTCGACGTCGGCCTGTTCCGCGTGGGCTCTGACCGCTACGCGCGCGAGAACCACCACTACGGGCTCACCACCCTGCACATGGACCAGGTCCTTGTGCGCGACGAGCGCGCCGTGTTCGATTACGTCGGCAAGGCCGGCAAGCGCCAGCGACTTGCCGTCACCGACCGCGACGCGGTTCCGGTCCTCGCGACCCTGCAGCGACGGCGGTCGGGGCCGCCAGAGCTGCTCGCGTTCCGCGGGGAACGCGGATGGACCCGCGTGCACGGCGAGGACGTCAACAACTTCCTTCGATGCCTCTCCGGCCTCCCGTTCTCCGCAAAGGAGTACCGCACGTGGAACGCCACCGTGATCGCGGCGAGCACGCTTGCGGGCGAGCGGCCGGATGACGCGCGCGCCGCAGGCGCCGCCGCCCGCGCGGTCGCGGCGGCACTCGGGAACACGCCGGCGGTGGCGCGCCAGGCCTACATCGACCCGCGCGTGTTCGAGCGCTACGCCGACGGCGAGACGATCAGCCTGAGCCGCCTGCCGGAGGACCCTTGGAAGGCGCGCGAGAAGATCGAGGCTCGCGTGCTCCGACTTCTCGCGCGGACCTGACCGCCGCGAGTCCTGCTCCTATTTAACCCTTGACACCCGGAACCGACGACGCGGCCGTCACTCCCTCGGCCACTCTCCCCGAGCTCGACAAGGAAGGCCTGGCCGCCCTTGAGAGGGTCGGCAAGGGGTGGCACGGCTGCCTGCCGCCGCGCGAGGACTGGGAGCGGGCGCTGCCTGTCGACCGCCACATCGAGTTCGCCGACCCCGTCGTCTCCCGCGCCGGGCGCTTCGCCCAGGTCCGCGGCACTCACCCGACGCGCGAGGGTCACGGCGACATCGAGGAAATCGAAGCCACGGCGAAGGCCGGTGAGGCGCCCTCGCCGGCCGCACGGCGGCTGCGCTCGGCCGGCCGCGTGCTGATCGGCCCGCCCCTGCGCAGCACGGCACTCGCCGAGGAGCGGATGGGACGGCTGCTCGCGCTGGCCGTGCTCTCTCCAGACGCGCTCTCCTCGGTCGCCTACGGCCCGGAAGCGATGCTCGCGGTGCTCCTGCTCGCCGGCTCGGGGCAGCTGAAGCTGTCGCTGCCGATCGGGGCCGCCCTGGCGATCCTGATGCTCTCGGTCGGGCTCGGCTACCGCCAGGTCATCAAGGCCTACCCGCGTGGCGGCGGCTCCTACATCATCGCCAGTGACAGCCTCGGCCCGCGGTGGGGGCTGATCGCAGGCGCGGGGTTGATCCTCGACTACATCCTCACGGTGGCGGTCTCGGTGGCCTCGGGGGTGGAAGCGGTCGCCTCGGCGATCCCTTCGCTCTACTCCGACCGGGTCCTCATCGGGCTGGTCGTGATCTTCGTCCTTGCAGCCGGCAACCTGCGCGGCGTCCGCGATGCCGGCGCCGCGTTCGCGGCCCCCACCTATCTCTTCGTGGCGGCGATCGCGCTGGTCGTCGTCACGGGACTCGTGAAGGCCGCATCCAACGGCTTCACGCCCACGACGCCTCACCCCTATCACCCCCCGGTCGAGGCGCTCGGCGTGCTTCTCGTGTTGCGCGCATTCTCCTCCGGCGCCACGGCGATGACCGGGATCGAGGTGATCTCCAACGCCGTGCCTGTCTTCCGCCCGCCCGAAGCCAAGCACGCGAGACAGACGCTCACGGCGATGCTCGCGCTGCTGATCTCGATGTTCGTCGGGGTGGTGCTGGTGGCGCACTTCACGGGGGCACAGCCCGGCGGTCAGGAAACGCTGCTCTCGAAGATCGCCCGCGACACGGTCGGCGGCGGAGCGGCCTACGCGTTCGTGCAGTTCGCGACGACGGTCGTGCTGCTGGTGGCGGCCAACTCGGCGTTCAACGGGTTCCCGCGGCTGCTCTACTTCATGGCGCGCGACAGCTACGTGCCCCGCCTGTTCCTGCGCCTCGGTGACCGCTTGGCCTTCAGCAACGGGATCCTCGTGCTGGCGGTTCCCTCGGCGATCATCTTCGCCGCCTTCGACGGCAGGACCGCGCCGCTGATCCCGCTCTTCGCGATCGGCGTGTTCATCGCCTTCACCCTCGCGCAGGCCGGGATGGTCGCCCGCTGGCTGCGAGAACGCGGCCCAGGCTGGCGGGCGGGGCTTGTCACGAACCTGCTTGGGGCGGTGCTCTCGGCGGCGGTGGTGGTGATCGCGGCGCTCACGAAGTTCACCGAGGGTGCGTGGCTCGTGGTCGTGCTGGTGCCGTTGATCGTGCTGTTCTGCGAACGGGTACACGGCCACTACGAGATGGCCCGCCGCGCGCTGACCCCGCGGGCGGCCGAGGGCTCCCACCGGCTGCTCCCCTCGAGCATCGCCGGCCCGGACTCCCCGTTGCCCGCCACACCACGCGACGCCGAGCAGCAGGACACACCCACGGAAATCCACAACTTCACCGTCGTGCCCGTCGCGGTCTTCGACCTCGCCGCCCTGCGCGCGCTGGCCTACGCGGCCTCGTTGGGACAGCCGCTGCTGGCCCTCCACGTGAGCCCGGCCGAAGAGGAGGCCAAGCGCTTCCGGCGCGAGTGGGAGGTGTGGGGCAACCACCTGCCGCTGGAGATCATCGTCTCGCCCTTCAGGGCGACGGTGGCGCCGCTGACCTACTACGCAGCGGCTCTGCACAGGCAGCGCCCGGACCTGACGCTGACGCTGGTTGTGCCCGAGATCGTCGTGGCGAGAGCCGTGGCAACGGATCCTGCACAGCCACACGGCCGCGCGGCTGCGCAGGGCGCTGCGGAGCTATGAGGGCATCGTCGTCGCGACGGTCCCGTTTCACCTGCCGCCGTAAGGACGCGTGCTCCGAGCCCTACATCGAGAGGAAGGGCCTGAAGACCTGGACGGGTCCGCCGGCGATCATCGCGGCGAGCTCGGCGCTGGGCTCTCGAGTCCGGTGAAACGGTAGTCCGTCTGCCAGGACTCGGCCGGGTCCGTGTGGGCCGTCCAGAAGAGCTCGGCGATCCTGTCGGGATCGAAGTCGGTCCCCGGCTTGACGGCGCCGGCGATCGTCACCGTCGCGACGTGGATGCCGTCCTCGCGCAGGCCGGCGGCGATCAGGGCCGCTGCCGCGCGCAGCGCGGCCTTGCCGATCGAGAGACCCGCGAGCGCGGGCACGGGATGTTCGGCGAAGCCGCCGCTGGTAATGAGCAGGGTCCCGGTCGCGGCCTCCCGCAGGACGGGCGCCGCGACCTGCGCCGCCACGACGGCGCCGAGCGCGTCCACGTCGTAGGCGGCCCTCAGGTATTCGACGGTGACGTCGAGGATCTCGCCGGGATCCGGCAGGGCGGCGTTGTAGACGACCACCCCAGGCGCGCCGGGCGCGCTGAAGATCCTCTCGAGCGCGGCACGGTAGCCGTCGAGGTCCGCGATATCCGCGCCGACCGCCTCGACCTCGAGGCCTTCGGCGCGCAGTTCGGGTGCCAGCCGCTCGAGGCTGGGCCCCCGGGAGATGAGCGTGGTCCGGAAGCCCTCGCGACCGAAGCGGCGCACCACGGCGGCGCCGACGCCGGGGCCGGCGCCGATCAGAAGAAGGTGGCTGGCATCGATGGCCTCGGGCATCGGCTTTCCCCTACGGCGTCCAGTTGTCGAGCGCGGGCGTCACCTGCAGCTCGTGGGTCATCGCGCGAGGACTCTGGCTCGCGAGGTATGCGACGGCAGCAGCGAGGCTCGGCTGGTCTGCGGTGCGGGCGTCACCCTCTCCCGAGCGGTCGATGCCGGCGTCGACCACGAGGAGCGCGACGTGGATTTCCTGCTCGCGAAGCTCAAGGGCCGCGGCCTGCGTCAGAGCACGTACGCCGAAGGCGCCAGCCGCCCAGAGGCCGCGCCCCGGCATCGCGCGCCGAGATGAGCCGCCGGTGACCTGGATCACGGTCGCGGGACCGCCCTGCGCGGTGAGGAACCGTGCTGAGGCGCTGAGCGCGCCGTAAGCGCCGCGGGCGGGGCGCGTCGCCCAGCGATCGAAGCCGTCGGGGTCGCTGTCCGCGAGCGTGCCACCTCCGAACGGTCCGCCGCCGCCGGCGGCGTAGGGAGAGGCGGCGTTGACGACCAGGTCGACCCGTCCGAAGCGGGCCCCGACCTCCTCGAGCGCGGCAAGGACCGACGCCTGGTCGGTGACGTCCACCTCCAGCGGGTGCGCGCCGGCGCCGCGCACCCGATCGAGCGTCTCGGTCGAGACCGCGCCCCCCGCCACGTCCCAGCCGTCGGCGAGCAGCCTCTCGATGATCGCGAAGCCGAGATTTCGGGCGCCGATCACCAGGGCCGCGGGCATCGGAGCCTCCTTCTCTCGCACCGGTCGCTCATCGTTTCAGGTCCGCTCGGCTCTCCAGCCATGTTCCGCCTGCCTCTCTTGGTGGGCTCGGCTCTCACGCGATCATGACCGGTCGGTGGGGAGGCCGCTTCACCCAGGTCCGGTGATTGACGAGCGGCCCGGGCCGCCGGCGAGCTCGCGGATCGCCGCCTGGGGCAGCTCCACCTCGAGTGCCGCCACATTCTCCTCGAGGTCCGCGACCACGGCTGCGCCCGGGATCGGCTGGTTCACCGAGGTCGGCCCGGTCACGTCTCCGGCGGGGGTCGATCCTCCACGCGCCCTCCGTGAGGTCGGGCCCGACAGCGGGCGGAGTTCTCGCCGTGCTCATCGTTTCACCTCCGTGCTGCTCTTTTGCGTACGCTCCGCTCTCAGCGCGCCCGCGGCTTCGAGCCCGAGCGGGTGAGCGCGCCTCGCCGGATTCGAGAGCGACGGCGCCCCGCCGCTGATCTCCCTCAGGCCTCGAGCTGAACCTCGCCGACGCCCACGATCTCGACCAGATCGCCGGGGCCACAGCCGGCCACGTCGATGGCCTCGAGGGCGACCGAGCGGCGCAGGCGCACGAACGCGACCGCGCCGATCACGAACGGGACCAGCAACGCGATCGCCCTGTACCCCAGCACGGCCGCCGTGGCGGCTCCGATCGGCACGTGGTAGAGCGTGTACGCCCCGACGAGACCGAGGTCGACCCCGCCGATGCCGCCCGGCAGAGGGATCAGTCCGCCGAGCTCCCCGAGCAGGTAGCCGAACCAGATGATCCCCAGCGAGGGTACGTCGCCGAAGGCGTGGAAGGTCGCCCACAGGATCATCACGTCAAAGGCGAGGTACCCGACCAGCCCGAGCAGCAGCAGCGGGCCGCCGTGGCGCAGCAGATCGAGGGCGTCCTCGACCCCCTCCGAGAGTGCTCTGAACGAAGCCGCGAGCCGCGAGCCGGCGCCGCGGCGCTCGGTGGCCCGCCGGCTCACGCGCGCCGCGAGACGCCCGGCGAGGATCGTCGCGATCACGGCAGCCGCCGCGATCGCCGCGGGACCGGCCGTCAGCGCCACCGACGCGCGCCCCGACACCAGACCGAGCGCGAAGAGCGTCCCGAGCACGATCACGCCAAGGACGTTCGGAACGCTCGTGAGGAAGAAGAAAGCAACGCTCCGCCGCGCGATCCGTCTTGTCTCCATCCCACCACGACGCAGGGCCCACGCGCCGAGCGCGAGACCTCCGGCCCCGCCGATCGGCACCACCGCGTTGGCGCCCAGCTCGGCAAACCCGATCTGGAAGCTGACGCCCCACTTCATGCGCCGGCAGAACACGCTGCGGAAGGCGACGGCGTAGCAGACCCCGGAGAGGATCTTCAAAACCGCGCCGACGGCAAGCCACCTGGGGTCTCCGTGTTCGAGGCGCGTGCGGAGGCTCGCCAGCCCCGGGACCAGCGTGATCACGGCGATCACACCGATCACGACGGCGCCCAGGATCAGCAGGCGCCGGCGCACCGGCGCACCTGTCAGGTCGGGCGGGGCCGCGAGATCCTCGCGCCGGACCACGGGCATGTCCGGCGGAGCCCCTCGAGCGGAAGCACTCACCTTCGGCGCGGCGGGCGCAGGCTCATGCCGCCGGCTCGACCATCAGCTGCTCGGCATTGGAACTCTCGCGCGATACCTCGGTCACAGTCGCTCCTTTCGGGAGCCTCGCGTGCGGACAGGTGAGCAGGCCTCACCAGGTTCGCATGATTCACCCCGGCCAAGCGGCGCGAAGCCGAGCTTCGACGGCGTCGGCGGAGCTCCTCGACGCTGTCCGAGCTGGCCGAGGCAATCGCCGCAGGCGAGCTCGTCCTCAGCTCCGAGGGATCGGCCCCGGCTGCGTCTGCACGCGCGCCCCCGGGTGCTGCGCCGCAAGGTCGAACAGGTCATCGTTCACCGTGCCCAGAACCTTGTAGCTCGCGAGCTCGCTTTCGCTGACCGTGCGTTCGCCGCCGGGTGTGAGGCGATCAGGCGCTCGTACACCGGCAGGAAGCTGTGCGAGTCCACGAGCACGTAGAAACGCGTGTGGTCTTCGCGCGCGCGGGCTCGAGCGAGCTTGGGGGAGGCTTCCAGACGCCACAGCGAGCGGCCTCGACGCTGCTCGCGGCCGGCGACTCGCCAGCCACCACGCTGATACAGCGCTCGGTAGAACTGCGTGAACTGCGTGCCCACGATCCCGCTGCCGAGGAAGCCCATGCGTGCTGAGCTCGGTTCGCGGCCGGCGCTCCAGAGGAGGCGGTGGATCATGTTCGCTCGGGGCGTCGAGCCGCCGAACGGCGCCAGCGCCGCGCGGCTGGCGTGATCGCCCCACTCTTCCCACACCCCCGGTGCATACACCCTGTCGACCCGGATCGCTCGGCCGCTCGCAGTCCGGCTCACCGTCAGCCCCCGGCGTCGCCCGCTCGCTGGGTCCGACCATTCGCGGAGCGTGTCCGCCGTGCCCGTGCCCGGACCCCTGAAGGTGCGCGTGACCGTCACCGATTCCACTGTCCCCCCCTTCGGCGCCGTGGCTGCATAGACCGCAGCGAGGACGTTCCCGCCCCGGTCCGGCGAGCCCGCGGTGAACACCAGCACCGCGGCGCAGACCGCGGCAGCGAGCGCGGCCCCCGCAAGGATCCGCGCTCGGCGGGGGCCCGCCTTTGGCGGGCGCATCGGGGCGCGCCGAGGAGGCTCGCCCTGCAGACGCTCGAGCAGCCGCTCGACAGGTTGCACCTCCGGCAGCTCCCGCACCGGGTTCGCTCGCGCCAGAGCTTCGATCACATCGCCGTTCATCACCGCACCTCCGCCGCGGCCAGCGCCACGGTCTGCTCGTTCGTCAGCGCGGCGGCCAGCCGCCGCCGCGCCCGCATCAAGCGCACCCGCGCCGTCGAGGGCTTGAGTTCCAGCGCCGCCGCCGCCTGGGTGGGCGAGAGCCCCTCCCACGCCGCGTGCCTCCGTACAGCAGCTCGAATCGCGCGCGGCTGTCCATACCCATCACATGGCCGCCAGGCCGCCGAGCGCTACACCGTCATCTCATCGCGGCGGAGCCGCCGCCGTGTCTCCGGCCGGAAGCTGGATCCTCGTCGTGCCGAGCGCGAGCTGGCCGGGCGGGCGACCCGCCGAGTGTGCGGCCTTCGGTTCCGAGGACTCGAAGAGGATTTCGACGGGCACGGCACCTTTGTCGCAGGCCGCGAAGGGGTACTGCAACACCATGCGCACCGTCCCGCCGCGCGCGACATCGCGGTTGAAGACCGCCGCTCTCGCGCCCGACTCCTTGGCTCCGCAGCCCCTGCTCCAGAGCGAGTAGCCCTCGGCCGCCCCGCGCACCGCGAACGGCGCCGTGAACGAGATCTCGGCGGCCAGGACCCGATGCGAGCGGACCCGCAGGTGCACCCGGGTGTGGAGCTTGAAGTGGCCGGCCTGTGCCGTCTGCGCCGAGGGCGGGGGAGCGCTGGGAGACGGGCACGCGCTTGAGATCGCGACCTTCGCGCCGGTGCGGGCGTCGTATCCGTTTTCGCACGTCGTGCCGTTCACGTTGTAGGTGATCGCCGTCAGGGCGCCGTCGGTGCCGGGGCCTTCGCCCGGAGTCTGCGTGCCCGGGGCCTCGCCCGAGCCTTCGTGATCGCTGCCCGCGGCAGCCCGCTGCACGACCAGATAGGCGCCCACACCGGGCACGACCGGCTCGCTGCGCAGCGCCGATCCTTCGCGGTAGGTGACGCTCGTCGCGTTCGGGCCCAACAGGCCGTAGCTGATGTCGCGCCCCTGCGAGGCCGGCAGCTGCGCACGGCCGCGGGAGGGCGCGGCGTTGCGGTCCACGCCCCAGAGTTCAGCGGCCACGGCGCTTCCCCAGGCCGTCGCGCGCGCGCCGCCCGGCGCGAGCGTGCAGGTTCCGCCTTCGATCTCCGTCCCGTCTTCGGTCGAGCCGCCCGGGAAGCTCTGTACGACGCCATCCGGGAACGGGTGGAACAGACCGTCGTTCCCGAAAGCACCGTCGGAGCCGAGCTCGCCGAGCTGTCCGTCGTGCACGCGGCCGACCTGAGCGCAGACGAGCCCGCGCGAGGTTTCGACGATCCGCATGCCCCACGGCGGTCCACCGTCCGGGTCCGCGATCCGCAGTCCCAGCAGGCGCGAGGCGGTCTCCTCGCCCACGCCTTCCGCGGGACCGACGGGCGCAGAAGCGGGAACCGCCGACCCGGTCAGGATCACTCCGGTTGCCGCGAGCGAGATCGTCCCGCCCGCGAGCACCAGGGCCGTGAGCGCGACGACGAGCCCCCAGCGCGCCCGGCGCCGGATCGGCAACCTCGGCCGGCGACGGGGTGCGCTGGCGGCCGGCTGCTCGACGACACGGCGCAGCTCGGCCTCGAACGCCTCGAGTGCTTGGAAGGAGTGGCTCATCGCGCTGCCCCCCAGGTCACGGCCAGCGAGCGCTGCATCGCCCTGAGCGCGCGCGAGACGCGCGCGCGTGCCGCCGGCTCGGACACGCCCAGGCGGACGGCTACCTCCTCATAGGGCATCTCTTCGATCACGCGCAGATGCAGCGCATCGCGCTGATCGGCAGAGAGCCGCTGCAGCTCGGCGGCGAGCTCAGGCCGAACCGCCTCGATGCCGGCCGCCTCCTCGATCGCGGCGAGATCGTCCTCGTGCGCCGCCGGCGTGCGCAGGCCCAGGCGCCGGAGCGCGCTGCGCTGGGCGCTGCCGCGCCGCAGGTAGTGCCCGAGCTGGCGGCGCGCAATCGTGAACAGCCAGGCCCGCATCTCCTCGGAGCTGTCCGTGCGGACGCGGGACCAGCCGAGCCACGCTTGCGCGAAGGTCTCGGCCGTGAGTTCCAGCGCGACCTCGCCGTCAAGCGTTCGTCTCGTCAGGAACATCAGCACCGCCTCCGCCTCATCTCGATAGAAGGGCACGAATCCCTCGGGATCAGCCATCACATCTAGATTGCCAGCGGGCCGGATCCTGTGACACACGTGGAACGCGGCGTCGGCGCAGGCGAGCGGTTCCCGCGGCTGGCGCTATTCGGCCGGCAGCACCCCGGGATGCGCCTGCTGGTAGCGCAGGCGCCGTTCCGCCACCTCCATGTAGCCGCGCATGAGCGTCAGGAAGCCGACGGTCGCGCGAGCGCGCTTCGTTTCCTGCCTGGCCCGGTAGCGGCCGAGAGCGGCGAGCACTTCGGCGATCTGCCGCCTCGAGGCGGCGACGCGATCTGACGCCGTTGCGCCGCTCGGCGGTTCGGGCGCCCCGGCGCCGGGCGCATGCAGCGTCTCGGTCAGCGTGCGACCGTCGCGCAGGGTGACCTTCGCGGTGATCCTGCCGCGAAGGAAGAACCCTTCGTATACGGCGAGGATCTCGTGGAGCGGGCCGCTCGGCCGGAGCGTGCGGACGTCCGTGGGGGTGCTGATCGTCACCGAAGCGACGCCGGGGAGAGCGACCCCCGTGATCAGCGTGCGCCCGGGGAGGGTCCGCTGCTCGATCTCGGGCTCGGTGAGCGCCGGCGCGCCGCGCAGCGGGAGGTACGTTTCGGCCTGCTGGACGTCGAACTCGACCTGCTCGCCCCGCCGGGGGTAGGGCATGCCCGCCCCTTCGTGGGTGATGCAGCTCGCGCTCCACCCCGTCATCGACCCGCCCGTTTTGAGCACTCCGCTCTGGACGTCGAGGCTGGCGAGCTGTCCCTGGACCACCCGCCCGAGCGCGGTGTGGCAGTCACGCGAGGCCGCGAAGCCCCACGGAGCCGCACCGGCAGGGTCGGGCGCGCGGACCTGCGGCGTACGGGGCGAGCTCCCGAGCGGGAACCGCGCCGCCGAGCCGCGACCGATCCGGCGACCATGCAGCGTGTAGGAGATATGCGGCGACGCGCCCCAGTCCCGGCCTGCGAGCACGACGAGAAAGGCGCCGTTCGCGTCAAGGGTGAGCGGGCGCGGGCGGCCCGCGCCGAGCAGCGTCGCGTCTGAAGCGCCCGCGGGCAGGAAGCCGCTGAGCACCACCCTGCCGGGGACCGGCGCGTACGCGTAGGGGTCGGCGACGAAGCTTTCCATCTGCAGCATGTAACGCATGCGTTCGATCTGAGCGCGCTGATCGCAGCGGCCTTCTTCGGTCAGGACAGAGGGCGAGTGAACCGACGGGTCCGAGCTCGGCGCGACCAGCCGGCCGTGGTCGAGGATGCCGAGCGCGACACATACGAAGCGGCCCTGCCGCGGCTGCACGCCGCTGACGCGGGGGTTGGGCTGCCCCTGCCAGCTGCGCAGCACCCACGTCCGCCCGTTGATCGGGTCGCGTGAGCGCAGGCTTTCGCGCGCCGTCCACTCGATCGGCAGCTCGAACGGCGGCAGCTGCTGCCGGGCGGCCGGAGCGGGTTCCCGGTAGGACGGCACGGCCGGTTCGAGGACGGGACGGTTGGTGTTGGCGTCCAGCAACGGCGTCGAGCGGCGGTAGTAGCGGCTGGTGCCTCCCGCGAGCCGCGCGGTGAGCGTCAGCGCGCTGGGATCGACGTGCCCGTCGAGCACGGCAAGGAACGCACCTCCGTGCCGGTCGATCGCGATGCTCCGCGCCGGGCCGCCGTCGCCGAGTGTGAGTGAGCTCACCCGCGGATCGGCGACGCCGTAGACGAGCGTGCGGGCGGGCGCGTTCCCCCACGGATAGCCCGAGCCTTCCCCTCCCCCGGGCACGAACCGGCGCATCATCACGAACAGGGGCTGACCGGCCAGGTGCGCGCACACGCTCGGCGTCAGCGGCCTCATGCCGAGGCCCGGTTGTTCCTGGGTCGCCTCCTGAACCGCCTGAGCGCAGTCCTCATCCGGAGAGGCGTTGCGCTGCAGGTCGGGTTCGGAGCTGACGAGCCATGGAGCACCGCCGCCGGGATCCGCCACTTCATACGGCGAGGATCGCTCGAAGGAGATGGTGTGACGGTGCCCAGCGGCGAACGTCACCACGACGGTGGGCCGGACCGATTCGGGCGGGCCCGCGTACACCGTGAGGAACGATCCCTCCGGACCGAGCTGGAGCGAGCGCGGCGGCCCCTCGCCGTACGCGACGACGCTGCGCGCCTCGGCGCCCGCGACTCCGCTCACGACCGTGCGGGCTTCCTTGGGGCTCCGCCCGAGGAACGCTCGCGCCCCGGCGAGGACGGGCAGGCCGGGGCTGACGGCGCTGCATGCGTCGACACCGCCGAGCGGCAGTGGCCGGAACACGTCGTCGAGCCCGACGATGCCGAACTCCCCGTTGACGATCTGCCCCACGGCGGTGCATATCTCCCCGCTCTCTGTGCGAGACAGCCGCAGATCCCAGGGTGCCGAGGCGCTGTCCGGGTCCGGGGCGTCGAGCCCGGCGAGCCGGGCGCTGCCCGCCAGCGGGATGCCACCCGAGCGCAGATCCTGCGCATGCGGCGAAGGCAGCGGGGGTCCCTGGCGGACCAGCAGCACAGTCGCGGTCGCGACGGCAGCGGCGATGAGCGCGATCGCGGCGACGAGCAGGCCCACATGCCTGCGGGGGAGGCCTCGGCGAGGACGGCCGGCCCGCAATCCCGCGGCCGCTCGTTCCAGCTCGCGTCCAAGCTCTGAGAGGACGAGCAGCTCGTCGCTCACGACCGCCCCTCCTGAGGCGCGGGGCAACGACCTGGCAGCTCGAGCCCGCTTGCCTCGCGCCTGGCTTCGAGAGCGTCGCCGAGACGGCGCAGCGCCCGCGACACACGGGCGCGCGCGGTCTGCTCGGACACGCCCAGCATCCTCGCGACCTCGCCGTACGGGCGCTCCTCCACGACCCTGAGCCGCAGCGCCTCGCGCGGCGCTGCGCCGAGGCGCGAGAGCTCGAGCTCGATCAGCTCGCGGAGCTCATCGAGCCCTGCCCGCCGCTCGATCTCGGCCGCCTCCTCGGGGTCCACCGCAGGGACCTCCATGCCGAGCCGTTCGATCGCGCGCCGCTCCACCTTCGCGCGCCTGACGTACCGGGCGAGCTGACGGCGGGCAACCGTGAAGAGCCAGGCTCTCTGCTGCTCGGCGGCGAGGCTGCCGAGCTTCCCCCACGAGCCGAGAGCGAGCGCGAAGGTCTCAGCGGTCAGCTCGACCGCGACCTCGGCATCCCAGGTGCGACGGGTCAGGAACATCAGCACCCGTTCGCCCTCCTCCCTGTAGAGATCTGCAAGCCCGTCCGCATGGCCCATCGCCATAGAGTGCGCCGAGGGCCGATTCTGTGACGGCAGCTCGTGCCTGTGCCGGCGGGGGGACCTCAGCGGAGCTGTTCGATCAACGCGACCAGCTCGGCGCGGTCATACCCGCTCTGCGTGCCGAGGCGGACGAGCTCGCGCGCGCTCGCAACCAGCGCCCCCCGCTCAGGGGTCCCGCTCACCCTCGTGCCGCGTCCCGGGCGCATCTCGAGCAGGCCCTCGTCGCGCAACGTCCGCAGCGCCCGCAGGACAGTGTTCGCGTTGACGTTCATGACAGCCGCGAGGTGGCGGGCGGGGGGCAGCCTCTCCCCCGGCCGGGCCTCGCCGTCGGCGATCGCGCGACGGATCTGCGAGGCGACCTGGTCGTGAAGTGGCGCCGCCGCCGACGAGTCGACCTTGAACTCGATCATTGTGCTATTCATGCTAGCGCAAGCATCATTATCTGGACCGCACCCGGACATGACCAGCACACTCGAGCGCCCTCAGGCCAGGCCCCAACCAGACGCCGGTGTGATCGAGGAGGCACGCAGGCGCCAGCGCCGCCACCGGCTCGCCGCCACGGCAGCCGCGATCGCCGCGATCGCAGTCGGCGTGGCGGCATGGGTGACCGCCGGAGGCGGCGACGGCTCGAGGCCCGTTGGCGCACATCGGTACGGCGCGCCGTCGGCGGCGGCGGGCAGCAGACACGGCAGCAGCGGATGTGCCGCGGTGTACGGCCGAGGCCTCGACGGAAAGCCGGAACCGTCGCTGCTTTCGATCCTCGGCGTCCTGCGACGCCCGGCGACCCCAGCCGACAGCCTGCCGGCGGCAGTTGGCGGGATCGGGGACGTGTTCGTGCGCTACGTGCGGCGAACCCGCGTCCTCGACGGCAGCTCCTACTACCTGTACCCCGCCCTCCAGGGCTGCCGCCCCGGGCACGAGGCGATCGACACCGCCACGACGCATGTCGATCTGGGCCACGGCATCCTCGGCGGCGTCGGGTCGGGCGACACCAGCGCCCGCCAGATCGAGACTGGTCAGACGGCCTCGACCGGTCCGCCGGGATCGGCCACGAGCGCCACGATCACGATGATCGTGCCGGACGGCGTCGCGTCGGTGACGCTGCGCTATCCCGCGGGCCGGGCCAGCGGGTACAGCCCGAAGATCTCTCCGCCCTTCACGGTCACCACGGCAGCCGTCGGCAACGAGGTGGTCGTGACGGTTCCGAGGAGCGCAGGCGGCGGTCCGATCTGGAAGCCGACGATGATCTGGCGGGGTGCGCGCGGACATGCGCTCCGCGTGTTCCATCGACTCTGACGCACCTGCGTCAGCCGGGCCCTCCGCGCCCCATCGGACTCCGGTACAGACAGCGGGCCGTGTAGAAGGCCCACGCCGATCCGAGCGCCACACCCGCCGTCACGTCGGAGGGGTAGTGAACGCCGAGATACACGCGCGACCATGCCACGGCCACGACCACCACGGTCGCTGTGACGGCCGCGCCGGCGACGAGCCGTGGCCGCATGCGCGCGGCCCGGAGCGCCAGCACCGCCGAGAACCAGAACGCGCTCGCCTGCGTGGCGTGGGTGGACGGGAAGCTCGAGCTGCTCACCTTCTGCAGATGCTCCACCGGGGGCCGGGGCCTCGACACGAGCCCCTTCGTGACGTCCCCGATCACGACAGCGCCCAGGAGCCCCAACGCGAGCGCTACCGCCTCGACCACCAACCCCGCGCGGGTGAGCAGGACGCAGAACACGAGCCCGCAAGGAGCGAGCAGCCACAGGCTGCCGAGCCAGGTCACGCCGCGCGCGAGTTCGATCAGCCCCTGCGAGCGTTCCGCCGCAAGGCTGCGCATGAAGCTCGACTCCGCGCCTCCGATCGAGGCCACCCACACTTCGCCGGCGGCCCACCCCAGCAGCACGAGGACGACCAGCCCGACCAGCAATCGCGCCGCGACCGACCCTGGGAGACGCCGGGCCACGGACGCCACCCTACTGCTCGGGAGGCCGGCTACGTCGATGAGCCGTCCGCTTCGTCTTCAGCCTCGGCGAAGCCCGCTCACGGCGTTCGGCACCACACGTTTTTCGGCACGCCTTCGCACGGGTCCGCCATCGTCGGCGACCGTTCGCGCATGCGCGCGAGCGACAGCAGCTGGACTTCGGTACGCGGGTATTCCTCGCCCGGCACCGAGGGGCATTCGCCCTCCAGGCGCGAGTCGCAGATCGCCTGGGCCCCGAGCACGCTTGCCGCGCTTTCCCCGCCGAGATCGGAAGACGAGCAAGTGCCGTGCGTCGTCTGAATCAGTTTCGGTTCGCTGGTCGGTTCGCCGCCGCCTTCCTCGACGTTCCCGTGCCAGCAGTCGGTCAGCTGTTTCGGTTCGGCGGTCGCGATTTCGCCGATGTCGCCGTTCGACGGGTTCTTGAAGCCGCCGTTGTCGGCGAACGTGTTGCCCTCGACCTCGTTGGCGAACGGTTCGTAGACGCACTCGGTTTTGCCTTCGACGCCTGCTTTGATGCCTTCCCGGCAGTTGTCTTCCGGGAACGCTTCCAGGACCTGGGAGGGCGGTTCTTCTTCGATGCCCGGGTACGTCAGCACGAGGATGCCCCAAGCCTTGTTGCCGGCGAAGGTGTTTTCCGTGACGAGGTCGTTGCGCCCGCCCGCGTCCGTCATGCCTGTGCCGAGCAGCCCCGGCGCGCCGCCGGAGGTGGGAGTGCCGCCGTTGTTGTTTTCGACGACGCGGTTGTTCCTCATCACCCAGCAGATGTCCTTGCGCTGGGCTCCCGCCGGCGGCGAGGGGTTCTGCTTGCCTTCGGGGCACCCGCCGTTCTGCGGCGGCGGGGCGTCGTCGTTGTTCTGACTCGTGGTCGCCACGCCCTCCTCGTTGTCGTTGAATTCGTTGTGTTCGAGCATCAGGTGCCCGCCCGAGTTCGAGCCTGAGTAGCCGAGGTCGTTGCCCTCGAACTGGCTGTTGCTGACGACGGTGTTGCAGTCGGGGCAGGCGCCGATGTAGACGCCCGAGTCGGACATGTTGCTCGAGTAGGTGTGATCGAACACCCCGGGACCGCCGAAGACGTTGTCCGCGTACACGCCGTAGGTCGCGGACGGCTTTTCGGGGCCGCCCCAGTAGGTGGAGGTCGCACTGACGTATGTCCCCCACCACGCGCGCATCTGCTGGGTACCGGTCGACTGCGCGCCGTCGAACCAGATCTCATCCCCCCCGCCCTGGTTGCCGGACAGGAAGTTGCAGGCCGAGAAGTTCTGCAGCCAGACGCCTTCGGCCTTGTAGACGACGATGCCGTTGTTGCCGGAGTGGCCGGAGCCTTCCGGGGTCCCGAGGTACTGCGCCGATTCTTCGGGGCTGCACTCTGGGGTTCCGGGCTTGGTGCCGTCGATCATCACTTCGTTGCGGTTCATGCCGCGAATGTGCAGATCGGGCGTGGTGATCACGATGTCCGCGCCCGCGCGGTCGTCGCCCACGGCGCCTGGCATCTGTTCGCTGCTCGACTGTTTGTAGTCGCCGGGGCCGATCAGGATCCAGTTGCCCGGCGACGCCGCCCTGACGGCTTCCTGAATCGTCTTGCACTGCCCTTTTTTGCCGTCGAACTTCCCGACGCGCAGGACCCTGTGCGAAGGCTTTGACCTGTGCAGGCAGCTGGCGCTTGCGGGAGACGCGGCGCCGAGCGCCGCCACCGCAAGGGCGATCGAGCACAGGGCCCCGCACCAGAACCGTCCTGCCGCACCCACCCCCGAGAACCCTCGGCTCGATCTCGCCCGCTGCTGTCCCTGCATGCCCGAACCCCCGCTTCTTCGACGCGTTCGCGACGCCGTCACGCCGCGCGGCGAGCTGCTCGCCGACAGATGCGCTGTACCCCGTATCCCGCTTCGCCATTCACAACGTTGACGACGCCGGCGGCACGGTCCCGTACGAGCGCCCCGCGGGCTCAGCCGATGAGTTGACGGCGCGCCGAGCTCACGACAGCCCGTCGATCCACCGCTCCAGGCGCTTCGCCTCGCGCGCCATCAGCTCGGGTTCGCGGAAGGTGTTCGACAGCAGCGCGGCGCCCTGGTAGGAGGCGATCAGGGCGACGGCGAGCTCGCGGGCGTCACGCCGCCCCATCTCGGAGAACTGCTCCTCCGCCCATTCCACGGGGAGTCGCATCATCGCGCTGCAGGCCCCGCTGAGACGGTCCTCGCGCTTGTCCAGCTCCGAGCACAGCGTCCCCTGAGGACACCCGAACTGCGCGATCTCCTCGCGTTGGTCGGCGAACATCCCCGGCCTCCAGAGCCGGGGACGGCTCGGTCATGCCGGGCGCTCGGGGAGCTCACCCTCGGGGAGCTCGCCCTTCGCGATCCACCCCAGCGCCGGGGCCACCTCCCGCGCGATCGTCGCGAGCAGGTGCGCGTTGTACTCCACCCCGAGCTGGTTCGGAACCGTCAGCATCAGCGTGTCGGCCGCCTGCACCGCACGATCCTGCGCGAGTTCCTCGGCGATCGCGTCCGGCTCTCCCGTGTAGGTACGCCCGAAGCGCGAGGTGTGACCATCCAGGTGGCCGACCTGGTCGCGGTTCTCGTCGCGCCCGAAGTACAGCCGGTCGAGGTCGCTGGTGATCGGGATCACGCTGCGGCTCACCGAGACCCGCGGCGTGCGCTCCCACCCGGCCTCCCGCCACGACTCGTGGAACGCCTCGATCTGCTGCGCCTGGAGCTCGTCGAACGGCACGCCTGTGTCTTCGAGCAGGAGCGTGGAGCTCATCATGTTCATCCCCTGCCGCGCCACCCACTGCGCGGACTCGCGCCCGCCAGCGCCCCACCAGATCCGTTCGGACAGGCCGTCCGAGAGAGGCTGGATTCCCAGGAGCCCGGTGGTGCCCGTGTGTGCAGGGTCGGCGTGCGCGACCCCCTCGCCGGCGATCGCCCGCCGGAACAGCTCGGTGTGCGCCCGCGCGAGCTGCCCGCCGGCGTCCCCCTGCGCGTCTGGAAACCCGAACGCTTCCGGGCCGTCGAGCACGGGCTCCGGTGAGCCGCGACTGATCCCCAGCTGCAGCCGGCCACCAGCGATCAGATCGGCCGCCCCGGCGTCTTCGGCCATGTAGAGCGGGTTCTCGTAGCGCATGTCGATGACCGCGGTTCCCAGCTCGATCCGGCTGGTACGCGCGCCCATCGCGGCCAGCAACGGGAACGGCGAGCCGAGCTGGCGCGCGAAGTGGTGCACGCGCACAAACGCCCCGTCGATCCCGATCTCCTCCGCCGCCTGCGCCAGCTCGATCGACTGGATGAGGGCGTCTTTCGCGGTCGGGGTTCGCGACCACTCGGCGCGCTGCCAGTGGCCGAAGCTCAGGAAGCCGATCCGCAGCTCCTCGCGCACGCCGCTCACGAACCGCGCAGCGCCTGGATCCCGCCCTGGAGGAACTCGAGCACCTGGTCGATGATCTCCATGGCCTCCGCGGGGTCGGGCTCGCCCGCGGACGCCTCGAGCCGGTCGCGGACCGCGGTGAAGGCAGCTGTCATCGACGCCGCCACCAGGGCCGGGCGGACGTCATCCGGGCCGGCGTCCAGGTCTCTGGCGATCGACTCCGTGAGCACCCCCTGCAGCTGCCCGATGTGCGCGCGCAGCTTCATCTGCAGCTCCGGGTCTTCGGCGACCACCTTCTTGCGCAGCATCGTCTGCTCGTCGGGCGGCGGCATCGACGCCACGAACTCACGTAGCGCATCCACGGTCGTGGAACCGGGCGGCCGGGCGTCGAGGATCGCGCGCAAGCTCTCTTCGTGCGAGGGCTCTTCGCAGAACAGGATGTCCTCCTTGCTCTCGAAGTAGCTGAAGATCGTCCGCGGTGAGACGTCGGCGGCCTCTGCGATCTCGGCGAGCGTGGTCGCCTGGTAACCGCGCTCGGCGAACAGCAGCAGCGCCACCCGCTCGATCTTCTCGCGCGTCTGCTGCTTCTTGCGCTCGCGCAGGCCCAGCTTTGTTGGTGTCTCGGCCCCTCCCATGGCCGTCGAGTCTAGCAACAATCTACACATGTAGAAATTTTGCAATGACTGTTGACTTTCCCTTGCACCGCATCTATAAATGCAGCCGCTGCATATTTTCTCCCGTTGAAAGCCGAGGTCGAGATGCCGGGAATCGCTCGCTGGACGATGGCTCACCGCAGGATCGTCGTGGTCGCCTGGATCACGGCAGCCGTCGGGGTGCTCGCGCTCGCCGGCTCCGTGGGAAAGAAGACGGCGAGCAACTTCACTTTGCCCGGAACCGGGTCTCAGCAGGCGGTCAGCCTGCTCCAGTCCCGCTTCCCGGCGCAGGCGGGCGATGCGGACCAGATCGTGTTCGGCGCCAGGACCTCGACGCTTGCAAGCGCCGCGAACCGCGCGACGATCGAATCGGTCCTCGCGAGGGTCGCGCGCCTCCCCCACGTGAGCGCCGTGACGAGCCCGTTCGCGCACGGCCAGCATGCGATCTCGCCCGACGGCACGATCGGGTTCGCGACAGTGAGCTTCGACGAGCGCGCGAACGCGCTGCCCAAGGCCGCGGTGAATCTGGTCGTCTCGACCGCGGAGTCGGCGCGATCCTCCGCGCTGCGGGTCGAGCTCGGCGGACAGGCGATCGAGCAGGCCCAGCAGGCCTCGCTCGGGTTCGCGACGGGCGTCGGGATCCTCGCCGCCATCGTGATCCTCCTGATCAGCTTCGGGTCGCTGAGCGCGATGGGGCTGCCGATCGCGACCGCGCTGCTCGGGCTGGGGGCGGGCGTCGGCGTGATCACGCTCGCGAGCCACGTCGTTGACATGCCCGACTTCGCTTCCGAGCTCGCCCTGATGATCGGCCTCGGAGTCGGCGTCGACTACGCGCTGTTCATCGTCACCCGCTTCCGTCAGAACTTCGCCGAGAACGGCGGCGACGTTCCCGCGGCGATCGAAGCCGCGCTGAACACGGCAGGGCGCGCCGTGCTGTTCGCCGGCGCGACCGTCGTGATCGCGCTGCTCGGGATGTTCGCGCTCGGGGTGAGCTTCCTGAACGGCGCCGCCGTCGCGGCGTCGATCGGCGTCGTGCTCGTGCTCGCCGCCTCGCTCACGCTACTGCCGGCGCTGCTTTCGATGGTCGGGAACCGGATCGGGCGGGCGCGGTCGACGCGCTCCTCGGAGGCGGCGGAGACAGGGTTCTGGTACCGGTGGGTCGGCCGCGTACAGCGACGGCCGGCGGCGACGGCGATCGTCGCGACCGCCGTGATGCTCCTGCTCGCCGCACCCGCGCTCGGGCTCCGGCTCGCTTCGAGCGACGCCGGCAACGACCCGGGCAGCCAGACCACGCGCCGCGCCTACGACCTGCTCGCGAAGGGCTTCGGGCCCGGCTTCAACGGGCCGCTGCAGCTCGCCGTCGCGCTGCCTCGCCCCCACGACACCGGCGCGCTGCGCGAACTCGAGAGCCGGGTGCGCCAGACACCGGGGATCGCGTCGGTAACGGCCGCGCGGCTGAACCCCTCGGGTACCGCAGCGGTGATCCTCGCCTACCCCACCGACGCGCCCCAGAGCACTCAGACCTCCTCGCTCGTGACCCGCCTGCGCGACCGTGTCCTGCCGCCCGTCGAGCTGGCGACCGGGGCGCGCGTCTTCGTCGGCGGCACGACCGCTTCGCAGGCGGACTTCTCGCACGTGCTCGCGAGCAAGCTGCCGCTGTTCATCGCGGTCGTCGTCGGACTCGCGGCACTGCTGCTGCTGGTCGTGTTCCGATCGCTCGTGATCCCGGTGCAGGCAGCGTTGATGAACCTGCTCTCGATCGCCGCCTCCCTCGGGATCACGCAGGCGGTGTTCGAGCGCGGCTGGCTCGCCGGGCTGTTCGGCACGCAGGCCGGTCCGATCGATCCGTTCATCCCGGTGCTCGCATTCGCGATCGTCTTCGGGCTGTCCATGGACTACGAGGTGTTCCTCGTCTCGCGCATCCGCGAGGAGTGGCAGCTGCGCGGCGACGCGAGCGGCGCGATCAGGGAGGGCCTCGCGCGGACCGGCCGGGTCGTGACGGCCGCCGCGGCCGTGATGGTCGCTGTCTTCGGCGCCTTTGCGATCAGCGGCACGCGCGTGCTCGCGATGTTCGGGCTCACGATGGCGACCGCCGTGTTCCTCGACGCGATCGTCGTGCGCATGCTCCTGCTGCCCGCCGTCCTTCAGATCCTGGGCCGCCGCACCTGGGACCTCCCGGACTGGCTCGAGCGGCGCCTGCCACGGGTCGCGCTCGAGGACGAGACGGACATCCGCCGGCCCGCTCCGCAGCCGGCACTGGAAACCTGACGCCGGCTGTGAGCAACACGCGCTCACGCGCTGAAGCGCTCCGCGCTCAGTCGCCCTTCGCCGACACGGCCATCAGCCCGCGGATCAGCACCTCGAGACCGAACTCGAAGCGCTCGTCGCCGTCGGCTTCGGTGAGCGCCCCCGCCATCGACACGACGCCCGGGAAGCGATCGACCGGCAGCGCCTGGAAGTAGCCGCGGAGCTCCGCGATGAACTCCGCGATCTGCTCCGGCGCGAGCTCACCGAACGACTCGAGGCTGTCCTCGTAGGCGATCGCGCCGATGTAGAGCGCCAGCAGGTCGACGCCGAGGCCGATCGCGCGGTCGGACAGGCCGCCCGCGCGCATCACCGAGATCATCCACTCGGTACCGACGAGGGCGTTCTCGCCGAGCGGGATCCTCGCGAACGAGGCGCGCGCGAGATCCCTGTGTCCGGCCCACATGGCGCGCATCTGGCGTCCCATCTGCAGAAGCTGCTCGATCCAGCGCTCGGGGTCCGGCTCTTCGCCGATCTCGATCTCGCCGATCACCTGCTCGACGACGGCCTCGATCAGCTCGTCCTTCGAGGCAACGTGGGCGTAGAGCGACGCCGGGCCGGTGCCGAGGGCGCTCGCGACGGACCGCATCGTGAGGGCGTCCAGTCCTTGCTCGTCGACGATCGCGAGGGCCGCGTCGACGATCGCCTGCCTGGTCAGCGTGCGCTGGCGCGGCGCGCGACGCGGGGCCGCCCCGTTGTCCGGACGCGGCGGGCGAGGAGCGGGCGGCAGCCCGCTCCTCGTTGGCTCGATTGCGCTCATGGACCCAGCGTACTTGACAGCGAACATGTCGTTCTGGAACACTGATCGTCATAACGAACGACGTTCGTGATCACTGTTCTAGATGCTGCAGGAGGCGCCCATGACCCCCCACCCGAAGCGCTGGTTGATCCTCTCCATCGTCCTCGCCGCCGAGTGCATGGACCTGCTGGACGGCACGGTCGTGAACGTCGCCGCGCCGACGATCCACGCGAGCCTGCACAGCTCCTCCACGGCGCTGCAGTGGATCGTCGGCGGCTACGCGCTCGCGCTGGCGGTCGGCCTGCTGATCGGCGGGCGCCTCGGCGACCTGTTCGGGCGCCGCGTCGTGTTCCTGGTCGGGATCTCGGGCTTCACGGGCGCGTCGATCCTCTGCGGCGCCGCACCGGACACCGGCGTCCTGATCGCCGCTCGGTTGACGCAGGGGCTGTTCGGGGCGCTGATGATCCCTCAGGGGCTCGGGCTGCTGCGCGAAGCCTTCCCGCGGGAGGAGATACCGAAGGCGTTCGGCCTGTTCGGTCCCGTCATGGGCTCGGCCGCGATGCTGGGGCCGATCGTCGGCGGCGCCCTCGTCTCGGCCCACCTCTTCCACGAGCCGTGGAGGGCGGTGTTCCTGATCAACGTGCCGATCGGTCTCGCCGCCGGCGTGGCCGCCGCCAGACTGCTGCCGCGCGGGGAGTACGCCACGCCGAACAGCTCGACGGTCTCGGCGCCGCGCTCGCGGCCATCGCATCGCTGGCGCTGATCTACCCGTTGATCCAGGGACGCGCGCTCGGCTGGCCGGCCTGGACCTACGCGTCGATCGGGGCGAGCCTGCTGCTGTTCGCCGCCTTCTGGGCGCACCTTCTGCGCCGTCGGCGCGCCGGGCGCGATCCGCTCGTCGAGCCGAGCGTCTTCGCACATCGCGGCTACTCGGCGGGCGCGCTCGTGCTGATGCTCTATTTCGGCGGGATGATCGGATCGATGCTCGCTCTGACCCTCTTCCTGCAGATCGGCGAGGGCTTCAGCGCGGTCCACGCCGGCCTGACCGTGGCGCCGTTCGCGCTCGGGACCGCGCTCACCGCCCCGCTCGGAGTGGGCCTGTCGGGACGCTTCGGCGGCCGCGCGATGATCCAGGCGGGCAGCTTCGTCTCGTTGCTCGGCTACGCCGCCGTCGCGGTGATCCTCGGGCAGACGAGCCATGTCTCGAGCTGGGGAGTGCTGGCCCCGCTGCTCGTCGTCGGGATGGGCATGGGCCTGTTCGTGGTCTCCGCCTTCGACACGATCATCGCGGCGGTGACCGACGCCGAGCTCGGCTCGGCCTCCGGCGCGCTGAACGCGATCCAGCAGCTCGGCGGCGCGATCGGCGTCGCCGTGCTCGGCACCGTGTTCTTCTCGGTGCTCGCCCATCACGGGTTCGCCCCCGCGCTGGCGCGAACGATGTGGTGGAGCGTCGGCGCGCTGGCGATCGTGCTGGCCGCCTCCCCCCTGCTCCCGGCGCGCGCCCGCGAGGGCGGGGACGCCACGGCAGCCGAGACCGCCGATGCCGACGCGGCGCGACTCGTGGCCGCGGGCTGAGGCACCGCCGGACGGGCACGCCGCCCGGAACGATCGAGAGCCGCTCCTGCGGTCGGGAGCGGCTCTCTAGGAGGCCCCGACGTCCTCGAGAAGGCGCGCCGCAGTGCTCGCGTTCGCCGGGTAGAACGCCTCGATCGAGAGCTCGGCGAGCGTGATGTCGGCGGCCGTGCCGAAAGTGGAGAGCGTGCTGAAGAACGCCAGCTCGCTCTCGCCCTCGCGGATCCTCAGCGGCAGGATGATGTCTCCAGGCTCGATCTCTGCCGCGGCCTTCGTCGCCTCCACACCCGGGTAGGCGATCAGCTCGTCGTAGAGCTCGAACAGCACCGCGTCGCCGGTCGCCTGCGCCTCGCGGCGCAGGCGACGGAGCAGGTGCGAGCTCCAGTCGCCGAGATTGAGGGTGCGAGGAGCGATCCCCTCCGGGTGCAATGCCACGCGCAGCACGTTGGCCGGCGGCTGCAGAAGATGCGGCGCGACCCCGTCGAGCAGCACCTCGAGAGCGTCGTTCGCGGCAAGCAGGTTGTGATGGCGATCCACGACCAGGGCCGGGTACGGCTCGTGCGCACGCAGGAAGCGGTCGAGGGCCTCCCGGACCGGGGTCATCTCGGGGCCCTCGAGGGACCGTTCGCCGTAGGCGGGCGCGTAGCCGGCAGCGAGCAACAACCGGTTGCGCTCGCGCAGCGGCACCTCGAGCTCGCCGGCGAGCCGCATCACCATCTCCCGGCTCGGCCGCGAACGCCCGGTCTCCAGGAAGCTGATGTGCCGCGCGGAGACATCCGCGTCCAAGGCCAGCTCAAGCTGGCTGAGGTTCCGCCGGCGCCGCCAGGACCGCAGCATCGAACCGACTTGGAGAGGCGCAGCCGCGGTCGCCATGGGGCCAACGTTAGCTTCAGCCCCGGGGCAGATCCATTACCCCGGAGGTAACGATCGCGGCCGACCCTTACCTCTGCGGTAATCGACACGCCGACGTCGGACCCGTAGACCTTCATCGCGACACAGATCCCCGACGTGGAGGTGAAGAAGATGGACACCGAACGAGGTCGTTCACCGTTACCTGGCAGCCTTCAACGAGCCCGATGGATCGCGCAGGAGCGCGCTGCTCGACGGGCTCTACACCAGCGACTGCACCTACACGGACCCCCACGTCGAGGTGCGGGGACCAGCCGGAGTCGGCGACTTCATCGCGCAGACCCAGGAGCGCTTCCCGGGTCACACGTTCGCGCTGCGAGGTGACGTCGACGCTCATCACAACCAGGCTCGCTTCCAGTGGCAGGCGGGCCCGCCCGAGGACCCCGAGCGCTTTGTCGGCTTCGACGTGATCGTCTGCGAGGGCGAGCGCATCGGCCAGGTGCTCGGCTTCATGGACGCGGCCCCGCCGCTTAGCAGCAGCGCCGAAGGCGGCGGCCTCGCGCGGGTCCCGAGAGCCGCGCGAGGCCGCCCCGGCTCGACCGCGTCGCGGGCGGATCGGCGGGCGAGACGGACGTCCGCCGAGGAAGCCGCGCGATCCGTCGAGCCCGGTTCTACGATGGTCGATGCGGGTATGTGATAACCGCCACAACCGAATAAGCCACGAGGCGCACGGCGGGTACTCCGCAGGCGCCGGACGGGCCCGGCCGGAGACCCCGACGGGCCCGGGAGAGGTCGAAGGCCTATGGCGACAGAAGTGCAGCCCGGCGCGGAGCCGACGGTGATCCCGGCGGAGCAGGGCAACTGAGCAGCGACCGACCGCGTGGCACCTGCTCCGCTACATGCTCCTGATGAGGGGCATCGAGGAGCGGGCGATGTCCCTGTACCGGCAGGGCAAGGTCCCCGGGTCCTTCTACGACGGCTACGGCCAGGAGGCCGTCTCGGCCGGCGCCGCCTTCGCGATGGGGCCGCGCGATCGGCTCGTGCATCCTGCACCGCGATCTCGCCGCGCACCTCGTGCGGGGCGTCTCGCCCGAGCGCATCCTCGCGCAGTACATGGGCCGCGCGGGCGGCGTCACCGAAGGCCGCGAGGGCAACGTCCACTTCGGCGACCCCGAGCTCGGCTGCGTCGGGATGGTCTCGATGCTGCCCGACATGATGCTCGTCGCGGCCGGGATGGCGATGGCCTTCAAACTGAGGGGCGAAGCGCGCTGCGCGCTCACCTGGGTCGGCGACGGCGCGACCTCGCGAGGCGACTTCCACGAGGCGATGAACTGGGCCGCCGTTCAGCGCCTGCCGGTGATCTTCGTCCTGGAGAACAACCAGTACGCCTACTCGACGCCGCTGAGCCTGCAGTTCGCGGTCGACCCGCTCGAGCGCGCCCGTGCGTACGGCTTCCCCGGCGAGCGCGTCGACGGCAACGACGTGGAGGCCGTCTTCGAAGCGACGCGCCGCGCGCGCGAGCGTGCGCTCGCCGGCGCCGGGCCGACGCTGATAGAGGCGGTGACGATGCGCATGCACGGCCACGCCGCCCACGACGACATGCGCTACGTGCCGACGGCGCTGGTCGAGGAGTGGCGCGAGCGCGATCCGATCGACCGGCAGGAGCGCCGACTCGCGGCGCTCGGTCTCGACGTCGCGGCGCTGCGCGCGGAGACCTCCGCCGAGATCGACGCCGCGGCGAGCGCCGCACTGGCCTCGCCGATGCCCGATCCCGGGACCGCGCTGCGACGGCGTCTTCTGCGTGGAGGAGCCGGAGCCGCTCGGGGACGGCAGGGCGCCGTGGAGCGGCTTCGAGGAGCACGGCGATGCCTGAGCTGACCTACCTGCAAGCGATCTCCGACGGGCTGCGAGAGGAGATGCGCGCCGACGAGCGCGTCTTCGTGATGGGAGAGGACGTCGGCGTCTTCGGCGGCGCGTTCAAGGTCACGGAGGGCCTCCAGGAGGAGTTCGGGGCCGATCGCGTGATGGACACCCCTCTAGCGGAGTCCGGGATCGTCGGCACAGCAGTCGGAGCCGCCGTCGTCGGCATGCGCCCCGTCTGCGAGATGCAGTTCTCCGACTTCATCTCCTGCGGCTTCGACCAGCTGGTCAACGTCGCCGGCAAGATGTACTACCGCCAGCGCCTCGCGGTTCCGATCACGATCCGGCTCCCGTCCGGCGGCGGTTTCGCCGGCGGACCCTTCCATTCGCAGAACCCCGAGGCGTGGTTCATGCACGCGCCCGGCATCAAGGTCCTCGCGCCGGCGACGGCCGAGGACGCAAAGGGCCTGCTGAGCGCTGCGATCCGCGATCCGAACCCGGTGTGCTTCCTGGAGCACAAGAACCTCTACCGCCGCGTGAAGGGAGAGGTGCCCGAAGGCTGCTACCAGACGGAGATGAGCGCGCGCGTCGCGCGCGCGGGTTCCGACCTGGTCGTGATCGCCTACGGCGCGATGGTCTGGACCGCGCTCGAGGCGACCGAGGATCTCGACGGCGCGAGCATCGAGGTGCTCGACCTGCGCTCGCTTGTGCCCCTCGATGAGCGCGCGATCCTCGACTCGGTCGAGCGCTGCTCGAAGGTCGTCGTCGTCGACGAGGCGAACGCCACGTGTGCCGCGGGAGCCCAGGTCGCGGCGCTGATCGCCGAGCGGGGCTTCGAGCACCTGGACGGTCCCGTGAGGCGGGTCGCCGCGCGCCGATGTGCCCATCCCCTTCTCACCGCCGCTCGAACGGGCAGTCCTGCCACAGGCCGACGACATCAGGGAGGCGTGCCGTGAGCTCCTCGCCTACTGACAGCCTCCCTTCCAGCGAGACAGTCGAGGTGACGATGCCGCAGATGGGCGTCTCGGTCACCGAGGGAACGGTCGTCCTCTGGCACAAGCAGCCGGGCGACCGCGTGGAGGCCGAGGAGACGATCTGCGAGATCACGACGGACAAGATCGACTGCGAGGTCCCCGCGCCGGCCTCGGGCGGTCCTCGCGGAGCTGCTCGTCGAGCCCGAGCAGACGGTCCCGGTCGGGACGCCTGCTCGCCCGCATCGCCACGGGCGCTCCCGCGGGCGAAGCCTCAAACCGGCGATGAGCCCGAGACGAGCTCCGACGGCAAGGCCGCGCGGCGCCCGCGGCTGCCGGCGCGCCGAGCGTCGGCAACGGCTCCGCCGCGGCGCTCGAAGCGCGCACTACTCGCCCGTGGTCCTGCGCATCGCCGAGCGCGAGGGCGTCGAGCTGACCGCCGTGCCGGGAACGGGACGCGACGGGCGCGTTCGAAAGCAGGACGTGCTCGCCTTCGTGGCGGCCCGCGGCGCGCCGCAACGGCGACGCGCAGCCGCTGCACATCGAGAGCCCGTACCGCGAGGAGCCCGGGGAGCCCGTGCCGGCCGGCGCATCCGCGGACGCCGAGCGGCTCTCGCGCATGCGCCGCTCGATCGCCGCGCACATGACCGAGTCGCTGCGCACCGCGGCGCACTGCACCTCGATCACGGAGGCCGACATGTCGGCCATCGAGTCGGCCCGGCAGCGCCTCGGGCTCAGCTACCTGCCCTTCGTCGCGCGCTGCACGATCGAGGCGCTGCAGGCCCATCCCGACCTGAACGCGACGCTCGAGGACGAGATGCTCACGCGGCACGCCGCCGTGCACCTCGGGATCGCGGTCTCCCTCGGCTCCGACGGGCTGATCGTGCCGGTGATCCACGACGCACAGGACCTCTCGGCCGAGGGGCTCGCGAAGCGGATCTCCGAGCTGGCGCGGCGGGCGCGCGGCAGGCGGCCTCGCCGCAGACGACGTGCGCGGAGGGACTTTCACGATCACAAACCCGGGCGGCTACGGGACGATCGCCTCGACACCGATCATCAACCAGCCCCAAGTCGCGATCCTCGACCTCGAGGCCGTCGTGAGGCGACCCGTCGCCGTCAGCGACGGCCGCGGCGGCGACGCCGTCGCGATCCGCCCGATGACGAACCTCTGCCTCTCGTGGGACCACAGGGCGCTCGACGGTGCGCTCGCGGCGCAGTTCCTGGGTGCCGTTCGGGAGCGCATCGAACGATGGGAGGAGCAGTGATGGCCACCGCAACCGTGAACGGCCAACGGAAACCGCTGAGCGTGCCGGACGGCGACGAGCACGAGCTCGTGCTCGTGCGCCGGGGCCCGCGCACCGGCGCGCACATCATCATCGCCGTCCACTCGACTGTCCTCGGCCCGGCGCTCGGCGGCTGCCGGCTGTGGCGCTACGAGAACCTCCAGGAGGCGGTGTCAGACGCGCTGCGGCTCTCGGGCGCGATGACCCTGAAGGCGGCCGCGGCGCAGCTTCAGCTCGGTGGCGGCAAGGCCGTGATCTTCCCGCCGGCCGGCCTCGATCTGACGGAGTCCTTCACGCGAAGCGCTGCTCGAGGACTTCGCCGACAGCCTGAACATGCTCGGCGGCATCTACATCACCGCCGAGGACGTCGGCATGGGCGCGGCCGACATGGACTTCCTCTCGCAGCGCTCCGAGCACGTCGTCGGGGCGCCGACCGCCCACGGGGGCAGCGGCGACCCGGGCGCGTTCACCGCAACGGGGGTGCTCGCGGCGATCCGGGCCTGCTTGCGCTCGGTCTACGGCACGCGCCGGCCTCGACGGGACGCAGCGTCGCGATCGTCGGCCTCGGGCATGTCGGCGAGCCGCTCGCCCGCGCGCTCGCCAAGGCCGGCGCAGAGCTGGTGCTCGCGGACGTCGATCCGGCCAAGCGTGCGCTGGCGGCCGAGCTCCGGGCGGCCTGGCTCGACCCCGAGGATGCCCTGCACGCCCACGTCGATCTCCTCGCCCCCTGCGCGCTCGGCGGCGTGATCGACCAGACGCTGAGCCTCGAGCTGAGCTCCCGAATCGTCTGCGGTTCCGCTAACAACCAGCTCGCCGCGCCCGAGCTGGCCGGTGTGCTGGCTGCACGCGGCGTCCTCTATGCGCCGGACTTCATCGTCAACTCCGGCGGGCTGATCAACGTGGGGATGGAGCTGACCGGCTACGACCGCGACCGGGCCCTGGAACGCATCCGGCGGATCGAGGACGTGCTCGGCGCGATCCTCGATCGCGCCCAGGTCGCCGGCGTCACGCCGCTCGCCGCGGCGGAACGGCTCGCGGCGGAACGGATCGCGGCCGGCGCGGCCGCGGGCCCCGGTTCTCGCGGCGCGCCCTGAGCTGCGGGCGTGGCCGAGGCAACCCCGACGATCTTCGAGTGGGCCGGCGGCCGTCCAGCGTTCGCCGCCTGGCTCAACCGCTTCTACGACCTCGTCGAAGTCGAGGCGCCCGACATAGCGGCCCTGTTCGGCGAGCGGGTGAGCCGCGAGCACCGAGAGCACGTCACCGACTGGTGGAGCGAGGTGATGGGCGGCCCCGCTGTCTACACGCAGCAGCGCGGCGGCTATGAGCACATGTTGAGCCGCCACCGCGGGCTGGCGATCGACGCCCGCCAGCGGCTGACCTTCGTGACGCTTCTCAGCCGCGCCGCCGACGACGCGGGGCTACCGGCCGATCCCGAGTTCCGCGCCGCTCTCATGGGCTACGCCGAGTGGGGCACACGCCTGGCCGTCCACAACTCCCAGCCGGGTGCGGAGGTTGCGCCACACGCGCCGGTTCCACGCTGGGGCTGGGGCGTGGCTCCGCCGTATCAGCCGTAAGGCGCCGGCCGTGCCGTCGCTCAGGACGGCGGCCGCCACCCCCGCGCAAGCGTCGTCTGCCCCACCTCGATGATGTAGCCGTCGGGATCGCGGATGTAGCACCGGATCTCCGTCTCGTGCTGCTTCGGCGGCGTCAGGAACTCCGCCCCCCGGGCGCTCCACTCGGCGTGCACGGCTTCGATGTCGGCGACCCGGATGTTGAGGAAGCTGCTGACCCGATCGGGGTCCGGTGGCGTTTCGAGCGTGACGGTCGGCTTGTCGTCGGTCGGCCCGCCCCCTTCGTTGATGATGACCCAGGTGTTGGCGAGCGCGACGTAGGTCACCTCGTCGCCTGCCTCGCCTGAGATCACCGTCCTGCCGCCGAGCACGTCGGTGTAGAAGCGGCGGGAACGCTCGACGTCATCGGAGACGATGAAGTGGGCCACGACCATCTGGTCCTCGATGGTGCTCATGCTGACCTCCGTTCGCTGGGGGCGCAACTCTACGCCGGCCGCCGCGTGGCGCGCACCGCTCCGTGCACCGATGCCCGCGGGCGCGCCGCGCAGCGCCCGGCGCGCCCGCGGGCTCATGCGTCTGCCGCGCCCCGCCCCTCGCTGGCTCCGGCACGCGGGTTGCGCCGGACGACATAGATCGACGCCAGCCACGATGCCACGAGGGCCGCGACGGCCAGGTACGGGAACACGCTGTAGGGAACCGGCTGGCCGGGTTCGAACAGCTCGATGAAGGGAACCACGAGGGCGAGCGCGCCCAGCGCGGGCACCCCGACGTAGCGCAGCGCGGAGAACGACTCGCGGTGCCGGCGCCACATGAAGACGGGCAGCGAGACGGCGGTGAGCACGTAGACGAACAGGATCAAGATCGTCCCCAGCGTCGAGCACTCGGCGTAGAGGTTCACCGGGTCGTCGGTCCCTCCGAGGAGACCCGTGATGTGAAAGAGCCACCAGACGAGGACGATGCCCATGCCGGCCACGGTCATCGCGAGCAGCGCGTTGACCGGCGTGTCGCCCGGGGGCCGGGAACGGCCCAGCACCGACGGCAGCAGGCCGGAGCGGCCGCCGTCGAAGATCACCCTCGCCTGCGAGTTCACGGCGGCGACGAGGGTGCAGAGCACCGAGACGACGCCCGCCAGCCAGGCCAGGATCGCGGCATCGCCGAGGTAGCGGTCGGCCAGTTCGAGGAACGGCACGGACGCCCGGCCGATCGAGGAGGTGTCGTAGTGGAAGCCGACGATCGTCGCGTACGCGAAGAGGACGAACAGCACGGTGGCTCCGATCAGCGCGGTGTAGAGCGCTCTCGGGATGGTGCGGCGAGGATCGCGGGTTTCCTCGGCGAGCGCGGGCGCGTTTTCCCATCCGATCAGCATGTAGAGCGCCAGCGGGAAGCCGGCGGACAGCCCAGCCAGGCCGTTGTTGAGATGCGACGGCTCGAACGGCATCCCCGAGAGGTGGCCGCGCCGGTCGATCAGCACCACCGCGCTCACGGCGACCATGACGAGGACCTGGATCACCGTCGCGATGCCGATCGCAGCGGTCGAGAGGCCCGCGCCACGCATCGCGAACCAGATCGCCGCCGCCGTCATGACGAGCGCGATCGGCAGCCAGGATGGATGCCAGGCGGTGTAGTGCTCGAGGGTCAGCGAGATCATGCCGCCCGACATCGCGAACACGCCCGCGATCGCCACCGTGAAGCCGACCGTGAGGAGAAGGGCAGTCGCGACCCCGGCTTTCGGCCCGAGCGACGTCTCCACGTAGGTGACGAAGCTGCCCGCGGAGGGCTCACGCTTCGTGAACTCAGCCGTGATGAAAGCGAGGAAGAAGACGGCGACTCCCGCCGCGATGATGGTGAGCGGCGCCGCCGTCCCGGCCGTGACCGCGATCACCCCGAAGGCGAAGTAGAAGTCGACGCCCGGGCCGATGTTCGCGACCGTCGATGCCGTCACCTCGGCGAAGCCGAGGGTCGCCGCCGGTGCCCTCGTCTCGTCTGGCTTTTGGGCGTCGTCGGTCATTCGGAAGCCGTGCCGGCGACCGACATTCAACCGCTACGGCCCGACGCGGCCCCGGGGCTCCCTCGGAACGGCGGACGGCGAAGGCGTCAGCGCCGCTTGGGGCGAGGCCGCGGCTCCTCGCGCGGTGGGAAGCGGCGGCGCTCCTCGGGCGTCATCTGCCGGATGACGAGCTTCCCGGCCGCGACCTGCTCGCGCATGTCCTTGAGCTTCTGCTCGTGCTGCTCCTGCTGGCGCAACTGGTAAGACGACGCCACGTGCCCTCCTGGCTCGTGCGCTCGAGGCCCACCCTGCACGACCGGAGCCGCCCGCCGGCGCTCTCTCCGTCCGCAGCCGGGCAGCTGTCTGTCGCCCCAGCGCTTGTTTGATTCGTCACAATCCTAGCGCCGTCCACGCCCGTTCTCCAGGCTTCTCGGAGCACCCTTCACAGAGTTTTATCCCGGCTTTTGGAGGCGTTTGTTACGGTCAGGGGAGCGGTCGAGCAGTTTGGCCGCGAGGTTTGCTCGCTTGAGTCCCGCCTGTAAGCGGTTCGGGTCAGCCACAGCCTCCGAACCCACAGGCGCCCGTGAGCGCCGTCAGGAGTAGTCATGTCAACGCAGTCCTTCGCCGATCTCGGCGTGTCCGGTGCCGTCAGCGGCGCCCTGTCCCGCCGTGGCATCACGGCACCGTTCGCCGTCCAGCGCCTCGTCCTCGAGGATGTCCTCGCCGGCCGCGACGTCCTCGTCAAGGCCCCGACCGGTTCGGGCAAGACGCTCGCCTTCGCCATCCCGCTGGTCGAGCGCCTGGACTCCAGCCTGCAGGGCCCGACGGGCCTCGTGCTGGCTCCCACCCGTGAGCTCGCCTCTCAGATCACGACCGAGCTCGAGGACCTCACCCGCGCCAAGGGGCTGCGGGTCGCCGCGGTCTACGGCGGTGTCGGGATCAACGCCCAGGCCGCGAGAGCGAAGCGCGCGCACATCATCGTCGCGACGCCGGGCCGCCTCGAGGATCTGCTCGCGCGCGGAGCTTTCGCGCTCACGCGGATCCGGATGCTCGTTCTCGACGAGGCCGACCGCATGCTCGACATGGGGTTCCGCCCGGCGATCGACCGCATCGTCCGCGCGTGCCCCTCGGTTCGCCAGACGCTGTTCTTCTCCGCCACGCTCGACGGGGTCGCGGGGGATCTCGCCGGCCGTTACACGTCGGACGCCGTGATCCACGAGCAACGCGCGCCGTCGAACACAGCCAAGGCCCTGGTCGAGCACCGCTTCGTGCCGATCCGGGACGAGGACCGTCTGGAGGCGCTCATCGAGCAGCTGGAGGCCGAGCGCGACAGGACGATCGTGTTCGTCCGCACCAAGCGCGGTGCCGACCGCCTCGTCAAGCGGCTCGACACGCGCGGGCTTCGTTCGGTCGCCATTCACGGCAACAAGTCCCAGGGCCAGCGCGACCGGGCGCTGTCGCGCTTTCAGTCGGGTGACACCGATACGCTCGTGGCGACCGACGTCGCGGCGCGCGGGATAGACGTCGAGGGGGTTTCGCACGTGATCAACTACGACCCACCGGCCGACCATGACACCTACATCCATCGCGTTGGGCGGACCGGCCGCGCGGGCAACAGCGGTGTCGGTGTGACCCTCGTCGGCGCCGGCGAGCACCACGAGATGCGCCGGCTCGCCCGGCGACTCGGGGTCCGCGACGGGCTGGGCGAGGATCGGCATCGCGCGGGCGAGACGCCCTCCTCGCGCCGACCGCCGCGCCGCCGACCCTCCAAGAAGGCAGCGCGTTGATGGCCGCAGCCCCCGGCACGTCCTCGGAGGAGGGCGGCGCCGGCTCTTCCGGTCACAGCTCCGAAGCGCGCAGCTGGCGGGAACAGCTCGCCCCCTACGCCGCTCCCCATGTGGGCCGAGCGGCCTTCTGCCTGGCGACCTCGGTCGTCCCCTATATCGCGCTGACCGTCGCGATGTATCTCCTGATCGGAAACTCGGCGCTGGCGCTGCTTCTCGGCGTGCCGGCCGCGATCTTCCTCGTGCGCTCGTTCATCGTCTTCCACGACTGCTCGCACGGCTCGTTCCTGCCGTGGCGGCGCGCGAACGCATGGCTGGGGCGCGGGATCGGCCTGCTGCTGTACTCGCCGTTCCATCGCTGGCGCCACGACCACGCCGTCCACCACGCCACGGCCGGCAACCTCGACAAGCGCGGCACGGGCGACCTGCACACGCTGACGATCACCGAGTACGGCGCGCTTTCCGCGCGAGGCCGGCTGGCCTACAGACTGACGCGCAACCCGCTCGTGATGCTCGGGATCGGCCCGATCGTCGCGCTCGTGATCGGGCCGCGCATCGTCGCGAAGGGCGCGCGCCCGCGGATGCGGAGCAGCGTGCTCGCGACCGACGTGGCGCTCGCTGCCCTCGTGGCAGCTGCTGATCTGGCAGATCGGCTGGCAGGACTACCTGCTGGTTGTGTTCCTGCCGGCGATGCTGGCGGGATCGATCGGGATCTGGCTGTTCTATGTGCAGCACCAGTTCGAGGACGCCTACTGGGACGACGCCCAGGACTGGAGCTTCACCGACGCCGCGCTGCGCGGGAGCTCCTACCTGCGGCTGCCGGGGCCACTGCGGTTCTGCACGGGAAACATCGGCTACCACCACGTCCACCACCTCAACGCCCAGATCCCCAACTACAACCTGAGGCGGGCTCACGACGAGATGCCGGCGCTCCACGACGTCCCCACCCTGTCGCTCCTGGACGGCGTCCGCGCGACACGCCTCAAGCTCTACGACGAGCGCAGCAAACGCCTCGTCAGCTTTCGCGAGGCGCGGGCGCCCAGGGTTCAGCCCGCAGCGGCACCCGAGCTGAGCTGAGAGACGACTCCGGCCGGGCGCGGCTCGAGCGTGCAGTAGACCCCTGCGACATTAAAGGTTCGAGCGTCCGACGCCGATACGGGCCGTGATGGCCCGCCCCTCGAGCAAGGACGCCGCATGAACGCAACCGCCACAACCCAGCCGCGACGCCGTGGGTGGGGCGTGATCAGCGCCCTGCGCGAGCTCGCCCGGCCGGGCCGCAGCCGCTCCTCGGCCGGCGAGGAGCGCCGCCACGAGGGCGATCGCGACCTCAGCGCCCCGCAGCGCGACAGGCTCGGTGCGGGCCTGCCGTTCGACGGCTCGGACTGCGACTAAGCCGCGCCCTGCGCGGAGCGCGCAGGCTCCTGCGAGAGAATCTCGACGTAGCCGTCGCCGCCGTGGACGCGGATGCGGCAACCGTCCCGGATCAGCTGCGTCGCGTGCTCGACGCCCACCACGGTGGGCAGCCCGTACTCGCGCGCGATCACCGCGCCATGGGTCATCAGCCCACCCACCTCCGTCACCAGCCCGTCAACCGCCGGAAACAGGGGCGACCAGCTGGGGTCGGTGTAGGCCGTGACGAGGATGTCGCCTCCTTCCAGCTCGGCGTCCGCGATGTCGAGCACGACCCGCGCGCGCCCCTCCACTGTCCCGCCGCATACGGCCAGGCCCGCCAGCGCGCCTGCCGGTAGCTCTCTCCGGTAGGAGCCCGCGAAGACCTCGCCCTCGGATGTGAATACCCGCGGCGGTGTGAGCGTCTGCTGGAGACGAAAGGCCTCCTTTCTTTCGGCGATCAGCTGCGCCTCCAGCGACCTCGTGCTAAGGAGGCCGTGGAGCTCCTGCAGGGTCAGGTGGAAGATGTCCTCCCGCCCGCCGAGAACCCCGCCGGCGACGAGGCGGTCCGCCTCGGCCATGAGCGCCTGCTTGTAGATGAAGTAGCGGCTGACGATGGCGTACTTCGGGTACTCGCGGTAGCCCGCGAACGCCCGCAGGCAGTCGATCGTCCGCTTGGTCTCCTCGGCTTTCTCCTCTCCCCCGGGCAGCGCCCGCAGCCGCTCCAGCACCCCCGTCTCAGCCGCCGCAGCTTCCCGCATGCCCTGCTCGAAGCGACGCCGCGCGGCGCCGGGCGCGAAGCCCCTCACGTTCGAGAGGATCGCGGCAGCGAGCGTGCCGGGAGCCTCGCTCCAGCGCGGCCTCGTGATGTCGATCTCCCCGGCGCAGCGCATGCCGTATCGATCCAGGTAGCCGAGGATCGCGTCTCGCGCCTGCGTGCCGCCCGGGACGTCCGCGAGCGCGTCGAGAAGCTCCTCGGCGCCGGCACTCTCAAGCACGGCCACGACCTGCGGATGAGGACGGATCGCATCGGCGAGGTCCAGGAGATCGAGCCCCATCTCGGAGGTGATGTTGTCCGGCACGGACAGCGCCAGCTTGCCGGCGGCGTCCCTGTCGCCCAGCCAGGCGTCCAGGTGCTCTTCGAGCCACGACGCCGCGCTCATCACCGCTCTGATCACGTGGCTGCTGTCCGCATCCGAAAGGAGCCGCTTCAGCTCCGGGATGTCGGCCAGGATGAACTCCACGAGCTCCGCGCCCGATCGCGTGCGGATCTCGCCCTCCAGGGTCGCAAGGGACGCCTCGTTGCGGGCGATCAGCTCCGAGACGATCGCCGGGTCGGGCTCGAGCGGCGCGGCCGCGCGCAGGATCGGAGGGACGCCCCGGCCACCATCCGCGACCGGCTGGATGAAGCCGCGCTCGAGCACGGCTTCGAGCGCGTCTCCGATCAGCGGGTCGGACGTGCCGAGCGCTCCGAGGACCGCCGCGCCCGCGACCGGAGAAGCGAGATCGCCCGCGACATCCACGAACAGCCGTCCGCCGGCCTCGTGCATTCCCCGCAACGCCGTCAGCTGGAACAGCGAGAGCCCGAGGGCCTTCATCGGGTCGGTCATCATCTGCTGGTGGCCGACCGAGACATAGACGTGACGCTCCTCGTCCTCACGGGCGGGAATCGGGTACAGCGTCGTGATGGGCCGGCTCTGCACGATCGCGAACCTGCCGCCGGCGAGGCACCACTCGATGTCCTGCGGAGCGCCGAAGTGCGCCTCCAGGCGGCGCCCCAGCTCGACGAGCGCGACGGCCTGGGCATCCGTCAGCGCCGGCTGCGCGGCCCTTGCCTCCTCGACAGCCTCCTGCCGAGTGCCTCCTGACGGCGAGGCCTCGACGGCGAAGAGCTTGCCGGCGGGGACCCGGCTGATCACGCGGCCGTCGCGCACCGCGTAGACGTCCGGCTCCAGCAGACCCGAGACGAGCGCCTCGCCGAGACCGAGGGTCGCCTCCACGACGGCCACCCTCCGGTTCGAGCTCGCGGGGTCGGCGGTGAACAGGACCCCGGCCGCCTGCGCGGTGACCATCTCCTGGACGACCACGGCCATCTGGACGTCGCGGTGATCGACGCCGTTGTGCCGCCGGTAGGCCACGGCCCGCTCCGTGAACAGCGAGGCCCAGCACCGGCAGACGTGATCGCTGACGGCGTCGGCTCCTATCACGTTGAGGTAGGTCTCGTGCTGGCCGGCGAACGAGGCCGCCGGCAGGTCCTCCGCGGTCGCGCTCGACCGTACGGCGAGACCCACAGGGTCACCGAGAGCCCGCACGGCGCGCGCGATCTCCTCCCCCACCTCGCCCGGGATGCCGCGCGCCTGGATGGCACGGCGGATCTCCGCGCTCGCCTCACGCGTCGCGTCGCGATCCTCGGCGCGCAGCGCCGACAGGCGGTCGAGCATCTCGCTCAGTGACGGCTCCTCGGCGAAGGCCCGCCTGAAGGCGCGCGTCGTGACGCAGAAGCCCGGCGGTACGAAGATGCCGTCGATACGCGAGAGCTCGCCCAGCTGTGCGCCCTTGCCGCCGGCCAGCGCAACATGCGTGCGGTCGATCTCTGCCAAGCCCACCACATACCTGCCGTCCGCACCCATCGCAGTGCTCCCTTCGTCGCTTGCGGCGAGCGAGTATGCGGCACTGCCCGGGCTTGAAACAAGCCCCCCTGTCAGGGATACTCTGGAAGTGGAGAGGGGTTCCGGGCGCCGCAGAGCGGCGCTCTTTTTGTGCGCGCGATCAGGCTGCCAGCGCGGGCAGGGCCGCGGAGGAAGCGGGCGGCCACTCGTTGATCGCGTGCGGCGTAGCGCCCCAGAGATGCTGCACCGCGTAAGCGCGCCAGGGGCTCCACCGCGCCGAGCGCGCCGTGAGCTCGCGCGGGGTGTCTCCGAGCCCCAGCGCGCCGGCGCCGCGACGCAGCCCGAGATCGTTGACCGGGAAGGCGTCCGGGTCGCCGAGCGCGCGCATCGCGATCACCTCCGCGCTCCACGGCCCCACCCCCCGGATCTCCCGTAGCGCACCCAGGGCTTCGCCGCGCTCGGCGCCGGGGCTGAGCTCGAGCGTGCCAGCGCAGAGCGCGACGGCAATGCTCTGGACCGTGTGCCGCCGCGCCGAGGGCATCGCCACGTCCAGCTCGGTGAGCGAGGCCGGAGCCGGGAAGAGACGGGACAGGCCGCCGCCGGGGTCGGTGACCGGCTCGCCCCAGCGCGCCGCGATCGTCGCGGCGAGCGTCCGCGCGGCGGCGGTCGAGATCTGCTGTCCGAGCACGACGCGCATGGCCAGCTCGGCGCCGTCCACCGTGCGCGGCACGCGCCGGCCCGGCCATCGCGCGACGGACGGCCGCAGGACGGGGTCGCCGGCGAGCTGCTCGTCGATCGCCTCCGGGTCGGCGTCCAGATCGAGCAGCCAGCGGCACCGCGAGACGGCGGCGCCGAGGTCGCGCAGATCCTCGAGGCGCAGAACGCAGTCGACGTGACCCTCACCGGGCGTGAGCTCGGCGATGCCGGTGCCGTGCGGGAGCCGCAGCGTTCGGCGGTAGCTCCCGTCCCGAACCTCCTCGACGCCGGGCACGGCTGTGGCCGCCAGGTGCCCGAACAGGTTCTCGGGGCTGAGCGGGCGGCGGAAGGCGAGCTTGAGCCGCAGCGTCCCGGCCGAACGAGCAGCGGCGTTGCTCGTCCTGCGCCGCAGCTCGGTCGGCGACAGCGCGAACACGGTGCGCACCGTGTCGTTGAACTGGCGGATGCTCGAAAAGCCGGCGGCAAGCGCGATCTCGGCCATCGTCAGCGAGCTGGCTTCGATCAGCGTGCGGGCGGTCTGGGCGCGCTGCGCGCGTGCCAGGGCCAGGGGGCCCGCTCCGAGCTCCGCCCGGAGCAGCCGCTGCAGCTGGCGGACGCTGTAGCCGAGACGTGCTGCGAGCGCCGGCACGCCCTCGCGGTCGACGACGCCGTCGGCGATCAGCCTCATCGCGCGACCGGTGACGTCGCCGCGCACGTTCCATTCCGGGGACCCGGGCGAGGCGTCCGGCCGGCAGCGCTTGCAGGCCCGGAAGCCGGCCTGCTGGCACGCCGCCGCCGAGGGGTAGAAGCGGACGTTCTCCCGTTTCGGCGTCATCGCCGGGCAGCTCGGGCGACAGTAGATGCCGGTCGAGGTCACAGCCGTGAAGAACCAGCCGTCGAAGCGCTGGTCCTTGGCGCGGATCGCTCGGTAGGAGTGCTCGAGGTCGAGTGCCACCCGGCGAGCGTGACACGCTGACGGCCCGGCGTCTAGCGGTTTTGCGACATGACCGTTGACAGCCCTTGTCGCGGCCGGGCGCGAGGCGCGAGGCGCGAGGCGCGGGACGTGCCGGCGCCCGTCCGCGAGATCCCGGCAGCCGAGCTAGATTGAGCGCGGCGCCGCTCGCAGGCGTCTCGCGATGCTGCGCACCTGCCCGACCACATCACCGCCAGCGCCCCGATGAGCTCGCCCGGCGACCTCGAGGCAACCGCGTTCGTCGCGCTCAGCGACGCCCAGCTCGCGGAGATCGCGGCGTTCGGCACCGAGCGCCCGATGAGGACGGGCGAGATGCTGTTCGAGGCCGGCGAGGCCTCCTACGAGCTGTTCGTCATCCTCGCGGGCCGCGCCGAGGTCGTGAGGCCGGACGGCGATGAGCCGGAGCTGATCGCGAGCTACGGTCCGGGCGGGTTCGCCGGCGAGCTCAACCTGCTCACCGGCCAGCGCAGGTTCCTCTCGTGCAGGGTCGTCGAAGACGGGCGTGTCCTCGTCATCGGCGAGCTCCAGTTCCGGCGGCTGATGAGCGCGAGCCCGGGGCTGGCAGACACGATCTTCAACGCGCTGCTCGCCCGGCGCGAGATCCTCCGGCGCGGCGCGGGGGCCGAAGCGATCCGCATCGTCGGCTCGCGCTTCTCCCCTCCAGCGATGCGACTGCGCTCGTTCGCCGAGCACCAGCGCATCGCGTACTCCTGGATCGACGTCGAGGATGCCGATGACCCTGAGGGGCTGCTCGCCGGCATGGGGCTCGCCCCGGCGGATCTGCCGGCGGTGATCTCGCCCACCGAAACGATGAGGAGCGCGACTCCCGAGGAGTTCGCGGAACGCCTCGGGCTGACCTTCCAGCCGACGCCGGGTTACATCTTCGACCTGGTCGTCGTCGGCAGCGGGCCGGCCGGCCTTGCGGCATCGGTCTACGGCGCCTCGGAGGGACTCCGCACAGTGTCCCTGGACTCACTCGCCGTCGGCGGCCAGGCCGGTTCCAGCTCGCGTATCGAGAACTACGCGGGCTTCCCGAACGGCATCTCGGGCGGCGACCTGACCGCGCGCGCGGCGGTACAGGCGATGCGTCTCGGGGCTCGTCTCAACGCGCCCTGCGAGGTCGTCGCCCTGCGCCACGAGACGAGCTTCCACGTGGTGGCGCTGCGCGACGGCAGCGAGATCCCGGCACGCGCGGTGATCGTGGCCTCGGGCGCCCGCTACCGCCGGCTCGCAGTCGCCGAGCTCGAACGCTTCGAGGGTGCCGGCGTCTACTACGCCGCGACCGATCTCGAGGCGCGCGTCTGCGGCGGCAGCTCGGTGGTGATCGTGGGCGGCGGCAACTCTGCCGGCCAGGCCGCGGTCTACCTCGCCCAGAACCGCTGCGCCGTCACCATCGCCGTCCGGCGCGAGGGCCTGGAGCAGACGATGTCTTCGTACCTGATCGAGCGCATCCACGCCGATCCGAGCATCTCGCTGCTCACCGGGGT
Organism: uncultured Solirubrobacteraceae bacterium; assembly: GCA_963775385.1. Taxonomy (GTDB): domain Bacteria; phylum Actinomycetota; class Thermoleophilia; order Solirubrobacterales; family Solirubrobacteraceae; genus Palsa-744. The sequence continues at coordinate 2,692,679 of CAVZIR010000003.1, read as the reverse complement.
CGAAGTCAGTCGCCTGTCGGGCGGCGAGCATCTCGAGCAGGTGACCTTCCGCGACCTGGCGGACGGCGCGGACCGGGTTCTGGACTGCGCGGGCCTGTTCTCTTTCATCGGCGCGGACCCGGCGACGGGCTGGCTGGACGGTGCGGTGGCCCTTGACCAGAACGGCTTCATCCTGACCGACCGGGCGCTCGACGGATCGCCTGGCACGCTCCCGTTTGAGACGTCGATGCCGGGCGTCTTCGCGGCGGGTGACGTGCGGCACGGGTCGATGAAGCGCGTCGCGGCCGCCGTCGGCGAGGGGTCCAGCGCCGTGCGCTCGGTCCACGAGCGGCTGGCTGCGGAGGTCGGAGTGCGGGAAGGGGCCGCGAGCGGCGCCCGCCCGGCGAGCGCGTAGAGCGGGCAGCTCGAGGGCGACGCGCGGTCAGCCGCTCATCGCGCCGAGCACGTCGTAGAGCGCTGCGATGTCCCGGTGCTCATAGCCGCGCTGGGCGGCCTCCGTGAGCACCTCGTCGGCGACCGTCGCGGAGGGCAGCTCGACGTTCTGCTCGCTGGCTGCAGCGAGCGCGAGCCGGATGTCCTTGTCCATCAGCGAGACGTCGAACCAGGTCTCATCCGGCTCGTCGAGAACGAGCGGGACCCGCGCCTTCAGCATCGGTGAGCCGATCGGGGTCTCGCTCATCACCTTCGCGGCCAGGTGAGGCTCGATGCCCTCGCGCGCAGCCAGCAGCAGACCCTCCGAGAAGGCGAGCATCTGGACCGCGAGACTGATGTTCACGGCGAGCTTGAGCACGAGCCCCTGCCCGTTTTCCCCCACGTGGACCGGCGTGCCGAGCAACTGCAGGACGGGCTCCACACGCCCGAACGAGGCAGCGTCGCCGCCCACCATGATCGTGAGCGTCCCGCTCTTGACCTGCGGCACGCTTCCGGACACGGGTGTGTCGAGCATCCGGGCGCCGGGCGCACCGTCGCGGACGCTCTGGGCGAGCTGCCGGCTGGCACTCGGGCTGATCGTGCTCAGGTCGGCCCACACGCTCTCGTCGCCCAGGCCGGCGATCAGGCCGCTCTCGCCCTCGGCGACGGATCTCACAACGTCGTCGTTCGGCAGCGAGGTCATCACGATCTGGGCCGACGCCGCGATCTCGCGTGGGGTATCGGCCCACCGCAGCCCTTTCTCGATGAGCCACTGCGCACCGTCCCGGCCGCTCGCGTTGCCGTACACCGTGTAGCCCTCGTCGAGGTAACGGGCCGCCATGTTGCCACCCATGTGCCCGAGACCCACGAAGCCGATCGTCTCCATCGCACTCACTCCTTCGATTCGTGGAGCCCTCGCGGAGCATCCCGTGCTCGGCGCGAGCTCTCCCCGCCGCCGCCGTCCTGGCTCCGACAGGATGCCACGTGCCCGGCCGCCCGCACTAGGCTTGCCCGCATGGCCGCGCCGGAGCAGGTCCAGATCGCCGACGCACCCGAGCGGGAACGCTACGAGCTGTCCGTCGAGGGCGAGGTGGCCGGCTACACGATCTACCGCCTGCGGCCCGAGCTGATCGCGTTCGTCCACACCGAGGTCGACGAGCGCTTCCAGGGCCGCGGGCTCGCCGACCGGCTGATCCGGTTCGCGCTCGAGGACGCCCGCGCGCGCGGTCTCGCGGTGCTGCCGTTCTGCCCCTTCGTCAAAGCTTTCATCGAGCGCCATCCGGATTTCGCCGAGCTGGTGCCGGAGGACTTCAGGGCGCAGTTCGGAGTCTGATCGCGGCTTCCTATCCTGATCCTCATGTCCGCTGAGCCCAACGGAGTGCGGCGTTGAGCGCCGAGATCCTGCAGATCGCCGATTACCGTGCCGGTGAGCTGTCCGCCGCGCCGGATCTGCACGGGCCCAACGAGGAAGCCGAGGCGCTCGACGCCTACTCGCGCACCGTCACCTCGGTCGTCGAGCGTCTCGCTCCGAGCGTCGCGAGCCTGCGTGTGCTGCGCAGGACGTCTCGTGGCCGCGTACCCGCCGGCGCCGGAAGCGGCGTCGTCCTCAGTAGCGACGGCTTCATCCTGACCTCGGCGCACGTCGTCGCAGGGCGCGACGCGCTCGGCCGCGCCACCTTCACCGACGGGCGGGACATCGGGTTCCGGGTCCTCGGCACCGATCCGCTCTCCGACCTCGCGGTGCTCCGTGCCGACGGCGAGGACCTGACGCCCGTGATCCTCGGGGACGCATCGGCGTTGCGCGTCGGGCAGCTCGTCGTCGCGATCGGCAACCCGCACGGCTTCGCCGGCTCGGTGACCGCCGGCGTCGTGTCTGCTCTCGGCCGCTCGCTGCCGGCGCGGTCGGGCCGCACGGTGCGGATGATCGACAACGTGATCCAGACGGACGCCGCGCTCAACCCCGGGAACTCGGGCGGCGCCCTCGTCGACTCCACCGGGCGGCTGGTCGGCGTTAACACCGCGGTCGCCGGCGTCGGCCTCGGCCTGGCCGTGCCGATCAACGACGCCACCCGCAAGCTGATCGGCGACCTGATGACGCACGGGAGGGTCCGCCGCGCCTACCTCGGCGTCGCCGGCGGCCCGCGGCCGCTCCCGGCTCGCGCCCGGCGCGAACGCAGCCAGGACCGTGGCGTCGAGGTGCTCGAGGTGGTTCCCGAAAGCCCCGCCGACCACGCCGGGCTGCGAGCCGAGGACCTGATCGTGGAGCTCGCGGGCGAGACCGTCGGCAGCGTCGAAGACATCCAGCGGCTGATGGTCGCGGACCTGATCGGCACCGAGGTCGAGGTCGTGGTTCTGCGGGCCGCGATGCCGAAGCATCTGCGGCTGCTCGTGCGCGAGCTCGACTCCTAGCCCGGCGAGCGGCTCGGGGCCGCGGCCCGGGGCCTCCCCGGTTCGCGTCGCGGTCATCTGCCGTTGCGCTCCCGGTGCGCACAGCCCGGCCAGCAGCACGGGCGGCGCATGCCTTCCTCGAGCTCTTCCCGCGTGCGCCGGATGCGCCGTTCGCGCGTGTCCTCGCGCTTGGCGTCCTCGACCCAGCAGATGAACTCGTTGCGGGCCAGCGGGGTGATGTCGTTCCAGGCACCCAGCGCCGTCGCGTTCGCGATCAGCGTCGCGCGCAGGTCTGCGGGCAGCTCGTGGACCACGCCACCGGGAACGGTCTGAGCGGACACAGAAAACATCCTAGAGAGCGCGTCTGCCCCTACTGTGGAGCGGTGCTCGGTCTTCCGGATGGCGTCAAGGCGTGCCTGTTCGACCTCGATGGGGTGTTGACGAAGACGGCGAAGGTCCACGCGGCGGCGTGGAAGGAGATGTTCGACGGCTACCTCCGCGCCCGTGCCGCGTCGAGCCACACCGATTTCGTGCCGTTCGACGAGGTCGGGGAGTACGACGCCTATGTCGACGGCAAGCCGCGCTACGAGGGCGTGCGGTCGTTCCTCGACTCACGCGGGATCGAGATCCCCGACGGCGAGGAGAGCGATCCACCGAGCGCCGAGACGATCCACGGCCTCGGCAACCGCAAGAACGAGATCGTGCTGCGCCTGATCCACGAGCACGGCGTCGAACCCTACGAGGGCTCGGTGCGCTACGTCCACGCCGCGATCCAGGCGGGGCTGCGCCGCGCGGTCGTCTCCTCCAGCACCAACTGCCGCGACGTCCTGCGCGCCGCCGGCATCGAGGACCTGTTCGAGATCCGGATCGACGGCGTGGTAGCCGAGCGCGAGCATCTCCGCGGCAAGCCGGCGCCCGACACGTTCCTCGCCGCCGCGAAGGCCTTCGAGCTCGAGCCCGGGGCAGCCGCGGTCTTCGAGGACGCGCTCGCGGGCGTCGAGGCGGGGCGGGCCGGTGGCTTCGGCTGCGTGGTCGGCGTCGACCGCGTCGGGCAGGCCGAGCAGCTCTCCGAGCACGGGGCGAGCATCGTCGTGTCCGATCTCAGCGAGCTGCTCGACCGATGATCCAGCAGCGCCCCTTCGCGGGCGAACCGTGGGCGCTGCGAGAAACGGAGCTGGACCTCGAGCTCCTGGCGCAGACCGAGTCTCTGTTCGCGCTCTCCAACGGCCACATCGGGCTGCGAGGCAACCTCGACGAGGGCGAGCCCCACGGCCTGCCGGGCACCTACCTCAACTCGTTCTACGAGGTCACGCCGCTGCCCAGCTCCGAGCCGGCCTACGGCGTGCCGAAGGCGGGTCAGCGACTCGTGAACGTCACCGACGGAAAGATCATCCGTCTCCTCGTCCGCGACGAGCCGTTCGACGTCCGCTACGGCGAGCTGCTGGGGCACGAGCGGGTCCTGGACCTTCGCGACGGTGTGCTTCGCCGCACGGTCGACTGGCGCTCACCCGCGGGCGAGCGCGTGCGGGTCAGATCGACGCGCCTCGTGTCGTTCGCCCAGCGCGCCGTCGCCGCCATCCAGTACGAGGTGACTGCGCTGGACTCCCCGACGCGCGTCGTGCTCGAGTCCGAGCTCCTCGCCAACGAGGTGCTGCCGGTGCTCTCAGGCGACGTCCGGGAGGGCTCGAGCGAGGCGCGCCTGCAGTCGCTGCTCCATCGCACCAACGACCTCGGAGCCCTGCTCGTCCACGCGACAGCCCAGAGCGATCTCGTGATGGCGGCCGGGATGGATCACATCCTCGAAGGGCCCCAGGACACCGAGACGACGAGCGAGGCGACGGAGGACGAGGCGCGCGTGCTGTTCTCGACCGACCTCGAACCCGGCGAGTGCCTGCGGCTCGTGAAGGTGCTCGCCTACGGCTGGTCCAGCCAGCGCTCCGAGCAGGCGGTCGCCGACCAGGTCAGGGGAGCGGCGCTCGAGGCACGGCAAACCGGATGGGAGGGGCTGCTCAGCGCCCAGCGCAAGCACCTCGACGACTACTGGGCCCGGGCCGACGTCGAGATCGAGGGGGACGAGGAGCTGCAGTGCGCCGTGCGCGTCTCGATGTTCCACTGCCTGCAGGCGACCGCGCGGGCCGAGCAGCGTGCGATCCCCGCGAAGGGGCTCACCGGCACCGGCTACGACGGCCACACGTTCTGGGACACCGAGAGCTTCGTGCTCCAGCTCGTCACCTACACCGACCCGGACGCCGCCAGGGATGCCCTGCGCTGGCGCCACGCCACGCTCGAGGAGGCTCGTCGGCACGCGGCCGAGCTCGGCCTGGCGGGCGCGGCGTTCGCGTGGCGGACGATCCGCGGACCGGAGTGCTCGGCCTACTGGCCGGCAGGGATCGTCGCCTTCCACGTCAACGCGGACATCGCCGACGCGGTCCTCCGCTGCGAGGCCGCCGCGCCGGACCCCGACTTCGAGCGCGAGATCGCCGCGGAGCTGCTGATCGAAACCGCCCGGCTCTGGCGCCGCCTCGGCCACCTCTCACCCGACGGGCGCTTCCGCATCGACGGCGTCACGGGCCCCGATGAGTACAGCGCGATCGCGGACAACAACATCTACACCAACCTCATGGCCCAGCGGAACCTCCGCGCCGCTGCCGACGTCGCCGAGCGTCTGGAAGACCGCGCGCATGAGCTCCACGTGGACGCAGCGGAGATCGAGGCTTGGCGCGCCGCGGCCGAGGCGATGGTGATGCCGTTCGACGCAGAGATCGGAGTGCACGCCCAGGCCGACCGGTTCACCGCGCTGCAGCGCTGGGACTTCGCGGGCTCCCCGCCGGACACCTACCCGCTGTTCCTGCACTACCCGTACTTCGACCTGTATCGCAAGCAGGTGGTCAAGCAGGCCGACCTCGTGCTCGCGATGCATCTCCGCGGTGATGCCTTCACCGACGAGCAGAAGGCGCGCAACTTCGCCTATTACGAGCAGCTGACCGTTCGCGACTCCTCGTTGTCGGCCTGCACGCAGGCTGTGCTCGCGGCCGAGATCGGGCACATGGACCTCGCCTACGACTACTTCGGCGAGGCTGCGCTGATCGATCTGGACGACATCGAGCACAACACGCGAGACGGGCTTCATCTCGCTGCGCTCGCCGGCGCCTGGATCGTTGCGGTGGCCGGCTTCGGAGGAATGCGTGACCACGACGGCGAGCTGTCCTTCAAGCCCAGGCTCCCTCCGCAGCTGACGCGCGTCGGCTTCGGCCTGCTGTTCAGAGGGCGCCGGCTGCGGGTGGACGTCGCGCCCGAGAGCGCCACCTACTCGCTCGTGTCGGGCGCGGAGCTGTCGGTCGTCCATCACGGCAAGGAGCTTTCACTCGCAGTGGGACGCCCGCAGACCCGCCCGATCCCGCCGGGGCCGTCAGGGTTCGCCGCCCCCACGCAGCCGGACGGGCGCGCGCCCGCCAGGCGCGGCGGGCCCAGTTGAGGCGGCCCTCGGTCTAGGCCGCGGCGAGCGCCTCGCTCAACGTGCGGCCGACACCGAAAGCCGCCGACGGCTCCTCAGCGAGCTCCCAGGCCGTCTTCGCTCACGCCGGGAAGCCTGCATCGATCCAAGCCCCGAACAGGCTCACCCGCTCGGGGGGCCATGTCTCGTCGCAGGGCATGTTGCCTTTGGAGACGGCGGCCTGGATCGCCGCCGCGTTGGCCCGTACGTCCTCGTAGGAGGACAGGTCGAACCGGCTCATCATCGACTCGACGTCCTTCGGCCTGAAGAGCGGGCGGATGTCCTGTCCGAACCCCGGTGTGCTCGACATGTGACGGTCTCCTTTGCTGGTGGCAAGCGAGCGCGGATGTCTCGGGGCTATTGTCGCGCCGAATCCGCGGGCTCGCATGCCCGGCCTCTAGATCAGCCGCTAATATAAATGCCTAATGGAAGCTGTCGGCGGGATCGCGCGGGGGAGGCGGCTGGATGAGATCGCGGAGGCGCTGCCACAAGGCGCCTCCGCGATCTCCCGGCTGTTTCTAGCCCACACCACCGTCGAGCTCTCGCGGACCGAGGCGAACGTGATGCGCGCGCTCTCCGAGCGTCCGCGCCGGGTCACCGATCTCGCGCTCGCGGAGGGCGTGACCCAGCCCGCGATGACGCTGCTCGTCAACCGCCTGCAGGAGCGTGACTGGGTGCAGCGCAGCGAGGATCCGGCCGACCGGCGGGCCGTGCTCGTGGGCATGAGTGAGAGCGGCGCGCTCGTCTTCGAGCAGCTGCGCGCGGAATACCGCGCCCTCCTGCACGAAGAGATGGCGCTGCTCGACGATGAGGACGTCGAGGTGCTGGCGCGCGCCACCGAGATCCTGGACGGTCTCGTCGACCGGCTCAGCAGGGCGGACAGGTGAGCGCCGAGAGCCGTGCGATCCGCCGGCCGCTCGTCGGCTTCGACGGGTCCGACGCGGCATGCGAGGCCCTGAGCCGCGGCGCCGCGCTTGCGCGCGCGAACCACGGCTGCCTCAAGGTCGCGCTCGTGATCGCCAGGCAGACCTACTGCGTGTGGCCGATGGCCGGCGTGATCGAGACCCCGGAGCAGTACACCCGCCGCCAGCTCGAGATGCTGCGCGAGGCGATCGACGCGCTCGAGCCCGACATCTCGGTCGTGTCGGTTGCGTGCAGGGGCGCGACGGGCCCGGCGCTCGCACGCGCCGCGCGCGAGGGTGGTTGCGACGCGATCGTGATCGGTGCCCGCCGGGGGCTGTTCACCCGCTTCACCGGCGGCGTCGCGCGGTATCTGAGCCGGAACGCAGAGGTGCCGCTGATCGTCGTCGCCCCCGGCGCGGACGGCGCGCCTGCACCCGGCGGCGGTGCCGAGCGGGCGCCCGGCACCGTCAGGGTGCGCACGGCCTGAGCGCCTCGTACAGCCGTCCAGCTTCCGCCCAAGCGCCTCGCGCGCGGGCACCATCGGAATATGGACGCGTTCGGCGTACAGCTGCCCATGCCCGGCGGGCGTGTGGCCTCGATGGGCGCGCTCGCCGCGTTCGCCACCGTGGTCGCGCTGCGGATCTACGACCCGAACCTCAACGACGGGGTCGGCTTCCTGTTCGTGATCCCGGTCGCTCTGTTCGCCCTTGCGTACGGCCTCCTCGGCGGGCTCGCCAGCGCAGCGATGAGCGTGCTCGCGGTGCTCGCGATCAACCTCGCCGAAGGGTCGCCGATGACCGCCTGGGGCTACCTCAACCGCGGCGCCGCGGTCTTCGTCGTCGGCGCCCTGCTGGGATGGTTCGCCGACCGCAGACGCGCGCTCGAGGCAGAGCTCCGTTTGCACTACGAAAGCTCGCTGCGAACCCTGGAGCAGGCGCGCACGCGCGAGCTCGGAGGCGCGCATTCCCAGGCTCTGCAGCTGCTCGCAGCCGCCGCCGAGTACCGCGACGACGGCGCGGCCCATCACACCCGGCGCGTGGCCGAGCTCTCGGGTCAGATCGCGGCCCAGCTCGGGCTGGACGACGCGACCGTCGGGGAGCTTCGCGAGGCTGCGCTGCTTCACGACGTCGGCAAGCTGGCGATCCCCGATGAGCTGCTGCTCAAGCGGGGCCGGCTCACCGAGGCCGAGCGCCGCACGATGGCCGAGCACACCCTCCGCGGGGCGAGCCTGCTCGAAGGGAGCAGCTCGCCCGTGCTGCGGATGGCCGCAGAGATCGCGGCCTCCCACCACGAGTGGTGGGATGGGTCGGGGTACCCGTTCGGCCTCGCGGGCACGGCGATCCCGCTCCCCGGACGGATCGTCGCGGTCGCCGACGTGTTCGACGCGCTGACACACGAGCGGCCCTACAAGCCGGCGTGGCCGGCAACCCAGGCCATCGCGGCCATCAAGACCGGCTCGGGAAGCCAGTTCGAGCCGCGCGCCGTGACGGCCTTTCTCGAGACCCGCGAGGCGCGCGCCGCTTTGGCGCGGGGCCTGATCACGGGCCAAATGCTCGAGCCGCCGTCCCGCCGGGGCGGGCCCGGCCGCGTCACCGTGCCACACGCCGAAAGGCGCGGGGGCGCCCGGCACGCGCCCGCTCGTTGAGGCGGCCCTTCGCGAACGCTGAGGAGACGCTTACGTGGCGCTGAGCTTTCTCTCGGGAACTCGTTAACGCCTGCTCAGGGGGGTGTTCCAGCCTGAACTGGAACCACCAACACCCCACCCCGGAGGTAACGAGCAATGAGAAAGCGACCCACATCGCTGCTGCTTGCGGCTCTCGTCGGCGGCGCGGCGGCGGCATCGCTCGTCATCGCCGCGGGCGGAGCCGGCGGCAGCCCAAGGACAACCACGGCCGCCTCTGCGCCGATCGCCGCAACGACCGCCGGCAAGGCGCAGCCGGTCTCCAATACGACGCTGAGCGCAACGCAGATCTACGCACAGGACTCGAAGGGCGTCGTGTCGATCAGAGCGCGCAAAGCGGAAGGCGAAGACGAGGGCACGGGCATCGTGCTGAACGACAAGGGGCTGATCCTGACGAACGACCACGTGGTCGCCGACTCGACCGCGCTCGAGATCGGCGTCGGCACCGGCTCCTCGAAAGTCACCCGTGAAGCGAAGCTGATCGGCGAAGAAGCGAACAGCGACCTCGCACTGATCCAGGTCGACCCGAGCGGCCTCGGCCTGCAGCCGCTGAAGCTCGGTGACTCCTCAGCCCTTGCCGTCGGCGATCAGGTGTACGCGATCGGCAACCCGTACGGCCTGGAAGAGACGTTCACGCGTGGCATCGTCTCCGCGCTCGGCCGGGAAATCCAGGCTCCGGACGGCTCCAAGATCGGGGGCGCGGTCCAGACCGACGCGGCGCTGAACCCGGGCAACTCGGGCGGGCCGCTCATCGACAGCTCGGGCGTTGTGGTCGGCGTCAACTCGCAGATCGCGAGCGATCAGAGCAGCTCGGGCGGCGAGCCCGGCAGCACCGGCGTCGGCTTCGCCATCTCGACGCCGACGATCACAGCGGCGATTCAGAAGATCGAAGCCGGCCAGGGAGTCGCCTACGGCTCCGCGGTCCGCTCCGGGCTGCAGGAACAGCGCCAGGCGAGCGGCGAAGGGGAAACCGAAGCGGGCCCCTACCGGCAGGCCCCTGAATCGCAGGAAAGCCAAAGCGAAGCCGAAGCAAGCCCCTACCGGCAGCGGTCTCCGGAAGCCGGCGAATCCGGCGAAGGCGGCTACGAAACAGCTCCCCGCATCGTCGTTCCGTAGCACGGGCGCAGCCAGGGGGCCGTTGCAGAGAGAGCGGCGGCCCCCGGCGTCCCGTGGGCACAGCGCTTCCGTCTCTTCGTCCATTGCTCTCAAGCCGGGGCGTCTCGGCGCCGATGCACCAACAGACAGACCGGAACGTGCAAGCGCAAGCCGGTTTCGAGGAGCCAAGACAGTGAGCACAGCTGAGCAGACGACGCCGGAGGAGCCGGCCGGCCCGAGCACCGGAGCCTGGGAGGAGCCGGTCCAGCCCGCGGACATCGTGCTCGAGCTCGAGCTGACCGAAGCCGAGAAGCTTCGATCCTGGCTCCTGAAGGCATCCGCCGACGGCGCCACCTCATTCGACGACCCGCTCGTCAACCGCGTGCTCTCGAAGCTCGCCACGGAGGTCGACGGTGTTCGCTCGGCCGTGAACGTCCGGCGTGAGCTCGTCGACGCAGGCTTCTCCGTCACCCATCTCTCGGACGTCCAGCTGCGAGAGCTGGGAGCCCGCATCGCCGACGCGACCGCGCCGGGCGCCCGCATCTGAGCGAGCAGCGCTCGCTCGCAGCGCCGGCGTACGATCCGGCGCGGAATCGCGCGTCGTCGCCGGCAGGTGCCCCGGCTCGATGATCGATCTCCTTCGGCCATGACGATCTACGAGCAGACGGTCGCCGCGCTGAGCGCGCTCGCCGAGCAGGCGCGCACGACCGACGACGTGCTGTTCTGTGAGCGCCGCCCGCTCACCTCCCTCGAGGCGGGCTACGCCTCGCCGGGCCGGCTGGCAGATTCGCTGCGTGCGACAGAGGACGAGGCGATACGCGCGCTCGAGCGCCTCGTGGACGCGGAGCAGGGCTACGAATCGGCACTGCGCGCGATCGAGGATGCCGGGGCGGACGCGAGCGAGTGGCTTCGCGCCGTCCTGCTCGCGCGGGCGCTGGAGACAGTGCGCGCAGACCCGGCTGCAGGCACAGCCTCCCCAGGCTCGCCCTAGGACGCGTCCGGCACGGTGCCGCTCTCGATCTCCGCGAGCGCGGCCTCCAGCGTCGGATAGAAGTGGTCGCGGTCGAGCGTGTCCATCAGGCCGTAGCGGAGGATCAGGTCCTGCAGGCGCGCGCGCAGCTCGGCGAAGGCGAGGTGGACGCCCGCGGCGTTGAGCTCGTCGTCGAGGGCCTCGAGCATCTCGCCGGCCGTCACGTCGACGTCGGTGATCGCCTCGCACTGCAGGACGATCCATGCCGGTTTGCGTTCGTGCGCGAGCTTGCGGATCTGCTGGCGGAATTCGCCCGCGTTGGCGAAGAAGAGGGGCGCCTCCCAGCGGTAGACGACGATCCCGGGGAGCTGCTCTGCTTCGGGATTGGCGCCGATGTCGTGCCAGCCCTCCTCGGCGCTGACACGCCCGAGGACAGCTCCGTGGGGCCACCAGCTGCGCCGGAAGAACAGCAGGATCGCCAGCGCCACCGCGACGACGATCCCCTGCAGCACGCCGAGCAGGATCACGCCCGCCGACGCCGTCAGCGACACCCACAGGGCGCTCGGGCGGACCGCCCGGTAGCGGCGCAGCATGGCCAGGTCCATCAACGAGAGCGCCGCCACGATCACGATCGCGGCGAGCGCCGCCTGAGGGAGCTCGGACAGCAGCGAGTTCAGGAACACCAGCAGCACGACGACCAATCCCGCGCCGACGACCCCCGTCGCCTGCGTCTTCGCCCCCGACTGCTCGGCCACCGCCGTGCGGGAGCCGCTCGTTGAGATCGCGAAGCCCTGGAAGAACCCCGGCGGCGATGTTGGCGGCGCCGATCCCGATCATCTCCTGGTTGGGCTCGACCTCTTCGCCGCGTCGCGCCGCGAAGCTCGCCGCGGTCGCGATCGTGTCGGTCAGCGAGACCAGAGTGATGCCGATCGCCGCGATCACCAGCGCCGGGAGATCGCTCGCGCTCGTCCACGGCAGGCTGGGGGCAGGTATTCCCCTGGGGAGCGAGCCGACCGTGTCGACGCCGTGCTGATCGAGGCTGAGGAGGGCGGAGGCCACCGTGGCCCCCACGACTGCCACCAGCACCGCCGGGACGCGGCGCGAGACACGCGGCATCGCGAGCAGGACCGCGAACACGATCAGCCCGACGGCGAGCGTCGCGCCGCTTGTCCCGTCGAGCCCGTCGAAGAACGCCTTGACCTCGGCGAGGAACGAGTCCGCAGACGTCGAGAACCCGAACAGCTTCGGAAGCTGCCCGACGATGATCGTGACCGCGAGCCCGTTCATGTAGCCGACCTGCACCTCCTTGGAGAGGAGGTCGGCGACGAAGCCGAGCTTGCCGAGGCCGAGGCCGATCTCGGTCAGACCGACGATCACCGCGAGCATCCCGGCGAGCGCGATCGCGGTGCCCTCGTCGCCGCCGGCGAGCAGGGGGGTGATCGCGGCGAGGATCAGCGGCGAGATCGAGGAGTCGGGGCCGAGCACGAGCACGCGCGAGGGCCCGAACACGGCGTAGCCGAGCAGGCACGCAACGGTGGTGTAGAGACCGGTGACCGCAGGCAGCCCGGCGAGCTGCGCGTAGGCCATGCCCTGCGGGATCAGGATCGCCGCGAGCACCACGCCCGCGACGAGGTCGCGGCGCAGCCACGCGCGCTGGTAGCCGCGCGCCGTCCGCAGCCCCGGGATCCAGCGTTCGAGCGCCTGGGCGCGTGGCCGGCTTGCCATCACCGGCCGATCCTCCGCGGCGCGCGAAAGGGCGTCATCCTCCGTTAAGTCAGGGCCCGCCGCGGACATGCCCGTGCCGGCACAGCGCGCTTGCGGCCCCCTACGTCACGTGAGAGCCGGGCGATCCTCGCTCCACGGAGGCCGGGATCGAGGCGCCGGCCCTGCTCAGCCGCGGCCCGCCACCTCTCCCCCGAGCACCTGGGCCACGAGCTGCGCACGGGTCCTCGCGCTGAGCTTCGACATCGCATTGCGGACGTGGCTGCGAACCGTGTTCGGCGACACGTGCAGCGTCGCGGCGATCTCGCTGGTGTCGAGCCCGCCTGCGATCAGCCGCACCACCTGCGCCTCGCGAGCCGTGAGCAAGGCCGAGCGCAGTCTCCAGGTCGGCCTCCCCCTCGACCGCCTTGGCGCCGGCCGGCGTGAGGGTGTAGATCGCGCGCCGCCCGCCCGCGACGGACTCGACCACGGCGGCGAACACCACCGTCGACCTCGCCACCGTCGGCGCGAATCAGCGTGCGCGTGCCGTTCAGCCGCCCCTCCCGCAGGAGCTGGCGCCAGTCGGCCTCCGAGCGCGCGCGCTCGGGCGGGGCGATCACATCTTCGGCGTGCTCCCCGGCGGCGGGGCCCGCGGTCTGGCACAGCAGCCTCAGGCCCGCGGGGTTCATGTCGACGAGGCGCCGGCGCTCGTCGAGGATCGCGACCGGCGTCACGCTCGTCTCGAACAGCAGCCGGAACGCAGCCTGCCATCCCGCCGGCTTGCGCGCCGGCACCGGAGCCGTCGTCATGCGCCCGCGCAGCGGGCGGCCGGTCGGGGGGAAAGCCGGTCATACATCGGACAGGAATCGTGTTGCCGCGCCGCCCGCTGGTCAATCGCGCAAATGGATTAGGTCGCGCTCCTCACGCGATGCCTCATGAAGCTCCGAAGAGTCCGAATCAGTCGGTGCAGTCCCGCGCGGTGATCGGCGACAGCCCGGTATCCGGCTTCGGCCAGCGCGGGAAACCGCTCGGCGAGGCTCGCCGCCGGGCGCGCCTCCCGGCAGCCGCCGCAGCAGCGGCGCGAGCGCCGCGCCCGCAGAGGAGCGCGACCCGTCGGGCGAGACCAGATGCCAGGAGGCCATGCGCTGCTCACGATCGAGGTCGGCGAGCAGCATCTGCGCCTCGGGATCCTGCAGCGCGACGGCCCGCAGCCGCCCGCGGCGATCCCATGCGAGCACGACGGCCCAGCGAGCAGCGGCAGAAGCCGCAGTCGCGGTCGTAGAGGAGCACCGCGCGCCCCTCCGGCGGGTCCACCGCGCTCATCGGCCGGCGCCCGCTCGCCTCGGGGCCGGCCGCCACGGCACCGGGCCGCGGGCTGTCCTTCCTGACCATCGCCAGAGTCTCCCCCACCCGCCGCGCGCCGGCCCCGCGCCTGGCTGATAATGGGCCCGTGGCCGCGGAGGACACTGCTGTCGGGACGGTGAGCGCCGGCGCCGACGCCGACGCGCAGAGCGGGCGCACGGCCTGGGCGCGCAACCTGGCGGCGCCGGTGCGCGACTTCCTCGCGACCGAGACCGGCAGCGCGGCGGTGCTCGTCGTCGCGGCCGTGGTCGCGCTGGTGTGGGCGAACTCGCCGATGCGGCACTCCTACGAAAGCCTCTGGACCACCGAGCTGTCGGTCCGGCTCGGCGGCGGCGAGGTCGCCAACGACCTGCGCGGCTGGGTCAACGACGGCCTGATGACGCTGTTCTTCCTCGTCGTCGGGCTCGAGGCCAAGCGCGAGCTTGACGTCGGCGACCTGCGCGACCGCAGCCGCGTCCTGCTGCCGATGATGGCGGCGTTCGGCGGGCATCCTCTTCCCGATCGCGATCTACGAGATCTTCAACGCCGGCGGCTCGGGAGCGGGCGGCTGGGGAGCCGCGATGTCCACCGACACCGCGCTCGCGCTCGGCGCGCTCGCGCTGATCACGCCGGCGCACCGCCACGCGGCTGCGCGTCTTCCTCCTGAGCTTCGCGATCGTCGACGACCTCGTCGCGCTGGTCGTGATCGCGACCGTCTACACGAAGCACGTCTCGATGCCCGCGCTCGTGGTGGCGATCGCGCTGTTCGTCGTGCTGCTCGCGCTGCGCTATCTGCCGATGTGGCGCGGCCAGGCCTCGATGCTCGTGGCGATCGCGCTGTGGGTGGCGCTGTTCAAGTCCGGGCATCGACCCGGTCATCTCGGGGCTCGCGATCGGGCTCGTCACGAGCGCCTACCCGCCCTCGCGCGAGGATCTCGAACGCGCCACCTCGCTGACCCGCTCCTTCCGCGAGCAGCCGACGCCCGATCTCGCGCGCGAAGCCCAGCAGGGCGTGATCGCGGCGATCTCGCCGAACGAGCGCCTGCAGTACAGCCTGCACCCCTGGAGCAGCTACGTGGTCGTGCCGCTGTTCGCGCTCGCGAACGCCGGCGTCTACCTCGGCGGCGGGCGCCTCGGCGACGCGATCGGCTCGCCGATCATGCTCGGCATCTTCCTCGGCTACGTGCTCGGCAAGCCGATCGGGATCCTGACCGCCTCCTGGCTCGGCGAGCTGCCGCGGCTGCGGCTGCGCCGCACGATCAGCTGGCCGGTGCTCGGCATCGGCGGCGCCGTCGCCGGGATCGGCTTCACCGTCTCGCTGCTGGTCTCGAGCCTCGCCTTCCACGGCGCCGAGCTCGACGACGCCAAGGTCGGCGTGCTCGCGGCGGTGATCGTGGCGCCGGCGCTCGGCTGGTGCGTGACGCGGATCGTGCGCCGGCTGCCCGAGGGCGTGCGCGCCCGTCAGATCGCGGGCACGGTCGAGGACCTGATCGACCTGGCGGAGGACGTCGACGCCGAGCGCGACCACATCCGCGGCCCGGACGACGCGCTCGTCACGCTCGTCGAGTACGGCGACTTCGAGTGCCCCTACTGCGGGCGCGCCGAGCCGACGATCCGCCAGCTCCTCGAGCGAGTTCGGCCAGGACCTGCGCTACGTCTGGCGCCACCTGCCGCTCAACGACGTCCACGCGCACGCCCAGCTCGCCGCCGAAGCATCCGAGGCCGCGGCCGCCGAAGGGCGCTTCTGGGAGTACTACGACGCGCTCTTCGAAGACCAGGCGCCACCTCAGCGTCAGGGACCTCATCGCCCGCGCGCGAGCGGCTCGGCCTCGACGTCGAGCGGGTCAGGCAAGGACGTGCGCGAGCACCGCTACGCGGGGCGCATCGCCGACGACGTCGCGAGCGCCGACGAGAGCGGCGTCTCGGGGACCCCGACGTTCTTCATCAACGGGCGCCGCCACCAGGGCCCCTACGACATCGAATCGCTCACCGCGGCGGTGCGGGCCGCGAAGACGCGCGCCGGGCTGCTCGCGCGTGTCGCGTAAGGCACGCGGAAGATCCGGCCGCCGAACTCACGTTTTCGCGCGCCGGCGCGCGGGTAAGGGAACACGCGTTCGCGACCACATCGAGGAAGGGGGTGGTCTCCAGGAAAACCGTCAGCCGGAGGAAGTCCGATGCTCAGACGCCGTGCCCTTGCCGTCGCGATGATGCTTGCCGCGACCGCCTCCCTCGCGGTGACAGCCGCGTCCCAGGCCAAGCCCATCGAGATGCCGACGCTGTCCAAGCGCGATCGCACAGGAGAACGCGATCATCGCCGCCCACCGGGCGATCAACCCGCCCGCTCCGCCGTGCCCCGAGAACGGCATGCTGCCCGAACCGTTCTCCAACTGCGGCCTGCCGGAGGCGCCTGCCACCACCCTGCCCTACCCGACGCCGATGGCGTACTGGGGCGGCGCACGTGCAGACCGTTCCGAAGGTCTACCTCGTCTACTTCGGCTGGGGCGAGTCCGGCGCGTTCCCCGCCTCTGCGAGATGCAAGTCCGAGAAGCTCCAGGAGGGCTCGCTCAAAGCCACCCTGCAGTGCGACCCCGAAGGCGCCGGCAAGCGCATCGCCGACTGGGTTCAGCAGCTCGGCGGCACCGAATGGGCGAACGTCAGCACGCAGTACTACCAGTCCGGTGCCGGTGGAGGCGAAGAACACATCACCAACCCGAGCAACGTGCTCGGCGGCATCTGGGTCGACAACAAGGACGCGGCGGACCTCGCCCACGACCTCCGCTGAAGCGGCCCCGGGCTCGGGCAACACCTACTCCGACCTCGGCGCCGAGGCGGCGCGTGCGGCCAAGCACTTCCACGTCAAGGACCTCGCGAACGCGGACTTCGTGATCGCGCAGCCGCAGGAATTCAGCGACCCGAACGCCTACAAATCGGGCTACTGCGCGTTCCACGACTACGTCGAGCCGGGCATCGAGAAGGGCATCTACAACGGGCTCACACCGGGCATCGCCTACACGAACATGCCGTACGTGCTGAAGATCGACAACGAAGGCGTCAACGAGTGCGGTGAAAACGCCGTCAACCCCGGTCCCGAAGGCAAGCTCGACGGGATCTCGATCGTGCTCGGCCACGAGATCGAGGAGACGATCACCGACCCCGGCGCCGAGGAGATCCTCGGCAGCGGCGAAAGCCAGAAGAACCTCGGCGGCTGGTACGACGCGCTCGACGCCAACGAGAACGGCGACAAGTGCGCCTGGGTCGGAGAGCCGCTCACCGGCCCGATCCCGGGTGGCCCGCAGGTCCTGCCGGTCCCGGGCGCGATGGGCGACATCACCGGCAACCGCGGGACGACGTTCGCGGTCCAGTCCCTCTGGAGCAACGAAGCCGCCGGCGGCGCCGGCTACTGCGCCGGCGCCGGGACGGACCTGCCGGGGGGCTGAGCTCCGGTACGTGGGGCGGCGCGCGCCACGGCGCCGCCCCACGGACCGCGCGGCTGCGCGAGCCGCTGGGCGCTACGCTCGCCCAACCGTGATCGTCGCGCTCGGTGACGTCTTCGTGCAGGTGCCCCGCCGCGAGGCCGCGACGGAGGCGATGCTCGCCGAGCAGCGCGCCGCGCTCGAGCAGGATGGATGCATCTCGTTTGCCTTTGCCGAGGCGCTCGGCGAGCCCGGCCACTACGTGGTGACGGAGCGCTGGAGCGACCGTGAAGCGCTGGAGGCGCATTACCGCTCCGAGGCCTTCTTCCGCTACCAGGCGGCGATCGCGCCGCTGCTC
This sequence comes from uncultured Solirubrobacteraceae bacterium, assembly GCA_963775385.1. Classification (GTDB taxonomy): domain Bacteria; phylum Actinomycetota; class Thermoleophilia; order Solirubrobacterales; family Solirubrobacteraceae; genus Palsa-744. The sequence goes on along the minus strand of CAVZIR010000003.1, from coordinate 2,674,925 downwards.
GTACGCGACTCCGAGCTGACGCTGCACGACGTCGAGGACGCGATCCGCCCGCTCTCCTCCGAAACGCGCTCGGTCCCGGAGGACGACTCCTGAGCCGGCCTCAGGACGGCTGCGCGCCGCCTTTCAGGTAGGCCAGCACCGCCAGCACGCGGCGGTGGTCGATGTCCGACTGCGCCAGGCCGAGCTTGCCGAAGATGTTGGCGATGTGCTTCTCGACCGCGCCGACGGTCAGCACCAGGGCCGAGGCGATGCCGGCGTTCGAGCGGCCCTCGGCCATCAGCCCGAGCACCTCGGTCTCGCGCGGGGTCAGGTCCGACAGCGGCCCGTCGCCGCGTCGCGTCGAGACGAGCTGCGCGACGACCTCGGGATCCAGCGCGGTCCCCCCTTCCGCGACGCGCCGCACGGCCTCGACGAAGTCGTCCACCTCCATGATCCGGTCCTTGAGCAGATAGCCGATGCCGCCGCGGCCGTCGCCGAGCAGCTCCGCCGCATAGGTCGGCTCGACGTACTGGGAGACCATCAGGACCGCGGTCTCCGGCGCGACGCGACGCAGCTCGAGCGCCGCGCGCAACCCCTCGTCGCGGAAGTCCGGCGGCAGGCGGATGTCCACGACGGCGACGTCGGGGCGCTCGGAGCGGACCGCGTCGAGCAGCGCCCGGGCGTCACCGACCGCGGCGACGACGTCGAACCCGTTGTCGCGCAGCAGCCGCTGCAGGCCGTCGCGCAGCAGCGCGAGGTCCTCGGCGATCACTACGCGCACGGCAGCTCCGCGCGGATCGTGGTCGGGCCGCCGGGCGGGCTGATCACGCGCAGCGAGCCGTCGAGCGCCTCGACGCGGCGCCGCAGGCCGCTCAGTCCGCCGCCCGCCGGGTCCGCCCCGCCGGCGCCGTCGTCGTGCACCTCGACCGACAGCACCCCGTCGCCGCTGAGGATGCGGACGTCGACGCGGCGCGCGCCGGAGTGCTTGCCCGCGTTCGCGAGCGCCTCGGCGACGACGAAGTAGGCGGCGCTCTCGACCGGCGGCTTCGGGCCGGTCGGGGACGGTCGCGGAGACCGTCACCGAGATCGGGCGAGGCCGCCGCGAGCGCGCGCACGGCCGCGTCGAGACCGCGGTCGGCGAGCACCGGCGGATGGATCCCGCGCGCGAGATCGCGCAGCTCGCGCAGCGCCTCGCCGGCTCCGGCGCGCGCATCGGCGAGCAGCTCCGCCGCCGCCTCGGGTTCGGTCGCGAGCTTCTGCTCGGCCATGCCGAGGCTCATGCCGAGCGCGACGAGCCGCGCCTGGGCGCCGTCGTGGAGGTCGCGCTCGATGCGCCGCAGCTCGGCCTCCTGCACGTCCACCGCGCCGGCGCGGCTCTCCTCGAGCGTCGAGATCCGCTCCGTGAGCGCCGTGCGGTCCCCCGTCATCAGAAGCGCCGCGGCGTTCACGCCGACCGCGATCAGCCCGACGAGCAGCGGCCACACCGGCCAGAAGTAGCCGCCGCCGGAGGCGGCCCAGACGCCGGTCAGGAACAGCATCAGCACCGACCCACATCCCGGCGTGGATCCCGAAGCCCCGGTCCAGGCGGCGCGCGACGAGCCAGGCGCGGTTCTCGTTCACGAGCACGACGACCGCGTGGATCCCGAGCGCCGCCGCGAGCGCGAGCATCGGCCAGACCGGCCAGAAGTAGCCGCGCGAGGTGAGCGCCCAGATCAGGATCAGCAGCGAGGCAAATGCCCGCCGAGGCGACCGCGTGAATCGCCAGCGCCCGCCGCGCCCCCGGGCCACCGGGCGCTCGGCCCCGGGGCTGCCCGTCCGCCGGGCCGGCGCGGCCGATCCCGAGCGTGGCGTTCGCCAGCGCCCGCGACGGCGGCGTCGCGGCGCGCGCCAGCACCAGCGCGGCGCCAGCGCCAGCGCCCCGACCGGCATCGCCGCCACGGCCTCGCCGAGCGTGTCGATGCGCCACGCCCCGGTTTCGATGCCGTGCGGCACCGACCAGTACTAGAACGGCGCGGACAGCAGCCCGAGACCCGCCGCGAGCAGCGAGAGCAGCGCCATCGGCCAGCGCGAAGCCGACCGTGATCCGCAGCACCAGCCAGCCCTGCGCGCGCCAGACCCAGCGCTCGGAGACCGTCGCCCAGATCCGCCGCCAGAAGCCGCGCGGCTTCGGCAGCTCCGGCACGCTCGCGTCCGCGCCGAGCAGCGAGCGCGCAGAGCGCCGCCTCCAGCGCGGCCGCGAGGCGCACGAGCAGCACGGTGCCGAGCGCAGCGGGGATCACGATCGGCGTGACCGCGAAGACAGCGTCACCGACCACCCCGTCACCAGCAGCGAGAACCAGACGGGCGCGAGCACGAGCGCGCTCAGCTGGAACGCGAGCCCGCGCGCGCTGCCGGCCAGGTAACGGGAGCCAGCGGCGCGCATCGTCAACCGGCCTCGGTCAGCGGCCGGCCGGCGGGACGCTCGGCTCGGATGTGAGGTAGCCATTGCAGCCAGCGCGGCAGGTACCAGTTCCACCTGCCGAGCAGCTTCATCGTCGCAGGAAGCAGCACCGCCCTGATCACGGTCGCGTCGATCAGCACCGCGACCGCCAGCCCGACGCCCATCTGCTTGATTTCGAGCGTCGCTCAGCGTCGCGAAGACCGCGAACACCGCGACCATCACCGCGGCGGCCGCGGTGACGGTGCCGGCGGTCCCCGCGATGCCGCGCTCGACCGCCTCCTCGGTGCTCGCGCCCCGGTCCGCCAGCTCCTTGATGCGGCTCACGATGAACACGTGGTAGTCCATCGAGAGGCCGAACAGGATCGCGAACAGGAACAGCGGCAGCCACGTCACGATCGCCCCGGCCGAGTGGAAGCCGAGCAGTCCCTGCAGATGCCCGTCCTGGAAGATCCAGACGAGCACGCCGTAGGCCGCTCCGACCGACAGCAGGTTCAGCGCGATCGCGGTCAGCGGGATCACGAGCGAGCGGAACGTCACGAGCAGCAGCAGGAAGGCCAGCCCGAGCACGAAGGCGAACACGACCGGCCCGTGCTTCTTGGTGACCGCCGTGAACTGCTGCGTGCCCGCCGTCTCACCGGTCACCGCGCAGCTCACGCCCGGCACGTGCCCGAGCGTCGCGGGCAGCACCTGCTCGCGCAGCTTCGCGAGCGCGGCGAACGAGCGCTCGTCGGCGCCGCTTGCCCGCCAGCGGCACTTCGACCTGCGCGAGCTCGCGGTGCGCGCTCACCTGCACGCTGACCGGGCCGCCGAGCCGCGGCGTGGCGCTCGCCACGCTCTTTCAGCCGCGCAATCGCCCGCGCTCACCTGCGGGGTCTCCACGTCGCGGGCCTGCACCGCGACCACCGCCGGGCGCCTGCGCGCCCGGGAACGCCTTCTGGATCTGCTCGTAGGTGTGGACGATCGGCAGCTGGCGCGGCAGGTCGCCGAAGCCCATCAGCCGCGTGTGCATGCCGAGCGCGGGCGAGGCCAGCAGGAGCAGTCCCGCGGTCGTGACCAGCACCGCGGCGGCGGGGTGGCGCAGCGCCGGGCGCAGCGCGAGCTCCCAGGCCCGCGATCCCCCCTGCCGCATCTCCCTTCAGGCGCTGGATCAGCGTGCGCCGGTCGCGCAGCCGACGAGCGTCCGCGGCTGGCCGAGCGCCGCGCAGCGGGCGCGCGCGCAGCACGCGCGAGCAGGCTCGCGGCGAGCACCGCGACGACGCCGCGATCGACCCGGTCGCCGAGCTTGCCGAGCAGCGCGGGCAGCACGGTCAGCGAGCCGATCATCGTCACGAGCACGACGACCATCGCGCCGATCGCCGAACGAGCTGAAGATCTTGCTTCCCGCCATCAGCATCCCGGCCATCGCGATCAGCACCGTCGTGCCGGAGATCAGCACCGCCCGGCCGCTGGTCGCGGCCGCACGCGCGAGCGCCTCCTCGGGCGATGCGCCGCGGCGCTCCTCGCGCTCGCGCTTGAGGTAGAAGAGCGAGTAGTCGACCCCCACCGCCATGCCGATCAGGAGCATCACCGAGTTGGTCGCTTCCGAGGCGTGGACGAGGTGGCTGAGCAGCGCCGCGAGGCCGAGCGAGCCGAGCACGGCCGAGAAGGACAGCAGCACCGGCACGCCGGCCGCGACGAACGCGCCGAAGGCGAGCAGCAGCACCAGGAACGTGACCGGCAGCGTCAGGCTCTCGGCGCGCGAGAAGTCGTGCCCGGTCGACTTGTCGAGTTCGTGCTGGGCGCTGGCGTCGCCGAACTCGGTGATCGGTGAAGCCGGGCGCCTCGCGCTGCAAGCGCGGCGACGCGCGCGAGCACGGGCGCGACCCGCGAGGAGGCCGTTTCGGGCGAGCCGCGCATGTCGAACTGCACGATCGCGGCGTGCCGGTCGGCCGAGATCTGATCGGCGTGCCCGAGCGGCCCGCTCACTTCCGTGTCTGGGGCTGGGCGCGGACCGCGCTTCGACGCGTTCGAGCTCGGCGCGGAAGGCCGGGTCGGCGACCGTTCGCGAGGAGCTCTTCACCAGCACGGCCTCGCCGGCGTGGTTGTGGAACCCGGCGTCGAGCAGCGCCTGCTCGGCGCGCGCCGGTTCGCCGTTCGAGTCTTCGACGTCACTCAGGTGCACGGTCCCGGCGGCCTGCCCGAGGACCACCGCGACGGCCACGAACGCAAGCCATCCGAAGGTCGCGGTCTTCCAATGCGCGGCGCTCCAGCGCGCCGCCCGCTCGGCGATGTTTCCTCGCATTCCAAGCCCCTTTCCGGGTCGGATCTGGTCTCATCGCGAGACTCCCATCCGCGCCGCGCCCCGCCAACGGGGCGTCCCGGCGTCTTGGCATGGGGCTAACCCCCGTAGTCGTCTTGGAGCCCGCCGATCCCCTTCCGATCCGGCGGCGGCGCGGCCGTCCTCTGCGAGTCCCGGGCCGCCCCGGGCCCGGCCGCGCTCAGCTGCCGGGCCCGAAGCGCTCGGTGCGGATCTGGCGCGTCGGGAAGCCGGCCGCTCAGGAGCGCGTCGACGGCGGACTCGACGAAGCCGTTGGTCCCGCAGACGAACGCGAGCCCCTCGAGGCTGCGCCCCGGCGAGCGGCGCCACCATCGGCTCGTCGATGCGCCCGGTGTGTCCGCTCCAGCCGGGCGGCGCCTCTTTGGTGTAGGTGAGGACCGTCTCCTCGCCGAGCTCGTCCGCGTAGATCACGTCCTGCGGCGTGCGCACCGAGTAGACGAGGCGCATCGGCAGCTCGGGCATCGTCAGGCGGCGGTGGCGCAGCATCGACATCAGCGGCACGACGCCCGAGCCGCCGCCGAGCAGCAGCACGGGCATCTCGCCGCGCCAGACGAAGTAGGACGTGAAGGGCCCGCGGACCTCGATCTGATCGCCCTCGATCAGGACGTCGTGCAGGTAGATGGAGACCTCGCCGTCCTGCAGGCGCTCGATCGTCAGCTCGATCGCGCCTTCCAGCAGCGGCGAGGAGGCGATCGAGTAGGAGCGCTGCGCGGTGTAGCCGTCGGGCGCGGTCAGGCGCACTTCGTAGTGCTGGCCGGGCAGGTGCGCCATCCACATCGGCAGCGCGATCCTGATCGTCTTCACCGTCGGCGTCTCGGTGCGGATCTGCGTGACGGTGCCGATCTGCCAGCCGCCCGGCGCCTTCTGCGCGACCGGCGTCAGTCGCTCCAGTACCGCTGCTCCTTCCACGGGTCCCCCCTGATGTGGTAGCCGTTGGACTCCCAGAAGCCGGGCTCCTCGTGGTCCATGACGCGCACGCCCGCGACCCACTTGGCGCTCTTCCAGAAGTAGAGGTGCGGCACGAGCAGCCGCGCGGGGCCGCCGTGCTCGGCGGTGAGCGGCTCGCCCTCGAACTCGGTCACGACCCAGGCCTTGCCGCCGGTGATGTCGTCGAGCGCGAGGTTGGTCGTGTAGCCGCCGTAGCTGTAGACCATCGTGTAGCGCCCGCGCGGCTCGACGCCTTCGAGCAGCACGTCGACCGAGACGCCGCCGAAGTTCGTGCCGAGTTTCGACCACTTGGTGACGCAGTGGATGTCGCAGGGGATCGTCTGGAACGGCAGCTCGTGGAACTGCTCCCAGCTCCATTCGCGCCCGTTGCCCACCATGCCGTCGATGCTTCAGCTGCCAGTCCTGCTGGCGCGACGTGCGGGCGTGGGGCCGGCGGTGAGGACCGGAAAGCCGCGCTCGGCGTACTGGCCGGGAGGCAGGCGCGCCGCCTCCTCGGCAGGACTGCGCCGGCGCCCGGTGAAGCCACGTGAGACGAACGCGCTGATCCCAGCACGCTAGCCGAGCGCGACGGCGCGCGCACGCTTTTTTTCTTTTTGTTTGGATGAGCTGCGGGCTCGCGATCCCGGACGCTGGATGAGTCGCGCGGGCAGACGCGACGCATGGACCTCGGCCTGATGACAAGACGGCGCTCGTGGCGGCCGCGAGCCAGCGGGCTCGGGCTGGCCTCCGCGCTCGCGCTCGCACGCGAGGGCGCGAACGTGACGATCTGCGCGCGCGGCGAGGAGGACGCTCGAGGCAGCCGCCGCGCGCATCCGCGCGGAGACCGGCGCGCAGGTCCTCGCGGTCGCCGCCGACCTCAACGACGGCGAGGAGATCGAGCGGGTCGTCGCCGCGACGGTCGAGCGCTTCGGCGGCCTGGACATGCTGGTCAACAACTCGGGCGGCCCGGCCTACGGGCAGTCTTCTCCGAGCTCGACGACGAGGACTGGCGCGAGGGCTTCGAGGTCGTGACGCTGAACTTCGTGCGCTTCGCGCGCGCGGCGCTGCCGCACATGCGGGCGCGGGGCTGGGGGCGGATCGTCGGCATCCAGTCGATGTCGGTCAAGCAGCCGGTGCCGTCCTCGACCTCTCGAACGGGATCCGCCCCGGCATCGCCGGGCTGACGAAGGCGATGATGCCCGATCTCGCCGCGGACGGGATCACGATCAACCTCGTGCTGCCCGGCATGTTCGCCACCGCGCGCATCCACCCGGGCCTCGCGAGCGAGCGACCCGCACGAGCGCGAGCGGGCGCTCGCCGATCTGCAGCCGCTCGCAGAGACGGTCCCGCTCGGGCGCCTCGGGCGAGCCCGCGCGAGCTGGGCGCGCTCGTCGCGTTCCTCGCCTCCGAGCAGGCGTCCTACATCACCGGCGCCGTCTACCAGGTCGACGGCGGCGTGATCAGGGCCAGCCTCTAGCCCTCCGGAGCGCCCGGGCCGCGCCGTCGAGGCGTAAGGTGCCGATCTCGGGCCTTCAACCCTCAGGGGGCGCGCGGTGAGCGGGAGCAAGAACAAGAACCTCGTTCTGGCGGCGATGGTCTTCGCCGTCGCGATGACGTTCATCGATCAGACGATCGTCGCGATCGCGATCCCCGACGTGCAGCGCAGCCTCGGCCTGTCCGCGACCGGCTCGCAGTGGGTCATCAACGGCTACCTGCTCTCGCTCTCGGCGCTGTTCGCCTTCGGCGGCAAGCTCGCCGACGTGCTCGGCCGGCGCACGGTGCTGGTGATCGGGGTGTGGGGCTTCGCGATCGCCTCCGCGGCGTGCGGGTTGACCCCGACGGGGAGCATCGCCGAGGCCTGGATCGTCGCTTGGCGCGTGATCCAGGGCGCGATGGCGGCGCTTCTCTTCCCCGCTGCCGTCGGCATCGTGGTGGCGTCCTTCCCGCTGCGCGAACGCGGTCGCGCGATGTCGATCTTTTTCGGCATCGCGGGCGGGCTGACTGCGGTCGGGCCGCTTGCCGGGGGGTATCTGGTCCAATGGACCTGGCGCGCGATCTTCTGGATCAACATCCCCGTGGCGATCATCGCGCTGGTGCTGATCCACTTCTCCGAGCCGGACGACGAGCGCCGGCCGCAGCCGCTCGACTACAAAGGAACGGCGCTGGTGACAGGCGGCATGACGTTCCTGATCCTGGGCCTTCAGCAGTCCGGGTCGTGGGGCTGGAGCAGCGCGGCGACGTGGGCCTGCATCGTCGCTCGGCGCGGGGCTGCTCGCCGTGTTCGTCGGGTGGGAGCTACGGTGCGCGACGCCGCTGCTGCAGCTGCGGATCTTCAAGGACCGGGGCTTCGCCGTGGACAACGCGGCGCTCGCTCTGTTGTCGATCGCGTTCGTCCCGTTCTTCTTCTTCGCGAGCATCTACGCGCAGGTCTCGCTCGGCAAGACCGCCGCCAACGCCGGCGTCTACATCCTCTACTTCTTCTTCGGCTTCCTGATCGGCTCGCTCGTCGGCGGACGCCTGCTGGACCGCGCGGGCGCACGACGGCCGGTCGTGATCGGGGGCGCGCTCGGCGCCGTCGGCTTCTACCTGCTCGCCGGCAAGCTGACATCGCTGTCCCTGAACGGCCAGATCGCGAGCATCATGCTCGGCGCGGCCGGGATCGGGCTGATGCTCACGCCGGCCAGCACGGATGCGGTCAGCAGCGCGCCGAGCGCTTCCTACTCGAGGTCACCGGTATCACCCAGACCGCCCGGAACTTCGGGGCGAGCCTCGGCCTCGCCGTCCTCGGCAGCGTGCTGATCAGCGAAACGAAGACGAAGGTCGGCGGCGCGCTGATCGGCGCCGGGGTGCCGCGGGGAGAGGCCACGCGCATCGCCTCCTCCTTCGGCGCCAGCGCCGGGGCCTCCACCGGCGGCGGCGCCGGGCACACCGCCCACGTCGTGCACCTGGCCTTTGCCGAAGCGCTGCAGCCGGTCTTCTACGCGATGTCGGCGGTGCTGGCGGCGACCTTCGTGATCACGCTGCTGTGGCTCCCGCGCGGGAAGCTCAGCGATACGCCGGGGTCCTCGAGCCTGATGGAACGGAAACCGACAGAGGCGGAGGCCTGATGCAATCCGCGGTCCACGTGGTCGAGGAGAAGATCGTTGTGCTCCCTGCGCCGCTTCCAACCAGGTCCTAGGCCGTGGCGGCAAGGGGTCGCGACAGCGAGGTGCCGGGGCTTGTCGCGTGGACGCGGCGGGTGGTCGCACACCGCCGCGCCGTGCTCGCGGTGTGGGCGATCCTGTTCGTGCTCGGCGGCTGGGCCACGAGCAACCTCGGCAGCCTGCTGACGAACCGCTTCAGCGTCCCGGGCTCGGAGGCCGAACGCGGCCTCGAAATCCTCCACTCGCGCCTGCACCAGCGCGGCGACGGCGGCTTCACGCTCGTCGCGCGGACGACGTCCGCGGGCGCCGCGGCGACGATCGCGCCGGCCACCGAGGCCGCGGCCGTGCGCGCGGCGGACAAGATCCCGGGCGGCCGCGCGGGGCCCGTGCGCGACGCGGGCCACGGCGTCGTCTACGTGGAGATCACGGTGCCGCTGGAAGCGGCGGACGCGAAAAACTACACCGAGCGGATGCGCGCGGCGATCGGTCCCGTGCCCGGCGTGCGCACCTACCTGACGGGCTTCCCCGCGCTGAGCCACGACGTCCAGCCGCTCTACAGCGAAGACCTCTCCAAGGGCGAGGCGATTGCGATCCCCATCGCGATCGTGGTGCTCCTGTTCATGTTCGGCACGCTCGCGGCCGTGGCGGTGCCGTTCATCTTCGCCTTCGCCACCCTCCCCACCACGCTCGGACTGGTGTGGGTGATCGCCCACCTCGGCAACATGGCCCAATACGTGACCAACATCGTCACGCTGATCGGCCTCGCGATCGCGATCGACTACTCGATGCTCGTCGTGTTCCGCTACCGCGAGGAGCTCGACGGCGGCTCCGAGCCCGCCGAGGCGCTCGAGACGACGATGGCCACCGCCGGGCGCGCGACGCTGTTCTCGGGCTCACCGTCGCCATCGGCCTCGCGCTGCTGCTGCTGATGCCGCTGCCGTTCATGCGCTCGATGGGCGCCGGCGCGGTGCTGATCCCGCTCGTCTCGATCGCCGCCTCCGCGACGTTGCTGCCGGCGCTGCTCTCGCTGCTGGGCGCGCGCATCAACCGCTTCCGTGTGGTGCCGCGGCGCGTGCTGGAGCGGCGCGCGAGCGGCGCGCCCGGCTTCTGGTCGCGCCTCGCGCACTCGATCATGCGCCATCCGGTTCGCTACTTCGCGGTCTCGCTCGCGCTGCTGCTCGCGCTCGCGGTCGCCGGCTCTGGGCCTGCACCTGACGAGCGGCGACAACCGCAACGCACCGCACGGCACCGAGGCAACGGACGGCCTGCTACATCCTGGAGACGACGGTCGGACCGGGCGCGCTGGCCCCCCACCAGATCGTGGTCGAAACCGGCACGCGCGGCGGCGCACTCGCGCCCGCGACCGTCGCCGCCGAGCGGCGGCTGATCGCCGCCCTGCGCGCCGATCCGCACATCGAGGCCTCGACGATCCAGGCGCCCTCGCTCGGCACGCCGGCCGCGGCGATCAGGGCCGGGCTGACCGAAGGAGAACTGCGCACGTTCCAGATCCGCGCCGCGGGCCACACCGACGCCGGCACCAAAGAGGCGCAGGCGCTGGTGGGGACGATCCGCAGCCGCTACATCCCGGCCGCCGATTTTCCCAAGACCGACATCGTCGCGCTGACCGGTGCGCCGGCGTTCGGCGTGGACTTCAAGAACAAGGCATATGCCGCTTTCCCATGGCTCGTGCTGGCCGTGCTCGCGATCACCTACCTGGTGCTGCTGCGCGCCTTCCGCTCGGTGGTGCTGCCACTGAAGGCGGTGCTGATGAACCTGCTCTCGGTCAGCGCCGCCTACGGCGTGCTCGTGCTCGTCTTCCAGCACGGGGACGGGCACTGGCTCGGCTTCGCCCACTTCCCCCAGGTCGAAGCGTGGATCCCGATCTTCCTGTTCGCGACGATCTTCGGCATCTCGATGGACTACGAGGTCTTCCTGCTCTCGCGCATGCGCGAGGAGTGGGACCGCCACCACGACAACGAGCGCGCCGTCGCCTACGGGCTCGAGCACACGGGCCGCATCATCACCGCCGCGGCGATCATCATGATCGCCGCGTTCTCGGGCTTCATGACCGGCCGCTTCGTCGGCCTGCAGCAGTTCGGGCTCGGCCTCGCGGCGGCGATCTTCCTCGACGCGACGGTCGTGCGCGCGCTCCTCGTCCCGGCCACGATGAAGCTGCTCGGCAACTGGAACTGGTACCTGCCGGAACCCGTCCGCCGGGCGATGCGCCTGGCCCCGCCCGTCGGAGCCGCGACGAGCAGCCGCTGACGCCGCCACACTGTGGGGCGTGCCCGGAACGCCCTCCAGAGCCCTGTGGGCCTGCGCATGCGCGGCGCTCCTCCTCAGCGGCTGCGGCGCGAGCACGGCTCCGAACACCGGCTCGTCGACCACGGCGAAGACCGCCAGTGACCCGCCGCTCGCCAAGCCGAAGCTGAGCGCCGCGGTCCAGAAGAAACGCGCACTGGTCGGCCATGTGGACGTGGTCTCCGACCGCGTGCTGGCCGAAGGCAAGGTCCAGATCGCGAGCGGCGCCCCCTCCGACGCCCAGGTGCGCAAGGAGCTCGAAGACGCCCGCAAGCACGGGGCGAAGCTGCCCGCCGGCGAATCTGTCGCCGCGTTCGAAGCGGCAGCGGCCCAGACGCAGGAACCGGCGCCCGGCGCCGTCACACCGCTGGCGCCGTGGAACCCGCGCGACAAGCCGATCGCCTCGTGGATCGTTCCGGTGCTCGAATGGTCGGCCGAACACGGCTGGCACGGCTTCGTCACCAGCGGCTACCGCACCCACTTCGAACAGGCTCAGCTCAACGCCGCGGGGCTCTTCAGCGCACCGGCCGGCTCCAGCAACCACGAATCGACGGTGTACCCCGGCGGCGCCGTGGACGTGACGGACTCAGAACTGCTCCTCCAAGTCCTGAAGGGCTACACCGGCGCTCGCAAGCTCGTCGGGGGCGTCTTGGGCCCGGTCGACCCCGAGCACTTCTCGGCCACCGGCGACTAGCACCGCAACGAGGCGCGGGACGGACCTCCGGGCGCGGGACCCCCGATCTCGGCGCCTGGGAGAATGAGCTCATGAGGGCAGTCGGCTGCACGCGGGGGGAGCTCGAGGTCGTCGAGCTGCCCGAGCAGCCGCTCGGGCGCGGGCAGGTGCGGCTGCGCGTGCTGCGCTGCGGCATCTGCGGCTCGGACCTTCACGCGCGGGGCGGCTGCGACGACTGGGCGGCGCTCGCGGCGAAGCTCGGCTACGACCGCTTCATGCGCTCGCACGAGCGCGTCGTCTTCGGCCACGAGTTCTCCGGCGAGGTGGTCGAGCACGGGCCCGGCTGCAAGCGCTCGATCCCCGAGGGCACGCCGGTCGTCGCGCTGCCGCTGCTGCGCGGCAGCGCGGGCGTGGACACGATCGGGCTCTCGGCGCACGCGCCCGGCGCGTACGCCGAGCGGGTGGTCGTCCACGAGCCGCTGACGATGGCGGTGCCGAACGGGCTCGCCCCGGACGTGGCGGCGCTGACCGAGCCGATGGCCGTCGCGCTGCACGCGATCAGGCGCGGAGAGGTGAAGAAGCGCGACGTCGCCATCGTGATCGGCTGCGGGCCGGTGGGGCTGGCCGTGATCCTGCTGTTGAAGGCGCGCGGCGTGCGCACCGTCGTCGCGAGCGATTTCTCCGCCGGGCGCCGGGCGCTCGCGAGCGCATGCGGCGCCGACGTGGTCGTGGACCCGGGTGCGGCCTCGCCCTACGACGGCCCCGCCGGCCGGGATCACCTCCAGGACATGCCGGCCGCGATGGAGCTGCTCGTCGGCACCCGCGAGAAGCTCGGACGGCTGCCGTTCGGCTGGTGGCACGCCTGGCGGCTGGCGGAGACGCTCGGCGCGAAGCCGAAGCATCCCGTGATCTTCGAGTGCGTGGGAATGCCGGGCGTGATCGAGTCGATCGTCCAGGACGCGCCGCTGCTCTCGCGGGTCGTCGTGGTCGGCGTCTGCGTCGGCGCGGACCGGTTCACGCCCGCGATGGCGGTCAACAAGGAGATCGATCTGCGCTTCGTGCTCGGCTACACGCCGCTGGAGTTCCGCGACACCCTGATGATGCTCGCGGAGGGCGAGGTGGACCCGCGCCCGATGATGACCGGCAGCGTCGGCCTGGACGGGGTGGCGGCCGCGTTCGAGGCGCTCGGCGACCCCGAGCGTCACGCCAAGATCCTGATCGACCCGCAGAGCCCGGCGACGGCACCCGCCTGAGCCGCGTCGATGCCGGGGCGGCGCGGCGCGTGGCTCCCCTACGCCAGCGGCACCTGCTGGGTGATGCAGTGAACGTTGCCGCCGCCGAGCAGGATCTCGCGCGCCGGGACGCCGACCACCTCGCGCTCGGGGAAGCACGCGGCGAGCACCTCGGCCGCCTCCTCGTCGAAGCGCTCGTCGAGCAGCGGGAACACGATCCGCGAGTTCGCCGGATAGAAGTTCACGTAGGAGGGCGCGAGCCTGTCGCCGGCGCGGCGCGGGTGCGTGCCGGGGCGCGGCGTGACCCCGGCCGCCTCCCCCTCCTCGATGCGCAGCGGCCCCGGCGCGGGAACGGTCAGCACCTCGATCTCGCGCCCGGCGGCGTCGCGCGCGGACTGCAGGCGACGCCGTGCGTCCTCCCCCACCTCGTGCATCTCATCGCCGGGGTCGTCGCAGACGCTCAGCAGCACTGTCCCCGGGCGCACGAAGCAGGCGAGGTTGTCGACATGGCCGTCGGTCTCGTCGCACGGCACGCCGCGACCGAGCCAGATCACCTTCTTCGCACCGAGATACTCGCACAGCGCCCGCTCGATCTCCTCGCGCGAAAGCGACGGATTGCGGTTCGGGTTCAGCAGACACTCTTCGGTGCTCAGCACCGTGCCCTCGCCGTCGACGTGGATCGAGCCGCCCTCGAGCACGAGCGGCGCGCGGTAGCGCCCGGCGCGCTCGACCTCGAGCACCTTCGCGGCGGCGCGTTCGTCGCGCGCCCAGTCGGCGTAGAGCCCGCCCCACGCGTTGAAGCGCCAGTCCACGCCGCGCAGCCCGGGCTCCGGCCCTGTCAAGAAGCTCGGCCCGATGTCGCGCATCCACGCGTCGTCGGTGGAGAGCTCGACGACGCGCACCTCGCTCGGCAGCATCTCGCGGGCGCGTTCGAACTGCTCGTCGTCGGCGCCGACGGTGACGGGCTCCGAGGCGACGATCGCCGCGGCGACCGCGGCGAACGCGCGCTGCGCCGGCTCGGCGCCGTGGCGCCAGTTGTCCGGGCGCTGCGGCCAGGCCATCCAGCAGCCCGCGTGGGCCTCGAACTCGGCGGGCATGCGCCAGCCGTCCGCTGCCGGCGTCGAGGTCAGGGTCGCGCCCATCGGCAGAGACTAGAGTCAAGCCGATGGCAGACGAAGCGCCGCTGATCGCCGCCGACGGCGTGCTCGACTCCCCCGCCCGGACGCGCCCACCCGAGCGCGGGCTGTTCCGTGTCGGCGCGGTGCAGGAGCGCTGGCACGAGGACCCGGCGGAGCACGAAGGGGCGCTCGCGGCCGGCGTGCGCCGCGCCGCGGAGGCCGGCGCCAAGCTCGTCTGCCTGCAGGAGCTGACCCTGTCCCGCTACTTCGCAGTCGACGAGTCCGGTCCGGCGGGCGGCGGCGTCGAGCCAGAGCCGCTGGCGGACGGGCCCACGCACCGCTTCGCCGCCCGCCTGGCGGGCGAGACAGGCGTCCACGTCCACGCCTCGCTCTACGAGCGCGCCGATGCCGAGGACGGCCTGGGCTTCAACACGGCGATCGTCGTCGCCCCCGGCGGTGAGATCGTCGCCCGCACGCGCAAGCTGCACATCCCCGTCACGGCGGGCTACTACGAGGATCGCTGGTTCCGCCCCGGCCCGGCCGGCGAGGACGCGTTCACGCTGCTGTCGCTCGGCGGGGCGCAGCTCGGGCTGCCGACCTGCTGGGACCAGTGGTTCCCGGAGCTGGCCCGCGCCTACTCGCTGGAGGGCGCCGACGTGATCGTCTACCCGACCGCGATCGGCTCCGAGCCCGACCACCCGGGCTTCGACACCGAGCCGCTCTGGGAGCGCGTGATCGTCGGCAACGCGATCGCCAACGGCGTCTTCATGGTCGCCGTCAACCGCACCGGGACCGAGCCGCCGCTGCGCTTCTACGGCTCCTCGTTCATCTGCGATCCGTATGGACGCAAGCTGGTCCAGGCCCCGCGCGACGAGCCGGCCGTGCTCGTCGCGGACCTCGATCTCGACCAGCGCCGCGACTGGCTCGAGCTGTTCCCCTTCCTCGCGACGCGCCGTCCCGACGTCTACGCGCCGCTCGTCGCACCCCGCGCGTCGTAGCTGACGCGGCGAGCGTCGCGCCGCTGTCCTAAGGTGCGCGTGTGGCCCGCATCGGCATGCTCACAGGCGGCGGCGACTGCCCCGGGCTGAACGCCGTGATCCGCGGCGCGGTGCGGGCCGGGCTGGCAGAAGGCCACACGTTCGCCGGTTATCGCTACGGCTGGGCCGGGGTGCTGGCCGACGACGCGATCGAGCTCACGCTCGACAGCACGATCGGCATCCTGCCACGCGGCGGCACGATCCTCGGCACCTCGCGCACCAACCCCTTCGCCGACGGCGCAGACGGCGTCGCGGCGGTTCGCAGCGCGATCTCCAAGCGCGGCGTCGAAGCGCTGATCCCGATCGGCGGCGACGACACGCTCGGCGTGGCTGTGAAGCTCCACGAAGCCGGAGTCCCCGTCGTGGGGGTGCCGAAGACGATCGACAACGACCTCGGCGGCACCGACTTCACCTTCGGCTTCCAGACCGCTGTCCAGATCGTCACCGACGCGATCGACCGCCTGCACACGACGGCGGAGTCCCACGACCGCGTGATGGTCGTCGAGGTGATGGGGCGCCACGCCGGCTGGATCGCGACCCATGCGGGCATCGCCGGCGGAGCCGACGCGATCCTCGTCCCCGAGCGCCCGTTCGACATCGAGGCGGTCTGCGCGCACCTGCAGCGCCGGCACGGGCGCGGGCGCAGGTTCTCGATCGTGGTCGTCGCCGAGGGCGCGACGCCACGGAGGGAACGCTGGCCGGCGACGACGGTCTCGTCACGCGCGGCTCCTCCACCGACGCCTTCGGGCACGAGCGGCTGGGCGGCATCGGCGTCGTGCTCGAGCGCGAGATCGAGCGGCGCACCGGCTACGAGGCGCGCGTGACGATCCTCGGCCACGTCCAGCGCGGCGGCACCCCCGTGGCCTTCGATCGGGTGCTCGCAACCCGCTTCGGCGTCGCCGCCGTGCGCGCGGTCGCCGCCGGCCACTTCGGCGCAATGGTCGCGCTCCGCGGGACGGCCGTCGTGGAGCTGGGGATGGCCGAGTCGCTGGCCGAGCCGAAGCTGCTCGACCCCGAGCTCTACCGGACGGCCGAGCTGTTCTTCGGCTGACCCTCAGGATCTTCGCGCGCCCGCCTGAGCAGTGCGCGCGCGAGGGTGCTCCCGGCTGACGCGCTGCTGGAGGAGCAGCGCGAACGTCGGGCAGGCTCGCGCGGCCCGCTCGGCGTGCTCGACGAGCTGCTCCGGGACCGGCCGCCCATCGACGATCGGATAGCCCCACTCGTCGAGCGCGATCATCTCGGGCAGCAGCTCGGCGCACATCCCGTGCGCCTCGCAGGCGATCGGGTTGACCTTCAGGTGACGGCTCACAGCCCGGCCCTCGCCATCGCCACCTCAGCGCGCGGCCGCTGGCGCGGCATCGGCAGGGCAGGCGCCAAGTCGCACGCGTCGCAGGGCCCCTGGGCGCCGTGATCGGCGAACTCGGCAGCGAACACCGCGAGCGCGCTCGTGACGAACCGCAGCGCGCCGTCCGGGTGCCTGCACGCCCCGCGCCCGCGGATCACGGCGGCGAGGCCCTGCTGATCCGCCGCGCCGTCCCCGGCGCCGCCCGCCCAGGCCCGCAGCCCGCGCGCGACAGCGGCGAGCCCGTGCTCGCAGGGCCCGCACTGACGGGCGCTCGCGCGTGCCAGCCACTCGGCGACCCGCACGGTTTCGGCGACCGGGCAGGAGCGTCCGCCGAGCAGCGCGAGCACGCCCGCGCCGGTGCGTGGCCCCGTGTGCGCCCAGGCCGACGTCGTCGAGCGTGAGCGTCGCCAGGTGGGCGCTGTCGATCCACGTGCCCGCGTAGCCGCCGACCAGGACCGCGCGGACGGCTTCTTCGAGACCGCCGGCGGCGTCGATCAGCGAGGCCAGCGACGCGCCGTGCTCGATCTCGTACACCCCGGGTCCGGGCACCGGCCCGCAGAGCGTGACGAGCGCCGAGCCTGGATGCTCGGGCGTACCCGAGCTCGCGGAACCAGTCGGCCCCGTGGCGCGCGATCAGCGCGACGTGGGCGAACGTCTCGGCGTTGCTCAGCAGCGTCGGACGCCCGTTGACCCCCTGCTCGAAGATCATCGGCGGCGTGAACGTCGGCTTCGCCGGGCCGCCGTTCAGGAAGTGGACGAGGGCCGACTCCTGGCCGCCGACGTAGCCGTCGGGGACGGCGACGACCCGCACCCGTACGCGCTCGCGCAGCGCGCGCCGTTCGGCGTTCGCCCGCAGCGCGGCATCCACCGTCTCCACCGAGCGCTCCGAGACGCAGAGGACGACCTCCTTGGCCGAGACCGCACGGGCCGCCAGCGCCGCGCCGTCGAGCACGAGGTGCGGGACCGAGCCGATCAGGGTGCGGTCCTTGAGGCTGGCGGGCTCGCCCTCGACCGCGTTCACGACCACCGTCCGGCCGCTCGCGCGCCCGCGCGCGCCGAGCACCGCGTGCATCTTCAGCGCGGTCGGGAAGCCGGCGCCGCCGCGGCCGCGCAACCCCGCGCGTTCCACGGCGTCGATCAGCTCGCCGGCCTGCCCCCGGCGCGCCGGCGCGAGCTCGGGCGCGGGACCGTGCACGTCGAGGTGCGCGTCGAGGTCGAGCGAGCCCAGCTCTCCCACGCCCGCGAGCAGCCGCGGCAGGGTTCCTCTGCTGGACGGTCACGCTCATCGGTGCGCCTGCCTCGCCTTGGGAAGCAGCGAGCTGGGCGTGCCGGAGCGACGCGCCCATTCGGAGCCGAGCGGCCCCGCGGGAAGCCAGATCGCCAGGAACACCGCGAAGGCGCCGGTACCCGCGAGCGCGGCGCCGCGGGCACGCGGTGAGATCTGACGGCTGGCGCCGATCCGCATCAGGACCGCGGCGAGCACCAGCAGCACGCAGATCGCGCTCAGCAGCTGCAGCCACCCGGTTTTGACATCGCTGCCGGTCCCGAAGCCGTGCAGCAGCGCGACCGGCCACGCCGCGTAGGAGAGCCAGTGCACCGCGCGCCAGCCGCGGTAGCCGACGCGCCTGCGGGCGAGGCTCGTGACGATCACGGCCAGCAGCAGGTCGAAGGAGACGGCGCCGAGCCCGAGCCAGAACGGGCGGTAGGAGCTGATGAACGGGATCACGCTCGCGGTCAGCGAGATCGGCGCGAAGCTGTCGAGCACGGAGGTGAGGATGTGCAGCACGAGGAACACGAGCGTCAGCAGCGCGAGGTTGCGGTGCAGCTCGTCCACCACGAAGCGCGGCCATTTCGCGCTCGCGGTCCGGCGCAGGTCGACCACGCCGAGCGCGACCGTCGCGCTCAGCAGCAGCAGCGCCACAGCGCCCGTGGACCGCGTCAGGTACCAGTACGTGCTCGTGCTCGCGAGGACCGTCATGCCGGCGCGTGCTCCATCGCCGCTCGGTGCTCGCCGCTGACGGGCCACGTTCCGACCTTCACCACACGGCCGTCGAGGGCGACGAGGCGAGCGGGCAGCCCGAGTCCGCCCAGCCAGCGCAGTGCCTGCGCGCCCTGCAGCAGGGCACCCGTGCTCGCGATGTTCGCGTCCACGCAGTCGGCCGCTGCGACGCTGACGGTCCGCCACGGGGTCTGCGCGGGGCGCCCGGTGTGGGGGTCGATGATGTGGTGCATGGGCTCGCCGCCGCGGCGCCAGCGGCGGGCGGTGGTGCTGGAGGTCGCGAGCCCGCCGTCGGCGATCGCAAGGCGCTGCCCGGGGGCGTCGGGCCCGTCGCGATGGTCGTCGGTGACGTGGAGGAGCCACCCACCCGCCGGCGCCGGGACCCGCGGTCGCGATGTCTCCCCCCAGGGCGACGAGCACGCCGCAGCCGAGCCGTGTGTGCACCGCGGCGGCGCAGCGGTCGGCCGCCAGCGCTTTCGCGGTCGCGCCGAGATCGAGCTTGGTTCCCGCCGGGATGCGTACGCGTCCGCCCTTGCGGTCGACGACGACGTCGCGCCAGCCGCCGCGACGGCGCGCGATCACACGCGGCGGCCCGGGCTCGTCCTCGCCTGGAGCTCCCGGCTCGCGCAACAGCTCCCAGTCGCGGTCATAGCCCGCCTGCTCGAGCGCGAGCCCGATCGTCGGATCGAGCGCCCCGCCGGTCAGCCGCGCGCCGCGCAGCGCCAGCTCGAGCGCGTCGAGCAGGAGCGGCCCGGCCTCGGCTGCCCGGCCCGCGCGCGCGTTCACGAGCGACAGCTCGGAGTCCTCACGGAAGCGGCTGCATGCGGCGTCGAAGCGCGCCAGCTCGGCCACGACGAGCGCGACCGCGTCCTCGAGGGCGTCGGGCTCCTCGACCCGGAGCGCGGCGGTGCTGCCGAGCGCGGGCCAGCTCGCGGCGGCGCTCACGGCGCTCTCCACGCGTCCCGCGAGGAGGAGCTGCGCCCGCGCCTGTCCTCGACCCGCACGGCGGCGGCGGAGCCGCGCGGGCCCCTGCCCTGCACGGGCCCGGCGGCGGAGGAGCCGCGAGCGCGCCTTCTACGCAGGAGCCTGGCGGCGGTGGCGAGCCCGTAGCCCGCGAGCCCCACGAGCGCCACGAGCGCCGCGATCGCGAGGCCCGGCGTCAGGATCAGGCAGAGCAGCCCGAGCGCCGCGCCGATACCGAGGTCGGCCACGAGCAGCCGCCGGCGCCGGACGCGTTGGGAGTCGAGCCGGCGGCGACGCACGGCGGCGCTCGGGTCGAGCTCGGCGAGCGGCAGCTCGGCCGTGTCGAACGGGCCGGGCGGCTCACGCGGGAAGCCTCCGGAAGATCGCACGCGGCAGCATGCCGCAGCGCCGCCGCCACCCAGCGCAGCCCCGAGGGCGCCCAGACCGTGCCGCGCGCGGCGCCGCAGCCCGCGGCTCGTCTCGCGCGCGACGACCTCGGCGCTGGTCGCGAGCGGCGGCTCCGGCAGGCCCGCGGTCATCCGCGTGCGCACGAAGCCGGGCCGACCACCATCACCCGCACGCCCTCGGCGCGGAGCTCGTCGTCGAGCGCTCGCGCGAGCGCGTCGAGTCCCGCCTTCGACGCGCAGTAGACGGCGTTCGAAGCGCGCGGAAGCTCGGCGGCGACCGAGGAGAGGACGACGATCGTGCCGACGCCCTGCGCGCGCATCAGCCGCGCCGTCTCCATCAGCAGCGAGCCCGCGCCGACCGTGTTGACGCGCAGCACCTCCACGGCGGCCGGGATGTCCTCGGGCAGCCCGCCGCGGGCGCCGAGCACGCCCACCGCGAGCACGGCGACGTCGACCTCGCCGAGCAGCGCGAAGGCGCGCTGCGAGCGCGGGCCGGTGCGCGGCCGTGTCGAGCGCGTCCAGCGGCAGCGTCTCGACCCGCTCGGCGCCGGCAGCCCGCAGCTCGGCGGCCGCGGCGTCCAGTGCGCCCTGGTCGCGCCCTGCGAGCACGGCGTCGCTCACGCCCTCGCGGGCCAGCTCGCCCGCGATCGCCGCGGCGATCTCCGAGCTGCCGCCGATGACCAGCAGGCGCCTGGCGCTCACGCGCTGAGCTCCAGCCGCCGGGCCATGTCAGAGCGCAGCGTTCCGTCCGGGTCCACGCGCTCGCGCACGGCGCGGAATCGCGCCAGCTCCGGGTAGGTCTCATGCGAGCATCTCAGCGCTCATGCGCGCATCCTTGGCCAGGTAGACGCGTCCGCCCGCGCCGACGATCAGGCGGTCGGCCGCGTCGAGCACGGTGCGGACCCCGCGCGCGCGGGCCGGGATGTCGACCGCCAGCGTCCACCCCTCGATCGGGAAGGAGAGCAGGCCGCCGCTCGGCGCGCCGAAGCGCTTCAGCGCCGCCAGGAACATCGGCACGCGCGCGCGCGCGCAGCATCTCCAGCGCGCAGCGGATCACCCACTCCTCACCCGCGCGGGACGGCGAACTGGTACTGCAGCAGCCCGCGCCGGCCGTAGAGCCGGTTCCAGTCCGCCGACGCGGTCCAGCGGGAACAGCTGCTCGGCGGGCCCCATCGGGACGCCCGCGCGTCGCGGCGCGGGCTGCGGTGCCAGAGGGCCGCGTTGAAGGTGCGCACGGCCACGCCGCGCAGCAGCCCTCCCGGGGCTCCCTGCGGGACCCGCAACGACGGAGCCGCTGCGAGCCCCAGCGAGCCGGCGCCGGCGGGCGCGTCGCCTTCGCGCGAGCGCGTCACCACCGCGCGGGCGAAGCGCCCGCCGCTCGCCAGCAGGTCGAGCCACGCGATCGCGTGCGTGTGCCCGTCTCGCCGCCATCAGCGCCATCGCGTCCTCGATCGAGTCGGCGCGATCGATGTCGGCGATCGCGAAGGGCTCGCGCAGCGGCACCGTCTCGAGCGTGGCTGCCGTGATCGCTCCCGTCAGCCCCATGCCGCCGCGTCGTCGCGGCGAACAGCTCGGCGTCGCTCTCGCGCGAGACCTCCTGCATCGCCGGCGCCCGGCGTGCAGGAGCTCGAAGGAGACGAGCTGGCGCGCGATGCTTCCTGCGACGGGATGGTTCTTGCCGTGCACGTCGGCGGCGATCGCCCCGCCGACGGTCAGGTGACGGGTGCCCGGGACGACCGGCAGCGTGAGCCCGTGCCCGGCCAGCTCTTCGAGCAGCACGGCGAACGTCGTGCCCGCGCCGGCACGGACCTCGCCGCGCTGCGGCGTCGAGCGCCGTGCACGCCGGTGAGCGCGGTCATGTCGAGCACGGCCCCGCCCTCGTTCTGCGCCGGGTCGCCGTAGCTGCGGCCCGCGCCGCGCGGGATCGCGCCGCCGCTTCGGCGCCGCCAGCGAGCAGCTCGGCGCAGCTCCTCGGCGCCGTCAGGACGCAGCACGCGCGCCCGGGTCGGGCGCGTTGCGTCCCCAGCCGCTGAGCAGCGTCCCGGCGCCCTCGGCGGCCCCAGGCCGGCCGGCGGGACGGACGCCGCGCTCCGCGCGGTCGCGTGTCTCAACCGACGACATACACCCCGGCCACGAACAGCGCCGCCCACGCGGCGCCCACGATCAGCAGGAAGCGGTCGCCGAGAACCAGCTCGTCGGGCGTTTCGCCTCGCGCCGCGGTCGATCAGCAGCGCGTAGCGCAGCAGCCACAGCACGAACGGGATCACCGTCAGCTCGTACCACGAGAGCCGCGACTGATGCGAGCGCTGGAACGCCCACAGGCAGTACGCGGTCGTGGTGACGGTCGCGGCGAGCCCGACGACGAACAGCAGGTAGCGCTCGCTGTATTCGCGCGAGCGAGGCGCGCTTGGAGACGCTGCCGGCGGAGGCTGCGCGCAGCTCGGCGTAGCGCTTGCCGGCGACGAGGAACAGGGCGCCGAAGGAGGTCACCGTCAAGAACCAGCGCGAGACGGCGACGTCGGTCGCGACGGCGCCGGCGAGCGCACGCAGGATGAAGCCGCTGGCGACCGCGGCGATGTCGGCGACGGCGATCTGGCGCCACCAGAGCGTGTAGCTGCCGGTCAGCAGCACGTAGCCGAGCCCGACCGCGGCGAGCCACGGGGTGCACGGCGAAGGCGAGCGCGAGACCGCCGGCGGCCAGCGCGACGCGCGGTCGCGACCGCGAGCGCCGACCGAGACTTCGCCGGCGGCGATCGGGCGCGTGCGGCGCCGCTCGTGGAGGCGGTCCTCGTCGCGGTCGTGCAGATCGTTGAGCAGGTATGTCGAGCTCGACAGCGCGCAGAACGCGACGAACGTCGCGACCAGGCGCTCGGGCACCTCGGGCCAGACCAGGGCGCCGGCGGCGGCCGGCGCGGAGAGCACGAGCAGGTTCTTGACCCACTGCCGCGGCCGGCAGGCGCGCACGATCGCCGGGAGCTGGCGCGCGCCGAAAGCGGCGCGCCGCAGCGAGTACGGGGAAGCGCGCTCGGCGGGGCGCAGGCTTGCTCTGAGGGCGTCGGCACGACACCGGACATGCCACTACGTCTAGATGAGGTGAGGGTCAGGAACCGGTGAAAATGCTCTTACGCAGCGGTTTTTCGGGCTCTCGCGACCCGACGCGTCTGCCAGCATCGCTGCATGGACTCCTCGGCCGCCGCGATGCCGGCTACCCGCGAGCACCCTCTTCGCCGGCGTCGTCGCGGCCCGGCGCGCACCACCTCGCGGCGCCTGCGCCGGGTGCTGCTGGCGGCGGCCGTCGTCGTGCTCGTGCCGGCCGCGATCTCCTACCTGACGACGATCGCCGAACCGTCGAACTCGACGCTTCGGCATCCGCTCGGTCGAGTGGCTGCGCGACCACGGCGCGGCCGGCCTCGTCTCGAAGGTCGAGTCGATCTACTACTCGCTGAACGCCCCGGCCAAGGGCGGCCCCGCGCTGCACGCGCTGCCGCGCAGCGGGCTCGCGCGCGCGCACGGCGAGCGAAGGCGCGCACGACCGGCGCGATCGTCGACCGCCCCGCGCGCGTCGCGCCGCTGTCCCACACGCCGCTGCCCGGCGAGGGCACGTGGAGCCCGACCTACATGGGCGAGAGCCGGACCGATCCGGCGCTGCTCGTGACGACCTTCCGCAGCGACCCCGCCGAATACCCGCGGCTCGTCGCCGGCGTCGCGTGGATCAACACCTCGCGCACCAAGGTCGACCTCTTCGCCGGCCGCCAGGAGCCAGCCGTGGAACTGCCGCGCCGGGGGCCGATGGAGGTGCCGTCCTCGATGCGCTCACGGCTGATCGCGACGTTCAACAGCGGCTTCAAGCTCGCCGACTCGCATGGCGGCTGGGCGCTGGACGGGCACACCTACGCGCCGATGCGCGAAGGCCAGGCCACCTTCGTTCGCTACACCGACGGCCGCTACGACGTGGCGGCCTGGCACGGCGGCACGGCCGCCGGCCCGAACGTCGCGTTCGCGCGGCAGAACCTGCCGTTGCTGGTCGAAGGCGGACACGACAGCCCGCGCTCTGAGCAACGGCGCGGAATGGGGCGCGACGCTCGGCAACGCCGTGCGCGTTTGGCGCTCCGGGCATCGGCATCGACGCCCACGGCAACCTGCTCTACGCGGCCGCGAACGACCAGACGGTCGGCAGCCTCGCGCACATCCTCGAGCACGCCGGCGCCGTGCGGGCGATGGAGCTGGACATCAACTCCTACTGGATCAGCTTCAACACCTACGCCGCGCCGGGAGCGCTGCATCCCGGCAAGCTGCTCGCCGACACCGAACGCCCCGCGACCCGCTACCTCGAACCCGACGACCGCGACTTCTTCGCCGTCTTCCGGCGCTGAGCGCTCCGCTCAGGAGCCGCCCGAGACGACCGGTTCGGACGGTTCGCTCGGAGCCGGCGCGGCTTCGTGCGTTTCCGGTTCGGGCGCCGGTTCCGGTGCCGCTTCCTGGGCGGGGGCGCTCGTTTCCGGAGCGCTCGTTTCCGGAGCGCTGGTTTCCGGCGCGCGTTCTTCGGCCGGGGGCGTTTCGGTCGTGTGGGTTTCGGCCGGCGGGGCGGCCGCTTTGGGCGCCTGCGCCGGGGGCTTGAGCGGCTGCGTGGAGGTGTGGTGCGACGCTTTCGCCGCCCGGTTCTGAGCCGATGCGCTCGACGCGTGGCCCGCGAAGGCGTTCGCGGCGAGGTCGACGAACACGCCGGTCAGCACGGCGCTGCCGGCGATCAGCCAGCGGTTCGTGCGGCGCAGCCTGCGCAGCGCGGCGTCGCGGCTGCGGCTGTCGTGGGGGATCGAGTCGCGGCGGATCGGCTTCATGTGAGGGCTCCTCACGCTAGCGGTGCGCGGCATGTTCCACCCAGGGCGCGAATTCGCCGGATCAGCACAAGCGCCAGCACGAGCCCGCCGAGCAGCGAGGCGCCCAGCGCCGCGGCGCGCCCGGAGCTGCCGGGAAGTCTCGGCGCGAGCGTCCAGCCCGTCGACAGCGGGGCGGCTCGGCGTCGCGGCGCGCCCGACCGGGCTCGGCGCCGGCGGCGGCGAGGATCTGCTCGCGACGCACGGTTCGAGGCGCGAGCAGGCCCTCGGCGCATCTCGCCGAGATGGCCGAGCACGTGCAGCGAGGCCAGCGCGAGCCAGACGAAGAAGCTGATCTTGTGGATCGGCATCAGCGTGTCTGCCGCGAGGAGGGTCCGGCGAACAGCAGCGACCACGCCGCTCACGAAGACGACCGATCGTGTCCACGACCAGCAGCGGCGCCATCACGCGCAGGGCGGCCGGAGGCGGCCCCTTGAGACGGTAGGCGGGGTCACCGGTGTAGTAGCGGGCGAAGCGGTAGCCGGTGCTGGCGAGCTTCAGCGCGAGCGGGCCGATCAGCAGCAGGCCCAGGAACAGGTGCAGCCACGTCAGCTGCCCGATCCGGACGATCGTGATGCCGAGCACGGCGAGCAGCACGAACAGCACGGCGCCCGCCTGGACGGTCAGGCGCTCGTTGCCGTCGGTGGCCCCGGCGAGCAGGGCGGAGCGACGGCGGCTCGTCGCCGGTCCGCGGCGCGGCCGCGCCTTCGCCGGGGCGCGCGATCTCGGCGGAGCGTTCGGTTGTCGTGCTCGTGGTCATGTCCTCAAGGCGAGTGTCGGCAGTTCCACTAAGCAACCGGTAACCGCGGATGAGAAGCATCCAATGAGAGAGCTCTTGAAAACGCGCCCGCCGGCGGGCGCGTGTGACGCGGGACCTATGCTGGTGCGATGGCGTCCAGCGCCGAGCAAGCTGCCACGGCGGCCCCAGAGGCGGTGCCGGCGCCCAGGTGCTGCTGATCGAGGACGAACCGGGGATCGTCGACTTCGTCCGCCGGGGCCTCGAGGCCGACGGCTTCCGCGTGCAGAGCCGAGACGGACGGGATCGCGGCGAGAGCGCGGCGCTCGAGGAGCGCGTCGACGTGGTCGTGCTCGACCTGATGCTGCCGGGCCGCAGCGGCCTGGAGGTGCTCGCCACGCTGCACTCCGCCAAGCCCGAGCTGCCGGTCATCGTGCTGACCGCGCAAGGGCGAGGTCGAGGACCGCGTGGCCGGCCTCGACCGCGGCGCGGTCGACTACCTCGTCAAGCCGTTCTCGCTCGCGGAGCTCGCCGCGCGGATCAGGGCGCAGCTGCGGTCGGCCTCGCTCGGCGCGGCACGCGCCTGGAGGCGAGGACGTCGAGCTCGACCTGCTGAGCCGCAAGGTCCGCCGCGCAGGGCGAAGCCGATCGCGCTGTCGAGCACCGAGTTCGAGCTGCTCGCGCACCTGATGCGCAACCACGACCGCGTCGTGGGGCGCGAGGAGATCCTGAGCGCCGTGTGGGGCTACCAGCACGACCCCGCCACGAACATCGTCGACGTCTACATCGGCTACCTGCGCCGCAAGCTTCGCCTGCCCGACAGCCCCGCGCCGATCCAGACGGTGCGCTCTGTCGGCTACCGCTTCGGCCGTGCGGGCTCCTAGGCGCGCGCGGCCGCTCGAGCCTCCGCTGGCGCCTGGCCGGCTGGGTGGCGCTGGTGCGTGATCGCCTCCTCGGCGATCACGTTCGTCGCCGTCTACCGCGGCACCGGCACCCAGCTCCGCAACCAGATCGACAGCCGAGATCGCCGGCGACGCGGACGAGCTCAGCCACGCGCTCGCCGCCTCGGGCGCGCGCTCGGTGAGCCAGCTGCGCAAAGCCGCGTCGGACTACATCCGCGGACAGCCGTTCCGCGCCAGCTCGACCGCGCTGTTCGTGACGTCCCGGGCGTCGGAGCCGTCACGAACCAGCCCGAGCTGTTCAGCGCCCACGCGCCCGACGACGGCGAGACCGGCGGCCGAGCAGGCGCACGAGAACGCGCTCTCGCTCGCAGCTGCGCGACGGCGGGCCACGGCTACACGACGCTGCGGACGCCGGATGTCGGCGATCTGCGGCTGCTGCGCCGGACGGTGCCGCTGGAGCTCGGCGAGCAGCACGGTACGCGCCTCGATCTGGGTCGGCAGCCGCTCGCCCCCGTCTCGCGAGCCCAGGAGAGCGTCGCCCGCGCGTTCATCCTCGCGGGCGCTGCTCGCCGTTGCGGCGCGCGCTGCTCGCGGCGCTGTTGATCGGGACGCGCATCTCCAACCCGCTGCGCAGGATGGCGAGCGTCGCGGCACGGGTCGACGCCGGCGAGCTGCACCACGCGCATCCACGGCGGCGACCGCGGGCGCCCGCGAGGTGCAGGTGCTCGCCGAATCGTTCAACCACATGCTCGACCGCCTCGACGTCGCGTTCGCCGGCCAGCGCGCCTTCATCGCCGACGCCTCGCACGAGCTGCGCACGCCGCTGACGGTGATCCAGGGCCAGCTCGAGGTGCTGGCGGCGCAGGAGCATCCCTCGCCGGAGGAGATCCGCGGGTCGAGCAGCTCGTCTCCGCCGAGGTCTCGCGGCATCTCCCGGCTCGTCGACGACCTGCTGCTGCTCGCGCGCAGCGAACAGACCGAGTTCCTGCGCCTCGAGCAGGTGCCGCTCGAGCAGCTTCGTCTCAGAGCTCTGGGACGGCTTCGCTGTGCTCGAGGCCGAACGCCGCTTCGAACTCGGGCCGGTGCCCGACGGCGACGCTGCGCGCCGACCCCGACCGGCTCGCCCAGGCCCTGCGCAACCTCGTCGCGCAACGCGATCGAGCACACCGAGGAGG
Source organism: uncultured Solirubrobacteraceae bacterium (assembly GCA_963775385.1). Lineage (GTDB taxonomy): Bacteria > Actinomycetota > Thermoleophilia > Solirubrobacterales > Solirubrobacteraceae > Palsa-744. The sequence continues at coordinate 2,647,357 of CAVZIR010000003.1, read as the reverse complement.
GCACCGGCCGCGTGCTGCTGCACGTCGAGCGCGGCGGGCGCCGGGCAGTGTCCGCTTCGTCGTCGCAGGACGACGGGCCCGGGATCCCCGCGGACCAGCGCGAGGCTGGTTTCGAGCGCTTCCACCGCACCGACTCGGCGCGCAACCGCGCGTCCGGCGGCACGGGCCTCGGGCTCGCGATCGTGAAGGCGATCGCCGATGCCCACGGCGGCCGCGTGCGGGCCACGGCCGCGCGCGACGGGCGGCGCGCGCATCGAGCTCGAGCTGCCGGGCTTCACGCCCGCGCCGCGGTCCGGCCGCGCCTACGAGCGCGGCGCGCCTCCGCAGGGCCCGTCGCACGCACTGAGAAGCCGATCGGCGTCGGCAGCCAGCGCCGCCGCCGCAGGCGCCGCCTGCGCGTATATCAGCGACCCCGGCGTGGTCAGGTCCTCGCCGGTCTCCAGCAGCGTCTTCAGCCCCGAGAGGATCTCGGCCAGCCGCCGTAGATCTCGCCGTTGGCGCCCTCGCGCAGCTGGTCGTGGATCACGCAGCAGCCGGCAGGAGTCGCCCACCGGCTCGATCTCCCAGGTGACGCGCGAGGTCCCCTCCGCGCGCACGTCCTCGCTCCACAGCGCGTTGAAGCTCTGCACGAGCCGGCGCGGCGGGTCGACCTCGAGGTTCTCGCCCTCGAGGATCGTCGTCCCCGACTCGCGGTGGACGGCCTTGTACTCCGATCCCGGGCGTCCAGTCGGACTCGGGCGCGACGCCGAACGTGTAGCGGCTGCGCAGCTCCGGGTCGGTGATCGCCTCCCACAGCCGCTCCGGGGTCGTCTTGATGTAGATCTCGAACACCTTCTCCATCGTCTGCTCCTCGATCGTCTCGCTTCAGCCCCGTGAGCGTCGCCGCCCAGGGCTCCGCGTAGCGGCTCACCCAGCGGTCGTGGATGAGCCTGATCGGGACGGGGTTCAGGAAGTGGAGCTTCTCGCGGCCCCGCCGTTTCGTCACGACGAGCCCGGCGTCCTCGAGCACCCGCAGGTGCTTCATCACCCCGAAGCGGCTCATCGGCAGCGCGCCTCGAGCGCGCTCAGCGTCTGACCGTCCTCGCGGTGCAGCTCGTCGAGCAACCCTCGGCGGGTCGGGTCGGCAAGCGCCTTGAACACCTCGTCCATCACGCCGAGCACTATATGTGACCTTTTGGTCACTTGTCAAGGCCGTTAGTCTCGGCCGACGCATGCTGCTCTACGACTCCGCCGTGTCGGGCAACTGCTACAAGGTCCGGCTGCTGCTCACGATGCAGGGCATCGACGTTCGAGCGCCGCGAGGTCGACGTGGTCGACCGCTCCGGGCGCCTGGAGCTGCTCGGCGCGCTGAACCCGGCGCTGCGGGTGCCGACGCTCGTGCTCGACGACGGCGAGCCGCTCGCCGAGTCGAACGCGATCCTCTGCTACCTGGCCGAGGGCACGCGCTGCTCCCCGAGGACCGCCTGCAGCGGGCCCGCGTCCTGCAGTGGCTGTTCTTCGAGCAGTACAGCCACGAGCCCTACATCGCCGTGGTGCGCTTCTGGGTCTGCTTCGCGGCCGATCCCCGCCGGCGCAGGCGGAGATCGAGGAGCGCCGCCGCGGGCGGCTATGCCGCGCTCGACGCGATGGAGCGCCATCTGGCCGAGCGCATCGTTCCTCGTCGGCGAGCGCTTCACGATCGCCGACATCGCGCTCTACGCCTACACCCACGTCGCCCACGAGGCGGGCTTCGAGATGGACGCGCTACGAGGCGATCGCCGCATGGCTGCGAGCGCGTCGCCGCGCAGCCCGGGCACATCCCGATCACGGCCTGACTCAGCCGCCGACCCGCGCCACCCCGCGCGCGGCCGGGCGGCACGGGGTCGTGTTTGGACGTTCCGTGTACGGGTAGCACGCGTCCAGCGACACGAACGTGTCGCGGCGCAGGAGGGAACGAGAATCGCGGTGCGATCACATCGAGCAGCACAGACCGGCCCCGAGCCGGCAGCGACATCGATGCTGTGCTCGCATGCGCCCCTTCGCGGGGCGCGACCCGTTCGCTACACCCCCTCCAGGAGCGTCGGGGAGGCGCCGGTCCCGGCGCCGAGCCCGTCCCAGCACCGCCGACGCCGCGCCCGGACCCAGCCCCCCGGTTCCAGGCCCGGACATCCCTCCTGCGCCCGCACCTGATCCCGCCCCGACGCCGGCTCTCGGCGTCGGGGCGGGCGGCGTGCCCTGAGGGCGCCGCCTAGCGCTTCTTCGCGTCCACCGCGCGCTGCAGCTGGCTCTTGTTCATGCGCGAGCGGCCCTCGAGGCCGAGCTTTTTCGCCTCGTTGTAGAGCTGTTCGCGCGTGCGCCCGCGGGACCCTGGTCTGCCCGAGCGTTTGCCGCCTCTGCTGCTCGGCTGAGCTGCCGCTCGTCGAGCTGCGCGCGCCGGCTTTCGCTTCGCCGGTGCGCGCGCGTTCCTTGTTGACGGTGCGCGCAGCGATCTCCTCGGCCCGCTTGGTCGAGCGGCCCTGTTTCTTCTCTGAGTCCTTGATGTGCTCGTACTGTTTGCCTCGCCTGCTGCTTTCTTGACGCCACGCGGTGGCACGGCGGGCTCCTTTCGGTCGCTTCTGCTGCACAGGCACTACCCGCGAGCGCGGCGGTCCTCTCACGGTGCGGACAGGATCGGTGCGAGCTCGTCGCGGACCGCCAGCAGCGGGGCGGTGTCGCGCCGCGCCCGGGAGAGCAGCAGCGCGCCCTCGATCGCAGACGAGCACGAGCATCGCGCGGCGCTCGGCGGCGCCGGCGCTCGACCCCCTCGCTGCGGAGCGCCTGCTCCAGCTCGGCGAGCCACGCCGCGAAGATGCCCGCCGCGGTCGCGCGCAGCGGCTCGGAGCCGGCGGCGGTCTCGAGCGCGACCGTCGCGATCGGGCAGCCGTCGGTGTAGCCGGAGTCCTCGAGGCCCGCGGCGAGCGCGTCGATCAGCACTCGCCACCGCCTCGCGCCGGTCCCGCCCGGCGCCGCCATCAGCGCCGCGATCGCGCGCCGCAGCGCCTCGCCCGATCGCTCCATCGCGGCGACCGCCAGCTCCTCCTTGCCGCCGGGGAAGTGGAAGTAGAGCGAGCCGCGCGGCGCGCCGCTGCGCTCGACGATCTCGTTCAAGCCCGTCGCCGCGTAGCCCTGGCGGCGCAGCAGCACGCCCGTCGCGGAGAGGAACGCCTTGCCGTGAGGCCCGGCCGTTGCTGCGACTCGACGCGCGCTCGCCCATCGTGCTTATTATATCGATCGGTATATCAGCAAAGGAAACGAGGCAGCCGTGCAGCAGCTCGTCTACACCTCCCCCCGCAAGCTCGAGTGGCGCGAAGCGCCGGCGCCGGCGCTGGAGTCCGACCGCTCCGCGCTCGTGCGCCGCTCGCCGTCGCGACGTGCGACCTCGACGCGATGATCGTGCGGGGCGGCTCGCCGTTCCCGCCGCCCTTCCCGCTCGGACACGAGTGCGTCGCCGAGGTCATCGACGCGGGGCGAGATCGCCGGCTCCTCGACCCCGCCCGGGAGCATCGTGAGCGTGCCGTTCCAGATCTCCTGCGGCGAGTGCGCGAGCTGCCGCGCGGGCGCTCGGCCAACTGCAGCGCGGTGCCGTTCATGGCGACCTACGGCTTCGGGCCGGCGGTCGAGCGCTGGGGCGGGTTCCTCTCCGACGCCGTCGCACGTCCCCTACGCCGACCACATGCTCGTGCCTCTCCCGGCCGGCCTCTCCCCCGCGAGCGCCGCGAGCGCGTCGGACAACATCGCGGACGCCTGGCGCACCGTCGGGCCGCCGCTGGAACGCGAGCCCGGCGCCGAGGTGCTGGTCGTCGGCAGGCCTCGGCCCGGGCTCGATCGGCCTCTACGCGGCGGGTATCGCGGTCGCACTCGGCGCCGAGCGCGTGCTCTACGTCGACGCCGACGCCGGCCGGCGCGCCGTGGCCGAGTCGCTGGGCGCGCAGACGAGCGGCGAGATCGCCAAGCGGCTCGGCCCGTTCCCGATCACGGTCGACTACTGCGGCGAGGAGGCGGGCGCTCGGGCTCGCCCTGCGCTCGACGGCGCCGGACGGCATCTGCACGAGCTGCGCGATCTACTTCGGCGAGCAGCCTTCGCTGCCGATGCTCGAGATGTACACGAAGGGCATCACGCTCGTGACCGGCCGCGCGAACGCCCGCGAGGCGATGCCGCACGTGCTCGGGCTGGCGGCATCGGGCGCGCTGCATCCCGAGCTCGTCACGAGCACCGTCGTGCCGTGGCTCCAGGCGCCGGAGGCGCTCGTCGAGGAGGGCTGGACGAAGCTCGTGTTCGAGCGCTAGCGGCCCTGGGCGCTAGCCCGGCTCGGCCTCTCCTGATCGGGCCGGCTCGCGAGGCGCGCGCGCGCCCGTCGTCTGCAGAACAGGTTCGCCATGCGAGAGCAGCAACCTCTCCACGGGCAGCTCCAGCAGCGGGCGCATCTGGTGCGCGAGGCCCGCGCGATCGACCCGCACGTCGCTCAGCCAGCTCTCCGGGCACAGCCGCACGCCGCCCGCGCCGTCGCCGAGCAGGCGGTCGCCGAAGACGAGCGCCCGGACCGCCTCGAGCCAGTAGTCGGTCTCCCCCGCGCCGCGCAGCGGCTTCGGCACGACGCCCGCAGGGACGGCGTTCCAGGCTCGCGACGAGCGCCCTGCGTATCGCTCTGCGAGCAGCTCGCGGTCGCGGCGATGGTCGCTGATCGTCGTCAGGATGCTCACGGACGCGCGGTCCGATCCGCGTCGTCCAGCCAGAGGAGCAGCCGCTCGCGCTCGCCGCCCTCAGGCGGCAGCAGCGGGTCGATCAGCACCACGGCCTCGCCGGGTTCGTAGAGCACCGAGCCGACCAGCGGCCCCCAGTCCTCCGGGCTGTCGGGCCCGCACTCGGCTCCCAGTCGGGATGCGGAGCGCTCCAGCGGAACAGGCCGTCCGGTCAGCTCCGTCGCCGGCGCGCCCGCCATCGCCGGCGGCTCCTCAGGAACCGCTGCCGGCCAGCGCCACGACGGTCGCGGCCGCGGCCGTCGCTGCCGCGGATCGATGTAGCTGCCCGTGTGCCGGTCCCGCCGCCGTTGGCGCGAACACGATCCGTACGTGCACCGAGGAACCGGGGTCGAGGGTGATGCCCTCGGGCAGCGCGACCGGCGCGTCGAACGGTTCGAGCGGCGCGATCGCGCGCGTGATCGTCAGCGGCACGGTGCCGTGGTTGCTCACGGTCAGGACCTCCGAGCGGTAATGCCCGACAGGGACCGTCCCGAAGTCCAGGCGTCGCGCGCTGACCGTCAGCAGCGAGTGGCCGGTCGCCGCGCGTGCCGAGCACCGGCACCGAGATCGAGCCGCGGTCGGTGGTGATCTTCAGGCGCGAGGCGTAGGTGCCCGCCCGCGCCGGGTCGAAGAGCACCGAGGCGGTGATCGCCTGCCGCGGCGCGAGCACGGTGCCGGCCGGCGGGCAGGCCCGCGATCTGGAACGGGCCGTGACGGCAGCGTCAGCGCCGTGATGCGCTCGGCGCCGCGCCAGGAGTTCGCGAAGGTGATGCTCAGCCGCTTGCCGCCCGCGCCGGTCTGGACCGCGCCGAAGTCGAGCGAGCGCGGACGAGAGCAGCAGCCCCGGCGCCGAGCCGTAGCCCGTGAACGCGACCGAGCGCGTGCCGCCGGAGGTCGGGATGTCGATGCTCGCGACGATCGGCCCCGCGGTGCACCGGGCGGAAGCTGACCCGCAGCGGCAGCGTGGCGCCCGCCGCGAGGGCGGCGCCGAGCGGCGGCTGCGCGACGGTGATGACCCCGCGGCGCGAGCGAGCCGGTGCCGGACGGCGGGATCTTGGACGGGCCGGCGCGTCAGGGCCGAGCCGCCGGCGTCGCGGCCGTTCCCGCTTTCGTGGCTGCGCCCTGAGGGCTCGGGGTGGCTTCGACGCCTTCGACGGTGACCGGGCCCGGTGACCGTCACGTTGCGCGTCGCCGAGACGGGCAGGGTGACGCGTGCGGCGTTTCGCCGACTTCGGTCGAGCCCGCGTCGACGGCGCCGGCCTGGACGGGCGCCGCGGCGGAGGAGCCGAAGGCGATCAGCTGGCCGCTGCGGGTGCCGACGTAGACGCGCCCTTCGTAGGCGGTCGGGACCGAGAACTTCGACGCTTTCCCGATCTTGCCCGACCACAGCAGCTGCAGCGTGCCGCCGGAGGGGATCGCCTGGTAGGCGCGCAGCTGTGCCGCCGCCGCCTCTCGGGCCCGTTGGCGTAGACGCACCCACACCACCGCGCTGCCGGCGGTGGTCCCGTTGCTCGTCACGAGCGGCGAGCCGGAGGTGTAGCCGAACGATTCGGCGCTCGTCGCCCGCGGAGCTGAGCTGCGGCAGGCCTTCGCCGTTCAGCCCGTAGCTGAGCGCGCGCAGGAAGCCGCCGCCGGCGCTCTCGAGCACGTAGACCCAGCCGCCCTGCCCGCCGTAGGCCGCGGGGTGCCCCCACACGCCGTCGAACGGACCGAGCGTCTGCAGCACGGCGTCGCCGCCTTCCGGGCCCTGGCGGTAGCCGCCCATGTTGTCGGCGTCGATCAGGAACACGCGTCCGTCCTTGCCGTCCTCGACGACGAGGTGCGGGTGCGGCTTTGGTTCCGAACGATTCGGTCGGCAGCGCGATCGGGCCGCCCGAGCCGAGGTCCTCGTCGTTCTGGTCGAGCGTCGGGGCGTCCGAGGGCGCGAAGAACTGGCTCGGCGCGAGCTGCCCGCCGGCGCCGACCGTCAGGCCGATCACCGACTCCGACAGCGTCGGCGGCGGCGCGCCCGACGCCGCGGGCGAGGGCGAGACGCCGTTGCCGCTGGCGAGCACGATCCGTCCCGGGATGTCGGAGACCAGGCCGCCGCCGCTCTGCCAGATCCCGGCCTCCGAGTTTTCGTCGGTCCCGACGCCCGACTCGTCGCTCCACATGCTCGTCAGCGCGCCGTTGCGCGCGTTGTAGCCGGCGACGATGCCGCGGTAGGGAGTGATGTCGCAGTTGGACGCGAAGGCGACGTAGACGACCCCGTTCAGCAGCAGCAGCGCCGGGCCGCTGCATCGAGAAGTCTTCGTTGAACGGGACCCCGGGCGTGTTGTACGGCGTCCCCGAGATCTGCACCGGGAAGCCGGGGCGTTCTTCGCCCGTGCGCGGCCGACAGCGCCTGCAGGTACCAGTGCGAGCCGCCGATGCCCCTGCCGACCTGCAGCCGGGTCGTCATGTAGATCGTGCCGGTCGAGGGGTCGATCACGGGCGTCGAGGTCGAGCCGAGGTCGGGCTTCAGGTCGGAGCAGCCGATCGTCGCCGGCTTTGAACGGCTTGCCGAAGGCGCGTTTCCAGAGCACCGCCCCGCTCGACGGGGTCGAGCGCGTAGGCGTTCGCCTTCTCCGTCGTGACGATCACCTTGCCTTCGTAGACGAGCGGCTGCGCGTAGATCGCGCCTTCGAGCTTCGTCGAGAACAGCTTGCCGAAGCTCGCCGACTGGATCGCGGCCGGCGCCAGCGCGGGCTCAGCGGCGTCCCAGTCGTCGCGAAGGTTGTTGTAGCCGGCGGTCGTGACGTTCGTAGCCGCGAGCGCGCCGGCCGGCAACGCCGCGAGCAGGACCGTCGCGCAGGCCAGAACCAGCGCGCGGAACGTCGAGTTCCTGCTCGCCCCCTGCATGTGAGGCCCCCTTCGGTTGCCGGCGACAGCGGCAGTCTACGTTCGGCCACGGCGGCATCTACCGCGCGGCGCTGCCGGCCGTCAGCCGGCGAGCAGGGCCGGGACGTCGTGCACGATTTCGCTCGGTTTGAAGTTCGCCGAGTAGATCGTCCGCATCTTGCCGCTCGCGGTGATCCCGTATACGAGGGCGGAGTGGTTGATGAATTCGGGGTTGCTCGCGTCCTGTTCGGAGCCCACTCCCCACTTCTGCCAGACGGGCGCGAGTTCGTGAGCCGAGCCGATCAGGAACTGCATCTTTCCCGTCAGCCCGTGCTCGGAGAGGAACTTCGCGACGGCCGCCGGCGTGTCCCCGCGAGGGTCGACGGATACGGCTATCAGCTGCACATCCGAGGCTTTGGAGCCGAGCGCGGTCAGCGAGTTGTGCAGCTGCGAGGCGATCAGCGGGCAGACGTCCGGGCAGTGGGTGTAGAGGAACGTGAGGAAGACGGCCTTCCCGCGGTATTGGGCGAGGCTGACGGGTTCGTGTTTGCTGTTGTGGAGCGTCGAGAGCGCCGGCGCCTGCCTGACCGGTTCGAGCAGCCCGCCGTCGAAGGACGCTGCGTGCGAGCTGTGCTCCCCCGCGGGGAGCTGCTGCTTGCCCCCCGAGCTCGCGGCGATCAGCGCGGCCGCTCCGCCTGCAATCACCACGATCAGGACGAGCGGGAGCGCGACCCGCCGCGTCCTGCCGGGCGATTGCGCGCTGTCCGGCTGGACCTCACTCCCGTCTGCCTGGCCGGCGGGGTCTGGCTCCTCGGCGCTCATAAAGCTGATCAAACTCTCAGATCGAGGTTAAGACGGGCAAAGACTGTACCCCCGCCGAGGCTCGGCGGGGGCACAGGAGACGTTCGGAGATGGCGCCTACCCGGACGTCCGGGACCCCCGCAGCCTGATCAGGGCGAAGGCCCCCGCGGCAAGCCCAGCAGCGCCGACGATCAACGCGGCGATCGCCAGGCCTTCGCTCGAGCCACCGGAGCTCGAAGAGCTCGTGGCAGGGCTCGGCGTCGAGGGCGAGGCACCGCTCTCACCGGCCGTGGGGCCGGCCTCGTCGCCGGCTACTTCCTCGACGACCCCGCCTTTTGCGGTGATGTTGACCCTTGGCGAAGGGTGTTCGGCTTCGAGCGAAGGTTCGATCCAGTGCACGACATGGCCGTTGCTGTAGGTCTGAACGGTCTTGAATTCGAGCGCCTTCCCACTCGCCGAGTCCGGGATCGCGACCGACAGCGGGAAGTTCGACGAACTGACCGTTTTCGACCTTGCCCCCCGGCCCCTTCCAGGTCCAGATGATCTGCGAGACCTCGGTGTCGATCGTTTCGCCGTCTTCGGTGACCGGCGTGGACAGCTTCGTTTCGACGATCTTCGTGCTCCAGCCGGGGACATTGGCGTAGTCGACGCCGATGAAGCCCGGCGGCACCTCCGTATCGACCTTCGTCACGTAGGCGCCTTCCTCCTCGCCTGGAACCCGTACGTCGATCGTCGCGAACGCTCCGGCGGGGATCGTGTTCGGGTGCAGGCTCACGTGCGCGCCCGCGCTCGCCGGCAAAAGCAGCGAGCCCGCGGCGACCGCGGCGGCAAGGTGTCTCCTCTTCATGCTGATCACTCCAATCAGGTTCAGATCTCCCGGCGGCGTGCGCCGCCGACGCCATCGCGTGGCCCCCTGGGGGGCCCTGCATCGCGGCGGGAGGAGCCCTCTGCGCCATCGCCATCGCGACCAGACGCCCGCCGCGGGCCAGTATCCGAACGCGACGCGTGGGCTCCCGGTCATCCGCGGAGCTGCCTGAGGAGCGCCGGCGGCGGCAAGAGAGCCTGAGCAGCGCGCGTTCGGCCGGGTAGCGACCGGCCCGCAGGCTGAGGTATGCGAGCGCCGCGGGCGCCAGAACTGCGAGCCCGCCCACGAGATCTGGCTCGTGCGCCAGCAGGAGCGCGATCGCCGTGGCACCCACGCAGAGTGCGAGCCCCCGCAATCGACGGCGCCTGCTCATGCTCAACGGATCGGCACCTTCACGACACGGCTGCTGGATTCGAATTCCGAGACGCGATCGATGACCGTGATCTGCCATTCCCCTCCAGGGCTGAGGACGGCGGAGTTGAGGATGTAGTGGCCGGGCCCGGCGAGCGTCGCCTTCAGCGGCAGCGGGCCGATGTCCTTCGCAGGCAGCCTCGCGCTCGCGGTGAGTTCCTTGGTCGCGGTGAAGGGCGCGCCGGTGCGGGCGTCGATCAGGTACAGGTGGACGGTGTTCGGCCCCACGTGCGCCGGTTCGACGGTCATCTCGAGCTCGGCTGCCCCGAGCTTGGTGTTGGTCGAGAACGGACCGGCAGCGACATCGACCGGCGGCGCGTAGCTGACGAGTGCCGCGGTCACGCCGAAGACGCACGTCATCAGCACCAGCTCGGTGCGAAGGCTGCGGCGCGCGAGCACTCCCGCCCCGCCCGGCGTCGTGGCCGCCGCGGCCAGCCGACGCAGCGCCGGCAGCAGGCGCTCGCGATTCACCCAGCCGAGCGCGACCAGCCCCAGGAACAGCACGGACTTGGCGAGCACGAGCAGCCCGTAGGTGCTCGTCACGAGCGCGTCCAGGGTGCGCACGTCGATGTATGCCTGGGTCACGCCGGTGATGCCGATGGCGACCACAGAAGCGAGCGCCAGCGGCGAGAAGCGGGACAACGTCCCGAGCAGGAGCCCGGTCCGCTCGGCGCCCTCGAGACGCCTGGTCGCCGCGGGCACGGCGACCAGCAGGCAAACGATCCCGCCCACCCAAACGCTCGCCCCGAGGACGTGGAGGGCATCGGCGGGGAAGAAGACGCCACGCGGGCTCTCGATGCTCGCGTGACCCGCAAGCGCAGGCGTGATCGTGAGGTACGCGCAGGCGAGCATCAGCAGCGCCACGACGGGCATCGCCGGCCGCAGCACCCGCGGGTGAACGCCTACCTCCTCGCCGTCGGCGAGCCGCGGCACCACCGCGCCGCCGAGCGCACGCACCGCGAGGAGCACCGCGCCGATCAACAGCCAGACGCCCGCCCGTGCCGTCCAGACCTCGCCGAAGCGGCTTTCGAGTGTGTTTTCGATCACCGTCGCTTTCAGCGAGGTCCACAGCGACACGCCGGCCGCGCTCGCCCCCTGCAGCAGCACTCCCAGGACACTGGCGATCAGGCCGACCCCGACGGCTGCCGCCAGCACCATCACCAACCTGTGCGCCCCGGCGGATGCCGCGTCGCGCCAGCGCTGCTCGGCGCCGGCCGATCCGAGCGCCGGCCCCCAGGCGATCAGGGCGAACGCAAACCCGCCGATGAAGAGCGCGAGCGAGATGTAGTCGAGGAACCGCACCACCCCGAACGAGACCCTTGTGACCTCCCCGGCCTCGTTGCGGCCGATCAGCCCGGCGACGGTGACGCGGGGCGCTGCGCCCGCGTGGCCGATGTTGAACACCAGCCCGCCGTAGACGATGTGCGTGTCGGCCGAGATCACGCGGTAGGTCCCGGTGTAGGTGCCGTCGGGCAGGCCGGGCTTCAGTCCGACCCCCATCCAGTGCTCGTTGCCGTCGGGGTGACCGACCTGGAGGTTGTCGACCTCGTTGCCGGCCGCGTCGTAGACGCGCACGGCGCCGAGCGTCCCGCCGACGTTCTGGTTGAACTTGAAGATCACCTCTTGGGGCTGGCGCGCAACCGTCGAGCCGGATAGCGGGCTCGTACCGAGGAGCTGCGCATGCGCGAGGGCCGGGGTGGCGCGCGCGAAGAGGGCGAGCGCCGCAAGCAGCAGCGGCGCCGTGAGACGGGCTGTGGCCCTCGTGCGGCTGCCGCCCCGGCGCGTCACCACGCCTCCTCGGCCTCAGGTGCGTCGGCACCTGCCGCAGGCGGGCTGCGTCTGCGTTTCCGCGCGACGATGACGGCCGCCACCGCGAGGACCGCGAGTACGATCGAGCCGACGATCAGCCCGACCGGCGCCGAGGACTTCTCGGGAACCCAGAACAGTTCGCCCCGGATCGCACCCGGCTGGTCGCCGACCCTGATCGGCACCGACCAATCGAAGATCTTCGTGCGCTTGCCGGTGTCCTTGACCTGCGGCGGCGTCACCGGGCTCATCCAGTGGATGCGGTGGTCGTGCCATTCGAACTGCCCGGTCTTATCGACCGCTTCCCACTCCGGCGTCGCAGTCGCGCTTGCGGACGGTGGGACCGTCACCTGCGCGTAGAAGTTGGTGTTCAGGTAGACGGCCGGCGAGCGCTTGTTCTGTTCGGTCGCGCCCCCGGGGAGAACCCGCGCGTAGGGCTCCCCTGCGTAGCCGTAGATCGTGACCGTCTTGCCTGTGTGATTGCGCAGCAGCAGGCGGTCGGCGAACTCGAGCACTTCGACGCTGAGCCCAGGCGTGCTCGGCGTGATCGAGGTGATGTAGGTGCGGTAGTGGTAGCTGGAGCCTTGATCGTTGATCGGGCTCCCGTTCTCCTGCGTGGTGGCGTTGCCCTGGCCCTCTGCGGGTGCCGCCGGCACAGCGGCCAGCGCGAGCACCCCCAGCAGCAAGGGGACGAGACGGCTTCTCAAAGCTGCTCCTTCTCTCGGGGGATCGGTCTGCCCGGCCGGGCAGGCGCGCTCGCCCGGCGAGCGCCGGAGCTGGAGCGTGCCTAGCGTGCCGGGAGCAGAAGCGGCGGCGGCCGGTTCGCGAGCGAGCGCGCCAGCAGGAGGCCGCCGCGCGGGGCGCTCACGAACCGGCGGCCGGCGCCGCGCATCGGCGCGAGACCGCGACGGCGGGAGGCATGCCCTCTGCGGCTGCGCATGGCGACCAGGAGCCGCGACCCCGGGTACCGCCGCCTGGAGACCAGCAGCGCGATGGCCACGGCAGGCGCGAGGGCGAGCACGCCCGCGTCGCCGCCTGCAAGCGCAGCGGAGGCCCCCAGAAGCAGCGCAAAGAAGAGGAGCCGGCCGTCGACCGGAAGTGCACCTCTGTGAGTGGGACGCCTCACGCCCGGAAAGCTACTCCTCGCGACCATCGCCCGCCGCCGCTCAGGTGCCGACCGCGGAGAGCAGCCACAGCCCGAAGCTCGTGAAGGCGACCATAACCGTGAGCATCCAGTACTGCGAGCGCACGGCCTCCGTCGGGTTTCGGTACATGGAAAGCGCGCGGTCGTGCGCGAGCGTGAGGCCGCCGACGTGCCCGGCGACGAGCGCGGCGACCTGCACGTACCAGATGGCGGCGAACGAGATGATCGTGTAGTCGATCCGGTAGGAGGACGTACCGAAGATGTTCGCGCCGTTCCCGAGCGGATCCGAGGCCAGGTAGCCGATCGCCTGCCCCTGCCAGATCAACAGCGAGAAGTAGTGGGCGAGCACGTAAGCGAAGCCGATCGGCACGAGCGTGTGCACGAACTTTCGGCTCAGCTCCTCGTTCCCGTATCGCCGGCTGACGTGCGCGACGCCGTTGATCCCGAGCTCGTACACGGCGTACACGAGCGCGACGCAGGCCAGCAGGCCCACCGTGTAGGCGAGCTCGGTCGCCGGCGTCGTGTGCAGCCCGGTGCCCGAGAACACGCTCTGCAGGTGCGGCTCGAGTTTGCGCCAGACCGCGTCGTTGGAGAACCCATCGAAGGTGGTCGTGCCAATCACCGCGCACACGAGAGCGGTCGTGCCCGCGATCACCGGCATGCCGGTCAGACCGCTCAGCGGACGGCGCGCGCAGATCGTGCCGTCCGCTTCGCGGCACAGCGGCGCCATGCGCGCGAGCATCGCGAAATACGCGCCGAACCCGTCGGCCTTCGATGACCACTCCTCGACCCCGAAGGCGAGCATTCCCGCCGACATCGCTAGGAAGTAGCCGAGCGAGAGGGCCGCCAGGATCGTGGGGCTGTCACGTTCGACGTAGACGAGCTCGAGCCACGCGAAGCCGATCAGCAGCGCGACGGCGGGCCATTGGCCGAGCCGTGCCGGATAGCGAAACGGCGGATCGCGGCGCTCGCCCGGCAGCCGCCGGATGCCCCACCTCAGCGCCCGCGCAGCGGTCCGCCACGGGCTGAGCGTCGCGAAGACGTTGCCGAAGATGACGCTGGCGATCGGCACGCCGACCCAGAACGCGACGTAGATGAAGGTGACGCTGAAGTTGGCCGACCAGACCTGGGTCCCGGCGAACCCGCTGTAGAGGACGAGCGCGAAGAGCGCCAGGCCGGCCGCGCTCGCGAGCGCCGCGACGGCCGGCGGCAGCTTGAACAGCGCTCGGCGCTGTTCGACCTGCAGCTGGGGCCTGGTCCACAGCGCCGACAGCGCGACGAACGACACGACCAGCACGACCGCCGCAGCCCAGCTGAACAGCCAGACGGGGATCGGCAGGTCCGCGCGGCCGACGATCCCGTGCGCGGCGCTCGCCGCGGGATACGCCAGCGCGGCCACCCCCAGCGCGCCCACCAGGAGGAGGAGCAGCCGACGTCGACTCATTCCGCGGGCGAGTCTATGGTCTCCGGGGCGGGCGCGAGCCGTACCGCGACGGGCGCATCTCCGCCACAATCGATCGCATGGAGCTCCTCGCTCACATCGGCGGCATCCCGGTCCAGGAGTCCCTCCCCTTTGTGGTCCCGGTGGTCGCGCTGCTCCTTTACGGACGCCACCGCAGCCGCAGTCGCCGTCGCGAGGTCGGCCGACTGCCCGACGCAACGGAGATGCTGGACGGCGCGACGGTCGAGCGCGTGCTGGCCGCGTGGAAGAGCGGTCGCCATGCCGACGCCGCCGCGCGGCATGTCCCCCTGTTCTACCCACCGGGTCCCGATGGCGTGACTGCCGGCCGCCTGGCACAGCGCACCGGCGCGGACGAGGCGACCGTCGCGCGACTCCTCGCCGAGCTCCACGAGCTCGGCTACCTCGACATCGACGGCCCGGAGGGAGCCGAGCAGGAGGTCGCGCTCACGCTGGAAGGCTATGACCTGCTCGACGCGACCGAGAGCGTCCTGCTCGAAGCGGCGCGAGAACGCGGCGTCACCGCGACCGCGGCGCAGAACGGCGCATGAGAGTCGGGACGTAGCCCCGGGGGCGGTCCCACCCCTGTGCAGTCCCCGAGGTGTTAGCGTCAGCCTCGGTTGGGGCTGGAGGCCCTGGGAGTCCCGGGGGGTCCGGCAAGGCACGAGGGAGGGGACTACCAATGAGAGGTCTCAAGAAGCGTCTGGCGCTCTGCTCGGTCGGCGTGGCACTCGCCGCGCTTGCGCTGGGAGCAGCGCCGAGCGGCGCCGTCGAACTGCCGGGCGAAGCGAAATGCGAGTTCATCGCGAGCCCCGGGAGCAGCGAGTGCATGCTGCCGTTCCCGGACGACTACTACACGCGGGAAGACCCGACGAGCCCGACCGGGCGGCGGATCGACTTCCGCGAAGCGGCGATGCCCGAAAACGCCGCGCACCAGCACATCGAAGTCGGGCCGTACAACAGCGGCGACGGGTTCAGCCCCGGTTCGGTGATCGCGTTGAAGGTGCCGGGGATCGAGAACGCCAAAGACGTGAAGGCGACGGGCGCTGTACCGATCAACGCGCTCGGCCGCTACAAGAACGCCGACGCGCCGGTCGTCGTGATCGACGCCAACACTGGCGAACGCTGGCCGATCTGGGTCGAGATCGATTCGACGGTGAGCGCCGAGCACGCGAACCTCGAGATCCACCCCGCCGTGAACTTCAGGTCAGGCGACCGCTATATCGTCGCGCTGCGGAACCTCGTGAGCTCCCACAAGAAACACCTGGAAGCGCCCGAAGGCTTCCGTGTCTACCGCGACAACCTTCCCTCCAGCGAAGAAAAGGTGAACGTGCGGCGCCCGCACTTCGAAGAAATCTTCTCGAAGCTGCAGGCCGCCGGCATCAGCCGCTCGAGCCTCTACCTGGCTTGGGACTTCACCGTCGCGAGCGACGAAAACAACACCGGCCGCGAGCTCTCGATGCGAAACCGCGCGTTCGCGGAGCTCGGCGATGAAAACCTCGCGAACGGGATCGTCGAAGGGACCGCGCCGGCGTTCGCCGTCACGAGCATCGAAAACGAACCGAACCCCGGCGAAATCGCTCGCCGTGTCAAGGGCACGTTCACGGTCCCGTGCTTCCTGTTCCCGAGCTGCGCGCCGGGTGGGACGATGGTGCTCGACGCCGAAGGGCACCCGCTCGAAAACGGGGTCTGGACGGCGAACTACGACTGCATCATCCCGCTCTCGGCCACGACCGGCGCCGGCGAATCGGCCCGTCCTTCGCTGTACGGGCACGGGCTCTTCGGCGACGCCAGCGAGGTCGCTTCGGGCCCGCAGCGGAGCCTCTCGCAGAACCACGACATCGTGCAGTGCGCGACCGACGAGATCGGCATGTCCGAATCGGATGTCGGCTCGGTGATCGAAGCGCTGCAGAATCTCTCCGCGTTCCCGAAGATCACCGACCGCCTGCAGCAGGGCCTGCTCGACGAGCTCTACCTGGGCCGGCTCATGATCAGCCCCAGCGGCCTGACGACGAACGCGGCGTTCCACCAGGACGGCACCTCGTCGACGCCGTCGGTCTTGAACACACGCGCTCTCTACTACAACGGGAACAGCCAGGGCGGGATCATGGGCGGCGCGCTGACGGCGATCTCGCCCGACTTCACGCGCGCGTCGCTCGGCGTACCGGCCATGAACTACTCGGTGCTGCTGCCGCGCTCGGTGGACTTCGACGAATTCTCGGCGCTGCTGTACCCGAGCTATCCGGACCAGGAATCGAGGCCGCTGGACTTCGACCTGATGCAGCTGCTGTGGGACCGCGGCGAGCCGGACGGGTACGCGGAGCGGATGACCTCCGACCCGCTCCCCGACACGCCGCCTCATCAGGTGCTGCTGGATGTCGCGTTCGGCGACCACCAGGTGAGCGACTGGCAGGCGGCGGTCGAGGCACGGACGATCGGCGCCTCCGCACACCGGCAGATCACCTACCAGGGCCGCTGGCCGCGCTCGAATCTGCTCTGGGGCGTACCCACGCTCAAGGGCTATCCGTTCTCCGGCTCGGCGATCTACGTCTGGGACGGCGGGCCGATCCGTGAAAGCCCAGCCGGATCGGGCAAATCCGTCGGCACCGAACCGCCGCCGTACGCGAACCTGCCCAACCGCACCGGCGAAGACCCGCACAGCCTGCCGCGGGCCACGCCCGCCGAGCAGCAGCTCGTGTCGGACTTCTTCGGAGGATCGATCCCGACGACCGACCGCTGCAGCAGGCGGCCCTGCTACTCCGGGAGCTTCACCGGGCCGTAGGGTCCGACGCTTGGCGAGGGGCCCCGTCTCAGGGCGGGGCCCCTACGCGTCACCGGTAGCCGGGGGGGCTCCCGGGCGTCGGCTGGGCGCGGTCGAGATCTCAGGCGGGTCGCCGAAGTCCGCCCAGCACGAGTTCGTAGATGCGCTCGGCGCGAGCCCTCCAGTCGCTCGCGGGGTCGAGCTGCCAAAGTCCTGCGAGAGCGAGAATCACATCCTCGGCATCGAGCCCTCGCCGCAGTGTCCCGGCAGAGATGTTCGCCTGCAGCAGCCGATCGAGCGCGGCGACGATCGCGCTGTAAGCGTGGCTCGAGGACAGGTCGCTTCCCCTGCGCCACTCGCGAAGGCAGCCCCGCCTGCTGCAAAACCCTCGTTTTGCAGACTTTCCACGAGGGGTGAGCGATGGGGCTCGAACCCACGACCGCCTGGACCACAACCAGGAGCTCTACCAGCTGAGCTACGCCCACCACGTACTGCGCAGCAGATGTCTAGCGGCGGCTCCGGCCGCCGGCGGCTCAGTGGTCGCGAAGCTGCCGTTCGGCCAGCGCGAGGCTCTCGCTCGGAGACAGTCCGCTCGCCCGGGCGCGCGACCTCGCGCCAGGCGGCGAGCAGCCGCGCCGGCGTCGGGGCCGAGCAGCGCGGCCAGCTCGACCCCGAGCGCCAGCTGATCGACCTCGGCTCCCTCGACGGCCGCGAGGGCGGCCTCGCCCGAGCCCTCGTCGAATGTCGCCGCCGCGGCGTCGGGCGGCGCCGGAGCGGGAGCGGCCTCCTCGGCCTCCTGCGCCTGGGCCATGCGCGCCACGCTGCCGTCGACGACGGCCTCGCGGGCTTCGGCGATCACCCGCGCGGTCACGTCCTCGCCCTCGCGCACGGCGGTCGGCCAGCCGCGCCCGAGCGAGAGCGAGGTGACCGGGATCTCGGGCCCCTCGATCACCGTCATCTCGGCGGTCTGAGGGTCCCAGCGTCTGATCGCCGAGCTCGAACACGCGCTCCTGCGCCCATGCGAGCAGGACCGTGCCGACCTCCCGCCCGCTCATGTTGAAGCGATTGGCGTTACGCGGGAAGTCCCGGATCTCGATGTGGTAGCTGGGCATCGGAGCCGCCGAGTCTAAGCGCCCGCGGCTCCGCGGCGCGGCTCCCCGCCGCGGTCCTGCGCGACGGTCGCCGAGCCGTCGCGCATCACGCGCACGGCCTCGGGGTTGGAGTCGATCAGCACGTAGCGGCGCCCCATCGCGCGCGGCGACGGCCCCGAGCGTGCCCGAGCCGGCGAAGAAGTCCAGGCACCAGTCGCCGGGGCGGCTGGACGCGGCGACGATGCGCCGCAGCACGCCCTCGGGCTTCTGGGTCGGGTAACCGGTCTTCTCCGCGCCGCTCGTCGGGACGATCGTGTGCCACCAGACGTCGGTCGGGAGCTTGCCGCGCGCGGCCTTCTCTGGCTCCGACCAGCCCGGGCGCCATGTAGGGCTCGCGATCGACCTCCTCGGAGTCGAAGTGGTAGCGGTCGGGGTCCTTTACGTAGACGAGGATCGTGTCGTGCTTGGCCGGCCAGCGCCGGCGCGCGCGGCCGCCGAAGTCGTAGGCCCAGATGATCTCGTTGAGGAAGCACGCGCGGCCGAAGATCTCGTCCAGCAGCAGCTTGCAGTGGTGCGCCTCGCGGTAGTCGATGTGGAAGTAGAGCGTTCCTTCCTCGCCCGAGCAGGCGGTGCGCCTGCTCCAGCCGGGGCGCGAGGAAGCTCGAGGTAGTCCTCGAAGCTGTCGCGTAGCTCGAGCGCTCGAGCAGCTCGGTGCGGTAGCGCCGCCCGCCGAAGCCGACGCGCTCGGCCGCCGGGTCGCCGACGGCGCGTAGCGTGCGCCGCTCCTGGCGGCGGCCGGTGTTGAACGGCGGGTCGATGTAGATCAGCTGGAAGCTGCCCGTCGGCGAAGCCGCGGCAGCAGCTCGAGGTTCTCGCCGAGCAGGATCTGGTCCTCCTCGGGGTGGCGGGCGACCGGGTCCATCGGCCGAGATTAGGGCCGACCCCCGATGGACGGGCGCCGTTTTGGCATTGTGAGCAGGTGAGCAGGCGCGCCTGGTTCGCCTTCGCGGCGATGTCGACGATCTGGGGTGTCCCCTACATGTTCATCAAGGTCGCCGAGGACGGCGGCGCGCCGCCCGCGCTCGTCGCCTCCGGGCGCGTCACGCTCGCGGCGGTCGTGCTGCTGGTGCTGGCGAGCCGCGCCGGCGTGCTCGGCACGCTGCGCGGGAAGCTGCGCTGGGTCGCCCTCTACGGCCTGGTCGAGATCGCTATCCCGTTCCCGCTGATCGCGTTCGGCGAGCACCCGCATCCCCTCCTCGATGGCCGCGATCCTGATCGCCTCGGTGCCGCTCCTGCTCGCGCTCGTCTCGCTGCGCTACGGCCGCGTCGAGCGGCCCACCCCGGTTCGCATGGCAGGCCTGCTGATCGGCTTCGCCGGCGTGATCGCGCTGGTCGGCATCGATGTCTCCAACAGCCCGGGCGAGCTGCCGGGCGTGCTCGCGCTGCTCGGCGCCGCGGCCGGTTACACGGCCGGGCCGCTGATCCTCGAGCGTCATCTCCTCGAGCTCGACCCGCGCGCGACGATGGGCGCCGGTCTGGCGGTGGCGGCGGTGGTGCTGGCGCCCCTGGCCGCGGCGACGGCGCCGGCGACCGTCCCGAGCGCGGGCGCGATCGCCTCGATTGCGGTGCTCGGCCTCCTCTGCACCGCGCTCGCGTTCGTGATCTTCAGCGTCCTGATCGGCGAGGCCGGCCCGGCACGAGCGAGCGTGATCACCTACCTCAACCCGCTCGTGGCGGTGTCCCTGGGCGTGCTCGTTCTGGGCGAGCAGCCCGGCGCGGGCACGGTCGCGGGGCTGCTGCTGATCCTCGCGGGATCGTGGCTCTCGACCGACGGGCGGCTGCCGCCCGGGCTGCGCGCGCTCCTGCGCCGGCCGTCGCGCAGGAGCACGCGCCGGGGCGCTGCCGGCGCGGTCGGCGCGGTCGATGCGGCAGACGGACCGCGCCGCCCGGCGCCGCGTCGCCCGGCCGGCGCCGCCGAGGCGACGGGCTGACGGCGCGATGCCCCCGGCTGGACTCGAACCAGCAACCCCCGGCTTAGAAGGCCGGCGCTCTATCCAGTTGAGCTACAGGGGCTGGACGCTGCGCCCATCTTGGCGACTCGCCGCCCCCCGCGCAGCGCCGCGAAGGGGAACTTAGGGCCCGTTGAGGGGAAATCTGTAAAAGTTCTCGTCGTGACCGCCGCCAACGAAGAGGACCTCACCCGCAAGCAGCGCCGCGAGCAGGCGCGCGAGGAACGCAAAGCCGCCGAGGAGGCCGCGGCCTCAGACGCGGCCCGCAAGCGCCGCATCACCCAGCTCGCCGGGGTCGCCGCCGTCGTCGTCGTGGCGATCGTCGTGATCCTGATCGCGACCGGCGGGGGCGGCAAATCCACGACGAGCGTCGCCGACGAAGACCGAACAGCCGAAAATCGCGCAGGAAGTCGCCGCCGAGCTCAACGGCATCCCGCAGAGCGGCCGCACGATCGGCAACCCGAACGCCCCGGTGACGATCCAGTACTTCGGCGACCTCGAGTGCCCGATCTGCAAGCAGTTCTCCGACAAATCGGGCGCGCTGCCCGCGCTGATCGCCGGCCCTGTCAAGGACAGGCAAGGTCAAGATCGAATACATGAGCATGCAGACCGCGACGCGCGAACCGGAAATCTTCACGACCCAGCAGAAGGCGGCCTACGCCGCGGGCACGCAGAGCAAGGCCTGGCACTACATCGAGCTCTTCTACAACGAGCAGGGCGATGAGGACACCGGCTACGTCAACGAAAAATACCTCCAGAACATCGCCCAGCAGATCCCGGGCCTGAACCTCTCCAAGTGGCAGACCGAGCGCAGCAACCCCAAGTACGAAGCCGAAATCGCGGCTGACGCGCAGGCAGCCAACAACGCCGGCTTCACCGGCACCCCCTCCTTCCTGATCGGGAAGTCCGGCGGCGCGCTGAAGAAATACGAATACAGCTCGCTGGAAGACCCGAAGGGCTTCGAAGAAGCGATCGAAAAGGCCGCCAAGGGATAGGCCCGCGATGAGCGCGCGGACGCTTCGCATCACGCTGATCGTGCTGACGGTGATCGGCGTGGGCCTGGCGACCTACCTCACCTACATCCACTACGCGAACGTCAAGCCGCTGTGCGGCAAGGGCGGCGGGACCTGCCTGAGAGTGCAGACCTCGAAGTACTCGAAACTCGCGGGCGTGCCGGTGGCGCTGATGGGCCTGATCGGCTACATCGCGATCCTCGCGACGCTGCTCGCCCCCGACGAAGAGCGCTGGCGCTTCGCGACCGTCGCGCTCACGCTCGGCGGGTTCGGCTTCAGCGCCTACCTGACCTACCGCGAGGTCTTCTCGCTGGAAGAGATCTGCGAGTACTGCGTCGCCAGCGCGGTGCTGCTGACGATCCTGCTCGGCGCTGTCCACGTGGCGCTTCCTGCGCGGCGACGAACCCGATCCGGGAGCTCGCCCGAGCCGGACGACGCACCGGCCGGCGAGCAGCCGGCCGCCGCCGCGCGCGCGCTAGCCGCGCCCCGATCCCGAAAACCCGCGACGCAGCCGCAGACGCCGAGCTGGCGCGGGATGAGGAGCTTTCCGACTGTCCATGCGTCCAGCGCGGGCCGCCGGAAGCCGGGCGCCGGGCCCGCCGCGGCCGACGTGGTCACTACCGATGGAGCTCCGGAACCCCAGCGCAGAGGCAGCCGCTCCGGCGACCGTCCCGGCCGCCGATCGCCGGCGTGCGCAAGCTGTTCGAGATGACGAGCGACCTGCTCGCGACGATCTCGCTCGACGGCTGCTTCACGCTCCTGAACCCGGCCTGGGAGCACCTGCTCGGCTGGATCGCGCGAGGAACTGCAGTCGCGCCCGGTCACGCGAGTTCGTCCACCCCGACGACGCCGAGCAGCTCCTCGGCCCGATGCGCGCCGGCGGCGGCCACCCCGCCGAGGTCGAGAACTTCACCACCCGCTACCGGCACCGCGACGGCTCGTGGCGCTGGCTGCTGTGGAGCGCGCGCCGCGACGGCGAGACCTGGTACGCGGCCGCCAAGGACGTCACCGACCGGGTGTGGCTCGAGCGCCAAGCGCTGCACGACCCGCTGACGAAGCTCCCCAACCGCACGCTGCTGATGGACCGCGCGCGCCAGGCGATGTCCCGCCTGCACCGCAGCCCGGGCGTGCTGGCGATGCTCTTCATCGACCTCGACAAGTTCAAGGCCGTCAACGACAACCTCGGCCACGACGTCGGCGACCGGCTGCTCGATCTCGGTCTCCGAGCGCCTCTCCGAGCTGATGCGCGACAGCGACACGATCGCGCGCCTCGGCGGCGACGAGTTCGTGATCCTCGCCGAGGAACTCGAGAGCGAGGACGAGGCGATGGCGCTCGCCGGCGCGCGTGCTCGACGCGCTCGAGGAGCCGTTCCCGCTCGGCACCGCCGAAGTGGCGATGCTCGCCAGCGTCGGCATCGCGATCGCGCAGGACTCCGAGACCGACCCCGAGGCGATGCTGCGCGAGGCCGACCTCGCGATGTACAAGGCCAAGGGCGCCGGCGGGCGCCGCCTCGAGCTGTTCGACGACGGCCTGCGCCGCGCGATGAGCACCCAGGTCGAGCTCGAGGCGCTGCTGCGCGAGGCGCTGCCGCGCCAGGAGCTGATGCTCGCCTACCAGCCGATCCTGCCGCTCACCGGCGGGCAGGCGGTCGGCATCGAGGCGCTCGTGCGCTGGCGCCCGACAGCGCGACGGCATCGGCGAGGAGCTGCTCGCCTGCAGCGTTCCTGCCGCCGGCCGAGGACAGCGAGCTGATCGTGCAGATCGGCAGCTGGGTGCTGCACACCGCGCTGGAGCAGGCCGAGCGCTGGCGCCGGGCCGGGATCGCGATCCCGGTCTCGGTCAACGTCTCCGCCCGCGAGCTGACCGAGCTCGACCTCGCCGAGCGCGTGCGCGAGGAGCTCGCCTACTGCCGGCTGCCGGGCCACGCGCTCTGCATCGAGGTCAGCGAGGAGGCCGTGCGGCGCGACCCCGAGCGCGCACGCGAGGCGCTGCGCGACGTGCGCCGCCTCGGCGTCTCGATCGCACTCGACAAATTCGGCGCCGGCGGCCTCTCGTTCGGCCTGCCCAGCGACATCCCGTTCGACGTCGTCAAGCTCGACCGCGTGCTGACGACGAGCTTCGACCGCGACAAGGAGCGCCGCGCGCTGTTCGCCGCGACGATCGCGCTCGCCAAGGAGGCCGGCCTGACCGCGGTCGCGGTCGGGATCGAGACCAACCGCCAGCTCGCGCTCGCGCGCCAGCTCGACTGCTCCGTCGGCCAGGGCTTCCTGCTGCAGGGGCCGACCGCCGCCGGCGACGCTGCGCCTCAGGGACCCGGCCGGGGCTGTAACGTCCGCGCCATGGCGTCCCCTGGTGCGAC
The DNA here is from genome assembly GCA_963775385.1 of uncultured Solirubrobacteraceae bacterium. Classification (GTDB taxonomy): domain Bacteria; phylum Actinomycetota; class Thermoleophilia; order Solirubrobacterales; family Solirubrobacteraceae; genus Palsa-744. The sequence goes on along the minus strand of CAVZIR010000003.1, from coordinate 2,624,020 downwards.
TGGGCGGCCAGGCGAGCCGTCGCTGAGCGCCGCCGATCCGGCGGCTGAGCAGAAGCGCGCTGCGGCCGAGGCCGCCGCCGAGCTGATCGAGGACGGGATGAAGCTCGGCCTCGGCACGGGCTCGACCGTCGCGTACCTGCTGCCGGCGATCGCGCGCCGGGGCCTCAGCGGCCTGCGCTGCGCGGCGACCTCGCCGGCCACCGAGCAGGCGGCGCTCGAGCTCGGGATCGACGTCGAGCCGCTCGACGCGCTGGGCGAGCTCGACCTCGCGATCGACGGCGCCGACCAGGTCGACCCCGCGGGCTGGCTGATCAAGGGCGGCGGCGGCGCGCACACGCGCGAGAAGATCGTCGCGGCGGCCGCGCGCCGCTTCGTCGTGATCGTCTCGGCCGAGAAGCCGGTGCCGGCGCTGACCGGCGCCGGTGCCGCTCGAGCTGCTCGCGTTCGGCGTCGAGCACACGCTCGCGCTGCTCGCGCCCGCGCGCGCTGCGGGAGGCGCCGCCGAGCCCCGACGGCGGGTTGATCGCGGACTACATCGGCGACGTCGGCGACCCGGCCGAGCTGGCCGCCCGCTTCGACACGACGCCCGGCCTCGTCGGCCACGGGCTGTTCGCGCCGGAGCTGGTCAGCCTCGTGCTGGTCGGCGAGGACGGGCGGCGTCAGCCGCCGCGCCGGCGCCAAGCGCCTAGGCGCCTACGCCGCGACGCTGCGGCCGCAGCTCCTCGCTCGAGGACATCGAGTGGCGCACGAGCGCGCCGTCCTCGCCGAGCGCGTAGGCGCCCATCCGCAGCAGCGGCGGCGAGTAGACGTGCAGCGTCACCGCGGGGTCGCTGCCGGCGTGACGGACGCGGTGGATGTCGGCGGCGGAGAAGTGGAAGCTCTGCCCGGCGCGGAACGTGCGGCTGCACGGCGCGTCCGCGAGCGTCAGGCGCTCCTCGCGGACCGATCCGCTGACGACGGCGACGGCGCCCGAGGAGCGGTCGTGGTCGTGGAAGCCGGTGTCGTGGTCGTCCATCCAGCAGATCAGCCAGGCGGTCAGGAACGGGTCGCCGATCAGCTCCTCGTAGGAGCGCTGGGCTGGCGTCGTGGCGGACGCGCTCGATCCACAGCTCGGGGCGCTCGGCCAGCTCGGCCACGAACGCCTGCAGCTCGGGCCCGTCGAGGTCGCGGCCCTGCGGGCGGGGCACCATCGCGAACGGGTCGCGGCCGCGCGCAGGCGCGGGATCGCCGGCGGGCGCGCTCACAGCGCCGCCAGGCCCGTCGGCTGCGCCGAGCGCGCGGAGCGTGACCTCGGTGATGAGCTGCCAGTCGCGCGGCCGCGTCCGTCGCGCGCGGGCTCGAGCACCGGGCGGTCCGATCCGTAGAGGAGCTGGCGCGAGCCGACCACCGACTCCATCGCGGCGATCGCGAGCGGGCCGTAGGAGGAGGTCTCGTAGAACAGCAGCGGGTCGGGCGCGAGATGACCGGGCCCGCCGCGCGCGGACAGCCGCTCGGCATGCAGCGGAGCGAGCCCCGCGAGCGTCGAGAAGATCACGCGCAGGCGCGGGTGGTCGGGGCGGCCAACGGCCTGAAAGGCGAGCCACGCCGCCTGCAGCCCGGCGACGTAGTCGGTCAGCGCGGGCCACCACAGCGGCTCGCCCAGCGAGGCGCCGCGCCGGCGGCGGGCCCCGAGTCGAGGCCCGGACCCGGGTGCACGAACAGCGGGGCGCCGCGGGCTTCGAGGCGGTCGAGCACGGAGCGCAGCGCGAGCAGCTCATCGCTGCCGGCCAGGGCGCCGGCGGGCAGCGAGACGCCGACGCAACCGCGGTCGAGCGCGCGATCGACGTCCTGCGGGTCCGGGCCGATCGAGGGCGATCGCGCCCCACACCCCGAACGGCCCGCCGAGCGCGAGCGCGCCCTCGTGGTAGGCGTCGAGCAGCGGCGCGGCCTGCTCGCGCGGGAGACGCTCGACGCCGATCGGACTCGAGAGGCAGAGCAGCGCGCGGTCCAGTCCGTCGCGCTGCGACGAGCGCCGCGCGGCGAGCCAGGCTCCTCCCCGGCGCGGTCGATCACGTAGGGGCGCTCGCCCGCCTGGTAGAGCACGGTCAGGCCGCGCTCCAGCCGCACGAACGGCAGCTCCTCACGCGCGGCGAGGCCCTCGACGAGCGGCTCGCTCCAGAGGTGCTGATGGACGTCGGTCCGCATCGTGCAGAGACAATAGCATGTTTGTCGATCTGATTTATGAGGTTTAGGGTGGGAGGCCATCCACGGCCCGGCTCCGCCCCGTGACTACTGCCGCAGACCTCGCGCGTTCAGCGCGAGGAGGAAAGCGAAGACGGCGGCTGCGACCCACTGGGCCTGAACGAGGCTGACCACCAGGAGAGCGAGCGCCAGACCCGCTCCGAGACGCATCATCCAACGGCGACGTTGAGGCATCCTCGCAGCCTAGTCCTCGCCCGGACGTCCGCTGTCCGCGGGTGTGAGCCCGAATCCCGCGTGGAATTAGACTCGGCTGCAACCCCGTCGTCGAGGGGGATGCGTCCCAATCAATGGAGGTGGCAGATGCCCGAGCCCGAACCGCCCTCCGACGCAATCGTGCTGACGCACTTCATCGTCTCGGACGACGTCGAGCGCTCGCGGCGCTTCTACACCGACGTGCTCGGCGGGAAGCTGGAACGCTCCGGAGAGCCGACCAACATCGCACTCGGGAACAGCTGGATCGTGATCAACTCGGGCGGCGGCCCGACCGACGACAAGCCCACGGTCACCTTGGAGACGCCACGCGACCTCGACCGGGTCAGCGCCTTTCTGAACATCCGGGTCAAGGACATCGAGACCGTGTACGCCGAATGGAGCGCCCGAGGGGCCGAGTTCCTGACGCCGCCGAAGCACCACGCGTACGAGATCCGCTGCTACATCCGCGACCCCGACGGTCATCTGATCGAGGTCGGGCAGACGACGGACCGCGAGGGGGATTGGACGCCGCCTCACTGGCGGTCGGACGGGGCGGGCGCCTAACACGCGATGGCGGAATCCCGCATGTCAGAGCGGTATTCCACGTCGTAGAGCCGGAGCGGGGGACCCAGGAATCGAACCTGGCGTTGCGGTTTTGGAGACCGGCTGTTAGGGGGTATTCGGGCCCGGAAACATTGGGGTTGGCGGCGTCTAGGGATCGTTGTAGGGATCGAAAGGCACGAAGCGACTTACGGGAGGGCCTCCCAGAGCTCGTCCCCGAGCGGCGTAACCCGGGACTCGGCAGCGAGCCGGTCGAAGTACACGGCCAGGACGATGCCGGCGCCGGTGGCCGAGGGCGCGACCACACCCTCGAGACCGAGGTAATGGGCTGCCTCGCCGATCTGCTGGCAGCGCGTTGCGTCGGTGGCAGCTAGCTCGATGTCGGTGAGCCCGAGGCTGGCACGGGTCTCGTCGGGTCGCAGGTCCAGCACGGCCCCCAGGCGAACCTCGTAGGAGTAGAGCCGGCGCGGTAGGAAGTCTGTTGGGGTACGTCCTTGCCGCGCGGCCAGACGATAGAACTCGCGAGCCGTCGTCTCGCGCTCGAGGGCCAAGTAGAGCGTTGAGAAGCTGTCGGGCGGGTTCCATCGGCCGCCGTGTATGCGGGCGCCGACGCCGGAGAGGGGGTTCCGGTCGCTCGCGAGATGTCGGAATGCCTCGACCGCAAGCTCTGCAGGATCGAGCGCGTCAATCAGCGCGAGCAGCTCGCGATCAACCACACCGGCTATACGAAGACGCCCTCGGCCATGGCATCGATGGCACCAAGGACTTCGCGGAACTGGCCGGCGCGGAGCATCTCGACCGGCTTGTGGTAGGCCAGCACCGGATTGGGCGTGAACAGCCAGTCATGCGCGGCCTCGGGCCGCAGCACAGCAGAAAGCTGCTCGAGCACCGTGATCAGCTCGAGCAGCCGCTCGCGGGCGTCGGGCCTCGGTGAGGTCTGGCGTGAGAGCCAGCGCGAAACGGTGCGTGGGTTCGTCTGCAGCAGGCGTGCCAAGTCCGCCTGATCGAGCTCGATCTGTCCGCTTGCGTGCCCGAGTCGTTCCGCCAAGTCCGCCAAGGTTATGCTTCCCCTCTGTCAGTCGTTATGTCCGCTATTATGGCACACCGATGGTCGGAACGACGGAGAAAGAAACCGAGCTGTTCCCCCAACCAACGTATCTGCCGCGCGTGACCCGCTACGACGGACGCGCCATCGAGGACGCGCTCGCAGGGCCCAGCCTCTTCGATCGCGGGGTTCGCCTCGACGGCGTGGTCGTCGAGGCCACCTACGCCGTCGAGGACACACCGCTGCTCAAGCGGCTGCGCGAGAGCGGGGTGCGACAACTGATCGACCCGCAGACACTTCGCCTCAGCGGCGAGCGGTTCCTGAGCGTGGCCCAGTTTCGGCAGCTTCCCTACGATCGGGAAACGCCGATCAGCGTGGAGTCCTTCGCACCCTCGGAGGCAACTGGGCTCGCGCGAGCAGTTATGGGCTTCCAGCAGGACGCGGGCGCCAGCTGGTACGTGGCGGCAGGACTCCCCTATCACGACCGCGACTTCGACGGCTGGCTTCGTCACAACGACCGTCTGCTTGATGCGTCGTGCGCCGCCAACGGCGGGCAGGACATCGACCGTAAGCCGCTGCTAGCCCAGGTGGCACCGGGTCGCAACACACTGGCGAACCCGCAGCCGATCATCAACCGTCTGAAGGACTATCCGATCAGTGGCGCATACGTTCAGCCGCTGAGACTCGACGCGGTCAAGGACGGCGTCGAGAAGCTGGTGCAGTACGCGGACTTCCTTCGCACGCTCGAGCAGGAAGGGATCCCGTGGTCGCCGGGCGCATCGGAGCGTTCGGTCTGGCGCTCAGCGCGCTCGGCATCTCGGCGTTCGACTCCGGGCTCGGACAGGCCGAGGCGTGCGACCTCGCTTCGCTCAACAGGAAGCCGAGCGAGCGAGCGCTCAAGGGTGAGACCCGAGGCGGGGGACCCGGGCGACGCGTCTACCTGGCGCAACTGAAGACGACGCTCCAGAGCCGTCATGCCGAGGCGATCCTGGCGAACCGAGGCCTGCGCGCCCGATTCGCCTGCTCCCTGGGATGCTGCAGCCACAGCGGGTTCGAGAACCTGACCGAGCGTCGCCGGCCACACTACCTGCGAACACGCGCTCACGAGGTCGATGAACTTCGCGATCGGCCCACATACGGAATGCGGATCGAGCTCGTGGAGCGGCAACTCCGCGACGCCAAGGAGAGCGCGGCTGTCGTACGGCGGACACTGCGCGGGTCGGAAGCCGGCATGCCGACGTTCGATCACATCGATCGGTGGTTGAGCGTGCTCGCACGAGAGACGCGGATCTCTTCGGCCGCGTAGACGGTGAAGCTCGCGGAGCGGAGTGGCGTCGTCGTCGGGGTCATGGGGTGGCCCGATGCGGACAATTCCGACTGCTGGCAGCGCGATGATTCGGCTGTGAATCGCGAGGGGAGCAACGCCGCCTTCGACAAGAGACATGAAGCGATCGCGTCCGTGATTGGCGCCACCGTCATAGCGGCGGCAAGCCTCGAGAAGTCGCTGCTCGGTGCGGTCATCTTGCGCGAAGGCGGCGTGGCTAGCCTCACGCCGAAGCAGATCACAATCTTCGAGTCCGAAACAGGGGGACAGCTGCTCGGTCGCCTCCGGGGGAAAGGGATGGACGCCCCGCTCGTCGATCGGGCGGATGATCTCATCAAGAGGCGGAACAAGCTGATCCACGGCCTATTCGAGGACGTTGACGTTGCGCGCGCGATGACCCACGGCGACGGCTTCGACGAGTTACGGGACGGAATCGAGCAGCTGGGCATGGAATGTCACGCGCTCTCACAGGAGTTGCAGCTAGACCACAAGCGCGCGGTCGAAGACGGGTTTGGTATGAGCCTGTCCGAGATCGCGACGGCGTTCATGAAGGTAAATCCGTCAGTGATCGAGGACCCCGCGCAGCGGGAGGAACTAGAACGGGTCCGTTCGTTCATTGAGCTGACCGACTGGCCCAATCCGCCTCTGTACGAGCCGCGCCGGGCGGCACAACCCGAGCACGATCAAGACCCGTCCGACCACCGCGGCCGGACGGTGCCCGGCTAATGCACAGGCTGATCAGGCATGGCTGTCGTCGTCGGCGTCTTGTCCGGCGGCGACTCTCCCTAACGTGCGCGGCTCGTGGGCCGATTTGGTTGTTCTTCGGACTCACACTGGACCGCCGCCTGGCCATCCCTCTAACGGTCTCGATGTACCGTGACGGAGGGGTTACAGGCAGTCAGAAACCGGCAAGTCGGGCCGTGCCACTGTCGGCACTCACTGCGCGGCGTCTGGCTCGGGGCCAAGCTGCGCGAGGATGCTGGCTGGCCGTCTGATCTCGGGAAAGGCTCCGATCCCGCGCGCAGCAGCGAGGATGTCTCCCGCCTTCGCGTCGAACGTCTTTAGCTCCGCGCCGAGCGCGGATGCGACCCCTTCGCGGGCGGCGGTGTCTTGCACGAGTTCGGTCACGAACGATTCGCTGGCTCGCTCATAGGGCGACCACCATGCGATATAGCCGTCCTCCCCCCGTAGGCCGTCTGCAAGGTTCATGACCACGGCGAACGCCACCATCGAATGGTTGGGCTCGCCCTCGCGACGTAGCCAATCCGGGTAACGCTCCGCTAGCCACTCTTTCCGCTTGAGGTCTTGAACGAGCCAGTTCCAAGGAGCGAAGATCCATCCGTTCGGCGTCTGCGGTCCGTATTTTCTTGCGACCCACTCCCCCAGCTCCCCCGGAGCTTGGACGTACTCGACGGAGTGGCCCGACGGCTCTCGCCAGGTTGCCGATGTAAGTGGCCCCAGCGCCGCGAACCGGCGTAGGTTGAGCGACAGAGCGCCGAGAGTCATCCCGATCATCCAGAAGGGGAGCCGCCAAGGTTTCAGCCACGCGTCATACCCGTCACGTAACGGCGTGTTGGAGACCCCCGCGGCGTCCCGTTCGATCTCGGCCTTTAGCAGTTCGGGTCGGTAGAGCGCGAGCGGGATCAGCGATGCCAGCCGCCGGTCCGTCGCCGCCCGGAGTGTCTCCCAAGCCGCCGTGATCACCTTGTCCTCGGGCTGCCGGTTTGCGTACTCGGCGCGCACCGAATCGAACGCGGACGCGAGCGCACTCTGCTCGTGGCGGAGGAGCCCGTCCAGCTCAACGTCTTCGTTGCGCTTGATCAGGTTGAGCACCCGATCGTGAACGGTCCCCGGGTCGTCTCCGGACTCGTGGGTCACGAACGTGCCGATTCGGCTGGCCAGCTCGGCCAGGAACGAACCGGCCCCACCGGGACGGACGATCACGCGTGCGCTCACCGCCTCGGCGAGCGTCCGCCCAGGCTCTGCGACCGATTGGCTACGAGAAAGCCACCACACCCCGTAACGCGACGGACTCCGCCCCCGGATGATCCCCGCAAGGGCCGGGTCCGAACCTCTCCAACCGAGCACGAGCAGCCCGTGCCGGTCAACGATCAGGCGCAGCTCATCGGACAGCTCGGCCGGCAAATGCGATAGCTCCTCGGTCGTGTTGCGGATGGTCTCCTGCATGAAGTCGCCGTGCGCCTTAACGATGAACACCGAGGCGTGCTCGCGGCTCGGTGCCGCGGCTAGAGTCGCGTCATCGGATACGACCACCGGGTGCACGCCGCGAACCTCGAGAGCCTGCTCAAGCAGCCGATCAAAGTTGGTCGTAATGAACACTCGGATGGTTCCGGCTGCCGCAAGGTCCGCGAGCCGTTCGTGCGCCTCGCCCGGCTCCGCCCCGCCGAAGTAGCCCGCGAGTAGTGCCCGTCGGATCGCTCGGTCGGGCGCAATCGCATCGAGAACCTCGGAGTAATCGAGATCTTCGTGCCCCTTCTCCTTGAGCCACTCCGCGAGCTGCTCCTCAGTAGGGGTCTCCTCGGCGCTGACCTCCTGCTGATAGAGCCGGCGGAAACCGTCATGCCTGATCTCCCCCGCCGTCGGCACGCCAGCGTCCATTGACACGCCGGCCCCGAATAGGCACGCGGAGGTACCGGGCGCCTCTGCCAGAGCCACGGCCAACGATACGATCGGATCAAGCGCCACGGCCGCGGAACATACGCGGCCGTGCTGACGGTTACAGGCCGTACCCTTGTTTGGATGGTAGGAATAGCTGTACGCTCGCGCGTGAGTGCGTGGCAGGACTACGAATACAGCGACGAGCCGAGGGCGTGGCGCGGCAAGATCGCATGGCTGCTCAGCATGGGCGTGAACCACGTGCTTGCGCTCGTGAGCACCCTCGGCGCGTTGATCGCGATCGTGGCCCTCGCGATCAGCATCGGCGTGGCGATCCTGCTCGTATTCGTGGGGATCGGCGTGGTGGTGTTCGTCGCGAAACTGATCGCGATGGCGCTCGGCCTTGCGCTAGTGGGTATCGCGAAACTGTTCGATCGCGACGCGGTGAGCGAATACGTCGATCTACAGGGCTACTAAGCCCAGCCGAGTTGATGGCGGTGCCCGCTTCCGCCCTGGGAGAAGTGCCAGCGCTGCTCGCGGGTGGCGCCGCGCTCGTAGTCGTCGGCGGCGCCCTCCGTGGCTGGTGGCGACGGACTGTCGGGCGGCGGGCCGACCGGTACGCGCGACTCAAGCGGCTCGGGACCGGTGCGCACCTCACCTTCTTCGAGGCCGTTCTAGGCGAGCCGCCCGCGATCAGTCGGACCGTCATCAACGCGAACTACCTCGAATACGTCTCCTCGGCCGATCTCGACTATGACGCGATGCGTCCGGGGGAGACCCAGACGCGTCTCGTGTCCAAGCCATTCGGCGTGGCGATCTTCATTGATCGCGACTACTACGTACAGGCGATCACGGACACAGATGGGACCGTCGTCGCCTTCTCGGTCACGACCCGCTCCCGTCGATTCCGTCCCGACTATGTGCCACACCACGAGCCGGGCCCTATTGAGCGGTGGCGCCACAAGCGAAGCTGGGGCACCCGCTACCGGCCGCTCGTGAAGGTCACGCTCGGCAAGACGACGTTCGCTGACCTTGACCCGGATGACCCGGACGCATTCGCAGGACCTCGGCTTCGACTCAAGCTCGGGGCTCACAACTTCGCGTACTCCGAGATCACCTACATGGGCAACCCCGGCTTCTATCAGTCGTTCGCTTGGACCTCTAGCGATGCCTCAGAGCACGCGGCGAAATGGGGCGATACGGTCGGGCTCTACGACGAGATCGGCACGGGGCATGACGAATGGCCCTATGCCGGCGGACCCGACTGGGCCGACATGCCGCGGATGCAGCGGTTCCGACGCGAAACGGCGATCACGACCTTCACCGTCATCGGCACGGGCCTCAGCGTCGAGAATTACCCCCTCAACCGCTTCGGCCCGTGGAGCGAAGAAGTTAGGACTGTCCCCTAGGTCGGAGAGCGTGCGCCCGCGGGGCGGTGCTGGCTACGTGCCAGGGCTCTCCCGGGGCCCTGTCCAACGCCGCACCGCAGCTTGCGCACCGGACCGCCTCACGCTGCCTTTCGTCTGTGCCGTCTGTGTCGAACTGGCGCGCGATGTTGAAGCGACCCGGATTGCGCCCGCACCTCGGGCAAGCGTCAACGGGCGTCACTGCGAGCGAGAGCTCGGGGGTGCGGGCCTCACACGCTTGGCGGTTTGGCGCTCGTGGCGGAGTCGGACGGCGGAGGTGGAGGCTGCACGGGGCTCGCCTCAGCCTTGGGCGGGCGAAAACCACCCCCGGTAAGCGCCTTGCGGTCCCCTTTGGGGGCCCAGCCCTCCCGAAGCCGCTCGTCGCGTTGTGTACCCATCAGTCTTTGGATTGCGGAGGCGGAGTCGGTTTCGCGCTCGTCGCAGAGTCGCTCGGTGCAGGCGGCGGTTTCGGCGGACTCGGAGCAGCGTTTTGAGGCTGGTATCCGCCACGCTTTTCAACAGGTGGGTGTCCCCGCTCTTCTGGCATCGGCCCATCGTAGCCACTTCGCCCGATACGTCGAGGGGCTAAGCCGGGCTCAACCGGCTCCTGGTGGATCGGGCGGCCTTCCGTAGAACTCGATCGAGACGATCTCTTCCCGTGCGATCCAGAGCCCTTCGGTGTCGTTCGCGGCTTCGGTGAACCAGTCATTCTCGGGGCTAATCGACCAGCGCTCGGCGATATAAAGGTCCCCGGCGTGCTCGGAATAACCCGCGAGGCTGCCATCTCCGAAATAGCCGCCGACGACTCGGCCATCCTTCAGCGTGACGCGGAGAAGCGGCGTGGTGCCACGGCTGAACGCTTCATTCCAGCCCGAGCTAACACTGTGGGAGGCGGAGATTCTCAGGCCGTCGAGAACCCACGGTCGTACATGTACCGAGTGGCGCCAGCGCAGTCCGATGAACGCGACGACGAGCGGAAGCCCGAGCGCGATGATCACTGCGGCGGCGAGATCGGCCCCGAATGGCTTCTGGCCCTTGTAGAACCCGACCACATCGGACTTGTCGAGTCCGAAGATCGCACCGACGGCCAGCACGAACGCGTAGATGAGCGCGCTATAGAAGAGCGCGTTTAATAGCCGCTCGAACGGGGTCTCCTCGCCGCGCACCGCAAACATGCGCTCCCGAAACAACAGAGTCACGAATCCGGGGAGAACGAACACCGCCAGGATCAGCAGAGCGGTGCCGGTAGCTGGTGCCATGTGCTGCTTCTACCAGCCGACACGGATGCGCCCAGGACACCGCGTGAGCGCTCATGTGGCCCCGAGAGCGGTTATTGGCGCCAAACCGATCAGCCGCTACGAGAAACCCCCGCGGTAGCGGGGGTTTTCAACATGGGCCCGGCTGGACTCGAACCAGCGACCTACGGATGATGAACTGAGTGCTCGATAAGCGCTCTTATGGCACCAGCGGCGTCAACTCGCTACGCGGCGCCTACGTGCCGATCTCGGCCCGCTCCGATGTTTGCTACGCATTCACGAGCCAGGCGTCGAAGAGCTCACGTGCAGCGTCGAGCTCACCCGGCAAAGCGTGTGTGTACCGCTCCTGGGTGATCCGAGCGGCGCCGGCCTGGAAGGCAGGCGCGGCGTGACCCATCAGCTGCGAGACGACCACGGGGCGAACACCGGCAGCGTCGAGCCAAGTAGCGCATGTGTGCCGGCACTCGTGAGCGGTGATCCTCTCCCCCACCTTCTCGCCCGTCGGCTTGCCGTCCTTGTCCTTGGGTTCCCATGCGTCGTCGGCTCGCTTCTGAAGCGCCTCGAACGAGAGAAAGCCGCTATTGCCGCCACCGGCCTTTATGCCGGGACATAGGAGCTCGGACTCCAGCGGGCGGCCGCGCCTCAGCAACTCCTGCCGGACCATGGCCTTCAGGGGGCGCGCCATCGGGACGGCACGTTTGGCGGCCGTGCTCTTGCGGCCCTCGTCGTCTGCCCCGAGATAGACGACGCCGAGCTCGAGATCCACGTCACCGACGCGCAGGCGGCGGATCTCCTCGCGACGAGCGGTCGCATAGCTGGCTAGGCCATAGGGAAGCGCGTCCTCGGGTTTCAGCGCCGCGAGGAGCGTGCGCATCTCCGTCACGCTCGCTGCTCGGTCTCGCGGCGTCGGATTCATCGCCGGCAGCCGCACGCGCGACGCCGGGTCGTGATCGACCAGTTCGCGATCCTGTGCCCACGCGTAGAGGCTGCGAACGGCGTTGACCACGGTGCGGACACGGCTCCCCGACCTGTCTGGAGTCAGATCGTCAATCAGTCTCTGGACGTCGGCGCGCCGGACGTCGGTCAGGCGATGGCCCCCGAACGAACCCTTGACGTGGCCTTCGAGAGCTCCGCGGAGATCGCGGACCGCCGAGGACTTGTAGCGCCGGCCGTGCTTGTTCAGCGCCTTGCCCGACTCGATCGCGGCGAGGTAGGCCTCGATCGCAGCCGACACTCGCATCGAGCTCGCGACCGGGACGCGGCCGGCCCAAATCGTCGCCTCAAGGTCTCTTCTTGCCTGGCGAGCCTCGTGTATCACCGGAAAGGAGCGAGTCTTTCGGCGCTTGCCGGCGGAGCGATCCCAGACCTGCCCCCAATAGGACGGTGCGCACGAGCACGACGGGCCGCCGCCCTCGAGGGCGCAGTCGATGCGGTGGCGTGCGTAGATGCCGGTGTGGCGAGTGCTGGTGTCCTTCGGCACGGCGTTCACGCTATACGCCTCCCGCCCGTGGTCGCTTGACGCTCCAGCCAGTCTTCGAGCATCTTGCGGGGATAAATGCGCCGCGCGCCTGTGTAGACGACGGGCAGGTTGTGCTTGACATGGCGCGCGAAGTGATCGACGGAGACCCCCAGGGCCTCGGCAGCCTCCTGCTGGTTGAAGGCAAGACGCGGGACCTGTCGGCGATTCCGGCCGCTCGGGGTTCGCGTTGCGGGGAGGCGCGCTTCGGGCATTGCCATTTGAGACCGCGGCGAGCGGACGGTGGCCAAGGGACAGGCGAACGGGCTCATACCCAGTCGCTCGGTGGTGCGCCCGGCTGCCAGGACTTCGCGACCCCGCCGCCCTGCTGGCGAAGCACGTGGGAGTACTCAGCGAGCTCGTGCTGGAAGGCGAGCTCCTCTCGGGGGGTCTCACCAGCGTCGTCGATCTCCTGGCGCCAGACGGCGAGCGCGCAGAGGGTCTCCGCATGCGAATCGTCCCTCCACCAGCCGTCTTTGATCGCGTCAAGCAGGCGCGGATAGCGAGCGTGGAGCGCGACTACCGCACCCCACATCCGTCGCCGCCAGTCCGGATCGCCTCCATAAGGCTCAAACCACGGTGGGCGCTCGCCGCGCGACGAAGCGCTCGAAGTTGCGACCACGGCTCTGCGATGGCGCACCGCGCCGGCCGTTGCGGCGTCGGCAACTCCGCCCCGTACGAAGTGGCCGGCGACGGTTGAGGGAGGTTCACCGGTCCCCGCGGCCAGCTCCTCGAGTTGGCTCGCGACAGGATCTGAGAGCACGATCTGAAAGCGTCGACTCAAGCTAGTCGCCCCCCCGATCTCGCTCACGCGAACGGGGCGGTCGCTCACGGTGACGTGCCCGCGGCTCATCGACCTCGACGGTCAACGTGTCCCCGTAAGCGAGCGAGGGGGTCTGGCGGCGGCTTCGACGCATCGCGGCGGCGAATCGTTCGATCCGCTCCGGGTCCTGACCCTCGAGCCCAAGCTCTGCTCGATTGACATACCAGTCCGTGCCCTCGCGGGCGCGCGAGGCCTCGACGTATGCCGGCTCCTTGCTGGTCTGCCAGCCGCCGGTGATCACCAGGGTGCGCCGGACCGTGGCACCCTGAGCGCGGTGGATGTGCTGCGCATAGGCGAGCCGCACGCGAGAGATCCTCACCGGCGAGGATACGTTTATGGGCAGTCACGTCGAACTCGACGTGCGCCTCTCCCTCGGGGGTGACCTCGAGTACAACCCCCTGGCTGCCGTTCTCGATGCGAGGCTCGCCCGGCTCGTAGTGCTGATCGATCATCGCGATACGGTCACCCGAGCGGATCCCGTAGTGCATGCCCGGAATGTCGACCTCGCGCTCGCCAAGTTCCCCTCTCTCGAAGCGGTGGTGCTGAGCGCGCGCATTCAGACGCGCGATCTCCTTGTTGGAGGCGTCTGAGATCAGCGCGATGTCAGCGATCCCCCGACCGTCGGTCAGACGGGCCCAGTCGTTAACCGCCGCCTCAAGGGCCTGGTCGCGCGAATCTGAGATATGCAACCGGCCGTTTGCGAGATAGTGCGCCACCGCGCGATCGGTTCGTCCCGCCCGCAGGTCCGCCCACGCGAGCTGCTCGGCAGGGTCACGCGTTCTATGCACAGTCGTTAGCTCCGCACACGGAGCCACCACCGCAAGCCGGTCGAACATCCCGCCGGCACCAATCGAGGGCAACTGCGAGCCGTCACCGATCATGACGAGCTTCGCGCGGCTCGCGGCGAGCACCTCGGTCAGGCGGTCAAGCCGGTACGTGTCGGCCATGCCCGCCTCGTCGAAATAGATCGTGGTGTCGTGATCGATCTGAAGACGTCCCGACGCCGCGCGCGCGACCAACGCATCGAGGGTAAATGTGCGACCGAGGAGTGCCGGACTGTCGCGGCCGAGCCGCTGCGCCGTGGAGCCCGAGACGGCCACCCCGAACGTCGCATGTCCGGAGATCTGCTCGGCTCGAGCCGCCGCGTCGATCACGACGCCCTTGCCGGTCCCCGCCGGCCCGATCACGACAGCGGCGCGCTCGGGTCCGGTCGCGGTCTTCAGCGCGTGCTGCTGATCCTCGCTCAGGTGTGCCCCGATTCGCTCGACCACCTGGTCAACGGCATCGCGACGTGCCCTGTCCGTCACGTCGCGACCGTGTTGGACGGCGAGAGACTCGACGCGTCGCTCGACTGCGCGCTCTCGATTGCGGATGCCCCGGGTCGTCATGACGCCGCCCGGGAGGGACAGGATGTGCCCGTCGGCCAGCATACGATCAGCCGTCGAGAGCGCATCCGTCGGCGAGAGCTCGCCGACCGCCTGCTCGAAGAGCACCGAACGAAAGTCGCGTCGCTCGAAGGTCGCGGCGCGGTCGGTCAGCCGGTGTTCAACGCGATCCTGCAAGGCCTCCTCACGCGAGGACACCTCTGCGGACGCGAGCAGCCTCGTCAGCTCCGCGGGCGAGACATCGAAGCGCCGAGCGGTCTCGTTCCACACGCGCTGGAGGTCGCCACGCGTGCGAACCGGCTTCGCCGCACGGTTCTCCAACTTCAGGCGACGCAGCTCACCCCGCTCGGGCTCACGACCCCACTTCGCGCGGAAGCGCTCGGCTGCTCGGGCGACCTCGTTGCTGCGAGCCGAGAAGGCCGCCGCGAGGTTTCGCGGCACCCCCGCCATCTCGAAATAGCGGCCGTTCCTTCCGGTCCCCGCGTCGATACGGTAGCCGCGATCGGACAGCTCGGAGGCAAGCGCGAGCCGGTAGTAGGCACCAACCTCACGGGCCGCGCGAAACAGCGGGCGTGAGGCGACCGCGACGACCCGACCGTCGCCGCGCACAGCCGCCGTCACCACGACGTGGCTGTGCAGTTGCGGGTCGGGCGCGTCACCGGCGAGCACGCCCCGCGCCACCGTGTGGCGGTACTCCGCCGCGATCAGGTCCTGCGCCGTTTCTTCGATCAGGCGGCCAGCGGCGCGACGCCTGACGGTCGCAACGTTCGCCCTGATGTAGGCGAGCGCGGACTCAACGGCTGCGGCGTGAGCCGCCTCCATGTCTCGGCGCTGGCTGCGGTTTCCGATCGCCCAGACCGCCGAGACGGACTTGGGCGCGCTGAACGTGAGGTCGATGCCGCCGCCACGCGACGAGTTCGGGCCCGCGGCGCGCAGCCAGCGGCCCGTCTTCGGATGCTGACCTTCCATCAGCGCGACGAAGTCGTGTCCATCCACGGTGGGGTCCTCGATCCCGAGTCGGGCAAGGGTGTCGGTCGACGCGAGCCACCGCCCGGGCGCCTGCGTCGGCTCACCGTCCGGGCTCAGGTAGTAGTCGCCACGGTCGGGCTCGATCGTCTTGGACTCGAGGTAGCGGGCGTAACCCACGCCCTTGGCGGCGGCGATGCTCGAGGCGGTCAACACAACCCGTAACGACCACCAGGCGCGGTTGGCGGCCAACGAGGCGACACAGCGCTGACACAGCGCCCGCACAGTCGTGCATCTAGTCTGTTCGGACTTGGTGGGTCGAAGGGCTCGTGGACGTGTCGGCGGGAGCGACTGCTGGGATGAGGCCTGCGACGACGGCTTGACGGCGCCGCGGGCCGGCGTCGAGGTGTGCGCTTTGGCGAGAGGAGAGGGTGCCGGCGACCGGTGTCCTAGGAGCGAGTGGCGAGTCGGCGGCCGCCACACCCTCGCCTCGCAACTCGAGCGCGTGCGGGGACCCGCCGCATCCCACACACGCGGCGTCGGCGCCGGCCGGCCACGTCGTTCCTTTCGGCCTAGCCTTTGCGGTTACCGATGCTCGCCAAGGCGGTGACGAGCGGAGAGCCCCGTTCGTTGACCCCTGGTGTGTCGACGCGCGCCGCTCACGGACGCGCCTCCGCTGCTTTCACAGCCGGCGGCGAGCACGCCGGCTGGCGCCGGCGCCATCGAAGATAAACGCCGGCGCGCGCGGGTCGCGCCCGGCTGGATTGCGGCTGGAGCCCGGTGGTTCGCTCGCGGACGATGCACCTCACGGCTGTCGGAGATCTCGCACTCGGACCCGACCCCGATCGGTATCCGACGGGTGCGGTCGGTCGGGCTCGGGAGCCCCGGTCAGGTTGAACGCTCCGCAGATCGGGCAGCACAGAACGATGTTCTCGGTGCTGCTCGAGTAGGAGCGCTCGGCGAGCATGTGGTGGCAAGCGCCGCAGAGCAGGTCGATGTCGCCGGCTCGTCCCTGGTAGGGCCTGATGTCCCCCGGCGGTTTCCGCAGGACGGTGTAGCCGTCGCTGCACTCGATGGTCTGGAGGACTATCCGGGGCATGTCGGTAGGAGGTAGGACCGGTCCGCGCCGCCAGCGGGGCCTTGGCCCCCGGCGACGCGGACCGAGGAGACGGACCAGGATCAGGCGGGCCCGTGCCAGCGGCAGCCTACAGGTCGGCAGGTTCTAGTGCCACCGTCCGCGTTTATTTTTGAGACGTGGGCTCCCCGGAGCTGGTGAGATGAGGCCAGTACGTCTCGCGGAGTCGCCGAGCCGCACGTTCACGTTGCAGGCGCACCCATCTCGCCGCGGCAACTTTGGTTGGGCTCGTGCTCGGGAGGGGCTCCGGGAGAGGAGCGAGGTGAGCACGAGCCCTACGCGCCGGCCCAATGTGCAGGCCCCGGGCAGCGCGCGTTGTGGACCGTAGCTGACCTCGCGCCAGAATTCATCCGCGCGCGTTTATTCTTCGCCGGAGCGGGTACGGCCGCGACGTAGGCGAACCATGAGCGCCACACTGCAATTCGACGAGGACGCCTCCCAGCGTGTGGAGAAGATCTACACGACGCCCG
Source organism: uncultured Solirubrobacteraceae bacterium (assembly GCA_963775385.1). GTDB lineage: Bacteria > Actinomycetota > Thermoleophilia > Solirubrobacterales > Solirubrobacteraceae > Palsa-744. The sequence continues at coordinate 2,607,084 of CAVZIR010000003.1, read as the reverse complement.
ATGTCATCGAACAGCGCCGGACGATCTTGGGGGCACTCGCGCTCCAGCCCGGCGAGCGCGTGATCGACATCGGCTCGGGTCCTGGTCTACTCGCGAGCGAAATGGCCGTCGCCGTCGGGACCGACGGGCGGATCTGCGGGGTGGACGTCAGCGAGAGTATGCTCGCCCTCGCCAGAGCGCGCACACCACCAGCCGGCGGCGGCCCGATCGAGTACCACGAAGCCGGCGCGCACACGCTCCCCTATGCGGAGCAGAGCTTCGACGTCGCAGTCTGCACCCAGGTCTACGAGTACGTCGATGATGTCCCCGCCGCGCTGCTCGAGCTGGGGCGGGTGCTGCGCCCCGGCGGCCGGGCACTCGTGCTCGACACCGACTGGGACTCGATCGTATGGGCTTCGAGTGACGACGAGCGCATGCATAGGGTGCTCGCCGCGTGGGAGGAGCACCTTGTTGACCCTCATCTACCGCGCACGCTCACCCGGTTGCTGTGCGACGCCGGACTGGAAGTCACCAACCGCGAAATCGTGCCGCTGTTCAACGCCGGCTATGACCCCAACACCTACAGCGCCGGAATGCTCGAGCTGATCGCCGCGTTCGTAGCCGGTCGCAAAGGCGTTAGCGAGGGCGAAGCCAGAGCGTGGGCAGAAGACCTGACCGAACTCGGCCGCGACTACTTCCTCAGCCTCAACCGCTACCTCTTCCTCGCGCACAAGCCCACCTGAGGACCCGGGGTCGACCCGCTACGGCGCTCCGGCCTCCTTTCCCGGACGCACCGCTTGGTCGGCATCGGCTCCGCAGCACGATCGCACGCGCTTCGTCGGGAGAGTGCCGGTGTCGCGACGCAGGTGACGCTATTTGCGTTTGGCGACTTTTTTGCGGGGCGCCGCCGGGCGTTTGGCAGCTTTGGCGGGAGATCGTTTCCCCGACGTTTTCGCGGCCGGTCTTTTGGCGGACGTTTTGGCTGCGGGTCGTTTGGCGGACAGTTTCGCGGCCGGTCTCTTGGCAGACGGTTTTTTGGCTGGTTTCTTCGCCGCCCGTTTGGTGGATGCGTTGACCGTGGTCTTCGCTTTGGCTTTGCCGGCCGCTTTGGCTTTCGCTTTCGCTTTCGGCTTAGGTTTCAGAGCTATGGCTCGGTCCTCCTGTGTCCAAGGCGATGACATCGGCTCGGCGAGCCTCTCCCCTGTCGTCGCCACTTGATCGGAGCGATATTGAACCGGGCGGCGGACGGCGCCACGAATGCGACGCCACGCCAGACGTGTCGTCCTGGTCCCGTTGACAAGCCGTTTCCGGCTACCCGCCGCGAGAGCTCAGCGTGCGAGCGGCCGGACTCACACCTGCGCGCGGCTGTCGATGCCCCACGGAGCCTCGTTCCAACCGGGCAGAGAGCAAAGGAGGCCCTCCGCTAGTGACCGGCAGAAAGCGTGCGCCTCGCTCGCATCCCACCGGGCGTGCTCGCAGGACTGGTATTCGTAGTGCGCGATCTGCTTGGCGATGACGGCGGTGCTCGCCGGCGGCGGGGCCACGAGCCATGAGCCGCGAGTACTGCCGCGGCGATAGGGCTCCCAGATGTAAGGGCCCATGTAGTACGCGTCGTTCGGGCCCGGAAGGTCGCCCTCGTCGGGTTCGGTGTCGGGGTAGCGAGCGTGGACGCTCGCGACGCACTCATCGACGAGGCGCTGCCCGATCACCGAAGGCCCGACCAGCTCGATCGAGTTGAATCCTGGGATCGCGGCGGGCCGCTCGTCCCCGACCTCGGCGGTCACCTCGAGGCGGTGCAGGCGGTCGTCGTGATGCCAGCTGAATCCTGGCTCCGAGTTCCGCTTCCACCCGACGCTGTCGGTGGCGCCGGCGATCGCGGCCTGGATCAGGAAGTCGATGTGCGCCTTGCTCACGACGTAGGCGCTCATGAGGAGACCCTTCCGTCAGGTGCGATGCCGCAGGTGAAGCCGCCGACCACGAAGGTCACCAGAAGGTAGCCCGCGGGCAGGTCAAACGGTTCTCGGAAGACGTTCACGTTGCTGTTGGTCCGCTCGCGCATCAATCGGGCCAAGGCGAGAGCCTGCGCGTCGGTCATGGCGTAGCCCCGTTCGCGCGCGCCGGCGAGCAGGGCGCGAGCGGCGCGGCGAGCCCTGCGGTGTCGAGCTCTCGCGCGAGCTTGCGCGGACGGTTCATCCAGGGCTCCGGCCCGATGCACCGCAGCCAGTCCGAGAGGCTGGGGATGCGACCGCAGTCCTCGACCACGTGCTGCTCGCCGATCCAGCGAACAGGGATCGCTCGTCCCGTGCTCAGCGTGATCGTGCGGCCGAAGACGCGCTCGGCTTCGAAGATGCCCTGTGTGTGGTGGCGCAGCGCGCGGTGGCGGAAGTCGCCGTGGTGTTCCTTTGACTCATCGAACCACGCGTGGATCCGGATGTAGTCCTCGATCTCACCGCCCCATTTGCGCTGCGAGCTGATGGCGTGGTGGTATGGGTTCGCCATCGCTAGCGCCCTCCTCGCGAGGCGCGAGGCCACGGTCCGTGGCGCCGCGGCCGCTCTCGGTACGGTCCTCTCGCGGGGAGGCCCGGACGCTCCAGAGCCGACATCACAACACCTCCTCGTAGTGCTGGTACTCGCTGCGCTCGTCGCGAATCATCTGGACGGTCTGCTCCGCCACGTCCCAGATGACCTCGCCCGTGACGTCGAAGTCGCCGGCGAAGGTGCCGTAAGCCTCGAACACGGGGTCGCTTAGAGCGTCCGCGAGGGCGAGGAGATCCTTGTCCTCCTCACCGGCGTGCCATGCGACGCTCAGAGTCCGGATTGTCTCGTCGTTCTTGAGAAGGCTGATGTTGTCTGGACCGCCTTCGTCGTTACCACCGCTGAACTCGACTACCGCTCGGTCGGCGCCCAGGCGCTTCAGCGCCGCGAATGCGCCGGTGCGATCGAGCTTTGGGGGTTGTTGGTTGGAACCGGGGCTGGACATGCTTGTTCCTCTCTGGAGATCGGTTTCACCCGCCGCGGGCTTTCGCCGCCCGACCCGCACGCGCAGCGTGCGAAAATTGGGAGGGCGTGCGCGCGGCGCGGATTGCCATTCGTTCGCGCTCCCATAGGTGAGGACCGCGAGAGGTCCGCACCCGGCCAGCGGGTGCGGACCTCCTGGCCCCGCTAGGCGGCGACGGCCTTGCGGCCGTTGCGTGCGGGCTTCGCGGGCTCAGGCGCCTCGACGGGACGGGGGGCGGTCAGGAACTCGACGTTCCCGACGACCGAGTAGTCGTGGCGTTTCTCGCCACCCTCGGTCTCCCACTCGCCGTATTCCAGGCGCCCGTCGACGGCGACGAGCCAGCCCTTGGCCAGGACCTTCGCGGCGGCCTCGCCGCCGGCGCCGAAGACCGCCACGTTGACGTAGCCGACCTCACGGCCGCGGCCCATGCCGTCGACCGCCAGACGCAGCTGGCAGACCTTCGTCTCCTCAGAGACCTGACGGAGCTCGGGGTCCTTCGTCAGCCGGCCGGTGCAGATGATCTTGTTGATGTTCATGTCGTTTCTCCTTCGGTTGACTGGTGCTGGTGACGCAGTCGAAAAACGACGCTGACCGGCGAGCGGAACCGGAGCCCGCAGGGCGCAGGGGAACCCCCTTGCGGGGTTGAAGCGCCAGACCGGCAGCGGCGAACATGAGACAAGGCACAAAGCGCCAGGCGAACGCAGGAGGGCGGCTGAACTTGCCAATCCACGACACGGATAAGACGCTTGAACCGTCGCTAAGTCCCGCTTGGCCGGACGACGCGGCTGACCTCGCTTGCGAGAGGCTCGACCCCGGGTCCGGCCTGCGGCCCTCGCCGGCACCTGGCGTCGCAGCGATCAAGCCGCCGCTACTCGGAGAGTCCGGCAGCTCGCAATGCCTCGGCGTGGTCGAGAAATGAGCGCTGGCGCGATATTCGCGCCCCGCGAAAATCGAACAGGATGTCCAGCGCCGTGTCGACGGGTACGCCGCTGGTGCGTCCCCGTCCCTGAAGCCGTCCGATGAAGAGGACGCGCTCGCCGAGATCGAGATGCTCGCTGGCGATTGCCAGGAACTCATCCCACGCTTCGCGCATCCTCTCGAAGTAGGTCTCGATCCCCTCGCGTCCCAGGAAGACCTCGCCCTCTACGGCGGCCATTGACGTCGTCCATTCGAAGTCCGGGGTCGTGAGCTCCGCGAACGCCTCGTGATCCTTCGCGTTGAAAGCGGTTTGCAGTCGCTTGACGGTCTCCACGTTCTCCTGCGACATTCGCGCTGTGCCTACTCGGGGAGTCCGGCCGCTCGCAACGCCTCGCCGTGGTCGAGGTAGGAATGCATCCGCGAGATCTTTCCGTCGCGAACGTCGTAGAGAACGTCGAGTGCGACGTCTAGCGGGATGCCGCTGGCCCTCCCCCGTCCCTCAAGGCGCCCGATCCACAGGACACGCTCGCCGAGGTCCCGGCACTCTGTGGCGAATCCCCGGAACTCCTCCCACACCTCGCGCATCCGCTCGAAGTACTTTTCGATCCCCTCCCGGCCCCAGAAGACCTCGCCCTCCACGGCCATCATCGAGGTCGTCCATTCGAAGTCGGGGGTCGTGAGCGCGGCGAAGGCCTCCAGATCCTTCTCGTTGAAGGCGGCTTTGAATCGCTTCACGAGCTCGACGTTCTCCTGCGACATCGCCCGAGCAGTATCGCGCAGGCAACGGAGATTTGACTGGGCTGCAACTAAGGTCCCTGCTTCGTTTATTTGGCATCGCGGGGGATGGGGCTGGCGGAAGCGCGATCTGGACAGCCGGGAGCACTAGCCCCCGGCGATGCGGGAGGATCCGACGAGCGCGACGTCCTTGCGCCTTGGATCGAGCTACGCGACGAATACCCACTCGATATGTTTATAGACGCGCGTGGGACGCCACGCCGTTGTTGGGTCGCGCGGGGCCAGTACGGCGTTTCGAGCATCGATCGACCTCTGGCGCTGGCCACCGGCTCAGTCCAACCAAACAGGGGGTAGCCATGAATGCCGTCGACATTGCAGCGGACGCAGCGCGCCAGGAGCTCGGCGCGACGTTCGCCGGTCAGCTGGTGGGTCCGTCCGACAAAGACTACGATCGGGCGCGGGCCGTCTACAACGCGATGATCGACCGGCGGCCGGCGATCATCGCCCGTTGCGCCAGCAGCGCAGACGTGGCTGCGACGATCTCCTTCGCGCGACGTCACGAGCTGCTGCTCGCCGTTCGGGGCGGTGGGCACAACGCCGGCGGACTTGGGGTGTGCGACGACGGAGTCGTGCTCGACCTCTCGCCGCTGCAGAGCATCGAGGTCGATCCGGCTGCGCGTACCGTTCGCGTGGGCGGCGGGTGCACATGGGGTCAGGTGGACGCCGCGACGCACGAGGCGAGCCTTGCAACACCGTCGGGGATCGTCAGCAGCACCGGCGTAGGCGGTCTCACCCTCGGGCGGCGGCATCGGACACCTCTCGCGCAAGCACGGGCTCACGATCGACAACCTGATCGAGGCCGAGGTCGTCCTCGCAGACGGGACGCAGGCGCGCGCGAGCGCCAATGAGAACCCCGAGCTGTTCTGGGTGCTGAGGGGTGGCGGCGGCAACTTTGGCGTCGTCACCTCGTTCCAGTTCCGGGCGCATCCCGTCTCAACTGTGCTCGCCGGGCCGACGTTCTGGCCGCTGGAGCAGACAGCAGAGGTGATGCGCTTCTACCGTGAGTTCCTACCCGCCGCGCCGCGGGAGCTGAACGGGTTCTTCGCGACCATGACCGTGCCTCCCGCGGACCTCTTCCCGGCCGATCTGCATCTGCGCAAGGTGTGCGGCGTGATGTGGTGCTACACCGGCCCCGAGGACGCCGCCGCCGATCTATTCGCCCCAGTGCAGCAGGTCGGGACGCCGCTGCTGCACGGGGTCGCACCGATGCCCTACCCCGCGCTGCAGGGACTGTTTGACCCCTTTACGCACCCGGCCTGCAGTGGTATTGGCGCGCGGACTTCGTGCGCGAGCTTCCGCGACGCGGCGATCGACCAGCACCTCCGGTTCGCCGAGCGCCTGCCGACGAAGCTCTCGACCATGCACCTCTACCCGATCGACGGGGCCGTGCACGACACTCGCGCCGATGAGACCCCGTTCTCCTATCGCGACGTCAACTGGGCAGAGGTGATCGTCGGCGTCGATCCCGGACCCCGCCAACGCCGGTGCATCCGCGACTGGACCGTCGACTATTGGGATGCCACCCATGCCTACTCGGCAGGCGGCGCATACGTGAACTTCATGATGGATGAGGGGGACGAGCGGGTGCGCGCGACTTACGGTGAAAACTACGGCCGTCTCGCCGCCGCGAAGGCGAGGTACGACCCGGCGAACACGTTTCGTGTCAACCAGAACATCGCGCCGTCCGCGGCGGCGGACTCGGCGACGTAGGAATCCAGACGCTGCCCGGGTGGTCGTGAACCCCAAGGTCCGCTGGTGACAACGAAGGCCCGAATCGATCGAGGAGTGCCCAGAGCAGCTCCAAGTGCGACGGGCGAGCCCACCGCGAGATCGAATCGAACAGGAGAGTGATGATGCGATCCATGCCGACGTGAGGACGTTCCAGTAGTGATCGAGGACAACGGTGTCGAGGTGCGTCTGCGCGACGAGGCCGGGCTATCGGTCGGGTTCGTGCGGCTACCCGCCGGTGCGGACCTGCGGCCCGCGACGAAGGGTCTCCCCGACGACCTCTGCCCGTGCCCTCACTGGGGCTACATGATCAAGGGCCGGGTGCGGATGCACACAGTGGACGGACATCAGGACTTCGCCGCCGGCGAGGCGTTCTACTGGGCTCCCGGCCACGCGCCAGAGGCGCTCGAGGACTCCGAGTACGTCGACTTCTCGCCCACGGACGAGTTCCGGGCGGTGATCGAGCACATCGTCTCCCCAGACACGACGTCCCCATGAGACGTGAGGGGACCCGAGCACGCAGAGCGCCCGCCGATACGGATCACGCGACGGCTGAGGCGATCGTCCTCGGCGCGGGCGCCGCAGGCCTCGCGGCGGCGGCAACCTTGCGCGGCGCAGGTGTGGACGTCGTGGTGCTCGAGCGCTCCGACCGGGTCGCCTCGAGTTGGCGCAGCCGTTACGACGGTCTGCGCCTGAACACGACGGCCGCGATGTCGACCATGCCGGGATACCGCGCGCGTCGGCGACGTTACGGCCAGTTCCCATGCCGCGAGGCGTGGATCGAGTACCTCGAGGACTATGCATCCCATCACCAAATCGAGGTTCGCTTCGGCAACGAGGTCAGGAGCCTCGCGCGCGAGAACGGCGGGTGGCGAGTCGGGACAGATCGCGGGGACCTCACGGCGCGCATCGTGGTCGTGGCTACCGGCTTCGATCACGACCCGCACATGCCCGACTGGCGCGGGCGTGACGACTTCACCGGCGAGCTGATCCACTCCTCGGCCTACAAGAACGTCCAGTCATACGTTGACCGTGACGTGCTCGTCGTCGGCCCGGGCACGACCGGCTCGGAGATCGCGGCCCTTCTATCGCGCGGCGGCGCTCGACGCGTGCGCGTTGCTTGTCGGACTCCCCCGAACATAACGGTCCGCAAGATCCTGGGGAGCTCGGTCAACATCCACGGCCTCGTGCTACAGCGCCTGCCGCTACGCGTCGCAGATGAGATCGGATGGCTCTCACAGCGGACCCTCTTCGGCAAGCTCGACCGCTACGGGCTACCACGCTCACCAATCGGACTCGCCACACTGAGTCGCCGGCAACAGGCACCCGCCTACGACAGCGGGTTCGTCGGCCTCCTCAAGGCCGGACGGATCGAGATCGTCGCCGCGGTCGAGGGCTTCGACGGCCCGGGCGTGTTGCTTGCCGACGGCACGCGGATCCAGCCGGACGCGGTGATCGCGGCGACGGGTTACCGGCGCGGGTTGGAGCCACTGGTCGGCCACCTCGGCGTGCTCGATCAAGACGGTATCCCGTTCGTCAGCGGCGGCGAGGAGCACCCGTCGGCGACGGGGCTTTTCTTCAACGGCTACAGGTTCGATCTCAGCGGGCAGCTGCGGCTCATGCGTCCCGACGCTCGCGCGATCGCAAGAGCGGCAAGGAAACAGCGGTCTTAGATGTGGCTCCTCGTCTCACTTCATGTCGCCGCTTCATCCGCACGATTCGTCTACGTTCGTCACAGAGCACTTCTGGCGACGAGGGGCCTTCCATAGGGTTCGTGCGACTTCCGCCGGCGCCGACCTCCGACGGCCACCAAGGGCCAGTGCGACGACCTCTACCGCTGCCGTCACTGGGCACACAAGCTCGTGCCGGGTGCGATGCACCTGCTCGCCGCGACCGCGGGGTTCGGGCCCCGAGCGCCGGCACATGGCTCTAGCGCGCTTGCCGGGCTATTTGCCCGACCCGGCCCGAGTGGGTGTTCGGGGTGCAGCGCAATCAGTTCAGGGTTACACGGCCGCCGAGGGCCATCGATTTGCTCAGCGCTCATGGTCGTCTCCCCGGCGCGAGTGCCGCGCCGTCGCTCAGGACCATGGCTCGGCCTGCGTGTGAGGACCGAGGTTGAGTCTCGCCGTCCGCGAGGTCTCGCGTCCTCTGGCGGCTCGCGTCGCCTTCGAGTGAAGAATCGTCTCGCGGTGCGACGGGACCAGGCGGTGCCGCCATCCGCTCGCGAGTCGCGTGCGGACGATGTCCTCGTCGCCCCTCGTGCCGTCGGGGGCCGCGTCGGTGCCGTGGCGGGGTGGCCGCGTCTGGTTCGCGGCGCGCGTCGGCCGCCCGGGCCGGGCCGTCGGTGCGTCGCTCGTCCCGCGCCTCCCTCGGCTCTCGCGCGCGCGGCGGGGGTGCCCGGCGGGCTCGGGTCCGTCGGTCGTCGGCGCTCGCCACTCGGGCCTGCGCGGCGCCTCCGCCGATCACGACGTAGAGCACCACCTGCCGCTCCAGCGCCCGAGGTCCTTCCCGCCCGGGCTCCGGGCGCTCACCGTCTGACGCTCGGCCGTCGGCGTTCCGCCCGTAGCGCCGGCTCCTGTCACCGGGCCCACAGCGCCGAGCGAACGGCCCGCCTCGGGGTCCGGCCCCGCGTTACGGGTCGGGTCGTCAGCGCAGACCTGCACCGAAACACCCGGCGCCATCTGCATGCTCGTGCCTCACGACGGGTCTCGGTGCCCCGCACCGGCACGAGCGTCGCTCGAGCTCGCCGCCGGCTTCGAGCATCCGCGACTCGCGCCTTCTCCACCTCCTCTCGCGCGCCGGCGCCGCGCCGCGCCTCCCCGCCGCTCGGGCCGCGGTCACCCGGCGCGCGCCCGCGCGCCGCCGGCGCCCGCACTGCCCCCACCGCGCTCGCCAGCTCGCCCGCCCCTGCTCGGCCCTCACGTCAGGCTCACCGCTCGGCGCGCCAGCTGTCGTCAGCTCGACATCGTCGTGCGCACCCACCACAGCCGCCCGCAGACGCGCACCTCGCACCCTCTCACGCGGCTCAGCACCTCTCCCAGCCACCGTACCGCCACCCATCTCCCAGCGCTCCTAAGCCCCGCTCCGCCCCATACTATCACGCTCCGCATCATAATTATCACCACATAACTCTTACAACCTCTCCAGCCGGCCTGCGGACGCGGGCCACGCGGCGCCTACGCCGAGACGGCGTTCGTTACGGGTCGGGTTCACCGGATCCGGCTGTCCGACCGGGCAGGGAACGGCCAGGGGGTCGACGTTCCCGACGACGGAGTAGCCATGGCGTTCTCGCCACCCTCTCCCCCGCCCCCCCCCCCCCCCCCCGACCTCCGGCGGCCGCCGCCGGCGCCGCGCCGCTACGCGCCGACCGGCCGCCCCACCCGTCCCCCCGCGCCCCCCCCCCCGCCCCCCCCCCCCCCTCTCCCCGCCCCCCCCCCCCCGCCCCCCCCCCCCCCCCCCGCCCCCCCCCGCCCCGCCCCCCCGCCCCTCGCTCCCCCTCCCCCCCCCCCCCGCTGCTCCCCCCCCGCCCCCCCCCCCCCCCCCGCCCGCCCCCTTCCGTCCCCGCCGTGCGCCGTCCCCCCCCCCCCCCCCCCCCCCCCCCTCGTCGGCCACCGAGTCAACGTTGCAGCGTGCGCTCGCGTCGCGCCGGTTCCGATTGGTGCCGAGGGATTAGCGGTTGCCGATCGAACATCCGCCGCTGAGAAACGCGGGCAGGTGAGCCACGCCGTCGCGCGGAACCGAGGGAGCTTCAGTCCCCATCTTCTTCTGATGGCTGCTGAGTCGTTGGTGAATCTGCCAACGAGCATGAGCACTCCGTCTGGGCGAATAAACGCGATTGGGGTCGTTTCGGACGTTCGCCGTTGACGGGTGTCCAGCGGCCGTCGGGATGCTCAAGCCTCGCTCGCGAGGGGTCGAGACGGCGCTTGAGAAGTTTGACTGAAAAGGGCAAACCCGCGCGCGAGCCGGGGACGCAAAGCCAGAGGTCTCACGTCGGTGAGATAGCTCGGCCGCCAGTGTAAGCCTGCAAGAGCTGAGCACACGTGCGCGAACGCGACCCCCACCCTTCCAGTCCGAGCCCCTCGCACGGAGCACCGTCGCTGCTCGGCGCACGAGGAGCTCCTCGGCGCAGGGTCCTATGGCCCGCGATCGCCGCGATGCTCGCGGCGGCGGGAACGCTCGCCGCCGTGCTCGGGGCGCATGCCGTCGCCCGCTCGGACGCCGGCCATCAGCGGATGGCGTTCCAATCCGCCTCGGCGCGAGGTGGCGGCAGGCGTCAGGCAGGCGATCCAGCACGAGCAAGACCTGGTCATCGCCGCCGGTGCGTTCTTCCGCAGCGACCCGCGCGCGACACCGGCCGACTTCGCTCGCTGGACCGAATCGGTGGACGCGATGCGCCGCTATCCGGAGCTTCAGAACATCGGACTGGCGGCGTTCGTGCCGGCCGGAGCGCTCGGAGGGCTCAAGGAGCGACTGGCCGCCGACCCCGTGCGGCCCCTGGGACCCGAGACGCTCCCTCCCAGCCGGGGCCTTCAGATCGAGCCGCCCGGCAGGCGCCCCTACTACTGCCTTGCTGTCGCCGGAGTTGCGCGGAGCCGTGCCACGTACATCCCCGCGGGTCTCGACTACTGCGCGCTCTCACCTCAGCTGATCCTCGCGCGTGACCGCGGACAGGCCGCGTACGCGCCGTTCGCCCTACGCGGCGCCACAGCGCTGGGAGTGGAGACCCCCGTGTATCGCGCGCGTGGCGTGCCGGGCACGACGGCGGCGCGCCGGAAGACGTTCCTCGGATGGCTCGGCGAGCTGCTCACACCCGGCGTCGTGCTCAGTAAAGCGCTCGAAGGCCACCGGGGTCTGCCCGTCAGCCTGCGCTATGACTCGCGCTTCTCGCATGTTGCCTTCACGCACGGGAGCCCCGCCGCACATGGACAGAGCACGACGATCGACCTTCTGATCGGGCGCGAGGCGCTCCGCGCCGGGCACGAAGGCTGGTCGGTCACGACGTTCGGCCCGCGGGTGACCGCGAGCGTGTTCGCGAACTGGAACGCCTTGCTGGTGCTGATCGGCGGGAGTCTTTTGAGCGTGATGCTCGGGCTGCTCACGCTCGCCCTCTCGATGGGGCGCCTGCGCGCGCTGCGCGAGCTCTCCCAGACGAACCGCGAGCTCTCCCACCTGGCTATGCACGACGCTTTGACGGGCCTGCCGAACCGGGCACTCGTGCTCGACCGTGCCGAGCAGCTACTCGCGCGGGCAGAGCGCCAGCCCGCGATGCTCTCGGGCGTGCTGTTCATCGATATCGACGACTTCAAGGGAGTCAACGACAGCTTGGGGCATGCGGCGGGCGACCAGCTGCTCGCCACCGTGGCAAACCGCCTGCGCGCCGCCGTGCGCCAAGAGGACACCGTTGGGCGTCTGGGCGGAGACGAGTTCGTCGTGCTCGGAGAGCTGGACGCGGGCGAGGCGACACTCGAGCTGCTCGCCGACCGGCTGACGGCGATCCTCCGTGAGCCGGTGACCCTCGGCGTCGACGGAAAGGCGGTCTCGGTCACGGTCAGCATCGGCGTCGCGGTCGGGCGCTACGAGAACCCCGACGCGCTGCTGCGCGACGCCGACCTCGCGCTCTACACCGCGAAGGCGGCGGGCAAGGACCGCCACGTGCTCTACGCCGCGCGGATGCACGAGGACCACCAGGCGGACCCGGGCCTGCAGGCCGATCTCAGCGTCGCGGTGCACGCCGAGCAGCTGTTCCTGCTCTATCAGCCGATCTGCGCCGTGCCGAGCCGAGAGCTGCTGGGTGTAGAGGCCCTCGTACGCTGGCGCCATCCACAGCGAGGCGTGATTGCACCGAACGAGTTCATCCCGCTGGCGGAGCAGACGGGCACGATCATTGCGATCGGTCGCTGGGTCCTCGCCGAGGCGTGCCGGCAGGCGGCCGCGTGGGCCGCCGCGGGGCTTCGCATCGGGGTGTCTGTCAACGTCTCGGCGCGTCAGGTCGGTGAGGGTGGGCTGGTCTGCGACGTGCAGCGCGTACTGCACGAGTCGGGCATCGAACCCTCGTGCCTGACGCTCGAGATCACCGAGACCGCTGTCATGCAGAACGCCGAGGCCGCCCGCGAGCAGCTCGAGCAGATCAAGGCACTTGGCGTGCGCGTTGCGATCGACGACTTCGGTACCGGATACGCCTCTCTGTCGAGTCTGCAGAGCCTGCCCGTGGACATCCTGAAGATCGACCGCAGCTTCGTGGCGGCGCTGGGCGGTGAGTGGAGCCGCGAGCTGCACAAGGCCAGCGAGCTGCTTCACGCGATCATGGGCGTCGGCCAAGCGCTCTCGTTGAGTGTCGTCGCCGAGGGGCTCGAGGACGAGGAGCAGCTACGCGCCCTGGAAGGAATGGGCTGCGAGATGAGCCAGGGCTATCTGCTCGGGAGGCCCTGCGCGCCCGAGGACATCGAGGCGATGCTCGATTCCGGAACGGTCCGCGGAGCGCTGGCCTCACGCCTTGCTTGAGACGGCGCAGGCGAGCGCACGGCGTAACACCGCTCGCGCACGCGACGTACGGGAACCCGTCGCGGCACGGCGATCTGCGCGAGCATTACGGCCGTGTGCTGGTGCGTCGCGCCGCTGGGCACGATCAGCGCGGCCGTGCGCTGCCCCGTATCTTCGCCGCGACCGCGGTCCTCTGCTGGGCCATGTTCACATTCTGGTTCCTCGTGGTTCTCGGACCGAACGACCCGAACCTCTAGCGCGGTTCTCGCAGCGTTGGGCGGCGGCGACTCCGGCGCGCGGTGCCGCGGTCGCGCGGTGGCTGGCGCCGGGACCTCGTGGGCTTCATCGTATTGGCGTTGCGCGCGCGTCCCGTCCACGCGACCGCACCTGTGGGGAGACTCGCATCCACGCCACGGGTCTTACGCGAGGTTGTGCGCACCGCAAACGGGGCAGGAGAGCACGTTGCCGGCGAGCTCGTCCGCCGGATAGATGTGGTCGGCGAGGAGGTGGTCGCATCCGCCGCAGAGCAGCTCGACACCGCCGTCACCCTTGCCCGACATAAACGGTGAGACGTCGCCTGCGTCGTCCTTGCTCAGGGTCGGCCGGCGGTCTGCGTCGGGAACGACTTGGAGTTTGATCCGGCGTACCCTCGTCGCCGTCTGCCATCCCGGAACGCCTGTCTCACGGATCTCCCCCATGCAGGCCCGACCCTAGCGCAATAAACATTTCCGGTGGCTTTATGGGACTCCTGTAAAGTCGACGGTGCGGACGCGTCGAGTAGCTTCGGGCCTCCAACCGGATCGATGAGACCGTGGGCACTCTGGGTGGGTGCCCTGCATTCCCGGCAGCACAGGGGCGCGGCCGCCTCAAAGATTCGCCCTCCGGGGCAGCCGCGCCCGTTCCTGCGACGGCCGGCGAGGCGATGAACGCGGCAGCTGCTTCGTGATCTTGATCCAGGCCGGAAGGGGCGTCGCCAGGTCGGCTGCGAGCCCCGAGACGGCCTCCTCCTCGCGTCGTTGCATCTTCGTGCAGGCTGGCTGTCCAGTGGTGCCGCTCGGCGCGCTGCCCGGGACTGAGCCGGATATTCGCGTCTTCGACTTCGTGCATGAGCCTCGCGGCCCTCTCATACGCCTCGATTGCCGCGCGTCTGTGCGGCGCCTCGGCCCGCATGGTCTCGGTGGCGTTCTCCGGAGATCGCGGCAGTCGAAGCCTGCGCATCCGGCTACACACGCAGGCCCCGGGGCTCGCGAGATCTCATGATTTACCTGGCTGCCCGGCCTCGAACCTGCATGCCCCCACTCACCCCACCGACACAAGCACAAGCCCCATAATTCGGGAACCGCTCGACCTGGGAGCAACTGGCCAGGCGACGCGGAGTCCCGAGATCGGCGCCGGTGCCTGCGACTGACGGGCGGGGCGTCGCCCGAGGACCGAAATAAACGTTCACGGGTGCGCTGGCGGGTAGACTGCCCGGCTGGACCCTCTCATCTCTCTCGGGTCCTTCTCCCAGGTCCGCGCCGCTCCCTCATGGCGGCGCGGACCTGCCAACAGCTCATGCCCAGGATCCTCCTCCCCGTGATCGACAGCACCGACGGGTACACGGTGCTCAAGAAACCGCCCGGGGACATCGGTCCCTACCTGGGGCGCGGCGGCGACATCGACCTGCTGTGCGGAACCTGCCACCACATGCTCGCCGAGCACAGCTACTCCAGCGACGCCGCGAAGATCGTCCTCTGCTGCCCCATCTGCGGCTCCTACAACCTGGCGGGAGCTCCCGAGGCCGATCCGTGTCGGCTGGACAGCGGCTGGGGTCGAGTCCAAGCCCGAGATCTCCGCCGACCCGTAGCGTCGCTCGCGCGGCCGTCGTCAAACCGAAGACGCTGCGGCCTCTCATCGTGAGCTCGGACGGCGGCACGGCGCCGAGTCCAGACTTGGACACAATTCCACGTTGCGCGCCCGCTAACGTTTATGAGGGCACTACGAGGCCGTCGGGAGTGCAGTGGCGGGGACCTGAGCGATCGAATGTCAGCAACCAACGACGAGAACGGAACAACCGGCGCCCGGGCGAGACGCACAGCGAAGAAGGCTGCACGACGACCGGGCAGTCTCGGCGGCGGCGCCGCTCAGCGCGCCCGGATACTGAGCGCGACTCGCGAGCTGGCCCACGAGGAGGGGTACGCCGCGGTCAGTGTTTCGGCTCTGATCCTCCGCGCGCGCGTGTCGAGTAAGACGTTCTACGAGCACTTCGACAGCGCCGAGGCATGCTTCGCCGCGGCGTTCGACGAGGCGATCGCCGAGATCACCGCTCTCGTGATGCCCGTCTACCAGCGACCGGGCCCCTGGCTCATGCGTGTCCGCGAAGGGCTGAGGGCGCTTCTCGCCCAGCTCGATCGCGAGCCGGCGCTCGCGACGCTGCTGTTCGTGGAGGCCCAGAGAGGGGCGCGGAGGTGCAGGAGCGCCGCACGCGCGTAAACGAGCTTTTGACGGCTGATCGCGGGCGGAGGGCGCTCGGTCTCACCGATGGATCCGCCGACGCTCGCGGACGAGATCCTCGTCGGTGGAACGCTCAGCATGATCCGCGCGCGCCTCTCGCGCCCCGCCCACGCCCCGCTCGTCCTCGTTGCTCGACGAGCTGATGGCGGTGCTGGCGCACATCTACCTCGGCGACGCGGGGCTCGGCGAGCTTCCATCGGCTCGAGCGGGGCAAACCGCCGGGACGCCCGCCCGGTCGACGCCGGCAGCGCTGCCGCTCCGTTTGACCTACCGGACCCTTCGGGTCCTCGGGCGCCATCGCCGAGCGTCCGGGAGCGTCCAACAGGGAGGTTGCACGCGCCGCGGGGATCACCGACCAGGGGCAGATCTCGCGTGTTCTCGCTCGGCTTCAGTCCTCAGGGTCTGATCGTCAACGAGAGCGAGGGGAGCGTCGGGACACCGAACGCATGGCTGCTGAGCCCGGAGGGCGAAGCGATCCGTCAGACGACGCGCAACGATTTTCGTGGCGGCGAGGCGCACTGAGGTGAGCGAGGCCCCGGCCGGGCGGCTAGGAGTCTGGCGGGAGGCGCGCTCAGGTCCGCAAGCGCATCTTCGATGCGTCGTGAGATCTCATCGATCGTCTCGGCGTAGGCGCGGATCGCATTCAGCGCGCCGCTCCTCGCCCCAGCCGGCGATGTAGGGGATGCTCGAGCCGGAGGTGTCGAGGCCGAGCGAGCCGCAGACGATGAACGTCGCGGTGTCGACCATCACCTCCGCGCGCCGGCGCCCGTACTGCTCGTAGCCGACGCCGAGCGCGTGCGCGATCTCGTGGACGAGCACGCGCACCTGCGCGTTTGCCGGGAGGGTCTGCTCGACGACGATCAGCTTGTGGCTGTTGTCGCAGTAGCCCTCGGCCGAGCCATCCAGCTGGCGCGGCTCTGGACGGTGTAGCCGAGCTCGCCGGCGAGCGTGCCCAGGGGGCGAGCAGGTCGGCGTGTGAGTCACCGGTGATCGGCTCGCCCGGGGCCGTCAGCGGGACGGGCTCGGCGTCTGCGAGCGGCGCGGTCTGCGAGACGTCGAACACGCTGACCGCTCTGAACACCGTCCGGCGGCGCTCGGCCTGCTCTCGCCATCGTCGGCGGTCTCGTCCTCGCCGGGCGCGGTTACGAACGCTGATCGGCGCGAGGATGCGGATCGCCTTCTCGCCCTTGCGACGCAGCGATTGAGGGCGAGGAACGCCCGAAAGCCCGCGACGTAGGTCGCCTCCGGACGCTGCAGGGCGATCAGCAGCTGGTTTCCAAACGAGTAACGGGCGAGACCGTTGCTGGCGCGGACGCGCACCCAGCGCTCCCAGCCCTCGGAGTGCAGCAGCCGCTTCGGCTGCCTGCTCCAGTCGCGCGCGCTCGGCGCTGCGGCGCTCTGCGCGCTCGGCGTCGGTGAGTCGTGGGCTCGACATGAGCCCTCCTTTCCTCGCGGTTCGTCGGCGCCCGGACGCGTCAGTGCGCCCGGGCACCGCTGGGGCTAGGAGGCGTCCTGCGCCGGTGGCTCGGCCGGCTCGCTGCTCCGGCTGAGCCTCGAGCGCAGTCGCAGGCGCTCGCGTAGCGGCGCGCCTCACGCTCGAGCGCGCGTGCCAGCGCGACGTGGGTGGCGGGCAGAGCCTTCTTGGTCAGGCGCTCGAACGCCTTGCGTGCCGTTTCCTTGTGCGAGCGGGGCAAGCGCCGGGCCGCGTCGCTTGCTGGCGGGAAGCACGAGGTCGTGCGCGTAGGCCTGAGCGGCGAAGACGACGATCGCGCGGCCGTAGAGCTCGCCCGCGGTGCCTCGCGCCCTCGATGAACCGCCACAGCCACGCAGACAGCGTCCTCGACCTCGCCGTAGCTGACCTTCGTCACGCCGGGCTTGCCGCTCTTCAGCGTCGGCGTCGTGGTCGTGCGGTGCTCCTCGATCACGAGGCGGATGCCGTTCGCGGCGATCAGCGCCACCGGACCGCTCCGTCGCGCTCATCGCGGTCCGTCGGGGCCGAGCAGGCCGTAGGCGAAGAAGCGGGCGACGTCGATGTCCTCGGGCTTGACGTTCGCGAGCTGCTTGAGCAGCGCGGCGCCGAGGTCGAGGTTGGTGGCGTGCGCGCGGACGGTCAGCTCGCGCATCTTCGCGCCGGTGCTCTGAGTCGAGCTCCTGCCTCGGTGCTCCGAGCGGCGCGTGAGGCGCGCGCGCGCTGCTCGTTCGCTGCTGCCTGGCCTCAGAGCGCGCCGTGCAACTCGGCGACGGTGCGATCGATTGCCTGCCTGGCCAGCTCACGCAGCAGCTCCCGGTCGGTGATGATCGGCGTGCCGTGCTCGAACTCGATCAGCACGCCGGCGGCACGGGCCTGGTCCACCTCCTGCTCTGAGAAGCGGATCGGCGGTGGGCCGTAGGCGTAGCTGTCCAGCTTGCGGTGAAGCTGCCTCGGCCTTCGCATAGGCGGCGAGCGCCTTCTTGCCGAGGCGCAGCTCCTTGATCTCGTGCGCGCCCGAAGCTCGACAGGTGCGCGGCGAAGACGCCCTTGGCGCCGCGGCGAAGCGCATGGCCGATCGCCCATCCCGGGCTCGAGGCGAACTGCTCGCCGTCGATCTCACCGTCGGCGACACGGCTGCAGCGCGGCCTCGCACAGCGCGGGCGAGACCGCCAGCGATCGCGCGAGAGCATCGACACCGAGCTGACGGGAAGCGCTGCCGCTCGGCGAGCAGCCTCTGCGCGATCTGAGGCAGCTCGAGGATCTTCGCGCGTGCGCTGACGAGGTTGCGACTCCAGCCGAGCACGGTCGCGGCGCCGTCGAGCGTGTAGCCCTCCTCGAGCATGTGCCCGACCGCGCGAGCCTCCTCGAGCGGGTTCAGCGCCTTGCGCACCACGTTCTCGGCGGCGCTGTCGGCGCTCGTTCCCTCCTGCTCGCGCAGGGTGATCTCGACGTCTGCGAGGCCGAGGCTCTTGCAAGCCGCGTAGCGATGATGCCCTGCGATCAGCTTGAAGCGCTCTCCGTCGGGGCTGACGAGCAGTGGGACGATCAGGCCGCGCAGCGCGATCGAGTCGGCGAGCGCCTTGACGTGCTCGGAGTCGAGCTCGCGGCTGTTCTCGCCCGGGTCGATGCTGTCGATCGCGGCGCGTGCGGGGGCGGTTGCGATGGCGTTCATGTGCTGCTTCTCCTTTATTCAGGGATCCCTCTCACGGGCTCCGTGGTGGTCTCGCGGGTGCGGACCGATCCCCGTCCCCCCGCACGCCGCAGGCGTGCGAGCATTGGGCGGGGTCGGTCGCGCCGGGCCGGTCGTGCTTCACAGTTCGACCTCGTGCGGGCTGATGCCGAGACCCTCGCGCGCGATCAGCGCAAGCGTGTCGGAGTGCACCCACGGGGTCGGTCGGGGCTGGCCGCCCTCGGGCAGCTGGCCGATGCGCCGCGCGAGCCAGGAGGTCTCGCCGCTGCGGTTGCCGCGGCGATCGTGTTTGACGCGCCCGCAGCGCAGCGCGATCTCGCTGAGAGTCGCGCCTTCTGCGAGTCGCCGCGCGACCGCCTCACGCAGCCCGCGGTTCAGGACGATCGCGCTGGCGCGGACCCGCGCGAGCTCCGCGCGCAGGGTGAGGACGCTCACCTCCTGCGGCGCTACGGCGAGCGCTGTCTCGGTGAGCGTGAGGACCGGCTCGTAGCTCTCGAGCGCTCCGATCGTCGCGCGCAGGCTGAGTGGCGTGGCGCTGGCGGGCGTACGGGGTGCGCTGCGCGTCCAGCGCAGTTCGGGCAGTGAGCCGCACTCTGCGGTGGCGATCGCGTAGCGGAACCCGTCGGTGTCGAGCAACGGGGCGGCGGGCGTGCGCTCGCCGGCGGCCAGGGGGACGGGCGGCGCGGGCTCGAGATCCGCTCGGCGCAGCGCGCGCGGACGGCCGCGGCGCTCATCGCGCGCGTACATGCGAGCGAGCAGGGAGGCGTTCTCAGGCGGCTCCTCGGGGGCGATCCGCCCGACGACCCTCGGATCGGCCTGGCCGCGCGGCCTGCAGTCGAGCACGAGGACGCTGCGGTCCGGGCATTCCAGAGCGAGCACCTCGCGCGCTTCGGTGCCGGTCGAGAAGCGCGCCAGCAGGCAGGCGCTGCGGAGTCCTGCGCGGCGGGCGTTCCCCGGCGCCCGGCCGAGAGGCCTCGAGGGCCCGCGGTAGGCGGGCGCCCGGGCGTCAGGGTGGCACTAGGCATCGCCGCGCTCGCCGGCGAGCATCGAGCCGAGCGCCTCCCCTGACATCGGGACCGCGTCGAGCTCGCCCGCGCGGCGCAGGTAGTCGGCGAGGAGCGGGCGAAGCTCCCGCTCGGCGTCGGAAAGTCCGAGGCGCTCGACGGTGTAGGCGGCGCCCGTGCCGGCGGCGGGCACATCGCTCACGGTCAGGCCATCTGCGCCGCGCGCACCCATGATCACACGCTCGCCGCTGCTGAGCGCGTAGCGGGCCAGCACGCCTGTCGCGCGCGGGGCTGGGCTCGTGGAGTGCGCAGTGGGTGGGGCTTGCGAGCGCCAGGTCGTCTGGGCGCCGAACCCCATGATCTCGTCCTCGTGGGGCGCGGTCGCGTAGAGCGGCGGGTCGTGCTCGCCGCGTTCCCGCGGGGCGCGCTCGAGCCTACGCAGACGGTCGATCTCGCGGCTCGCCTCCGTGCGGCTCGCCGGTACCGCGAACGTCGTCGCGGTCCTCAGCGCGAGGGAGCGCAGGTAGCGGAGCTGGCGTTCGCTGGGGGCGCTCGACGTCCTCATCGGTTCCTCCTGTCGTCGGGGTCGGTCACGACCCGGCAAATGCAGGCCGGCAAGGGACGGCGCGAGAGATCTCAGGGCGCACGGGACCACGGCCAAGGCGGCCCGCGCGGCGCCCGGCAGCCGGTCTGCTGAGATTTGCGGGGAGAGATCGACCCCGCGCCGGTGCACTTGGAACCGTGTCATCGCTCAACGCTGATGAGCGTGAGCGGCCCTCGACGACCACCGAACATCAGCGCGACGGCCGCTGGGAGCCCCCGCCCGCATCGGCGGGAGCGCTCAAGCTCGCCTCCCGGGCCGGGCGATTCGGCTATAAACGCTGTCGGTGTCGTTTGATGCAGCAGCCGCGCTGGGCTCAGAGACCCGACGGTCCTCAGGTCCCTGAAACGGGAACGCTGATGCCGATCCCGGGGCGAGAACCATCGAATGTGGCGATCCGTGAGGCGATGGACGGTGCGCTGCGGGAGCTGGCGACCGGGGAGGGCGATCTCTGCGAGCGGGTGGTACTCGCCTCACGAATCCTGCTGGACGGGGTGAGCCTGCACGACTTCCCCGAGCGCGAAGAGCGGGTCCTGTTCTCGCGCTTGCAGCTTGGCCTGATGGAGATGGCGTGGCTGAGCCTGCCCGGCAGCGGCGGGCGCCGGTGGGGTCGACGAGGACGTCGTTCAAGCGATGGCGAGCGACCTCGTCGACCTGCACGAAATGGTCGAGGGGCGGGCGATCCGCGAAACGGCGGATCACTGGGCGCGCAGGGCACGCCGGCGCAGCCGCTGATCCCGGACCTCCTCGCGACCCGCGAGAGCCGAGGGACCGCGCTTCCAGGCCACGTCGCGGCTCGTTCCCTTCTTCGCGGCCAAGCCGGGAAGTCGCATCCTCGCCCAGAACGCAGGCCGCCAGCGGCTGTTTTGAAAAACGTTCGCGGGCATCCAACGCGTCCAGCGTGTACGGTTCTGGTGGGGGCCCGCCGGGTCCCTGCCTCTAAGGGCCCGAGCCGAACCGAGTCCGGCGCGGGCCCAGGGTGGGGTTCGTGCTCGTCGCTTGCACCCAGGGCGTCCCTCCACGTCCGGGCGAGCGCGAGCCCACCTGTCCTTCGCGGCGCAAGAAATCGGCCGCGCGCGCGTTGCTGCAACGACGCCCTGGCCACATGGCCCCGTGCAGGGTGCTCGCGTCTTGCGGTTCTGGGAGGCGTCCCGGGGTGGACGTGGGACCGCGAACAGGGCTCGCGCTCGACCGGACCGATACCCTCCCGTCCGGCGAGCGTGAGCCCCATTCGTGGCGTTGCGTAGCCGTCGGGTCTCACGGGGCGGATCTGCTTTCCGTCTTTCAGCGCGAGTGCTTCTCAGCGACCAGCGGGGGGATGTTGCGTCAACGGTCGCTGAGAGCGGGACGCCTATGAACGAGGCGATCGGCCTCTCGGCTCGCGGTTCCGGATGCTGCTTGCGCCGAGGCTTACCGTGCCTCGCGCGAGGCTCGGGGCTCGCCGTCCTCGCCCGGGAACAGGGACGTGAGACGCTCGCGAATCTCCAGGAAACCCTCACCCCGAGGGTCGATGCCCCACAGATGCCCGGCGAAGTCATAGATCGTGCCGCCGCGTCTGCAACCCGAGCCGAAGCAGTAGAAGCCCCCGTCGGGGTAGAGCTGCAGGCTCGGCCTGCTGTCCTCGTGAAACGGGCAGGAGACCTTGCCTTCGCGGTTCGGAAGGAGCTCGGCAAGCGCACGCACGTACTCGCTCGCAGGGATCGCCAGCAGCCTGCGGTCAAGGCCCGTGCGCCCGGCGCGCCTGCGCGCACGCGATGTCGCCCTGAAGCTCGGCGGGTCGGGGTCGCGCGGCAGCAGTGACGCGAGCTGCTCGAGGCTGACCGTGTGCTCGGCGCGCAGTGCCAGCAGCGTCACCGGCCGCGGCGGTGAGTGCTTGTGGTTCAGCGTTCCCGGTGGGCGCAGTATTCGGGCGATGTCCGCGCAGCCGCTGTCGCCCGCGAGCGCGTAGGCGAGCCGGCGATTGATCGCCTCGACCGCGGCGGGCGGCTGAGGCCGCTCGAGGCGCCAATAGGCCTGGACATGGCCCGGGGTGCCGGAGGCGATGAGGATGCTCGGCTGCAGCGCGAAGGACCGCAGGCGCTCGGCAGTCAGGGCATGATCGGACTCGAGCCAGACCATGTGTGAGCTTCCGATCGCGCTGCGCCCGCCGTGGCGCTCGCCGTCGCGCAGGGCGACACCGACGTAGATGTCGCACCGAGCCGCGAGGGGGGCGATCAGGACGCGGGCGCGGGTGCTCTCCCCCGCGGGCAGGAAGCGGCGTCGCATGCGCGAGCCGGGCCGACGCCAGCGCACATCGAGGAAGCGCCCATCGGGCCGCTCGCCCGCGAGGACGGTCAGGAAGCGCTCGAGCTGCTCGTGTGGGTTTCCCGATGGGAGTGGCATGACGCTCGCGGCCCGCGGAGCGGTGCTCCGCGGGCCGCTCGGTCCTCAGGCCTCGACCGGCTCCCGGCGGGAACGCGAGCGCGCCGGGCTCGCCGGCTCGGGCTGCTCGAGACCGCGAGGCGGCGAGAGGAACTCGACGTTGCCGATCGCCTTGTACTCGTGGCGGCGGGTGCCCTCCTTGTCCTCCCATTCGCCGAACTGCAGGCGGCCGTCGATCGCGACGAGCCAGCCCCTGCTCAGGTAGCGCTCGGCCGCGAGGCCGCCCTGCCCGAACACGTCGACGCTGATGAAGCCGGGCTCCTCCGCGCCGCCCATCCCGTCGACGGCGATGCGAAGCTCGCAGACGCTGTCGCCGCTCGGCAGCTCGCGGAGCACCGGGTCCTTGGTGAGGTTTCCGGTGCAGATGAATCTGTTGACGCTCATGTGACTCTCCTTGGCTTGAGGGTGGTGCTCGCCGCGCAGCCGCACCGGCGCCGCCCGGCCTCATGCCGGGAGGGTTGAGCGCCGAAGCGGATGCCCGGCGGATGACCTGCGTCCGGGCGGCGGCGAGAATCGAGCAAGCGGCGAGGCGCCACCGACCGGCGGGGACCGCATGCTGCCGGCCGGCCACTGATCCATCCGTGGCGTGGCCCGTCTGTGATCGGTCGGTGACGCATCGTCGCTGTTGTCCTTGCCGCGAGGATCCGTCCTGCGGCACCTGTGATGACCGTCCTTGAACCGCCGCGGCCAGAAGATTCGCTGCTCGCTTGGCCGCGCCTCGCGTGCGGCGGTCAGCGAAGGCGTGCCAGCACTCCTGAACGCGGGCTTGCGAGCACGGAGCCGGTGGCGCCGATGAGGGCTCAGCGCACAGGCCTGCCCGCACTCGCGAAGGCGACGCTGATGCTCGCGGCGTCCGTGCTGTTCGTAGCGCTCGCCTCGGGGGCCCTCTGGTGGACCTGGAGCGAGACGGCCTGCCTGATCTCGCTGCGATCCCCGATCGGGCTGCCGCTGAGCGACGCGGCACGGGGAATGCTGCGAGCCGTCGGGCACGGCGAGGTGCTCTCCCCCGCGTCCGCGTTTCCAACCGCGCGCGAGCGCGACGCCGCACCGCCGGGCTGGGCGTATCTGGCGAGCGCGCTAGCCCTCGCCGCAGCGCTCGGCTGGACGTGCGCGGCGGCGCGGCGCAGGGTCAGGGACTGGCAGGCCGTGAGCCCGCTCTACTTCGCGCACGGCAGCATCGCCGGGCGGGCCGCGCGACGCGGATGGCTGCGGCCGCGGACATGGGCGCACAGCGGAGATCTGCGGCGCCTGTGGATGGGCGTTCCCGGGGCGGGCCGGCCCTACCTCGGCGTTACGGGGCGCAGGCGCCGACACATTCTTGCCGCCGAGTGCGAGGTGCAGCCGATGGTGATCGCGCCGCCCCGTGCCGGCAAGTCAAGCGGCTACGTGGTGCCTTGGCTGCTCGACCATCGTGGCCCGGCGCTCGTGCTCTCGACCAAGCGTGACGTCTACGAGGCGAGCGCCCCGGCACGCCGGGAGCTCGGGCGCACCTGGGTGTATGACCCCTTCGGGAGCCCCGGGAGCGCGTGCTTCACCCCGCTCGTGCCGGCGCTCACCTGGGACGGCGCGATCCGGGCCGGCGAGGCGCTCGCCTCGGCCGCGCATCCCGACCAGACGAACGCCGCGAACGAGTTCTGGGACAAGGAGGCCGCGAGCATGCTCGCGCCGCTGCTTGCACGCGGCCGCCGCGTCCGGCGCTGGGATGGGTCAGCTGACCCACTGGCTCGACACGCGGAGCTTCGTAGAGGCGGTCAGGACGCTGAAGTCGATCGGGGCGAGCGCCGCGGCAGATCAGCTGGAGGGGATCGAGCGACGCGACGAGCGAAACCGCGAGACGACGGTGATGAGCGCGCTGAACCTGCTGCGTGCCTACCGCTACCCGCAGCTCGCCGAGGCCCACGGCGAGCAGATCACACCCGACGCGCTCCTGGACGGTGAGGCGAACACCGTGTACGTGATCGCGGCCGGACACGATCAGGATGCGCTTCGGCCCGTCGTGCTGGCGCTCGTGAGCGCGATCTATGAGACCGCGGTCAGGCGCGCCCGAACAACGGGCCCGCTCGATCCGCGGCTGTTCATCCTTTTGGACGAGGCGGCGAACATCGCGCCGGTCCGCAACCTCGCCTCGTGGCTCTCGCAGTGCGGCGATCACGGGATCGTGATCGCGACTATCTGGCAGTCGATCGCGCAGATCGATCAGCGCTACGGGCGCCCGGCGCGCGATGCGATCTGCGCGGCGAGCACCGCGCAGGTCTTCATCCCGCCGCTCGCCGAGCCGACGAGCGCCGGCTACCTCTCGGGCCTGCTCGGCGAGGAGCTGATCGCCAACGCCGGCAGCGGACGATCGGTGGCCGTCGGACAGGCAAAGACGGCGCAGGCGCCGTGGCTTCGCCAGATCCCCCGCGGCAGAGCGATCCTCATCTACCGCGACCTGCCGCCGGCGATCGTTCGCGCACCGGGCTGGTTCGAGGATCCCCGCTTCGCCTCCTACCGCCGCACACTCGGCATACCGGCGAATCGGTTCCCGGAAGTGCGTTGGCCGCGCGAGCGCGGTCGGGGCCAGCACCGGTGATGAGCGAGCCGACGACACTGCGGCGGGGGCGGCCCCAGACGCGGATCCACGGTCAGGTCAGCGTGGATGACTACCTCGGAGTGAGCGCCGGTGACGCGGCACGCGCGCTGCGCCGCGCCGGGCTGCGCCCTGCCCTGGACCGCCAGGTCGGCCATGCCGCCGGAGGCCGTAGGTCTCGTCGTCGCGCAGGATCCCGCCGGCGGGCAGATGCAGCCGCGCGGGGCGATGGTGACCCTGTACGTCGCGGCTCCGGGCCCGGGCGAGGCGGCCGATCAGGCCGACGAGCCGCGGGCGCCCGCTCACCCGCAGCAGAGCACGCCCGAGACGCGGGCAGGGAGGCCGTCGTTCTGCTACCTCCCCCCCGCCGCGGCGGCCGGTTCGACGCCGTTCGTGCTGCGCTCGCCGGCACCGCGCGCGAGCAGCGGCGGCGTGCGGCCAGGACGGCGCGCCGCTGAGGAGCCGCACGAGCGTGAGAGCCTCGACGCCGAGGGTCCCGGTGCAGGGGAGCGCCGTCCGGCACCGCTCGCAGCGGGGCAGGCCGAAGAGGTCCAGGCGGGCACGGCGCCTAGCGAGGTCGAGGTGCCCGCGAGCATGCGCGACGCCTTCCTTCACAGCGCGCCCCGGACTCGGCGGCGCCTGTACCCGCGCGAACCGGCGAGCGTCCGAGCGCTCACCCTGCTCGCATCGGTGCGGCGACGCTGGGCACGCGTCGCGATCGCTCTGATCCTGCTCGGGTGGCTGACGTTCGCGCTCGCGGATCGCGGATACACATCCCAACGCCACGGCCAGCTCACGTGCGCGCCGCGAGAGGAGCGCGTGCGCTGCCGGCACCCGCGCCCATCCCGGCGCCACCCCTTCGCAAGCACCGCCGGCAGCACGCTGCTCCCCGCCACCGGCGCCGGGAGCGTCCCGGCAGCCCCGGCGCCGCGAGCACGCCCGACGCGCCCGTTGCCCGCGCCAACCGAGCAGGCAGCACCCACACCCGAACCAATCGGCCCCTCGCGCCGCGAGCGCGGGCGGCCCGTTCTCGCCCTGACGACCACGGAGATGAACCGATGAGCAGAATCAGCCGACCAGCAGCGCCCAAGACACACGCGAGCGCTGCCTGCGAGCGACGGCGCTGCTGGCGAGCAGCCGTCGCGCTCGCAGCGATCGCGCTCGCCCCCGACGCGCACACGCACGCGCTGAACGCGGCCGGGGCGTTCTCGGGGACGCCGATCAGCGGCGTGCAGACGTTCGTCGACAAGCTGAAGGGCAACCTCGTCTGGCTCGGCGGCACCGCGATGGGGCTCGTGATCGCGGTCGTCGGCATCATGTTCATGGCCGGGCACTCACGCGCGCACGACCTCGCGATCCGCACGCTCGTCGGGCTCGCGATCCTCGCCTCGATCAGCGGGATCGTCGCTTGAGGACGACCGGGATCGGCGCGCAGCCGCGCTGCTGTTCTGCTGCGCGCTCGCGCTCGCCGGCTGAGGCGGCGCTTCCGGCGGCGGCGAGCGCCTCCGCCGGGCGGCCCGATCGTGCCGGCCGGGTTCCTCGGGCTGCCCTCGCTGCACGGCATCATCGAAGCGATCGCCAACGGGTTCTTCTCGGCGCTCGCCAAAGCGCTCGTGCCGAGCTGGCTCAAGCACGGGACCGTCGCGACGATCCAGCACCTGGTCGCGCTGCCGGACCCCGCGGAATGGCCGCACGTCGGCGGCCTTCAGGGCGAGACGACCTACCTCGGGGCGATGCTCGCGCCGCGTCACGCTGACGGTCGCCGCGCTTCGCTACTGGATGCTCGGGCTGACCGGCGCGGCGCACCCCGCGAGCGCGCTCGCGCGCTGCGCCGGCGCGACCGGCGTGCTCGTCGCCTACCGCTGGATCGTCGAGCAGGTCGTCGCCGCCACGAACACGCTCACGCACGGGCTGCTCGGGCTGCCGAGTGTCTCCGGCGGGCTCGCAGCGGATCATCGGCGTGCTGTTCGGCGGCGCGCTGCTGAGCGGCGGCGGACGGCGTGTTCGGGGCGCTGCTCGTGATCGTCGGCGTGTCCTCGCGGCCGGGCTGTTCGCGGCCCAGGTGCTGCTCACGGTCGTGCTCGCGGTGCTGATCGTCGCCGGGCCGCCGTTGATCGCGCTCGCCGCGATCCCGGAGCTCGCGCATCTCGCGCGCGCATGGCGTGACGCGCTGATGGCGGTCGCGCTGATCCCGCTCGGCTGGACGGTGCTGTTCGCGACCGCCGGAGCGCTGTGCCTGGATGCGACGAGCTTCACCGGCGGCGCGGCCGCGGGCTTCCCGGACACGTCGCCGCGGCGTTCGCCGGGCTGATCACCTTCGCGCTCGCGGTGAAGCTGCCGCTGATGCTGCTCGGCGAGCTCCGGCACGTGCTCAGCCGCGCCAGCGTCACGAGCGGCGGCTCGCACGGCAGCGGCGAGTGCGTTGCCGGGCGGTGAGCGGGTGCGAAGCGCTCACGCACGGCTGCGCGCGATCGGGCTCGCGGGCGTCACCGGCGCTCGGCGCGAGCGTCGGGCGCGGCCGCCGGGGCGCTCGGCGCGCCCGCCGGAGGGCCGCTCGGCGCGGCCCGGCGGCGGCTTGCCTCGTGCGGCCCGGAATGGCGTCCCGGCGCGAGCGCGGCGCGACCGGCCGTCGGGCGCGCGCCGCGGCGCGGCCCGCTCGGCGAGCGCGTCAGGCACGCCCGCGCGATCCTCTCCCAGGCGCCGCGAGAGGCGGCGCGCGCCGTCAGGAGCGCCGGAGCTCCACGGCGCGCCTCGGACGAGGGCGCAGACCCGCGGCCCAGCGGCCAGGAAGTCGCCGCCGGCGCGGCGGGCCGCAGCTCAGACAGGGTGCGCGGGCAGAGCCGGAGCCGGCGCCGGGCGGGCCCGCGCTCTGCGAGCAGCTCGCGCCCGCGGGCACGGGTGACGCTCGCTGCGCGTCGGGACCAGCGCGCCTGGCGACGCCGAGTGCCGCGACGCCGATGAGGAGCCGCTCCCCGCGCCCCACCCCGGCCTGCAGCGACGCAGCCGCTCGCGGAGCAGCGCGCAGCCCCCGCACGCGTCGCGGGTCGACGGCGAGCGCGGCTCGAGAGACGCCATGCAGCGCCGCGGGCCGCCGGAGCGGCCCGGCCAGGGCGCGAAGACGGCCCCGCCGCGTCACCGAACCCCGGCCCCGCCGGATCGCGCAGCCGAGCAGCCCCGGCGCAAGGACAGCGCTCGCCGCGCCGGCGCCGCCTCGCGGGAGCGAGGAAGCGGCCGCATGATCCACCGCACCTTCCGCTCGCTGGACCGGCCGCCGAAGCTCGTCGGGTTCACGATCGCCCAGTGGGCGGCGCTGATCTGCGGCCGCCGTCGCGCTGCTCGCAGTCGTGCACGTGACGCACCTGCCCGCCAAGGCCGCGATCACGCTCGCCGTGTTCACGCTCGGGCTGCCCGCCGCGCTGGCCTACGTCTCTGAGGCCGGCGGCGTTCGCATCGGGGGCCTGCTGCTGGACGCGCTGCGCTGGCGCCTCACGCCGAAGGTCCTGGCCGCGGCGGGCGAGCCGCGATCGGCGCCGCGCCGGCGAGAGCTCGGCGGGCACCCCGACGCGGGCGGGCTGCTCGAGCTCGACGCCCTCAGCGAGGACGGGCTGATGCTGCACGCGGCACGGCAGCTACGTGCGCTGCCTTCAGAGCGAGCGCGGTCAACCCGATGGTGATGGACCCGGCCGAGGCCGAGCGGTTCTCTGCGGCGTTCGCGCAGATCGCCGCGCGGCTGCCCGACGGGCAGTCGCTGCAGCTCTACGCCCACGCGCGACCGTTGGACGTTCCCGGGCTGCTCGAGGAGGAGCAGGCGCGCAGCGAGCGCGCAGCGGGCGCGGCGCGATCGAAGCGGGCGACACGGAGCGCGCCGAGGCGCTGCGCAGGCTCGGAGAGCTCCAGCGAGCAGTCGGTCAGCGAGACCGCGGCGCGGACCGCAGCCGCTCGAGATCCGCTACCTGGTGATCTGCCCGTGGCGTCCGGCAGCGCCGGCGCCTCGGGCCGGCGCCGCAGCGCCGATCGAGGCGCGCGCACGAGCGTGGCGTGCGCGACTCGCTGCGCCACGCACGAGGCGATCGGCGCCGAGCTCGAAGCGCTCGGCCTGCAGGCACGAGCGCTCGACGGCGAGGAGGTGCTCGAGCTGCTGCAGCGAACGCTTCGCGCCCGATCGCCGGTGTTCACGCTGCCGGCGAGCCGTCCGCGTGCCTCGGGCTTCGGCGATGCCCGAGGTCGAGGAGCCGGGCGCAGATCGCAAGGCGCGCGCGGATCGGCTCGCGCGACGCGCTCTGCAGCGACGCCGGTCGCGCTCAGCAGCACCAGGGCAGCTCCAGGTCGGCGAGACGCTCGAGCGGGTGCTCCACGTCTCGCTCGCCCCCGAGCAGACCTGGCTCGGCTGGCTCGCGCACCTCACCCAGGCGCCGCGGCCGTTCACGCTCAGCGTGCACATCCACGCCACCGAGCGCTACCGCGAGCGCCTGGCGCAGAAGCGCCGCTACAAGCGCCTGTTCGGAGTCAACCGCGGCGTCGAGCAGCGCGGGCGACCGCTCGACCCCGACGCCCGCCTGGCCGAGCAGGAGGCCGCAGAGCTGACCGCGGAGCTCAGCTCGAGCACCGCGCGTCGGCATCTACCGGATGAGCGTCTACCTGGCGCTGCGCGAACACGACGGCGACCCCGACGCGCTCGCCGAGCTGGCGCAGGGCTGTCGCCCGAGAGCTCTCGATGGCGAGCGACGCGCGCGTCTCCGCAGGGACCGTTCGCTCAGCGAGCGCTGTGGCGCTCGACGCTGCCGCTCGGCCTCGACGCCGCGCGACGTACCGGCAAGTACGTCAGCGCGCAACGTCGGCGACAGCTTCCCGCTCGACCGCGAACGGCTGCGGGAGCCCCGACGGGATCGCCGCTCGGCTACGCGCTGCCGGGAAGAACGCTCGAGCGCCTGGACCCGTTCGACCCCGCGCACCCGAACCACCTGCTGCTGATCAACGGCATGTCGGGCGCCGGCAAGACGATGGCCGCGATCGTGCTGCTCTCCCGCGCGATCGCGCAGGGCGCGGGCGGCTTCATCATCGACCGGGCCGGGCACTTCGACTTCCTCGTCTCGCTGCTGCCCGGCGCGTGCACCGTGCAGATCGGCGGCGAGGCGCACGCGATCAACGCCTGGGACGTGCCCGACCCGGCGCTCGTCAGCGCCGAGAAGGTCGACTACCTGCTCGCGCTGCACGCGCTGCTGCTCGGCGAGCATCACGCCGGGCGCGACAGCTACGGCCTGAGCGACCTCGAGTCGAACCTGCTCGGCCTCGCGATCGTCGAGGTCTACGAGCGCTGCGCGCTGACAGGCGAGGAACCGCGCGAGCTGCTGCTCCAGGAGGAGCTCGAGCGCCGCTATGAGACCGAGCGCGCGGAGGGGTCGGTCGGGATCGCCGAGGCGCTTCGCAACCTCTCGATGCGCCTGTCCAACTACCTGCGCGAGGGCCCCTACGGCTACCTCACCGACCGGCCGAGCACGATCCCGCCCGACAGCCCGCTCGTGGTCTTCGACACGCGGATGATCCCCGAGGCGAAGGCCGCCGCGGCGCTGTTCGTGATCTGCGAGCACGTCAAGAGCCAGATCGAGCGCACCCGCTCCGAGCATCTCGCGGGCGCGGGCCCCGCGCACGACTGGGCCGGACGGCGGTTCCTCGCGATCGACGAGGCGTGGAAGCTGATCGAGCGTCCCGCGACCGGACGCTGGTTCAACGAGTTCTGCCGGCGCAGCCGCCACTACGCGCTGTGGCTGGTGGCGATCAGCCAGCAGCTCTCGGACTTCGAGACCGAGCACGGCAAGGCGCTGCTCGCGAACGCCGCGATGCGGCTGTTCCTGCGCCAGGAAGCCCGCGAGCTCGCCTACGCCCGCGAGGCGCTCGCGCTCTCAGACGGCGCGATCGAAGCGATCTCGACGCTGCAGACCGTGCGCGGCTCGCACTCCACCGCCTACCTGATGAACGGCACCCGCGGACAGGGCACGCTGCAGATCGCCGTCGGCGCGCGGGAGTACTGGATCGCGAGCTCTGACCCGGCGCGCGATGAGCCGCGCCGGCGCGCGGCGCTGCGGCGCACCGGCGGCGATCCGTGGGCGGCGCTCGACGCTGCTCGCCGAGGAGGATCGCGAGCGAGAGGCGCCCGCGCGGTGAGCCAGGTATCGCTGCTGCTCGCGCTCTCGCGCAGGCGCACGCTCAGGCGCTGGCTGACAGCCGGCGCCTGCGCGCTGGTGCTGACGCCGATGCTCGCCGCGTCGGTCGTCGTGGGCGCGTTCAGCGAGGCGGAATGCCGAGGGATGCGCGATCGCCCGGCACGATCGAGCTCGCGCCCGGCGGCGGGCCCGCTCGGCGAAGGCCTGTACGCCGCGCCGCTTCACCTGGTCCCGGGCCGCAGCTATGAGGTCGGAGCGACCGACTACGGCGGGCCGGGGGACCCGAGCTCGGGCAGCTACGGCGCGATCGCCGATCCCGCGCAGGCCTACCTGCCGGATCATCCCGACACCTTCGCGGAGCTCTCGCTGCTCGAGCGCAATCCGGCGAACCGCGGGAGCTTCAGCTTCGCCGACGCGAACGCCCTCGGGAACCTGCCGTACATGACCGCGCTGCGGGTCTCACGCGACGGGCGCAGCGAGATCCTCTACAAGCGCGACATCGGCTACGGGCAGGGGCCCGGCCAGAGGATCGCAAACGGCCAGCCCTATCGCCTGGATCTGTGGTGGCAGGCCGCGCAGGCGCTCGGCGTCTCCAAGAGCGCGGTCAGTATCTCGCTCGCGCCCGCCGACGGCGCGGCGGGCACCCTGGAAGCGCTGCCCGAAGCGCCCACGGGGCCGGCCACGGAGCGTCGGGGACTGCCCGGCGCCGACCGGCGGTGAATCGGTGCCGTTGCCGCTCGTCCCCGGGACGCGGAGCAGGATCCTCGCGAGCGGCCTGGCGGCAGCGGGCGAAGACGCGCCTGGGGCGGTCAGGCAGATGGTCGCGGCGGGGAACCGGCTCTACGGCGCCTCCTACCTCTACGGAGGCGGGCACGGACCGTCGCTGCGACACGCTCCAGCGCGCCTATGACTGCTCCTCGGCGGTCTCCTACCTCCTTCACTGGGGCGGCGTGCTCGGGATCGAGGCGCTCGACTCCTCCGGGCTCGCCGCCTACGGACATCCCGGGCCCCGGCCGTTACGTGACGATCTACGCGAACGCCGCGCACGCGTTCATCTACGTGGCCGGGCTGCGACTTGACACGGTCGAAGACCCCGCCTATGACACCGGCCCGAACGCGGGCCGCTCCGGGCCGCGCTGGCGGGTCTCGCCAACCGTCCCCGGCTGGGCGGCATGGACCGTCCGGCACCCGCCGGGGCTATGAGCCGCCGAGACCTGCTCGCAATCGCGCTGGCACTCGTCGCCGTTTCACTCGGCGGCTGCGCGAACCCCGACGCGGGCACGCGCAACGGTGCTGAGGCGACCTCGCCTGCGAGCCCGGGCGAGCCGCCCGCGCCCGCCCCGACCCCGCCCCGCCGCAGACGCACCGGTCGGGGTGCGCGGGACAGCCGCAGGCGGCGCTCTCGGCGTTCGCGACGCGCTACGTCAACTGGGACTACAGGACGATCTGCCCAGACCCAGCGCGCGCTCGCCGCGAGTGCCGTCGGCAGCGCACGGGCCGCCGAGCTTCAGGCCGCCGCCTCGAGCCGACGGGACGCGACGATCAGTGCCGCGAAGATCAGCAACAGCGGCGCGGTGCTGAGCGTCTCGCCCGGCGCGGGGCGATCCGGGCGATTGGGTGATCGTGACCCGCGAGCGCACCTCAGGCAGCGAGGACTACGAAGGGCTGCCGTTCTCCGATCACGTCACCCTCGCGCGTGTCGCGCGGGTCGATCAGGGCTACGCGGTGAGCGAATGGCTGCCGCAGAGCTGAGCGCGAGCGACCCGGCGGCGAGCAGACCGATCGGGCTCATGCGCTCGATCGGCCGCTGCTACACGGGGCTCTGGGCGATGACGCTGCTGACGAGCGGCGCGGTCGCGCTGCTCGCGCCCGCGCCGGCTCGCTCGGTGATTCCGCTGAGCCTCCACGGGGCGCCCCCGGCCTCGCCGAGCCGCGCCGGTGCTCTGTTCGCGCACAACCTGCCAGTGGCGGCCTGGCCGCTCGGGCTCCCGATTCTTGGCGTCCATACGCGGGCGCTCACACGTCGCTTGGCGGACGGAATGCTGCTCGCGAGCGCGGCTGGCGAACACGCTGCCTGTCGCGCTCGCCCTGGGCGGCTACGGCTTGGCGCTCGCGGCTTACGTTCCCCAGCTGCCGATCGAGTGGGGCTCCCTCGCCGTCGGCTACGGCAGCTGGCTCGCCCAGCGAAAGAGTTCGGCGACGAGTGGCTCGAGACTCGGCTTGCTGGCCGTAATCGCCGCGCTCACCGCAGCCGCGGGCGCGATCGAGACCTACGCAGTGCCCCAACGGCGGGCGAGCCCATCGGCCGCCACGGTAAACGCTGACGGGCGATTTTCGGGGTGCGGTCCCCTTCTCGGGGGCGACCGGATCCAGATGGTCAGAATCCGAGCATTTTGCGAAAGTCGAAGTCGTGGTACAACATTCGTCCAAGTCACGGTTGACGAGGGAGATAAACGAGCATGGATGTTCGAGCAGAGCAGCACACCAGCAGCACCCGCACCCGTCTTCGCCTGCTGCCCGAAAGGCCCCGGGCCGGAGCGACCCCCCAGTCGCAGCCGGGTCGGAGAGGCGCTCGGGGAATGGCAGGCCGCCGAGGTCGCCGGCGCCTGGCGCTACCCGCAGTGCCGGGGTCTCAGCCGCGCCCAGCTCGAGGACCTCTACCAGGAGACCGTCCTCGCGCTGCTGAACCGGCCGTTCGCCAGCGAGGAGCACCTGCGAAACGCGCTGCGCGTCGGGCTCCGGAACCGAGCGCTTCACGTCCACCGCGACGAGCGCCGCCGCGGTGAGATCCTCTCCGCGCACGCACCCGAGGCGCACCGCAGCGCGCTGCGTCGCAGCGAGATCGAGCAGCCCGAGCAGGCGGCACTCGCGCGTGAGGACGGCCTGATCGTGCTCGAGTTCGCGAGCGGACTCACCGAGCTCGAGCAGCAGGTCTACGCACTGGAAGCCGAGGGGCTTCGCTACCGCGCGATCGCCCCGATCCTCGGCGTCGGCACGAACCAAGCCCGCAAAGCCAGCCGCGAGCTCGCCGAGAAGTACGCGCGCTTTCAGCTCCTGCACGACACCGGCCGGCTGTGCGGCTACCGGGCCCCGACGATCCGGGCGCTGCTCGCCGGTGAGGAGACCTCAGCGAGCAGCTCGCCCGAGGCGCCTTCGCGCACCTGCGCTCCTGCGCGCAGTGCCGCGCCGAGCACCGGACGAATGCCGCGCGCTTGCGACGCAGCTTCCAGGAGCGGGCCGCCGCGCTACCTGCCGCTCCCCGCGCTGCTCGGCCACGATCGCGCACACGGCCTGTGGCTGCGCGCACGGCTCCTGCTTCATCGTCTCGCTGCCTCCGGGGCGCCGACGGGAGGCGGCGGTGCGCGCGAACGCGCGCTCGCGCTGATGGCCGGCGGCGCAGCGCACCGCGAAGGTCGCAGCCGGCGTCGCGACGGTCGTCGCCGTCGCCGGTGGGACGCTCAGCGCCAGCGGCGGCCTGCACAACCTCACCCATCACGCTCGCCACCACCGTGCGCCCACGGGTCGCATAAGCACGAGTACACCTGCCTCCGTGCCCGTTGCGGCGGCGGCGCCGTACAGCCCGAGCGTCGAAACGGCGCCTGCGAGAGGGCGCGAAGCGCCGGCGCCCAGGCGCAGCACGCGACGCGAACCGGGAGGGTTCGCGTTCCTCGGCGTCCCAGGCCCGGCCGACAGCGCTGCGAAAGCCAGTGCCGCGAGCACGCAGGCGGATACGGCTAGCAGCGCCGCCACGAGCGCACAGGTAGGAGCGAGCGGGTCCGCTGTCACCTCGAGCGGGCACGCATCCGAGCACGACTCACAACGCGGCGGCGGTCCCTTCAGCCCGTGAGCGATTCGTTGGCCGCCGGTCGGCGCGTCGCGGCCAACACCGCCAGGGACACCGACGCAAGGAGAGCAATGAAACCGACTTCGATACGACCACCCCGTTCGGCGCTCGTAGCGCTGGCAACCGCCATCGTCTTCCTGGGCGTCGGCGCGGCGAGCGCCTGCGGAGGCGAATGGGTACAGGTCTCTTGCGTGAACCCGGACGGCAGCGCGGCCGGCAGTGCGGGCTGGTCGGCGATGATCGCAGGCGGCGGCTACGGCTCGAACGCGGGCAGCTCCTGCGGACCCGATGCTCCCGCGTTCGCGTTGCTCGCAACCGCGGTGGCCGTGCCGGTCGGCTCGGCCGAGACGATCCTTTACACCGCCGCCGCCGGGCTCGCAGCTCACGGGCGGACAGGTTCAGGTCGCGCTCGCCGCCTACGGCAGCGGTCCGAACGCGTCCGGGACCGCCGTCGCCTACACACCGGAATACGGCTACGACGCGGCCAACGTGTTCTTCCAGTGCGCGGCGGGCCTCACCCCGTGCTCGGCCGCAGGCCCCGTCTACGCCGGCACCCTGACGCTGCCGACGGGGCGCGGCGGGCGCCTCTACCTGAGCGCGGGGTGCGGCGGAGACCCGGGCGAGGCCTGCGATCAGGGCGGCAGCGAAGGCGCGTGGTCCTCGGTGCGCATGTTCTGGGCGCATCTGCGCCTCACGAACAGCTCCACGCCCGCCGCGGAAGGGTTCACCGGCGGGCTGCTGGCCTCCCCTGCCCGTGGCAGCCAGGACCTCGAGTTCACCGCGCTCGATCGCTTCGGGCCCGGTGTCTATCGCGTTGAAGTCGGCGCCGACGCCAGGACCCTGTACGCGGGCACACCCGACGCGAACGGCGGCTCGTGCGCGCCGGTCGGCAGCGAAAGCGGGGCGCTGATGTTCGACAGTGCCCAGCCGTGCCGGGAAAGCGAGTCCGTGGACCTCGCATTGGACACAACCGGCCTGGCTGACGGCACCCACACGTTGAAGGTGGCGCTCACCGACGCGGCCGGAAACCGGGCCGTCGTCTATGACGGGCCGCTGAGCACGCTGAACGCACCGGTGAACCTCACGCCTCCCGGCCTGAGGACCACGACGGGTGGGGGGCTCTGAAGCAGACCCGGGCTCCTGGCAGTGCGCCGCCGGGCGCCGGCGCGGTCTCCTACACCTATCAATGGCAGCTGTGCGAAGCCGACGGCGGCGCATGCGAGCCGATCCCAGGCGCCAGCGAACGCGGCTATCTGCCGCCCGTCAAGGAGCAGGGACACGTGCTGCGGGTGCTCGTGAGCGCCGCCGACGCGCGACGGGCAGAGCACGCTCGCCTCCCCGCCGAGCTCGCCGATCGCCTCACCGTTGGCCGATCTCGCCAACGGCCTCGGCGCAAGCGAGCACGCGAGGCTCGTGCTGACGAGCCCTTCGCAAGCTGACGGAGCCCTACTCGCGGCGTGCCGTTCACCTGCAGGGACAGCTGCTCGGCAGCGGCGGAGCGCCGATCGCCGACGCGACGCTCGAGCTGCTCGCACAGACCGAGGGGCAGGCCACGTCGCGGACCGTCGCGTTCGCGACGACCGGAGCGGACGGGACGTTCACGGCGAGCGCACCGCCCGGTGCCTCGCGCCAGCTGACGCTCGCCTACCGCGCGTTCTCCGCCGACGCGGCGCCGAGCGCGACCGCCTCGACGCACGAGTCGGTGCGCGCGTCGGTCAGGCTGAATGTCAGCCCGGCGCGGATCGCCTCGACCGGCTCGATCGTGCTTCGCGGCCTGGTCGCCGGGCCGCTGCCGCGCGCCGGGGTCACCGTGCAGCTGCTGGTTCGCTACCGCGGGCACTGGGAGCCGTTCCGCTCACCGCACACCGGCGCGGACGGGCGCTTCCGGGTGCGCTACGGCTTCCAGGGCGCGGTCGGGCGCTTCCCGTTCAGGGCGCAGGTCATCTCCGGGCAGGCCGGGTTCCCCTACCTCGGCGCGCTCAGCGCGCCGGTGATCGTGAGCAGCCGGTGAGCCCGACGGTACGGAGAGGACGGCTGGCGCTCGCTGCGGTGCCCGTTCTCGCGGCGCTCGCCGCCTGCCTGCCCGCCCCGGCGAACGCGAACAGGATCGCGGTGCTCTCCTGTCACGGCCCGGCCGGCGAAGCGCTCGGACACGACGGCTGGGTCAATGAGCGCACCGCCGACGCCGGCATGGTGGCGCTCGACAGCTGCGGCGCCGGCGGCGCAGGCGCGCTCAGCCTCGAGCTCGGCGGCAACAGCAACGGCTATCCGGACGCGGCGAGCACCGACTGGATCTTCAACGCGCCGAGCTGGGGGAGCATCGTCTCCTACCGCGTCGCGATCGCCGGCTCCTACACCTCGCCCTACGCCGGCGGCCTGGGCCAGTCGTTCGTGATCGCCTCCGATGAGTCAGACCCCAACTACGACTACCGCAACCTCGGCTACGGGGGACTCGGTGCGAGCGTGATCGAACGGACCCCGCCCGCGCCCGATGACTACCTGCGCCTGAACGCATCCTGTGACGGGGCGAACGGGCGCTGCCCCGCCAACGCGAGCGTCTCGCGACTTGACGTGAGCGCGACGCGCATCGTGCTGAGCGACCCGAGCACACCGACCGTCAGCGGCCTGACAGGAACCCTGCTGGCGCCGGCCGCGCTGCGAGGCGCGCGTCGCGCGTCAACGTCGCCGCGGGCGATGAAGGCCCCGGCGTCTACTCCGCGCAGCTGAGCGTCGACGGCGCCGCGGCCGCGCCGGTCATCTTCGACACCAACGGCGGCTGGTGTCAGAGCCTTGGCCCGAGCGGTGAAGCACAGCGCTCCTTCGCCCACCCCGACCCGTGCCCGAAGCACGCGAGCACGACGCTCACGCTCGACACGGCCGCGCTCGCCGACGGCGCGCACAGCATCTCGCTGCGCGTCGATGACGCTTCCGGCAACGCCACGACCCCGCTTGAAAGCACGATCCAGACCGACAACGCCCCGCAGCAGAGCGCGCCGCCGCAGATCGCACCGAGCGCGCCTGCCGTCGGCGCCACGCTGAGCGCCTCGCCGGGTACGTGGAGCGCCCCGCCGGGAGCAGGGACGATCGGCTACGGGTACACGTGGTTGAGCTGCGACGAGAGCGGGCAGGGCTGCACACCGATCCCCGGCGCCGAGCGCGGCCACGTTCAGCGTCACCGGCGCACAGGCCGGGCACACACTGCGGGTAGCGCATCAGCGCTGAGCGACCGCGACGGGATCGCGAGCGCACAGAGCGAAGCCACCCAGCCCGTCTCCGGGGCGATAGGTGCTCCCAACGGCTTCGGCGCCAGCGACGGCGCACGGCTTCTGCTCTCCGGGCCGGTGTCCTTCGCGCGCGGCTACGGCGGCGAGCGCACTCACGCTCAGCGGCCGGCTGCTCTCCCCGGGCGGGACGCCGATCGCGGGAGCGGCGATCGACGTCCTGTCCTCGGCCTCGACCGTCACACCGAGCGTGATCGGGCACGTCGGCACCGGCGCGGACGGCACCTTCACCGCGCGCATCCCGCGCGGCGCCTCGCGCACGATCACGCTCGCCTACCGCAGCTTCTCGCTCGAGCCGGGCTACACGACGAGCGTGGGAGTCTCAGAGCTCGTGCGGGCGGGTGTGCTCCTGAGCGCCGCCCCGGCGCGGACCTCCTCGCAGGGGCGCGTCACCTTCAGCGGGCGCGTGCTCGGCGCCCCGGCGCACGGCGGAGTGATCGTCGAGCTGCTCGTCCGCTACCGCGGGCGCTGGCAGCCGATCCGAACGCCCCGCACGGGTCCCGCCGGGCGGTTCAGGATCTCCTATGTCTTCCAGGGCGCCCGCGGCGTGTTCCCGTTCAAGGTCACCGTGCCCGGGCGGACAGGCGGCGTTCCCCTACGCCGCCGGCGCGAGCCGGGTGCTGCCGGTACGCGCCGGCTGAGCTGCTCAGGCCGCCAGCGCCCGCGCCAGCGGGTGCAGCGTGACCATCGCCGGGCCGCGGCCGGAGTACAGCACCCGGCCGAAGCGGCGCATCGCCGGGATCGCAACCTCGCCGGGGACCGATGAGGAGCCGAGCGCGATCACGCTGAGCGCCGGGGTGCGATACCACGAGAGGGTCGATGCGGGCAGGCTCACGATCGCCGCGAGCATCTCCGCGCTCAGCGCGAGCGCGCTGACAGCGTGGTCTTGCAGCGCCGCGAGGACATCCAGCGGGTCAAAGCGCTCGCTCAGCACGAGCGTCGAGCCGAGGCGCATCGCGAGCGTCAGGTGCAGGTGGCCCGACGGGCTCGATAGCGGCGCGCAGATCATCGTCGTCTCGCGAGGGCGCAGGGGGATCGCGCAGCGCGCCGTAGGTGCCGTCAGGGTGGCGCCGCGGCGCGGGTGAAGCCAACCACCGTCCGGGCCAGGCCGGCTGAGCGTCAGCTGCGCGGCGCTGCGATCCCTCGGCAGCGAGGGTGCGTGGACGCCCGCGGCGATCAGATCCTCGAGGTTCTCCGCACCGCGGCTCAGCCTGCCCGTCTCGGCGCGATGCACGGCCGGGCCGGTTCCCGCCGCGGACTCGGGGTCCAGGAGGACGGCGCGCGGGCACAGCGAGCGTGCGATGCACGCCAGGTGCTGATCGCTTGTGCCCGGGTCGAGCAGCATGACGTTCGCGCGTAGGCGCGCTGCGGCGATCAGGGTCTCGATGAGCCAATGGTGGTTGCCGGCGCGGGCGGCGATCGTCTCACCGGGGCCGAGGCCGCGTTCGTGAAGGGCGCCCGCGAGGCTGGCGCTGCGCTCGTGGAGCTCGGCGAACGTGAACGTGGCGTGATCGTCGAGGATCGCCGGGCGCGACCCGAACGCCCTGTCGGCGACTTCGCAGGCGCCCGCGGGCGTCGCGCCCCAGCGGCGTAGCGCCCGGCTGACCTGGAACGCCCGGTCCGGACGGCAGCGCAGCAGCGTTCCGCCGCGCAGATCGCGCCGCAGCGCCCCGGTCGACCCGCGCCTTCGCCTCATTGCGCGCCCGTTCCAGGCGGTGGAGAGGGTGCTGGGCGCCACGGCCAGGTGTGCTGAGCGTGGCGCCCAGCGGGAGGGTCCGGAGAGATGAGGTGCCTCCGGGCGGCGCGCCCGCGAAGGGACGAGAGCTCGGCCCTCGCCGCGCCCTGCCCCTGTCGTGGATTCGCCCCGCTCGCTGGCATCTCGTCGCGGACGCCCATGCGCGTCCATCGATGTGAAATAAACGTCACGAGGAAGTTTAGGGACCCGGACCGACAGATTCAAGAGGTTGGGCTTTCGCAAACTGGGCGTTCGGGGAGCCCCGGGCGCCCGTAAACGTCTTGTGGGGCGTTTCGTGCGGCGAGGCCTCAGGGCAGGCGGATGCCGGCGTAGAACTCGCGGCCGAGGTTCGTCAGCTGCCACGCCTTGCCGTTGTTCGAGGCGCCGGTGTCCTCGATCAGCTGGTGCTCGGCGAGGCGCTTCAGGAGCTTGGAGGCCTGGCCGGGATCGGTGATGCCGGCGTGCTCCGCGACCTCGCGGCTCGAGGCTCGCGGGTGCTCGCGGATCGCGTTCAGGACCCTGACCGTGCGGTAGGTGAGACGCACGCTGTGGACGTTGGGCGGCGGCGGCTGCCCCGCAGGCCAGGCGGGCAGGCGCCCGAGCGGCGGGTTCTCGCGGGTCAGCTCCCGCTCCGCCGCGGCCCGCCCGAGATAGGGGAGCACGATCATGCTCATGCATTGCCCCGTGAGCTCGGTCAGCGGCTCCGTGGCATTCGCCGCCAGGCGCGAGTGCAGCAGGTGGGCGACGCCGCCGGCCATCGCCTCGGGGGTCAGCGGAGCCGGAGCGCGGGCGTTCTTCTCCAGTGCGCCGCGGGCGATCGCCTGCTGGGCGTCGCCGAGGGCCGTTTCGCGCAGCGCGAGCAGCCGCGGACCGCCCAGCAGCATGTCAAGGACGCAGACGCGTGCCAGCGTGCGGTGCTGCTCGGCCAGGGCGAGCAGTGTGTGAAGCCCCGCGCGGGTGCGCTCGCGCCAGTCCTGCGAGGAGTCGGACGCGGCGGCAATCGTTTCCCGGGCGTCTCCGAAGACCTGCTCGAGCGCCGCGTGCAGGCAGTCTTCGACGTCTTCGAAGACCTCGTAGAAGACCTTGCGGGAGACTCGTGCGGTGCTCATCGACGCGTGCGACCGTGATCGACTGCAGGCCGTCGGACTCGGCGCCGGCGAGCGCGGCCCTCATCAGCCAGCCGCGGTAGAGCAGCGTCTGCTCGGCGCGGGTCCCTGCGCCTGGCGGCGCTCGTGGTGCGGCTCACCGGCGCCACCGCGCTTAGGGACCTCCTGCTCGGGCGGGGAGATCGAGATAAACACGGCCGGGAAGCTTAACCGGCACCGGTGCGCCAGCGCCTCCAGAGAATGCGCCACCTGTGCCGCAATGGAGCAAATCGCCCTCCGCGCTTGTCCTTTTCAGCGTCATAAACGCCGGTATGTTCGTTTCGGGCAGAAAGGAGTCGATCGCTGGCGGCGCACTTGGACACCAGGCATAAGGGGGCAGAACATCTGTCAAGTCGGGTACGTTTCGCGCCTGGCGCGCAAACGCTGCGCGGCACCCGAACGGCGATGGCCCCACAGCAACGCAAGCGCACGCAACGAGCCCGGCTGCTGAACGGGATGGTCCGAGCGACGGTCGAGCGCGGCTATGAGGCCGCGAACGTCTCCTCGGTGATCGCCGCTGGCGCGCGTCTCGCGGCCGACCTTCTACGACTACTTCGCCGATCGCGAGGCATGCTTCCTGGCGGCGCTCGAGGAGATCCACGAGCGTCTGCTCGAGCGGGTTGCCGCCGAGCTCGAGGGCGGCGCCCCGCGCGAAGCGCTCGCCAGCGCCGTCAGGGCGCTGGTGCCTTCGCGGAAGATGAACCGGCGGCCGGACGTTTCCTCACGGCCGAGGCGATGACCGGCGGGGCGCGGGCGCTCGCGATGCGCGATCAGGGGATCGAGCGTCTCGCGGAGCTGATCGAGCGCGTGCAGCAGGACGCGGCCGCGAGCGCGCCGGTGGCGGACGTCGATCCGCGCGTCGTCCTCGGCAGCGTCTACCGCATGCTCGCGATGCGCCTGCGCCGCGGTGAAGCGAGCGTGCAGGCGCTCGGGGAGGCGCTGGTCGACTGGGTGGGCGCCTACGAGCGCCCGGCACGCTCGCGGCGCTGGTCAAAGCTCACGCCGTCCGGGCGCCCAGAGCGCTCCGCGCATGTCCCCGGCGGGCCGATCCAGCGGATGCCGAACGTGTTCCCGCCCGGGCGCCCCCGCGTCAGCGAGGAGCAGGTCAACCAGAACCATCGCCTGCGGATCCTCTACGCGGTCGCACGCCTATCGGCCGAGAAGGGCTACGGGACGATCACCGTCGCGGACATCAAGACGCTCGCGCGCGTGGACGGCCACGTCTTCTACCGGCTCTTTGCCGACAAGCAGGAGGCGTTCGCGGCAGCGCACGATCTCGGCTTCCAGCAGGTGATGGACGTGACCTCCAAAGCGTTCTTCTCGGCGGCCGCGTGGCCCGAGCGCTCATGGGAGGCCGGGCGAGCGCTCACGCAACTGCTGGATGCCAACCCGCTGGTTGGGACCGTTGGCTTCGTGGAGGCCTACGCCGCCGGCCCTGAGACCGTCCAGCGCGTGGAGGACAGCCACGCGGCGTTCATGTTCTTCCTGCAGGACGGCCTCGTGCACTCGACGCGCGAGCCGCCGCCCTCGCGGGAGGCGATGGAAGCGATCATCGCCTCGGTGTTCGAGATCGTCTCGCTGCAGGCGCGCCGGTCGAAGCCCGAAGCCTCGCGGATGCTCGGCTACATCGCGCACATGTGGCTGACGCCGTTCCTCGGCGTGCACAGTAGCGACCGCTTCATCGACGGCCAGTTGAGGGCCCCCGGCGGGCGTGCCCGCGCCACGAGCGCCGCGCGGTCCTCGCCCCGGTCAAGGCGCGGCTAGGGGACAGCTCGCCCACTCGCCCGGCCCACGCCCGGCGAACGGCCGGGTCCTCGCGTCGTTCACAGCCCGGCGGCCGTCGCCGGATCAGTCCGGGCGAGTGTCGCGCAACGGCGAGCGGCCGCGCGGGAGCAGGCGCCGGGAGCACCCGGCCAGGCCATCGGGGACACGGGCGCGCTGGCCGCGCCGCGAGAACTGTTGGGCCACGCAGGTTGCCCTCTATGGGAGCCGGCCGTTCTCGGCGAGATCGAAGCGCCCGAGGGCGACCTTTGCGCCGCCAGGAAGTGCGGTGCGGCGGAGGCGCGACGCCGGTCGCGCCTGCGAGGTTGGGCGCCGCGGCGGGCCCACCCGGGCCCATCCGCAGGCGTGCACGGGTGTGCTTCGAGCGGGTGCTGCGGCGCGACTTGACGACGAGGATCGTGCCGTTCATGGTCGCGGGGGTCGTGGTGGACTGTAGTGGACGATTCCCGGCTTTTCGAGCTTGATCTCGAAGGCGGCGTCTTCGCCGAGGTTTCCGGAGGCGATGTGTTGCGGGCCGGAGGTGCTGGTGACGTTGTGTGGCGCCTGGTCGTAGTTGGTCCAGCGGAGCGTGCTGCCGAGCTTCACGCGCAGCGTGTCGGGGTCGATCGCGTAGTTGCGGTAGGCGATCTGTACGACGCCGCGCTGCACCGGCGCGGAGGATGGCGGGGCGGCGTAGCGCGGGGTCCCCGCGGCCTTGATGCCGCCACTGGGGACGCTGTTCAGCTGCGCTGTGCTGCCAGCGGAGGTGTGGGCCGGGCCGGTGCTCGACCCGCAGCCGCCGAGGAGCAGGACTGTCCAGCATCCGATCAGGACGGCGAGCACCCGCCCGGATGCCCTCGCGTGCGGCGAGCGTTTGTTGTCCGCGGCGCCGGCTCCGCGCCCGCTCACAGAAGCGACGCCTCGATGGCCTTGGCCATCGGCGGATGCTCGCACGTGCACGACACGCGAACAAGTCAAGGGTTAGAACGTTCGCGTGAGCCTCGCAGGGGACATCCTTGCGCCGGCCAGGGATCTGGCCGGACCGTGGTCGCGCGCAGCGGCGACTCGGCGCCGCGCCTGGCTGCCAGCACCCGTGTCAGAAACGACCGCGGTCCGACCTCCGCGGCGGCCAAAACTTCTGCTCGCGCGGGAATTGTTAGGCCAGGCAGGTTGGCGGGCTGGGAACCCGTGCGGTTTTGGGTGGACCAGGCAGGCATTCCGAGCTCCGGATCCGTGCCGCACATAAGAAGCAGGACTCACGACGCTGAGAGAGGCGCCAGATGCTCGCGCACCCGAGCACCCGAGATCAGGCAAGAGGACCCGCTCGTTGCAGGTGTTACACCAGATGGTGTATGATGGTGTTTGATGGCTCGTACGAACATCGACATCGACGATGAGCTTGTCGGTCGCGCGATGCGCGTGTACCGGCTGCGCAGCAAGCGCGAAGCGGTGGACCTCGCGCTGCGGAGGCTGGTCGGTGAGCCGATGAGCCGCAGCGAAGCCCTCGCGATGGAGGGCAGCGGCTGGGCGGGCGAGCTCGCGGAGATCCGCGCCCCCGATCAGATCCACGAGCAGTGATCCTCGTCGACACCTCCGCGTGGGTGGAGTTCCTGCGCGCGAGCGGCAGCCCCGTCCATCTGCGGCTGCGGGCTGCGCTGGAAGCGGATCTCGAGCTGGCGAGCACCGA
This sequence comes from uncultured Solirubrobacteraceae bacterium, assembly GCA_963775385.1. GTDB lineage: Bacteria > Actinomycetota > Thermoleophilia > Solirubrobacterales > Solirubrobacteraceae > Palsa-744. Next base: position 2,562,323 of record CAVZIR010000003.1, on the reverse strand, counting down.
CGTCGTCGTGATGGAGGTGCTCGCCGGCGCCCGCGACGAGGAGGATCGCGACGAGCTGCGACGCCTGCTCTACGGCCTGCACCTGCTGGCCGTAGAGGGACCGGCCGACTACGAGGCCGCCGCCGAGCTCTACCGCGCCTGCCGCGCGCAGGGGGAGACGCCGCGCAAGCTCACCGACTGCCTGATCGCGGCGGTCGCGATCCGCAGCGAGGCGGCGGTGCTGCACGCCGACGCGGACTTCCTCACCATCGCTCGCCACACGCCCCTTTGGCTCGCGCCAGACTGACAGCGCCCCGCGGCCGGGTGAGCGCCTGAGACCTCGGAGCCCAGCTGGCGCCCTCGCTACGTGTCGGCGGCGAATAGGGCGACCCTCCCCCACCCGCCCCGCCTGCAGATGCACTGCATGCGCACTCGCGTAGGCGAGCCGGACCCCAGACCGGCGCCGGCACGGCATCTGCTGCGCGGGCTTACCTCATCCCGATGTGACGGCTCGGCTCATCGGCTGAGGCTGCGTCCATTGGAGAAGGCGCGAGCGGTCGCGGCGACCTCCTCGAACCGTCCCGCGGCGACCGCGCTGAGCGGATCGGTGGCCAGGTCGGGATTCTTCGCCGTGAGCCAGAACCGAATCAGGCGCAGGCGCATGTCACAGCCCTTCAGTAGCCACAGCACGACACAGCGGATGTCGTCCAGGTGTCCGTGGGCTCGGAGCTCGAGGTCCTCGGGGCTGTCGAGCCAGCGCGAGATAGTCATCGTCGAGACCCCAGCGCCGCGGGCGATCTCCGCCTGCGTCAAGCCGAGGTCGTTGTGGAGAACACGTACGACGGTGATCCAGTTGTCGGCCATGTACAGCTCGTCGTAGAGCTCGATCTCGCGCGTTGAGGTCTGCTCCGTCGCAGGGCAGGCACCCTCGACGCGCGGTGAGACGCTGGGAGCGGGCGCTGTCTGTCCGGTCGGCGGCATTTGATCTCCTTTGCTCGTCTGGCACGAAACCGACCGCGAATCCGTCAGGACTGCCTTCGCGGCGGCTAGGTTGCCCTCCATGTATATAGGACTATACGCATAGAAATCAAGTGGTGTGAGCGAGAAGTACACGAATGGATGAGAGGGCGACCGACTCGATGGGGCAATACCCGTGGACGCGTATCGTGCTGGGAGTCGCGATATGAGGCAACATAATGGACCACACAGATGCTAGTATCCAGGGCCAGTCGACGAAAGAGGTCACGATGACGCTGGACCCGCGCGCAGGCAGGGCATCGAACGAGCTCGAGCAGACCGAGACGGTCGGCGATCCGCCCGCGATCGACCTCTCCCCGCTCGCCGGCTTTGACCTCTCGAGCGTGACCGTCAAGCGCACCCGGTATCCAGGGCTTCCTGACCGTCCACCGCGGCGCCAGCCCGCTCGAGTCGATCGTCGGTCAGCAGTGTGAGGACCGCGATTGTCCCTACCGCTCGATCGAACTGCGGCTGCATCCCAGCATGGGCGAGCTCCTGAGCAACTACGCAGCCGCCTCGGTTCGCCAGGGTCTCGCGCCGGGCGATTTCATCGGCCAGTTCGACCGCGACGTGTTCGTCGTCTCCAGCGCCTTCCCGGTGCCGATCGCCGACCTCAGCGGCCATCCGATTCTGCACAAGGTGCGCGTGTCGCTCGACCGCCTGCACGAGGCGGCGGCCGGCACGACTGAGTGGGAGCTCGTACGCAGGATCCGCGACGGCTGCCGAACCGGGGCGCTGGAGCTGCCCGTCACCGCCGGCTACAGCGGACGCGACCTGCTGGTGCACCTCGACCTCGCAACCAGGCTGCAGTTTGACCGTCAGGGATCGATGGATGACCTGACACCGATCATCAACACAGACGCTCGCGAAGAGCTCGCGCTCGCGTGGCGCCTGAAAGCGCTCTTCACGCGCGGGCAGCGCGGCTGAACCGAGCCCGCGCTCAGCCATGCGAACATCAAAAATCCGAAAGACGAGACCGACATGAGCAATCACGAGTCCCATCAGCCCGCTGCCTCAGGCCCCGATGAGCCCGAGCAGCCGCATCCGGGCCCCGAGCGGCCCGAGCCGCACCCCGAGCCCCCGCCGCACCCCCACCCCGAGCCACCGCCGCCGGGGCCGCCCGGGCCGCCGAACCCCCCCAAGCCACCGAAACACCGACCGGTCGGCTGAGCCCAGCATCATGCAGAGTTGGACGGCGGCACTGCCGGAGCGTGTGGCGTATGAGATGGACGAGTTCGCTCGCCGTGGACTCCACGCCACCGTGCAGGAGAGCGAGCTCGCGCAAAGCGCGCGTCTGGTGATCGACGTCGAGCTCACCCACGACGCGCAGCCGCTGCGCCTGCGCGTCGTGTTTCCCGACAGCTACCCCTATCTGCGCCCAGAGGTCTACGCCCTCGGGCTGGCGCTCGAGCGCCACCAGAACCCGTTCGAGGGCAACCTCTGTCTGCTTGACCGCTCAACGCGCGAATGGAACACGACCGACACGGCGGCGTGGCTCGTCGCCGAGCGCGTGCCGCACCTGCTCGGGCTGCTCGCGCTCGGTGGCGGGGAGCTGCACGCCGGTGAGGCGCCACAGGGCGAGCCTGTGACGACCTATTTCATCGAGGCCGGCACTGCCGTGTTCCTCCCCGAGGAGGCGCTGGGAATCCCGGCGGAGATCGCCAGCGGCACGATGCGCCTGGCGGTCGGGGCGCAGGAGCCGTTGACCCCACGGGTGCGCGCCGGCGTGATCGCGGTAGCGGCGGCGCCGGGCGGCGAGGGCGACCGGCGCTGGCGCGCGAGCGCGAGCGGGCCGTTCGCCGCGCGATTTGACGGGCGCACGCTGGACGGCGTGTGGGTGCGCCTGGCGGAGCTTCCTCGCACCCGTGACGCCAGAGAGCTGATCGCGGCCGCGCGTCGGGTCGATCCGCGCGCCGCGCAGCCGCCGTGGCAGCAGACCACCAACGGGCGGATCTCGATCCTCGGACTGGTGCTCGACGAGGAGGTGCGCCAGGGCGAGCAGGAGGCTGGCTGGCTGTTCGTCGTGCGCTGGCGATCGACCGGCGCGGGCGGCCGGCGCGAGGGCGCCTACGTGACCCGCGGCGAGCGCCTGGCGGCCGAGGATCTGTGCGCGCGGATACCCGACCTCGCAGGCCTCGGCGAGAAGACCGTCTCGGTTGTGGGCCTCGGCGCGCTCGGCGCCCCGCTCGCGATGGAGCTGGCACGCGCCCAGGTCGGGACGCTGCGCATGCTGGATTTCGATGCGGTCGAGGCCGGCAACATCGTTCGCTGGCCCTACGGCCTCGGTGCCGTGGGTCACGCCAAGAGCGAGTATTTGGCCGCGGCGATCAAGCAGGAGTACCCGTTCACGAGCGCCGTCGCCTATCGGCGCCAGATCGGCGATGCGCCGGCGCAGCTGACCGCGGGGCGGCCCTCGGAGGCAGCCGTGCTGAGCACGATGATGAAGGACACCGACCTGCTCATCGACGCGAGCGCCGAGATCGGGCTCGGCGCGCTGCTGTCGGCCCTGTCGAGCGCGGCCGGGATCCCACTGTTGAGCCTGTGGGCGACGGAGGGCGGCTGGGGTGGCGGCGTGGCATACCTGCCGCCGGGCCGCGGTGGCTGCTGGTACTGCCTGCAGCACGGGCTCGCCGACGCGAGCCTGCCGATCCCGCCTGCGGAGCCGGCGGCCATGGTTCAGCCGCGCGGCTGCGGCGCGCCGACGTTCACCGGCTCGAGCTTTCAGATGCTCGAGATCGTGCTGCAGGCGATGCGAAGCACCCAAAGGGCCCTCACCGGGTCAGCGAAATCGGCCACGCTGCACGTGTGCGCCGCACGCGACGAGCACGGCGAGGAGCTCGAGACGCCCGTGTGGAGCACCCACGCGATTCCCGTCCACCCCGCCTGCGCTTGCTGCTCGCTCGTCGTAGCCGCCTGAGCGTCGGCAGCCTGTGGCTGGCAGCAGCGGCGCTCGCGCAGATGCGCGCGCAGGCGCGCGAGCACGCGCCGCGGGAGTGCGGCGGGATGCTGCTCGGCTGGGAGACCGGCGGGCAGATCGTCGTCAGCGAGCTCGTGCCAGCAGGGCCAAACGCCGTGCACGCGCGCAGCAGCTTCATCGGCGACGGCGAGTGGCAGCAGGGCGAGCTGGAGCGGATCTACCGCGCGAGCGGCCGCCGGGTGACGTTCCTCGGCGACTGGCACTCTCACCCGCGTGGCAGCCGCCGGCCGAGCGGACGCGACCAGGACACGGCCCGTGCGGTCGCGCAGGCGGACGGCGGACGCACGCCCGAGCCGGTCACTCTGATCCTCTGCAGAGGTACGCGAGGGTGGCGCGCACACCCATACCGCCAGCGCGACGGGCGATTGCAGCCCCTCGCGTTGCGCGTCTATCCCGACCGGTAGCGGTAGGAGCCTCGCTCGCCCTCAGGACCCGGGCTTGCTGGCGCGTTTCGCGAGAGGCTTCGTGGGGTTCTGCGCGAAGAGGCGGGTGATGGCCGCGGGTGTGGCCGGTGCGAGCGGACTCTGCTTTGGCGCCAGGAGCAGCTGGCGCTCACGAGACCTGGGCATCGCGTACGCGCGATACCCGGCGGCCGGCGAGCGGGCGAGAACACAATTGGCTCACGCAAGCCGACGATATTTGGGCTCACGCACGCTGAGCGCTCGGGACCATGCTGCGGCGCGCAGGCGATTGTGGCCCCGGCGGCGAGCGCGCCGCGCGAGGGCGGGGAGGCTCGGCCGCGCAAATTTTTTGGGTCATGCAGGTTTGCGTTCCTGAGAGCCGCGAGGGTTTAGGTGATCCGTGCTCTCACCGGGGGTTTCACCGCGCGTGTGAGAACTGATGCGGCGAGGTGGTCCGGAGGAGATGGCTCCGTGTCCGTGCGGGCCGTCGGGGGTGCCGCGGCGGGCCCACCCTGGGACATGCACTTGGTGCGTTGGCGGATGGGTTGTGATTGGCGGGGGCGGCTGTTGCGCCCGGCGGCCTGTTCGCCGCTCGTCTCAGCTTGTGCGTCGCGAGGTTCTGTGAGCGTTGTGGCGCGCTTGCTTCGGCTTGCTGTGCTTCTTGGGCTTGGGGCAGCCTGTGACCTTGATCTTTGTGGTCTGGCGGAGCTCGCGGCCGTTTTGGGCCTTCAGCAAACTGGGCATCAGGAGCTTTTGCCTGCAGAAGCTGCCCCTCGCGCTCGCTGGGAGGTTTGCTCCGAACTCCGAGTAGCGTCCCTGCGGGAGCGTCACTTCGATGCTTTCGAAGGGGACGTCGGGGGTTTCGCTGAAGGCGGCGCTCGTGATGTGGGTGCGGTTGTTGATCGACGTCTGGCCGTGCAGCTCGATCGTCACGCCGTCGCCCTGGAGGACCATCACCGCTTCGGGGAAGCTCGCGCCTCCGTTGCTCACGAAATACAGCGGGCCCGCCAGCGCGACCGGGAGCAGCGGGGTGTGGACGATCGCGTGGCCGATCACCGACGGCGGCGGGCACGCCGCCGGGTTGGCCCTGAACACCGCGGCGAGGCAGGCCTGCTGGAGCGTGCTCAGCCTTGCCGGGAGCTGGCGGGGGAGGTCGAAGCGTGCTTCCCTGAACCACGCCTGGGTGCCCTGGGCGCCCTTTGGGTAGGCGATCCTGATGGTCAGGCTCGCGCCCGCGGATTCCGAGGCGTGGGCGGAGGTCGAGGCGGTCACGGACGGCTTGAACTGGAGGCTCGCGCAGCCCGCCGCCTGGAAATGGTTGACCGGGGTGCTGGTGGCGCCCTGGGCGGAGGTGACCGTGGCGGTGACGCTCGTCGGTTCGCAGCTCGTGGGGTTGAACGTGAACCAGGGGCGGTCGAGGCTCAGGGTGATCGTGCGCAGGTCGGCTGGGATGCCGCTGTCGAGGCCTTCGACGCTGTCGAGCATCTGCGGGAGCGGGTCGGTGACGATGCTGAGGCGGCCGGTGGCCGGGTCGATGCGGATCGATGCTCGCACCACGATCGTTCCCAGGTCAAACGGGCCCGCCAGCGCGGGGATCACGATCGAGAGGCCGAAAGGGCCACCGCTGTAGGGCCCGGTGAGGTACACGCGGCCCCCGGTGAGGGGGTATGGGTTCGGGCCGACGCCGGCGGTGAGGTTCGCGGCGCCGATCTGGGATTGCGCCGCGCAGCTCCCCTCGCCGGCCGCCGGTTCGGGGCAGGACTGGACGCCGGAGAGGTTCGCGAGCAGGCCAGGGGGCGCCTGGACGGTGAAGCCCGAGAGATGCTGTTCGCCGTCCTGGCGGGAGAGCGTGAGCGTCAGTGGGGAGAACGCCCCGGCCTGGTTGGGGGTGGTGCCGGCGGAGAGGGCCGGCGCGAACGGGTCGGCGCAGCCGCTTGAGATCGGGAACGAGTCGGCGGGTGTCGCGGGCGGCCCGGATTCGGGGGCGGACCAGGCTTCCAGGCTGCTGGTGGTCGTGAACGTTGCGCAGGCGGCGGGTGTGGCGAGGAGGGCGCGCGGGCCGCCGGAGAAGCGGAGCTTCAGGGCGCCGAAGGACAGCTGCGGGAGCTGGTCAAAGACGGCGGTGATCTGGCCCGTGGCCGGGTCCGTTCTGAGTTCGCCCGCGATCTTCACGATCACCCCGGTGCTCGGGTCCTCGATCGCGATGTAGGCGCCGATCAGCGCGCCGAGCGGGTTCTGATACTGCGCCGCGAGGTAGATCGACCCGTGCAGGGTGCCGGCGATCAGCGGGGTCTGCGCTTCGACGGTCCCGATGCTCGAGGCTTCCGGGCAGGCGGGGGGGGCGGCCGTGAAGTTGGTGAGGCTCACGCCGTCCCAGCCGATCTGTGCCTCCGTGCACGCCGCGAGGCCGCCGGCGGCTGACGGGTCGATTGTGAGGCCCGCCGGGAGGGTCGCGGTGATGCTCTTCAGCGGCGGCGTGGCGAGCGTCGTGGGTGTCTGTGGCTCGGCGAGGCCGACCTGGACGCTCAGTCCGGTCGGACTGTCGGCGGCCGTCGTGTCGGGTTTCGCGGAGAAGGCGATCGGGCCGAGGCGGAGGTTCTGACAGCCCGTCAGCGGGGATTCGCTCGCCGGGCTGGTTGCCGTGACCCAGCCGGGGGCCTGGAGGTCCGGTTCACCCGCCGGGGTGCCGTTGTCGGCGAACGCGCCGGGTGCCGTCCAGGAGTCGATGTGTATGGTCGTAGCGGGCCGTTGCCCGCCGCACTGCGAGGGGTTGGTGAGCAGCGACAGCGGGCCTTCGTCGCTTTCGTCCTGGGCCGCGGGGTCGCCGTAGATCGTGGCGGTGAAGTCCGTGAGCGCGATCTGAGGCAGTTCGCGGGCGGTGATGCGCAGCGCGTAGCCGGCCGGGCTGGGCGCGAGGCTCGCGTAGAGCGCGTGGGTGGCTCCGGTCGCGTCGGTGAAGCCGAACTCGCCGGCGGTGCCGTGCTCCGGGACCATGTTGTAGAGGGCGCCGGAGATCGACGTCGCACCTGCCGGCTGGCTCTGGAGCGCGCCGATCTGCGTGTCGGATGGGCAGTGGTGGGCGGAGGCGAGCTGTGCGAACGTGCAGGTCGGGGTCGCCGTGGCGCTGGCGAGCAGGCCGGGCGGCAGGTCGAGGATCAGGTCCTTCAAATCGTGGACGCTGGTCGGCTCGAGGTGGCCGTCGGGCCCGTGGCGCACGACGCTGTTGAGGTGGATGGAGATCGTGAAGGCGTTGGGGTGGTCGGCCGCCTGGGTGTCGGGGGTCCCGTCGAGGCCTGTGAGGGCCGTGCTGAAGCTCGCGAGGCCAAACGGCGGCGCGGCGGCGTTGAGCGAGGTCTCGAGGGTCGTCGTGGCGGCGGGGGCGCCGCCGCCGGTGGCGCTCGCTTGATCCAGGAGCGGCCCCGCGATGCCTTCGGGGACAGTGACCGGCACGGTGATCGCGGGCGCGTGGCCGAGGGCACGAATGGGCCCGGGGAGCGTGCAGGTCAGGACGGTGAGACCGGCGGCGGGTGGGCAGTTCCATTCGCCTCCTTCGCCCGGTCCGTTGCCCGTCGCGGCGCCGGACGTGGTCAGCGCGCCTGGCAGCGTGTCGGTGATCGTGACGGGGCCCGTGGAGGGCGCGCCGCCGCTGTTCGTGAGCAGCAGCTCGTACTCGTCGTCGGGCTCGCCGGAGATGAGACTCGTCGGCTGGGCGACAGCCTGAAGGGAGAGGGCGGGCGCCGGCGCGATGGCCGCCTGTGCGCCGGCGGGTGAGGCGGCGCACAGCAGTGCGGCGGTGAGCGGGAGAGCGAGCAGGGCCGCGGCGCAGCGGACGTCTCGGATCGGCGCGGAGCGCCCAGGTTTCATCCTCATACCGTACCGGCGCACGGTGCTCAGGAGCGCCGCCTGAGCGGGCCGGCGGGCTGTTGGAACCCGCCGCGGGTTGCCGCGCGGGTCGCTCGTCACGCGGCCAGCCCGGCACGGTGAGGGAGTGCGCGATGTGGTTCGCGTTGGCGTGCGCAGCGGACGCGGGCCTCGCGCACGTCGAAGTCGACCCGGCTCTCGGGCCGACCGGCGTTCAGGGGAGGCGCAAGGATCCGCGCGCGCGGAGTCGCCGCGGGGCTCCGTCCGCGCGCGGATCTGCACGATGCGGCGTTGGGCCGGGTAGCGCCGGTTCAGCGCGGCCGGACGGTCGGCGATGGGCCGGGCGTGGATGGCTGTGGCTAACGCCTGATCCTGGCGGCGACTGTGGCGGTGAGGTGTTTGCCGTGGGTCGGCGCGAAGGAGAGTTTGACCTTGGTGTTTACCCTGCCGCGCCGCGTGGCCTTGAGCGTGAGGGTGAGGGTGCCGCGGCCGTGGCTGGTCCTGGTGGCTTTGGAGAGGCCCTTGCCGGTCGCGGTGAGGGTGCCGGCGGCGGGGACGGCGACGGTGACGGTGATGCTGCGGCCCTTGACCCTGTGGGAGAGGACGGACAGCGTGTTCGGGCAGTTTTCGACTTCGACCGGGGTTTCCTGGCTGAAGACGGCGCCGTTCTGGGCGGTGATCCTCGTGGGGGCGTTGATCTGTTTCTGGCAGAGGTTGCCGAACGCGCCGAAGATCGAGTAGCGGCCCTCCGGGGCTTTGAATTCGAACGAGCTGACGGGAGCGTCGGGGACCGTTTCAAAGCGGCTGTATGTCACGCCTTTTTTGATGTCGGTGTGCCCGTCGAGGATCAGCTTGACGTTATCGCCCTGCAGCACGATCTCGGTGTCCGGGAACGCCGCCCCACCATGCGATACGAAATACACGGGCCCCGACAGCGGGTCCGGGAGCAGCGGCGTGCGCGCGGTGGCCGTCGCGATCAGCGATTCCGGCGGACAGCTCGCGGGATTGACGTTGAAGACCGTGTCGCGGCACGCCTTCTGGATCGTCGTCAGCCTCGAGGGCAGCACCGAGGGGATCGTCAGTTCGACCCTGTGGATGTTCGCTTCACCAGCATGGAAACCGATCTTGACGTTGAAGCTCGCACCATTGGCTTTGCTCGTTCTGCCGCTCGTGGAGGCCGAGAGTTCGGGGTGGAACGGGAGGCTCTGGCAGCTCGTCGGGGCGAACGGGGTCGAGACGGGGGCGGTCTGGCCCTGGGCGCTCGTGACGGTCGCGTTGATCGCGGAGGGGGTGCAGTTGGTGGGGTTGAACGTGAAGTTGTCTTCCTGGCCGACGGTCACGTTGACCGTCTGGACGCGCAGCGGGACACCGTCCTTCGCCTGCGGAAGGGGGTCCGAGACGACCGTGACGGCGGCCGTGATGGGGTTGATGTAGATCGCTGCCCTGAGGACGATCAGGCCCAGGTTATAGGGGCCCGCTACGGCCGGGACGACGACGGACAGGCCGAACGGGCCGCCCTTGTACGGCCCCGTCAAATACACCTCGCCGGACTGCCAGAACGGGTGTGAGCCCGAACCCGCCGCGGCGGTGGCGGTGCCGATTCGCGACCCCGGCGCGAGCGACCCGCACGATCCGGCGTTCGCCGCGGCTTCGGGGCACTGCGTGATAGCGGCGATTTTGCCGAGCAGGCCCTCGGGCATGTTGACCGTCAGGCCGGAGAGGTCCTGTTCACGGTCATGACGGGAGAACGTCAGCGTGAACGGGCTGTACGCGCCGGCCTTCAGCGTGCTCGTCATGCCCGCGATGAAGGACGGGGCGAATCCGCCTGCGCAGCCGGTGATGTCGAAGGTGGGTTCCGCGACGGCGTTCGGGCCCGATTCGGGCGCGGACCACGGTTCGAGGTTGGCGTTGGTGGTGAACGTGCCGCAGGTCTGCGGGTTGGCCAGCGGCGCCCGCGGGCCGCCGTTGAACTTCAGCCTCAGTTCGCTGAACACGGCCACCTGCGGGGTTTCGATGAAGCTCGTGCGGAGCTGGCCCGGCTGCAGACCGTTGCGGTGGCCTTCGCCACCGACTTCGACGCTGCCCTTCAGCTTGACGTGGATCCCCGTGTTCTCGCTGCCGACTTCCAGATAGATCGCGAAGATCCCACCCGTTTCAGCGGCTTCTTCTGAGCATTGCGGCTGGCCCGGGCCGCCGCACTTCGGCTGTGCGACGAACACGCTTCCCGTCAGGTGTTCTTCAAGCAACGGTGTCACGACTTCGACCTTGCCGAGGTTCGAGGCCGCGGGACAATGCCCGGCATCGGGGCTTTCGAAGTTGATCCCTTCGGGCCCATTTTCCTGGCAGCCGAGGAGACCCTCAGCGCCAGAGGGAGAGATCGCCACACCAGGCGGGAGCGTCACGACCGCCGTCTTGAGCGGGGGGGTGGCAAGCGTCCCGGGCGTCTCTGACTGCGGGATGCGCAGCACGGATTCATACCCCGCGGGTTCGTCGGCGCCGCGATGTTCGGCTTCGGGCGCGAAGGTGAACGCGGAAGGCTCAAAGCGCAGGAGGTTGCAGCCCGTCACCGGCGGGGATTCTTCCGGGTTGCTGCTCGCAGGGACCCAGTTCGCGCCTGTCAGGTCGGGTTCACCGGGGGGCGTCCCGTTGTCGCTGAACACACCCGGTTCCTGCCAGGAATCCAGATGCGCGGTGGCGGTGAGCGATCTCCCGGAGCAGTCGGACGGGTTCGTGAACATCGCCACAGGCGTGCTCCCCGCGCCCGCCCTCGCCGCGGGATCCCCGTAGAATGTCGCGATCGCGTCCGTCAGCCGGACCTGCGGAACCTCACGGGTGGTGGCACGCACCACATAGCCCGCCGGCGTCGGCACGAGGCTCGCATAGATCGCATGCGGGGAGCGCAGCCCATCGTTGAAGCCGAACTCCGCGGCGACACCGTGCTCGGGCACCATGTTGTAGACCGAGTTGTGCACGACGGTAAAACCTTCTGGCTCGCTCACGAGCTGCCCCACGCGCGTGTCCGCGGGACAGCCCTGCACTGCCGAGGCGAGCTGCGCAAACGTACACTGCGGCGTGGCCTGCGCGTCACCCACCACGCCCACGGGCAGGTCAACGACGACGTCCTTGAGATCGTGAACGCTCGTCGTGTCGATGAACCCTTCCGGAGCGATCGCCCTGACCGCGCTGTGCAGGTCGATGCGGGTCGTCATCTCATACGGGTGATCTCCCGCCTGGGTATCGGGCGTGCCACCAGGAGAGGCGATGTAGGACACCAGGGCGCTCGGCCCGAACGAGGACGGTGCGGAGCTCAGCACGATCGGTTCGCTCAGCGAAGCTTCCGGCGAGCCCGGCACGGCAAGCTTCACGGTATTGGGCGCGCCGCCCACCGCGCCCGGCGCGACCGTCACGCGCAAGCGCAGCTCGAGCGCGCCGTCGGGTTCCAGCGTACCCCCGAAGGTGCACGTCACGACCACGGGCGCGCCTTCGCTTGAACAACCACCCAGTTCTTCGTCCTGCGAGCCGTTCTTGCCGACCGGCACCGCGGTGACCAGGACGAATTCGCTGCGCATCAGCGTCAAACCCGCCGGCAGCACATCGCTCACGACGATCGGCCCTTCCACGTTCTGAGCAGCGAAGTTCGTCGCCGTGACCTGGTAGAAGTCACACCGCGTATTGATTTCCTGGAGGGAAGCTTCGCAGTCGGCGTTCTCGGCTTCGGAGAACGGCCCGAGCGGCGTGAACACATGGACCCTCACGGGACCGGCGGCGGCGGCGAGGGCCGACGCGGACCCGAGCGTGAGCACGGCGAGCAAGACAGCCGCCAGGGCGGCAATCAGCGCCGCAGGTCGGCGGACTGGATGAGCCACCCGCAAACGAAAAGGAATCCTCATGCGCCTGCCCTCCGGCTGTTGGCGGCTCTCCTCGCGTTCTTGGACCTGCTGGCGTTGCGAGCACCGTAGGCCCTGCGTGCAGCCTTCTGGCAGGCCGCTCGCTTCTTGGCGTGTTTGCGGCGGCAAGCCCTCAGCGCCGCCGCGAGCTTTTGGGCTCGCGTCAACGGCCTGGGTTTGACGGCCGGGTTGGGTTGGAGGGCGTTTTCGTTCGCGGTTGGCGCAGGCAGCACCGTGGGCAACTGTGCGGGCGCGCGCAGCGCGCCAAGACATGCTTCAGCTTCGCACGGCGCCGGCGGCGCGGGCTTCGGCGGGAGGCACGGTTCGTGTTCGCTGCAGATGTGCGCGTCGTAGTAGTCGAGCTGGGTATCGGTGTCCTGCGGCACGAGCTGTTCGTTGGTCGCAAAGAACACGTTCGCGCCGGACGCGTCGCTGCCGAGAAGTTCGGTGGGGCTCGCCAAGGTGGCGGTGTGTTCGGTGGTGTCCTTGCCGTCTGAGATCAGGTACACCTGTCCGTTGTGATACTCGTAGATGTTCTGGGCGAGCTGGTTCCCAGCCGGGGCGTCGTTGAGCGCTCCGGGGGTCAGGGCGTTGGGGCTCTCGAAGAAGACGTACTGGCCGTCGTTTGACATCGTCGGGTTCGCGTGCCCCGGGCCGACGCCGAGCAGGAACCCGCGGTTAGCACGGACGATGCCGGCGTTGGCGGTGCCCTGGTTGCCGTTGTCGTCAAAACCCCGCTCGCCGATCGAGACGCGCACGAGCACACCCGTCTGCGCGTCGTAGCGATACACCTGTTCGGGGCCTTCCGGACGGGTGTCATCAGATGTCAGAGCCCTGTGGCTCGTAAACACGAGAAACCTGCCGTCAGGCGTAACGTTGGCGATTATGAGGCCGAACGTCCAGTTCAGGCTGTCGGATCCGGAGAGGGCCGTGATGAATGCGAGGTGGCCTTCGCCGTAGACATACAGGTTGTCCGCGCCGTCTTCGGCGTGTTGGCCCAGCGCATTGGGTGCGCCGGTCAACCTGCCCTGCGCCACGAAGTAGACGTGTGAGCCATCGGGGGAGATCGCCACCGCGCCGGCGCCCTGCACGCGTGGGCCGCCGCTTTCCCTGGCGCCTTCAGAGACGTCGATCAGCCGCTGCTCATCAGCAGGTTTCGCGCACGGCTCGGGGCATTCGGACATATAGAGGTTCTCGCCGCCGCCGCCGGCTTCATCGGTCAGTTGCTGTTCGCTCTGGAAGAAGACCTTCGATCCATCGCTCGAGGCACCCGCAAATATCGCTTGAGTCCAGTTTGGGTTGGTCGCCGGAGGTGGGGGCTGTTCGGTGTTTTTGATGCATTCGGCGGAGCTGCATTCTTTGCGCGGCCCGGGTTCCAGCGCCTGGGGCTCGGAGATCGCGACCGTGTGCGCGTCCGGTGCTTCGCCGTCAATACGGGCAAACAGCTCATTGACCGGAGGTGCCGTCGCACTCGACAGACATGTCGGGCCTTCGTGACCGACCGCCGTGAAATACACGGTGCGGCCATCGGCCGACAGCGACCCATACGTGCTGGGGCCGCCGCCACCGACACCGCCGAGGTTGGTTCCACATCTACTGAGCAGTTCCGTGCTTCCCTGCCCACCAGCGACACCCACCAACAGCGGGCGGGGGCTATCAGACCCGACATACTCATACAGCCCTTTTCCTTCAAGGACACCGCCGAAAGTCCAGAAGGGCGAGCTACCGTGGTAGACGACGTGTGACAGGTTCCCGGTGGCCGCGCGTTCTCCGACGGCCGCGTAGGGCAATTCGGCACTGTTCCCGGTCGGGCCGTGCAGGCCGCCTTCGGCGACCGGCCCGATGTGGGTGATCGTCCCTTCGCGCCCGGCATACCAGTCGTCCTGTCCCTGCGGTGGGGTCGGGGCGCTGAACAACACCGTGTGTTCGTTGGGATCGACCGCCCACACCGAGTTGGTGGCGAACCTCGACGCCGGTGGCCCCAGCGGCCGCGTCACCCAGCCTTCGGGCGTGCGAGCAAATTCATACGGCTCACCCTCGGTCTGACGCAACCCCACACACGATTCCGCGCCCGCGAAGCACTGGATGCTCGCCGCGATCACATCCTGGCCGTCCAGCGCGACCTGAGGGCGAATAGGAATGGCGGCGTTGAACTCTGAGCCTATCAGCGCCCCGTTCTTTTCGGGCGGCGTCACCATCTCATACTGGCGCCCGTCGGGCAGCCCAGCGCCGGTGGTGTCGTCGAGGAACGTGTGGTCGACACCGGTTTCGCTGCCGGCGACGTTGGCGGCCACGAGCCGCCAGTGGTAGGTGATGTTGGCTTTCAGGCCCGAGATCGCGACCGAGACCGCGAGTGGTTCACGGCCTGCGCCGAGTTCCGCCGCGTCAGGGTGCACGCACGGCAGCGACTGGGCGTATCCGCCGGTGCCGGTCCCGTATTCAAAGACGCACGCGGTGATCTGCGCGCCGTTCGGGTTGACCTTGGCGGTGAGGGTGGCGGTGGTTTCGGTGATGCTGGTGGCGGCTTCGGATTCCAGTGTGGGCCTGTTCGCGGTTTCCGTTTCGAAATGTTCGATCGTCGCGTCCGAGGCCGGTCCGGAGGCGTTCTTGGCCAGGGCACGGTAGAAGTATTCTTTGTGCGGTTCCAGGCCCGTCAGGTTCGCCGACCCGCCGAGGAGGCTCGTGCCCGCACCGAGGGCGGCCGAGCACGCCACGGGCGTGCCTTTGCCCGCTTGCACCGTCGCGAGGACGGTCGAGTATTCAAAGCTGCACGTCGTTTCCTGGCCGTCCGGATTCACCTGGGATTCAAGGGTCGCGGATTCCGTGCCGACCCCCGAACTTGACTCGGCGGTGACCGCCGGGGCCGCCGCGGGAGTCTTGAACGTCTGCGGCGCGGCCGGGTCCAGTTCGGAGCCGAACGCGTTCTTTGAGAGCAGACAGACCGAGTATTCAACGCCCGGCTGCAGGGCGCTCACTTCGGTTTCCACGGCGGCGGGACCCACGCCGGTGCCGGCGCTCGCCGGGGTTGATTCAATGCCGCCCGCGCAGGCCGGGCCCTGGTTGTAGTCGAAGGCGTATTCCGCGGGGACCTTTTCGTTCAAGGGGGTCAGGGTGCCGGTGAGGGTCGCGGTGGTTGACGTGATCGCGATGACCGGTTCGGTTTTGGGGGTGGGGAGCGTCGTGAAGCCCGTTTCAGAGACCGCGCCGTCGGTCGTGCCCGTCGCGTTCGTCGCAAGGACACGGTAGAAGTAGGTCGTGTCCGGGAGCAGCGGGCCGATGGTCGCTTCGGCCGTCTGGTCGCCGAAGTTTTCAAGCGGGCCGCCGGACACTTTTTCGATCGTGCCTTTCAGGACCCCGCCCGCCTGTTCGGTTGAGTATTCAAAGACGTAGGTGGTCGACTGGTTGTTCGGGTTGACCTGGGCGTCGAGGGTCGCCGCGGTGGACGTGACGGCGGAGGTGGACTGGGCGTCGAGGGTCGGGGGCGCCGCAGGCGTCGTGAACGACACCGCGGAGCTCGCGGCAGACGGTTCGGCGAAGAAGCTGAACGCGGTCAGACACACCGCGTACTCCCTGTTCGGCTGCAGTTCGGTGAGGGGGGTTGAGACCGCTTCCTTTTCGAGGCCCCCGACCGCGAGGGACGGCGGGATCGGCGCGAGAGCGCCGTTCGCGCATTCGAGGGTTTCAGAGGGGGCGTAGGAGAACTGGAAGCTGCCGGGGAGACCCGGAGCGCGAGGGTTCAACAGGCCCGTCAGGGTGGCTGTCGTGGGCGTGATCGACTCCGCACCCGTCGCTTCCGGGGTTTCCGGGGGGGCCGCGAGGGCCGGGGCGGCGGCCAGGGCGAGGACGGGCAGAGTCAGAACGAGCGCGGTGAGGGCCGCACGCAGCCAGGAGGCACGGCGTCCGGATGCCGATGCGTCCCGCGAGCAACCCGCGTCGCGGGCGGGCCGCCGGCCAGCTGGGCCACGCACGTTAGGAAGGTCCCCGACGAATCCGCTCATCTGCTGCGCTCTCCTCGATCCTGCTGTTGATGTTGCCACGCGGCTTGCGCCTGCACCGATCCCCAATTTCGACGGAGAGGGCATCTTAAATAAACGCTGCCGAGTACTTTATGTGCAACGTCCACGGAATGTCAACGTGGAAGCGTCTACCCACGTCATCCGACGCGTGCCGAGAGGCCGTGCGGCAGTCCGCAGCGGCTTGCATTGCGCTCGAATGCGCGAGACTCGCGGTTGCAGCGCAGCAGCGCACGGGCCGCCAGGACGCATTGGGAAGCTTCCACGAGCGCTCCATAAACAACCACAGGCATTCGCGCCCCGAGCGTCCGTGGCGTAACGAACTCAGGCGCGGCGAAGCCTCCGGCGCATGCCCTCGGAGTCCTCAATGACGGCGGGTAGATACGGCTGCCGGGCGTCCCGTGCGAGGGCTAGCGAGCCCCCGAGAGACGCCGGCAGGAGCCTCAACTGGCTGCAGATCGCTCTAGGTCAGCCCCGGCCCGATCTGATTGTGCCGCGAGAGTGCCGAGACCTCCCCGTTGGGTCCACGCCCACTTCACGTGCTTCGATCCACCGACCTCGCGACAGCCGCCGGCGCCTAGATGATTGATTCCACGGCCACGCACCGCACCCTAGAGGGCACAGGCTGGCTGGCACGCCTGGCCTTCGCCGGCCGGCGTCCTCACCCCGAGGGCACGATGCGACCTTGGCCTTGCCACCGGCAAGGCCTTCGGCCTGCGTCCTTGGCCGACTCGACCATCCGCACCCCCAGAACACGGCACGTCGCCGTGGAATCAACCATCTAGATGTCTTTCCAGCTCGCGCCGCTTCACGCGGCGAGGAAACGGGATCCCATCCCCGATGGCCGGGAACGGATCTGCGACGTCGGTGACGTGCGCATCGCCCGGGTCGATGAACAGCGCCTGGCCGATCACCACGACCCCCAGGTCCAACGGGCCCGCGATCGCCGGAACGATCACCGCGATGCCGTACGGCGCTCGGCTGTAGGGGCCCGGGAGGTGCGCGTTGCGGGTGATGCTGAGGGGCTGAGGCCGGGAGCGGTGGCGGTCGTGACGGTCCCGAGCAGCCTCGACTGCGGGCAGGACGGGCGCGAGAGCTCCTGGGCGCCCTGGCCGAGGCCGCTGCGTGCCTGGGCGGCCGCGACCTGGGCGTCCGAGCACTGCCCGACACCCGTGATCCTGCCGATCAGGCCCGGCGGGAGGTTGACGGTGAGGAGCGGCCGTCACCCGCGGGGTGCGCGCGAGTGGCGCGGGCGCCCGCATGTGACATGCCCGTAAGGAGAGCGCGGCACAGGCGCGAGCCGGAGGCGTGCCTCCCGCTGAGATGAGCAGCTCTGTCGGAGGCCGGCATCTAGCGGCTCCCGTGCTTGACGTGGGCGGAGCGGCCAGCCTTCGCCGCGGCACCGTACAGGTGACGGGCCGCCCGTTCGCACTCGCTGCGCCTGTGGCGATTGTGTTTCATACGGCACGCCTTCAGCGCTTTGGCGAGCTTCTGCGCCCTCGTCAGCGACTTGGGTTTCACCGCCGGAGCCGGTGGCGGCGGCGTGAGGTTCCCCGGGCCGTTGAAGGTCGCACTCGCCGGGGTCTGGCCGGCCGGGGAGCCAGCAGCGGCACCATGGCAGGCTTCTTCGCTGCACGCCAGCGCCGGTGAGGGATAGGTCGGGCAGGGTTCTTCGCTCGTGCAGATACGGGCGTCGTAGTAGTCACGCTGGGTATCGGTGTCCTGCGGTGTGAGCTGGTCGAACGTGGTGAAGAAGACGTTCGCGCCGGTCGCGTCGGAGCCGAGGAGTTCGACCGAGCTGTGGGCACCCGGGGCTCCGGGTTTCGCGCTGGCGTCCTTGCCGTCAGAGATCAGGGAGACGTTGCCGTCGTGGTACTCGTAGATGTTCTCGGCATATTCGGGCTGACCCTGGTTGTTGATCGTAACCTGGTCGTCGTCGATGGCGCCTGGGGCGAGCCCGACGGGGCTTTCGAAGAACACGTACTGGCCGTCGTGTGACATCGTGGGGTCCGCCCGGCCAGGACCGACGCCGAGCGCCCAGCCCCTCTGGGCGCTCACGACGCTGGCTTCCTGGGTGCCAGCGTTGCCGTTGTCGTTGTAGCCACGCTCGCCGATCGAGATGCGCACGAGTGTGCCGGTCTCATCGTCATAGCGATAGATCTGTGCCGGTGGCGCCTGCTTACCTTCTTCAGCCGGGCGGGTGTCATCCGGGGTTAGCGCGCCGTGGCTGACGAAAACGAGAAAGCGCCCATCGGGCGTCACGTTGGCGAGCCCGATGCCCTTGTTCCACTCGACCGCCCGGGGCAGGAATAGTTCGCCCTCATCGGCCGTGGCTAGCGTCGCGATAAACGAAAGCCTGCCGGCCGGGTGGCTCGTGTCGCGCTCGTATGCGTACAGGTTGTCCTTTCCGTCCTGAGCAACCTGTTCCTGGGTGTTAGGCACTTCGGTGAGGACACCGCGAGCGACGAAGTAGACGTGGGTGCCGTCGGGGGAGATCGCGAGGACGCCTTGTACGCGCGGCCCGCCGCTGGCCTGTGTTGCGCCGTTGGCTTCGGAGACGTCGATGAGTTCGCGTCCTTTGGCGGCTGGCTCTTCCTTGGGAGTCCCGCATGGCTCCGCGCAGACCGACTCGTAGAGGTTGCAGCCACCGAGGGTCGCTTCGTGGCATGCCTGACCGGCACCGCCTTCCCCCTCGTCGGCATGATCGGTGAACTGCTGGGTACTCGTGAAGAACACACGCGAGCCGTCGGTCGCGCCGCCCTCAAAGATCGAGTCGCGCGCACGTTCTTTCTGCTTTTCCGGTTCGCTCGAGTTGTTTTCCTCGCATTTGACGCTTTCACAGACCCCGACAGTCGGCGCTGAGATCAGCACGGAGTGCGCACCTGATTCACCACTCACTTCCTGTTCCCCGTCGACCCGCGCATACAACTCCTTAGCCGGGACCGGCTTACTTGCATTTTCACCCGTCCCGCCTGGGCATTTTTCCGCGGTGAAGTACGCGGTGCGTCCATCTGCCGAAAGCGGACCATAGCTCTGGGTGAAGGGTCCGGACAGTGCGCCACTGGCAAGGATCGTGCGGCAGCTGCTGACGAGGCTGGTGCTTTCGGGGCCGCCGGTGACGCCCACGGGTCGGGGAGCAGTGTTAGCGAAGCCCGCATACTCGTACACGCCCGCTTCTATCGACCAGAGGTTGCTGCCCGAGTAGAGTACGTGTGTGAAGTCACTGGTGGCGTCGATGTTGGCGATTTTTCGGTAGGTCGTGAGGCCTTCGCCGACAGGTCCGATGTCGGCGAGATGACCTTCCGCGTTGCGGGTGTAGAAGTCATCTTCGCCTGCAGGCGGGCTCGGTGCGCTGAAGAGGGTGGTGCGCTGGTTGGCGTTCGCGGCCCACAGTGTGTTCGTTTCGAACATCGCGGCCGGTGGTGCAAGCGGGTTGGTCACCCAGCCCGTCGTTGGCGTGCGAGCGAATTCGTAGGCCTCGCCCTCGCGTTCACGCACGCCGACGCATGATTCAGCGCCGGCGAAGCACTGGATGCTCGGGGCGATGAGGTCCTTGCCGTTTTCCGCGATCCTAGGTGCCCACGCGCTACCGCCGCCGAGCGCGACGTCGATCAACGCGCCGTTCTTGCGCGGCGGCGTCACGAGTTCATAGGCACGACCGTCCGGCAGGCCAGCGCCGGTGGTGTCATCGACAAAGGTCTGATCGGCGGTCGAGACCGTCCCCGCGGCGCTGGTGGCAACCAGCCGCCAGTGGTAGGTGACGTTCGCTTTCAACCCGGTGATCGGGACGCTGACGGTCTTCGGGGCGCTGCCGGCGCCGGCGGGGGCGTCCGGGACCGGCTGGGTGGTGCCGTAGGCGGTGGTGGTGCCATAGTCGACGTGGTAGCCGGTCTGGGCGCCGTTGGGGTTGATCAGCGCGGTCAGGTCAGCGGAGGTTTCGGTGATCGAATTCGCCGCCGCGCCCGAGACCGTCGGCGGCGGCTGCGTCGCGAACGTCGCATCCGCGCCATGTTCGCTCCCGTTGACGTTCGCGGCCATCAGCCGGAAGTGGTAGCTGGTACCGACCTGAAGGCCCGTCACATCCGCCTTGACTGCGACGGGTTCGGGCCCCGTCCCGATTGCCGCGTCGGACTCCTGGCAGGGCATGGTTTTGCCGTAGCTTTCGGTTTCGCCGTATTCAAAGACGCATTCGGACAGTTCGACGCCTTCCGGGTTGACCGTCCCACTCAGCGTGGCGGAGAGCGGCTGCACTTCGCTCGCTTCGCCGGTCACCGGCGTGGGGAGCACGACCTTCGGGGCGAAGACGTCGACCTGGCTATCGCCATAGTCGGTCGCGTAAACCTTGTGGGAGACGGAGTCGACAGCGACATCCTGCAGTTCGACGTTGCCGTCTTCACCCGGGCCGAACTGTTCAACGGGCACCCCCGAGATCGACGTCGATTCATACGCAGAGATCGTACGGGCGGCGTCGATCGTGTAAACCGTGTTCGGGAGCGTGCCCGTATCAACCGCGACCGACGTCGCACCATTCGGGTCGAGCACGAACTGCAGTTCCCGGGCGCCGTTGAACTTATCGACCTGAAAACGGCCGGCCGTTTCGTTGTTGCCCGCGAGGTAGAGGTTGCCTTCGCTGTCGATCGCGATGTCCTGCAGGCCGGTCAACGGTTCCGCTTCCGAGGAGGACGGGTTGACCAGGCTCGACGCGTCGATCTGGCCCAAATACGTTTCGCTCGTCGCGGAGCTGAACTCATCGACGACGTCATGGCCCGTGTCGATCACCCACACATCACCAGACGACGGATCCACACGCACCTCAAACGGACCCGAAAACGCGCCCGCCGGGGTACCCGCACCCGTCAGCTGCGAGACGTATTCCCCCGCAGCGTTGAAACGATCCACCACGTTATGCGGGAAATCCACCGCATAGACATCCCCCCCACCCGGCACATCACCGACATACGGCGTCGGCGCTTCAAAGGATTCCGGGGCACCAGCCCCCGACAGCTCATTCGAAGAGAGCGAGGAGAATTCCTTCGGGGCCCCGGACAGATCGAACTTCGCGACCTGATGGTTAGAGGAATCCGCCACGAGGACCGTT
The DNA here is from genome assembly GCA_963775385.1 of uncultured Solirubrobacteraceae bacterium. Classification (GTDB taxonomy): domain Bacteria; phylum Actinomycetota; class Thermoleophilia; order Solirubrobacterales; family Solirubrobacteraceae; genus Palsa-744. The sequence continues at coordinate 2,541,090 of CAVZIR010000003.1, read as the reverse complement.
CCCGCGGCGGAATCGACGTCTATACCCCACGGGTTTGCCAGATGCGCGCCCGGTTCGCCGTTGAAGGAGGAGAAGGGGTGGGTGCTCGCGGCCTCAGCCGACACAGGCACCGCCAGCACCACAACCGCCAGGGCCACGGTGACGAGCTTCCCGGCGGTCAGCCGAAGGGTACGCGCTGGTGAAAGCGAGGTCACCTTCACGCTCGGGGCTCCAGTGAGAAACGCCCGTTTGAGACCGTCATGTGTCGCTGGGATACTCTCCCGATGCAAACACATCGACATACGAAGACGTTGCGCCTGATCGGCGTGACGTGCCTTCTCACACTCATCGCACACCTGACCAGAGGAACGGGGGTATTCATGATCGTGCTGCTCTGAGGGGGCGTGACACACGGGGTGCTCGCGGGTGGCGCGGGCGCCCGCGTGTGAGACGTCAGCGAGACGAGGGTCGCGGGAGGAGCGTCGCGCGCCGGTGACCGTGGACAGGAGACGCGTCTTGAGGATCGCCATCAGCGGCTCCGGTGTTCGACGTTGGATGAGCGGGCGGCGTTTGCGGCGATGGTGGCGGTGAGGTGTTTGCCGTGGGTCGGCGCGAAGGAGAGTTTGACCTTGGTGTTTACCCTGCCGCGCCGCGTGGCCTTGAGCGTGAGGGTGAGGGTGCCGCGGCCGTGGCTGGCCCTGGTGGCTTTGGAGAGGCCCTTGCCGGTCGCGATCAGCGTGCCGGCGCCCGGGACGGCGACCGTCAGGGTCAGGCTGCGGCCCCTGACCCTGTGGGAGAGGACGGACAGCGTGTTCGGGCAGTTTTCGACTTCGACCGGGGTTTCCTGGCTGAAGACGGCGCCGTTCTGGGCGGTGATCCTCGTGGGGGCGTTGATCTGTTTCTGGCAGAGGTTGCCGAACGCGCCGAAGATCGAGTAGCGGCCCTCCGGGGCTTTGAATTCGAACGAGCTGACCGGAGCGTCCGGGACCGTTTCAAAGCGGCTGTATGTCACACCTTTTTTGATGTCGGTGTGCCCGTCGAGGATCAGCTTGACGTTATCGCCCTGCAACACGATCTCGGTGTCCGGGAACGCCGCCCCACCATGCGATACGAAATACACGGGCCCCGACAGCGGGTCCGGGAGCAGCGGCGTGCGGGCACTCGCGGTCGCGATCAGCGATTCCGGCGGACAGCTCGCGGGATTGACGTTGAAGACCGTGTCGCGGCACGCCTTCTGGATCGTCGTCAGCCTCGAGGGCAGCACCGAGGGGATCGTCAGTTCGACCCTGTGGATGTTCGCTTCACCAGCATGGAAACCGATCTTGACGTTGAAGCTCGCACCATTGGCTTTGCTCGTTCTGCCGCTGGTGGAGGCCGAGAGTTCGGGGTGGAACGGGAGGCTCGCGCAGCCTCCCGCCTGGTAGCGGCTCGAGAGGGGCGCGTGGGTGCCGGTGATGCTGGTGGCGGTTGCGGTGATCGTCTTGACTTCACAGCTGGTGGGGTTGAGCGTGAAGTTTTCGCGGTTGAGGTCCACGTCGACGCGTTGGATGCGCAGCGGGATGCCGTCTCTGATTGTCGGGAAGGGGTCCGAGACGTCGGTCACGTGCGCGTCGTTCGGGTCGATGAACAGCGCCTGGCGGATCACGACCACCCCGAGGTCGAACGGGCCGGCGATCGCCGGGACGATCACCGCGATCCCGTAAGGGGCTCCGTTGTAGGGGCCCGTGAGGTAGGCGTTGCCGGTGACGCTGAACGGCTCGCTACCCGGGCCGGTGGCGGTCGTCACCGTGCCGATCAGGCTCGAGGCAGGGCATGACGGGCTCGCGAGCTCCTGGGCGCCCTGGCCAAGGCCGCTGCGGGCCTGCGCGGCCGCGACCTGGGCGTCTGAGCACTGCCCGACACCGGTGATCTTGCCGATCAGGCCCGGCGGGAGGTTGACGGTGAGGCCGGCCATGCCCTGTTCGTCATCCTGCTTAGAGATCGACAGCAGGAACGGGGAGAAGCTCCCGGCCTGCGGGCTCGTCGTGCCCGCCGAGAAGGCGGGGGTGAACGCGCTGACGCAGCCACCGGTGATGTTGAAGGTGTCGGTGGGGGTGGCGTCGGGGCCGGATTCCGGAGCGGACCATGGTTCGAAATCCGAGGTGGTGGTGTAGGAGCCGCAGGCTTCCGGGGTTGCGAGGTCGCCGCGTTCACCGCCGAAGAAGTGGATCTTCAGCTCGGAGAACGGCAGCTGGGGGTTCTGGTCAAAGACACCCGTGATCTGCCCCGTTTCAGGGTTCGTTTTCAGTTCGCCGGGAACCTTCACGATGATCCCCGTCTTCGGGTCATCGATCACGATGTAGCCCGCCAGCAGCGAGCCGAAGGGGTTTTCCTGCTGGGTTGCGAGATAGACGTATCCCGGCAGGGTTTCCGCGGTGAGGGGGCTCGTCACTTCGACGGAGCCGATCTTCGAGGCGTCGGGGCAGCTCGGGGCGGCCGGGGAGAAGTTCGTGAGGCCCCGGTTGGGTTCTTCGCCGTGGGGTCCCTGGATCTTCGGGAGTTCTTCGCCGTGCGGGCCCGTGCTGCCGAGCCAGCCGATCTGCGCCTCCGTGCAGGCCTGCAGGCCGCCGCCGGCGGAGGGGTCAACGGTGAGGCCTTCGGGGAGGGTGACGGTGGCGTCGCGGAGCGGCGGGGTCGCGAGCGTCCCGGGGGTCTCGGTCTGGGGGATCTTCAGGTCGAAGGTCAGGCCGGTCGGCTTGTCAGCTGTGGTGGTGTCGGGTTTGACGGTGAAACCGGACGGCTGGAAGTGCAGGAGGTTACAGCCGGTCACGGGCGGTGATTCTTCGGGGTTTGAGTGGGCGGTGACCCAGTTTTCGCCCTGGACGAGCGGTTCGCCCTCGGGGGTGCCGTTGTCGAGGAAGGGGCCGGGCGCCTGCCAGGAGTCGATGTGCACGGTCGTCGTGCGCGCTTCGTGGGCGCCGCAGTCGGTCGGGTTGGTGAAGAACGCGACCGGTGTCGCGCCGGTTTTCCTGCCTTCGCTGGATTCAGTTTCGTCGCGGACGGCCGGGTTGCCGTAGAAGGTGGCGGTGATGTCGGTGAGGACGACCTGCGGGATTTCTTTCGTGGTGGCGCGCAGGACGTAGCCCGCGGGCGTGGGTACGACGCTCGCGTAGAGGACGTGCGGGGCGGCTAGGCCGTCCTGGAAGCCGAACTCCGCGGCGACACCGTGTTCGGGGATCAGGTTGAAGATCCCGGTCTCGGCCTGGGTGAGACCGTCGGGCTGGGTGACGATCTGCCCCACACGGGTCGCGTCGGGGCAACGTTTGACAGACGCGAGCTGAGAATAGCTACACGTCGGGGCGGACTGCGCGTCGCCGAGGAGCCCCATCGGCAGGTCGACGACCACATCACGGAGGTCCTGGACGCTCGTGAGCTGGCGGGGGCCGTTGGGGGCACGCTTGACGAGGTCATTCAGGTCGATGCGGGTCGTCATCTCATACGGGTGATCGCCGGCCTGGGTGTCGGGCAGCCCATCGACACCCGTGATGAGAGCGCCGAGGTCGCTGACGCCGAACAGAGGCAGGCTGGAGCCGACGCGCATCGGTTCGCTGAACGTCACTTCCGGGGAGCCCGCGCCGAGAACGCTCGCCGTGTTGAGCGCGCCGTCCTGGGCTTCCGGGTCGACAGCAAGGCGCAGGCGCACGCGCAGCTGTGAGTCCGGTTCCAGCGCTTCGGGATATGTGCAGGTGACGGTCACAGGCGTCCCGGACTGTGAGCACTCACCTTCAAGTTCGAGGCCGTGGGTCTGAATCGGCCCGCCGAGACGCACCGCCGGCTCGAAAAAGAATTCTTCAGTAGCGCTCAGCGTAAAACCCTTCGGGAGATGATCGGTGATAGTGATCGGTCCAGCCGAAGGCACGCTGCCAGCGTTCGTCGCGGTCAACATGTAGTTGTAACAAACACCAATTTCGTTAGTGGCGCATTCCGTGTTCCTCGCTTCAGAGAACTCGCCCAGAGCAGCGAAACCGTGGAGGGTCAAATCGCCAGCGGGGGTGGCGGCGGTGGCGGCGGTGGCGGCGCAAAGCACCACCATCAGGGTCGCGGCGATGACCGGCGCATATCGGCGTCCTCGGCCCTTCATGTGCACCCCCTTCGGGGGCACAGGCAGCACACACTTCAGGGCCTGCGTCCTTACCCTAAAGGGCACATGTGATCTGCTTGACCCTCGACGCTCCTGCGGGTCGCGAGAAGCGCCGATGTCCGATCCAGATGCGGGTGCTGCGTAGGGGAGCGCGCCGGTTACGGGGACGGTTCGGTGGCACACGGAGGGCGCACCAGTCCCTTTGGAGGAAGCCAGGCCACGGAGCAGCGCGAGGAGACCGGTCTTCGGCTTCGTCGGGGTCCCTGCGGTGTGCTGTGTGGATCTCATTACCTGGTCCTCCGTTTGTGGTGAGCGTTTTGGTTGCAGATGGGTGTTGGCGTCTGCTTCGGGGGCGAGCTCGATCAGGCCGGGGGTCGCGAGCGGAACAGAGACGCCGACGGGAACGGTCAAGCCGGCTCGCCGAGCGTGACCGTTTGCAGTAGCGACGCGCATCGCCGTTGATGCTCTTTTGCTGTGCTGGACTGGACGCATCAGCGGCTCCTCGGCTTCGCATCGGTTGACTTCCTGGCCCTCGCGGCCGTGCCGAACCGGTGGCGTGCCTGCATTTCGCATAGGGCGCGCCTGTGGCGGCTGTGTTTCGTGCGGTACCCCGAAGGGCACACCCAGACGGCGCTGCGCAGGCAGACTTGACCGTTCGCGCTGGACACGTTCAGAGACATCGCTTACCGTCTCCTTTTCGCCGTGTGAGCTGCGTATTTCGCGCGTGCCGCCCGTTCGCACTCGCTGCGCTTGTGGCGGTTGTGTTTCGTGCGGTACCCCCTCCGCGCTGCTACGCAGCTCTCTACCCCATAAATACCCCATTCCCTCCATAGAGGAGGACCCTCCACAAGGGAGGACAGGCAGGCGGGGCACTTCGGGGGCACACCCCATGCGGGGTACTCCGCAGGCGGGGCGCACCCATACGATGCACTGCGTGCCGCTCCTGGGCGCAGGCTGGTCGCTCCTTCGGAGCGCTTGCACCCTGATACCCCTCCGGGGCACCTAGGGCACACCCAGAGGGCGCTGCGCAGGCAGGCTTGACCGTCGGCGCTAGAGACGTTCAGAGACATCGCTTACCGTCTCCTTTTCGCCGTGCGGGCTGCGTATTTCGCGCGTGCCGCCCGTTCGCATCTCGTGCGCTTGAGCTTACGGTTTTCCTTCTTGCACGCCTTGAGCGCCTTTGCGAGCTTCTGGGCTCTCGTCAGCGACTTGGGTTTCACCGGCGGAGCCGGTGGCGGCGGGGCGAGGTTGCCAGGCCCGTTGAAGGTCGCACTCGCCGGGGTCTGGGAGGATGGGGAGCCAGCGGCGGCTGCGTGGCAGCCTTCTTCGCTGCAGGGCAGCGCCGGTGAGGGATAGGTCGGGCAGGGTTCTTCGCTCGTGCAGATACGGGCGTCGTAGTAGTCACGCTGGGTATCGGTGTCCTGCGGCGTGAGCTGGTCAAACGTGGTGAAGAAGACGTTTGCGCCGGTCGCGTCGGAGCCGAGGAGTTCGACGGAGCTGTGGGCACCCGGCGATGCAGGTACCGGTGTGGCGTCCTTCCCGTCGGAAATCAGGGCGACGTTGCCGTCGTGGTACTCGTAGATGTTCTGGGCGTATTCGGGCGTGCCCTGGTTGCTAGTCGCGACCTCGACGTCATCGAGGGCTCCCGGGGCAAGGCCAACCGGGCTCTGGAAGAACACGTACTGACCGTCGTGGGACATCGTCGGGTCCGCGCGCCCAGGGCCCACGCCCAGCGCCGACCCGTCTTCGGCGATCGCGATCGCGGCGTCCTGGGTACCGGCGTTGCCATCATCGTTGTAGCCGTGCTGACCAATCGCGATCCGTTTGAGCGTGTCGGTCTGTGCATCGTAGCCGTAGATCTGTGCCGGAGGCGCAGGCTTACCTTCTTCAGTCGGTCGCGTGTTGTCGGGGGTCAAGGCGCCATGGCTAAGGAACACCAGGAAGCGCCCGTCTGGGGTGACATTGGCGAGCTGGATACCGTGGTCCCACTCAAGCACGCCTTGACCGAACGCGCCAATCGGATGCTCATCGGCTTTTGGGAGAGTCGCGATGAACGTGAGACGGCCCTTTGGGTGATCTTCGTCGCGCTCGTAGACGTACAGGTTGTCGGCGCCTTTGCTGGCTGTCTGTTCTTGACTGTTGGGGTTTTCGGTGAGGACGCCGCGAGCAACGAAGTAGACGTGGGTGCCGTCGGGGGAGAGCGCCATCACCCCCTGTACCTGCGGGCCGCCCGCGAGCGGTTTTCTGCCTTCAGCTTCGGAGACATCCACGAGCTGGCGTTCGGCGGCGACCGGTTCTTCACCGGGCTTGCCGCACGGGTCGGCGCAGAGGGACTCGTAGAGGTTGCAGCCACCGAGGGTCGCTTCGTGGCATTCCGCGCCGGCTTCGCCCTCGCCCTCGTTGGCGTTGTCGGTGAACTGCTGGGCGCTTGTAAAGAAAACCCGCGTGCCGTCGTTCGAGGCGCCCGCAAAGATCGAGTCACGGGCGCGTTCCTTCTCCTTCACGGGTTCGCTCGAGTTGTTTTCCTGACATTCCGGGGTTTCACAGACGCCGGGCGTCGGCGCCGAGATCTGTACGGAATGCGCTGCGTGTGGGCCTTCCTTGACCTCGCCGTCGACGCGTGCGTAGAGCTCTTCCGCTGGGACAAGCTTGTTTTCGTTTTTGCCCGTTCCGCCTGATAGGCACTGTCCCGGCGCAAAATACACGGTTCGGCCGTCTTCAGAAAGCGCCCCATAGTCCACGGTTGGGGGGCCACTTCCCTGCAACACCGTGCGGCAGCCGCTAATCAGGTCATGACTTTCGAAGCCACCGGTTACCCCGACAAGCAAAGGCGCGCTCTTGATGGCGGGCGCATACTCGTAGACCGATTTCGCTTGTCCTGCGAAGCCCCAAAAGTTGGGTCCTTCGAAGACGAGCGTCCCGCTGAGACGAGCAGCTCTGTCAAAGGCCGGCATCTAACGGCTCCCGTGCTTGACGTGGGCGGAGCGGCCAGCCTTCGCCGCGGCACCGTACAGGTGACGGGCCGCCCGTTCGCACTCGCTGCGCCTGTGGCGATTGTGTTTCATACGGCACGCCTTCAGCGCTTTGGCGAGCTTCTGCGCCCTCGTCAGCGCCTTCGGTTTCACCGCCGGAGCCGGTGGCGGCGGCGTGAGGTTCCCCGGGCCGTTGAAGGTCGCACTCGCCGGGGTCTGGCCGGCCGGGGAGCCAGCAGCGGCACCATGGCAGGCTTCTTCGCTGCACGCCAGCGCCGGTGAGGGATAGGTCGGGCAGGGTTCTTCGCTCGTGCAGATACGGGCGTCGTAGTAGTCACGCTGGGTATCGGTGTCCTGCGGCGTGAGCTGGTCAAACGTGGTGAAGAAGACGTTCGCGCCGGTCGCGTCGGAGCCGAGGAGTTCGACTGCGCCGCGAAGGTGACCGGGCACTCCGGGTCGTTCCGAGGCGTCCTTGCCGTCGGAGATCAGGGAGACGTTGCCATCGTGGTACTCGTAGACGTTCTCGGCGTACTGGGGTCCGGTTGGAAAGTTGCCGACAAAGACGTCGTCGAGCGCGCCCGGGGTGAGAGCGACAGGGCTTTCGAAGAACACGTAGGAGCCGTCGTGTGACAAGGTGGGGTCCGCACGCCCGGCGCCGACTCCAAGCTCCCACCCACGTTGCGCGTGCACGATATTTGCGTCTCGGGTGCCGGCGTTGCCGTTGTCGTTGAAGCCGCGCGAGCCGATCGAGATCCGCACGATCTGGCCGGTCTGGTCGTCATAACGGTAGACCTGCGCCGGCGGCGCCGGGGCGCCTTCCTTTGCTGGACGTGTGTCATCGGGCGTCAACGCGCCATGGCTGAGGAACACGAGGAAGCGCCCGTCGGGCGTCACATTGGCGAGACCGATGCCCTTGTTCCACTCGCTCGCGCCGGAGAATTCTTTTTCGTCGGCCGGGCTCAGGGTGGCGATGAATGTGAGCGCGCCCGCCGGGTGGGTCGCGTCGCGCTCGTAGGCGTAGAGGTTATCGGCACCGTTTGCGGCCTTCTGCTCCTGCGCGTTGGGTTGTTCGGTGAGGACGCCGCGGGCGACGAAGTAGACATGGGAGCCGTCGGCCGAGATCGCCATGACGCCCTGGAGCTGCGGGCCGCCCGCGAGGGGTTTGTGATCGTCGGCTTCGGAGATGTCGATCAGTTGGCGTTCGGCGGCGGCGGGTTCTTCGGTGGGCTTGCCGCACGGCTCAGCGCATACCGACTCATAAAGGTTGCAGCCGCCCGAGGGGGATGCCGAGCAGTTGACTCCGGCTTCGCCTTCGCCCTCGCTGGCGTTGTCGGTGAACTGCTGGGTACTCGTGAAGAAGACTCTTGCGCCGTCGTTTGAGGCGCCAGCGAAGATCGAGTCGCGGGCACGTTCTGTCTGCAGTATCGGTTCGCTCGAGTTGTTTTCCTTGCATTTTGGGCTTTCGCAGACCCCCGTCGTCGGCGCCGATATCAACACGGAATGCGCGGCCGTCGGGCCTTCCTCGACTTCACCGTCAACGCGCGCGTAGAGCTCATTCGCCGGCACCGCCTTGCCGGCATTCTTGCCTGTACCACCGGCGACGCATCTTCCCGCAGTGAAGAACGCGGTATGACCATCGGCGGAAAGCGACCCGTAGCCTTCTGTGCCTTCGCCGCCGATCGCGCCCGATGCGAAGAATGCGTTACAGATGCCGATCAGTTCGTGACTTTCAAAGCCCCCGCTCACGCCGAGCAGCAATGGGGCGCTCGCGATGTGGGGCGCATACTCGTAGACGGCTTCGGTCAGCCCGGCGAACCCCCAAAGGTTCGGGCCCTCATAGACGATGTGTGAAAAATCGCTGGTGGCCAGCACCCCGGCACCGCCAACGCCTCTAATTTTTCTGACACTGCCGCCGCTGCCCGGGAGGTCTCCTTCAGGGCCTTCGCCGAGGGGCCCAACGGCGACGAGTGCGCCTCCAGCGTTCCGGACGTAGAAGTCGTCCTGTTCTTCGGGGGGGCTCGGGGCACTGAACAACGTGTCGTGGGTATCAGCGTCGGCGGCCCATAGCGTATTGGTTTCGAGCTTGGACACTGGGGGCGCGAGGGGGTGGGTGACCCAGCCGGCTGGGGTGCGCGCGAATTCATAGGGCTCCCCCTCGTTCCCACGGACGCCGACGCACGATTCCGCGTCGGCGAAGCACTGGATGCTCGGCACAATCAGGTCCCGACCGTTTTCGGCGATTCGAGGGGCCCAGGCACTGTTGCCGCCGAAGCCCGTGTCGATCAGCGCCCCGTTCTTCTGGGCCGGCGTGACGAGTTCATACGCACGGCCATCCGGTAGCGATGCGCCCGTGGTGTCGTCGATGAACGTCTGATCGGTGGTGGTGACGGTGCCGGCGGCGCTCGTGGCGGTCAGGCGCCAGTGGTAGGTGATGTTCGCTTTCAATCCGGTGATCGGGACGCTCACCGTCTTCGGGGCGGTGCCGGCGCCGGCGGGGGCGTCGGGGACCGGCTGGGTGGTGCCGTAGGCGGTGGTGGTGCCATAGTCGACGTGGTAGCCGGTCTGGGCGCCGTTGGGGTCGATCAGCGCGGTCAGGTCAGCGGAGGTTTCGGTGATCGAATTCGCCGCCGCGGTTGAGACCGTCGGCGGCGGCTGCGTCGCGAACGTCGCATCCGCGCCATGTTCGCTCCCGTTGACGTTCGCAGCCATCAGACGGAAGTGGTAGCTGGTACCGACCTGAAGGCCCGTCACATCCGCCTTGACTTCGACCGGTTCGCTCCTGGTCCCGATCGCCGCATCGGACTCCTCGCACGGGATCGTTTTGCCGTAGCTTTCGGTTTCGCCGTATTCAAAGACGCATTCGGAAAGTTCGACGCCTTCCGGGTTGACCGTCCCACTCAGCGTGGCGGAGAGCGGCTGCACTTCGCTCGCTTCGCCGGTCACCGGCGTGGGGAGCACGACCTTCGGGGCGAAGACGTCGACCTGGCTATCGCCATAGTCAGTCGCATAAACCTTGTGGGAGGCGGAGTCGACAGCGACATCCTGCAGTTCGACGTTGCCGTCTTCACCCGGGCCGAACTGTTCAACCGGCACACCCGAGATCGACGTCGATTCATACGCGGAGATCGTACGGGCGGCGTCGATCGTGTAGACCGTGTTCGGGAGCGTGCCCGTATCAACCGCGACCGACGTCGCACCATTCGGGTCGAGCACGAACTGCAGTTCCCGAGCCCCATTGAACTTATCGACCTGGAAACGACCCGCAGTTTCGTTATCGCCCGCCAGATACAGGTTCCCTTCGCCGTCGACCGCGACATCCTGCAAGCCCGTCAACGGTTCCGCTTCCAACGACGACGGGTTCACGAGCGCCGACGCGTCGATCTGCCCCAAATACGTTTCCGTGGTGGCGGAGCTGAACTCATCGACCACGTCATGGCCCGTGTCGATCACCCACACATCACCAGACGACGGATCCACACGCACCTCAAACGGACCCGAAAACGAACCCGCAGGAGTACCAGCACCCGTCAACTGCGACACATATTCCCCCGCAGCGTTGAAACGATCCACCACGTTATGCGGGAAATCCGCCACATAAACATCCCCCCCACCCGGAACATCACCGACATACGGCGTCGGCGCTTCAAAGCCTTCCGGGGCACCCCCACCCGACAACTCATTCGAAGAGAGCGAGGAGAATTCCTTCGGCGCCCCGGACAGATCGAACTTCGCCACCTCGTGATTCGCGGAATCCGCGACGAGGACCGTTTCCGCGGCGGAGTCCACATCGATACCCCACGGGTTCGCCAGATGCGCGCCCGGTTCGCCGTTGAAGGAGGAGAACGGGTGGATCGTCGCGGCCTCAGCCGACACCGGCACGGCCAGCACCACAAGGGCCAGGGCCAGGGTGACGAGCTTCCCGGCGGTCAGCCGAAGGGTACGCGCTGGTGAATGCGCGGTCACGCTCACGCTCGGGGCTCCAGTGAGAAACGCCCGTTTGAGACCGTCATGTGTCGCTGGGATACTTTCCTGATGCAAACACATCGACATACGAAGACGTTGCGCCTGATCGGCGTGACGTGCCTGTTGAGACTGCTGATGCACCTGACCGGAGGGGTAGGGGTGATCATGATCGTGCTGCTCTGAGCGACCGTGACACACCGGGTGCTCGCGGGTGGCGCGGGCGCCCGCATGTGACATGCCCGTGAGGAGAGCGCGGCACAGGCGCGAGCCGGAGGCGAGCGTCCCGCTGAGACGAGCAGCTCTGTCAAAGGCCGGCATCTAACGGCTCCCGTGCTTGACGTGGGCGGAGCGGCCAGCCTTCGCCGCGGCACCGTACAGGTGACGGGCCGCCCGTTCGCACTCGCTGCGCCTGTGGCGATTGTGTTTCATACGGCACGCCTTCAGCGCTTTGGCGAGCTTCTGCGCCCTCGTCAGCGCCTTCGGTTTCACCGCCGGAGCCGGTGGCGGCGGCGTGAGGTTCCCCGGGCCGTTGAAGGTCGCACTCGCCGGGGTCTGGCCGGCCGGGGAGCCAGCAGCGGCACCATGGCAGGCTTCTTCGGTGCAGGGGGTGGTGGCGGGTGGTGGGGTGGGGCAGGGTTCTGTTTCGGTGCAGATGCGGGCGTCGTAGTAGTCACGTTGGGTATCGATGTCCTGGGAGGTGAGCTGGTCATCGGTCGCGAAGAACACGTTTGAGCCCGTTTCGTCGCTGCCGAGCAGTTCTGTGGAGCTGTGCTCGCCGGGGGCCCCGGCTCTTACCGTGGTGTCTTTGCCGTCGGAGATCAGGGAAACGTTGCCGTCATGGTACTCGTAGATGTTCTCGGCGTATTCCGGCTTGCCTTGATTGTTGATCCCGCCCGTTGGGATGTCGTTGAGCGCTCCCGGGGCTAGTGCGACGGGGCTTTCGAAGAACACGTATTGTCCGTCGTGGGACATCGTTGGGTCCGCGCGGCCTGGGCCAACCCCGAGCGCCCAGCCACGTTCGGCGATTGCGATCCCGGCGTCGGTGGTGCCGGCGTTGCCGTTGTCGTTGTAGCCGTGCGCGCCGATCGAGATGCGTATGAGCGTGCCGGTCTGTGCGTCGTAGCGATAGACCTGCGCGGGCGGCGCGGGGGCACCTTCCTTGGCAGGCCGGGTGTCGTCGGGGGTCAGCGCACCGTGGCTGAGGAACACCAGGAACCGCCCATCCGGAGTCACATTCGCAAGCGCGATGCCTTCATCCCACTGGAACACGCGGGAGAATGCCTTTTCGTCGGCTTTGGGGAGTGTCGTGATGTAGGTGAGTTTGCCTTCGGGGTGGGCTTTGTCGCGCTCGTAGGCGTAGAGGTTGTCGGCTCCGTCTGTGGCTTTTTGCTGCTGGGTGTTGGGTTGTGTGCTGAGGACCCCTTGGGCTACGAAGTAGATGTGGGTGCCGTCGGGGGAGATCGCGAGGACGCCTTGTACGCGTGGCCCGCCGCTGGCCTGTTTGGCGCCTTCGGCTTCGGAGACATCGGCCAGTTCGCGTTTTTGGGCGGCGGGTTCTTCCTGGGGTGTCCCGCATGGCTCCGCGCAGATCGACTCGTACAGGTTGCAGCCACTCGAGACTGCGGTTGAGCAGAGCAGGCCAGCCTTGCCTTCGCCCTCGCTGGCGTTGTCGGTGAACTGCTGGGTACTCGTGAAGAAGACTCTTGAGCCGTCGTTTGAGGCTCCCGCGAAGATCGAGTCCCGCGCGCGTTCGCTCGCTTTTACCGGTTCGCTGCTGTTGTTTTCCTCGCATTCAACGCTTCCGCAGCCGGTTGACGCCGGCCCAGATACCAGCACGGTATGCGCCCCCGTTTCGCCCACCACTTCCTTTTCCCCGTCGACACGCGCATACAACTCCCTGGCCAGCACCGGCTTACTCGCGTTTGCACCCGTACCACCCGAGCATGTTTTCGCGGTGAAATACGCGGTGCGGCCATCCGCCGAAAGCGCCCCGTAGGGCTCGGCGGGGCCGCTCAGTTCGCCGCTACCGAGGATCACGCCGCAGCTGCTGATGAGGCTGGTGCTGTTGGGGCCGCCGGTGACGCCCACCGGCCGTGGGGCGGTGTTGCCGGCACCGCTGTACTCGTATGCGCCTGCTTCTATCGACCAGAGGTTGCTGCCCGAGTAGAGTACGTGTGTGAAGTCACTGGTGGCGTCGATGTTGGCGATTTTTCGGTAGGTCGTGAGGCCTTCGCCGACAGGTCCGATGTCGGCGAGATGACCTTCCGCGTTGCGGGTGTAGAAGTCATCTTCGCCTGCAGGCGGGCTCGGTGCGCTGAAGAGGGTGGTGCGCTGGTCGGCGTTCGCGGCCCACAGTGTGTTCGTTTCGAACATCGCGGCCGGTGGTGCAAGCGGGTTGGTCACCCAGCCCGTCGTTGGCGTGCGAGCGAATTCGTAGGCCTCTCCCTCACGTAGTCGTGCGCCGATGCAGGATTCAGCGCCGGCGAAGCACTGGATGCTCGGCGCGATCAGCGCCCTGCCGTTTTCAGCGATCCGGGGGGTCCACGCGCTACCGCCGCCGAGCGCGACGTCGATCAACGCGCCGTTCTTGCGCGGCGGCGTCACGAGTTCATAGGCACGACCGTCCGGCAGGCCAGCGCCGGTGGTGTCGTCGATGAACGTGTGATCGGTCGTTGTGACGGTGCCGGCGGCGCTCGTGGCGGTGAGGCGCCAGTGGTAGGTGATGTTCGCTTTCAATCCGGTGATCGGGACGCTGACCGTCTTCGGGGCGGTGCCGGCGCCGGCGGGGGCGTCCGGGACCGGCTGGGTGGTGCCGTAGGCGGTGGTGGTGCCATAGTCGACGTGGTAGGTGGTGGCGGCGCCGTTGGGGTTGATCAGGGCGGTCAGGTCCGCGGAGGAGGTCGTGATGCTGGCCGCCGCGGCGTTTGTGATGATCGGCGGGGGCTGGGTCGCGAACGTCGCATCCGCGCCATGTTCGCTCCCATTGGCGTTCGCAGCCATCAGCCGGAAGTGGTAGGTCGTCCCTACCTGAAGGCCCGTCACGTCCGCCTTGACTGCGACCGGTTCGGTGCCCGTCCCGATTGCCGCGTCGGACTCCTGGCAGGGCATGGTTTTGCCGTAGCTTTCGGTTTCGCCGTATTCAAAGACGCATTCGGACAGTTCGACGCCTTCCGGGTTGACCGTCCCACTCAACGTCGCGGAGACCGGCTGCACTTCGCTCGCTTCGCCGGTCACCGGCGTGGGGAGCACGACCTTCGGGGCGAAGACGTCGACCTGGCTGTCGCCATAGTCAGTCGCATAAACCCTGTGAGTCGCGGAGTCGACAGCGACATCCTGCAGTTCGACGTTGCCGTCTTCGCCCGGACCGAACTGTTCGACCGGCACCCCTGAGATCGACGTCGATTCATACGCGGAGATCGTACGGGCGGCGTCGATCGTGTAAACCGTGTTCGGCAGCGTGCCCGTATCAACCGCGACCGACGTCGCACCATTCGGATCCAACACGAACTGCAGTTCCCGGGCGCCGTTGAACTTATCGACCTGAAAACGGCCGGCCGTTTCGTTGTTGCCCGCGAGGTAGAGGTTGCCTTCGCTGTCGATCGCGATGTCCTGCAGGCCGGTCAACGGTTCCGCTTCCGAGGAGGACGGGTTGACCAGGCTCGACGCGTCGATCTGCCCCAAATACGTTTCCGTGGTGGCCGAGCTGAACTCATCGACGACGTCATGGCCCGTGTCGATCACCCACACATCACCAGACGACGGATCCACACGCACCTCAAACGGACCCGAAAACGCGCCCGCCGGGGTACCCGCACCCGTCAGCTGCGAGACGTATTCCCCCGCCGCGTTGAAACGATCCACCACGTTATGCGGGAAATCCACCGCATAGACATCCCCCCCACCCGGCACATCACCGACATACGGCGTCGGCGCTTCAAAGGCTTCAGGGGCACCAGCCCCCGACAGCTCATTCGAAGAGAGCGAGGAGAATTCCTTCGGGGCCCCGGACAGATCGAACTTCGCCACCTGATGGTTCGCGGAATCCGCGACGAGGACCGTTTCCGCGGCGGAGTCCACATCGATACCCCACGGGTTCGCCAGATGGGTGCCCGGTTCGCCGTTGAAGGAGGAGAAGGGGTGGGTGCTCGCGGCCTCAGCCGACACCGGCACGGCCAGCACCACAAGGGCCAGGGCCAGGGTGACGAGCTTCCCGGCGGTCAGCCGAAGGGTACGCGCTCGTGAAAGCGAGGTCACCTTCACGCTCGGGGCTCCAGTGAGAGACGCCCGTTGGAAAGTGTCATGTGTGACTGGGATACTCTCCCGATGCAAACACATCGACATACGAAGACGTTGCGCCTGATCGGCGTGACGTGCCTTCTCACACTCATCGCACCCCTCACCGGAGGAACGGGGGTATTCATGATCGTGCTGCTCTGAGGGGGCGTGACACACGGGGTGCTCGCGGGTGGCGCGGGCGCCCGCGTGTGAGACGTCAGCGAGACGAGGGTCGCGGGAGGAGCGTCGCGCGCCGGTGACCGTGGACAGGAGACGCGTCTTGAGGATCGGCATCAGCGGCTCCGGTGTTCGACGTTGGATGAGCGGGCGGCGTTTGCGGCGATGGTGGCGGTGAGGTGTTTGCCGTGGGTCGGCGCGAAGGAGAGTTTGACCTTGGTGTTTACCCTGCCGCGCCGCGTGGCCTTGAGCGTGAGGGTGAGGGTGCCGCGGCCGTGGCTGGTCCTGGTGGCTTTGGAGAGGCCCTTGCCGGTCGCGGTGAGGGTGCCGGCGGCGGGGACGGCGACGGTCACGGTGATGCTGCGGCCCTTGACCCTGTGGGAGAGGACGGACAGCGCGTTCGGGCAGTTTTCGACTTCGACCGGGGTTTCCTGGCTGAAGACGGCGCCGTTCTGGGCGGTGATCCTGGTCGGGGCGTTGATCTGTTTCTGGCAGAGGTTGCCGAACGCGCCGAAGATCGAGTAGCGGCCCTCCGGGGCTTTGAATTCGAACGAGCTGACCGGAGCGTCCGGGACCGTTTCAAAGCGGCTGTATGTCACACCTTTTTTGATGTCGGTGTGCCCGTCGAGGATCAGCTTGACGTTATCGCCCTGCAACACGATCTCGGTGTCCGGGAACGCCGCCCCACCATGCGATACGAAATACACGGGCCCCGACAGCGGGTCCGGGAGCAGCGGCGTGCGGGCACTCGCGGTCGCGATCAGCGATTCCGGCGGACAGCTCGCGGGATTGACGTTGAAGACCGTGTCGCGGCACGCCTTCTGGATCGTCGTCAGCCTCGAGGGCAGCACCGAGGGGATCGTCAGTTCGACCCTATGGATGTTCGCTTCACCAGCATGGAAACCGATCCTGACGTTGAAGCTCGCACCATCGGCTTTGCTCGTTCTGCCGCTCGTGGAGGCCGAGAATTCGGGGTGGAACGGGAGGCTCTGGCAGTCCGTAGCCTGGAAGCGTGAGGAGAGCCCCGCCTGGGTGCCGGTGATGCTGGTCGCGGTGGCCGTGATGTGCTTTTCCTGGCAGCTGGTCGGGTTGAGCGTGAAGTTTTCGCGGTTGAGGTCCACGTCGACGCGTTGGATGCGCAGCGGGATGCCGTCTCTGATTGTCGGGAAGGGGTCCGAGACGTCGGTCACGTGCGCGTCGTTCGGATCGATGAACAGCGCCTGGCGGATCACGACGACGCCGAGGTCGAACGGGCCCGCGATCGCCGGGACGATCACCGCGATCCCGTACGGGGCGCCGTGGTAGGGGCCCGTCAGGTAGGCGTTGCCGGTGACGCTGAACGGCTCGCTGCCGGGGCCCGTTGCTGTCGTGACCGTCCCGAGCAGGGAGGATGAGGGACACGACGGGCTTGCGAGCTCCTGGGCGCCCTGGCCAAGGCCACTGCGGGCCTGCGCAGCCGCGACCTGGGAGTCCGAGCACTGCCCGACACCGGTGATCTTGCCGATCAGACCCGGCGGCAGATTGACCGTCAGGCCCGCCATGCCCTGTTCGTCATCCTGCTTAGAGATCGACAGCAGGAACGGGGAGAAGCTCCCCGCCTGCGGGCTCCCCAGGCCCGAAGAGAAGGCGGGGGTGAACGCGCTGACGCAGCCACCGGTGATGTTGAAGGTGTCGGTCGGGGTCGCGTCGGGGCCCGATTCGGGGGCCGACCACGGTTCGAAATCCGAGGTGGTGGTGTAGGAGCCGCAGGCTTCGGGGGTCGCGAGGTCGCCGCGTTCACCGCCGAAGAAATGGATCTTCAGCTCGGAGAACGGGAGCTGGGGGTTCTGGTCAAAGACACCCGTGATCTGCCCCGTTTCAGGGTTCGTTTTCAGTTCGCCGGGAACCTTCACGATGATCCCCGTCGTCGGGTCATCGATCACGATGTAGCCCGCCAACAGGCTGGCGAACGGGTTTTCCTGCTGGCGCGCGAGGAACACCGATCCCTGCAACGGTTCCGCGGTCAGCGGGCTCGTGACTTCAACGCTGCCGATCTTCGACGCATCCGGGCAGCTCGGGGCGGCCGGGGAGAAGTTCGTGAGGCCCCGGTTGGGTTCTTCGCCTGCCGGGCCGTGGACATTCGGGAGTTCTTCGCCGTGCGGGCCGGTCGCGCCGAGCCAGCCGATCTGCGCCTCCGAGCAGGCCTGCAGGCCACCCGCGGCCGACGGGTCGACCGTCAGGCCCGGCGGGAGCGTGACCGTCGCGTCGCGGAGCGGCGGGGTAGCGAGAGTTTCCGGGGTCTCAGGCTCGGGGATCTTCAGGTCGAACGTCAGCCCCGTCGGCTTGTCCGCCGTCTGCGTATCGGGTTTGACGGTGAAACCGGACGGCTGGAAGCGCAGGAGGTTACAACCGGTGACGGGCGGGGATTCGCCGACCGAGCTCCGCAGCGATTTCCACGGCTCCGTTTCGACCAACGGTTCGCCGCTCGGCAGCCCATTGTCCGTGAACACCCCTGGTTCCTGCCAGGAATCCATATGCACCGTGGACGTGCGCGCTTCACGAGAGGAGCAGTCTGAGGGGTTCGTGAAGAACGGGACCTGCGTCGCGTTCGTCCCATCCACGGCCTCCGGGTCGCCCGAGAACGTCGCGATCACCTGCGTGAGCGGCACCTGCGGAACTTCTCTTGTGGTCGCACGGACGATGTAGCCCGAGGGGGTCGGCGCGAGGCTCGCATAGATCGCGTGCGTTGAGTGCAAGCCGTCTTCGAAGCCGAACTCGGCGGCGACACCCGGCTCGGGGACCATGTTGAAGAGGCCGGTGTAGGCCGACGTGGGGCCTTCGGGCTCGGTCGCGATCTGCCCGACACGAGTATCGAGCGGGCAGTGCGCGTGACTCGCGAGCTGGGCGAAGGTGCACTTCGGGGTGGCCTGCGCATCGCCGAGCAAGCCGACCGGGAGGTCGACGATCACATCCTTCAGATCGTGCACCGTGTCAAGCTGGAATGGGCCTTCGGGCTTGCGTCTGACGACGTTGCTCAGGTCGATGCGCGTCGTCATCTCATACGGGTGATCCCCAGCCTGCGTGTCAGGAGTGCCGTCGGACGCAGCGATGAACGACTGCAGGGCGCTCGGGCCGAACACCGGGGTGACGGCGCCGACAGCGAGCGGTTCGCTCAGCAACGTTTCAGGAGAGCCGGGAGCCGTCGCGGTGGCAGTGTTCTGCTCGCCCGTCGGGGTACCCGGTTCGACGCTCACGAACAGGCGCAGTTCGAGAGCTTCATCGGGTTCCAGCGCACCCGGGTAGGTACACGTGACCGTGACAGGTTCCCCCTGCTGGGAGCAGTCGCCCGACTCAGGTTCACGTTCAACATTGCCCTTCTGGCCGTTATGGAACGCGGGCTCCAGAAACAGAAGGCTGCTGTTGAGGACAAACCCTTTCGGGAGATGGTCGCTGAGAACTATCGGCGCCGCCGAAGGAACACTGCCCGAATTCGTGACCGTCACCTGGTAGCCATAACAAGCCGCTTGTTCCTGGCCACCCACCACCTCGCTGCAGTTCACGGGGCTTTCACCGATCGCGAACGGGCCGGCCGCCGCGAACGTGTGGAGCGTCAGACCAGGCGACGGCGTCGCCGCCACCGCCGTTGTTGCGGCGACGCCCATCGCCGCAACAACCGTCGCGACGATGACCCACGCATATCGGCGTCCTCCCTCCTCCGCGTGCAAAGCACGCCACACTCGGTACGTCCTTGACCTACCTGACCCTCGCCGCCCTCGGACAGAACCCCCGTACTGGGGATCCCTGTACCGAGCTTGCGCAGCCGAACCATCACGCCCCGATCCACGGCGTTCTGATCCGGATCGCGTGCAACCCGGAAAGGGAGGCGATGCGCGCAGTGCTGCGCGGAGGGCGCTAAAAGGGGTCATCGGCTCGCCCTCCTGTAGGTGATGGCTCTCCTGACGGGCGTTTTGGAAGTGGCCTTTGCGGCAGCGCCGTAGCGGCGGCGCGCCTGCTTTTCGCATACCACCCGCTTGTGACGGTCATGTTTGCGGCGGCAGAGCCTAAGGGCGGCGCGAAGCTTTTCAGCCCGAATCTGAGCCGCACTCCTCGGTTTGGCTTTCGCGGGCGGCGGTGGAATGAAGTTCCCGGCGCCCGTCGCGCTCTCGGTGGCAGGGGTCTGGAGGAGCGAGGGGCTCGCCGCGGCTGGGTGGCAGCCTTCTTCAGAGCACGGCAATGCCGGTGAGGGGTAGGTGAGGCACGGTTCTTCGGTGGTGCAGATACGGGCGTCGTAATAGTCGCGCTGCGTGTCGGTGTCCTGCGGGGTGAGCTGGTCAAAGGTCGAGAAGAAGACGTTCGCGCCGGTCGCATCGGTACCGAGCAGTTCCACGGCGGGCGTGGCGACACCGACGGCGCCCGCGGTGTCCTTCCCGTCGGAGATGAGAGACACGTTGCCGTCGTGGTACTCGTAGACGTTCTCGGCGTAATGCGGGTGGTTCTGGTTGTCGAGGTTGGTGATGACGTCATCGAGCGCGCCGGGAGCAAGCGCGACAGGGCTTTCGAAGAACACGTATTGCCCGTCGTGGGACATCGTCGGATCCGCACGGCCCGGGCCGACCCCGAGCCCCCACCCGTGTTCCCCGGCGCTCGCGATTCCGGCGTCGGTGGTGCCGGCGTTGCCGTTGTCGTTGTAGCCATGCTCGCCGATCGAGATGCGTATGAGCGTGGCGGTTTGTGCGTCGTAGCGGTAGACCTGCGCTGGGGCTCCTGCTTGTGGGCGTGTGTCATCGGGGGTCAGCGCGCCGTGGCTGAGGAACACGAGGAACCGCCCGTCCGGCGTGACGTTGGCGAGCCCGATGCCCTGGCTCCACTCGGAGGCGCCGGAGAATGCTTGTTCGTCGGCTGGTGGGAGGGTCGTGATGAATGTGAGGTGGCCGTTGGGGTGTGCTTCGTCGTGTTCGAATGCGTAGAGGTTGTTCGCGCCGTCTTGGGCTTTTTGCTGCTGGCTGTTGGGTTGTTCGCTGAGGACGCCCTGGGCTATGAAGTAGACGTGTGTGCCGTCGGGGGAGATCGCCATCACGCCTTGCACGCGTGGGCCGCCGCTGGCGTTTTTCGCGCCTTCGGCTTCGGAGACATCGACGAGCTCGCGTTCTTTGGCGGCGGGTTCTTCCGCGGGTGCCCCGCATGGCTCGGCGCAGATCGACTCATACAGGTTACAGCCCCCAAGGAGCGCCTCATGGCAGCGCAGGCCGGATGTGCCTTGGCCCTCGTTGGCGTTGTCGGTGAGCTGCTGGGTGCTGGTGAAGAGCACGCGCGAACCGTCGTTTGAGGCGCCCGCGAAGATCGAGTCACGCGCGCGTTCTTCCTCTTTGGCTGGTTCGCTGCTGTTGTTTTCCTTGCATTCAGCGCTTTCACAGCCCGTGGCTGTCGGTGCCGATATCAGGATCGTATGCGCGCCTGTTTCACCGGCTTGTTCCTGTTCTCCCTGGACCCGCGCATACAGCTCTTTAGCGAAGACTCGCTTGCTGGCGTTTGTGCCTGTACCGTTCGCGCATGGCCCCGCGGTGAAGTACGCGGTGCGCCCGTCGGCTGAGAGCGGCCCGTAGGACTGGGTGAGGCCGCCGCTCTGTGTCCCGCCGCCGAGGAGCGTATTGGCGCAGGCGCTGATCAGGCTGGTGCTGTTCGCCGTGCCGGTGACGCCGACGGGCCGCGGCGCGGTGTTACCGACGCCGGTGTACTCATAGAGTCCTGCTTCGATCGGCCAGAGTTTGTTACCTTCGTAGAGGACGTGTGAGAAGTCGCTGGTCGCGACGATCAGGTTGAGCTTGCGGAAGGTGCCGCCGCCGCCTGTGCCTTCGCGGCCTTCGCCGAGGGGTCCGATGTCGGTGAGTTGGCCTTGGTTGTTGCGGCTGTAGAAGTCGTCTTGGCCGGCGGGGGGGCTGGGGGCGCTGAACAGCGTGTCATGGCTCTGCGCGTTCGCGGCCCACAATGTGTTGGTTTCAAAAAACGCCAGCGGTGGTGCGAGCGGGTTGGTCGCCCAGCCGGCCGGGGTGCGGGCGAATTCATAGGCCTCTCCGTCGCGTTCACGCGCACCCGTGCAGGACTGCGCACCTGCGAAACACTGGATGCTCGGCACGATCAAACTCCTGCCGTCTTCAGCGACCAGCGGACTCCAGGCGCTACCGCCACCCAACGCGACATCGATCAACGCGCCGTTCTTCTGCGGCGGGGTCACCAGTTCATAGGCACGGCCATCAGGCAGCGCGACACCGCTCGTGTCATCGACAAAGGTCTGATCGGCGGTCGAGACCGTCCCCGCGGCGCTGGTGGCAACCAGCCGCCAGTGGTAGGTGATGTTCGCTTTCAATCCGGTGATCGGGACGCTGACCGTCTTCGGTGCGCTGCCGGCGCCGGCGGGGGCGTCCGGGACCGGCTGGGTGGTGCCGTAGGCGGTGGTGGTGCCATAGTCGACGTGGTAGGTGGTGGCGGCGCCGTTGGGGTTGATCAGGGCGGTCAGGTCAGCGGAGGTTTCGGTGATCGAATTCGCCGCCGCGCCCGAGACCGTCGGCGGCGGCTGCGTCGCGAACGTGGCATCCGCACCGTGTTCGCTCCCGTTGACGTTCGCGGCCATCAGCCGGAAGTGGTAGCTGGTACCGACCTGAAGGCCCGTCACATCCGCCTTGACTGCGACGGGTTCGGGCCCCGTCCCGATTGCCGCATCGGACTCCTGGCAGGGCATGGTTTTGCCGTAGCTTTCGCTTTCGCCGTATTCAAAGACGCATTCGGACAGTTCGACGCCTTCCGGGTTGACCGTCCCATTCAGCGTGGCGGAGAGCGGCTGCACTTCGCTCGCTTCGCCGGTCACCGGCGTGGGGAGCACGACCTTCGGGGCGAAGATGTCGACCTGGCTATCGCCATAGTCGGTCGCGTAAACCCTGTGAGAGGCGGAGTCGACAGCGAGGTCCTGCAGTTCGACGTTGCCGTCTTCGCCCGGACCGAACTGTTCGACCGGCACCCCCGAGATCGACGTCGATTCATACGCAGAGATCGTACGGGCGGCGTCGATCGTGTAAACCGTGTTCGGGAGCGTGCCCGTATCAACCGCGACCGACGTCGCACCATTCGGGTCGAGCACGAACTGCAGTTCCCGAGCCCCATTGAACTTATCGACCTGGAAACGACCCGCAGTTTCGTTATCGCCCGCCAGATACAGGTTCCCTTCGCCGTCGACCGCGACATCCTGCAAGCCCGTCAACGGTTCCGCTTCCAACGACGACGGGTTCACGAGCGCCGACGCGTCGATCTGCCCCAAATACGTTTCCGTGGTGGCCGAGCTGAACTCGTCCACCACGTCATGGCCCGTGTCGATCACCCACACATCACCAGACGACGGATCGACACGCACCTCAAACGGACCCGAAAACGAACCCGCAGGGGTACCCGCGCCCGTCAGCTGCGAGACGTATTCCCCCGCCGCGTTGAAACGATCCACCACGTTATGCGGGAAATTCACCGCATAGACATCACCGCCACCCGGCACATCACCCACATACGGCGTCGGGGCTTCAAAGGCTTCCGGGGCACCCGCCCCCGACAGCTCATTCGAAGAGAGCGAGGAGAATTCCTTCGGGGCGCCGGACAGGTCGAACTTCGCGACCTGATGGTTCGCGGAATCCGCGACGAGGACCGTTTCCGCGGCGGAATCGATGTCTATACCCCACGGGTTTGCCAGATGGGTGCCCGGTTCGCCGTTGAAGGAGGAGAACGGGTGGGTGCTCGCGGCCTCAGCCGACACAGGCACCGCCAGCACCACAACCGCCAGGGCCACGGTGACGAGCTTCCCGGCGGTCAGCCGAAGGGTACGCGCTGGTGAATGCGCGGTCACGCTCACGCTCGGGGCTCCAGTGAGAAACGCCCGTTTGAGACCGTCATGTGTCGCTGGGATACTCTCCCGATGCAAACACATCGACATACGAAGACGTTGCGCCTGATCGGCGTGACGTGCCTTCTCACACTCATCGCACCCCTCACCGGAGGAACGGGGGTATTCATGATCGTGCTGCTCTGAGCGACCGTGACACACCGGGTGCCCGCGGGTGGCGCGGGTGCCCGCGTGTGAGACGTCAGCGAGACGAGGGTCGCGGGAGGAGCGTCGCGCGCCGGCGACCGTGGACAGAAGACGCGTGTTCAGGATCGCCATCAGCGGCTCCCGTGCTTGAGATTGGATGAGCGGCCCGGGTTTGCGGCGACTGTGGCGGTGAGGTGTTTGCCGTGGGTCGGCGCGAAGGAGAGTTTGACCTTGGTGTTTACCCTGCCGCGCCGCGTGGCCTTCAGGGTCATGGTGAGGGTGCCGCGGCCGTGCGCGCTCTTCGTGGCCTTGGAGAGGCCCCTGCCGGTCGCGGTGAGCGTGCCGGCGGAGGGGACGGCGACGGTCACGGTGATGCTGCGGCCCTTAACCCTGTGGGAGAGGACCGACAGCGCGTTCGGGCAGTTTTCTACCTCGACCGGGGTTTCCTGGCTGAAAACGGCGCCGTTCTGGGCGGTGATCCTGGTCGGCGCGTGGATTTCTTTCTGGCAGAGGTTGCCGAACGCGCCGAAGATCGAGTAGCGGCCCTCCGGGGCTTTGAATTCGAACGAGCTGACCGGAGCGTCCGGGACCGTTTCAAAGCGGCTGTATGTCACGCCTTTTTTGATGTCGGTGTGGCCGTCGAGGATCAGCTTGACGTTATCGCCCTGCAACACGATCTCGGTGTCGGGGAACGCGGCGCCGCCGTGGGAGACGAAGTACACCGGACCGGCCAGCGGGTCGGGGAGTAGCGGGGTGCGCGCGGTAGCGGTCGCGATCAGGGATTCCGGTGGGCAGCTCGCGGGGTTGACGTTGAAGACCGTGTCGCTGCACGCCTTCTGGATCGTCGTCAGGCGCGAGGGCAGGACCGACGGGATCGTCAGTTCAACCCTGTGGATGTTCGCTTCGCCGGGATGGAAACCGATCCTGACGTTGAAGCTCGCACCATTGACTTTGCTCGTTCTGCCGCTCGTGGAAGCGCTGAGTTCGGGGTGGAATGGCAGGCTCGCGCAACCCGCGGCCTGGAAGCGGCTGGACAGGGCAGCCTCGTTGGCGTTGAGGCTCGTTGCCATCGCGGTGATGTGCCTTTCTTCACAGCTCGTCGGGTTCAGGGTGAAGTTTTCGCGGTTGAGGTTGACGTCGACTCGCTGGATGCGCAGCGGGATGCCATCTCTGATCACGGGGAACGGGTCTGAGACGTCGGTGACGTGCGCGTCGCTCGGGTCGATGAACAGCGCCTGGCGGATCACGACGACACCGAGGTCAAACGGGCCCGCGATCGCTGGTACGACCACGGCTATGCCGTAGGGGGCGCCGTGGTAGGGGCCCGTGAGGTAGGCCTTGCCGGTGACGCTGAACGGTTCGGTGCCGGGGCCCGTCTGGGTCGTGACCGTGCCGATCAAGCTAGACACGGGGCAGGACGAGCTCGAGAGCTCCTGGGCGCCCTGGCCGAGACCGCTACGGGCCTCGGCGGCAGCGACCTCGGCGTCAGAGCATTGACCGACGCCGGTGATGCGGCCGATCAGGCCGGGCGGGAGGGCGACGGTGAGGCCCGCCATGCCCTGTTCGTCGTCCTGCTTTGAGAGCGAGAGCACGAACGGGGCGAAGCTGCCGGCCTGCGGGCTGGTGGTGCCCGCGTGGAACGCGGGGGTAAACGCTCCGACGCAGCCACCGGTGATATTGAAGCTGTCTGAGGGCGTGGCGTCGGCGCCGGATTCGGGGGCCGACCACGGTTCGAAGTCCGACGTGGTGGTGTAGGCCCCGCAGGCTTCAGGGGTCGCGAGGTCGCCCCGTTCACCGCCGAAGAAATGGAGTTTCAGCTCTGAGAAGGGGAGCTGGGGGTTCTGGTCAAAGACGCCGGTGATCTGCCCGGTTTCGGGGTTGGCCCGCAGTTCCCCCGGGACCTTGACGATAATCCCGGTCGTCGGGTCGTCGATCACGATGTAGCCAGCGAGCAGAGAGCCAAACGGGTTTTCCTGCTGCTTTGCGAGGTAGACGTATCCGGAGAGGGTGCCTTCGATCAGGGGGCTCGTGACTTCGACGGTGCCGATCTTCGACGCGTCCGGGCACGCCGGCGCCGCCGGCGTGAAGTTCGAAAGGCCCCTGCTGGGTTCTTCGCCGTGGGGGCCGTGGATCTTGGGTAGTTCTTCGCCGTGGGGGCCGAGGGTGCCGAGCCAGCCGATCTGCGCCTCGCTACAGGCCTGCAGGCCGTTGCCCGCCGACGGGTCGACGGTCAGGCCCGGCGGGAGCGTCACGGTAGCATCCCTGAGCGGCGGGGTAGCGAGGGTACCAGGGGTCTCCGTCTGAGGGATCTTCAGGTCGAACGTGAGCCCCGTCGGCTTATCAGCGGTGGTCGTGTCGGGTTTGACGGTGAACCCGCTGGGCTGGAAGCGCAAAAGGTCACAGCCCGTCACCGCCGATTCACCGCCGGGCCCTTCGCTGCTGAGGGCCGACACCCAGTTCGGGCCTTCGACTTCGGCTTCGCCCTCCGGCGTCCCGTTCGCTTTGAACGGGCCCGGCTGCTGCCAGGAATCGACGTGCAGGGTACTGCGCACGGCGCTGGCCGGCTGCCCGCCCGAGCAGTCCGAGGGGTTCGTGAAGAACGCGACGGGCGGATTGCCCGCTTCGTCCTTGACGGCGGGATTCCCGAAGAACGTCGCGGTAGCATCCGTCAGCACGACCTGCGGGATTTCTCGCGTGGTAGCGCGCAGCACATAGCCAGCCCGTGTCGGCTGCACGCTCGCATAGATCACATGCGTGGCATCCAGGCCGTCGTTGAAGCCGAACTCCGCAGCGACACCATGTTCGGGCACCATGTTATAGATAGCCGTGTACGCCCCCGTGAGGGTATCGGGCTGGGTCGTGATCTGCCCGACCCGCGTCGCCGCCGGACAGTGCTTCACGGAGGCGAGTTCCGGGTACCTACACTTCGGTGTGGCCTGCGCGTCGCCCAACAGCCCGACCGGCAGGTCGACGACCACGTCCTTCAGATCGTGAACGCTCGTCATCTCACGAGGCCCTTCGGGCGCGTTCCTGACGGCACTACTCAGGTCGATCCGCGTCGTCATCTCATACGGATGGTCACCGGCCTGGGTATCCGGCGCGCCATCCACCCCCGCGATATAGGTCCCGAAGTCACTCGGACCGAACACCGACAACCCAGCACCCACCCGCAACGGTTCGGCTGACCGACGCTTCAGGAGAACCAGCGCCCGCGACGCTCGACGGTTCAACGCGAGACCCTGGGCGCCAGCGCTCACCGTTAGCTTCAGGCGCACCCGCAGAGCCGCGTCCGCTTCCAACGTCTTCGGGAAATGTGCACGTCACCGTCTCGCGCGCTCCCCGCCTGGACACCACAATCATTTTCCAGTTTTTCGCCGTGGAGCTGATTTTGGCCCAGATGCACCGCCCGCAGCAAGAAAAATTCAATCCCGCTCCCGGGCACTTCGAAGCCTTCAGGAAGTTCGTCCTTCACCACCACCGGACCCGCAGACGATTCACTGCCAGCATTAGACAGCCGTCACCATATAGCTGTAACACACCAGGGTTTCCGCCGTGCCACAAACACCATTCTCAGCCTGCGAGAAACCCCCCAACGGCGCGACCGTATGAACAATCAAGCCACCCGCAGGCACCACCGCCAAAGCCGACGACACGAAACCAAACACCCCCACCATCAACGCGACAACGACCAGCGCACACCGCGAACCACGACCCCTGACACCCAATACCCTAAAAGCGCTCATCGCTCGCCCGCTACTCATCGCCGACCCCCCGAGCGGACCCCTTGGCACTCGCCTTCGCACCAAAAGCCCTACGTGCAGCCCTTTCACAAACAGCACGCCTATGCCTATTATGTTTACTACGGCAAGCCTTCAGAGCACGAGCGAGCCTCTCAGCCCTCGTCAAAGCTTTGGATTTGACCGGCGGCACAGCCACCGGCACAGCCACCGGCGATATCACATTGCCAGGACCGTTGAAAGTCTCACTGGCCGGAATCTGCGAGGGCGACACACCAACACCAGCCCCATGACAAGCCCCTTCAGAGCACGACACAACAGGTGCCGGCAAGGTGAAACAGGGTTCTGCTTCAGTGCAGATGCGGGCGTCGTAGTAGTCGCGCTGGGTATCGGTGTCCTGGGATGTGAGCTGGTCATTGGTCGCGAAGAACACGTTCGAGCCGGTCGCGTCTGTGCCGAGCAATTCCACAGAGCTATGGAGGCCGGGGGCTCCGGCTCTTACCGTGGTGTCTTTGCCGTCGGAGATCAGGGAAACGTCGCCGTTGTGGTACTCGTAGATGTTCTCGGCGTATTCGGGCTTGCCCTGGTTGCTGGTGGCGACCTGGTCGTCGTTGAGTGCTCCTGGGGCGAGTGCGACGGGGCTTTCGAAGAACACGTATTGTCCGTCGTGGGACATCGTTGGGTCCGCGCGGCCTGGGCCAACCCCGAGCGCCCAGCCACGTTCGGCGATTGCGATCCCGGCGTCGGTGGTGCCGGCGTTGCCGTTGTCGTTGTAGCCGTGCGCGCCGATCGAGATGCGTATGAGCGTGCCGGTCTGTGCGTCGTAGCGATAGACCTGCGCGGGCGGCGCGGGGGCACCTTCCTTGGCAGGCCGGGTGTCGTCGGGGGTCAGCGCACCGTGGCTGAGGAACACCAGGAACCGCCCATCCGGAGTCACATTCGCAAGCCCAATACCTTGACTCCACTCGGTTACGCCGGCGCCGAATAGGCCGATGGGATGCTCGTCGGCTGGGGGAGTGTCGTGATGTAGCTGAGTTTGCCTTCGGGGTGGGCTTTGTCGCGCTCGTAGGCGTAGAGGTTGTCGGCTCCGTCTGTGGCTGTTTGTCCCTGACTGCTGGGTTGTGTGCTGAGGACGCCGCGGGCCACGAAGTAGACGTGGGTGCCGTCAGGGGAGATCGCGAGGACGCCTTGGACGCGTGGGCCGCCGCTGGCTTGTTTGGCGCCTTCGGCTTCGGAGACATCGATCAGTTCGCGTTCTTTGGCGGCGGGTTCTTCCTCGGGCGCGCCGCATGGCTCCGCGCAGACCGACTCGTACAGGTTGCAGCCGCTGGAGGGCGATTCGTGGCAGCTCGTGCCGGCTTCGCCTTCGCCCTCGCTGGCGTTGTCGGTGAACTGCTGGGTACTCGTGAAGAAGACTCTTGAGCCGTCGTTTGAGGCGCCAGCGAAGATCGAGTCCCGCGCGCGTTCGCTCGCTTTTACCGGTTCGCTGCTGTTGTTTTCCTCGCATTCAACGCTTCCGCAGCCGGTTGACGCCGGCCCAGATACGAGCACGGTATGCGCCCCCGTTTCGCCCACCACTTCCTTTTCCCCGTCGACACGCGCATACAACTCCCTGGCCAGCACCGGCTTACTCGCGTTTGCACCCGTACCACCCCCGCATTTTTCCGCAGTGAAATACGCGGTACGGCCATCCGCCGAAAGCGCCCCGTAGCCTTGAGTACCGGGGCCGCCCAGCCCGCCAGCACCGAGGCTTGTGCGGCAGCTACTGATGAGGCTGGTGCTTTCCGGGCCGCCGGTGATCCCCACCGGCCGGGGGGCGGTGTTGCCAGCGCCGCTGTACTCGTATGCGCCTGCTTCGATCGGCCAGAGTTTGTTGCCTTCGTAGAGGACATGTGTGAAGTCGCTGGTCGCGACGATCTTGTTGAGCTTTCGGAAGGTGCCGCCGCCGCCTGTTCCGTTGCGGCCTTCGCCGAGGGGTCCGATGTCGGTGAGTTGGCCTTGGTTGTTGCGGCTGTAGAAGTCGTCTTGGCCGGCGGGTGGGCTGGGTGCGCTGAACAGGGTGGTGTGCTGGTCGGCGTCGGCGGCCCAGAGCGTGTTCGTTTCGAGCTTGGTGACTGGCGGCGCGAGCGGGCTGGTGGTCCAGCCGCCTGGGGTGCGGGTGAATTCGTAGGCCTCTCCGTCACGTTCGCGTGTGCCGATGCAGGATTCGGAGCTGGCGAAGCATTGGATGCTCGGCGCGATCAGCGCCCTGCCGTTTTCAGCGATCCGGGGGGTCCAGGCGCTGCCGCCGCCGAGTGCGGTGTCGATCAGCGCCCCGTTCTTCTGGGCCGGCGTGACGAGTTCATACGCACGGCCATCCGGTAGCGATGCGCCCGTGGTGTCGTCGATGAACGTCTGATCGGTGGTGGTGACGGTGCCGGCGGCGCTCGTGGCGGTCAGGCGCCAGTGGTAGGTGATGTTCGGGGAGAGGCCCGTGACTGGGGCGGACACCGCGACCGCTTCGCGGCCGGCGCCGATTTCCGCGGCGTCCGGGTGCACACACGGGACGACGTGCCCGTAGCCGGTGTCGGTGCCGTATTCAAAGACACACGCGGTGATCTGCGCGCCGTTGGGGTCGACCTTGGCGCCCAACGTCGCTGTGGTTTTGCTGACGTTGCTGGCAGCCTCGCCTTCAAGGGACGGCGCGAGCGCCGCTTGGTTTCGAAATGTTCGATCGTCGCGTCGGTCGTCTTTTCACGCGCGGCGTTTTCCGCGAGCGCACGGTAGAAGTACGTCGTTTTCAGATGCAGGCCCGTGACGGTTGTCGAGCCCGTGGCCGGCGCACCGCCCGCGCCGAGCGGCTGCGAGCAGGCGACGACGGTACCTTCGCCCGCTGTGAGCTTCGCTTCTTCAGTTGAGTATTCAAAGCTGCAGGTCGAGGCCTGGTTGTTCGGGTTGACCGTCGTTTCCAACGTCACGCCTTCCGGGGTGACCGCGGTCGCCGTCTCGGATTCGATGCCCGGGGGGCCCGCCAGGGTCGTGAACTGCTGCTGCGGCGTGGCCGGGTCGAGTTCCGAGCCGAACGGGTTCTGAGAGACCAGACACACCGAGTAGGCCGCGCCCGGCTGCAGACCCGTCACTTCCGCTTCCACCGTCTTTGCGCCCGCGCCCGTGCCGGCGCCCGTCGGCGTCGTCGAGGCGCCGCTTGTGCAATCTTCGGCGCCCTGGGCGTAGTCAAACGAGTACTCGGCTTCCGCGCCGACCGTTTCCGTGAGGGGTGTCAGGGTGCCGTGGAACGTCGCGGTCGTCGAGGTGACCCCGGTCGCCGCCTGCGTCGTCGGCGACGCCACGGTCGTGAAGCCCGCTTCGGACACCGCGCCATCGGTTGTGCCCGTCGCGTTGGTCGCGACCACCCGGTAGAAGTAGGTCGTGTCCGGGAGGAGCGTTTCCGTCGTGGCGCTCGCGGGCTGATCACCGAAGTTTTCAAGATTTCCGCCTGGTGCCGCTGGGACCGTCACGATCGTGCCCTGCAGGACCCCGCCCGACTGTTCGGTGGAGTATTCGAAGGTGTAGGTGGTTGGCTGGTTGTTTGGGTTTAGCTGGGCTTCGAGGGTCGCCGTGGTGGAGGTGACGCCGGGGTCGACTCGCCGTCAACGTTCGGCTTCGCCGGTTCGGTTTTGAACGCGACCGCCGGGCTCGGGGCAGACGGTTCCGCAAAAGAAACTGAACGCGGTCAGACAGACCGCGTATTTCCTGTTCGGCTGCAGTTCGGTCACAGGGGTTGAGACCGCTTCCTTTTCGGCGCCGCCGACCGCCAAGGACGGCGGGACCGGGGCGAGACTCCCATTCGCGCATTCCAGGGTTTCCGAGGGGGCGTAGGAGAACTGGAAGCTGCCCGGGGCGCCCAGGGCGTGCGGGTTCAGGACGCCGTTGAGGGTGGCCGTGGTCGGGGTGATTTCCTTCACTTCGGTCGCTTCAGGGGTTTCCGGGGTGGCCGCCAGGGCCGGGGCTACCGAGATGTAGAGCACAGCGAGGACCGCGAGCAGGAACGCGAGCGGGAGACCCGCCCGGGGGGTGAGCCTGGGCGCAGCAGTCCCGTTGCGGCGCAGGGCGGCACCGAACGCGGCGAGGAGACCCATCGTTGCGGAGGGGCTCGGCTGGCCGCGGTCAGTGCGGGTCACGCTGTCTCCTGGGGGGTGGTTGGGGTGGACGCGTTGCGTGCAGGGACGGGTTGAACCGCGCGCGCACGGCGGGCCGGCGAGGAGGCAGACGCGAGCGGCGGGGGTAGCGGTTTGCCTGTCCCCGACGGGGTCGCCAAGGCGACCCGCGCGCTGCGGGACCGTGAGGTGGCGTACGGCGCGGCTGCGCCGGAACCGACGGTTGACATGTCTCTCCCTGCTCCTCCGACTCGACTGACCCACACCGGGGCGCGACGATCGGACGCCGCTGCCGGGGAGCCAGATAAACGATGGCGGGCACGCTACACCAGCCTCGTTGTGAACGTCAAGTTAGAACCGTCACGGGGCCGGGCGTGAGGGAGGCCGCAGGGCGGGAAAGGCAGCGTTTGCGGGCATTCAAGGCTTGCAATGCTCGTTGCGCGCGGGCGGTATTTGCGGGGGGCCGCTGCGGGGCTCGGGGCCGTTGCCGGGCGAGATGGGCCTGTGGCGAGGGGGTCGCGGATGGGGGCGGCCGGGGGCCTGCTGGCCGCGGGCGAGCATGCCCTCGCGGGGGTGCGCCTCTCCACACGTCGATCGTTGCGGTTCGGGGGCCGTTCCGATAGTCATGAGTTAGAAGGTTTGTGAAGGGCGTTCGCGGGGCGGGCTGGCGGGTGCGCGGCGCTCACCACGGGCGTTGATGCTCAGCCAGCTGAGCGGTCGGGGCCGGTGCGGGTTGGCGGCGCTCGGGGCGTGCTTGGTGTCCGGTTGGGTCTTGAAGCTCAGCCTTAGGCTGAGCGTTGCGGACAGTCGGCGGGCGCGGTCAGGTCGCCGGGCCCTCAGCGGCGGCCGGTTTCGGGGGTCGGGCGCCAGGCGACGGCGTCGGACGCGTTCCTGTTCGCGTGGCTCCGGGCCGACTCGGGTTGCGCTCGGGGGCGACCAGGCACAGCGCTCCCGTTTGTCGGGCGCGACGTCATCGGTGGTGTGCTGACGCGTGCGCGGGAGCCCTGGGCCGGGCGTGTCTCGGTTCGACTTGCGCTCACTGCATTCACCGGCCTTGTATCGAGACGAGACGTCGGCGGACATACACAACTCCGCGCGGGAGTCCCTACGGAGACGGCGCGCTCCAGCCGGGCTCGGGAATCTGCGGCGGGGTGGCCCGCTCTCGGAGCGGGCCACCGTCGGACACGCGGGACCCGATCGGGCGAACGCGACGGGGTGGCGCAGTACAAGCGTGCGAGTGTCGCGCAAGGACGCGGGCCGGGTGTGTGCGACGCACCTACGTGAAGGCTGCGTGTCCACTCCGGTCGCGTCGGGAGTCCGTGGGCAGGGGTCGAGCCCGTCTACCAGGCGCGTCGCGGACAGCGAGCGCCGTTCGGTCGAGAGAAGCTATGGGAGCGCGGCGTCCGGGCCACCCGCAGGCGCGTGCCGCAAGCCTGGTTCAACCACACCAAAGAGATCGAAATAAACAAGGCCGGTCGCCTTGGGAGACCCTCGGGAGCGAGGTTGTGCCGACCGTGACAAGCGCCCGCGGGATGCGGTACTGTCCACCCATGGGAGCAGGGAGGCTGCGCGCCGCTCAGGGGCCGATGCACTCGCCCGTAAACTGGGCGCTGCTCGGACTGATCATCGAACGCCCCAGCTACGCGTTCGAGCTCGCCACGCGCTTCAAGCGAAACTACGCGGGCGCGATCGCGATCTCGAGCCCCTCCCACATCTACACAGCCCTCGCCGCGCTGCGAGAGCGCGGCCTCGTGGAAGTCGACGAGGACGGACCCTCGCGCCAACGCCGCCGTGTTCCGCGCCACACCCGAGGGCCTGGCCCAGCACGCGGAGTGGGTGGCCGGGCAGGTCGGGGAGGAGCGCCGCCGCCAGCGGGTGCTGATGGCCCAGCTCGGCGCGCTCGCGCACGAGCCCGAGCGTGCGCTGGCCGCCCTGGACGCCTACGAGCAGGCCTGCATCGAGGAGATGTCCGCGGCGCCTGCACCCGGCAGCGACGAGGGCCCGGGCACCACGAGGCTCGTGGCGCGCCTGGTGGGCGAGGACGCGCGCCTGTCGATCGCGGCGCGCCTGCGCTGGGTGCAGTACGCGCGGGCACAGCTCGCGGCGATGACGGGCGAGCGACCAGGCGCCTGAGAGGCGGGCGGCCGATGAGCCTGCTGGCACTCGAGCACGTCAGCAAGCGCTACCGCGAAGGCCGGCGCGAGCACACGGTGCTCGACGACGTCACGCTGGAGGTGCGCGAGGGCGAACTCGTCGTTCCTGTACGGCACGCGGCGCACCGGGCAAGAGCACGCTGCTGCGAACCGCCGCAGGGATCGAGCGCGCGGACAGCGGGCGGGTCTCCTTCGAAGGCCGCGAGATCGCGGACCGGCGCGGGCGCGCTCGGCGAGGGCATCGGCTATGTGGCAAAGACGCTGCGAGCAAGCGAAGAGCGCGAGGTGATCGCCCAGGTGAGCCGCGCCGCTGCTCGCCCGCGGTGCGCCGCTCGCGCTCGCGCGCGAGCGAGCACGCGTGGCGCTGACCCGTGCGGGCGCCGAGCGTGCGAGCGAGGCGCTGCTCGACGAGCTCTCGGCCGGCGAGACGCGTCCGCGTCGCACTCGCGAGAGCACTGGTCCTCTCCCCCGCCCTGGTCCTGATCGACGAGCCCGTCGCCGCGGTCGAGCTGACCGAGCGCGACGGGATCCTCGCGCAGCTGCGGGCGCTCGCGGGCGAAGGGACCGCGGTGCTCGCGAGCACAGCCGAGCCGGGCGAGCTGGCGGGAGCCCACCGCGCGCTGACACTCGCCGAGGGGCGAGCTGCGCGGCCCGAGCGCACCGGAGCTCGCGCCCGTCGTTGCGCTGCGCCGCGCCGTCTAGCCTCTCCACACAGGGATGCTCGAGTTCAGCGAAGCAGTCAAGCGTTACCGGAGCGCGAGCGAGGAGGTGCTCGCGCTCGACCGTGTCAGCCTGCGCCTGCAAGAGGGGGAGATGCTCGCGCTGCAGGGGCCGAGCGGCTCGGGCAAGACCACGCTGCTGCTGCTCGCCGCCGCGGCGCTGCGCGCCGACGGCGGCAGCGTCACCTTCGAGGGCAGGGACCTCGCGAGCCTCGGCGAGGCGCAGAGCGCCCAGTATCGACTCGCGGACGTCGGCGCTGATCGCCCAGAACGCGCACCTGATGGCACGGGTCAGCGCCCTTGAGAACGCGGCCACGAAGCTGGTGCTCGGCGGCGTCGAGCTGCACGCCGCGCGCAAGCAGGCGGCGGTGCTGGCTCGGGCGCGTCGGGCTCGCAGAGCGCGCCAGACGCACGCCCGAGGAGCTCTCCGGCGGCGAGCGCCAGCGCGTGGCGATCGCGCAGGCGCTGGCGGGCGAGCCACGGCTGATCCTCGCCGATGAGCCGACGGCGAACCTCGACAGCGAGCGCTCCGCGGAAGTGATCGCGCTGCTGGCAGGACAGGCCCGCGAGCACGGCCGGGCGGTGCTGCTCGTCACCCACGACGCCGAGGCGGCCGGCAGCGCCGACCGCGTTCTGGCGCTGCGCGACGGGCGGCTCGCTGCCGCGGGCGCCTCCGAGCGCCAGCACGCATGAGCAGGGCGGCAGGGGCGCTTCGCACCCGCAGGCTGCTCGGGCTGCGCACGCTCGTCTACTTCTACCGCCGGCGGCTGCGCGCGCACGCCACACAGGAGCTGCTCGCCGGTGTCGGGATCGCCGCCGGCGTCGCGCTCGTGCTGGCGGCGGCGATCGCGCAAGGGAGCCCGGCGAGCTCCACCCGTCAGGTGCTGCGGGCCGTGATCGGCCCGGCGAACCTGCAGCTGCGCACACGCGGAGCGGAAGGGTTCCCCGAAGCGCGCCTGGCCCAGGTCGAAGCGCTGGGAGGCGTCAAGCAGGCCGCACCGCTGCTCGAGCGCAGCATGCGGATCGAAGGACCGAACGGGCACCAGACGAGCGTCTACGTGGCCGGCAGCGACGTGAGCCTCGGCGTGCTCGACGGGCTCGGACGCACCCTGCCCCTGGGCGCCTACCATCCGGGCACGATCGCCCTGAGCGCCTCGAGTGCACGGGCGCTCGGGCTGAGCGCCGGGGCCGTGGCACGGAACGCGAGCGTGAAGCTCGCCGCGGACGGGGTCGCTCACCGCGTGGCGGTCAGCGCGATCCTCGGCGAAGAAGCCGTCGGGGTGCTCGCGGGGACCCGCCTTGCGGTGATGCCGCTCGCGACGATGCAGCAGCTGCTCGGAGAACCCGGCCGCGTCAGCCGGATCCTCGTGCACGCCGAAGCGGCGAAGCTCGGCCAGGTGGCGGCGGGGCTGCGAGCGATCGCGGGCGGACGCCTGAACGTCGCCGGGGCCGAACAGGACATCGGCCAGCTGCGCCAGGCGCTGCGCCCGGCCGCTCAGGCGAGCGCGCTGTTCGCGATCATCGGCGCGCTGCTCGGCTTCCTGCTCGCTTTCAACGCGATCCTGCTGACCGTCCCCGAGCGCCGACGCGCGATCGCCGACCTGCGGCTGTCCGGGACCAGGCGCAGCGCGATCGTCCAGCTCGTGATCTTCCAGGCGCTCTGCCTCGGTGTCGCGGCGAGCGCCGTTGGCGTCGCCGTCGGGGATCTGCTCGCCCGCTCGGCCTTCCACCAGTCCACCGGCTATCTGACCGGGGCGTTCGCGCTGTCCGCCGCGACGGTGGCGCCCGCCGGCGCGATCGCGCTGGCCGCGCTCGGCGGGGTGCTCGTCACGTGCCTGGCCTCGAGCGTGCCGCTGCTCGACCTGCGCGTCGGTCGCCCCGCGGACCTCGTCTACCGTGCCCACGGCGTGCCCGGCAACGCGCTCTCGCCAAGACCGCAGCGGGCTGCTCGGTCTCGTCGCGCTCGCTCTGCTCACGCTCGCGAGCGTCCTGTACGCCGCGGTGCCCTCGGCGGCGCTGGTCGCGAGCGCCGCGCTGGCGCTTGCGACCGTGATCGCCCTGCCGGTCGTCTTCACAGCGGTGCTCGCCGGCGCGCACGCCCTCAGCGAGCGCAGCGGCACGCTGAGCACGCTCGCGGTCGCGCTCGGCGGCGTGCGCGCGACGACCGTCCGCTCGATCGCGCTCGCGGCGACCGGGGCCGTCGCGCTGTTCGGCAGCGTCGCGCTCGGCGGCGCGCGCAGCGACCTGCTCGCAGGAATCCACTCCTTCGCCCGCGACTACACCGCCGACGCGGCCGTGTGGGTCAGCGAACCCGGCGACAACCACCAGGCCACCGGCCTGCTGCGCGACCCGCGGCTGGCGCGGCGTATCGCCCGCATGCCGGGGGTGGCGTCGGTCAGCGCCTTCCAGGGCGGCTTCTTGACCCTGGGCCAGCGGCGCGTGTGGGTGCTCGCGCGGGCACCGGGAGCGGCGCGGCACGTGCTGGACGGCGCAGGCGCTCGGCGGAGCCGAGACCGCGGCCGCGCGCGAAGCGCGCGCTCGCGGCAGGCGGCGCGGTCGCCGTCTCCGAGCAGATAGCGCGAGAACACCACACGCGGGTCGGCGGGCTCGCTCACGCTGCCGACGCCCACCGGCAACCACAGCTACCGGGTCGCGGCGCTGATGACGAACCTCGCGTGGACCCCGGGCGCGATCCTGATCTCGCGTGGCGACTACACCCGCGCGTGGGGCAGCGCGACGCCGAGCGCGCTCGCGGTCAGACCGAGGCGCGGGGTGAGCCCGGCGGCGCTCGCCAGGGAGATCCAGCACGCTCTGCCGGCGGGTAGCGACGTGGAAGTCGCGACCGCCGCGCAGCGCGCAGGCGGGGATCGATCAAGCTCACGAGCGAAGGCCTCTCGCAGCTCGCGATCGTCTCCACGCTTCTTGATCATCATGGCGGTCACGGCGCTCGCCGCAGCGCTCGCGTCGAGCATCAGCCAGCGCCGGCGTGCGCTCGCCGGGCTGCGCCTGGCGGGCGCGCCGCCCTCGCGGCTGCGGCGGATCCTCGCGATCGAAGGCGTCGCTGATGCTCGGCGCCGGGTGCGTGACCGGGGCGCTCGCCGGGTTCTACGGACAGTTCGTGATCGACGCCTACCTGCGCCACGTCACCGGGTTCCCGGTCGCGAACGCCGGCGCGAGCGCGCGGCCGCTTGAGATCCTCGCGCTGGTGCTGGCCGCCGCGTTCGCCGCGGTCGCCGTACCGGCCTGGTCGGCCTCGACAGTCTCCCCCGCGCTCGCGCTCGCCGAGGAATGAGCCGTTTGGACTGCGCGGCCGGCGGAGCGGAACGGCGGTGTGAGCGTCTCGCGCCGCTGAAGGCACTCGGCGTGGCGAACGCGCGCTACTGGCCGAGCGTGGCACCGCCTCGCCGGCCGGGAGCTCGCCCGCTGGCGGGCGCCCGCGGCGGCGATCGGCGATCAGGGGCTGCGGGCGCCTGGCGCTCGAGAAGCTCGAGCACGAGGCGTTCAACGCGCAGGTCGCCGCGACGCTCGCGACGCTCGCACCGGGCGCCCGGCGGTCGCGGAGCGTCGAGGCGATCGTCGCGCTGGAGGTCCTGTTCGACTACCTGGACGGGCGAACGGAGAACCTGGGTGCGGATGTTCTCGCGCGCGGGGAGACACTGTTCGGGACGTTCCGGGGGCGCTGACGGTTGGGCCGCAGTCAGCGCATAAGGCGATTCCGGACGACGATCAGGATGACGCCGACCGCGACTACCTGCAGGCACTCGGTGGCTACACGCGCGAGCGCTTCGGGTCGCTGCCCGCCGCAGACGCCGTCTCGGGCGTGGCGAGCGCCGCCCTGACGCGCTGCGCCCAGGCGCAGACGCGCATCCACGCCGTCGAGGCGCTCGGGGTCGATCAGCTGCGCGAGTGGTCGTCGCAGACGGGACGAGCCTCGGGCCTGGGCTGGCGGGAGTACGCGGCGGGGAGCGCCTCCTCGGTGCTCGCGGGCCACGCGCTGATCGCGGCGGCCGCCGAGCCGTCGACGACGGCCCTCGACGCCGAGCGGATCGACGCCGCGTACGTGGCGATGTGCGCGGCGATCACGATCCTAGACAGCGTCGTCGACGCCGCCGAGGACCAGGCGCGCGGGATGCGCGGGTTCGTGAGCCTGTACGAGCCCGGCGAGCTCACGGAGAGCCTGCCGGCGCTCGTGCGCGATGCACTCGCGAGAACCCGTGAGGCCCCGAACGCCGCGCATCACGCGATGACGCTCGCAGGCGTGATCGCCTACTACACGAGCCACCCCGGAGCACGCCGCGGGCAGGCGCGCGAGATCGCGCGTCGCGTCCGCGCCGAGCTCTCCCCCACCGTCTGGCCGGCGCTCGCCGTCATGCAGCACCTGGCGGGCGGCCAAGACCGTGCGCCGAGCGCTCCGCGCGCCGTGAGGGAAACGCCGGCGGGCGGGCAAGCGGAGCCTCCAGCGCCGACGGAGCCTAGAATGCGCGTGTGGAGAGGAGCCGTGACGAGCACCCGTGGCAAGCGTGAGAGCACGCTCGCCGCAGAAGCGGCGAGTCGGCCGTGGGGCAGCCGCGTGCTCGCGGCCGATCGTCGCGGTGACAGTCGGACTGCGCCGGCGCCTCGGACCCGAGCGACGCGCAGCCCGCAGACGGCACGGGCCGCCGCGAGCGCGAGCGTCAAGGACGAAGGCAAGCTGCACCTCGTCAAGAGCTCCGGCTCGACGCTCTACGACGAAGGTACCGCGCACGGCAGCCTGCCGGGCAGCGTCAAGATCCGCTTCCTCTACAACGGCAACCCGCAGGTCAGCGCGCAGATCACGATCTACGCGCACGCCGGCACGATCGTGGCGCACGCGAACGCGCAAGCTGTCGAACCCGAGCAGCGCCTCCCCGAGCTTCAAGGGCAAGCTCACGATCAGCTCCGGCAGCGGACGCTACGCCCACGCCCACGGCTCCGGTCAGCTCTACGGCGTCTTCTACCGGCGAAGCTACGCGATCACCGTGCAGACCGAAGGCACACTTCAGTACTGAGAACGGGCGCCGTGGCCCTGGTGCTCGCGCTGTCGGTGCTCGCCGGCGCCGCACCGGCGCGTGCGAGCAGCCGCCGCTACGAGCGCCGGACCTCCGACAGCGCTCGCCGCGAGCTTCACCCCCGAGCGCCTCGGCGCCCAGACCGCTGTCAAGCTCGCGATCAGGATCGATCCGCCACACCGGACCCTGCCCGCCGCGATCTCGGAGGTTGACCTCGGCTTCCCCAGCGACCTCGGGTTCGCCACCAGCGGGCTGGGCGTCGCCGAATGCGACCCGGCTCGCCCTGCAGCGCGAAGGCGAAGTCGCCTGCCCGGCGAACTCACGGCTCGGCGGCGGCGCGGCGACCGTCGCGGTCGCCTTCGGCCCCGCGATCGTCGATGAGCACGTCACCCTCGGCCTGTTCGCGGCGCCGTCCAGCGACGGCTACGTCCACCTCGCGATCCTCGCGACCGGGCGCGAACCGATCGACAGCGCGGATCGTCATGGGCGGCGTCATCCACCCCGGGCGCCTTCGCATCTCGGTCCCCCCCGTCCCGAGCGTCCCCGGCGCCGGCGACGTCGCGATCGTCGCGCTGCAGGCGACGCTCGGCGGCGCGCTGACCTACTACGAACGCTCCCACGGGCACACGATCGCCTACCGGCCACGCGGGATCGCGCTGCCCGACCGCTGCCCGGCAGGGGGCTGGCGGATGTCCGCGCGGCTGAGGTTCGCAGACGGCAGCGTGAGCGGCGCGCGAAGCGTGGTCGGCTGCCCGCGCAGGCCCCGGCGGCGGTAGGCGCGGCGGCGCAGCTTGGTCGGCTGCGCGCGCAGGCCCGGGCGGCGGTAGTGGGCGCGGCCCCCCAGGCGCGCGGGGCCGGGGGCGGACAGGCATCGGAGGGCGGTGCCGCGCTCGGTTCAGCTGCCGCGACGGGCACGCGCCAGCACGTCGCGGCCCGCGCCGGAGAGCTGCCACGCTTTGCCGACCGGACGCCCGCGCGACGCCGGGTCGCACTCGATCAGGTCGAGGGAGCGCAGCCGAGCAAGAAGCTTTGAGACCTGGCCGGGATCGGAGATCCCGGCCGCGCGGGCGACCTCGGCGTTGCTCATCCCGGGGTGCTCGCCGATCGCGCGCAACACCGCGAGCGTGCGGGTCGTCATCCGCAGAGCATGTGGGGACCCCTTGCGAGCGGAGGTCGAGGCGGCCTCACGGGTCAGCTCCGTGCGGGCGGCGTCGGGTCCGAGATAGGGCATCACGATCATCCCCGTGAGGCTGCCCGCGAGCGGGCGCAAAGCCGGCACCGGGTCTTCCATCAGGCGGCCGTGAAGGATCGCGACGACCGCGCCGATCAAGGCCGGCGTCCCGAACGGCGGACCCGCGCCGGTCGCGTCCCCTGTGGGACGATCGCGCTCGAGCTCGGAGGCGAACCTCGCGATCACCGCCGCGCGGCGCGAGGGGAGCGCGCTCTCATCAATCGCGCAGTCGACGAGCACGAAGCGGGCCAGCGCCGGCTCCTCGTCAAAACGCGTGAGCAGGTCGGTCATCGCCGCACGCACACCGTCAAGCCAGGAGCTCTCGCGGTAGTAGGCGCGACGCATCGAGGCACCGGCCTGGGCCGCAAGCTCGTCGTGCAGGGCGACGAGCAGTGCATCGCGCCCGGAGAAGCTGCGGCGAAAGCCCGCCTTGGAGACGCCACTGTGGGCGCAGACCGACTCGACCGTGACGGCGGCGGGGCCCTGCTCGCGGACGATGTCCTCAGCGGCCGCCACCAGCGCGGCGCGCTCCCCCGCGGCGGGCACTGGCCTCGCCCGCGCACGGGAGACCCGGCGCGGGGATCGCCTGCGTTGGCTGCGTGGCGTCTCGGCGGACATCGCGTATTGGCCGGAGGCGACGCGGGCGCTTTCCTCCCCGCGACGCGACCCGGCACGGCGATGCTCGCCGCCCGAGAGGCCGCTGGCAAGTCAAGCGATAGAAAGTGATTGGCGCTCGGTGGCGGCTCAGAGGATCGACCAGCCGGCGCCGGCCGTACTTGCGCGACGAGCTCGACCTCGACGCAAACGCCGGGGACCGGCCCGCCCCCCTCGGACCGCGGGAGCGGGCCGGACGCCGGAGTGCGGGGAGTTGGCGTACTCCCCGCCCCGGGTTGCGCTCCGGCGGCGGGCATCCTTGCCTACCGGCGCCGATCGCAACAGTCATGGCTTAGAAAGTTCCTCCTGGACAGACCCCGGCCGTGCGCGATCATAGGTCGCCATGAACGAGCCGCAGGTCATCGAGATCGGGGCGGCGCGCCCACACAGCC
Source organism: uncultured Solirubrobacteraceae bacterium (assembly GCA_963775385.1). GTDB lineage: Bacteria > Actinomycetota > Thermoleophilia > Solirubrobacterales > Solirubrobacteraceae > Palsa-744. The sequence continues at coordinate 2,499,511 of CAVZIR010000003.1, read as the reverse complement.
ATGAGGGGTGCGCGCGCTGCGTGGCGATCGTCAGCGACGGCAGCGCACGTTGGGCCGATGCGCGCGGGCTGTCGATCGCCGAGGGCCACACCGCGGCGGCCGACAACGTGCTCGCACGGATCTCCGATGCGATCGCGCTCGGGATCGAGGAGCTGACGCTGTATGCGTTCTCGACCGAGAACTGGGCGCGCCCCGCCGGAGAGGTCAGCGCGCTGCTGGCGATGCTCGCGCGGCGGATCGAGGCCGACGCGCCGTGGCTTCACGAGCAGAACGTGAAGGTCGCCTTCATCGGCCGGCGCGACCGGGGCGGACCGGCGCTGAGCGCGGCGATCGAGCGGGCCGAGCGCCTGACCGCCTCCAGCAGCGGGATGCGCGTGTTCGTCGCCTTCGACTACGGCGCACGCGATGAGATAGTCAAAGCCGCCGAGCACTACAAAGGCGGCGGCGAGCAAGCGTTCGCGGCACTGCTCGGAAGCGCGGGCATGCGCGACCCGGACCTCGTGATCCGCACCAGCGGCGAGCAGCGCCTTTCGAACTTCCTGCTGTGGCAGAGCGCCTACTCCGAGCTGGTCTTCCGGGCGGAGATGTGGCCGGAGTTCGGGCGCGCGGCGCTCGAGGAGTGCCTGGCGGAGTACTCGCGACGGCAGCGGCGGTTCGGGGCGCGGGAGGCGGCGGCCGCCCTGGCGCCGAACCTCGCGCTGTCGTAGCCGGTCCGGTCGCCGGCGCGGGGGGCCGGCGGGACCTGGGACTCGACCGAGGCAGGCCGTGCGCTGACGCCCAAAGGGAGGGCGCGGACGCCGCGACGAGAGGGGAGGTCGCGGCGCCCGCTTGAGTGCGGGTGAAGAGGGATCATCATTCCGCACCCCGATGAGGCGACCCGGGGACGCCAAAGGAGTCCAACGCCCCCAAGCTGGAAATAAACGCTATCAGGTGGGCACGGCGGGCGCAACAAGCATTGGGGCCGGCGCGCCGGGCACCTCATCTTCGGCTACGCACCATGCACTCCTGTGTACCTTCGGGGGCGGACACCCGGCACAGCGGAGCCGCCGTAAACGTTGTTGTAGGCTTTTCGCCCGACACCGGTACCCCGTCGTGGCGGTGCCGTCCGAGCCCGGGAGGACCGACATGAGGGGCCGAGCACTGCAACGGCATGCCGTCGAGGTCGAGTTGAGCGACGAGGAGATGCGCATCCTCCCAAGGTTGGCAGGACGCCGGGACGAGAGCCCCGGGCAGCTCGTGCGCGAGGCGCTCGGCTTCGGGGTCCTTCCCGGCGCCAGCGCCCAGCCCGACACTCCGGAGGCGGCGCGGGGTGATGCCCGCCGCGACGCCCTGCGCGCAACGCCCACGATGGCGCCACCGCCACCGCCTCGATCACCGGAGCCCGCCACACCGCAAACGCCGGCGGGGTCACGTTTGCGCATCGTGCTCGCCCTCGAGCGCCGGGGTCAGCCCACCGGGACGTCGCCCGCCACGAAGCGATGACGAGCGAGGAAGCCGTATCGCAGGTGGGCGGTGAGATGAGCACACAAGCAGCCGGCGAGGCGCCGGGCGTCCGCGAGGATCCCTCGGGCGAGCTGCGAGACGCCATGAGGCGCGTGATCGCCGAAGGCTCGGCGCTCGAGGCCGAGCTCTACCTGAGCGAGGACGAGCACCTCGACCGCCACCTGCACTCGATCGAGACCTGGCGGATCGGCTGCGTGACGCTTCTACGCTCGGCGTTCGAGCGAGAGGCGGTGGCGGAGCTCTTGCGCGCGACGAGCAGCGCCTCACGCCCGGCGCGGGCCCGCTCTGCCGCGCAGATGCAGCGCCGCCGCGTCAAGGACGCCCTGGAGCTGCTGCAGGCGCTCGAGGGGACGCTGGACGCGCGCGGAGGGTTCGGCAGGCCTCGGGGCCACCGCGAGCGCCGTTCCGCCGGAGCCTGAAACGCTCCCTGCTCAGCCGGCTGCGGGTCGGCGCGCCGCCAGGACGGGTGCGACGCCGCGCTCTGACAGCTCGGCCGTGAGTGCCTTGCGGCCGCGATGGTGGAGACCACGGACCGACGCTTCGCTGCGACCCGTGCGGACGGCGATCTCCCCCGGAGGAGTGACATGAGGCAGGAGCGCTACGCCTGCAACTGGGCGCCCTGAAACGGCGCGACCAGCACGACCTCGCGCTGAAGGCGATCCTCGACATAGCTTCCGAGCAATCGACCGACGTGTTCGGCCGTCGCTGGCCCGGCCGGGACTCGGGCGACACTCACCGCGAAGCGAAACAGCCACTCGACGATCTGCTCGCAGTCCTCGCGGGCAAGCCGCGGCCACGCCTCCTGCACGGCGCCAGAAAACCGCGCGAGCGTCGCGGTCATCCGCGTGCTCGCGAGCGTGCGCAGCTCGGATTCGCCCGGGCGAAGCAGGGCCACGAGCAGGCCGTTCTCGCGTGAGGCATCCAGAAAGCGTTGGAAGGTATCCCGGAGCGCGAGCATCGGTGCTTGCGAGTCCGCCCGCAGAGGCGCCGTCAGCGTGGCGGGCAGACGACCGGCTTCGCGGGCGATCAGCGCGACGATCAGATTTCGGCGAGTCCCGAACTCGTTGTAGAGCGAGCTGCGGTGGACCCCGGCGGCGCGCGCCACCTTCAACATGCTGACCGCCTCCCAGGGCCGCTCGAGCAGCTGCGTGCAGACGGAGTCGAGCAGCATTCCGCGCAGCAGCTCGCGGGAACGGTCGCGAAAGTCGATCGGAGCGAGCATCCTCGTCGTCGTCTGCCCGCGAGCTTGCGCGCTCGTCCTGCCCTTCGCGCCGATGGCGCTCACCGCCCCCTGATCGCTATATAAACGTTCTCGGGAAGGCTATCGCAGAGCGCTAGGCCAACGGGTCGGGTGTGCTTATGGTTCCAGAGGGATTAGGCCGCAGGGGCCGCCGGGTCGACGCGAACCGCCGGTGCCGGGAGCAAGGCAAGATCGCGCAGAAAGCCCGGCACCAGGCCGACCTCAAGGGGCTTGGCGAACAGAAAGCCCTGCCCTGTGTCGCAGTGCTCATCGCGAAGCAGCGAGAGCTCGCGCTCACGTTCGATGCCCTCCGCGAAGGTCTCGATCGAGAGCGTCTTGCCGAGCTGCACCAGGGTGCGGATCAGGGACTCCCCCTCCTCATTGTTCTCAAGGCCTGAGATGAAAGAGCGGTCGATCTTCAGCGCATCGACCGGGAAGCGCTGGAGGTGGGCCAGCGAGGAGTATCCGGTGCCGAAGTCGTCGATCGCGATCCGCACACCAAGGTCCTTCAGGGCGCTGAGGCGCCTGGCGGTCTCCTCGATGTTGCGCATCAGCGTCGTCTCGGTGATCTCGATCGTCAGCGCGGACGGCTCAAGGCCCGAGTTCCTCAGCGCCTCCTGCACGTCGCAGAGCACCTGGTCTGAGTCCAGCTGGCGCCCGGACACGTTGACCGCGATCACGATCTCATGCCCGTCCGCCCGCCACTGGGCACCCTGCGCACACGCCTCCGAGAGCACCCAGCGCCCGACGTCACAGATCAGACCCGTCTCCTCCAGCAGCGGCACGAAGTCATCGGGCTGAACCAGGCCACGCTCGCGGTGACTCCAGCGGATCAGCGCCTCCACGCCGTTGGGGCGCATCGTCGCGAGGTCGAGCGTCGGCTGATAGACGAGGAAGAACTGCTCGCGCTCGAGCGCGTCGCGCAGATCCATCTCGAGCTCCATGCGGGCCTGCATGCGGTCCTGCATGTCCGTCTCGAACATCGCAAACCGACACTTGCCGTCCCACTTGGCGGCGTACATCGCGATGTCGGCGTTTCGCAGCAGGTCTTCCGCGGAGTGCCCGGCGGAGACCGCGATCCCGATGCTCGCTGTCACGGTGATGCGAGTCTGCTTGTCGGGGCCGAGCTTGAACGGATGGCGCAGCGCCTGTACGAGGCGATCGCCGATCAGCTCGGCGCCGTTCTCCAGCGAGAGGTCCTCGGAGATCACGATGAACTCATCGCCGCCGAGGCGCCCGAGCGTGTCGGCGCCGCGGATCGCACCGTCAAGGCGCTTCGCGACGGCGCCCAGCAGCTCGTCGCCGATCGCGTGGCCGAGTGTGTCGTTGACGCCCTTGAAGTTGTCGAGGTCGATGAACAGCGCGGCGACCGGAAGGTTCGTGCGCGCCGCGCGGGCGAGCATCTGCTCGACGCGATCGAGGATCAGCGTCCGATTGGGCAGACCCGTCAGGGCGTCGTGGGTGGCCATGAACGCGAGCTCCTCCTCACGGCGGCCGAGCTCCTCATCCGTGCGCCTGCGCTCGAGCTCGAAGCACTCGGCCATCCGCACGAGGCTGAACTCGAGGCTGAGTTGCAGGATCTGCGTCGCCTCGCCCCGGACCTCCCGCGCCAGAGTCTGCCGTTCGCACTCCAGCGCGATCACCTCCGCCATCGAGTCCCGCCACCACAGACAGCGTCGGATCACATCGTCAAGCGAGGAGGCGCGCTGAGCGGCGAGCTCGCCGAAGATCAGCCACATCTCGCTGCCGGCCTCGCGAGCGACCTGCAGGCCTTCGCCTGAGATCCAGCGCGCGACGGCGATCGTCGAGCTGCGGCTAATGCGCTCAAAGCTCTCCTGGACGACCGCGTCGACGTGCTGCTCGCTCGCCCTCGAGCGCTCGAGCGTCAGACTCAGCACGTCCTCGGCGCGGTCCATCAGCGTCAGGCCGAGCGCCTGAAGCTCGGATGTCGGCTCCTCGGCGCCCGGCGCGGGTGCGCCGGCAACGGGCGGCTCGGGTATGGTCGGGTCCTCGGGAGACATGGCTTCTTAGTTGCCCGCGGACCTCTTCCTCAAGGTCACCGCTCGGTGTTTATTGTGAAGGGCCTGTGGAAGGCACTGCGGGGCTTTATGGGTGGCATATCGCCCCAGAAGCCCCCAGTCTTTAGCTTCGTCTCAGGAATTTCCACCCGGATGCCGGCGAGGCTGCGGGGCGCTGGCCCGAAACCCACCGTCTGCGTTTATCTGACCGGTGTGCGCTCTAGCGTGACGAACCTCAGAGACCGGAGAGGGAGACGGCATGCACACGCGGCGTGCGCGCGATGACCTCCGGCGTGAAAGGGGCATGGCGTGATCAATCGGAGCGAAGGCGGGGGCAGGATCGAAGGCAACCGCGAAGCGACACCGCGCCCGTCGGCGCGGATGGGCACGCTCGCAGGCGAGTATCCCGATCTCGGGAGCTTCACCGCCGACGCGACGTTGCTGGAGATCAAGACCATCTACGGGCTCGCGAGCCTCGAGGAAGTGCGCCGGCTCGGACGGCGCCGAGCAGAGACCGCAAGGAAGGCCGCAAACGGGCACGCCGCGGGACGCGAGTCCGTCGGCGCAGGTGAGGCCACCGCCGCACAGGCGATGCGAAGCGCAGGCAGGTAACCGGCGGTGGGGACGGCGTTTGCGGTGCGCCAGGCCGTGCTCCCGGGACGTGTGACGCTGACGGTCGAAGGCGAACTCGACATCAACACGGCCAGACGGCTTGACGAGGCCGTTGAGCTTGCGTGCGCCGGCAGCTGCGAAGAGCTCCTGATCGACCTCGGCGAGCTCACGTTCATCGATTCAAGCGGCGTGCGCTCACTGTTCAACGCGGTGAACCTGTCGGCCGAGGTCTACTGCCACCTTGAGATCGTGCCCTCGCGGCATCCTGCGCCCGCGAAAGCGCTGCACGCGCTCGGACTCGAGCGCAGGTTGCCGTGGCGTGGGGGACCGTTGGCGCCCTGAGACGAGCGCGAAGAACGCGAGGAGGCAGGCGAATAGATCTCGCGGCAGCGACGGGCCATGCTTGACGCCCGAGGTCCTAGAGGAGGGCTCCAAGTTGGCACGCGCTGCTCGTCTTCGTCAACACACGGGGGAAACAAACGAGCCCCCCGCTACTCGGACCGAGGAAACGGGGGGCTCGCACGCCTGAGGCCAGTACCAGCGACCGCAGACAAGAGGGGTGTCACAGCCGACCGATCTACCGAATCGACAGTGAGGCGCTCGAGTATGGCGCGGGTGACCGGTGAGCGCAAGATGACTGGTCGCTGCCCGGCGGGTGGAAGGTGTCAAGTCAAAATGGGCGTTGGCCGAGGTGCACTCGCCTGTAGCGTCCGCGGGCCGCGACCCGTGAGTTACCAGAACCCGCAGACCCCGACGAGGCGGAAAGGCTCTCCTGCTTCATCGAGCCGGATGCGGCGGCGGAGCACGCGCTGCTCGACTTGCGGCGTTCGCGGTCGTGCCTGGACGTATGCGCCCACTCGGCAATGCCGCCGTTTACCGAGCCACGGTAAGCGGTGCCATGCGGATTGCGATTCTCTGCAAGTCCGGTTCGGCTGGGTCCTCATTCCGATGTCGGACATCCGCGCGACCCCATGGCAAACCACCGCCAACATTTACGTGTGGGCAAAAACTCGAGAACGAGGGCCGGCTTCGGCGTTGCTCGAGTGGGCCGGGCTGGAACCGAGCGCGTCGAGGAGCAACGAGTCTTGATCGCTCTTTCTCCCTCCTGAGGCCGGGCCCGCGGTCGCGAGATCGTGGTGCCCACCCTCCCGGACAACCCGCCAAGGGGAGATCACCCACTGGATGATCGTTATCGGACTCGCCGGCTGGCTCGCGTTGAATGCCATGATCGCAATCGAGATCTCGATGCGCCTCGATAAACGTCTGCGCGCGTGGCCGAGGCGCCCGGTCACGGTGTCATCGCTCCCGCTCGACGCCGGGCGGGCGCACACCCCTCAGGGCTGACGGGCACGCGCGTTCGGATCGAGAGGCACCGCGTTTCCTTCTCCTCGTCCGAGGTGGAGCATGTCCTTCTCGCCGTGCCCAACCGACGCAAGCCCCCGAGGAGAGCCTGCGGAGCTTGCGCGCCTCGGCCCCGGCGAGGGACCGAGCCTGGATGGGACTACCTGGGCGATCATGACGAGCGGCCAGGCGCCGCACAAGAGATCTGCGCGCGACGGCGAAGGTCGGGCCGTCAAGCCGCGACGGCCCGCACTCTGTCGCGCGCGCCGGTTGCACCGCGGAGGCTATAAACGTCTACGGGCACGCTGGCGTCAACCGCAAGACGTAAGCAACACGGGGCATGGTTGCTTAGGTACGACGCCCGAAAAACGTTGACAATGGGGTTTATGTCTGACAGACTTTCGGCTTCAGGACGGGTTCGAGGGGGCTTGCGCGCGAGGACACGTTGGTCCGTCCCCCGTTCCCGCACGCACGACATGGGCACGCCAGCGACCTCCGCATCTCCGACCCGGCCGCCGGTGCCGACCTCACGCCACGACGCACGGCTCAAGCTGGCAGTTTTCGACAGGTTCCTGCACGGCCTGCTGATCGTTGACGAGGACGGCCTGATTCTCTGCGGGAACCGCTCTGCCGGGCAGATCGTGCGAGCGGTCGGCGGCCGCCCCGACCGCGGCAGCTGCTGCGGGCTGCTCGGCTGCGCCGGGCCCGAGCATTGTCCGACGAGACTGGTGCTGGCGGGACACAAGGAGATCCCCGAGGTCCGCCGCGACCTCAAGAGCGCGGCGGGGACACACACGCTATGGGTGTCGGCGTTCCCGCTGTCGGATGACCCGGTCCGGGTCCTCCTGCAACTGAGGCCGGGCGATCCGCGCGACAGGCGCCGTCGCGAGGAGAAGGCCTGGCGCAGCACGGCCCAGCTCAGGATCCACACGCTGGGCCAAACCTCGATCGCATGCGGCGAGCAGACGATCGAGGGTGGGTGGCTCGACCAGCGCCCGGGTCACCTGTTGCGCTACCTGATCGTCAACCGGGGACGGGCGGTCACGGCTGAGGAGATCGGCGAGAGCCTATGGCGGACCCCCGGCTACCACGTCGCCCGTAACGTACGAACCACGGTCCACCGCTTGCGTGCCGCGCTGGAACCGTGCCGCGAGAGCCACCAAGCCCCCGCGTACCTGCTGACGCGGGGCGGCAGCTACAGGCTGAACCTCGAGCAGATGACGATTGACGCCGACGAGTTCGAGTCCGGAGTTCGCGAGGCGACCGGGCTGAGCGTCCTTGACCCGACCTCCGCCGCGGGCAAGCTTGAGACCGCGCTCGCGCTCTACCGTGGCGAACAGTTCGCGGAGTGCCCGTTCGCCGAATGGGCACTGCTCGAGCGCGCACGACTCCACCAGCTCGCCTGCGACGCGCTCGATCGACTGGCGGCGCTACGTGACGAGACAGGGGAGCCGAAGCTCGCCCAGCGGGCGCTCGAACGGCTCGCGGCGCTGCAGCCGCTGGACGAACGTGTCTGCCGCAAGTTGATCACGCTCGACATTGCGGCCGGGCGCCACAGCGACGCCAAGCGGCGCTACGACCGCCTCGGCCGCATGATGCGCGACTCGCTGGGCTACCCGCCGCGCTTCGCGCTGTCCGAGCTCACGCCTGTAACCGGTTTGTAATTCGACGGTGAAATCCACATGTAACTTTGGCGTGTCGCCCCCCGGCTTCACTCCCGCGGACATTGACCTCGCGGGACCACGGAGGGGACATGGAGAGCACCAACGGACCAGCAGCACCGACGGTCAGCGTCATCATGCCGACGCTGAACGAGGCCCAGAACCTGCCGTACGTGTTCGCCGAGCTGCCGGACGGGCTGCACGAGGTGATTATCGTCGACGGCTACTCGGTGGACGACACCGAGGAGGTCAGCCGGCGACTGCGCCCGGACGTGAGGATCGTCGACCAGCAGCGCCGCGGCAAGGGCGACGCGCTCCGCTGCGGCTTCGACGCCGCGACCGGGGAAGTGCTCGTGATGCTCGACGCCGACGGCTCAGCCGACCCGGCCGAGATCCCGCGGTTCCTCGCGGCGCTGATCGAGGGCGCGGACTTCGCGAAGGGCACACGCTTCTGCGAGGGTGGCGGCAGCAGCGATATCACGCGGCTGCGCGGTGCCGGCAACAGGCTGCTGAGCGGTCTGGTCAACGTCCTGTTCGGAACCCACTACTCGGACCTCTGTTACGGCTACAACGCGTTCTGGCGCCACTGCCTGCCCGCTATGCGGGTCGACTGCGACGGCTTCGAGGTCGAGACGCTGATCAACATTCGGATCGCCCGCGCCGGCCTGACAGTCGCAGAGGTCCCGAGTTTCGAGCGGCGGCGGATCCACGGCGAGAGCAACCTCAACGCATTGCGCGACGGCGGGCGCGTCCTCCGGACCATCCTGCGCGAACGGTTGAGTCGCGTCGGTGGGTCCCGCCAGACTCAGCCCGAGCCCGAGCGACTCCCGCTCGAGGGACTCGCCGCGCAGTCGCCCGTCTCCAGCTAATCCCGACGCGCGACATGTCGGCAGCCGAGCCTACCGGCGGGCAGGCTAAGTGCACTTCCGTGGAGCCAGCCTGATGGCGCTCGGCCGGCCAGGACGGTCAACTGTGGGGCCGGCCCGGCGCCGCGCTCGCTCGGTCAGGCCCCTCGCCGTCAGCGTGGTCATCTGCACCTACACGGAGGCGCGCTGGAAAGGCCTGCTCGAAGCCGTTGCCTCCGTAGATCGTCAGACCCAGGCGCCACTCGAGACGATCGTCGTGATCGATCACGACTCCGAGCTGCTGGCCAGGGCAACCGCCGCATTGCCAGATGTCATCGTGATCGGAAGCACAGCTGAGCGTGGCCTATCAGGCGCTCGCAACAGCGGCGTGGCGGCGGCCAGTGGCGAGATCGTCGCCTTCCTCGACGACGATGCAGTCGCCGACGACGCATGGCTGGAGGAGCTTTCTCGCGTGTATGACGACCCTGATGTGGTCGGCGCTGGTGGAGTGGCAAGGCCACGGTGGGAGGGCGGCACGGCTCCGCGCTGGCTGCCCGAGGAGTTCTACTGGACCATCGGTTGCAGCTACCGGGGCCTACCCACCGAGACCGCTGCGATACGCAATCCGATCGGCGCAAACATGTCGTTTCGCAGGGTGGTGTTCGACCGGATCGACGGTTTCAGCTGCGCCATCGGACGCGTGGGGAGCACGCCGCTCGGCTGCGAGGAGACCGAGCTCTCGATTCGGGCTCGCCGGGCATATGCGGGCGCAGTCGTGCTACATGTTCCGGGCGCTCAGGTCGAGCATACGGTTCCCGCCGAGCGCTGCGGCTGGGCCTACTTTTGCTCGCGGTGCTGGGCGGAGGGGCTTTCGAAGGCGCTCGTCACCGAGGAGGTCGGTTCTGCAGACGCGCTGTCGTCGGAGTGGACCTACACGCTGAAGACACTTCCAACCGGCGTGCTGCGCGGTTTGATGGATGGGCTTCGCGGCGACCCCGCAGGTCTGCGGCGATCGGGCGCGATCGTCATTGGGCTGCTCGTCACGATGGCGGGCTATGCACGCGGCCGGCTGGCGGATCTGAGATGACAGCACCGACGCCGCGTACCACGGTGCCCTCGCTGCTCTACCACTCAATCAACGACCGGCCGGCAGCCGGCCAGGAGGCGTTCACGGTTACGCCAGCGGCTTTCCGGGAACACGTGCGAGCGATCTCCGACGCCGGTCGCACGGCGCTGAGCATCGGCGAATTCGCCAGCGCGCTGCGCGCCGAGCGTTCGCTGCCGTCTCGCGCCGTGCTCGTGACATTCGACGACGGGTTCGCCGATACGCGGCCGGCCGTCGAGCTGCTGCTGGCCGCGGGGCTCAAGGCGAGCGTGTTCATCACGTCGGGATGGGTGGGGCAGAGGGCGATGCTCACGCCGGCCGGCGTCCGTGAGCTCGCAGACCTGGTGGAGGTCGGCGCGCACTCGGTCACACATCCGCGGCTGGACGAGCTCGCCCTTAGGCAGGCGGCGGAGGAGGTCTCTGGCTCCAAGGCGGCGTTGGAGGACCTTATCCAGGCTCCGCTCGAGTCTTTCGCCTATCCGCATGGCGCGTATGACCGGCGAGTCCGGGAGACGGTCATAGCCGCTGGGTTTCGGTCCGCGGTCGCGGTCAAGAATGCTCTCTCCCATGAGGAGGACGACCCCTGGGCGATCGCCCGGTATACCGTGCGCAACGCCACCAGCGCTCACCAGATCGCGCGGCTTCTGGACGGTCGCGGCATTCCATGCGCCTGGCGTCGTGAGCGGCGGCGCACCCGTGGCTACCGCGCGGTGCGAAGGCTGAGACGCACGCTCCGCGGAGGATCGGGCCCATGGCGTTGAGAGCGCGAGCGGCGCATGGGGCGCGCGAGCACTTTCAAGAGGCTGGATAGCGGATGCATCTTCTAGAGGCATCCGCGCCGGGCGCTCGGACAGACCGCACACGACACAAACTCGCGAGACGCCCGTCCCGCGACGGGGCCGAGCCGGATCAACTCGCGGGGACGGTCAGCGCGCTCGTGCTCAACACCGCAGCTACTGGCGGGCTCGGAGTCGCATACTGGGTGATCGTCGCGAGGCTCTATTCGCCGACAAACCTGGTCCGTAACTCGGCGCTTATCGCCGCGATGTTGACGATCTCGGGAATGTGCCAGCTAAATATGGGTTTTGGGTTGGGCGCTCTGCTTCCGCGAGCAGGGCGCGTCGCTGGTGCGCTGCTCGCTGAGGTCTACCTGCTGGTCACACTGGTCACCGTTGGAGTGCTGGCACTACCCGCAATCGCACCTGCGCTGGTGCGCCCGCACCAAGCGGCGCTGTTCTCGCTCGCCTACTTGACGAGTTCAAGCTTCAACGTCTTCGGTGCTCGGATCGCACCAGGGGTGGGTGGCCCGTGTCGCCAGGCGCCGTAGCACACACCACAGCCCCCAGAGAGCCTCATCCGTCGTTCGCGGAGTCGCTGCCTCCGTATATCGGAGCTCTCGGGCAACTCGTTGTACCGATAGGCGCCGTCGCTGGGACCCTGGTGCTCACTCATCATGTAAACGCCAATGCTGTCGGCACCTGGGGACTCATCACGGTCACGCCGTGGCCGATCTTCCTGATCGCAGCAGTACTCTCGGTGAGCTTCTGCGCACTTCTGCGTGCCTCGTCACGCAGCCGGCTTGCCCTGTGCGCGCACATTTTCGCCCTAGCTCTGCTCCTGCACGGGCTTCCCTCGCTGCTCGAGCACGAGCCACGCTTCTCAACCGCGTGGCTCCACGCTGGCTTCGTCAGCGAGATCATCGAACACAAACACCCGCTCACCGCACTCGACGGGCGCTTTTCATGGCCGGGCTTCTTCACCGGCGTCGCGGCGCTCTTGGGCATAGCCGGTCAGAACTCTGCGGTCCCTCTCCTGCGCTGGACGCCGCTGGTGTTCAATCTCGCCTACGTGCTGCCGGTGTATGTGATCGCGAGAACGCTCCTCCAAAGTCGCACTCGCGCATGGCTGACCATCTGGCTGTTTCTACTGACAAACTGGGTCGGCCAGGACTACTTCTCGCCGCAGGGCGCCTCCTACTTTCTGCTGATGGCCATCATCGCGGTCGTTGTATACGCGTTCGCGAGCTCAGGGGAGGTGCCGGGGACGCGGTTCCTTCCCGCATGGGCGAGCCGGCCTTTCAGGACAGACGCATCGGGTATCACGAACCTAACTAGAGGGCAGAAAATGGGGCTTCTGCTCGTCCTGTTGGTGGCTTCGATAGCACTCAACATGGCGCATCAACTCACCCCCGTGATCCTCACTCTCGATGTGGCTGTGCTGGTGCTCGCGCGGCGTTGCTCACTGCGTTATTTTCCTCTGATTCTGCTCGCAATACTGTTGGCTTGGGTTAGCTACGGAGCGGTCAGTTTCTGGTCCGGACATCTCGGGGCGCTGTTCGGCTCCGGGGGGGCGCAATCGGTGTCCGCGAACGTGAGTCAGCGGATCAAGGGTTCGTCCGCCCACGTTTACGTCGTATATGAGCGCTTGTTGTTCTCAGCCGTAATATGGCTGTTCGCCGCAGGTGGCGCGCTGTGGTCTTGGACGTCTCGACGGGGAGCCAGCCTCGCAGCCCTCATTCTCGCATTGACGCCCTTCCCGGTCCTGCTCGCGCAATCGTACGGTGGAGAGGCGCAGCTGCGCCTCTACTTCTACACCTTGCCGTTTATGCTTATCTTGGGCGTAGCTGGGCTGCCTGGAGAGTTGACAACACTCACGCGTCGCTCTGCGGTCGCGCTGGCAGTCGCCTCCCCGATCCTCGTACCCCTGTTGTTCATCGCCAGATTCGGGAACGAGCAATTTGAGCAGGTGCGGCCTGCTGAAATTGCAGCGATCGAACACCTCTACCGAGTCGCCCCCAAGGGCGCGACCCTCGTTTCGATCACGCCCAACGTCATCTGGAGGTTTCGTGACTTCGCATCCTACGACTACAAGCCTGACACCTTGGAAGAGTTCGCGTTTGGGACGCCCCAAGCGATCCTCACTGTCATGGGCGACAGTTCGATCGGATCCTACCTCCTTGTCACACAGGCGCAGATCGCATACGTCGAAGCCACGCACGGGTTTACGAGCCACTGGGGTACGGAAGTGGAGGCCCGGCTCGCCGAGCAGCCGCAGTTCGATTTGATATATGAGACCCCTGACGCTCGCATCTACGACGTGGCGACTGCAGCCAGCGCCCAGCACCTGAGTCCCCGAATGCGCCTGGCCACCGACCACGAGAGACGCGGCGGACGGCCAGTGCGACGGACCAGGCTCGTGCACGGCGGTATGGCGCGTCGATCCGCAACGGGCGCGCGACGATGTGCTCAAGCTCTGGCGCGCAGGCGCGGGTGCGGATCGCGGAAGTCGAACTCGACACCGGCCACGTGATGGCACGCCCCAACTCACGGGTCCTACGCGAGTATGGCTCGATCTTGGGCACTGTTCCTTCGTGGCGGCTTACCGATCGGAGACATCGCCGTTCCTGTTCGGCCGATGACAGGGCGATGGCAGGCCTGGTACCTACCATCGGCGCATTCGCCGAAGAATGCGGGATACGACTCGGAACGCCATCGCATCTTCAGCTTGGGCGAGTTGGCTGCGCTCGTTTGGGGCCGTTCGCACACTGTCGATCGTGGCCCGCCCGTGGCGGGGCCGCGCCCGCTGCCGCGGTTGAGCACACAGTGACGATGTGCCGGGACAAGTCACGAATGGCTTGGTCTGCTGGTATCTCATATGCCGATGCGGGCTGGCTGCGACGACGTGTGAAGTGCGGCCGGAGCGTTGAGTGAATCTCATGTCACGGAAGACTGCGGAAGACGTCAGACCGACCTCTAGGCCTTCATGGACACCTAGAGACGTACTGCGGCCGGCACCACTCGGCTTGCTACTGGCGACGACACTCGCGGCCTTTGCCGTCTTTCTGTCAGCGTCGGATCTGGTCCGCGTCATCGCCAGTGTGATGATTGTCATCAGCCCCGGGTGTGCGATTGTCCCTCTACTACGACTGCGCGACCACGCAGTCGTAGTTTTGCTCGTGCTGCTGGTTTCTGTTTCGCTGCTGGTGTGTGTCGCCCAGACGGTCACATACATTGCTGCGTTCTCTTGGCGCCCGTGTGCGATCGCGCTGCTCGCTATAACCGGGGCCGGGACTGCGGCGCAGCTGCTGCTTTCCCCACGCGATCGAAGGATCGACTCGTGACTCTGCTGTCCACGGGCGCGCTACACGCGATCATCAGGTCGACATTCGTCGGCCTCGGCGTCACGGCTGTGGCCGTGGCTCTACTGATGAGCGCGCAGTGGCTCGAATGGAGCAACGGGAACAGAGGGTCGCTTCGCCGAGTCGTGCTCTGGGTCGCGGCCGCCGACTTGGCGATGCTCGGCTTCTTGGTCGTGCTGCGTTTCCTGGTAATCGCATGAAGACCATCGTCCCGGTCAACCACTGGCACGACGGCATCCGCGGGGCTTCACGACCACTTACGAAACGCTCGCGCTGCTCACTAGAGCATTGTGTTCGATGCTGGACATCAAGTACGCGGCGGTGCGGGACCTCGCGGCGCCTGGACAGCTGCGGGGCATGGAGCACGCGATCGCGACATCCTCGCGCTTTGCGTTGTCGTACGCGACCGGCGAGACCGGCATCTACCGACTGAAGGGCTGACCATGGCGGACGAGACCCAGAACCTTCCACGGACCGGCGCCAATGAGCAAGGTGCGCACCCCGATAGTGGCGTGCCCGTCAGTGTTGTAATCACGACATGTGGAGATCACGCGGGGTTGGTGCGATGCATCGGTTCGGTGCTCGCATCCGACTGCGAACCGTTCGAGGTGATCGTCGTCGACAATCGACCCGCCGCCGCGACCCGCGCGGTGGTGGCAGAGCATTTCGGGCTGGATGCCCGCGTGCGGTACGTCGAGGAGCCGCGCGCAGGGCTCTCGTATGCACGCAACGCCGGTCTGGAGCTGGCCATCAGTGAGCTCGTTGCGTTCACGGACGAGGACGTCGTGGTGGACTGCAGCTGGCTGGGCGGCATCGCGCGTGCGTTCACCCCCGATGTCAGCTGCGTCACCGGGTTGATCAAGCCGCTGGTGATCGAGACACCCATGCAGGCATTGTTCGAGCGCTTCGCCGGGTTTGGCAAGGGCGTGGAGAACCGGTCGTTCAAGCTCGCTGACCACAGCCACGATCCGCTGTTCCCGTATGCGGCTGGTGCGTTTGGGTCGGGTGCCAACACAGCGCTTCGCAAGTCGGTGGCGTTGCGCCTCGGCGGCTTCGACGTGAAGCTCGGTGCCGGGACGGTCGCGTGCGGCGGTGAGGATCTCGACATGTACATCAAGCTGCTGCTCGCCGGCGAGCGCATCGACTACGTCCCGACCGCCGTTCTCTTCCACGAACACCCGTCGGGCGTGGCCGCACTGCGACGGCGAGTGTTCAGCTACGGCGTGGGGTTGAGCGCGATGCTCACGAAGCAGCTCGTCGCCGGGCCGCGGCTGCGCCTGCTGCGCGCGGCTCCCGCAGGGCTGCGGTATGCGCTTGACGCCCGGTCGCGCAAGAACGCCTTGCGCGGGACGGACTATCCACGCACCCTGACAGTGCTTGAGCTGATAGGCATGCTGCTTGGGCCGCTCGCCTACGCGATCAGCGCACAGCGCGTGCGCATCCCGCCGCCGCGGCAGGTGGGGCAGCACGCGCATTTCACCCCGTCCGCCGTTCGCGTCCTTGAGCTGGAGGAGCCGCTCGTCCCCCTTGAGCTGGGCGAGAGCGTGGCCAACGGCGCCTACGGAAGCCTCGTGACACTGGTGCGCTTGCACGGCGATCCGCTGACGATGGTCGAGGTGGCAACCGAACACGACCGCGTGAGCGCCGACGCGCTGCGCGACGCGGTATGGAGCGCGGCGGGCGAGCTGGTGAAGCAGCACGCCGACACGTACGGCTGCTTGGGCGCCGCCGATATCACGCCAGCAGCGCTCGCCAAGGGACTGCGTCTGGCCGGGCGCTGTCCGCCGCGGCGCATCGACGAGATCGATCCGCCGCTAGTGAGCGTGGTCGTGCCGACGGCGCGACGTCCAGAGCGGATCCAAACATGTTTGAGCAGCCTGCAACAACTCCGCTACGCCAACCTCGAGATAATCATCGTCGACAACGCGCCCGACGATCCGCGCACCAGGGCCCTCGTCGACGGGCGGGGACGCGAGGACGAGCGTGTCCGCTACGTCGCTGAGCGTCTGCAAGGAAGCTCGGTGGCGCGCAACCGCGGCGTTGCTGAGGCACGCGGCGAGATCCTCGCCTTCACCGACGACGACGCCGTCGTCGACGCGGGGTGGGTGGCATGGCTGGTGGAGTCATTCCTGTCGGACACCCAAGTCGGAGTGGTCACCGGGCTCGTGCTGGCGGCGCGGCTTGACAGCCCAGAGCAACGATGGTTCGAGCAGTTCAGCGGCTTTGGCAAGGGCTTTGCGCCGCGCCTGTTCGACTGCGCGGACCACCGCGCTGACGAGCGACTTCTGTATCCGTACTGGGGCGCTGTCTTCGGCTCGGGCAACAACATGGCTTTTCGTCGCCGGGTGCTCGAAGACATCGACGGCTTCGATCCGGCGCTCGGCGCCGGAAGTCGCGCTCTCGCCGGGGAGGATGTGGAGTCGTTCAGCCACGCCATCCTGGCCGGCCACCGTCTGGCGTACGAGCCTCGCGCGGTTTGCTGGCATGACCACCGCGCCGACGCCACCGCCGTCGACAGGCAGGTGTTCAGCTACGGCGTCGGGCTGACCGCGACGCTCACCAAGTGGCTGGTGCGTGACCCGCGCCTCGCCAGACTGATCGTCGCGCAGACGGCCTCATTTCTTCTCTCGCTGGTCGCCGCGCGTGCTGGCTCCGGCGAGGTGCCGCACGAGCTGGCGCGCTTGGGCAGCCAGCTGCGCATGAATCGCCGGCGCCGTACCCTCGGTCTGCAGTTGCGCGGATATCTCCTCGGTCCCGTGCTCTACGTCCGAAGCGTCATCTGGGCCAGACGGTTGCGGCTTCACTCAGTCTCAGTCCGCCGGAGCTTGCATGAGTAGTGCGCCAGCCCTCGCCGTGTCGCGCGTTCGCGCGCGCATCGAGCGCGACGTATCAGACCCGCTGCTTCGCAGCGCCTACAGCTTGGCGTTGAACATCGTGCTCACGTCGATCCTTGGGTTCGGTTTCTGGATCGCAGCGGCGCGTCTGGTGCCGGCGAGCACGGTGGGGCGCGACAGCGCGCTGATCTCAGCCATGGTCACGCTCTCGCTGATCGGCCAGCTCAACTTGCACTTCAGCATCCTACGCTTCCTGCCGATCGTCAGGATCGATACTGCCAGGGCCGTAATCGGCGCCTACGCCGCGACAGTCGCTTTCACAGTGGTGATCGGCTCGCTGTTCGTGCTGATCGCCCCCGATCTCGCCCACAACTACCTTTTCCTGCGCGCCGACGTAGCGCTCGGCGTGAGCTTTGTCGTCGCGATGGCGCTGTGGGGCATCTTCGCCTTGCAGGATTCGGTCCTGACCGCGCTGCGCCGTGCTCCCTGGATCCCGCTCGAGAACACAGCCTTCGGGGTTCTGAAGGTCACCGGCATGGTGGTGCTGTTTGTGCTCGGCCTCAGCCACCCGGTCTTTCTCGCCTGGGTGATCCCGATGGCGCTGCTTCTGGTCCCGGTGAACTATCTGATTTTCGCGAAGGTCATCCCCAACCGACCGGAGCGCGGCAGCGAAGCCTCACCTGTGGAGCGGTTCGGGTGGTCCGGGCTGCGGCGTTTCTTCGTGCACGAATACTTCGCCGGCATCTTCCTGCAAGCAACCAGCACAATCGTCCCGGTCCTAGTCGTCGGACTGCTCGGCACCACACAGAATGCGTACTTCTACATCCCGTTCACGATCATCGGCGCCTTCGACCTCGTCTTCCTCAGCATCGCATCGTCACTGACGGTTGAGGGCGCGATCTCTGAGTCCTCCCTGCCGCGACTCACATTGCTGGTCGTGCGCCGTTTTGGCGCAGCGCTGATTGTTGGCGTAGCGGTGCTGATAGCGGGGGCAAGCTTGTTCTTGCTTCCCTTCGGCGCGAACTATGTTCACGCGGGTGCGCCCGTGCTGCGCCTGTTGGCGTGCGCGAGTGCCTTTCGCGCCATCATCACCCTGTACGTCGTGCGGGCGCGTATCGAGGGATCGACGATGCGCATCCTCGCGGTCCAGGCGAGCACCTTCACGCTCGTGGTCGCGTTCAGCGTGGTGCTGGGCAAGGCGCGCGGGATCCAAGGTATCGCGATTGCCTGGCTGATCGCCAACGCTGTCATCGGCTGCCTTGCTGTGCCGCGAGTGCTGCAAACACTCCGCACGGCCAAGGGGATGGTGTAGTCGCGTGTCGGACGCGGAGGGCGCAGACCGTGTTCGCACGCGCTTTCTGCTGGTTACAGTGACGGACGCGAGCCCGGCCTCACGGGCGCATCTGCACACGTTGCTGGAGAGCCTGGGACGCCAGCGCGCCGCGATCGAGCACATCCTGGTGATGCGCGACACCGGGTCTCGGCGCCGCAGCGCTGACAGTGTGCCCATACACGCGCTCTCTGTGCCGTACAGGACAAGTCTCAGTCGGGCACGAAACATCGCGCTTGACTATGCCTGCAAGCAACGACTGCTTGAGGCAGCCGATGTGGTCGGATTTCCCGACGACGACTGCAGCTATCCGTCGGGGCTGCTTGCGCGCGTCGCCGCACTGATCGACGAGGGCAACGACATAGTCGTCGGCACCTATGGTCCCGCCGCGGACCGCGTCGACGGCAAGCGCTTTCCTAGCGCTCGCCTGCCGCTGTCGGCGGCATTGACCATGCGCACGGTGAGCTCGAACAACATGTTCTTCGCGGCGCACGTTGTGGGCGCCGTGGGCAACTTCGACGAGCGCCTCGGCCTGGGCGCTCCGTACGGCGCCGCCGAGGACACCGACTACGCGCTGCGCGCGATGAGGCTAGGCGCCCGAGGAGCGTACAGCCCACAAGCGGTGTTCGTGCAACATCCGTACAAGGCACACCGCGCTGGCCAGTATTACATGGGCAACGTCGCCGCAGAGGCCAAGCACGCCATCGGTGGAGGAACTGGTGTGCGGCTGCTCAGACGCCTCGCGTCAGGGCCGGTGTTGGCGGCGCGGGGCATCATCAAGCCACGTGACTATGCGCGATCGGTCCGCGTCGCGATCCATTTCTGTGCGGCCGCGCTGCGCGATCGTGCGCATCGCGGTGGCTACGCCACACCACCCGCCGATGCTTCGCCCAGGGTTGACGCTGGGGCGGAGCGCCAAGTCGAGCCCACCGCGCCAGGAGCTGATCTCGAACGCTAGCAGCGCGAGCGAGACCGTCAGTAGCACATTGTGGATGTCCGGGCTAAGGCCGCGACGGCGCCTGGGAGACGACGAATCGATGATGAGGCGATGATGAGGCGCCGACAGAAGAGGCCAGCCGTGAAAGGGATTCATCGACCCGTTAACCCGAGGCGTCGGTACCCGTCTCCCGCATGCTGACGCCGGACCTCAGTGGATAGCCGTATGCCGCAAGCAAGGGCCAAGTGATGCCCGTCACCTTCGCGATCTGAGCGGTGGAGAGCTCCGTCTCCCACTCGTTGTCGACCCGCAGCGGCACCCAGCCGACCGCGCTGCGCATCGGATTGCCCGAAAAGATGTGATGTTCGCCGAGCATCATGCTCGCGCCGGTCAGCTCCGACGGCGCAGGGCCGAGTGCCTCGCCGGCGAAACTGCTGATCCGCTGCAGCACGTCGCCCGGCGCCTCGACAAAACTCTCATAGGTGACTCTCAGGAACGGCGACCGCAGCGCCGCCAGCGCATGAATGGCGCCGTTTCGGACCATCCAGCTCCTCGCCGTCTCGGTCAGGCCGAACTGCGGCATGAACTCCTGTTCCCCGATCGGGCTCGGCAACCGGCTCTGGCGCGTCCACGAGTACGCGACCGCACGACTATCGCGCACCAAATGCACGATGCGCACATCGCTCTCAGGAATGCGCATCAGCAGCCGAGCAAAAGTGGGGTCGCGGCTCGTCTCCACTATCACGCGCGCTCCTGACACCCGCGCGATTGCTGGGTACAAGCGAGTAAGGAATGCGGAGTAATCGTCGATCGCCCTTCGCACTCGCGGGCGCAACCAGGGCAGCTCGTAGACGAGCAGTGCACCAGGCAGGTTGGCGACACGGTCGAGCTCCGAAAGTCGCTCCGCGTCTACGCGATCCCAGCCACCGAATGCCTCCTCTCCGACAGCGCTCCAGAACGGGCAGCGGCGAAAGGCCCTGCCACAGCCACACTCAACATTGCTGACCAGACCTCGGCTCCACAGATAGCGTGTCTCCCCAAGGCAAACGGCACCTTGTCCCTCGCCGAGGGCACGCCCGAGCAACGTGCTCCCGCTGCGCGAGAATCCCCCTACAAACAGAATCCTCACGTTTGCCGTCCTGCGGGTCAACCCTCGCCACATGTGCGGTCGCGAGCTACTTGTGGGCCCATATCGCACTAATCAGACCGGGCGAGATGGCATTACGCAGACCGGCGAGATGGCAGTACGCGTGCCTGATCCCCACGGGGGGAGCAGCTTCTTCCTGCCGAGACATGAGGCGCTCAGCGCTCGGCTCGCACTCGTCGGCGGCAAGCTCGCAAAGCCGGTCGCGGTGCGACACGAGCTGCAGGCCGGCTGTCGATCATTTGGTGGTGGTACTGGATCCGGTGGCGTCAAGCGTTACCAGAGACAGCCTCTGCAGCTAAAGCTGTGTCGGCAGCGGGCAAATAAATGCAAGTAGGCACGTTATCGCATCCTACCCATACAATGCGTAGCCTAGTGCCAAGAACCATTGGGCTCCGTGGCCGAGTGCGCTCGGACGTGGAAGTCACTGACGTCGTCGCACAGAGACCTGTGTCGTTGCAAACATACGCGAGGCACTCGTGGTGTCGCGGTGCCGGGCGCCGCGGTCCAGTCATGCTCGGCGTCGCGACGGCCCGCGAATCTGACCGTCGCGGGTCCTCGCGCTCCGCTGGTGTGCGCGTCGACGAACCGGGCGCGGATCGAACGCGCGCCGTGTGCTGACGCTACTGACGCCCGGAGTGGCGTTGTGACATCCTGGGTTTGACGGAGACTTTGATCTGACCCGGGTCTCTCCCTCGGCCACGCCAATGCCCAGGACGGGGTGGTGGTGCTGCGACCCCTAGTGTGCGGGAGTATCTGTCGCGTGGTGGTCACCCCGTTCTCGGCCGTCTCACTGGGCTGCGGTTGGAACTGATCGAGTTCTCCTTGGTCGTGCTCCTGACAGCCAGTCGGCCACTACGCCATGGAAGCGCGCCAGTGGACCGTCGAACCCAGCGACGGGCAGTGGGAACAGTGCCAGGCGGATGACCGCGTTGGCCCTGGTTCCTACACTAGATCCTTGAGGCCAACTAGCGTCTGAATCGAGGCTCACGACAAACGGGGCACCCAATGCGCGATCATCTAGGGTCAGAACCGCATGGTGGGACTGGGCGGCCCGGCCCACACTCCTCCGACCGCCCGATGATGGAAGCGATCCGATCGCGGTACGCGACAGTTGAAACCATGTGTCCGTGTTCGCTGGACCGAATCAGCAGTAGCGCGATCCTGATCGATGCTAACGGCGAATGGCACGACACCCGTCCGTCTATGTCCTATGCAGCTGTTTGGCGATTGCGATGTTCACGCTCGCTGCGCCCGTCAGTGGGTTTGCCACCGGACATCGCGTTCTCCGAGGCCCCTCAGCGCATGACCCCCGCCGTCACCGTGGCGCTGCCACTCGACACCGTAGGCGTATCGCCGAGCAGACCGCCGCGGCCCAGACAAAGAAGAAAGCCGCGGCGAAGCGACGACGGGCAAGCGGACCCGCTGCGAGCCCTTCATCGCCTTCATCTCTAGCGTCGGCTACCCGTACACCCGAATCGATGCCGGTCGGCGACATACCAGGATGGCACCAGATCTTTGCTGACGACTTTCAGACCGACGTGCCATTGGGCAGCTTCCCGAGCGCGATCTCGAGCACTTGGGGCTGCTACCCCGATGGCTGGCATGACACGTCCGGCAACGGCGCCTATAACTGCACGAAGGTGTGCAGCGTTCACGATGGCGTGCTGGATCTCCACATCCACACCGAAAATGGCGTCCACTACGTAGCGGTGCCCTACCCAAAGATTCCGGGTGGACAGAGCGGGCAGCTCTACGGGCGCTACGCCGTGCGCTTCAGAGCCGACCGTCTGCACGGCTATAAGACGGCATGGCTGTTGTGGCCCGACAGTGAAGTCTGGCCTCGTGACGGGGAGATCGATTTCCCGGAGGGCGAACTAAGCAGCACCATCGACGCCTTTATGCACCATAAGGGCGCCACGCTTGGCTCGGAACAGGATGCGTACTCGACTGGGGCGAGCTATGACCAATGGCACACGGCGGTGATCGAATGGTCGCCCGCTGCGGTCAGCTACTACTTGGACGGAAAGCTCATCGGCCAGTCCACCGAACATATCCCTGACACGCCGATGCACTGGGTTCTCCAAACCGAGACCTCTACCGCTCCCGGCGTCATTCCGAGCGACAGCACCCAAGGGCATGTGCTGGTTGCCTGGGTGGCCGTCTATGCGCCGGTCCTCTGATGGTGTGGTAGCGACGGATCGGTGCGTACCACCACTGCGCTGGCCCGAAGCTGCACCGCGACCTTGGTCGGACACGCGAGCCAGGGCTCAAGTCGGGCGCTTGAGCGATAGCGGATGGGCGTGACACCTTCTGCCTGCGACCATTGACAAGGGGAGCGCTGCCGCAGATGGCCCGGCGTCTGCAGCTTGTGGCCGGCCCGTGCCCTGGCGTTGGCGTAGCGTTCTGCGCGATCCGCTCCATTACGGGCGCAACCGCGGAGCAGACGCGTCACGTCGATGAATGCGTCTCGTCCAGTTGCGTGGCCTCGGACTTGATCCACGAGGGAGCGTCAGCACGAACACGAGCAGCACGTTGGCGCCGATCCACAAGCTATCCCCGTCTCGATCACCTGGTCACCTGCCTCTCCAGCCGCCGCGAAGCCCTTTGGTAGGCGCCGCGGCCGCATGAGGATGAGAACCGCGGCGCCCGAGAGGGAAAAGGACAGAACCAAAGCTCGATCCTCTTCGAGCGATACCGAAGGAAAGCGGCTCGCTCGAACAGTCCCGGCCCCTTGGCTCAGAAATAAACGCCAGCGGGCAGGTTAGCGGGCGGGCCGGGAGTGTCAAGGGGGCGCAACCGGATGGACACGGGCGTCGGCGGGTGCGTCCTCGGCGGCAGGCCGCAAACACCGGGCGCTTGCCACCTGCCATCAACGGTGCTGATAGCAGAGAGCCGCATCCGTATGGTCGCCTTACGATCTAGACTGATCGTGTGACGGCCGCGGGCTGCCGCGGCCGAGACGTGGAAGGCGATCACCGGGATACAAGCCCAGGTGTTCGCCGCTCGAGACCGTAGCGCCCGGCCGTGCTCCTCCGCGAGCAGGCGCGGAAGCTCCCGCTCGCCGGCGCCGAGCGGCTGTGCTCTGAAGCAGGCCTTGGCCGCACCCGGCGCGAACAGCGGCTCTTTCGAGCGCATAGGACGCTGACTTCTGCGGCATCGGCCGCGTCGTCACCCTCCGAATCGCCGACCTCGGCCCTGGCTCCTAGGCGGTACGAGAGCACGCGGGTTGTCTCTCGGCTTGAGCCGCTGGTCACCGCCGATGGCTTGGTCTCGCCGCCTCGGTGGCCGGCGCGGCGGACCGTCTGAGCGACCGACGCTACGGTCGCCGGAGGTCTCGCGTTCGGATTTGACCCCAGTCGGCACCGAGCGGGCTCCCTCGGTCCGGGGCATCGGGAGCGCCGGCCAGGTTGTAGGCGCCACAGATCGGGCAGCAGAGCACGATCCTCTTGGTCTCGCTCGAGTAGGAGTGCTCGGCAAGCATGTGGTGGCAGTTGCCGCAGAGCAGGTCGATGTGGCCGCCGCGGCCTTGGTAGGGGCGGATGTCCCCGGGCGGTTTCTTGAGCACCGTGTACCCAGTGGTGCTGGTGATGACGGGGAGCAGGATCCGAGGCATCGGCGACGAGGGGTCGGCTGGTCCGCGCGGTTGTGCGGGACGGCGCAGGCTAAAAGACGGGCCAGAAATGAGAGAGGCCCGTGGCTGGGAATACTACCCATAACGCACCCGGTTACGTTTATGCGGGCGTGAGTTGGGGCGCCGGGGCTGCTCCGAAGGAGAAATGGAGCGGCCCCGGCGACACCCGGCCCCTCGCCATGAGGTACGCGAAGGGTACGCCGCGGGGCTGCTCGGCTCTCGGGGGGCTGAGCATGCCTTGGCGACGAGAGAGGCCCTCGGGAGCGAGGGCGTGTGTATCAAAGCAGACCCGCGAGGTCCCGACTAGTTGACTTCTAGCACCGGGGTTGTCCTTCGCGTCCGGTCGCTCGAGGGAAGCCACGCCGGGGCGTTAAGGGGCACGACCAACCCCGGGCGCCTCTGCCGCGGGGCGGCCGCTGGCGGCGCCGAAACGCCGGCACGGCCATGCGTTGTCGGCTTTCCAGGAGTCCGACCCGCCGTCATGACCGAGTGCGAGGGCACCGGCGTTCGTGGCAGCCCCCCGCTGGAGGGCACCGTAAGCGACCGTGCCGGCCCGGGTGGACTTGACAGCACCACCACACGTTCCGGACTTCTGTCACCCTCGCGCGAGGTTGGAGGAGAGCGGGCGCGGCCGCCCCGGAGGGCGAATCTGGAGGCGGCCGCGACCCCATGCTGCGGGGAATACGAGCACCCACCCAGAGTCCTCACGGCCACGTCGATCCGGGTGGAGGCCCAGAGCTACTCGACACGTCCGCGCCCAGCACTGTAGAGGAGCGAAAAAATGCGACCAGTAGCGTTTATTACCGACAACGAGCCGATCGGGGGGCTCGACGAGCGAAAGGCCGACACGCCGATGATCCGCTGGCACTGTCCCAACTCCGCCTTCCCTAGTCCCACTCGGGTCCACCAGGACGGGGTCGCTCAAATCGAGCGGGGGTCAATTCGGGGTGGCTCGGCACTCGTGAGCCCTGTGCTGGATCGAGTCGCTTCAGAAGACGGACAAGGACGGCACCGTCGGGACCTCGAGCGGCGAGACAGTCGCGGGCTGCCGAGCCAGGGTGGCCGGCTCAGTCCGAGGGATCTCTAGGGATAGCTGTAGGGATCGAAACCTCGGATTCGGAGCGGATTCATGCGGATCCGTGCGGAGTTCGCTGCGGTCGCGGTCGGACCTGAAAATCGCTCTAGAAGGCCGAAAAGCCCCAAGACGCCGGGGCTTTTCAGAGCGGGGGACCCAGGAATCGAACCTGGCGTTGCGGTTTTGGAGACCACCGTGTTACCGATACACCAGTCCCCCGGGGGTTCCGGATTGTAGGGGCTCGCCGCGTGTCGGCCGTCTGACGGCGCAACACGGATTCCGCGTTTTGCGATTCGCGTTGCGGCCTGTACTCTCGGCGTCCCGGGTGGACCGGGCGCGGTCACGGAGGGCCGGATGGAGATGAGCCTGAGAGGGGTTGGAGCGACACTCGCTGCTGCGATGGCGGCCTTCCTGGTCACCGCCGCGACGGCGCTCGCCTCAGGGATCACGAACTCCTCGGAAGACCTGCGCACCGGCTGGTACCCGAACGAATCGGCGATCACCCCCGGCCTGGTCAGCGGCGGCACCTTCGGGCAGGAGTGGTCCGCGAACGTCGAAGGCCAGGTCTACGCGCAGCCGCTGCTCGACGAAGGCACGCTCCTGGTCGCGACGGAGAAGAACCGCGTGTACGCCTTGAACCCCGCCACGGGCGAACAGAAATGGTCGAAAACGCTCTCGGCCACCCCGTGGAACCCCGAAGAAATCAAATGCGGCGACCTGACGCCGGAAATCGGGGTCACCTCGACGCCGGTGATCGACCAGGCGACCGGGGTCGCCTACATGACGCACAAGGGCTACGCGTCCGGGAGCTCCGGGACCGTGAGGTACTGGATGGACGCGATCGAACTCGCGACCGGCAACGAGAAGCCGGGCTTCCCGGTCGAACTCGCGGGCAAAGCGCAGAACGAATCGGGCCAGACATTCACGCCGCGGACAGAGCTCCAGAGGCCGGGCCTGCTGCTGCTCGAAGGCGTCGTCTACGCGGCCTTCGGCTCGGACTGCGACGCCGTTCCGTTCCAGGGCTGGATCTTCGGCGTCAGCGAGAGCGGCACGGTGAAGGCGCGCTGGACCTCGGAAACGGCCGACAACGGGGGCGGCATCTGGCAGTCGGGCGCCGGGCTCACCTCCGACGGCCCGGGCACGATCCTCTTCAGCACCGGCAACGGTGCGACCCCCCTCGCCCCCACCCCGGGGAGCGAACCGCCGGGCACCCTGGGCGAGTCGGTCGTGCGCGTGCGGGTCCAGAGCGACGGCGAACTGAAGGCGACCGACTTCTTCGCCCCCTACGACGCGTCGACGCTGGCCTCCTGGGACGCCGACTTCGCCTCGGGCGGCGTCACGGGCCTCCCCAACGAATACTTCGGCACAGCCTCCACCCCGCACCTCGCCGTGGCGGTCGGGAAGGACGGGTACGTCTACCTGCTCAACCGCGACAACCTCGGCGGCATCGGCGAGGGGCCGGGCGAAGGCGACAAGGTGGTGCAGCGGATCGGCCCGAACGGCGGCGTCTGGTCGCGGCCCGGCGTGTGGCCGGGCCAGGGCGGCTGGGTATACATCCCCACGGCTTCCAACGGCGAATCCGCGGGCGGCTCGGCCGGCAACCTCGACATCTACAAATACGGCGTCTCGGGCGGCGGGCAGCCGACGCTCTCGCTCGCGGGCAAATCGAGCGACTCCTTCGGCTTCGGCTCGGGCGCACCGGTCATCACCTCATCGGGCACGACCGGCGGCTCGGCCCTCGTCTGGACGGAGTGGATGCCCAACGGCACCGGCGGCGGCTCGCAGCTGCGCGCCTATGACCCCGTGCCGGTCGAAGGCAGGCCCGCGCTGCGCTGGAGCGCTCCCATCGGAACCGCGGCCAAGTTCGCGACGCCCGGGGTGGGCGGCGGCCGGCTGTACGTCGGCACTCGCGACGGGCACGTGCTCGCGTTCGGCTCGCCGGTCAAACAGCCGCTCAGCGGGCCGTCGACCGAATTCCCGGCCACGACCATCGGCTCGCACTCCGAAAAGACGGTCACGCTGACGGCCAACGAAGCACTCGAAATCACAGAACTCAAGAGCAGCGCGCCGGGCGAATTCGAACTCGGCGGTCCGACGCCGTCGCTGCCCGCCCACCTCGGCGCGGGTCAGAGCATCTCGGTCCCGGTCGTGTTCAGGCCCGGCGGCACCGGGCCCCGCGGCGCGACGCTCACGGCGACGCTGGGAACGGGCGCCAAAGCGTCGTTCTCCCTGAGTGGGAAGGGCCAGACGGGCGCGGCGGAGCTCGAAGCCTCCCCCACGGTGCTGAGCTTCGGCGGGACCGCCGTCGGGAACAGCGTGTCCGACACCGCCACGTTCACAAACGTCGGCGCGAGCTCGCTGGAAATCAAGGGCTCCTCCGCGCCGTCCGCTCCCTTCGTCGTCGAACCGTCCGCGCTGCCGGCGGCGAAATCACAGCTCGGCCCCGGCCAGTCGATCACGATCCCGGTCTCGTTCGAGCCGACCGCGATCGGCTCCTACGAAGCCATCCTCGAACTGCAGACCTCTGCGGGCGCCGCGGCCGTGCACCTGACGGGCTCCGCCGCGCCGCCGGGCATCCTCCAGATCACCCCCGAAACGCTCGCCTACGGCGGCGTCGGGGTCGGGCACGAAGCGACGCGGTCCTTCACCGTCTCGAACACGGGCGGCGTCGCGATCACCGTCTTCAAGTCCAAGCCGCCCGACGGCGGGGAGTTCACAGCCACGACCGCGCTGTCCGAGGACACGACGATCGCCCCCGGCGAAAGCCTCGTCGAGAGCGTGCGCTTCGCGCCGAGCGCGACCGGCGAGGCCACCGGCACGTGGCTGATCAACGGCGAAGGCTCGAGCGTGGTGCACGAAGTCCAGTTCACGGGTCAGGGCGAAGCGATGCCCTCCGGCCCGCTGACGCCCCCGCTCGGGACGGGGGGCACACGCCCCCTCAAGAGCCTCGGGCTCGGGGCGGTCCTGAGCGGCTACTCGCTGCGGGCCGGTCCGGCGGGCAACGTGGCCGTGCGCGTCCTGTGCCCGAGCCAGCCCGGATCCTGCACCGGCACGGTCACGATCCGCACGCGCGCCGTCGTGCGGGTCTCGCCGCACGAACGCAGGCCGGCCATCGTGACGCTCGCGAGCGGCTCCTTCCAGATCGCCTCCGGTCACACCAAGACGATCGTCCTGCGGCTGACGCCGCGCGGGCGCATCCTGCTGGCACGGGATCGCACGATGCACGTGGCGGTGTGGCTCTCCTCGCACGACGCGAGCGGGCTCAGGCACGTGGTTCACGGGCTCGCGACGCTTCGCGCCGCCCTCCCCGCGCACCGCCGCTGAGCGCCCGCAGCCCGCGCCCACAGGCGCCGAAACGCGCCGTCTCAGCTCAAGCAGCGGCGCGCGGCTGCCGACACCTCCGTAGGCCAGAGGGCTTTTCTATCGATGCCTGCGAATCTCGATCCGACCGGTCGTCACGCCACGGCACGTGGCGCGTTGAGCGCTGCGCGCCGGCTGTGCGGTGCTGCCCGCGCTCGACTCGAGGCGGCCCGTGGGGAGGACGGCTTCCTGCTCGTCGAGGTCCTCGTCAGCGCCCTGCTGGTCGCGCTGATCGTGGTCGGCACCTTCAACGGCTTCGACGTCGCCCAGCGCTTCTCGACCGCTGAGCGCCAGCACGAGCAGGCCTCGCTGCTCGCGGCGGCCTCCCAGGAGCAGCTCCGGAGCGAGCCCGCGAGCGTCCTCGCGACCCTGAAGATCAGCCCCCACACCTACACGCAGACGGTCCAGGGCACGCGCTACACGGTCAAGCAGAGCGCCGAACTTCAGCCGGCCGCCAAAGCCGCGGCCGCCGCCTGCAACTCCAATCGCCAGGCCGGCAACGCCTACCGGATCACCTCCACCGTCAGCTGGCACCTGCAGGAAGAAACGAAGCGCCCGCCGGTCTCGGCGTCGAGCCTCATCACTCCGCCGATCGGTTCCTCGCTGGAGGTCGACGTTCTCAGCTCTCCCGGCGTCACAACCGGCGTCTCCGGCGTCACCGTGAACATCAAATACAAACCGCAGGGCTCCTCGGGCACCGCGTCCCAGACGCAGACCACCGGCGGCGAAGGCTGCGTGCTGTTCGGCGCGGTCCCCTCGCTGGAAGCCGAAGTCGAAATCGCCGAACTCCTCGGCTACGTGACCGTGGACGGCAAACCACAGGTCCTCAACAAGACCGTCACGCTCGCGCCGAACTACACGGTCCACGACACCGTGGTCTACAACCGGGCCGGCGCCATCCAGGCGAACTTCGCCTACAGCGGCGCCGCGACGGCCAACCACAAAAACAACGAAGAAACCGCGGAAGTCAGCCAGACGGTCACGGGGGACACGTTCGTCGCGGCCAACAACCTGATGGAAGTCGAACCGAACTTCGAGCTCGGCAGCACGAGCTACGGCGCGAAAACGTCGATCCCCTTCGAACCCAAGACGAGCACGTACGCCGCCTCGGCGACGAGCAAGAACAACCTGTTCCCGTTCGCCGAAGAAGAAAACGGCTACTGGGCGGTCTACGCGGGCGACTGCACCGCCAACAACCCCGAAACCGTCACCGCCGGCGCGATCAAGCCGCAGGAAAAAGTGATCGTCAAACCCGGGTCGACGACCGCCGTCTCGGTTCCCACGAGCTACACGACGCTGAACGTCTACAGCAAAAAGGAAAGTGCCGTCAAAGCGCTCTCACACCAGTGGGAAGGCCTCGAAACGACGAACGCCTACCCGGTTCTGATCGACAACCTCAACTGCATCGGGGTCACGCCGAACGACGAGACCGAAGCCAGCTACAAACACACCCAGACGACCACGACGGGCGGCTCGATGGGCGGGCACCTCAGCAACCCGTTCCAGCCGTTCGGCAAAGAATTCACGCTCTGCCTGTCGAGCACCGCGAAGAACCAGACGTACAAGGTCAAATACGGGAACACCGCGCTCAACGGCGGCGTTCTCTCGATCTACCTGGAACAGCGCCCGTTCGCGACGATATCCGCCGAACGCCTCACGAAGGAAGGGCTCTACAAAACGGAAGAAGCGGCGTACAAAGCGGCGGAAGCGAAGTACAAAGAAAAGGAAGTGAAGTACAAAGAAAAGGAAAAACTCTACAAAGAAAAGGAAGCTTACAAAGAACAGAACCTGGTCGCCGCGGCCAAGAAGACCGCGTACGAAAACAAGAAGAAAGAATACGAAGCGAAAAAGAAAGAATACGAAACCAAGAAAAGCGAATACGAAGAAGCGAAGAAAAAATACGAAGAAACGAAGAAAAAATACGAAGAAAACAAGAAAAAATACGAAGAAAACAAGAAAAAATACGAAGAAACGAAAAACGGGACGTACAAAACCAACTACGAAAAATACGAAAAAGAATACAAAAAATTCGAAGGCGAATACAAAAAATTCGAAGGCGAATACAAAACGCTTGAAGGGGAATACAAAGCCCTCGAAGCCAGCTACAAAACGGCCGAAACTGAATACAAAACGCTCGAAACCGAATACAAAACGGCTGAAACCCATTACGAAGAATGGGCTAAACCCCACGCCGAATACGTGACCTTCCTGGCGGAATACAACACCGCCAAAGCTGAATACGCCGAAGACTACGCCGAATACAAACTCGCCAAGGAAGCCTACGAAACGGCCAAGGCGGAAGAAAAAGAAGGCACCTCGGTGACGGTCGAAAAAGGGACCACCTGCACATGAGCCTCCGTGGTCTGAAAGCACGCCTGCGCTCCGAGCGCGGCTTCAGCCTCGTCGAGGTGCTCGTCGCCATGGTCGTGGGCCTGATCGTCAGCGGCGCGCTCTTCGCGATCCTCGAAATCTCGCTGAAACAGAACGCGCGCATCAGCGACCGCGTGGTGGCCCAGCAGCTCGGCACCACCGCGATGACGCGCATCATCGACCCGCTGCGCTCCGGATGCATCACCCGCGAAGCCGCGCCGGTCGAAACGGGCAGCACGCCCTCGAAAGTGATCTTCACGACGGCCTTCAGCGAAGGCACCACGCCGGAACCGAAAGAAGTCTTCAAAGAGGCCATCACCTACGAAGCCGCCTCGCACAAGCTGACCTCGAGCGTCCAGCAGGCCAGCACCGGGTCGTGGCCGACCTACGGCGGCTGGGGAGCCGCGAAAACGACCACGCTTGCTGAAAACGTCTACATGCCCGGTGGCTTCTCCAACGGCCCGTTCCGCTACCTCAAGTACGGCACGGCGTCGAGCGGGAGCTCCAGCACCAGCATCAGCGCGCTTGAAGCGCTGACGACGACCGGCGCGCTCAGCGCCGAAGAAGCCAAGAAGGTCGCGGGCGTCGAAGTCGGCTTCGAAGCGCTCGCTCCGGACAAAGACACGCGCTTGACCCGCGCCGCCCAGTTCAACGACCAGGTCACGTTCGCGTTCTCGAGCCCGAACTCCGAATCGACGATCAAGGCGGGGCCATGCGAATGAACGTCCGCAGCGCGCTGGGCCGCCTCTCCCGCGAAGAGCAGGGCTTCACGATGATCATCGCGCTCGGCGTGCTGTTCGTGACGGGTGTGCTGATGGCGCTCGCGTTCCAGATCACCAACGACGACATCCGCAACTCGCAGGTCACCGGGGATCAGAAGAAGGCCTACTACGCCGCGCTCGCCGGGGTCCAGGAATACGAGTACCAGCTGCAGTTCAACCCGAACTACTGGGAGACCTGCCCGGAACCGAAAGGCGAAGTCCCCGGGGAACCCAGCGAAAAAAACAAGGCCTCGTTCGAAGTGGCGACGTTGTCCGCATCGACGAACAAAGAATCGCCGAAGAAATGCAACCCCGCAAGCCCATTTTCGTCGATCATCGAGTCCTCCGGAGCGCTTGCCAACACGTTCAGGGTCAAGGCGACCGGCAAGTCCGGGAAGGAGACCCGCAGCGTCGTCGCAAACTTCCAGGTCGCCGGCTTCCTCGACTACGTCTACTTCACGCAGTTCGAAGACCAGGACCCCACGACGTACAAAAACGGCAACACCGAATGCGGCGCCTACCGCTCCGAACGTGAAGCGAAAGGCATCACCTGCACCCAGATCTACTTCGGCGAAGAAGACGACGTCAAAGGCCCGATGCACACGAACGACACGTCGGTCGTCTGCAACGGCGTCGAATTCGGCCGGCCCAAACACGAACCGCCCGACAGTGTGGAAATCAACCGCGGCACGGTGGCCGGCGGCTGCGGCAGCGGCAGCGTCGTCTACAACACCACCAGCGGCAGCTATAGCAAAGGGCCCGACCTCGAAGCTCCCCCCAGCGACAGCAGCCTCAAATTCTACGTCGAAAATGCCAACGAATTCGAAGGCCGCACGAAGCTCAAGCTCGAAGGCTCCGTCAACAAAATCAAAGTCATCCAGGCCAGCGGGGCCGAAGAAACGATCGAATGGCCGAAAAACGGCCTGATCTTCGTCGCGAACACCGGCAGCGGCTGCGGCTATACCAACTTCGAACAGCAGGCCACCGACACCACCGCGACCTACGAATCGGAAAAAAACTGCGGGAGCGTCTACGTCGAAGGCACCTACAGCAAATCGCTCACGATCGCCGGTGCGACCGACGTGATCATCAGCGGCAACATCACCGAGACCGGGGTGAGCAACGGCAACCCGCCCACGGGCACGGCCACACTGGGCCTGATCGCGACGCGGTTCGTGCGCACCTACCACCCCTGCAGCGGCAACCCGGCGGGCTTCACGACGCCGACCGAACCCTACGTCTACGCGGCGATCCTGTCGACGAGCCACTCCTTCCTGGTCGACAACGACCAGTGCGGCAGCTCCCTGGGCACCCTGACGGTCGACGGCGCGATCGGGCAGAAGTTCCGCGGCATCGTGGGCACGTTCGGCGGCAATGGAAGCAACACGGGCTACATCAAGAACTACGAGTACGACGAACGCCTCGCGACCGACGAGCCGCCGTACTTCCTCGCCCCGCTGAAGGCCGGCTGGCGGATCGTGCGCGAGACCGCGCCCACCGCCGGCTGACGCGCGAGCGGAGCTTCGGCTCTCAACAGCCGCCGGCCCGCAGCCGATAGGAGCGCAAGATATGTCCGTCCTGGCGCATCACCGCCATGAGCAGCCCGTTCGCCACACGCGCGAATGCCTCGGGCTGCTCCTGAAGGTGCTCAACGAGCACGACCCCGGCATCCTCGAGGACCTCAACCGCATGGGCCACCTCGCCAGCGACACCGCTCGCGCGGTCGGGCTCGACGAGCGCGAGATCGAGCGCGTCGAGCTGGCTGCGCGGCTGCACGACGTGGGCAAGCTCGCGATCCCGGACTCGATCCTCGCGAAGCCCGCCGCGCTGAGCCCTGAGGAGTGGGACGTCATGCGGACCCACCCGGAGACCGGCGCGCGCATCGTCGCCGCGGCGCCCTCGCTGGCGCACATCGCCGACCTCATCCGCTCTCACCACGAGCGTCATGACGGGACCGGCTACCCGGACGGCCTGGAGGGCGAGGAGATCCCCGTCTCGGCCGCGATCATCTCCGTGTGCGCCGCTTTCGTGGCGATGATGCGCCACCGTCCCTACAGCGACGCGATCACCGTCGAGGAGGCGCTGGCCGAGCTGCGCCGTTGCGCCGGCACCCAGTTCCACCCCGGCGTGGTCGCTGCTTTCTGCCACACCTTTGAGGCTTGGGCGCGACCGTGACGAGCGCCGCGGAGGACGGCGCCATCTTCACCGTCACATAGCCCCCGCTCACACGCGCCCGTTCGCCGGCAGGTTCGTGCCAGGTGCCCGCGGCGCCGACCTCGCGCCCGCCGATGCGTACCCCGTCCTTGGCGTACGGCGAGCCGTCGGTCAATCGCAGCACCTGCCCCTCCCCCAACCCTCCCCCCACGCCGATTCGCAGCACGAGCGGGAGCGAGCCCGGAGCGTCGTCGTCTGAGAGCAGCAGCTTGACCGTGTGGTTCGGACCCGTGAAGCCGGTCGCGGCGAGGTTCGGCGCACCCGCGGCCGCGATCCTCGTCGGCATCGGCCGGTAGCCGATCAGCGTCCGTGCCAGCAGCAGCGCATACCAGTCGGGCTGGGCGCGCAGCCGTCCAGCCGAGGCCAGCGCCGGATCCGGCAGGCACAGCTCGGAGTAGCCGCTGCAGCTCAGCGGGTGGCCGTGCAGGTTCAGGCCGGCCGCGCCCGCGGCCATCGCCTGGCCGATGTAGCCCGTCGCCCAGAGCGCCGCGCCGAACGTGTCGCTGACGCCTGAGACCCCGCCGCAGGAGACGGAGTTGGCCTCGTCGATCCGCAGCGGGATGCCCTGCCCCCTGGCGATGCCGACGTAGGTTTCCAGCGACTGCGCCTCGCGCCCGCGCAACGCGGGGTTGAGCAGCCCCGGGATCGTCGGCGCGGGCGTCGAGTTGCAGCCGAGCGGATAGTGATGCCCGGTCAGCAGCGCCGGCTGCTGCGCGAGCGCCTCAGCGATACCCCATTCCGGGAACGCGCCCGAACCCGATACGTCGGGACCCGCAACCGCGACTTCCGGCGCGAGCTTGGCGATTTCTTCGCGGTAGGCGCTGACCTGTTCCTCGTAGCCCTGCGCGAGCCACGGCATCGGGCGGAAGCCGTGTTTGCCGAGAGCGTCCGGCTCGTTGCCGATCTCGACGCCGGCGAGATACGGGCCGAGCGCCTTCCTGGCGGCGGCGACCTCGCGGGCGGCCGCCTGCGGTTCGAAGTGGGCGAGACCCACGGTGAGCAGGACGGTCCAGCCGCTGCGGCGCGCGAGCCGGCCGAGCGACTTCATGTCGGCGGGGCCGATGACGGCGCTCGCCCATGCCGGGCGCGGCGTCTGCGGGTCGACCCACGCGACGTTCTCATCAGCGGTGATCCCGCCGAAGCGCATGACCCCGGGGCCGAGCGATCGCAGATAGGAGACGAGGTTGCCTTTTTCGCCGAGCTGGCCGATCAGTTCGAGCGAGCCCACCTCGAAGGAGAGACCGAGGAAACGCGCAGGGACGACCCTGCCCGCGGCCGCCGGTTCGAGCCCGATCGTGACCGCTTCGGCGCTCGGGGGCACAGGGGTCGGAGCGGTCGTCGGCGCAGGTGTTGCCGGGGGTGGCGCCGGCGCGACCGGAGCCGTCGTCGTCTGCGGCGCTTCGGGCCCCCCCGTCCCCCCCGTTTCGGCTCGCGCATTGGGGGCGGCCACCAGGCTCACCACGACGCAGGCGGCCACCAGGGCTCGGTGGAGCTGGGTGGTGGCTCTCGGGGGGTGAGAAAGCATGGGTGACGGTTGCGCCGCAAAGGCGCACGACGCAATCAAACCCGAAGCAGGGTGGAAGTCGCGCCGGCGACGGTGGCATCCCCCGGGATGACGCGGTCTCGCGGGATCCGTTCCACCGGGCTCGGGGGTCGATCAGTCCTCCGAAGAGCCTCCGACAACGGGCCGCATCGTCTGCGGAGCGGTCCTCGTGAGGGCCACGACGCCCGCACACATGAAGGCGAATGCGAGCACGCTGCCCGCAATCGCCGCGGGCCCCGCCGCGTAGCGCTCCCGGAAGAGCCAGATGCTGAGAACGATGCTCACGCAGGGGTCCACGATCACCAGCAGCGGCTGGGACACGCTGAGTGGGCCGACGTGAAGGGCCGCCTGCGTGAGGATGATGCCCGCGGCCCCGCCCACGGCCAATGCGTATATCGGCCAGTCGGCGAACATCGCGACGATGCCGGATTCGGTCAGAGTCTCGGTGGCCGTCTTGATGAACGTGGCCACGAGCGCCCAGACGATGGCCGCGGCGGCAGCGTAGAGCGCGGCCCTGCGCCGAGGTGACCCCCAGCGGGCAGCGACTGTCATAACGGCTGCCGCGCCACCGAACGCCGCAAGCGCCCCCGCCCATGCGTGCGTGCTCGGTGTCGGGGTGCCGCCCTGCGGCTGGTCGAGGACCACGAAGGCTGCCAGTCCGACGCACGTGATCACGGCCGAAGCCCACGCGGCGGGACGGATCGTCTGCCCTATCCACACCGTCCGCAACACGAGACCGAAGACGAGCTCGGTCACGAGCAGCGCCTGCACCACGGACAGCTGACCGTCCTGCAGGGCGGCCGCCTGAAACGCGAACGCCCCGACTGCGGCCGCCCAGCCGAGCAGCCACAGCGGGCTGCGGAGGAGGTACGCGACGAGTCGTAGGCCGGACGCCTTTCCCACGCGCCCGCTCGTGCTGGCGACGTGCTGGGTCGCCACGTACAGAGCGTTGGAGAACGCCGCACAGAGAGCGAAGATCGAGCTCACCGGGCCGTGCACCCGGCCACGGAGTCACGCTCGACGCACGCGGACGCCGCCGTCGGTGCCTGCGGGCAGGCGCTCATCGACCGCGATCGGCGGGTGACGATCCATCTCCACGAAAAGGCAAGGGTGGAAAGGATGATCCTCCAAGGCGATCGCAGGGTGAGGGACCGATGCGCTCCGCGCTCGGCAGCGATCCGGCATCAGCGACATCGAGATCGGCTGTTACGACGTCGATGAGCGGCTCAGCGCAGTGACGCGCCGCCGGCACCGGCACCGAGCGATGACGGCGTCGGGCGCGAGCGGCGCAGGAGGCGTCAGTCGGTGAGGGCCTCCCCGGGAAAGCGCACGCCGAAACGTTCGATCAAACCGGGCACGCTCGAGGGATCCATCTCGAGCGCGTAGCGCTCGCACAGCTCGCCGAGGGTCGCTGGGTCGGCCTGTGCGACACCGCCGAGATCCACGAGCTCGGCGAAGAACTGCTCGAAGCCGGCGGGCGCGATGATCTCGAGGATCCGGCACGGCTCGTCTCCGGCGTTCCAGAACGTGTGCCACTCGCCGCGGGGCTTGAGCACCAGATCGCCCGGGCCCGCCTCGAGGACCTCCTCGCCCAGAAGCGCTCCCATGCGGCCTTCCAGCACGTAGCTGTACTCGTCCTCGCGGCTGTGGCGGTGCAGCGGCGCGGCGAGCGCATGCGGCGACATCGGATGCTCGACGAGCGCGAAGCCGCCGCCGGCCGTCTCGCCGTCGAGCATGAAGCGCACCCCGATGCTGCCGAGGAACCCGGCCCTCCCGTCTCTCGGCCCGACGACGCGGCTCGGAGCGGTCTGCATCTTTTTCCCCATTTCATTGGACAGAAGTGTCGCGTCGACTATACAGGCGCCTGAGCGCGTGTCAAACTTCAGCGGACAGCCATGACCGGCCAACCTCGCCCCTACCGCATGAAGCGCCGTGCCGAATCCCAGGCCGAAACCCGCCGGCGCATCACCGAGAGCGCCGTGAAGCTGCACGGGACGCTCGGACCCTCGCGAACGTCGATCAGCGCCGTCGCGGCCCACGCGGGAGTTCGCCGCTCGACCCTGTATCGCCACTTCCCGGACGAGGCAGCGCTCTTCGACGCCTGCACCGCGCATTGGGCCGCCGCCAACCCTCCGCCCGATCTCGCGGCCTGGTCGACGATCGATGACCCCGAAGCGCGCCTGACGGTTGCTCTGGGCGAGATCTACGCCTTCTACCGGCAGACCGAGGCGATGCTCGAGAACCTGTTCCGCGACGAGGCCACGGTGCCGATCGTCCGTGAGCGCTTCGCCGCCTTCCGCGCCTACTTCCTTGCGGCACAGGACGCGCTGATGGCAGGCCGGCAGCTGCGAGGAGCCGCCAAGCTCCGCACGCGCGCCGCCGTCGGTCACTCGATCGCGTTCTCGACCTGGAGCTCTCTCGTGCGCGAGCAGGGGCTCGACGATGCCGCCGCGACAGATCTGATGAGCGCCCTGGTGCGCGCCGCCGCTCACGCGTAGCTGCCGGAGCGTACCTCGAGCTGTCTCGCCGGCATCGGCGCGGACCGTGAGCGCGACGATGGACGCGCGCGGTGCCGGCCGAGCGCTCGAACGTGATCGATCGGCTCGCGGGGCAGTGCGGGCGAAGGGACTCGAACCCCCAAGGGCCTAGGCCCACCGGCTCCTAAGGCCGGCGTGTCTACCAGTTCCACCACGCCCGCGTGGCTCCGGGAGAGCCTAGTCCCGCGCACGCCCGCTTGCCCACCGCGGCCCCGACAGCAGGTATCGTCAGCGGACGATGTCGCTGGACGCAGAGCCAGAGCGCAAGCCGGGCGTGATCATCACCCATCCGAACCGCGACAAGGCCGGTCGTGCAGGCGACGCGCGCGACGGTGATGTTCCTGCTGCTCGCGAGCGCCGCTCTGGTCGCGATCGTGACGATCGGGGGCTGGAGCGCCCTCTCGGGGATGATCCCCGTGCAGATCGCCTACGTGATCATCTACGTGGTCCTGGCCTACTACGCCCACCGCTGGAACCGCGGCGTCCTGCCGGTCGCCTCGGCCCTCGCCGTGCTGCTGCTGATCTTCGCTGCGGTCGGCTGCTCCGGGCTGGTTCAACCGCGACAGCGCCGGCTTCGAACAGCCGGCGATCGACGCCGGCATCCTGGGCGTGCTCACGCTGCTGATCATCCCGGCGCAGATGCTGCTCGTCGCATTCGCGATGCGCGGGTTCAAACAGGGCTGGAACGTCGAGCTCGAACGGCGCGACCCCTCATACGTCGAGCCGCCCGAGACCGGGCCCGCCGGGGGCGGCTATGCGACGCCCCCGCCCCACCCCGCCTGAGCGGCGGCTATCCTCGCTCACGCGCGGCGGTGGCGGAACGGTAGACGCGGGGCCCTCAAAAGGCCCTGTCCGAAAGGGCGTGTGGGTTCGAGTCCCACCCGCCGCACCTGAGGAGGGTCGGTCCGTGCTCCACGCGGGGCCGAGGAGGATGAGCCGCCCGGCGCTCCATCCGGCCGACGCTCAGCCGACGATCTCCGCCAGCTCGCCGACCAGATGCGCCGGCGCGACGAGGATGCCCGAGGGCAGCCCGTCATGCTCCTCCAGCTCCCGCACCGCGAGCCCGGCGCAGCGGCAGATCAGCTCTCCTGCCGCGACGTCCCACGGCCTTCACCGAGCGCTCGAAATACGCGTCGTAGCGCCCCGCCGCCGTCCAGGCGAGGTCGAGCGCCGCGCTGCCGAGGCGGCGGATGTCGCGCACCCGCCCCGCGAGGCGGGCGAGCACCTGCGCCTGGCGTTCGCGCACGCCGGCGTCGTAGGCGAGGCCGGTGGCCACCATCGCGGTGCCCAGTCCCCCGTCGCCGCGAGGGTCGGATGCGCGCGCCGTGCAGCTCTGACTCGCCGGCCGGCGCGCTAGGAGCCGCGCGGGGCCGCCGCGCGCCGCCGTGAACAGCTCGTCACGGTTCGGGTCGTAGATCGCGCCGGCGACGGCGCCCTCGGCGTCGCGCGACCGCGACGCTCACCGACCACTGCGGGATCCCGAACAGGAAGTTGACGGTCCCGTCGAGCGGGTCCACGATCCAGCGCAGCCCGCTGGCCCCGGGCTCGTCGCCGCCCTCCTCGCCGAGGAAGCCGTCATCCGGGCGCCGGGCGCTCAGCAGCTCGCGGATCGCGCTGCTCGGCGGCGAGGTCAGCCTCGCTGACGAGGTCGGTCGGAGTGCTCTTGCTCGAGACCCCGCTCTCGTCGCCGCGCTGGGCGCGCTCTCGAGCAGCAGGCCGCCGGCCAGCCGGGCGGCCTCGGCGGCCAGCTCCGCGAGCTGCTGCGCTCAATCGAACCCGGGCGGACGGCGCTCGGCCCACGGCCGCTCCGCTTCGAGCTGGGCGGCGAGCGCGAGCAGCGGCCCCTCGCCGGCCGGGCGGCGAGACGATCTGCACCGACAGCGGCAGCCCCTCGGGCGAGAGCCCCGCGGGAACCGCTATCGCCGGCTGGCCGGTGAGGTTCCAGACGCCGTTGTAGGGAACCCAGCCCGCGACGGCGTTCAGCGTCATCAGCGCGCCGCGGCCCTGCAGCGCGCCGATCGGCGGCGGCAGCGCGCGCGGTCGCGGGCGTGATCAGGAAGTCGTGGTCGTCGAAGACGCGGTTGATCCGCGCCGTCACCGCGGCCTCGCCGTCGAAGGAGCGCTGCAGCAGCCCGTCGCCGATCAGGCCGCCGAGACGGCCGAAAGCGCGCGTGCGGCGTTCGAGCCGCTCGGGGTGCTCGAGCAGTGCCGATGTCGTCGTGCGCGCCGCGCATGTAGCGCGCGATCACGCTCGGGATCGCGTCGTTGCCGTAGTCGGGGTCGCGCTCCTGCACCTCGTGGCCGAGCGCGCCGAGCAGCTCGACGGTCTCGCCGAGCGCGCGCTGGGCGCTCGGCGCGAGAGCTTCGCGAGCACGATGCCGGGGAACTTCGTCGACCACGCGATCCGCAGCCGCCCGGGCGGCGTCGCGGCGGCCTGCGCGTAGGGCACTGCGGGCGGCTCGGGACGGTCGAGGTCGACGTCGGTCGAGCCCGAGGCGATGTCGTGGAACAGCGCCGTGTCCGCGACGCGGCGCGTGAGCACCCCGTCCACCGACATGCCGTGCCAGGCGCGCGGGCGCGGGCGCCAGCGAGACCCTGCCGCGCTGGGGCTTGAGCCCGACGAGCCCGCACCAGGCGGCGGGGATCCGGATCGAGCCCGCGCCGTCGGAGCCGAGCGCCGCGCCGACGAGGCCGGCCGCGACCGCCGAGCCGCTGCCCCCGCTCGACCCGCCGGGCGCGCGCTGCAGGTCCCAGGGGTTGCGCGTCACGCCGTAGGTCGCCGTCTCGGTGAACGGCCAGAGCGTCATCTCGGGCACGTTCGTCTTGCCGATGATCACCGCCCCCGCCTCGCGCAGCCGCCGCACCACCTCCGCGTCGGCCGCGGCGCGGCGTCGTCGCGCGCGTTCGTGCCCCATGCGGTCAGCTCGCCGGCGACGTCGATGTCGTCCTTGACGGCGATCGGCACGCCGAGCAGCGGACGCAGCGCGCCGGCCCCGCGGCGGCTGTCGGCCTGGTCGGCTTCGAGCAGCGCGCGTTCGGCGAACACGACGCGGAAGGCGTTCAGCGCCGGCTCGTAGCGCTCGATGCGCGCGAGGTAGAGCTCGACCAGCTCGCGCGAGGAGATCTCGCCCGCGGCGATCAGGTCGGCCTGCCGGGCGATGCCCGCGTATGCCAGCTCGACGGGCTGCATGCGCCGAAATCTAGACCGGCGTGACCGGGTTGTGCTTCGCGGGCCACTCGCGCTGCTTGCCGCGCGCGTGCGCGAAGCGCCGGATCAGCTCCTCGCGCAGCAGCTCGGGCGCGACGACCGCGTCGATCACCATCTCGGAGGCGAGGTGCAGGATGTCGATGTCGGCGGCGTACTCGGCGCGCAGCCGCTCTGTCTCGGCCGCGCGCTCGTGCTCGTCGGAGATCGCCTGGAGCTGGTTGTAGTAGACGGCGTTGATCGCCGCCTGCGGACCCATCACCGCGATCGAGGCGCTCGGCAGCGCGATGCAGGAGTCCGGCTCGAAGGCGGGGCCCGCCATCGCGTAGAGGCCGGCGCCGTAAGCCTTGCGGACGATCACCGAGATCTTCGGCACGGTCGCCTCGCTGACCGCGCTGATCATCTTCGCGCCGTGGCGGATGATGCCCGTCGCGCTCGACCTTGCGTGCCGATCATGAAGCCGGGCACGTCGGCGAGGAAGAGCGAGCGGCACGTTGAACGCGTTGCAGCACCAGATGAAGCGCGCGGCCTTGTCCGCGGAGTCCGAGAACAGCACGCCGCCCTTGTGCTTGGGCTGGTTGGCGACGATGCCCGACGGCCTGGCCGTCCAGGCGCGCGAAGCCGACGACCAGCTCCTTCGCCCAGCGCGGGTGGATCTCGCAGCAGCGAGCCCTCGTCGACGAGGGCCGCGATCAGCTCCTTGATGTCGAAGGGCTTGTTCTCGTCGGCGGGGATCAGCTCGCCGAGCGGCGTGCCCGTGCGGGCGGCGGAGCCGGCGGCGCGGCGGGCGGCTCCGAGCGCCAGCTTCCGGGCAGGTAGGAGAGGTAGCGGCGCGCGAACGCGATCCCCTCGTCGTCGCTGCGGACGAGCTGGTGGCCGCAGCCCGGAGACGCCGGTGTGCATCTTGGCGCCGCCCATCTCCTCGAGCGTGACCTTCTCGCCGATCACCATCTCGGCCATGCGCGGCGAGCCCAGGTACATCGAGGCGTTGCCCTCGCGCATGATCACGATGTCGCAGAACGCGGGGATGTAGGCGCCGCCGGCGGCGCTGGGCCCGAACAGCACGCACACCTGCGGCACGACGCCGGAGAGCTTGACCTGGTTGTGGAAGATCCGTCCGGCGCCGCGCCGCCCCGGGAACATCTGCACCTGCTCGGTGATCCGCGCGCCCGCCGAGTCGACGAGGTAGACCATCGGGACCTCGAGCGAGAGCGCGCGTTCCTGGATGCGCAGGATCTTCTCGACCGTCTTCGGCCCCCACGAGCCGGCCTTGACGGTCGGGTCGTTCGCCATCAGCGCGACCGGACGTCCGTCGATCGTCCCGACTCCGGTCACGACGCCGTCGGCGCCGAGCCCGTCCTCCTGCCAGTTCGCGAGCAGCGCCTCCTCGGAGAACGAGCCCTCGTCCAGCAGCAGCGCCACGCGCTCGCGCACCGGGAGCTTGCCCTGCTCGAGCGCCTTGCCGCGATGGCGCTCGGGCCCACCCTGCAGCGCGCGCTCGACCGCGCCCTCGAGCGCGGGCTCTCGCCGGCGGCCGGTCCGCCTCGCGTCTCGCTGGCGCTCATCGCATGTGGCCGCGGTGCGGGCCGCGGTGGTGGCGGTGCCGTCCCCGCCCGCCGCGCGGCCCCCGGACCGCCGAGCTCGAGGTGCACACGGTCGAGGTCGGGCGCCGGA
This sequence comes from uncultured Solirubrobacteraceae bacterium, assembly GCA_963775385.1. Lineage (GTDB taxonomy): Bacteria > Actinomycetota > Thermoleophilia > Solirubrobacterales > Solirubrobacteraceae > Palsa-744. Next base: position 2,456,430 of record CAVZIR010000003.1, on the reverse strand, counting down.
CCGTAGAGGCGCCAGCCGTTGCGGAACAGGAACAGCGCCGGGAAGATCAGCAGGAACGCGGGCCAGAAGGGTCCGGTCGCCCCCGAGGCTGCCCAGACGACGGTGCAGATCACGAACGGGGTCAGCGCACCGCCGGCCTGCTGCACGAGATGGCGCCGCAGCTCGGTCCGGCGCTCGGCCAGCTCGGCGCGCCTGCGGCCGCGGTCACCGGCAGCGCGGGCAGGTCATGCGACGACCGCTTCGAGCTCTGCCATCGTGCGGGCTGCGTACACCGCGTCGAGCCGGTCGGCGAGCTCGTCCTCGCACGATCCGCCCCGCGGCGAAGTGCTCGCGCAGGTTCTGGGCGTAGCGCTCGCGATCCTCGTCGGAGGCGCGCAGGTTCGACGCGTCGCTCATGCCAGCAATCTAGCTCCCGACGCGCCGTTCCGGCGCTCTGCGCGCTCAGATCCCGGGGTTCTCCTCCGGCGTCTCGCCGGAGTAGTCGTAGAAGCCCATCCCCGACTTGCGCCCGTACCAGCCCGCCGCGAGCATCTTGCGCAGCGTCGGCGGCCGCGCGAAGCGCCGCTCGCGGAACTCGTCGAAGAGCACGTCGCAGATCGAGCCGAGCGTGTCGAGCCCGACGAAGTCGGCCAGCGTCAGCGGCCCCATCGGGTGCCCGGCGCCCGCCTTCATCGCCTCGTCGATCTCCGACGACCGAGCCGACGTTCTCTTCGTAGGCGCGCATCGCGTCGAGCATGTAGGGGACCAGCAGCCGGTTGACGATGAAGCCGGCTTTGTCCCTGCGTCGGGATCGCGAGCTTGCCCTCCGAGCGCGCGAACGCGAGCGCGGTCTCGAAGCGTCGCGTCGCTCGTCGTCACGCAGCGGACGACCTCGACGAGCTTCATCACCTGCGCCGGGTTGAAGTAGTGCAGGCCGACGAACTGCTCCGGGCGCGAGGTGCCGCGCCGCCTGGTCGATCACGGCCAGCGAGGAGGTGTTGGTCGCGAACACGGCCTCGGGCTTGACGATCCCGTCGACCTCCGCCCACATCTCGAGCTTCAGCGGCAGGCTCTCGGTGATCGCCTCGATCACGAGGTCGCAGCCGGCGAGCGCCTTGTAGTCGGTCGTGCCGTTGATCCGCCCGCGCACGGCGTCGGCATCCTCCTGGCTGGCCTTGCCCTTCTCGACGGCGCGGGCGAGCTGCTTCTCGATCTTGCCGATCCCCTTCGCGAGCGTCGCGTCGTCGACCTCGCGCAGGACGACGTCGTATCCGGCTTGCGCCGCCACCTGGGCGATGCCGTGCCCCATGAGGCCCGCTCCAAGAACTCCGACCTGCTCGATCTCCGCCATCGACCCTCCGCTCGCGCTCGCCGCCGTTTCGGTCCCGGGAGCCTATCTGCACCGCGCCTCGGGCCGTCCTTGGAGAACCCTCATGAAGTCTTCGCCCGCTGCGGCTGGTGCCGGCGCCGTTCGGGCACGCGCTGCTGTTCGTCAACGACAGGGAAAACGCGCTGGACCTCGCGCACTGAGCGCCTCCGGTGCGACCACTCCACGCGGTCGGGGCGCATCGCGCGCCCCGCCCCGTCCTCGGTAAGCGCCGGCGCCCGCGCAGATCGGATGCGGGTAGCCTTCGCGCCGTGGAGCAAGGGGAGTCGTTCGACCTGTCAGCCGCAGGACTGCGGGCCGGCGGCGCTGATCTGACGGTTTTCTTCCAGGCGCTCGCCGCCAAGCTCGAAGAGGCCCTGCCGGAGCGCACCAGCGTCGAGCGCCGCGGCGGCGGGCTGCTCGGCCGGGGGCCCCGCACCGCGCGCTCTCTGCAGGTCGATCTCGCCAACTGCCGCTACCGCCTGCAGCTCGAGGGGGGCAGCCTGCGCGGCTCGCGCGAGCGGCGCAGCGGCGGGATCGCGATCGGCCACGACGTGCTCGACGCCGATGCGTGGATCGAGGCGGTGACGGACGACCTGCGCGAGGAGGCCGCCCGCGACACCGGCGCTCGGCTGGCGCTCGAACGGCTGCTCGCATGAGCACCCCGGAGCGGCCGCCCGAAGGCGACCTCGAAGCCGAGCGGGAGCGCGAGCAGCTGCAGTCGCAGGCGCGCGTCGAAGCCGGCGGCATACCCCTCGCGGCCGAGCGGCGCCTGCGCGAGCTGGGCGAGGGCGCGGGCGCCTTCACATCCGATCTGTCAGTCGGCTCGTTCGCGCTCTGCCACGAACTCGGGCTGACCCCGCTGGCGCAGGTAATGGGCAGCTCCGTCTACCAGATCGGCGGCTACGCGGGCGTGCTTCCGGGCGTCTACGCCGGCGGCTTCATGTACGAACTGGACGCGCTCTCGGGCGCATGGAACGAGGCGCGCGACCGGGCCTTCAGGCGCCTTGCCATCGAGGCGCAGGAGCTTGGTGCCGACGCCGTCGTCGGCGTCACGATCACCAAGGGGGAACGCGAGTTCGCCGAAGGCGCGCTGGAGTGCGTCGTCGTCGGCACCGCGATCCGGGTCGGCGAGCGGGCCCACCGCGCCCGCTCGGAGGGCGGCGGGCGCGGCCAGGCGGTGCTCACGGAGCTCTCGGTGGCCGACTACGCCAAGCTCCGCCGTGCCGGCTTCGAAACGCTCGGCGTCGTCGCCTGGACCTCGATCTTCTTCGTCCAGTCCTGGCGCAGCGGGACGGTCGGCATGCTCGGGGTGATGCAGAACCAGGAGCTGGGCGACTACACCCAGGGTGTCTACGAGGCGCGCGAGAGCGTCATGAGGCGGGTCACCGCACAGGCGGCGAGCGTCGAGGCCAGCGGCGTCGTCGGGATGAGGATCCAGCACACCGTGCGCCCCGGCGGGCAGAACGGCATGGTGATGGGCTTCGACGCGATCGGCACGGCGATCCGCCACGCTCGGTCGGAGACACCACCGTCCCCCAAGACGATCATCAACCTCAACTGAGAGCGAGCGCGCGACGATGAGCGACAGCGACAGCACCTACGACCCGGCATCGCTGGAGGGCGTGCCCGAGGCCGGGCGCGAGCGCCTGAAGCAGAACAAGGCGGGCCTGTTCACCTCGGATCTCTCGGTGAACGAGTTCCTGCTGGTCAAGGAGGCGGGCTTCGAGCCGCTCGGACTCGTGGTCGGCAGCTCGATCTACCACATCGGCATCCAGATGGCCGGCTGGAAGAAAAGCCAGGAGATGACCGTGCTCTCCGAGGCGATGTACGGCGCCCGGCAGCTGGCGATGACGCGCATGGAGGAGGAGGCGGACCAGCTCGGAGCCGACGGCATCGTCGGGGTGCGGCTCGACATCGGCCGCTACGAATGGGGCCAGGACATGGCGGAGTTCATCGCCATCGGCACCGCCGTCAAGCATCGCGACGGCGTCCTGCACCGTGCGCCGAACGGCCGCCCGTTCACGAGCGACCTCTCCGGACAGGACTTCTGGACGCTCCTGCGCACCGGGCACCGGCCCGTAGGGATGGTGATGGGCAGCTGCGTCTACCACGTCGCGCACCGCGGCATGCTCCAGTCGATGGCCCAGACCGGCCGCAACGTCGAGCTGGCCAACTACACACAGGCGATCTACGACGCGCGCGAGCTCGCGATGGAGCGCATGCAGGCCGAGGCCCAGCAGATCTCCGCCGAGGGGATCGTCGGCGTCCAGCTGCAGGAGAAGAGCCACGGTTGGGGCAGCCACACGATCGAGTTCTTCGCGATCGGAACGGCGATCGTCCCGCGCGAGGGCGAGCAGGAGGCGATTCAGCCGCCCACGACGGTGCTCGACCTCAGCAGCTGAGCCGCGCCCGCGCCTCGGCCGCCGATCTCGATGGCGAGGTGTCCACGCGAGCGGCCCCGCTGCGCTGCGCTCGCGTACGCTTGCAGGCCCACCCGCACACCGAGGAGGCTGGCCGTGAGCATCGTCGAAAGAGAGGACCGGGGCGCAGTCCGCCACATCGTCCTCAACCGTCCCGAGAAGCGCAACGCGATGAACCAGGAGCTGCTGCGCGCGCTCGGCGCGGAGCTACGCGAGGCGGCCGCCGAGCCCTCCGTCCACTGCGTCGTGCTCCGTGGCAACGGCCCTGTCTTCTCCGCGGGGGTGGACCTCAACGAGCTGATGGACTCCACCGGCCAGGTCGGCATGCTGCGCCCGTTCCGCGACGTGTTCCTCGACTGCGCGAACCTCTGCGAAGAGATGGTCAAGCCGGTCGTCTGCCAGATCCACCGCACATGCGTCGGCGGCGCGCTCGAGGTCGCCCTCGGCTGCGATCTGCGAATCGCCTCGAGCGACGCGTCGCTCGGGCTGCCCGAGGTCAAGTTCGGGATCATCCCCGACGTGGGCGGCTCGACGCGGCTGCCCGCGGTCGTCGGCCTCGGCCGCGCGAAGGAGCTGATCATGACCGCGCGGCTGATCGGCGCCGAGGAGGCCCATCAGATCGGCCTGGTCAACCGCGTCGTCGAGCCCGAGGAGCTGGATGAGGCGACGCAGGCGCTGGTGGACGAGCTGCTCGCGAACTCACCCGTCGCCGTCGGCCGCGCCAAGCGCGTGCTCGACGCCTCCGCACGCCCGGCGCTCGCCCAGACGCTCGAGATGGAGGTCTCCGTGCAGGAGTACTGCGTGGCGGCCGCGCGCGAGAGCGCGCGCGAGGTCGAGCAGGCGCTCGCCGGCTAGCGCCTGCCGCGGCGGCGCCAGAACATGTAGCCGAGCCGCAGGACCAGGGTCACCGCGACGAGGATGGTGCCGGTCGTGCCGAGCGAGTGCCCGCTGTAGAGGTAGCCGGCGGGCAAGCTCAGCGATGCCACTCGACCGGGCCGGCCACGAGCGTATGGCTGCCGAGCGGCCGTCCCAGCAGCTCCTGCGCGCGCTCCGAGCAGGCCAGCAGCGCCGGCAGGTCGATCCCGGTCTCGATCCCCATCTCCTCCAGCATCGACACGAGGTCCTCCGTCGCGATGTTCCCCGTCGCCCCGGCGGGCACCGGACAGCCCCCCAACTCGCCGAAGCTCGACTCGAACGAGTCCACGCCGGCCTCGAGGGCGGCCAGGACGTTGGCGAGCCCCTGCCCGCGGGTGTTGTGGAAATGCGCGGTCAGCTCGACCCCCTGCAGAGAGTCGCGCGCGACCTCGAAGAACTCGCGCACCTGCCGGGGGTTCGCCATCCCCGTGGTGTCGCCGAAGCCGATCTCCTGCGCGCCCGCCTCGTGCAACGCTGCAGCGATCTCCAGGACGCGCTGCTGCGACACGTCGCCCTCGTAGGGGCACCCGAACGAGGTCGAGATCACACCCTCGCAGCGCAGCCCCGACATCGCGCGCGCGGGCGAGCACCCGCTCGAGCCCCGCGAGCGAGTCCGCGATCGAGCGGTTCACGTTGTGGCGGTTGTGGGTCTCCGATGCCGAGAGGAAGACGTTGACCTCGTCGAACGCGGGCCTGTCGTCGGCTCGCGGATTCCCTCAGCGCGAGCGCCCGGTCCAGGCCGCGCTCGTTGGGGATCAGCACCGTCACGCTGACGTCGGCCGGCACCTCGATCGCCACGAGCACCTGCTCGGCGTCCGCGAGCTGCGGGATCACGTCCGGACGCACGAAGCTCGTCACCTCCAGGCGCTTCAGGCCCGTGCCCGCGAGCGCCTCGATCAGCTCGACCTTCTGCGCGGTCCCCAGCACCTCGGGCTCGTTCTGGAAGCCGTCGCGCGGTCCGACCTCGCGGATGCGGGCAGAACTCGGGAGGCTCGGCATGACCCGCACTCTATGACCCCGGGGGCGCGGCCTCGCGCAGGTCTCCGGACGCCCCTAGCGCCGCGCGCTCACCACATCGACAGGCCGCCGCTGACGTTCAGCGTCTGCCCGGTCACGTAGGAGGACTGGTCGGAGGCCAGGAAGAGGATCGCGTCCGCGACCTCCTCCGGCTGCCCGCTGCGCCCGAGCGCAGTGGCGTCCACCATCGCCTGCTTCAGCCGCTCGCCGAGCTCGCCCAGCATCGCCGGCGCCGCGTTCAGGAGCGGCGTCTCGATCGGCCCGGGCGCGACGGCGTTGCAGCGCACGCGGTAACGCGCGGCCTCGCGCGCGATCGCCTTGGTGAACCCGATCACCCCCGCCTTCGCCGCCGAGTAGACGACGGAGCCCTGCGAGCCGACCCGGCCGGCCTCGCTCGCGACGTTGACGATCGCGCCGGCGCGGCGCTCCTGCATCCCGCCGAGCACCGCATGCGTGACCGCGATCACGCCGCGAAGGTTCACGCCGAGCACGGTGTCCCAGAGCTCCTCGTCGGTGTTGACGAAGAAGGCGAAGCGGTCGGTGCCGGCGTTGTTGACGAGCACCTCGACCGGCCCCAGCTCGCTCTCGATCGACGTCACGCCCGCGCGCACAGAGGCCGGGCTCGGCGACGTCCATCGCGCAGCCGAACCCGTCCAGCTCCGCGGCGATCTGCGCGCGCTCCTTCCTCGTTCACGTCGGCCACCGCCACGCGTGCGCCCTCCGCGGCCAGCCGCCGAGCGGTCGCCGCGCCGATTCCGGACGCACCGCCCGTGACGAGCGCCACCCTGTCCTCGAGCATCATCGGCGGAAGCCTATACTCGGCCGCCGTGCCGCCCAGCCGCCACGACCCCGTCGCGATCATCGGCGCATCCGGCGCCCTCGGCTTCGGCCTGGCGCTGCGCCTCGGCCGGGCCGGGATCCCGATCGAGATCGGCTCGCGCGACGCCGAGCGCGCCCGCGACACGGCGCTCAAAGCGGCCGCAGCTGGTCCCCGAGGGCGAGTTCAGCGGCCGCGAGAACGCCGATGCGGTGGCGGCGGCGCCGACCGTGGTGCTGAGTGTGCCGTTCCGCAGCCAGAGCGAGACGCTCGACCTGATCAAACACGCGTTCGAGCCGGGCAAGCTGCTGATCGACGCGACCGTCCCGCTCGCGGCGGCGGTCGGCGGCAAGGCGACGCGCATGCTGGGCGTGTGGCAGGGGTCGGCCGCGCAGCAGGCCGCCGAACTGGTCCCCGAGGGCGTGCGCGTCGTCTCGGCGCTGCATACGGTCTCGGCCGCCTCGCTCGCCGAGCTCGACCACCCGCTCGACCAGGACGTGCTCGTCTGCGGCGACTCGCGCGCGGACAAGCGCGAGGCGGCGCAGCTGCTCGAGCACGTCGAGGGGCTGCGCTGCGTCGACTGCGGACGCCTGGAGAACTCGCGCACGACCGAGTCGCTGACCGCGCTGCTGATCGCCGTCAACGTGCGCTACAAGGCGCACGCCGGCATCAGGCTGAGCGGCCTGCCCGACGCCCTCTGGGAGTGAGCGCCCCCGCCGAGCCGATCGTGCTGCTCTCGGGCGGCACCGGCGGCGCGAAGCTCGCGCTCGGGATGCTGGAGGCGTTCGGGCCCGAGCGCCTGACGGTGATCGCCAACACCGGCGATGACATCGAGATCCACGGCGCGCTCGTCTCCCCCGACCCCGACCTCGTCTCCTTCTGGCTGGCCGGCCTGATCGACGAGCGCGGATGGGGCCTGCGCGAGGACACCTTCACCGTGATGGACGAGCTGCGGGCCCGCGGCGAGGACGTGTGGTTCAACCTCGGCGACCGCGACCTCGCCTGGTGCCTGCGGCGCTCGAACCTGCTCGCGGAGGGTTCAACCGCCACCGAGGCCCTCCGATCCCTCAACGCGTCGATCTCCCAGCCGGTCCCGGTCCTGCCGATGAGCGACGAGCCGGTCCGCACCTGGGTCTCGACGCCGGCCGACGGCTGGACCGGCTTCCAGGAGTTCATGATCCGCCGCCGCGCCGCCGGCCCGATCGACGGCCTCGAGTTCCGCGGCGCCGAGGACGCGCGGCCGAGCGCGGCCGTGCTCGCCGCGATCGCAGGCGCAGGGACGATCGTGATCGGCCCCTCCAACCCCCTGGCCTCGATCGCTCCGATCCTCGCCGTCCCGGGCCTGGAGGACGCGCTGCGACAGTCGCCGGCGCCGGTCGATCGCCGTGAGCCCGATCGTCGGTGGCGAGGTGCTGAAGGGACCGACGGCCGCGTTCATGGCGCTCGCAGGCCGCGAGTGCAGCGCGCGGGGCGTGGGCGAGCACTACGGCTCGCTGCTCGACGGGATCGTCGCCGACGAGGAGCTCGACGGCGCGCTGCCGGCGCTCCGCACGCCGACGCTGATGGACGGCCCCGAGCAGCGCGCACGCCTCGCGGGCGAAGTGATCGCGTTCGCCGAGAAGCTGCGCGGCGCCAGCTAGTCTCACGACGAGAGCCGTGCGCACCGCCGCGATCCTCCCTGTCAAGAGCTTCGGCCGCGCCAAGCAGCGGCTGGGCGCAGGCGTCCCGGACCCCCTGCGGCTGGCGCTGGCGCGCGCGATGGTCGCCGACGTGCTCGACGCGCTGGCGGCCACGCAGGGCGTCGAGCTGACCGTCGTCGTGACCCGCGAGGACGAGGCGGCAAGCGCCGCCTCCGCCGGAGGCGCGCGGGTGATCGAGGACGGCAGCGAGGCCGGCCAGTCGGCTGCGGCGGCGCTCGGCGATCGCCGACGCGCTCGCCTCGGGTTTCGAGCGCGTGCTGCTCGTCCCTGGGGACTGCCCCGCGCTCGACCCGGCCGAGCTCGAGCAGCTGCTGCGCGAGCACGGACGCTGCGGGCCGGAGGTCGCGATCCTGCCCGACCGCCACGGCACCGGTACGAATGGGCTGCTGCTCGCGCCGCCGCGCGCGATCGAGCCGAGCTTCGGGCCCGGCAGCTGCGCGCGCCATCGAGAGTCTCGCGCGCGAAGCGGGCGTCGCCTGCCGCATCGTCGCGCTGCGCTCGCTCACGCTCGACGTCGACACCGTCGCCGACCTGGCGGCTCTGCGCGACGCGCTCACGGGCGTCGCGGAGCACGCCGCCGCGCCGAGGACACGCGCTGTGCTCGCCGCCGAGGACGCGGCGGCGGCCGTCGCGCTCGGCGCGCGCGCGTAGGACGCCCGTGGCGGCGTTCAGCGCCCGGGCGCTGCCCGGGATCCCCGAGATCCGCCCGGGCGAGGACCTCGCAGGCATCGTCGCGGCTGCGCTGGCGGACGCCGGCCCGGGGCCCGGAGCCGTGGTCGCAATCGCCCACACGGTCGTCTCCAAGGCAGAGGGCGCGGTGGTCGACCTCGCAGGCGTCGAGCCGGGACCGCGAGCGCGGGAGCTGGCGAGGAGCAGGCAAGGACCCGCGTCTCGTGCAGGTCGTGCTCGACCAGTCGGCCGAGGTGCTGCGCGCCGAGCGCGGGGTCCTGATCGCGCGCACGCACCACGGCTTCGTCTGCGCGAACGCCGGCGTCGACGTCTCGAACGCGGGCGCGAGCGACCGCGCCATCGTGCTGCCTGCCGATCCCGGACGCCTCGGCGCGGGCGATCCGCGCGCGGCTCGGCGCGCCCGGCCCCCGCTGTCGTCGTCACCGACAGCTTCGGGCGCGCCTGGCGTCACGGGCAGCTCGACGTGGCGATCGGGCTCGCCGGACTGCAGCCGCTCGACGACTGGCGCGGGCGCACGGACGCGGAAGGCACCGAGCTGCAGGCGACCTGGCTCGCGGTGGCCGACGCCATCGCCGCCGCCGCCGGACCTCGCGCGCGCGAAGGACTCGCGCGAGCCGGTGGTGCTGATCGAGGGGCTCGAGCGCTTCGTCACCGAGGAGGACGGCCCGGGAGCCCGCGCGCTGCTGCGGGCGCTCGACGAAGACCTGTTCCGCTAGGGCGCTTCGCTGCCGCGGCGGCGCGTCGCCGCACGCGCCGCCGGCCGAAATCAGCCGCCGGGCACGCCCGGCCGCGAGCAGCCGGCGCTCAGCCCGCCGCCAGCCCCGCCCAGAAGCGGATGAACTCGCGCTCGTGGCCGATCCCGAGCTGCAGCGCGAGGCGCCATCCCTCCGGCGCCCGCTGCTCGAGCGCGGACGAGCAGCTCCTCGTACTCGGCCAGGCGGCCGCGGTGCGCCTGCACCTGCTCGGCGGCGAGCCGCCCCGGGTCGGCGCCGAAGAACAGCTTCAGCGTGGCGACGTCGCGCAGTTCGTACAGCCCGCCGGTCGCGTCCTCGCGCCAGCGCTCGAGCGCTCGCCGCCCTTCGGCCGTCAGCCGGTAGATGCGCCGGCGGCGGCCGCGACTCCTCGCGCCGTTCGGAGAGCAGCCCCTCCTCGGCGAGGCGCCCGCACTCGGCGTAGATCTGGGTGTGCGGGACGGTCCAGAAGTTGACCGTGCTCAGCGCCGCGAGCTGCTTGAGGTCATATGGCGTCGCCGGTTCGATCTGCTCGAGCAGCCCGAGCACGATGTAGGAGGTCTCGGTCGAGTCGGGGAGTTGACATCGGCGGCAAGCCTATACTACGGTGCGTACGGTTCGGATCGAACGATGCAAGGAGAATGATCATGTCTGCTGCTCTCCCCTGACGCGATCCACCCCCGCGCTCGGCTTCACGACGCTCGAGGACGAGACGACCGTCGACGAGCTGCCGCTCGCCGGCACGCTCCCGCCCTGGCTCGCCGGCTCGCTGCTGCGCACCGGGCCGGCCGCGAGTTCGAGGTCGGCGAGCAGAGCATGCGCCACTGGTTCGACGGCCTCGCGATGCTGCACCGCTTCACGATCGACGGCGGGCGCGTCTCCTACGGCAACCGCTACCTCGAAGGCCGCTGCCTACCGCGCCGCGCGCGAGACGGGCAGCATCGCCTACCGCGAGTTCGCGACCGACCCCTGCCGCTCGCTGTTCAAGCGCGTGCAGACGCTGTTCGCCCCGGGCAGGCGATCTCCGACAACGCCAACGTCAACGTCGCGACGCCTCGGCGAGCGGTTCGTCGCGATGACCGAGACGCCGCTGCCGGTCCAGTTCGACGCCGGCACGCTGCGCGCCGCCGGCGCGCCGCCCTACCGGGCGCCGGGCGAGCTGACGACGGCCCACCCCCACCTCGACCGCGCGAGCGGCGGCATGATCAACTACGCCGCCAAGCTCGGCCCGCGCAGCAGCTACCGCTTCTTCGGCGTCGACCCCGCCGCCGGCGCGAAGCCCCGCCTCCTCGCGAGTCTCCCTGTCCGCGAGCCGGCCTACATGCACTCGTTCGGCCTCACCGAGCGCTGGATCGTGCTGGCCGAGTTCCCGTTCGTCGTCAACCCGCTCTCGCTCGCGCTCTCGGGCCGCCCCTACATCGAGAACTACCGCTGGAAGCCCGAGCTGGGCACGCGCTTCACGCTGATCGACCGCGCGAGCGGCCGCGCCGAGGCCGACGCTCACCGGCGATCCCTGCTTCGCCTTCCACCACGTCAACGCGTTCGAGCGCGACGGCGAGGTGATCGTCGACCTGTGCGCCTATCCGGACCCGGAGATCGTCGAGGACCTCTACCTCGAGCGGCTGCGCGCGGGCGAGCCGGTGCAGCGGCGCGACGCTCACGCGCTTCCGCCTCGACCCGGGCAGGGAAGAGCGTCGAGAGCGCTCGACGCTCGCCGAGGAGGACCTGGAGCTGCCCGCGGATCGCCTACGGCAGCCACAACGAGCGCCCCTACCGCTATGTGTGGGGCAACGGCACCGGCGGCGGCGGCTGGCTGGAACGGATCGCCAAGGTCGACACCGAGTCGGGGCACACGCTGAGCTGGTCGGAGCCGGGCTGCTACCCCGGCGAGCCGGTGTTCGTGGCCGAGCCGGACGGCGCGGACGAGGACGCCGGCGCGCTGCTGTCGGTGGTGCTCGACGCGCGCACGCAGCGCTCGTTCCTGCTCGTGCTCGACGCGGCGGACCTGACGAGCTGGCGCGCGCGGAGGTCCCCCACCACATCCCGTTCGGCTTCCACGGGCAGTTCGCCCGCGGCGAGATCTGAGATGGCCTTCCCGCGGCGGTGCGCCGCGGGAGCGACGGTCTAGACGGCGACGGCCGCCTCGACGGACCACTCCCCGCCGGCCGGCAGCGGGTAGCGCCGCCGGATCTCATACAGCGTCGTGCGCTCAGCCGCCGGGCGCCCGGCGGCATGGGCGGCGGCGACGAGCTGATCGGGGTCGAGCTTGACGCCGTGGTAGCTGCCGGCGAGCCGGCTGATCGACTCCTCCATCAGCGTGCCGCCGAGGTCGTTGACGCCCCAGTGCAGCGCCTCGGTGGCCGCGTCGAGGCCCATCTTCACCCAGCTCGCCTGCAGGTTGCGGGATCGTCCTGCCGAGCGCCAGGCGGAACACGGCCGTGTGCTTGAGGTTCTCCTCGCGAGAGATCTCCTCGACGCCGTGGGTGCGCCCGAGCAGGGTCTGGAACGGGATGAACGACAGCGGCACGAACTCGGTGATGCCGCCGGTCCGTTCCTGCAGCTCGCGCACGACCCGCATGTGCTCGGCCAGCTCCCAGGGCTCCTCGATGTGGCCGAACATCACGGTCGAGGTCGAGTGCAGGCCGGCGTCGTGCGAGGCCTCGATGATCTCGACCCAGCGCGCGACCGGGAGCTTGTTCGGGGAGATCCGCTGGCGCACGCCGTCGTGCAGCACCTCGGCGGCCGTGCCCGGCGTCGAGTCGAGGCCGGCGTCGCGCAGGCGGGCGAAGACCTCGGCCGGCGGCAGCCCGGAGATGTCGCACATGTGCGCGATCTCCATCGGGCTGTACGCGTGCAGATGCAGATCGGCGCCGGCCGCGCGCGCGGTCTCCTTCGCAAGCCGCAGCCACCCCAGGTAGTCCTCGAGCGACCAATCCGGGTGGATGCCCGACTGGATGCAGATCTCGGTGGCGCCGAAGTCGAGCGCGTCGTGGAGGCGCCCGACGAACTCCTCGGCGTCGTGCTCGTAGGCGTCCGGCGAGCGCTTGCCCTGGCCGAAGCCGCAGAAGGCGCAGCCGACGGTGCAGACGTTGGAGATGTTGACGTTGCGGTTGACGACGAACGTGACCGTCTCCCCCGCGAGCTCGGCGCGCAGCTCGTCGGCGGCGAGCCGCATCTCCTCGATCGCCTGCGGGCGCGTCTCCGCGAACATCGCCGTCAGCTCCTGCTCGGTCAGCGCGCGGCCCGTCCCGCGCGCGTTCGATCGCACCCGGCACGAGGCTCGGCGCGATCGGCGTGGGCGGCTCGGTACGGCCGGAGCCGCGGCGCGGGATGAACGACCAGTACCGCGCCTTGATCGTGTCGAGCACCCCCTGGGCGATCCAGTCCTGGTCGATGTACTCGGGGTAGACGCAGAGGCGCTCGGTGAGCGCGTAGCCGTCGCGCTGCAGCTCGCGGCGGACCTGATGAGGGCGAGGGGAACGGGTGCTCGGGCGAGATGTGATCGCCGTTCGCAGACAGTCCGCCGAGGTCGGTCGCGCCCGCGGCGACGAGCTCGCCCCACCAGTCGGCGAGGTTGGGCGGGATCTGGATGCCGACGCCGGGCATCAGGCGCCGCGTCTCGGCGATCAGCCGCTTCATGTCCTCGATCTCGACCGGACACGCCCACTGCGGCAGCGGCAGCTCCGGCCGGCCCTCGGCGACGCCGGTACGCCAGTACTCGCGCGCCGCCTCGTCGGCGATCTCGGCCGGCTCCTGCCCGTAGTAGCGCTGGTGCGGGCACGAAGTTCTGGAGGATCACCTCCTGGATGTGGCCGTGGCGCTCGTGCAGCTCGGCGATCGCGGCAAGCGAGTCCATGCGCTCCTGCTCGGTCTCGCCGATGCCGACGAGGATGCCGCTGGTGAACGGGATCTTCAGCTCGCCGGCCGCTGGCGATCGTCTCCAGGCGCCGGGCCGGGTGCTTGGTCGGCGAGCCGGCGTGGACGGTCTGCATCAGCCGCTCGGAGACCGACTCGAGCATCAGCCCCTGCGAGGCCGTCACCTCGCGCAGCCGGGCGAGGTCCTCCCGCGCCAGCACGCCGAGGTTGGTGTGCGGCAGCAGCCCGCGCTCGAGTGCGCGCTCGCAGGCCCAGACCACGTAGGAGGTGAAGTCCTCGTGCCCGTAGGCGGACAGGCGCGAGCGCACCTCGGCGTTCACCTCGGGCCGCTCTCCCGTCAGCACGAGCAGCTCCTTGACGCGGCGCCGCGCCGCGCCGTCGAGCAGCTCGATGACCTCCTCCGGCGAGTGCAGGTGCGCCTGGTGGGTGGCGAACGCGCAGTACTTGCAGAAGCAACGGCAGGTCCGGGACAGCGACAGCGTCAGGTTGCGCGAGAAGGTGACCCGGCGGCGCATGCGTCGGAGTCTATGACGCAAACAGCGAGATCCGAGGCCGACGCCGTCCGGCGAAGCATGGATACTCGCTCGCCATGGAGCGAGGAGTACCGGTGCGCGGGCACGAGGGGGCGGCGCTGGACGCCATGGTCCGGCGGGAGCTGCGCGAGCGCCAGAAGCGCGAGCTGCGCGGCGAGCGCGACCGTGTCGTCCTCGATCTGGCCGACAGCCTCGGCGCTCGACGGCCTCGCTCACAGCATCGGCACGAGCCGCGCCACGGCCGAGACGCTCGTGCTCCGCGCGCGCGAGCGCATCGCCGCCGGCCCGCGGAGGATCACCGCGCGCCGCCTGTCGCGCGACCCGGATCGCTGGGGCGAGGCCGACCGCCATTACGAGGCGCTCGGGCGCAGCGTCAGGCTGCCGTACGGCTCCTGAGCACCAGCCGGCACGGATGAAGCGCGCCGCGATCGACCACGTCACGGTCGGCGTCAGCGACCTCCCCCGGAGCCGCGCCTTCTACGAACTCGCGCTGGCGCCGCTCGGGCTAGGCGAGACGCTGAAGAGCGAGGTCCTGCCCGACGAGGTCGAGTTCGGCAACGGCGAGGAATGGCCGTTCGCGATCTCGACCGCCTACCCGGCCGCCCGCGCGCACGTCGCCTTCGGAGCCGATGACGCCGCGCAGGTGCGCGCCTTCCACGCGGCGGCGCTCGCGGCCGGCGCCACCGACAACGGCGGGCCGGGCCCGCGGCCCGAGTACTCCGAGCAGTACTACGGCGCGTTCGTCCTCGACCCCGACGGGCACAACATCGAGGCCGTCACGCGGATCTAGCCCTCGACGATCCAGGCCTTCGCGTCGTCGATCTCGTCCGAGCGCGAAGACCTTCTGCTCGCCGGGGATCAGCCACCTGAACAGCTCGATGGCTTTCGCCATCCAGTCGACGTCGGTCGCCACCGCGATCCTCTTCCAGGCGTCGCGATGCTCGAACGCCAAGGGCGGCGCCGCTTTCAGGTCCTCCTTCAGCGCATCCATGTCGAAGCCCTCGTAGTCCGCGACGACGAACAGGGCGCGCACCTCCCCACTCTCGACGGCGCTCCGCAGCGCCGGGATCAGCACGTCGCGGTAGTCCGCCCCCGTGACGCGACCCGAGATGCGGACGCCGATCGTCCCGGCGGGCATCTCGCTGAGCGCCTCGACCATGATGCTGACGTTAGTCCGGGCGCGGGGTGCCCGCAACAGATCCCAACGCCGCGCCTCGCACCGGGGTAGGCTCGCCCCAAGTTCAAAACCCGGCGGAGGGGCTGATCTTCCACTCGGCAGGCCCGATCGACGGCGGCTGGGGCGTGATCGACGTGTGGGAGTCGCGTGACGCGTTCGATGCGTTCCTGGGCGGGCGGCTGCGGCAGGCGGTCGGCGAACTCGGTGATCGCGGGTTCCCGGGCCCGCCGGACATCAAGGAGTTCCCGGTCCACCACTACACCAAGCCGTGAGGAGCTAGAGCAGCCCGCGCTCGCGCATCGCCGCGAGCACCGTGCGCGCGACGTCCTCGGCGTCGCGCCCCTCGGTGTCGAGCTGCGAGGTCGATCCCCTCCAGCGCGGGAACGGCGTCCGCCAGCTCGCGGGCGTGAGCGAGGAGCGCCGCCTTGCCCGGCCAGCGGTCGGGCTCGCGCGCCTGAAGCCGCGCGGCGAGCGCCTCAGCGGGGGCTCGCAGGCAGACGAGGAGGCTCGGCGCCGCCCCCACCGCGGCGAGCACGTCGCTCAGCTCGTCCTCCGATTCGGCGGTGAACGCAATCAGGAACAGCCGCCTGCCGGCCCGGCGCTGAATCCCCGAGCGCGGCGGCGAGCTGCTCGACGAGCACGGCGTTCTGGAGCACAGGGAAGCCGCGCGCCAGCTCCTCGCTCTCGATCGCGCCATGCTCCACTCCGTCGCGCTCGAGCAGCGACGAGAGGGCGTCCAGCACCGCCGACTTCCCGGCGCCCGGCGCTCCGATCAAGACCAGCGCAGCGATCACAACCCCAGATTCGCACGCGGCGGAACCCTCCCGGCGCCGCGAGCTAGTGTTCGGACGAACCCCCATGATCACGAGCAGCGGGCCCCGACGGGCACCCGAAGAGCAGAAAGGCCGGCGAGAGACATGAGCCAGCAGCGTCAGCGAGAGCGAGAACCCAGCGATTCCGAGCCCGACCCCCACGACGCGCGCTCCGCGCACGAACCAGGACTGGTGGCCCGACCAGCTCGACCTGAGCGTCCTGCACCGGCGCTCCCCCCTCTCCGACCCCATGGGCGAGGACTTCGACTACGCCGCCGAGTTCTCGACGCTCGACGTGCAGGAGCTGCGGCGCGACCTGGTCGAGCTGATGAGCACCTCGCAGGACTGGTGGCCCTCCGATTACGGCCACTACGGGCCGCTCTTCATCCGCATGAGCTGGCACGCCGCCGGCACCTACCGCATCGCCGACGGACGCGGCGGCGGCGGCGAGGGCGCCCAGCGCTTCGCGCCGCTGAACAGCTGGCCCGACAACGCGAGCCTCGACAAGGCCCGGCGCCTGCTGTGGCCGATCAAGCAGAAGTACGGCAGGAAGCTCTCCTGGGCCGACCTCCTCGTCTACACAGGCAACGTCGCGATGGAGACGATGGGCTTTCAGACCTTCGGCTTCGGCTTCGGGCGCCCGGACATCTGGGAGCCCGACGAGATCTTCTGGGGCCCCGAGGACGCGTGGCTCGGCGACGAGCGCTACAGCGGCGAGCGCAAGCTCGCCGGTCCCCTCGGCGCGGTCCAGATGGGGCTGATCTACGTCAACCCCGAGGGCCCGAACGGCAACCCCGACCCGCTCGCCGCCGCCGCCGACATCCGCGAGACGTTCGCCCGCATGGCGATGAACGACGAAGAGACCGTCGCGCTGATCGTCGGCGGGCACACCTTCGGCAAGACCCATGGCGCCGTCGACCCGAGCAGCGTCGGCCCGGAGCCGGAGGGCGCGCCACTCGAGCAGCAGGGCCTCGGCTGGAAGGGCAGCCTGCAGAGCAACGGCAACGGCGTGCGGATGCTCACCGGCGGCCCCGAGGGCGCCTGGACGAAGGAGCCGATCAAGTGGGACAACGGCTTCCTCGAGAACCTCTTCGAGTACGAGTGGGAGCTGACGGAGAGCCCGGCGGGTGCGAAGCAGTGGAAGCCCAAGAACCCCGAGGCAGAGGGCACGGTTCCCGACGCCCACGACCCGTCCAAGCGCGTCGCCCCGATGATGCTGACGACCGACCTCGCCCTGCGTCTGGACCCGGCGTACGAGAAGATCGCGCGCCGCTTCTACGAGAACCCCGACGAGCTTGCGCTCGCGTTCGCGAAGGCCTGGTACAAGCTGCTGCACCGCGACATGGGCCCGCTCTCGCGCTACCTGGGCCCGTTCGTCGCCGAGCCGCAGCTGTGGCAGGACCCGGTTCCCGCGGCCGAGGGCGCAGCCGATCGACGCCGCCGACGCCGCGGCCCTGAAGGAGAAGATCCTCGCCTCCGGCCTCTCGGTTGCGCGTCTGGTCGCGACGGCGTGGTCCTCCGCCGCCTCGTTCCGCGGCACCGACAAGCGCGGAGGCGCCAACGGCGCCCGCGTGCGACTCGCGCCGCAGAAGGACTGGGAGTGGAACGAGCCCGCCGAGCTGGCCGCGGCGCTGCAGACGCTCGAGGCCATCCAGCAGGACTTCAACGCGCAGAACGGCAAGCACGTCTCGCTCGCCGACGTGATCGTGCTCGGCGGCTGCGCCGCGGTCGAGAAGGCTGCGAAGGACGCCGGGCACGAGCTCACGGTCTCCTTCGCGCCGGGGCGCACCGACGCGACCCAGGAGCAGACCGACGTGGACTCCTTCGCCGTGCTCGAGCCGGCCGTCGATGCGTTTCGCAACTACGCCCGCCCCGGTGAGCCGCTGGCGCTCGAGCACGGTCTGCTGGAGCGCGCGTTCATGCTGAGGCTGACCGCGCCCGAGATGACGGCCCTGGTGGGCGGGATGCGGGCGATCGGCGCCAACCACGGCGGCTCGGAGCACGGCGTCCTCACCGAGCGTCCCGGTGCGCTGAGCAACGACTTCTTCGTGAACCTTCTCGACATGCGGACGGAGTGGAAGCCCGCTCGGCGGGCGAGAACCTCTACACCGGCAGCGACCGCGCGACCGGCGAGGCCCGCTGGACGGCGACCTCGGCCGATCTCGTGTTCGGGGCCAACTCGCAGCTGCGGGCGCTGGCCGAGGTCTACGCGAGCGACGACGGAGGCGAGAAGCTGGCGCGCGACTTCGCGGCCGCCTGGGAGAAGGTCATGAACCTCGACCGCTTCGACCTCTCCTGAGCGCGCCGGAGGACAGCCGGGTCTTCCTCGCCAGGCACGGGCAGACCGCCTACAACCACGAGGGCCGTTTCCAGGGCCAGCAGGAGATTCCGCTCGACGAGACCGGCCGCGCGCAGGCGGCCGAGCTCGCCGAGCGCGCGGTGCCCTACGGCTTCGCCGCGCTGTGGTGCAGCCCGCTGCTGCGCGCGCGCGAAACCGCTGACGCGGTGGCGGCGCAGATCGGTCTCGAGCCGGTCGAGGACGCGCGGCTGATGGAGACCGACGCCGGCGACTGGACCGACCGCACCTTCGCCGACGTGCGCGCGCGAAGCGCCGGAGCTGTTCGACGCCTTCGCGAGCGGCGAGCCCGGATTCGCCTTCCCTGGCGGCGAGTCGTTCGCCCAGCAGGAGGTGCGGGTGGAGGCGGCGCTCGCCGAGGTCGAGCGCGGCCCACTGCCGGCCCTCGTCGTGTGCCATGGCATGGTGATCCGCGCGGCGATCTACGTGCGCAGCGGCAGGGACGCGACGATGTTCAAGCGCGTGCCCAATGCCGCGATCGTGCCGCTCGACCCGGGCCAGGCCGGCCAGGCCGACCTCGGCAGCGGGGCGGCGACGATGCCGAGCTAGGGCTGCAGGCCCAGGAAGCCGCGGCCTGAGGGCTCAGCGAAGGATCGCGCAGCCCGTGCTGGCGTGGGCGAACAGCACGCCGGGGTCCTCCTCGAGGTACAGGCGGCCCTCCGCGGTGGCCGTGCGACGGCCCGCGTGGACGACGCGGCCCTCGGCGAGCACCCGTCCGGAGCCGGCCCGCATCCCGCGCAGGTAGCGGACCTGCAGGTCGGTCGTCGTGTAGCCGACGCCGGCGTCGAGCGTGGTGTGCACAGCGCAGCCCATGCACGAGTCCAGCAGCGTCGCGGCGACGCCGCCATGGACCGACCCGAGCGGGTTGTACATCCACTCGGCGGGCTCGATCGCGAACACGGCGCGCCCCGGGCCCACCTCGGCCACCGAGATCCCGAGCGCGCTCGCGAACGGAGGCGGCGGGAGCGCCCCGTCGAAGATCGCCTGCATCGTCTCGAGGCCCGAAAGGCCCTCGGCGCCCGCGGCGATCAGCGCGGGGTCAGCCCACTCGAAGCTCCTGACGCGCGCCTGCTCGACGGCGCTCATGCCGCCCCCTCGACGAGCTCGCCCGCAGGGATCTCGGGGACGTCGACCGGGTCCAGGGACAGAACGGGATCGCTCGCCTCCCCCGCCACCTTCGTGCGCCCGATGGCGACGAACACGCCGCCCGTGAGGAGCCCGCAGATGACGGTGATCATCCAGCTCGAGTGGAAGTCGGCGGCGGTGCCCGCGGCGTCGCCGAGCACGGCGACCAGCAGCGCGACCCCGAGCGCCACGCCGATCTGGCGGCCCATCGTGAGGACCGCGGCTCCGGTCGCGAAACGCTCGGGCGCGAGCGAGGAGACGCCCGCCCCGGTCAGGGTCGGGATCACCAGCCCCACGCCGACGCCGGTGATGAGGTTGCCCGGCAGGAACTCGGATGCGTAGTGCGGGACGTCGCCTGTCTGCGTGATGTAGAACGCCGAGCCGGATGCGAACAGCAGCGAGCCGACGACCCCCGGCAGCCGGAAGCCGAAACGCGCGCCGAGGCGGGCGCCGGGGATCGCGAAGGTCGCAGCCATGGCGGGACCCGGGAACAGCATCAGCCCGGCGGTCAGTACTTCCTCGTGCCAGACGCCGGTGAGGAACAGCACCCCGCCCAGCAGCATCGCGCCGAAGCCGGCGAAGAACACGAGCGAGGCGCCGACGGCCAGCGCGAAGCGCGGCACCCGCAGCATGGCGGGTTCGACAACCGGGGTCGGGTGGCGTTCGGAGCGCCGCCAGAGCAGCGGGAGAAGGATCGCGGGGACGAGCAGCAGCGCGATCGTCGCGGGCGAGCCCCAGCCCCAGGACTGGCCCTGGACGATCGCGACCACGAGCGCGCCGACGGCGACCATCAGCGTCGCGGCCCCGAGGAGGTCCGGACGCCCGGCGCCCTGTTCGCGGTGCTCGCGCAGCGTGCGTGCGCCGGCCGCCAGCGCGACCAGGCCGATCGGAAGGTTGACGAGGAACACGAGCCGCCAGTCCGCCTGGACGAGCAGCCCTCCCAGCGGTGGCCCGGCCGCGGCTGCGACGCCGCCGCTCGCCGCCCAGATCCCGATCGCCACATGGCGCTTCTCGGGCTCGAACTCGGGCAGCATCAGCCCGAGCGAGGTCGGCAGCATCAGCGCACCGCCGACGGCCTGCACCACCCTCGCGGCGACGAGCGCGCCGACCGAGGGCGCCGCCGCGCACGCCGCGCTGGCGGCGACGAAGACCGCCGAGCCCGAGCAGGAAGGCCCGCTTGCGCCCGAACGCGTCGGCCCAGCGCCCGGCCGGGACGAGCAGCGCGGCGAAGACGATCGCGTAGGCGCTCAGCACCCAGGACAGCGTGCTGACCGACGCCCCGCCGAAGTGCTTGGAGATCGCCGGGAAGGCGATGTTGACGATGAACAGATCGAGGCTCGACATGAACACGCCGGCCACGACAACGAGGGAGACCTTCCACTTGCGTTGCATGGTGAAACGGACCCTAGCACGGAGGGGTTGCATCATGCAACCCAAGCGGGCTAGAATGTTGCTGTGCTCCGCAACGACTACGAGAACCAGTCCTGCAGCATCGCCGGCGCCCTCGAGGTCGTCGGCGAGCGCTGGTCGCTGCTGATCGTTCGCGACATCCTGCTCGGGCTGCGGCGCTTCGACGAGCTCCAGGCCCAGCTCGGCATCGCGCGCAACGTGCTGCAGACGCGGCTCATGCGACTACAGGAGCAGGGCGTGATCGAGCGGGTCCCCTACCAGGAGCGCCCGCCTCGCTACGAGTACATGCTGACCGACAAGGGACTCGACCTGTGGCCGATCATCGTCGCGCTGATGCAGTGGGGCGACCGCTACACGCCGCCGGAGAACGGCCCGGCGGTCGTGATCGAGCACCGCGGCTGCGGCGGCGCAGTTGACGAGCACCGCATCTGCGAGAGGTGCGGGACGCGACTGCGGGCACGCGACGCCGTGGGGCGGCCGGGGCCCGGCGCGGCGGCGGACCACCCGCTCGTGCGGCGCGCCGAGCGCGAGAGCGCGGCCGCGAGCTAGCGGCTGCCCGTGGTTGCCACGAGGCTGAACCTGTCGCCGGCGGCCAGCGGGCGGCCTTCTCCGGCCTCGCCCGGAAGGACGACTTCGACCGGCGAGGCGTTGACTTCGGGGGTGGTCCCCGGTCCGAGCCCACCCGCTCAACTGTCTGTCAGGTCGCTTACCAACCGTACACCTTCGCGCGCCATTCGCGACCGCGGCACGACGAGGTCGAACCCGTCGCCCTCGGCCAGCTCGCGCACGCCCGGCTCGACGTGCGAGTAGTAACCCAGCACCCGGGCCTTCCCGATCAGCCCTTCCTCGCGCAGCTCTCGCACCGACTGCACCCGCTCGAGCTCCTCGGAGGTCAGGTCGGCGACGACGACATCCGCGGGCGCGCGGATCAGCGCCTCCCGCATCGCATCCTCTCCCCTGGCCAGCTCGACGTCGTGCCCGCCGGCGACGAGCATCCCCTGGACGTTCGAGCCGAAGAGCAGGTCGGCGGTGAGGACGAGCACGCGCGCCACAGCGAGGGCGCTACTGCGCGCGCAACCGGCGGAACTCGTCGCGCGCCGACTGCGGGCGGCCCCACATCTGGGTGACCTCGACCCGTCCGGCGCGCTCCTCGCGCAGGGCGAGCTCCCCCTCGATCCCCGCGTCGTCGAGCAGGCGCAGCGCGCCGTGGACGGTCTGCGGCGAGGCGGCGTGGCCGAAGGAGTGAGCGACGACCAGGCGCCAGTGCCAGTCGTAGCGGGAGTAAGGCCGCGCGTTGACGGTGGCGAGGTACAGGGCCGCTTCGACGTAGCGCTCCTCGTCGGCGATCCGCATGTCGAGCTCCAGATCGGTCCAGTCGCCGGGAAGCCCGTCTACGAGCTGCTGGAAGGTGTCGGCCAGGCCCATCGAGGCCAAGCCTAGCGCGGCTATTCTCGAATCGATGGCTTCAAGCGGAACAGATGCGAACACCGTCGCGACGGAGAACGAGCATGCGGCCCTGCGCGAGGGCTGCGGCCTGCTCGATCGCTCCGAACGGGGCAAGCTCGCGCTCAGCGGCCCCGACGCGGTCGAGTTCCTCAACGGACAGGTCACGAACGAGCTCGCCACGCTCGCGCCGGGCGAAGGCTGCTATGCGGCGTTCCTGACCCACAAGGGCAAGATGCTGGGCGACCTGCGCATCCTCGCCGTAGCCGGCGCGGAGGGAGAGCTCGAACTGCTCCTCGACACTGAGCGCGCGACGCTCCAGGCGCTGTTCGACATGATCCGCCGCTTCAAGGTCGGCTATGGCGTGGAGCTGCACAAGCGCACGCTTGACCGGGGCCTGCTCTCGCTGATCGGCCCGCGCGCAGACGCCCTCGCAGGCGCTGCCCCGGGTGCCGAGGAGCACGCCAACGCCAACACGCAGATCGACGGGATCGACGCGATCGCGATCCGCACCGACACCGGCATCGATCTTCTCTGCGCGGCCGAGAACACCGAGGCCCTGGCCGCGGCGCTCCTCGCCCGCGGAGCGACGCCCGTCGGCGAGGCGGCCGCCGAGTGCCTGCGGGTCGAGCGCGGCAGACCGCGTTACGGGCCGGACCTCGACGAGAGCGTGATCCCGCAGGAGGCGGGGCTCAACGAGCGCGCCGTCAGCTTCACGAAGGGCTGCTACGTCGGCCAGGAGACCGTTGCGCGGCTGTTCTACAAGGGCAAGCCCAACCGCCGCCTGCGCGGCCTGCGGCTGTCCGAGCCGGCGCACGCCGGCGAGCCTCTGGTGCTCGGCGAGCGCGAGGTCGGCCGCGTCGGCAGCTTCGCCCTCTCGCCATCACTGGGGCCGATCGCGCTCGCGCTCGTGCGACGCGAGGCCGAGCCCGGGGCGCGCGTGGCTGTCGGCGACGGCGCGACGACGGCCGAGGTCGTCGAGCTGCCCTTCGCGAGCTGAGCGACAATCGGCCGGCGCGCCATGCCGCGCGCGGGCTGGATGAGCCCTACTCCACTTCGCCGCCGCTGATCTGGTGGACGATGCTCTGTTCGGCGGCCCGCAGGTAGCCGATCGCCGCGTAGGGGTCGGGGATGTTGTGGCGGATGCGGACCGTCGAGGAGTAGTCCTCGCCGTCTGAGTCCTCCACCGGTTTGAGCACCTGGACGATCGTGATCACGGCGCCGATCTCGGCCGTCTCATCGTCCCCGTAGGCCTCGTCCAGCGCCTCCATCTGTTCCTGGGCGCAGTTCCCGAGCACCGTTCCGTCAAGTGGCATCCGCCCATCGTCCTTTCCGATCGCCTCCAGTCCCGGCCGCGGCGCCGGCGGCCGCGCGACAACCGTAACGAACCGCCGGAAGTACGCCCGCGGGCGGGGCCGTCGGGCTCATAATCCCCCGATGGCATCCGCGCACGAGTTCTTCGCCGCCACGGCGGGCGTCGCCGGCGCGCTGATCGGGCTCCTGTTCGTCGCGATCTCGGTCGCGCCCGACCGCGTCCTCGGCCCGGAAGCCTCGGACCTGCACGCGGTGCGCGCGGCCCAGGCGCTGACCGCGTTCACGAACGCGCTGACGGTCTCGCTGTTCGGGCTGATCCCCGGCTTCAGCCCGGCGGTCGCGGCGATCGTCGTGTCGATCGTCGGGTTCAGCTTCATCGGCGGCGCCCTGCTCCGTCTCATGCCGCTTGCGCGCGCGGGCGACATACGGTTCGGGGAGCTGGGGTTCCTGTTCGGCCTGCTGGCCGTGTTCGTGATCCAGCTGGTCACCGCGTTCGCGCTTTCCCGCCACGAGGGAAACCGCGAAGCTCTTCAGATCATCTGCGTCCTGGTCGCCGTGTGCTTCCTGATCGGGATCGCCCGCTCATGGGAGCTCGTCGGCGGACCCGAACGTCGGCGTGCTCGGCATGCTCGGCAGGCGCGACGCGGAGCACCGGCGAGGAGGACCCATCGGTGAGCGCCGGCTATTCGGGCACGCCGCTGGCGAAGAAGCTCGGCTGCAAGCCCGGCGGACGGCTGCTCACGAGCGAGGCGCCGGCCGGCTTCACGGTCGGAGATCTCCCTGCCGGCTGTGCGCTCGGCGAGCTGGCTCGAGACGAGAAGGCCGGCGAGCCCGGCGACGTCGTGGTGGCGTTCTTCTCCTCCCGCGCGGCGCTCGCCTCCGCGATCGCCGGGCTCGGCGAGGCGATCTTCCCGTCGGGCGCGGCCTGGATCGCCTGGCCGCGTCGCGCCGCGGGGCACGAGAGCGATATCCGCGATCAGGACGTCCGCGACCTCGCCCTGCCGCTCGGGCTCGTCGACGTGAAGGTGGCGGCGCTCGGCGAGGACTGGTCGGGGCTCCGGCTCGTCTGGCGCACCGAGCGGCGCGGCGGCTGAGCCCTGGGTAGCATTGGCGGCGCCCAGCCGCCCCGGGCACGGAGCGCCCGGCGGCTCACGATCACACGAAAGGCGAGGTTCAGAGCACAGTGGCAATCGATCTCCAGCAAGTCTCCGCCGTCGACGCCGAGCCCGGTGAGCTGCCCAGCACGATGGCGGCCTGGGTGATCCGCGAGGAGCGTTACGGCGAACCGAAGGACGCCTTCCAGATCGAGGAGGTCGAGGTCCCCGAGCCGGGCGCCTTCGAGGTGATCGTGCGCGTGATGGCCGCAGGCGTGAACTACAACAACGTGTGGGCGGCGCTCGGCAAGCCGGTGTCGGTCATGAAGTACGGCGACCACCCCGAGTACGGCCACCACATCGGCGGCTCCGACGCTTCCGGCATCGTCTGGAAGGTGGGCGCCGGCGTGACGCGCTGGAAGCCCGGCGACGAGGTCGTCGTGCACTGCAACCAGGCCTCCTACGAGGACCCGGAGGTGCATGGCCTCGACCCGATGGCTGCGCCCGTCGCAGAAGATCTGGGGCTATGAGACGACTTGGGGCTCGTTCGCTCAGTTCACGAAGGTCCAGGCCCAGCAGCTGCTGCCCAAGCCGCACGCGCTGACCTGGGAGGAGGCTGCCTCCTACGGGCTCGTCTACTTCACCGCCTACCGCATGCTGATCACGCGCTGCAAACTGCAGGCCGGAGCCAACGTGCTGATCTGGGGCGCCGCCGGCGGCCTGGGCGTGTTCGCGACGCAGATCTGCAAGGCGGCCGGCGCGAACTGCGTCGGCGTCGTGTCCTCCGCGGAGAAGGGCGAGCTGGTCAAGCGGCTCGGCGCGGTGGACTACATCGACCGCGGCGAGTTCGCCGGGATGATGCGCAAGGGCGGCGAGACCCCCGAGGAGGAGAGGGAACGCTCGAAGGTCGCGCTGGCCTTCGCCAAGCGCGTGAAAGAGATCCTCGGCGACGCTCCCGACATCGTCTTCGAGCACGTCGGCAAAGCGACGCTGCCGACCTCGGTGTTCACCGCCAAGACGTTCGGCAAAATCGTGATCTGCGCTGGCACGACAGGCATCGACGTCGACTTCAACGTCGCGATCCTGTGGATGAGACAGAAGGAGATCCTGGGCTCGCACTTCGCCAACGCGTATGAGTGCATGAAGGCCAACGAGCTGATCGAGAGCGGCCTGATCCGCCCCGTGCTCTGGCGTACGCTCGGGTTCGACGGGGTCGCCGAGGCGCACCAGCTGATGCTCGAAAACAAGCACCTCGGCAAGATCGCGATCCTCGTCGGCGCCGACGCCGAGGGTCAGGGCAAGACCGCCGAGGGCCCGGGGGCGATCCGCGCCGAGGTGGGAGCCTGATGGCCGGCACGGTCATCGTCCCCTGGTACGCGACGGGCTTCCGCGCCAACGGCTTCGAGGCGGCGCTGAACGAGATCGCCGCGGTGGCCCTGCGCTACGGCGCGACCTCCTACGCCGTGTACCGCTCGCGCGACGACAAATACAAGTTCCAGCAGTTCGCGACCTTCGACGAGCACATCGACTGGGAACGCTACTGGGAAAGCAACGAGATGATCCACTTCCGCGCCCGGCATTCGAGCTGGTACCAGGTGCCGGTGCTCTACGGCTGGTGGGACCAGACGGCGGGCGGCGCCGTCGCGCAGCTGATCTCGGGCAACGGCGGCAACGGCGGCGTCGGCGTCGGCGAGAGCGCCTAGCCCGCCAGCCGCCGCAGGATCTCGCCGGCCGGCAACGCGCGCGCCGCGCGGAAGCCGGTTCCCGCCCACAGGTGCAGCCTCTCCGCGTCGCCCTGAGCGGCGGCGGCACGTCGCATCGGCGCAGTGAGATGGTGGATCGCCGGGTAACCGAGCGGCGCGTTGAGCTCGTGCCGGTCGATGAACCCGTTGCGCAGCCCGCGCGCCGGGCGCCCTGTGAACGCGCGCGTCTGCACGGTCTCGGCGCGCGCGGGATCGGCCAGCGCCGCGCGATGCGCCGGAGCGGTCGCCGCCTCGTCGGCCAGCATCAGCGCCGTGCCGGCCATCACGGCGTCCGCGCCGGCCGCGAGCGCCGCCGCGGCGCCACCGGGCGCCGCGATCCCGCCCGCGGCGATCAGCGCCAGCCTGCTGCGGGCGGCGATCGCCGCGGTCAGCACCGGCAGCTCGACCCCGAGCTCAGCGAGCAGCCTGCCACGCGAGGGGTGGGCCGGCACGCTCTCCTGCGGCTAGCCCTGCTCGAGCGGGGCCATCGTCAGGCCGGCGCCCTTCAGCTGCTCCCAGTAGTGCTCGGCGGCCTCCTGGTGGCCGTTGTAGACGATCGCCCGCCCGGCCGAGTGGATCACGTTCGCGATCTCCATCCCGCGCTCGACGCTGACGCCGGGGATGAACCGCGCGAGCGTGCGGGCGACGTGGTCAAAGGTGTTGTGGTCGTCGTTGCGGACGATCACGCGCCAGGAGCCTCCCAGCCCGGTTCCCGGGCCGCCCAGGCGCGGCAGCTCGACGGTCTGGCTCATCGCCATCAGGATAAAGACCGCGGCGCAACCGTACAATTGGCCCATGAGCGCCGAGCACCCCACTCGCCTGCCCGAGCCGGACAGGCCATGGATGATGCGCACCTACGCCGGTCACTCGACCGCGAAGGCGTCCAACGAGCTCTACCGCCGCAACCTGCAGAAGGGCCAGACGGGCCTCTCGGTCGCTTTCGACCTGCCCACCCAGACGGGGTATGACCCCGACGACGAGCTCGCGCGCGGCGAGGTCGGCAAGGTCGGCGTGCCGGTCTCCCACCGCGGCGACATGGCGACGCTGATGGAGGGCATCCCGCTCGACGAGATGAACACCTCGATGACGATCAACGCCACCGCCGCGTGGCTGCTCGCGCTCTACATCGTCACCGCCGAGGAGGAGGGCGTCGCCCAGGACCAGCTCCAGGGCACCACGCAGAACGACATCATCAAGGAGTTCCTTGCCCGCGGGACCTATGCGTTCCCGCCGGCGGCCTCGATGCGCCTGATCGCGGACATGATCGCCTACACGGTCGAGCACGTCCCGAAGTGGAACCCGATCAACATCTGCTCCTACCACCTGCAGGAGGCGGGCGCGACCCCCGAGCAGGAGATCGCCTACGCGATGAGCAACGCGATCGCGGTGCTCGACGCGGCGCGCGAGCGTGTCCCGGAGGAGCGCATGGGGGCCGTGTTCGGGCGCATCTCCTTCTTCGTGAACGCCGGCGTCCGCTTCATCGAGGAGCACGCGAAGCTGCGCGCGATGTCGATCCTGTGGGAGCAGCTCGGCCGCGAGCGCTACGGCGTGAGCGACGAGCGCCACCTGCGCTTCCGCTACGGCGTCCAGGTCAACTCGCTCGGCCTGACCGAGGCGCAGCCCGAGAACAACGTGCAGCGGATCGTGCTCGAGGCGCTCGCCGTGACGCTCGGCCGCGACGCCCGCGCGCGCGCGATCCAGCTCCCCGCCTGGAACGAGGCGCTCGGGCCTGCCGCGGCCCTGGGACCAGCAGTGGTCGCTTGCGCATCCAGCAGGTGCTCGCCTACGAAACCGACATCCTCGACTACCCCGACATCTTCGAGGGCTCGAAGGTGATGGAGGGGCTCGTCGCCGAGTTGCGCCAGAAGGCCGAAGCCGAGATGGCCGTGGTCTCCGAGCACGGCGGCGCGGTCGAGGCGGTGCCCTACATGAAGGCGGCGCTGGTCGACTCCCATCGCGAGCGGCTTCGTCGCATCGAGTCCGGCGAGCAGATCGTCGTCGGCCAGAACCGCTTCACCGAGACCGAGGAGTCCCCGCTGACGGCCGACGCCGAGGGCGGCATCCTCGTCGTCGACCCGGCGATCGAAGCCGAGCAGATCGAGGACGTGCGCGCCTGGCGCGCCGCGCGCGACCAGGCGGCGGTCGATGCCGCGCTCGCGGCGCTGGCGAGCGGCCGCTCGCGAGCCTGCGAACGCCGGGAACCTGATGGAGCCGACGATCGCGGCGGCCCGCGCAGGCGCCACCACCGGCGAGTGGGCGGCGACGCTGCGCGAGGTCTTCGGCAGCTATCGCGCCCCGACGGGCGTGGGCGAGGCCGCGGCCGCGGCGGCCGACAGCGACCTCGCCGAGCTGCAGGCCGAGGTCGCGCGGCTGCAGGAGAAGCTTGGTCGCCGCCCCAAGATCCTTGTCGGCAAGCCGGGCCTCGACGGGCACTCCAACGGCGCCGAGCAGATCGCTGTGCGCGCCCGCGACGCCGGCATGGACGTCGTCTACGAGGGCATCCGGCTGACGCCGTCACAGATCGCCGCCTCCGCGCTGCAGGAGGGCGTGCACGTGATCGGGCTCTCGATCCTCTCCGGCTCGCACCGGGAGCTGATCCCGGCCGTGATCGACGGCGCTGCGCGACGTCGGCGTCGACGCCCCCGTCGTGGTCGGCGGGATCATCCCCGAGCAGGACGTGGCGCCGCTGCGCGAGGCCGGCGTGGCCGCGATCTACACGCCGAAGGACTTCGACATCACGCGCATCGTGCGCGACATCCTCGCGTTGCTCGACGGCTCGGGCACCCAGAACGGCGCCTCGGGCGCGCCCGTAGCGGCGGCCGGGGCACAGCCGGCGTAGCCGGTGGTCGCAGCGTGAGCGGCGAGGGCCCCGCGCTCGGCGCGCGTCTGCGCGAGCGCGACCTGAGCGCCGCCCCTGCGGCGCTGAACCTGCTGGAGAGCACCGCTCCCGCCGATCGCGACGCGGCCGCAGCGCTGATGCGCGAGCTCTCGCCGGCGGCGCTGGGAGGCGAGCCGGCGGGCCATGTCGTCGGAATAACGGGACCCCCCGGCGCGGGCAAGTCGACGCTGCTCTCGGCTCTGATCGCTGCCTGGCGCACCCGCGGACGCACCGTGGCGCTGCTCGCCGTCGACCCGAGCTCCCGCCGCTCAGGCGGGTCGCTGCTCGGCGACCGCGCGCGGATCGAGTTCGACCCCTCCGACCGCGGCGTGCTGATCCGCTCGACGGCGGCAGGCGAGCGCCTCGGCGGGATCGCGCGCCCGACGCGGGCGGCGGCGGAAGCGCTCGCGGCGGCCTTCGACGTGGTCGTGATCGAGACCGTGGGAGTCGGGCAGGCCGAGACCGAGATCGCCGACGTCGCCGACACGGTCGCGGTCGTCGTGCAGCCGGGCAGCGGCGACGTGCTCCAGTTCCTGAAGTCGGGGATCATGGAGATCCCCGATGTCCTCGTCGTCACGAAGGCCGACCTCGGCGACCTCGCGATGCGGACGCGGCGCGATCTCAGCGCCGCGCTGCGTTCGCTCGGCTCGCTCTCCACGCGCGTCGTCGCCGTCTCCTCGCTGGCGCCGCCAAGCGGGATCGAGGAGCTGATCGGCGCGCTGGAGGAGCATCGAGCCGGGCTCGACGTCCCCGCGCGGCGCCTGCGTGCGCGCCGCGCCGGCGCGCTCGCGGAGTTCGCCGCCGAGCGGGGCGAGCGCGGGCTGCGCGCGCTCGGCGGGCGCGCCGGCGCCGAGCGCACCCTCGCCGCCCAGGACCCCGGGCTCTCCTGCTGCGGCGCTCGTCGAGGTGCTCGAGCGCGAGCTGGGCAGGGACGGAGCCGACGGATGAGGATCGATCTGCTGATCATGTTCGGCGCGTTCCTCGCCGCGAGCCTGCTGGCCGCCGCGCTGGGGGCGATCGATCTCGGCACCGCGCTCGCGTTCGGCCAGATCGCGTTCGCGCTCGCGACCGTCTTCGTCCTGCTGCGCCGTCCCTAGCCGGCGGCGAGCGCCACGGGCGGCCGCGGGGCCGCCCAACCCATATGCTGCCCCGCGTGGCGACGGGCTGCTTCATATCGACCGGCCGCTCGCTGGACGACGCGCTCGAGCGGGTGAAGCTCGCCGAGTCGCTCGGCTACGAGGCCGTCTACGTCACGCACATCGCGGGGCGCGAGTCGCTGACCGTCCTGACCGTCTACGCGCAGGCGACCCAGCGCATCAGGATCGGCACGGGCGTCGTGCCGATCTACACGCGCACGCCCGCGACGATGGCCCAGACGGCAGCGACGATCGACGAAATCGCCGGCGGGCGCCTGAACCTCGGCCTCGGGGTCTCCCACCGGCCCGTCGTCGAGGGCTGGCACGGCCAGACGATCGACCGCCCGGTCGCCGAGATGCGCGAGTACGTCGGCATCGTGCGCGCGATCCTGCGCGGCGAGGACCCGCCGAGGGGTGAGAAGTGGCAGACCGGCTTCCACCTGGCGGGCATCGACACGCGCCCTGAGCTGCCGATCTACATCGCGGCGCTCTCCCCCGCGATGCTCCGCCTGGCCGGCGAAGTCGCCGACGGCGTGGTGCTCTGGCTGTGCAACCCCCGCTACATCGCGGACGTCGTCGTGCCGGAAGTCACGGCCGGCCGCGAACGCGCGGGACGCAGCGCCGCGAGCTTCGATGTCGTAGCGGCCGTCCCGGGCGCCCAGACCGACGACCCCGCAGCCGCCTGGGGCGCGATGCGCAAAGACCTGATCCCCTACTTCGGCCTGCCCTTCTACCGCGCCATGATCGAGCGATCGGGCTTCGGCGGCGACATCGAGGCCTACGACGCCGCTGCGGGAGACTTCGCCGCCATGCAGGCGGCGATCTCCGACGAGTTCCTCGAACAGCTCACCGCGGTCGGCGACGCTGCGACGGTCCAGGCCGGCATCGAGCGCTACCGCGCCGCCGGGGCGATCTCGCCCTGCATCGGCCCGATCCCGGGGACCGACTTCCCGCAGACGCTCAGGGCCGCCGCGCCCTGAGCCCGGGTCACCGGCGAGGGCAACCGGCGGAGCTCATGGCCACCGCGTGTAACGCTTTGCGCAGCTCGCAGGACTCTCAACGATGCTCGTCCTGATCATCTTCGCCTTCCTCGCCGGCGTGGGCACCGCGCTCTCGCCATGCGTGCTGCCGGTGCTCCCCGCGCTCCTGTCCGCCGGCGCCGCCGGCGGCAGGCGCCGGCCACTCGGCGTGGTGCTGGGGCTGTCGATCACGTTCACGGTGACGATCGTCGGCGTCGCAAGCGTCGTCGACGGCGTCGGGCTGGGCAGCGATCCGCTGCGGGTGCTGGCGATCGTCGTGCTCCTCGTCTTCGGGCTCGTGCTGCTGCTGCCGCGCGTGAGCGCGCGCCTGGAGGCCCCGCTCTCGCGCCTCGCCCGATTCGGCCCCAAGAGCGGCGGCGATGGCTTCTGGTCGGGGATGCTCGTCGGGCGGCGCGCTCGGGTTCGTCTACACGCCGTGCGCGAGCCCGATCCTCGCCGCAGTGATCTCGGTGAGCGCGGCGTCCGGGCGGACGGTGGTCCTGGCGATCGTCTACGCGGCCGGCTCGGCGCTCGTGCTCCTTGCGCTCACCCTTGGCGGGCGCTCGGTGTTCGAGCGCGTGCGCCGCGCCGGCCGCGGCGATCTGCTGCAGCGCGCGATGGGGACCGTGATGATCCTGACCGCGCTGGCGATCCTGACCAACCTCGACGTCAACTTCGACCAGCTCGTCGCAGAACAGATCCCGGATGTGAACCTGACGGCGGGCCTCGAGTGCTCGCACGCGGTCACCAGTCGCCTGCACGAAATCACCGGCCACAAGCAGAAGTTCGTGCCGACGAACGGATCCAGCGCATGCGGCGGCTCCTCGGGCTCGGTCGCCGTGGCGGCGAAGACGGCGTCGGCGGCCTCCCTGCTGGCCGAGGCGCGCCAGCTGCCGACACTCGGGTTGGCGCCCGAATTCAGGGAAACCGAGCGCTGGTTCAACACGCCGCGGGGACAGCCGCTCAGCCTGCAGGGCCTGCGCGGCCGCGTCGTCCTGGTCGACTTCTGGACCTACACCTGCATCAACTGCATCCGCACGCTGCCCTACCTGAAGGCCTGGGACGCGGCGTACCGCTCCGACGGCCTGACGATCGTCGGGGTCGAGACCCCGGAGTTCGCCTTCGAGCACGACGCGGGCAACGTGAGCAACGCGATCTCGCAGTTCGGGCTGCACTACCCGGTCGTCCAGGACAACCGCATGGGCACCTGGAACGCCTACGGCAACAACGCCTGGCCCGCCGACTACCTGATCGACGCCCACGGCCAGGTCCGCTACGTGTCGATCGGCGAGGGCGACTACGGCCAGACCGAAACGGCGATCCGGGCCCTGCTGGCCGAACGCGGCAGCAACCCGGGCGCGCGTGGGCACCCGCAGGGCGTGATCGTCCCCTCGCATCAGGCCACGCCGGAGACCTATCTCGGGACGAACCGCGCCGAAGGCTGGCTGGCGCCGCCGCAGAACGGTCTGCACGACTACGGAGGCCCCGTCACCGGCCCGCTGTCGCTCAACGAGTTCGCCTACAGCGGCGCGTGGCGGATCGGCGGACAGCCGGCGACCGCGGTCTCGAACGCCGGCATCGACGTGGAGTTCCAGGCGCGCAACGTCTACCTCGTGATGAGCTCGCCGGGCGAACGCCCGCTTCCCGTTCAGGTGCTGCTGAACGGACGGCCGATCCCGGTACGCGATGCGGGGGCGGACGTCCACGGCGGCGTCGTGACCGTGCGCGAGCAGAGGCTCTACTCGCTGGTGTCGATGCCGGCGGACGCACGCGGGCATCTGACGCTGCGCTTCGCGCCCGGCGTGAGCGGCTACGCGTTCACGTTCGGGTAGGGCTGCGCGGGCACGCAATCTGTCCAATTTGCGTGATTTTCCCCCACCCGCCCCCCACATCGGAGGTAGTTTTGGATCAGCCACAGGGGGTGTGTGACACGAGAACTCAGGGGGCGCTCGTCACAGGCGCCGGAAACGGAGGCAGCATGTTGAAGGCGATCCATCGCCGGTTGGCGCGGGCGCAAGGGCGCACGCGAGCCGTCGTCCTGTCAACCGTTTGTCTGGCGGCGCTCGCCGCGCCAGCCACGGCGAGCGCGGAAGAAGGCGTGGTCCCCTTCCCGGGGTCCCCTCTCAGCGTCTTCGTCGGCTCCCGCGGCGAATGCCAGTCCAGCTACCCGGTGACTGGCGTCAACTACTTCGTCGCCGAAAAAGGCGACTGCGGCTTCTTCCTGGCCTTCCCGAAACACACCGGGCAGCCGACGTTCCTTGAAGGAAAGGTGTTCGGCTTCGAGGGCGGGGCGGGACCGCACCTCGGGGAAACCGAATACGTGCCGGTGTCGCAGTCGCCGGTCACCGGCGGGGGCACGGGCGCAAGCCCGTATGCCGAGACGACGATCTACGACGTCGCCGAAGCAGAAGGCGCACACACTGTCTTCGCCGAAATCACCGACACCACGACGTACATCAGCGGCGCGCCGCAGTTCACCTCGACCTTCAACGTGACGAACAAGTCGGGCAGCACGGTGTTCTTCCGCGCGATGTACGCAGGTGACCTCTATGTCGCCGGCAACGACTACGGCGTCGGCTCGTTCTTGGGCGGCCCGCCGAGATTCATCGGCGGCCTCAATACCGCCGAGGGCATCCTCGGCGGCTTCATCGAATCCACCCCATGGTCGGCGTGGCAGGAGGGCTGCTGGAACGACGGCGGACCTGAAGCCGAAGGCGGCGAAGGCGGCCGCTGCGCGGGCGACAACGCCAAAGACACTGGCATCTGGCGCACCGTCCGGGAAAGCGCCCTAAAAGAAACCGGCGAAGTCTTCAACGACGAAGCCGACCCGGCGCAGATCGACAACGCGGCAGGTGTCGAGTGGGACGCGCCGCTGGCCGGGCTCGCCAACGGGGCCCACACCGAATTCACGGTCATCAACCACACCGAGGCACCTGCCGGTCTGTCAGTCGCCCCGGCCAACCAGACGCTCACCCAAGGCCAGACCGAGACGATCGGCGTCACGGCGCTGAACACGGCGGCCAAACCGTACGCCGGCGGGATCGTTCGGTACTCCGTCGGCGGGGCCAACCCGCAGGCCGGATCGATCACGCTGAACTCGGCGGGCCAGGGACAGATCAGCTATGTCGGCAACAACGCCGGGGTCGACACGATCCAGATGTACCTGGATCTGGGCAACACGGGCACGCAGAGCTCGACCGACCCGTCGGCGTCCGCGAGCGTGACATTCCTGCCGAAACCGCCGACGCCGAACTCGACCTACACCATCAAATCCATCAAAGCCAACTCGAACGGCACGATCACGATCACGTTCGTTCCCACCCAGGCGGGCCAGGCGACGCTTGAAGTGACCGTCCCGACGGCGACGATCAGCTCCGCACAGGCGGCCAAGGCCAAGAAATGCAAGAAGGGCCAGGTCAAGATCCACGGCAAGTGCCGCCCGATCAGCACCGTCTCGGGCAAGGTCAAAGCCAACGGGATCGCCGGCGTGCCGCTGACGCTGTCGGTCAAGCCGTCCTCGAAGGTGAAGGCGGCCCTCAAGAAAGGCCGCACCGTCCACCTGACCGCAAAGCTGACGTACAAGTCGGCGCTCGGCGGCGCCCCGGTGGTCAAGGTCTTCCACCTGACCGTCAAACCGCCGAAGAAAAAACACCACTAGCTCCGCGGTTCCTCCTGGCGCAAGGGGGCCGGGCCGCCGATGGCGGCCCGGCCGGCGCCTCTGCGCTGTCGCGCGTGCCCTGCGAGAGTCGTGCTCGCGGGGGCCGCACGGCCCACCCCCCGCCGACGGCTGCCCCGCCCCGAACGCCCCGTCGCGCCCCGCAGAAACGGCCGCCCTTAGGCAGCGGGGCGACCGCGCTTAGAATGGGCGCATGGACAGCCCGGGCCCTGACACCGGCGCGCGCAGCTGGCTGCGCTGCTATCGCTGCTGGTCGCAGGACCTGGAGGTGCAGGTCCACTACGAGGGCATCCACAAGATCGACCCCGAAAGCGGTGAGCGGGCCGAAGTCGTCGACGAGCTGCAGGAGGCCGTCGTGCAGTGCCTGGACTGCATGCACGACCAGCCCCACCTCGGCTTCAACAACGGCCGCGTGGAGCCGATCGAGGACCGCTGGGAGCGGATGATCGCCGGGCACCCCCTGGGTCGCCTCCTGCACGGTCACGGTCGACTCCGAAGACGTCGAGAGCTGCTCCGGCCCGGAGGCCGGCGACGCGCTCTCCTACGCGGCTTTCGGTGACCACGGCGTGCGCGAGTTCTTCACCCACGTCCGCTTCCACAAGCACGAGGACGACGCGCGCATCATCGTCCACCTGCTGGTCGAGCTCTACGCCCGCTCGCTCGAGGAGGCGACCGACGTGCTGGAGTCCTCCGCCCGCGGCTCGCTGACGATCACCTCGCTGGCCGAGGAGTCGCGCCCGCCCGCCGCCGCCGGCGAGACGCACCGCGACTGAACGTCGCTCCCCGCGCTCAGGTTGCGGCCCGTGGCCGCCGATGCATCAGTGCCGTCATGGAAGCTGAGCCCGTACTGAAGGTCCTGGTCGCGGACGACCATCCCGCTGATCCTGCAGGGGCTGCGACGGACGCTCGAGGCGTGCGAGGACATCGACGTGGTCGGCGAGGCCCGAACGGGCGACGAGGTCGTGCCGCTGGTCGAGCGACGGCGCCCCGACGTCGTGCTGCTCGACATGCGGATGCCCGGGCTCGCGAGCGCGGAGTGCATCCGGCTGATCAAGGAGTCCCAGCCACAGGTCAAGACGATCGTCCTCTCGGCGAGCGAGGACCGTGCGACGATCGAATCCGCGATCCAGGCCGGGCGCGAGCGCCTATGTGCTCAAGAGCGTGAGCGCGCTCGACATCCCTTCGCTCGTCCGGCAGGTCGCCGCGGGCTACACGCTCTTCCACACGCCCCCGGACGAAGCCGAGCACCCCGCCGGCGAGGGGCCGGAGCTGACCGCACGCGAGACCACGATCCTCGCCGCTGTCGCGGGCGGCAAGACGACCAAAGCGATCAGCGCCGAGTTGTGGGTGACCGAGCACACGGTCAAGTTCCACCTCACCAACATCTACCGCAAGCTCGGCGTCAGCAACCGCAGCGGCGCGGTCCGCTACGCCTTCGAGCACGGGCTCGCCGGCGACGGCGACTGACGCCTCAGGCGCCGGCCGCGGCGCGCTCGGCCGGCGGCGCCTGCCAGCGGGGCAGCGCCACAGCGATCTCGCTCGGCCCGCCGCGCCGGCTCTCGATGCGGCAGTGCCCGCCGAGCAGCCGCACGCGCTCGTAGACACCGGCCAGCCCCATGTGACCGCGGCGCGCGGCACGCAGGAGCTCCTCCTCGACGTCGAAGCCGTGCCCGTCGTCGAGCACGCGGGCGCGCACTCCGTCCTGGTCGCTGACGATCGAGATCGACACGCGCGCGCGCGCGGCTGTGCTCGCGGATGTTGTTGAGCGCCTCGCCGATGACGCTCAGCAGCGCCATGCGCTGTGAGGCCGAGATGCCGTCGAGGTCGCCCGCGAGCTCGACCTCGGGCAAGATCCCCGTCCTCGAACGGAACGGCGAGAGCACGTCCTCGAAGGAGTCGGCGAACGCCCGGTCCGCGATCGCGCTCGCGTGGACGGAGGTCGAGATCCGCCGCATCGCGCGCTCGAGGCTGACCAGGCGGGCGTCGAGGTCGTCGAGCCGGCCGCCGAGCAGCTCCTTGCCGCTGCGTCCCTCGAGCACGACGCCGAGCTGCTCGCGGAACAGGGCGAGATCCTCGCCGACGAGGATCAGCTCCTGCAGCGGGCCGTCGTGCAGGTCGAAGCCGAGGCGGGTCAGCCGCCGCTCGCTCGCCTGCAGGAGCGCGCGCTCGCTGGAGGCGTTCCGGGCCAGCAGGGTCTGACGCTCGAGGACCGCCGCGAGCGTGAAGGAGGCATCTTCGAGCAGCCCCCGGGTCAGGCGCACGGCGCCCGCGCGCGGGCTCGCGACGAGCGCCGCTGCGGGCAGCCCAGCTCTGCGCACGGGGACGCCGAGCGCGCCACGCCGCCGCGGCGGCTCGCCCTCGCCCGCGATCAACTCGCGCGCGAGCCGGGGCGCGGCACCGCGGCGCGGCTCCTCCCCGGCCCAGCAGATCGGGGCGAGCCGGCCGGTCGGACCGGCACCCCACAGCGCGACCGAGCGCGCTCCGGCACAGGTGACGAGGAGCCGCAGGATGCACCGGATCGCAGACGCCGGCTCGAGCGCGAGCAGCGACGGGCAGCGCAGCGCCTCGTGCCCCGCCGCCGCCGCGGAGACGGGGCCGGCTTCTCCGAGCCGCGCGAGCGCGTCTACGGCAAGGTCGGGGGGCGAGTCCGGGTCGGCCAGCAGCCCGGCCATCAGCGCACCGGCGAACTGGTTCAGGACCATCTCGGCGGCCGGGTCGCCGGCGGCGAAGGAGGCCAGCGAGCGCTCCGCGCGCTCGCGCGCATGGGCGGCGGCGCAGAGCAGCCGCTCCGGGTCCTCCGGCTCGAGCGCCAGCAACGCGTCGCATGCGCGGTCCAGGCCGCCGAGGGCGGCCGCCTTGGGGTTATGTCGCGCAGGGCTCGGCAATCGCGACTCGCTTCCGACGCGGCGGTGCACCGCCGCCCGGGATGTGTCCTTATCGGCAGCGCGCGGGCGCTTCTCAATCGGCCTGCGCCATGCGCAGCGAGGCCGGCCAGGGCAGGAATCGCCGTTCGCGAGGAAGCCGCCGCGCGCGGTCCGCGCGCGCGATCGCGGCGAAGAGCTCGCCGAAGGGCCCCCACTTGTCCAGCTCCAGTGATTGCCGGGAGCCCTCCTGCCGGGGCGGCTCGGAGACCACCACGACACCGACAGCAGCGACGCGCGCGCCCCGCTGGGCCATCGCGAGGCCGATCGAGGCCACGAGCCCGTGGACGTAGGCGTCCCAGCTGCGGGGGCTCTCAGAAGCCGGGCGCTCCACGACGATCACGTCGACCCGCTCCCTCGACGCGATCTCGATCGCCTCGCGCTCGTCCTCGGCGCTGAGGCCGGGGCGATCGCGGCGCCCGATCAGCATCGCGACGGTCGAGCGCCAGCAGCGGTCCGGCGAGACGAGGAGCACGCTGATCGGCCACAGCCTTACGACCTCCGCGCCCTCGCTCTGATCGGTGCTGCCTGCGTCGTGGTTCTCGATCCGCTCCATCTTCCCCTCCGCTCCTCCGGTCAGCCGGATGCCGTCATCCTGCGCCTGCGGAGCGGGCGGCGGTACTGGCCCTTGGTCTAGATCGCGAGAGCCGCCCGAGCGCGGCCTGGCGTCCTAGCGGAACGTGCAGGGCGGACTAGCTGAACGTCCGGCGTCACGCGCGCCGGTCCGCTCCACCATTGCTCGAGATGGAGGAGTCCACTGTGAGCTCGGCGGAGCGACCGAAACGATGAGGCGGCGACGGGGTTCCAGAGCCGGCAGGCTCAGGCCGGCGTCAGGCGCATCACGGGGATCCTGCGGATGCCCTCGGTGCGGTGCTCGTACTCGGTGTACCCGCGGTAGATCTTGCGAGCCTCGTCAAAGAGGCGGTCGTGCTCGGGGCCTTCGACCTCCTGGGCGCGGTAGGACCCGCTGCGACCCTTGGCCTCGAGACGAACATCGGGATTGGCCTTGAGGTTGAAGTACCAGGACGGCGTTTTCGGGCGCCCGTAGCTCGAGGCGATCAGGATCACGTCCTCGCCGTCGTTGAAGTAGAGCAGCGGCACGCTGCGCTCGACGCCGCTGCGGGCTCCGCGCACATGCAGCACGCCGACAGGGATCGTGCCCAGCGCGCTGTCGAGCCGCCCGCCTGAGACGCGCACCAGCCAAGGGTCGATTTTCGCCCCGAGCTTCGAGGAGTACCACGTCCCGACGGGGGTCAGCGCGAACGAGAACATCGCGCGGCGGAACCCCGAGTTGGCGAACGAGTCGGGCTCGACTCGCGGAACGCCCCCCGTCGCGGCCATCGGCGGCCCTAGCCCAGACGCTCTTCGAGCGCCTTCAGCTGATCGTGCGAGCTCCGTGGGTATGTTCGAGAAGCGGGCGAAGAACTCGTGGAACTGCGGCAGCGCGCTGTGCCATCCCTTCGAGTCGACGCCGAGCAGGTCGGCCATGTCCTCGTCGGAGACGTCCACGCCGCGTGTGTCGATCCCGTCCGGCCCGACCGGCGGCATGATGCCGATCGGGGTCTCGCTCCCCGCGCCGTGACCGGCGCAGCGGGCGAACACCCACGCGAGGACGCGGGAGTTCTCGCCGTAGCCGGGCCACAGGAAGCGCCCGCCCTCGTCCTTGCGGAACCAGTTGACGTAGAAGATCTTCGGCAGCTTCGCGCCGGGCGTGCGCCCGATCTCGAGCCAGTGCGAGAAGTACTCGGCCATGTCGTAGCCGCAGAACGGCAGCATCGCGAACGGATCGAAGCGGAGCTCGCCGACTTTGCCGGCGGCCGCAGCCGTCTTCTCGGAGGACATCGTCGCCCCCATGAACACGCCGTGCTCCCAGTCAAAGGCCTCCGTGACGAGCGGCACGACCGTCGAGCGACGCCCGCCGAAGAGCATCGCGTCGATCGGCACGCCCGCGGGGTCCTCCCACTCGGGGGCGATCGCGGGGTCCTGGGCGGCGGGCGTCGTGAAGCGCGCGTTGGGGTGCGCCGCCGGGTCGGAGGACTCAGGCGTCCAGTCGTTGCCGTGCCAGTCGATCAGGTGCGCGGGCGGCTCGCTCGTCATGCCCTCCCACCAGATGTCGCCGTCATCCGTCTTGGCGCAGTTGGTGAAGATCGAGTTCTTGGCGATCGTCTTGATCGCGTTCGGGTTGGTCTCGTCGCCGGTCCCGGGCGCGACGCCGAAGAAGCCGGCCTCGGGGTTGATCGCGTAGAGGCGCCCGTCGGAGCCGAACTTCATCCACGCGATGTCGTCTCCGATGGTCTCGACCTTCCAGCCCTCGAGTGTCGGGATCAGCATCGCGAGGTTGGTCTTGCCGCAGGCGCTCGGGAACGCGCCGGTGATGTACTTGACCTCGCCCTCCGGGGACGTGAGCTTGAGGATCAGCATGTGCTCGGCCATCCAGCCCTCGTCCCGCGCCATCACCGAGGCGATGCGCAGCGCGAAGCACTTCTTGCCCAGAAGGGCGTTGCCGCCGTAGCCCGAGCCGTAGGACCAGATCTCGCGGCTCTCGGGGTAGTGGACGATGTACTTGTTGTCGGCGTTGCAGGGCCACGGGACGTCGGTTGCGCCGTCAGCCAGCGGCATGCCGACGGAGTGCAGGCAGGGCACGAAATCGCCGTCGCCGAGGGCATCCAGGGCGCCCTGGCCCATCCGCGTCATGATCCGCATCGACACCGCGACGTAGGTCGAGTCGGTGAGCTGGACGCCGACGTGGCTCTTGTCAGAGCCGAGCGGGCCCATCGAGAAGGGGACGACGTACATCGTGCGCCCGCGCATCGAGCCCGTGAACAGCTCCGTGAGCGCCTCCTTCATCTCGGCGGGGTCGCGCCAGTTGTTGGTAGGCCCGGCTTCCTGCTCGTTCGGGGTGCAGATGAAGGTGCGGTCCTCGACACGCGCCACGTCGCCCGGGTCCGACAGGGCGAGGTAGGAGTTCGGCCGCTTGGCGTCGGAGAGCCGCTCGAAGGTCCCCGCTTCCACCAGGTTCGCGCAGAGCTGGTCGTACTCCTCGGCGCTGCCGTCACACCAGTGGATCGCGTCGGGTTCGGTCATCGCCGCCACTTCCTGGACCCACGCCAGCAGTCGCTCGTTCTTGGTCGGTGCGGGAACTGTGGCGTTCATGGGGTGCTGGCGGCTCCTTCGATTCGCTGTCGTGTACGACCGGCTGTGCGCCTCCTGACCGGGCCCGACACGCCCGGGAAAGCAGAAAACGCCCTCTGGGCGCGGTCGTGAGGAAGCGTACCGTACGCCTCCAGGGCGTTTGTGGCTTTTTCTACAAGCGTCGGCCGGAGGCCTCGCGCGTGCCGGGCCGGGCGCCGCTACTCGACGTTGCCCTCGGCCTCGGGCGTTGGGTGGGTGGGGCCCTCATCACGTCTCGGAACCAGCACGAGACGCTTGAACTCGGCGACGAGCACACCGTCCTGATTCAGCACACGCGTGTGGACCCTGACGGTGCCGCGGTCGGGCTTGGATCTCGACTCCTTCTTCTCCAGCACCTCGGACTCGCAGAACAGCGTGTCGCCGTGGAACACGGGAGCGGGGTGCTTGAGCTCTTCGGTGGCGAGGTTCGCGATCGCCTTGCCGCTGACGTCGCTGACGGACATCCCGAGCGCGAGCGAGTAGACCAGCGGCCCGACCACGACGTTGCGCCCCTGCTGCGATTTCGCGGCATAGACGTCGTTGATGTGAAGGGGATGGTGGTTCATCGTGATCAGGCAGAACAGGTGGTCATCGGCCTCGGTCACGGTCTTCGCGGGCCAGTGCTTGTAGACGTCGCCGACCTCGAACTCCTCCAGGTAGCGGCCGTAGGGGTGGGCGCCGCTGGCCTCGCGGGCGGCCTGCTCGGTCTCGACGGTCTCGGTCTCGCTCATGGCTCTCTCGTGATCTCCTTGCGGTCTCTTGGCGCGCGGAACTCTAGTGCGCGAGCAGCGGAGCGTACGGCGACACCTCCGAGCGACCCGCCACGCAATAGGCCGGGGAGGCCGCCAGCGGACACGCGTGACCCGGTTGGGGGTCACACGGCGGGCACCGCGGCGGTTCCGGGCGGGGAGGCGGCGCGGGCCCCGGTTCAGGGGCGGGCGCAGGCACGGGTTCGTTCGGTGGGGCGCACAGCGCAGCGGGCGGACAGCACAGCGACCCGTCCTGGCTCGCGCTCGCCCCGCAGCCTTCGCCGCGGGCCCCGCGAACGGCCTGCCTGAAGGCGAGCGGGTAGGCGCGATGGCAGACGACGTCGTAAGCGGCCGCGACGGCTCCGGCTGCGGTGAAGCCTCCAAGCGCTCCCCCGCTGAGCGGGCGCAGATCGGCGCCCGACATGCCGGCGGCGGCAGTGGGGACCTTGCAGGGAAGGTCGCTGAGGATGTTCACGCCGACGATGCTCGAGCGCGTGCTGGTGAACGGATTGCGCAGGCCCAGCACGAACAGCGGGCCGAGGGCACGCGCTGAGCGGACCGACAGCCGGACCGAAGCTTGCGCGGTGCCCGGGCGGTCGACGAGCAGCACGAGCGCGATCAGCTCTCCGTGCGGCCGGCGCCGCGGGGTGGCGGCCGCGAGGTAATCGCCTCCCGTCAGCCCCTGCGCCGTGAGCCGCAGGGTGGCGTGCGAGACCGCTCGGCGGCGGTGACGACCATATTCGAGCTCGAGCAGCTCCAGATCGCCTGAGGCAGGCGCGAGGCTGATCGTGGCGTGACGCGTCACGGGGACGGCGCCTCCGGCGCCGGCGGCGGCCAGCGCCGTCGAGAAGACCAGGATCGCGCACAGCACAGCCCCGAGTCGGCGCATCATCAATACTTCGTATACCCAAATACGACGAAACCAGGGCCCCAGGGACGTTCGGGGGCCCGCAAAAGAAACACCAGGAGACCCCTTGCGCAGCCCCCGAGACTTCTTCAAGCCGCTCGCGATCGACGCCCCCGAGCCGATTCGCGAGATCCCCTTCAAGCCCTCGCGGATGATCCACTTCCTCGACTTCTCGAACGAGAAGATGGTCGCGAAGGTCCCCGACATCGCGCCCACCGTGGACATCCTGCTCGGGAACCTCGAGGACGCGGTCCCGCTCGACCGCAAGGAGGCCGCCCGCGCCGGCCTGATCCGAGTCGGCAAGGAAATGGAGCTCGGAGACACGGCGCTGTGGACCCGGGTCAACGAGCTGGCCTCCCCCTACTTCCTCGACGACATGACCCAGGTCGTCGGCGAGATAGGCGAGAAGATCGAGGTGGTGATGATCCCCAAGGTCGAGGGGGCTTGGGACATCCACTACGTCGATCGCCTGCTCGCGCAGCTCGAGGCAAAAGCCGGCCTGGACCGGCCGATCCTGATCCACGCGATCCTCGAGACCGCACAGGGCGTCGCCAACCTGGAGGAGATCGCCTCTGCCTCGCCGCGCATCCAGGGCATGAGCTTCGGTCCCGCCGACCTCGCCGCCTCGCGGCGCATGAAGACGACCCGCGTCGGCGGCGGACATCCCGGCTATCGCACAATCGCCGATCCCGACCCGAACATCCCGGACGCGCAGCGCCCGAGCTACCAGCAGGACCCCTGGCACTACTCGATCGCCCGCATGGTCGACGCCTGCACCTCCGTCGGCGCGCTGCCCTTCTACGGGCCCTACGGTGACATCCGCGACGAGGAGGGCTGCGAAACGCAGTTCCGGGCGTCTTTCCTGCTGGGTTGCGTCGGCGCATGGTCGCTGCACCCCGCCCAGATCGCGATCGCCAAGCGCGTCTACTCGCCGGACCCGGACGAGGTCGCCTTCGCCAAAAAGGTGATCGAGGCGATCCCCGACGGCCGCGGGGTGCACATGATCGACGGCAAGATGCAGGACGACGCGACCTGGAAGCAGTGCAAGGTGATGGTGAACCTCGCGGAGATGCTCGCCAGGAAGGACCCGGAGCTGGCCGAGGCCTACGGCTTCGAGCCCGTGGCGAGCTGACCTCTCGCGGCGGCCGCCACTAGAATGTGACGCACGACGGTTGACGGCCCGGCGTCCTGACCGGGCGTCCGGAGCGTCCTGACCGGGGGGTCCGATTCTGCTGCTTGGAAAGCCGACGAGAGCGAAGCTCCTGGTGCTCGGCGTCACGACCGTCGCGGCGCTCCTGCAGGCCGCGAGCGCTTCAGCGGACCTCACGATCACCCAGACGGCCGCTCCGAGCTACGTGAAAGCCGGTGGCCTCGTCACGATCACCGTCACCGTGCTCAACAACGGCCCGGGCGAGGCGAACGGGAACCTGGAACTGTTCTCGCTCAGTCCCGAGGGCGGGAAGTCGGTGAACGACCCGTACCAGTCGGTCACGTCCCCGCAGGGCAGCTGCCAGCCGGTCCGGACCGGCAGCTACCAGGTCGAGGGCTGCTCCTTCTACACCTACCTGGCGTCGGGCGCCCAGGCTCAGGTCACGGCGGTGGTTCGCGTCAACGAAGCGATGCTCCACAACGCCACCTCGGTGGAACGTGCAGGCAACTGGTCGACGCTGCCCGTCGCCGTCAGCCTTCCGCCGACGCTCACCGGAGCCAAGCAGATCGAGCTGAGCGGACTCCCGCTCGGCTGCGCACCCGGAGACTTCACGCTGACAGTGCAGGCGAACGTGCCACGGGCCAAGAGGATCGAGACGAGCATGACCCTCGGCCTGCGCGCCGACAGCAACTCCGTCCTGGACTGGAATCGCTCGAGAGACGGCGCCCGGATGACGGTCAAAGTGCCGGTCTCGCGGATCGTCCG
Source organism: uncultured Solirubrobacteraceae bacterium (assembly GCA_963775385.1). GTDB lineage: Bacteria > Actinomycetota > Thermoleophilia > Solirubrobacterales > Solirubrobacteraceae > Palsa-744. The sequence goes on along the minus strand of CAVZIR010000003.1, from coordinate 2,411,538 downwards.
GCCGGCGGTGGGGAAGCGCTACCTGCTGCACGTGCACGTCCAGCGCAACGCAGGCGCCACGCTCTCCCGCACCGTCTCCTTCGAAGTCTGCCGGGGCACAAGCTGACGGCCGGACGGGCGGGCCCGACCGGAGATGCCGCCCGGCGCCGGCAAAACGGGTATCCCGCCTGAGCGTCGAGAGGGGCAGGCGTCACCGGCGGCGCGGCTCTGTATAGGCTTCCGCGCCGCATGCGCTTCTTCGAGTTCGAGGCCCGCGAGATCGTCAAGCGGGCCGGCATCCCCGTAACGGACTACGGCTTCACGACCGATGCCGCGGAGGCGAAGTCGGTCGCCGAGCGGATCGGCGGCCCCACGGTGATCAAGTCGCAGGTGCTGACCGGCGGGCGCATGAAGGCCGGCGGCGTCAAGTTCGCCGACACCCCTGAGGAGGCCGAGGCGCACGCGCGCGACATCCTCGCGCTGGAGATCAACGGGCACGTGCCGCGCGGCGTGCTGGTCGACCCGAAGGCAGAGGTGGAGCAGGAGTACTACGCAGGCGTCGTCTGGGACGGCACCGCCAAGAAGCCCCTGATGCTGTTCAGCGACATGGGCGGCATCGACATCGAGCAGGTCGCCGAGGAGCATCCCGACCACGTCGGGCGCGGCCACTTCTCCACGATCGAGCCCTTCTCCGACTTCCAGGCCAAGCAGGTGATCGCCGCCGCCGGCGTCACGGGCAGGGCCCTCCAGCGCGCAACCCCCGTGCTCGCCCGCCTTGCGCAGCTGTTCCTCGACAACGACATGACGCTCGCCGAGATCAATCCGCTGGCGGAGCTGAAGGACGGATCGTTCGTCGCGCTCGACGCCCACATGGAGATGGAGAACGAGGGCATGCCGCGCCAGAAGGCGCTCCTGAAGGCGCTTGGCATCGCCGAGGAGGAGGGCACGCGCGAGGGCCACACCCCGTCCGCCTTCGAAGAGGCCGTCAAGGCGATCGACGCCGCCGATCATCGTGGCGTGATCCAGGGCAAGGACGCCGGTTTCAACGGCAACATCGGCCTCGTGATCGGCGCGGGCGGCGGCTCGCTCACGCTCACCGATGCCGTGCGCCAGCAGGGCGGCAGGCCCGCCAACTACTCGGAGATCGGCGGCAACCCCTCTGTGGCCAAGGCCTGCGGCCTCGCCAAGCAGGTGCTCCAGAAAGAGGGGGTCGAGAAGATCGCCGTGATGATGTCGATCGTCTCGAACACGCGGGTGGACATCGTCGCCCGCGGGGTCATCAAAGCCTGCCTGGAGCTGGGACGGGACCCTGGTGAGACGGTCGCGATCTTCCGCATCCCGGGCGCCTGGGAGGAGGAGGGCTTCAAGATCCTCGACAAGTACGGGATCGAGTACTGCGACCGCTCGGTGTCGCTGTGGGAGGCCGCGGGGCGAGCCGTGGCGAAGATCCAAGGGGCGGCCGCCTGATGTCGATTCTGATCAACGAGGACACCACCTTCATCATCCAGGGCATCACGGGCCGCGAGGCGGTCAACCTCACCCGCGAGTGCCTCGACTACGGCTCGAAGATCGTGGGCGGAGTCACCCCGGGCCGCAAGGGCCGCGAGGTCCACGGCGTCCCGGTGTTCGACACCGTCGAGCAGGTCGTCGAGCACAACGGCGGCGTCGTGCCTGACGGCTCGGTCGTCACGGTCCCCCCCGCCGGCACGCGGGACGCCGTGTTCGAGGCGCTGCACGCAGGCATCAAGACGGTCGTGATCGTGACCGAGCGGATCCCGCGCCGCGACGTCGCGATGATGGTCGAGCTCGCCGATGCCAAGGGCGCGCGGATCATCGGCCCGAACTGCCTCGGCGTGATCGTCCCCGGCGTGGCCAAGATGGGCGGCATCGGCGGGCCGGCGCGGAACGCCGCCGTCGCCTACCAGCCCGGCTCCGTCGGCGTGATGAGCCGCTCCGGCGGCATGACCACCGAGATCTCCTCCACGCTCACCGCGGCGGGCCTCGGGGTCTCGACGGCGGTCTCGATCGGCGGCGACGCGATCATCGGCTCGACGTACGCCGAGCTGATGCCTTACTTCGAGGCCGACGAGCAGACGCAGGCGATCGTGATCTACACGGAGCCCGGCGGGCGCATGGAGGCCCAGCTCGCCCAGTGGGTCGCCGACAACGACTCGCGTCTGCCGATCATCGCCTTCATGGCGGGCAAGTTCATGGACGACGAGGAGATGCAGGGCATGTCCTTCGGGCATGCCGGCACGATCGTCGAGGGCAAGGAGGACAGCGCAACCGAGAAGATCTCCCGGCTGGAAGCAGCCGGCATCCCGGTCGTGCAGCGGATCGACGAGATCCCCGACCTCGTGAAGGCGAAGCTCGCCGAGCGGGCGGGTAGCGCCGCATGAGGGCCGACGGCACCTTCATCGCCGTCGCGGTGGATGACGCGATTGCCGCCGACGCCGAGCTGGCTCGCAAGCTGACCGAAGCCTGCCCTGTCGACATCTTCGGCCAGGCCGCCGGCGGCACCCTGGAGATCGTCGAGTCGAACCTCGACGAGTGCGTGCTCTGCCGCCTGTGCCTCGACGCAGTGGGGGCGGACCACGTCCAGGTGATCAAGCTGTACGACAGCGGCGCCGTGCTCGCCTAGGCGGGCATCGTGCAGCGATCGCGCCCGCGCGGCGGGTGGACTATCCTTGAGCCGCGGCAATGAACGAGAACTTCTCGCTGATCATCATGTGCGTTTTCCTGCTGGGGTCGCTGGCGTTCCTGGCCCAGCAGCTGACTTCCTACCACTGATCGACACCCACCGGTCAGCAGCCTGACAGGGTGTCGCGGCGCCGCTAGTAGATGCGTCCAGCGCACCCGTAATGCCGAATATTGGAACGCTCTAACGGCGAACCCATATACATGGGGCTGTTCGCTCGATCCCCTGACGGCCGCGGTCGTGCTCGGCTTCCCCGGCGCGCGGCGCGGCTCGCCGAGCACGAGATCGGCCGGTACTTCGACGAGTCGCTGGAGCTGCTGTTCACAGCCGACGCCACCGGCCGGCTGCTGCGAGTGAGCCCCGCATGGAAGCGCTGCCTCGGCCACGGTGCCGAGGGCATGTGCGGACGCCCGCTGACCGAGTTCGTCCACGTCGAGGACCGCGACGCCGCGGTCGCCGAAATGCTCTCGCTGGCCGACGGCTCCGCCGTGGGTGTGATGACGCGCAGCCGGTTCGAGACGCTCGAGGGCGGCTTCGTGTCGCTGGAATGGCGCGCGCGGCTCTCCGCCGGCGACGGGCGCATCCGCGGCTCCGCCCATGACGTCACCGCGCAGCGACGGGCCGAGCTGCACCTCGCCGACGAAGCGCGCAGGCTGCAGACGATGGTCGACGAGCGCACCCGCGACCTCAACGAGGCGCGCGCCGAGACGCTGCAGCTGCTCGCGGTGGCGAGCGAGTTCCGCGACGACGAGACCGCGCAGCACACCGAACGGATCGGCGAGCTGGCGGCCGAGATCGGGACCCGTATCGGCCTCAGCGAGGAGAGCGTCGTCCTGCTGCGCGAAGCCGCGCCACTGCACGACATCGGCAAGCTCGCCATCCCGGACAGCGTCCTGCTGAAGCCGGGCCGGCTCAGCGAGCAGGAGCAGGAGCTGATGCAGACCCACACGACACTCGGCGCGCGCCTGCTGTTCGGCAGCCGCTCCCCGGCGTTGCAGCTGGCCGGGGTGGTCGCCGAATCCCACCACGAGCGCTGGGACGGCCACGGCTACCCGCTCGGGCTGATCGGCAGCGACATCCCGCTGGTCGGGCCGCATCGTGGCCGTCGCGGACGTGTTCGACGCGCTCACGCACGAGCGCCCGTACAAGCCCGCCTGGCCGGTGGATCAGGCGGTGGCGCTGATCCGCTCGGCGGCGGGCAGCCAGTTCGACCCGCGCGTGGTCGAGGCGTTCCTGGAGATCTTGGCCGCCGGCGGCGACCCCCAGGACGGTGTGGTCCCGGGCCGGAGCGCCGGCGGCGTAAAACGGGGCACGGCGGCCACGGGAACCCGGGAACCCAGAGGCTCGGCCGCGAGCGGGCCGATCGCTCCGGGAAATCCCGCGGGCCCCGCGCTAGCGCTCAGGAGGCATGGCGGCGCGCCTTCGGCGTGCGCTCGCGCTCCAGGTGGCGCTCGACGACGTTGACGATCAGCTTGACGATCTGATCCGGGCCGGAGGCCTTGGCCTGGCCGTAGGTGAACGCCTCGATCCAGTCGGCGACCTTCGCTTCGCGCGCCATCACGTTGAAGAACTCGCGGCGCATGTCCACGCGCACGCGGGCGTCCGCGGCCGGGCCCTTGGTGACCTTCAGCTCGGGCATCTCCACGCGGAACTGCTGGACGTCGCCGCGCCCGCGCAGCTCGACTCCCACTACGAGCTTGACCGGCGCCAGCGCCGGAACTTCCTCGATGAACCGCTGGACAGCGACTTCGATCAGAGCCTTGGCGTCATCGGCCACGTCGCTGCACCTCCCTCTAGTTCGCGCCGGCGGTCGTCAGATCTTATGACGCTGCAGGAGCTTGCGGCCGATCACCATGCGCTGGATCTCGGAAGTGCCCTCGCCGATCAGCAGAAGCGGCGCGTCGCGGTAGATGCGCTCGATCTCGTACTCCTTGGAGTAGCCGTAGCCGCCGTGGATGCGCAGGCTCTCCTCGGCACAGAAGCGACCCGCCTCGGAGGCGAACAGCTTCGCCATCCCGGCCTCGACGTCGGAGCGCTCGCCGGCGTCCTTCATCGCGGCGGCGCGGCGAACGAGCAGCCGGGCGGCGTCGATCTGCGTGGCCATGTCGGCGAGCTTGAACTGGATCGCCTGGTGCTCGGCGATCGGCTTGCCGAAGGTCTTGCGCTCCTGGGCGTATTTGATGGCCAGCTCGAAGGCGCGCTGGGCGAGCCCGACGCCACGGGCGGCGACGTTCACGCGGCCGAGGTCCAGGGCGTCCATCATCTGCACGAAGCCCTTGTTCAGGCCCTCCTCTTCACCACCGAGGATGTTCTCGGCCGGGCAGCGGTAGCCGTCGAAGACCAGCTCGGTCGACTCGACGCCCTTGTAGCCCATCTTCTTGATCTTGGGCGGGACGTTGAAGCCCTCGAGCGCGCCGGTGTTCTTTTCGACCCCCGGCTCTTTCTCGCAGATGAAGCAGGTCATGCCCTTGTAGCGCGGGTCTGCGTCGGGGTCCGTCTTGACGAGCGTGAAGACGAGCGAGGAGAGCAGTCCATTCGTCACCCACATCTTCTGGCCGTTGATCTCCCAGGTGCCGTCGTCCTGCTTCTTGGCAGAGGTCTTGATCGCCTGGACGTCGGAGCCCAGCTCGGGCTCGGACAGCGAGAAGGCGGCGCGCAGCTCGCCGGTCGCCATCCGCGGCAGGTACTTCTGCTTCTGCTCCTCGGTGCCGAAGTTCATCAGCAGGTAGGAGCCGATGAAGTGCGTGTTGACGACGCCCGAGATCGAGATCCAGCCGCGGGAGAGCTCTTCGACGATCATCGCGTAGGTCGTCAGGTCGAGCCCCATGCCGCCGTACTCCTCGGGGATGGTGACGCCGAACAGCCCGAGCTCCTTCATCTGCTCGACGATCGGCTCGGGGAACAGGTCCTCGTGGTCGTAGTGCTCGGCCTGCGGCAGGATCTGCTCGTCGACGAACTGGTGGACCATTTCGGTGATCGCGCGCTGCTCGTCGCTGATGTCGGAGAAAGAGGCTACGGCCATGCTGTTTCGGCGCTCCAGGGTTCCGTTTCTCGCGCCGGCTCACGGCGCGACCGAGACGGGCCCCCGCCCGTCGCGGCGGCATGGAACCCGTAACCGCAGCATACCGGCGCCCGGCGCCCGGGCGGCGTCGGGCGGACACGGCTTTTCTCCCGCAGCGGGGCCGCCGGAACGGCCATGTTCGCCGCGGCGCGGTAAGAATCGGGCGCGATGAACTTCGCCGCCGAGATCCTGGACGCCGCCCCGCCCGAGCGCCTCGCGCTGCTCGAGCTGGCTCGTGACGGAAGCCGGCGCGAGTGGACCTTCGGCGAGGTCGCCGAGCGCTCGGCCCGTCTCGCGGGGACCCTCAGGGCCCACGGGGTCGGCCGCGGCGACGTCGTGATGACGGTCATCGGCAACCGCCCGGAGTGGGTGTTCGCGATGCTTGCGTGCTTCCGCATCGGCGCCGTCGTGCTGCCGTGCACCGAGCAGCTGCGCGCGAAGGACCTGGCGCTGAGGATCGAGCAGGCACGGCCGAGCGTGATCCTGGCCGACGAGCGCGATCTCGATCAGCTCGCCGGCGCGGGGACGCCGGTGCTCGCGATCCCGGACGAGCGGCTGTTCGCGTCCGACGCGGTCCGCGCCGTCGATCTCGAGGAGAGCGAGCCGTGCCTGATCACCTTCACGAGCGGCACGGCGGGCGAGCCGAAGGGCGTGCTGCACGCCCAGCGCTACCTCTACGGCCAGCGGCTGCAGGCGGAGCGCTGGCTCGCGCCCGAGCCGGGCGAGCTGGTCTGGTGCACGGCCGCGAGCGGATGGTCGAAGTCCGCCCGCAACGTCTTCATCGCGCCCTGGCTGCGGGGCGCTCCGGCGCTGCTGCACGACGCCCGCTTCGATCCACAGGAGCGCCTGGAGCTGCTTGCGCGCGAGCGTGTGTCAGTGCTGTGCATGGCGCCGACGGAGTACCGCGTGATCGCCAAGCGCGCAACGCTCGGGCCGCTGCCCGGGCTGCGCGCGATGGTGGCGGCCGGCGAGGCGCTCAACCCCGAGGTGCTGGACGCCTGGCGCGAGGCGACCGGCCTGGAGATCCGCGACGGCTACGGGCAGACCGAGACCGGACAGCTGACCGGCGCGCCGCGCGGCGAGGAGCCGCGAGCGGGCTCGATGGGGCCCGCGCTGCCCGGCGTCCAGCTCGAGATCGACGAGGGTGAGCTGACGGTGGCGCCCCCGAGCGTGCCGACCTTCTTCCTCGGCTACCTCGGCGAGCAGGCCGTGCGGGGGGACGACGGCTCCTGGCGGGTGCGCGACCGGCGCCAGGCGGGAGCGTGGCGGACCGGGGATCGGGTCACGCGCGACGACGAGGGCTGGCTCTACTTCGAAGGGCGCGGCGACGACGTGATCGTCTCCGCCGGCTACCGCATCGGCCCCTTCGAGGTCGAGTCGGCGCTCGTCGCACACCCGGCCGTGGCGGAGGCCGCGGCGGTCTCCGCGCCCGACGAGGAGCGCGGAGCCGTCGTGCGTGCCGTCGTCGTGCTGCGGGACGGCCACGCTCCCAGCGACGCGCTCGCCGCCGAGCTCCAGGAGCACGTCAAGCGCGTCACCGCGCCGTACAAGTACCCCCGCATCGTCGACTTCGCCGAGGAGCTCCCGAAGACGTCGTCGGGAAAGGTCAAGCGGGCGGAGCTGCGCGCCGGCTGAGCGGGCGCGCAGCGCCCCGGAGGCGGCGGGGATGGAGAAGCCTCCGGCCGGCGCTCCATGCCGGCCTTCGAGCCTCCGGGGCGGGGTCAGGCAGGCGGCGCGGTGAGCGACCGCTGCCTGAGGCGCGCGGCGCTCGGCTCGCGCCTGAAGCGCCGCGCGGTGTGACGGACGCGTTCGGCCTCGGCCGCCGCGGACCGGCCGGCGGAGGCGTCTTCCGCCGGCCGGTCCTCGCGGAGCAGGGAACGGGCCATTTCGGTCAGCACCGCGTCGTTCGCGCGCCGCACTCTTGTGTTGTGCATGTCGGTTCTCCTCATCTCGCTCAGGCCGCCTGGGCGACCGGCTCGCCGGCCTGGACGGTCTCGATCAGCTCCAGCTCCGGGTCGACCTCCTGCATCGTCGGCTCGACCGGACCGCGGAGCACGAGCAGCGCGGCCACGATCCCGACGGCGACCGCCCCGGCCGCCACCACGTAGGCGAGGTGGTAGCCGCCCGCCAGCGCGGCGGCCGCGCTTTCGCCCTGTGCGAGCAGCGATTTGCTGTGGTCGGTCGCGATCGTCCCCAGCGTCGCCAGCCCGATCGCTCCGAAGAGCTGCACCGAGACGTTGACGATGCCGGAGGCGAGGCCCGCGTCCTGGGCCGGGGCGTCGGACATCCCGATCGTCAGCAGCGGCAGGAACGACGCGCCGGCGCCGAGCCCGAGCAGCAGGAACGGGACGAACAGGCCGGGGAAGTAGCTCGCCCCCACGCCCTGGCGCGACAGCAGGGCCAGCGCGACGATGATCAGCGAGAGGCCGCCGACGAGCACCCGCACCGCGCCGAAGCGTTCTGCCAGGCGCGCGGAGCCGCCGAGCGACAGCGCGGCGATCGCGAGCGTCAGCGGCATGAACGCCAGCCCGGTGTCGATGGCGTCGTACCCGAGCACGTGCTCCAGGTACAGCGAGCCGAGGAAGAACGCCGAGAACATGCCGGTCACGAGCAGGCCCCGGACGAGGCTCGAGCCCATCAGCATGCGCAGCCGCAGGATCCGCAGCGGCATGATCGGGTTCTTCAGCCGCGACTCCAGCCGCAGGAAGGCCCCGAACAGGGCGATCGAGCCACCACCGACCAGCAGCGTACGGGCCGAGAGCAGGCCGTAGTCGCTCGACTTCACGATCGCGAACGCGCCCATCATGGTCGCGACGGTCATCATCGCCGAGCCGAGCCAGTCCACGCCGCCCGCGAGGCCGATGCCCTCGTTCTCCTCGATCAACAGGTAGCCGAGGACGAACGCGACAATCCCGATCGGCACGTTCACGAAGAAGATCCAGTGCCAGTTCAGCGACTGCGTGAGCGCCCCGCCCGCGAGCAGGCCGATCGAGCCGCCGCCGGCCGACACGAACGCGTACAGGCCCATCGCTTTCGCCTGCTCGCGCCGCTCCGGGAACTCGGTCACGATGATCGCGAGGATCACGGCCGAGGCCACGGCGCCACCGGCGCCCTGCAGCAGTCGGAAGGCGATCAGCATCGCCTGGCTGGTCGCGATCCCGCACAAGACCGATGCGCTCGTGAAGAGGACGAGCCCGGTGAGGAACACGCGCTTGCGTCCGACCAGGTCCCCCAGCCGGCCGGCCAGCAGCAGCAGGCCGCCGAAGGTGATCAGGTAGCCGTTGATGACCCAGGTCAGGTTGCCCTGGGAGAAGTGCAGGTCGTGCTGGATCGACGGCAGCGCGACGTTCACGATCGTCGCGTCCAGCACCATCATCAGCTGCCCCAGGCACAGAACGGCCAGCGCTATCCAGCGCCGGCGCTCACTGCGGCTGGACTCCTTCGAAAAGCCTCGTGGTTGTCTCGGTCATCGTGCTCATGCGGCTCCCTTGCGTTTGCTCTGGGAGCACCATATCAAGGATGATCCATGTTTCAAGGATTATCGCTCGAAAATTTATTGTCTTTGCCTGATGGGTGATCTTTGGTAACATGATCGCCGGTGAGGCAATGACCACAGACGTAGAGACAACAGGTAGACTCGAGCTCGTGGGTGAGGAGAGGGCCTGTACGCCGGGTTCGATGGTGCTGATGTCGCGCCTGGCCAAGCAGTTCTACCGGCGCGGCGACGAGCGCCAGCTCGGCATGCAGCTGCGCCACCTGGTCTCCCTGTCCTACATCTCCGACCACGACTGCTGCCCCCAGCAGGACCTCGCGGATGCCTTCTGCATGGACGCCAACAACGTCGTGCTGCTGCTCAACGAGCTCGAGGAGCTCGGCTACGTGACGCGCCTGCGCGACCCCCACGATCGTCGCCGCCACCTCGTCCAGATCACGAAGGCCGGCCGGCGGGCGTTCGAGCGCGCGGAGCGTGCGACGGAGCCGATCGAGGACGAAGTCCTGCAGTCGCTGGCCCCCGAGGAGCGGACGACCCTGCTGCGGCTCCTCAACCGCGCGCTGCGCGCCTCCGAGCCGCTCCAGCCCGAGGACGACCCGGCGCGCGAGCCCGCGACGGTCTAGCGGCCCTCAGGCCGCTACGAGCGCGTCGATCTCGACCTGAGCCCCCCGCGGCAGCGCGGCGACGCCGATCGCGACGCGCGCCGGCGGGTCCTCGCCCCCGAAGAAGGAGCCGTAGACCTCGTTGACGGAGGCGAACTCGCCGAGGTCGGTCATGTAGACGGTGAGCCGGACCGCGCGGGCGAGCGAGGTCCCGGCTGCCGCGCACACGGCTTGGAGGTTCTGCAGGCACTGGCGCGCCTGCTCGGCGGCGCTCTCCCCGACGAGCTCACCGCTCTGAGGGTCGAGAGGGATCTGGCCGGAGCAGAACAGCAGCCCGGCGCTCCGGATGGCGTGGCTGTAGGGGCCGATCGCCGCCGGCGCGCCCTCCGCGTGGATCGCCTCGCGCTCCGAGCTCATCGGGCCTCAGCCTACCGAGCAGCGCGGTGCGCCCGCCGGGGCACTAGATTTCGAGCAATGGGACGACGCCGGGGGAGGGTAATCGCGTGCGTGATCGCGCTCGCAGCGGCCGTGCTGGGCGCGTCGGCGCCGCAGGCGGGCGCCGATATCGCCTTCGCGCCCTGCCCGAAGGGCAACAACTTCGCCTGCGGGAAGCTCGCAGTGCCGCTGGATCCGTCCGGAGCCGTCCCCGGGACGATCACCCTCGCGATCCGCCGCCACCGCGCCGCGGTGGGCGAAGCGCGCAGCGCGATCGTGGCGCTCGCCGGCGGGCCGGGGCAGGAGGCGATCCCGTTCGCGGAAGAGTTCTCTGAACTGCTTGGACCGATCGCCGCCACCCGCGACCTGATCGTCTTCGACCAGCGCGGCATCGGGCTCTCCCACGCGCTCAAGTGCCCGGCCCTGAAGGGCCTCGCCGGGCTCAGCCCCTCGGCGCGGGTCGTCGCAGCCTGCGCCTCGCAGCTCGGGCCGACCCGGGGCTTCTACTCGACGGCCGACAGCGTCGCGGACATCGAGGCGATCCGGAAGGCCGGGGGCTACGAAAAGCTCGTCCTCTACGGAACCAGCTACGGGACGAAGCTCGCCGAGATGTACGCCCAGGCCCACCCGCAGCATGTCGAAGCGCTGATCCTGGACTCGGTCGTGCCGCCCGCCGGCCCCGATCCCTTCGAGCGGCCCACGTTCCAGGCCCTCCCGCGCGTGCTGCGCTCGATCTGCTGACGCGCACGCGTGCCGCGGCGTCACGCCCGACCCGCTCGCGGACCTGCGCCGGCTGCTTTCGCGCATGCACGACCGCCGGCTGCGGGTCCGGGCGATCGGGCCCGAGGGGCACGTGCAGCATGCGCTCGCGAGTCCCCAGACGCTGCTGAACGTGCTGCTGCTCGGCGACTTCTCCGGTCCCCTGCGCGCCGCCTTCGTGACCGCCGCCCGCTCGGCCGCGCTCGGCGACATGGCGCCGCTCGGGCGGCTGCTCGAGACCGTTCCCGAGCGAAGAAAGCGGCGGGGAAGGGTTCGACGAGCCGCTGTACTTCGCGACGAGCTGCGAAGACGAGGATTTCCCGTGGAGCCGCACCGCCACCGTCCCCGCGCGGCTCGCCCAGGCCCGCGCCTCGGCACAGGCGCTCGGTCCCGCCGCGTTCGCGCCGTTCAGCGCCCGCGACGCGATCGGGCTCAGCGACGTGCCGCAGTGCGCCGGCTGGCCTTACGCGACGCCCTTCCAGGCGCCACCGCCGGCGCAGCTGCCCGCGATCCCGACGCTGATCCTGAGCGGCGCCGAGGACCTGCGCACGCCGACGGCGGGCGCGCGCGAAGTCGCCGCGTCGATACCCGGGGCCGCATCTTCTGGTCGTGCCGATGGTCGGCCACTCGGTGCTCGGCAGCGACCCGAGCGGCTGCGCCGAACGGGGTCTGCAGGCGCTGTTCAGCGGGCACGCGGTCGTCGCGTGCAAGCACGGGGCCACGCCGTTGCGGCTGCGCCCGGAGCCGGCCCCCCCGCGGTCGCTTGCCCGCGTGTCCCCCCACCACGGCTACCGCGGACTCGCCGGGCGCACGATCCACGCCCTGGGGCTCGCGATCGGCGATCTCGGGCGCCAGCTCGCCCTCACGCTCGAAGCCAGCATCAGCAACGAAGAACTGCTCTCGCTGAGCGCCCTGCGAACCGGAGGGCTGCGCTCCGGCTGGGCGGAGCTCGGCAACGGCGGCGTCAGCTTCCACGACTACTCGTTCGTGCCGGGAATGACGATCTCGGGCGCGATCCGCTCCGAATCCGCCGACCTGCGGATCGGCGGCGCCGCCGCCGCGCACGGCACGCTGCGTCTCGGAGCCCACCACATGCTGGTCGGCATCCTGGGCGGCCGCAGCGTCCGTCTACCGGCGTCGGGGGACCGTACGGCGGCTATTGTCGCGGAGAATGCCGCGGCAAGCTCACCGACGGGTCTTGGCGACGCTGCTTCCCGCGCTCGTGCTCGCCGCCTCGCCCGCAGCATCGCGAGCCTCCTCTCCCCTTAGCTTCACGCCCTGCGCGGGTATGCCGAAGATGTCGTGCACCGACCTGCCGGTGCCGCTCGACCGCTCCGGCGCGGTGCCCGGGACGATCGCGCTCAGCGTCGCCCGCAAGCTCTCCGGCTCGACCCCCGGCTCGAGCGCCGTGCTGATGCTCGCGGGCGGGCCCGGCCAGGCGGCGCTTCCCTTCGGTGAATTCGCCGCACAGGCGCTCGCGCCGGCCCTGCACGGTCGCGACATGCTCGTCTTCGACCAGCGCGGAACCGGTGCCTCGGACCCGCTCAGCTGCCCCGCGCTCGAAAGCCCGCGCGGCACGATCGAACGCGTCTTTCAGCAGTGCGCGGAACAGATCGGCCGCGTACGCGGCGCGTTCACGACCCAGGAAACGGTCCAGGACATCGAGGCCCTGCGCCGCGCCACCGGCTACCAGAAGCTCGTGCTCTACGGGACCTCCTACGGCACCAAGGTCGCGCTCGAGTACGCGGAACGCTACCCCGAACACGTCGAAGCGATGGTGCTCGACAGCGTCGTCCCGACCGAGGGGCCGGAACCGTTCGCCGTCCCCACCTTCCAGGCGCTGCCAGGCGTCCTGCGCGAGCTGTGCGCGCAGAGCGCCTGCGCGGGCATCACCCCGGAACCGGTCGCCGACCTCACCTCCCTGATCGGGCGGCTGCGCCGTCATCCGCTCGCGGGCTCGGTCTACGACGGGCTCGGCCACCGCCACGAAGCACGGCTGCGCGAGCAGAGCCTGCTCGACGTGCTGCTCGCCGGGGACCTGAACCCGGCGCTGCGCGCGCTGCTGCCGGCGGCAGTCCGCTCCGCGCTGCGCGGCGAACCCGATCCCTTGCTGCGGCTGCAGGCGCTCTCTGAGGGGCTGATCCCGAACGTGCCCGTCAGCCGGGGAGACGAAGCGGGCGCAGAGGAAGCCGACGAAGCGCTGTTCGTCGTCACGACCTGCGAGGAGGCGCCCTTCCCGTGGCAGCGCAGCGCGCCGGCGGCAACCAGGCTGGCCGAAGCCCTCGGCTTCCTGAAGGCGCAGCCGGCGAGCGAGTTCTCGCCGTTCGACCCCGGCACGGCTCTGAGGTCCAGCCTCGTCGCGGCCTGCTCGGCGTGGCCCGACGCCTCCCCGCCGCCGCCGGCGCAGGCCGCGCTGCCGGACGTGCCCACACTGATCCTCTCGGGCGCGCAGGATCTGCGCACGCCGACCTCGGGCGCGCTGGAGGTCGCCGCCCGCATCCCCGGCGCGTCGGTTGAGGTCGTGCCCTTCACCGGCCACTCCGTGATCGGAAGCGACCTCACGGGCTGCGCAGGCAGGGCGGTGGCGAGCTTCTTCGCCGGCACAGCCGTCGAACCGTGCACGGGCGCGAAGGACGTGCTCGCACCGACGCCGGTGGCGCCGCGACGGCTCTCCTCGATCCACCCCCCTGCCGCTCTCGGCGGTCGCGCCGGGCGCACGCTCGTGGCCGTGCTCGACACGCTCGTCGATCTCAACCGGCAGGTGATCGCCGCGACGCTCCAGGCCAACCAGGCGCTGCCGAGCGGCGCGAGCTTCGGCGGGCTGCACGGCGGCTACGCGCGACTGTCGAGAGCCTCGGCGGTGCTCCACGACCTCTCGTTCGTCGCGGGCGTGCGGCTGTCCGCCGCCTTCAGGGTCAGCCACGGCCGCCTCGAACCCGCGACGATCAGGATCGGCGGCGGCGCCGCGGCGGCGGGGACGGTGCGGCTCGGCTCGACCTCCCACCGTGTCATCGGCACCCTGGGCGGGCGGCACTTCGACCTCTCGATCGCGAAAGTCAAGCTCTCGCGCACGGGCCCCGGTGAATGGCCCTCGACAGCGCCGGCGCTCTCCGCGCTCGGGCGCGCGCCGCTCGACGAGCTCCCGGCGTTCGCCGTTCCCGGCGCCGCCTCGCGGATACGCTGAGCCGCATGGCGAACGCGCTGGCGCTGGAGACCTCCCCCTACCTGCTCCAGCACGCCGAGAACCCGGTCGACTGGCGTCCCTGGGGCGAGGAGGCGTTCGCCGAGGCGGCCGAGCGCGACGTGCCGGTGCTGGTCTCGATCGGCTACTCGTCCTGTCACTGGTGCCACGTCATGGAGCGCGAGTCCTTCGAGGACGAGGCGACCGCCGCCGTGATGAACGCGGCCTTCGTGTGCGTCAAGGTGGACCGCGAGGAGCGCCCCGACGTCGACGCGCTCTACATGGAGGCGGTCCAGGGGATGACCGGCCGCGGCGGCTGGCCGCTGAACGTGTTCGTGACACCGGAGCAGGTCCCGTTCTACGGCGGCACCTACTTCCCGCCCGAGCCGCGCCACGGGATGGCGGCCTGGACGCAGGTGCTGCAGGCGATCTCGGAGTCCTGGGAGCAGAACGGCGAGGAGATCCGCGAGGGGGCCGCCGCCCTGATCGAGCAGCTCACGGGCGCCGGGCGACTCGAGCCCCGCGAGCAGCCGGTGAGCGAGGCCGACCTCGACCACGCGCTCGAGAACCTGCGCTCGAGCTACGACGCGGCGAACGGCGGCTTCGGGCCCGCGCCGAAGTTCCCGCAGGCCTCGGTGATCGAGTTCCTGCTGCTGCGCTCCGAGACCGGGCCGGCGGCCGCGACCCTCGATGCGATCGCGGCGGGCGGGATCAACGACCAGCTCGCGGGCGGCTTCGCGCGCTACAGCGTCGACGAGACGTGGACGGTGCCGCACTTCGAGAAGATGCTCTACGACAACGCGCTGCTGGCTCGCGCCTACCTGCACGCCTGGCAGGCGACAGGCGAGCCCCGTCACCTGGAGACGAGCCTGCGCACGCTGGGCTGGACGCTCAGCGAGATGCGTGGTCCGGAGGGGGGCTTCTTCTCGGCCCTCGACGCCGACTCCGAGGGAGTCGAGGGGCGCTACTACGTGTGGACCGAGACGGAGCTCCGCGAGCTGCTGGGCGCGGACGCGGAGGCCGCCATCGCCTGGTTGGGCGTCGACGCGCGCGGGAACTTCACAGACCCCCACCATCCCGAGCCGGGGCTGAACGTGCTGACGGCCCGCGGGCCCGAGCCCGGCGCCGACGTGAAGGGCCGGGTTCGCAGCCGCCTGCTGGAGGCCCGGCGCCTGCGTGTCCCGCCCGCGCTCGACGAGAAGCGGATCACCTCCTGGAACGCGCTGATGATCTCGGCGCTGGCCGACGCGGGGGCGGCGCTGGCCGATCCGGGCGCACAGGAGATCGTGCGCGCGACCGGGGAGACGCTTCCCTCGGGCGAACAGCTGCTGGCTGCGGCGGCTGGCTGCGCCGAGTTCCTGGTGCGCGACATGCGCGGCGCCGGCGGCCGACTGCTGCGCACCTACAACGGCGGCGAGGCGAAGATCGAGGCCTTCCTCGAGGACCATGCGTTCCTGCTGGAGGCGACGATCGCGCTGTTCGAAGCGAGCTGCGAGACGCGCTGGCTCGACGAGGCCGTCGCGCTCGCCGACGAGACGATCGCGCTGTTCGCCGACTCCGAGCGGGGCGGCTTCTTCTCGACCGCCGCCGACAACGGCCTGATCGCGCGCCGCAAGGACATCGAGGACAGCCCGATCCCCTCAGGGAACTCAGCCGCGGCGAACGGGCTGCTGCGCCTGCACCAGCTCACGGGCGACGAGCGCTACGAGGGATATGCCGACTCGGTCCTGGCGCTGCTGGGAGAGATCGCCCCGCGCCATCCGGGGGCGTTCGGGCACCTGCTCCAGGCGATGCACTGGCGCCTCGCGCCCGCGCGGTCGATCGCCTGCGCGGTCCCGGGCCCGGCGCCCCTCGCCTAGGGGCTCACGGCCCAGCTCCACGACAACGCACACCCGCGCGTCCCCGCGGAACGCCAACCCCCCAACCCAAAAACTCGTTACAGGATCGCCAGGTAGCGATCGAGCTCCCACTGTGAGACCTGCACCCTGTAGTCGTCCCACTCCTGGCGCTTGATCTCGACGTAGCGGTTGAACATGTGCTCGCCCAGCGTGCGCAGCACCAGCTCCGACTCCGCCATGATCTCGATCGCCTCGCCCAGGCTCTCCGGGAGCTGCTCGACGCCGAGGCGGCGCCGCTCGTCAGCCGACAGGTGGTACAGGTTCTTCTCCATCGGCTCGGGCAGCTCGTAGCCCTTCTCGATGCCTTCGAGCCCGGCCTGGAGCAGCACGGCGAAGGTGAGATAGGGGTTGCACGCGGGGTCCGGGCATCTCAGC
Source organism: uncultured Solirubrobacteraceae bacterium (assembly GCA_963775385.1). GTDB lineage: Bacteria > Actinomycetota > Thermoleophilia > Solirubrobacterales > Solirubrobacteraceae > Palsa-744. The sequence goes on along the minus strand of CAVZIR010000003.1, from coordinate 2,395,057 downwards.
TCCATCCGCGTCGCCTTCTCGCGCCCCGGGTGGTAGAGCGGGACGCGCACGAGCGCTGAGCGGTTGCGCCGCGACCAGGCGACGTAGGTCGGCGCCTCGAAGCCGGGCACGAGCCGCTTGTAGGAGTTCACCCACTGGGCGAAGATCGCGCAGATCTCGCGCGCGTGCTTGAGCTGGCCCGCGATGAAGGCCTTGCCGACGTCGGAGAGGAAGTACTGGTCGTCGGGGTCGAAGAAGGCGTTCTTGCCGTCCGCGAACAGCGACTGGTGCGTGTGCATGCCCGAGCCGTTCTCGCCGAACAGGGGCTTCGGCATGAACGTCGCGTGCCAGCCGTACTTCATCGCGATCTCCTTGACCGTGATGCGGTAGGTCATGCAGTCGTCGGCCATCTTCAGCGCGTCCGCGTAGCGCATGTCGATCTCGTGCTGGGAGGGGCCGACCTCGTGGTGGGTGTACTCGACGTGGATGCCGAGTTGCTCCAACGCGAGCACCGTCTCGCGGCGGACGTCCGAGCCGGCATCGAGCGTCGTCAGGTCGAAGTAGCCGCCTTCGTCGAGCACTTCGGTCGACTTCGAGTCTTTGAAGAGGAAGTACTCCAGCTCGGGGCCCACGTTGAACGTGTCGAAGCCCATCGACGAGGCCCGCTCGATCGCTCGGCGCAGCACGTGGCGGGGGTCGCCCTCGTAGGGGGTCTGCTCGGGAGTGATCACGTCGCAGAACATGCGCGCGACCCCCTGCTCCCCGGGTCGCCACGGCAGCACGGCGAACGTGCTCGGGTCGGGCATCGCGATCATGTCCGACTCCTCGATCGCGTTGAAGCCGGTGATCGAGGAGCCGTCGAAGCCCATCCCGGCCTCGAACGCGTCGTCCAGCTCCGCCGCGTTGATCGAGAAGGACTTCAGCTGCCCCAGCACGTCCGTGAACCAGAACCTGATGAAGCGGATCTCGCGCTCTGCGACGAGCGCCTTGACGTCCTCAGCGGTGGTGGGCCGGTCCCCCATCAGGGCGTGAGGCTAGCCGATGGCGCCGGCGCGACGGTATCGACGGCTGGCCAAAGGGCGGCGAGGAGAGCGGCTGCGAAGATTCGCCGGATGGACAGCCCGCCCGCCCTGCACGTCGACTACGAGCAGCACGGGGTCGGCTACGCGATGAACAGGCGGGCGGACCCGCGGATCGCCGCCCGCATCCACGACGCCCTCGGCGACGCGCGCACCGTCGTGAACGTCGGCGCCGGCGCGGGCTCCTACGAGCCCGGCGATCGCTGGGTGCTGGCGGTCGAGCCGAGCGCGACGATGCGCGGCCAGCGACCCGCCGGCGCTGCCCCCTGCATCTCCGCGCGGGCGGAGAGCCTGCCGCTCGACGCCGACTCCGTCGACGCGGCGATGGCCTGTGTGACGATCCACCACTGGGATCCCCGCGAGCAGGGCCTCGCCGAGCTGCGCCGCGTCGCGCGCGGCCCCGTCGTCGTCTTCACCTTCGACCTGCGCCATCTGCCCGACTGGCAGCTCGAGCTGCTGCACGAGGCCGTCACGGTCGAGTCGCCGCGATACGGCACGCCGGAGGCCGTCGCGGCCGCGCTCGGCGGGCGCACGCGGATCGAGACGATCCCGACGCCCGCCGACTGCACGGACGGCTTCTTCGAAGCGTTCTGGAACCGCCCCGAGGCGCTGCTGGACGACGGCATCCGCGAGACCCAGTCGGTCTGGCAACTGCTCGGCGACGGCGTCGAGGCGTGGATCGTCGAGCGGCTGCGCGACTCGCTCGAGTCCGGCGAGTGGGATCGCCGCTACGGCCGGCTGCGAGAGCTTGACTCGCTCACGGGTGCGCTGCGGCTGGTGGTGTCCGAGCCGGGGTGATCGGCGGGCTGAAAGGCCCTGTCTCGGGCCGTCTCCTCGCACCCAAAGACGGTGGCGAGTTATTCCACATTCTAGGCTTCGTCGCTTATTTGACGCGGTGGCTGGCGGAGCTGTGCAGCCCAGACAGGGACACCGCTTTCATCGTCGGCCATCAACATCAGCATCCGACTTCGTTCATGATGCTCGGGGTCTGGTGGCCACCCCGGCAGGCCGAGCAGCTCTCCCTAGGTGACCTGCGCGACGGCTAGCGGCACGCCGAGCTCGACTTCGATCGACTCGAAGATCACTGACCGGTGACACGTCTGCTCGTCGTGCTCGACGCACATCAGCGCGCATCGCTTCTGACGCAGGAGCGGCACGATCGACTCGACCGCATCGAGCCGCTCCGTCACAAGCAGCTCCCGGTAGGCCTCACGCCCCTCCGCGATCCGGCCGGACTTGTATAGGTCGCGGTAGGGCTTTGGATTGCCGAGAACCTTCGCGTGCACGTACTCGATCCCCTCCTGCAAGAGCGTTTCGGCGAGAGCCGTCTTGGCGTAACCACGCCTTCGGGATATTGGTAGCTCGCGAACGTCGATCAAGCACTCGACACCCTGCTCGCCGAGCTTGGCGGCGAAGACAGCGCTGTCGCGATGGCACTCGTAGCCGGCCGACCCGACCCAAAGCGCCGTCTCAGCCTGGGCGGCCAGTGGGGCCAACTCGTTCCCACCTTCGCCGAGCCAGATCTGCGTTCGCAGCTCGTCGAGCGTCAGTGGGTGGCCGACCAGCGCCGTCGTAAGGTCCGCGGTCGAACGGGTCTTGAGATCGGGCGCCATCGACTAGAGGCTGCCATACGGTCCCGTTGCAAACGGAGCCCTGTGAGACCGCCGTCGCTCCAGCGCAGCGCTTCGCTGATCAGTGACCGGCGACCGCGGCTACGAATTCCGCGATCGATTCCGCTTCTTTGCCCTGGTAGAGCAGGGCGGGCATCTGGCCGAGGCCGCGGGCGCGGCCTTCCTTGATCGCGTTTTCGACCAGCGCGCGGCGGCCGGCTGCGGTCGAGATCTGTTCGCCGACGCGGACGTCGAGGTTGGGGCCGATGCGCCCGACCGACTTGGTCGCCGCGAGCGTGTGGCAGTACCCGCAGGAGCGGGCGAAGAGCACGCGGCCCTGCGCCTCTTTGGCCGTCAGTTTGATGCCGCCGACCGCGACCTTGGACTTGTGATCGGCGTTGAACGCGAGCACGATCGCCGGGACCGCGAGGCCGAAGGCGAACAGGATGACCACACCGATCGTGACCAGGCGGCGGCTGACCGTCGATTCGGTGTGCAGCGCGGCGCGGGCGCCTTTCGCGCCGCCGCGGATCGCGATGAAGAACACGCCGAGGCCGACGAGCAGCCCAGAAGCACAGGAACAGGATCAGCATGCGGCGGGAACATATCGGTTGGGCGCCCGGAAGGGCCCGCTGCGCCCGGCTGCGGCGGGCCGGGCGAGGTGGGCGTGCTGCTGAGCGGCGAGCCCCCGGCACGCGCCATCGTGAGACGACGCTCACCTTTAGAAGGCCTGAAGGCGCAGCGCTAACCTGGAGGCGAAGGTCACCGCAAGGAGCGCAAGCCGATGAACATCCTCCGCCGACTCCCCCTCTCGCGCCTGCTGCTGCTGTGCGCGCTGGTCGTCGGCATCGGCGCCTCGATAACGGCAATCGCGCTGGCCCTCGGCGGCGGCCAGAAGCCGCCGCCCAAGCCGCTCGCGCAGGCCGTCCACGACGCGCTCGCGGCGCCGCCGGTCGAAGGTCTGAGCGCCAGCATCACGCTCACCAACCACCTGCTCGAAGGCGCCAGCCTGGCGGGCGAACACGGCTCCGGCATCACGTCCAACCCGCTGATCGCGGGCGCCTCGGGCCGGCTGTGGATCGCCAAGGACGGCCGCGCGCGGCTCGAGCTCGAGAACGAAAAAGGCGACACGAACATCGTCTGGGACGGCACCGCGATCACCGATCTACGACGCTGCCGAAAACACCGTCTACCGCTACACGCCCAAGCACGAGGGCACGAAGAAGGCGCAGCCCGAGCACGGCGAAACCCCGACCGTCGCGAAGATCGAAGAAGCGATCACCAAGCTGCGCAAGCACGTGAACGTCTCCGAAGCGACCCCGGCCAACGTCGGCGGGCCAGCCCGCCTACACCGTGCGCGTCTCCCCACAGGAAGGCGGGCAGCCTGATCGGCGGCGCAGAGCTGTCATTCGACGCCAACACGGGCGTGCCGCTGCGCGCAGCCGTCTACAGCTCGGCGCAGCTCCGCGCCGGTGATCGAACTGGCCGCCGACGAAGTCTCCTACGGGCCGGTCGCGGACTCCGTGTTCCAGATCTCGCCGCCGCCGGGCACGAAGGTCAAGACGCTCGAACTCGAAAAGCCGGACCACGCGAGCAAGCCCACCTCCTCATCGAAGGAAGCACCCGAAGTCACGACGCACGGCAAGGGCATCACCGGCGTCGAGGTTCTGAAGGCGAAGGAAGGCAGCAAGTCCGCCGCCTCGGGCCTCGAAGACCTGCCGAAGGTGAAGCTCCCGAACGGCGTGAGCGCCAGCGAGCTGCGCACCGCCCTCGGCACCGTGCTCACGTTCGAGCGCGCGGGCTCGCGCTACGTGGTGGCCGGAGCGCTCGACCCCGCAGCGGTCGAAGCAGTCGCCGGGAGCCTCTAGCCGTGGCTGACGGCGCGCCGGACGGGGCAGCTCCCGTCCGGGCAAGGGGCCTCGTCAAGCGCTACAAGGAGGTCCTCGCGGTCGATCACATCGACCTCAACGTCGACAGCGGCGACGTGTACGGCTTCCTCGGCCCCAACGGCGCGGGCAAGACGACGACGCTGCGGATGGCGCTCGGGCTGATCATGCCCACCGAGGGCAAGGTCGAGCTGTTCGGCCGCGACCCGTTGCGGGAGGGCGCACGCGCGCTGGAGGGAGTCGCCGGCTTCGTCGAGGCGCCGCGCTTCTACCCCTACCTTCCCGCCCGCAAGAACCTCGAGCTGCTCGCCGCACTCGACGGCGACGGCGCGTCCTCGCGCATCGACGAGGTGCTCGAGATCGTCGAGCTGACGCCGCGCGCGAAGCACAAGGTCGGCGGCTTCTCGCACGGGATGCGCCAGCGGCTGGGAATCGCGGCGGCCCTGCTGCGCCGGCCGCGCCTGCTGATCCTCGACGAGCCGGCGACCGGCCTCGACCCGGCCGGGATGCGCGACATGCGCACGCTGATCCGTCGCCTGGCCGGCGAAGACATCACCGTGCTGCTCTCGAGCCACCAGCTGCCCGAGGTGCAGGAACTGTGCGACCGCGTGGCGATCGTCGACTCCGGGCGGGTCGTCTACGAGGGGGCGCTCTCCGAGCTGCGCCGCCAGGGCGGCGCGAGCTATCGGCTGCGGACCACCGACGACACGCAAGCGCTCCAGATCGTCCGCTCGCAGGCGGGCGTGGAGGCGCCCACGGCAGGGGAACACGGCATCGCCTTCCAAGCCGAGGAGGCGCAGGTGGGCGAGCTCTCCCTCGCCCTCGGGCGCGCCGGCGTCGGCATCCTTTCGCTGACACCTGAACTCGCAACGCTCGAGGACCTGTTCTTCCGCCTCACAGATCCGGACGCCCAGGCGGAGTCCGCTGCGTCCGCCGGGGCCCTCCGCGAGCTCGTGGAGGCACCGTGAGCAGCGTGTCCGCCGCTCCCGCGGCCGCGCTCCCCCGGCGCGCGCACCGGCCGTCCACGTTCACCGTCTATCGCTGGGAGCTGCGCAAGCTCGTCTCCCAGAAGCGCACCTATCTCGGCCTCGGCACTGGGCGTGAGCCTGCCGCTGATCTTCGTCCTTGTAGAGCTGATCCGAAACCAGCCGGCCCACGGGGACACGATCTTCGCCCAGGAGATCCTCCAGTCGGGCCTCGCGACGCCCGTGTTCATGCTCGGGTTCCTTGCGGCCGTGTTCCTGCCCGTGATCGCGAGCCTGGTCGCGGGCGACATCGTCGCCAACGAGGACGGCAACGGCACGCTGAAGACGATCCTCACGCGCTCCGTGGACCGCGGCCAGGTGTTCGCGGCGAAGACGGCGGCCGCGATCACCTACGGGGCGCTGGCGGTCTACCTTGCAGCCGCTGTGGGAACCGGCGCGGGCGTCGCGGCCTGGGGCTTCCACGGGCTGCGCAACGCTCTCGGACACGTTCGTCGCCGCACCGAAGGCACTGCTGCTGGTGTTCGCCTCGTACACCTTCTTCCTGATCCCGCTGATCGCGGTGATTGCGATCGGCGTGCTGCTCTCGACGGTCACCCGCAACAGCGCGGCCGCGATCGTCGGCACGATCGGCCTCACGATCCTGCTCGCGATCCTCTCCACGATCCCCGGCCTCGAAGGTCTGCACCCATACCAGCTCACCCAGCAGTACTTCGCCTGGCAGGGCCTCTTGCGCACGCCAACCGACTGGGCGCCGATCACCCATTCGCTGTGGGTCTGCGCGCTCTACGCCGTGCCGTCGCTGGTGGCCGGGTACCTGGTCTTCCTGCGCCGCGACGTCGCCGGCGGCTGAGCGCCCGGCCGGCCGAGCCCGCAGCTAGCCGACCTCGGCCGGCGTCTCGACGATCGAGATCTCGACGTCGCCCATCAGCCGCCGCGCCTCGCGCGGGTCGAGCTCGCCGGCACCGAAGCGGCCCGCGGACTCCGCGCCGCAGGCGACGCCGAAGCGCACGCACTGGTCGGGCGCGCGGCCTTCGTAGCGCGCCGCGAGGTAGCCGGCGAGGAAGGCGTCGCCGGAGCCTCGTTTGGCGATCGGCTCGCGCGGCTCGATGCGCGCGCGTTTGAGGCGGCGCTGGCCGTCGACGAGAACCTGCGCAAGGCACCCGTCGGGCATCGTCATGATCACTTCGCGCGGGCCGAGCGCGCCGATCTCGGCCATCGCGGCCTGGCGCTCCTCTTCGCTCGAGAACTCGTGGCCGACCAGCTCCTCGGCCTCGAGCACGTTCGGCGAGACGAGGTCGGGCTCGGCGCGGACGGCCTGGCGCAGCGGCTCGCCGTCGGTGTCGACGACGGTCGTCACCTCAGAGCGCTCGAGGTCGCGGATCAGCGAGGCGTAGAGGTCGGGCTCGACGCCCGCGCGGCAGCGAGCCGGCGAACACGACGATCGCCGCGCCGCGGGCGAGGTAGAGCAGCTTGTCGCGGAACAGCTCGACCTCGCGCGCCGTCACCGCCGGGCCGCGTTCGTTGATCTCGGTCTGCACGCCGCTCGTCGGGTCGAGCACCGAGGTGTTCGTGCGCGACTCCTCGCGGATGCGCACGAAGTCGTTGAGGATCGACTCCTCGGTCAGCTGCTCGACGATGTGGGTGCCGGTCGCGCCGCCGGCGAAGCCGGTCGCGATCACGGGCTGGCCCAGCGCCTTCAGCGTGCGCGCGATGTTGACGCCCTTGCCGCCCGCCATCGTGCGCTGTTCGACGGTGCGATGGCGGCGCCCGAGACGGAAGTTCGGGACCGCGAGCGACTTGTCGATCGCGGCGTTCAGCGTGACCGTGATGATCATCGCCCTGCGCTCCCCGCGCCGAGAGCAGCCCCGGCGAACGACCGTGCCCTGCAATGCACGACACACAGGCTAGCGAACGGCCCGAACCCCCGCCTCCGGCGGCTCCTCAGGGCGCGCCGACAGCGCGCGCCGAGAGCTCCCATGCGAGCTCGCGCAGCCGCTCCGCCTCGGCTCTTGCGGCCGCCGCGGGCGAGCCGCCCGCACCGAGGTGGGCGCCCGCGATCGAGCGCGAGGCCGAGATCAGGCCGCCCGCCGGCCCGGGCGCGAACGCGGCGGCGAGGTCCTCCACGCGTCCGCCCTGAGCGCCGATCCCGGGCAGCAGGAAGGGCGCCGTGCGGCATCAGCTCGCGGGCACGCTCCAGCCGCTCGGGCGCGGTCGCGCCGACGACCGCGCCGACGTCGGCGATGCCCTCGCTGCCCGTCCTCGCCGAGCTCGGCGACGAGCGCCGCGAGGCGTTCCCACACGGCGCCGCCGCTCCGCCAGCTCGCGCTCCTGGACGTCGGCGGCGCCGGGGTTCGAGGTGCGCACGAGCACGAGCACGCCGCCGCCGTTCGCGCGGGCCGCGCGCACGAACGGCTCGATCGCGTCGCGCCCCATCAGCGGGTTGACGGTCGCGAGGTCCGCGCCGAGCCCGGCGACGCGGCCGTAGCGGCGTCTCGAGGCCGCCGAACAAGCGACGCGGCGTACGCCTCGGCGGTGACGTCGATGTCGCCGCGCTTGCCGTCCGCGATCACCAGCAGGCCGGCCGCGCGCGCGTGCTCGGCGACGGCGCCGAGCGCCTCGCGGCCGGGCGCGCCCGAGCGCCTCGAAGCGGGCCAGCTGCGGCTTGACGGCCACGCACGCGTCGGCCGTCGCGTCGATCAGCGCGCGGCAGTGGGCGAGGACCGCCGCGGCCGACGCCGACCGCGGGATCGGCTGCCTCGGTCCCGGCGGCGTCCGGCGGCGGCGGGCCACAGCGCGGAGGGATCGGGATCGAGACCGAGGACGAGCTGGGAGCTGCGCTCGGCGACCTTCGCCGCCAGCCTGTCGCCGAGCGCCAGCGCCAGCCTCAGCGCCCCTTGACGGCGCTCTTCAGGCCGCTGCCGGCGGTGAAACGCGGCACGCGCGAGGCGGCGATCTGGATCCGCTCGCCGGTGCGCGGGTTGACGCCCATGCGCGCGCCGCGCTCGCTCACGTGGAACTTCCCGAAACCGGACACGGAGACCTCGCTGCCGCGCCGCAGCGCGTCCTCGACGGTCGCGATCAGCGCGTCCACGGCGCGCGACGCGTCCGCCTTCGTCAGCTCGGCCCGGTCGGCGACCTGGTCGACCAGCTCGGACTTCGTCATTGACCCCTCCTGGTTTCGATCGGTCTTTCGGAATTCTCGACGCTAACACCGCATTCGGACAGGCGGCTGCGCAAGAATCGGGGCGTGGCAATCGAGCGTATCGCCTGGATCGCGACCGTGCTGGTCGCGCTGATCACCGCGCTGCTGCTGCTGCTGTCGGGCTACACCGGCTACGCCGGACTCGGCCTGGCGGTGGCGATCTCGGCGGCCGTCAACCTGCTCTGAGCCACGCGCGTCAGCTCGCGGGCGGCGCGCCCGCGATGGCTGATCGAGTCCTTCTCCGCGTCGCTCAGCTCGGCCATCGTGCGGCCCGTCCGGCGAGGTCATCGGGCAGGAACGCCGGGTCGTAGCCGAACCCGCGCTCGCCGCGGGGCTGCTCGGCGAGCCTGCCGGCGCAACGGCCCTCGAACAGCCGCTCGACGCCGCTGGCGGGATCGACGTAGGCGATCACGCACACGTACTCGAGCCCGCTGCCCGCGGGCGACCTCGCGCAACAGCTTGTCCAGGTTCTCCTGGTCGCTGGCGTGCTCACCCGCGTAGCGGGCCGAGCGCACGCCGGGAGCGCCGCCGAGCGCCTCGGCCGCGATGCCCGAGTCGTCGGCGATCGCGACGCGCCCGAGCTTCGCCGCGGCCGCGCGCGCCTTGCCGAGCGCGTTCTCGGCGAACGTCTCACCGTCCTCGGGAGGCAGCTCGACATCGCCGCCGAGCGCGTCGATCGCGGCCTCGCCGCCGAGCAGGCGCTCGAACTCGCGTCGCTTGTGCTCGTTGTGGGTGGCCAGCAGAAGCCTCATCGCGGGCCCACACTAGCCCCCGCCGGAGCGGCCTCTAGATTGCCCGCGATGGGGGGATCGAGGCGCGTGCTCCGCGCGCTCGGCGCAGGCGCGCTGGCGCTGCTGGCGCTCTGTGGAGGGGCCGCGGCGCAGAAGCGCCCGCAGGCGACGTTCTCGGCGATCGCCGAAGGGACCGAGACCGTGTCGGCCACGAGGCCGCGCGAAGGCGACGGCTGCCCCGCGGGCGCGGGCGCCGAGGCGGTCCGTTTCACCGCGGCGCCCTTCCGCATCCGCATCGAGGACACCGGCCCGTTCCTCGAGATGAGCGGCCTCTCGCGGCACGGCGAGGACGGGCGCCAGCCGTTCACGGCCGCGGGCACCGTCGCGCGCAGCGCCGACGGCTCCTACACCTGCCGGCTGGAAACGCAGCCCGACTGCGGGACGAAGCAGTTCGGCGGGCTGCCGATGTGCCTCCAGGGCTCCTCGGTGCGGCGCGGGCGCCTGACGCTCGCGGTAGGGCTGCGGGCGGAAGACCCGCCGGACGTGTTCGCCAACTGCCCCGCCCTGGGCGGCTTCCCGGCGCTGTTCGTGAACGGCCCGCCGCAGGAGCACATCACCGCGGGCGCGCTGTTCAACCGCCGCCAGCGCACGCTCGTGCTGAGCGCGAGCCATGAGGAGACCACCGAAGCCCTCGGCGGCGACTCCCACGCCGAAACGTCGCTGAAGCTGACGCTGCGCCGGCTCTAGCCGGCTGCGATCGCCTGGTCCTGCACGTCGCGCAGGGTGGCGATACCCGCCTCGGCGAGCGCCAGCAGCTCGTCGAGGTGCGCGCGGGTGAGCGGGGTGCGCTCGCCCGTCGTCTGCAGCTCGACCAGACCGCCGTCGCCGCGTCATCACGACGTTCGCGTCGACCTCGGCGGTCGAGTCCTCGCTGTAGTCGAGGTCCAGGAGCGGAACGCCGTCGATCACCCCGCACGAGACCGCCGCGACGGAGCCCGTCAGCGGGCTCCCTCCAGCCGGCCCTCGCCCTGCAGCCGCGCGCACGCCAGCGCGAGCGCGACGTAGGCGCCGGTGATCGAGGCGCAGCGGGTGCCGCCGTCGGCCTGCAGCACGTCGCAGTCGAGGTAGATCGTGCGCTCGCCGAGCTTCTCGAAGTCCACGATCACGCGCAGCGAGCGCCCGATCAGGCGCTGGATCTCGACGGTGCGGCCGTCGGGGCGGCCGCGGGTCACGTCGCGCTGCTTGCGATCGCCGGTCGAGGCGGGCAGCATCCCGTACTCGGCCGTCACCCAGCCGCGGCCCTTGCCCGCCATCCAGCGCGGCACGCTCTCCTGCGCGGAGGCGGTGCAGATCACCCGCGTCTCGCCCATCGAGATCAGCGCCGAGCCTGTGGCCGGGCGCACGAAGCCGGGCTCGATCGACGCCGGACGCAGCGCGCCGGCGTGCGCGACCGTAGCTGCGGGTGGGGACTGCGGCGGCTTGCACGCGGGCCATCATTCCAGAGCGCTACGGTCGGGGGATCGTGCGGGCGCTCGTGGTGTCGAACATGCGGCCTGACGCCGAGCATCCCGAGCGGGGCAGCTTCGTCCGCGACCAGGTCGCGGCGCTGCAGGCGCTCGGCGTGGCCGAGGTGGAGCTCTACGAGTTCCCTCCGGGCCCGCGCGCGCTCGCCGCCGCCGCGGCGGAGCTGCGCCGGAGGTATCGGACCCGCCCGCCCCGGGAGCCATTCGATGTCGTGCACGCCCACTTCGGCCTCACCGCATGGCCCGCGCTCGCGGTTCCCGGCGCGGGTGCGGGCGCTGACGATGCACGGAACCGATCTCGCCGACCCGCGCACGCGACTGGCGACGCGGGCCGCGCTCCGCTGGATCGACCTGCCGGCAGCGGTGTCGCGCGAACTCGCCGAGCGGATCCCGGGACCGGCGCAGGCGCACGCCCAGGTGCTCCCCTGCGGCGTCGACATGGAGCGCTTCCGGCCCCTCCCCGCCGAGGAGGCCCGCCGCGCGCTGGGGCTGGACGCGCAGCGCCGCGCTGCTGCTGTTCGCAGCCGATCCGGCGCGGCCGGAGAAGCGTTACGCGCTGGCCCGAGAGCTCGCAGACGCGGCCGGCGTCGAGCTGTGCACGCTGGGGGCCGTTCCCCCGGAGCGCGTGCCGCTGTGGGTGAACGCGGCCAACGCGGTCCTGGTTCCCTCGGCGCGAGAGGGCTTCGGGCTGGCCGTGCTCGAGGCGCTCGCATGCGACGTGCCGGTGCTGGCGACGCCCGGTGGGCGTCCACGCGGAGGCTCTGGCGGGGGTCGAGGGGACGCTGTGCGCGCCGTTCGAGCTCGCGAGCTGGCGGGCGGCGCTCGAGCCACTGCTCTCGGCGACGCCGCTGCGCATCGAGGGACGCGCAGCGGCCGCGCGGTTCTCGGCCCAGGAGATGGCCGCGCGCGTCCTCGCGGCCTGGGAGCACGCGCTGGCGCGCTGAGCGGGGCCGAAGGCCGGCACGGAGCGCCGGCCGACCCACCAAACCCGGCACGGAGCGCCGGCCGACCCACCAAACCCGGCACCGAGCGCCGGCCGACCCCCTCCTCCCACCCGCGCCGGTCCGTAGCGGCGGTGGGTAGTGTTAATCGGGCGTGGACCAGCCATCCGGCACTAATCCCACCGACGAGTCAGCGGAGCGGGGTCCGGACGACGGCCAGCAAGCCGAGTCGTCGCCCCCCGAGCAGTCAGGCTTCCGCTCCCGCGGGCGGGCGCGGCGCCGTGCGCGCTTCCTGCGCCGTGCACGCGAGCTCGCCTACCGCGACCTCGGCGGCCTCGTCTACAACCTGCACCGTTTCGGACAGCGCAACGACCCGCTCGTGCTCGCCAAGCTGAACACGCTCAGCCTGATCGACGGGGAGCTGAGAACGATCGAGTCGACACTGGCGGAGCGCAGACCGATCACCGTGCTGAGAGAGGCCGGGATCACGGCCTGCCCGCGCTGCGCCGCGATCCACGGCAGCGAGGACCGGTACTGCCCCAACTGCGGCCTGCCGATGGGGCGCCACGCAGACCTGCCGATCGCCGGCGCGCCGGCCGGGGCGCCGGATGGGGTCCCGCCCGCCGCCGCGCCCGCCGGGCGCCCGCCCCAGGCCACGCCGGCGCCCATGCCCACGCAGCCGCCGGCGCCGGCGCCGCAGCCGTCGCCCGCGGCGCAGCCCGTCGCAGCGAACCCGGCCACACGGCGCCACCCGATCGCCTCTCCCGACCCCGCCGCTCCAGGACGCTCCCCTGCGCCGCCGCCGCGGACACAGCCGGGCACAGCTGTGGGCGCGGGCAGTCCCTCACGCCCTGAAGAAGCGACGGAGATCATCCGCCCCCAGGGCGACTCCTCGTGAGCGCGCAGGCACCCGCGGCCCAGCAGCCGGCTGCGAGCGCATCCCTGCACGCACCACCCCCGAGCGACGCCTGCCCGCTGTGCGGCTCGCCGCTCGCATCCGACCAGGAGTGGTGCCTTCACTGTGGGGCAGCGGCGCGCACGCGTCTCGCCGCCGCACCGAACTGGCGAGCGCCGCTGGTCGCACTCGCAACGGTGGCCGCGATCGGGCTGGCGGTGCTGGCGGTGGCGCTCGTGAAGCTCGCCGGAGACTCCGGCCCGGCGCCGGCGCCGGTCACGCTGACGGTCACGTCGCCGGCGGCCGCGCCGCCCGCCGCGACTGTCCCGGGCGTCTCCACGACGCCGTCCACCCCTGGGGCGAGCACGACGCCCGGCGCGGCCACGACGCCTGGAACGGCCACGACCCCCGGAGCGGCCACCGGCACCGCATCGTCCTCGGCGGCGGTCAAAGCCGCGAGACGCCAGGAACGCCTGCAGCGCCGCCTGGAAGCCGCCCGGCGGCGCGCGGCTGCACAGCGCTAGGCGCGGCGCTGCGGATACGGTTGCGTCGATGCCGGTGGCGAGGACGCACGACGCCGACGTGGCCGTGGTCGGCGCGGGCGCCGCGGGGCTGTATGCGGCGCTGTGCGCGGCGGCCGAGGGCGCGAACGTGACGCTGGTCTCGGCGACGCCGCTCGCCCAGACCGCCAGCTACTGGGCACAGGGCGGGCTCGCGGCGGCACTCGCCGCCGACGACAGCCTCGAGCTGCACCTGCGCGACACCGAACGCGCGGGCCGCGGGCTCGTGCGCCGCTCGGCGGCGGAGGTGCTGGTGCGCGAGGCGCCGCACCGGGTCGGCGACCTGCAGGCCCTCGGGGTGCGCTTCGACGCCGACCGCTTCGGACAGCTCGCGCTGGGACTCGAGGGCGGGCACTCCGTGCGACGCGTGGTGCACGCGGGCGGAAGCGCAACGGGGCGCCGGGTGGTGCGCCAGCTCTCTGCGCTCGTTGCCGCCGACCTCCGGATCACCGTGCTGGAGGGCGCACGGGCGAGGGCGCTGTGGGTCCACGAGGGCTCCTGCCGGGGCCTCGTCTGCGACGGGCAGATCGTGCTCGCGCCCACCGTGCTCCTCAGCACCGGAGGCGCGGCGGCGCTGTGGGAGCGTTCCACCAACCCGCCCGGCTCACAGGGCGTGGGGATGCTGCTCGCGCACGAGGCCGGCGCGGCACTCGCCGATCTCGAGCTGATGCAGTTCCACCCGACGGCCGTGATCGGGGTCCCCGGACGCGAGGGGTTCCTCGTCACCGAGGCGATCCGGGGCGAGGGCGCCACGCTCCACGACGAGCGCGGCGAGCGCTTCGTGGACGAGCTGGCGCCCCGCGACGAGGTCGCGCGGGCGATCCAGGAGCTGCTTGATCGCACCGGTGCCCGCTCGGTGGGCCTCGACATGCGCGCGATCGACCCGGCCAGGTTCCCGAACGTGTTCTCGGCTCTGCGCGAAGCGGGCGTCGACCCGGCCAGCGAGCTCGTGCCGGTCGCGCCGGCGGCGCACTACATGATGGGCGGCATCGTCACCGACCTCGACGGGCAGTCGACCGTGCCGGGGCTCTACGCGGTCGGCGAGGCATCCTGCACAGGGCTGCACGGCGCCAACCGGCTCGCCTCGAACTCGCTGAGCGAGTGCTTCGTCTTCGCGCGGCGCGCGATCTCGCGGGCCCTGGCGGACACCGCAAGCTCGATTCAGCGGCCCGGGGACGCGGACGCCGAACGGCTCGCGGCCGCGCCGGAGCTGATGCCGGCCAGTCCCGAGACGCGTGCCGCGCTCTGGCGTGACGCCGGCATCTTCCGGGCCCGCGAGAGCCTCGAACGCCTGGCCGCGGACCCGCACCCGCTCGCGCGCCTGATCGCGCGCTGCGCGCTGGCCCGCACCGAGAGCCGCGGAGCGCATCTGCGCTCGGACCATCCGGCCACCGAGGAGTCCTTCGAGCTCCGGCACGCGGTCATCTCCGCCGACGAGCTCGACTGGCAGAGCTGGATCTGAGCGAACCCGCGCTCCATGCCGGCCGAAGGGGGGGTCGGCCGGCGCTCCATGCCGGCCGAAGGGGGGGTCGGCCGGCGCTCCATGCCGTCCGAAAGGGGGTCGGCCGGCGCTCCATGCCGGCCGAAAGGGGGTCGGCCGGCGCTCCATGCCGGCCTCCGCGGGCTTGACGGGTTCGCGCGGAGGTGTTCCCGCGGCGCAACCGGGTAGTCCAGAACTTAAAAGATGCGCCGTTTGGCCTTTATGTCAGCTCCTTAACGTCCTCGACAGTGTTGGCGTTGGATGAAAGGAGTTTCAGACGGTGGAGTCTGATGGGAACAGGCGGGCGTGCTCCAAGGAGACATTGATCTACAGAGAGGTTCAGGAGCAGTAGCCATGTATCAGTTCAGTCGGGCCATCTACCGGGAGCTCGCGCCCCAGATCCTGAGGCCGGCGCCCGGGGCCCCGGCGTGCAGCAACCACGAAGCGGTTCTTCGCGCCTGCGAGGCCGTGGTCACGCGCATGGCGATCGATCGCCATTACTTCGCGCGTCCGGAGCGCACGCTCTTCTGCGACATCCGGGGCTTCTTCCCGATGTCGGCGCAGGCGCGCGTTCACATGGTCGTAGACCGCTATCTCGGTCTCGCCCTGCAGTTCCTCGAAGCCCATCCGCACGAGGGATACACCGCGGTCAGCGGCGCGCCCCCGCGCTGTCGCGCGACCACCCGCAAAGGCTCTGCCTGCCAGCGCACGCCGCTTGCACGCAACGGCTACTGCCCCTCGCACCAGCACCTGGCGGACACCGAGGACCGCGAGCTCGCGGCGGCCTAACGCGGCCGCCGCTGATCTTCAACCGCCCCGCGGCCGCCTGCCGCGGGGCACCGGCGCCGCTCCGCACCGAGTCCGGCCCCGAGCGCTGGCCCGACCCCTCCCAATCCCCCTGTGCAGAGCGCCGGGGCACCCCCTCCCGACCCTCTCTCATAGGCTCCGGCAATGCTCCTGGGCGTCGACGTCGGCGGCACGTTCACCGATGCGGTGCTGGTGACGCCGGAGGGCACGGTCCACACAGCAAAGGCACCCTCGACCCCTTCCGAGGAGCAGCGGGGCGTGATGAGCGCGGTCGCGGCCGTGTTTGCGGAGGCAGGTGCCCCGCCCGGGGCCGTGACGCGGTTTGCGCACGGAATGACAGTCGCGACGAACGCCCTGCTCGAGGGCCGAACAGCCCGCGCGGCGCTCGTGGCCACCGAGGGTTTCACCGACGTGATCGAGCTCGGGCGCCAGAACCGCCCCCACCTCTACCGGCTCTGCGAGGCTGCGCCCGCGCCGCTCGTCCCGGCCGAGCTGCGCTTCGGAGCCCCGGAGCGGGTCGTGCCGGGGGAGACGCTCCGCGCGCTCGGGGAGTTGGATGCGCAGGCGCTTGCCGGCGCGGTCGCCGAGGAGGCGCCCGAGGGGGTCGCGGTGGCGCTGCTCCACTCCTACCTCGACCCCTCTCACGAGCGCATGATCGGCGCCGCCGTGCGCCGTCGCTGCCCGGGCGCCTCGGTCTCGCTGTCCAGCGAACTGGTCGGGACGTTCCGCGAGTACGAGCGCACCGCGACCACGGCGCTGGACGCGTGCCTCTCGCCCCCGCTCGGCTCCTACCTCGCCGGCCTCTGCGAGGAGGCCGCCGGCGCCGGTCTCGTCGAGCCGCAGATCATGCAGTCCAGCGGCGGCCTGACCGACGCGGCGCGGGCCGGTGAGCACGCGGCGCTGACGGTGCTCTCGGGGCCCGCGGGCGGGGTCGGGGGCGCGCTGCTCGTGGCGGGCCTCGCCGGAGCGGACGACGTCGCCTGCTTCGACATGGGCGGGACCTCGTGCGACGTCTGCCTGGTCTCCGATGGCCGCGTCCCTGAGACCTCCGAGCGGGTGATCGCCGGACGCCCCGTCGCGCTGCCCGCCCTGGACATCCACACGGTCGGCGCGGGCGGCGGCTCGATCGCCTGGCGTGATGCCGGGGGCGCCCTTCGCGTGGGTCCCGCCTCGGCGGGAGCCGAGCCCGGCCCCGCGTGCTACGGGAAGGGCGGGGAGCGTCCCACCGTCACCGACGCCAACCTGCTGCTGGGACGGCTGCCCGCGGACGCCCCGCTGGCCGGGGACCTCCGGCTGGACCGGGCAGCCGCGGAGCGCGCGCTCGCGCCGCTGGCGGCCGAGCTGGGGCTCGCCCTGGACGCATGCGCAGAGGGCATCGTGCGTGTGGCGGAGGCGGAGATGCTCGCCGCGCTGCGCATGATCACGGTCGAGCGCGGTATCGACCCGCGTCCGTTCGCGCTGATGCCGTTCGGCGGGGCGGGCCCGCTCCACGCCGCGGCGCTCGCAGACGGCCTCGGCATCTCGCGCGTGCTCTGCCCCCGCGCCAGCGGCGTGCTCTCGGCGCTCGGCTTGGCGGCCTCGCCGCCGCGGCGCGATGCCGCGCGGACCGTGATGCTGGGCTCCGGGCAGATCGATGGACCCGCCCTGGAAGCCGCCCGCTCCGAGCTGCTCGCCGAGGCGCGGGACGCGCTCGGTGCGAGCCCGGCGCGGGCGCGGGTGCGCCACGAGCTGCGCTACCGGGGGCAGTCATTCGAGTTGCCCGTCGACGAAGAGCGTACGGCGGGCGCGCCGCCGCTTTCCGGCGGGGAGCTGCGCGACGCCTTCGCCGCGGCGCACGAGGCGCGCTACGGCTACCGCGACGAGCAGGCCGAGGTGGAGCTCGTCAACCTGCGCGCCTCGGTGTGGGGGCCGGCGCCGCAGCTGGCTCCGCGCGCGGGAAGCGCCGGCGAGGTGCGGCGCGAGCGCGCCGAGATCGTCTTCGAGGGGCGGCGGCTCGCCGCAGAGGTGCTGCTCGGCGAGCCCGCGCCGGGGACGGTGCTCGACGGACCGGCCCTGGTCGCGCTGCCCTCCTCGACGCTTCTGGTCCCGCCCGGCTGGACGGCCGAGGTGGACGCGCACGGCACGATCGCGATGGACAAGGGCCCCTCACCCGCGCGATGACCCTTGACCCGATCGAGCTGCAGGTGCTGACGGGCGGGCTGCGCGCCGCCTGCGAGGAGATGGGAGTGGTGCTGATCCGCTCGGCCCACTCGTCGAACATCAAGGAGCGGCGTGACGCCTCGACGGGGCTGTTCGACGCCGACGGGCAGATGGTGATGCAGGCCGAGCACATCCCTGTGCACCTGGGGGCGATGCCCGCCGCCGTGCGGGCGGTGCTCGGCGAGCGCCACGCTCCGGGAATCTCCTGGATCCTCAACGACCCGTTCGCCGGCGGCACCCATCTCCCCGACATCACCGTGATCACGCCGGTCTTCGCGGGTTCGGCGCTGATCGGCTTTGCCGCGAGCCGCGCCCACCACGCGGATGTGGGCGGGCGCCGGCCGGGATCGATGCCCGCGGACAGCAGCTCGCTCGAGGAAGAGGGCGTCGTGATCGCGCCGCGGCCCCTCACGCCCGCCGCGCTGGC
Source organism: uncultured Solirubrobacteraceae bacterium (assembly GCA_963775385.1). Lineage (GTDB taxonomy): Bacteria > Actinomycetota > Thermoleophilia > Solirubrobacterales > Solirubrobacteraceae > Palsa-744. The sequence continues at coordinate 2,376,752 of CAVZIR010000003.1, read as the reverse complement.
CGAGATCACCGCGGCCATGCGCCAGCCGCGCGAGCGGGCCGCCGACCTGCGCGCGCAGCTCGCCGCCAACAGAGTGGGCGCCGAGCGACTGTCCGAGTGGGCCACCCGTCTCGGCCCGGAGCGCCTGCGCGCAGGGACGGACGAGGTGCTGGACTACTGCGAGCGCCGCACGCGCGCATGCCTGGCCGAGATCGGAGACGGCGTGCGCGAGGCGCGAGACGTGCTCGAGGCGCCGGAGCGGGACCTCGAGCTGCGCCTGCGCGCGGAGCTGAGCGGCGAGAAGCTCGTGCTCGACTTCGCCGGGAGCGCCCCCCAGCACGCCGGCAATCTGAACTGCCCGGCGGCGGTGACGGAGTCGGCGTGCCTGTTCGCGGTCCGCGTGCTCACCGACCCCGACATACCGCCGACGGCCGGCGCCTACCGCCCGGTCGCGGTGAAGGCGCCCCTGGGAAGCGTCCTGAACGCCAGGCCGGGTGCAGCAGTGGCCGCCGGCAACGTCGAGACCTCCTCGCGCGTTGCCGATCTCGTGCTGAGCGCGTTCGGCCGCGCGCAGGGCCAGGGCACGATGAACAACCTCTCGCTTGGAAACGAGCGCTTCTCCTACTACGAGACGCTCGGCGGCGGCCAGGGCGCATGCGTGGACTCCGACGGACCCAGCGGAGTGCACGTCGCGATGAGCAACACCCTGAACACGCCGATCGAGGCGCTGGAGCGCGAGTTCCCCCTGCGCGTCGTCGAGTACGCCCTGCGACGCGGCTCGGGAGGCAGCGGCCGCCACCGCGGAGGAGACGGCGTCGTGCGGGAGCTGGAAGCGCGCGAGGAGATGAGCTTCTCGCTGATCGCCGAGCGCCGCCGCCACGGCCCGCGCGGTGCCGCGGGCGGCGGCGAGGGAGCCCCCGGTCACGACACGCTCGACGGCCGGCCCCTGCCCGGGAAGGCCGCCGGCACGCTCGTGCCGGGCTCGCGACTGCGCATCGAGACCCCCGGTGGGGGAGGATTCTCTTCATGAGCGGCGCGGCGGGTGAGCGGATCGGGTTCCTGGGGCTCGGGATCATGGGCTCGCGGATGGCCGCCAACCTGGGCCGCGCCGGCCACGAGCTCGCGGTCTGGACCCACACTCCCGGCAAGGCGCAGACCTGGGCCGACGAGCACGGCGCGCGCGCGTTCGAGACGCCCGCCGCCGCCGCGGCGGAGAGCGACATCGTCTTCAGCATGGTCGTCGACGGTGAGCAGGTCGCCTCCGTGCTGACCGGGCCCGGCGGCGCGATCGAGGCCGCGCGCGAGGGCCTGCTCTGCGTCGACTGCTCGACGATCGCCCCCGGGGACACGCGGCGCATCGGGGCGGCGCTCGCAGAGCGCGGCGCGAGCATGATGGACGCCCCGGTGACTGGGTCCTCGCCGCGGGCCGAGGACGGCACGCTCACGATCATGGCCGGGGGCAGCGAGGCGGACTTCGCGCGTGTTCGCCCGCTGCTCGCCACGATGGGCGAGCTGATCGTCCACGTGGGCGAGCTCGGCCAGGGCGAGATGCTCAAGCTCATCAACAACTCGCTGGGCGCCGCCAACGCAGCCGCAGTCGCCGAGGCGCTTCTGCTGGCGCAGTCAACGGGCGTCGGGCTCGACGCCCTCGTGCAGGTCGTCTCCGCCGGCTCAGGGGCCTCGGCGCAGATGACGCTGAAGTCAGACGCGATGCGCAACCACGACTACACGACGCTCTTCAAGACCGCGCACATGCTCAAGGACGTGCGGCTGTGCCTGGAGGAGTCCCAGCGGACAGGCGTGCCGTTCCCCTCGGCCGCCCACGCGCGCGACCTGCTGAGCGCGGCGGAGGGCCGTGGGCACGGTGAGGAGGACTACGCGTCGCTGATCGAGCCGGTCGAGGGGCTGGCCGGACGGCGGCTGGAGGGCGTGGACCCAACCTAAACCGAACAGGGGGTTGACTGGCCAGTCAGCTAGGAATCCACAAAAAACCCCTGCTTTTGCAGGTGATTTGGGATTTTCGCCCAGGTTTCGTATCTTTAACACCGCTTGCGGCTAATCGCTAAGAGCGATTTTCCGTCAGTCAGTTAAGGCCGTCCCTCAGGAGTAGGTAGGTTCATGCCAATTGCTTTCAAAGAATGGGCCGTTACGGTCCGCGCCCTGGCCGAAGGCGAGCAGCTCCTGACGATCCGCAGGGGCGCCGCGCCTCAGCCGCCCGATCGCCCGTTCCGGCTCGCCCACGAGCGCTTCTTCCTCTACCCCACGTTCGACCACCAGGCCGGCGACCTCGTTCGCGAGTCGCACCAGCCCGAGCTGCGCCGCGCGCTGGAGGAGGGCGTCTGGAGCGACGGCGAGCCGCCGCTGCACAGCTTCGTCTCCGGCGCGCCCCTGCAGCAGCCGGACCGCGTCCGCATCCGCGCCTGGGCCGAGGTCACCGACCACTTCACGATCGTCGACCCGCGTTGCGTCGACGCGCTCTCCCCCTTCTACGTCTGGACCCCCGATTACGCCGAACGGCGCCTCGGCTGGCGCGGTCGCCAGCCGCTGCACGTGCTGCTGCTCCGGACCTACCGCATCCCGCGCCCCGTGACCGTGAAGGTCAAGGACGAGTACATGGGGCCGAACGCGTGGGTCGAACTACAGCGCGAACTGCCGTTCGAGGGCACTCCCGTGCTCTCCGACGCCGAGTTCGAGCGCGCCTCCGAAGAGATCCGCTCGATCACCTCCGAAGCCCGCGAGGTGGGCTCGGAGGCAGGCCAGCCGGTCCTCGTCTAGGCCGGCGCGCGGCGCCGGCCGTCCGCGTCTACTCGTTCTCGGTCGCTTCGGGCTGCGGGGTAAGCGCTTCCCGCGCGGCCTCGGCGGCCGATTCGGGCACGAGGAGGTCGCGCCGGCCGGCGAGCCCCCCGTGTCCTGCGATGGCGCTGTTGGAGTAGCTCGGGATGCCCTCCTCGAGCAGCAGCCCCGCGAGGAACTCGGCCTCGGCGAGGTTGCGCGCACGGGCGACGCAGACGGGCCGCCCTTCCGTGTACTGAGGCTTGATCTTGCGCGCTCGGAGCTGGGCCGCGCTGAGCTGCGGCGCGCCCCCGTCGTCCTGCACCAGCGGCATGCCGCACAGCTCGCAGAAGCGCTCGCTCGCGGGATACGTGCGAGCGCAGGTGGGACAGCGCACCTGCTCGGAGCTCACCCGCCCGTCTCGCCGATCGGGACCTCGTCGACCACGCCGCCGTCGATCAGGTAGGAGCGCACCTCCGGCTCCGCGCCGGCTTTCAGCCCGACGATGATCCACTCGACGCCCGGCCAGTTCGCCGCGAAGTTGACGTCGGTCTGTGACGGGTAGGGCGGACTGCGCACGTGGGAGTGGTAGATCGCGCCGAGGTCGCCGAGCGCCTCACACTCCTTCCAGAGCTTCAGGAGTTCCTCGCCGTCGATCTGGAACTTCAGCGGGCTGGCGTAGACGTTGACGGCCCTTAGCACGCGCACCGCCGGACGCTCCTCTGTGTCGTCGACCGCAACGACCCCACAGACCTCGTTCTCGGGGTCCTCGAGCGCATGCGCGACGATCTCTTGCAGGAGCTCCCCCGAGATCTTCATCGCCGTGGACCTCCGGCCGACGGCGGCGCTACCACCAGACGGTGGACTCGAGGTTCTCGATCTCGTCGACCGGCAGCGTGTAGATGCCGCTGGAGAGGTACTTCCAGCCGTCGTCGGCGACGACGAACACGACGTTGCCCTCGTCCAGCTCGTTCGCGATCCGGACCGCGATCGAGGCGATCGCCCCGGTCGAGACGCCGGCGAACAGAGCCTCCTCATCGAGCAGTTTGCGCGTCCACACGATCGCGTCGCGGTTGGTGACGAAGATCTTCCGGTCGAGCAGCGAGATGTCGATGATCGGCGGGATGAAGCCGTCGTCGAGCGAGCGCAGGCCCTGCACCGGCTCGCCTTGCATCGGCTCGGCGGCGACGATCTTGACGGCGTCGCCCAGTTCCTCCTTCAGCCTGCGGCCGTTCCCCATCAGCGTGCCGCCGGTGCCGAGACCGGCGACGAACGCCGACACCTCGTCGAGCTCTTCGAGGATCTCGAGCGCGGTGCCGTTGTAGTGGGCGCCGGGGTTCGCCTCGTTGCCGTACTGGTAGGGCATGTAGTAGGAGGAGTCTTCGGCGGCCATCTGCAGCGACAGCGCAACGGCGCCGTTCGAGCCCTGGTCGCCGGGCGAGTAGACGATCTCGGCGCCGTACATCTTCAAGAGCTGCGTGCGCTCCGGAGTGACGTTCTCCGGCATCACGACCTTCAGCCTGTAGCCCTTGCGCGAGCAGATCATCGCCAGGGAGATGCCGGTGTTGCCCGAGGTCGGTTCGAGGATCGTGTGCCCCGGGCCGAGCGCGCCCTTGGCCTCAGCGTCCTCGATCAGCGCACGGGCAACCCGGTCCTTGACGGAGCCGGTCGGGTTGCGCGACTCGAGCTTGGCCCAGATGTGCACCCCGGGCTTCGGGGAGAGGTTCGGCAGCTCGACGAGCGGCGTGTTGCCGATCGACTGCACCACGTCGCCGTAGCGCCCCCCGCACGGTCGGTTTCGGAGCCTCTCCGCCGCCATTACTTTACGGAATATAGCGGCCTCGCGGCGGGGTCGCAGAGGCCGTCCGGATTCTCCGCGGCCCCGGGTCGAGCCTTGCGATCGCTCGTCGCTGCCGGGCTGAGAAAACCGTCGAGTCAGCGTTCTCACCGGTCGGCGCCCCGCCGGGGAGGTGTCAGGCGTCGGACGGCGGACGGTGATCCGGCTTGGGGCCCGCGCCGTACAGGGAGGTCATCAGGTGGCGTGGGGGCCGCTGCCCCCCAGCCGTCTACCCAACGGAGTGAATACATGACCTACATGCTCAACCTCAACGAGATCGACTCCGACGGAGCCGTCCGAGAAACCGGCGACGCCGTTGCGGGCGACACCAGACTCGGCTTCCTGAGAAAGGCCGGACTTGGCGCTGTCGCCGCCATGAGCGGCGGCGCGGTGCTCTCGGCGCTCGCGCCTTCGGCTTTCGCGGCCTCCGGCCACGGCCGGCCGCCCGCCTCGTTCGGGCAAGGCGACATCGGGATCCTCAACTACGCGCTGACGCTGGAGTACCTGGAGGCCGCTTTCTACAACGGGGCGACAGCCGCGAAACTGCCTCTCTCCGCACAGAGCGCGGCGTTCCTCAAAACCGTCACCGCCGACGAGAACGCGCACGTCGCCTTTCTGAAGAAGGCCCTTGGCCGGAAAGCGGTCAAGGAACCGAAGTTCGACTTCAAAGGCGCGAACACCAACGCGGAAACGTTCATGAAGACCGCCCAGGTGCTCGAGAACACCGGCGTGCACGCTTACTCCGGGCAGGCTCTGAACATCAAGAACCCGGCCTACGTCGCGGCGGCGGTCTCGATCCTCACGATCGAGGCGCGGCACGCCAGCGTGATCGGCCTCCTCAACGAAGGCACGGCGCCGGGCGGCAGGGAAATCGCTCCCGACGGCCCCTTCGACAAGCCGTTCACCGCCGCCAAGGTCCTGACCGCTGTCAAGGGCACCGGCTTCATCGCCTGATCGGGGCGGAAGGAGCGGTCTTCATCTGCGCGCCTCCGGGGCGCGGACTCACAAACTCCCACGGAGGTATCAAGCGATGACAATCCATGACGACTCAGACAGTCGCGAGCCGACCGGGCTCGTCGAGCGGCTGGTTCGCGACGACGTCGACCGCAAGCGGTTCCTGAAGCTCGCCGGCAGCGGCGCCGCCGCCAGCTTCGGCGCGTTCGTGATCGCGGCCTGCGGCGGCAGCAGCAAAACCGCCACCACGCCGGCGACCACGAACGCGAGCGGCACGACAGCCTCCGCGAGCAGCGGCGACATCGCGATCGTCAACTACGCGCTCACGCTCGAGTACCTCGAGACGGCCTTCTACAAGAAGGTCGTCGAAGCGGGTCTTTTCAAAGGCAAGGTGGGCGCGCTCGTGAGGGACTTCGGACGCCAGGAGGCCACGCACGTCGAAGCCCTGAAAGGCACTGTGATGAAGCTCGGCGGAACGCCGGCCGCCGAGCCGACGGCGAAGTTCCCGATCGAAAACGCCAACCAGGTCGCCGAGCTCGCGTACACCGTGGAGAACCTCGGCGCCGCCGCCTATCTCGGCCAGGCCGCGAAGATCCAGAACCCCGAAGTGCTGGCGGCCGCGCTGGCGATCCACTCGGTCGAGGCGCGCCACGCGGCGACGCTGGGGACGCTGGTGAAAAAGAGCCTGACCCCGGACGGCGCGTTCGCGAAGCCGGCCGAAATGTCAACTGTGCTGGCGGCCGTCAAGCCGTTCATCGCGTGAGGCTGCAACAGACAGGAGCAAGTGAAATGCAAGACAACGCACTCATCCAGGCCCGCAGCGAGGAAGCGTCGGCCGCAGCCGTCGAGGTGTCGGGCATGACCCGCTCGAGCTTCATCCTGCGCGGGGCGCTCGCGGCGGGCGCCGTGTACGGGGTTTCGGCGGTGACGCCTTTCGTCTCAGGCGCGCTCGCAGCGTCGGAAAACGGCGACGCTGAAATCCTCAACTTCGCGCTCACGCTCGAGTACCTCGAGGCCGCGTTCTACAACGAGAAGGGTCCTCAGGTCGGGCTCTCGGGAACGGCCAAGAGCTACGCGAAGCTCTTCGGCGAACAGGAGGCCGACCACGTCAACGCGCTCACCACGACGATCAAGCAGCTGGGAGCGACGCCCGTTGCCAAGCCGACGTTCGTCTTCCCGGTCAACAGCCAGGGCTCCTTCCTAAAGCTCGCGTCCGTGCTCGAGAACACGGGCGTCGGGGCCTACAACGGCGCCGGGCCGTCAATCAAGGACAAGGAAGTGCTCGCCGCCGCGGGGAGCATCGTCCAGGTCGAGGCGCGTCACGCGGCGGCCGTGAACCTGCTGCTCGGGGAGACCCCCACGCCGAACCAGGGCTTCGACCTGCCTCTCACCAAGGCACAGGTGCTGGCCAAAGCCGGCCCGCTGATCAAGAAATAGCCCTTCCGCCCTCGCGGGAGCCCTCCGGATCGGCCCGCGCCCTCACCTCACAGGAGAACACCAAATGGGTCTAGACAATCCACTTCACATCGCATTCCTGCTGCTCGTCCTGCTGCTCATCTGCGGCGCCAAGCGCCTGCCGGAGATGGGCAAATCGCTCGGGAGCGGCATGCGCGGCTTCAAGAGCGCGCTGGCCGACGAGGCCGAGCCCGCCGCGCTCGTCTCGGCCGACGCGACGGCCCCCAAGCAGGCCGCGGTCGTCTCGGCCGAGGCGACGGCCCCCCGAGCCCGCTCGCGAGCAGACCCCGGAGCGCCTCGCGGCCTAGCGGCGCGTTGCCGGCTTCGAGCCGCCCTCGGGCGGCCCGGGTCGGCAGCTCCGAGCTGAGATCCCGAGCATGGCAGTCGCGACAGCAAGGCTCCCCCACGAAGCGCGCCTCAGCGTCGTCGGGCACCTCGAGGAGCTTCGGGGACGCCTGATCGTCTCACTCACGGCGCTCGCCGTCGCGTTCGGCGTGTGCATGTGGCAGAACAGCTCGCTCCTGCATCTCATCAACGCGCCGCTGGCGCATCAGACCGAGAAACAGGTGAAGTCGGGGCACGGCCCGCTGGGCGCGACCTACCGGGTGCAGCAGAGCTCGCGCTCGGTCGCCGAACAGCTGCAACGAGTCGTCCACGCCCTCGGGCGCCCCGGCAGCGGCGCCAGCGCCCAGAGCCGGGCGGAACTCGCCGCCACGGCGCCGGCGCTTCGCTCCGACGTCAGAAGTCTCGCCGCGCCGCCGCAGGGCGACAAGCCGGTCACACTCGGGATCGGCGAGCCCTTCAGCACCACAATCGGAGTGGCGCTCGCCTTCGCGCTGATCCTGGCCTCGCCGATCATCCTGTATGAGCTCTTCGCGTTCCTGCTGCCCGCGTTCTCGCCCGAGCAGCGCCGCGTCACAATGCCGCTGATCCTCGCGATCCCGTTACTGTTCGCAGCCGGCGTGGCGTTCGGCTACTTCGTCGTCCTGCCCGCAGCTGTCCGTTTCTTCCAGAACTTCAACAGCGATCAGTTCAACGTGCTCGTGCAGGCCAGCCAGTACTACCACTTCGCGATGATGATCCTGCTGGCCATGGGGCTGGTCTTCCAGGTGCCGGTCGCGATCCTCGCCGCGACCACATCCGGGATCGTGACGCCGCGTCAACTCCGGCACAGCCGCCGTTACGCGATCCTCGCCTGCGCCGGTGTCGCAGCCCTGCTCCCGGGGGACGCCATCACGATGCTCCTCGAGACGGTGCCGTTGTACCTGCTCTTCGAGTTCAGCGTGCTGCTCGCCACGATCCTGGAGCGCCGCCAGCGGGCGAAGGCGCCCGCAACGGCCTGACCGCTTCGCCGAGCTCAGCCGGCGCTGTCGTGGCCGGCGAACCTCGATGGCCGCCGACCACGAAGACCTATGCCGTCTGGAGGTTGTGGACCTCGAACTCCTTGACGTCGGGCGGGTTCGGGAAGCCTCTGTCGCCGAGGCTCTGCAGGCGGGGCATGAGCCGCTCCTGGACGAAGCTGTCGAACGCCTCTCGGGACTCCCAGAAGTCGATGACCCCCCAGCCGCCCTCGACCGGGCCGGCCGAATGAACGAGCATCCCGCGAGGGGGGTTCGTGTCCACTTCCATGATCGCGTGGGCCGCGTCGTAGTTCGCCTGCGTGCCCCCGCTGAACTTCTGCCTGATTCCAACCGCCATCGCGGTTCCTTTCCTTGAGTGTGTGCGTCCGACACTACTCTTGTGACGGATCGCACAGGCATCGGAGCGCTCCGGGCGCCCGATCGAAGCGAGGGTGCCGGTCGCTCCCGCCGAACCGCGCGCAGCCGAGACTTGGCCGGGCAGCCAGCCGTCACTAACATTGGCTGGGCCACTGAGGAGGGGCGCGAGCAAGCGATGGCCCACGCAGAGCAGCGATACGACTACGACTGGCTGGTGATCGGCTCGGGCTTCGGCGGCAGCGTCTCGGCGCTGCGGCTTTCGGAGAAGGGCTACTCCGTCGGCGTCCTGGAGTGCGGCAGGCGCTTCGCCGACCACGAGTTCCCGAAGAACACGGGCGACCTGAAGCGCTACTTCTGGAGCCCGAAGCTGGGCCTGAAGGGGATCTTCCGGCTGACGCCGTTCAAGGACGTCTCGGTCGTCTCGGGCTGCGGCGTCGGCGGCGGCAGCCTCGGCTATGCGTGCACCCTCTACGTCCCTCCCAAGCAGTTCTTCGAGGACCGCCAGTGGTCTGAGATGGCCGACTGGGAGTCCGAGCTGGCCCCCCACTACGCAGAGGCGCAGCGGATGCTCGGGGTCGCCGAAAACCCGCACGACGACCCGGCCGACCAGCTCCTGCGTGAGCTCGGCGAGGAGCTCGGCGTCGGCGACAGCTACAAACACACCCCCGTCGGCATCTACTTCGGCACGCCCGGCGAGACCGTCGCCGACCCCTACTTCGGCGGCGACGGGCCGGACCGGACGGGCTGCCTGATGTGCGGGCGCTGCATGGTGGGCTGCGTCCACGGGGCGAAGAACACGCTCGTCAAGAACTACCTGTGGTTCGCCGAGCGCTTGGGCGCCGTGATCTCCCCTGAACGCACGGTCACCGACATCCGCCCGATCGGCGCGCCGGACGGCAGCGAGGGCTACGAGGTGGTCTCGGAGCGATCCGGCGCCTGGCTGCGAAAGGACCGGCGCGTGCACCGCGCCCGCGGCGTCGTCGTCGCCGCCGGCCCCCTCGGCACCAACAAGCTGCTGCAGCGCTGCCGCCTGGGCGGCTCGCTGCCCGCCGTCTCGCCGCGCCTCGGCGAGCTCGTGCGCACCAACTCCGAGTCGATCCTCACGGTGACGGTGCCCGAGGGCTACCAGGACGACCTCGTCAAACGCGTCGCGATCACCTCCTCGATCTACCCCGACCCCAACACCCACATCGAGACCGTCACCTACGGCGACGACGGCGACTCGATGCGCATGCTCTACACGTTGATGACCGGGGACGGCACGCGCGTCACGCGGCCCCTGAAGCTGCTCGGGCAGATGCTCAGGCACCCCGACCGGCTGCGCAAGGTGCTGTTCGCCAAGCGCTGGTCGCGGCGCACGATCATCATCCTCGTGATGCAGACGCTCGACAACGCGATCGCGCTGCGGCCGCGGAAAGGGCCCTTTGGCTCGTTCTGGCTGCAGACCGAACAGGACCCGGAGCGGCCGACCCCGACGTTCATCCCCGTCGCCAACCAGGCCGCCGACTGGTTTGCGAAACGGACCGGCGGGATCGCGCAGAGCTCGTTCATGGAGGCGATGTTCAACATCCCCTCGACCGCCCACATCCTCGGCGGAGCGGTGATCGCGCCGGACCCGAGCGGCGGCGTCGTCGACGCCGACCAGCGCGTGTTCGGCTACGAGAACCTGCTCGTGTGCGACGGCGCGGCGATCCCCGCCAACGTCGGCGTCAACCCGTCGCTGACCATCACCGCGCTGGCCGAGCACGCGATGAGCCGCATCGAGCCGAACCCCGAGGCGCTGCTCGTGCCGAACGGGCTCGCAGCGGCGCCCTACGGCGGGATTCCCGCCGAGCCGGCCGCCTGAACCGCGGGCCTCAGAGCGAGCGCCGCGCGCCGACGGCCGCCTCTGGTGAGCGCTGCCCTCCGGCGGTCAGCCTCAGATGCCACGCGCCGCGCAGCCCGACCAGCGTGTTGAGCACGCCCGCGCCGTTGGCGCGCAGCTCCGCGAGTCGGCGCCAGGCAGATCCCGAGCGACGTCCGAGGAGCGAGACCTGCTCGCCGGGCGCGCCGAGCAGCGCCCAGAGCCGCACGTGGCCGCGATCAACACGCAACGGGTCGAAGGGGAACGAGAACCCGGCGAGGAACGGCTTCGGCGAGGCCAGCGCGAGGTCGCCGGACGGTGGCGAGGTGTAGAGCCCGGCCGGCCGCTGGTACTCCTGTAGGCCGCCGGTCGGCGTCGAGACGGTGATGCCGGGATACGGATCGGCCAGGAACTGCCAGGCCACAAAGCTGGCTCCGGCGGCCCACAAGCGGTGCAGCGCGCGTGAGATCCAGGCGGCCTGGAGCCCAGCCGGCACGCCATGAGACGAGGGCGGCGCGCTTTCCCAGTTCAGCTCCGTGACCCACACGGGCTTGGGCGCCGCCGGGGCGACCGTGCGGAGGCGTTCGGCCGCGTGCAGCAGCAGCGTGACCTTTGCCGCGTCGGCGATCGAGAGATCCAGCGAGGAGACGGCCGGGCGGTCGGGGTCGCCAACCGACAGCGGGTGGAAAGCGAGCGCGTCGAGCAGGGCCGGTTCGGTGCAGCCGGGCACGCGCACGAGCCCGCCGGCGCGGCCCCCGGGGGCCGCGCACAGCAGCCCGCGCAGGAAGCGAACCGGCGCCATCCGTCCCACGCCTTCGGCGTCGCCGTTCGGCGCCAGCCCGGCCGAGACGACGACATCGAGCGGCGCCACCGACTTCACGCCCCTGTAGAAGCCGTCGAGCATCTGCCGGTAAAGCGACGGCGAGAACGCGCTCCAGCGGCCATCGCGCTCGACCCACTGCGGCTCCAGGTAGCGGGGCAGGTTGGGCTCGTTCCAGGCTTGAAACAGCCTCACCCGGGGCAGCTCGCGACCGGGGGCGGAGGGGTCGGGAGACGAGCCGTCGTAGCGCGTGGCGAGCGCCGCCGCGAACGATTCGAGCGCAACGGGGCTCGGCGCCCAGCTACCGGGATAGGCATAGGGCCAGCGGCCGGGAGCTTCGGCGAAGGTGGGAGCATGAAAGACGGCGAGCAGCGGGGCGAGCCCGGAGGAGACCGCGCCCTTCACGGCGGCGTCCAGCGCCGTGAAGTCATAGCTCGGGCTGGACGGGTCGCGAGAGTCGAAACCCGGCGGTGGCCCCGCAGCGACGATGTTGCGCCAGTCGACCGAGATCCGCGCCACCCCGGCGCCGGCTGCGCGCGCATCGGCGAACGCGACCGCGCGGACCTGCGGATCGGAGCTCTTGAAGAGCGTGCCATCGGAGACTCCGCGCACGAGCCCGCCGTGCGGGAACGGTCCTTCGAGCATCGTCCGGTCCTGTGCGGCAGCGAGCGCGGGAGGGGTCCGAGGCGCGGCGCCTCCGGCGTGCGGGACCGTCCCGAAGGGCTCGGGAGGCCCTTCGGGTCCGCTCCGGGAGGGAAGCGGCAGAACCGCGGGCGGGACGAGCACGAGCGCTCCGGCAAGGGAGGCCCTCCGTGCCCGTGCGAGCAGCGCCCGTGCGCTAGCGATGCAGCGTGAGCGTGTGCCGCTGCAGGTTGAGACGGGCACCGCCGGTGCTGCGCAGGGTGGTGATCAGGACGGCGACGATCTTGTGCGCGGAGTGGAGCCTCTTACGACCGCGCTTCGTCGCGTGTAGGACAACGGTCACGTGACCGGCCGCGTTCGCTGTGGCCGAGCCCCGGGCGAGCAGCACCGCCGGCGGCGGCTTGTGGTGGTTCCTCGCGCTGGCGAAGGCCGGCATCGAGCCGCCCTTCGCGTAGAGGTCCTGGAGCACCGTGCCGGCCTGGTTGATCGTCACGGTGTCGCGCAGGCCGGCTTTGAGCAGCGCGTGGATACTCGCGTGGAGCAGGCGCCCGAGCGTTCCCTGGAGCACCGGTGGCGGTGCCGGTTTGACGACGGGCGGCGGCAGCGGGCAGCTCGAGACGGGGCGCTCCGTTTCGCTCGTGTAGGTGTAGGTGCCTTCGCCCGGGAGGGGCGTTTTCAGCGTCTCGATGGCGCCGACGTCCTCGCCGCTGGCGAGCGGCGTCAGGAAGCTCCCTCCGAAGGTCGTGCCCGTCAGCGATTTGACCTGGGCTTCGCCGAAGCCGCCTTTCACCTGCTGCGTGCCGACGGCCACCCCGTAGTTGTTGTACCTGAGCACCTTGTCGACGAAATAGCCTTCGACCACCTCGCCGAGCGAGTTCGACCCGGAGAAGTTGGTGGAGCCGGCGCAGACCGTGGGATCGATGGTCGGCAGCCCGTCGTAGACGACCTGGCCGATGACCGTCCCCACCGGGGCTTCGAGGCGCACGACGTCGCCGACCTGAGGCACCTGCGACAGCCAGGCGCCGCCGCTGCCGACGTCCCTGTAGACGGTGACCCCACCGCGGATGATCGAGACGGCGAGCGACGTCGACGGTTCCACGCTGCCGCTCGTCGAATCGGGGGATTCCCATTCCGGGAACGTGGTCTCGCCCGAGGAGATCCGCAGCGAGTACCGCGGGCCTTTCGGCCCGCTGGCAACAGCGGGCGCAGCGAGCGCCGCGGACACCGCGAGCGTCACCAACACAGGCGAGCAGAAACGACCGTGTCTCATAGATCAGGCCCCCGATCGATGCGAGCACCGACGAGCTTTAGCGAGGGAACGAAAGCTCGACGCGAAGGCTAGACCGGGTTCCGGCGGAACCGGCCTCTACGCCCGGTACCGCACGAGCACCACGTGCTTGCAGCCGGCGAGCCGGAACCTGCGGTTCTGCGGCAGGTAGCGCACGACCAGCGTCTTCACGCCCGGACCGTTGCAGTGGACGGTCCCGTAGCCGTAGACGAGCGCGACGTGATCGTCGCCCGCGCCGGTCCAGATTTCGTTCAGGCCGTGGCTCGCGTAGATCCAGTCCGGGCCCGGACCGCCGAACAGGAAGTCGCGCTGGCTTTCGGGCTGTCCGCCCGGATGCGAGTCGCCCCAGATCACATCGCCCAGGTTGCCCGCGTAGATCGTGTCGTTGCCATCCCCGCCGAGCAGCATGTTGTGGACGCCCTCGAGCCCCCGCATCGTGCCGCTTTCGTTGTTCGGGTGCCCCTCATGGTGAGTCGTGTCGGGCCAGCCTTCATGGCTCGCCATGCCCGACGCGGCGCCCGTGGCGAGCGCCAGCGCCAGCGCGCACATGCCCGCGGCAGCACCCAGCAACCTCGATGTCCGGCGGATGCCCATGCCCGTCACTCCTACCCCATCGACACCACGCGCCCGGCGTGCGCGGACGACCGTTCGAGGTTCGGACGAGCGTCCAGCCTCAGCGTGCGGCTGAGACGGTCAGCGACCGCCGGCCATGGCCGGCAGGATCTGCAGCGTGTCGCTGTCGCCGACGGTCGTGTCGAGCCCGTCGAGCACCCGCACGTCCTCGTCGTTGAGGTAGACGTTCACGTAGCGGTTCAGCGTCCCGTCCGCGCCGAAGAGCTGGCTCTCGGTCGCCGGATGCGACGACGCGAGGTCCCGCAGCACCTCGCCCACGCTCGCCCCGTTGGCGTCGACTTCCTTCTCGCCGCCGACGGATGCGCGCAGCACCGGAGGGATCTTGATCGTGGCCATGACTCGCGGCAGGTTAGCGCGCCGGCGACGCGCTCAGCTGTTCGCCAGTTTGGGTCGACGCGGGAGTCAGCAGTTCCACGGTTTGGGCTGCCCGGGAGTTAGCGGTTCGGCAGTCAAGTCAGGCAAGACGCAGGGAGCGAAATGTGCGCTGGCACATGAGCGACCGAGGACGCAGCATGACGCAGGCTGCCGGGCCGCTAACCCGCTGCGGCGCAGAACGCCTCGTAATCGGGAAAGACGCCCATCTCCTCGTCGGAGATCTCGCCGGGCTCGCGCGAGCAGATCGGGCACTCGGGGTCACGGTGGACCTTGACCTCGGTCAGCGTGGCGCCGAGGGCGTCGTAGAGCAGCAGCCGGCCGATCGCCGGTTCGCCGATGTTCAGGATCAGCTTCACGACCTCGGTCGCCTGGAGCAGGCCCATGGTGCCGGGCAGCACGCCGAGCACGCCGTTGGCGCCGCACGAGGGCGCGAGCTCGGCCGGCGGCGGCTCGCGGAACAGGCAGCGGTAGCACGGCCCCTCGTAGGGCTTGAAGATCGAGAGCTGGCCGTCGAAGCCGAGGATCGAGGCCGAGACGACCGGGATCTTCAGCCGTACCGTCGCGTCGTTCAGCAGGTAGCGCGTGGGGAAGTTGTCCACGCCGTCGACGATCACGTCGTAGCCCTCGATGATCTCCATGATGTTCGAGGCGTCGATGCGCGTCTGGTACTTGACGACGTTGACGTCGGGGTTCAGCGCGTGGATCGACTCCTCGGCGGAGTCGACCTTCGGCATGCCGACCCGCTGCGTCGAGTGGATCACCTGGCGCTGGAGGTTCGAGAGGTCGACCTCGTCGTCGTCGACGATGCCGAGCGTGCCGACACCGGCCGCCGCCAGATAGAGGGCGGTGGGCGAGCCGAGCCCGCCCGCCCCGAGGAGGAGCACCTTGGCGTCGAGCAGTTTCTGCTGGCCCTCGGTGCCGATCTCGGGGATCAGCAGGTGGCGCGAGTAGCGGTCGCGCTGTTCGGCGGTGAGCGCGCGCGGGACCTCGACCTCGTAGCCGCGGTCCTTCCAGAGCGTGATGCCGCCGGTCATCGAGCGCACGTGCTCGTAGCCCATGTCCTCGCTCAGCGTGCGCGCCGCGTAAGCCGAGCGCTGGCCGGAGGCGCAGTAGAGGATCACCTGGGAGGAGCGGTCCGGCACGACGCCCTCGATGCGCGACTCGAGGTGCCCGCGGGGCACGCTCTTGGCGCCGGGCAGGTGGCCGGTCGCGAACTCTTCGCTCCCGCGCACGTCGACGATCGTCACACCCTCGTGAGTGAGCTCCTTGACCTCGGAGGGGTCGACCTCCTCGATCTGGCTCTTGATGCGGCGGAGCAGCTCGGATCCGGACGTGCTCATCGAAAAACTCCTAAACCAAGGTCGGAATTCATTGACTTCAGAAAGTATAGCGACCTCGAAGCCTGCGTCCAAGGCGCCCACGAACCCCTCCGAGGAGGCCCTCCGAGACGCCTAGGAGACCAGCAGGTAGGCGAACCCGGCGCCGCTCGGGCTGGCCGTGCGACTGCCGCCGAAGCTGCCGTTCACGCGCCAGCGGCCGACCGCGGGCGGGACGAAGGGCAGCGTCGCCAGGCCGCCCGAGGCGAACCCGCTCTCCTGACGGTAGAACTGCCAGCCGAACACGGGGTCGAAGCGCTCGATGTCCACGGTCACGGGGCCGGAGACCGAAGGAGTGACGTGGACGTCCACGCCCACGGACTGTCCCGGAGGAGCCTTGGAGGAGCCGAACGAGACGTGGGTCTGGGTGATCGTCCGCGACTGGCGTTCGAGCGTGTAGTTGCCGGCGGTGGCGTCGCTCACCGAGACGACCGCGTAGTAACGGCCCGGCTGCAGCTGCTGAACGAGCGTCTGCGGACCGCTGCCGCCGCAGTTGCAGTTGATCACGCGGCCGTTCAGGTTGCGCAGCTGCAGGTTGAAGTCGGCCGACTGCGGGGCGCCGAGCTTCAGCGTCAGGTTCGAGTGCGTGTGGACATCGATGCGGTAGAGCCGCAGGACGTGGACGCCGTTGCCGTCGAGGCGCCCGCGAGCGCGGCCGTAGTTGCCGAGCCCGATCCCGGGCGCGGTTTCGGCGGGCCCGGCGGGGGCGACGTCCAGCCGGAAGTGCTGGACCCCCTTGAACGACGTGCGCGGCGTCAGCTCGATCGAGTAGACGCCGCCCTGGCCCGGCCCCGGGGTGAAGAGGCCGAAACCTCCGCAGCGCAGGTGCATGACGGGGCTGCCTTCTTCGAACGAGCCGGTACCCGGCGCGAACAGACGGGCGCTGACGCAGGCGTGCGGCGTCCTGTTGGCGAGGTTGATCAGGTAGCTCACCCCGGAGCGCAGCACGACCGAGTACGCCGCGTTGATGTTCTGTATCCGGTCCACCTGACCGCCCGCGCCGCCCGCCGGTAGGCGGGGGCCCGGGGGGCCGACCGCCGGCGTCGGGAGGAACACCTCGAGCGTGAAGCCCGCGAGCTGTGAAGCGGGCAGGGCGGCGACGCGGATCTCATAGAGGCCGTTCTTCGACGCGCTGAAGCTGAGGGACGCAAGGCCGTGGGAGTCGGTCCGCTCGCATCCGACCCGCTGCAGTTCGGAGCGGACAGCGTGGAAGACGTCGATCGTCGCGTCGAGCGCACCGGCCGCCGCCAGGTTCAGCGCGATGCGCTCCTTGGCGCCCGCTCGCACCGAGTACCAGACCGAGTGTTCGGTGCCGCCGGCGCAGCCGGAGCCTTCTTCGGGGATCTCGGTGCTCGCGCCGACGACCGTCCCCGAGAGCGTCGCCGGGAGGCTGTGGATCTGCTGCGCTGCAGCCAGGTTGTCGTTGCCGGGCGGGGGCGGCGCGGTGGACGCCGAGCTCGATACGGGCGCGGCCACGGCCGGCGTCAGCGCCGCGATCGCCGCGACGAGGACGATTCCCCGCATCCGAACGATTCCCATCCCGACTCTGTTACGCGAGAAGCCCGCCTTCTCCTGCCCGGGCGCCCTCCCGTACGCTGACCAGGATGAGCGCCCGCCGCCGCTGGATCGTGCCCGTGATCATGGGCGTGCTGGTGCTGGCGGCGCTCGCCTTCGCGATCGTGGCCACGCGCGAATCGCAGAGCGGCGGCTCCGGAGCCTCCGCCGGCGCCGGCGCGAACGCCGCGACGAGCGCGGCGCCGCTCTCGCCGAGCGGCTTCTCGGGAGCCGAGCTGCCCGAGCCCGTGACAGCCCCGCCGATCTCGCTCACCGACCAGTACGGGCGCGCGGTCTCCCTCGGCGACTTCAGGGGGAAGCCGGTTCTGGTGGCGTTCCTGTACTCGCACTGCGGAGGCCCGTGCACCCTGATCGCCCAGCAGATCCGCGGTGCGCTCGACGAACTGCCGCAGCCGGTCCCCGTCCTGATCGTGAGCGCGGATCCGGCCGGCGACACGCCCCAGTCGATCAGGCGCTTCCTCGCCGCGACATCGCTGAGCGGCCGCGTCTACTACCTGACGGGCTCTCCCACCGCGCTCAGCGAGGTGTGGCGGGCCTACAAGATCAAGCCCGCTGCAGCGGGCGCAGCAGCCTTCGCGAGCCACGCGACCGTCCTGCTGATCGACCCGGAAGGCCGCGAGCGGGTCGTCTACGGGCCCGAACAGCTGACCCCCGAAGCGCTCGCTCACGACGTCGGGAGATTGACTGGGAGCCCAGCCACCCCCTGATACCCTAGCCCGCAGGTAGGAAATAAGCGGATGATGTTCTCAACCAAGGCCGAGTACGGCGTACGAGTGATGGTCGAGCTGGCCCGGCGAGGCGGCGGCGACGACGCGACGCTTGGTTCCAACCCCGTCCCGCTCGCCGAGATCGCGGCCGGCGACGGTTTGCCGCTCGCCTATCTCGAGCACCTCGTCGCGCGCCTGCGCAAGGCCGGATTGGTCGACAGCAGGCGCGGCTCGCGGGGCGGCTACATGCTCGCGCGTCCCGCCTCGCAGATCACGATGGCAGAGGTCGTCGAGGCGCTCGAGGGCTCGATCGCGCCGATCGAGTGCATCTCGCAGTCGGCGGACGGCTCGATCGTCTGCGCGCGCGAGTCCGAGCGCGACCACGTCTGCCCTACCAAGCTGCTGTGGACGCGCGTGCGGATGTCGATCATCGGCACGCTGCGCGAGACCACGCTCGCCGACCTGCTCATCACCCCACCCCTCGCCGCTGGAGGGAATGGAATCCCCACCCACCCCGCGGGACTGCAAATCGAACCGCTTCCGAACCGAGGCTGAGAAGGAGACCATGGCCGACCTGGAGATCAGAGACCTGCACGTGCGCACCGAGGAGCGCGAGATCCTGCGAGGCGTCGACCTCGACATCAGCCGCGGGGAGATCCACGCGCTGATGGGGCCGAACGGGTCGGGCAAGTCGACGCTCGCCAACACGCTGCTCGGGCACCCCTCCTACGAGATCACCGAGGGCACGATCACCTTCAAGGGCGAGGACATCACCGAGGCCGAGCCCCACGACCGCGCCAAGGCCGGCCTGTTCCTCGCCTTCCAGTACCCCGTGTCCATTCCGGGCGTGTCGGTGGCCAACTTTCTCCGCATGGCGATCAACGCCAAGCGCGAGGAGCCGATCCAGGTCAAGGAGTTCCGCACCCAGCTCCAGCACGCGATCGAGCTGCTCGACGTCGATCGCTCCTTCACCTCGCGCCACCTGAACGACGGCTTCTCGGGCGGCGAGAAGAAGCGCGCCGAGATCCTGCAGATGGCGATGCTCCAGCCCGACATCGCGATCCTCGACGAGACCGACTCCGGCCTCGACATCGACGCGCTGCGCACCGTCGCCGAGGGCGTCCAGCGCCTGCACGACGAGCAGGGCCTGGGCGCGCTCATCATCACCCACTACCAGCGCATCCTCCACTACGTCAAGCCGGAGTTCGTCCACATCCTGATGGACGGCCGGATCGTGCTGGAGGGCGGCGTCGAGCTGGTCGAGCGGCTCGAGCGCGAGGGTTACGACCAGATTCGCCAGGAGGTCGCCGCCGGCGTCGGCGCGGGTGACGAGGATGTCTGATCCCGCCGGCGCGGCGGGCATCTCAAACGGCGACGCGCCCGTCAAAGCCAAGGCCGGGCGCCACCGCGAGGCCACGCTCTACACAGCGCTCGACGGTGCCGGAGCAGGCGGTGGCCGTTCGCTGCCCGAGCTGCGCGAGCTGGCACTGAAGGCCTTCGAGGCAGCCGAGCTGCCCGTCTGGCGCCGTTCCGGGTTCTGGACCACGAGCCTTCAGGAGCTCGAGCTCGACGCCCTGCACACCGAACCGCTCGAGCGTGCGGTGCCCGCCGTGGTCACCCGCACCATCCCCGACCGTCCCCGCGCCGGGCGCATCGTCCAGAGCGCGGGCGCCGTCGTCAGCGTGGAGCTCGACCCCGCGCTCGCGGAGCGCGGTGTGATCCTCTGCTCGCTCGAGGAGGCCTTCGAGCGCCACGGCGAGCTGGCCGGGCGCTGGTACTCCAAGCGCCTCGAGATCGACCGCAACAAGCTGGAGGCCGCCAACGCCGCCTTCTGGACCGGCGGCGCGTTCCTGTACGTCCCCGACGGACTCGCCGTCGAGGACCCGTTCGAGATCGTCTACGCGATCGCCGAGCCCGGCGTCGCCCAGTACGGACGCACGCTCGTGGTGGGCGCGCCGATGAGCGACTTCAAGGTCCACGAGTACGACCTCGCCGAGGACTTCGGTGCCGACGCCGAGGCGCCGGCCGCCGAGCGCCAGGCCCTGCACGCCGGCGCCTTCGAGCTCTACCTGCAGGACGGCGCCCGCTGCCGGCTCGCGCAGGTTCAGGACTGGGGCTCGGGCAACGAGATCTACGACGTCTCGACGCGCTTCGTGCAGGTCGGGCGCGACGCCTACTGCCATTGGCTGCCGGCGCTGCTCGGCGGACATCTCGTGCGGCCGCACCTGGAGCTCGCCGTCTCCGAGCCGGGGGGCGACATGGCGTTCCGCGGCATCTTCTTCGCGGAGGAGAACGAGCACCTGGACGCCTTCGCCGTGGACCTCCACGAGACGGGTCCCTCCGGCGGCGACGTGCACTGGCGCGGGGCGGCGAGCGGCGAGGCACGGGCGAGCTTCGAGGGCCTGATCAAAATCGACCCGGGCGCGCAGAAGACGCACACCTACCTGCAGATCCACACGATGATGCTCTCGCCGAAGGCCCGCATCGACGCGATCCCCTCAGTGCTCGTTTCCTCCGATGACGTCTCCGCCTCGCACGGCGGCACGGTCGGCGAGCTGGACGAGTCGGCGATCTTCTACATGCAGAGCCGCGGCCTGGACCGTGCCGAAGCGGTGCGGATCATCGTCGAAGGCTTCTTCGAGCCGCTGATCTCCGAGCTCGCCGACGAGCCGCTGCAGCAGCTCGTGCGCGAGAAGATCGAGGCCAAGCTTGCGGCGGCGCGCGAGGACATCGAGACGTATGCCGTCAGTCGCTGAGAGCCGGCTCTCGGTCCGGGCCGACTTCCCGATCTTCGAGCGCCGCTTCGGCGGCGTGCCGCTCGTCTACCTGGACTCCGGCGCGACGTCGCAGAAGCCGCGCGCGGTGATCGAGGCGCTCGCCGCACACCTGAGCGAGCACAACGCCAACATCCACCGCGGCGTCTACCCGCTGGCACAGGAGGCCGACGCGGCCTTCGAGTCGGCCCGCACGAGGATCGCCGCGTTCACGGGCGCCGAGCCGGAGACGACGATCTTCACCAAGAACGCGACCGAGGCGATCAACCTCGTCGCGCGCTCCTACGGAGCCGCGCACCTCGGCCCCGGCGACGCCGTGCTGATCACGCAGATGGAGCATCACGCGAACCTCGTCCCGTGGCAGCAGATCTGCCGCGAGCGCGGCGCGGAGCTGCGCTACCTGGAGGTCGACGAGAACGGCGAGCTGTCGCTGGCACAGCTCGATGCGGAGCTCGCACGCGGCGACGTCCGCATCCTCGCCTTCGCACATGTCTCGAACGTGCTCGGCACGATCAACCCCGTCGCCGAGATGGTCGCGCGGGCGCGCGCAGCCGGCGCCGTCACCCTCGTCGACGGCGCGCAGGCGGTGCCGCAGATGCCTGTGGACGTGCAGGAGCTCGGCGCCGACTTCTACGCCTGGACGGGCCATAAGGCCGTCGGCCCGACCGGCATCGGCGTCCTTCACGGCCGCCGCGAGCTGCTGGAGGCGATGGAGCCGTTCCTGACCGGCGGCGACATGATCGCCTCGGTCTCCCAG
Organism: uncultured Solirubrobacteraceae bacterium; assembly: GCA_963775385.1. Taxonomy (GTDB): domain Bacteria; phylum Actinomycetota; class Thermoleophilia; order Solirubrobacterales; family Solirubrobacteraceae; genus Palsa-744. The sequence goes on along the minus strand of CAVZIR010000003.1, from coordinate 2,355,247 downwards.
CTCGAGACGACCTGGAACGAGCTGCCGTTCAAGTTCGAAGCGGGCACGCCGCCGATCGCCGAGGCGGTCGGCCTGGCAGCCGCCGTGGACTACCTGGGCGCCCTCGGCATGACGCGCGTGCGCGAGCACGAGCGCGGGCTGACCGAGCTGATGCTCGCGCGCCTGGCGGAGGTTCCGGGCACGCGCGCGGTGGGTCCGCCCGCCGGGCGCGAGCGCGGCGCGCTGGTGTCGTTCACGGTCGAGGGCATGCACCCCCACGACATCGCCGAGCTGCTGGGGCGCGAGGGCGTCTGTGTGCGCGCCGGGCATCACTGCGCCCAGCCGCTGATGCGGTGCCTGGGGGTCGCCGCGACCGCGCGCGCGAGCCTCGGCGTCTACAACGAGGAGTCGGATATCGACGCGCTCGCCGACGCTCTGCGAAAGGGGCGAAAGGTGTTCGGTCTAGATGGTTGATCCGGCGACCCTGCACCGCCGGACGGCACGTCTGGCCTTCGCGTGCCTTTGTCCTCAGCCTTGCCCTTGCCGCCGGCAAGGGCTGCGGCCTGCGTCCGCGGCACGCTCGACCATCCGCACCGCCGGACGGCACACGACCACCGGATCAACCATCTGATGGACGACCTCTACCGCGACTACATCCTCGAGCACTACAAGCGCCCCCGGAACTTCGGCGAGCTCGACCCGCACGACCTCGAGGCGCTCGAGCACAACCCGCTCTGCGGGGACGAGCTGGGTGTGCACATCCGCGTCGAGGGCGACCGCATCGAGGACCTCCGCTTCCACGGCCACGGCTGCGCGATCTCCCAGGCGGCGGCGTCGATCGCCTCCGAGGAGCTGAAGGGCATGAAGCTCGAAGAGATCTCGAGCCTCGACGCCGACTGGATGATCGAGCTGCTCGGGATCCCCGTCTCAGCGACGCGCCGCAAGTGCGCGCTGCTGAACCTGAAGGTCGTCCGCGGCGCCGTCACCGGCGACAACGGCTGGCCGACCTAGCTCAGCTCCGCGGGCGCTTCCCGACGGCGACCCGGCGCGCGGCCTTGCGCGTGGCCGAGCCGGTGGCGCGCCGCGCGGGCTTCTCAGGCTCCGCGCCCGCCATCTCGGCGCGGGCGGTCTCGACATGCGCCGGGTCCTCATGCGTGCCGTTGGCCGCGGCCAGGCCGTCGGCGAACCCCTTGGCGGCCTCGTGACCATCGTCCACCCCATCCTCGAATCCCAGCTCCAGCTCCTCCTCGTCGGAGGGCGCATCGAGCTCGTGCCGGCTCGGCCCGGCCGACTCCTCGGGGACGATCCCGATCGAGACGCGGTCGCGGCCGGCGAGCTTGGCTGCGTAGAGACCTTCGTCGGCGACGCGGAACAGCAGCGAGGCGCCCTGGGCCTGCTGTGTGTCGCTGACCCCGAAGCTGACCGTGAAGCGCGGCGTTTCGCCCGGGTGGGCCCGCGCGAGCGCGGCGCGCATCCTTTCGAGCACCTCGACCGCCTCGAAGCGGTCGAGGTCCGGCAGCAGCACCACGAACTCCTCGCCGCCCCAGCGGGCGATCGTGTCGCGGTCGCGGATCGCGCGGCGGGCCGTATCGGAGAAAAGGCGCAGCGCGCGATCGCCGGCCTCGTGGCCGTGTGTGTCGTTGAGCTGCTTGAAGTGGTCGAGGTCGCCGAGCGCGAGCGCGAAGGGCCGGCGGGCGCGCAGCAGCGAGCGGATCTGCTCCTCCGCGCTGCGGCGGTTGATGAGACCGGTGAGCGAGTCGGTCGAGGCCTGCAGCTGGGTCTTCTGGAACGCGCGCACGGTGCCGATCCGGGCCCCGGCCTGCGCGGCCAGGGTGCGCAGGCGCTCCACGCGCTCGGCGTCCGGCGTCTCGCCGTCGGTGCCGGTGGTGTGCAGCACGCCGAGCGAGCGGCCCATGAAGGAGACCGGCACGCACACGGCCGAGCACGCCCCGGCCGGACGGCCCCGCAGATGCGGGCAGGCGTTGAGCTCCTCGCTGGACTCGAAGGTGACGGCGCTGCCGCGCCGCACGGCGACGCACGAGAACGGTGAGCGGACCGGGCAGGCGGGGGGCTCGATGCCGTCGTTGGAGGCGACGCGGCGCAGGGTCGCGCGGCTCGAGTCGGACAGCAGCAGCTCCATCGGCGTGCGCTCGGAGATGTCGGACATGGCGTGCTCGACGACGTCGCAGACGTCCGCTTCCTCGTCTGCCATCTCGAGGGCCTCGGAGAGCTGGGTCGAGAAGCCGTCGCGCCGTGCCTTCTCTCTGAGCTCGGCCTCGAGCCTCACGCGCTCGGTGATGTCGCGGGCGTTCAGCACGACGCCGCGCAGGTGGCGCTCGGCACGCAGGTCCGTGACGTGCGCCTCCAGCGTGCGCTCCTCCCCGGCAGCGTCGGCGATAGCGAAGTTGAAGCTGGCCGGGGCACCCGATCTCGCGACGCCGCGCAGCAGGTCGCGATCCTGCTCAGGCACGAGCGCGAACAGACCGTCGCCGTGCAGCTGCGGCCCGGGGCGCCCGGCCTTCGCGGCGAGCGAGTCGCTCACGTAGCGGCAGCCGTGCTCGTCGAGCACGGCGACGAGGTCGGTGGAGGACTTCGCCAGGGCGCGGAAGTGGGCGGTCTGGCGGCTCAGGATCAGGATCAGCAGCCCAGCGAGCAGGAGCGAGACGATCAGCCCGCCGATCGAGAGGGCGATCTCGGCGTCGAGCAGGCGCTGGACGCTTTCGTCGGCCCGGGCGGCGACGGTGCGGGCCACGTTCAGCGCGGTCGCCGAGGTGAGCGCGACGAGGATGCGGGCGCGCATCAACGGATCGTGCGAGGGGAGGGTCTCCCCCGCGGTCGGTTCCGGTGGCTGGCCGCCGCTGAGCAGCGCCTGGCCCGATCCCCTGAGGTCGGCGATCAGCTTCACCTGCTCTTCGAGCTGGCGGCGCAGGACCGTGCCCGTTGCGGCGGGCACCGTCGAGTTGTCGTCGTCGCCGTTGACGGCGGGCACCGTCCCGCCTTCGAGCAGCGCGTGCGCGCTTTCGTTGAGGTCGGCGCCGATCGTCTGGGAGTCGGCCTGTTGCCCCGCTTTCGCCAGCAGCAGCTCGTTCAGGTAGCGCTCGGCAAGCGTGCGCTGGCGTGCGGCCACCTGGACCACCGCCGAGCGATCCTTGGCGCGGGCCGAGAGCGTCAGGGTCACGACGATGCCGACGGCCGCGGTCACGAGGAAGGTCAGCGGGATCGCGGCGAGAAGCCAGCGCCCCCGTGCGTGGAAGGGCCTGAGGATGCCCGCGCCCACGTCCATCAGCGGACCTCCACTTCGGCGTGCATCCCTGCCATGAAGTGGCCCTCCATGTTGCAGAAGAAGACGTAGCGGCCGGGCTTGAGCTGCACGGTGAGGTCACGCGTGCTGCCGGGCTCGCCGGGCTCGAGCGACCCTGGCTCGGACGCTTCGAGCGCCTCCTCGTCGACGGTCAGCCCATCGCTGCGCAGCGGCAGCGAGGCGATCGTCCCGGGCACCACGATGAGCTCGTGCTGGTCGGGCCCTGCGTTGTGGATACGCAGCGTCACGGTGCCGCTCTGCAGCACCGTGGGCGCGGTGATGTGGAAGTCGCGCTCGGTGACGGCGACGGCGTGCTCAGGGGCCGCGCTCGCGCGCGTGGATCCGCAACCGCTCAGCGCAAAGGCGGTGAGCGCGCATGCCGCGGCCAGGGTGAGCGAGGTTACGACCCCCCCTGGCCGACCTCGCCGAAGCGTGGGCGTCCGGATCGTCACAGACACCCATCGGTCCCGGCGCTGACGGCCTTTAGGCGCGCGGACGCCTCGGTCCCGCCCGGCCGGGCCGCGACACGCGCCGAGCTGCGTGCCGGGGCTCCTCCGCTCAGGCCCCGAACCGGGGGAACCGGGAGCCCACCCGCGCCCTCGATACAATTCCTACCCCGGAGCACAGGATTCCGAGCCCCCCATCTTCGCGAGGCCCCACACATGGCAACTGTCGATCGAATCTCAAAGCCCAGCCCGATCGTCGAGGACGAGCAGGGACAGCTGATCGCGCGCAAGGGCATCTCCCGCGAGGTCGTGCGCGAGCTCTCGAAGATCAAGGGCGAGCCCGACTGGATGGCCGAGAAACGGCTGAAGTCGCTGGAGATCTTCGAACGCAAGCCGATGCCGACCTGGGGCCCTGATCTCACTGGCCTGAACCTCGACGAGCTCGTCCTCTACTCACCGCCCACTGCCGGTCGCTTCAACAGCTGGGACGAAGTCCCGGAGGAGATGAAGAAGACCTACGAGGACCTCGGCATCCCGCAGGCCGAGCGCGAGCACCTCGCGGGCGTCGTCGGTGTGTGGCGCCAGGAGCCCGTCTACGAGGGCCTGAAGGAGGAGTACGCGAAGCTCGGCATCCTCTTCTGCTCGATGGACACGGCGATCGCGCAGTACCCGGAGCTGGTCCAGAAGTACTTCATGAACAAATGCGTGCCCCCGCAGGACAACAAGTTCTCGGCGCTGCACGGCGCCGTCTGGTCGGGCGGCTCGTTCCTGTACGTCCCCAAGGGCGTCAAGGTCGACCTGCCGCTGCAGGCCTACTTCCGCATGGAGGGCGCCGGCGAGGGCACCTTCGAGCACACCCTGATCGTGGCCGACGAGGGCTCGGAGGTGAACTACATCGAGGGTTGCACCGCGCAGACCTACAGCGTCAACTCGATGCACTCGGCCGTCGTCGAGATCTTCGTGCACGACGGCGCGAAGGCCCGCTACACGACCGTGCAGAACTGGTCGAAGGACGTCTACAACCTGAACACCAAGCGCGCCGTCGTCGACGCCGAGGGCACGGTCGAGTGGGTCGGCGGCTCGATGGGCGCCAAGTACGTGATGCTCTACCCGGGCTCGTTCCTGATGGGCGAGGGCGCGCGCGCAGACCACCTCAACGTCGGCGTCGCCGGCAAAGGCGTGCACAAGGACACGGGTGCGAAGGTCGTGCACCTGGCGCCGAACACGACCTCGAACATCCTCGCGAAGTCGATCTCCAAGGACGGCGGGATCATGGGCTACCGCGGGCTGGTCAAGATGGGCCACAACTCGGCCGGCTCGAAAGCGCGCGTCCAGTGCGACGGGCTGATGATGGACGGCGAATCGCGCTCGGACACCTGGCCGGACATCCAGATCCAGAACCCGCATGTCACGGTGGCGCACGAGGCGACCGTGGGGCGGATCTCCGACGACCAGCTCTTCTACATGGGCTCGCGCGGCTTCACCGAGGACGAGGCCGCGGCGATGATCGTCAACGGCTTCATCGAGCCGGTGACGAAGGAGCTGCCGATGGAGTACGCCGTCGAGCTGAACCGCCTGATCCAGCTCGAGATGGTGGGTTCGATCGGCTGAGAGGCCCTTCGGGCCGGGCCGGCGCATGCGCCGGCCCCAGGATCGGCGTCCCCGCAAGAGGAAGATTGCCTTGCGCGCCCCTGTCGACACAATCGCCGCGCCCCTCTTTCCGCGTGGCCTTCCCTGGCTCAACGTCCCCGCGGGCAGCCAGGTCAGCATCATTCAGCGCGACCGGCCGCTGCTGGTCGAGTTCTGGGACTTCTGCCGCCCGAACTCGATGCGCACGCTGCCCTATCTGAAGGCATGGCACCGGCGCTACGCCGAGGACGGGCTGCGGGTCGTCGGCGTGCACTCGCCGGGTTTCGAGCCCTCGCGTGATCAGGACGCGGTGCGCCGGGCCGTCGAGCGCCTGGAGATCACCCACCCCGTGCTGATCGACAGCGAGTTCCTGCTGTGGCAGGACTACGAGAACGAGGGCTGGCCCGCCCGCTACCTGTTCGACGGCCGCGCGCGCCTGTTCGAGTTCCACTTCGGCGAGGGCGCCTACGCCGAGACCGAGCTCGCGATCCAGGAGCTGCTCGGCGTCGAACGCGAGCCGCTCGGGGCGCTGCGCCCGGAGGACGAGCCGGACGCACTGCTGGCACAGCCCTCGGAGGACCGCGAGGGCGCCTACAGCGGACCGTACGAGGCCGGCGGCGTGTGGGTGGTGGTCGAGGGCGCGGGCTCGCTGGTCGCGAGCGCAGCGGGCCAGAGCGCCGCGCTCACACTCGACGGGCCGGGCGCCTATCCCCTCTTCGAGCACCCGCGGCACATGAGCGGCGAGCTGCTGCTCGAGCCCGGCGAGGGGGTGCGGGTGCTCGCGACCTGCTTCACGCCGGGGCTGGCCGGGGGCTGAGGGCGCCGCGGCGCGGCCGCCGCCGGGGCTGGGCTACCGTGCTGCCATGCGCCTGAGCGTCCTCGCCGCGGTCGCTGCCCTGGCGGCGCTGACGTGGCCGCTCGGCGCAGCCGCGACCCCGCACGAACCGTGGCTCGGCCTGAACGGCAACAGCGCCACGCCACTCGGCGGGCTCGACCGGTTCGTCGAACGCGGAGTCGTCTATGACCGCAGCGGCGAGGTCGAGATGTTCGCCGGCGAGACGCTCGCGCAGGACGGCGCGGGGCTCGAACGGTCGATCGAGGCCGGCATGATCCCGGTCATCCCGATCGAGTTCGCGGGCTACTCGAGCTGCACGTTCGGCCGGCACTGCCTGCCCACCGACCCCAAGGCGATCAGCCAGTACGCGCGCGGGTTCATCGCCACGGCCGAAGAAGTCCTGAAGCGCTACCCGGTCGTGCCGATCTCCTTCGAGGCGATCAACGAGCCTTGGGGCTACGGCTCCTCGCAGGAATACGCGGCGTTCCTGGCGCTGCTGATGCCCCTGCTGGCGCATTCGCACGTGCCGCTCGGCGACGTCTACGCCGGCGCGGGCGGCGAAGGCTGGGTCCGCGGCCTCTACGAAGCCCAGCCGCAGCTGCGCACGCAGATCCAGGGCTGGTACCTGCACCCGTACGCCAAAGAACGCAAGCCGGGACAGGGGATGGCCGAAGTGCCTCGCCTCCGCGCGGAAATGGCCTCCGGGCAGGACAACCTGATCGTCTCGGAGATCGGTTTCTGCGCGGTCAGCATCAGGCGCCTGCAGTGCCTGACCTCCGCCGCACCGGCGAAGAACCCCGCCGACGCGGCGCGCGCGCTCGAGGGCGAACTGAGGATCGCGCTCGCCGACCACCGCGCCGGCTGGCTGCGCGCCGCGCTCGTCTACTCGCGCACGGACGGCGGCTGGGCGATGCAGATGCCGAAGGGCAGGCTCACCGAATCGGGCCTGATGCTGGAATCGTTCGCCGGCCGCTACGGCTGAGGCGCGCGGGCGGGCGGAGCCAGCTCCGCGCGGGTGCGATCCGCCAGCAGGCGCTCGAGCCGCGGCGGCTCGTCGTCTTCGACGATCACCGCGGTTCCCGGCCAGTACGGGTTCGACGGCCCGGTCGAGCCGAGGAAGATGTCCGCGTAGGCCCAGCTCCCGCAGTTGTGCAGGCGCGCGCCTGCCCGCCCGCGCCACTCGTGCTCGTCGTCGGCCTCGAACGGCCCTGCCCGGTGCGTGTGGCCGAAGACGACGTGGGCCTCGCCGAGTCCGAGCCGCGCGGCGACCTCCCCCATCGCCGCGAGCCCCGCACGGCGCAGCTCTATGGCGGAGATGTCGGCGCGCACCGGTCCCACCCCCGCGCGGTTGAGCGCCGCGACCGCCACCGGGAAGCCGGCCACGATCGCCCGCCGCCGCAGCCTCCGTAGCAGCCGCGCACGCGAGCTGCGACGCCGTGCCGGCACCGCCGCGGCGTCGGCGTCGGAGCTGCCGCCGCCGAGCGCGCGCCACGCCGAGACCGTCGCCATGCCGTTCAGCGCGGCGCCGGTGTGCGCATCGCGGGCGACCGCGTCGCGCCACGCGAACACCGGCGCCCCCATCGCCTCGTAGTCGTCGACGGCGGCGAACGTGTCGGCCGGTCGGCCCAGCAGCCGGCTCATCGCACCGACGGTCAGCCGCTCGAGGGTCGGCACCGTCAGGTGGCAGTCCAGGTAGTGACCGTGCATCGCATAGACGTCGCCCCTCACCCACAGGCCGGGGTAGGCGATGCGGGTGCGGGCCGGGGCGGCCCAGCGCGCGAGCAGCGCGAGCGCCGGCGAGGCTTCGGCGGGGTCGAGGAGCTGCTCGAGCCCGAGCGGCCCGGGATCGTCGTGGGCTCCGCGGGCGGCCAGCCATGGTTCGATCAGCGCATGGTCGTGGTTGCCGGCGGTGAGCACCAGCTCGCGCTCGCCGAGGACGCGACCGAGATCCTCGAAGAAGGGCCGCGCCGCCGCCATCGCCTCCCGCAGCGGCCCGTGGCGCAGCTCGAGCACGTCCCCCAGCAGCACGACCCGGTCGACGTCGGCCAGGCGCTCGAGCAGCGCGGCCCGCAGCTCCGGCCGGCGCAGCACGTCGATCTTCGAGTTGCTGCCGAGGTGCAGGTCGGAGACGATCAGCGTGCGCATCGCTCGCTCCAGGCGCTCTGCGGCGCCGTCCGCCGCCTGCTTTGTGCGCGGGCGCGGCGCCCGCGCCCGCTCCGGCTCAGGACGCCCCGGCCGCGGCGGCCTGGCGGATCTGCTTGGGCAGCATGAAGCGCACGTCCTCCTTGACGACATCGAACTCGGTGATGTCGCTCACGCCCCTGGAGCGGAACAGCTCGACGAGCTCCTGGACGAGGTTCTCAGGCGCGCTCGCGCCGGAGGAGATGCCCACGACCCGCCGCCCCTGGAGCCACTCGTCCTTGACCTCGCCCGCGTTGTCGATCAGGTGCCCTTCGGTGCCGCAATCGCGCGCCACCTCGACCAGCCGTTTGGAGTTCGAGGAGTTCTTCGAGCCGATCACGAGCATGAGGTCGCATTTGGATGCCATCTGGCGCACCGCGGACTGGCGGTTGGTGGTGGCGTAGCAGATGTCGTCGGTGCGCGGACCGACGATCTTCGGGAAACGCTCGCGCAGGCGCGCGATGATCGCGGTCGTTTCATCGACGGCGAGGGTGGTCTGGGTGATGTAGGCCATCCGCTCGGGATCGTCGACCTCGAGCTGATCGACGTCGTGCTCGTCCTGCACGAGCACGATCTTCTCGGGCGCCTCGCCCATCGTGCCTTCCACCTCCTCGTGGCCGGCGTGGCCGACGAGCACGATCGTGTAGCCGTCCTCCGCGAATTTGACGGCCTCGCGGTGCACCTTGGTGACCAGCGGGCAGGTGGCGTCGATCGTCTGCAGGCTCCGCTGCTCGGCGCCCTCGCGCACGCTCGGGGCGACGCCGTGCGCGGAGAAGACGCACACGGCCCCCTCCGGCACTTCGGTCTCCTCCTCCACGAAGATCGCGCCGCGCTCCACGAGCTCCTCCACAACATGCTTGTTGTGCACGATCTCCTTGCGCACGTAGACGGGCTTCCCGTGCAGCTCCAGAGCCCGTTCGACCGTCTGCACGGCCCGGTCCACGCCCGCGCAGTAGCCGCGGGGCGCCGCCAGGATCAGCTTTTCAACCGTGTTCTCCACGGCGGTCATTGTATTCGTCGGATCGCCCGCCCCCGGCGATCGGAGCAAGGTACGCTAAGCCGTCATGGCCCAGCGTCACCTCGACCGCCTGACGCCCGTCGACGCGTCCTTCCTGCACCAGGAGGGCCCGAGCTCGCACATGCACATCGGCGGGCTGACGCTCGTCGAGGGCCCGCCGCCCGGCATGGAGGAGTTCCTCGAACAGATCCGCCGGCGCCTGCACCTCGTCCCGCGCTACCGCCACAAGCTCGCCCACACGGCGATCGACAGCGGCCGCCCGGTCTGGGTGGACGACCCGAGCTTCAACCTCGAGTACCACGTGCGCCACACCGCGCTGCCCGCGCCCGGCACCTTCGAGCAGCTCCAGGAGCTGACCGCCCGCATCTTCTCCCAGCAGCTCGACCGCTCCAAGCCGCTCTGGGAGATGTGGCTGATCGAGGGGCTCGAGGACGACCGCTTCGCGCTCATCACCAAGACCCACCACTCCCTGATCGACGGCATCGCAGGCGTCGACCTCGCGACCGTGCTGTTCGACATCTCGCCGGACCCGCCGCAGATCCCGAACTCCGGTCGCCCCTGGCAGCCGCACGCGGAGCCGGGTGCGACGCAGCTCCTCGCCGCGGGGATCGCCGGTGCCGCCCGGGCCGGTCTCGCGCTCGCCGAGGGCGCCCTCGACGCCCTGGCGCACCCGGAGCGCGCGATGGCGCGCGTCCGCGAGGCCGCCGAGGGCATCGGAGAGATCGTCTGGGCCGGGTTGAACCCGGCGCCGGAGACGCCGCTGAACGTGCCGATCGGCCCGCACCGGCGCTTCGTCGCGGTGACGGCGAGCCTCGACGACTTCAAGACCGTCAAGAACGCCTTCGGCGGCACTGTCAACGACGTCGTGCTCGCGGTCGTCGCGGGCGCGCTGCGCGACTTCCTGATCTCGCGCGGACGCCGCACCGAGGGCGTCGAGATGCGGGCGCTCGTGCCCGTCTCGGTGCGCACCGAGGACGATCACGGAACCGCCGGCAACCGCATCGTCGTGATGCGCGGCCCCCTTCCGGTGTACATCTCCGACCCGCTCAACCGCCTGCGCTTCGTCTCGCACGCGATGGACGGCCTGAAGGAGTCCAAGCAGGCCCTCGGCGCCGAGGTGATCTCCGGCGCCCAGAGCTTCGCGCCACCGACGATCCTCGCGCAGGCCTCGCGGCTGAACTTCTCGACGCGCCTGTTCAACCTGATCGTCACGAACGTGCCGGGACCGCAGTTCCCGCTGTATGTGCTGGGCCGCGAGATGGTGACCGCGATCCCCGTCGCCTTCCTGCCCGAAAACCACGCGCTCGCGATCGCGATCATGTCCTACAACGGGCAGATGAACTTCGGATTGTTGGGGGACTTCGACGCGCTGCCGGATATCGGCACGATCGGCGAGAACATCCGCTCGGAACTCGCGGGGCTGCTCGAGTTGGCGCGCGAGACGGCGGCCACGCCGGCCTAGCTGGCGTGGAGGGGACGGCGCCGCGGCGGGCGCGCCCGGAGGACCTGGAAGCCGTCACCGAGACGCTCTGGCTGGCCTTCGCCGAGGATCCCCTGTGGAGGTGGGCGTTCCCCGAGCACGCCCAACAGCTGCCGCTGTGGCGGCTCTACGTCTCCTCGGCCCTCAAACACGAATGGGTGTGGACGATCGGCGACTACGCCGCGGCGACCGTCTGGATCCCGCCGGGCCACCCCGAGCTGACGCCCGAGGAGGAGGCAGAGGTGCCCACGATGATGCGCGAGGCGGCCGGCGAGCGCGCCGGCGAGGTGCTGGGTCTGTTCGACGCCTTCGAGGCCTCGCACCCCCACGACGTGCCGCCGCACTACTACCTGACGCTGATCGGCACGCATCCCGCGCAGCGCGGCCAGGGTCTTGGCATGCGGCTGCTGGCGTCGAACCTCGAGCTGATCGATGCCGAGAGCGCCGGCGCCTACCTCGAGTCGAGCAACCACCGCAACGAGCCGCGCTACGAATCCGTCGGCTTCCGTCCCCGCGGAACCTTCACCACGCCTGACGGCGCGCGGGACATCGTGACGATGTGGCGCCAGGGACGCGCGGGGAGCTAGTAGCCGAGCGCGAACTTCGCGTCTTCGCTCATCAGCTCCGGCGTCCAAGGCGGCGTGAAGACCATCTCGGACTCCACCGTCTTGACGCCGTCGAGTTCGCCGACGAACTCTTCGATCTGTTCGTTCACCTGCGGGCCGATCGGGCAGCCCGGGGTCGTGAGCGTGAACGTCACCTTCACGTTGCCCTGGCCGACCTCGACGCCGTAGATCAGGCCCAGCTCCACGAAGTCGAGCCCCAGCTCGGGGTCGATCACGTTCGACAGGGCGTCCATCACGTCTTCTTCGGTGGGCATCGCTTGAAGCTCGGACATGAGGACAGTCTAACCGTGGCCGGGAGCGCTCACCGTCCGGGCGCTCAGAGCCCCCGCCAGCCCGCCAGGACCGCGAAGTAGTACTGCTTGAAGAAGCATTCGCAGTCGTCCAACCCGGCCTGCTCCATCCAGTTGAGGCATTCCGCCTCGGTGGCACAGCGGTTCACCGCCATCCGCCCGTCCGAGGAGTCGAGCTCGGCCTCGCTCGCACCCGCGGAGGCCGCGGCCGCGCGCCAGCGCGCCCTCCCCACCTTCTCGAGCCAGGGGGTCCGCTCCAGGATGTGCTCGGCGTTGACGAACACCCCGCCGGGCCGCAGCACCCCTGCGGCGGCCGCGTAGAGCCGCCGCTGCTCGTCGTGCCCGAGGTGGTGGATCGCCAGCGAGGACACAACCGCGTCGAACGGGCCCTCGGGAAGGCCGTCGCGCATGTCGCCCTGCACGATCTCGACCTCGGGCAGGCGCTCGGAGGCGCGCGCGAGCATCTCCTCCGAGCCGTCGAGCAGCACGAGCTCCGCCGCCGGATGGGCCGTGAGCACGGCTTCGCTCAGGAGCCCCGTGCCGGCGCCGATGTCGAGAACGCGATCGACCGGCCCGCCCCGCAGCGAGATCAGCTCCACCGCCGTGCCGTAGAAGGCGTCCCAGCAGGGCACGATCGCCCGCCGCGTGGCGTCGTAGTCGGGCGCGTGCGCGGAGAAGGCGTCGATGGCATCGGACATCCGGGGAACGTAGCGCACCCGTTCCGGCCGGCCGCCACAGACAGCTTCCAAGTGGACGTCAGGCGCGGCGTTCAGCGGGTACTACGCCTGCGAGCGCGGGCAATCGCCGACCTGCGAGCCGCTAGTTGTCGGACCCCAAGCGGTCCCACATGTACAGCTGGATGCACTCGTTGGCGAGTTCCACCGCCCGCTCGTGCGAGAGCCGCGGCAGCACCGTCTCCAGCGCCTGCTCCTCGGCGACCCCGGCCTGGAACGCCTCCTCGCCGCGAAAGCCGGCGGCGATCTTCAGCGCCTCGCGGCGGTTCTCGCCGAGGCTGGGGAACACCCCCACGAGGAACTCGGTGTTCGGGATCGGCTGGCCGACCTCGAGCGAGGCGTGCCAGGCGGCGAGCAGGTGCAGATCGTCCTCGTCCAGGTCGGCGATCGCCTTCGCGTAGTGCTCCGAAAGTTCCTGGTCGGGGATGTCGTCGACCCATGCCCGCACGACCTCGCCGACGAGCTGGCGGCGCGCCTCGCGGCCGAGCGAGTCGGCGATCACGCGGATCGCGTCCTGGGGCTGTATGAAGCAGAGCGGCATCGCGCCTCCGGGGGACAGTGGAACTCTCTGCAGGGACTGTAGGTGCCCGTGTGGACGTCAAATCGCGCGCTGCGGGCGCCCGCAGCGGTGCGCGGCGTGGCCTCGGAGAAGAGGCCCGTCCCCGGCCCTGCGATCATCGGAGGATGGACGCCGAGCGGCTCGTGCTCCAGACGTGGACGGCCCTCTCGGGCGGCGACCTCGCGGTGATGGAAAGGGTGCTCGCACCCGACGCGCGGTGGCGGGCCGTCGAAGACGGGCCGTGGAACTGCGAGAGCCGCAGCCAGATCGTCGAGGTGATGGGCCACAACCTCTCGCGGGGGCTCGCGGGCCAGGTGGAGCAGGTGCTGGACGCCGGCCCGGGACGCGCGATCGTGGCGTTTCGCCCCGATCAACCGGCGCTGGCGGGCGGGTGGCCGCTCGAAGACGGTGTGCGCTGGCTGGTGCTGAGCTTCGACGAGGACGGGTTCATCACCGAGATGAAGGGCTGCGCGACCAAGCGCGACGCGATCTCCTACGCCGGCTGATCAGAGCGCCAGCGCGGCTGCCTGCGGCTCGGCGTCCGGAAGGCTCTCCGGCGTGAAGCCAAGCGTCGCGCGGCCGGCCCCGGCCGGGCGCGACCAGTTGAACAGCGCGAGGTCGAGCGCTTCGAGCGGCACGCCCGCGGCCTCGGCCAGCGTCGCGGCCCGCCGGTCGAGCAGCAGCGGATCGCCGATCCCGAACACCCGCTTTGCCGCCAGCGCCGCCTCGTCCTCGCCGACCGCCGTCCCCCGCGCCGTCCCCAGGTGCAGGGACTCGGCGCGCAGCGCGTACACGCCGAGGCGGCCGAGCGACACAAGCAGCTCGTAGCGCGCGCCGCGGTGGAGACCCGGGAGCGCGAGACGTTCGAACACACGCGCGAAGCGGCGCTCGGGGCTCCACCCCCCCTCACCCGCGAAGGCCACGCTCTGCCCGCCCGAGCGCTCCGCCCACTGCGCGTAGGCCTCCAGCGTCCGTGTCCCGCTGCCGGGCCGGTGCGAGCTGCGCGGCCCGCGCGCGACCGCGTCGAGCAGGCCGGCCAGCTCAGGCGTGACGGCGCCGGGGTCAGGTGCCGCCGCGAGCACTGCCGCGACACCGGCGAAGGGCTCCTCGTCCTCGGCGGGCGAGAGGTATGCGAGGACGAACGCGATCCAGGTCGCGCAGTCGAGATCCCCGCCCGCGGCGGCGTCGAGGGCCTGCTCGTAGGCGCCGGGCGGCGCGACCGCGAGCGAGGCCAGGCGTGCGCTCGAGAAGGACAGCTCGTCGGCGAGGCGCTGCGCGTCAGCGGAGGCGCGCAGGCCCGGCACGAGGGGCGAGGAGTACCCGTCCTCGACGGCCCGGCCCTCGCGGCGCACCGTGAGACCGTCCGCCCGCGAGCCGCGGCGCGAGCGCGCGCGGCCCGCGCCGGGAGCGCCGGCCCGTCGCGGCGAGGGCGGGGAGGGCTCGTTCCCCGGCAGCGTCTTGCTGCAGATGGGACAGCGCTCGATGAAGCGGTTGTGGCGGCAGAAGGTCGGCATCGGGGGGATCAGCCGCCCGAGGGGGCGGCGGCACACCAGAGTAGATGATCGATTCCGCAGCGCCGCGCCGCCGCCGCAGGCCCCCGTGTCTACTGCCCGGCGGGGACGCCCGGGCCGACGTGCTGGGGCGGACCCTCGGGCCCCTCGTCGGCGTCGGCGTGGCCGGCGAGACCCTGGTCGCGGTCGCGGCTGGGCTCAGAGTCAAGGCGGGCCAGGTAGCGGTCCACCATGCGGGCGCACTGGCGCCCCTCGTTGATCGCCCAAACGATCAGCGACTGGCCGCGACGCGCGTCGCCGGCCGCGAACACGCCGGCCACAGACGTCGTGTACGGGCTCACGGCCTTGACGTTGCCACGGCGGTCGCGCTCCACGCCGAGCTGGTCGAGCAGCCCCTGCTCGGGGTGCAGGAAGCCCATCGCCAGCAGCACCAGCTGCGCGGGCAGCCGGCGCTCGGTTCCGGCGACAGGGGCGAAGGGCGGCTCGGCGGCGGCCTGCGCGACGGTGAGGCCCTCGACGTGGTCCCCGCCGTCGAACGCGGTGGTCGCGATCGAGTAGTCCTGCTCGCCGACGTTCAGCTCCTGGGCCTCCTCCATCGCGTAGCTGAGGCGGTACTTCGCCGGCCACTCCGGCCACGGCGTGCGGTCGTCGGGCCGCCGTGGGGGCGGCTCGGCGAGAAGCTCGAGCTGCACGATCGAGCGAGCGCCCTCGCGCAGCGAGTTGCCGACGCAGTCGGCGCCCGTGTCGCCGCCGCCGATCACCACGACATCCTTCCCCCGCGCGGTGATCGGCCGCTCCGGCGAGGCCGGGGCGGGGACGGTGGGAACCGGGCCGTGCTCGCGCGCGACCCAGCGGTTGCGCTGGTAGAGGTAGTCCATCGCGGGGTGGATCCCGCTCAGCTCGCGCCCGGGCACCTCGAGGTCGCGCGGGACACGCGAGCCGGTCGCGAGCACGACCGCGTCGTAGCCGGCCAGGAGCTCCTGGGCGGGGACGTCGACGCCGACCTCGACGCCACAGCGCAGCTCGACGCCCTCCGCACGGAGCTGCTCGACCCGCCGCTCCACGACCGTCTTCTCGATCTTGAAGTCCGGCACCCCGAAGCGCACGAGGCCTCCGATCGCCTCGTCGCGCTCGAACAGCGTCACCGTGTGTCCCGCTCTCCGCAGCTGCTGGGCGGCGGCCATCCCGGCCGGGCCGGAGCCGACTACGGCGACCGACCGGCCGCTCTCGCGCCGCGGCGGCTGGGGCGTGACCCAGCCCTCCTCCCAGGCCCTGTTGATGATCGCGTTCTCGATCTGTTTGATCGTGACGGCGTCGCCCTCTCTGATCTCGAGCACGCACGACGCCTCACACGGCGCGGGGCACAAGCGCCCGGTGAACTCGGGGAAGTTGTTGGTGGCGTGGAGCTGGCGGATCGCATCGGCGAAGCGGTCGCGGTAGACGAGGTCGTTCCAGTCGGGGATCAGGTTGCCCAGCGGACAGCCGTTGTGGCAGAACGGCACGCCGCAGTCCATGCACCGCGCACCCTGCTCACGGAGCTCCGGGACGGGGCGCTGGAGAAGGAACTCGCTGTAGTCGTGGGCCCGTTCGGCGCTGTCGCGGTACGGAACAGCGTGGCGCTCGATCTTCAGGAAGCCGCCGAGCTGGCCCATCAGGAACCCGCCTCGCTGGCCGGTTCGGGGATGCGAGCGGAGCGAGTGTCTCCCGGTTCGGCTGCGTCGAGCGGCCGTTCGCTCTCACCCGTCACGGAGGGCTCGCCGCCGGTGTCGACAGCGAGGGCCTCTTCGTCGGCTCGTTCGCGCAGCACGCGCTTGTAGTCGTGTGGCATCACCTTCACGAAGGCCTTTGCGGCGAGCAGCTCCCCCCACCGCGCGAGCACATCGGCCGCGACCGGGCTCGCCGTGCGCTCCGCGTGCTCGGCGACGAGCGCGCGCAGCTCGATCGCGTCGGCCTCGGCGAGCTCCTCGAAGCCGACCATGCCCATGTTGCAGCGGGCCGGGAACTCGCCTCGCTCGTCCAGGACGTAGGCGACGCCGCCGCTCATGCCGGCCGCGAAGTTGCGCCCGGTGGCGCCGAGCACGACAACGCGCCCGCCGGTCATGTACTCGCAGCCGTGGTCGCCGACGCCCTCGACCACGGTCGAGGCGCCCGAGTTGCGCACGGCGAAACGCTCGCCCGCGAGGCCGCGGAAGAAAGCGCGACCGCCGGTCGCGCCGTAGAGGACCGTGTTGCCGACGACCACGTTCTCCTCGGCGCGGAAGTCCTCGCCCATGCCCTCGCGGGGGCGGATCGCGAAGACCCCCCCGGACAGACCCTTGCCGGCGTAGTCCTGCGCGTCGCCGCGCAGCGTGAAGGTCACCCCGGGCGCCAGCCAGCCACCGAAGCTCTGGCCGGCCGAGCCCTCGAGCTCGACCTCGATCGTGCCCTCCGGGAGCCCCTCGGCGCCGTGGCGCGAAGCGATGTGGCTGGAGAGGATGCCGCCGACGCAGCGGTTTCGATTCCGCACGGGGAGTTGAACCCGGACCTGCTCGCCGCGCTCGAGCGCGGGCTCGGCGGCGCGCACGAGCTCCCAGTCGAGCGCGTCGTCGAGCACGGCCGGCGGCGGTTCGACGCGGTGGCGCGGAGCGTTCTCGTCCTCCAGCTCGATGTGGGTCAGCAGGTGCGTCAGGTCGACGCCGCGGGCCTTCCAGTGCTCGACGGCCGTACCCACGCCCAGCAGGTCCACACGGCCGATCGCCTCGTCGAGCGAGCGCAGGCCGAGCGAGGCGAGGATCTCGCGCACTTCCTCGGCCACGAAGAAGAAGAAGTTGACGACGTGCTCGGGCGTGCCCTTGAAGCGCTTGCGCAGCTCGGGGTCCTGCGTGGCGATGCCGACCGGGCAGGTGTTCAGGTGGCAGGCGCGCATCATGATGCAGCCCGTCGCGATCAGAGGGGCCGTCGAGAAGCCCATCTCGTCGGCGCCGAGCATCGCTGCGACGACCACGTCGCGGCCGGTCTTGAGCTGGCCGTCGGTCTGCACGACGATGCGCGAGCGCAGGTCGTTCAACAGCAGCGTCTGCTGCGTCTCGGCGAGGCCGATCTCCCATGGCACGCCGGCGGACTGGATCGAGGACAGCGGCGACGCACCCGTGCCCCCGTCGTGACCGGCGATCAGGACCCTGTCGGCATTGGCCTTCGACACGCCGGCCGCGACGGTGCCGACGCCGACCTCGGCCACGAGCTTGACCGACACCTGCGCTTTCGGGTTGCCGCAGCGCAGGTCGTAGATCAGCTGCTTGAGGTCCTCGATCGAGTAGATGTCGTGGTGCGGGGGCGGCGAGATCAGCCCGACGCCCGGCGTGGTGTGGCGGATCGAGCCGATGTACTCGTCGACCTTGTGGCCGGGGAGCTGGCCGCCCTCGCCGGGCTTGGCGCCCTGCGCCATCTTGATCTGCAGCTCGTCGGCGTTGACGAGGTAGTGGATGGTCACGCCGAAGCGCCCCGAGGCGACCTGCTTGATCGCCGAGCGCCGGCGGTCGCCGTTGGGGTCGGCGGTGAAGCGCACCGGGTCCTCCCCGCCCTCGCCCGTGTTCGACCGCCCGCCGAGCCGGTTCATGGCGATCGCGAGCGTCTCGTGCGCCTCGCGCGAGATCGAGCCCAGGCTCATCGCGCCCGTGCAGAAGCGCCGCACGATCTCCTGCGCCGGCTCGACCTCCTCGAGAGGTATCGGCGCGCCGCGGGCGCCCGCGCCCGCTCCGAGCTCGAGCAGCCCCCTGAGCGTCGCCTTCCGCGCTGCGTCCTCGTTCACGGCGCGTGCGTACTCACGGTACTTCTCCATCGCGGGGCTCTCGCGGACCGCGCCGAGCGCGGCCGCGTCGCCGCCGAGCGCGGCGGCGACGTCGCCGTTGGCCGAGCGCACGGCGTGCTGGACGAGCGCAATGGTCTCGGGGTTCCACTGGTGGTGCTCGCCGTCGCGCCGCCAGGCGTAGACGCCGCCGACCGGCAGCAGCTCGTCGGGCGTGACCGGATACGCCCGCGCGTGGCGCTCGAGAGCCTCTTCGGCGAGCACCTGCAGGCCGACGCCGCCGATCCGCGACGCGGTGCCGGTGAAGTAGGTGTCGATCAGCCCGCGCTCGAGCCCGACCGCCTCGAAGATCTGGGCGCTCCGGTAGGACTGGATCGTCGAGATGCCCATCTTCGAGATCGTCTTGAGCAGGCCTTTGCCGATTGCTTTGACGAGGTTCTGCGCCGCGTCCTCGGCGGAGATCTCCTCGGGCTCGCCGTCCTTGCCCGGGCGGACGATGCGTTTTTCGATCACCAGCCCATCGAGCGTCTCCAGCAGGAGGTATGGGTTGATCGCGCTGGCGCCGTAGCCGATCAGGGTGGCGAAATGGTGGACCTCGCGGGGCTCGCCCGACTCGACGATGATCCCCGCCCGCAGGCGCGTCCCCTCCAGAACCAGGTGGTGGTGGACGGCGGCGACCGCGAGCAGCGAAGGGATCGGCACCCGGCGCGGGCCGAGCAGGCGGTCGTTGAGGATCAGGATGTTCGCGCCTTCTTCGATCGCCTCCGTCGCCGTGCGGCACAGGCGCTCGAGGGCCTCGACCATCCCCGCCGGGCCCTTCTGGACGAGCCAGGTGGCGTCGATCGTGCGCGCTTTGTAGACCTCGTGATCCACCTCGCGCAGCGTCTCGAGCTCGCGGTTCAGCAGGATCGGCTGGTCGAGCAGCAGCTTGTGCGCGTGCTCGGGCGTCTCGTCGAACAGGTTGCGCTCGTTGCCCAGCGAGGTCGCCAGGCTCATCACGATCTCCTCGCGGATCGGGTCGATCGGCGGGTTCGTGACCTGCGCGAACAGCTGCTTGAAGTAGGAGAACAGCGGCGGCGCCTGGTCTGAGAGCACCGCCAGCGAGAGGTCGTTGCCCATCGAGCCGACCGGCTCCTGGGCCTCGATCGCCATCGGCGAGAGCAGCACGCGCAGGTCCTCCTGGGTGTAGCCGAACGCCCGCTGGCGCAGCCGCAGCGGCTGGTCGGACAGCGTCACTTCCGAGGAGGTCGGGAGCTGCTTGAACGGGATCGCGTTGCGCTCGTACCACTCGCCGTAGGGATGGGCCGTGGCGACCTCGCGCTTGACCTCCTCGTCCTCGACGATGCGGCCGCGCTCGAGGTCGACCAGGAACAGCTTGCCGGGCTGCAGCCGCCCGAGGCGGCGTACGTTCTCCGGCGGGATGTCGAGCAGCCCGGACTCCGAGCCGAGCACGACGTAGCCGTCGTTGGTCTCCACCCAGCGACCGGGGCGAAGCCCGTTGCGGTCGAGCGTCGCCCCGACCACGCGGCCGTCGGTGAACGCCACCGACGCGGGGCCGTCCCACGGCTCCATGAGGCAGGAGTGGTAGGCGTAGAAGCCCTTCAGGTACTCGGGCAGGTCGTCCCGGTTCCGGTAGGCCTCCGGGATCATCATCATCGCGGCGTGCGGGAGCGAGCGCCCCGCGAGCATCAGCAGCTCCAGCACGTTGTCGAAGGTCGCCGAGTCCGAGTTGCCCGCGCTGACGACGGGCAGGATCTTCGCCAGGTCCTCCCCGAACAGCTCACTGCGAAGCTCGCTCTCACGCGCTCGCATCCAGTTGACGTTGCCCATCACGGTGTTGATCTCGCCGTTGTGGCAGATCACCCGGTAGGGGTGGGCCAGCTCCCAGCTCGGGAAGGTGTTGGTCGAGAAGCGGGAGTGGACCAGCGCCATCGCGCTCTTGCAGCGCTCGTCGCGCAGGTCGGCGTAGAACGCCGCCAGCTGGAAGCTGATCAGCATCCCCTTGTAGTTGATCGTCCGCGAGGAGCTCGAGGCGATGTACAGGCCGGAGCCGGAGCTCGCCAGCTCGCACACGCGGCGGATCACGTACAGCTTGCGCTCGAAGGCGTCCTGCATCGTGCCCTCGGAGTAGTCGAGCGACTCGGCGGCGCCGATGAAGAGCTGGCGGATCGCGGGCCGGCACGCGCCGGCGACCCTGCCGGTGTGCTCCGGCTCGACCGGCACGTCGCGCCACCCGAGCAGCCGCTGGCCCTCGTCTGCAACTGTGCGCTCGACCAGCTCCTGGAGCTCGGCGCGCTGGCCGGCGTCGGTGGGCAGGAAGCACATCAGCACGCCGTAGGAGCCCAGCGGCGGCAGCTCGAAGTCGCACGTCGCCCGCATCAGCTCATCGGGCATCTGCATCAGGATGCCGGCGCCGTCGCCGGTCGTCGGGTCGGCGCCCGAGGCGCCCCGGTGCTCGAGGTTCTCGAGCGCCGTGATCGCCCGCGTGACCACCTCGTGGGTCGGCTGGTTGTCGAGCCGGGCGACCATGCCCACGCCGCACGCGTCGTGCTCGAAGCGAGGGTCGTAGAGGCCGACGGCCCCGGGGGGGTTTGTGCTGTGCATGGACATGAGAGTGCTCGTAGGGACGGTGCTTCCCGCGCTTGCAGCCGGGGAACGGCGCGTGCGGGGTGGCGGGCACCTGAGGCGGAGCAGAAATCGTATCAGCGCAGACCTTCCCGAAATAGGCGCTGTGGCCCGATTTTTTTGCCGTCGCGTCCCGGTGCGAAAGGGCCCTTTGTACGCGCTTGCAGCACGCGGAGCCCAGGTTTCTAGGCGTTTTCGGGGTGCTCGCGCATTGTCTCGGACTCGCCCCACGAGCACAGGCCGCCGCGGCCGGGACAGGTGAGGCAGAGGGCCCGGTGAGGCGCTCTGCTGACCGCGAAGGGATCGCGCCAGTCGGCGTGCAGGCGCCGGGAGAGCTCGTCCTCCAGCGCCGCGCGCTCGGCGAGCGTGTAGCGAGCCACGGCGGGCTCCAGCGGACGCTCCAGGAACCAGTGCGCCACCTCGACCACCAGCGCCCCCTGCCGGAGCATCGCGAGGGCGTAGAGCAGCCGCTGGACGGCGTAGTCGCGCCGCACGAGCTCCTCGGGCACGGCGTCCGGCTCGAGCCGGTCGCTCTTGTAGTCGACGACCAGCGCGGTTCCGTCGCCCTCCTCGCAGAGGGCGTCGATGACGCCGGTGACGAGCGGCGCGTGCGGGCCGATGCCGAACGCGAACGGATGCTCCAGACTCCTCCGCGCGGCGGCGGCGATGCGCCGGCCCAGGGGGCTGTTGTGGGCCGCGGCGATCAACGTCGCGATCTCGGCAAGCTCCCCGGCGTCCGCGCCGAGGCCGAGTTCGCTCGCGACGATCGCGATCCGCTCGGGCCCGGGCGGCGCGGGCGCTGCGAAGTCGAATGTCTCGAGCACGCGGTGCACGAGCGTCCCGCGCTCGCGCGCTGCGAGCCCGGCGCGCTGCACGGCGCCGGCCGCCCGCTGGTCCTCGGGCATCCGCAGCACGCGTTCCAGGTAGTAGCGGTAGCCACAGCGCTCGAGGAGGCTGAGCGAGGTGTAGCTGAGCGTCGGGGGCAGCTCGACGCCGCGCGGGGCCTCGGGAGCTGCCGCGTGGCGCGGCGCGGCGGCGGGAGCCCGCTCTTCCCCCGCGGGGCCCGGCGATGAGGGCGTCGAGGGCGGGCGCAGAACGTCGCCGTAGGCGACGGGGGCGCTGAGCGTCAGGCGCAGCTCGGGCGCGACCCCCGCCGCCGGCACCGTCGAGAGCCCCGCGCCGGCCCGCCCGAGCTCGGGAAGCTGCTCGCACAGCGCCGGCCCGAGCCAGTTGATGGGCGGCGTGCCGCGCTTCTCCTCGGGCCAGTCGGCGAAGTCCACGACGCCGCTGAGCAGCAGCCGCTCGCGGGCGCGGGTCAAGCCGACGTAGAAGACACGATCCTCCTCTTCGCGTTCGCGGTCGCGCTGGTCGGCTCTCAGCTCCTCGTAGTCCAGCGTCTTGACAGCCTCGCCCACCCCGACACGGCGCAGTCGCAGCCCGACGCGGTCGCCGTCGACGAACAGCCGCTCGGCCGGGTTCGGCGGCTTGCGGCCCAGGTCGGCCACGCACACCACCGGGAACTCCAGCCCCTTCGCGGTGTGGATCGTCATCAGCTGCACCGTGTCCGGCTCGACGCCTTCGACCGGCGCCTCGGGCTCGCTCGCGCCGCTGTCTTTGAGGTGCGCGACCAGGTCCACGAAGGCGCGCAGCTCGCGGCCCTCCTGTTCCTCGAAGCGGCGCGCGAGCCGCAGCAGCTTGTGGACGTTGGCGAGCCGGCGCTCGGACCAGTCGAGCCCCAGCACATAGCGCTCGTATCCGCGCTGGGCGATCGCGCGCTCGAGCAGCTCGGCGATGCCGCGCCCGCCGGCCTGCGCCCGCTCGGCTGCGAACCACGGCACGAAGTCCGCGAGCAGCTCCCGGTCGCGCTCCGGGAGCCCGCCGCCGTCCTCGGCGAGCTCCTGAACCGTCTCCCACACGGTGAGCCGTCGCTCGCGCCTGGCGGCGGCGATCAGCGCCAGCCCGTCGCGCGAGCACCCCGCCAGCGGCGATGCCAGGGAGGCGTAGAGCGCCTCCTCGTCGCGCGGATTGGCCAGCGCGCGCAGGTAGCTGTGCAGGTCCTCGATCTGCTGGCGGCTCCAGAACGTCCCCACGCTCGCGAGCGTCCTCAGTCCCTCGAGCTGCAGCGCGCGCTCGAACGTCTCGATGTCTCCGGTCGCCCGCAGCAGGACGGCGACGTCACCGGGGCTCGCATCGCCGCCGTCGACGAGCTCCCGGACGCGCTGGGCCAGCAGGCGCGCCTCGGCCTGACGCCCGAGCGGCGCGTACGGCAGCCCGGCCGCGATCGCCTCCTCCGCGGCGCTCCCCTTCCACTGCTCGGTCGGGCTCGTCAGCAGCAGCTCCACGAAAGGCCCCTGCGGCCGGGCGTGCTCGTCCGCTTGGCGGCCGTGGACGAGTGGCGCGAACGCGGTGAAGCGCTCCCCGAACACCGCGTTGACGGCGGCGATCACCTCGGGGCGGCTGCGGAAGTTGCTGCGCAGAGCGAGCGCGGCGCCGGCGGGAGCGAGCTTCTCGCGCCGCTCGCGGAACAGACGCACGTCGGCGTGACGGAAGCCGTAGATCGACTGCAGCTCGTCACCGACCGTGAACAGGTTGCCGCGGTCGAGCGCCCGAAGGATGGCGAGCTGGCGCGGGTTCGTGTCCTGGAACTCGTCGACCATCAGCAGCTCGAAGCGCTCGGCCCAGGACTCGCGGAGATCCCGGTTCCCCGCCAGCAGGGCACCCGCGAGCAGCTCGAGGTCGTCGAAGTCGACCGCCGTGTGCTGCTGCTTGAGCTCCTCGTAGCTCGCGCCGAAGCCCGCCAGCAACTGGTCGTAGAGGGCGACTGTCCGCAGTGCCTCGACCTCCTCCGGCGAGGAGGGCTCGCGCCGCGGAAGCCGCGGCTCGAGCTCGCCCCGGCTGCGCAGCTGCGCGTAGAGCGCCTCGACGGTCCCGCGCACGAGGTCGACCCCATATGCCGCCAGCAGATCCACCGCGTCGGCGCCACTCGCGGCGAAGCCGGTGAGCGCCGACTCGAACGCGCGGCGCCTGAGCGTCGCCGAAGCGGTTGCATCCAGCACGCGGAAGTCCGGATCCAGGCCTGCCGGCAGCGGGTGTGAGCGCAGCAGGCGTCCGCAGAAAGCGTGGAAGGTGCCGACCGAGGCGGCCTCGGTGTCCCGCGCCTCCTCGCGCCTCCCCAGCGCCAGCAGCCGCGAGCGCACGCGCTCGCGCAGCTCCCCCGCGGCGCGGTCGGTGAACGTGATCGCGAGCACCGACGCCGGCGAGATCCCGTCCTCGCACACGGCGGCGACGAAGCGCTCGACGAGCACAGATGTCTTGCCGCTGCCCGCGGCGGCGGACAGCAGCAGCGGACCCTCTCGCCGCTCCACCGCGGTCCGCTGCTCGCCGGTCAGGCGCGGGCCGGCCGGCTCAGCGGGCGGCACGGCTTCCCACTGGAGTGCGAGCTGTTCCACGGCCCTCAGCGCTCGCAGCGGCAGATCGTCGGGAACTCGCAGCCGCCACCGTAGGCGCAGGTCGCCGGCCGGGCGGTGAGTGCGCCCGTGGCGGCGGCGCCGGCGGCCTCGCGCGCTGCGTCCAGCGCCGCCGCGAGCAGCTCGTCGAGCTCCTCGGCCTCGTAGCGGTCGGTCCTCACGCAATCGTCCGCCAGCTCGTGGCCCGCGAGGACGGCGCCGCGCGCCTTGATCTCTTCGCCGCGAAGCGGCTGGTAGAGCCCGCCCACCACGCGCGCGTCCAGCAGCTGTTCGGCAGCCAGCATGTAGAGGGCGACCTGGATCTTCCCGTCCGCGATCCAGCGGTTGCCGCGCGGAGCGGACGCGCCCTTGTAGTCGATCACCACGATCTCGCCGTCCGCGCCGACGTCGATCCGGTCGATGCGCCCGCGCAGCTCGAAGCCACCGCCCAGCTCGAAGGCCGCCAGCTCGCTCGGCTCGCCGTGCTGCTCGTCCTCTCCGAACGGACCGAAGGCAAGCTCGAAGTCGCGCGGCTCGAGCGTGCAGCCCAGCGATGCCGTCTGCTCGAGGTAGCGCTCCAGGTCGCCGGCCAGCGCACGGGAGATCGCGGCCGCGCGCTCCCGCGAGGTCGAGAGCACGTAGCGCGGCGCCGCCTCGGCGAGCGCGTCGCGCAGCAGGCCCCGGGCGAGCTCGAGCGTCGCCGGCGTCACGCGCGTGCTCCCCGTCTGCGCGCCGAGCGCCACGAACGTCCGGTTGAGGGCGTCGTGTGCGAGGCTGCCGCGCGCGAACGGCTCGGGATCGGGATCCAGGCGCCCCGGCGCGAGCAGGCGCTCGACGAACCACGCGACGGGGCACCCGATCCAGCGCTCGAGCGCCGTGGCCGACCACACGCGTGCGCGCAGGCCGTCGAGCACGCGATCGTCACGCAGCTCCACCGACGGCGGTACGACGGCGACAGCCGAGGCGGGCCCCGCCATCTCCGCGAGCTCGCCGAGCGCGCGGCGCGCGCGATCCTCGAACAGGCTCTCGTCGAAGAGGTCGCAGACATCGTCGACGAACAGGGAGCGAGAGGACGGGCCGGCGTCGTCGTCGGTCTCGTGCCAGCTCAGCGCGAGCAGCTCCTCGGGACGCGAGAGCAGCGCGTAGAGCAGGTAGCGCTCGGAGGCGAGAACGTCCTGCTGCTCGCCGAGCCGCAGGCCCGACTCACGGGCCAGCCGGCTGCGCTGATGGTCGCCGAGCAGCGGGTGGGGCCGGGCGCGCAGCGGGAACACGCCCTCCTGCATGCCGGCGAGAAACAGCGCACGCACGCGTCGTGCGCGAAGTGCGAGGGGGTCGAGCACCGAGACGAGGCCCGGTCCGGGCAGCTCCCCGCTGTTGACCTCCAGCCGGGCAAGCACGGAGGCCAGCTCTCCGGCCGACGCAGGCGCGGCGTCGGCGGCGACGCGGGCCAGCTCGCGCAGTTCCGCAAGCGCACTGCGGCCCCCGGCCAGCGCGCGGGCCTCGTCCATCTCGGCGGCGTCCAGGATCGCCGCGCGGCCCTTGCGAGGCGCCTCGAAGAGCCGCAGGAGCTCCCGCCCCGCCTGCTCGGCCAAGGCGCCGGGGCCGCGCCCCGCGGCGCGCGCGAGGCGATCGATCGCGTCGAGTTCGAAGAACCTCTCCTCCCAACGGGCGCGTGCCTGCTCGACGCTCGCCAGCCCCAGCCTGCGCACGTCGAGCTCGAGCGCGTCGGCGAGCTCCGGTCGCTCCAGCCGTCCGGGCGCGCGCAGCCACGCGAGCAGATCGCTCGGCGTGCCCGGCGCGACGCCGTCAGGGCCCGGCACGCAGCGCAACAGCCCGATCAGCGCGCGCCCGACGCTCGTGTCCGAGAGCGGGCGCCGAACCGGCATCGCGATCGGCACCCCGGCGGTCGCGAAGACCTCGGCGGCGAGCCCCGCGGAGCGGCCCGGGTCACGCACCACGACTGCGATCTGCTCGGCCTCGCAGCCGTCGCGCAGCAGCGCGGCGACCCGCTCGGCGATCAGCTCGAGCTCGGCCCGCTCGCCCCCGCCCTGCAGCAGCTCGACGGCCGCGCGGGGCGCGACCCGGCCCGCGCCGGGCTCGAACAGCGAGCGCTCGAGGTGCGCCAGGGCCGGCCGGGAGGCCGGGGCGTAGTGGTCTTCGCGGGGAGTCATCGCGCGGTGCTCGCCGGCGAGCGGCGAGAGCGTCTGGAAGGTTCCGGCACGTCCCGCGAAGGCGGCGCGCCCGGCCTCGTAGGCGAGCGAAACGGTCACCGGGGCGTCGACCACGCGGCCGAGCGTCTCGATCGCATCGAGCTGCAACGTGGTCAGGTCGTCGAACCCGTAGAAGAGGGCCGGGGTCTCGCCCCAGAGCGCGGGGCGCTCGCGCAGCGCGTCCAGCGCGGCCATCGCCCGTTGCTCCTCGTCGACGCGGCCGATCCGCGCCAGCCGTCGCTGATAGGAGGCGTAGGCCCCGCCGAGGTCGAAGCCGAGCGCGGCCGCTCCCTCGCCGAGGGCGGCGTCGAGCGCCGAGGACAGCCGCGGCGGCGAGACGCGTGCGAGCACCAGCTCGGCGAAGAGGTCGGCCAGCGCGCGGGCGAAGCCGGGGTGCGCGGCGGCCCGCTCGCCGGCGACGGCGGCCACGAGCCGCTCGCGGGCGAGCGCGCCCAAGACCGGGGTCCGGATGCCGGCGCGCCGCACGATCTCCTCGAGCAGCCCCGAGAAGCGGGTGACCCGCACGCCCATCGCCGCCTCGCCACCGGCCAGCTCGCGCAGATAGTGCTCGACGTCGGTCGCCGTGGGGACCACGAGCAGCGGGTCCCGGCCGCGCGCGAGATGCCCGCGGACCGTGTCCATCACGACCTGCGCCTTGCCGGAGTTCGCAGGACCGGTGAGGAGCTCGATGCTCACTCAGCCATCCTGGCGCACCGGTCCGACACGCTGGACGGCCCGCGCGGCGACGGGCGCGCTCGTCGCGTGCAGCGCTGTGGCTGCGGGGCTCAGGCGGCGCTGACAGCTGGGGCGGCCTCGGCGGACGCGGCGGCCTCGCCGTCCTCGCGCCTCGGGAGGCTTGGCGCCCTCGCGGGCCCACGGCTCATCGAACTCGACGCGCCATTTGCCCTCGTCGGTCTGCTGCAGCGCCAGCCGCGCCCGGAAGCTGCGACCGCTGCGGCCGCGGAAGCCCGTCACCTGCTGGGCGGTGTAGCCGCGGCGGATCAGTTCCCGCGCGATCGCGACCGGGAGCTGCTTGCCCGCTTTCGCCTTCCAGATCACGAACCCGCAGCCGGGGTCCTCGCGCGACCAGCACGAGTAGCCCTTGCGGTTCTCGACGATCTCGTGCCCGCAGACCGGGCAGGGCCCGAGCCGCGCGCGCGGGATGCGGACGTCTTTCAGCGTCTCGTCAAGCGTCTTCACGGTCTCGCCGGCGAAGCCCGCGATGTCGCTCATGAACTTCTTGCGCGAGTCCTCGCCGCGCTCGATCTTGCCCAGCCGCTGCTCCCAGCTGCCGGTCAGTCCCGGGGAGGTCAGCGCGTGCTCGCCGAGCAGCCGGATCACGTTCAGGCCCTTCTCGGTCGCGACCAGCGCGCGCCCGTCGCGCTCCACGTAGCCGACCGCGATCAACCGCTCGATGATCGCGGCGCGCGTCGCGGGAGTGCCGATGCCGGAGTCCTTCATCGCCTCTCGCAGCTCGTCGTCGTCGACGAGCTTGCCGGCCGTCTCCATCGCCCCCAGCAGCGACGCGTCGCTGTAGCGCCGCGGCGGTTTGGTCTCCTTGCTGGCGCTCTCGATGGAGGCCGTCTGGACCTCCTCGTCGGCGACCAGGCGCGGAAGCTGCTGGTCGGCGCCCTCGTCCTCCTCGCCGCGGGCGTCCTCGCCGCGCGTGTCGGCTGCGACCTCGTCGTAGACGCCGCGCCAGCCCGGCACGATCAGCAGCTTGCCGCGCGTCCGGAACACGTGCCCCTGTCCGTCCTCCGCGGCGACGGTCGTCTCGATCCGCGTGTTCTCGAACACGGCCTCGGGGTGGAACACCGCCAGGAACCGCCGCACCGCCATGTCGTAGATGCGACGGTCGTCGTCGTTCATCTTCTCGACCGGATGCCTCGGAGCGCGTCGGGATGATCGCGTGGTGGTCGGTGACCTTGGCGTCGTCGACCACCCGCGCCAGCGGCAGCACGTCCAGGCCGACCACGTACTCGGCGCCGGGGCGGTATTCGGCTCGCCCTCCCACCAACTCCGCGATCGGCTTGATCTCATCGATCATGTCGGTCGTCAGGTAGCGGGAGTTGGTGCGCGGATAGGTGAGCGCCTTGTGCTCCTCGTAGAGGCGCTGGGCGGCGGCCAGAGTGCGTTTCGCGGAGAAGCCGTAGCGGTTGTTCGCCTCGCGCTGCAGCGTCGTGAGGTCATAGAGCATCGGCGCTTTCTCGCGCTGCTCTTTCTTCTCGAGCTTGGTGATCGTGCCGGTGCGCCCGCGGACGGCGGCGACGATCGCCTCGGCCTCCTCCTCGGTGCCGAGGCGCGGCCCTTTGGTGTTACCGGGGCTTCCAGGCGGCGCCGCGTAGTGGCCGAGGTAGACGCGCTCGCCGCCCTCGCCATCGAGGGGCGGCGCCTGGAAGGTCGCGTCGACCAGCCAGTAGGGCTCCGGCACGAAGGCTTTGATCTCCTCCTCGCGGCGCGCCACGATCGCGAGCGTCGGCGTCTGCACGCGGCCGAGCGAGACGGCCCCGTCGAACGAGCTGCGCAGCCTGATCGTCGCGGCGCGGGTGGCGTTCATGCCGACGATCCAGTCGGCCTCCGAGCGCGAGCGAGCCGCTTCCTCCAGCGCAGAGAGCTCCTCGCCGGGTCGAAGCGAGGCCAGCGCCGCCTTCATCGCCGCGCTGGTCATCGAGTTCAGCCACAGCCGTTTGACCGGCTTCTTGGCTTTCGCCTTCTCGAACAGGTAAGCGAAGATCAGCTCGCCCTCGCGCCCGGCGTCGCACGCGTTGACGACCTCCTCGACGTCCTCGCGCCCGAGCTGTTTGGTCACGACCGACATCTGCTTGCGCGAGCGCTCGTCGCGCACGACGAGCTTGAACTTGCTCGGCACGATCGGCAGGTCGGCCATGCGCCAGCTCTTGTACTTGGCGTCGTAGGCTTCGGGCTCGGCGAGCTGGACGAGGTGGCCGACCGCCCACGTGACCACGTGGTCCGGACCCTCGAGGAACCCCTCGCTCTTCTTGAAGGGGCCCGGCAGCGCCCGCGCGAGGTCCTGCCCCACGGAAGGCTTCTCGGCGACCAGAAGGGTCTTCGACATGGCGGTCAGCGTAGCGGCCACCGGCGGCGGCGATGTGGCCGGCCTCGCCCGGGCAGGGCGCTCAGCCCGCCGTGCAGGGCCCGGTCGCGACCTCCGGGCCGTCTCCAGCGCCCACCTTCGAGAGCAGCGAGCCGACCGTTTCGTTCGCGACCCCGTAGCCGCCGTGGACGCCTCCGCCGACCGTGGCCGCGAAGACGGTCGTCAGCACCTCGCCGGTCCCGTCCACGACCGGCCCGCCCGAGTTGCCCGGGCGCACGAGCCCGCGCAGCGGCGTCAGCAGGCGCGTGACCGGTCCCTGCCCGTACGCGTTCTGCGTGACGACCCGCTGCGTGTGCCCGATTCTCGCCGGCTCGCCGTCGAACGGCCCGTTCTCGGGGTATCCGAGAATCGCGCCGCTCGCGCCCGACGGCACGCTGCCCGCGGGCGACAGGGCGGGCAGGCCCAGCCCGCGGACGCGCAGGATCGCGATGTCGTCTTCGGGGTCGTAGAGGACGGGTTCGGCGCCGAGCGCGCTGCCGCGGCCTTCCGGCTCGACCGTCGTGTCGCCCTCGCCCGCGACGACGTGCGCGTTGGTCACGACCAGATCCGGCCCCGCCACCCACCCCGAGCCCTCGATCGCCAGGCCGCAGGCCGTCCCCAGCACGCGCACGACGCTGCGTTTCGCCGCCCGCACGCCCGGGCAGCCGCACGGTCCCGGGCGACGGGGCCGCGACGTCCGGCGAGGGACCGGTGATCGAGGGCAACGGGTCCAGCCGCGCGAGCGCGTCGAGGATCGGCCCGGACGGCGGCAGCACGGCGTTCAGCTCGCGCAGGATCGCCGAGCGCTGGATGTCGCCCCGCAGTTCCTGCGCCCCGGGCGTCTGCGCGGCAACCGCCGCCGCGATCCACACGATCCCAAGCGCCAAGCCGGCTCCGAGCACGGCCCCGAGCGCGCCGTCGGCGAGGCCGAGGCCGGGCAGGATCAGCGTCCTGCGCAGGCGGAACGCGATGCCCTCGAGCCCCGTCGCGAAGATCGCTCCGCCGAGCAGCGCGCCCACGAGCCCGAACGCGGGCGCGTACGGAGAGGCCGACCCTTTGGGCAGCACCAGCGGGCCGACGCGGGTGCCGATGAACGCGCCCGCAACGAAGCCCGCGAACGAGAGCGCGCCGACGATGAAGCCCTGACGGAAGCCGAGAACGGCTAGGACCGCTGCGAACGCGACAATTAGCCAGTCCAGCCCGGTCACCCCGCCATGTTCTACAGAGTCCTTGCCCGATAGCCGCCAGGAGCGCCTGCGCCGTGCGCGGCCCATGCTCGCCCTCGCCGCGGTCGCGTTCATCACCGGCGCGATCGTCGGCGCGCATCGCGGCTCGTCTCCTTCGATGTCGCTCGCCGAAAGCTACGTGCGCGCATGGACCCACGGCGACTACGCCCAGATGTACGGCGATATCACGCCCGCCGCCCAGCGCGAGACCTCGCCCGGCGCCTTCGCGGCGGCTCACCGAGACGCGCTGAAGACCGCGACGGCGACCGCCGAGATGACCGCCGGGCGCGTCCGGTCGGCGGGCAACGGGCACCTCGCGGTGCCGGTACGGGTCAAGACGCGGTTGTGGGGGACGCTGGCGCTGCCGATGACGCTGGACATCGTCTCGATCGAAGGCTCCCAGCGCGTGGAATGGTCTCCGTCCGCCGCGTTTCCAGGCGTGCCCGAAGGGGCGAGCCTGACGCGCAGGACAACGCTCCCGCGCCGCGCGACGCTCCTCGCCCGGGACGGGAAGGTGATCGCGGAGAGCCCTCCCGAAGGCGAGCCCGGCGGGCGCAGCCTGCCGCTCGGGGAAGCATTCGACGCGGTGGTCGGCGAAGTCGGGGCGATCCCCTCGGCGCGCCGGGCGGCGCTGGAAGCCGAAGGCGTGCCGCCCGAAGCGGAAGTGGGGACGAGCGGCCTCGAGCTTGCGCTCGACGCGCGCCTGCGCGGGCGTCCCGGCGGCGAGCTGCTCGCCGGCGGGAAGGTCCTGGCCTCCACCCCGCCCCACGCCGGCCACGCCGTGCGCACGACGATCTCGCCGCCGGTCCAGGAAGCGGCCGTGGCGGCGCTCGGCAGCCAGCTGGGCGGCGTCGTGGCGATGCAGCCGGCCTCAGGGCAGATCCTCGCGGTCGCCGGGATCGGGCTCAACGGGCTGCAGCCGCCCGGATCGACCTTCAAGATGGTCACGGTCTCCGGCGCGCTGAGCGCGCACATCGCGACGCCCCGCACGACGTACCCCTACGCCACCTACGCGACGCTCGACGGCGTGCGCCTGAACAACGCCAACGGCGAGGAATGCGGCGGCTCACTCGAACTGGCCTTCGCCGTCTCCTGCAACTCGGTCTTCAGCCCGCTGGGAGTCAAGCTGGGAGCGCAACGGCTGGTGGCGATGGCCGAAGCGTTCGGCTTCAACCACGACCCCGGCGTCCCGGGCGCCGAGCGCAGCACGCTGCCGGCGTCGAGTGCGATCCAGGGGAACTCGCAGTGGGCTCCACGGCGATCGGCCAGGGCGAGGTGCTCGCGACGCCGCTTCAGATGGCGACGGTCGCGGCCACGATCGCCGACGGCGGCCACCGGCCGGCGCCCGCACTGGAGGCGGAAGCGCCGCGGGGCGCCGGCGCGCAGGCCCTGACTCCCGCCGTCGCGCGGACGGTGCGCCACCTGATGACCGAGGTCGTACGCGAGGGGACCGGCGCCTCCGCCGCGATCCCCGGCGTGGTCGTCGCCGGCAAGACCGGCACCGCGGAACTGAAGACGTGCAGCCAGAGCTCGGGCGAAGGCTCAGCGAGCGAAACCACGAGCCACGAAACGACCGAAGGCTGCGCCGGCGGCGAAAGCGGCGCCGCCAACACGGACGCCTGGTTCGCCGCGTTCGCGCCCGCGGTCCATCCGAAGGTCGCGGTCTGCGTGATGCTCGTCAAAGACGGCGCCGGTGGCGACACCGCCGCGCCGGTCGCGCGGCAGATCCTGGAAGCCGGCCTGCGTTAGACGTCGAGCTCGGCCGAGACCGAGCCGAGCAGGCCTTCGGGTTCTTTGATCTTGATTTCGAGCGGCCGGTTGTTCAGCGAGTACGTTTTGATCTTGAAGAGCAGGAGGGCCCCCTGGGTCGGGCCGAACGACGCGGTCGTGTCGGGTTTCGGGAGCACGCTTTTCGGAGGCAGGACGCCGCCCCTGTAGATGTAGTGGTTGGTCGCCAGGACTTCGACCGGGTGATAGACGTTGCCTTCGGTGTCGCTGATCGAGATCGATTCAGCGGCCGGATGGGCGTGTTCGGTGTTGTTGAAGACCTGCAGGAACACCCCGAACCACTCCTGGCCTTTCTTCAGCTGCCCTTCGCCGTAGGGCACGCCCTGGAGGTAGCCGGCGTCCTCGCTGTTGTTCGGGTTCAGCTGACGGGAGAGCTGGACCTCGTAGATCAGCGGCCCCAGGTTCAGGTACGGGGCGTTCGCGCCCGACTCGCCGGCGTAGGTTCCGGTCGACACTTTCGTGTGCGAGTCGCCGCACGCGCCCAGGGCGAGGGCCGCCAGCAGCACCGCGGCGAGCAGGGGAAGCTTGCGCAAGGTCCTTCTCATGCGCGCGGCAGTCTACCCACCGGCCACCGTCACGCGCTCGCCACGCCTCGCGGCGCGCGCGCTCGCGCCGGGGTCCTGCTCGAGGATCGTGCGCAGGCGCTTCAGAGCCCGCTGATGCTTGCGGCGCAGCCAAGCGCGCGCGCCGAAGCTCTCCATCAGGCGGTCGGAGAGCTTCGCCGGCCAGGTCTGCAGGGTGAAGGAGACGCGCGTCGCACCCGACGGCCCGGGATCCAGCTGCCAGATGCCCAGGGTGCGGATGCGGTTGTTCTTGCCGCTGCGGCCGACCTCGACGAGGCGGCTCGGCCGCTCGACCTCGGCGAAGGTCACTTCTGCCCAGTCGAAGCGGCTGCCGGGCGCGGCGACGCGGAAGCGGGCACCCGCCCCGCGGCCGACGGGGTTCAGGCGCGTCAGGTTCCAGTCCCGCAGGAAGTGGTCGGTGAACTCCGGGTGGTTGGCGATGTCCTCGAGGTAGTCGAAGACGGCCTCGCGCGGTGCCGAGATGACTGTCGAGACGGTGAGAGGATCCACGCCGCGCGGGATTCTATTGGCGCGCGCTCGGAGGCGCCGCGGCGGCCGAACCCCGCGGGCGGCGCCGGCGGCGAGCGGCTCAGGCGGCGCGGGCGGTGAGCCGCACGGTCTGGCCGTGGCAGGCGTGGCGCACCGTCTCGCGCGCAACCGGCGAGTCGTGGCGAAGCTGGCTGCAGAGCTCGCAGACGAGCCGCGGCGGACGGCCGGGGCGGTCCTCGTAGAGGTCCACCTGCTCACCGATCAGCGGCGTGCGCCCGCAGTCCGCGCAACAGCTGCGCCCGGCCTCGAGCTCGCCGAGACCGCGCATCATGAGCTCCCGCTCGAGTTGCTCTACGTCGTCCTGGATGGATCCCATGCGCACCCTTTCGGCGGCTTGCACCGGCCTCCTGCTCGTGGGGTTTCGCGACCGTCGCAGCCGGGGTAAGAGCGTCCCGTCGAGGGAGAGCGGCCCGCAGGGGCCGGGGAGGGTTTTGGGTATGCAGAACGGCGCAGCCGGGCCGCCAAGTCTTGTTATGATCGCCACGAGAGAGCCCCGGCGAGGGAGCGCCCCCTTGGCAGCGCATCCAGCAGAGAGGGAGGATCGGTCCGTGGAGTCACTGAGCGCAGGCACCTTCGTGGGATCGGGCTCGTTCAGGTGTCAGCGCTGCGGATACGCGCTCACGCTGGAGGGCTCGGACGTCCTCACCCCCTGTCCGAGCTGCGGCGGCCAGACCTTCCTGCGGGCCTCGTTGTTCAGCACCGAGCGGATCTCCCATGCCGAAGGCCAGCCCACCGAGGCCACCCTCGTCGAGGCCGCGGCGCCCGATCTCAGCGACCGGCTGGCCCACGCACGGGCCGAGATCGGCCATCCCGGCGAGTACCTCGTCTACGAAGAGGGCGAGGAGCTGCGCACCGTCGAGCTCTCGCGCGAGTGGACCCGGATCGGGCGCAGCCTCGCGGCGGATCTCCGCTTCGACGACCCGACGGTGTCACGACGGCACGCGCTGATCGTGCGCCATCCCGACGGGGTGCGGCTGCTCGACGACCGCAGCCTCAACGGCGTGTTCGTCAACGGCGCGCGGATCGACGGCCGGCTGCTCGAGGACGGCGACGAGATCATCGTCGGCCGCTACCGGTTGAGCTTCCTGCGCGTCGGCAAGGACGCTCCGGTGTCCCCGCCGGGCGGCTCCGGCGGCGTCTCCTCCGTCGGCTGAGCACCTGAGAACGCCCGCGGCAGCGTAGTATCGGCGCCGATGGCCCAGACGATCGCAGTCCTGTCCCAGAAGGGCGGCACCGGCAAGACCACGACGGTGCGCACGATCACCGACGTGCTGCGCCGGGCCGGGCTGCGCACGCTCGCGATCGACATGGACCCGCAGGGCAACCTCTCCGACTACTTCGACCTCCCGCCCGACGCCGAGCCCACGATCGCCGACGTGCTGTCGGGGCGCTCCGAGCTCGACGAGGCGATCCTCCAGGACATCGTCCCGGCCAACCTCTCGCTCGCCGAGGCGGAGCTGATGCTCGGGGGGCGGATGGGCCGCGAGCTGACTCTGCGCAAGGCGCTCGCAAGGGCGGGCGAGAGCTACGACGTGATCCTCATCGACTGCCCGCCGTCGCTGGGGCTGCTGACGGTCAACGCGCTCGTCGCCGCCGACTACGCGCTGATCACCGCGGAGGCTCAGTACTTCGCGCTGCAGGGCGTCGAGCAGGCGCTCGAGGTCGTGGAGCTCGCGCGCGAGAACCTCAACCCCCGGCTCGAGCTGCTGGGCGTGCTGCTGAACATCGCCGACATGCGCACCGTGCACTCGCGTGAGGCGCTCGCATCGTTGCAGGAGCACTTCGGCCGGCAGGTGTTCGGCACGGTGATCCGCTCCTCGATCGCCTACGCGGAGTCCGCCGAGCGGGCGCGCTCCATCCTCGACCACCGCCCGGACCTGGGCGCCGACTACATGGCGCTCGCACAGGAACTCCTCGAGCGGATCGACGGGCTGGACGGCGCCGGCGAGCGCGTGCGGGCGCTGGCTCAGAGCTCCTCGACGTAGGCGCCCTGCGGCTCGAACGGCGCGCGCAGCACCTGCGCCCAGCCCTCCACCTCGCGCCCGAGCGCCTCCGCGACCGTCCCAGTCTGCTCGTAGAAGCACCACACGAGCACGGTCGGCCCGGCGCCTGAGATCGTCGCGCCGAGCGCGCCGAGCTCGCGTGCTCGGAGCGCCAGCTCATACGAGCGCGGGAACAGGTGGGAGCGCTGCTGCTGGTGGAGGCGGTCCTGGAGCCCGCGGCCGAGGAGGTCCCAGTCTCCGCGCGCCAGCCCGAGTGTCAGGAGCGCGCCGTGTGCGACGTTGAAGACCGCGTCGCCGAGCGGCACCTGCCGGCTGAGCGCGGCGCGGGCCGCGCGGGTGCGCACCGCCTCGCCCGGCACCACGGCGAGCGCCTCGAGCCCGGTCGGCGGCTCGAAACGCGTCGCAGCGCCGTCGGCGCAGATCACGAAGCCCCCGTTCAGCGACGCTGCGACGTTGTCCGGGTGGCCCTCGACCTCGGTGGCGAGGGCGAGCACGTCGGCGTCGAGCTCGAACATGTGGTCGGCGGCCATCAGCCCGGCGACGATCGCCGCCGCGCTCGAGCCGAGCCCGCCGGAGAGCGGGATCTCCGAGGCGATGCGAAAGCTGAAGCCGTCGGCCGGGTGCAGGCGCTCGAACGCCCGCACGCACAGGTTCTCCCGCCCCCGCGCGACCGGCAGGCTCGACTCGACCCTGAACTCACCCGTCTCCTCCACCTCCAGCTGCAGCGTGAGCGAGATCGCCGCCGCCATGCAGTCGAAGCCGGGCCCCAGGTTGGCTGAGGAGGCCGGGACCCGCACGACCCGCCTGCGGGTCACGGGCGCGCCTCAGGGGTCACCCAGCACCGCTTCCTCGATCGCCGCGATCTCGACCTCCGCCGTGATCATGCGGCCGTCGTTGTTGGCGATCGCCGTCTCCGGGTCCTTCAGCCCCCGCCCCGTGAGCACGCAGACGATCTGCTCCATCCCTTCGGCGCCGTACCTGAGCAGGCCGGCGATCGAAGCCACCGAGGCCGGCTCGCAGAACACCCCTTCGCGATAGGCGAGCAGCCGGTAGGCCTCGAGGATCTCGGCGTCGCTCACGACACGAATTGCTCCCCTGGAGTCGCGGGAGGCGGCGATCGCGTCCTCCCAGCGCACCGGGTTGCCGATGCGGATCGCGCTGGCGATCGTTTCGGGGTGCTCGATCGGGTGCCCGACGACGAGCGGGGCGGCGCCCTCGGCCTGGTAGCCGAGCATCCGGGGGGAAGACCCCATCTCGGTGAAGCCGCGCCAGTAAGAGGTGATGTTGCCCGCGTTGCCGACCGGGATGCAGAGCGCGTCGAGCCTGCCTTCCAGCGCCTCGTGGATCTCGAAGGCCGCGGTCTTCTGCCCTTCGATGCGGTATTCGTTGACCGAGTTGACCAGCACGATCGGGTTGTTCGCCGTCAGCTCGCGCACGAGCGTCAGCGCCTGGTCGAAGTTGCCGCGCAGCGAGATCACGCGCGCCCCGTGGACGAGCGTCTGGGCCATCTTGCCCTGTGCGATCTTGCCCTCCGGCACGATCACCGCACAGGTGATGCCGGCGCGCGCGGCGTAGGCGGCAGCGCTCGCGGCGGTGTTGCCGGTCGAGGCGCAGATCACGGCCTTCGCGCCGTCTCGCACCGCCGCCGACAGCGCGCACGTCATGCCGCGGTCCTTGAAGGAGCCGGTCGGGTTGCCGCCCTCGAGCTTGAGGCGCACCTCCGCTCCGACCATCGCCGAGATCACCGGCGCCTGCAGCAGCGGCGTCGAGCCCTCCTGCAGCGAGACCAGCTTGTCTCCCGCCTCGAAGGGCAGCCGGTCCAGGTAGCGCTCGATCAACGGCACGTGCGTGCCGGTAGGGGCGCCCCCCTGGATGCGCGGGAGCGGGACGGGTGCGTACTCCAGGCTCACATGAACTCCTCTTCGATGACGCGGATCGTCCGCGGAGAAGAGCGTATGAAGTCGAAGGCCGCGAGCCGCTCGACGGCGGCTCGCAGCGCCGACTCGAGTACCGGGTGGGTGACCATCACGAGCCTCGCGTGCTCGCCGAGGCCCCGTTGCACGACGGACTTGATCGAGACGAGCTGCTCGCCGAGCACCTGCGTCACGGTCGCGAGCACGCCCGGCCGGTCTTCGACGTCGAGGTGCAGGTAGAACGCGCTTTCGACGTCCTCGATCAGGGACAGCGCGAGCGGCGGCGCCGGCGGACGGGCGCCGCCTGTCATGACGCTCACCACGTCACCCAGGACCGCGCTCGCCGTCTGGCGACCGCCGGCCCCGGGCCCCGACAGGGTGATCTCGGTGATCGTCTCGGACTCGACCGTGACGGCGTTGAACGAGCCCGAGATCGCCGCCAGCGGATGGCCGGGGTACAGGAAGGTCGGGTACACGCTGACCGAGAGCCCGCCCTGCCGGCGCTCGGCGGTCCCGACGAGCTTCAGGGAGAGGTCGAGCTCGCGGGCGTACTCGAGGTCGTCGCTCTGGATGTGCTCGATGCCCTCGAAGCGAACGTCGTCGAGATGGACGGGCGTCCCGAACGCGAGCCGCGCGAGGATCGCCATCTTGGCGGCCGCGTCGCGGCCGGTGACGTCGTCGGTCGGGTCGGCCTCGGCGTAGCCGCTGCGTTGGGCGTCGGCCAGCGCCTCGGCGTAGCTCGCGCCGCCGCTCATCTCGGTGAGGATGTAGTTGGTGGTGCCGTTCACGATCCCGTGGATGCGCTCGATCGGTGTCGCAGCGAGCGATTCCTCCAGCGTGCGGACGATCGGCACGACGCCGCCCACCGCGGCCTCGAAGCGCAGCATCACGTTCTGCTCGCGCGCGGTCTCGTACAGCTCCTCGCCGTGGTGGGAGAGCAGCTGCTTGTTGGCCGTCACCACGTGCTTGCCCGCCTGCATCGCCCGCAGCAGGTACTCGCGGGCGGGTTCGAGCCCGCCCATCACCTCGACGATCAGATCCGAGCCCGCGAGGATCTCCTCGTAGCTTCCGCGTGAGCGGGTCAGCACGCCGCCGAGCACGGGGCGCAGCCCGTTGAAGCGCTCGATCTCATCGGCCCGCTCGTCCAGCAGCGTCGCGAAGGCACCACCGACGGTGCCGTGGCCGAGCAGCCCGACCGTGAACCCGGCTGCGGCCATCTCAGGCGCTCCTGGTCGCGCGAGACCAGGTCCTCGAAGCTCTCGCGGCGCACGACCGCCCGCGCCTCGCCGGCGGCGCAGAAGATCACCGGCGGCCTGGGCACGCCGTTGTAGTTGTTCGCCATCGCGTAGCCGTAGGCGCCGGTCGCAGGCGTGACGATCACATCGCCGCGGCGCGGGTCGTCGAGCCTCAGGCCCCGCGCGATCACGTCGCCCGACTCGCAGTGCTTGCCGGCCAGCACGCACTCGGTCGAGCCTCCGAACCGATCCACCACCTGCGCCTCGTACGCGGCGCCGTAGAGCATCGGGCGCAGGTTGTCGGACATGCCGCCGTCGACCGCCACCCAGCGCGAGACGTTCTCCTTGACGCTCTCCACCGTGTACAGCGTCACCGCCGCGTTCGCCGTGAGCGCGCGACCGGGCTCGACCAGCAGGCGGGCCGAGGGGTTGCCGTCCCCGCCGAGCTCGCTGACGATCGCCCCGAGGTAGTCCTCGGCCGTGGGCGGCGGCGGCTGGCCCTCCAGGTAGCTCACGCCGAGGCCTCCGCCGAGGTCGAGGACGGGAAGGCCCTCTCCGAGCGCCGCCAGCTCCGCGCACGCGCGCCGGAACGGCTCGAGATCCA
The DNA here is from genome assembly GCA_963775385.1 of uncultured Solirubrobacteraceae bacterium. Lineage (GTDB taxonomy): Bacteria > Actinomycetota > Thermoleophilia > Solirubrobacterales > Solirubrobacteraceae > Palsa-744. Next base: position 2,315,618 of record CAVZIR010000003.1, on the reverse strand, counting down.
GCAGCTGAGAGCCGATGTGAGCATGCAGGCCCTGCAGCGAGAGCCCTGGCACCGAGCGCACGCGGTCCATCGCCTCGGGCGCCGCCGCCGTCGAGAACCCGAACTTGGAGTCCGCCTGGCCGGTGGAGATCTTCTCGTGGGTCTCGCCGCGCACATCCGGCGTCACCCGCACGAGCACGGGCTGGCCGCCCTCGCGGTCGCCGAGCGCCCCGCCGGCGATCAGCTCGCGCAGGCGCTCGATCTCGTCGAAGTTGTCGATCACGATCGAGCCCGACGCGGTGGCGCAGCGCCATCCGCAGCTCGGCCTCGGACTTGGCGTTGCCGTGCAGCACGATCCGCTCGGGAGCGAAGCCGGCGTTCAGCGCCAGGTAGAGCTCCCCGCCCGAGGCGGCGTCGCACCACAGCCCCTCGGAGGCGAACAGCGACAGCACGGCAGTGCATGGGAAGGCCTTGGAGGCGAAGACGACGTGCATGTCGGGGTGCAGCTCGCGGGCGGTGCCGACGAACGCGCGCGCACGGGCGCGCAGGTCCTCCTCGGCGACGACGTACGCGGGCGTGCCGAACTCGCGGGCCAGCTCGAGCGTGTCGCAGCCGCCGATCTCGAGCACGCCGCGCTCGTTGAGGCGGCTGCCCAGCGGAAAGACCGCGTGAGAGGCTGGTGCCGGTGGCCATGTCGGCGGTGATTATCGCCTTCCGGCGAAGGCCGCGCATGGAGCGCGCGGCCGACCTCCCCATTTGCGACCGGTCGGACGGCCTCGCTCAGGCCGTGACGACGCGCTTCGCCGGCGCCCGGCGGGGCGCGTCCTCCGCGCGCAGATAATCGAAGCCGCCGCGGTTGACCAGCACGCCGAGCCAGATCAGGCCGGCGGCCATCGCGATCAGGCTCTCGATCTGCGGCGGGGTCAGTCCCGACGCGACCTCGGTGGTTGCGCCGGATGAACTCGATCATGAAGCGCTCGAACCCCGAGCCGACCAGGTACAGCGCGAACACCACTCCCGGCCGCACGCGGTCGCGGAGCTGCCACAGTCCCCACGCCAGCAGGCACATCAGCACCGTCTCGTAGATCGGGGTCGGCAGCACGGTCACGCCCGGCGGCGTCGGCACGGTGCCGTGCGGATAGCCCATCGAGGTCGGCAGCGTCGAGCGGATGCCGTAGTCGCCGTCGCCGGACACCTGGCAGCCGATGCGGCCGATCGCGTAGCCGAGCGCGAGCGCCGTCGCGCACATGTCGAGCATGCGCAGTTCGAGCACGCCGCGCCAGCGCATCCAGCCGATCACGCCGATCGCGCCGCCGATCGCGCCCCCGTACCAGACGAGACCGGAGCCGGAGAAGATGTTGCCGAGCAGGCTGCCGTGCAGTCGAGCCCGCCTTTTCGATCAGGTAGTAGACGCGAGCGCCGATCACGCCTCCGATCAGCGCCGAGAACGTGATCTCGTACGCCCAGTCGACCGGCCTGCCGAGCTCGCGCAGCCGCCGCGCGACGAGCGCACCGCAGGCCAGGAAGCCCAACGCGAAGGCCACGCCGAAAGTCTTGATCGAGATGCCCAGGACTTCGACTTCGGGCTTCATGGGCGGGCGCCGCTACGCATAGGGGACGAGCAAGACTTTAGGGGAACTGAAGATCGTCTCTGCCAGAATTGAGGCGATGGCTGCCAGATCCCGAACCGAGTTCGGACGCGACTCCGGCCTGCAGGCGCGGATGCTGCTGACGATCTTCCTGCTGGGCCTCCTGTACGTCGTGTTCGTCGGCGTGCTGTTCGCGGCTGGCGCGGGCGCGGGCATCATCGTCACGATCGCGGTCGTGCTGCTGCTGGTGCAGCTGTTCGCCTCGGACAAAATCGCCCTCGCCACGCAGGGCGTCAAAGAGGTCTCCCCCGCCGAGGAGCCCGAGCTCCACGGCATCGTGGAACGGCTGTGCGTGCAGGCGGACCTTCCCAAGCCCCGGATCTGCGTGATGGAGACGCCGATGCCGAACGCCTTCGCGATGGGCCGCTCGAGGAAGACGACCACGGTCTGCGCGACGCGGGGAATCCTCGACATGCTCGACTCGCCCGAGCTCGAAGGGGTGATGGCGCACGAGATCACGCACGTGATCAACCGCGACGTCATGGTGATGACCCTGGCTGGCTTCTTCGCCTCGCTGGCCGCGCTGATCCTGCAGTTCGCCTTCTTCTTCGGCGGCGGCTACGGCCGCAGCAACGAAGAGGAGGAGGACATCATGATCGTCGTCCTCGTGTCCGCGCTGGTCTACGCGATCTCGTTCCTGCTGCTGCGCGCGCTGTCGCGCTACCGCGAGTTCGCCGCTGACCGCGGCTCGGCGGTGCTGACCGGGAGGCCGAGCGCGCTGGCTTCGGCGCTGATCAAGATCTCCGGCACGATCGAACACCAGCCGAAGGAGGATCTGCGCCAGGCCGAAGGCCTGAGCGCGTTCTACATCATCCCTCCGAAGGCGAAGGAATCGCTGCTCAACATCTTCTCCGACCACCCGCCGCTCGAGCAGCGCCTGGCCGCGCTCCAGCGGCTGGAGGCACAGCTGCAGCAGGGCACCGCCGCCGCTCTGAACTAGTGGGCCTTCGCGACGCCCTCTTCGGCCGCCACGAGGTCAAGGGCCCCGCGCCCGACAAGCTGTTCGCGATCACCACCGCGTGGGTGACGCTCGAGAGCGGGCACTCGATCTCCCCGGCCGGTAAGGCCGCGATCGTCTTCCAGGCGCTCGCCAACAGCGAGTTCGAAGCGACCGTCAAGGAAATGGAGGAGGTCGTCAAGGCGACCAGCGGCGAGAGCGGCTGCGCGGTCGCCACCCAGGACGACAGCTACGGGTACCGCTGGATGGTGCTCACCAACCCTGCGGGCGCGCCGAGCGTCGAAGACCTCGCCGTGGGCATCAACGCAGTGGCCGGCTCGATCGAGACCGCGGGCTACGGCGAGCGCCTCCTGTGCGCCGTCTTCGCGTTCGCCGACGCCAAGGGCGCGCCGATCTACTTCATCTACAACTACAAGCGCGGGCACTGGTACCCCTTCGTGCCGAAGCAGGGCGCCAACCAGGAGCGCGACACCGAGCGCGAGCTGCAGATCAAGGCCCAGGTCGGCACGGAACTGCCGATCGAGCCGGAAATCGAGCGCTGGTTCCCGCTCTGGGGGATCCCGATCTGAGGCGGACGGCGCCCTGGAGGGCTGAGCGGCTGGAGGGCGGCGCGGAGCGCCGACCGACCCCCTCCCCTCCCCAAAAAACTCAGTCCGGGATCAGGCCCTCGCCCGTGAATTCCGCCTCCGCCTCTGCAAGCGACGTGTCGGAGGGCGGCAGGATCAGGTCCGAGCCCTCGAGCGCGTCCTCGGCCACTGCGGTACCGGCCGAGCGGACGTGATCGAGCAGCGCGGCGAGCGCCTGCGTGAACGCGGCTTCGTCGCGCGCTTCGACCGCAGCGACCACCGCGCCCTCCAGCTCGTTCAGCCGGCCCGACTCGGCGTCGGCGAGGTCGAACTGCCCCTCGCCGGATATGCGCACGATCATTGCTGGCCGCTCTCGCCGGCGGGCGCGCTCTCGCCCGAGGAGATCTGCGCGGCCTCGCGCCGCGGTGGCCGAGCGCCGAGTTCGCCCTTCATCTTGGCCAGTTCGTCGTCTACGGCGCTCTGGCTGGAGAGCTACTTGAGCTGTCGGTCGATGTCGTCTTCGCCGGAGCCGAGCTGGGTGACGTCGTCGAAGGTCCCCGCCGCTTCGAGCTCCTGGACGGCGTCGGCCCGCGCGCGCATGTTTTCGGTCTTGTCGACCGCGCGCTGCATCGCCAGGCCCGACGTCCGCCATCTGCTCGCCGACGCCGGTCGCGGCCTCGGAGATCCTCACCTGCGCCTCGGCGGCCGAGTACTGCGCCTTGATGACCTCCTTCTTGGTCCTGAAGGCTTCGATCTTGGCGCGGAGCTGTTTCTCGGAGTCGGTGAGCTTCTGCTGCTGGGCTTCGAGTTCGGTGACCTGGGTGTCGAGCGACTGCAGCTCGGTCTGCGCGACGTTCTTGCGCTCGAGCGCGGCGCGCGCCAGCTCTTCGTTGCCCTGCGAGAGCGCCTGGCGGGCCTGCGTGTCGAGCTTCACGAGGCTCTGCTGCAGGCTGCTCTCCTGCATCTGGAGGCGCTTCTTGGCCGTGACGACGTCGGCGATGCCCTTCTTGACGTTCTGGAGCTGTTCGACCTGCTTCTGGTAGCTGTAGTCGAGTGTCTCGGCCGGGTCTTCGGCCCGGTCGAGCAGCTTCGAGACCTTCGCCTTCACGACGGTGGACATGCGCCCGGTCAAGCCGGCCATCCGATCCTCCTATGGGTTGCCGCGGGCGGCCGGCGCGAGTGCCGGCCAGACTTCCATCAGCCTAGCCGACCCGCAGCGCCGTCGAACCGCGTCCGTCCGCTCACAGGCCCAGCGGGTGGCGCACGCGGTAGCCGCTGTTCGCCGGGCGAAGCGGCCGCCAGCGCGGTCCCTGCTGGTTGGACGGGTCATCCGCCGCGCTCGTGTCGAGCCGCAGCCCGGCGACCGTCATGTAGGCGTGCCCCGGGTTCGAGAAGATCGCGATCCAGCGCCCGATCCCGTGCGAGCCGTAGTGTTCGAATTCGGAGGAGTCCTCGGGCGTCTTCAGCAGGCTCGCGCCGTGCAGCGCGAACGAGACGGTGCCCGAGCAGTCGTAGCCGCTGGAGGTGAACGAGCCGTGCCCGCCGCCGTAGATGTAGGGGAGCCCGATCAGCTCGTTGCCGGCCCAGATGATCTCCTGGACGGCGAGCGGGGCGCCCATCGGCGCGGCGGCCAGCCCGTCGACGTAGCGGGCGGTCGTGCCGGGCACGAGCAGCTCCGGGCGCGGGGTCGGGCCGCCCGCGCGTTCCGATTCCGGTCGGCGGCACTTCGAGCGGCTGTTCGGTGCGGTGCGGCGGCGGGGGCGACTGCCGCCCGTCGCGCTCGCCGCGGTGCCCGTGGTGGTGCTGGCGGCCGGGCTGTAGGCGACCACTTCGCCGGTCGCCGTCTTCACGTAGACGGGGCCCTTGTAGGCGATGTTCGTGGAGCGGCCGGTGACCGGGAACAGGTGGAGCTTGCCGCCGGCGACGGAGCGGGGCTCGCCGCGGTGGGGCTCGTGGAGCCCGCTGAGGCGCCGCCGGTGTTCGCCGCCTGGGCGGCGTCGGCGCCGGAGCCGAGCAGCAACAAGCTGCTGACCATTGCGCATGCGGTGCGTACCTGCAAGTCGAAAACCTCTTTCGTCGGCCTGCGGGGTTAGCTGACGGGCTAGCGCTGAAAGAGCCTGCGCTTCCTGCGGGTTCACCGCGGGATTCGCCCCAACAAATTGGGTCCCCCGTCCCCTGACTCCGTATCAGGGGCTCGGCGTTCGGCGGCACGCTAGCAAAGTGCAATGACGCTTGCAGCGCTGCCGCCCGAAAATCTGCCTCTCCACCAGTCGCGGTCCTTCTCCGACCTCCCCGGTAGTGTGCCCGCCCGATGGGCTTCAGGGCACCTTCGACGCGACTGGCGCGATTCCTTCCTGCCCTCGCTGGCGCTGCTGCTTGCGGGCTGCGGGAAGGGCGGCGCGACCACCTCGCACAGCGGCGGCGGACCCGCTCGCCAGCGTGGCACCCGTCGCCGAAGAGGGCGCCGTCAGCGTCACGACCCGCAACACGACCCGGGTCGGCGGCGCCGAGCCCGTGCTCGACGCGGCGGCGATCGCCCGCGTCGTCTACCCCGGCCTGACTCGCCACCTCGCGCCCGCAGGCGGTCGTCATCGTCGACCGCAACGACTGGCCCGCCGCGCTCGCGGCCGCGCCGTTCGCGGCCGCGCCGCTGAACGCCCCGATCCTCTACTCCGAAGGCGGCACGCTGCCTGCGGTCAGCCGCGAAGCGCTCGAAGCGATGCACCCCAGCGGCTCCGCCGCGCTCGGCGGCGCGCAGGTCCTGCGGATCGGAACGCAAGCGAGCGTGCCCGCCGGCTTCGTCGGTGCGCGCGACTGCCCCGGCGCGACGGCGCCAGCGTCGCGGCCGAAGCCGAGCGGGTGCTGCGCGCGAGCACGGGCGCGACGCCGCGGCAGGCGATCGTCGTCGGCTCCGAAGGCGCCGAGCTCGCTGCAGATGCCGGCGCCGGGCCTGGCCGCGGAGAGCGGCGGCGCCGCTGCTGCCGGTCGCCGGCGGCGCGCTGGGCGCGGCGGGCGAAGCGCTGCTGCACTCGATGCACCACCCGGCGATCTACGTGATGAACGCGGCGCACGCTCAGCCGCGAAGCGCTCGGCGCGCTCGCGCACCTCGGCCGCGTCACCAAGATCCCGGAAAGCGAAGGCGCCGAAGCGACGACTGCGACCGGCGCGTCGATCGCCGCCGCCCGCTTCACCGACGGCACCTTCGGCTGGGGCGTCAAAGAGCCGGGGCACGGGCTCGTCTTCGCCCGCTCCTCGCGTCCGCTGGACGCACCCGCGGCGGCGCTCCTCTCGGCGACGGGCGACTACGGCCCGTTGCTGCTGCTCGAAACGGCGCAGACGATCCCCCAGCCGCTGGTCGCCTACCTCGGCGACATCCAGCCCGCGTACACCTCGACGCCGGAATTCAGCCCGTGCGCGGTGTCTACAATCACGGCTGGCTGATCGGCGACGAAGACGCGATCTCGCTGACGGTGCAGGCGCAGCTCGACTCGCTGCTGGAGATCAGCCCCCGCAAGCAGGGCGCCCCCGAAGAAGCTGCTGTGCAGCAGAGCGAATAGGCCGAGGAGAAGCCGCGTGAGCGAAGCCGAAGACCCCCGCCGCGAGCATCGCCCGCGAGGTGACCGTCGAGGACGTGCGCCAGCTGATGGGCGCCTCGACCCCCCACTTCGCCCTGCAGCTGCGCAACCGCATCGCGAAGCTGATCGCCGGCCTGCCCGCCGGCCACCCCGCGCGCCTGGAAGGCGAGCGCGAGATCGCGCGCCTGCAGAGCCTCGGCCTGACCGGCGAGGTCCGGGGCGAGGGCCCGGCCGAGGGCGAGCGCCCGCTGCCCTCGGTGCAGCTCGCCCCGACGCGGCTGACGCCGGCTAGCGGCGGCGCAGCTCGAACACGCGCTCGCGGCGCGCGTCCTCGAAGCGCGCCCGCAGGAACCTGTAGAGCAGCCAGAAGACCGGCACGTCGACGACGAGCGGGGCGAGCACGAGCACGCCGCCGCTTGCGCCGAGCGAGAACAGGGCGAGCGCGATCGCGCCGTGCAGCAGCGCCGTCGGGACCGCGGCGAGCAGTGCCGCGTGCGAGCGGTAGCCCGCGCGGTGCTCGCGGATCGTGAACTCGAGCGTGCCGAGCAGGACCGCGCCGAGACCGGCGAACAGCGTCCACGGAGCGCCGGAGGCGAAGCCGACGATCGTGCCGATCGCTCCGACGAGGATCAGCAGCTCGGAGAAGGGCCACGGGTGCCAGGGCGCGTCCGGCCGCTCGCCGACCCCGCCGGGATCGCGCCGCGCGCGGTCGGTGCTCGCCAGGTCCCCGTCCCGGGCGCCGCGCGTGCGCCGCGGCGCGTGGCAGCGGACGCCCGGCCGGCCGCGGCAGCCGCCGGATCACGTGCCCTCGGCGGTCCCGGCGCCGCCGGAGCGGCGCTTGCGCGGGCGCCCTCGCCTGCCAGCGTTTCGCTTCGACACTGATCAGCCCGGCAGGAGCTCGCAGCACGGCATGGCCGTCGATCGTAGCGCCTATGCTCAGCGTCAGATGTCCCTGCAGAGCAGCACCGACGAGGCCCGTCCCGGCGGGCATCCCGGACAGTCCGCTGCCCGGGCCGTTCGGCGTCGGCCGCTACGCGGCCAAGCTGCGAGGGCGAACTGCGTTCGTTCGCGCGCGTCCAGCTGCATCGGCGAGCTCGTGAACCTGCGCGCGGCGCCGCACGCGGGTCTACTTCGAGCTTCGCGACGCCGGCGGGCGCGATCCCCTGCGCGGCCTGGCTGAACGACTGGGAGAAGATGCTCGCGGCGAGCGGGCAGACGCCCGCCGAGGGAATGCAGGTCGTCGTGGCGGGCGGATGCGACTACTACACGGGTAGCGCGACGGCCTCGCCCGCCTTCTCCTTCAACGTCACCGATCTGCGGATCGCCGGCGAGGGCGACCTGCTCGCGCAGATCGACCGGCTGCGCAAGCGGCTCGACGCCGAGGGCCTGCTCGAGCGCCAGAAGGCGCTGGCGCTGGCCGCGCTGCCCGCGCACGATCGGCGTCGTCACCGGCGAGATCGGGCAAGGCCCGCGACGACCTGCTCGCCGCGCTTGCCCGCCGCGGCTGGGCCGGGCGGCTGATCTGGGCGTTCGCGCCGGTGCAGGACCGCCATGCCGCGCCCGCGATCGCGCGGGCGCTGGGCGACCTCGCCGCGCTCGGCGACGTCGAGGTCGTGATCGTCGCGCGCGGCGGCGGCTCGCTCGCCGACCTGCTCTGCTTCTGCGACGAGACGCTCTGCCGGACCGTCGCGCTGCTTGCAGTGCCCGTGATCGCCTCTGTCGGCCACCACACCGACCGCACGCTGCTCGACGATGTCGCCGCGGTGAGCTGCTCGACCCCCACGCATGCAGCCGAGGCCGCGGTCGCCGTCGACTGCGTGGCCGCGCGACGCGAGCAGCTCGCGCTGGCCGGGCGGCTGCGCGAGCATGGCCGCCGCGCGCTCGCCGAGCGCGAGCGCCGGGCGCTGGCGGCCACGCGCCTGCGCGACCACGGCCGCCGGGCCGTGCTGGAGCGCGCCCGCCGGCTGGCCCTGCTCTCGCGGGCGCCTGGCGTGCACGTCGAGCGCGAGCGCGAGCAGCTGCGCCAGAAGCTGCGCGAGATCCGCGCCGGCTCGCGCCGGCGGCTGCGCGCGGAGCTGGAGAGGACCGGCAAGAGAGCGCTCGTGATCTCGCGCAAGTCCGGCTCGGCGCTCGCCGACTGCCGCACGCGCCGGCCTCGCGAGCTGGAGCGTCTTGCGCTCGCGCTGACGGGCCACGATCCACAGCGCACGCTCGAACGCGGCTACGCGCTCGCCCAGACGCGCGAGGGCCGTCCGGTCTCCTCGGCGCAGGCGGCGCGCGAGCGCGGCGAGCTGAGGCTGCGCTTCGCAGACGGCGAGCGTGGACGCGGAGGTCTCTGAGCCGTGAGCGCGCCCGGCGGCGAGAACGGGACAGCTTCCGAGCGCCTCTCCTACGAGGCGGCGACCGCGCGCGTCGAGGAGATCATCAGGCGCCTGGACTCAGGCGAGGCGAGCCTCGACGAGACGCTCGCGCTCGTCAGCGAGGGCAAGCGGCTGATCGAGCAGTGCGCCGGGGAGCTCGCCGCGGTCGGGGCGGCGCTGGAGGAGCTGAAGCTGGACGAGCTGGTGGCCCGGCTCGAGCGCGAGGCGGCCGGCGGATGAGCACGTGGGAGCAGCTCGCCGGGCTGTCCGTCGAGATCGAGGGCTACGAGCTCGAGGGGCTCGTGCAGTCGGTCTCCAGCGACTTCGAGCGCAAAGTCGACGCTGATCCACCTTCGCGGCGGCGGCCTGGAGGGCGTCGGCGAGGACGTCACCTACGAGGCCGAGGACCACGACATCCTGCAGGCGGCCGGCCCGACCCTGCCGCTCGCGGGGCAGCTTCACGCTCGCGGGCTTCTGCGAGCACCTCGCCGAGCTCGAGCTGTTCGGAGAGCCGCCGCAGCGCGAGGTCTCGCGGCGCTACCGCACCTGGGCATACGAGTCGGCAGCCCTCGACCTGGCGCTGCGTCAGGCCGGGCGTTCGCTGCACGAGGCGCTCGGCCGCGAGCCCGCCGCCGGTGACGTTCGTCGTCTCGCTGCGGCTGGGCGAGCCGCCGACGCTCGAGCCGATGCGGGTGCGCATGGAGATCTGCCCGAACCTGGCCTTCAAGCTCGATCCGACGAGCTCATGGGACGAGGAGCTGATCGCCGCGCTCGTCGAGACGGGGGCCGTGGACTCCGTCGACTTCAAGGGCCTCTACAAAGGCACGGTCGTCGATCAGCCGGCCGACCCGGCGCTGTATGAGCGCGTCGTCAGGGCCTTCCCCGAGGCGTGGATCGAGGACCCGGCCCTGACCGAGGAGACCGAACCGGTGCTGGCGGCGCACCGCGAGCGCTTCTCCTGGGACGCGCCGATCCACTCGGTCGACGACATCGAGGCGCTCCCCTATCCGCCGCGCATGGTCAACATCAAGCCCTCGCGGCTCGGCGGACTGCGCAACCTCCTCGACGCCTATGACTACTGCGCCGAGCGCGGCATCGGCTGTTACGGGGGCGGCCAGTTCGAGCTGAGCGTCGGGCGGGGGCAGAACCAGTATCTGGCCTCGATCTTCCACCCCGGGACGCCGAACGACGTCGCTCCCGGCGGCTTCAACCTGCCCCGGCCGCCGGCCGGGCTTCCGTGCAGCCCGCTCGCGCCCGCGCCACATGAGACCGGCTTCACCTGGGGCTAGGAGCCGCGCCGACGGCGCAACTTCCGTGGCGCCGGGACGTTTGCAGGCCCAGAGCCGGTAACTTCGGTTCGACCCCCGGGGCGGGCGGCTGCAAGTCGTTGCTGGAGCCCACCCACCCATGGCCAACGACCGGAAGGGTTTCGTGGTCTCGGCGACCAGAGGCGCGAGGAAACGAGTGATCGCGCCGGCGGGAGCGCTGTTTGCGATCGCGCTGGCCCTCTTGTGCTGCCCGCTGACGGCGCTCGCGGCCTCAGGCGGCACCGCGACCCCTGGCGGCCAGACCGAAACGACCCGCTCCACTCCCAGCGGCGGCAGCGCCCACGTCACGAGCGTGCGCATCACGGGCATCGCCTGCACGCCCTCAGCGCACTGCACCGCCAACCCCCGCCAGGTCTCGACCCACGGAACGCTGCTCGTGAAGGGCGTCGGGCTGCAGGCGGGGATGGTGATCGGCTTCCCGAAGAAGGCGGGTGCCTCGGTCAACGCGAGCTCCCCCGCATCGCGGCTGCGCAGGACCGCGTTCGGGTTCATGGCCACGGTTCCGAAGGCGGCCCACTCCGGCCACGTCAAGATCCTGCTCAGCCGAGGCCGCTATACGAGCTCCTACGGTCCGCTCTACGTCTACACCCACGCGCTGCATCCCCCCGTGCCCAAGGTGACCTCGCCGGCAACGGCGGGCGGCATCGGCGCCGGCGCATTCGAAGGGCAGGGGATGTGGATCTGGTACGTGAGCAAATCGAGCGGCGGCTCGCTGGCCGCGATCGCCGCCCAGGCGCACGCCGCCGGCGTCACGACCGTGTTCGTCAAGAGCGCCGACGGCTCGAGCAACTACTGGAGCCAGTTCTCCCCCGAACTCGTCCAGACGCTCCATGCCGCCGGCCTGAAAGTGTGCGCCTGGCAGTATGTCTACGGTTCGAGCCCGACAGGCGAGGCCACGCTCGGCGCCGAGGCGGTCGCGAACGGCGCGGACTGCCTCGTGATCGACGCCGAGGCCGAGTACGAAGGCAAGTACGCCGCGGCGCAGACCTACATCAGCACGCTGCGCGGCAAGATCGGCGCCGCCTTCCCGCTCGCACTGGCCTCCTTCCCCTACGTCTCCTTCCACGGCACGTTCCCCTACTCGGTGTTCCTGGGCCCGGGCGGCGCCCAGTTCAACCTGCCGCAGATGTACTGGCACGACATCGGCGTCTCCGTCGACACCGTCTACGCGAACACCTACATCGCCAACCGCATCTACGGGCGGCCGATCTTCCCGCTCGGGCAGACCTACGGCGGGGTCTCGAACGCCGACATCCTGCGCTTCCGCGAGGAGGCCGTGGACTACGGCGCCCCCGGCTGGTCGTTCTGGGACTGGCAGGAAACCTCCGCCTCGGGCTGGTCAACGCTGGCGGCGCCGATGACCCCCCTGACCAGCGTCACGCCGAACACGAGCTACCCCGAATTGAGCAAAGGCAGCAAGGGCGACCAGGTCCTCTGGCTCCAGGAGCACCTCGCGAGCGCGATCTCGACGCAGGAAACGACGGGCAGCTTCGGCGCGCAGACGACTACGAACCTCGAGTCGTTCCAGAGCGCGCACGGGATCGCGCCCAGCGGCGTCGCAACCGCGCAGACGTGGGAAGCGCTGCTCTCGCTCGCCCCGGTCGAAGTGGACTGGACGGGGACGAAACCGAGCGCCTGAGGGCCGGTTTCGTCCCTGCCGGAGCAGACCCCGGCTCAGACCCGCTGGATCAGGGTCCCCGTTCCGAGACCGCCGCCGCAGCACATCGTCACGAAGCCGATCTCCTTGTCGGAGCGCTCGAGCTCGTGCAGCAACGTCGTGATCAGCCGCGCGCCGGTCGAGCCCAGCGGGTGGCCGAGCGCCATCGCGCCGCCGTTCACGTTCACGCGGTCCATGTCCGGGTCGAGCTCGCGGCGCCACGCTGCCACCACGGGTGCGAAGGCCTCGTTGATCTCGATCAGGTCGATGTCGCCGATCTGCATGCCGTTGCGCTCGAGGATCTTGCGCGTGGCCGGGATCGGGCCCTCCAGCATTTTCACCGGGTCGCAGCCGACGGTCGTCTGGTCGACGATCCGGGCGCGCGGCGTGAGGCCGAGAGCCTTCGCCTTCTCGCCCGACATCAGCAGCACGGCCGCCGCGCCGTCGGAGATCTGTGACGCGTTGCCCGCCGTGATCTTGCCGTCGGGCTTGAACGCGGGCTTCAGCTGCGAGAGCGCCTCGAGACTGGTTTCGGGGCGGATGCCCTGGTCCGTCACGAGCGTCTGCCCATCGAGGACCATCGGCACGATCTCCCTCTCGAAGCGACCCTCCTCGGTCGCCTGCGCCGCGAGCCGGTGCGAGCGCACCGCGAGCTCGTCGAGCTCGGAGCGGGAGATCTCCCACTGATCGGCGATCATCTCGGCGCCGAGGCCCTGGCCGACGATGTTGTGCTTGGCCATCAGCTCGGGCGTGAACGCGTAGCCGAAGTCCTCCTGGGTCTTCATGCCCGCGGCGAACGGCAGGTGGCCCATGTGCTCGACGCCCGAGCCGATCATCGCGTCGTGCACGCCGGCCGCGATCAGCGCGGCGGAGAAGTTGACGGCCTGCTGAGCCGAGCCGCACTGGCGGTCGACGGTGGTGCCGGGCGTCTCGATCGGAAGGCCGGCTTCCAGCCACGCGTTGCGCGCGATGTTGAAGCCCTGCTCGCCGAACTGCTGCACGCAGCCCGCGATCACGTCCTCGACCTCGGAGGCCTCGACGCCCGAGCGCTCGATGACCTCGGTGTAGGTCTTCGCGAGCAGCTCGTTCGGGTGCGTGTCCTTGTAGTAGCCCTTCTCGCGGTGCCCGCGGCCGATCGGCGTGCGCACGGCCTCGACGATCACGACTTCGCGGCCCTCTGCTTCCCTCATCTGTGAAGTCCTCTCAGGTGTCGGTTTTCCGGCGGCTCGACGGTCGGAACAGGTCCTACCCACCCAGGCGCCGCAGGACCCGATGCGCGCTTCTGAAAGGATGCGCGGACCCTGCAGCGCGTACTGTACCGCCTGCCCGCGGGCTCCTGGCTGCACGGCCAGCCGCGCAGGGAAGCGCAAACGAGAGAGCAAAGGAGCAGCGTGAGCACTCATCTGGGCGTCGCTGGAAGCGGCGCGATCGCGTGCGGTCTGGCGGCGACGGCGGCCCATCACGGCCCGGTGTTCCTGCTCGCCCGCTCGGAGGAGTCGGCCGACCGCGCACGGGCGACCGTCGAGAAGACGCTCGCCCGCCTCGGCGCCGAGGTGGGGGTCGGTGGGCTCCATTCCGTGCAGATCGTCACCGACCCGGACGCGCTGGCGGACGCCGCGTTCGTCGTCGAGGCGGTCGTCGAGGACCTGGAGGTCAAGTCCCGCCTGCTCGGCGAGCTCGATGCTGTCGTCGGAGACGACGCGATCCTCGCGAGCACGACCTCCTCGCTGTCCGTCGCGGCCCTCGCCGCGGCCAGCGGCCGCCCCGAGCGCTTCGTCGGCCTGCACGTCTTCAACCCGGTGACGAAGATGCAGCTCGTCGAGCTCGTGTTCCCGGCCGAGGCGAGCGAGGACACGCGCGGTCGGGCGCTCGCTCTCTGCGAGACCTTCGAGAAGACACCCGTCGTCGTCCCGGACATCCCCGGCTTCGTGGTGAATCGACTGCTTTTCCCCTATCTCTTCAGCGCCGTGCGGCTGATGGAAGAGACCGGCCTCGAACCCGGCGACATCGACACCTGCATGAAGCTCGGCGCCGGACACCCGATGGGCCCGCTGGCGCTGCTCGACCTCGTCGGTCTCGACGTCTCGATCGCGATCGGCGAGACGATCGGCGAGCCGGTGCCCGAGCGGCTGCGCGAGCTGGCGGCCGAGGGCGCGCTCGGGCGCAAGAGCGGCCGCGGGCTGCACGTTTACTGACCTCGCCCGGCCCCGCCGGGAGCGGCCCGCCGAACATTCAACACCCCCTAATCCGACTTTTAGGTCATGTTGATCAACGTGGAGATACTGGTCACTGCGACGTGATACGTCGCAACGCACACCCGCCTCCTCCCAGTGCGCACGATCCGGTCCGCTCCCCCCGCGGGCCGGACGTGTTTAAGGGCCCGCTCGCTGTTGGGAGGGCGGGGTGAGCATCGCACCGCCACCACGCTGGCTTGCGCGGAGGGGTGGGAGCTCAGTCGTTCTCGCGCTCGCGACCGCCGCTGCGCGCGACCGGGCGCCGCTCGCGGATCCGCACGGCCTCGATGCGGTTGTCGCGCACCGACTCGACGCGGATCGAGTAGCCGTCGGCGCTGACCGTGTCGCCGCGCTTGGGCAGGCGGCCGAGCTCGGCGAAGACGAAGCCGCCGATCGAGTTGTACGCATCGCTGTCGGCTGGCAGCTCGATGCCGTAGTCGGCGAGGTCGGTGACGGCGACGTGGCCGCGCACGAACCAGTCGCCGTTCGCCAGCCGGCGGATCTCGCCGGCGGCCGGGTCGGTCTCGTCGGCGATCTCGCCGACGACCTCCTCGATGATGTCCTCGACGCTGATCACGCCGACGACGCGGCCGTACTCGTCGACCACGACGGCCAGCGAGGTGCGGGCGCGCTGCAGGTCGGCGAGCAGGTCGTCCAGCGGCTTGGTCTCGGGCACGATCAGCGCGTCGTGGACGACCGGCGCGATCGGCGCATGCGGGCCGTCGGACATCAGCAGCGCCGCCGAGCTCCGAGACGTGGATGATCCCCTTGACGCGGTCGCGGTCTTCGTTCTCGGTGATCACGAGCCGGGTGTGGCCGCTGGAGACGCACAGCCGCAGCGCCGTTTCGACGTCGGCTGAGGCAGTCGAGCGTGACGACAGCCGGGATCGGCGTCATCACCTGGCGCGCCTCCTGCTCGTGCAGGTGGAAGACGCCGGTCAGCATCCCGGCCTCGCCCGGGTCGAGGTGCCCGCCGGCGTAGGACTCGGCGATCAGCCGCTTGAGCTCGTCGGGCGAGCCGCCGTCCCCCTGCTTGGTCATGTCCACGCCGAGCAGCCGCAGAATCCGGTTCGAGACCGCCGTCACGACCGCGATCAGCGGCTGGAAGGCGACCTTGAACGCGCGCAGCGGGCCGCGCGACCCGGCGCGCGACCGTCTCTGCGCGGTCGATCGCGTAGAACTTCGGCACGATCTCGCCGCCGATCAGCTGCACGAACGAGATCACGGCGAAGGCGAAGACCGCGACGATCGCCGCGGCGACGCCGTGCTCCAGCCGGAGGGCAGCCAGTTCTTGAGGAGGTCCGCGAGCGCGGGCTCGGCGAGCGCGCCGATCGCGATCGAGGTCATCGTGACGCCGATCTGGACGGCGGAGATGTAGTCGTTGACCTGGCTAGAGCTGGTCGAGCGCCAGCCCGGCGCCCTTCTGCGCCCTCCTCGCGCATCACTTCCAGGCGCGCGCGGCGCGAGCGCACGAGCGCGTACTCGGCGATCACGAAGAACGCGTTGACCCCGACCAGGACGGCCGCGAGGATCAGCTTCAGGCCGTTCACGGAGCGCGCGGCGTCCCTCAGCGCAGCCCGCGGGCTGAGTCGCTGCCCCGGCCGGAGCGGGTCAGGCCGCGCGCTCGGCGCGGGCCGCCCGGCGGGGCGACGCTACTTCGAGGAAGTTCTTCGTCGTCGATCATCAAGACGGTCGGCCGTTCAACGGTAGCAAGGGCGACCGGCGGAAGGCGCGGCGCGCGCTCAGGCGAGCTGCGAGACCCGCGCGGCCTGCGCGAAGTCGGCCGCGGTGAGGCCGCCCTCGGAGTGGGTGGAGTAGCGTCAGGCGGACCTTGTTCCAGCCGTGCAGCAGGATGTCGGGGTGATGGTTGGCCGTCCTCGGCCGCCTCGCCGACGCGCTGGACGAACGCCATGGCGGCGGCGAAGTCCGCGAACTCGAAGTCCCGCGCGATCGCCGTCGGGCGGCTCGCGCCGCCAGCCGTCCAGCCCGTCCAGCTCACGATCGACCTCGGCGTCGCCGAGAAGCGCCATCGACCCAGCTTACCCGCGTCGCAAGGCCTTACATTCTCTGGCATGCGGATCGTCAGCCTCGTCCCGCACGCCACCGAGCTGCTGTTCGCGCTCGGCCTCGGACGACGAGCTCGTCGGCGTGACGCACGAGTGCGACTACCCGCTCGCCGCGCTGTCGCTGCCGCGCGTCACCCGCGACGCGCTGCCCGCCGGGGCTCAGCGCCGGCGAGATCGACGCGGCGGTGCGCGAGCGCACGCTCGCGGGCGAGTCGATCTACGAGCTCGACGCGGACGAGCTCGCCGAGCTCGAGCCCGACCTGATCGTCACCCAGGCGCTGTGCCCGGTGTGCGCGGTCTCCTACGAGGACGTCGCGGCGCTCGCGGCGCGAGCTGCCGACGCACCCGCGCGTGATCGCGCTCGACCCGAAGACGCTCGGCGAGACGCTCGGCGACGTGCGCACGCTCGCCGAGGCGACCGGGCGCCGGCGCGAGGGCGTCGAGCTCGTCGCCCGCAGCTCGCGGGCGGATCGACCGCGTGAGGCTCGCCGTGCGCGGCGCCGGCGCCCGCGCGTCGCCGCGCTCGAGTGGCTCGACCCGGTGTTCGTCGCCGGGCCACTGGACGCCGCAGCTGATCGAGCTCGCGGGCGGCGAGGACGTGCTCGGGCCTGCCCGGGCGAGCCCTCGGAGACGGTCGGCTGGGAGCGTGCTCGCCGCAGGCGCGCGCCCGAGGTCGTCGTGGTCGATGCCCTGCGGCTATGACGCGCCGCGCGCGCACGAGGAGGCGCTGGCCCACGCCGAGCGGCTGCGCTCGCTCGGCGCCGCGACGGATCGTCGCCGTCGACGCCTCGGCCTACTTCTCGCGGCCCGGGCCGCGGCTCGTCGACGGGCTCGAGCTGCTCGCGCGGCTGCTGCACCCGGAGCTCCTGAAGGACGTGCCGCTCGACGGCCGCGCAGTCGAGCTGGACTGCTGGGATCGCCCGCGCTAGGCCGCGCTCAGGCGAAGCCGGTGCCGGTCGCGTGCGAGACGGCGATCGACGCCGCGACGGCGGCGACGCTGAGCACGCACGCAGGCGAGGAAGCCGAGCGCGGGCACGCGGCGCGCGTCGGCTGTGCGGATCGCGAGCGCCGCGATGGCGCCGCCGATCAGGCCGCCGATGTGGGCGCCGACGGAGATGCCCTGGCGAGGCTGAAGCTGAAGATCAGGTTGATGATGATCAGCCCGCCGATGCCGGACTGCATGACGCTGAAGCCGCGGGCGCGCAGCTCGACCGCGGCGGCACCCATCAGGCCGAAGATCGCGCCCGAGGCGCCGAGGCGTCGGGTCGGCCGTCGCGAGCAGCGCGCCGAACGAGCCGGCGAGCAGCGCGGTGAAGTAGATCGCCGCGAAGCGCGCGCCGCCGATCGCCGGCTCGAGCATCAGCCCGAGCAGGTAGAGCAGGTACATGTTGAAGCCGATGTGCAGCAGGTTCTCGTGCAGGAAGCCCGCGGTGACCAGGCGCCAGTACTGGTCGGCTTCGGCGATCGCTTCGCGGTAGAGGATGCCTTCGGCGATCGACCTTGCCGTGGACGCCCGTGCTCGCGAAGCGTGAACTGGCCCTGCTCGGTGAGGAAGACGATCACGTTGATCGCGATCAGCGCGTAGGTGACGCGCGGGACGCGCGGCCACGTCGCGCAGGCGCTTGACCGCCGTGCGCTGGCTGCGCGCACTCCGGGCAGCGCATGCCGACGGGCGTGCTCGTCATGCAGTCCGGGCAGATCGGGCGCCCGCAGTTCGAGCAGGACACGCCGGTCTCGCGCGAGGGGTGGCGGTAGCAGGTGGCCATGGCGGAGGGAGAGCCTAGCTCGGGGCCGGGGCCGCCCCGGACGCTTCAGCGGTCGCCGAGCAGCCGGCGCGTCTCGCGCTCGAGGTCTTCGATCGTGCGGCTCGGCGGCCTTGCGCACCCCGGCAATGCTCCGCGGCGGCGAGGCGGCGGCGCGGCGCCTGGCGCGCAGCACGACGAGCGCGGTCGCGGCGGCGCCGCCGACGGCGAGCGCGGCGGCGGGCCGCACCCAGTTGCGCGGGTCGCGCATCGCCGAGAGCTCCCAGGCTTCGAGCTCGTCGGCGGCCATCTCGGTGATGCTCTGCAGCGCCCCCTCGAGGCGCGCCGCGAGTTCGGCGGGCGGCTCGACGGGCGCGAGCGCTTCGCGCAGCAGCCCCTCGAAGTTGGTCGCGGCCTCACTCATCGTCGGCCTTCTCCGCTTCCGCGGCGCCTTCGCCGGCCGGCGCCCGCTGCCGTTCTCGCCGACGATCTCCTCCAGCTGCTTGATCGCGCGGTGGATCAGCACCTTCGTGGCGCCGTCGGAGCGGCCCAGCGCCCGCGCGATCTCGCGGTTGTCCATGCCCAGCGCGAAGCGCATGATCAGCGCCTCGCGGCGGTCGTCCGGCAGCTTGCCGACGCCGTCGAGGATCCGGCTCAGCTCGTCGCGGCCCTCGACCAGCTGCTCGGTCGTGTGCGGCGCCGTGATCGTGGTCGTCTCGTCGATCGGCGAGGCCGGCTTGCGCGAGCGGTCGCGGTAGAGGTTCGCGGCGAGGTTGTGGGCGATGCGGATCAGCCACGGCCGCAGCGGCCGTCCCTCGGATTCGCGCTGGGCGCGCTCGAAATGGCGGTAGGCCTGCAGGAAGGTCTGCTCCGTCAGATCCTCGGCGTCGTGGTGGTTGCCGACCCGGTAGTACGCGTAGGAGTAGACGTCGCGGAGGTGTGCCCGGTAGAGCTCGGTGAACTCCGCGTCGAGCTGCGCCTTGGACTTCGGGCTTGCCTGCGCGGCCACCCATGCACCCTACCTCCGGAGCGGGCCTCAGGCGGCGCGCGAGACCTCGCGCGGCGGCGGATCGGCATGCGGCTCGCCGTCGCGCAGCCGGCTCGCCGCCCAACCAGTCCCACTGCAGGCTGCACGCACGCCCAGATCCGTTCGGTGACGGCGCCCGCAAGGCTCGGCGAGCAGCGCTCGACCGTCGGGTAGTGCAGCGGGCGCCCGACGCGCAGGCGCACCTTGCGAGGCCGGATGCGCCAGCCGCGGCGCACGTCCTCGGTGCCGATCACCGCGACCGGCGCGACGGGCGCGCCCGTCTCCAGCGCCAGGCGTCCGACGCCGCGGTGCGGAGTCGCCGAGCGGGCCGGGCCGCACGCGCGTGCCCTCCGGGAAGACGACCACGCAGTCGCCCCGTTCGAGGATCGTGCGCGCGGTGGCCATCGCGTCGCCGTCGCCCGCGCCGCGGTCGACCGGGAAGGCGCCGAGCGCGTTCAGGATCCACGCCTGCCAGCGCTTCTCGAACAGCTCGCGCTTGGCCATGTAGTAGACGGGACGTTTGACGAGCGTGCCGATCACGAACGGGTCGAGGAAGCTGCGGTGGTTCGAGGCGAGCAGCAGCGGCCCCGTGCGCGGCAGGTGCTCGCGCCCGACGCGCTGCATGCGGAGGTAGACGAGGAAGAACGGGACGAGCAGCGCGCGCAGCGCCCAGTAGATGACCGGGTTCACGCCGCGGTTCAGCGAGCGCTCGCGGAAGCCGCCGAGATCGACGCCGGGCCGCTCCTGCGGCGGCTCGGGCGCGCCGCGCGGGCGCCGGTCTGGCAAGGCGGATCGCCATGCTCCTGTTTACACCGCGCCGCCCAGGCCGCGTTACAGGCGCTCCGTGGACCGGCGCGTTCGAGCCCGGCTCGGCGAGACTCGGCGAGCCGCAGCGACGTCGCCGAGCTCGCCCGGCGGCTCGCCGGTGAGCACCCAGCCGACCTCGGTCGAGCGCACGAGGCCGCGCCTGGAGAGCCCGGTCAGGGCGCTCGTGACGGTCGGCCGGCGGGCCGCGGCGAGTTCGGCCAGGACGGCGTGGGTGAGGCGCAGCGGCACGGTCACCGACCCGCTGCCGACGCGGCCCCAGCGCGAGGCGAGATGCCAGAAGAGCATGTGCAGGCGCACGTCCACGCGCGCCTGGTGGACGATCGCCATGTTCACCGCGATGTTGCGCGAGCGGGCGAGCGCCCGCCCGACCAGCCGCCCGCCGAGCTGCGGGTAGTCGGCGAGGTGCGCCATGAAGGCCTCGTCGAGCACTGCCAGCCGCGCCGTCTCCAGCACGCGCCAGGCGGTCGTCAGCGGCAGCGTCGGCAGGTCCTCTTCGCCCTCCCAGGGGCGCAGCAGGTCGCCCTCGCCGAGCAGCTCGGCGCCGAAGCGGCCCTCGATGCCCACGCGCCTGACGAGCAGGCCGTCGAGCACGAGCAGGCCGATGCCGCCGCTGCCAGTGACGGCCGGAGCGTTGCGCCAGCGGCCCGTGGGCAGCGTGATCACGCCCGCCACGCACTCCGCGACGGCCCGCTCGCGCAGCTCGGGCGGGATCGACTCGGCCAAGCTCGGGTCCACATCGAGGACTCTGCAGAGCTCGGTGTCGGTCGCGGTCGTTCCAGGGGTCATCAGCATTGTCTTGACGGCGCACCTCCCGCCATCTGGGGTGGGCGACAGGGGCGCGCCTTCAGTCCCCTTACCCGAAACGGGCGATGCTCAACGGACCTGGGACGAGGGAGCCGTCTCAGCCGGCGTCGTCGCCGGGATGCTGAAGCGGCAGGACCTCAATCAGACCGGTGACTTCGAGCATCTTGCGCTGACCCTCGCCGGCCTGCACGGAAAGGCTGGATCCGGCCTCTGTGCACATGTCTCGTGCCGTCAGCAGCGAGCGCATCCCCATCGAGTCCATGAACGTGACCCGGCGAAGGTCGAGCTCGATCGGCCCCTCGCCGCAGAGGCGGCTGAGCGCTGTCTCGAGGTCATATGCGGCGGCGAGATCGAGTTCGCCGTCGAGCACGAGCCGGTGGCCCTGGGCCAGACGCTCCTCCTCGATGCTGAATCCGGCGGTCATCTCTCCTCCCCCACTCCCTCACTTGACACTAGCGAATGATCGGCTTCGGCCCAGCAGGCCTCGGCAAGGGTGCGAGCGGGCCGGCGGCACGCCATGCGAGCGGCGGCGCGCGCTAGCTTGAAGGGCGCGCCGGAGTAGCTCAGCTGGTAGAGCGCCTGTCTTGTAAACAGGGGGTCAGGGGTTCGAGTCCCCTCTCCGGCTTGGCTCGTTCGCCCCCGCCTCCAGGGCCATCGCCGCGTCAGCGCCCGGCGGCCACGCCCTCCCGCCGGCCCGTGAACGCGTCCCGGCAGTGCTCCGAGCAGAAGTACACCGTCTCCCCGTCCACATCCTCGACGATCGCCTTCTCTCGGTCGACCTTCATCCCACAGGCCGGGTCCGTCGCGCCGCGGGCCCTGGTCAGCCAGAAGAGCGCGCCGAACACGGCGAGCCCGAGGACGTTGAGGAACAGCTTGTAGTTGACGGAGATCGTCCCGAAGATGTCCGCGCGGCTCGGACGGGGACCGGTCGGGATCAGGCCGAGCCCGCTGAACAGCCCGTCCACGATGAGGGCCGCGAGAACCATCGTCACGAACATGAGGGCGACGATCCGTGCCGTGTAGCGCCCTCCGTAGTACTTGCGGTACGCGAGGACGATCGGGATCACGATCAGATCGGCGAACAGGAAGGCCAGCACGCCGCCGAAGCTGATCCCTCCCGACCAGAGCACCGCCGCGAGCGGCACGTTCCCGACCGAGCAGACGAACGACAGCACGGCGATCACGGGGCCGATGAGCACGTTCTCGATCGTCGCGAGCGCGCCACCGGTTCCGCTCAGGAACAGGCTGTTGAAGAAGTCGTTGCCGAGCTGGGCGATGAAACCGGCCAGGAGGAACCCGATCGTGATCTCCTTCCAGAGCATCTGCCAGTCACCGCGGAAGTTGTGTGCCACATCCGACCAAGCGGAGAGCGAGGAGAGACGCTCGCGAAGGCTCATGTGCCCGCCGGCGGAGTGGTGCTGATGCGCGCTGTCAGCAGCTTCGGCGTGCGCCCGCGCGTCCCGCTCGAGCCTGGGTGAGACGAACAGTCTCAGCATCGCCGTCATCAGCACGATCATCACGAGCCCGCCGAGGTACTCGGCGAGCGTGAACTGCCAGCCGATCAACAGCCAGAGCACCACGCCGAGCTCCCAGACGAGGTTGGTCGATGCGAACTGGAACGCGAGCGCCGTCGCCGCGGACGCGCCCTTCTGGAAGAGGCTCTTGGCGATCGCGATCGCGGCGTAGGAGCACGAAGAGGATGCCGCCCCGAGCCCGGTGGCGAGCGTGACGGGCCTGGCTCCGGACCCGGACAGAGACGCTTCGATCCGTCCTCGCGGCACCCATGCCTGCACGACGGCGCTGATCGCGAACCCGAGCACGAGTGCCCACCAGACCTCCCACGCCATCAGGAACGAGTCCTTCAGCCCCATCCACAGGACGTTCAGAACGCCGCTCATGCGAGTCACGGTAGCATACCCCTGGGGGGTATATGATATGCTCCGGGCATGGCTGCAGAAACCGCTTCTCCGGTCCGCGGCTACACCGCGAACAAGGCTCAACTGGACAACCGCCTCAGCCGTATCGAGGGCCAGGTGCGCGGCGTGCGAAAGATGGTCGACGGGGACCGCTACTGCATCGACGTGCTGACACAGATCTCCGCGATCCAAGCCGCGCTCGACAAGGTCGCGCTCGGGCTGCTCGACGACCACGCGCACTCGTGCGTGATCGGCGCGGCTCCCGAGCAGCGCGACGCCCGGACCGACGAGATGATGGCCGCCGTGGGGCGGCTGATGCGCCGCGGGTAGACGCCGGCGTCATGGCACGAACAAAACGGAACCGGATCAAGCAGATCATGTCCGACGTCCACAAGGAGGCACGGGCGGGCAAGCTCGAACTCAGCGGCCACGGCGGCTTCATCGCCGAGGTCAGACGACGCGCCGGCGCTGCCGGCTTGGACGCCGAGCAGCTCCACGACGTGATGTCTCAGAAGGAACACCGGGACGAGGAAGGGCGAGTCCCGCCCGAGCAGGGTTGATGGGGACTGGAGGAGCCCTCGCGGCCCTGCCCGAGCGGAGCTCGCGTTCGTAGGCTGTGCCTGTGGGAACCACGGTCTCGGGTGCAGAAGCCCACCGCCACGGCCGCCGCGTGCACAGCCACCCGCACACCCGTCGCCACCGACACCTGTCGGCACCGCGCCTGGCGGCGCCTGTCGCGCCTTTGCCGCACGAGCACTCCCACGGTGACCACGGACACTCGCATGGCCTGATCCACGACGACATCAAACGCTCGCGGGAGGGGATCCGCGCCGTCGCACTGTCGCTCGCCGTACTCGGAGTCGCCGCCGTGCTGCAGACGATCCTGCTCGCTGCGACCGGCAGCATCGCGCTGCTCGCCGATGTGATCCACAACTACGGCGATGCGTTGACGGCGGTGCCGCTCGGCATCGCGTTCGCATTGCGCTCGGCGGTCGCCGAGCGCTACGCGGGCCTCGCGGTGGTCGGCGCGATCTTCATCAGCGCCTGCGTCGCCGGCGTGGCGGCCGTCAAACGCATCATCGAACCCACTACCCCGTCGCACCTCGGGTTTCTGGCGGTTGCGGGGGTGATCGGCTATCTCGGGAACTTCCTCGCAGCCCGCATCCGCCTCGCGGCAGGGCGCCGCCTCGACAGCCCGGCGCTGATCGCCGACGGCAACCACGCACGAGCCGACGCGTATGTGAGCCTCGCCGTGATCGCCTCCGCGGCGGCCGTCGCGGCAGGCGTACCGATCGCCGACCCGCTGATCGGGTTGGGGATCACCATCGTGATCCTCCGCATCACCCTCGAGTCTTGGCGCACCGTGCGCCACGAGCACTCCCACTAGCGGGGGCGGTCGCGGCGCCCACCGCTGCGCCACCATCGCGCCGCCCCGGCCCGCGGGGACGCTACGCGCCTACCGCGTCCGAGACTCCGTCCTCGGCGACAGAGCGGGGGCTCGAGTCCGGCCGGCGGATCGCCCTCATTCGATCCCCGTGTTCCAGAAGAACCGCGGCGTCGCGTCCGCACGGGACAGCTGGTAGAAGACGAACTCGCTCGCGCCGGCGTGCCGCGCGCTTTCGAGCAGCGCAAGGTCCTTGGCGAGCTGGTTCGGTTCGCTTGCCTGGACGCCGTCCTCGCTGATCAGGAGCGGCACGGGCTTGATGTACTGCACGAAGTTCGCGAAGGATTCAGCGAGCTGGTAGGGGTGGATGCCGATGCCGTTGCTCGGCAGCGTGGCGACGTTGGAGAGCCAGTTGTAGATGTCCCGCCCGGCGAGTTCGCCCGTGATCACCGCGGCGCCCGGATCGACCGACTTGACGGCGTTGTAAGCGGCGATGTAGGCGCCGTCGTAGTCGGTCATCGCCTGCGACTCGCTCTGGGCGTGGCCGATGAACTTCGCCCCGTTCGGCTCGTTCCCGATCGCGAAGCGGCTCACCTTGCCGGCGTAGCGCGAGGCGGTTTCCTTCGCGAAGGAGGCCAGCAGCGAGAGGTTGAGATGTTCGGTGCTGAGTTCGCTGTTCATGACCCCTTCCTCGAAGGGCGGGGTCCAGGTGATCGTGAGATGGACGCCCCAGCAGTGTTCGCGTGCCATCTGGACGGCGCGGTCATAGGGCCCCCACCCGTACCGCTTCACTTCTCCCCACATGACGTTCAGCCGCAGCAGGCGGGCGTGGAACACGCTTTCCGCCAGCGCGAAACCGCGGGCGGGACTCATCGCGGGCTGCAGGCCGAGGAACACCGGATCGTCCTGGACGCCGACCTCGAAGGCCGGGAGCGGCGAGCACCCAGGCGGCAGGCCCGCCGCGGAGGCGGCCGTGCGCTTGGCGCCGAAGGCAGTGAGGAGCCCCTCTTCGATCAGCCGTTTGAGACCCGGGACGACGACGTCGACGGCCGTCATGTGCCAGCTGTGAGCCCAGCCGGGCCCCGAGCTGACGGCCTCGTGCGCGGTGCGGGCGGCGGCGAGCGCGATCCAGGATCCGGCCCGCCGGCGCCGATCGAACGCCCTGAACAGGACCTTCCGGGTCGCGCTGTCGGCCATCGTGGAGCTGCTGCGCTGTCCTTCGTCGAGCCCCGCCGTCAGGACCAGCGTGCCGGCCACGGGCCGCAGCGCGATCCTCGGCGTGGAGCTGCGTCCCTGCCGCGCGGCGTGAACCGCGACCCGGGTCGAGGCGCCGCCGTAGGCGATCACCTTGATGCTCGCCGGGTACGCGGCCGCCGCGAGCGTCGCGGCTATCCGTCCCTTCAGCCAGTGCTTGGCCCGGGCCTGCCAGACCTCGGTGGCGCCGCCCCCGCCGTCGCTGCGGGCCAGCAGCGACCAGTGCAGGCCGTCGCCGGAGAGGTGCGTGACGCGCTCGCGCGATGCGCTGCCCCCCGCGACGACGAACGCGAGCAGGAGCGTGTGCGTGTTTTTCGTGTAGAGCCGTGGGGTCACGAGCTTGACGGTCCGGCCCTTCGCGCTCGCGCCGGCCATCGCGTCGACCCCGGGCGGCAGAAGCGCCGAGGCGGCGCCGGGCAGCGCCCCCGCGCAGGCCGCAGCCAGCAGCACTGCGACCGCAGCCCCTCGCAAGCATTTGACGCGCACGACGGGAATCACTACCCAACCGAGCGGCGTCCCACAACCGGGAGCAGACGAAAGTGGACGCCCATTGCGCACAATGACGCTATCGGTCACACGATCGTCACGCGCCAGATCCGGGCCGAGCCCCGCGCGGTCTACGACGCGCTGCTCGACCCGATCTCCGTCGCGCGCTGGAAGGTGCCCGACGGGATGCGCAGCCAGGTCCACGAGTGGGAGCCCCGTACCGGCGGGCGCTTCAGGGTCTCGCTGACCTATGAAGAACCCGCCCTCGGCAAGACGCGAGATCGCACGGATACCTATTCCGGGCGGTTCCTCGAGCTGGTGCCGCCCGAACGCGTCGTCGAAGCGGTCGAGTTCGAGACCGCGCGCGAGGACCTCCGCGGAGAGATGACGGTGATCACGACCGTCCACCCCGCCCCGCAGGGGGCTGAGATCCGGATCGACCATGCAGGCCTGCCGCGCG
Source organism: uncultured Solirubrobacteraceae bacterium (assembly GCA_963775385.1). GTDB lineage: Bacteria > Actinomycetota > Thermoleophilia > Solirubrobacterales > Solirubrobacteraceae > Palsa-744. The sequence continues at coordinate 2,289,345 of CAVZIR010000003.1, read as the reverse complement.
GCGTCGCAGAGGCCGACAACCGCCTGGGCACCGAGATGTCGCTGGCCAAGCTGGCGGAGCTGCTCGAAGCGCCGGCCTGAGAAGTCTCTTAGCGCGCCAACTTCGCATTGCCGCGAGCGTTCTCATAGCTGGTTCCCCGCAGCAGGACGCTGCGGCGGGCCGTTCAGAAGATGGACTCGGGTACTGCTGCGCGCGGCCACCCATCCAGTTTCGGGGACGCTCAGCGCCTCCTACAAGCTCTCGCAGCCCCTCTGCGAGAAAGAGGCCCCGCTTCGGCGGGGCCTCTGCTTTGAGCCCACCCGACCCCGGCCGTCAGCAGCGCCGCCATCTGTCCAGCGGGTTGACACAAGAGGAACGTCGTGTTAGACCTGCTCTGTGTGAGGGGCCGGGCGCCTCGCCCGGTGGCGGCTGTGGCCGCCGTCCGGGTCCTGCGACCGGTCCGGAGCGGATGCGCCCGCGCGGAGGGGTCCGGGCGCAAACCCCGGAACAAAGGAGACCGAGAGAGATGGCCAGAACCCAAAGCCGGCCGCGCCGGCCGCTCGCAGCTCGCTTGAAGATGCTTGCGAGCGCGGGAGCGCTGATGTGCGCGGCTGCGCTCCTCGCGGCGCCCGCGGCGCCGGCTATTAACCCCCAGCTCAAGGAAGAATTCGCCGAGTTCCTCGACTGCCCCCAGACCACGGCTTTCTGGTGCGTGGTCGCGCACACGACCTCCGGGGAATTCAAGATGGGCAGCAAGGACGTCCCGATCGAAAAGCCGATCACGCTCCAGGGCGGGATGCCGCTCTCGGGCATCCTCACGCCGATGATCCCGGCCCACGACGGCAACACCGTGATCAGCCCGCCGCAGAAGGTCCCGGGCGGCCTGCTCGGGCTCCCCGGCCTGCTGGAAGGCATCGGCGGCGAAGTGACGGCGACCGCGACGCTCGCCTCGCCGACGAGCGAAATCCTCGTCAACGAGGTCAAGGTCGAGCAGGGCGGCGAAGGAACGGCCGTGCAGTTGCCGCTGAAGATCAAACTGGACAACCCGCTGCTCGGCGAAGAATGCATGATCGGCTCGGAAGCCGAACCCGTCGTGCTGCACCTCGAAACCGCCAAACTGGGCACAGAAACGCTCGTCGGAAAGAAGAAAATCATCAAGCTCTCCGACGTGGTCCTCGAAGACCACTCGTTCGCGGTGCCGGCGGCGAAGAACTGCGGTCTCAGCACCGTCCTCGTGAACCTTCTCGCCGGGCTCCCCTCGGCGGCCGGTCACAACAAGGCGGTGATGGTCGGCGACTTCGAGCAGACCCAGGCCAAGTGGGCCATGAAATACGCCAAACAGCCGAAGGAAAAAAAGAAAAAATAGGCAGAGCGCAGGGATCAGGCGCCGCGCCCAGCCGGGCGTGGCGCCGCCCGCGCGCTGAGGGACGGCCGAGCCGGCCTGCTCAGCCCGCGTACATCGACTCGATCGCCGCGTCGTACTTCTCGGCGATCGGCTTGCGCTTCAGCTTCATCGTCGGCGTCAGCTCATCGCCGCCGGGCAGCCAGTCACCCGCGACGACCGTGAACTTCTTGACCTGTTCGACTTTGGCCAGCTTCGCGTTGGCCGCCTCGACGCCCTCGGCGACGGCCGCCAGCATGCGCTCGTCGCCTGCCAGCGCCTCCAGCGAGGTCGTCCTCGATCCCCTGCTGGCCGGCCCACATCGGCGCGAAGTCGGCGTCCAGCACGATCAACGCCGTGTTGTAGGGGCGCGCGATCGCCGATGCAGCACGCCTGGCCGATCAGCGGCGAGGCCGCCTTCAGCGTCGCCTCGATGTTCGCCGGGGACATGTTCTTGCCCGCGGCGCTGATGATCAGCTCCTTCTTGCGATCGACGATCTTCAGGTAGCCCGCCTCGTCGAACTCGCCGATGTCGCCGGTGCGCAGGAAGCCGTCCTCGGTGAACGACTCGGCGGTCTTCTCGGGCAGGTTGCGGTAGCCCGTCATCACGACGTCGGAGCGGATCAGCACCTCGCCGTCGGTGTCGAGCTTGATCTCGACACCGGGCGCGGGCGGCCCGACGGTCCCGATCCGGATCCTGTCCGGCGGGTTGACGGTGCCGGCCCCGCAGGTCTCGCTCATCCCCCACAGCTCGGCCAGCGGCAGGCCGATCGCGTGGAAGAACTCGAGCACCTCGACGGGCGTCGGCGCGGCGCCGACGTTGATCGCCTCGACCTGGTCGAGGCCCAGCATCGTGCGCAGCCCGGCGAAGATCTCCGCGTCGGCGCGCGTCACCTGCTCGGCGAGCTCGGGCGGCACGGGCTCCCCGGCCTGCTCGAGGCGGACCTTGCGCAGCGAGGCATCGAGCGCCTCCTGCACCTTCGCGCGCTGCTCCTCGGGCTGGGAGGCGAGCATCGTCTCGAGCCCCGCCTTCAGCTTCTCCCAGATCCGCGGCACCGCGAAGAACCAGCTCGGCCGCACTTCGGGCAGGTAGGAGAGCACCTGGCGCGGGTCCTCGCAGCAGGTGATCTGCAGGCCGTAGACGATCGGCAGGTAGTGGTGGGCGTTGCGCTCGGCGACGTGGGCCGAGGGCAGCCAGGAGATGACGCGGCCGTCCTTGGGGAATTCGATCAGCTCGTCGAGGCCCTCGCAGGCGGCCATCAGGTTGCGGTGGACGAGCTGGACGCCCTTCGGCGGGCCCGTCGTGCCGGAGGTGTAGATCAGGGTGAGGATGTCCGTCGACTCCAGCGCCGCGACCGAGGCCTCGACGTCGAACTCGGCGTCCGAGCCCTCGACGTCCGCGAGGGCCAGCGTGCCGCCGGGGGCCTCGCCGTCGATCGACGATCACGTGCTCGAGCGCGGGCAGGCTCTTCGCGGGCCTCGAGCACGCGGTCCAGGTATGCCTGCTCGCAGATCAGGATCTTGGCTTCGGCGTCGGCGACGAGGTAGGCGATCTGCTCGGCCGTGTAGGTGGCGTAGATCGAGAACGGCGCCGCGCCGACCATCATCCCCGCGATGTCGCAGAGGTGGAACTCGGGCCGGTTGCCGATCATCAGGGCGAGCGTGTCGCCACGGCGCAGGCCCGAGCGCGTGCAGGCCGGCGGCGAGCGCGTCGCGCGGTCGCGCAGCGTTCCCCAGGTGATCGTGAACGCGTCGTCCTTGGTGCGAATGGCGATGTCGCCCTCGCGTTCGGCGGCGGTGATGCGGAACGCCTCGGCGATCGTCGCGGCGCCCGCGGCGGGGGGCCACCTTCGGTCGCGGGTCCTGAAACTGCGGCCTCCATCGATTCCTCCCTCTCTCCACCCCGCCCAAAGCCGGCGGACGCGTCGATGATAACCCTGATGCGCGGCCCGCACTAGGCTCGCAAAATGCGGATCGGCGAGTTGGGCTTCTGGTGGCGGTCGGTCGGCGGGACGCCGCCTCCGCGCCCGGCCCTGCCGGGCCCGGCCGACGCCGACGTCGCGATCGTCGGAGCGGGCTACACCGGCCTGTGGACCGCCTACTACCTCAAGCGCGCGCGGCCCTCGCTGCGCATCGTCGTGCTGGAGGCCGAGCAGGCCGGTTTCGGGGCCTCGGGCCGCAACGGCGGCTGGCTGTCGGGCTTCTTCTCCGGTCCGCCCCGCGCGTACGGCAGCGGCTACGAGGCCCTGCAGCGCGCGATGTTCGCCACCGTCGAAGAGGTGGCCGGCGTGCTCAGCGAGCACGCGATCGACGCCGACCTCGTGCAGGGCGGCACGCTGACGGTGGCACTCGACAGCGCCCAGCTCGCACGGCTGCGCGAGGGGATCGCCGGCGCGCGCAGCCACGGCCTGGGCGAGGAGGATCTGCGGGAGCTGTCGGCCGTCGAGCTCGGCGGAGCGCGTCCGTGTCGCAGGCGCGGTGGGCGCGAGCTTCTCGCCACACGTCGCGCGCGTTCATCCGGTGAAGCTGCTGCTCGGGCTCGCGGCGACCGTCGAGGCGCTGGGCGTCGAGATCCACGAGCGCACCGCGGTCACCGAGATCGCGCCCCGGCGCGTCTCGACGACCCGCGGGTGAGCGTACGAGCCCACTGGGTCGTGCGCGCCACCGAGGGCTACACGGCGAGCCTGCGCGGGCATCGCCGCGCGCTCGTGCCGATGAACAGCTCGATGATCGTCACCGAGCCGCTGCCCGCGGAGGCCTGGGAGCAGATCGGCTGGACCGGCGCCGAGACGATCGGCGACGGCGCCCACGTCTACGCATACCTCCAGCGCACCGGCGACGGGCGCATCGCGATCGGGGGCCGCGGCGTGCCCTACCGCTACGGCTCGCGTACGGACGGCCGGGGCGACACCGCGCAGCGCACGGTCGCGAGCCTGCGCGCGAAGCTCGCGGCGATGTTCCCGCCCGCCGCCGGCGCGGAGATCGCGCACGCGTGGTCGGGCGTGCTCGGCGTGCCACGCGACTGGTGCCCGTTCGTCGCTGCTGACCCGGCCAGCGGGCTGGCGAGCGCCGGCGGCTACGTCGGCGAGGGCGTCGCCGCCGCCAACCTCGCCGGCCGCACGCTGCGCGACCTGATCCTCGGCGAGGCAACCGAGCTGACCGCCCTGCCCTGGGTCGGCAGGCATCCGCGCCGCTGGGAGCCCGAGCCGCTGCGCTGGGCGGAGATCCACGCCGTCTACGCGCTGTATCGCCACGCCGACGCCGTCCGAGCACCGCAGCGGGCGCCCCTCGCGCCTCGCCGCGCTCGTGGACGCCGCCTCGGGGCGCGAGTGAGCGAATAGCATCGCCCGCCGTCCACTCAGGGAGGCCCGATGCCATACGAGACGTTGCTCTACGAGACCGACGGCGCGATCGCGACGATCACGCTGAACCGGCCCGAGCGGCTCAACACGATCGTGCCGCCGATGCCCGACGAGCTGCAGGACGCCGTCCACCGCGCATCCCTGGACGCCGCCGTCAAGGTGATCGTGCTGCGCGGCGCGGGTCGCGCGTTCTGCGCCGGCTTCGACTTCGGCGGCGGCTTTCACCATTGGGACGAGGGCATGACGACCGACGGCCGGTGGGACCCCGGCAAGGACTTCGCCATGGCCACCTCCCCCGCCGCCGGGCCGGTTCCCAAGTTCATGAGCATCTGGCGCTCGCCCGAAGCCGGTGATCGCCCAGGTCCACGGCTGGTGCGTCGGCGGCGGCAGCGACATGGCGCTGTGCGCCGACCTCGTGATCGCCAGCGAGGACGCCCGCATCGGCACGCCCTACTCGCGCATGTGGGGCTGCTACCTGACCGGCATGTGGCTCTACCGGCTCGGGCTGACCAAGGCCAAGGAATACGCGCTCACCGGCCGCCCGCTGTCCGGCGCCGAAGCCGCGCAGGCCGGCCTGATCAACCGCGCGCGTGCCCTTCGCCGAGCTGGAGGCGGAGGTCGCGGCCGAAGCCGGGCGCCTCGCGGCGATCCCGCTCTCCCAGCTCAGCGCGATGAAGCTGATCGTCAACCAGGCCTACGAGAACATGGGCCTGGCCTCGACACAGACGCTCGGACCGATCCTCGACGGGCTGATGCGCAACACGCCGGACGCGGAGGAGTTCATCGCGCTCGCCGAGAGCGAGGGCGTCGGCGCCGCGGTCGAGCGCCGCGACGGGCCGTTCGGCGACTACAGCCAGGCTCCCGCCTCCGCAGCAGCCGAACCCGGAGAACGTGATCGAGCCGTGAGCGAAGGCGCGTTCCGGGCGGTCTGGGAGGAGCGCTCCGAGGACTGGTGCGCGCCGTGCTGGCGCCCTAGCCCCCCCGGCGCGCGCGTCGCCGCCTCGCGAGACCGAGCAGCAGAGACTTCACGCTCTCGAACAGGAACACCTGCTCAGCCGGCGCGCTCCGGCTTCACCGCGCCGTAGCGCCCCCAGTGGCGCTCGGGGATGTCATCCGGGTCCTTGTACCAGTGCCAGGTGCAGGGGTCCTTGGCGTAGTCCTGAGGCGGCTCGGAGGGATACAGCGGGTAGCCCGACCACTGGATCGGCAGCGACTCGTTCATGAACGAGCAGTGCGTGCAGTACAGCGGGAACCCCTTGCGGTCGAACGACCAGTCGTGCGCCTCCTGGGTGACGCCGCCGCCGGGCAGCCCCTCGTAGGCGCCGTTGCGGACGAGCCGCTGCCCGGAGCCGCAGGGGTTCATCGAGAAGGTGACCTTCTCCTCGTCCTCGGTGATCGTGAACGAGCCCGGGTTCGGACCCACGCCCGAGCAGGAATGCGCGCGCCAGGTCGCCGCGAGCAGCTCGACGAGGTCGCGCCGGTCGAGCGCGACGATCGCGTCGTGGTGGCGGCGCCAGCCGCGGTTCATGGACTCCGTCCACGCTTCGGCGACGCCGTCCTCGCCGAGGCGCTGCTGGATGAACGAGACGAGGTCGAGCACCCCGGCGGCCATCAGGTCGTGGAGCATCTGCCACTCGTGCTTCATCTCCCCGCACAGCCGGCGCGCCGCATCGAGGTCGCCCGCGTCGATCGCCTCGATCGCGCGGTCCATCGTCGGCCGGGACAGCTGCTCGAGCTGCTCGTCGGTGAACCAGCGGTCTGTCATCGTTCCCTCCTTCGATGGTCGTCGGAGGGCAATTGTGACCGAGCCGCGAAGAGCGCTGGTGACCGGGGCCGCGCGTGGCATCGGCGCGGCGATCGCGGCCCGCCTCACCGCAGACGGGATGGAGGTCGTGACGCTCGACCTGCGCGAGGGCTGCGACATCGCGCTCGACGTCGCCCGGGACGAGTTCCCGCCGCTCGATGACATCGACGTGTGCGTGGCCAACGCGGGCGTGACGACGACGATCGCCGCCGGCCACCGCATGACGGCCGAGCAGTGGCAGCTCGACATCGACGTCAACCTGACGGGCGCCGTTCCGCACGATCCAGGCGTGCCTGCTGGGCATGCGCGAGCGGCGCCACGGGCGCGTCGTGGTGATCTCGAGCGTCGCCGCGCTCGGCGGACTGCCCGGACAGGTCGCCTACGCCGCGTCGAAGGCGGGACAGCTCGGCATGGTGCGCACGCTCGCGGTCGAGAACGCGGGCCGCGGGATCACCGTCAACGCCGTCCTGCCGGGCCTCGTGGGCACCGAGCAGGTGCTCGCGATGCCTGCCGAGGTGCGCGAGCGCGCGCTCGCCTCCGCGCCCGGCGGACGGCTCGTCGAGCCGGCCGAGATCGCCGCCGCGGTCTCGTTCCTCGCCGGGCCCGAGGCGGGGCAGGTCAACGGGCAGACGATCGCCGTCGACGGCGGCGCCTCGCTGACCCAGCTCACGCTCGGCAGCTCGCTCCTAGCCGCCTGCCGCTGCTCCTACGCCTCGGCGAGCGCCGCTGCCGCCTCCCCCTGGTCGTGGCCGCGCAGACGCAGTCCCAGCGCCGGGAAGAAGAGTGTCGAGAGCACGGCGGCGCCGACGAGCGCCGCCGCCGTCGAGGCGCGCATATGGTGTTCTTCGACCGCCAGGGTCGTGATCGCGACCACCAGGGGGAGCTGGGTGGCGCACATCAGCGCGAGCGTGACCCGATCTCGCTCGCCGAGCACGCGCCGGTAGAGCAGCAGGGCGGGTGTACCGCGGACGACCAGGAACAGCACGAAGAACAGGAGCATCTTCAACACCCCGGACGCGCTCGCGAACAGCGCGTCGATGTCAACCTTCATCCCGCTGACCACGAAGAAGAACGGGCACGAACACGCCGAAGGCGACCGCCCTGAGCTTGGAGTCGAAGCCGGGCAGTTCGTGCCCTTTGAGCACCTGTCTGGTGATCATGCCCGCGGCGAAGCCGCCCAGCAGCAGGTCGAGCCCGAGTTCGAACGCGAGCAGGGCGAGCGCGAAGACCAGCACGACGATCCAGCGCACGGCGAGCTGGCCGCTTGCCTCCATCGTGCGCTCCATGAACGGGAGCGTGCGCTCGGCCGAGCGCACCGCGAACACGGCGACCGACACGGCGAGGGCGACGAAGGCGACGAGGATCAGCGCGTTGTGGACGGTGCCCTCGGCGGACAGGATCAGGGTCAGGAGCAGGATCGGCCCGAACTCGCCCACCGCGCCCGCCGCGAGCAGGTAGGTCCCGAAGCGGGAGTCGCAGCTCGCCCGAATCCGACAACGAAGGGAGCAGCGTGCCGAGCGCCGTGGTCGCCATCGCCGAGCCGGTGTAGAGCAGCGACAGCACGATCCCTGACCGCGCGCCAGCACGGCGCCGAAGGCATAGGCGAGCGCGAGCGACATCACCCAGCCCGCGAGCCCCAGCCAGAGCGGGTTGCCGGCGATGCGCTTGAGGTCGATCTCGTAGCCGGCGAAGAAGAACAGCAGCCCGAGGCCGAGGTCGGAGAAGAACGAGACGAATTCGCCGGCCTGCAGCCCGAGCGCCTGCGGGCCGATCGCGATCCCGAGCAGCAGCTCGACGACGACCACGGGGAGCGCCAGCCCGCGTGCCGCGGCCGCCGCGGCGATCGTGGCCGCGAGCGCCGAGCACGCGACGATGGCGAGGAACGTGCCGGGCGCGACCGTGACGGCGAGCGGCATCCTCAGCCCCCCGCCCGACCGTGCCGCCGCGCTCGTCCGTAGGCCGCCCCCACCGCAGCCCGAGGGTACACCAGGGACGCCCGCGAACGCCGTGGCCCCACGGGCGACCGTCTTGCAATGGGCCCTGGACGGACGCCCGAGGCGACCGCATCGAACGTCCGGGCGAGAGGGTTAGGGCAGGCGGAGGAGACGTACCCCGATCCCCGACAAGGAGAAGGCACCGATGCGTTCACCCAAGCTGACGTCGGCACTGGCGCTCGCCCTGATGGCGCTCGCCGTGCCCGCCACGGCGTCCGCCCGCGCCCATCATCACGGCGCAGGCAAGCACAGCGCGACCCCCGGCCACTGCCGGTTGACCCTCAACGTCGCGCCACGCCTCGTGACGAGCGGCGAAACGGCGCTGGCATACGGCCAGGCGTCCTGCCCGGCAGGCGCCGAAGCAGGCCAGACCGTGACCGTCTACGAGCACGCCGCGACGACGGGCGGCTACAGCGTGGCCGGCACCGCCACCACCGACCCGCACGGCTTCTACCAGCTCACGACCCCCGCGCTGACGCAGAACTCCGTCTTCTACGCCACCCTCGCCAGCCGCGCACAGCCCGCACCGCACGGTCCGCGTGATCGCGCAGGTGGCGCTCGCCGGGCCCGCCGGAAGGCAAGCAGCTCTTCGCCGGGATCCGCACCGGCCGCCGCAACGCGGTCACGTTCAACGGCACGGTCAGCCCCATCGACGCGGGCGCCGCGGTGATCCTGCAGCGCCAGAACGAAGTCCGCGGAAACGGCTGGCACCCGATCGGCCGCACGATCGTCAACTCCACGGGCGAATTCGCGCTGACGCACGTCTTCTGGGTCCCGGGCGCTTCGGAGATCCGCGTGCTCGTGCGCTCGAACAAGCGCAACGTGGTGAGCCCGTCGAACACGCTCAGCTACGACATCTCGCAGGCGCAGAACCCGTCGCTGACGATCCTCACCTCCGCCGACCCGATCAGCTACGGCGGATCGGCCGTGATCGGCGGTGACGCTCGCCGGCGCGCCCGAACGCGCCGCTGACGCTGCTCGACGCGCACCAAAGCCGGCACCTTCAAGCCGGTCGCGACGACCACGGCCAACGGCGAAGGCAAGTACGCCTTCCCCGCCCAGACCACCCTCGCCAGCAGCTTCTACAGGGTGCAGGGCGCGAACCGCCGCTCCGCGGTCCTCTACCAGGGCGTCAAATACGTCCTGTCGGCGGTGCCGGGGGCGAGCAGCGTCCAGTCCGGTCAGCCGTTCAGCGTCACCGGGACGGTCACGCCGGCCCACGCCGGCCACGAAATCTACCTGCAGCGGTTGAGCCCGCAGGGGTCTTCTGGCACGTGGTCGCGGTCGGCACCGTTGCCGCCGACGGCAGCTACTCGATCAGCCACGTGTTCTTCGCCCCCGGGACCGACGTCCTGCGCGTGAAGATCCCCGGCGACCCTGAAAACGGCGGCACGGCGAAGCCCGCAGTTCGACCTCGCGGTCACGCCGGCCCCGGGCGCGAGCCTGAAGCCCGAGCCGCCGGGCAACTCGAGCCAGCCCTCGCAGGGCCAGCTCTAGCAAGAGCCTCCTGGCCGGCGGCGGTGCCGCGCTCGCAAGGCGCGGCACCGCCGGCCGGACCGGCTGCTTCCGACAGACCGACCGAGCGGGCGGGGCGCAGAGCCCGTCCGCCCGCTCTCGCTCGAGCGGAGCTCAGGTGCTCGGGGCCGCCGGGTCCGGTCTGACGATCACGGTGTCGGCGACGGCGATCACCTCATCGGCCGGCAGACCGGCGCGCTGGGCGTGCTCGCGGATCGCCTCCGGGCTCGTCGCCTGGTAGATGCAGACGGTCCCGACGCGGCCATCGCCCTCGTCGAGCACGTAGCTGCGGATCCAGCGGATGTCCTCGGACATCTCCTCGTCGCCGACGGATTTCGACCGTGCGGCCGCGACGCCGAGCTCGTCGCCCGAGCCCCAGCCGCCGCGCCTCAGGATCACGTAGGTGTCCATGTCTCCGATTCCCCCCTTTGGGTGTTGGAAAGTCCCCTCCGGGCCGGGAGTTCCCCGGCCCGTCGATCGTACGCCGGGCGATGGAGCGCCGTGTGTGAGGAGACGCACGCGCGCCGCTGATCCTCCCCGCACCGGCGTCGAGCCCGCGCCCGCGACGCGGGCCGTATCCTTGACGCAGCCCCGTACGCACGGAGGAGGCAGAGCAAGCAGTGGCACCGATCATGTTCGTCGCGATCCCGCTCGTGGTGCTGCTGTTGGCCCTGATCGTCCTGATCAACAACGGCAATCACTACGCGCCGCAGGCGTACTACCGGCGCAAGCGCGGCGGCGCGCCGGTGACCTACGGCTACGAGTCGCTCGGCCCACGCCCCCGCAAGAGCCCGCCGGGCTGGGACGGGGCGGCGGCTCCGAGCCGCCGCCGGACGCGCCCTAGACGCCTGCCGTCAAGGGCGCGTGGAGGGGTGGGTTGGGGCGGGTCGGCGGGCGCGCCATGCCGGCCTCCGGGGGCGTCGGCCGGCGCTCCATGCCGGCCTCCGGAGAGTCGGCCGGCGCTCCATGCCGGCCTCCGATCGGCTCGGCTCAGGCGGCGACGGCGCGTGAGTCGAGGTGGGCGCCGACCTTGCGCTTGACGCGCTGCAGCGCGTTGTCGACGGTCTTCGTGTCGCAGCTCAGGCGCTCGCCGACCTGCTCGTAGGAGTAGCCGTCGAGGTACAGCGACAGGACCCGGCTCTCGAGCTCGGAGAGCGCAGTCGAGAGGCAGCCGACGAGCGAGCGCAGCTCCTCGCTCGAGATCACCTGGTTGACGGGGTCGTGGACCGTCGGGCCGGGAAGCATCTGGTCCAGCGTCGGGACGTCGTCGCCGCTGCCGGCGGGCGTCGAGGAGAACGAGACGTACTGGTTCAGCGGCGTGTGCTTGTTGCGGGTCGCGGTCTTGACCGCCGTGATGATCTGACGCGTGATGCAGAGCTCGGCGAAGTTGCGGAAGCTCGACTCGCGGTCGGTGCGGAAATCGCGGATCGCCTTGTAGAGGCCGACCAGGCCCTCCTGGATCAGATCGTCGGCGTCGCCGCCGGCGAGGAAGTACGACGAGGCCTTCAGCCGCACGAAGCCGTGGTAGCGGCGCACGAGACGGTCGTATGCGTTGCGATCCCCCTGCTTGGCCAAGGCGATGAGGAAGAGATCCTCAACCTTAGGTTCAGAGTTAGAGTTCTGGAAGCTACGTGCCACGAGCAGTCCATCCTTTCTCGGCCCCGCCTACAGGCGGAACCCGGGTGTTTGCTCAGTGGCGCACTCCTCCCCTGGCGCCAAAGCTATTCAATTCCCTGAGGTTCCTAAACCTCAGGTCAAGCGTTATGCGCGGCAGCCTGACACAGTTATGAAGAGCTGTCAAGCCTCGTTTGCAAGATCTCGTACAGGATCGCACTAGCTGCGGCGGACACGTTCAGCGAGCCGACGCGGCCGCGCACCGGCAGGGCGATCAGCTCGTCGCAGGCGCCGGCGACGCGTGGCCGCAGCCCGCTGCCCTCGCTGCCGAGCACGAGGATCACCCCGCTGCCGCGGTAGTCGGGGCTGTCGTAGGGCACCGGGGCGCGCCCCTGCTGCTCGGAGGCGCTGGCGCCGTAGCTCCAGCAGCCCGCGTCGCGCGCTTCGAGCAGGAAGTCCGCGAGGTTGCGCACGCGCGCCACGGCCAGGTGCTCGACGGCGCCCGCCGAAGCCTTGCAGACAGCCGGTGTCACCTCGGCCGCCCGGCGTTCGGGGATCACGACGCCGTCGGCGCCGGCGCACTCCGCCGTCCGGCAGACGGAGCCGAGGTTCTGCGGGTCCTGCACCTGGTCGAGGGCGACGAGCAGCGGCTGATCGCCCGACAGCAGCTCGGCGCCGTCGGCGTATGGGTAGGGCCCCGCGTCGGCGCAGACGCCCTGATGCGAGGAGGACCCGGACAGCGCCTCGATCTCCTCGGCCGGAGCCAGCCTCGGCCCGCGCTCCGCCAGCCACGGCTCGCGCGCGGCCTGAGCCGTCGCCCAGATCTGCCCGACGGCGGCGGCGCGCCGTCCCCGCAGCGCCTCGCGCACGGGGTTGCGCCCGTAGACGATCACAGCGGCAGCAGCTCGAAGCCCTGCGCGCCGTCGCGGACCTCCCACCCCAGCGCGGCGATCGCCTGCCGCAGCTCGTCGGCGGCGGCGAAGTCGCGCTCCGCCCGCGCGCGCTCGCGCTGCTCGGCCAGCGCGACGACCTCCTCCGGCGCCAAGGCATCCGGAGCGAGCACGCTCTCGAGCCCCAGGACCCCGAGCATCTCGCGCAGGTCGGCGTCGCCGGCCGCGTCGCGCCGTCCCGCCTCTCGCAGCCACTCGTTCAGCGCGGCCAGGGCCTCGGCGGTGTTGAAGTCGCGCCGCAGCGCCTGGAAGAACCGCTCGCGCAAGGGCCCGAGCTCCGCAGGAGAGGGCTCGCCCGTCATCAGGCGTCGATGAGCCTCCCTGATGCGTCTGACGTTCGCAGCCGCCTGCTCCAGCGCCTCGGCCGAGTAGGCCAGCGGCTGGCGATAGTGACCGGAGAGCAGGTACATGACGACCGCCTCCGGGCCGTAGGCCGTGAGGACCTCGTGCAAGGGGGCGATGTTGCCGACCGACTTGGCCATCTTCTCGCCGGTCGACTGGATCATGCCGTTGTGCATCCAGATCCGGGCGAGCTCGTGGCCGCGCGCCGCACGCGTCTGGGCGGCCTCGTTCTCGTGGTGCGGGAACACGAGGTCCGAGCCGCCGCCGTGGATGTCCACCCCGCCGGGCAGCCCCTGCTCGGCCATCGCGGAGCACTCGATGTGCCACCCCGGCCGCCCCTCTCCCCACGGCGCCGGCCAGTGGGTGTCCTCGCCCTCCTTGCGCGCCTTCCAGAGCGCGAAGTCGAGCGGGTCCTGCTTCAGGTCGGCGTTCTCGACGCCCTCACCCTGGTCCATGCTGTCGACGTCGCGGTGGGAGAGGCTTCCGTACTCGGGGTCCGAGCGCACGCGGAAGTAGACATCGCCGTCGACGGCGTAGGCGTGCCCGCCGTCGATCAGCGCCTGGATGTAGTCCTCGATCGGCCCGATCGTCTCCGAGGCGAGCGGCTCGAAGTCGGGGCGGCCGATACCCAGCGCGTCCGTGTCGGCGAAGTAGGCAGTCGTCATCTCGCGCGCAAGCTGCTCGCTGGGCACCCCCTGCGTCGCGCGCGGCGTCGTAGATCTTGTCGTTGACGTCCGTGACGTTGACGACCAGCCGGACGTCATAGCCCTCGTGGCGCAGGAACCGGGCCAGCGTGCCGAAGACGACGAACGGCCTCGCGTTGCCGATGTGGATGCGGCTGTAGACGGTCGGCCCGCATGCATAGATCCCGATCGTGGGTTTCACGGCGGGAGGCTCGAGGGCAAGCAGCTCGCCGCTGCGGGTGTCGTGCAGCCGGATCTCTGCCATCGCCGCGCAACCCTAGCTACCACCGCCGGGCGAGGAGTGCAGACCGGCTCTCCGTTTCGCCCGGCGCCGGCGGTCGGAGACCTCAGCCGCCGGCCTCCTCGACACCCGCGATCGCAAGCGCTGCCGCGCCCTCGCCCCGGCCGACGAAGCCCATCCGCTCACCGGTGCTCGCCTTGACGTTCACCTGCCCCTCTGCGACGCCCAGCGCCGCGGCCAGCCGCGCGCGGATCGCCTCGCGGTGGGGCGAGACCTTCGGCGCCTCCATGATCACCGTGCAGTCGACGTTCACGATGCTGAGGCCGCGCTCGGCGAGCATCGCGACGACCCGCTCCAGCAGCAGGACCGAGTCGGCGCCCCGCCAGCGCTCGTCGGTATCGGGGAAGTGGTGGCCGATGTCGCCGAGGCCGGCCGCGCCGAGCAGGGCGTCGATCACCGCGTGCGTCAGCACGTCGGAGTCGGAGTGCCCGTCGAGCCCGCGCTCGATACGGGATCTCCACGCCACCGAGGATCAGCTTGCGCCCCTCGGCGAGGCGGTGCGAGTCGTATCCGAGGCCGACCCTCATGTCGGAGGCCCCGATCGGCTCCAGACGCCGTTGCGCGGTGCTCGAACACGGACAGCTCGCGCACGCCCAGCTCGTCGAGCAGCTCGAGCGCCTGCTCGTAGCCTGCGCCGACGTCCGCCGGGCGGTGCGCGTCGCTGGAGAGCGCGATCGGCAGGCCCGCTTCCACGCACATCTCCAGGAACGCCCGCGAGGGGTAGATCTCGCCGACCGGCTTGCGCAGCCCCGCCGTCGACACCTCGACGGCGACGCCCGCCTCGGCGAAGGCTTCCACGGCCGGCTCGTAGTAGAAGCGCGGGTCGCGATCCGGGACGCGCTCGGGATGCGCGCTCCCCCAGATCTTCACGAGGTCCGGGTGGGCGATGATGTCGAAGAGGCCGCTGCGGGCGCTCTCGGCGACGGTCTCGAAGTAGCGCGACCAGATCTTCTCAGCGCTCAGATCGGCCCGCCTGGGGTCCCACACGCCGAAGTCGTCCATGTCGACCGCGCCGTCGCGGATGAAGTGGACCGAGCCGACGACGTAGTCGAAGTCGCGCGACTCGAGCAGCGCCGCCGTCCGGTCCTCCGCACCCGCGACGAAGTCCGCCTCGATGCCGAGCCGCAGATCGGTCTGCTCGCGCACGAACGAGCAGTACTCGTCGAGGTCGTCCACGGCGAAGCCGTTCCCAGAACGGATGGCGCCAGAGCTCGAGCGCCTGGCGGAAGCGGTAGATGTGTTCGGAGACGCCCAGCTCCTCGATCCCCTGCTCGGAGGCCGCGACGCGGTAGCGCTCGGCGTTCGCCGGCGTGTAGAAGCGCTCGGCGGTCGCGTCGGCGTCGTCCGGGCGCAGGTGCAGGTGGTAGTCGGTCAGCATCGGATGGTCGGTCTCTGCGCGACGGAT
Organism: uncultured Solirubrobacteraceae bacterium; assembly: GCA_963775385.1. Lineage (GTDB taxonomy): Bacteria > Actinomycetota > Thermoleophilia > Solirubrobacterales > Solirubrobacteraceae > Palsa-744. Next base: position 2,274,015 of record CAVZIR010000003.1, on the reverse strand, counting down.
CGCCGCGGACGCGATTCAAGCAGGATCGGTGTGCCCGAACCGGCCGCGGTCAGCGAACAGCAACTCGGCCACACGCAGGTCGAACGGCGGTCGTGACCTTGATGTTCTCGGCGGCAGACGGCACGACGATCACGCGCCCTCCGGAGCGCTCGATCAGCCAGGCGTCGTCGGTGGCCGCAGCGAGCGTCTCCGCGCCGACTTCCAGCGCGCGTTCGAGCGCTCCGCGCCGGAAGACCTGGGGCGTCTGCACGGCCCACAGCTCCCCGCGGTCGAGCGTCTCACGCACCTCTCCTCCCTCCGTGCCCGCGCGCTTGATCGTGTCCGTCACGGGCGCGGCGGCGATCGCCGCATCGGCATGCTGGTCGGCGTCGAGCGCGGCGATCACGCGCTCCGCCAGCGCTTCGGCGTCAGCAGCGGCCGCGCGGCGTCGTGGACGAGCACGTGTCTCGGCCGGCCGAGCGGCCTCCAGCGCACGCAGCACCGACTCCGAGCGGCACGAGCCGCCCGCGACCCCGACCGTTCCCGCCGGCGCCTGCCCCGCCCGGTGGCAGCGCGACCACGATCTGCTCGATGCCGCGGGTCGCCGTCAGGGCATCGACGCTCCACTGCAGCAGCGGCCGTCCCGCCAGCTCCACGTAGGCCTTCGGTACGCCTGCTGCCAGGCGCTCGCCGCTGCCCGCGGCCACGATCAGGGCGACTGTCATCGCCTCGAGGGGCTGCCGCGCACGCGCCATGCCGGTGGCTGGCGCGTGCGCGAGAGCCTCGCTACTTGCCGGCCGCCGCCAGCTGGCTGCTGGCCGAGTCGGCGAGCAGCTCGTCGAGGTAGCTCTCGGCCTCCTCCTCGTCCTTGTCGAGCGCGTACATGAGCTCGGAGGCGAGGATCTTCTTGGTGCGGGTGAACATCTGCTTCTCGCCGGTGGAGAGGCCCTTCTCGCTCTCGCGCAGGGAGAGGTTGCGGACGACCTCGGCCAGCTCGTAGATGTCGCCGGTCTTGATCTTGTCGCGGTTGTGCTTGAACCGGCGGTTCCAGTTCTTGGGCATCTCCGAGACTTCGTCGCGAAGCACGTCGAGAACTTTGTTCACGGTCTCTTCGTCGATCACGCGACGAAGGCCCGCCAGGGCGGCGTTCTCGGTGGGCACGCGGACGGTCATGTCGTTGTGGAGGATCTTGATGGTGAGGTACTCGCGGCGTTCGCCGAGGATCTCCATCTCCTCCTTCTTGAGGACCTTGCCGGCGCCGTGATGGGGGTACACGACGTGGTCTCCCAGCTCGAACTCGATGTACTCGACTTCGCGGGTGACCTCGATCTCCTCCGTGAGCGTTCCTTCTTCAGATGCATGTGCCGAAATGGTGTCCTCCTTCGTTTTCGGCCGGCCGCGCACGGGCCGGCCCTTGTCAAGTCTGTAGGTAGCGGTCCACGAGGTTCAGCTCCTGCAGCCTGCGCAGGCCCTCGCGGATGTCCTTCGCGCGGATCTCGCCCACGCCCTCCACCGCCTCGAGCTCCGAGTCGCTTGCGCCGAGCAGCTCGTCGAGGCCGCCGAACTCGGCGACGATCTGCGAGACCACCAGCTTGGGCAACCGGGGGATCCGCCCCAGCACGCGGTATCCGCGTGAGGAGACGGGATAGTCGAGGGTGTTCAGCTTGCGGTCGTAGCCGAGCAGCTCCGCGAGCCGGCCGAAGTCGAGCAGGTCCTGGTGCGTGAGGCGGCCGATCTCCTCGAGCGCCGCTGCGAAGGCCTCGTCGGAGTAGCCCGAGAGGTAGTCGCGCACGAGCGCCGCCTTCTCGGCGGCCGCGCCGACCATCGTCTCCTCGAGCTGCATCTCGATCAGCCGCCCCTCGCTGCCCAGCTCGACGATGTAGCGCTCGATCTCGACCGCCATGCGGGTCACCAGCTCCGAGCGCTGCAGGACCGTCAGCACGTCGTGCAGCGTGGTCGCGCCCTCGAACTCGAGCGCCGTGAGGCGCGTGGAGACCTGGTCGAGGCGCGTGCGGAACTTCTCGAGCGTCGCGAGCGCCTGGTTGGCCTTCGCGAGCACGATCGGGATGTCCTCGAGGATGTACTTGACGGCGTCGACGTAGACCGAGACGACCTCGCGTCGCTGCGAGATCGCGATCACGAGCGCGTCCGTCTGCTTGGAGACGCGTTCGGCGGTGCGGTGGCGGGTGCCCGTCTCGTGCGAGAGGATCGTCGGATCCGGCATCAGCTGGACGTTCGCCATCGCGATCTTCGTCGCGTTCGCGTTGAGGATGATCGCGCCGTCCATCTTCGCCACCTGGTAGAGGAACGCAGGGCTGTAGTCGATGTCGAGCTTGATGCCGCCGGAGAACATGAAGCTCAGGTCTTCCGGTTCCCCGATCGCGATCAGACCGCCCGTGCGGGCGTGCAGGATGCTCTCGATGCCCTCACGCAGCGCGGTCCCTGGAGCGATCATCTCCAGTGCCCTCATAAGCCCCGGATCCGGTCTGACTGCGTTGTCTACATCTTCGCCGGAACGGGGTGCCACAACCCCAATTCTAGGGCATTTAGCGAATTTTCAGCTCCAGCCCAGGCGGCGGAAACGGCTAGACAGCGCCGATCGCGGGCTCTGCGGGCGTCTCGGTCGCGCCGGGCGTTCCGCGCACCCCGCGCGAGGCGGCGATCGGCCCTCCCCCGCGCCCTCCCGGGAGCGCCAGCGCCAGCGCCTCACGAAGCGTCCCGGCGCTGCGGGCCCGGCGGTCGCTCTCGGGCGGCGCGATCACGCCGCTGAGCCCGTGGCGCGCGGTCTCGTCGAGGCGGCGCTCGGGGTGCCCGACCCAGCGCAGCTCGCCGGTCAGACCCAGCTCGCCGAAGCACGCGAGTGGCGCGCCCTCGCCGCCGGTCGAGGGCGGCCGGCCACGGGCGGCGCTGGCGACGGCCAGCGCGACCGCGAGGTCGCAGCCCGGCTCGTCCACCCGCACGCCGCCGACGACGTTCACGAACACGTCGCAGCCGCCGGTGGCGACCCCGCCGTGGCGCGCGAGGATCGCGAGCACCAGCGCCAGCCGGTTGCGGTCGAGCCCCGAGACGACCCGCCGCGGCTGCTCGAGCTCCGAGCGCGCGACCAGCGCCTGCACCTCCACGAGCAGGGGCCGCGAGCCCTCCATCGTCGCCAGCACCACGCTCCCGGGGGCGCGCGTGGCCTCGGCGACGAACCGCGCGGAGGCGTCGAGCACCTCGACCAGGCCGCCCTGGCGCATCTCGAACAGGCCCGCCTCGTTGGTCGAGCCGAAGCGGTTCTTCAACGCCCGCAGCTCGCGGTAGGGGCGCTCGCGCTCACCCTCGAACTGCAGCACGCAGTCGACCAGGTGCTCCAGCACGCGCGGCCCCGCCAAGGCCCCGTCCTTGGTCACGTGCCCGACCAGGATCACCGCCGTACCCTGCCCCTTGGCGAGCTCCATGATGCGCGCGGCCACCTCGCGCACCTGCCCGACCGACCCCGGGGCCCCGGAGAGGTCGCCCGAGCGCAGCGTCTGCACCGAGTCGATGACGCATACCTCTGGCCGCTCGGCTGCCAGCGTGTCGAGGATGGCCTCGAGCTCTGTCTCGGCGACGATCGGGACCTCGAGCGCGGAGGAGCGCCGCAGCGGCACGACAGCTCGGTCAGGGGTCGCCTCGCCGGCCACGAGGCGCTCCGCGCGCAGCCTGACCTGCTCGGCTGACTCCTCGCCGCTGACGTAGAGCGTCCCGTGCCCCGCACCGGCAAGGTGGCCGAGCACCATGTTCGTGAGCGTGGACTTGCCGATCCCCGGCGAGCCGCCGAGCAGCGTCAGCGACCCCGGCACGAGGCCGCCGCCGAGCACGCGGTCGAGCTCGCCGATGCCGGTCGAGAGGCGAGTGACCGGGGCCGCGCCCACATCGCGCAGGCGCCGCGGCGCCGGGCGCTCAGGCCTGGCGCCGGAGACGGCGCCCGCGCGCGCGCGACGAGCCCGTGCCGGCCTCTGGCACGACCTCCTCGACGAGCGTGTTCCAGGCCCCGCAGGTCGGGCACTGCCCGTGCCACTTGGCCTCCTGGGCGCCGCAGTCGGAGCAGACGTGGACGGTCTTGCGGGCCATCCGGCGAGGTTACGCGCCCGTGGGGACGGCGGCGCAGTGGGATTGCCGACCTTATCGGGCTGAGGGCTAAGGTCGGCCGCATCACTCCGGCGGAGAAGACGTGCCTGGTGGCGATGGCCGAGATGGGCCCTGGGCCACACCGCTCCGGCGATATTGCTGCGCGGCTCGGCGTAAAAGTCGAAAGCGTCGCGCCCCGCAGGTCGAGCCTGATCAAGAAGGGGATGCTCTACAGCCCGGCCCACGGCGACACGGCTTTCACCGTGCCGCTGTTTGACGAGTTCCTACGGAGGGAGCAGGGCGAGTAGGCGCTCCAGGCGCCTGCTCCACGTCCGACCGCTCGCGGCCTAGGACTCGTCGGCCGGCGCGTCCGGGGCCGGCGCGTCGCCGCCCTCGGTCAGCTCCGGCTCCTCGCCCGCGCCGCCCTCGGCACCGACGCCGACCGGCGTCTTCTGCTTCTTGGGCTGCACGATCGAGAGCTTCACCTCGTCCTCGGCGCCGTCCTCGCCCGGGTTGACCACGACGGTCGCGCCGGGGGTCAGCTCCTCGCGCAGGACGAAGTCCGCGAGCGGGTCCTCGATGTAGCGCTGGATCGCCCGGCGCAGCGGCCTGGCTCCCATCGATGGGTCCCAGCCCTTTTCGACCAGCAGATCCTTGGCGGGCTCGGTCAGCTCGAGCTGCAGCTCGCGTTCGGCCATCGACTCGCGGATCCTCAGCAGCAGCAGCTCGACGATCTGCTTGATCTCCTCCTTCTGCAGCTTGTGGAAGACGATCACGTCGTCGATGCGGTTGAGGAACTCGGGCCGGAAGACTTTCTTCAGCTCGCCCATGATCCGGTTCTTCATGTCGTCGTAGGTGATCCCGGTCTCGTCGTCGGAGACCGCGAAGCCGAGCGGCGTGTTGCGCGCGATCTCGGCGGCGCCGATGTTCGAGGTCATGATCACGATCGCGTGCCGGAAGTCGACCGTGCGCCCCTGGGCGTCGGTCAGCCGGCCGTCCTCGAGGATCTGAAGCAGGATGTTGAAGACGTCGGGGTGGGCCTTCTCGATCTCGTCGAGCAGCAGCACCGAGTACGGCTTGCGCCGCACGGCCTCGGTCAGCTGGCCGCCCTCGTCGTAGCCGATGTAGCCCGGGGGCGAGCCGACGAGCCGCGAGACCGCGTGCTTCTCCATGTACTCGGACATGTCGATGCGGATCAGCGCGTCGTCGTCGCCGAACAGGAACTCCGCGAGCGTACGCGCCAGCTCGGTCTTGCCCACGCCGGACGGGCCGAGGAAGATGAACGAGCCGGTCGGGCGCTTCGGGTCCTTCAGGCCCGCGCGCGAGCGCCGGATCGCCTTCGAGATCACCTCGACCGCCGGGTGCTGGCCGATCACGCGCTTGTGGAGTTCGTCCTCCATGCGCATCAGCTTCTGCGTCTCGGCCTCCGTCAGCTTGAAGACGGGGATGCCGGTCCACATCGAGACGATGTCGGCGATCTCCTCCTCGCCGATCGACGGGCGCTCGCCGGACTCGCCGGATTCCCACGCCTGCTCGAGCTCGCGTTTCTTGTTCGTCAGCTTGCGCTCCTTGTCGCGCAGCGACGCCGCCTTCTCGAACTCCTGCGCCTCGATCGCGGCCTCCTTCTCGCGCCGCGTCTTCTCGACTTCCTCCTCCAGCTCGCGGTTCGCGGGCGGGGAGGTCATCGACTTGATGCGCATGCGCGAAGCGGCCTCGTCGATGAGGTCGATCGCCTTGTCGGGGAGGAAGCGGTCGGAGATGTAGCGGGAGGCCAGTTCGCCCGCCGCCTGCAGCGCCTCGTCGGTGATCTGCACCTTGTGGTGCTGCTCGTAGCGGTCGCGCAGGCCGGTCAGGATCTCGACGGTCTGGTCGATCGTCGGCTCATCCACGCGGATCTGCTGGAAGCGGCGCTCAAGGGCGGAGTCGCGCTCGAGGTACTTGCGGTACTCGTCGAGCGTCGTCGCGCCGATCGTCTGCAGCTCCCCGCGCGCCAGCGCGGGCTTCAGGATCGACGCCGCGTCGATCGCACCCTCGGCGGCGCCGGCGCCGACGAGGTTGTGGAGCTCGTCGATGAACAGGATGATGTCGCCGCGCTGGGTGATCTCCTTCATCACCTTCTTGAGGCGCTCCTCGAACTCGCCGCGGTACTTCGAGCCCGCGACCAGGGCAGCCAGGTCGAGCGTGTAGATCTGCTTGTTCTTCAGCAGCTCGGGGACCTCGGAGCTCGTGATGCGCTGGGCGAGGCCCTCGACGACGGCCGTCTTGCCGACGCCCGGCTCACCGACCAGCACGGGGTTGTTCTTGGTGCGCCGCGAGAGGATCTGCATGATCCGCTCGATCTCGGTCTCGCGCCCGACGCACGGGTCGAGCTTGCCCTCGGAGGCGAGCTTCGTCAGGTTGCGCCCGAACTGGTCGAGCAGCTTCGAGGACTTCTTGCCCTCGCCCGCCGGCGAACCGGCGCCCGCGCCGGAGCCGCTCGATGAGCCCTGACGGCGACCGCCGGGGCCGGACAGCATGCGGATGACCTCGTTGCGGATCTTCTCCGAGTCGGCGTCGAAGTCGAGCAGGATGCGCGCGGCCACGCCCTCGTTCTCGCGAACGAGTCCGAGCAGGATGTGCTCGGTGCCGATGTAGTTGTGCCCCAGGCTCAGCGCCTCGCGCAGCGCGAGCTCGAGAACCTTCTTGGCGCGCGGGGTGAACGGGATCTGGCCGGAGGTGACCTCCTCGCCGGAGCCGACGATGCGCACGACCTGCGCGCGCACGCGCTCGACCGTGATGTCGAGGCTCTCCAGCACCCGGGCGGCGAGCCCCTCCTCCTCGCGCAGCAGCCCCAGCAGGATGTGCTCGGTGCCGATGTAGTTGTGCTTCAGCGTCCGCGCCTCCTCCTGCGCGAGGACGACCACCTGTCTAGCCCTTTCTGTGAACCGCTCGAACATTTTGTGAGTCCTTCCTGCCGGGGCGGTGCCCCAAATGGGTCTTTTGGTGGTCCTTATGACGCCTAGAGGAGCAGTCTACCAACCGGTCGGGCCGCTCCTATGGGGTCCATCGGCACCCTGAACACTTGCCTTGACCCAAGAAACGCCGAGCCGATCTCATACGTTCGTCCATGCTCGGGACCGCACCTTAAAGGGGGCTGCGGCGTATGCCTCCTCGAGCCTCGGCGACCCCTCCACCGACTCCTCTACGAGGGTAGCGGGGGTTTCAACCCCAGCCGATCATCCGTCCGCCGGACGTCGCCCACGACGCCGCCCCGTGGCGCGGGGCGAGCGCCGCGCTGCCAGCGCTCGGCGCCGGTCTCGCGCGCGAGGAGGAGGAGCCGCGCAGTCAGTCGCGCATCGCCGGGAACAGCACGACCTCGCGGATCGAGTCGCGCCCGGTCAGCAGCATCACGAGCCGGTCCACGCCGAGGCCGACGCCGGCCGTCGGCGGCATCCCCTGCTCCAGCGCCTGCACGAACGCCTCGTCGTAGGGCATCGTCTCGGCAGCGCCCGCGGCGGCCGTCTCGATCCGCTGCTGCGCGGCGAACCGCTCCCGCTGCTCGTCGGCGTCGGTGAGCTCGCTGAAGCCGTTGGCGATCTCCATCCCGCCGGCGAACGCCTCGAAGCGCTCCACGATGCCGGGGTCCTCGGCGCGTTCGCGCGCCAGCGGTGAGATCTCCTTCGGGTAGTCGACGACGAACGTCGGCCGCACGCAGCTCCGGCTCGACGTACTTGGAGAGCAGGTCGTCGGCCATCTCGAACCAGACCTCGCTCCGTCTTCACGTCGAGCCCCCGCTCGGCGATCTGCGCGGCGAGCGCCTCCGCGGTGAGGTGCTCGTCAAGAGCGATCCCGGTCGCCTCGCGGATCGCGGCCACGAAGCCGACGCGCGGCCACGGCGCGCTGAAGTCGAGCTCGCCCTCGTAGGAGACCGCCTCGGCGGCGGCCCTGGCGATCGCTTCCGTCCGGGCCATCGCGCCCTCGTAGTCCGCGTACGCCTCGTACCACTCGACCATCGTGAACTCGGGGTTGTGCTTGTGGGAGATGCCCTCGTTGCGGAAGTCCTTGCCCAGCTCGTAGACGCGCTCGAGGCCGCCGACGATCAGCCGCTTGAGGTACAGCTCGGTCGCGATCCGCAGGTAGAGGTCGCGGTCCAGCGCGTTGTGGTGGGTCGTGAAGGGGCGCGCCATGGCGCCGCCGTAGAGCGGCTGGAGCACCGGCGTCTCCACCTCGATGAAGCCGTCTGAGTCGAGCGCGCCGCGCACCGCCGAGACGATCCGCGCGCGGTCCATGAACAGCCGGCGGGCCTCGGCGCTCGCGATCAGGTCGAGCTCGCGGTGGCGGTAGCGCGTCTCGACGTCGGTCAGCCCGTGGTGCTTGTCCGGCGGCGGGCGCAGCGCCTTGCCCAGCACCTGGAACTCCTCCACGCGCAGGGAGACCTCGCCGTGACGGCTGCGCATCGCGCTGCCGTCGACGCCGAGCAGGTCGCCGAGATCCAGGGAGGTGAGCAGCGCGTAGCGCTCCTCGCCGAGGATGTCCTGGCGCGCGTGCAGCTGGATCTTGCCGGTGCGGTCCACCAGGTCGAGGAAGGCCGCCTTGCCCGAGCCGCGGCGGGCCGCGATCCGTCCCGCCACGCGGTGGCGCTCATCCGTTTCCTCGCCGGGCTCCAGGTGCCCGTAGGCGCCCAGCACCTCCTGCGACCGGCTCGACGCCGGGAAAGGCGTGCGGGAACGCGCCGGCGTCGCGTTCGAGCGTCTCGCGCTTGGCGCGCCGCTCGGCGATCAGCTCCTCGAGACCGTGCCTGCCGGCCCCGCCGCCCTCGCTGTCCGGATCGCCCTCGGCACTCATCGCGCCGAGCCTACTGTCCTCGGGCCGCGAGCAGTTCCTCTAGTCGAGGCCGACGTCGATCTTCGTGATCTTGAGCTTGCGCGCCGGCCCGCGCGGGACCTTCACCGCAACGGTCTCGTTGCGTTTGCGGCCGAGCAGCGCGCGCCCGACGGGCGACTCGTTGGAGAGCTTGTGCTCGAGCGGCTTTGCCTCGGCGGAGCCGACGATCGTGTACTTGACCGATTTGCCCGTCTTCTCGTCCTTGACGTGGACGACCGAGCCGACCTGCACGACGTCGGTCGAGAGGTCCTTCGCCTCGATCACCGTCGCCATGCGCAGTTTCTCCTGGAGCTGCGCGATGCGGCTCTCGATCATCGCCTGCTCGTTCTTGGCGTCGTCGTACTCGGAGTTCTCGGAGATGTCCCCGAACTCGCGGGCCTCCTTGATGCGTTCGGCGACCTCGCGACGCTTCTCGGTCGAGAGCAGCTCGAGCTCGTCCTTGAGCTTCTGGAGTCCTTCTGGAGTGAGGATTACGTCCTTCGGCATGACACCCTCGATAGCGGTTCTGTCCCCCCGCGCCCGAGACGCAAAACCCCGCTGTGGGCGGGGATCTGGCGCGGAGCGGCTCTTGCGAGCGCAGCAGTATAGCGGGGCCGTGCGGTGCCCCCGAAAGGCCGCAACGGCGGTCTCAGAGCCGCCCGGCGAGCTCCGCGGAAAGGGGCTCTCGCGGACAGCAGAAGCCTGGCCTCCTCGGTGCTCTCGGCGCGCTGGAGCGCCTCCTGCAGCGCGTGCGCCTCGACGCGATCGAGACCCAGCCGCGGCACGTACCAGGGGTAGAACTTGCGCAGGTAGCGGGCCGCCCGGACCTCGCCGAGATGCTCGACGGCGCGGTCGATCGTCCAGCCGAGCTCCTCGCGCACCTCGGCGGGCGCGGGGTCGGCCTCGCGGCGCCCGAGCAGCTGCTCGAACAGCCACGGGTTGCCGAGCGCGCCGCGGGCGAGCATGACGGCGGCCGCCCCGGTCGCCTCGAACGCCTCGCGCACGCCCTCGGCGTCGTCGAGCCCGCCCGTCAGGATCACGGGCGCGGGCAGCGTCTGCACGAGCCGCGCGGCGAGCTCGTAGTCGGGGGTGCCCTTGTGGTGCACCGCGGCGGAGCGCGGGTGGAAGCCGATCGCCGCCACGCCGGCCTCGGCGACGAGGCGGTGGGCGAGGTCGTAGCCGCTGCTCTCGCCGGGCCGCAGCCCCGAGCGCAGCTTGACGGTGACCGGCACGGACGCCTCGCCCTTCGCCGCCGCGGCGCCTTCGACGGCGGCGCGCGCCAGCTCGACCGCGCGGCCGGGGTCGGAGAGCAGCTCGGCGCCGGCACCGGTCTTCCGCACCTTGGGGACCGGGCAGCCCATGTTGATGTCGATCGCGTCGGCGCCGCGAGCGGCGACGAACGAGGCGGCGGCGCGCATCGCGTCGGGGTCTTCGCCGAAGAGCTGGATCGCGACGGGCCCGCCCTCGCGCTCGCGCGGATCGATGCGCAGCATCTCGCCGCAGGTGCGGGCGTTGCGGTGGAGGATCGCGTGCGAGGAGACCATCTCGGAGACGGCCATGCCGGCGCCGTAGCGCTTGGCCTGCAGGCGCACGAACCAGTTGCCGATGCCGGCCAGGGGCGCTAGCAGGACGCGATTGGGCACGGAGAGGGACCCGAGCGTCCAGGAGTCGCTGAGGCTCGCGGGCGGCATGCGTCCATTAAAGGGTCTTTTTGGGGGGGCGCCTCCGGCGCCATGGGTGTCACGCGGGGCGCGGCACGGGCGCAGCGGCGCCGACGGCGAGCCCGCGCTCAGGAGTTCCGCTCGTACAGCAGGCGCAGCCCGGTGAGCGTCAGCTCCTCATCGACCTCGTCGATCTCCTCCGAGTAGGGGACGACCAGACCGGCGAGGCCCCCGGTCGCGACGACGTCCGCGCGCTCGCCGAGCTCGTCGTAGATGCGGCGCAGGATCGCGTCGATCGCGCCCGCGTAGCCGTAGACGACGCCGGAGCGGATCGCGTCGATCGTGTTCTTGCCGATCACGCTGCGGGGCGGCGCGAGGTCGATCTTGGGCAGCCGCGCGCCGCGTTCGGAGAGCGCTTCCAGCGAGATCTCGATCCCGGTCATCAGCGAGCCGCCGAGGTACTCGGCCTCGCGTGAGACGACGTCGAACGTCGTCGCCGTGCCGAAGTCCACGCACACCGCCAGCCCGTCGAAGCGCTCGCGCAGGGCGACCGCGTTCACGAGCCGGTCGGCGCCGATCTCGCGCGGGTTGTCGTAGCGGATCGCCATGCCCGTCTTGGTGCCGGGGCCGACGGCGAGCATCTCGTGTCCGAGGTAGCGCTCGGCAACCGTCGTCCACTCGGGCTCGAGCTGCGGGACGGTCGAGGAGACGATCGAGCTGTCGAGCTGCTCGAAGGCGCAGCCGCGCAGCTCGAGCAGGTTGCGCAGCGCGGCGCCGAGCTCGTCGGCGGTCGAGGTCCGCACCGTCGCGAAGCGCCAGTGCTCGAGCAGGCGCTCTCCCTCGTACGCGCCGAAGTGCGTCTGGGTGTTGCCGACATCTACGGCGAGCAGCATCGTTCGTGGATTATGCTCGGCCCCCGAGATGACCGCGAGCATGCCCAAGCTCTACGTGCTGCCCGGCTCGCATCCGTGCGACGCCGTCGAGGCCGCGCTGCGTCTGAAGGGGGTGCAGTACAAGCGCGTCGACCTGATGCCGATCGTGCCGGTGCTGGTGGGCCCGATCCTCTACGGGGGCACGACAGTGCCCGGCATGCGCGTCGGGCTCCGAGCGCCTCGTCGGCTCCCGGGCGATCATGCGCCGCCTCGACGACCTCCACCCGGAGCCGCCGCTGCTGCCGCCGCTCGGCGACCCGGAGCGTGAGCGCGTCCTCGAGGCCGAGCGCTGGGGCGATGAGATCTTCCAGCCGGTCCCGAGGCGCCTGATCGACGCTGCCTTCCTGCGCAGTCCCGGCTCGATCGAGAGCTACGCCGCCGACGCGAAGCTGCCGGTACCCCGCGCCTGGCTGCGCCCGGCGCTGCCGCTCACGGCCCGGGCGATGGCGCTGAAGAACCGCGCCAGCGACTCCGCCGCCCGCGCGGACCTGATGGCGCTCCCGGGCCTGCTCGACCGCGCCGACGCGTGGGTGCGGGACGGCGTTCTCGGCGGCACCGAGCCGAACGCCGCCGACCTTCAGATCGGCAGCACGATCCGGCTGCTGCGGAGCATCGGCGACGTCGCGCCGCTGCTGGCCGGGCGGCCCTCCGAGCGCCTCACCGAGCTGTTCGGGCCGCTGGCCGGTGGCGTTCCGCCGGGCACGCTCCCAGCCGAGTGGCTCGCGCCGCTCGAGCCCGCGCCGGCCGCAGGCTGAACCCGGGTCAGCGGCGGAGCGTCAGCCGCCGGATCACGCTCGCGCCCGTGCCCGCGGCCGGGGCCAGGCGCACCGCCATCGTCACGTGCAGCCGCCCGCTTCGGCGCAGCGTCCGCAGCCCGCGCGCGCCCGCCGCAATCGAGAAGCGCAGCGTCCCCGCCGCGAGCTCGCGGCGCGTCAGCTCGGCGAGATGAGCACCGCCCGCCCGGAGCGTCACCCGCAGGCTGCCGCCGGCGTCCTCGGCCGGCACCGTCAGCGTCCCGCGCGCCGTCGCTCCATGCCGGGGGACGCTCAGGCGCAGAGCCGCGAGCGCTGCCGCGGAGGCGCCCGAGGCCGAGCCGGCCGCCGGCGTGATCGCGCCGGAGCCGCCGCTCCCCGGGGGCGTGTTGCCCGGCGTGCCCGAGGTGGGCGGCGCCGTCTGGGTCGCCGGCTGTGTTTCGCCGGGGTTGGTGACGGTGATCGTTCCGCTCATCGCGGCCCCGTGGACCGTGCACCAGAAGGTGTAGGTGCCGGCGAGCGTGAAGTGGCAGTCCCCGCTCCAGTTCGTGGCGGACTGCGCGAATTCGGTTCCGACCGGCACCCCGGGGTCGCAGGACGGCGTCGCGGGGCCGCCGACCCAACGGATGCCGTGCGGAGTCGTCGTGCTCGCGTTCTTGAACAGGATCGCGCCGCCGGCTTCGATCGTCGCCGTCGGCGGCTTCCAGTGGTGCGCCGGGTTTTCGGTTTCGATCGTCGGCGCCCCTTCCGTGGCGGCGGCCGCAGGGAGCGCCACGGCGGCGACGCCGAGCCCGGCTGCCGCGATCAGGCGAAACGATCTCAGGATGCTCACGACTGCCCGCCTCCTCGTATCGGTGCCGCCGCGTGCCCACCCTGCCGCACGCACGTCCTCAACCTCCGAGGACTCCCCGCGCGCCCGATCCTTCCTCTGCCGGGAGGGTCCATGCGCAAGTTCTGCGGGCGCTCCGTGCCGGCTCAGCACACCAGCCCCGACCGGCGCTACAGTCGGCTGGGAAGGGGCCGGCCGTGCGTGCCCGCGCACGACCGCTGAACGGCAATGCGCACACTCGACCCGCAGTCGCTCCCGCAGCACGTCGACCGCCTCTACCGCGCGGCGTGGGCCCTGTGCGGCTCGCGCGAGGACGCCGAGGATCTCGTTCAGGAGACGTTCGCCCGCGTGCTCTCCCGCCCGCGGGTCCTGCACGGCGACGACGACGCCTACTACCTGATGCGGGTCCTGCGCAACACGTTCCTGACCAGCCTGCGCACGGCCTCGCGGCGGCCGGTCACGGTCGCCACGCTCGAAGACGTCGTCGCGGCCGACCCGCGGCCGACGGCGCGGCCCGAGCACGCGCTCGAGGTGCAGGAGCTCTACGAGACGGTCGCGCAGCTGCCCGAGGACTTCAGGCTCGCCCTGGTGGCGGTGGACGTGCTCGGGCTGTCCTATCGTGAAGCGGCGCGCGCGTTGAAAGTGCGCGAGGCGACGCTCACCACGCGTCTGTTCCGGGCCCGCAAGCAGATCGCGCGCAAGCTCGCCGTGGAGGAGTCGGAGAGCGGCGAGCAGAGCTCGCCCTCCCGGGAAGGAAAGGAGACCGGTGGAGTCCTCTCTGGTGGTGAGAGCCAATGACTGAATCCCCACGCAACCCTCCGCGCGACGAAGAGGAGCTCGTCGAGCTGCTGCGCTCGGTCGACGTCGGTGCGCCAAAGGCGCTGCACAGCCGCGTGCAGGCGATGGCCGCAGAGCACGAGCGCGACCACACGACGCTGCGGGGGGCGCTCGGCGGGATGCGCCTCCGCCTGGGCGCGCTCGCCGCCGCGGGTGCCGTCGCGGGCGCCGCGCTGGCCCTGGCGCTCGGCAGCCCGGGTTCCTCCTCCCTGAGCCTCGGCGAAGCCGCAGCGATAACGATGCGCCCGGCAACGCTGCCCGCGCCGGCGGAGAGCCACAGCGACCGGGCCGCTCTGAACGCGGGCGTCGAAGGCATCTCCTTCCCCTATTGGGAGGACCGTTTCGGCTGGCGCTCGACCGGCTCGCGCACGAGCCGCGTCGCGGGGCGCACGGTGCACACGGTCTTCTACGAAGACCGCCAGGGCCACCGCGTGGGCTACTCGATCGTCGCCGGTGTCCCGGCCCCGAAGATGCCGGCGGACGAGGTCCACTGGCGCCACGGCACCGCCTACCACCTCAGCACCGTCGGCGGCGCGAAGGTCGTGACCTGGGAGCGCAACGGCCACCTCTGCGTGATCGCCGGCCGCGAAATCCCGTCCGAACGGCTGCTGACGCTCGCCAGCTGGGACGACGCCGCGGCGTGAGCGGGCCGGCCGGCACCCGCCGGGGAAGGTTCGCGGCGAGCGGGCGTCATAGGTTGTGGCGGAGAGAGCGGGGTGAGTCCCGATGCCACGAAAGGAGCAATCGATGAGCAGTAGACGAACAGCCGCGGTGGCGCTCGCGGCGCTCGCGGCCACGGCCGCCGCCGTTGCGCCGGCGCTCGCGAGCGGCGACGGAGGCGCGCACGCGTCGAGCTCCCACGTGGTGGTGCTCAAAGAACTCCGTTACCACCCCTCCACGCTGACGATCAACCACGGCGAAACGGTGAGCTGGCAGTGGCGCGACCACGAAAAGCACAACGTCACCTTCCACGGCTTCCACTCGCGAACCATGAGCAGCGGGGCCTACTCGGTGCGGTTCCTGTCCAAGGGCACCTTCAACTACCGCTGCACGATCCACGAAGCCGAAGGGATGCGCGGCAAGATCATCGTCCACTGAGGTCCGATTCCTCCAGCCGGGCCTCTCGCGCTAGGGGCGGGGCGCTGGGCAGGCCAGGGGTGGCCCTGCCCAGCGCACGCCCTCCGTCACATCGAGAGCTGCGAGGGCGTCCGCCAGGCGCGTGCCGTCGGGAGCCTGCAGCGAGCCGTCGAGCTCCAGCGCTCCGATCAGCACGAAGCGCCTGCTCAGCAGCTGCGGATGCGGCAGCGTCATGCGCTCGTGGCTGAGCTCCACCTCCCCCAGCAGCAGCACGTCGATGTCGATCGTGCGAGGCCCGTGACGGACGCCACCGGCCTCGCGGCCGAGCTGCGCCTCGAGGGCCTTGACCGCGTCGAGCAGCTCCAGGGGCTCGAGCGCCGTTTCCACGAGGACACAGGCGTTGAGGAAGCTCGGCTGATCGAGCACCTCGCCGACCGGGTCGGTGTCGTACGCCGAGGAGCTCGCGCGGACCGCGATCGCCGGACGCGGCGATGCGCGTCGACGGCGCCCTGCAGGTGCGCCCGGCGCTCCCCGACGTTCGAACCGAGGCCGAGCAGGGCGGTTCGGGCCCGCACCCGCCCCGGGCGGGCCGCCGTCGCGCTCACGCCCGCGTGGTCGCCAGCCCCGCCTCCTGGACCTTCTCGCCCATCGCCTGCGCGAAGGGCAGCAGCCCGGAGATCGGGCGCAGCATCACCGTGAAGTCGGCGATCAGGCCGTCCTCGCCCAGGCGCAGCAGATCGATGCCCTCGATCTCGCGTCCCTCGATCGCCGCCCGGAAGATCAGGGCGTGCACCCCGCCGGGCGCCTCCAGCTCGTCGGTGTAGCGGAAGTCCTCGAAGGTCTGCGAGACGATCTCGAGCAGCCGGCCGACCGTCTCGCGACCCACGAAGGGATGGAACGTGGCGGGGCTGTGGAAGACGATGTCCTCGGCGAGGACCTCACGCGCGGCCTCGATGTCCTCTGCCTCGACCGCCGCCCGGAATGCGCTTGCCGCGTTCACGAACGGGAGCCTACCCGTCCGCTTCGCGCCACACCTCGACGGAGACCTCGTCGACGCTCAGCGCGATCGGCGGCTCGGGCTTCGCCGCCTTCACCCACACCCCCTCCAGCTCGTAGTCGGCGAGCAGCCGCTCGGCGATCGTCGCGCACAGCCGCTCGAGCGTGCGGTGAGAGCGCTGCTGGGCGATCAGCGCGACGAGCTGGCACACCTCGGCGTAGTCGACCGTGTCTTCGATCGAGTCGGTCACGGTGGCGTCCGTCTCCCCCACGTCGAGCCGCAGGTCGAGGACCAGCCGCTGCCCGACCTCGCGCTCGGCCTCGCTGACGCCGTGGTGCGTGTAGAGCGAGAGCCCGGCGATCTCGATCGTGACCGACTCCGCGCCCTGCTCGCCGTCCTCCTCGAGCTCCTCGGCGTCGTCGTCTAGCTCGTCGGAGTCGTCGTCTCCGGGCTCGGGGACCATCGCCCGCCCAACGTAGCAGCCGCCACCGCCAGCGCATCGCGGACCGGGGCCACGTCGTGGACCCTGAACACGGCGGCGCCACGCTCGAAGGCCATCACGTTCGTCGCGATCGTGCCGGCCAGGCGCGCCTCGGGCGGCAGCGGTGCCACCTCGTCGAGGTCACCGCCTCCCGCCGCGACCGCCGCGACGCGGCCGAGGAACGTCTTGCGCGAGGTGCCCACCACCAGCGGGCGGCCGATCGCGACCAGCTCGCCGAGGCGGCGCAGCAGCTCGAGGTTGTGCGAGGCGGTCTTGCCGAAGCCGATCCCAGGATCGAGCAGGATGCGCTCCTCCGCGACCCCCTCTGCGACCGCGAAGGCCATGCGCTCCTCCAGGAACGCCTTGACCTCCGAGACCACGTCGTCATAGCGCGCTTCGCGCTGCATCGTGCGCGGCTCGCCGAGCATGTGCATGAGGCAGCAGTCCGCGCCGCTGCGGGCCACGAGACCCGCCATCTCGGGATCGGCGCGGAAGGCGGTGACGTCGTTGACGAGCGTCGCACCCCCACGCAGCGCGACCTCGGCGACCGCGACCTTGGAGGTGTCGATCGAGAGCTGGACGCCCGCGCCCGCGAGCCCCGCCAGGACCGGCTCGATCCTGGCGATCTCCTCACCGGCCGGCACCGGCTCGGCACCGGGCCGCGTGGACTCCCCGCCGACGTCGAGGATGGCCGCCCCCTGTGCGATCAGCTCGCGGCCGTGCGCCACTGCCGCCTCGGCGTCCAGGAAGCGGCCGCCGTCTGAGAAGGAGTCCGGCGTGACGTTGATCACGCCCATCAGGCGGAAGGACGGTGCCATGCAGCGGAACCTAGCGGGCATGCTGTGAGGGTGGAGCTGCGCCGCGCGACGGTCGAGTACCGCCGCCCGGTCTCCGGCTAGCTCACCGGGGTGGCAGGCCCGACGGGCGCGCCGCTCAGGAGATCTTGGGCCCGCTCGGGCCGTCGTCCCCGCGCAACTCCGCTGCGCCACCGGCGAGGCCGGGGCGGGGGATCGTGCGGGGCACTTCGCGCTCGGGGCGCTCCGGTGACAGCGGCGGCGCCGGCAGCTCGGGCTTCGCGCCGTCTTCGATGCCGAAGACCTCCTCGTCGCTCTTGCCGTCGAGCAGGGCGAGGAACTCCTCCTTCTCGATCGTCTCGCGACGGACGAGGATCTCGGAGATCTTCTGCAGGTCGCTCTGGTGCTCGGTCAGGATCCCGCGCGCGCGCTGGTGCGCGGATTCGATGATCCTGCGCACCTCGTCGTCGATCTCGCGCGCGATGTCGTCGGAGTAGTCGGGCTCCGTGTTGAACTCGCGCCCGAGGAAGGGCTGGCCGTGGTCGTGGCCGTAGACGCGCGGCCCCAGCTTGTCGCTCATGCCGAAGCGCATCACCATCTGCTTGGCCGTCTGCGTGACCTTTTCGATGTCGTTCGAGGCGCCGGTTGTGATCTCGCCGAAGATCAGCTCCTCCGCGGCGCGCCCGCCGAGCGTCATCGCCATCGTGTCCTCGAGCTCGGCGCGGGTGGTCAGGAAACGGTCCTCCTGCGGCATGGAGATCGTGTAGCCGAGCGCTTGACCCCGTGAGATGACCGAGACCTTGTGGACCGGGTCGGAGTGCTCGAGGAAGTGCCCGACGATCGCGTGCCCCATCTCGTGGTAGGCGGTGATGAGGCGCTCTTTCTCGCTCATCACGCGGGTCTTCTTCTCGGGGCCGGCGATCACGCGCATGATCCCCTCCTCGAGCTCCTCCTGGTCGATCTCGCGCTTGCCGGTGCGGGCGGCGAGCAGCGCGGCCTCGTTGATCAGGTTCGAGAGGTCGGCGCCCGTGAAGCCTGGCGTCTGACCCGCCAGCGCGTCGATGTCGATGACCTTCGCGAGCGGCTTGCCGCGGGTGTGGACCTCGAGGATTTTCGCGCGGCCCTTGCGGTCGGGGCGGTCGACGGCGATCTGGCGGTCGAAGCGTCCCGGGCGCAGCAGCGCGGGGTCGAGGATGTCGGGCCGGTTGGTGGCCGCGATCATGATGATGTTGTCCTTCGCCTCGAAGCCGTCCATCTCGACGAGCAGCTGGTTGAGCGTCTGCTCGCGCTCGTCGTGGCCGCCGCCGAGACCGGCGCCACGGTGGCGCCCGACGGCGTCGATCTCGTCCATGAAGATGATGCAAGGGCTGTTCTGCTTGGCCTGCTCGAACAGATCGCGCACACGCGAGGCGCCGACACCGACGAACATCTCGACGAAGTCCGAGCCGGAGATCGAGAAGAAGGGGACGCCCGCCTCGCCCGCGACCGCACGCGCGAGCAGCGTCTTGCCGGTGCCGGGCGGGCCGTAGAGCAGGACGCCCGTCGGGATGCGCGCGCCGAGCGCCTGGAACTTCTTCGGGTTCTCGAGGAATTCCTTGATCTCGTGGAGCTCCTCGACGGCCTCGTCGACCCCGGCGACGTCCCGGAAGGTGATCTTGGGCGAGTCGGCCGACATCCGCTTGGCGCGGGACTTGCCGAACGACATGACTTTCGAGCCGCCGCCCTGGACCTGGTTCATCAGGAAGATCCAGAAGCCGAAGAACAGGACGAAGGGGATGATGTACATCAAAAGCCCCAGGAGCGCGCTGCTCTTTTCAGATTCGATGTTGTAACTGACGTTGGCCTGTTTCAGTTCCTTCATCAGTTCCGGAGCCGCCTGGTCGATGAAGCCGACCGAGTACGTTTCCTTGTTCTTGAGCTTGACTTCGAGTTCCTTGTTCTTGTTCTTGAACTCGACCGATTCGACTTCCTGTTTCGGCAGCTCGGAGGCGACCAGGGTCTGGTAGCTGTGCTTGCGGTGGTCCGGGTTGTTGTTGTTGACCAGTTTGACGGCCAGGAACGCGAGCACCACGACGATCAGGATCGGGAAGGCGGCGCTCTTGAAGAAACGGCTCATGGTCTTGTCCTGAGTCTCCCGGCGCCGTCAGTGATCGTGGACACCAGGCCCCCTAGCCTACCATGGCGCACCCGCCCGCCCAGCCGTTTCCGGCCGCCGGCGACGGGTGCCCGCGGGCCGCGCGGACCGCGGTCCGCCACCCCTCTCAGCCCTCGAGGACGGCGACGAACGGCAGGTTGCGGTGGCGCTCGTCGTAGTCCAGCCCGTAGCCGACGACGAAGCGGTTCGGGATCTCGAAGCCGACGTAGCGGGTCGGCAGGTCGACCTTGCGCCGCTCGGGCTTCGTCAGCAACGCGCACACCTCGAGGCTGCGCGGGTTGCGCGAGCCCAGGTTCCGGAGCAGGTACTGGAGGGTCAGCCCCGAGTCGACGATGTCCTCGACGATCAGGACGTCGCGGCCTTCGATCGCGGCATCCAGGTCCTTGAGGATTCGCACCACACCTGAGGAGTCGGTCGCCGAGCCGTAGGAGGCGACCGCCATGAAGTCGACCTCGACGGGCACGTCGATGTAGCGCATCAGGTCGCTCAGGAAGAACACGGCGCCCTTCAGAACCCCGACGAGCAGCAGGGGCCGGCTCTCCTCCTCGCCGTAGTCGGAGCTGATCTCGCGCCCGAGCTCGGCCACGCGCCGCTGCAGGTCCTCGGCCGTGACGAGCACCTCCCCCAGGCCCGGCTCGTTGGACGCGCGCGCTCCTATGGCCACGAAGCGGAGTCTAGAGATCGCCCGGGCGACGCTCGGCGCGCGGCGGAAGCCTGACCATCCGCAGCGTCCCGTCCTCGATCACGGCCCCCGCCCGCCCGCCGACGTGAAGCTCGCTGCGCCCGCCGCGCCGCGCCAGCTCGAGCAGCTCGCCGACGCGCTCCCCGGCCTGCGGCACGTAGGTCCCCGCCGCCTGCTCGGCCAGCCGCACCACGACCATCCGCGCGAGCGCCGGGGGCATCTCCTTCAGCCGCGCCACCTCGACCGCGGCTCGGCTGCCCAGCTCGGCGTCGACCAGCGAGTCGAGCAGGTCGGTCTCCTCGCGCAGCAGCGCCGCCGTGCGCAGCACGTTCGCCTCGGCCGCCGGATGCACGGCGCGCAGAGCCGGCACGACCCGGTGGCGCACACGCGCACGGGCGAAACGCTCGTCGTCGTTGCTCGCGTCCTCGCTGAAGGGCAGCCCGACGGCCGCGCAGTACGCGGCCGTCTGCTCGCGGCTCAGACCCAGCAGCGGCCGCACGAGGCGGCCCTCCGCCGCCGGCATCCCCAGCAGCGCGCGCCTCCCCGGCGAGGCGGCGAGCCGGTAGAGGATCGTCTCGACCTGGTCGGAGGCGGTGTGGCCGGTGGCGATCAGCGCGTCGCGCTCGCCGGCCAGACGCTCGGCCTCCGCGTAGCGCACGTCGCGCGCCCACGCCTGCAGGTTGCCGGCGCCCTCCATCTGCGCGGCCTCCGTGCGCACCACGTGGAGCTCGGCGCCGAGCCGCTCGCACAGCTCGCGGCAGCGCTCCTCCTCTGCGCCCGCCTCAGGACGCAGGCCGTAGTTGACGTGCAGCGCGATCACCTCTTTCGAGCCGAGCAGCGCCACCGCGACGTCGAGCAGGCAGGTCGAGTCGCGCCCGCCCGAGAGCATCGCGACCAGCGGCCGGTCGCGTGCGAACAGCCCCGTCGCGCGCACGGCGGCACGAACCTCCTCGGGGTCGGCCTCAGTCATCGCGAGAGGTGGCTGTGAACAGCTCGGTGGGCTCCGAGAAGCCCTTCAGACGCACCTCGCCGATCAGGCGGAACTGCAGGCCGTCGACGCCGTCTGCGAGATCGACCACGGGGCGCGTGACGAGGACCTCGCCGCCGCCGGCGCGCGCCACGACGCGCGCGGCCTGGTTGACCTCGCGCCCGAAGTAATCGCCGTCGCGGTAGAGCGCCTCGCCGTAGTGCAGGCCGATCCGCGGCGCCGGCTCGCCCGGTTCCACGCCCTCCTGCAGGCCGACGGCCCAGCTCGCCAGCGCGGCGGGGTCCGAGCCCACGACCATCACCTCGTCGCCGAGCGTCTTGATCACGCGCGCGTCGGTGGGCAGGCTCTGCCCGACCGCCTCGATGAAGCGCTCCACCGCACCGACGGCGACCTCGTCGCCCTGTTCGACCGTCAGGCGCGCGTAGCCCGCGAGGTCGGCGAAGGCGATCGCGACGCGCAGCCGGCCCTCCTCGAGCTCCTCCTCCCCCAGCTCGGCCTCGACGTGGCCGATCATGTCCTGCTCGACGAAGTGCGAGAGCAGGCGCTCGTGCAGGTAGCTGATGAACGGCGAGGCGAGCGGCAGAACTTCGCGCGTCATCGCCTCCATCTCCTCCGCGATCTCCACGTTCGGCACCCCCGCCCGCATCAGCGGCTTGTGGACATAGAGGTGCATCAGGCGCACCTCCGCGTCGGCGATCTGGGCCATCACCTGGCCGTAGACGCGCAGAAGCTGGAGGTAGGCCGGGAGCGGGAACCCCGCGGCCAGCACGGCGGCCGCGTAACGCATCATCTGCAGGTCCACGTCCGAGAAGCCGTCGGGCGGCGGCGGGCCGAGGCCCATGGTCGCGAAGATCTGCCGGATCAGCGCCGGCGGCAGGCCGCTCTCGCGGGCGACCGCGCGCAGCGAGTGACGCCCTCCCGACGGGCTCAGGAGATCCTCGATCGGGCCGATCGCGAGCTGGCCCTCGTCGCTCGCGCGCTTGATCCGCTCGAGCGAGTGCCCGCGGGCCCGCAGCCTCGCGACCACGCGCACGTATGCGATCGCGGACGGCGTCCAGCGGCCGTCGAAGCCCGGCACGAGGCCCTTCGCCACCCAGCGCCGGACGGTTCCCGGGGAGACACCCACCCTCGCGGCGACCTGCGCCAGCGTGGGCTCGACGGGCGCGGGCTCGATCTCGGGGCGCTCGTCTGCCACTCAGCCGGCTCGCACGCAGGACGGGGGGACGGTCGCGAGCATGAGCCTGAGTCTAAAGTCGCCGCGATGCCGGAGCCCGCGCAGACCCCCCACCTCCACCCGACGGCCCCCCTGGCCGAGCGGGTGCTGCTCCCCGGCGACCCCGGGCGCGCGCTCGCGCTGGCCCAGGTACTGCTCGAGGAGCCCCGCATGTTCAACCACCACCGAGGTCTCTGGGGGTACACCGGGACCGCATCCGACGGCGAGCCGCTCACGATCCAGGCGACCGGGATGGGCGGCCCCTCGGCGGCGATCGTGCTCACCGAGCTGATCGCGTTGGGCGCAAGGCGCGCGATCCGTGTCGGCACGTGCGGAGCGCTCGAGCCCTCCCTCGGGCTCGGAGAGCTCCTGATAGCGCGGGAGGCGTTCTGCGCCGACGGAACCTCGCGCGCGCTCGGCGCGGGCGAGCGCGCGGGCGCGGACGAGACGCTGTCGCGGGCCCTCGAAGAGGCCGCCCCGAACGCCCGTGCGGGCACAGTGGTGAGCGTGGACCTCTTCTACGAGCGCGGACCGGCCGGCGCCGGGCGCGACGCCCTGGCCGTCGAGATGGAGGCAGCGACGCTGTTCGCGCTCGGCCGCGCGGAAACCGTGCCCGTGGCCTGCCTGCTCGCGGTCACTGACACCTTCGACGCGGACGGCGGGCGCCACCGCATCGACGATCACGACCTGCTCGCGGCCGCCGAGCGCATGGGCGCAGCCGCCGTCGCGGCGCTGGCCGCCTGAGGCCGGGATCAGGCTTTGCCGGGCGACGGCCGGTTCGCGCGTGCACGGGCGCCTGCGCTGCGCGGAGCTTTGGCCGCTTTGCCGGCTTTGGCGCTGCGCGCGCCGCGCGCGGCTTTGGCGCGTCTCGCCGCGCCAACCTGTTTGTCGGTCGCGGCGGTGCGGGCGCCCGCGCTCGAGCCGCGCGGAGCGGTCTCCTTGACAGCGAGAGCGCGATTCACCTTCTCGACGAGCTCCTCGAGCTGGGCCTCGATCGCCGCCAGCCGCGCCTCGACGCCGCTCGGCGTGAGCGCCCGGTCGAGCCGGTCGACCCCGTCCTCGATCCCCTCGAGGCGATGCGAGACGGCGCGCAGCCGCCTCGTCAGGCGTTCGATGTCGGCGGCGGAGGGCAGGTTGAGCGCGCCCATCGCCACCTCCTGCGCCTGTGCGGCCTTCTCCCGCGCGTCGAAGGCACGGCCGATCGCGCCGGTCAGGAGCGGGTTCTCGAGCAGTTCCGACAGCGCTTTGCCGAGGCGGTCCTCCCCGCTGCTGCCGAGCCGGTCGCGCAGGCTCTTGGCCACGTTGCCTATGTCGTCGGACATGCTCGCTCCCGTCTTCCGGTGGTCCGGTTCGCTTGCCGGTTCCGTGCCGGCGAGGTAAGGATACGAGGGTGCCCCTTCAGCTGTTCGTGTTCCTCCAGTTCGAGTTCCCGTGGGCGCTCGGCCCCTCCGACGGGCGCTACCTGCTGCGCGACGGCGCCGACGGCGAGCCGGAGCGGGTGGTCGTCGTGGAGACGCTGAGCAGCGGGCAGGCCGGCGGGCACTCCTCACTGACGGGCGAGAGCGCCGGCTGGTTCGGACGGCGCCGCGAGCGCCCCCGCCGCGAGCGCGACGTCGCGCCCGAGCCGCCGCCGGCCGAGGTGAGCACGACGCGGGTGACCGTGATCGACCCGGTGCCGCTGTCGGCGGAGGGGCAGGCCCGTGCCTGGCTGGAGGAGCTCGACCGCCAGCGCGACGTCGTGGCCGCCGTCGCCATCGTCAACCGCGTCGTGCAAATGCACCGCATCGCGGCGGCGGACGCCTACGTGCGCGAGGTCGCTCCTGCCCAGGCGCTCGTGATCCGCGCGGGATGGGGCGAGGGCGAGCAGGTCGCCTACGGAAACTGGCAGCACGCGCGTGAGCTCTCGCAACGCCCGCCGCGACGCGCGCGGCGACGCGACCGCAGCTGGGCGCTGCGCCCGCAGGAGCGCCTCGCGGCGCTGCTCGGCGGCCGCAGCTCGGACCTGCTCTGCGAGGAGCTGGCGCTGCGCGCCCGCCTCGACCTCGACCAGGGCCGGCCCGAGCACGCCGCGATCGGCCTCGAGCGGGCGCTCGTGGCCGCGGTCGGCGAGCTGGAAGCGGAAGGGCGCCAGGACCTGGCGCTGCGCGTCGCCGAGCTGGAGCAGTTGCGCGGACCGGTCGCCGACCAGGCGACGGAGGCGCTCGCCCGCGCCGTCGCGGGCGCCTCCGGAGGGCCGGGCGGGGCCACGATCGCGGACGGCGCCGGCGAGCCCGACGAGGAGCTGCTCGCGCACGCGCTCGGGCGCCTGGAAGCGGCCCTGCGGGCGCGCACGGCCAGCGGCGTCTGAGGTTGCGCCCGCCGCCGCGGGCGAGCATCTAGGCTGAGCTGGCGATGGATCCGACGACGACCGCGATCGGCACATGGAGCGGCGGGCGCTTCATGCACTTCGGCGAGCCGCTCGACGACGCGCGGCTGACCGCGCTGCTGCGCCCCGGCGGCGGCGTCGACACCGTGATCACCGCGGACGCCTACGGCGCCGGCGAGGCCGACGCGATGCTCGGGCGCGCACTTGCCGGCGTGCCCCGCGAGAGCTACTGCCTGGCCGGCGCGATCGGACACGACTTCTACGCGGGCGCGCGCGACGGCGCGAAGGGCTTCCCGCGCTTCACCGACCCCTCGTTGCGGGGCCCGGATTCCTACGCCGCCTACATCCGGATGGCCGCCGAGCGCAGCCTCGAGCGCTGCGGCGCCGATCGCTTCGACCTGCTGATGCTGCACAACCCGGACCGCACCGGCTACCGGAGCGAGAGAGTTTGGGAGGGGATGCGTGCGGTTCGCGACGCCGGCCTCACCCGCCTGCTGGGCGTGGCGCCGGGGCCCGCGAACGGCTTCACGCTCGATCTGATCGACTGCCTGGAGCGCTACGGGGAGGCGATCGACTGGGCGATGATCATCCTCAGCCCGATGGAGCCATGGCCGGGAGAGCTGGCGCTGTCGGCGGCCCACGACGCCGGCGTCGGCGTGATCACGCGCGTCGTCGACTACGGCGGGCTCTTCCACGACGACGTCCGCCCCGGCCACGCTTTCGCCGAGCGCGACCACCGGCGCTTCCGCCCCGAGGGCTGGGTGGAGGCGGGACGCTCGAAGCTCGAGGCGATGCGTCCATACGCCGAGCGCCACGGCCTCACGATGCTGCAGCTCTCCTGCCTCTGGAACCTCGCCCAGCCGGCCGTCCGGTGCGTCGCGCCGACGCTGATCCAGGAGACCGGGGCGGCGCGCCAGGCCGGTCGAGGAGAAGCGCGCCGAGCTCGCGGCCGTGGGCACGCTCGGAGCGCCTCTGAGCGCGGCCGAGATCGAGGAGCTGCGGAAGATCGGCGACAACACGGGGTCGATGGCGCTGAAGGGCGGCAACAGCGCCTACCGGGGCGAGGAGCGGGCTGACCGCTGGGAGCTCGACGACCGCCTCGCGGCAGCCGCCGCGCGCTGGCGAGATCGACCCGCGGCACGACCTCTCCGAGGGCGTGACCGTGGGCGCAAACGACGACTGGACGGGGGACAGCATGAGCATCGACGTGGCCGGGATCAAGGAGGGCCAGAAGGCGATGTGGACCGCGGGCGAATACGCGGAGGTAGCGGAGCGGATCGTGCCGGTGGGCGAGTACCTCGCGAAGCGCGCCGGCGCGGCTCCAGGGATCGCGCTGCTCGACGTGGCGACCGGGACCGGCAACGTGTCGGTGCCCGCGGCATCCGCCGGCGCGAAGGTGACGGGGCTCGACCTGACGCCGAAGCTGCTCGAGAAGCAGCGCGAGCGCGCGGCCGCGGCGGGCGTCGAGGTCGAGCTCGTCGAGGGCGACGCCGAGGAGCTGCCGTTCGCCGCGGAGTCCTTCGACCGCGTGACGAGCTGCTTCGGCGTGATGTTCGCGCCGCGCCAGCTCCTGGCCGCCGCGGAGCTGATGCGCGTGACCCGCCCCGGCGGGGAGATCGTGGTCGCGGCCTGGACGCCCGAAGGAATGGTCGGACGCATGTTCCGCGCCTCGGCGCCGTACATGCCGCCTCCTCCGGAGGGCTTCGTGCCCCCGGTGATGTGGGGCGACGAGGGCCACGTGCGCGGCCTGTTCGCGGACGCCGGCGCAGAGCTCTCCTTCGAGCTGCGGACGATCGAGTTCGAGGGCCCCTCGGTCGAGGCCTGGGTGGCAAAGGACGAGACGATCCTCGGCCCCTCGGTGATGGCCAAGGCCGCGCTCGAGCAGCAGGGCCGCTACGACGAGCTGCGCCGGGACGTGATCGCCCTCTACGACGGCTTCAACGAAGCCTCCGACGGCAGCTTCCGAGCGCCGGCGGAGTACCTCGTCACCGTCGCGCGGCTGCCGGGCTGAGCGGCGCCCCGCACAGGCCGGCCCGAGGCTCAGCCTGCGACTGTGAACAGCTGCCACTCGCCCGGCACGCCCTTCAGCGTGTGGGCGCCGCGGTCCTCGAAGGCGATTCCCGAGCCGGCCACGAGGTCGGTGACGGTGCGCGAGACGAGCACCTCGCCGGGCCCGGCCAGCGCTCCGACGCGCGCGCCGATGTTGACCGCGATGCCTCCGATGTCCTCTCTCATGACCTCGACCTCGCCGGTGTGCAGCCCGGCGCGGATCTCGAGATCCAGCGACCGAACCGCGTCGCGGGCCGAGACCGCGGCGCCGATTCCCCGCGCGGGGCCGTCGAAGGTGGCGAGGAACCCGTCCCCCATGGTCTTGATCTCGCGCCCCCGGTGACGGGCGATGACGCTGCGGAGGAGCTCGTCGTGGCGCTCGACGAGCTCACGCCAGCGGCGGTCGCCGAGCTCGACGGCCCTGGACGTCGAGTCCACGATGTCGGTGAACATGACCGTCGCGAGCATGCGGTCCGGCTCGCGGGCCGTGCGCTCGCCGGTGAGGAACTCCTCGACCTCGGCGAGGATCTGCTCCGGATCGACGATCGGCAGGTGGTCTTTGCCGTCCAGCTCGACGAACCGCGCGCCCGGGATCGCCCGCGCGATCGTGCGCCCGGCGGCGAGCGGCACCATCCGGTCGCCGCGGCGGTGTATGACCAGCGTCGGGGCGGCGATCGCTCCCAGCACCGGACGCACGTCGATCTCGGTGTACAGACGAAGCAGCGCCGCCGCACCAGCCGGGCTGCTGCCGCTGCGCAGCAGCCTGGCCCACCACCGGCGCGCCTGCTCGTCCTGGGCGATCCCCGGAGCCCACATCTGCAGCGCGACGGGGCCGCCCCAATCCTGCACGGCGAGGTCGACGAAGCGGTCGAAGACGTCCGCCGGGACACCCTCCGGATAGTCCTCGGAACGCAGCAGGCGAGGCCACGTGCCATACAGGACGAGCGAGCTGACACGCTCCGGGTGGGTGGCGGCGAGCAGTGTGCTCATCGGCCCGCCCTCCGAGATCCCGAAGACGGCGGCGCGATCGATGCCGGCCGCGTCGAGCACGGCCCGGGCGTCCTCCATCGACTGCTCGAGGGTCGGCGGCGAGGGTGGCCTGTCGGAGAGCCCTTGGCCGCGCTTGTCGTACATCACGACGCGGGCGAACTCCCCCATCCGGCCGAGGTAGCGCTCCGCCTCCGGCGCCTCGAACATCAGCTCCAGGTGCGAGACGAAACCGGGGATGCAGAGCAGATCCAGCGGCCCCTCGCCGAAGGTGGTGTAGGCGATGCTCGTACCGTCCGGGGCTTGCGTGTACCGGACCTCCGGTGCGCTGAGCATAGCCCGACGATAGTGGCCGCGCGAGCCCTCCGCGAGACGCTGTCCCGCGGCAGTTCAGGCGCCGAGCGCCGAGCGGAGCGCTTCGAGCTCGGCGACGACGTCGCCGTCCAGGCGCACCGCCGCCAGCGAGTCCAGCGGCGTCGGCCCCTGCGTGAGGATCGCGACGGCGCCGCCGGCCGCCTCGGTCAGCAGCGGCAGGCCCGCCACCGGGTGGACTTCCAGGGAGGAGCCGATGCAGAGCAGCACATCGGCGCCCTCGCACAGCTCGCGCGCGCGCTCCAGCACAGCGGGGTCGAGCAGCTCGCCGAACAGCACCACGTCGGGCTTGAGCGGCTCCCGGCAGGCCTCGCAGCGCGGCACGCCGTCGGCCGCCGCGGCGATCCGCGAGCGCGCCTCCTCGACCGGCACAGCGCCGGGACAGGACAGGCACGAGCAGCTCGCGATGCTGCCGTGGACCTCGACCAGCTCGGCCGTGCCCGCGCGGCGGTGGAGCATGTCGACGTTCTGGGTGATGACCGCGCGGAGGATGCCCGCGCGCTCCAGCGCGGCGAGCGCCTCGTGCGCGGCGTTGGGCCGCTTGGCGCCCAGCGTCGCGAAGCGCTCCCCGTAGAAGCGCCAGAAGCGCACCGGGTCCGAGCGGAAGGCGTCGATGTGCGCCACCTCCATCGGATCGACCCGCTCCCACAGTCCGGTGCCCGGCGAGCGGAAGTCCGGGATGCCGGAGGGGACCGACACGCCGGCCCCGGTCAGCGCGACGACCGAGCCCGCCTCGCCGATCAGCTCCGCGAGGCGTGCGATGCCGGGCTTGGGAGGGTCGGCCGGCGCTCCGTGCCGGCCTTGGGCCCCGGTCTGAGAGGGCGCGGCCACGCCTCAGCTGCCTTTGAAGTGCGGCGCGCGTTTGCCCAGGAAGGCCGCGATGCCCTCCCTGCCGTCGTCGGAGCCGAACGCCGCCGCGAAGCCTTCCTTCTCGGCGGCGATACCGGCATCGAGGTCCCCGTTCGCCGAGACGCTCTTGATCTCCGCGACGGCGAGCGGCGCCTGCCCGGCGAGCCTGTGCGCCCACATCAGCGCCGTGTCGAGCAGTTCGTGGTCCTCGACGACGCGGTTGACGAGGCCGAGCTCGAATGCTTCCTCGGCCAGGATCGGGTCGCCGACGAGGTTCATCTCGAGCGCCTTGTTGGAGCCGACGAGCCGCGGCAGCCGCTGTGTGCCGCCGAAGCCGGGGATGATCCCGAGCTTGATCTCGGGCTGTCCGAAGAGCGCAGACCGCGCCGCGATCCGCACGTCGCAGGCCATCGCGAGCTCGTTCCCGCCGCCGAACGCCAGCCCGTTGACGGCGGCGATCGTCGCGATCCCGGAGCGCTCCATTTCGCGCAGCAGCCCGTGTGTGTCATCGAGCAGCGTGCGGCCGGCCGCCTCGTCCATGGTCGTGAACGCCTTGATGTCCGCGCCCGCGCTGAACAGCATCGGGTTCGTGGAGGCGAAGACGAGCGAGCGGGTGCCGTCGGCCTTGACCTTCGCCCAGACCTTCGCGAGGTCTTCGACGACCTGAGGCGAGATCGAGTTCATCGGCCCGTTGGCGAGCCAGGCGATGGTGACGCCGTCGCCGCGGCTCTCGAGCTTGATCACCTCGGCGGGCTGCTCGGCGTCGGCTTGGGGGTAGGGGTAGAAGCCCTGACCCGTCTTCTGCCCGAGCCGGCCCTGGGCGACCAGCCGGCGCAGGATCGTGGGCGGCGCGAACCGCTCGCCGTGGCGCTCGGTGGCGTTCTCCATGCGCTCGAGGATCGAGTCGAGCCCTTCGGCATCCGCCTTCATGAAGGGCGGCATCAGCCCGCGGCGCGGGTCCAGGCCGGCGCCGGCCATCATGCCGAAGTCGATGTCGCGGTGGGTCGCCACGCCCTCCTCGAGCACCAGGCAGGCCTCGAGCAGCGTCTTCAGGGAGAGCAGCTCCACGAGCTCCTCGACATCGGGATCGTTCTCGCCCGGGATGTTGGGCTCGCCCTGCGGGTCGTAGAAGCCGTCGCCCCCGGTCTTGGCGCCGAGTTTCCCGTTGGCGACCAGCTTCTGCATGCCCTTCGGAACGTAGAAGCGTTCCTCGCCGTAGGACTCGACGAGGTGCTCGGCGACGTGCAGGACCGTGTCGAGCCCGAGCAGGTTGACGAGGTAGTACGGACCGACGGGGGTCACGCCGGCGGCGCCGACGCCCTCGTCGATCTTCTTGATCGAGAGACCCTTCTCCTCCTGTTCGCGCCAGACCTCCGAGATGCCGGAATTGAGAATCCGGTTGACGACGAAGCCGGGTACCTCCGCGCACGTGATCGGCTGCTTGCGGATCGCCTGGGCGAAGACGACGGCCGCCGTGACGGTCTCGGCCGAGGTGTCCTCCCCCTCGACGATCTCGATCAGCGGCATGATCGAGGCCGGGTAGAAATAATGGAAACCCACGACCCGTTCCGGCCGCAGGGTTGCTTCGCCGATCTCCGTGATCGACAGCGAGGAGGTGTTGGAGGCGAGGATCGCGTGGCCGGGTGTGGCGGCGTCGAGCTCGGCGAACACGCTCTGCTTGATGTCCATCCGCTCGGGCACGGCCTCGACGACGAAGTCGACGTCGCCGAAGCCCTCGTAGGAGGTCGTTCCGTTGATGCGGTCCAGGATCTCCTGTGCCTGCGCCTCGGCCTCCTCAGCGCTGATCTTGCCGCGCTCGGCGAGTTTGCCTACCTGGCCGCGGGTGACGTTCGCCGCCTCGTCCAGGCCCGCCTGCACGAGTGCCTCGTCGATGTCCTTGAGCACCACCGGGATGCCCGCCGCGGCGATGGTCTGGGCGATCTGGCCGCCCATCGTTCCCGCGCCCACGACCGCTGCCTTTGACACGAACATGCTTGGGTCTCCTCTGGTGTCTGGATGGGATCGACCATCAAGGGGGCCGAGAGCCTAGCGGCGCATAGGCTGAGCCGCACCTCCGACCGGCGCAGCGGGTTGGATGAGGGAGGGGTGCGAAAAGATCAAACTGGGTAAGGAGACGGACATGAATCGAACAAGCGCTTCCGGGGAGAGACCCCGCGGATCGGGAGGCGCGGACGCGGAGCACCGCGGCGCTGGCGCTCGCCGCGGGCGTGCT
Source organism: uncultured Solirubrobacteraceae bacterium (assembly GCA_963775385.1). Classification (GTDB taxonomy): domain Bacteria; phylum Actinomycetota; class Thermoleophilia; order Solirubrobacterales; family Solirubrobacteraceae; genus Palsa-744. The sequence goes on along the minus strand of CAVZIR010000003.1, from coordinate 2,242,849 downwards.
GGCGCTCGCAATGCCCGCCGCGGCTTCGGCCGCGGCGCCGAAAGCCACGACCGGTGGCGCAAAGGGGGTCGGCTACGGCTCGGCGACCGTCGACGGCACCGTCAACCCGGGCGGCGAGGCGACCTCCTACTACTTCCAGTTCGGGCCCACGCGCGCCTACGGCGGCCAGACGCGCGATCGGGTCCGCCGGCGCCGGCTCGACGGGCGCGCCGGTCGCGGTCGGCCTCACCGGCCTGCAGCCGCTGACCGTCTACCACTACCGGATCGTCGCGGTCAACGCCACGAGCACCGCGCTCGGCGGCGATCGCACGTTCCAGACGACGAAGGTGCCGCTCTCGCTGTCGATCCTCGCCTCGCCCAACCCCGTGCTCTACGGCGCGCCGAGCGTCGTCCAGGGCACGCTCTCGGGGACCGGCAACGCCGCCGCCAGGTGATCCTCGAGGGCAGGGCATTCCCGTTCACGACGCCCTTCGCCCAGATCGGCAACCCCGAGCTGACCACCGCGACGGGAAGCTTCAGCTTCACGCTTGCTCGGGAACGCCAGCAGCATGCAGTTCGAGGTCGTCACGACGACCAAACCGGTCGTCGCCAGCCTCGTGGCGACCGAGAACGTGGCGATCCGGGTCTCGAGCCACCTCGCCCGCACCCGCCGCCGCGGCTTCGCTCGCGTCTACGGCACGGTCACGCCGGCCGAGGTCGGCGCGCAGGTGGGAATCCTGCGCATCACCCACGGCCACGGCGTGCTGGTCGGCGGGCACGATCCTGCGCCAGCACAGCGCGACGAGCTCGAGCTTCAGCCGCGTCGTGCGGGTGCACAAAGGCGTCTACCGCGTGCTGGTGCGGGTCGTCGGCGGGGCGCAGGTCTCCAACTACGGCCAGCCGCTGCTGATCCGCTAGCCGGCCGGGGGGGCGTTCGCGCCACGAGCGCCCCCGAGCCCGGCTTCGACCTCGCCCGAGTCGAGCATCAGCACGCCGATCGCGGCCAGCTCGCGCTCGCCGCGCTCATAGAGCCCCGACAGGGCGTCACGTGCGACGACGGTGCGGAAGTCGCGCTCGCTGGCCTCGTAGACCGAGGTCCGCGGGCAGTTCGGGAAGTTGCAGCCGCAGAAGACGAGCGTGTCGACACCGGCGTCGCGCAGGTGTCCCTCCAGGCGGGTGCCGTAGAAGGCCCCCCACCGCGGCTTGTAGATCGCCCACTCGCGGGGGCCGAGCGGCTGCGGCTCGCCCGCCAGGAGCCGGGCCGGGTCGAGCGCCGGCGCCCCGCTCCGAACGAGGCCGGGTGCGAGCTCGGTGCCGGCCACGCCCGGAGCCAGGATCTGAGCGCCGGACTCCACGGCCGCGCGACGGCAGGCGTCGACGTTGGCCCCGTCGGGCTCGTAGATCCGCACGATGTGGACGATCGGGCGCCCGGCTGCGCGGAATGCTTCGGCGAGCCGCCCCATGGCGGGCACCGCAGCTGAGGTCCCGTCGATCTGCAGCGCGCCGCCGTCGAGCGTGTCGCACTGGGTGTCGATCGAGATCAGAGCTGAGCTTCCCCAGCTCGGGGAGAGATAGGGGTCGGCTTCGGTCCGCTGCCGGGCGTCCATGGTGGAGTTATAGAGAGACGGGGACTGTCAGATCGCGCGGATCGAGCCGCCGTCCACGGGGATCATCGCCCCCGTCACATAGGACGCGGCCGGCGAGAGCAGGAACGCGGCGACACGGCCGAACTCTTCCGGCTCGCCATAGCGGCGAAGCGGTATCTCCTGCGAGCGGCGCCGCCGGACCTCGTCCGGGTCTCCGCTCAGCGCATCGAGTTCGCGGACCCGTTCGGTCGCGATCCGCACAGGCATGAGCCCGTTGACCCGGGTCCCGGACGGTCCCAGTTCCTCGGCCAGCATCTTGACGATGCCGGCCAGGCCGGGAAACAGGCCGTTGGAGACCGCGAGCTCTGCGAGCGGCACGCGCACCGAGGCCGCCAGCACGAACGCGATCGAGCCGCCGGGGTCGGCGCCGAGGTGCGGCGCGAGCTCCCGCGCGAGGCGGACGCCGCCGAGGAAGACGCTCTCGAATGCGCTTCGCCAGGTCTCGTCCGTCGTGCTCGCGAGCGTCCCGGCAGGGGTGCCCCCGAAGCTCACCAGGGCGCCGTCGAGGCGTCCGAATCGCGATGTCGCATCGTCGATCAGCCGTGCGGGGGTATCGGCGTCGGCAGTGTCGGCAACCGTCGCCGCGACACGACCCACGCCGAAGCCGGCCGCCGCAAACCGCTCGAGCGCGGCGCCGACCGAGCCTTGGTGGGGCCCGCTGATGAGCACGCGAGCCCCCTCGGCGAGGAGCGCCGCGGCGGCCGCGTTGCCCAGCCCCCGGGCGCCGCCGGTGATCAGGTACACCCTGTCGCGCAGCCCGAGATCGATTCCGCGAGCATAGGCGCGGTTCCTGGTTGGGGTCGGGCGCATGCGCCCGACCCGGGGAGCCCACATGTGGGCTCCCCGGGCGATCGCACATGTGCGATCGCCCGGTCCGCGCATGCGCGGACCGTAGGGGCGGCGCATGCGCCGCCCCTGGAGGCGCCGCATGCGGCGCCTCCACCACCCGCGCTCGCCTAGGCCGGAACCGCCGTCGGCTCCTCCACCCGCCGCGGCAGCAGCGTTTCGCGCGCGATGACCAAGCGCTGGATCTGCGAGGTGCCCTCGTAGAGCTGCATGATCTTCGCGTCGCGGAAGAGCTTCTCGACCGGGTACTCCTTGATGAACCCGTACCCGCCGTACACCTGAACCGCTTCGGTGGCGGTCTTCATCGCGGTGTCGGCGGCGAAGCGCTTCGCGTGCGAGGAGACGAGCGTGTTGCGTTCGCCGTTGTCGAGCATCGTCGCCGACTTCCACGTCAGCAGGCGCGCGGCCTCGATCTCGGTCGCCATGTCGGCGATGATGAACTGGATCGCCTGGTGCATCGCGATCGGCACGCCGAACTGGACGCGTTCCTTCGAGTAGTCGACGGCGAACTCCATCGCCGCGCGGGCGATGCCGGTGGCCATCGCCGCGACGCCGGGACGCGTGCGGTCGAGCGTCATCATCGCGAGCTTGAACCCCTGGTTCTCCTCGCCGAGCAGGTTCTCGGCGGGGACCTCGACGTCGTTGAAGGAGATCGTCGCGGTGTTCGAGGCGCGCTGCCCGAGCTTGTCCTCCTTCTTGTCCACGACCACGCCCCAGTCGCGCTCGACGACGAAGGCGCTGATGCCGCGGTGCCCGGCGTCCTTGTCGGTCTTCGCGTAGACCGTGTAGTAGTCGGCGTAGCCGCCGTTCGTGATGAAGCACTTCGAGCCGTTGATGACGTACTTGTCGCCCTTCTTCACGGCTGTCGTGCGCATCCCGGAGACGTCGGAGCCCGCGTCGGGCTCGGTCAGGCAGAACGACGCGAGCTTGGGCGCTTCCGTCAGCGCGCCGAGGTACTTCCGCTTTGTCTCCTCGGAGCCGCCGAGCGCGATCGGCGCGGTGGCGAGGCCGTTGCAGCCGAGCGAGGTCTGGATGCCGGAGCAGCCCCACGAGAGCTCCTCCTCGATCAGGCACCCGTCCAGGTAGGAGGCGCCGGCGCCGCCGTACTCCTCCTCGATGTGGCTGTTCATCAGGCCGACGTCCCAGGCCTTCTGGATGATGTCGGCGGGCCAGGTCCCGTCCTTGTCGTACTCCCAGGCGACGGGGCGGATCTCTTTCGCGGCGAAGTCGTGCGCCATCTCGCGCAGTGCCTTCTGCTCGTTCGTGAGCGTGAATTCGACCATTCTCTCTAGCCCCTCCTAACGGGCTGGCACAAAGTTAGATTGACTGGTCAGTCAATCGGGCGAAAGCAGGGTAGCGGAGCGTCAGGCGATCGGCAAGAATCGAGGGCGTGCAAGGCGCCATCGGCACCTGGCGGGCGGGCATCTGATCCCTGGCGTCGCCACGAACGGCCTGGCGTTCGTCGTGTTCGGCACGGTGGCGTTCTCGGTCGTGATGTCGGTGCTGTTCCTCGTCACGCGCGGCAGCGACTCGATGTACGACGAGATCGGCAAGGGCGGGCTCTCGAAGGAAAGCGACTACTCCGGGGTGGGCGCGACCGGCTCTCCGGAGCTCGACACCCCGGCCGGCCGCTCCGAGCAGGAGCAGGAAGTCCGCCAGATGCTGCGGGCGCGCAGCGACCGCCGCGTCCAGCGCGGCGAGCCGGCGCTCGACATCGACGCCGAGGTCGCCAGGCTGCTGGGTGACGCCGACCGGGCCGCCGAGCGCGATCCGGCGCTCGTCGCCGAGGTGCGCCAGCTCGTCGAGGCCCGCAACGAAAGGCGGTCTGCGCCAGGGCAAGGAGGCGTTGGACGTCGAAGCCGAGGTGGCCCGCACGCTGGACGAGCTGCAGGCGTGAGACGGCCTCGCGCGACCCCCTCCGCTTGGGGTATAAACGCGCGATGAGGCACGCCCGCCGTTTCCAACTGGACGAGCTGATCCTGCGTCCGGGTACCTACTTCAACCCGCAGACCGAGATCATGGTCGTCGTCGACGACTCGCCGGAGGTCGACCACGAGATCTTCGAGGCGGCAGAGGTCGACCCGTCCGAGTGGGTCCAGATCTCAGAGGACACCCCGCTCGACGAGCACCGGCGCGACGATCTCGTGGAGCGTTTCCAGCTCGCCAGCTCCGCGGGCGGCGAGCACGGCGACGACGATCCGGTCGACGACGACGAGGATGACCTCGACGAGGACGACTTCGACGATGACGAGGACGACGACGAGCGAGCCGGCGAGCTCGGCGGCGTCGACGACCTCGAGTTCGAACGCGAATAGCGCTCTCAGCGCAACCCGGCGCGTGGCCGCCGTGTTGCTGAAGGCGTGAGCGCACCACGACGACGGCCCCGTGCAAGGGCCGATGCAGCGCGCGGGCGCGGCGGACCTACGATCCCGGCCGTGCGCCGGTCCCTCCTCGCAGCCACGCTCGCGCTGCTCGCGTGCGGGCCCGCCGCAGCGGGCGCCGCGGAAACGAGCAGGACCGCGCGCGCCGCCGCGCGCACCGAACTCGGCCCGCTGGGCGTTCCGGTCAGCGCGCTCGACCGCCCCGCCGCGGGCACGCGGCCCGCGCGCCCGCGCCGCCGCCGGCCCGACCGTCACGCGGGCGCTCTCCTCCCTGCTCTCCTCGGGGCAGATCAGCGAAGCCGTCTACAAGAAGGACTACGGGATCTACGCCGCGGCCAAGCGGTCGCTCGCGAGGCTGTCCGGGACGCGCCGCGAAGAACTCGGCGCCGTGATGGCGAACACGCAGGCGATGGCCGCCGCGGGCCAGCTGACGGCCTCGCGCCAGGCGGTCGTGTTCCTGACGCTCGAAAAGAACCAGCTACTGGTGGACGACCAAGCCCCTGCTCTCCGGCGAGGTGCGTGTCAGCTTCCCGCCGTCGAAGATCGTCTGGCAGCGCTACCCCGGCCAGGGCATCCAGATCCAGTGGCTCGGCACGTTCGGCGCGGGCAACGGCTTCTACCTCTCCGGGCATGAAAACTCGAACCTGCGCCAGCTCGTCGAAGAAGTGATCCCGCTCGCAACCAAACGCGCGGGCGGCATCGCCTGGGAGTACATGTTCCACTTCGACGGCGGATCGCCGCCGTGGACGAGCGGGCTCTCGCAGGGGACCGCGCTGCAGGTGATGGCCCGCGCCGGCGCAGCGCTTCAAAGAACCGGCCTTCACCGAAGCGGCCAAGCAGGCGCTCGGGATCTTCCAGCAGCCGCCGCCCGAACGGCGTGCGCATCGCGACCAAGGCCGGGGCGTGGTACGCCCAGTACACATACGCGCCGTCCGATCGCATCCTGAACGGCTTCATCCAGGCCGACGTCGGGCTCTACGACTACACCTCGATCACCAAAGACCCCCTCGGCCTGCAGCTGTTCGAAGCCGGCGACGCCGAGGCCCGCACACAGGTCGCGCACTACGACACGGGCGCGTGGTCGTTGTACGACCAGTTCGGCGAATCCGATCTCAGCTACCACGAACTGCTGACCGAATTCCTCCAGCACCTGTGCGAACGCACCCGCAAGGGCCCGCCGCTAGGGGCAGCCCCGCCGGCGCCTGAAGCGCCGCCGACCACCACCACACCCCCGACGACGACCACGCCTGTCGCCCCCGGCGGCGGCACCTCGCCGTCCGCGCGCGCCGCCGCGACGCCGGCCCCGGCGCCGATCGCCGGCGATCAGATCTACTGCACGACCGCCAAGAAGTTCGGCGAATACGAGACGACGCCGCCGGTCGTGACGCTGCTCAGCCGCACGCTGAAGGGCGGCACGCGCGCGGGGGTGCAGGTCTCCCTCTCGAAGATCTCGACGGTCACGATCAAGGTGCTCAAGGGCTCCAAGCTCCTCTTCACGAACAGCGCCACGGTTGCCGGGGGCAAGCCGAAGCTGCTGTGGCCGACCCCCTCCGGCGGCGGCGCCTACACCGTGAACGTCGCCGCACGGGATCTCGCGGGGAACTTCGCGACGACGAGCGGCACGGTCCTCGTCAGCAAGCACTAGCCCCCTCGGGCGCCCGGCGCGCTCCCGAGCTAGTCTCTACTCCGATGAGCAGTCGCGTGCCGGGGGGCGCGGTCGCGTTCGCCGCGACCGCCGTGCTGATGACCGCAGGGGCCGCGCAGGCGGCGCCCACGTGGTTGTCGCCTGCAGCGCTCTCGGCGACGGGCCTGAGCGCGGAAGCGCCTCAGGTGAGCGTGGATGCCCGAGGTGACGCGGTCGCGGTCTGGCGACGCGGCGGGGTCGTCGAAGCAGCGGGACGGCCGGCGGGCGGCGCGGGCTGGGAACCGGCCCGGAAGATCTCACCTGCCGCGGTCGATGCGCAGGCGCCGTTCGTCGGGATCGACTCGGCCGGCGACGCCGTCGCGACCTGGCGGAGCGTCGCCGGCGGCGAAGAATTCATCGAAGAGAGTTCGCGCACCGGGCCGTCCGGACCCTGGAGCACGCCGGCCGTCGTCCACGAACTCGGCGCCGAAGAACTCATGCCGTTCGATCCGGACCTCGCGGTCGCTGCCAACGGCGCTGCGACGATCGTGTGGAGTCGCAAACACGTCCTGTCCGCGTCGACCCGGCCGGCGGGCGGAGGCTTCGGCGCCGCCGAAGGCGTGACCGAAGAAGACGCGGACAACTCGGGCCCGGGCGTCGCGATCGACGCCGGCGGAGACGCAACAGCGGTGTTCGAATTCGAAACCGGCGGCAAACGGGTTATCGCGTCCTCGACCCGGCCCGCCGGCGGCAAATGGTCCCCGCCCGCGACGATCTCCGAAGCGGGGAACGTGAACGTCCCGAGCGTCGCCGTGAACGCCCGCGGCGACGCCGTGGCGGTCTGGGAAGACTTCTTCGAAGAAATGGGCGCGGGCACCATGGAAGAGCACATCCAGGTCGCGACCCGGGGCGCCGGTGCGCCGGCCTGGGGCGCACCGGTCACGCTCACGAAGACTGAAACGGGGGTCGGGGAACCCGGCAACCAGGAGGTCGCGATCGACGGTCAGGGCGACGCGGTGGCGATATGGGGACGCATGCACGGCGCGGAAAGGGAAACGATCGAAACGAGCCAGGACCACGTGCTGGGTTCGAGCTGGTCGGCGCCCGTAGCCGTCTCCGGCCCGGGGAAGATGGAAGAGGCGCCTCAGGTCGCCGTCAGCCCGGCCGGCAGCGCGATGATCGTGTGGGAACGCCGGGAACCGAGCGGCACCCAGATCGTCGAAGGCTCCTCGGGCGCGGCGACCTCGGTGGCATGGCAGCCCGCGCGGCCCGTGTCGGGCACGGCGCCCGGCGCGGAAGCCAGGGAACCCGATGTCGCGATGGACGCCCAGGGCAACGCGGCCGCGGCGTGGTCGGCTCTCCAGGGGGGCTTCTACCTCGCCGAAGCGGCTGGCTTCGACGGCGCCGGGCCGGCGATCGGGGCGCTCTCGATCCCGACCTCGGGAGCCGTTGGCGGGCGCCTCCCGTTCTCGATCTCCGCAATGGACGTGTGGTCGCCGCTCGGGGGCACCACCTGGAGCTTCGGCGACGGGCAGAGCGCGAGCGGCACGAGCGTGACCCACGCATACGCGAAAGCGGGCACCTACACCGTCACTGTGAGCTCGGCCGATGTCCTCGGGAACACCACCACCGCAAGCGCCGCCGTGACGATCAGAAGTGAGCGGCCCGGCGAGTCGGTCGCACCCCCACGTCGGCCCGAGCTGACGGGCGCCCGCCTCACCCACGCCCGCTTCCGCGTCTCGAAGCGTCCCACCGCCATCTCCGCCGGCGCGGGCCGAAAGGCGCCCCTCGGCAGCAGCTTCCACTTCAAGCTGAGCGAGAAGTCCGCCGTGCAGATCGTCTTCACCCATCCGGCCCCGGGCCTCCGCAGCTCCGGTCGCTGTGTGGCGCCGACGCCGAAGCTGAAGCGCCGGCACGCCAGCCACTGCACGCGGGCGGTCACCGTGGGCAGGCTGACACGCGCACACGAGGGCGCGGGGGCCGACACGATCGCCTTCAGCGGGCGCATCGGGACGCACGCGCTCGCCCCGCGCTCCTACACCGCGACGCTCACGGCCATCGCCCTCGGCCTGCGCTCCGTGCCTTCGAAGCTCGCGCTGACGATCGTTCCCTGACCCGAGGGCGCGGCCGGGTTTGAGGCCGCCGACGCGCGCCTAGACTCTCAGCCATGAAGAGCGACGGAGCGGCGCCGCGGCGGGAGCGCCCGCGATGACTCGCCTGGCCCACGTGTGGGCGGCCATGAGCCGCGAGCGGCGGATCGCGGCGATCGCGGCGATCGCGCTGCTCGTCACGATGTTCCTGCCGTGGTACGGGCTGCAGAGCCTGAACCCGAAGACGAAAGCGATCTACTCGCACAACATCAACGCCTTCGGCGACGTGTCCTTCGTCGAGGCTGCCGTGTTCCTGGTCGCCGCGGGCGTGCTGGCGCTGCTCTTCTTCCGCGCGGAGGACCGCGAGTTCAACATGCCGGGGGGCGACGGCACGATCATCACCATCGCGGGCGGCTGGGCGGTGGTGCTGATCTTCTACCGCGTCTTCGACCGCCCGGACGGCCACGGCTACCCGGTCGGGATCCAGTGGGGCTTCTTCCTCGCCTTCGTCGCCGCCGGCAGCCTCGCGTACGCGGGCTGGCGTATCCGCGCGGGCGAACGGCCGGCGATGCCCGTGCGGCGCCGGCGGGCGCACTCGGACGACCCTTCGTTCGACGGCCCCGGACGGCCTGAGCCGCCCTCGGCGCCGGCTCGAAGTCGCGACCCGGTCCCCGCGCAGGGCTCCCGCCCAGCGCCCGCCGAGTCCGATCGTGCGGATGAGCCGACCGGCGAGACCGCCCCGATCGGCGTCGCTGCCGGCCGCCCCGAGAGCTTGCCCGGAGCACCGGCCAAGCCTCGCCGGCGCCGCCCCCGCTACCCGCCCGCGCCGGAGGAGCCCGAGCAGCTCTCCTTCGAGGATCAGCCCCCGGGGGAGCACGACTGAGCGAGGCCCTCAGGCAGGGCGGAGTGGTGGTTGAGCACTGGGCCGGTAGGGGGCCGCGAGCGGCGGGCGCCTATCATTGCCCGGGCAATGAGCTCGCCCGACACAGCATCGCCCGCCTCCGTCGGAGACGTCGCCGAGGGCCTGCGGTCGGTCGGCTACCTGCCCGGCGAGTCCACCGCACTGGTCTCGTTCCTCGCGACCAAGCTCGGCAAGCCGGTGCTCGTCGAGGGTCCGGCCGGCGTCGGCAAGACCGAGCTCGCGAAGGCGCTCGCCTCCTACCTCGGCCGCGAGCTGGTGCGCCTGCAGTGCTACGAGGGCCTGGACGAGGCCAAGGCGCTGTACGAGTGGAACTACCGCAAGCAGCTCCTGCGCATCCAGGCGGAGGCCGCCGACACCGGTTGGGACGCGGTGCAGGAGGACATCTTCGGCGAGGAGTTCCTGCTCGCCCGCCCGCTGATGACCGCGATCGCCTCCGAGCAGCCGGTCGTGCTGCTGATCGACGAGATCGACAAGACCGACCAGGAGTTCGAGGCGATGCTGCTCGAGGTCCTCTCCGACTTCCAGATCTCGATCCCGGAGCTGGGGCGCGTCGAGTCCCGCACCCACCCCGTCGTGCTCCTGACCTCGAACAACTCGCGTGAGCTGACCGAGGCGCTCAAGCGCCGCTGCCTGTACCTGTGGCTCGACTACCCTGAGCTCGAGCACGAGCTCGCGATCGTCAAGCTGCACGCGCCCGAGCTCTCCGACACCATCGCGCGGCGGCTCGTCGAGGTCGTCGGGATGGTGCGCGACCTCGACCTCAAGAAGCCGCCCTCGATCGCCGAGTCGATCGACTGGGCGCGGGCGCTGCTGCTGCTCGGCGTCAACGACATCGACGCCGAGACCTTCAAGGACACGATGTCGGTGATCGTCAAGCACCGCACCGACATGGATGTCGTCGCCGAGCGCGTGGGGCTGAAGCTCGGCACGCCGGCTGATGTCGCCTGAGGGATCGGACGGGGTCGGCCGGCGCTCCGTGCCGGCCTCGGACGGGGTCGGCCGGCGCTCCGTGCCGGCCTCGGATCGGGTCGGCCGGCGCTCCGTGCCGGCCTCCGGCGGGCCTCCCGGCGCGACGGGTCCCCTCCCTCCCGGCGCTCCTGAGGGGCTGCCCGCACGCATCCTCGAGTTCGGCGAAGAGCTGCGCCGAGAAGGCGTCGCGATCGGGACCTCGGAGATCCTCGACGCGTTCGCCGTGATCGGCGAGATCGAGTGGACCTCCCAGCAGGACTTCCGCGAGGCGCTCGCGGCGACGCTGGCCAAGAGCCAGGAGGACCGGCGGGTCTTCGAGCTCGTGTTCGAGCGCTTCTTCTTCCGCGCCGTGGAGATCGCCGCGGTCCGCGAGGGGATCGGCGAGCAGAGCCTCGCCGAGCTCGGTGAGCTGACCGACGCCGAGCTCGAGGCTCTGCGCGAGCAGATCGCCGCGGCGCTGCGCGACCAGGATGAGGGCGCGATGCGCGACCTGGCCCGGATGGCCATCGCGGCCTTCGCCCGCCGCCAGGAGGGCTCCGGCGTGATCGGCGTGGACGTCCAGCGGATCCGCCGTGCCCTCGGCCTGCGCGCGGAGCCCCAGCCCGACCTCCCGCCCGAGGACCCGCGCCACGACGGGCTGCCGCGCGAGGCGCTGCGCCGCTTCGAGGCGCTCCTGCGGCGTGAGCTCGAGCGGGCGCAGATCGAGCGCACCGGCAAGCTGCCGCCCTCGCGACCGCTCGGCGAGCTCGACCGCGCGCTGCCGTCCGGCCCCCTCGCCGACCTCGCCGCCGTGCACCGCGTCGTCGCGCAGCTGCGGCGCAGGCTCGCGACGCAGGGATTGCAGATGCGCGGCCACCGCAAGCACGCCCAGGTGGACGTGCGCCGCACGATGCGCGCCTCGCTGCAGACCGGCGGCGTGCCGGTCGAGCTGAAGTTCCGCCCCCGGCGCCCGAAACGTCCCGAGATCTACGTGCTGTGTGACGTCTCCACGAGCGTCACCTCGGCGTCGGTCTTCTTCCTGTCGGTGCTGCACGCGCTTCACGACACCTTCCGCAAGATGCGCTCGTTCGTGTTCATCGAGCGCATCTCCGAGGTCACCGACATCTTCGAACACGAGCGCAACTTCAAAGCCGTCAGCGAACGGATCTCCAGCGACGCGGGCGTGGCCGACATCTCGGGCTACACCGACTACGGCCGCGTGTGGTCGGAGTTCCTCGAGCAGGTCGAGGAGGACCTGCACCCGCGCGCCACGGTGATCGTGCTCGGCGATGCACGCACCAACGGCCGCGACCCGCGCGCCGACATCTTCGCCCAGATCGCCTCCCGCGCCGGACGCACGTTCTGGCTGAACCCCGAGCCGCGGCTGTATTGGAACTACGGCGATTCGGTGATCTCCGCCTACGAGCAGTACTGCACGGCTTTCGAGTGCTGGACGACCGCCCAGCTCGAGGACTTCGTACGGGCGCTGACGCGGCCCGTCGTCGCCGCCGGGTCCTAGACCGCCCCGCCTTCGGAAGCGAGCCGGTGGCGCGGAACGCGTTTCGGGGTAGCATCGACCCCGAGTGACAACAGGGGTGCTGGCGGAAAGGCCGGCTGAGATGGTGCCCGGGAGATTGATCCTCCGGCGCCGACCCTTTGAACCTGTGGGGTAATGCCCGCGAAGGGAGTGACGTGTCCACCGAGGTACAGGCCCCCCGAGAAACCGCCGGCAATCGGGCAGCGAACGAGAACCTGCGCGTGCACGAGGTCTCGCGGAGCTACCGCGACGGGCGCGGGCGCTCGGTCCAGGCGCTCGAAGCGCGTGTCACTGCAGGCCACGCAGGGCGAGGTGCTCGCCGTCGTCGGGCCCTCCGGCTGCGGCAAGACCACGCTGCTCGAGCTGATCTGCGGCTTGCAGGCACAGGACGCCGGCGCTCTCAGCGCGCCGCCGGCGGTGCTGATGCCGCAGCGCGATCTGCTCCTGCCGTGGCTCGACGCGCTCGACAACGCCGCGCTCGCGCTGCGGATCGCGGGCGCATCCCGGGCGCAGGCTCGGGAACGCGCGCAGGCGGTCTTCGCCGAGCTGGGTCTGGGCGGCTTCGAGACCGCGCGCCCGAGCGAGCTCTCGGGAGGGATGCGCCAGCGCGTCGCGTTCCTGCGAACGCTGCTCTCGGGCAAGCCGCTGCTCTGCCTCGACGAGCCGTTCGGCGCACTGGACGCGATCACGCGCGCCGAGATGCAGGAGTGGCTTGCGGGCGCTCTGCTGCGCGAGCCGCGGACGGTGGTGCTGGTGACCCACGACGTCGAGGAGGCGGCGCTGCTCGCAGACACCGTCGTCGTCCTCTCGCCCCGGCCGGGGCGCGTGCGCGCGACCCTCACGATGTCGCGCCCGCGGCCGCGGCGGCGCTCCGACGACGAGGTGCTCGCGCTGCGCGCGCGGGCGCTCGAGCTGCTCGCGGAGGGCAGGGGTTGAGCGCGACCGCACAGGCCCGCGCAGCGGCACCCGGCGTCTCCGCGCGGACGAGGCGCCTGGTGCCCGTGCTGCGCAGACGGCTCGCGCGGCTCGCGCCGGCGCTGCTGCTCGTCCTCGCCCTGCTTGGCGCCTGGGAGCTCTACGTGGATCTCTCCGGCGTCGAGCGCGAGCTGCTCCCGGCGCCACACGAAGTCGCCTCGGCGATCTGGCACGGGGGCGCGGTGCTGTGGCGCAACTTCGCCGTCACGGCCGAGGAGGTCGTGCTCGGATTGTGCATGGCGATCGCGCTCGGCTTCGCGCTCGGCGTCGCCATGCACCTGTCGCCCGTTCTGCGACGCGCGGTGTACCCGCTCGCCGTCGGCTCGCAGGCGGTCCCGATCCCCGTGATCGGCGTGCTGCTGGTGTTCTGGTGGGGCTTCGGCATCTTCCCGAAGCTCGTCGTGATCGCGATGATCTGCTTCTTCCCGGTGCTCGTGACGACCGTCGACGCACTCGCCTCCGTGGACCCCGACCAGCTGAAGCTGATGCGGACGCTCGACGCGTCGCGCTGGCAGGCGTTCCGGCTCGCCGAGCTGCCCGCCGCGATCCCCGCCGCGCTGAGCGGCGCGCGCGTCGCGCTCGCGGTAGGCGTGATCGGCGCGTTCATCGCCGAGGTGGCGACGCCGACGACCGGCCCCTATCCCGGCCTCGGGCGCCAGATCATGACCGACATCAACCTCGAAACAGCGCGCGCGTACGCGGGAACCGTCGTGCTCGTGGTGTTCGCGCTGCTCTGCTTCCACTCGCTCGGCATCGCCGAGCGCAAGCTCGCGCCCTGGCGCGACCGACCGACAGGAGACCACCCGTGAGCACCCGCCGCGCCGAGACCCCCGTCCGCAGGACCGCCGGCCGCTCCATGGCGGCGGCGGCAGCGCTGACGGGTCTCGTCCTCGCGCTGGCGCTGTCGGCGTGCGGATCGAAGGAGGACGCGCTCTCGGCGCCGTCGAGCAAGCGCTTCACGGTGATGCTCGACTTCTTCCCCAACGCGGACCATGCGCCCCTCTACACGGCGATCTCGCACGGGAACTTCCGCGCGGTCGGCCTGAACGTCGTCCCGGAGACGCCGGCCGACCCCTCCGAACCGTTGAAGCTGCTCGCGGCCGGACGCGTGGACATGGCGATCTCCTATGAGCCAGAGGTCCTCCTTGCCCGCGACAGCGGGCTGAACCTCGTCGCGATCGGGGCCCTCGTGCAGCGCCCCCTGACCTCGATCATCGCGCTGCCCGGCAAGCACGTCACGAGCGTCGCCTCGCTCGCCGGCAAGCGCGTCGGCACGGCGGGCATCCCGTATCAGGCCGCGATGCTGCACACGGCGCTCGAACACGCCGGAGCGAAGGCGCCGGCGAAGGAAGTGAACGTCGGCTTCAACCTCGTGCCGGCGATGATCTCCGGGCGCGTCGACGCGACGCTCGGCGGATTCTGGAACTACGAGGCGATCCAGCTCCGTCTCGAACACCGCAAGCCGATGGTGATCCCAGTCGACCAGGCCGGCGTCCCCAGCTACAACGAGCTGGTCGTCGTCGTGCGCGCCGAAGAGGCTCGCAAGGACGGTCAGGACCTACGCGCCTTCATGCAGGCGCTGACGGGCGGCGCGCGCGAGGTTCGAGCCAACCCGGCGGCCGGCGCCGCCGCCGTGCTCGCTGCGAACCCGTCGCTGCCGCGAAAGCTCCAGCTCGAATCGATCACGCAGACCCTGCCCGCGACCCTGCCGAGCGAAGCCGGCAAGCCATACGGCTGGCAGAGCCCGCAGGCGTGGGCCACATTCGGCAGCTGGATGTTCTCTCACGGCCTGCTCAAGCACGACCCGAACACCACCGGGTTCCCGCCGTTCACGAACGAGTTCCTGCCGGGGCAGGGGATCTAGGGGTTCGGCGGCGGGCCGCCGGCTACGACGCGAGCGGCCACCACCGTGCGTACATCTCGACGGCTCGCGCAACCAGCGGATCACCCGTCGGCGCCGCCTCACCCGCCTCCCCCTCTCCGGCGAGCACGGGCAGCAGCGCGCACACACACTCGGCAAGGATCGCCGGCTCATAGCCGCCCTCCTGCACGAGCCCGAGCCCGACCCCGAGCTCTGCCGCGAGGGCGCGGATCCGCGCGGCCATCGCCACGAAGGTGCCCGTCTCCAGGAGGCAGTGCGCCAGCGGATCGCCGGCATGGGCATCGAAGCCGCTCGAGACCAGGATCAGCTGGGGCTCGAATGCGCGCGCCGCGGGAACGACGACGCGATCGAACAGCTCCATCCACAGCTCCGGACCGGTGCCGGGCGGCACCGGCAGGTTGATCGTGTAGCCCTCGCCCGCGCCGCTGCCGGCGTCTGAGAGCGGCCCGCTCCCGGGATACAGCGGCGATTGGTGCATGCTCGCGAGCAGGAGGTCGCTGCGGGTGCGGAAGATCTCGGCCGTGCCGTTGCCGTGATGGACGTCCCAGTCCAGGACGAAGACGCGCGAGAGGCCCAGCTCGGACAGCGCCATCGCGGCCGCCACGGCGATGTTGTCGAACACGCAGAAGCCCATCGCGCGCTCGCGTTCGGCGTGGTGGCCGGAGGGCCGGATCGCGGTGTAAGCGACGGGAGCGTCCCCGGCGATCAGGGCGCGGGTCATCTCGCAGGCGCCGCCGGCCGCGTGCAGCGCCGCGGGCCAGGACTCCGGGACGACCGCCGTGTCGGGGTCGATCAGCCCGCCGCCGGCATCGCACAGCTCACGTACCTCGCGCACGTAGGCCGACGAATGGACCGACTCCAGCTCGGCCTCGGTCGCGGCCGGTGCCGTGCGGCGCTCCCACCCCAGCCAGTCCCGCTGCGCGAGCGCCGCTTCGAGCGCGAGGATCCGCTCCGGCGTGTCGGGGTGGCTCGGCATGAACGGACGCGGGTCGTGCCCGATCGAAGCGGGATGGCTGAAGTACAGCCCGCCGCTCACCGCTCCGCCCGCCCGCCTCGCATAGTCGTCAATATGACTGAGGTGGCCGCTGCGCGCACGATGCGGGCGATGATCTTCGAAGCTCCCGGCGAGCCGTTGAGCGCCGCCGAGGTCCCCGTGCCGGAGCCGGGGCCCGGCCAGCTGCTGATCCGAGTCGACGCCTGCGCGGTGTGCCGGACCGACCTGCACCTGCTCGACGGCGAGGTCGAGATCGCCGCGCCTCCGCGGATCCTCGGGCATCAGATCGTCGGCACGGTCGAGGCCTGCGGCGACGGCGACGGGGTCTTGAAAGAGGGGGATCGCGCGGGCGTGCCGTGGCTCGGGTGGACGGACGGCACCTGCGAGTACTGCACCAGCAGCCGCGAGAACCTGTGCCCGAACGCCCGCTTCACCGGTCGCGACATCGACGGCGGCTATGCCGAGTACACGGCCGCGGACCGCCGCTTCTGCTTTCCCATCCCGCCCTCCTACGGGGACGAGGAGGCGACGCCGCTGCTCTGTGCGGGCCTGATCGGCTACCGCGCCTTCCGGATGACGGGCGAGGCCCGCCGCATCGGCTTCTACGGCTTCGGCGACTCCGCACACATCCTCGCCCAGATCGCGCGCTGGCAGGGACGCGAGGTGTATGCGTTCACGAGGCCCGGCGCGGATGACGCGGCGCTCCAGTTCGCCCGCGAGCTGGGGGCGGTGTGGGCCGGGCCCTCCGACGAGGAGCCGCCGGCCCGGCTCCAAGCGGCGATCATCTTCGCCCCTGTCGGGGCGCTCGTGCCGGCCGCGCTGCGCGCGCTCGCTCCCGGCGGAACGGTCGTCTGCGCCGGCATCCACATGAGCGACATCCCCTCCTTCCCCTACGAGATCCTCTGGGAGGAGCGCTCGGTCCGCTCGGTCGCCAACCTCACCCGGCGCGACGGCGAGGAGCTGCTCGCACTGGCGCCGCAGGTGCCCGTCCAGACCCGCATCCACACCTATCCGCTCGCCGCCGTGAACGAAGCGCTTTCGGACCTCCGCGCCGGCGCCTTCACCGGCGCAGCCGTGATCGTGCCTTAGTCAGAAACACGGGCGGACGAGCTCCGGGGCTGCCCCAACACCACTTGAACGCCTGCGGTCGAGTATCAGAACCGTTCGAGCAGGACGCTCGAATTCCGGGTATTGTGCCCTCTAGGTACGGACGAGGGCAGGTGCGATGGGGAGCGCGGGTCCGGAGAACGGCAGGAGGGTGCGAGCATGACTCGCGATGCCAGTCCTGCTGCGATCACGATCGAGCTGACGCGGCCGCAGGTCGACCGGATCGTCCGCGAGTCCGCCAACGGCACGGGCATCTCGAGCCTGCTCAGGGGACTCGCGGGCGACGACACCCTCGCATCGCGCTACGAGGCGCTCGCGGAGAGCCCGCGGCTGTCGCGCTCGTTGCTGCTCGGACTGCTCGTCCTCGCGAGCTTCCCCACCGACGGCGGCTCGCTGGCCGTCAGCGATGTCGCCGGCCAGCTCGGCATGAGCCCGAGCACCACGCACCGTTACATGACCACGCTGCTCGCGGTCGGGCTCCTCGACCAGGACCCCCGCACGCGCCGGTACCGCCTCCCGGAGGAGCCCTAGTGCGCCGCCGCCCCGCCCGCAGAACATGCTTCGAGCCGGTCGCCAGGGCGCGCCGCTGCCGGGTCGCCGCCGGGGGGGCGGCCATGGCGCCCCACCTGCAGGCCCGTCGCGCCCGCAGCGCCTGCCGCGTCCGCGAGGACTTCACGGGCCGCGGCTTCGGCTCGGTGCGGCTGCGCGAGGCCCGCTGATAGCAGCCGCGCCGGCCGCGCGGAGCTCTCAGAGCCCGATGGCGTGGGCGGCGGCCAGGCCGGCCCACTCGCCGTAGGGCGCGAACAGCTCGCGCACCTGCCATTCCTCGGCGAACGCCTCCGGGTCGCCCCCCGAGAGCACACGGCCGGCGAACCTCAGCAGCCCGAGATCGCCGGCCGGGAGCTGGTCGTGGCGGCCCTGGCCGTGGAGCGCGAGACGCTCGACCGTCCACGGGCCGATGCCGGAGATCGCCCGCAGGCGCCGCCAGCCGCTCTCGTGGCTCTCGTGATGGAGGTCCACCCGCCCGCGGGCCACCTCGCGGGCCGCCTTCACCAGTGTGATCGCGCGGCAGCCGGCCAGGTCAAAGGACTGCAGCAGCGCGGGTGGCGTGCCCGCCAGCCGCTCGGCCTCGGGCATGTCCGCGAGCGTGCTGTGCCCGCCGTCCCAGGCCACCCAGCGGCGGCCGAGCACGCCGAGGACCCTGCGCTCGATCGCCGCCGCGCGCTCGTACTCGATCAGCTGCTCGCAGATCGCGAGCACGAGCGCCTCGAACGGGTCCGGGCGGCGACCGACGCGCAGCCACGGCCGCCGGGTCACCGAGCGCCCGATCAGGGGGTCCTTCGCGAAGCGCCTGGCAAAGGGACGTGGGTCCTCATCCACGCCGAGCGCGAAGCGCATGCGCGTGATGCCGTACCGCGCGGCTTCTCGTGTATCCGCGCGAGCCCCGAACAGGACGCGATCCTCCGCGGTCTGCGCGACGCGCACGAGCACCGGCCGGCCGCGGTGGTGCAGCAGCCGCTCGAGCACCTCGCCGCGGCGCCGCGTCATGCGGTCCATCCCGTTGCGGCGCGGCAGGCGGAACGGCCCGCGCGGAGCGACCTCTGCGCGGAGCTCCACCGGCGTCCTCACGGGACGCGGCTAGCGGCCCGCGCCGGACCCGCCGAGCAGGTGGACGTCGAGCAGCAGCGAGCGGCTGCCCACGATCTGCAGGCGATCCGCGGCCGTGGTGTTGCGGCGGCCCAGTAGCGAACGGTGGGTGGGCGGGCTCCCATTAAGCGCCGAGCGGCGCCGGTGGTGGCGGCCGACCAGCCCGACGACTGCGGCCCCGGCGACGAATCCGCCGGCCGCGGCCGCGGCGGCTTGGACGGCGGGCAGCGCGGCCGCCGAACGCCGGCTCTCGAGCGCGGCGCCGGAGGGCCGCGCCTCGACGATCTCGCCCTCGTCCGGGGCGACGGGGAGCATCCCGTTCGGGTCAGCATCGCTCATCCGCCGGAGTGTAGAGATCGCGTCAGACCCCTACGCAGGGGCCTCGGGCGTCTGATGCTCGGAAGCTGCCTCCGCGACGCCCTCGCCCGCGAGCGTCGCGCCCGGATCGAGCACCTGCTCGTAGATCCGGTAGCGCTTCACGACCGTCCCTCCCATCGCTTCCATGCCGCGGTTCATCGCCGTGTTGGTCTCGAGGATCCAGCCCATCTCGCCGCCACTCTGGGGCGTGCGTTCGGCCGCGTTGTAGTGCTCCTCGTAGAGCCGCGCGGCGACGCCCGTGTGCTGGTACTCCGGCTTGACCCCGAGGAACCCGACACGGACGCGGGTCATCCTGCGGCCCTTGGTGAGGAACCGCCACCAGCCGAGCGGCAGCAGCCGCCCGTTCATCTGGGCGAGGACCTGATTCAGGTCGGGGACGGTGATCGCCATCCCCACCACCTCTCCAGTGTCTTCTTTCTCGGCGATCATGAACCAGTTCTTGTCGAACGCGAGCTGGAGCTCCTGCGCGTAGGCGTCGAGGTCCTTCTTCGAGTACGGCACGAAGTCCCAGTTCTTCGACCAGGCCGCGTTGTAGACCTCGCCGAAGAAGTCCATGTCTTTGCGCAGCTGGCGCCGGCGCATCGGGCGCACTCTGATGCCGTGCTCGCTCTGCACCTTCGCTGCGAGCTCCCAGATCACGGGCAGGACGGCAGAACGGTCCTCCACCTCCAGTTTCCACATCAGGAGGTCCATCGCCTTGGTCATGCCCGCCTGTTCGAGCAGCTCGGCGTAGTAAGGGGGGTTCCAGGGCTGCAGGATCATCGGCCGGAGGTCGTAGCCCTCGATCAGGACGCCGCTCTCGTCGTTCATCGCGAAGCTCGCAGGGCCGACCATGCGCTCCTGGCCGCGCTCGCGCAGCCAGCCGGCGGCGGCGTCCAGCAGCGCCTGCAGCGCCTCGGGGTCCCGCTCGAACTCGAGGAAGCCGAACCACCCCCAGCGCGAGCCGCGGTGGTCGTTGAAGGCGTGGTTGACCTGCGCGCTGATCCGTCCGACGACGCGACCGTCGCGGCGCGCCAGGAAGTACTCGGCTTCGCCGTGGCTGAAGAAGGCGTTCATGCGCCTGTTCAGGAAGATCCGGCGCTCCAGCTTCAGAGGCGGCACCCAGAGCGGGTGGTTAGCATGGAGGCGGAACGGCAGGTCGATGAAGGCCCGCAGATCTCGGCCACCCGAGACGGCTTTCACCTCGACGCTCACCGGGCCCGACCCTACATGCCCACCTCAACCGACGTCTTCGCCAAGGTCAAAGGCCACGAGCGCGAGGAGATCCTCCGAGCCGCCCGCGAAGCCGACGTCCTCCCCTACTTCCACGTGCTCGAGTCGCCGGCGATGCCGGTCGTCGAGATGGAGGGCGCCGAGCGCGTGATGCTCGGCTCGAACAACTACCTCGGGCTGACCGCCGACGAGCGCGTTATCGGAGGCGCGGAGGACGCGCTGCACAAGTACGGCACGGGCCTGACCGGCTCGCGCCTGCTCAACGGCACGATCCCGCTGCACCTGGAGCTCGAGCGCGAGATCGCCGAATGGATGGGCACCGAGTCCGCGATCGTGTTCAGCACCGGCCATCAGGCCAACGTCGGCACGCTCGGCACGCTGCTCGGCCCCGGCGACACGGTCGTCGTCGACTCGGGCGACCACGCGTCGATCCTCGACGGCTGCCTGCTCTCGCGTGCGAAGCTGCGGCCCTTCAGGCACAACCGGCTCGAGAAGCTCGAGAAGATGCTGGAACGCGCACAGGGCGACGGCGGCGGCGTGCTGGTGGTCGTCGACGGCGTGTTCTCGATGGAGGGCGATCTCGCCCCCCTGAGGGACATCTGCGAGCTCTGCGAGCGCTATGGCGCCCGGCTGATGGTCGACGAGGCGCACGGCGCCGGGGTCCTCGGCGCGACGGGGGCGGGCGCCTGCGAGCTGCTGGGGGTCGCCGACCGTGTCGATCTGCGGATGGGCACCTTCTCCAAGTCCCTGGCCTCCTGCGGCGGCTTCGTCGCCGGCAGCGAGGAGGTGATCGAGTACCTGCGGATCTCCTCGCGCGCGTTCCTATTCACCGCCTCGGCCGTGCCGGCCGCGGTCGGGGCCGCGCTCGCGGCCCTGCGCGTGCTGCGCTCGCCGGACGGCCCGCCCCTGCTCGAGGCGGTGCTCGAGAACGCTGCGCGGCTGCGCGACGGGCTCGAAGGCCTGGGGCTGGCGGTCGTGGCGCCCCAGCCGCTGCCGGACGACGGCGTCCAGACGCACGCGCCCGGCGTGAAAACCGGCCCCAACCCTCCCGATCTCTCGATCGTCACACCGGTCGTGCCGGTGCTCGTCGGCGACGACTGGAAGGCGGCCCTGCTCTGGAGGGCCCTCTACGACGGCGGCGTGTTCGTCAACACGGCGCTGCACCCGGCGGTGCCGCCCGGCGGGGCGCTCCTGCGCACGAGCGTCATGGCGACCCACGACGCCGCGACGATCGACCGCGCGCTCGAGGTGTTCGCGAGCGTGAAGCTGGAATTCGAGCGCGAGCACGGCCCGCTGCCCTCCTCGCACGGCTCCTGAGCCGCCGTGTCCCTCATCCGAACGAGGACGTGGGGTGTCCGTGCACTTGTCCAATTCTTCACAAGTTTCCGCCGCGAGAAAAAGCCCGCTTCTAGCGCACGAACCCGCGATCGGATGTTGACCGCGGCGCGGCTCCTGGCGTAGCTTCCACATGCGCTCTGCATGACCGTTCGGGCCTCGCGCCCTGAAGGACAACAGATATTCGGAGGGGTGATCTGCCGGGACAGCCGCGCCCGGCAGCTTGTCAATCCTGGACGGTCATAGAGGGCGCACCCACACGTCCAATACGAGCAAGCATGTTGTCGCCGCCGAGCCTCGCGGCGCCAACGGGGAGATGCAAGAACATGAACGCGACAGCGACGGTTGCCCCTGCCGGCCCCCAGTACATGCGCGCCTTGGAACGCGCCAACCAGGTTCGTCTGGCCCGCGCCGAGCTCAAGCGGCGCGTCGCGATGAACGAGCTCGGCTGCGCAGAGGTGATCATGGACTGCCCGTGGCAGGCCGAGAGCATGGCGATCGGCGACCTGCTGATGAGCCAGCGCCGCTGGGGCCAGACGCGCTGCCGGAAGTTCCTCTCGCAGGTGCCGATGTCAGAGAAGAAGACGATCGGATCGATGACCGACCGCCAGCGACGCACCCTGGCCGCGATGCTGGCGGCGCCGCAGCGCGGGCGGGCGTTCGCCGCATCGGGCGCGGTGCCGTTCCTCAGAGAGACGCTGGAGACGGTCTGAGGTCTCCGAGGGGCCGCGCCTCGGCCCTTTCCCGCTCTATTCGAAGGGCCGCGCACCGGCGCGGCCCTTCGTCACTCCTAACCCCTCGGGAGTCCGGGGCCGCGCGCCGGCGCGGCCCCCTGGCTAACGGACAGCCGGATGACAGCGTCAGCTGCCACCAGCCCGCAAGCATCCCGATGAGGCCCAGACGCGGGCGCACTTCGTAGACGCCACAGCCTGTCGCGCCCAGGTCCCGGACGGGGACGCGGTAGTAGCGGTAGCGGCCCGGTTCGAGACGCATCCGCTCGAGCAGCTCGCGCGCGGCGCGTTCGTGCTCGCTGCGGCGCGTCGCGCGGGCGCGCAGGTCCGCGAGGCGGGCAGCGAGCCGATCGCGCGTCCGCTCCAGCTCGCCGAGGCCGGGGATGCTCGGACCGGCGCCGGCTCCGATCGGGGCGGCCGGGGCGCCCGATCCGGCGGGCGCGGCGACGAACGGGAAGCGCTCGGCGAGGAGCTCCGAGAGCTCGATCTCCAGCTTGGCGATCTGGCCACGGAGCGTGGCGCGCGCGGCGCGCTCGCCATCGACGGCGGGCAGACCGGGTACGGGCAGCCGCGCGTCGTGCGGCAGGGTTGCTGCGAGTTCCTCGGGACGGTCTGCTACTGGCTGGCTGCGATGAACCAAGATCTCTCCTCCTGCGTGCCTCCCGGCATCCCAGATGCTACCAGCGGCTTCCCGAGCGGACGCCGGCTCTAGGGCGCCATCAGCGCGCTGGCGCTCGACCAGAGCGCCTCTTCCGCGTAAAGCGGCGGCACGCCCGGCACGAGCACCGAGTAGAGCGTCACGCGACGGGTTCGCCCGCGCGGCTCGTGACCCGGCGCGCGTTCGCCGAACAGCACCGCGAGCGGCCCGCCGGCGTCGGCCACGATCAACCGCCCGTGGGGGAGCAGCGGTGGGTCGCCGGAGCGTCCGAGCTGCTCTCCGTCGGAGCTCGTCCTGATCCCGAGTGGCCCGTCGAGCTGCTCGGCGTCGAGTGCCCACACCGGCACCCCGGTGTCGATCAGCGAGATCAGAAGGATGTCGTCGAGCATGCCGCCGCTCAAGAAGCCGCCGCGGAGCATCCGCTCGAGCACCGCCTCCTCGATCGGCGTGCGCTGCAGGTCCGGGTCGAGCCCGACCTGCCGGAAGAAGACCCGGTAGGCAGCCGGGATCGGCTCCCGCCTGATCCCGATCGCGCGGGCGCCACGCACGCGGTTCGACAACTCGCGCAGCCGCGCCTCCACGTCGGGTGGGGAGTCACCGGTCAGCGGCTGGGGGCGCCCCACCTCGACCTCGGTGTAGAGCAGCGACAGGCCGGGCAGCTCCTGCTCGACCTCGGGCGGGAGCCAACCGGCGACGGGCTCGGCGGGCGCGGTCATGCCCTCCGCCTCAAAGCGCCTCGGTGGAGGCTCTCATCCGCTGCCCCGCGCGTGCGCTTCCAGCTCGGCCAGGCGCGAGCGAAGCGTCGCCCGCGACGGGCGTCCGAGCAGCGCGCGTCCTTGGGCCGCACCGCCCCGTTCGATGAACGTCACCTGCGGGCAGGTGGCGATTTTGTAGAGCGCTGCGAGGTCGCCCTGGTCGTCGATCCCGACCGGGAAGGAGATGCCGTGCGAGGAAAGCAGTCTTCGTACCGAGCCACGATCGGCACGCAGCCCCACTGCCGCCACCTGCACCTTCGGGTACGAACGGGAGAGCGCCTGCAGGTCGTCCAGGATGTCTGTGCAGCCGCCCGCGTCGACGAACAGCGCCAGTACCACCGGCCCGTGTTCGTACAGCTGGCAGATGTTGAGGATCCGCGGCCCCCGCACCGTGCAGGCCGGGGCCTTGCCGGTCGTCGAGACGTTCGCGTCGCCCTTCAGGTTCCCCGTAGCCAGCGGCACCGCGAACGGAGGTACCGGCTCGCCCGCGGCGACTCCGCCTGAGCCGTTGGGCTTCGTCGTGATCGTGTTGATCGTGATCCCCACGAGGATCGCGAGCGCGAGCAGGACGACGTAGCGGCCGTACTGGGGCGGCTTGACGACGGGCGCCGAAGGATCGCGCTCCATCTCGCCGCCGCGGCGGCCGCGACGCGCCCCGGGAGGCTCAGGCCCCGCCATGGCCGGACCTCGCGCGCCGTCCCGCCGGCCCCATCCGCCCCCGCGCGAAGAGACCGCCGGGCAGCAGCGCCCGCACACCACCGCGCTCTGCAAGCACCAGCACGGCGGGCAGCGCCGCCAGCACGCCGAGCAGGGACACCGTGAGGTCCACGAGCGTCACCAGCCCGAAGTCGCGCAGCATGCGGATATCCGACAGCGCCAGCACGCCGAAGCCGAAGATCGCGGTCGCGCCGGACGCGGCGACGGCGGCCCCGGTGCGCCGGTAGGAGCGCCGCAGAGCCTCGAGCGTGTCGTGCCCGGCCGCCAGCTCCTGGCGGTGGCGCTCGGAGAGCAGCACGCTGAACTCGGTCGAGATCGCGATCACGAGCGCCCCGAGCGTCACCGACATGGGGTTCAGGGGGATGCGCAGCGCGAACAGCACCAGTGCCGACCAGCCGGTCGCGAGCGCGATCGGGGCCAGCGGGACGAGCGCGCGCCTGGTGTCGCCGCGGAAGGACACCATGAGGACCAGCGCCACGGCGGCGAGGCCGGCGAGCAGGGTCTCCAGGCGACGCCACGGGTCCGCGACCGCGCTGCCCGACCGTGCGGCGAGCACAGGAAGTCCGACGAGCTGTGCGTGCACGCCCGCGGGCGGGTGCAGGCTCGCTTCCATCTTTTCGATCAGCTGCTGCTGGGCGTCGAGTCCCATCAGGCGGATGCCGAACGACAGGGTCGCGTAGCGGCGGTCGGGGGTGATCACATCCTGTGAGAAGTACGGCGGGATGGCGGCGAGCAGCCCGTTGACCGAGCTCGCTTCGAGCTTGGGCGCTTTCGTGGCGGCCGCGTCCTGGCTGCCGAACAGGTCGGGGAGCGAGAACGCCGGGCAGAGCCGCGCGCGCCCGCAGCCGCGCGCGTCGCTGTATCCGAACTCGGCCAGCACATGGCGCTGATAGGCGGTCATCCATTCGATCGAGGCCGGGCTGGCGAGGTTGCGACCGGAGACGAGCACCGCGACTTCGCCGCCGACGCCCGATTCGCGCTCGAGCGCGTTCAGAGCCCGCAGCGAGGCGAGTTCCTGCGGCACGAGCTTCGTGATGTCGGTCTCCACCTTGGTCTGCGTGTCGAGGCCCCAGCCGAGCGCGGCGAGCGCGAGCCCGACGCCGAGGACCCTGCCCGGGTGGCGCAGGGCGGGACCGAGCGCGAAGCGCGTGACCGCTCGGGTGACCGCGTTCTCGCGCACCAGCTCGCCCGCCCCCCGCCACGCGGAGGCGATCGACGCGAACCACGCGGGCGTTCGCGCCGCGGGCGTCCGGGCGCGGCGCGGCAGCAGCGACAGCGCCGCGGCGCCGGCGGTGAACGAGCAGAGGAGCGCGAGCGCCACGCCGGCCACGAGCAGCACCCCGAAGCCGCGCACCATCGGCACCGGGGAGAGGAGCAGCACCAGCATCGCCGCGGCGCTTGCCGCGGCAGCGGTTGCGATCGTCGGCCCGCCGGCCCAAGCAGCGCGTTCGATCGCGGCCCGCCGCTCGGGCCCCGGCGGCGCGCCGGCCGCGCCGGAATCCGACAACGACTCGCCCACGCGAGACTGGAACTGGATCGAGTAGTCGACCGCCAGCCCGACGAGCACCGGCAGGACGGCGATCGACGCGACGGTCAGCGTGGCGCCCGCGGCCGCGAGCGCTCCGAACGTGAGCGCGGCCGCGAGCAGCGCGAGCGCCAGAGGCAGCAGCCGCGGCCGG
The DNA here is from genome assembly GCA_963775385.1 of uncultured Solirubrobacteraceae bacterium. Taxonomy (GTDB): domain Bacteria; phylum Actinomycetota; class Thermoleophilia; order Solirubrobacterales; family Solirubrobacteraceae; genus Palsa-744. The sequence continues at coordinate 2,216,806 of CAVZIR010000003.1, read as the reverse complement.
CCCGTGAAGACGAGCCCGAGTGTCCCCGCCATCACGACGATCACCGCGATCAGCAGCAGCGCGATCGCGCTCGAGATCGATTTGGCCAGGTCGGAGACGATCACCGGCTCGCCGGTCACCTGATAGCCCGCCCCGGCCGTCGCCAGCTTCCATTGCGGCATCTGCACTGCGGCGCGGATGTCGGCGATCGTCCTGTCGCGTTGCGACTGCGAGAGGCCCGGCCGCAGCCGCGCCGAGATCAGGGCGCTGTGGCGGCTCGGGAACAGGTAGGCGAACCGCTGCTTCGGCGTGCCCGCCGCCTTGGAGGAGTCGAAGACCACATCGGAGATGAATTCCTTGTTCTGCAGGCTCGGCGGCGAGGTCAGCCCGTAGGAGAGCGCGAGCGAGACGAGCTTCGAGCGGTACCCCGCCGCGGTCACCTGCCGGGCTTCGGAGCCGAGCTGGTGGACTTCGGCTTCGCTCAGCCCATGTGCCCGGGCCGCTCGTTCGATCGTCTTTTCCGCCTGCGTGCCCGATTCCGCAGCGGTCTTGTTGAGCCCTGTCAGCTTCTGCTGGATCTGTTCGGCGGCCTCGTTCAGGAACGTGCCCGGCCCGAACACGACCTTGACCGTGCCGAGCTTCGCGAGCCGGCCGCACGGCCCGTCGACGCCCCCCTCGTTCGCGAGCGCCGAACGGGGCACGCGCCCGGACAGGCATCCCTCGAGGCCGAGCAGCCGCTCGAGGTCCGAGCCCAGCACGAGCCGCTGCAGATCGCCGTGGACCAGCACCGCGACCGGCTCTTCGCCGAACTGGCGGTAGAACGTCTGCGTGCCCCGGTAGGACGCGCTGGAGGGCGAGACGAAGCTGCTGGTCGCAGCGCTCGGCTGCAGCTGCAGCGCGAGCAGGGCGCCGCCGATGCCGAGCACCGCGGCGAGCGCGAGCACAAGCGGCGCTCGCCTCGCGGCGCCACCGGCGAGCGCGGCAAGCAGCCTCGAGCTTCTCATCTACCGGGCGCCGTGGGCGCTACTCCATGCCGAGCGGCCCGGCCGAGGCCCCGGCCAGGAACTGCTGCACGAACGGGTTCTCGGATGCGAACAGCTCCTCGGCCGGACCCGATTCCACGATCCGGCCCTTCCACAGCACGGAGATGTGCTCGGCGACGCGCCGCGCGCTCATGATGTCGTGCGTGATGACCGTGTAGCAGCCGCCGTTCTCCGCGTGCACTTCCTTGATCAGCTCGCAGAGCAGCGCCGTGCGGACGGGGTCGAGGCCCGAGTCGGGCTCGTCGAAGAGCACGATGTCCGGTTCCATCACGAGCGCCCGCGCGAAGCCGGCCCGCTTGCGCATCCCGCCCGAGAGCTCGTTGGGCATCTTCTCGTTGGCGTTTCCGAGGCCGACCTCTTTGAGGCGGCGATTGACGATCTCGGCGATCTCCTCGTCGCCCTTCTCGGTGTGCTGGCGCAGCGGGAACGCGACGTTGTCGTAGAGGTTCATCGACCCGAACAGCGCTCCGTCCTGGAACAGCACCCCGAACTTCTTGCGCAGCTCGAACAGGTCCGCGTCGGGCAGGCCCGGGATCGAGTGGCCGTGGACGATCACATCGCCCTGGTCGGGGTACAGCAGCCCGACGATGTGCTTGATGCAGACGGACTTGCCGGTCCCGGAGGGGCCGAGGATCATCGAGATCTTGTTCTCCGGCAGGGACATGTTCAGTCCCTTGAGCACCTGGTTGCGCCCGAACGCCTTGTGGACGTCGATGAACTCGATCGCATCCGGCTCGTTGGTCGGGCGGATCTTGCCGCTGTGGTAGCGGAACTCCTCCTCCTCGCCCGGCTCCGGCTCGCTCGTCACGCGTGCGCGGCCCGTGTCTTCGGCGGGCAGGATCGGGCTCGCGAGGGTCGCGTCGTCGACTTCCTCCTGCTCGTCGGGCGACCAGAACCCCGGTTCGCCGGAGGGCTCGCGGCTCGGGAACTCGTCGATCGTGTGATAGGAGGTGTGCGAATGCTCGCGGCCGGGCTCGGCGGCGTCGTGTTCGGAGACGCGGTCGAACGTGGGCTGCTGCTCGGGCGCCTGCTCGGACGGCGTTTCAGCGGCAGACGGCGTCTCGCCGGCAGGCGGCTCGCCGGCCGCCGGCGTCTGCGCAGGGCCGTCCTCCGGCGTGGACGGGCTCGTTTGCCGCCGGCCCCACGGGATCCCGCGGCGTCCGCCCTCTGGCGCCATCAGCTCAGCCTCCGATCGGTGCCCGCGGGTTCGCGCCCCAGAAGATCTGGGTTCCCAGCATCCCGATCACGTGCACGAGCACAAGGTTCAGCACCATCGACTTCGCGGTCGCCTTGCCGACCCCGACGGGACCGCCACTCGCGTTGTATCCGTAGTAACACGCTACGAGCACGATAGCCGTGGCCATGAACATGGCCTTAATCAAGCTATATAAGAAATCTGGTGGATTCTGGAACTGCCAGAAGATCAGGAAATAGCCCCCTGACGAGACGTATCCGATCTGCTGCACCACGGCTATGTAGGACGCGAGGAACGCCGCGCCGATCCCGGCCATGTACATGAAGGGGAGCACCAGCCAGGAGGCGAGCAGGCGCGTCGCGCACAGGAAGGTCATCGAGTTGATGCCCATCACCTCGAGCGCGTCGATCTCGTCGGAGATCCGCATCGCGCCCAGCTCGGCGACGATGCCCGTGCCGACCTTGGCCGACATCATGTAGCCGAAGGCGTACGGCGTGATCTCGCGCAGGTCGCACCAGGCCGTGAACACGCCCGAGTAGGCAGGCGCGCCCTGCGCGGCGGTGAAGTAGGCCCCCTCGATCCCGCATTGCAGGCCGAGGATGAACATCAGCGTCCAGATGATCGTCGTCGAGCCGACGATCAGGATTCCGCACTGGCGCAGCGACTCGCCGAAGAAGCGAAACACCCGCAGGCCGTATACGTCGCGGACGATCGTGCCCGTGAAGCGCCCGATCTCGCCGGTCGCTCCGAGCCATTCGCGCGGGAGTGCGAGCCATTCGTTCACTTGATCACCAGGATCTGCGGGTGCGTCGCGAGCAGGGTCTGGGTGAAGACGTAGTCGAACGAGAAGATCGCCGTGAAGGCGAGCACGACTGCCTCGTTGACGGCGCGTCCGACGCCCTCGGCGCCGCCGGATGCGGCCATGCCCTTGTAGCAGCAGACGATCGCGATGATGGCGCCGTAGATCGTGGTCTTCAGCACCGAGCCCCAGAGGTCGGTGGTGGAGGCGTTCGCGAACAGCGTGGCCCAGAACGGGCCGAGCGGCTGGCCGTTGACGAGCTCGGCGATGATGCCGCCGAAGATCCCGAACAGCAGCGCGTAGATGTCGAACAGGCCGGTCACCAGCATCAGCGCCAGGAAGCGGGGGACGACGAGGTTCTTGACCGGGTCAACGCCCAGCACCTGCAGCGCGTCGAGCTCCTCGCGCACCTTGCGGGCGCCGAGGTCCGCGGTGATCGCGGTGCCCGCCACGCCGGCGACCACGATCGCGGTCACGCTCGGGCCGATCTCCCTGACGGCGCCGAGCACGAAGAACCCGCCGAGGCGATCCAGCGCCCCGAAGATCGTCAGGAAGTTCGCGGCCTGCAACCCCGGCGCCGCGTAACAGATGCAGACCGTCGAGATCAGCAGCGGAAACCAGCACAACCGCAACGCGAACAGGAACTGCGAGACAAACTCACCGCCATACGGGTACGGCGGCCTCAAAGCAGACCAGATGGTCTTGCCCGTGAGGATCATCATGTCCCCGAATTCCTCGAGCAAATGCCGCGCGGACGGGAAGACCCGCTCGGCAACCCCGCGAACCATCTCTCCTGGCCCTTCCTCTCCTCGCGATCGGTGGGTCGCGGTAACTCTACGCCATGGCCGACGGTGGTGCCAACGCTGAACCCCCGCCGTTGCAGGGGATCCGTCTCACGGCCATCAGCCCCACTGGTATCGTGGCGCGATCGTGACGGGGAGGTCGAGGAGATTCCCGCGTGCGCGCGGTGGGGGGAGCACGCGGCGCGTGGGGCCCGCGCTGGCTCTCGCTGCCGTACTCGGGGCCGCTGCGCTCGCGACGGGCTGCGGCGGCGGCTCACCTGCCACCGCCGGCGAACCGTCCAAGACGTTCCACGTGGAAGTCGTGCGGACGAGCTTCCCCGCCAAGCAGTCGATCGCCAGACACGAGCGGCTGCTGATGAGCGTGCGCAACAGGAGCTCGGAAGCGATCCCGAACCTGGTCGCGACCGTCGACTCCTTCAACTACGCCTCGAACTACCCCGAACTCGCAGCCAAACAAAGGCCGATCTGGGTGATCGAACGCGGCCCGGGCCAGCCGGCGCGGCCGCCCGTCGAAACGCAGGAAGTGAGCGTCCCCGGCGGAGGGCAGACCTCCTACGTGAACACGTGGGCGCTCGGCGTGCTGCCCGCGCACGCGACCGAGACGTTCTTCTGGATCGTCGTCCCCGTCAAGGCGGGCGCATACACGGTGCACTACGCGTTCACCGCGGGCCTCGCGGGCAAGGCGAAGGCACGGCTGGCGAGCGGCGGACCGGCCGGTGGCCACTTCCACGTCGTGATCGCACCGAAGCCTCCGGAAACGCACGTGGACCCGAAGACGGGCCAGGTCGTTCCGGGGCCCTACGCCGGGAACAAGGCCGAACTCGGCAACTAGGCCGGCCTGGAGCGCCGCCCGACCCGACCCGATCGGAGGCCGGCAGGGGAGCGCCGGCCGACCCACCCCCACGGCGGCCCCGGCCCATCAAGCGTTTGGACGCCTGTCGAAGTCCTGGGCTCCGCGGTTTGGCCAGACGGGGATCCCGTCGCCATTCGGGGCGATTACGATTGACGAGGCCCCGCCTCGCGGCGGTCAGCCTCGCCACCGTTTTTTGATCAGGAGGGATCGACCGACCCCATGCCCAGGACCCGCCAGACCAACGTAACCGCTGCGCAGTGGAGCGCCAACGGCGCCGCGCTCGGCGCGCTCGACCTGACGATCCCCGACAACCAGGTCTTCGGGGCCAACGTCTTCTCCCCCGCCGTCCAGCGGGCGCGCCTGCCCAAGCACGTCTACAAGGCGCTGCACCGCACGCTGGCGCGCGGCGAGGCGCTCGACACGACGCTCGCCGACTCGGTCGCCCAGGCGATGAAGGAATGGGCGATGGAGAAGGGCGCCACCCACTACACGCACTGGTTCCAGCCGCTGACCGGCTCGACGGCGGAGAAGCACGACTCCTTCTACGCCCCCTCCGGCGACGGCACCGCGATCGCCGAGTTCTCGGGCAAGGAGCTGATCCAGGGGGAGCCGGACGCCTCCTCCTTCCCGACCGGCGGCATCCGCGCCACCTTCGAGGCGCGCGGCTACACCGCCTGGGACCCCACCTCCCCTGCATTCATCCTCGAGAACCCGAACGGCGCGCTGCTCTGCATCCCGACCGCCTTCACGTCCTGGACGGGCGAGGCGCTCGACCACAAGATCCCGCTGCTGCGCTCGATGGACGCGCTGTCCGGAGCGGCGATCCGCGCGCTCGACCTGCTCGGCGTCGAGGGCGCCTCGCGGGTGTTCACGACGATCGGCTGCGAGCAGGAGTACTTCCTGATCGACGAGCAGTACTACTTCGAACGGCCCGACCTCGTCACGACCGGCCGCACGCTCTACGGCGCGAAGCCGCCGAAGGGCCACGAGCTCGACGACCACTACTTCGGCTCCATCCCCGAGCGCATCCTCGCGTGCATGCTCGACGTGGAGCTGGAACTCGCGAAGCTCGGCGTGCCGATCAAGACGCGCCACAACGAGGTCGCCCCCAACCAGTACGAGGTCGCCCCGATCTTCGAGAACTCGAACGTCGGCGCCGACCACCAGCTGCTGACGATGCAGATCCTGCAGAACACGGCGCGGCGCTACGGTCTCGTCTGCCTGCTGCACGAGAAGCCGTTCGCCGGCGTGAACGGCTCCGGCAAGCACAACAACTGGTCGATGGGGACCGACAGCGGGCTGAACCTGCTCGAGCCGGGTGACACGCCCGCCGAGAACCTGCAGTTCCTGTTCTTCTGCGCCGCCGTGATCCAGGCGGTCAACAAGCACCAGGAGCTGCTGCGCGCCTCGATCGCCTCGGCCGGGCAGGACTTCCGCCTCGGCGCGAACGAGGCACCACCGGCGATCATCTCGATCTTCCTCGGCGCGGAGCTGGAGAAGGTCTTCACCGCGATCGCCGCAGGCAAAGGGGTGGCCTCCAAACCCGGCTCGTTCCTCGGTCTCGGCACCCCGGTGCTGCCGCCGATGCCGCTGCACGGCGGGGACCGCAACCGCACGAGCCCGTTCGCGTTCACCGGCAACAAGTTCGAGTTCCGCGCGCTTGGCTCGTCGAGCTCGCCGTCCTTCCCGAACACGGTGCTCAACACGATCGTCGCCGAGTCCGTCGACGACCTCTCGGCGAAGCTCACGACGCAGCTGAAAAAAGCCGGCGCGACCCTGGAGAAGGCGGTCGCGGCCGTCGTCAAGGACGTCTGGGCCAACAACAAGCAGGTCGTCTTCGACGGCGACGGCTACTCCGAGGAGTGGCACAAGGAGGCCAAGAAACGCGGCCTCGCGAACCTCAAATCGACCGTCGAGGCGCTGCCGTGGCTCACGAACAAACAGACCGTAGCCGCATTCAAAAAGTACAAAGTGCTCTCGAAACGCGAGCTGGAATCGCGCGAAGAGGTGCTCACCGAGCAGTACGTGACGAACATCAACATCGAGGCCGAGACCGCGGCGTCGATCGCGCGCACGATGCTGCTGCCGGCGGCGATCCGCTACCTGAACGAACTCCGGGACACGGGGCTCGACGAGCTCGTCGGCGAGGTGGAGCCGATCGTCAAGGAGTTCCACTTCGCGCTGACGAAGCTCGAGGATGCGAACCTCGACGAGAACCACCCCGAGAACATCCACAAGGAGGCGGCCTACATGCGCGACTCTGTGACGCTTGCGATGGAAGATGCGCGTGACGGCGCCGACCGCCTAGAGAAGCTCGTGGCCGACGACCTGTGGCCGCTGCCGAAGTACTCGGAGATGCTCTTCATCAAGTAGCCGGCGCGGGGCGCGCGGAGTCACCGCGCGCCCCCGTCCTCCCTGCGGCCCCCAACACGCCGCGGGCCGCAGGACCCGCCACGGAGCCGCGGCCCGTCCCGAACCCGTTTGCCCCTCGTGCGCCCGGCTGGGAACATCCGTGCGATGAGGGACGCAGAGGGGAGGGCGCCGCGCAGCGGGCGGAGGACCGCGCTGGGAGGTGTCGCGGTGAGCGCGGTGCTCGCACTGGCGCTGGCCGGCTGCGGTTCGAGCGCCCCGGCCAAGACGACGCCGACGACCGCGAAGCGCTACGCCTACTTCACGTTCGAATCGCCCCACGTGGCGAGCTCCTACTCGACCTACGCCCTTGGCCCGTCGCAGGAAGCGCCGCGACCGGCGCCCACGCAGCCGCTGACCTCCTCGCTCGCGCTCGCCGCGCCGATCGCCTCCTACCGCCGCTACGCCGAGGGCAGGCTCGCCGCGGCCCGGCGCGACGCCGCGGCGCTCACCAGCGCGCTGCAGGCCGGTTCGAGGACGCGCGCCGAGGAAGCGTGGCGGGCGACCTACTCGGATTACCTGGATCTCGGCGCGGTGTACCTCACGGGCACGCTGTCCGAGCTGAACGATCGCATCGACGGCACCCCCGGCGGGCTGCCGGGCGGCGTGGCAAGCCCGCGCTTCACGGGCCTTCACAGGATCGAAGACGGCCTCTGGACGGGGGCGTCGCCTGGGTCGCTCGCACCCGTGGCCGCCCGCCTGCAGCTCGCGCTTGCCGCGATGGCTGCGAAGTTGCCGCACGCGCGGATCACGCCGCTGGAATACACCCTGCGCGCTCACGAGATCCTCGAGGACGCGCAGCGCGATCAACTCAGCGGGACCGCCGTCCCGTCGAGCGGCGAAGGCGTCCTCGGGACCGAGGCCGGCCTGACGGCGACCGAACACGTGATCGCCACGATGCACCTGCTGCTGCACCCCGGCCAGGACGCCGAAGAGGTTCCCATCGGCCCGCGGATCGAAGCCGAACTCGCCGCCCTGCGCGCGGTGTTCACCGCGATCCGGAGTGCGCACGGGGGCCGGCTGCCCGCCGGCCAGGGACTCAGCCGAAGCGAGGCCGAGGCGCTGCAGGGCGCGCTCGGCGGCGCGCTGGAGGCACTCGCGCAGGTGCCGGCGACGCTCGAGACCGAACCGGCGCCCGAGCCGATCACGATCCCCAAGGCCGATGAGAGGATCGATCCGTGAGCGACGAGCCCTCACAGCGCGGCGAGGCCGCGGGCGGCTCTGACCGGCGCACGTTCCTGAAGCGCTCCGGTGCCCTGCTCGGAGCCGGGACCCTCGGCGGCCTTGCGGGGGCCGGGCGGGCCAGCGCGGGCGCCGATGCCGACGCGCCCGGCGCGGGGCCGCAGGCCGAACTGGCCTTCACCGGCGCGCAGCTCGCCGACAGCGAGCCGTTCGAGGGCGCCCACCAGGCCGGCATCCTCACGCCGAAGCCCGCCCACGCGACCTTCGCCGCGCTCGATTCCGTGGCGGGCGACCGCGGGACGCTCCGCTTGGCGCTCGCGGCGCTGAGCGCGCGCTCGCGGGAACTCGTCGCCGGCGGCGCGGTACCGGAACTCACGAGCGGCAGGCCGCCGGCCACGCTCGAGCCCGGCGCTCCGCCCATGGACTCGGGGATCCTCGGCCCCGTCAACGCTCCGGACGGCCTCACGGTGACGATCTCCTTCGGCGCGTCCCTGTTCGACTCCCGCTACGGGCTCGGCGGCGCGAGGCCGAGCGAGCTGGTGAGGATGCCGACCTTCGCGATCGACGAGCTCGACCCCGAACGCAGCCACGGCGACCTGCTCCTGCAGATCTGCGCGCACCAGCGCGACACGGTGACGCACACCCTGCGCGAGCTGCTGCGAACCGTCCGTGGCGCGCTGGTTCCGCGGTGGACGATCGACGGCTTCCAGAGCGCCGCGCGCGGCCCCTCGCCGCACAACAACTCCCGCAACCTCTTCGCCTTCCGGGACGGCACGGCCAACCCGCCCACCGGCGACGCCCAGCTGATGAGCCAGCTGCTCTGGCTGCCCGCCGGGCATCCGTCCTGGGCCACCGGCGGCACCTACCAGGTGGTGCGCGTGATCCGCATGCACGTCGAGTTCTGGGATCGCGTCGGCATGACCGAGCAGGAGCAGATGATCGGGCGCAGCCGCTCCAGCGGCGCGCCGCTCGGCGGCACCGACGAGTTCGAGGATCCCCGTTACGACCTCGACCCGAAGGGCGAACGGATACCCCTGACGGCCCACATACGCACCGCGAACCCCCGCACCCAGGCGACCGCCGAGGAGCGCATCCTGCGCCGGGGCTACAACTACACGCGCGGGATCGACCCGGCCGGCACGCTCGACCAGGGACTCATCTTCGTGGCCTTCAACCAGAGCCCGCGGCGGCAGTTCCAGACGATCCAGGAACGCCTGATCGACGAGCCGATGGTCGACTACATCACCCCCGTCGGCGGCGGCTACTTCTTCGCGCCGCCCGGGGCCGGCCCGGAACCCGACTTCGTGGGCTCGGGGCTCTTCTAGAGGCTGGCTGCGCACGGTCCTCCGAGCGCGCCCCAACCCCCTGCGCTGGGGCGGATGCATACCTTCCCTCTCTGGTAATGGCCTGCCCCTCAAGCCCTTCTGATCTCCTCACCGGCTAGAACGTCTCGAACAGCCCGAGGTTGGGGCGTTCGACCGGGCGATCATGAGAACGCGCTCACGGGGGCCTCCTCGCGCGCGTGTCGAGACACACCAGCTCACGCAGGAGCTGCGCACGGGCATTCGCGCCCCTTCCCCTAGCATGGCCTGCAATGCGCGACTACCTGAAGGCGATACACAGCCATATCGTCATCTACGACGGCGGCATGGGCGCGACGCTCGAGCAGTTCGAGCTGACCAGCGAGGACTACGGAGGACTCCAGGGCAAGTGCCACGAGGCGCTGATCCTGAACCGCCCCGATGTGATCGAGGGGGTCCACGCCTCGATGCTCGACGCCGGCGCCGAAGTCGTGGAGACGGACACCTTCCAGGGCTCGCGGCTGAAGCTCGAGGAGTGGGGCCTCGGCGAGCATACGGTGGAGATCAACACCAGGGCCGCCGAGATCGCACGCAAGGCGGCCGGAGAGAGCCGCTACGTGGCCGGCTCGATCGGACCCACGGGCTTCCTGCCCGCCTCCGAGGACCCTTCGCTGGGCCAGATCCAGTTCGGTGACCTCGTCAACGTGTTCGCCGAGCAGGCGGAGGGCCTGATCCGCGGCGGCGCCGACCTGATCATCATCGAGACCGCCCAGGACATCCTCGAGGTGAAGGCCGCGGTGTTCGGGGCGCGCCGTGCGTTCGCGGAGACGGGTCGCACGCTGCCGATCCACACCTCGGTCTCGCTGCTACCGAACGGCGGCAAGATGCTGCTCGGCACCGACATCTCCTCGGTCCTGGCGACGCTCGAGGCGCTGAGGGTCGACGTGATCGGGCTCAACTGCTCGACAGGCCCGGAGGACATGCGCGATGCAATTCGCTTCCTCGGCGAGTTCTGCGCGGTGCCGGTGGCGTGCATCCCGAACGCGGGGCTGCCGCTCCAGGGACCCGACGGCGAGACCATCTTCCCGGAGCAGCCCGAGCCGCTCGCCGAGGCGCTGAAGGAGTTCGTCGAGCGCTACGGCGTCGGCATCGTCGGCGGCTGCTGCGGCACGACTCCCGCCCACATCGGGGCGATCGCCGAGCGCCTGTCCGACCGCGCTGTCTCCCCTCGGCCGGCGCCCCGCCCCCCTCACCTCTCTTCCATGATCGACGCCACGCCGCTGGTGCAGGAGCCGCGCCCGACGATGGTGGGCGAGCGGGTGAACTCCCAGGGCTCGCGCAAGGCCAAGGAGCTCCTGCTCGCCGACGACTACGACGGCCTCGTGCAGATCGCCGAGGACCAGGTCGGCGGCGGTGCGCACGTTCTCGACCTGTGCGTCGCCCTGACCGAGCGCGCCGACGAGGACGAGCAGATGCGCGTCCTCGCGAAGAAGGTCTCGCTCACCCAGCCGGCGCCGATCCAGATCGACTCCACCGAGCCGGAGGTGCTGCAGCGCGCGCTCGAGCAGGTCCCCGGGCGGGCGATCGTCAACTCGGTGAACCTCGAGGCCGGGCGCGAGAAGCTCGACCGCGTCGTGCCGATGGCGCTGGAACACGGGGCTGCGCTGATCGCGCTCACGATCGACGAGGTGGGAATGGCCAAGACGGCCGATCGCAAGGTCGAGATCGCGCAGCGGATCCGCGAGCTCTGCTGCGACGAGCACGGCCTCGATCCCGAGCTGCTGATCTTCGACTGCCTTACGTTCACGCTCACGACCGGCGACGAGGAGTGGCGCCCGTCGGCGGTCGAGACGATCGAGGGCATCCGGCGCATCAAGGCCGAGGTGCCGGACGTGAAGACCTCGCTGGGGGTCTCGAACGTCTCCTTCGGCGTCTCGCCGGGGGCGCGCGCGGTGCTCAACTCGGTGTTCCTGCACCACTGCGTCCAGGCCGGGCTCGACCTGGCGATGGTCAACCCGAATCACATCACCCCCTATGGCGAGATCTCCGAGGGCGAGCGCGAGCTGGCCGACGATCTCGTCTTCAACCGCCGCGAGGACGCGCTCGAGCGCTTCATCGCCCACTTCGAGTCAAAGGGCGAGGAGGAGGAGGCGCAGGGCGCCGCGGACCCGACCGAGGGCATGGAGCCCGAGGAGGCGCTGCACTTCCACATCCTGCGCCGGCGCAAGGACGGCGTCGAGGAGTGGATCGACCGCTCGGTCGAGAAGATCGGCGCCGTGCCGACGCTCAACGAGGTGCTGTTGCCTGCGATGAAAGAGGTCGGCGACAAATTCGGCGCCGGCGAGCTGATCCTGCCGTTCGTGCTGCAGTCGGCCGAGGTCATGAAGCGCGCCGTCGCGCAGCTCGAGAAATACCTCGACAAGATCGAGGGCTACACGAAGGGCACGGTCGTGCTCGCCACCGTCTTCGGCGACGTCCATGACATCGGCAAGTCGCTCGTCAACACGATCCTCACCAACAACGGCTACACGGTCGTGGACCTCGGCAAGCAGGTTCCGATCCAGACGATCGTGGATGCCGCCCAGGAGCACGAGGCGACCGCGATCGGCCTGTCCGCGCTGCTGGTGTCCACCTCCAAGCAGATGCCCGCGTGCATCCAGGAGCTGCACGCCAAGGGGCTCGGCTACCCGGTGCTGATCGGGGGAGCCGCGATCAACCGCGCGTTCGGCTACCGGGCGCTGTTCCCCGGCGGCAAGGAATCCGAGGAGATCTACGAGCCGGGCGTCTTCTACTGCAAGGACGCCTTCGAGGGGCTGGCCGTCATGGACCAGCTGATCGACGCCGATGCGCATGCCGCCCTCGACGAGAAGCTGCGCGCCGGGGCCAAGGCGTTCCGCGAGAAGGGCGAGGAGCCGGCGGAGGAGCTGAACTTCGCCGACGATTCCGTGCGCTCTGGCGCACGGACCGACGCGCCGGTCCCCGAGCCGCCCTTCTGGGGCGTCCAGGAGATCCCCGTCGACACCGAGGAGCTCTACCGCCACCTCGACACCCACGTCCTGTTCAAGCTCCATTGGGGTGGGCGAGGCGTCAAAGGCGAGGCCTGGCAGAAGCTGCTCAGCGAGGACTTCCGGCCGCGGCTGGAGCGGATGTGGGCCGAGGCGAGCGCACCCGCGGGGTACCTCCACCCCCGCGCCCTGCTGGGGTTCTTCCCCTGCTACGCGCTGGGCAACGAGATCCTCGTGCTCGACCCCTCCGACCGCACCACCGAGCTGACCCGGTTCACGTGCCCGCGCCAGCCGAAGGGCGACCGCATCTGCCTGGCGGACTTCTTCCGCCCGGCGGTCGACGGCGCCGCGCCGGAGGAGCTCGACGTGATCGCCGTCCAGGCGGTCACCGTCGGCTCGGAGGTGACCGAGCTGATGGCGCGCCTGGAGGCCGAAGGCGAGTTCGCCCAGCAGCTGTTCGTGCACGGCCTCGGCGTGCAGACGGCCGAGGGGCTGGCCGAGTGGCTGCACTGGCGCGTGCGCGAGATGCTCGCGATCGACCCCGCGCAGGGGCGGCGCTACTCGTGGGGCTACCCGGCGGTGCCCGAGCAGTCCGAGCACCTGAAGGTGAACGAGCTGCTCGACCTCGCCAACATCGGCATGCGCATCACAGACGGCTACGCCCCCGACCCCGAGCAGTCGACTCTCGCGCTCCTCGTCCACCACCCGCAGGCGATCTACTTCGGCACCAGACAGGGGCGGCTGCTGCCGGACGGCAGCCCGGATGACCTGATCCGCGGCTCCTCTCGCGACCCCTCGCTGTTCGGCGAGCTCGACGACACCGAGCCCGCCGAGGGTGGGGTCGAAGGCGAGGACGAGCCCGCGATGGCCGGCGAGAGCGGCTAGCTCAGCGCGTTCGCAGCGTCAGTTGTTTTCGACCCGGTTCCATTCCGCGCCGGGGACGAATTCGAGGTCGCCGCCGAGAGCTTCCTCGACGGTGGTGCCGGAGTAGTTGCCGATCCCGGGGGTGAGGTTCGCGCAGCCGCCGCTGAAGCCGTAGGTCATCCCGATCAGCCTGTTGTGGACCGCCAGCTTGTGCTGGTAGCCGCTCGGGAAGGCGTGCAGGTTGCGCGTCGGGACGGAGATGTTCTCGTACGGGTTGGCGATTTCGCCTTCGCCGCCGCCCACGCCGGTGGGTTCGGTGTAGATGTTGTGCAGTTCCGCGCCTTCGTCGATCGCGATCGCGCATTTCAGCGAAGGCACGAGCACGGTGAACGGGTTGACGAGCTCGGCGTTTCCGTTGCCCCTGTGGAAGAGGTCGACCACGCCCTTCACGTGCGCCGGGATCGTGACGTTCTGCCCCTGTGCTTCGACGCTCGTGGTGCAGCGTGAGAACTTGACGTCGTCGCGCAGCACGGCGTAGCCCGGCCCCGGTCCGCCGATCGATCGGGCTGCCTTGCAGGACACGGTGAACGGCGGCAGATCGAGCGTCTGCGCGCCTTCGATGCCGCTCGAGCCGCGACCCGCGAGTGGTTGCTGTGTTCCCTCCTTGCTGCTGATGAACTGCGACGTCGCGGCCGCGGCGCTCGCCGGCAGCGACAGCGCTCCCGCCACCGCGAGCGCGGCGCACAGCCTCCTCCGATGCATGATGCCCCTCCCCCTCCGTAGCTCTCTCTGCGCGCAGTCTGGCGGCTCGACAGCCTCGGTGCAAGCGGCGTGTCAGGAGGGTGACTCCGTGGCGTCGGCTGCCGGACGGCCTCGCCCGGAGCACCCTGGCCGCGCCCCTGAGCGCCGCTACGAGGCCGAAGACTGCGGTGGGGCGCCGTCCCCTGCGGCCAAAGGCTCACCGCTCGCCGGCGGCGCAACGGGGGCCGTCGCGCCCTGCGCCGGTTGCGGCATGCCGGGCGAGGCCGTCGGCGCTGCCGCTGCCCGCGCGACCTTGCCGGCGTTCGCGACCCGGTGCTGCGTGGCCAGTTCCAGCACTTCCTCGGAGGAGAGGGGGCGCGCGAAGTGGAAGCCCTGGCCGAAGTCGCAGTGCATGCCCTGCAGGCGGGCGAGCTGGTCGGGGTTCTCGACGCCCTCGGCGACGGCTTTGAGGTTGAAGATGCGGGCAAGCTCGACGATCGAGGCGGTCATCTGCTCGACCTGCGGGTTCGTGTCGGCCAGGAAGGAGCGGTCGATCTTCAGGATGTCGACCGGCAGCTCGCGTACGTAGTTGAGCGAGGAGTAACCGGTGCCGAAGTCGTCGATCGCGAGTTTGACGCCGAGCGCGCGCAGCGATTCGAGGCGCAGCAGGCTCACCTCCATGTCCTGCATCATCACGCTCTCGGTGAGCTCCAGCGTCAGGCTCGACGGGACGATCGCGCTCTCCTCGAGGGCTTCGGCGACCTCCTCGATGAACTCCGGCCGCTGGAGCTGGCGCGCGGAGACGTTCACGGCCATCGACAGCGTCGGCTCGCGCGGGCACTCCTTCTGCACGTGCGCCGCCCACGCGCAGGCTTCGCGCAGGATGTGGCGGCCGACCGTGACGATCAGCCCGGTTTCCTCCAGCAGTGGCACGAACTCGTCCGGCGCGAGCGTGCCGCGCTCGGGGTGCTCCCAGCGGGCCAGCGCCTCCATGCCGGCCATGTCGCCGCGCTCGAGGTCCATGATCGGCTGGTAGCGCAGGGTGAACTCGCCGGCGTCCTGCGCGCGCTGCAGTTCGGCCTTCAGCTCCATCCTGGCCATCGCCCGCGCGTGGATCTCGGGGTTGAACAGCTGGTAGTTGTCCTTGCCGTGCTCCTTGGCCATGTACATGGCCGCGTCGGCGTTGCGGAGCAGCTCGTCCGCGTCGGCGGAGGACACCATGTGCTGGTCGGAGAAGGCGATGCCGACGCTCACCGCCAGCGCCACGTCGCGCCCGGCGAGGGCGACCGGGGCCTTCAGCGCCCCCATCACGCGGCTGGCGACCTCGATCGAGTGCAGCTCGCTGTCGGTGTCGCGCAGCAGGATCGCGAACTCGTCGCCGCCGAGCCGCGCGGCCGTGTCAACCGGGCGCATGCAGTCCGACAGCCGCCGCGCGACCTCCCCGAGCACTTCGTCGCCGGCCTGATGGCCCAGGCTGTCGTTGATGTACTTGAAGTCGTCGAGGTCGAGGAACAGCACCGCCACGGGCCGCTGGTCGCGGCGGCGCCCGACGAGCGCGTGCTCGACGCGGTTTCTGAACAGAGCACGGTTCGGGAGCCCGGTCAGGGTGTCGTGGAAGGCCTGGTGCTCGAGTTCGTCCTGGAAGGCCTTGCGCTCTGAGATGTCGCGCATGTTGAGCACGAGGCCCTCCACCGTCTCGTCGCCGAGCAGATTGCAGGCGGATGCCTCCACGTCGCGCCAGCGGCCCTCCTCTCCGGGCCTCATGCGGAACTCGATCAGCGAAGCCTGGCTCACCGGCTGCGCCGCGAGCGCCGCGATCAGCGACCGCAGGCGCGGCGCGTCCTCGGGATGCACCACCTCGGTCAGCTCGGAGCCCACGAGCTTTCTGCTGTCGATCCCGAGTGCGCGGGTGATCGAATCGCTCACGTAGTCGACGCGGCCGTCGGCGCCGAGCACGCACACCACATCGGAGGAGTTCTTGATCAGCGAGGCGAGCCGGTCCTCCGAGCGCCGCTGCAGGTTCCGTTCCGCCAGCTCGATCCGCAACGCCGCCTCGCGCGCCGTCAGCATCTGGTGGCGGCGCACGATGCCCGACATGCGCAGCAGCACGAGCGCGAACATGGCTGCCGAGGCGCCAACGAGCACGTAGAGATCCACGTGCTCACCGAGCGCGCGGCGCACAACGATGACGGCCGGGACGGTGAGGCTCGCGCAGGTCAGCAGCATGAGCCGCGCGCGCGTAAGCGTCCCGTCGGTTTCCGGCCCGGGCTCTGAGAGCCGTCGCATCGAGGGTGCATCGCCGCGGTGCCGAGCAGGGTGTAGAACGCCGCCCAGCCGGCCAGCGTCGCCGGCCCCGGGAGGAAGTGGCCTTCGAGCAGCCGCCAGCCGTAGATCGCGTCGCTGAGGAGCAGCGCGCCGATCGCGCCGAGCATGAAGTTGAACGCAGGCTCACGGCGATGGCAGCCCGCCGCCATCCGTGCCAGCACCCCGACCACGAGGATGTCCATCACCGGGTAGCCGATCGACGCCAGGCGCTTGAACTCGGACATGGTGCCGCCGTTGGCGTAGGGAGAGATCAGGTACACCCAGAGCAGGGTCGCCAGCGCCAGCGTCACCGTCAGCGCGTCGATCAGCGCGCTGCGATCTCGATCCTCGTCGCGTTCGTGGATCAGGAGCAGCATCCCGCCGACGAGGAACGGGTAGAAGGCGAGGTGGAACGAGTCGGCTACCGACGGGAAGGTAAGAGCGCTGCCGAAGAGGCGCTCGTAGTTGTAGGCGAGCACGTCGCTCGCGACGAACATCGCCTGCCCGATCGCCAGCAGGTACCAGGGCAGGCGCCGGCGCGGGGAGTTGATCTTCGCGCCCGCGATCAGACCGGCGACGCTGAGGCCTCCGATCAGGTTGAAGACGAGGCCGCTGTTCAGCCAGGCCGGCCCCCAGAGACCCGCCAGGACGTAACCGGCGGTGGCCAGCGCCATCACGCCGAGGTAGGGAGCCCAGGCGCGGTCCGCGGAGCGCGCGGGCTCGGTCAGCTCCACGGGCGCTCGGCTCAGCGTACGCGCCCGCCATCGCTCCGTCCCCTGCGAGCGGGCGATCCGACGCCCGGGAGAGCGCGGCCGTCTGTGAGCCGTCCCGCGGCATGCGCAGCCGCGTCAGCTCGGCGCGCACCAGGCGCGGGTCGAGCAGCCCTGGCAGTGGCAGCGATGCACCGGCGGATGAGCTGCCCCCGAGTCCGTTCGAGACAGGGGCGCGTCGTCCGGCTCGGCCACCGCGGCTCCGGAGTCGTGCATGACTCCTACATCGGGGGGAGGCCCCCGGCGGCTTGAGGGCTGGCAGCCCTCGTGCGCGAAATTCCGAGGCGGGGAATCCGGCTGCGCCGGCGGCTCGCGCGGGAGCTAGTCGTCCTCGCGCGGCGGCGGGCGGAACAGGATCCGCTTGACCTCCGCCGCCGAGCCGCCGCCGAGCCGCAGCGCGGTCTGGATGCCCTCGTTGCCGAGCTCGCCCGCGTCCAGCGCGCGCCGCAGCTCGTTCAGCGGCGCGAGGTCCTCCTCGGAGACGTTCTCGCGCGCCGTCTCGATCAGGATCAGGTGGCGCGGTCGCCGCTGTGCGCGGCGGCGGCGCGCAGGAACGGCTCGCGCTCCTCAGGCGTGAAGCCCTCGCTGGCGAGCACGACCGTCTGACGCCCCTCGAGCCGTTTCTGCACCGCCGAGGCCAGCAGCTCGCGAGCGCGCTCGTCCAGCTCCTCCTCGGAGACCCTGCCCTGGAGGAGACGCCTTGACCTTGCGCAGCGAGAAGACCGCCGCGCGGTCCTCGATCAGCCGCTCCAGGAACGCGTCCAGCTCCGCCGGGGAGGCGGAGGAGACGATCAGCAGGCTGCCGGGGGAGTAGCGCAGGCGGTCGGCCGGCCGCAGGACGCGGCAGTGGACCGTGAGGTCGGCCGGGCGCGGCGGCCCGTCGCGGCGAGGGCGGTCCGAGGACCAGCCACCGCGCTCGTCCTCTGAGATCTTGACGCTGCGTCCCGGGGGTCGGCTCGACATGCACCCATCATGCCGCAACCGGCCGCCGAGTGGGCGGCGCGGACCTCGCGAGCCGGCTAGGAGCCCGCGATCAGGGCGAACTTGGCCGCGCGCGGAAGCCGCTTGATCCGCGCCTCCTCGCGCATCGCGGCGCTGCGGTCGGCCATCGCGCGCGCCATCACCAGCTCGACGGGCAGCCTGGAGGCCGTGTAGCGGCCGCCGCGGCCGGCGCGGTGGCTCGCGAGCCGGCGCTGCGACGTCGGTGCTCCAGCCCGTGTAGAGCGAGCCGTCGCCGCAACGCAGCATGTAGACCCAGGCCTCGGCCATCGCCGGAGGCGCTACTCGCCGCCCGGCGCGTGGGCGACGTTGCCGCGCCCGTGCTCCAGGCGCGGCAGCCGCACCGGCGAAGCGTGCATCGTGCGCAGGCGCACCTCGCGCCAGGAGAGCCCCTCGTTGAGCAGCGCCGGCACGCCCATCAGCAGGGCGGTCCCGAGCTCCACCGCCTGCAGCACGATGCCGAAGGCGATCGCTTCGGGCGTGGAGACGTGGTAGGCGCCGGCGAGGACGGCGACGCACGCGGCCTGGAAGACACCCGACGTTCGCGGGCGTCGCGGGGATCAGGGAGGTGATGTTGACGGCGAAGAGAACCGCGGCCGCAGCCCCGGCGCCGGCCCGGTTGTCGATCCCGAGCGCCATCAGCAGCAGCCAGCACGACAGCCACTGGAGCGCCCAGGCGCCGAGCTGGGCGAGCGTCGCGCGGCTGGCAGCCCGCGGATCGCGGAACACCGAGAAGCCGCGCAGCAGGGCGCAGCCGCAAGCTCGCGAGCGCCGCCTGCAGCCGCCTGAAGCGCGAGACGGCAGCCGGCGGCGCGAGCACCGGCGCCGCCAGCACGACCAGCAACGCCACCACGGGCGTCAGCGCCAGCAGCATCAGGTCGCGATCGTGGCCCTCCAGAACACTCACGCTCGAGAGCGTGACGAACCCCCAGCGCGCTGAGCGCGAGCACGTTCAACAGCGTCTGGGAGACCATCGTGCCGAGCACGATCGGCAGCGTCTCCCGCGCGCGCCCGAGCCGGCGCGCGGTGATCAGCGCGCGTGAGGGCTCGCCGAGGCGAGCCGGCAGCGTTGCGGACATCAGCACGCCGATGAAGGTCCCCTGCATCGCATCGCGCCGTTTCGCCGGCCGCCAGGTGGGCGCCGCCGCGAGGATCGCGTGCCAGGAGATCGCGCGGGCGAACATCGCGGCGCACATCAATGCGACGGCGGCGGCCACGAGACCCGGCTTGGAAGCGAGCAGCGAGGCTGCGACACGTGTCACGCCGACGCGCTGAAGCGCGAGCACGGCGAGCCCGACGCCGACCAGCGAGCTGAGCGCGAAGCCCGCGCGGCGCAACGTGCGCAGCCGCCGCGCGCCGCCGCTCGCCGGCTGCTGCGGGCGCGGGGGTCTGCAGGCTGGGCAGCCGCTCTGCCGGCACCGGCGTGAGCATGTCGCGGGGCGCGAGGCCGTAGCGGCGCGCCGCGCGCGCGAGCGAGCCCCCGGCCTCGGCGCGGCGCGCGGTGGCGATCGCCTGCTCGTAGCTGTCGAGCGCTTCGGCCGCGACATGAGGCCACGCGAAACGCTCGGCGCGCTCGCGCGCCGTGCGGCCCATGCGCTCACGGCGTGCCTCATCGAGCGCCAGCGCACGCAGCTCCGCGGCGAGGGACAGCGGGTCATCCGGCGGGGTCAGCACGCCATCCAGGCCGTCGCGCACGACGTCGCGATAACCGGGGATGTCGGAGGCGACGACGGGCGTCGCGGCGGCGAACGCCTCGGTCAGCACCATCCCGAAGCTCTCGCCGCTCAACGACGGCGCGCAGAGCACGTCGGCTTCCGCCAGCTCCTGGCGCTTGCGCGGCTCCGAGACCTTGCCGAACGCGCTCACCCCGGAGCCGTCGAGCATCATGTGCGCGACCTCCTCGGAGCTGGGGCCGATCAGGCGCAGCGTCGCGGGCAGGTGCTCCCGGAGCGCTTCGAAAGCGGACAGCAGCACCGGCAGGCCCTTGCGCTGCACGGCCTGGCCGATGAACAGGATGCGCAGCTCGCGGGGCTCTGGCGGCACCGCTCGCTCGGCCGGCCACGGCTGCAGGTGCACGCCGTTCGGGATGATCCGGTAGTGACCCCCGAAGAACCGGCGCGCCGTCCACGCGGCCGCTTCGGAGACCGCGATACGGCCGTGCAGGCGGTTCATCCGCCGGCGTCCCCCGAAGGGACCGGCGGCGATGCCGTTGGTCAGCGCGTTCTCAGAGTAGGTGTGGAAGGTGCCGACGATCGGAAGCTCCCCGGCCGAGCAGAGCGCATCCCAGCTGATCCAGGGGACGACCGGCTCGTGGATGTGCGCCACGTCGTAGCCGCCATCGCGTAGCTCGGCGCGCAGCTGCTGCACCGAGAACGGGGTCACCGCGAGATTCGAGACGGCGCCGTTGGCGGGCAGGCCGATGGTGCGACCGAGCGAGACGAAGCCGTCCGGCGTCGGGTGTCGCTGCGGCCGGGCGCCGCTGTGCAGGCGCCGGGAGAGCTTGTCGTCGGGGTCGAAGGGGGCGAGGATGCGCGGCTCGTGGCCCGCGGCCGCGAGCTCGGCGGCGAGCGCTTCGATGTGACGGGTGACCCCCCCGGGATACGTCCATGAGTACGGCGAGACGAGCGCGATCCGCACGAGGCAGACTCTATCCACAGCCGAGGCCGGTCGCCGGCTCGGCGCTGCGATAATTGCCGCGATGAGCGCCCGCCACTTCGTCAAGTACACGTTCCTGAAGACCGACCCCGAGTGGCGCCGGCGGCCGGTCGAGCAGCGCGAGCGCGACAAGCGCGAGTTCATGGCGGCCTGCGAGGACTTCGCGGACGGCCATCTGCTGCAGGCCTTCTCGCTCGTCGGCACGCGGGGCGACGCGGAGCTGCTGCTGATCGCCGAGGCCGAGAACCTCGAGCGCATCCACGAGTTCCACGTCGTGCTCTCCCAGAGCGGGCTGATGAAGTGGTCGGAGATCGCGTACTCGTTCCTGGGCATGCGCAAGAGCTCGGAGTACTCCGAAGACGAGCGCACGAGCCCGCGGGCGTTCCGCGGCCGCTATGTGTTCGTCTACCCCTTCGTGAAGTCGCGCGAGTGGTACGGGCTGCCCGCCGAGCAGCGCTGGCGGATCATGCAGGGACACATCGAGGTCGGGCGCGAATACCCGGGCGTGGACAACCACACCACCTACTCCTTCGGGCTCGACGACCAGGAGTTCGTCGTGGCCTTCGACACCGACGACGTGGGCACGTTCCTCGACCTCGTGCAGCGGCTGCGCAGCACCGAGGCCTCGGCCTACACCGTCCGCGACACGCCGAGCTTCACGTGCATCGCGATGTCGGTCGAGCGCGCGCTGAACGCGCTCGACGGCGAGCCGCTCGGCGCCGAGGCTCTGCCCGCTGTCTAGACCGCGCGGGCTCGCCCACCTAGAACGCTCCGACCCGGTGCTGGCGGCGCTGATCGAATCCGTCGGCCCGCTCGGCGACGTGCGGAGGGGGCGGCCCGAGCAAGACGACCACTACGGCGCGCTCGTGCGCACGATCACCGGCCAGCAGCTGTCGGTCCTCGCCGCGAAGGCGATCTACGGCCGCTTGACCGAGCGCTTCGGCGGGCGGGCGCCGACGCCGCAGGAGATCCTCGCGGACGACCCCGAAGCGCTGCGCGCCGCGGCCGGGCTCTCGCACGCGAAGGTCGGCTACCTGCGCTCCCTGGCCGAGCACGTGCTCAGCGGCGAACTGGAGCTCGAGCGGCTCGACGCGCTACCCGAGGAGGAGGTCTACGCCGAGCTGACCGCGGTCAAGGGCATCGGCGAGTGGAGCGCCGACATGTTCCTGATGTTCCATCTCGGCCGACCGGACATCCTGCCGGTCGGGGATCTGGGCATCCGCCGGGCGATCGAACGCGCGTACGGGCTCGCAGAGCTGCCGAGTCCCGAGGAGATGGAACGGATCGCCGAGCCCTGGCGCCCGTACCGCACGCTCGCCTCCCGCTACCTCTGGCGCTCGCTCGAGAACGAGCCGGCCGTCTGAGCGTCGGCCGGCGCGTCGGGCGTCGGCGCGGGGAGGCCTATTTCAGCTTCAGCGCGAAGGTCTTGCGGGCCTTCGCGATGCAGCTGTTCATCTTCGAGGCGTGGCCCTTGTTCTTCTTCTTGCAGGTCGCGACGGCTTTGACCTGCTTGCGCGCGGTCGCTTCGCACTTCACGCGCTTTGAGTGGTTCTTGAGCTTCTTGCATTTCGCGAGGAGCTTCTGAAGTTCGGTCGGTTTGTGCACGGTTTTCGAGGCGCATACGGCGCTCGTGCCGGAGGCGATCGAGTTGACCAGCTTCGCTTTGGTGGTCAGGTTGATCGTGACGCCGTTCTGGCCCACGAATTCGGTCGGCAGCATCTGCGGCGTGGCGCAGAGGTCGCCGAAGCCGCTGAAGGCGGAGTGCGGACCGCGCGGCAGTTTGACTTCGAAGGTTTCGACCGGCGCGTCGGGGACGGTTTCGAAGCTCGAGCTCGTGATGCCTTTTTTGATGTCCGTCTTGCCGTCGAGCAGCAGCTTGATGCCTTCGCCCTGGAGCACGAACTCCGCGTCCGGGAAGGAGGCGTTCGCGTGCGAGACGAGGTAGGCGGGGCCGACAAGCGGCGATTTCAGGACGGGCGTTTTCGCGATCGCCGTGCCGATCACGGAGCCTTCGGGGCAGTTCGCGGGGTTGACGTTGAAGATGTGGTCGTCACAGGATTTCTGGATCGTCGTCAGGCGCGACGGGATCGAGGTCGGGAACACCAGCTTCGTCTTGTGGATGTTCGCTTCGCCCGGGGCCGCTTTGAGCTTCACGACCAGGCCGGTGCCGTCGACGCGGCTGACGTTCGGTTCCAGCTCGACGGAGAGACTGGGTTTGAACGGCAGCGACGCGCAGTTGGTGACGTGGAACGGCGAGTTGACCGGGAACGAGCCTTCCGGCGTCCCGTTCGGGTTCCAGCCGGTCAGGGCCCCGGTTGCCGCCAGCGGGCTGCAGTTGGTCGGGTTGAACGTGAAGCCCGGGCGGTCGACGTTGACCATGATTTCGCTGATCGAGGCGGGGACGCCTTCGACGAACTGCGGCAGCGGGTTGCTGACGACCGTCGCCTGGGCGGTATTTTCGTCGACCAGGATGCGCGACATCACGCCGATGTTGCCGAGCACGAACGGGCCGGTGTGCCCTTCGGTTTCCGTCACGTCCAGCAGGCCGAAGGGAGCACCGTGGTACGGACCTGTCAGGTACACCTTGCCGGGCAGCGTCACACGGGCGGCTTCGTTGCCGTAGGTCGCGCTGCCGAGGCCGGCGACCGCGACCGAATGGCCGATCAGGCTGGAAGCGGGACAGCTCGCCGAGCTCTGTTCGGTGCGCTTCGGCAGCGTTTCGGGGGCGATCTGTTCGGCGACCGCGGTCGGACACGGGGTCACGCTGGCGAGAATCGCCGCCGCGCCGGGAGGCTCGGTGACGCTGATCGAGCGCAGCTGGTTCTCGCCGTCGGGCTTGCGGATCACGACTTTGAAGGGGCTGAACGCGCCGGCCTGGCTGCTGTCAGCGCCGGCTTCGGTGCTCGGTGCGAACGCCGGGTTGCACGGGCCGCCGCCGGGGCCCTGGCCGATCGTGAAGCTGCTCGTGGCTCTGACTGCTTCGCCCGGTTCCGGTTTCGCGGAGGAGATGAAGTTCGCTTCGCTTTCGTAGGAACCGCACTTTTCGGGCGTCGCCTGCGGCGAGCGCGGGTCGTCGCGCAGGTGCAGCGTCAGCTTGCTGAACTGGATCGGCGGCGTGTTCGCGAACACCGACCGCAGCTGGCCTTTCGGCAGCACGTGCCCGTTCGGCAGCGTCTGCCCTTCTCCCAGTTCCACGGTGCCGGCAAGCTTCACCTGCACGTGGGAGATCGGCGTTTCGCCGAAGATGTAGATCACGAGCGGCGTCGTGAACGGGCTGGTGTCCTCCCGCGACAGGTAGACGTTGCCCAGCACGTGTTCTTCGAGGAACGGCGTTTCGATGTCGACCGTTCCGAGTTTGGCGCTTTCAGGACAGGTGGTCTTGTTGAGCGCGGCCTGGCTGAACTGGTTGTTCTGAAGCAGCTGGTCGAGCGGCGCTTCGGTTTCGCCTTCCGGACCGACGATCGGTTCGAAGCCTTCGAAGCCGAAGCCTTTCGAGGTGCATGTGCCGAGGCCCTGCGACGCGCCGGCGCTCGCGAACACGCCCTGCGGCAGCAGCAGTTCGGTCGATTTCACAGCGGCGTCGGCGGTCGCGGCGGGTTCTTTGCCGGGGACTTCCTGTTTGCCCGAGACCGTGCCTTTCTGATCGACCGAGACGGTGACGGTGTAGCCGCTGGGCGTCGCCGCCTGCGCTTTGTCGGGCTGCACGTCGATGCTCGGTTCGAACGCGAGTTTTCCGCAGCCCGTGAAGGGGTGCCCTTCGGGCGTGAGCGAGTTCGAGAAGAAGCGCGAGATGATCGGTTCTTCGCCCGTAAGCCCGTACTTGAGGTTGTTCCAAGATTCGCCGCTCGCGCTGGTTTCCTCAGTGGATTCGCAGGTCGTCGGCATGGACAGGAAAGCTTCCGGTTCGCTGTGGGTCGCCTTGCCTTCGGCTTCGAGTTCTTTGTTTTCTTCGGCTTCGACTTCCGCGCCGCTCTTGCACAGGCTGGACGTGTTCACCCAGGAGCCTTCCTGGAGGCACTGCCAGCCCCGCTCGTTGTTGTGGCGCGAATCATGCGGGACGCCCCACAGGGTCAGCTGGGTGGTGAGGATCGCCGCCGACTGGGGAGCCTCGTGGACCGTGACTTCCACGGCGTAGTCTTTGCCGCTGCGCACGTGCGTGGTCAGCACCACCGGCACGCTGAAGTACTCGAAGCCGAAGCGGGCGGGTTCGCCCGGTTCGGGCTTGAGGTTGAAGACCGGGACGCTCCCGTAGCCCTGTCCTTGGAAGATGGGGTTGAAGATCGAGACGTTCGCGTAGCCGATCGCGGACTTCTCCCCGCAGAGATTGGCGCTGCCTTTGGTCACGGTCGCGAAGTCCGCGCCCGAGCACTGCGGGATCCCGGTCGCCTTTCCGATCAGCCCCGCGGGCAGCGTGAAATGGAGGTCCTTCGGGAGCGCGACGGGGTACGGATAGAGGATCTGTTTCCCGAGCGGCGCCGCAAGTTCGGTGTTCCGGTTCGGCTCGAAGATCGACGTCATCTGGAACGGGTGGGCTCCGGCCTGCGTTTCCGGTTCTCCCTGTGCGTTTTCCGGGATGATTTCGTAGCGGGACACGCCGAACTGCGTTTCTTCTGTGCTCGTGACCTGGAAGTGCTGGGCGAAGCTCGCCGTTCGTTCGGCGTCGCCGCCGCTCATTTCGACGCCGAGTTCGCCGGGCCCGAGCGGCGTGCTCGGGTTCAGCCGACCCGTCCACGTGAGCCTGATCGTTTCGCTCGCCGGCAGGACGCCGACGTACGGGCAGGTCAGCAGGCCTGACGCCACGGTGCATTTGAGTTTTTTCGGGAAGCGTTTGAGCACCCCGTTTTCGGTGACCGGCCCCGCAGTCGCCTGAGGCCCTTCGCTTTCGCCTTCGGGTTCTTCGAAGCCCTGAGGAAGCGTGACACGCATGACGATGGGGTCGGCTTCGGTGCCGGTGATCGTCTTGAAGCCTGCGTTGGACACAAGCGCCTGGACGATCGCGGGCTTGCCCGGCTGCGGTTTGCCCGGCGCGATGTTGGCGCGGATCGACCACCACCCGCCTGTGGCAGCAGCCGGCGAGGCCGCGACCGCGGACGGGACCGCGCAGCACGCGAGGGCGAGCATCGTCCGGAGTGCGATCCCGCGCATCCTCATCGCCGCACCGCCTTCTTGGCGCTCGGCTTGGAGCTCTTCTTGCCCTTGGGCCCGTATTTCTTCTTCGCCTGCGCGACGCACTGGGCGTGCTTGTGCTTGCTCTTGATCTTCTTGCAGGCCTTCAGCGCTTTTGCGTACTTCTGGGCGCGGGTGAGCGGTTTCGGCGTCGTCGGTTTCGGTTTTTCTTCTTTTGAGGGCAGGACTTCGTGCCGGCTCGAGTTGCCGCCGCTGCCCGAGTTCATGGTCAGTGAGAGCGCCGCCCCGGTGCCACCGACTTCGCCTCCGCCGTTGCGGCAGCCGCCCTCCGCTTCGTTGCATTCTTCTTCGGGCGGGAGCGGGGTGGGCACGCAGCTCTGCGTGCCGGGCTGACCGCACACCGAGGCGTCGTACATGTCGAAGGTGGGTTCCGGGGTGTCGAGAAGCGACAACCGAGCCGCGGTGTCGAAGAAGACGTCGTTGCCGCTTTCGCTGGCGTCCTCGAAGACGGATTCCTTGGGATCCCGCCCCGAGGAGATCAGCGATATGCAGCCGAGCGCGCTTTCGGCATAGGTTTCGCTCGTTTCGTCGCATGCCGTGCCGCCGCCCGGCCCCTCGATGCCGGAGGGCTCGTACTGGTACACATCCTGCTGGGAGCCGTTTACATCCTGCGGGACCAGCGCCTGCGAGGTGTTGAAGTACAGCCGGCCGCTGTCGAGCAGGTAGCGGGGCTGGTAGTAGGCCGAGTTGGAGCTCAGGGCGGTCCAGCCGGGGATGTTCGCGGCAAGGTACTGGCCGAACCAGTTCTGTGGGCCGTCGACGGCGAGCCCGATCCCTTCGCTGGAGTTGCGCTGGTCATGGACGCCGACGGGCCGCGCGCCGGTCGGGTCGCAAGAGGCGCACAGGAGCTTTTCGCTGGCGCTGTTGTAGAGGAAGACCTCCTCGTCGGGCCGGTTGCTGTTGGCGTCGCGGTTGTTGTAGCCCGCCGGGTTCGTGGCGGTCGGGAGCCTGCGGTCGGACATGAAGGAGAACCATTCGCCGTTGGGCGAGACGCGCGAGGTCATCTTCGCGAGGTTGATGCCGCCGCCGCCGAGCCCCCAGTCGGGTTCGTCTTCGGCCGAGAGCGTCGCGACCAGCTTGGGGGGCGACCAGGAGCCGAAGCCCGTGCGGTGCCTGACGTAGAGGTTGCAGACGTTCGGAGCCAGGATTTCGTTTTCGTCGAGCGTCGTCTGGAGCCCGTTGCGGCACGAGCCTCTCTGCGCGCCACCGGAGAGCACGGCGTTGGCGACGAAGAACACGTTGTGGCCGTCGCTGGCGCTGCCGGGGATCCCACCCTGCACGTTCGCCGGTTCGCCGGCGCTGCCGGAGACCGTGAGGTCGGTCAGCTTGCAGGCGCGTTCGCCTCCGGCTTCTTCGACTTCGCAGACGTAGAGGTCGGGCGCTCCGTTTGCCGCGGTCGAGTCTTTGGTGAGGCGGGCGTCGTCGAGGAAGAAGATCGTGGAACCGTCTTCAGAGGCGCTCTGATACCTGAGGGCTGATCCGCTCCCCGTCTGCGGGACCACGCCGGCTTCGGGCTTGTCCACCTGCAGCGTCTTGCCGGTCGCCACGTCGCGCTGGTACAGGTGGCGTTCGCTCAGGAGGCTGCCCGTGAAGACGACCAGCGAGCCGTCCGCGGAGACCGCGTTTCGGGTGACGGCGCTGGCGCTGCCGAGCGCCGCAAGCGACAGCGGGGTCCCGTCGGTGAGCGTGCTCACGAGCGTCAGCGAGGTGCCGTCCCACTCGTAGAGGTTCACGTTGGACGCCGGCTGGGTCGTCAGCGGCAGTTCCGCGGACAGCACGACCTTGTGGTTGGCCGTCACCGCCAGCGGTTTGATCTTCTTGTGTTCGAGCCCGAAGTGGATCAACCGTTTTTTGCCGCTGATTTCTTCTTCGGCGGTCACGTCCGAGGCGTTCAGGACGGGCGTGAAGCAGCTCGCGGGTTCGGCGGGGCAGATGTCGCTGTGGCGGACGTAGACGGTTTTTTCTTCGGGGATGGCTTCGCTCGAGAGCTGTTCTCCGTTCTTGGGGTAGAGCAGCCGCTTCCGAGAGGTCGGGCGAGAACATCCAGTACTCGGGCGGCGCTCCGGCTTCGACCCCGGCCGCGGCTTTCGCGGGAGTGTTGATGTCTTTCGTCGACCAGCTGCTCGTTTCGCCTTCGTCGCGTGCGGTCGAGAGGATCTGAGCCGGCTCGGGCGCAGGGTTGCCTTCCGCGCCTTCGAAGGCGTTCGAGGCGACGTAGGTGATCGCGTGGCCGTTCGCGGCAGCCTGGATCAGGCCGCCTTCGAACCTCGGCGAGTAGATCAGGGCGCCGTTCTTGCCGGTCGGCGGAGAGACCATCTCCCAGCGGCGCCCGTCGGCGAGGCCTTCCCCGAGGACGGTGTGCTGGGTTTTGAAGGTCTGCTGGGCGCTTTCTACGGTGCCGTGGGCATTGCGTGCGATCGCCGTGAAGTTGTAGGCGGTGGCGGGCGCGAGCCCCGCGACCGGGATGTTCGGGGCGATCACGTTGGCGAAGTCGCCTTCGGCCCCTTCGGGCAGCTGGGCGGCCGGAGCCGGGACTTCGACGCACGGGCTCGCGCAGGGCTGCGATGCCGGCGGCACTTCCCCGGTCGAGTAGCGGAACGAGTATTCGCCGGCCGCTCCGCCGGGAGCGATCGTCGCAGTGAACTCGGTGCTGGTCGGCGTTGTCTTCGCCACACCGGATTCTTCGATCTTCGGCGGGCCTTCCGGTTCGATCGAGAAGACCGTCGACCCGGCCGAGGCCGGCGTCGGTCGCAAGCACCTCATGCGTCTGATCGTCGGCGACGGCCTGTGTCGCCTGCTGCAGGACGCCGGCTTCGCTGCCGGCCCCGAGCTTCTGCACGAGTTCGTCGTGGGCGTCGAAGATCGAGACGTTGCCGGCCGTGCTCACGAAGGCGTCGTCTTTGGCCGGCGAGACCGCGACCCCCGTCGAGGCTTCGGTCACCATCGCTTCGTTGAGCGGCGACGAGGATTTCGATGACTTTGCCTTCTTCTTCTTCGATCCCGCCTTCTTCGTTCAGTTCCGGCTGCAGCGAGTACTTGGAGATGAGTTTCGCCGGCGGCTTGGTACGGGCTTCGAAGTGGCCCATGTAGAAGATGTTGTTGCGTCCGACCGCGAGGGCGGCGGCAGGTTCGCCTTCGAGCTGTTCCGGTTCGAGCTTGCGGACGAACTTGTTCGACACTTCGTTGTTGAAGATGATCAGTTCTTCTTCGTTGTAGGCGACGAGTTCGCCCTTCTCGCCGACAGCGATCGCGTTCAGTTCTTCTTCGAAGCGTTCCGTCGATTCGCCTTTGCCTTCTTTCCAGCCGTCGATCTTGCCGATGACGGCACCGGTCCCCGCGTACTTCTGGATCAGGCCGAATTCGAATTCGATTTCCTTTTCCTTGCTCCCGACGGTTTCTTCGTAGTGCTTGATTTCGACGTAGACGTCGCCGAACGAGGGGCTGGTCGGGTCGCTGTCGACGGCGATCGAGCCCGCGCCGTGCAGCTGGCCTTTGCCGTGGCCCGGCGCGCCCTTCTTGCATCCGGTTTCCGGCGTGCAGATCTGGAATTCCTTGCTGGTGCTGCCGGCCTTCACGCCGCCGCCCCAGGCGCGCACGAACTGGTGCGCCGGGTTGAACTCGTCGACGCGGTTGTTGCCGGCGTCCATCACGTAGATCTCGCCGGTCACCTGGTTCACGGCGACCCCGGCGGGTTCGAGCATCTGGCCGGCGGCGCTGCCCGTCGAACCGAAGGACAGC
The DNA here is from genome assembly GCA_963775385.1 of uncultured Solirubrobacteraceae bacterium. Lineage (GTDB taxonomy): Bacteria > Actinomycetota > Thermoleophilia > Solirubrobacterales > Solirubrobacteraceae > Palsa-744. The sequence goes on along the minus strand of CAVZIR010000003.1, from coordinate 2,186,979 downwards.
GCTTCGTTGTAGTGGTAGCCGCGCTGCGAGAAGGCGCTGGCCGAGCCGGCGAGCGCGAGCAGGAGGAAGCCTGCGATCAGGGCAGCGCAGAGCGAGCGGGCTGCTCCGCGCCTGCTCGCCCTACGGGCGATATCCCCGATCTCATCGATCCCCAGCAATTCGTCTCCCTCGAAGCCCTTCCGTCACGGAGTGTATAGAGGGCCTTTGGCTTGTCAAGCAGCAACCGGTTCGTTGCGGAACCCGCAAGTGCAGGCCTTCTGACGGTTTCGAACACGCTCGACGGCTGTTCGATCCGCTCGGCGAGAACGGTCCCACGCCGCCTCCTGCATCGGTACGAGCGCCCCCGATGAGACCTCGCACCGGCGCGGCGCACAACGCAGCGAGCGGGGCGCGGCGCACGGCGCAGCGAGCGCAGGCGCGACGCCGGGAGGGACGCCTGTGTCGGTACTCCGCCGAGCCGAGCCGGGCCGGCCGGCAGGCGAGCGTCGCCTACCCGGAAAAGGAAAAACGTGCGGGGCCCGAGGGCCCCGCACGCTTCTTCAGATACTGCGGGCGCTGTCAGCGATCAGCTGCCAGCAACCGTGAGGACTAGGTCCTTACGGTTTCACCATGATGGCTTCGCCCTTGTTGTTCGCAGCTGCCTTCCTGACCCGAGGGCAGGTTGCCGGCCGGTTTTTCGTGGCCAGCTTCCGTCACTTCGGTGATCAGGAAGTGTTCGCCAGGCGCCCCACCCGTCACGTGCGTCGGGTTGTTGACGACCGGCGTGTACTTGTGACCAGGCGCGAATTCAACTTCGCCAAGGTACGGGCCCACTTCGAAGTGGTCCGAGGATTCCTTGCTGATCACGCCGACGTTGCCAGTGTGTTCGGCGATGACCGAACCGTGGACGACGGACGAACCAACTTCGGTGCAGGTGAACGACGCGAGAGCAGCGGTCGGGCCTTCTTCCGCTCCGAGGAGCGTACCGACGCCAGTGCCTTTTTCGATGGCGACCATTTCACCGGCGAGAGAGTTGGTGACGATCACGCCTTTTTTGCTGCCGCTCTGGCAAGGAGCCGCCAGAACCGTGCAGCCCTTGAATTCGTCTTTCACTTTGCTCACCGTGTTCGGGAGACCGGCCGTGCCGCCGCCCTTGAACGATGTGCATTTGACGTTGAGTTCCGCGCCGCCGCCGAACGGACCTTCGCCCGTCGGAGGAATGACGACGTGAAGAATGGCTTCGCCACCCTTCGTTTTGAAGGCCTTACCCTTGGCGAGACCGGGTTTGAGTTCGTACTTGTTCTTCTTGCCTTCAGCTTCCTGTTCAGCGGTCGCGTTGACCGTGCACAGCTTGTCCATAAATTTACCGGTGTATTTGCCTTCAACCTTCGACAGTTTGGCACATTCGTACCAGGCCGGCGAGGCCGAAGCACCGGAAGCGGCGACCGCGGCGAGCGCGAACACAGCGACCAGGGCCAGGCCCAGGATCCTCATGCGTTTCATCAGTGAACTGCTCCTTTTCCCTCTTGATTAGGTGACCGGCTTTGGAACTGCCTCTAGAAAGACGAGGCTGCCCCCAAGCCCGTCGTAGCCGCGTCACTGATCCTCAGCTTCGCGGTGCTGCTCCCGACCTTGGCAGAAAACATCTCTTGCGTCAAGATCAAGCCTGTGGGGTGATGATGGGCAACGAAACCGCCGCCCCCCGCAAGGGGAACGCACGCGTTGCCGCGTGTCTGGGCGTCCCTCCCCATCTCCACCCTTGACCTCATGTCGCGGCGACCGTAGCACACCCTCCGAGCGGTCGTCAACCGCCTGATGCCCTGCAAATGCTGGGGTTGGGCTGGCTGGCGAGCCAGACAACAACACTCCTGGAACGCGCCGCGCGCGGAGGGCTCGGAACGCCCTGCGGCGCGATTTCAGGCCGTCCCGCGGGCGTTCGAGCCGGCTCGCGCGGGTCTCCAGCGCACTCCCTCTCACGCACCGGCGCCCGCTATCACCCTCTACCGGAGGTTGACAGTAGCGCCTTCCAGCGTGGAATAAGTCTCATAGAGCCTCCGCAGCGACGGATCGGCCAGACCGACCGGATAGGCCGGGTCCTCGCGGAACGAGTACTGGAAGACCGCCGCCACGCGCGGGTCGGCCCGCCAGCGTTCGAGCTGCGCCGCCAGCGCCGACGCGCCGGCGCTCTGCTCGGAGGCCGAGCCGCTGCGCGGCCTCCCCGGGCGTGGCGCCCCGGCACCTGCCTCGGTCACCCACACCTGCGCCCCGGCCGCGCAGCCGCCTCGTTCGTCGAGAGCGCTGCTCGAGCGCGGCGACGGGTTCGCCCGCCGCCCTGCGCGCGCGGGCCGTACGCGGCGTAGGCATGCACCGACCAGTCGCGGCTCAGGCAGAGCACGTCCTGCGGCAGCGCGCGGACGAACTCGGCGACGCTCAGGCGGTGGCGCGAGCCCGCCTGATAGCCGCCGAGCTCGCCGAGCAGCAGCCGCCCGCTGCTCCCGGATGCCCTCAGCTGCGCGGCCGCGGCGCGCGCGAGCTCGGCGTAGGAGGCGGGCGCCAGCGGTTCCCCTTCGTGCGGAGCAGCTCGCTCGCTGGGGCGTCAGGAAGCGCGGGTTGTTGGGCTCGTTCCACGGCGCCCACCACGGCAGTGCGACCCCCTCCCGGCGGCCGAGCGCGAGCAGCGCGGAGATCAGCGCGCGGTAGGCGGGCAGCGCGCCGGGGCTGCAGCGCCCGCGCGGTCGCTTCGGCCCCAGGCGCTTCGCAGCCGTGGGGCGCCTGTGTCGCCCACGCCGGCGCGCCCAGCAGGTCGATCACGACCTGCGGCGCCGCTTCGCCGCGGGCACGCGCCGCCCGCTGCTGGGAGGCGATCGCTTCGAGCTCGCCCGCGACGCCCGGGTAGGCGCCGCAGGGCGGGATGCCGCGCGCGCAGCCGTCGACGGGAGCGCTGAGATCGGGCGGGCTCGCGGGCGAGGGCTGAAGCGCGGCCCAGTCGATCAGCAGCCTGTAGTAGCGAGGGTGCAGTGCGGTCAGCCACCCGCGCGCCTGCGCGAAGGGAGCGGCCTGGCCGGCGCGGCCGCGCCGGGTGCCCACAGCAGATCGGCGTTGTCCTCGGTGATGCCGAAGGCAGGCCGCGCCGGGCCGGGTCTGGAGTTGCGCGGTGGCCGTCGTGCTCGCGCTGCGCGCCGCCGCTCCGCGCGAGCCCGCAGCAGCGAGCGCGATGCGATCGAAGGCCGCGGCGACGAGCGGCGACCGCCGTCGTGAACGCGCCGCGCCACGCCGGCCGAGCGGCGGCCGCGGCTCCACAGCCCCGCGGCGCGCGGCCGGACGGCCTCAGACCGCGGAGACCTGCTCCTCCTCCGCAACGCGGAAGGAGGAGCCGCAGCCGCACGCGGCGACGACGTTGGGGTTCTCAACCTTGAACCCCGCGCCCTGGAGGCTTTCCTCGTAGTCGATCGTCGAGCCGCTGACGAACTGCAGGCTCTCGCGGTCCACGAGCAGCTTCAGGCCGTGGCTCTCGAAGACGACGTCGCTGTCGCGCTGCTCGTCGAAGGCGAGCTGGTACTGGAAGCCCGAGCAGCCGCCGCCGCGAACGCCCACGCGCAGCCCGGCGAGGCTGACGTCGGCCTGCTGCGCGGTGAGAAACTCGTGCACCTTCTCGGCGCCCTTGTCGGTGATCTCGATCATCGGCTTCGCTCCTATGGACGGCTTCAAGACTTTCCAAAGTATAGCGCCCGCCCCGCGGGCGGCTCCAGCCGCTCTGGCCGGTGTCGCGCGATCTTCTACGCTGAATATCGGTGCCCAGCCCGGCGGACATAAAGCAGCGCATCGAGACGGCCCTCCCCGGGCGCGGCCGTCGAGGTCGAGGACACCACCGGGACCGGCGACCACTTCAGCGCCACGGTCACCTCCGATGCCTTCGCGGGCCTGAGCCGCATCCAGCAGCACAAGCTCGTCTACGGAGCGCTCGAGTCCGACATCGGCGGAGCGATCCACGCGCTGGCGCTGAAGACCGCCGTCCCCTCCACCATCGAGACCCCCTGACGCGGGAGTGCATTCCGATGTCAAGCAGCGAGTTCGACCCGATCCCGATGGCGCCCGGCGCCCGCCGCCGCCGCGCCGGCCCGGCCGAGGACGGCCGAGAGCAGCCCGATTCGCGACGCGATCAAGGAGGCGATCGCCGAGCACGACGTGATCCTGTTCATGAAGGGCACACCCGAGGCGCCCGCGTGCGGCTTCTCCGCGCGCACCGTCGCGATCCTGCAGTCGCTCGAGGTCCCGTTCGCCGCCGTCGACATCCTGCCCGACCCGCGCATCCGCGAGGAGCTCTCCGCGATCTCCGAGTGGCCGACGATCCCCCAGCTGTTCAAGTCCGGCGAGCTGCTCGGCGGCTGCGACATCGTCACCGAGATGTACGAATCGGGAGAGCTCGAGGAGGCGCTCTCCTAGCCGTAGCCGGGGTCCTGTAGCGTCTCGCGCCGCATGCCCCCCGTCGCCGTCGCCTCGGACAGCACCCACTACCTGCCGCGCGCGCTCGCCGACGAGCGCGGCGTGCACCAGGTGAGCCTCTACGTCGGCTGGGCGGGCCAGCCCGAGCGCGAGCTCGACATGGAGAGCTTCGGCCCCTTCTACGAGCGGCTCGGACCGACCCGGAACTGCCGAGCACCTCGCAGCCGTCGATCGGCGACTTCCTCGCCGTGTGGGAGCCGCTGCTGGAGGAAGGCCGCGACGTCGTCTCGATCCACCTCGCGGGTGGCATCTCCGGAACGGTGGAGGCGGCGCGCCAGGCGCACGCCCTGCTGGCCGAGCGCGGGCTCGGCGAGCGGGTCGAGGTGATCGACGGGGAAACGGGCTGCGGCGGGCTCGGCATGCTGATCCTCGCCGCCGTCGGCGGCCGCCGAGGCCGGCGCGGACAAGGACGCGGTCGTCGCGCGCGTACGCGAGGCGCGCAAGTGCTGCGGATCTGGTTCTGCCTCGACACGCTCGAGTACCTGCGCCGCGGCGGGCGGATCGGCAAGGCCCAGGCCTGGCTCGGCGGCACGCTGCGCATCAAGCCGATCCTCTCGCTGGAGTTCGAGATCACGCCGGTCGAGCGCGTTCGCACCGCGGCGCGCGCGTTCGAGCGCATGGTCCGCTACGCGGAGGAGCTGCGCGACGCGGGCTCTGACGGCTGGGTCGTGCAGCACATCCAGGCGCCCGAGCAGGCACAGCGCCTGATCGAGCGCGGCCGCGAGATCTTCGATTCCGAGCCGCTCTTCTCCTCGGAGGTCGGACCCGTGATCGGCACCTACACCGGGCCCGGGCTGATCGGCATCGGCGGCGTGCCGCGCTCGCTGCTGAGCTAGCGCCAGGAGCGGCCGGGGACGCGTCGCAGCCATCCCCGGCCGTGTTCACCTGAGGATCCGTTGGCCAAGATGGATACACCCGGCGGCGAGCTTGCGCCGGAGGCAAACCCGGTGCTTGCGGATTCTTCAGCGGAGCCGACCGATGCAGCCGGCCACGCGGCGCGGTCCGACGGGCCCCGGTCCTAACCGGCTTCTGCGCCGGTGCCCTTGCCGCCGGCTTCGGCCTTGCCGGAGCTGCCTTTGACCGAACCGCTGCCGCCGTTGCCTTTGCTCGACGCTTCTTCGGTCTTGCCCTTGCCGGGGGCTTCTTCGCTCTTGCCTTTGCTCGACGCTTCTTCGGTCTTGCCCTTGCCGGGGGCTTCTTCGCTCTTGCCTTTGCTCGACGCTTCTTCGGTCTTGCCTTTGGCAGGCGCTTCTTCGCCTTTGCCTTTGACGATCGTTTCTTCGCGGGTGGTTTTCGGCGTTTCGCTCGCCACCGGCTGGCGGGGCCGTTCCACGTGCGGGGCTTCCTGGGAGCCGCCGCTGGAGCCGCTTTCGGTGCGCGTGGTCCCGGAGCCGCCGCCGCCCTGTACGGCCGCGGGCGCGTTGCCGACCGGAGCCGCTGCTGCGGCGGGGCTGACCGCTCTGACGGTGGACGCGGCCGGCGCGTGAGAGGCCCTGCGATGCGCGTGCGTTCCGCCGCCGTTCGATCGCGGCGCGGCAGTCGGCGCCCGGAGCCTGTCGCGTGCGCCCGCGGTCCCCGACCGGGATGCGCCGACGACGGCGGCGGCGGCCGGCCGCCGCGTGGCTCACGCGCAGGTGGCTGGGGCGCGCCGCGGTCGCGATCCCGAGCGTGGCGCTGGTGGCGGCGGCGCCACCGACGATCGCCGCGACGGCTACGACTTTCGCTGCGGTGGCGAGCGTGCCCGCGCTCGCGGTCAGCCAGGAGAGCAGGCGCTCGGGCAGCGACATCAGGAACGACCAGAGAGCGACCGGGCCGCGTCCGGCGTAGTGGCCGCGGAAGGCCCGGACGACGTCCGCGTCGAGCCTGCTCCCGGCCTCGTCGTTGAGGATGTCGATCGCCTTGCGGTGAGGGCTGGCGGCGCGGTAGGGCCGGGCCGAGGTGATCGCGTCGAAGGTGTCGGCGACGGCGATGATGCGGGCGCCCAGCGGGATCTCGCTGCCGCGCAGCCCGTCCGGGTAGCCGCTGCCGTCGAGGCGCTCGTGGTGGTAGCGGATCATGCCGAGGAGCTCGGGGTCGCCGAGGACAGCCGTCATCTCCGCGCCCTCTCCGGGGTGCAGCTTGATGATCCGGTACTCCTCGTCGGTGAGGGCCCCCGCCTTGTGCAGGATCGTCTTGGGCGTCTTGGTCTTGCCGACGTCGTGGAGCGCCGCCGCGGTGCGCACCCGCGCGACCTCATCGGCGGGGAGCTTCATGCGCCGCGCGATCATCCAGGCGTGGCGCGCCACCCGGCGGGAGTGACCGTGCAGGTAGGGGTCCCGGGTCTCCATACCGGCCACGAGCCGCTCGAGCAGCCGCGTCTGCTCGCGCACAGCGCGTCCGTCGCGGACGCCGCTCTTCGCCTGCAGAGGCGCGGCGAGATGCGCGGCGCTGGCGAGCCGGCGCTGCGAGTGGCGGCGGTGGAGATATCCCCAGACCATCAGCTCGCTGAACAGCAGGTCCTCGGAGCCCTGGCGCTGCTCCCACACCATCCGGCCCGCCCAGGAAGTCACGAGCGAGAGGATCACGCCGACGAGCAGCGTGATCGACGCGGAGTCGATCGTCCCCGAGACCCTCAGCCACCACACCACCGCCACCGGGGTGCCGGCGACGAGCAGCGTCGCGACCATCACCTGTGTGATCTGCTTCGCCTGGGGGGCTGTCGTGTCGGGCTTCATGCGCAGTCGTCCAGATCACGCTTCGGCCCCGCGGGCACCGCGCGCGAGCCGACAGGGCGCCGAGTCGAACGAACGTCGGCGGTGGCATCCCCCGTATGGACCAGGGCGGCGTCCGCCCCCGCGAGGGCGGCGCTAGTCGCGGCGCCGGCGGCGCAGCATGCGCGCGCCGACGATCAGCCCGAGGACGGCCGCGCCCGCGATGATTTCGGGCCGGTGGCGCTCGACGTGCGCACGCCAGTCGGTGATCCGGGTGACCTCGCCGCGCAGGCGGTCGACCGACACCGCGAGCTCGCGGCGGTTGGCCTCGATCGACTCGCGTATCTCCTCCGGGGAGCGCTGTGCGGACATCAGCCTGGTGTTCCGTTCTCGGGCGGCAGCGGAGGCGCCTCGGGGGGCGCAGGCGCTGCCGGCGCCGCCGCAGCGGGCACCGGTGACGCCGCGGGCGGACGCGGAGGCGGTGACCTGAGCGCCGCCCCCGACGGCCCGTCGTGTGTCGGGGCCACGGTCTCGCGGATCTTCTGCGCCTCTTCGATCGCCATCGTCGGCACCGGCGGCGCGCCGCGTTTCAGGGCGCGTGCCGCGATCAGCCCCGCCGCGACGCCGAGCGCGATCAGGATCAGACCGACCGCGAAGAAGCCCCAGAAGTAGGTGAACTGATTGCCTGGCAGGTAGTAGTACAACAGCCACGCGAGGCCGATCAGCAGGAACAGGACGGCCCACACGAAGAAGATGCCGGCGATCGCACCGACCGCGGCGCCCTTCGCGATCTTCGTCCCCTTCTCGGTCAGCTCGGCCTTGGCGAGCTCGATCTCCTCGCGCACGAGGATGCTCGCGCGCTCGCTGATGTCCGCGACCGCGGCGGCGATGTTCTGCGGCGGCTCGCCGCCGTTGCGCGGCGTGCTCATTCGGGCGGGTCCTCGTCGAAGATCCGCCGCCAGGTGAAGCCGGCCGCGCGGCTCGCGGCGATGCTCGCGAGCGCGCCGAACCCGGCGAGCAGCCCGGACCAGATCAGCCTCTTGACAAGCTCGTTCTCCATGACCGCGCCAGTCTATTGCCCCGCGCCGTCGTGACTCAAAACCGAGCCTCCGAGGCGCGCAACCCTCAGCGGATGCCCGCGTTCTCGCCGGCGGTCGTCTGCAGGCCGCCGCAGACCGTCTCGACGACCTCCCACTTGGCGCGCTCGAAGTCCTCCGGCCCCTTGGGCAGCAGCCCGAAGATCCAGCCGGTGAGGAGCTGCTCGATCGCGCCGTAGAAGGCCATCGCGGCGAACCGCGAGTCGATCTCGTCCTTGAACTGGCCGCTCGCCTGGGCCGCGGCGATCATGCCGCCGATCAGCTCGTAGGCCTCGCCGATCGTCCCGATGTGGGTGTCGCCGAACGAGTTCGCGGCCCGCGTCACCTCGACGATGATCACCTTCATCAGGTCGGGGTCGTGCTGGTAGCTGTCGACGATGAACGACGCGATCGCCGAGAGCTTCTCGCGCACCGGCATCTCCTCGGCGTCGACCTGGCGGATCAGGTCGAGCATCACGTTCCAGCGCTCGAGGAACAGCGTGTCGAGCACCTCGTCCTTGGAGCCGAAGTAGTGGTAGACGAGGCCGTAGGCGACGCCGGCCTCGTCGGCGATGTCGGCCACGCGGCACGCATGGAAGCCCTGGCGCGCGAACACGCGCACCGCGGCGTCGAGGATCAGCCTGCGCTTCTCCGCGGCCGGCTTCGTCGCCCGCCCGCCCTGGCGCCCGGAGGAGCTCATCGCGCGCTCTCTGCGGGGACGGACTCGGGCCAGCGGTAGGCGCCCGGCTGACGGTTCTCGAGCGAGGGCAGGCTCGCGCGGATCTCGCGCTGGCGCTCGAGGTCCAGCTCGGCCACCAGCACCGCCTCGCCCTCCTCGCCGGCCTGGGCGAGCACCGTCCCCCAGGGGTCGACGACCATCGAGCGCCCGCCGGAGTGCTGCCCGCCCGGGTGCTCGCCGCACTGGTTCGCCGCGATCACGAAGGCCTGGTCCTCGATCGCCCGCGCCCGCACGAGCGTCTCCCAGTGGTCGCGCGTCGTCGGCAGCGTGAAGGCGGCCGGGATCGTGATCACCCTGGCGCCGCGCACCGCGAGGATCCGGAACAGCTCCGGGAAGCGCAGGTCGTAACAGACGGAGAGACCCAGCTCGACGCCGTCGCCGGTGTGCGAGAGCACGATCTCCTCACCGGGCTGCTCCAGCTCGGACTCGCGGTAGACGCGCCCGCCAACTTCGACGTCGAACATGTGCACCTTGCGGTAGGTGGCCCTGACCTCCCCGGCGGCGTCGACGTGGACGCTGGTGTTGGCGAGCTTCTCCTGCCCGGGCACAAGCTCGAGGATCGAGCCGGCGACGATCTCCACACCCAGCTCGCGCGCCGTCGCGCATGCCCAGCCGATCGCGGGTCCGTCGAGCGGCTGCGCCGCGGCGCGCTGGTCATCCTCGGTGCCCATCGCCGTCCACTTCTCGGGGAGTACGATCAGCTGAGCGCCGTCCGCGGCCGCTGCCCGGGTCAGCCTGTCGGCCGTGGCGAGGTTGGCCTGTTGATCGGCGCTGGAGTTGAGCTGAACGGCTGCGACCTTCACGACCACTTCCTCCCCGGCCAATCCAGGAAATAGATTGACTGGTCAGTCAATACCGGAGAGCATAATGCCCGCGCCGCGCTGCGGGTCCGCCGAGGCGTTCATCGCGGGGCGCGGCATGTTCGACCGCGGGCGCCCGCTGAAGCGATGGCGCTGGGTCGGCGTGTTCTCCGAGGATCTGATGGCCTGCGCCGCGCAGGTGCGGATCGGTCCCGCCCGGCAGAGCTTCTGGGCGTTCTACGCACCCCGCGAGGGGACCATGCGCGAGCGCACCCGTCTGCTGCCGCGCCGCGGCGAGGTCGAGCTCTCCCCCGGCCGGCTCGTGATCGCCGATCGCGGCGTCCGGCTCGAGCTCGAGCTGGACGAAGAAGACGGCATCGAGGCGCGCTGCCCGAACGGACGCTCGGAGTCCTGGACCCGCAAGCAGGCCGGATTGGGGGCGCACGGCACGCTCGCGCTCGACCGCGCCGCGCCGCGGCCCGTAGAGGCCCGCGCCGTGATCGACGACTCTGCCGGCTGGCACGAGCGCGTCACCGAGTGGCGCTGGAGCGCGGGCGTGGGCGAGGCGCCCGACGGCACGCCGCTGGCGTGGAACCTCGTCTCGGGCATCAACGACCCGGAGCAGGGGAGCGAGCGGGCGGTGTGGGTCGGCGGGGTCCCGCGCGAGCCCGGCCCCGTCGAGTTCGCCCCGGACCTCGGCGCGATCCGCGCCGGCGACGGCTCGGAGCTGCGCTTCGCCGCCGGGGCGGAGCGCGCCCGCAGCGAGAACCTGCTGCTCCTCAGCTCGGAGTACAGGGCGCCGTTCGGGACCTTCGCGGGGACGCTGCCCGGCGGGGTGGAGCTGGCGGCGGGACGCGGGGTGATGGAGCACCACCGCGCGCGCTGGTAGCTCAGCTGCCCAGGGCGATCACCGCCGCCTCAACCGCGTTCGCCGACGAGCACGCGCGCACCAGGGCTGCATCGCCGGTCGCCAGCGGCTCGCCCAGCTCTTCGGCCAGCGCCACGAACAGAGCGTCGCCGGCGGTCAGGTTCTGGCGGTGCTCCCAAACCTTGAAGCGCAAGGGGAGGCTCGCGTGCAGGCGTATCGGCACGTCCTCCAGGTCGGCGATGGCGGCCTGCGCGCGCCCGCCGGGAAGGACGCCGCGCTGCACCTGGCGGCGCAGCGCAGAGAGGACCTCGAAGACGAGCACGTCCGGTGCGCACAGCTCCTTCTCCGCGTCCAGCAGACGACGCACGTCGTCGGCCGCCCGCCACCCGAGCAGAAGGTCGATCACGCCGGTCGTGTCGATCACCGTCACTCGCCGTGGTCCCGGATCCAGCGCACGGTCTCCGCGCTCGACTCCAGTTCCGGCGGAGCGCCGCGCGCCTGTATACGTGCCCACAGCTCGGCGGGGGTCGGGCGCGCGGCGTGCTGCTCGAGAAGCTTCCTGACGTAGACAGAGAGCGGAACCCCGTCGAGCGCCGCGCGCGACTTCAGCACCGAGTGCACGTCCTCGGGGACGTCTTTGATCTGGATGAGCACCCCCATACTCTGGGTATGGTGACATACGGCCCGGCTGTCAACGGTGTCCACGCAGCCTGTTACGACGAGCGCCGCGAGCGCTGCCGCCCCAGCTCGGCGAGCAGCAGCTTCGAGTGCATCGCGCCGATCAGCTCGCGCAGCGGCTCGGTGCCGGCGGCGATGATCTCCATCGCGCGCTCGACCTCCACCTCGCCGGCGAGGCGCTCGAGCAGCGCCCGCACCTCCGCCTTCACCAGCGGCTCCAGCGCCTCGCGGTAGCGCAGCGTGTCGTACACGGTGAAGCCGAGCGCCTCCTCGTAGCCGCCCGCGCGGAAGCTCGCGATCGCCTCGATGATCTCGACGTCGTCGCGGTCATAGCCGCGCGCGTTGGGAGTCAGCACGCCGATCTCGGCGAGCCGGTCGAGCACCTCGGCCGGCACGCCGTAGCGCTCGGCCGCGGCCCTTCGCGAGACGCGCCCGCGGCCCTCGGCGCTAACGAGCGCGCGCTCGATGATGCGGTCCTCGAGCTCCATCAGCGCGCGCACCCGGTCGGGGTCCTCGCGCAGGGCGCCGCGGATCACGCGCAGCGGCATGAAGCGCTCCTCCTGCAGCCGCTTGATCAGCGCGATCCGCTCGACGTAGTCGGGCGGGTAGTAGGCCATGTTGCGGCTCGTGCGCACGATGTCACCGCCGTCGCCGAGCAGTCCCTCGCGGAGGTAGTAGCGGATCGTGCCCGGGCTCACTCCCGAGCGCTCCGCGAGCTCGCTCATCTTGAGCAGCTCGCGATCGGAGCCGTCGCGCCGGCCCGTGGTGGCGGCGCCGGCGCTCGCCGCCACGCCGCTCACGCCCTCAGCGTCGCGCCGTGCTGGGACTCGGCGGGACCGGCCGCCGCGCCGCCCGCGAGCAGCTCGGCGATCTCGGACTCCGAGTAGCCGGCCTCGGCCAGCACCTGCTCGGTGTGCTCGCCGAGCGCCGGGCCGGGCAGGCGGTCGTGCTCGCCGGGCGTGCGGTCGAGCTTGACCGGGATCCCGAGCTGCCGCACGGCCCGCTCTGCGCCCGGTTGCTCGAGCTCGACGACCATCCGCCGCGCCCGCACGAGCTCGGAGTCGAGCGCCTCGTCGAGCTCGAGGACGGGCTCCAGGCAGCAGTCGTATTCGCGCGCAAAGGCCTCCCATTGATCGCGCGTGCGGCCCTTGAAGATCTCGGCCACCTGCCCGTGGGTCTCGGAGCCGGGACGCTCGAACTGCTTCGCGATCAAATCCTCGCGGCCCACGCCTCGGCACCAGGCCTGCCAGAACTTCGGCTCCAGCGCGCCGAGCGAGACCCACCCGTCGGCGCACTCGTAGGGGCGGTAGCAGACGAGCGCTCCGGCAAGCGGGAGATCGCCGCGGCGTGGCACCTCGCCGTCGGCGAAGTAGCTGGCCGCGACCATCGCCAGCCACGACAGCGCGCCGTCCGCCATCGAGACGTCGACCATCTGGCCTTCGCCGGAACCCTGCTGGCCGGCGCAGCCGACGGTGCGGCCCGGAATGGGCGGCTTCGGCGCCGCGCCGTCACGCTCGCGCAGCGCGGCCAGGATGCCGAAGGCGGCCATCAGGGCGCCGCCGCCAAGATCTGCGATCTGCCCGGCGGCCTGGACCGGCGCGCCGCCGCGCTCCCCGGTCAGCCCGAGCAGCCCGATCAGGCCGAGGTAGTTCATGTCGTGGCCGGAGGCGTCGCGTTTGGGGCCGTCCTGGCCGTACCCGGAGATCGCGCAGTAGACGATCCCCGGGTTCACCTCCTTCATGCGGTCGTAGCCGACGCCGAGACGTTCGAGCACGCCGGGGCGGAACGACTCCAGCACGACGTCGTGTTCGGCGACGAGCCGCAGCAGCGCCTCGCGGCCACGCTCGTTCTTCAGGTCCAGGCGGATCGAGCGCTTGTTGCGGTTCAGCGCGAGGAACAGCGCCGACTTGGCGCTGTCGTGGGCGCCCTCGTAGTAGGGCGGCGACCAGCGGATGTAGTCGCCCATGCCGGTGTCCTCGACCTTCAGCACCTCGGCGCCGAAGTCGGCCAGCAGCAGCGAGCAGAAGCCGCCCGGCAGCAGCCGCGAGAGGTCGAGGACCCTGACGCCCTCCAGGGGGAGCGTCACGCCGGGCTCCCGACAGGCGGCCTGGCCGGCACGTTCAGCATCGCCCGCGCCTCGGCGACCGTGGCCGGGCGCCGGCCGATCTCTTCGGTCATCTGCCGGGCCTTGGCGATCAGCTCGCCGTTGGAGCTCGCCATCGTGCCGTCCGGCAGGTACAGGTTGTCCTCCAGCCCCACGCGGATCGAGCCGCCGAGCGTCAGCGCCGCGGCCACCAGCATCCACTGCTCGCGCGAGATCCCGATCACCCCCCAGTGGGAGCCGTCCGGGAGGTTGTCGACCATCGCGGCAAGGTTGCGCGCCGTCGGCGGGATGCCGCCGACCACGCCCATCACGCAGTCGACGTGCAGCGGCGTGTGCAGCACACCCATGTCGATCAGGGGCGCCAGCGAGCCGACGTGGCCGACGTCGAAGCACTCGTGCTCGGGTTTGATGCCGAGCTCGTTCATCGCCTCGAGCAGCTCGATGATCTCCGAGAACGGATTTGCGAAGACCATGTCGAAGACGAAGGCCTTGCGCGAGCGCGAGTACTTGGCGTAGTTCATCGAGCCCATGTTCAGGGCCGCCACCTCGGGAAGGCAGGCCCTGAGGTACTCGATGCGCTTTGCCACCGGCACCCCGATCGTCCCGGTCGAGTAGTTGATGATCGCCGCGTCGCCGACCTCCGCGCGGATCGCCTCGGTGATCGCGGCGAAGTCCTCCACCTCATACGAGGGTGTGCCGTCCGGTTTGCGGGCGTGGATGTGGATGTGCACCCCGCCCTCGTCGACGATCCGGCGCGCCTCGGCGGCGTACTCCGCGGGCGTGTAGGGGATCGCGGGGCACTGCTCGCGGTTGGCGATCGCGCCCGAGATCGAGCAGGTGATGACGACGGGGTCCTCGAGACTCATGCGGGTGTGACCTCCAGATAGGTGCCGGGAGAGCGTTCGCCGAGGAGGCGCTCGTAGAGGCGGCGGCCGAGGCCGTAGCTCGCCCGGAGCACCGACTCCGCGTGGTCGCCCTCTGTGGTCGGGACCAGGCGGGCGACGCCGCCGGCGAGGGCTCCCAGCGGCTTGCCGCGGGCGTCGGAGGGACCGACCAGGACGCGGGGGTCCGCCCTGACGCGCTTGACCTTCGCCGCGTCTGCGCCCGTCCGCACGTACAGGCGCTGCGGCCCGTCGAGCCCGAACCACACAGGCGTGGGCACCGGCTCGCCCGAGCGGCGATAGGTGACGAGCAGGGCGTACTTGTGTCCGCGCAGCGCGCCGAAGCCGCTCGCCGAGGCGCCGGCGCGGGCGGCCTTCGCCGCCTCCGGATTGCGCACGCGGTCGTACACCGAGCTCATACCGGCACCACTCCCTGCCGCTTCCAGGGCCGCTCGATTTTCTTGTTCTCCGCCATCTCGAGCGCGCGGCAGATCGTCGCGCGCGTCTCCCGCGGGTCGATCACGTCGTCGATCATGTCGTTGCCGGCGGCGATGTAGACGTCGATGATCTTCTGGTAGGCCGCGATCAGCTCGGCCTTCTTGGCGGCTGGATCGTCGGCTTCGTCGACCTGTTTGCGCATCACGATCTCGACCGCCCCCTCGGCGCCCATGACCGAGATCTCGGCGCTCGGCCAGGCCACGATCAGGTCGGGCTCGTACGCGCGCCCGTTCATCACGTAGTAACCCGCGCCATACGCCTTGCGCGTGATCACCGTGATCTTCGGGACGGTCGCGTTGGCGACCGCGTAGAGCATCTTCGCGCCGTGGCGGATGATCCCCGCCTCCTCGACCTTCGTGCCGACCATGAACCCCGGCACGTCCATCAGGAAGACGAGCGGGATCGAGAAGGCGTTGCAGAGGTTCACGAAGCGCGCGGCCTTGTCGGCCGAGTCGTTGTCGAGGATGCCGCCGAGCTGCTTGGGCTGGTTGGCGACGATGCCGGCCGGGCGCCCGCCGAAGCGCGCGAAGCAGGTGATGATCGTCTTGGCCCAGGCGCCCTTCATGTCGAACCAGTCGCCGTCGTCGACGATGCGGCGGATCACCTCGTACATGTCGTACGGCTTGCGGTTCGATTCGGGCAGCACGTCCAGCAGCTCCTCCTCGGCGCGCTCGATCGGATCGCTCACCGCCCGCACGGGCACGGGCGCCTCGCAGTTCTGCGGCATGAACGAGAGGTATTCCTTGATGCGCTGGATGCACTCCTCGTCGCCGGCCACCTCCATGTCCCCGACGCCAGACTTGCGGCAGTGCACGCGCGAGCCGCCCAGCTCCTCCTGGGTGACGTCCTCGCCGATGGCCGCGCGCACGAGGTGCGGCCCGGCGAGCGCCATCGAGCCGCGGCCCTTGACCATCGGCACGAAATCGGCCAGCCCGGGGATGTAGGCGGTGCCGGCGGCGCACGGCCCCATCAGAGCCGCGACCTGAGGGATCACCCCGCTCATCACGACCTCCTCGCGGAACAGGAAGCCGGAGCCCGCGAACAGCGAGCCCACCGCCTCCTGGATGCGCGCGCCGGCCGAGTCGAGCAGCCAGACGAAGGGGATGCGCTTCGTCAACGCCAGCTCGCGCAGCCGCGTCACCTTCAGCTCGCCGGTCATCCCCATCGAGCCGGCCATCACCGTGAAGTCGTACGCGCAGACGGCCGTGAGGCGGCCGTCGATCTTGCCGTAGCCGGTGATGACGCCATCGGCGGGCGCCTCGACGCCGTCCATCGCGCGCTGGGAGGAGTGCGGCCGACCGTGGATGCCCAGCTCCACGAACGTGCCCTCGTCGATCAGCAGCGCGAGGCGCTCGCGGGCGGTCAGCTTCTCCTTCTCGTGCTGGCGAGCGATCTTCTCCTCGCCGCCCCCGAGCTTGATCTGCTCGCGGCGCGCCTGCAGGTCCTCCACCAGCGGCCGCAAAATGGAGGTGCCTGCGCCGCCGTCCGGGCGGCGCTCCTGAGAGGAAGGCGAGCCCTCATGGCTCGCACCCGTTGCCGTGGTGTCAGCCATTCACTGTCCTTTCCAGGTCGGCTCGCGCTTCTCGAAGAACGCGGTCACGCCCTCGACGATGTCCTCGGTCGATTGCGCGAGCGTGAGCTGGGCGCGCAGGTAGTCGAGCGCGTCGTCGAGCGGCATGTCGAGCTGGCGGCGCATCGCTTCCTTGCCGAGGCGCATGATCACGGGCGACTTCCCGGCCAGCTTGCCGGCCCAGTCCTCGACCGTCGGCTGCAGCTCTTCGTCGGGGACGACGCGGTTGACGATCCCCGCTTCGAGCGCCTGCTGGGCGCTCAGGCGCTCGCCGAGCAGCAGCAGCTCGTTGGCCTTCTTGCGCGGCACGTTGCGGTAGATCAGCGCCATGATCATGAAGGGGAAGGCGCCGATGTTGATCTCGGGTGTGCCGAAGCTGGCGGTCTCGCCCGCGACGATCAGATCGCAGGCCAGGGCGATCCCCAGAGCCCCGGCGAGCACGTGCCCGCGCGCGGCGCAGATCGTCGGCTTGCCGAGCTCGCCGATCAGCTTGAAGAGGCCGACGAAACGCTCGCCGGCGAAGTGCTTGTGCACGAGCGCCATCTCGGCCGCGAAGCCGCTCAGGTTGGCGCCGGAGGAGAACGTGCGCTCATGCGAGGAGGCGAGCACCACGCAGCGCGCGCCGGCTTCGTCGCGGGCGCGCTCGAAGCTCTCGGTCAGGCCGTCGAGCAGCTCGGCTGAGAGCGCGTTGCGCGTCTCGGGGTCGTTCAGGGTGATCGTCGCGACGCCGCGTGCGTCGAGTGCGTAGAGGACCTTGTCCGTGGGCACGGGCGCATCCTAGCCCACGGGTGGAAAGTGCGC
The DNA here is from genome assembly GCA_963775385.1 of uncultured Solirubrobacteraceae bacterium. Classification (GTDB taxonomy): domain Bacteria; phylum Actinomycetota; class Thermoleophilia; order Solirubrobacterales; family Solirubrobacteraceae; genus Palsa-744. Next base: position 2,169,792 of record CAVZIR010000003.1, on the reverse strand, counting down.
AGCGCTACTGCTTACTTTTGGCGCCCGTGGTCGTCGTAACGGAGGAGCTGCTTTCGGTCGCGCCCCTGGATGCCGAAGGCCTGCGAGCTGCCGTGCGGCGGGAAACGCTTCAGCGCCTCGCGTTCGGTGATCACGTGCGAGGGCGGGGGCGGCGCGATCGTGTACGGGAAGTCGATCGCCGGGAAGTCGGCGGTGAGGGTGAGCCCCGTGTGGGTGTCCCCGGTTTCCAGCTGTACACGCACGGGCGCGCCGCCGGCGGCGAAGTAGACCGTCAGCTTCGCCTTCGGCGGCGCCGGGTGCCTGGCAGCGAGGCCGCCGATCGCCCCGCCCGATGAGCCGGCTTCGAGCCCGGTCTTCGGTTCGACTTCCTCCTGGAAGCCGGTGACGGGCTGGCCGTAGAGCGTGGTGGGCGCGAGCTCGTGGATGCCGATGCCGTCGTTGACGAGCGTGAACAGCTTCCCGTAACGCGCCGCGCCCGTGGCCGGCGTCACGTCCGGCTTCTTGCCGACGCCTCCGTAGGTCTGCCCGAGCAGGCCGTGCCCGAGCTCGATCCAGGGGCGCCCGCCGTCGTGCAGCCCGAGGCCCCACGAGAAGACGTAGGTGTGTCCGTCGACGTAGCGCAGCCGCACGTCGGCGCCGAACAGCTTCAACGTCAGGGCCGCGGCCGGCGGCGAGACCGTTTCGACGCCTGTGATCTTGATCTCGAGCAGCCGTGCGAGTTCGCGCGCGCCCTTCGAGGCGTGGCCGAGCCGCAGCGAGGTGCCGATCGAGACGCGCGCCGAGGTGATCTGCAGCGCGTCCGCTTTCGCCTCGAGTTCCGCGAGCTGCGCAGGGATCGCGGGTTTGAGCGTCAGCGGCGCGGCCGGTTCGGTGCGCGGCGGCCCGGCCGCGTACGCGGGGGCAGCGGCGAGCGCCAGCAGCGCCAGAACTGCGACGGTTGCGGCTCGGCCCACGTCTCCCCCTCTGCGCCCGGGCGGTCGGCGACCGCGTTCGCCAAGCCTACATCCGGAGTCGGAGCAGCGAAATCGTGGCGAGGACCGGAGCGTGCCCGCCGGCGCCACCGCCCAAAGTAGCGAGTTCTACTGTTTACTTTTCCGGAGCGCTGCGTTAGCGTCCCGCGCGCGCCGGCGCACCGCCGCGCCGACCGCAGAAGCCGACCAAGGAGACACGCCAGCCATGGCCACCGCCGAGTCCGTCCTGAAGCCAGACTTCAAGACCCAGCGCAAGCACTTCATCTTCACCGACGAGCACGAACAGCTGCGCGAGTCGATCCGCAACTTCGCGATCAAAGAGCTGGCCCCCCACGCCGAGGAATGGGAGGAGACGACGTTCCCCGACTCGGTGTTCCCGCGCTTCGGGGAGTTGGGCTTTCTCGGGCTGGACAAGCCGGAGGAGTACGGCGGTCAGGGCGGCGACTACTACACGAGCCTCGTGCTCGCCGAGGAGATCGGCAACGCGAACTCCGGCGGCCTGGCGATGGGGATCGCGGTCCACACCGACATGGCGATGCCGCCGATCCTCGCGTTCGGCACCGAGGAGCAGAAGCAGGAGTGGGTCGTGCCGGCGATCAAGGGCGAGAAGATCCTCTGCCTCGGCATCACCGAGCCGGACGCCGGCTCAGACGTCTCGGGCATCAAGACGCGCGCGGTCAAGGACGGCGAGGACTACGTCATCAACGGCTCGAAGACCTACATCACCAACGGCCACAGAGCGGATGTGATTGTGCTCGTGACCAAGACCGACCCCGACGCCGGCTATGACGGCTTCACGCTGTTCCTCGTGCCGATGGACAGCCCGGGCGTGATCCGCGAGAAGAAGCTCGAGAAGCTCGGCATGCACGCCTCCGACACCGCGCTGCTTGCCTTTCAGGATGTGCGCGTTCCGGAGTCAGCGGTGCTCGGCCAGGTCGGCAAGGGCTTCTACCACATCATGTGGGAGCTCCAGGGCGAGCGCCTGATCGGCGCCGCGGGCTGCGTCGCCGGCGCCCAGAAATGCTTCGAAAAGACGCTGCAGTACGCGAACGAGCGCAAAGCCTTCGGGCGCTCGATCGGGCACTTCCAGGTGATCCGCCACAAGTTCGCCGAGATGGCGACGAAGATCGAGTCGGCGCGGCAGATGGTCTACGTCACGGCCTGGCGCTTCAACAACGGCGAGTACCCGGTGCGCGAGATCTCGATGGCCAAGCTCCACGCCTCACGGATCGCCTGCGAAGTCGCCGACGAGTGCATCCAGATCCACGGCGGCGCGGGCTACATGCGCGAGTACGGGGTCGAGCGCGTGTGGCGCGACATGCGCCTGAACCGCATCGGCGCGGGCACCGACGAGATCATGCTCGACGTGATCGGCCGCAGCTACGGGCTGTGAGGCCGGAGGCCGGCATGGAGCGCCGGCCGGCCCTCCCGACCGCTTCAGGCAATCACTCGCGCCCGCGGGCCCGCACCTCGACCGTCGGGGCGAGGCGGCGGCGCAGGCGGGTCGTGGCCAGGCCGATGACGAGCGAGGGCGCCACCGCGCGTGGCAGCGAGGGTGTCGTGTGACTGTTGCGCCTGTAGGCGGCCTGCAGCTCGGCCTCGCGCTCGGGCGAGGCCTGGGGATGGCGCCGCATGATGTCGGCGACCTCGGCGTTGGCGGCCTCCCGTTGGCGCTCCAGCTCCGGCGTGCGGACGGGTTCGAGCCGGCGGGTGAGCTCGGCACCGGCGGCGCGCGCGCCGATCAGGGCCAGCGTTCGCCAGAGCGCGACGCGACGGCCCGTGCGCCGGTCGACCGTGTGCGTGCCGAGCAGCCGCTGGCCGGGCGAGCGCAGCTGCTCGCGCAGAACCTCGACCGGCAAGGCCATGAAACGCGCGACGGCGCTGCCCTCACGCGCGAGGCCCCGCGAGCGAGCGAGCCAGAACAGCCCGCCGAAGACGGCCATGTCGACGAGGTTGGCGCCGGTGCGCCGCCAGGCGGGAGCCTTCGAAGCATCGTCCATGGACCTAATCCTCTCCCAATTGAGGGGGTCGCACATGTGCGACCCCCGGGGTGGGTGCATGCACCCACCCCCCGACCGGTACATGTACCGGTCGGAACATCGATGAAGATCTCCGAGAGAACCGCGCGATGAGCACTCCCGACCCTCCTTTTGCACCCGAGCACGAGGAGCTGCGCGAGTCGGTCCGCGGCTTCATCGAGCGCGAGCTCACCCCCCACGCGCAGCAGTGGGAGGAGGAGCAGTGGTTCCCCAACGAGGTCTTCGGAAAGATGGCCGCGCAGGGGCTGCTCGGCCTGAAGTACCCGGAGGAGTACGGGGGGCAGGGTGGCGACTACCTGCACGAGGCCGTCCTCTGCGAGGAGATGGCGCGGATCGGCTCCGGCGGCACCGCCGCGGGCATCGGCGCCCACATCAACATCGCCACGCCGCCGATCTGGAAGTTCGGCACCGACGATCAGAAGCATCGTTACCTCGCGCCGTCGATCGCCGGCGAGCTGATCGGCGCGCTCGGCATCACCGAGCCCGGCGCCGGCTCTGACGTCGCAGCACTCTCGACCCGTGCCGAGCGCGTCGACGGCGGCTTCGTCGTCAACGGCGAGAAGACCTACATCACCAACGGCGTTCGCGCCGACTTCGTCGTGACCGCGGTCAAGACGACCCCCGAGGGCGGCCATCACGGCATCTCGTTCCTGATCGTCGATCGCGGCCGCGGCGTCACCTCCTCCAAGCTCGAGAAGCTCGGCTGGCACGCCTCCGACACCGCCACGATCGCCTACGAGGACGTGTTCGTTCCAGAGGAGAACCTGCTCGGCGAGCTGCACGGCGGCTTCAAGCTGATCATGGCCAACTTCCAGTGGGAGCGACTGGTGATGGCGCTCGGCGCGGTCGCCGGGATGCGCCTGGCCTGGGAGCGCACCGCGGAGTTCGCCCGCGAGCGCAACGCGTTCGGCCGTCCTCTCTCCGGCCACCAGGCGATCCGCCACAAGCTCGCCGACATGGCGACGACCGTCCACGTCTGCCGCTGCGTGACCTACGACGCGCTGCGCCGCTTCGTCGCCGGCGAGGAGCCGCTGAAGGAGGTCACGATGGCCAAGCTCGCCACCCAGCGCGCCGCCTTCGAGGTGATGGACGACTGCCTGCAGATCCACGGCGGCGCCGGCTACATGCGCGAGTACTGGGTCGAGCGGGCCGCCCGCGACGCCCGCCTCGGCCCGATCGGCGGCGGCAGCGACGAGATCATGCGCGAGATCCTGGGGCGGGTGCTGGGGCTGTAGCCCGCGCCGACTCTGGGCAGGCCCGTGCAAGGGTGTCCAAAGTTCGGCAACCCGTCTCAGGTAAGCGGCGCCGCCGGCCGATAGGGCCGCATGGCCCGTTCTCGTCTCGCGGCGGCCATCGCGTCGCTGTGCCTTCTCGCAGGCGCCGGCTCAGCGCTCGCCGCCCACTCGGCCTCTTACGAAAACTGCAAATCCGCCAGCCAGTCGAGCTTCAGCGGCTCCAAATGCAACCCGGGCCGCTTCCACAGCGGCCCCGGCGCGGCGCCGCACGTGCTCTTCTACTCCGCCGACCACGGCCACTGCCCCTACACCTCGCTCGCGCCGAGCTCGCACGATCTCGCGCGGGTCCGCGCGGCCACGCTGTGCCTGGTCAACCGCGAACGCGCGCGTCACGGTGAGCGCGCGCTGCACTGGAACTTCCGGCTGCTCGCCGCCGCGCAGGCGCACACCGAGAGCATGGCCTTCGGCGACTACTTCCAGCACGTCGGCCCGCACGGGGTGACGCCGCTGATGCGCATCCGCCGCACCGGCTACATCTCGAGCTCCAAGGAGGGCTATCAGGTGGCCGAGAACATCGCCTGGGGCAGCCTCTGGCTCGGCACGCCGCGGGCCATCGTCTCGGCCTGGATGCGGTCCCCCGGCCACCGCGCGAACATCCTCGACCCCCACTACCGCGACACCGGCATCGGCGTCTCGCCGCACACCAACGGCCTCGCGCACGGCCAGCGCGGCGGCATCTACACGCAGGACTTCGGCGTCATCGTGAGTTGAGGGGCGCTCCGGCGGGCTAGCCGCAGGAGGGCCGGAGGCGGCGCGCGAGCGCCGTCGCACCGGCCAGCGCTGCGAGCCTTGCCGCCCGGTAGGAGCGCATCCCCGCCCCGACGGAGGCGAAGCAGTCGGCCTCGGAGAAGACGACCGAGACTTCGTAGAGGCCGCGAACGCGCGCGTGCTTGGTGTGCGTCTGCTGCACCCCGACGGCGTTCGGGACCGCTGTCACAGTGAAGCGGCTTGCGCCGCTGCCGAATTCGCCGAGTTCTTCGCTCGCTTTGTGCACCGCCTCGTTCTCGGCCGCTTCCGGCGAGCCGAGCAGCAGCGCGGCCGAGAACGCGCCCGCGGTGCGGAGTTCGAGGGTCTCCACGACACCCTCGCGAAACCCCTCGACGATGAGGCGGCGCTCTTCCGCTTCTCCGTTCGCCGGAGGATCTTCGAGGATCCCGTTCGCCCACTCTCCGGGCGTGCCGGCGACTTCCAGCCGGCTCGTGGACCTCGCGAACCCCGGGACCCGGGAACGGGGTACGACGAGCGCCCGCGGTTCGACCGGAAGATCTGCCGCTCGAGCGGCGCCCGGGATGCTCAAGACCGTGGCGCAGACGGCGACAGCGAAGACGCCGGGGGTTCGCATCGGTGGAACCCTAGCCGCGCAGATACCTGCGCGGCCCGCGTGCTGCTCGGCAAAGCGTCCGCGCCGGTACTTGGTGCAGGCATCCGCCCCGCCGCCCTCGGATAACCTCCGCGCTCTCAAACCTTGGACAAGGAGAAGCGAGAGCTATGGGAGTACTCGATGGCAAATCGGCGATCGTCACGGGCTCGGCTCGCGGCATCGGCCGCGCCACCGCGGAGATGTTGGTCGAACGACGGCGCGGAGGTCCTCATCAACGACCTCGACGGGGACGTCGCCCAGCAGGCAGCCTCTGAGATCAACGGCGAGACGGCCGTCTACGCGGGCGACCTCACGAAGCCCGGCGCCGCCGACGAGCTCGTCAAGACCGCGATCGACTCGTTCGGCAAGATCGACATCATCGTCAACAACGCGGGCTACACGATCGACGAACCCGTCCACAAGATGACCGACGAGCACTTCCAGGCGATGCTCGACATCCACACGATCGTGCCCTTCCGCGTGATCCGAGCCGCCGCGCCGCACCTGCGTGAGCCGGCCAAGAAGGAGCGCGAGGAAGGCAAGGAGGTCTTCCGCAAGATCGTGAACATCTCCTCCACCTCCGGGACCTTCGGCAACCCCGGACAGGCCAACTACTCATCCGGCAAGGCGGCCGTCGTCGGCCTCACGAAAACCGTCGCCAAGGAGTGGGGGCAGTTCAAAGTCAACGTCAACGCGGTCGCCTTCGGCTTCATCGACACGCGCCTCACCCAGGCGAAGGTCGACGAGAACGCGATGGAGATCGGCGGCGAGAAGGTGCAGCTGGGGATTCCCGAGCAGATGCGCGCGATGGCCTCGGCGATCATCCCGCTCGGCCGCCCGGCCACGCCCGAGGAGGCCGCGGGCGGCATCTTCTTCCTGTGCTCGCCGTGGTCCAATTACGTGCACGGGCAGACGTTGCACGTGACCGGCGGGATCTTCGGGGGGATGACGGGCTGAAGCTCGCGCGTAGCGCTCCGGCTCGTGCCCGCGGGCCGAGCCGGGTGCGCTGCGCTTTTCGCGCCACCTCACGTGGCGGCGCCCTCGATGGGCGCGACCAGCAGCCCGCGTCAGCGGCGCCTAGGGACCCCGCAGGTCCAGCAGGCAGCCCGAGTAGTACGCCCCGGCCGGCGAGGCGAGGTAGGCCACCAGCGTCGCGATCTCGCCCGGGCCCGTCGCATCGCCGGGCGCGATCGTCACCGCGCGGGTGCCAAAGCGCGCCCACTCGATCGAGAGCGTGCGCGCGAGATTCTCCAGTCCCGCGGCCGCGGCGCGCGCATGCGCCCCGGCGCCGGGTGCCGGCGCGATCAGCACAGCGAGTCCCCCGCCCTGCTCCACCATCCCGGCTGCGGCGACGGTCCGCGTGAGCTCCCAGCACGCCTGCATCGCCGCCAGGAGCGCCGCGTCCCCTTGCGCGGCGGCGAACAGGCCGGCGCCGTCGACCACGAGCACATCGGCCCCGCCCGAGGGCGCCAGCGCGTCCCCGGCCAGGCGCCCGAGCGCCTCCTCATCGGACGCCTCCGGGCTCGGTGCGAGCTCGCAGCGCGCCACCGTCGCTCCGAGCGCCGAGCAGCGGTGCTCGACTGCCTCGGCGGCGGGGCTCGCTGCAGCGCCCGGCGCACTGGCGAGAACGGCGCGCACGCCGTCGAGAAGCCCCTCGCGCAGGAGCTTCCCGGCGGCCTCAGCTTCCATCGCCGGGCCCAACGAGCCCTCTCACTCGGACCCGAACGGGTCCGGCGAAGCCGCGGGCGCCTCGGGGACGGGGATCTGCGGCGCGGCCTCTTGCCTCACGCGCAGCAGTTCGAAGTAGAGGACGGCGGCGCCGAGCGCCGAGAACGGCGCGCTCAGCACACCCACGACGACGCGGGTGACGATGCCGGCGCCGGTGCCCGCCGATTCGGCGGCGTACTCGATCGCTGCCGCGACCACGGCGACCGCACGCCGAGAACGAGGACCACGCCGAACACGGGCCAGCCGTTGCCGGCGACGAGCTCGCGGCTGCGCCGCATCGCCTTCAGTCCTTCAGGGCGCTCGAGGACCACCACGGGTGCAGCGACCGCCCAGACCGTCAGCGCGACCAGGCCCGGCAAGATCAGGAGGAAGCCGATCAGCGTGAGGACGGCGACGGCCAGCGCGACGGCGATCAGCGTGCCGAGCACGGGTGTGATGGCGCGCAGCAGCTGGCTCGGCGTGGCGTCCCGGCGGCCGTCCTGAACGTCGGCGACGAGCTCGACGACCATCCCGGTGAACAGCGTCGTCGCGATCAGGCCGATCAGCGTTCCGAGGAAGAACAGCCCGGCAGAACCGGCCTGCAGGAGCAGGTAGGAGAGGATGCCGGTGAACACGAAGACCACCGCCGCCACGGGCATCAGCACCGGCGCCTGGTCGATGTAGATCGACCAGACCCGCCTGATCACAGCTCCGACCTCGAGCTTGCGTTCGTTCATGCGACCGCAGCGCCCTCGGGCGCGCGGCGGCGTGCCCGGCGCTGCTCGCGAAGGCGGCGCATGATGCCGCGCCGGCCGTACTCGTCGAGCCCTCCGTACAGTCGGCGGATCTCCGCGAGGACCTCATCGGCCACCGCCTGCTGCTGCTCGCGCGTGGAGTTCTCGATCGCCTCCCAGCGCATCTGCTCCCCGTACTGGACCGTCACCTTCGGGAACTGCAGGCGCTTCCAGTTGCGCACCTTCGAAGAGCCATGGATCGCGATCGGCACCACCGGCGCACCGGTCTCGAGCGCGAGGCGGCCGATGCCGGACTTGGCCTTCTCCGAGAGTTTGCCGGTGCGCGAGCGGCCACCCTCGCAGTACATCGTGATCGCGCCGCCGCGACCGAGGATCGTCCGCGCGGTGATGAAGACCTCTTCGTCGCGCGCTCCGCGCCGCACCGGGAACACGCCCCCCGGCGAGTAGATCAGGTTCCCGATCGGCGGCTTGAACAGCTGCGACTTGGCCATGAAGCGGACCTTGCGCCGGATGTAGCAGCCCATCAGGAAATGGTCCATGAACGAGAAGTGGTTGGGGGCGAGGATCACCGCGCCGCTGCCGGGCACGTTCTCGACCGCGATCGCCCGTGTGCGCAGCAGCGTGTACGCATACAGCGACGTGATGACGCGCACGATCTCATAGACGAAGTTCGGTTCATGCGTGCGCGCGCGCTCGTGGAACTTGTCGAAGTACTCCTTCGGACGGGGGTCCGTGTAGACCTGTTCGCGCATCGGGGCGAGCTCACTCATCTGTCGCCTGTACCTCCGCCGGCGCGATCGGTTACGCGTCTCGTTGCACCCATCGACTCCACCCTATCTCCGGCGCGCGTACGCGCGCGCGAAGTCGATCAGCTGCCGCGCCCGATGAAGGAACCCTCCTGCGGTTCTACCGGTGCTGCGGTGTGTCAGGGGCAGCTCGATCTCGGCGACGCGAGCGCCCCCGCGCGAGGCGTCGATCGTCATCCCGACCTCCATCCCGAAACCGTGCGCGAGCGGCAGCACGCGTTCGAGCGTCGCGCGGTCGAGCGCGCGCTGGCCCGAGATCGGCGCGCGCGTGCGCAGGCCGCAGCCGCGGCGGATCGCCCACCCGGCGAAGCCGAGCGCGATCCCGAACCCGCCCCCCACGCGCCGCGCGAACTCGGCCACCGCCAGCTGGCATCGCCCCGTCGCGACGGCCGCGACGAGCGGGCCGAGCTGCGCCGCGGAGGACCCGAGGTCGCCGTCGCAGAGAACGAACACGTCGGACGGCGCGCCGGGGGACTCCGTCAGCGCGCGCCGGGCGGCTGCGGTCACCGCCTCCCCCTTGCCGCGCCGCGCCCCCGTCGAGGCCACCGTCGCCCCGGCGCCGCGCGCAACACGGGCGGTCCCGTCGCGCGAGCCGTCGTCGGCCACCCACAGCGCAGCGGCTCCGAACACCTCGGCTAGCGCCGCGAGCGTGGCGCCGATCCGCTCGCCCTCGTCCCGCGCCGCGACGATCACCGCGACCGGCTGGGCCGGGTGCAGACCGGCTCCTGCGCCGTCGCGCGGGTCGTCGTTGGGGCTCTCTATTGTCCCCATCCAGGCGAACGCGCGACGGAGGGCAGATGACCGATATCGAGGCTCATATCACCGGGACCGTATGGAAAATCGAGTGCGCCGTCGGCGACACCATCGAGGAGGGCGACACGGTCGCGATCCTGGAGTCCATGAAGATGGAGATGCCGGTCGAAGCCGAGGACGCGGGAACGGTGAGCGAGATCGTCGTCGAGGAGGGGCAGGCGGTGAGCGAGGGCGACACCCTCGTCAAGCTCGACTAGCGCGGGGACAGCAAGCTCCGGCTCACCAGACCGGCCGGTACGCTGTCGCGCGATGTCAAGCGCCGCCCCCGCGGAGCAGCTGGCCGACGGCAAGCTCCTGGTCGACGAGCCGTCGGCAGGCGTCGTCCGCCTGACGATCTCCAACCCGGAGAAGCGCAACGCGCTCGACCATCCGATCCTCGACGCGATCACGGCCACGCTCGCGCGCCTGGCCCGACCCGAGACACCGACGCGCTGCGTGATCGTCACCGGCGCGCACGGCATGTTCTCGGCCGGCTACGACATCGGCGAGATCCCCGACGCCGAGTTCGAGGAGCGCGCGGAGGCACTGGTCGCGCACCCGTTCACAGAAGCCATCGACGCGCTCGAGGACTTCCCGTGGCCGACGCTGGCGGTGCTGCCCGGCCACACCATCGGCGGCGGGCTGGAGCTGGCACTCGCCTGCGACCTGCGCGTCGCCCAAGACGGCATCAAGCTCGGCATGCCCCCGGCGAAGCTCGGGCTCGTCTACTCCCACACCGGCCTGCGGCGCTTCATCGACGCGATCGGCGCGGCCCGCACGCGCGAGCTGTTCCTCCTCGGCAGCTACATCGACGCCGGCACGGCTCTGCAGTGGGGCCTCGTCACCCGCGTCGCGGCTCCCGAGGACCTCGAGGCGCGCGCGCTGGAGGTGGCAGCTGAGCTGGCCGGGAACGCGCCGCTCTCCCAGACCGGTAACAAGCGCGTCATCCGCGCCCTGCTCGCAGCCGAGAGCGAGCTCGCCGAGGAGGTCGAGCAGGAGCTGATCGAGCTGCGCCGCGCCTCGTTCGCCTCTGAGGACATGCGGGAGGGGATGCGCGCGTTCGCCGAGCGCCGCCCCGCCCGCTGGCAGGGCCGCTGAGCGCCGGCCGGCCGGGGGCCGGCGTCAGCCCAGCACCGTGGATCCGGCGCGGAGTGCAGGCGGCTCCGCGACGACGCACGCGCGCGCCCGCGCGCGCGACCCTATGGCGGGTGTCCATAACCCCGCCGACCTGTCCGCCACGCCGCATACGGTTCCGCCATGCCCCCGTTGATCAGCCGCGAGGAGGCTCTGCGCCTCGGCGAGCTCGAGGATCATGCGCAGATCGAAGCCCTGATCGAGCGGGCCTGGAAGGCCCGCGTCGAGCGCTTCGCCGACTCGACGGACATGTGCTCGCTGGTCAACGCGAAGTCCGGCGGCTGCGCCGAGGACTGCGGCTTCTGCGCGCAGTCGCGCTTCGCCGAGGCCGACACGCCGATGCACGCGATGATGGAGCCGGACCAGATCCTCGAACACGCCCGCGCCGCCGAGGCGGCAGGGGCGCACCGCTTCTGCATGGTCACGCAGGGTCAGGGGCTCTCCAAGCGCGACTTCGAGAAGTACTTGCAGGGCGTGCGCCTCGTCGCTGAGAAGACCAACCTCAAGCGCTGCGCCTCCGTCGGCCACATCTCCGCCGAGCGCGCGCAGAAACTGCGCGACGCCGGCGTGCAGCGTGTTCACCACAACGTCGAGACCGCCTCCAGCTACTACGACGAGGTCACGAGCACGGTCCGCTACGAGGGCCGGCTGCGCACGATCAGAGCGGTGCGCGAGGCGGGCCTGGAGACCTGCGTGGGCGGCATCCTGAACCTCGGCGAGTCGCGCGAGCAGCGCGTCGAGATGGCCTTCGAGCTGGCGGAGATCGACCCGACCAGCGTCCCCATCAACATGCTCAACCCCCGCCCCGGCACCAAGTTCGGCGACCGCGAGTTCATGGACCCCTGGGAGGCCGTCAAGTGGATCGCGATCTTCCGGCTGATCCTCCCCGGCGCGCTCTTCAGGCTCTGCGGCGGTCGCGTCGAGAACCTCGGCGAGCTGCAGCAGCTGGCGGTCAAGGCCGGGATCAACGGGGTGATGATGGGCAACTTCCTCACCACGCTCGGCAGCGAGCCCGAGGCCGACCGCGAGATGTTCGAGGAGCTGGGGCTGAACGTAGCCCGCCAGCCCGACAACGCTGCCAACCCCCGCCCGGACAACCGCACCGGCTGGATGGAGGGCGAGACGCCCGACGTGATCGAGGAGCTGATCTCCGAGCCGCCGCCGGCGGAGCTCGCGATCAGGCTCTGGGACCCGTCCAAGCAGCTGCGCTTCAGAGCCAAGCGCGCGCGCCCAGCGACGGGCGCACCCGAGAGCGTCGTCTAGCGCCGATGAGCGAGATCGCCGAGCGCCTCGCGGAGTTGGAGCGTCTCGGCCTCTCGCGGCGGCTGCGGATGATCTCGGGCCCGCAGGGCCCGACCGTGCTGCTCGACGGCCGGCCGGTGCTGCTGCTGTGCTCGAACAACTACCTGGGGCTGGCGGACCACCCGCGGGTGCGCGAGGCGGCGGCCGAGGCGGCACGCCGGTGGGGCGTCGGCGCCGGAGCGTCGCGGCTCGTCTCGGGCACGATGACGATCCACCGGCGCCTCGAGGAGCGCCTGGCGGACTTCGAGCGAACCGAGTCCTGTCTCCTGTTCGGGTCCGGCTACCTGGCGAACCTGGGCGTGATCGGAGCCCTCGCAGGCGCCGGCGACACGATCTTCTCCGACGAGCTCAACCACGCTTCGATCGTCGACGGCTGCAGGCTCTCGCGCGCCGAGGTCGTCGTCTACCGCCACCGCGACGTCGAGCACCTCGACTGGTGCCTGCGCCGCAACGGCGAGCAGCGGGGCACCAGGTTGATCGTGACGGACTCGGTGTTCTCGATGGACGGCGACATCGCGCCGCTCGCCCACCTCGTCGAGCTCGCGCAGATCTACGACGCGCGCCTGGTCGTGGACGAGGCGCACGCCACCGGCAACGTCGGGCCCGACGGCCGCGGAGCCGTCGCAGCCGCGGGGCTCGAGGGCGAGGTGGACGTCGTGATCGGGACGCTGGGCAAGGCGCTGGGCTCCTACGGCGCCTACGCCTGCGCCGGCCGCGAGATCGTCGAGTACCTGATCAACACCGCACGGCCGTTCATCTTCTCGACGGCGCCCGCACCCCCGCAGGTCGCAGGGGCGCTGGCCGCGCTCGAGCTGCTGGTCGAACGCCCGCATCGCGTCGCAAGGCTGCGGTCCAACGCCCGGGCGCTGCGGCGCGCGCTGGCCGAGGAGGGCTTCCCCGTCGTGGAGAGCGAGATGCACATCGTCCCGCTGATCGCCGGCGAGGAGCGCGCCGCGCTGCGCTTCTGCCAGCAGGCGCTGGAGCTCGGCGTGTTCGCCCAGGCGATTCGCCCGCCGACGGTCCCGGACGGGACCTCGCGCCTGCGGCTGACCACGATGGCCTCCCACACCCCGGCCGAGCTGCGCGACGCCGCCGAAGCGCTTGGGGTCGCCGCGCGCCGAGCCGGATTCGAGCCCGAACAGCTCCTCGCGCCCGCTCCCGAGCCGGCAGAGGAGCTCGCCGAGATCGAGACCGCCCTCGTCCGCGCCGAACGTCTCGCGGCCTCGCCGGCGCAGGAGGAGTCCAGCGGCAACCCCTTCGAGAGCGAGCGCCGCCCGGGCACGGGCGGCGTGTTGTTCGACCAGCACGCAGGCGCCGCGCCACCGGTGGCCGCATCGCCCGCCGGAGGAGCTCGAGATCGAGCTGGCGCTGGAGCAGGCCGAGGGCGGCGCTCCGACGGAGCTGTTCGACTTCGAGCGCGCGGCCTGAGCGCTGCGCGCGGCCTTGCGCGGCCTGTTCGTCACGGGAACCGGCACGGAAGCCGGCAAGACAGTCCTCAGCGCCTGCCTGCTCGCGGCGATGCGCGCCGCGGGCGAGGACGTGCGGGCGGCCAAGCCGGTGCTGACCGGGACAGCGGAGCCCGCCTGACAGCGTCTGGCCCGCCGACGACGTGATGCTCGCGCGCGCCGCAGGGGTGCGCGTGGAGGAGGTGACCGCGCTGCGCTTCGGCCCGGCCGTCTCGCCGCACCTGGCGGCCGAGCTCGAGAAGAGGCCGATCGACCCCGGCGAGCTGCTCTCGCGCGTGCGCGCAACCCTCTCCGGCGCGGACAGCGTCGTGGTCGAGGGGGTGGGCGGGCTGCTCGTGCCGATCGCGGGCGGCTGGAGCGTGCGCGACCTGGCCGCCGCGCTCGCCCTGCCGCTCGTCGTGGCCGCGCGGCCCGGGCTGGGGACGATCAGCCACACGCTGCTCACGCTCGAGGCGGCGCGCTCGGCGGGCCTCGAGGTGCGCGCGGTGGTGCTCACCCCATGGCCGGAGCGCCCGTCGGAGATCGAGCGCTCGAACCGCGAGACGATCGCGCGCCTCGGCGAAGTCGAGGTGGCGACGATCCCGCTCGTCGAGGAGCCGGAACCGGCGGAGCTGGCGCGCGCCGGCGCGGGGCTGCCATGGCGCGAGTGGCTCGACGGGCCGGGGGCGGCCTGACGCTGCGTAGTCACGCGCCGCCTGGCGCGCGCGGGGGTGCAGTACGCTGCCTGGGCGGTGGAAGGGGCTTGAAGATGGAACCGAGGGGTGCCGCGGACGGCGGCAGGCGTGCGGGGCGTTCGCTTGCGCCGCTGGCGTGCGCGGTCGCGGTGCTGTCGCTCGGAGCCGCGCCGGCCGCTGCCGGCGGCCCGGCGGCGGGCGGGCCGATCTCCTCGATCCACGACCGCATCTACGCCCCCTCGTCGATCACCGTCGCCGAGGGGCAGACGATCACCTGGCGCAACGAAACGCTCGGCCCGCACACCGTCACCTCCACGAGCGAACTGTTCAACTCCGGCCGCATCGAAGGCGGTACGAGCTACTCGCTGAAGTTCTCGAACCCGGGCACCTTCGACTACTACTGCACGATCCATCCGACCATGAAGGGCGTCGTCACAGTGCTGGCGATCCCGGCGGAACGGGTGCTGTTGAAGGTCTCAGCCAAGCGGAGCGGGGACACGGTGCGCGCCGAGGTCGCCCGCTCCGGGGTCGCGGCGCTGCTCCAGGCGGCACCAGCGCACGGGGGCTCCTTCAAGACGATCGCCCGCGCGCAGCTCAGCGCGCAGGGCACCGCCTCCTTCAGGCTCCGCGCCGGCAGCGGGCGGCGCGCCCGCGTTCTGGTCGAAGCCGCGTACGGGCAGCCGCGCCTGGTCAGCCGCAGCGTCGCGCTGCCCTGAGACCCGGTGGCGCTAGGCGCTCAGGCGCGCTCGCGCAGCGGCCGGGCTGCACCAGAAGCTGAGCGGCCGGCCGAGCCGCGGCGCTCCCGTGCGACCAGAGGCCGATGAGCTGATCGCCAGGCCGGGCCGGCGCACGATCGCGGCCGCCCTGGCCGCAGCCGCCGGGTTGCGGACGACTTCGATCGTCGCCATCATGCCGCGATCCTCGTGGAAGGTCACGTGGCAGTGGAAGACGAACCGGCCCGTGAAATCGCTCGCCTGCACGAGTACGACGGTGCGCGAGCCGGGCGGCAGCGCGACGTTGTCCTCGTCCTCGACGTAGGGGATCGTGCGGCCGTTCTGGCTGATCACCTGGAAGTTGTCGATGTGCATGTGGAACGTGTGCCATTCGCGGGTCGTGTTCTCGAGCGTCCAGCGCTCGACCGAGCCCAGCCTCATGGTCACGTCGGTGCGGTTCGGATCGAAGGCCATGCCGTTGAGCAGGAACTTCGAGGCCCCCGAAGGTTCGACCATTTCGCTGAACTGGATCGTCCGTTCGCGTTCGACCGGGAGCCACGCAGATCCACGGGGTGCGACAGCGCCGCGTGGGGGGCCGCCATCTGCTCGGGGCGCCCGGCGGAGCGCAGCGTCAGCAGGGTCTGGTTTGGCACCGGGCCTCCGTTCGAGGCCTTCTGTCCGCCCGGGAACTGGGCGAACGGGACCGCCTTCAGCGCGTAGCTCCCCGGCGGCCCACCGCGCACCAGCACGTCACGCCGCGAGCTCGGCGCGATCATGAGCGTCCGTACGCTGAGCGCTCTGGCGAGGGTGTGGCCGTCCTCGGCGAGCACCAGGAACGGCCGCCCGTGGGGGATCCGCAGCACGAGCACACGGTCGGCGCTCGCGTTGAAGATGCGCCAGCGCTGGAGCTGGCCCGGGCGGATCTTCGCCGTCGGGTCGAGCGCGCCGTTGACGTAGACGCGGTCGCCGGCTTCGGTCGATTCGTCGACGCCGAGAACGCGCCCGTGGCGGACCTCGGTGTTGTCGAGCACGATCCAGCGCTGGGGTATTCGCCGCAGCGCCGGCAGCGCATCGAGACCCCCCTCCTCGACGATCGCGCCCGCCATGCCGCGGAAGATCTGATCCTCCACGCTGCCGTGGACGTGCGGGTGATACCAGTAGGAGCCCGGCGACATGTCGGCTGGGATGTCGTATTCGTAGGTGAGCGCCTGGCGCGGTTCCACGCGCAGGAAGATGTTGTCGCTGTTGCCTTCGGGGGAGACGTGGAAGCCGTGCGTGTGCAGGTTCGTCGCTTCCGGCAGCTCGTTTTCGAGCTGCACCGTGACGTGATCGCCCGCGCAGATCGCGAGCGTCGGTCCCGGCACGCTGCCGTCATAGCTCCAGGCCTGGACGGTCCGGCCGCCCATCCGCGCCGGCCCGACAGCGGCGCGCAGCCGCACGTCCAGACGCCCGCCGCGGCTGTAGAGCACCGGAGGCTCCGGGAAGCCGTCGTGCAGGAGCGGCGGGACGTGCGCGTGGCAGTCAGCCGCAGCCGGGCGCGCCGGCAGCATGCCGCCCGCGGGCGATACCGCAGACGCTGCGCTCAGAGCCCCGGCCGCCGCGATCGCAGCGGCGATCCTCGCCCATCCCCCTCCTGTCATCGGCCGGGATCTTAGACCCGTCCGCCCGCGTCACCGCACCCGGGCAGGTCATCCATCGGACGCGCCGGCTCAGCCGGCGCCCGCGCGCGCCGCCGCCACCATTGCCCCGGTGAGCGCCGCGAGATCCTCGCCCGTGGTCGCGTAGGGCGGCATCGCATAGACCAGCTCGCGGAACGGACGCAACCAGACGCCGCGTTCGACGGCCGCCGCCGTGGCGGCGGCAACGTCGACGGGTTGCTCGAGCTCGATCACGCCGATCGCACCGAGCACGCGCACGTCGCGGACGCCGGGCAGCTCACGCGCCGGCGCCAAGCCGTCGCGCAGTCCGCCCTCGATCCCTGCGACCCGCCCGCGCCAGCCCTCCTGCGCGAGCAACTCCAGGGAGGCGAGCGCGACCGCGCACGCAAGCGGGTTGGCCATGAAGGTCGGCCCGTGCATCAGCCCCCCGCCCTCGCCGCTGGAGACGGTCGCGGCGACCTCGCCGCTGCAGAGCGTCGCGGCGAGTGTCATGTAGCCGCCGGTGAGTGCCTTGCCGACGCACATCACATCCGGCACGACGCCCGCGTGATCGCACGCGAACAGCTCGCCCGAGCGGCCGAAGCCGGTCGCGATCTCGTCGAGGATCAGCAGCATGCCGTGCTCGTCGCAGACCTCGCGCAGCAGCCGCACGCACGCGGGCGAGTGGAAGCGCATGCCGCCAGCGCCCTGCACGACCGGCTCGGCGATCACGGCCGCGAGCTCGCCCGCGTGCCGGGCCGCCAGCGCCCTCACCTCCTCGGCCCAGGCCTCCTCGAGCGGCGCGCCGAAGCCGTCCGGAGGACGCGCGGCGAAGACGTGTTGCGCGAGCACGCCCGCGAACATCGCGTGCATCCCCCCCACCGGGTCGCAGACAGCCATCGCGCCGGTCGTGTCCCCGTGGTATCCGCCCCGCACGGTCATCAGGCGCGTGCGCCCGCTCTCTCCCCGCGCGCGCTGGTACTGCATCGCCAGCTTGATCGCGACCTCGACCGACACCGAACCGGAGTCGGCGAAGAACACGCGCTCGAGCCCGTCCGGCGCCAGCTCCGTGAGGCACTGCGCAAGCCTCACGGCGGGCTCGTGGGTGAGTCCGCCGAACATCACGTGCGCCATGCGGCCGAGCTGGTCACGCACGGCCGCGTCGAGCGCGGGGTGGCCGTAGCCGTGGATCGCGCACCACCACGAGGCCATGCCGTCGATCAGCTCGCGGCCGTCCGCGAGCCGCAGGCGCACGCCCTCGCGCCGAGACCACGGGCAGCGAGGGCATCGCCGCGGGAAGCGCGCCGTAGGGATGCCACACGCGTTCGGCGTCGACGGCTGAGCAGCTCGTCCCACTCCGAGCCCGCGAGCGGGACGCGGCGGGTGCTCGAGCAGCTCGGTCACGAGGGGAGCCTACGGGCGGCGCCCGACGGTCCCGCCGGGCGATCTAGTCCTCGTAGAGCGTGAAGTCGCGCTTGCGCGCACCGCACACCGGGCAGAACCAGGTGTCCGGGATCTCCTCGAAGGGGGTCCCGGGCGGGATGCCGCCGTCGGGGTCGCCCTCCTCGGGGTCGTAGATGAAGCCGCAGGACTCGCAGATCCAGCGCTGCAGCGTCTCTGTGGCGCTCATCGTGCGGCGCTCCGAGGTCGTCTTGGCCATGCGGCCAAGGTTACCGACATGTAGGGTCAGCCGATGCGAGCGTCCGGAGCGTCCCGGACCCGGCGAGGAGCTGAACGCGGGGCCCCCCGTGCGGCCCCGTCAGGCCGCGAGCGTGATCCTCCTGCGCGGCGGCTCGGAGGATCTCGAGCTGCTGCTCGTCAAGCGCACGCCGGAGGCTCGTTTCATGGGCGGCGTGTGGGTCTTCCCGGGCGGCGCGGTCGACGCCGAGGAGGGCGACGGCGACGGCGCACACCGGCTTGCCGCAGTCCGCGAGCTGCAGGAGGAGGCCGCTGTCGCGCTGGCAGGCCCGGACGAGCTCGTGAAGTTCTCGCGCTGGATCACCCCCGCGATGGTCAAGATCCGCTTCGACACCCACTTCTTCCTCGCGACACTGCCCGAGGGCCAGGAGCCGGCGGTGGACGGCAGGAGTGCGTGGACCTCGGCTGGTTCTCTCCGCAGGGCGCGCTTGACGCACACGAGCGCGGCGAGATCCTGCTCGTGTTCCCGACGATCAAGCACCTCGAGCAGCTGCGCGACTTCCAGTCGGTCGACACACTGCTCGACCATGCCCGCGAGCGCGAGGTGCTCCCCGTCGAGCCGCGCGTCGTGATGGAGGGCGAGGTCGCCCGGATCCTGCTGCCCGGCGAGGAGGGCTACGCAGAGTGACGAGGGCGCCGCGCCTAGCTTCTCTGCTGGTCGCCGATCACATGGGTGACCGCGTTGATCAGCGCCAGGTGCGTGAACGCCTGCGGGTAGTTGCCGAGATGGCGACCCGAGGAGGCCTCGAGCTCCTCGCCGTATAGATCCAGCGAAGAGGCGTAGGAGAGCAGCCGCCCGCACAGGTGCTCGGCTTCGCGCGCCTCGCCGATCTCCGACAGCGCCGAGACGAGCCAGAACGAGCAGATCAGGAACGTCCCCTCCTCCCCGTGCAGGCCGTCGTCGGTCGCCTCGGTGCGGTAGCGCAGGACGAGCCCGCCTTCGGTCAGCTCCTCTTTGATCGCCTTGACGGTCGCGCGCACGCGCTCGTCGTCGCGCGGCAGGAAGCGCAGCAGCGGGATCAGCAGCGTCGAGGCGTCGAGCGCGTCGGTTTCGTAGTGCTGGCGGAAGACCCCGCGCGAATCGACCCCCTTCGCGAGGATGTCGGCCTTGATCTCGTCGGCCAGCGCCTGCCACCGGGGGGCGAGGTCCTCGCGGCCGCGGCGCTCGGCCAGGCGCGCGCCGCGGTCCAGCGCCACCCAGCACATCAGCTTCGAGGAGACGTAGTGGCGCGGCGCGCCCCGCGCCTCCCAGATGCCCTGGTCCGGCTCAGACCAGACCTTCGCGGCGCATTCGACCTGGTCGTGAGCACCGGCCACAGCCGCTCGGGGATGTGGTCGCGGTTCTTGGAGTGGAGATAGACCGAGTCGAGCACCGCGCCGTAGACGTCGTTCTGGCGCTGCGCGTAGGCGCCGTTGCCGACCCGCACCGGGCGCGCCCCCTCGTAGCCCTTGAGGTGCTCGAGCGTCGACTCCTTGAGGTCCTTCTGGCCCTTGACGCCGTACATGATCTGAAGCGAGCCGTCCTCGTTGCGCTCCAGGTCGGCGAGGTACTGGATGAAGTCGTCGGCCTCCCAGTCGAGGCTCGAGCGCGTGCAGCCCCCAGAGCGTGAACGACGCGTCGCGCATCCAGCAGTAGCGGTAGTCCCAGTTGCGCTCGCCCCGCGGCGTCTCCGGCAGCGAGGTGGTCGGCGCGGCGACCAGCGCGCCGGTCGGCATGAACGTCAGGCCCTTCAGCGTCAGCGCCGAGCGCTGCAGGTGATAGCGCCACGGATGGTCCGGATAGGACGCCTTCTGCGAGCCATTCGCGCCAGAAGTGGGAGGTGCGCTCGATCCGTTCGAGCGCTTCGTCGGCCGAGTCCGGGCCGCCGAGCGCCTCCGTCCAGGAGATCGCGCAGAAGCGCCGCTCGCCCTCCATCATCGTGTGGCGCCCGTGGGCGCGGTTGCCCTCGATCCCCATGCGGATGTCGCTGAACAGCCGGAACGCGACGCCGTCCGGGCGGCCGCCCTCTTCGCGCCGCGAGGCGGCCGGCTCATCGCGCGTGCCGATCGCGTCCATCCGGCACACGCCCTCTTCGCCGGTGGCGTCGACCATCGACCACGTCGCCATCGTCGCGCCGTAGTCGAGCATCGGCTCGCAGACGACCTCGACCTGCACCATGCCCTGGATGCATTCGATCACCCGCACGAGCAGGTGGTCGGCGTCGTAGTCGGTCGGCGGGCGCGTGTGGCTAGAGCCCTCCTTGTTGTCGTGCCATTCGCCGATCGTCAGCCCGTCGATCACCCGCACCCAGCCCTGCGGCGTCATCCAGGTCGTCTCGATGATGTTCGTGCCGGGGACGTAGCGGCGCCCGGCCGGAACGTAGAGCCCGTAGGGACCGACCCGCCAGCTCCCGGCGCCGCGGTCGAGCATCGCGGCGAACACCGACGGCGAGTCGAAGTGGGGCAGGCACATCCACTCGATCGAGCCGTCGGAGGCCACGAGCGCGCCGGTGTGGCAGTCCGAGAGGAAGCCGTAGTCGGCGATCGGCGGGAACGGCGAGGCGAGCGACGAGGTCCGGGCGCCCGGCCACGGCTTCAGTTCGCCGGGATCGGCCACCGTCTGTCCTCCTCGGAGCTCACCACTCGGTCCGTTCGAAGCGCGGGCGCTCGACGCCCGGCGGCAGCGCCTGCTCTTCCTCGAGCTTGTCGAGGTGCGCCGCGAGCGTCGCCTCGGCGACCGGGCGCAACTGCGCCGGGCACGTCCCACCAGACCGCGTCGAGCAGCTCCTTGATCGTGCGATGCCCTTCGGCCAGGGCCATGATCAAGTGGTTCTCGCGGTCGATGCGGTGTGCTGCGTACTGTTCGAGCTTGCTCTGCGCGTCCCATACGGGCGGTCCGTGGCCCGGGCAGAGCACGTTGAAGTCCTCACGCAGGCGCAGACGCGTGAGCGCGAGCAGGTAGCCCGCCATCGCACCCGGGTAGGGGCTGATGAACACGCTGCCGGTCCCGAGCACCGCGTCGCCGGTGAAGCAGGCGCCCTCGGCCACCAGCGCGAAGTGGTCGGCGGCGTGACCGGGCGTCGCGACGGCCGTGAACGGCCCGATGCGCGCCCCTTCGGCCGAGCGCGATGTCGACGGCGCCGCGTCCGGCCGCGAGCGGCGCGCCGTATCGTCCCGCTGACGGTCCGCGCCGCCTCGGAGTGGTCCTGGTGGTCGTGGGTGAGCACCACGCCGCCGAGGCCGCCGCGCTCGTCGATCGCCTCGTAGAGCGCCTGCAGGTGCTCGTCGATCGCCGGCCCGGGGTCGACCACCCATGCGGGCTCGCGCCCCACGACCCAGGTGTTCGTGCCGCTCAGCGTCAGCGGCCCGGGGTTCGGCGCGCGCACGAGCAGCACGTCGTAGTGCTCGCGCAGATCGGCGCGCGACTCCTCCTCGCTGGGCTCGCTGGGCTCGACGACATCCCCGTCGCGCTTGATCATGCGCGCGACGTTAGCTGACGTCACCACGGCGATGTGGCCCCTGGCGCCCGCCCGGCCTGCCGGGCGTTCGCCCCTACGCGCTCCGGATGAGCTTCTTGTTGACGAACTCGTCGGCGCCGTAGCGGCCGAGCTCGCGACCGAAACCGGAGCGCTTGAAGCCGCCGAACGGCAGCTCGGGGCTGTCCGCTCCGACGATGTTGACGTAGACCATCCCGGCCTCGATGCGGTCCGCGACGCGCGCGGCCTGCTCGGGGTCGTCGGTCATCAGGTAGGAGCCGAGCCCGAACTGCGTGTCGTTGGCGAGCTCGACCGCCTCCTCCTCGGAGGAGACCTTGTAGACCTGCGCGACCGGGCCGAAGAACTCTTCCTGGGAGGCGTCGTCGCCGGGCTTGATGCCGGTGAGGATCGTGGGTTCGTAGAAGTTGCCGTCGCGGTTGCCGCCGATCACGACCGTCGCGCCGGCCGCGACTGCGCGCGTTCGACCTGGTCCTCGAGCCGGTCGGCGGCGGTCTTTGAGGAGAGCGGGCCCGATCGCCGTGCCCTCAGCAGTCGGGTCGCCCGTCTTGGCGCCGCTCAGCTGGCCCTTGAGCTGCTCGAGGAACTCGTCGTAGAGGCTGTCGAGGACGATGAAGCGCTTGGCCGCGTTGCAGGCCTGGCCGGCGTTCTCCAGGCGTGCTTCGGCGGCCTGCTCGGCCACCGCGGCGACGTTGTCGGTGCCGAGCAGGATGAACGGGTCCGAGCCGCCGAGCTCGAGCACGACCTTCTTGAGGTTCCGCCCGGCGATCGCCGCGACCGCGGCGCCGGCCCGCTCCGAGCCCGTCACCGAAACGCCCGTGCACGCGCGGGTCGGCGATCACCCGCTCGATCTGCTCGTTCGTGGCGTAGATGTTCTCGTAGCAGCCCTCGGGGTAACCCGCGTCCTTGAAGATCTGCGCGATCGCCGCCGCCGATTCCGGGCACTGCGGAGCGTGTTTCAGCAGGATCGTGTTGCCGATCACGTGGTTGGGCCCCGCGAACCGGGCCACCTGGTAGTAGGGGTAGTTCCAGGGCATGATCCCGAGCAGGACCCCGTAGGCGCTGCGGCGCACGATCGCGGTGCCCTCGCCGCCGAGCAGCTCGATCGGCTCGTCGGCCATCAGGCTCTCGGCGTTCTCGGCGTAGAACTCGTAGATCGCGCCGGCGAACTCCACCTCGCCGACCGCCTGCTCGATCGGCTTGCCCATCTCGCGGACGATGATCTCGCCGAGCGTCCGGCTGCGCTCGGCGTGGAGCCTGCCGACGGCCCGGACGAGCTCGGCGCGCTCCGCGACGGTCGAGCCGGCGCTCCACGCGCGGTACGCGCGGTCGGCGCGGGCGATCGCGCTCAGACAGCTCGGCATCGGAGATCTCCGGGTACTCCTTGACGACCTCGTCGGTGGCCGGGTTGATCACTGCGTAGCTGCTCATGTCTCTCCCTCGTCTCAGATCGGGGTGATTGTCCTGCCTCGGATGCGCGCCCGGCCGCTCACGCAGGGGCCGGCAGCTCGAGTGCTTCGGCGACGGCGGGATGCCTGATCTCGCCGTCGCTGACGTTGAGCCCTTTGGCCAGCCCAGGGTTCTCTGCCAGCGCCTCCGCCACGCCGCGCTCGGCGAGTTCGATGACGTAGGGCAGCGTCGCGTTCGTGAGCGCGTAGGTCGAGGTGATCGGCACGGCGCCCGGCATGTTCGTGACGCAGTAGTGCGTGATGCCGTCCACCTCGTAGGTCGGGTCCGAGTGGGTCGTGGGCCGCGAGGTCTCGAAGCAGCCGCCCTGGTCGATCGAGACGTCGACGAGCACGGCGTGGCGCTTCATCAGTTTGAGCTGCTCGCGCGTGATCACGTGCGGCGCGCGCCCGCCGTGGATCAGCACGGCGCCGATCACGAGGTCGGCGCCTGGAAGCATCTGCTCGATCGCGAGCGTCGAGGAGTAGACGGTCGAGGCCCGGCCGGCGAACGCGACGTCGAGCTCGCGCAGGCGGTCGATCGAGCGGTCGAAGACGAACACGTCGGCTTCCATGCCGATCGCGATGAACGCGGCGTTCATCCCGACCACGCCTCCGCCGATCACCAGCACCGTGGCAGCCGCGACGCCGGGCACGCCGCCGAGCAGGATGCCGCGGCCGCCGAGCGGCTTCTCGAGCATGAACGCTCCGGCCTGGGTGGCGATCTTGCCGGCGACCTCGCTCATCGGCGCCAGCAGCGGCAGCCGTCCCGCCCTGTCCTCGACGGTCTCGTACGCGATGCAGGTCGCGCCAGAGGCCATCAGCCCACGTGCCAGCTCCGGCTCGGCCGCCAGGTGCAGGTAGGTGAACAGGGTGTGCTCGGGGCGCAGCTGCGCGACCTCCTCGGGCTGGGGCTCCTTGACCTCGAGGATCAGCTCGGCGCCGTCGAACACCGCATCCGCGTCCGGAACGATCGTCGCCCCCTGGTCGCGGAACTGCTCGTCGCTCATCGCACTGCCCGTCGCCGGCGCCCGCCTGGACCAGTACCTCGTGTCCGCGGGAGGCCAGCTCGCGCACGCCGGCAGGCGTGATCGCGACGCGGTACTCGTCGGTCTTGATCTCGGTCGGAACGCCGATCCTCATCGCGCCAGCTCCCTTCCCCTGAGCGCAAGCCAGAACTCGATCCGGTCGCGCGCGCTCGAGAAGCTGCGGCCGGTGAGCTGTTCGATGCGCCGGATCCGGTAGCGCAGAGTGTGGCGGTGGCAGTACAGCGCCGCCGCCGCTTTCTCCCAGTGTCCGTTGTTCTCGATGAAGACGTCGAGTGATCGCACCAGCTCGTCACCGTAGTCGCCCTCGCCCTGTTCGATCGGTCCGAGCACGCTGCGGCAGTATGAGCTGAGCGCCTCCTCGTCCTGGAGCGAGAGCAGCAGCTGGAACGCGCCGAGGTCCTCGTAGGTCGCGACCTCGGGCGCGCTGCCGTTGCGCAGGCGCACCGCCTCCAGCGCGCACCGCGCCTCGTGGAAGCTCATCCGCAGCGAGTGCGTGGGGCCGGGGCGGCTGGCGGCGGCGCGCACCTCCCCGAAGCGGGGCGACAGCGCAGCACGGAGCCGAGCGGCGAGCGCCACGGGTTCGGCGCCCGGATGTCCCTCGCCGGCGTCCACCACGACGCAGAGCAGGCCTCCGCGGATCGCGACGAGGTTGCCGGCCCGCTCGCCGTCGAGCAGCGCCTCGACGGCGCCCGCCGCCGTGCTCGCGTCATCGAGCGCGAAGGCCAGCACGGCGATCCGCTCGCCGATCCCGAACGGCTGCAGGCGAGCCTGCAGGTCCTCGGGGTAGAGGTGGCCGCTGAGCGCCTCGGCCAGCAGGTCGCCGACCATGTTGCGCTGCAGCAGCTCGTAGCGTTCGTCGAGCAGCCGCGCGAAGGCGCGCTCGGTGATCGCGATGAAGGGCAGCTCGTAGGGCACCTCGAACAGCGGGAAGCCGCGCTCTTCCGCCGCCTTCAGGAGCGCGGCCGGGATCTTGCGGTGACGGAAGCCCGTGCCGAAGCCGAGCGCGGCGATGTCGTGATCGACGAGCCGCTGCAGGTACTCGCGCTGCACCTTCGGGGTCTCGAGCTGCAGCCCCGTCGTCAGCAGCATCTCGCCGCCTTTCAGCCAGGGCGTCGGGATCGGCCAGCTCGGTGCTGTGAACCCAGCGGACGGGCGTCTGCGCCGAGGAGCGGCCGCTGATCAGCTCGAGCCCGAGCTCGCCGATCAGGCTCTCGACAGTGAGCTCCATGACTCCATCCGTTCGCTGGCCTCGGTCAGCACCGGCCGCAGGATCCCGAGGATCTCCTCGAACTGCTCCCGGCCTGCGATCAGCGGCGGCGAGAGCTGGACGATCGGGTCGCCGCGGTCGTCGGTGCGGCAGATCAGGCCGCGCTGGTACAGCTCGCCCGAGAGGAAGCCCCGCAGCAGCTTCTCCGATTCGGCGTCGTCGAAGGTCTCCTTGGTCTCCTTGTCCTTGACCAGCTCGATCGCGTGGAAGTAGCCGGCGCCGCGCACGTCGCCGACGATCGGCAGGTCTCGCAGTCCGTCGAGCATCTCCCGGAAGACGCCCTCGTTCTCGCGAACATTCCCGAGCAGATCCTCGCGCTCGAGCACGTCGATGTTGGCGAGGCCGACCGCGCACGCGACGGGGTGCCCCCCGAAGGTGAAGCCGTGGGCGAACGAGGCCTTGCCGCGCAGGAAGGGCTCGGCGATGTGGTCGCCCGCGATCACCGCGCCGAGCGGCGCGTACGCGGAGCTGATGCCCTTGGCGGTCGTGATGATGTCGGGCTGATAGCCGTAGCGTTCGCAGCCGAACCAGTGGCCGAGGCGGCCCCATGAGCAGATCACCTCGTCGGAGATCAGCAGCACGCCGTGGCGGTCGCAGATCTCGCGCACGCGCTGGAAGTAGCCCTCCTGGGGCGTGAAGCAGCCGCCGCCGTTCTGGACCGGCTCGAGGATCACGGCCGCGACCGTGTCGGCACCCTCGAATTCGATCGCCTCCTCGATCGCGTCCGCGGCCCACAACGGGTCGCGGTCCTCTTTCCAGCGATAGGAGTTCGTGTTCGGCACGTGCACGCCGCCCGGCGTGAGCGGCTCGAACGGCTCGCGCAGCGGCGGCAGCCCGGTCGCTGTGAGCGCGCCCATCGAGACGCCGTGGTAGGCGAGGTTGCGGGAGACGAGCTTGTGGCGGTTGAGATCGCCCGCGCGCGCGGTGGTAGGCCTTCGCGAGCTTCCAGGCCGTCTCGACCGCCTCCGAGCCGCCGGAGGTGAAGAAGACCCGGTTGAGGTTGCCCGGCGCGAGCCCGGCGACGCGCGCGGCGAGCTCGATCGCGGGCGGGTGCGCGTAGCTCCAGTTCGTGTAGAAGCCGAGCTGCTCGGCCTGCGCGGCGGCCGCCTGGCCGATCTCGGCGCGACCGTGGCCCACGTTGACGCAGTAGAGCGCGGAGAGACCGTCGAGATAGCGCTTGCCGTGCTCGTCGTAGACGTAGCAGCCCTCGCCGCGGACGATCACCGGCACCGAGTGGTGCTCGTCGTAGGAGCCCATGCGCGTGAAGTGCATCCACAGGTTGCGCTGCGCGAGCCGCTGGAGCCGGTCCGGGTCCTCGGCCAGCGCCGGGCCGTCCGGCCCCGGAGCCCAGCTCGTACCGGTGCCGGGGGTCGCCGTCGCCTGGTTCACCTCGCTGCCAGCCATCGCATCGCTCCTTTTTGCGTTCCACCGTCGCGCGAGCCCGGATCCACGCCGAGCTGCTCGGCTAGACAGTCAGGACAACCATATCCACGTGACCTTTGCCACTCAAGGGGCGTCGTGGGCAAATCGCCCATGCGGGCCTTGTACGTCATGTATAGATCGCTGCTGTCCCTTTTGGGACAGTTGCCACTTGCGGGTTGTCCTGCCGGCGGCGTAGGTTGTGCCCAGGGAAGACAACTGTCCGGCTGGAGGAGAGGAGCGTCGATGGCAACCGAGGCGGCTGCAATAGGGGTATCGGGAGCGCCCGCGACCGGGCAGGTCGAGAACAAGGGGCTCAAGAAAAACGCGATCGGCTACGTCTCGAACATCGTCATCGGCGTGGCCTCGACGGCGCCCGCCTACTCGCTCGCCGCCACGCTCGGCTTCATCGTCGCCGACAAGGGCGTCGGCGTGCACGCCCCCGCTGTGCTGCTCGCGTCCTTCGTGCCGATGCTCCTCATCTCGCTGGCCTATCGGTACCTGAACAAGGCCGACCCGGACTCCGGCACCACCTTCGCGTGGACGACGCGCGCCTTCGGGCCGACGTTCGGGTGGCTCAACGGCTGGGCGATCTTCCTCGCCGACGTGCTGGTGATGGCCTCGCTCGGCTACGTCGCCGCCACCTACACCTTCCTGCTGTTCGAATGGCACTGGGCGGAAACCCACGTGGGCGCGGCGCTCGTCGGCTGCGTCCTGTGGATCTGGCTGATGACCTGGATCTGCCACCGCGGCATCGAGCTCTCGGCGCGCATCCAGCAGCTGCTGCTCGGTTTCGAGTTCGTGATGCTGATGATCTTCGCGATCGTCGCCCTCATCGACGTCTACTCCGGCAACGCGGCATCCCACTCGATCAAGCCGGAGGCCGACTGGTTCAACCCGTTCGCGATGAACTTCAGCGACCTCGTGGTGGCGATGCTGCTGGGGATCTTCATCTACTGGGGATGGGACTCCGGCGTCGCGGTCAACGAGGAGTCCGAGGACTCCAACGAGGGACCGGGCCGCGCGGCCGTCGTCTCGACGCTGCTGTTGGTCGGGATCTACCTGCTCGTCTCGGCCGGGCGCGCAGTCCTACCACGGCACCGCGTTACATCTCCAGCGAAGAAAACGCCAGCGACGTCCTGCATGCGCTGGGCAAAGGCGTTCTGGGGTCGGTCGGGGTGAGGTTCCTGATCATCGCGGTGCTGACCTCCGCCGCCGCCTCGACGCAGACGACGATCCTGCCGACCGCCCGGACGACGCTGTCGATGGCGAAGTGGGGCGCGATCCCGTCGGTGATCGGCAAGGTCCACCAGCGCTTCCTCACGCCGACCGTCTCGACCTGGGGCTTCGGGATCCTGTCAGTGATCGTCGCGGTGCCGCTGATCCTGATCTCCGAAACGGTGCTCGAACTCGCGGTCGTCGCGCTTGGCATCCCGGTCTGCTTCTACTACGGCTCGACGGGGTTCGCCTCGCTCGTCTACTACCGGCGCGGAGATCTTCGACAGCCCCCGCAAGTTCATCCTCGTCGGTCTGCTGCCGTTCCTCGGGGGCGTGATCATGTACGGGATCGGCATCAAGGCGATCACCTACTACGGGCACGAGGCCAACTCCGAAGGGAAAATCTACCTCGGGCTCACGCTGCCCCTGTGGTTCGGCGGCATCGGCATGATCGTCGGGCTCGTGCTCGCCTTCGTCGCGCGGTTCTCCTTCGGCCCGTTCTTCGCGCGCAAGACCGAAACCGCACCGCCGGGCCTGCTCGACGCGCCCGTCGAGCGCGCCCCGACGCACCTGATGGGCCGCGAACACGTGACCAGCGGCGAGCACTGGCTGACGCCCGAGGCCGAGGACGAGCAGCCGCCAACCCCGCCTGGCTCCGCCTAGCGCCCTCCCGCGCCGCGGGCATCCGTGCTCGCGGCGCTGCGGGCGAGCAGTGGGCTCGGACGCGCACGTGCCGCCCCCGGGGCGCCCGTTCTCAGGGCGTGAGCTCGAGCACGCCGTGCGGCGCGCCGTACTCGGCGAGCAGATCCAGGAACGGCTGAGCGGGGAAGGCCTCCGGCCCGAGTACGCCCGTGCCCTTCCACTCGCCGCGGTCGAGCAGCTCCAGCGCCACCGCGGGGTTCACCGCCGTCTGCCAGACGACCGCCTGGCTTCCGTACTCGCGCATCGTCGTCTCGTTGTCGACCACGTGGTAGAGGTAGGTCGAGCGCGGCTGCGAGTCCTTGCCGGTGCCGGTTACCCAGGTTCCGGCACAGGTGCGCCCGCTCATCCGCTCGCCGAGCGTCGCCGGGTCCGGCAGCACCGCGGCGACGACATCGCGCGGCGAGACCTCGGCGCCCCGCACACGCACGGGGTCGGTGCGGTCGAGACCGAGTTTGTGGAGCGTCTACAGGACGTCGATGAACTCCTGGCCGAGCCCGTACTTGAACGTCACGCGCTCGCACTCCACCCAGCGCGGGATCAGCACGACCTCCTCGTGCTCGACGTTGACGCATTCGACCGGGCCGATGCCCTCGGGGAACTCGAAGACCTCCGGCTCGGAGAACGGCGCCGTCGTGTAGAAGCCGCGCTCGCGCTCCCAGATCAGCGGCGGGTTCAGGCACTCCTCGATCGTCGTCCAGATCGAGAAGGTCGGCGCGAAGTCGTAACCCTCGACGACGAGGTCGGCGCCGTCGCGCACGCCGACTTCGCGGATCTGCGCGAACAGCTCGTCGGCGGCGTGGCGCGCGAAGATGTCCGACAGCCCCGGCTCGACGCCGATCCCGACCAGCGCCAGCAGGCCGGCGTCGCTCCACTCCGTCTCCCGGGCGAGCTGGTAGTCGCCGAGCTTCTCGCCGGGCTCTTCGTAGGGGCGCTCCGGATGCGGGCGCGAGAGCGTCATCGCCATGTCGAGGTAGGTCACCCGGGCCTCGAAGCACGCGTCGAAGATCGGCTCGTTGAAGCGCGGATCGCACGCGTTCAGCACCGCGTCGGGGCGCGCGCGGGCGATCAGCTCGACCAGGTCGCGGAGGTTCGAGGCGTCGACGCGCTCCGCGGCGAAGCGGTCGGGTTCGCCGAACCGGTCCGCGGCGGCCTGGGCGCGCTCGAGCGAGACGTCGGCGAGCACGACCTGCTCGAACACATCGCGGCGCTGGGCGATCGCCGCGAACGCAGCGCCAACGCCCCCGGTGCCGACAACGAGAACCTTCACGAGTGGGCAGTCTTGCGCATTCGCCCGGGAGCGTTGCGGACAAAGGCGGGCGGCCCCATGCGCCGCAATGGCTCAGGTGCCTCCCGTATGCTGCGCCGATCCGAGTGCGCACCGAAAACCGTTCCTCGTGAGCACCGGTCTGCCGAGCCCCCCGAGCAGCCCGGCCGACCCCGCCCCGCCCGAGCAGGCGCCCTCCGAGGGCGTCCCGCCCGCCGCGCCGGGCGCGGAAGGGACAGCAGAGCACGCGCCGGGCGCTGACGCGCCGGGCGCCTCTGCACGCCGGTGGGCGCCCTCGCCGTCGCTCGGCGGCCGCGAGATCGCGCTCGTCTGCCTCGGCGCAGTCGCGCTCGCGATCCTCACGACCTGGCCGCTGGTGCTGCACATGTCGAGCCGCATCGCGCCCGATCTCGGCGACCCGGTGCGCACGGCGTGGGAGATCGCCTGGGTGGGGCACGCGATGCTCCACAGCCCGCTGCACCTGTTCGACTCCAACGCCTTCTACCCGCACCCGCTCAGCCTCGCCTTCTCGGATTCGCTGCTGGGGTACGGACCGACCGCGCTCGTGGGCTCCGGAACGGTGGCGGCGCTCGTCCGTTACAACCTGCTGTTCCTGTTCGCGTACTCGCTGTGCCTCGTCGGCGCCTACCTGCTGGCGCGCGAGCTCGGGCTCAGGCGGCTGGGGTCGGCGGCGGCGGGCATCGCCTTCGCCTACGCGCCCTACCGCGTCACCGAGGCCGGTCACCTGCATGTCATCTCCTCCGGCGGGATCCCCCTTGCCCTGTTCCTGCTGCTCCGCGGCTACCGGCGGGCCTCGGGAGGGCTGGTGCTCGCCGGCTGGCTCGTCTCGGCCTGGCAGGTCAGCCTCGGCTTCACGCTCGGCATGCAGTACGCCTACCTGCTGGCGGTGCTCGCCGTCCTGCTCGCCGTAGCGTGGTGGCGCGGCGCGCGGGCGGGCCGGCCTCCCCTCACAATCACGCGCCGGCTCGCGATCTTCACCGCCGTCGGCGTGGTCGTGCTGGGAGCGATCACGATCTACCAGGCGCGTCCCTACCTGCGCGTCTCGCACATCTACCCGACCGCGAAGCGCACGATCAAGGAAGTCGAGAACTACTCCTCCGGCCCCGCCGCGCTGCTCTCGGCCTCCTCGGAGAACCGCGTATGGGGCGGCGTCACCTCGGGCGCCCGCGAACACGTGCACTCCAAGAACGAGGACGTCTTCTTCCCCGGCGGCCTGATCCTCCTGCTCGCGCGTGCTCGGAGTTCTCGGGATCGGCGGCTCGCCGATGACGAAACGATTGCGCCTCGGCCTGCTCGCGGGGGTGGTCACCTGCTCGGTGCTCGCGATGGGCCTCGGGCTGACCGGCGCCGGGTATCCATATCGCCTGCTCTTCGACTACGCGCCCGGCTGGAACGGCGTGCGGGTGCCCGGACGGATCTTCACGCTGGGCACGCTCTTCTACGCGCTGCTCGCGGGCGCCGGCGCGCAGTGGCTGATCGAGCGCCTGCGAGGACTCGCGGGACGCCTTCGCCGCCGCGCACGGCTGGCCACCGCGCTGCCGGCCGTCGCCGGGCGGCGTGCTGCTGATCGGGCTGCTCGGCGAAGGCGCCGGCCATCTGGGCCACCCGCGGGTCCCCCAGCCGACGAAGGCCGAAATCGGGCTTCCGGGGCCGCGCCTGGACCTCCCCACCGACGGCGCGCACGACCGCATCTGGCAGTACTTCTCGACCGACGGCTTCTACAAGATCCCGATCGGCAACAGCACCTTCGACATGCCCGCCGTCGATGACCTGCGCGGCGGCATGCACAACTTCCCCGACAAGGCGAGCGTCGAGAAGCTCCGCTACTACGGGATCAAGACCGTCGTGCTCCATCTGGCCCCGATCAAGGAACTGCCGCCCGAGCACGGCTATGCCCAGGCCGAGCCGCCCGACCCGGCCGCCGCGGCCGCCAAACCGATCGCGGGCCTCGGCGTCACGCGCAGGCTCGCCGGCGACAGCGTGATCTACGAGATCGGGCCGGGCCCGGCGGCGCTGCACGGCACCGACTGATGGCCGCTCACGGCGAAGACGCCAGCGGCGCCTCGGCGCCGGGTGCCGGCGGCGGCGATTCCGCTCGCCCGGCTCCGAGCGCCGGCCCAGCCCCTCCCCACCCACCTCGCCGCGGCGTGGCCCGGTTGCTGCCCCGCGAGCGGCGCGGCCGTATCGCGCTCGCCGCGATCCTGATGGTCGGGCTCGTCTTCCGGCCTGATGCTGCAGAACTGGTCCGACAACCAGACCTCGCACTACGACCTGATCCGCGCGCTGGACGCCGGCCGCACGACGATCGACCGGGGTCCCTACCCGACCAAAGATGAGGCCTACTACCGCGGTCACTGGTACTCCGCGCGGGCGCCGGGGCTCGCGCTGTTCTCACTTCCCTTCTACGAGACGCTGACCGTGTTGCAGGCGCCTCGTGTCGCGCGTTCCTCGCCGGCGCTGCGCGGCGAAGACGAGATGATCGACTTCGTCGGCTGGTGGGGAAGCGTGCTGCCGGCCTTCCTGCTGGTGCTCCTGGTCTGGCGCGTCGCCGAGCGCTTCGAGCCCGGCTACGGCGCGGCGGCGGCGATCGCGCTGGGCCTGGGGACGATGGTGCTGCCGTTCTCGACGCTGCTGTTCTCCCACGTCTTCTCGGCGATGCTCGGCTTCGCCGCGTTCGCGCTCCTGCTGCGCGAGCGCGACGGCCCTCCGCGCCCGCTGCTGGTCGGGGCCGCAGGCCTGGCGGTCGGCTACGCGATCACCTCGGAGTACCCGCTCGCGTTCGTCGCCGTCGTGCTCGGCGCTCTACGCCGCTCTCGCGGCCCGATTCGCTGCGCCCGGCCGCGCTCGCGGGGCGCGCCGGCACCTACGCGCTCGGCGGCTTCGTGGGGATCGTGCCGCTGCTGCTCTACAACCACGCCGCGTTCAACTCGTGGACGCACCTGGCGTACTCCAACATCCCCCAGCAGCACCGTGGCTTCTTCGGCATCTCGGCTCCTAGCCCGCGTGTCTTCGTGACCCTGCTCCTCGACTCTCGCGGTCTGCTCACGCTCTCGCCGATCCTGATCATGGGCAGCGCTCGGCACCGTGCTGCTCTACCGTCGCGGCCGCCGTGCCGAGGCGCTCACGATCGCGGCGGTCTGCGCCTGCTACTCGATCTACAACTCGGGCTACTACCTCCCGTTCGGCGGCGGCGCGCCGGGACCGCGCTTCATGATCACGCTGCTGCCGTTCCTGGCCTGCCCGCTGGGGCTGGCGCTGCGCCGCTGGCCCGGGCCGACGATCGCGCTCGCCGGCATCTCGATCACGGCCTGGACGATCGTCACGATCACCCACCCGCTCGTCGGCTACGAGAACGAGACGGTCGTCTGGACGCGCCTGCTCAGCAAGGGCGAATTCCAGCCGACGATCGCGACCGCCCTCGGCGCGGGCCGCGGCTGGTCCGGGATCTGGCCCTTCCTGCTCGCCGTCGCGGGCGCGGTCGCGCTCGCGGGCGCCGCCACGCCGCGGCTGCGCCTGAGCACGGCGGCGCTCGGCGCGGGCGTGCTGGCGGTGCTCGCGTGGGCGCTGTTCGCGGCGCTCGGCCCGACGGCGCTCGGCATCGATCACCAGGGCCTTCTCGAGCATCGTCAAAGCGGGAGACGACACAGCGCTCAACCTCACCCTGCACAACGGCGCGCGCTACCCGCTCACGCGGCTCACGCTCTACTGCGGGGTCGCCGGCGTTCTCGCCCTTGGCCTCATGTGGCTCGCGCGCCGGGAGCGCGGCGACGGCGCTGCGGCCGCGGCGGCGCCCGGTGCGCGTACCGCGAGCGCCGTGGGCGCCGCCTGACTGCGGCCCGCGCCCGTCAGTTCCTGGCGGTCGTCACCGCGCATTTCGCGCCGTGGAGCTGTTTGCAGACCACGAGGTAGCCGGGACGCGGCTGGCCGTGGGCGTTCATCAGGCCGGCGTCGAAGCGTGTGCCGCTGCTGCCGCCGATCCAGTTGTAGATGTAGAGGCGCTTGATGCGCGAGTTCGACGCCGCGACCGAGAACATGTACTTGAGGACCCGGCTCGCCCGCGAGAGCCCGGAGCCGCCCTTGTTCAGGAACGAGGGCTTGAACTGCACGATCCCCCCCGTCTCGGTCAGCCACACCTGACCGCCCATCGCGCGGCTCAGTTCGCGCGTGCGCCAGCTTTCGCGACGGTTCAGGTCCGAGTAGTTGTGCAGGCCCCAGATCGTCGGCATCACGGTGCGCAGGTGCACGACTTCGCGCTTGAAGGCGGAGATGTAGCGAAGCGTCGCGCTGATCGAGTTTTCGTCGAGCACGTCCAGCCCGATCACGGTGCAGCCCTGGCAGACGCGCTTGAGCGCCTGGTAGTAGCGGGCAGCGGCGCCGGCGGAGGGGCTCGAGAAGGAGCCCTTGACGTTGCCCCGGTTGGACTCGTTCCAGGACTGGTACTGGCGCACGTGCGGGAAGTCTTTGACGAATTTCTGAACCGCCTTCTGGTAGGCGGAGATGCTCGGCATCTTCGTCGGCGGTGTGCTCGGAGTGGTAGAAGGCCACGAGGACCTGCTGGTGCGCGGCTTCGGCCTCTGTGATCCAGGTGCGTGCGCGGGCCAGCTCGTCGCCGCGGATCGCCGCGTCCCAGGGGGCGATGTAGCGGGCGATCTTCGTGTGCAGCTGCTGCCACAGCGGGCTGGTGAACATCTGCGTCTGCTCGTCGCCGATGCCGGTCAGATACGACGAGGACGCGTGCGCGCGGGGGGCCTTGGCGGCGCCGCCGAACGCGCTTGCGGCAAACAGCATCGTCACGGCGAGCGCGAGCGCGAGGAGCGCCGCGAGCTTCTGGGGGGGTCTGTGTGAGCTCATCATGTCGCGGTTCAGAACATGGGTCGCGGGTCGGGGTTGCGCGATGTTAGTGATCTTTATGCGGGGCTTCGCCGGCCGGTCGGCAAACCGACCGTCCTGGAGCGTCAGCCGCCGTGCTCTCTGCCTTCGCCGCCCCCTCCGGCGGTTCCTCCCGTCTTGAGAAGGTCTTTATCGGTCGTCTTCGACGACCCACCCACCCGCAGGGACGGGTCCGCGACGATCCGCACGTCGACCCCGGGCAGCCCCTCCAGCAGGCCCGTGAGCAGCGACTCGCGGCCCGGCCGCAGCCGCGAGAGGCCGCGGCGGACTCCGGGCGCGCCGATCAGGACGTAGGTGCTCCCCAGCGAGCGCGCGACGTCGACGGCGACCTGCGCGGCGTCGTCGCCCTCCTCGATCCGCAGCCGCGCCCCGAGCATGGAGGTCAGACGGCGCAGCGCCTCCAGCCGCGCACGGTCATCGGCGCTCGGCTCGCGCCCGGGCGGTCTCACGATCAGCACATCGAGCTCCGCATCCAGCCGCTGGGCCGAGCGCCAGGCGCGCCGGACGACATGCTCGGACTCCCGCTCGAGCGTGGCGATCGCCAGCAGGCGCTCGGAGATCGCCTGCGGCCCGTGCTCGTCGACCGCGGCCAGGCCTTCGTCGTCGCGCCGGACCGCCACCGGCGTCTCGCGCTCGAACCGCTTCACCTCGACGTCCTCGGCGACCTGCCGCAGCGCGGTCTCGCGAAGCGCGGAGAGGTTCTCGATCTTGAAGAAGTTGTTCAGGGCGGCGGGCACCCGCTCGGGCCGGTAGACCTTCCCCGCGCGCAGGCGCGCGATCAGGGCCTCGGGTGTGAGGTCGATCAGCACCACCTCGTCGGCGGCCGAGAGGATCGCGTCCGGGATCGTCTCCCGCACTGTGGCCCCCGTCAGCCGCGTAACCTGGTCGTTGAGGCTCTCCAGGTGCTGGACGTTGATGGTCGAGTACACGTCGATGCCCGCGTCGAGCACGTCGCCCACGTCCTCGTAGCGCTTCTCGTGCTCGAGCCCGGGCGCATTGGTGTGCGCGAGCTCGTCGATCAGGCACAGCTCGGGCGCCCGCGCGAGCACCGCGGGCAGGTCCATCTCCTCGAGCGGTTTGCCGCGGTAAAGGACCTCACGCCGCGGAATGATCTCGAGCCCCTCAGCCTGGGCGACCGTCTCGGCGCGACCGTGGGGCTCGAGGTAGCCGATGACGGTGTCGCGGCCGGTGTCTGCTTCGGCGCGACCCTCCTGCAGCATCCGGTAGGTCTTGCCGACCCCGGGCGCCATGCCGATGAACACCTTCAGGTGACCGCGCCCGTCTGCCATTCGCTCGGAGCTGACGCTACCGGACGGTCTGGCGCCCCGGAGCGCGGCCCGCGTTCCGCTCCCGTCCGCGCGATCGTGTGATCGCTTTGTCAACGGGTAGTAAATGCCGATAGGGACAAGCAGTTTCGAGGCACCAGGGTCCCATGCAGGCACCGCGTGACAAGAGCCAGCGGAACGACAGCGCCGTCCCGGTGTGGTCGCTGACGCTGCCCGCGTGGGCACAGACGCCGGCGCCCGTCGCACGCAGACCACGGCGCGGGATCTCGCTGTCATCGGCCGCGCGCCGTCTGCGCTCCGCGAGACGCCCGGCCGCCACGGGGCGTTCGCACCGCGCCTCCTGACGACGCCGACGACGCGATCGCTTCGCGCGCGCCAGACAGCCCCGCGAGCGACGGCTAGACTCCGCCGCGGTGCGCCGGGAAGCCTGGTCGGCAGACCCCATCGGGGGAATGGACCAGGTGAGCACTCTCAGCCGGCAACATCCACTTCCGTGCCATCGGCTGCCGGATGCGCACGCCCGGCGGACCGGAGGATCTGGTGTCTGACGCAGCGCTCTGCGCGATCTTCGCTGTCGGCGCCGCCGCGAGCCTGTGGGCGAGCTGGCGGCTCGTCACCTCGCTCGAGCGCGTCGGCGCGCGGGCGGGGCTGTCGGAGGCGCTGCTCGGGATGCTCGCGGCGCTCGCCGCGGACGCGCCCGAGATCACCGCCGCGGTCACGGCGCTGCTGGGCCATCAGGACCGGATCGGCGCGGGTGTGATCCTTGGGTCCAACGTCTTCAACATCGCCGCACTGATCGGACTGGCCGGGGTCGTCGCGGGCCATGTGCCCCTGCACCGGCGCGTCGTCGAGCTCGGCGGCGCTGTCGCCGTCTGGATCGCGGCCGTCGCCCTGCTGCTGGTTGTAGGGGCGGTCCCACCCGTGGCAGCGCTGCTGCTCGCCGCCGGCGTCTTCGTCCCCTACGTGGTCGTGCTCGGGGTTCGGCACGAGGTGATCGGACTGCTGCCGGCGCCTCACCGTTGGCGGCGGTGGCTCGTGTCCGCGATCACCGAGGAGGAGCAGGAGCTCGAGCCCGCGATCCACCCCGGACGCGGGGGCGCCAGGGACGCGGTTCTCGCTCTCGCGGCGACCGTGCTCGTAGTTGCCGCGAGCGTCGCGATGGAGCGCTCCGGATCGCGGCTCGGGGCGCGTCATGGCGTACCCGAGATCGTCATCGGCGGGATCGTCCTCGCGGTCGTCACGAGCCTTCCGAACGCGGTTGCCGGCATCTACCTGGCTTCGCGCGGTCGCGCGTCGGCGGTGCTCAGCACGTCTCTCAACAGCAACGCGATCAACGTCCTGGCCGGGCTGTTGATCCCGACCACGTTTGTGGGCATCGCCGCGCCCTCGGCCGAGTCCACATTCGTGGCGTCGTCAGCGCTGGCGATGACAGTGCTCGCGATCATCTTTTGCTACGCGCGCCGGGGACTCGCGCGCCGCGAGGGCATTGCGCTCGTCGTGGCCTATCTGGTGTTCGCCGCCGTCCTGACGGCGACGGCGGGCTGAGCCCGGCTGCGCCCCCAAGGCCCACCTCGAAGAGCTCGCCGCCGCTCCGCGTGAGGACCGGTCGTCGCCCCCCGGGGCCCGTTCGAGCCGGTCGGGCGATCGTCCGCGCGGTCTAGGGTTCTCCCGGTGCGGCCGCTGTACTACCTCCTCGCGCTGGTGCCGCTGGCGCTGGGCCTCGACGTTCTCGGCGCGGCGGCTGCGATCG
This sequence comes from uncultured Solirubrobacteraceae bacterium, assembly GCA_963775385.1. Taxonomy (GTDB): domain Bacteria; phylum Actinomycetota; class Thermoleophilia; order Solirubrobacterales; family Solirubrobacteraceae; genus Palsa-744. The sequence goes on along the minus strand of CAVZIR010000003.1, from coordinate 2,131,659 downwards.
TCTTCGCCGTCTCGGCGCTCGCGGTCATTCCGGCAGCAGCCCTGATGAGCGAAGCGACCGAGGAGCTTGCCGAGCACTCGGGTCCCGGCGTAGCGGGCTTGTTGAACGTGACTTTCGGAAACGCTCCCGAGCTGATCATCGCGTTGATCGCCCTCGCGGACGGACTGCACGAGGTCGTCAAGGCCTCGCTCGTCGGCTCGGTCCTCGGAAATGCGTTGCTCGTGCTCGGCGCTTCGATGGTCGCCGGCAGCTGGCGGCGGCGGCGCCAGCTCTTCCACGAGGAAGCCGCGCGCTCGCTCGACCTCGTGCTCCTGCTCGGCGTGACGGCGCTGGTGGTCCCATCCGTCGTGCTGCTGGCCGAAGGGGGCGCACTGCCGCGAGTGGGCGTGGAGCTCACCAAAGTCGGCGATGCCGCATGGGCAGCGACGATCGTCGTCTCGCTCGCGCTGATCGCGATCTACGCGCGCGGGCTGCGCAGGTCCCTGCGCAGCCAGAGCGAGGCGCACGAGGCGGCCGCGCCGGGGCAGCCGCGCTGGTCGCGGCGCCGCGCCGCGACGACGCTCGCGGCGGCTGCTGCGCTCGTCGCGGTCGCCAGCGACACCCTCGTCGGCTCCGTGGAGCACACCTCGGAGCAGCTCGGCCTCTCGCAGTTCTTCATCGGAGTGATCGTCGTGGCGATCGTCGGCAACGCCGCCGAGCACTACGTCGCCGTGGTCGCCGCCGCCAAGGACGACATGGACCTTACGGTGAGCATCGCGGTCGGCTCGGCGGCGCAGGTCGGTCTGCTGCTCGCCCCGCTCGTGGCCCTGGCCTCGGTCGTGCTGGGACCCGAGCGGCTGCCGCTGGTCTTCAACGGGTACGAGATCGCCGCGCTGCTCTGCGGCGGCTGGCTCGCAGCCGCGGCGACGTGGTTCGGCGTCTCGACGCGCCGGCGGGGCGCCGGCCTGCTCGGCGTCTACGCCGCACTTGGCATCGCGTTCCTGTTCGCCTGAGCCCCAGAACCGCTGCCCGGCCCCGGCCGAGACGCACAGGCCGGCGCCGAGGTCTGATCGCTGCGGGCGCTGTGCGAGGCTGGAGCCGTGACCTCTTTCGAGACGGTGGCGGCCGTCTTCGGCGGCCTGTTGATCGTCGGCGCGCTGCTGTCCGGGCTTGCGCGGCGGAGCGTGCTCTCGCTCGCCGCGGTATTCGTGCTCGCGGGGTTCCTCCTCGGGCAAGGGGGCGTCGGGGTCCTGAACTTCCACGCCGAATCGGGCTTCGTCACCGACCTGGCCACGGTCGCGTTGATCGTGATCCTGTTCCGGGACGGCCTCGAGGTGGATGCCGGGCTGCTCCAGCGCCAATGGCAGCTTCCCGCCCGCAAGCTGGCAGTCGGCATGCCGGCCACCGCCGTCGTTGTGGCGCTGCTCACCCACTGGCTCGTCGGGCTGAGCTGGACGGAGTCTTTTCTGGTCGGGGCGCTTCTGAGTCCTACCGATCCCGTGCTGTCCTCGGGGGTCGTGACCGACCCGCGCGTACCGCGCTTCATCCGGCACTCGCTGAACCTCGAGTCCGGCCTCAACGACGGCCTTGCGCTACCCGCCGTGCTCACGTTCGTCGCGGCCTTGGAACCCGGGAGCAGCGGCTTCGTCTGGTGGAAGTTCGTGCTGCAGGACGTCGGTCTCGGGCTTGCCTATGGGATCGCGTGCGGCCTGGTCGGATCGGTACTGCTGCCGCGCGAGAAGGAGGGCGAGGACGAGGCCATCCCGGGACATCAGCGCGCCCTGTATGCCCTCGGCCTCGCGTTCGCGACCTACGGCCTCACGGTCATCTCGCCACGCGGCAACGGCTTCATCGCGGTGTTCGTCGCCGCAATCGTCGTCGGTATCCGCCGTCCCGACCTGCGAGAGTCGTTCTCCGCCCGCGGCGAAGAGGTCGTGGAGATCGTGAAGCTCGGCGTCTTCACGGTTTTCGGCTCGCTGCTGACCGTGCACGGCCTCTTCGGCGACGGCTGGGCGGCGGTCGGCGTCGTGGCCGGCACCTTGCTGCTCGCACGCCCGCTCGCGATCGGGCTGGCTCTGGCGGGAACCGGCGTCGACAGAGCCGCGAAGGCGTTCATCGCCTGGTTCGGCCCCAAGGGGATCTCGACGATGACCTTCGCGATCCTCGAGCTCGGCCGGCACGTAGAGGCCGGCGTGCGCATCTTCAACCTCGCGGCCCTCGCGGTCTTCACCTCGATCGTCGTGCACGGCCTCACAGACACTCCAGGCATCCATTGGATCGCGGCTCGCAGCCGCGACGAGCTGAGCGCACCGGCAGAGCAGCCAAGCGCCGTCTGAACGAGCCGCGCCTCAGCGGCCCTCCCGCGCCGCCGCCCGCCGCTCAAGCGCCCAACAGGTTGTGGATGACCAGGTCGATCAGCTTGATCCCGATGAACGGGGCGATGATGCCGCCGAGTCCGTAGATCAGGAGATTGCGGCGCAGCAGCGCGCTCGCGCCGATCGGGCGGTAGGCGACGCCGCGCAGCGCGATCGGGATCAGCAGCGGGATCACCAGCGCGTTGAAGATGATCGCCGAGACGATCGCGGAGCGGGGGCTGCCGAGGTTCATGATGTTGAGCACGCCCAGCGGCCCTTCCTTTTCGCCCGCGGCGGCCCAGGTCGTGATGAAGATCGCAGGCAGGATCGCGAAGTACTTGGCGACGTCGTTGGCGATCGAGAAGGTGGTGAGCGCCCCGCGCGTGATCAGCAGCTGCTTGCCCACCTCGACGATCTCGATCAGCTTCGTCGGGTTGGAGTCGAGGTCGACCATGTTCCCGGCCTCGCGCGCGGCCTGGGTGCCGGTGTTCATCGCCACGCCGACGTCGGCCTGAGCGAGCGCGGGCGCGTCGTTGGTGCCGTCGCCCGTCATCGCCACGAGCCGGCCCTCGGCCTGCTCCTCGCGGATCAGCGCGAGCTTGCGCTCGGGCGTGGCTTCGGCGAGGAAGTCGTCGACCCCTGACTCTTCGGCGATCTTGGCGGCGGTGAGCTTGTTGTCGCCCGTGACCATCACGGTTTTGATCCCCATCGCGCGGAGCTGGTCGAAGCGGGCCTTCATGCCCTCCTTGATCGTGTCCTTGAGGTAGATGACGCCGAGCACCTGGTTGTTGCGCGCGACGGCGAGCGGCGTGCCGCCCTCGCTGCCGATGCGGTCGAGCTCCTGCTGCAGCTCCGGCGGCGGCGAGCCGCCTTCGCGGATCACCATTTCGATGATCGAGTCGCCGGCGCCCTTGCGCAGCTGCTGGCCGTCGTAGTCGATCCCGCTCATGCGCGTCTGGGCGCGTGAAGGGGATGAACTCGGCCTGGATCGCGCGCCATGTCGTGCTCGCGGATGCCGTACTGCTTTGCCAGCACCACGATCGAGCGGCCCTCGGGCGTCTCGTCGGCGAGCGAGGAGAGCTGCGCCGCTTCGGCGAGCTCGGACTCGGGTACGCCGGGCATCGGGATGAACTCGCTCGCCAGACGGTTGCCGATCGTGATCGTGCCGGTCTTGTCGAGCAGCAGCACGTCGATGTCGCCGGAGGCCTCGACCGCGCGCCCGGAGAGCGCGAGCACGTTGCGGCGCACGAGCCGGTCGATGCCGGCGATGCCGATCGCCGACAGCAGCGCGCCGATCGTCGTCGGGATCAGCGCCACCAGCAGCGCGATCAGCGTCGTCTCGGAGATCGTCGTGCCGGCGAACAGTCCGAACGGCCGCAGCGTCGCGACGACGATCACGAAGATCAGCGTCAGCGCGGCGAGCAGGATGTTGAGCGCGATCTCGTTCGGGGTCTTGCGCCGCTCGGCGCCCTCGACGAGGTTGATCATGCGGTCGAGGAACGACTGCCCGGGTTCCTGCGTGATTTCGACCACGATGCGGTCGGAGGTGACGCGCGTGCCGCCGGTGACCGCGCTGCGGTCGCCGCCGGACTCGCGGATCACCGGCGCGGACTCGCCCGTGATCGCCGACTCGTCGACGGTGGCGATGCCTTCGATCACCGTGCCGTCGCCCGGGATCAGCTCGCCGGCCTCGACCACGACGATGTCGCCTCGCACGAGCTCCGAGGCGGCCCTCGTGCTGCCGTCGAGGAGCTTCGCGACGGTCTCCTTGCGCATCGCGCGAAGCGTGTCCGCCTGGGCGCGCCCGCGACCCTCGGCGAACGCCTCGGCCATGTTGGCGAAGATCACCGTCAGCCACAGCCACAGCGCGATCACGAACGTGTACCAGGCGGGCTCGCTGCCGCCGCCGAGCGGCTTGCCGCCGAAGACCTGTTTGAGCCAGGTGAAGGTCGTGATGACCGAGCCGATCTCGACGACGAACATCACGGGGTTGCGGACCTGCACGCGCGGATCGAGCTTCTTGAGGCTCGTCGATCAGCGCCGGCACCACGATGTCGCGCTGGAACAGCGAGACCGCGCGGCGCTCGTGCGGGGCGGCGACGGGCGCGGGCCCGCGGGGCGTGGGTGCGGGTGCGGACATGATCAGGCTGCTTTCAGACGGTCGAGGGCAAGGTTCAGCTCGAGGACGTTGACGGCCGGTTCACCGAAGACGAGCAGGCCGCGCTCGCTCGTGTAGTTCTTGATCAGGCCGTCCACGGTCGCGAGCGAGAGACGGCGAACGGACGGCGACGCGATGCGCCTGGATGCGTGCGTTGGCCTGCGAGATGTCGGGGTCGAGGTTGGACGCCGAGGTGTTGACGGCGTCGACCGGGACCTGCGCCGCCGTCAGGCCGGGGTCGTACGGCTCCTCCAGTTCGAGATAGGACTTGAGGTTTTCTTCGTCGTCTTCCTTGGTCGCGACGCTGTTCGGGCCGCGGTTGGAGAAGGTGCTGGCGGCCGCGTTGTATTCGCCGCCTTCGGTCGCCGACGGGCGCGACTGGAAGTAGCGCGTGTCCGGTTCGGTGACGACTTCTTCTTCCTTTTCCTCCGGCTTGCCGTTCTTGCCGATCACCGGCTGCTGGAAGCTCTGGCCGATGCTCTTCGAGCCGACCAGCTTGCCGTTCACGTAGACCTTCTGGCCGTTGGCGTTGCCGGGGAAGGCGACCTGCGCGACGCCCGTGATCACGAGCGGGTACGCGACCCCGAGCAGCAGCGTGAAGAAGCAGCATCGCGATGATGGCTGTGACGATCTCTTTGCGCATGTCAGTAGAGGTGTCCGGTCAGGCCCTGCACGATCGGTCCGAGCAGCAGGGCGGGGAAGAAGGTGAGCGCGCCGACGAGGACGATCACGCCGATCAGCAGCACCGAGAAGGTGCTGTTGTCGGTGCGCATCGTGCCGAGCCCGGCGGGAGTGAAGCGCTTGCCGGCAAGCGCGCCCGCGACGGCGAGCGTGAAGAGGATCGGCCCGTAGCGGGCGACGAGCATGTCGAAGCCGCCGAGCAGGTTCGCGAAGGTGATGCCGTGGGCGCCCGCGTTGCCGGCGTTGGGCTGGATGTAGCCGGTGTAGCCGGCGAACGCGGAGCCGTTGTTGTTGGCCTGCGAGAGGTAGGCGTAGAAGGTCTCGGAGAAGCCCTGCGGCGTGTGCCCGCCGCCTCCGCGGCCGCGCACCTTCGGAGATCGACTTGGTGCCGGCGCTGGTCGCGACGCCCATCGCCGTGCAGAACAGCGCGGCGAGCGGCGTGATCAGGATCGCGAGACCCGCGAGCTTGATCTCCCTGGCCTCGAGCTTCTTGCCGAGCCACTCGGGCGTGCGGCCCACCATCAGGCCGCCGATGAAGACGGCCAGCAGGACGTAGAGGAGGATCGAGTACAGGCCGGTGCCGACGCCGCCGAAGATCACCTCGGAGGCCGACAGGTTGGCGAACGGCACGGCGCCGCCGATGCCGGTGTAGGACTCCATCGCGCTGTTGACGGCCCCGCAGGAGGTGACGGTCGTGATGACGTTGAAGAGCGCGGAGCCCGCGATCCCGAAGCGCTGCTCCTTGCCTTCGAGGTTGCCGCCGCCCGAGCCCGCGATCGCCTGCGTGTGGACGCCGGCGGCGTGCTGCGCGGGCGAGCCGTGAGCCTCGGCGATGTAGGCGACGATCACCGCGCCGAGGAACATGAACATCACGACGCCGTAGATCGCGTAGCCCTGCCGGCGGTTGCCCGTCATCCGCCCGTACATGAAGATCAGCGCCGCCGGGATGATCAGCACCAGCAGCATCTCGAAGAAGTTGGTGAACGCGGTCGGGTTCTCGAATGGGTGCGCCGAGTTGACGTTGAAGAAGCCGCCGCCGTTGGTGCCGAGCTCCTTGATCGCCTCCTGCGAGGCGACCGGACCCATCGCGATCGACTGCGTCGCCCCGGTGATGGTGTGGGCGGTGAGGTAGCTCGCGAAGTTCTGGATCACGCCCTGCGAGAGCAGGATCAGCGCGCCGATGATGCTGATCGGCAGCATCACGTACAGCACCGTGCGCACGAGGTCGTGCCAGAAGTTGCCGAGGCTCTTGCCGCTGCGCCCGACGATGCCGCGCACGAGCGCGACCGCGACGATGATCCCGATGCCGGCCGAGAGGAAGTTCTGCACGGTCAACCCGACCATCTGGCTGAAGTAGCTGAGCGTGGTCTCGCCGCCGTAGTACTGCCAGTTGGTGTTCGTCAGGAACGAGGAGGTGGTGTTGAACGACAGGTCCCAGGTGCCGGATTTGAAGTGCTGCGGGTTCAGGCCTGTGAAGTCCCACAGCGTCTGCGTGCGCAGGATCAGGTACAGCAGCAGCCAGCCGGCGAGCGAGAAGACGATCAGGCTTTTCGCGTACTGCTTCCAGTCCTGGGGCGCCTCGGGGTCGACGCGCAGTATCCGGTAGATCAACCGCTCGCGCGCCGCCGAAGACCGGCGTCAGGATCACGCGCTGGCCGCGTGTAGACCTTGGCCAGGTAGGAGCCGAGCGGCAGCGCGAGCGCGCGTCAGGATCAGGCGAAGCCGAAAATCGTCGCCCAGCCGGAGAACGTCATCTCAGAGCTTCTCTCCGCGGATCAGGGCGTAGAAGAGGTAGATGATCACGAGGACCGAGACGACGAGGCCGAAGACGTCCGCGCCGCTCATATCCGGTCGATCCCGTCGATGAGCGCGAAGAGGATCGCGAACGCCGCGATCCCGAGTGCGATTGCCACGATGTCCATGACGGTCAGTCTGGAACGCGGCGCATCACGAGCGCATCACGAAGCGCGATCCGCTCATAACGATTTCGTGACGATGCCGAGCAGCGGCGCGACTGCGAAGCAGAGCCCGTCGGCCGGCCGCCGCCGGGGCGGCGTGGCTCGTCTCAGTCCACGAACCTGTAGCCGACGCCGGGCTCGGTGACGATGTAGCGGTTCCCGCTCGCGCCGTGAGCGTCGGGTTCCACCTTCGCCCGCAGCCGCGCGACGTGGGTGCGCAGCGGCTGGACGTCATCGACGTACTCGGGCCCCCACACGTCGACGAGCAGCTTGCGGTGTGTCATCAGACGGCCGCGGTTGCGCGCGAGCACACGCAGCAGGTCGAACTCGATCGGCGTGAGATGGACCGGCTCGCCGTCGACGCGCACGACGCGCGCCGCGAGATCGATCTCCAGCCCGTCGGCGGCGATCGTCGGTTCCTCCTCGGTGCGGCCGGCGCGCCGCAGCGCCGCATGGAGCCGCGCGATGAGCTCGCGCGTGCCGAAGGGCTTGGTGACGTAGTCGTCGGCGCCGGCCTCCAGGGCACGGACCTTCTGGCTCTCCTCGCCGACGGCCGAGAGCACGAGGATCGGCATCTCGCTCCACTCCCGCAAGCGCCGCGTGAGCTCGATGCCGTCTCCGTCGGGCAGCACCAGGTCGATGATCGCCGCTTCGGGAGGACGCACCGCCGCGGCGTCAAGCGCCTCGGCGGCGGTTTCGGCCGCCGTTGCGTCGAAGCCCGCCTCGCGCAGCACGACTTTCAGCGCACGCACGATCTGAGGCTCGTCGTCGACGACGAGGATGCGCGGCCGCGGCGCTGCGGCGGGGTCGCTCACCGCTCCCGCTCGGAGCGCACCGCGGCGGCGGCCGTCGGTGGGCCCTCGGCGCCGTCGCCGTCGTGGTCCGCCCCGGCGGCGGCGAGCGGGATCTCGAAGACGAACGTCGCCCCCTGCCCCGGCAGCGACTCGACGTGCAGCGTGCCGCCGTTTGACTCGGTGAACCCGCGAGCGATCGCCAGTCCAAGCCCCGAGCCGCGGTGCTCGCCCCCTGGGGTCCCGGCGCGGTAGAACGGCTGGAAGACCCGCTCGAGCTGTGCCGGCGGGATGCCGGGGCCGCGGTCGACGACCCGCACGATCACCCGGTCCCCGCGTGCGCGGGCGGCCGGGGCCTCGTTCGCCCCGTCCGCCGGAGCGGAGCTCGCCGCCGCACCGAGGCTGCGCACGGCGCGTGCGCGCACGCTGACCGGATGCCCGCCGGAGTGGCGGCGAGCGTTCTCCAGGACGTTGACGAAGGCCCGCTCCATCTGGACGGCGTCGAGGCGGACCAGCGGCAGTTCCGGGTCGATCGAAAGAGAGAAGTCCTGCGGCGGCGCGCCGACCTCCATGACGGACGCGCGCACCAGCTCGTCGACCGAGATCCACTCTCGGCGGGGCTCGGCCGCGCCCGCTTCCAGCCGCGAGAGGTCGAGGAGGTTGTCCACCAAGCGCGAGAGCCGGTGCGTCTCCTCCTGGATCACGGCCGCCATCTCGACCCGCTCGGAATCCGAGAGCCGCGGCGAAGCCAGCGCCTCCCCGGCCGCCGAGATCGCGGTCAGCGGCGAGCGCAGATCGTGCGAGACGGCGCGCAGCAGCGCGGTCTTGACGACGTCAGCGCGGCGCAGCGCCGCCGTCTCGACGGCGCCGCCGAGCAGCCGCTCTCGCTCCAGCGCGGCACTCAGCAGCGCCTCGAGCGACGGCACGACGCGCTCCTGGAGCCGCCGCAGCGTCGCCTCGGAGGTGTCGGCTCCGACTAGCAGCGTGCCGATTCGCCCGCTCCCCTCGCGCAGCGGGAAAGCGATCGTGCGCTCGTCGCCGTCGCGCGCCTCCATGTCGATCGCCGCCGAGCTCAGCTCCAGCGACTGCGCGAGGCGCGCGGCGGCGGTGGGCAGCGCCTCGGCGAGATCCTCGCCCCGCAGCAGCAGGCGCGCCATCTCGGCGGCCAGGTCCGCCTCGCGCCTGCGGCTCCTGCGCGTCGCGCGTGCGCGAGCGCACGATCTCCGCCAGCCAGCTCGCGAGCACGGCGACGACCAGGAAGGTGACCAGCGCCACCCAGTTGCGGGAGTCGTGGATCGTGAAGTGCCCGGTCGGCGGAAGGTGGAAGAAGTTGAACGCGGCCGCGCTCAGAACCGCCGTGAGCGACCCCGAGACCGCCGCCCCAGACGGCCGAGACGATCAGCACTGCCGGGATGTAGACGACGCTCAGCGACGCGATCGGCGCGATGTCCCCGAGCGGGTCGATGATCAGCGTGCAGAGCGCGACCGAGATGAGCGCGACCGCAACCCCCACGCGCCGCGGGGGCGGCTCCTGAGCGAGCAGGAAGCTGGGCGGCGTCATCTCGCTTGCAGCGTAATGGCGGACGGGACGGGAAGGCCGCTCCCGCCCCGCCCACTGCGCTCTGCAGGCGCGGCGCGACGGCGCTCCCTCATGGGCCCGCGAAGGCGCCGCGCTCGCCCGCAGCCCGACTCGCGCCGTCGTCCGATCAGGATCTTCCCCGCCGGGCCACGGCGCCTGCGTGACGCGGCCGTGACCATGTTGTGACGATCCCGTGACGCGTGTGCACACGAGCAGGCGGGTGTCCAGCCGAACCTCCGCCACCTCAAGCAGCGCAAGGGCGCTGCCGAGCAAATAGGAGGCTCGTCACAGAGAATGCGCTCGCCCCTGTCCAAGATCCCCCTGCCGCTCGCGCTCGCGCTGCTCGTCGCCGTCGCCCTCCCGTCCGCGGCGGTGGGTGAAACGGTCGCGCCCCTGCCGAGCTCGGACTACGGCGTGCGCGCGGCCTGCGGGCCGCCGCCGCCCGGCCACGCGGCCTGCCACGCTCTCCAGCTCGTCCCTCTGACGACGGCGGCGCGCGCTCACACGCACCCGATGGTCTCGGCGCACAGACAGACACTCGGCCCGACGCTCTCCCCCGCCGAACAGGGCTTCGGCCTGCGCCCGGCGGACCTGCACGCCGCCTACTCGCTCCCCACCGCGGCACCGAGCACGCAGACGGTCGCAGTCGTCGACGCGTACAACGACCCGCCGGCCGAAGCCGATCTGAAGGTCTACAGCGAAGAATTCGCTCTCCCCTCTGCACCTCCGAAGGCGAATGCTTCCGGAAGGTCAACCAGAACGGCAGCCCGGCCGCCTCTTCGATGCCGTTCCCGAAAACGGCCAAAGAACTGACGGAAGCGCAGAAAAGCGCGAGCAAAGAACAGAAAGAACTCGCCGCGGAAGCGATCGGGCTGGGGCGCCGAGATCTCGCTCGACATCCAGACGGCTCACGCCACCTGCCAGACCTGCAGGATCCTCCTGGTCGAGGCGAACAGCACCTCCTTCACCGACCTCGAAGCCGCCGAGGCCACCGCCGCGGCGCTGGGAGCCACCGAGATCTCGAACTCCTTCGGCGGCCCGGACCCGGGGATCAGCCCGTCGGCCGACAGCACGAGCAAGTTCAACCAGCCAGGGCTCGTCGTGACCGCTTCCGCAGGTGATGACGGCTTCCGGAACTGGATCTCGGCAAACGCGATCGAAGAAGAACTGAGCGAAGAAGAACGCGAAGAATTCGCGGGTGAACTCGCGGCGCTCAGGAGCGCCAACTACCCGGCCTCCTCGCCGCGCGTCATCGCCGTCGGCGGCACTCACCTGCGCGTCGCAGCGGGCACGTGGAGCGAGAGCGTGTGGAACGGGAAGGGAGCCGGAGGCGGCGGCTGCAGCCCCGCCCTGGAAGCGGAGCCCTGGCAGCGTCAGGCAAGCGACTGGCAGTCGGTGGGTTGCGGGGCCAACCGCGCCGTCGCCGACGTCGCCGCGGACGCCGACCCCTTTACCGGCATCGCCCTCACCGACTCCGACAGCCCCGGCGCCGAATGCCCCGGGAAATTCGGCGGGCACAACTGGTGCCAGCTACGGCGGCACCAGCCTCGCCTCGCCTCTGATCGCGTCCGTGTTCGCCCTGGCCGGCGGCTCCCACAGCGTGAGCTACCCGGCCCAGACTCTCTACGAAAACCTGCGCAACGCTCCCCGGACCCTGCACGACGTCACGCTCGGATCCAACGGCGAATGCGGGGCCGGCTACGACCGCAGAAGGCGTGTCGCGCTGCGAACCCACAGCCGCGGCGGCGGCATCGTGCTCCGGCGCGCTCGCCTGCCTGGCGGCGCCCGGCTACGACGGTCCGACCGGGGTGGGCACGCCGAACGGAGTGCTCGGCTTCGTGCCCGGACAGCACGAAGCCCAGCCGGAAGCCACGCCGGCGACCGGCGGCGGAAGCCAACGGACCGCGACGGCGCCGGCCCCGCCGGCGCCTGCCGTGACAGCTCCGCCGCCCGCGGTCAGGTTGACCGCCCTGGCACTGACCGCTCCCGCGCTGAGCGCGCTCAGAAGCCGCCACGCCACGCCGCGAAGCATCGTCTTCGCCTTCGTCATCAACGTGCCCGCGAAGGTGCGGATCACGCTTGTGCGCCGCGTGCGCTCACATGGGCACACGCGCTGGGTGGCGGCCGGCCGCGCGGCGACGATCGCGGCCGCCGCGGGCCGCAACGTCAGACGCCTGTCTGGGGGCACGCGCCTGCGGAGGGGTCTCTATCGCCTCACGCTGACGCCGGCCTCCGGCGCGTCGCGCTCGATCACGTTCGCGATCCGCTGAGCGCTCAGCCGGCGGACCCGTTCCCTCACTCCGCCGGAGCGAGCTCCGCGGGCGCCCCGAAAGGCATCAGACAGGCGGGCAGCTCCACGCTGCCGTCCTCGCGCTGGCCGTTCTCGAGCAGCGCGACGATCGTGCGCCCGACCGCGACGGCGGTTCCGTTGAGGGTGTGCACGACGCGGGTGCGCTTCTCCGCGCGCGCGCGGATGTTGAGGCGGCGCGCCTGGTAGTCGGTCGTGTTCGAGCACGAGGTCAGCTCTCGATAGCGGCCCTGGCTCGGGAGCCAGGCCTCGCAGTCGTACTTCTTCGCCGCCGAGTTGCCGAGGTCGGTGACGGCGATGTTCACGACCCTGTAGGGCAGCCCGAGCTCCTGCAGGATCTCCTCCTCGATCGCGAGGATGCGCTCGTGCTCGTCGCCCGAGCGCTCCGGCTCGATGAAGCTGAACATCTCGACCTTGTCGAACTGGTGCACGCGGAAGATCCCGCGGGTGTCGCGCCCGGCGGCGCCCGCCTCCCGCCTGAAGCACGGCGAGAAGCCGGCATAGCGGCGCGGCAGGCTCTCCGCCTCGAGGATCTCTTCGTCGTGCAGCGAGGCGAGCGCGACCTCCGAGGTGCCGACGAGGAACAGCTCCTCCTCCGGGAGGGCGTAGATCTGCTGCTCGGTGTCCGGGAGGAAGCCCGTCCCGTACAGCGCCCGTTCGCGCACGAGCACCGGCGGGATCACGGGTTCGAAGCCGTGGCCCTGCACCTTCTCGAGCGCCCAACGGACGAGCGCCAGCTCGACGAGCACGAGCGCGCCCCGCAGATAGGCGAAGCGCGAGCCCGATAGTCGCGCGCCGCGCTCGGAGTCGATCATCTCGCCGGCAAGCTCGAGGTGGTCGCGAGGCTCGAAGCCGAGCGCCGGCACCACGCCGACCTCTCTGAGGAGCTCGTCTTCGGGGCCGGGTGCTGCCGTCGGGTCGGGAAGGTTGGGGAGCGGAGCAAGCGCAGCCTGCAACTCGCGTCTCGGTGAGGGCGAGCTCGCCGTCGAGCTCCTTCGCCCGCGCGGCCACTGCGCGCATGGCCTCGATCTCGCGTCTTGCGAGCCTCCTCGTCGGCGGCGCCGCGGATGCGCTCGTTGGCCGCGTTCTGCTCGGCGCGCAGGCCCTCCAACTCGGGCAGCAGCTCGCGGCGGCGGCGATCCAGCTCGATCACGCGGTCGAGCCCCGCTGCCGCATCCTCACCGCGGCGCGCGAGCGCCGCCCGCACCCCGTCGGGGTCCTCGCGGATCAGCCTCAGGTCGAGCACCGAGCGCCGCCCCGGCGGGTTATCCGGTGCACGGGTTCTGAGGAACCCGTGGGGACGGATGGGGCCAGGCCGGCGCTCCCTGCCGGCCCGGGCCGGCGCTCCATGCCGGCCTCATTTGCCGGTGGTGCCGGTGGTGCCTGTGCCGGCCGGTTTGGCCGGCGTGGTCTTCGGTTCTTCTTTGGCCGCTTCGCTGCCCGAGGTGGTGATGCCGTTTTCTTCGGGCGGGATGTTCACCGACGGGACGCTCTGGCTTTGCTTGCCGGAGTAGGCGGCGAGGAACTTGGCGACTTCTTCGGCTTCTTTGCCGACGACGATGTTCTGGGGCATGATCGCGCCCGAGAAGCCGCCGTTGCGGATCGCGAAGAGGACCTGTTCGGCGTTCTCCTTGCGGATGTTGAAGTTCGGCCCGTTCGTCGGGATGCGGTTCGAGATGCTGGTCGCCGAGCCCTGCGCGCCGACCGCGCTGAGCGTGTGACAGCCGGAGCAGTGGTCTCGGAACAGGACGGCGCCGCGGTAGTAGGGGCTGCTCTTCGAAACGGAGACGCCCTGCGATCCGCAGGCGCCGAGGATCGCGGCGCACGCGAACAGGGCCAGCAGCATGGCGGCGGCCTTCATGCGGGGGGAATATATAGAGAGGGGCCGCGAACGCGTGGGACACCACCGGTGCGAGGCCTAAGCCGGACGCCGGGCACCGGCGGATCGATTCCCGGGATGGCGTGGGCCGGCGGCCGCGCTGAGCGCCTTCAGAAGCCGTGGGCCGTACTCGCAGCCCGCAGCGCCAGGAACACGACGACGAGCGCCGAGACGGCCATCACGCCGCACTCGCGGCGCATGATCGCCGCGACCAGCTCGTGCTGCTCGGCCTCGGGCAGCGCGGCCACCGCCTGCGAGCCCGCCAGGCCGCGGTGATCGAGCAACGTCTGCGCGGAGGCGATCCGGAGCTGCTCGGCGATGAACCCGATCGCGAGCGGCAGCAGGGCGTACAGGTAGAAGAGGCTTTCGTCGGAGTAGTGGCCGGCGGCGGCAAGCGAACCGACCGCGATCGCGAGGGCGAGGGCCGCTCCCTGCCCCACCCGCAGCAGCACCCAGAACGAGCGCACGAGCCCGCTGCTCATGTCGCCGAGGTAGAACGCGAGCAGGCCCAGAAGCCCGGGCACGAGGTTGAGCGCGGCGACGGCCAGGCACCCCGCTCTGACCGCTTCATCCATGTGCCGATTTCGAGCCGATCGTCACTATGTAACACTCTGCCACAAGGGTGATATAACAGCGACCGGTGCTGCGGACCTATCTCCCCGCGATCGTCTTCTTGGTGCTCGGCGGGGCCGTAGGCGGAGCGTTCGCCGTGCTCAACTCCGTCATCGGCCCGCGGCGGGCGGCGCCGCACAAGCAGGACCCCTACGAGTGCGGGCTGCCCTCCGAGGTCAAGCGCGGGATGCGCTTCGGGATCAGCTTCTACCTGATCGCGATGCTGTTCATCCTGTTCGACATCGAGGTCGTGTTCCTCTACCCGATCGCCGTCGAGCTGCGCGCCTACGGGGGCTTCGCGCTGGCGGAGACGATCGTGTTCATCGTGCTGCTGTTCGTCGCCTTCGTCTACGTATGGCGGCGGGGGGCGTTGGAGTGGAGGTGAAACGCGAGCGCGTCGACCCGGATGCGCTACGGGTCCGCACCCTCAATGCCCATCAGCTCCTGCGGGGCGCCGACATCGAAGGCCCGAACCGCCCAGCCCACCTCGAGGGCGAGGAGCTCGAGCGCTACGTCGAAGAGCGCGTCCTGACGACGACGCTCGACTCGGCCGTCGCCTGGGCGCGCGGCAACTCGTTCTTCCCGCTCTCCTTCGGGCTCGCCTGCTGCGCGATGGAGCAGTTCCACACCGCCGGGCCGCGCATGGACATCGCGCGCTTCGGCTTCGAGGCGTTCCGCGCCTCGCCGCGGCAGGCGGACCTGATCATCCTGGCGGGCCGCGTCTCGATCAAGATGGCGCCGATCATCCGCCGCCTCTACGACCAGATGCTCGAGCCGAAGTGGGCGATCTCGATGGGCGCCTGCTGCAGCTCGATGGGCGTCTTCAACAACTACGCGCTGGTGCCCGCCGACAAGTTCATGCCGATCGACGTCCACGTGCCGGGGTGCCCGCCGCGCCCCGAGTCGCTGATGCACGGCGATCCTGAAGCTTCGCGACCTGGTCCAGTCGAGCCCGCCCGAGGGCTGGCGCACCCGCTACGACGCCGCCGGCACGGAGGAGGCGCCCTAGATGCCCGATGCGACCGGCCTGGAGCTGCTCGCAAAGGAGCTTGGAAGCCCCGTCCTCGAAACCGTCTACTTCCGCAACCGCGCGACGCTCGTGATCGATCCCGCGGCGGTGCGCGAGGTGCTGTCCGAGCTGCGCAACCGGGGCTTCAGCTTCCTCGCGAGCGTGCACGGTGTCGACTACCACCCGGAGGAGCCGCGTCTCGGCGTGCACTACGAGATGCTCGACATGGCGCGCGTGGACCGGGTCACGGTGAAGCTGCGGGTCGGCACCGAGAGCCCGGCCCTCGACTCGGTGACGCCCGAATGGCCGACGGCCGACCACCAGGAGCGCGAGATCTACGACATGTTCGGCGTCGTGTTCCGCGGCCACCCCAACCTGCGCCGGATCCTCATGCCAGAGGACTACGAGGGGCACCCGCAGCGCCGCGACTTCCCGATCGGCGGGGAACCCGTGATCTTCACCCGCGACGAGCGCAAATGGCTGGAGGCACGCGAGTGAGCGAGGGCAACGGCGGGCCGGCCGAGCCGGGCGGCATCTCCGAGTACCGCCGCCGCGAGCAGAGCGTCACGCTCGAGGAGCTGGAGCGGCCGCTGGAGATCCCGGGCGTCGAGACGACCGAGGAGCTGCTCACGCTCAACTTCGGGCCGCATCACCCCGCCACGCACGGCGTGCTGCGGCTGCTCGTGACGCTGCAGAGCGAGATCGTGCGCGACATCAAACCGGTGATCGGCTACGTCCACACCGGCATCGAGAAGACGGCCGAGGACAAGTCCTACTGGAAGGTCATCCCCGTCGTCGAGCGGATGGACTACCTCGCCTACTACTTCAACGCCATGGCCTACGTCGGCGCGGTCGAGGCGCTGCTGGAGGCCGAGGTGCCGGCGCGAGCCCAGTACCTGCGCGTGATCCACCTCGAGCTCAACCGCATCGCCTCGCACCTGATCTGGCTCGGCACGAGCGCGCTGGACCTCGGCGCCGTCTCGATCTTCCTCTACTGCCTGCGCGAGCGCGAGCTGATCCTCGACCTCTTCGAGATGTCCTCGGGAGCGCGCATGCACACCCGCTACTTCCAGGTCGGCGGCGTGATCGAGGACATCCCGCAGGGCTTCGAGCGCAAGGTGCGCGAGTTCCTGAAGGTGATGCCCGCGCGCGCCGACGAGTACGGCGCGATCCTCAACTCGAACGAGATCGTGCTCCAGCGCCTTCGTGGAATTTGCCCGCTCGACGCTCAGACGCTGCTCTCACTGGGCGTGACCGGGCCGCTGCTGCGCGCCGCGGGCAACCCTTGGGACCTGCGCAAGGCGGCGCCGTACAGCTCCTATGAGCACTTCGACTTCAAGATCCCCGTCGGCACCGTCGGCGACAACTACGACCGCTTCGCGGTCCGCCTTGCGGAGATCTACGAGTCGGTGAAGATCGTCGAGCAGGCGCTGGACGGCCTCCCAGAAGGACCGCACATCACCACCGACCGCAAGATCGCGCTGCCGCCCCGCCACGAGCTCGCGACCTCGATGGAGGCGCTGATCCACCACTTCAAGCTCGTCACCGAGGGCTTCCGTGTGCCGCCGGGCGAGGTCTACTACCCGATCGAGTCGCCGCGCGGCGAGCTCGCCTGCTTCGTACGCTCCGACGGCTCCTCCAAGCCCGCGCGCGTGCACATGCGCGATCCCTCCTTCGTGAACCTCCAGTCGCTCTCGCACATGGTCAAGGACAACTACATCGCGGACATGATCGCGACGGTGGCGATGCTCGACCCGATCCTCGGGGGGATCGACCGGTGAGCGGTCCGGGCGGAGCCGAGCGGCTGATGCGCGAACTGGAACTGGAGGGCGCCTACGGCAGCCCGCCGCACGTGCCGCGCTTCCAGCACGGCAGCCGCGTGCCGGGCTGGGACCGCGCCGCCGACCTGGAGAAGGACCCGGCGACCGTCCCGGACCCCGACAGCATCGATGTGCCGCCGTCGCTGCGCGCGGAGATCGAGGCGCACATGGCCAACTACCCCGACCGCCGTTCGGCCGCGCTGCCGGCTCTCGCGGCCGCGCAGCGCGTCCACGGCTGGTGCTCCCCGGAGGCGATCGAGCAGGTCGCCTGCGTGATGCGGGTCACGCCCGCCTACCTCGAGTCGGTGGCGAGCTTCTACGACATGCTCGAGACCGAGCCCGCAGAGCGCCACCGCATCTACGTCTGCACCAACATCTCCTGCTCGCTGCGGGGCGCCGACATGCTGTACGAGACCACGGCGAGGGCGGTCGAGGGCGACGCTGAGATCGGTGTGCGCTCGTTCGAGTGCCTCGGCGCGTGCGACATCGCGCCGATGGCGTCCGTGGACGGCGTCTACGTGGGACCGCTCACTCCTGAGGATGTGCCGGCGATGTTGGACGACATCCGTGCCGGGCGCGACGTGCTCCCCGGCAAACAGCTCGCCCGCCGCCATGTGGCCGACCCGAACGCCAACAGCCGCGAGTTCCCCGAGCATCCGATGCACCCGCTGACGATCCCGCCCAACGACCCGGAGATCCCGCCCGGGCGAGCCGCCTTCGGTGAGGTTGCCGATGAGGATCGCGGCGCAAGCACCGCGCCGCTCGAGGACGAGCCCGAGCATCACGAGGAGGACAAGAGCTGATGGCCGCGCCGACGCTGCTCTTCACGGACATCGACGAGCCGGGACTGGCCACGCTGCAGGTGTACGAACGCCGCGGCGGCTACGAGTCGATGCGCAAGGCGCTCGCGACCACCCCCGAGGATGTTCTGGCCCAACTCGAAGCCTCGGCCATCCGCGGCCGCGGCGGTGCCGGCTTCGCGATGGGCAAGAAGGTCTCGTTCCTGCCCAAGGGCTCGATGGACAAGTACCTCGTGTGCAACGCCGACGAGTCCGAGCCGGGCACCTTCAAGGACCGGGAACTGATGCAGAAGACGCCGCACACGCTGATCGAGGGCATCGTCATCGCCTCCTACGCGGCCGGCGCGAACCGCTCGTTCATCTACATCCGCGGCGAGTACGTGCTCCAGGCCGACGTGCTCGACGCCGCGCTGGAAGAAGCCCGCGACGCCGGCTACATCGGCGAGAACATCATGGACTCCGGCCACTCGCTCTCACTGGTCGTCCACCGCGGCGCGGGCGCCTACATCTGCGGCGAGGAGACCGGCCTGCTCGACTCGCTGGAAGGCAAGCGTGGCAACCCGCGCCTGAAGCCCCCGTTCCCAGCCAACCAGGGCCTCTACCAGGGACCCACGCTGATCAACAACGTGGAGACGCTCTCCACCGTGCCGGCGATCATCAAGATCGGCGGCGAGGAGTACGCGAAGCTCGGCGTCGAGACCTCGACCGGCACGAAGCTCGTCTCGGTCTCCGGCCACGTCCAGCGCCCCGGCAACTACGAGATCGAGCTCGGCATCCCCTCGCGCGAGATCATCTACGGGCTCGCGGGCGGCCCGCCGGAGGGGCGCGAGGTCAAGTGCTGGTTCCCCGGCGGTTCCTCGCGTCCGGTGCTCAAGGCCGAGGACCTCGACGTGCCCTACGACTTCGATTCGATGGCCAAAGCCGGCTCGATGCTCGGCTCCGGCGCGATCATCGTCGTCGACGACTCGACGCCGATCATCGACGTCGCCATGAAGACCGCGAAGTTCTACCGCCATGAGTCGTGCGGGAAGTGCACCCCCTGCCGCGAGGGCACGAACTGGACGGTGAACATGCTCGAACGCATCGACGCCGGGCTCGCGACCCCGGTCGACCTGGAGATCATGGCCTCCGTCCAGGAGCACATCATCGGCAACTGCCTGTGCGTGCTCGGCGACGCGATGGCGATGCCGATCGGCTCGATGATCGCCAAGTTCCGCGACGAGTTCGAAGCGCACATGGAGCGCGCCAGGATCGAGACCGGCGTCGGCGACGCCGGCGGCGACGAGCTGGCGCTGGCGTCGCAGGGCGCGTTCGGCGGCGACACAGACATGCTCCGCGGCGGCCGCGGCGCCCAGGAAGGCGGCACCTGAGCCGATGCCGAGGCCCGAGCCGCGCACGATCACCTTCACCATCGACGGCGTCGAGGTGCAGGCGCCCGAGAACACGATGCTCGTCGACGCCGCCAAGCTCGGCGACGTCGAGATCCCCGTCTTCTGTTACGAGCCCAAGCTCGGCAACCCGGTCGGCGCATGCCGCATGTGCCTGGTCGAGATCGAGGGCATCCCGAAGCTCCAGACGGGCTGCTCCACCCCCGTCAAGGACGGCATGGCCGTCTACACGCAGACCGAGCGCGTGAAGACCGCGCAGCAGGCGGTGGTCGAGTTCCTCCTGATCAATCACCCGCTCGACTGCCCCGTCTGCGACAAGGGCGGCGAGTGCCCGCTGCAGGACATCACCTTCGGCTGGGGCGGCGGGATCTCGCGGTTCATCGAGCCCAAGCGCCACTTCGTCAAGCCGCTCGAGCTCTCGCCGCTGATCGCGATCGACCGCGAGCGCTGCATCCTCTGCTACCGCTGCGTGCGGTTCTCCCAGGAGGTGGCGGAGGACTACCAGCTCGTCCTGCTCGAGCGCGGAGCGCACTCCTATGTCGCCACCTTCGACGGCCACCCGTACGTCGCGCCGTTCAGCGGCAACATCGTGGAGCTGTGCCCGGTCGGCGCGCTCACCTCGCGCGCGTACCGGTTCCGCGCCCGGCCGTGGGACGTCGAGGGGGCGGGCTCGGTCTGCACCTTCTGCCCCGCGCATTGCAACGTCACGGTCACTGTGCGCGACGAGCGCGCCCTGCGGGTGCTCGCCCGCGACAACGCCGAGGTCGACGACGGCTGGCTGTGCGACAAGGGCCGCTTCGCCTACCAGTCCTTCCATGTCGACGAGCGCATCACCGAGCCGCTGCTCCGAGACGGGGGCGAGCTGCGACCCGTGCCCTGGGAGCGCGCGCTGAGCGAGGCCGCGACGCGGCTGGCGCGGGCCGGCGCCGCCACGGGCGCGATCGCCGGCGGCGGCGCGACCAGCGAGGAGGGGCTCCTGCTCTCGCGCCTGATGCGCGAGGCGCTCGCCTCGCCGCACCTGGACTCGCGCCGCGGCGGCAGCCTGCCGCTCGAGCTGCACCGCGCGCTGGGTGACCCGCGGCTGCAGGCGCGGGTCTCGGACCTCGAGTTCGCGGACGCCGCGCTCGTCTTGGCCGCCGACCCGGTCAACGACGCGCCGATCCTCGACCTGCGCCTGCGCAAGGGCATCCGTCGCCGCGGCCTGAAGCTCGGCCTCGCGATGCCGGCGCCGAGCTCGCTCGAGCCGTCCGCCGCCCTGTCGGTGCGCTTCGGTCCCGGCGCCGGCCCGGCATTCGCGGCGGCCCTCGCCGCCGCCCTGGCCGAGTCGCCGGACCGCGCGGAGATCGAGCGGCTCGCAGCGGTCGCGGGGACGGATCCTGCCGGCCTGTCCGGGCTGGCCGCAACGCTCCGCGGCGAGGGCTCCCAGGAGCGCCCGCGCGAGGTCGTGGTCGTGTTCGGCGAGCGTCTGACCTCGGGTCCCAACGGGGCCGCGGGGGCCGAGGCCCTGCTGCAGATCGCCGCCCGCCTCGGCGTCGCCGGGATCGACGGCGCCGGCCTGCTGGAGATCCCGGCCGCGAGCAACGGACGCGGCCTGCGCGAGGCGGGCGTGCTCCCGAACGCCGGCCCGGGCTTCTCGGACGCCGCCGCGAGCGGGCGTGACGCGCACGCGATCGCCGAGGCGCTGGCAGCCGGCGAGCTGCAGGCGCTCTACCTGCTCGACAGCGACCCGCCGGCTGACCTGCCCGACGCGGAGCTGTGGCGGCGCGCGATGGCCGCGGCGAGCACGGTGGTCGCACACGCCTCCTTCCTGACGGAGGCGATCGCCGAGCACGCCGACATCGTCTTCCCGGCCGAGGTCTACGCCGAGAAGGAGGGCACGGTCGTACACCCCGACGGGCGCCTGCAGCGACTGCGGCCCGCGATCGCGCGGGTCGGAGAGGTGCGCGCGGGCTGGCGTGTCATCTCCGAGCTGGCACTGCGCCTGGGCGTCAGCCTCGACGTCCCGAACGGCGCGATGGCCTCCGAGCTCCTCTTCGACGCGATCCCGTTCTACGCCGGCCTCACGCTCGAGGAGATCGGCGGCGGCGGCGTGCGCTGGCAGGAGCGCGATGCGGCGGCGCGCTTCCCCGCGGGCGCCGCGGCTGGCGCGACGGCGCCGGAGCTGATCGAGTTCGGGAACGATCCGGTGACCCTGCTCGAACAGCGGGAAGTGGCGGGGTTCCGCTCGGTCTGGGACGCGGCCGAGGTCGAGCACTCGCCCTCGCTCGCCTTCCTGCACCCGGAGGTTGACGAGGTCGGCCGGCGCTCCGTGCCGGACGGAGAGCCCGTGGCGTCGTGATCGCGCTCGTCGGCTACTACGAGCCGTGGTGGATCCAGATCCTCAAGGCGATCGTGATCTTCGCGGTCGGCCTGCAGCTGGTGCCCGTCGTGCTGCTCGCCGAGCGCAAGCTCCTGGGCCGCTTCCAGAGCCGCTACGGCCCCAACCGGGTGGGTCCCTACGGCGCGCTGCAGCCGCTCGCCGACATCCTCAAGCTCCTGACCAAGGAGCAGTTCAGGCCGTCCACGTCGATCGGCTTCCTGTTCGCGATCGCCCCGATCATCTCGATCGTCACGGCGGTCGGGGCGCTCGCGATCATCCCCTTCGGCGACGTACAGGACATCTTCGGCACGAAGGTCGGGCTCTACGGCATCGACGTCTCGATCGGCCCTCTCTACCTGTTCGCGATGAGCGGGATCGCCTTCTACGGGATCATGCTCGGGGGCTGGTCCTCGGGCTCCAAGTACTCGTTCCTCGGCGCGATGCGCGGCGCCGCCCAGCTGATCTCCTACGAGGTCTCGCAGGGGCTGGCGCTCGTCGGCGTGATCATCACGGCCCAGACGCTGTCGCTCACCGGCATCGTCAACGCCCAGAAAGGCATGTGGTACCTGGTCCCGCAGTTCATGGGCTTCCTGATCTTCCTGGTCGCGAGCTTCGCCGAGACCAACCGCGCGCCGTTCGACCTCACCGAGGCCGACGCCGAGCTCGTCGGCGGCTACAACACCGAGTTCGGCGGCGGGCGCTTCGCCTCCTACTACTTCGCCGAGTACCTCAACGTGATCGTGGTCTCGGGCGTCGTCACGACGGTCTTCCTCGGCGGCTGGCTGCTGCCGTTCGGGATCCACCCGCCCGGCTGGGTCGACCCCTTCGTCGTGCTCGGCAAGATGGCCCTGATCACGTTCCTGTTCATCTGGGTGCGCGCGACGCTGCCGCGCCTGCGCTACGACCAGCTGATGTCGTTCGGGTGGAAGGTGCTGCTGCCCCTCGCCACGCTCAACGCCCTGGTGACGGCGATCCTCGTGACGGTGACCCACTGATGTCCGCGCCGACGCTGAAAGTCGACGGCTGGAGCCCGGGCGAGGACGTGATCGAGGTCACGCGCACCCCCGCTCCGGGCCCCGCCCGCGCGGCCTGGCGTACGTTCGTCGAGACGCTGCGCGGCCTCGGCACCACGTTCGGTCGCTTCCACGAGACGCCGACGACGGTCCAGTACCCGGAGCAGAAGACGCCCGTCTACCCGCGCTTTCGGGGTCGCCACAAGCTTCACAAGTTCGAGGACACCGGTCTGGAGAAGTGCGTCGGCTGCTCGCTGTGCGCGGCGGCCTGCCCGTCGGACTGCATCCGGGTCGTGGCCGCCGAGAACACCCCGGAGAACCGCATCTCGGCCGGCGAGCGCTACGCCGCGGTCTACGAGATCAACCTCTCGCGCTGCATCTTCTGCGGCTACTGCGAGATCGCCTGCCCGTTCGACGCGATCACGATGGGCCACGAGTACGAGCTCTCCGACTACGACCGTACGGACCTCATCTTCACGAAGGAGATGCTGCTCGCTGAGCCTCTGGAGCGGGCGCCGCTGCGCAAGGAGGGCGAATGAGCGCCGTCATCTTCTTCATCGGCGCGGCCGGCGCGATCGCCGGCGCGATCGGCGTCGTGATGCTGCGCAACCCGTTCTACAGCGTGCTGGCGCTGGTCGTCCACCTCGTCTCGCTGGCGGTGCTGTTCCTGCTGCTGCGCGCCGAGTTCGTCGCCGCCGTGCAGGTGGTCGTCTACGCGGGCGCGGTGATGGTGCTCTACGTGTTCGTCGTCGCCTACGTCGGGGGCGAAGGAGAAGGCATCGGCGAGCGGCTGCGCCCCGGCCCCGCCGGGGCGAGCGGTCCCTCGGGTGCCGCGCTTCGCCTCGGCGGCATCGTGCTCGCGGGGGCGCTGCTGGTGGAGCTGCTGATCGCGCTGCTCGGCACCGGCCTCGAGGCCGTCGACACCCACGGCGCCGGCTATGTGCCCGGACCGAAGGCCTACGGCACGCCCGCCTACATCGGCAACCTGCTCCTCACGCGCTTCCTGCTCGTGTTCGAGGTGGCCTCGTTCCTGCTGCTCGTCGCAGCGGTCGGCGCCGTCGTGCTCGCGCGCCGCCGTCGCGGCCTCGAGGACGACGAGACCACCATGCGCAAGCCGCTCGACGTGGTGGCACCGCGCAGCACCGGCAGCATGGTCGAGGGCATCGGGACCCGCACGCGATGACGATCGCCTGGTACCTCGCCGTGTCGGCGATCGTGTTCGCGCTCGGCGCGGTCGGCGTGATGACCCGCCGCAACCCGCTCGTGATCCTGCTCTGCCTCGAGCTGATGCTCAACGGCGGCAACCTCGCCCTGATCGCGTTCTCGCGGATGTGGGGCAACGGCGACGGCCAGATCCTCGCGATCATCGTGATGACCGTCGCGGCATGCGAGGTCACGATCGGCCTCGGCCTGATCGTCGCGATCTTCCGGCGCGGACTCCCGATCGACGTCGACGAGCTGCGGGAGCTGCAGGGATGAGCACGACGACGTGGGGCTGGCTCGTGCTGCTGTTCCCGCTCGTCGGGACGCTCTGATCAGCGGCTTCGGCTTCCGCGTCCTGAAGGCGAACAAGGCGGGCTGGGTCGGCACGGCGGCGATCGCGCTCTCGTTCGTGGCCGCGGTGGGCACGCTGATCTCGCTGCAGGGCCACGACCCGCACCACCGCCAGCTCGTCTCCTCGCTCTACAACTACGCCTCCACGGTCGGCATCGACGCCAAGATGTCGATCCTCGTCGACCCGCTGTCGGTCTGGATGATCCTGATCGTCACCGGCATCTCGACGCTGATCCACCTCTACGCGATCGCCTACATGGAAGAAGACCGTGGCTTCGACCGCTTCTTCGCCTACCTCAACTTCTTCGTGTTCTCGATGTTGCTCCTCGTCCTGGCGGGGAACTTCCTGCTGCTGATCGTCGGCTGGGCCTTCGTCGGCGCGGCCTCCTACCTGCTGATCTCCTTCTGGTATCGCCGCAAGACCGCCACGGAAGCCGGGCTCAAGGCGTTCGTGATCAACGTCGTCGGCGACGTCGGGCTGGTGCTCGGCACCTACTTCATCTTCAAGCACACGGGCACGCTGGAACTGCTCGGCACGTTCAACGCGACGGCGCACGGGGCGTTCGGGCGCGCACGGCGACGGCGACCTCACCGCGGGCTGCATCCTGCTGCTCGTCGGCGCGTTCGCGAAGTCCGCCCAGATCCCGCTGCACACCTGGCTCCCCGACGCGATGGAAGGCCCGACGCCGGTCAGCGCGCTGATCCACGCGGCGACGATGGTCACGGCCGGCGTCTACCTGATCGCGCGCATGCACCCGCTGTTCGAACTCGCGCCGGCCGCACAGGACGTCGGCGCCGTCGTGGGCTGCGCGACCCTCTTCGTCGCGGCCACGATCGCGCTCTCGCAGACCGACATCAAGCGCGTGATCGCCTACTCGACGATGTCGCAGATCGGCTACATGATCATGGGCGTCTCGGTGGGCGCCTACGCGGCGGGGCATGTTCCACCTGATGACCCACGCCTTCTTCAAGGCGCTGCTGTTCATGGGCGCGGGCTCGATCATCGGCGCGATGGCCGGCGAGCAGTCGCTGGACCGGATGGGCGGCTTCCGCAAGGCGCTGCCGTTCACCTTCGGCTGCTTCGTGATCGGCGGCCTCGCGCTGTCGGGCATCCCTCCCTTCTCCGGCTTCTTCTCCAAGGACGAGATCCTGCTCGTGACAGGCGAGCGCGGCGGCTGGCACTGGGCGCTCTACGTGATCGGCTACATCAGCGCCTTCCTCACCGCGATCTACACGTTCCGGATGATCTTCCGCGCGTTCTACGGGGACCCGGTACCCGAGGCGAAGGAGCTCGAAGCGGGACACCTGCACCACGCAGAGCACCCGACGAACCCGGCCAACGGGGAAGCTCGAGGACACCGACGTCGGCTTCCCCGGCCCCCACCACGCGATCGCCGAGCGGGCGCTGCCGATGAAGGTCTCGATGTCGCTGCTCGCGGTCGGGGCGATCGGCGCCGGGCTCGTGCAGATCCCCGAAGTCGACGACGTCGTCACGAGGTTCCTCGAACCGACCTTCGCCGGCTCGAGCCTCTACACGGTCCACACCAAGGACGGGCTGCTCGTGTTCGGGCTGATCCTCGGCACGGTCCTCGGCCTGGCGGGCATCGCGATCGCCTACCGGATCTGGGTGAAGGCGCCGGGCACCGCCGAGCGCATCCGGACGCGGTTCCACGCGCTCTACACGCTGTCCGTCAACAAGTGGTACTTCGACGAGCTGATCGACGGGCTCGTCGTGCGCCCCACGCTCGCCGCCGCGAGCTTCGCGCGCAACGTGTTCGAGCCGCGCGTGGTCGACGAGACGCTCGTCGGCGGCACGACCGGGATCGTGCGTGCCTCCTCGGCGGCGGTGCGCGCGGTGCAGAGCGGGTTCGTCCGCTACTACGCGGCGCTGCTCGTGCTCGGCGTCGCCGCCGTCGGCTTCTACTTCCTGCTCCAGAGCTGATCTGCCGATGCCCGACCTCTCGATCGTCATCTGGCTCCCGCTCGCCGCGGGCCTGATCGGCGCGCTGCTGCCGCCGCGGCGCACCGGACGCACGGCGACGCCCGCGACGGCGCCCGGCGGAGAGGTCCGCCGCCCGATCTCCAGCGCGGGCGTCGCGGCGCTGCTCGGCGCGCTCGCGACGTTCGGCCTCGCGATCTGGATCCTCGCCGCCTACAAGCCCGGCGGCGGCCTGCAGGACGTCACCGACACGATGTGGATCTCCTCGCTCGGGCATCCACTACAAGCTCGCGGCAACCGGCCTGAACGTCGTCCTCGTCGGCGATGACCGGGCTGCTGTTCGCCGCTGCCGTGCTGGCCAGCAACCTGCGCGCGGCCGGGCCGCCCGAGCGCGCCCGGCAGCTTCTACTTCCACCTGATGCTCGCCGAGTCCGCCGTGCTCGGCGCGTTCCTCGCGCAGGACCTGATCCTGTTCGTCGCGTTCTTCGACCTGATGCTGATCCCGTTCTACTTCCTGATCGGCGGCTGGGGGCGCGACCCGGAGGGCTCGACGCGCGTGCGCGCGACGACCAAGCTCGTCATCTACACGCTCGTCGGCTCGCTGCTGATGCTCGCCGGCGCGGTCGCGACCGGCGTGCTGCGCCGCACAGCAGAACGGCGGCCACCTCGACTTCGCCTTCACCGCGCTGCAGCACGCGCCGCTCTCGCACCGGCTCGCAGGAGTGGATCTTCCTGCTGTTCGCCGCCGCCTTCCTCGTGAAGATGCCCGCCTTCCCCCTGCACGGCTGGATGCCCGACGGCTACCGCGCGATGCCGGTCGAGGTGCTGATGGTCTTCTCCGGGGTGCTCTCCAAGGTCGGCGCCTACGGCTTCCTCGCGATCGTGCTGACGCTGTTCCCGCGCGCCTCGGTGCACTTCCAGACGCTGATGCTGCTGATCGGCGCTGCTGTCGATCGTCTACGGCTCGATGCAGGCCTTCACGCAGACCGACGTGCGGCTGATCGCCGGGCTACTCGTCGGTCGCGCAGCTCGGCTTCATCACGCTCGGCATCTTCGCGCTGAACTCGCAGGGCGCGCAGGGCGCGCTGCTGCAGATGGTCAACCACGCGATCGTCGTGGCGCCGCTGCTGTTCATCGCCGCGCTGCTGGCGCGGCGGGCGGGCGGCTCCGAAGACATCCGCGAGATGGGCGGGATCGCGTTCCGCGCGCCCGTGCTCGCGACGATCTTCCTGATCGTCGCGCTCGCCACGCTCGCGATGCCCGGCTCGGGCGAACTTCGTCGGCGAGTTCCTGATCCTGCTGGGCGTCTTCAAAGCCAAGCTCGCGATCGCGATCATCGCCTTCACCGGCGTCGTGATGGCGAGCGTCTACGCGCTGCGGCTGTTCATCCGCGCGATGCACAACCGCGCCGGCAAGACGGTGGAGTCGCGCGAGATCACGGTGCGCGACGGGCTCGTGCTGGTGCCGATCATCGCTGTGATCGTGTTCATGGCGCGTGTATCCGCAGCTGGCGCTGCACCGCAGCGAAGGGTCGGTGAAGGGGGCGGTGGCCGCACGCAGGCCGCGGCCTCGAGGCACATCGCGTCGTCCGGCCGCAACGTGTTCGCGAGCAACGGCACTCGCGCCACGCGAACAGCGTCAGCGCCACCCGATCGGTCGCCAATGACTCCCCTCCTCGCCACCGCCCACCTCAAAGGCCCGCACATCGACTGGGCCATGCTCGCCCCCCTGATCGCGCTGCTGGGCGGCGCGGCGATCGTGCTGCTCGTCGGCCTGATCGGCAGCCGCTGGGTGCGCGCGCAGCTCGTCCCGGCGCTCACCCTCCTCGCCCTCGGCGGCGACGCTCGGGCTGACGCTCTGGAAGTGGGGCGACACGGCCTCGCTCGATCTCGGGCGCGCTGCGGATCGACCCGCTGACGCAGGTGCTGACGCTCGTGCTGATCGCCGGCGGCGCCTGCACCGTGCTGCTCGCCTGGCGCTCGCACGCGGCGCGCGAAGCCGCGCACGGCGAGTTCCATGCGCTGCTGCTCGCCTCGCTCGGCGGGCATGGTGATGCTCGTCGCGGCGCAGAACACGGTCGCGCTGTTCACCGGCCTGGAGCTCCTGTCGATCCCCCTCTATGTGCTCTGCGCGGTGGAAATGCGCCGCGAGCACTCGCTGGAGTCCGGGCTGAAGTACCTGATCGTCGGCTCGGTCGGCTCGGCGACGCTGCTCTACGGCCTGGCGCTGATCTACGGCGCGACCGGTCAGACCGACTACGCGGGGATCGCAGCGAAGCTGGCGACGGGCGGCCTCTCGACCGACGTGCTGACGCTCACGGGGATCGCGCTGTGCGTCGCCGGGCTCGCCTTCAAGGCTTCGATCGCGCCCTTCCACCAGTGGACGCCCGACGTCTACGAGGGCGCGCCGACGCCGGTGACCGCGTTCATGGCGGTGACCACCAAGGTCGCCGCGTTCGGCGCCTTCCTGCGCTTCTTCGACGTCGCGCTGATCGAAGCCCACGCGAGCTGGGGCCCGGCGCTCGCGGCGCTCGCGACGATCACGATCGTCGTCGGCAACGTCGGCGCACTCGGCCAGTCCTCGCTGAAGCGGATGCTCGCCTACTCCTCGGTCGGGCAGGCGGGCTACATGCTCGCCGGCGTCGTCGTCGCGTCGAGCATCGGCGTGCAGGCGACCGTGCTCTACCTGATCGTCTACCTGATGATGAACATCGCGGCGTTCGCGGTGATCGTGGCGCGCGAGCGCGAGACCGGCCTCGGCGACTCGATCTCCGCCGTCTCGGGACTCGGGCGCGAGCGGCCGCTGCTCGCCTGGCCGCTGACGCTGGCGATGCTCGGGCTCGCCGGGCATTCCGGCGACCGCGGGGCTGATCGGCAAGATCTACCTGATCCAGGCCAGCGTCGAAGGCGGCTACGCCTGGCTCGGGATCGTGATCGTGATCGGCTCGATGATCTCGCTCGGCTACTACCTGCCGGTGATCGCGGCGATGTGGATGCGCGAGGCGCCCGGTCGGCCCTCCGTGCCGAGGCCCGGCGCGGAAGGCCCCGGCGGCCTGCCCGCGGTGGCGGGCGGCTCCAGCGAGCTCGACGCCGAGGGCTTCCAGCTCGCCCGCGACAGCCAGCCGGAGATCGTCTTCGTCGCCGTCCTCGCCGGCGCCGCGACGCTCGTGTTCGGGATCGTGCCGCAGCCGCTGTTCGACCTGGTGCGCGCACACCGGCTCGGCGCTCGGGCTGCTGTAGCCGGCTGGACCGCGCGCGCCTGGAGCGGCTGTTGGGCGGGGATTCGCACCGCGCTTGGGCGCGTCGAACCCCCGCCTCCCGGGCCTACAGACGGCCCGAGCGCTCAGCGGCCTCCTCGGCCTGCGTGAGCTGGCGCTCGACGAGGTCGAGCCCCGCGTCCCAGAAGCCCGGGTCGGAGAGGTCGATGCCGACGATCGCGGCCACCTCCTCGGGGCTTTTCGAGCCGCCGGCGGCGAGCATCTGCAGGTAGCTCGGGCACGAGCTCGCGACCCGAGCTGCTCGTAGCGCTCGTAGACGGACAGCGCGAGCAGCTGGCCGTAGGCGTAGGCGTACACGTAGCCCGGGCTGCCGATGAAGTGCGGGATGTAGGACCACCAGCTGCGGTAGCCGTCGGTGACCTCGACCGAGTCGCCGAGCAGCTCCTCCTGGCTCTCGGCCCACAGCTCGCCGAAGCGGTCGACGGACAGCTCGCCCTGCTCGCGGCGCTCGGTGTGGACGAGGTCCTCGAAGCGGTTCATCGCGACCTGCCGGAACACGGTCGCGATCGTGTCCTCGAGGTTCTCCGCCAGCAGCGCCAGCTGCGAGGCGGGCGAGGTGTCCTGTTCGAGCAGCTTCCCGAACACGATCGTCTCGCCGAACACCGACGCGGTCTCCGCGAGCGTCAGCGGCGTGCGACTGGTGGAAGATCCCCTGCCGGGCGGCCAGCGCGAAGTGGACGCCGTGCCCCAGCTCGTGCGCGAGCGTCAGCACGTCGCGGCGGCGAGCGGTGTAGTTGAGCAGCACGTAGGGGAACTCCGAGGGGACGGTGCCCGCGCAGAACGCGCCGCCGCGCTTGGCGGGGCGCACGGGCGCGTCGATCCGACGCTCGTCGAAGAAGCGCCTGACGAGCGCCCCCAGCTCGGGCGAGAAGCCCGAGTAGCACTCGAGCACGATCTCGCGCGCCTCGCCGTAGGTGAAGCGGGCGGCCTCGTCCTCGCTCACCGACGCGCAGGCGGTCGTAGTCGGCGATGCGGTCCAGGCCCAGCAGGCGCGCCTTCAGCCGGTACCAGCGGCGCGGGATCTCATAGCGGCCGCGCACCGCCTCGATCAGCGCCTGCACCGACTCGTCGCTGGCCTCGTTCGAGAGGTTGCGGGCAGCCAGCCAGCGTCGGGTAGCTGCGCAGGCGGTCTTCGGTCGGCCTTGTCGGCGAGCAGCGTGTTGAAGAGGTAGGCGCGCGTGCGCAGGCCGGGCGCGAGCGCCGCCGTGACGCCTTCGGCGGTCGTGCGCCTGACCTCCCGGTCTCCATCCTGGAGGCGGCTCAGCGCGATTTCGAGTGGCACGCGCTGCTGCTCTCGCCGCCATCGGCCTCCGGCGGAAGCTCGACCTCGATCACCGACGTCAGCTCCTCGAACAGGCGCCTCCAGGCGGTCGCCCCCGTCAGCGACTTCTCGGTGACGATCCGCTCCTCGGGCTCGGAGAGCAGGTGGTCGCGGTAGCGGCGTACGTTGCGCAGGTGGTGAGCGGCGAAGTCGAGCCCATCGCCGGCGAGCAGCTCCTCGGCTCGCTCGTCTCGCCAGCGCGGCCCACTCGAGCTCGAAGAACAGCAGCGTCGTCTGGATCGCCGTCTCCTGCTCCTGCACCCACTGCATCAGGGCGCCGATCGGCGGGGTCGGCGGTGTCGGTCGAGAAGCGCAGCGCGGCGAAGTAGCCGGCGCGCGCCGCCAGCTCCGTGATGTCCGCGAGCTCCCCCATCGCCGCCGCAAGCCCGGCGTGGTCCAGCTCGCCGAGCTTGCCGGCGTAGCGCTCCGCGAAGGCCTGCGAGCGCTGGAGCGCCTCGGCCATCCGCCTCTCGACGCCCTCCCGTCCCTCGCCCCCGACGAGCGGGTCGAGGTCCCAGCTCGCCTTCTGCAGGTCGGGGTCGGTCTCGGGCGTCGCCGGCGCGGCCATCGGGGCGCAGCTTAGCGTCGCGCCGCCGGCCTCACTCCCCGGAGATCGCGCGCAGCATGTCCAGCCGCGCCGCGCGCCGCGCCGGAATCGCGGCCGCGACGACGCCCGCGAGGCCCGCGACCACCAGCAGCACGATCAGCGTCCCGACCGGCCACGCCTGGACATAGCCTCCGCCCGAGAGCGGAATCGAGGCGGCCAGCGCGCCGACGATCCCCAGCACCAGCCCCATGACACCTCCGATCAGGGCGGTGATCACCGACTCGTAGCGGATCATCTGGCGGATCTGGCGGCGGCTCGTGCCGATCGCGCGCATCATCCCCAGCTCGCGGGAGCGCTCGTAGATCGAGAGGATCAGGGTGTTGACGATCCCGAACAGCGAGACGATCACGGACAGCGCGAGGAGCACGTAGATCAGCGTCAGCAGGTTGTTGATCTGGCCCGCCAGATCCTGCTTGAACTGCGCCGCCGTCCGCGAGCGCACCTGTGGGTAGTTGACCTTGAGCAGCGCGTCGACCCGCGGCTGGACCTGCGCGTCGGTCGCGCCGGGGACGTAGGTGACGAAGTTGACACCGTCTTCGCGCTGGCCGAACGCGCTCGCGCCGAGCGCGCGGTTGATCGTGATGGCACCGAGGAGTTCGGCGTTTTCCTTGATGATCCCCGTCGTCGTGAGCGTGACGTGGGCGCCCGTCGGCGTCAGCAGGGTCAGCGGCGAGCCGACTTTCAGGTGGCGCGATTTCGCGAACCCTTCGGTGACGATCATGCGCCTTCCGGTGAGACCGAGCAGGGTCGCGTTCGAGCCCTGCTTCCATTCGAGCTTGTAGGCCTTCCCGAACGATTCGGGTTCCACCGCCGTGACCGTTTCGTTCTTCGTGGTCCCGACGGGTCGGCCGAGCGTGAACGCGAGCGCCGTCACTTCCTTGACCCCGGGCACCCTGCGCACCGCCACGGCGACGCCCGGCGGGATCCCTTGTTCGCTGTTGCCGCTCTGGGAGTTCTCGACGATCAGGTTGCCGGCGAAGGAGCGATCGACGGCGTGGTTGATCGTGGCCTTGAAGCTCGCCGCCAGCACAGCCACGAACGCGACCAGCGCCAGCCCCACCATCAGCGCCGCGGCGGTGACCAGCGTGCGGCCGGGCTGGCGAACCGAGTTCTCCTCCGCGAGACGGCCGGTGATGCCGCGCCAGCGCACGAGCCGGCCGATCGCGTGGCCGAGCGCGGGCACGATGCGGTAGCGCCGCTGCGGTCGCTCTTCGCCGCGGCGCAGGCGCACGAACAGGCGCGCGCCGCGGAACACCCAGATCACGATCAGCACCACGCCGATCCCGGCCGCGCCGACCGCGATCAGCACGCTCGAGCACGAGCACGCCGATGACGAAGCGGATCACCAGCCATTTGCGTGTCGGCAGCGGGCGCGGCGGGATCGGAACGCCCTCGCGCATCGCGGCAACAGGGGGCACGCGGGTCGCGCGGAGCGCCGGCGCGAGCCCCGCGAGCAGCGTCACGATCACGCCGACCAGCAGCGAGACGACGATCGTCCGCGTCTCGATCACGGTGCCGTTGTCGGGCAGCGTCGCCCCGAACGCTTTGAAGAGCGCGTCCAGCAGCGGCGCGACGGCGATTCCCGCAAGCAGCCCGAGTCCGGCGCCGAGCACGCCGAGCATCAGGCTTTCGTAGACGACCGAGCTGAGGATCTGGCCGCGCGAGGCGCCGAGCGTGCGCAGCAGCGCGAGTTCGCGCACGCGCTGGGCGACGGTGATCGAGAAGGTGTTGAAGATGATGAACGCGCCGACCACCAGCGCGACGTAGGCGAAGATCAGCAGGAACGTCCGCAGCCCGCCGAGGTTGTGTTCGAGGTTGCTCGTGTCGCTTCGAGGCCTGTTCGGAGCCGGTCCGCACCTGGACGCTGGCGGGCAGCTCGGCGCGGATCCGCGTGCGCAGCTGATCCGGCGTGACGCCCGGACTGGCGGCAACGTCGATCTGGTCGAAGCGGCCCGGGCTGACCGAGCAGCCGTTGGGCCTCGGCCGGCAGCAGCAGCGCGGCGCCGGCGCCGCCGAAGGATTCGCCGCCGCCGAAGCGCAGGATGCCGACGATCGTGTAGGTGCCCGTGCCCCCCGTGCCCGCCACGATCATCCGCCTGCCGAGGCCGAGCCCCGATCGTTCGGAGGTCGCCTCGTCGATTGCGACCTCGGAGGAGTTCGCGGGGTAGCGCCCTTTGATCGGTTTGAACGACTCGAAGCGGGGCGGCACCTTCGAGGCGATGAAGGCGGGCGCGAAGCCGCTCGTCAGCCGTTTGCGCCGCGTGTCGAGGAACGTGCCGCGCGAGAAGATCGAGCCCGCGGCCTGCGCGACGCCCGCAGTGCGCTGCACCTGTTCCACCATCTGCTGGGTGACGGGCGAGGTTTCCGAGCGCACTTCGCGGCCGAGGGTTTCGGCCGGCGTGACCACCACGTCGTGGCCCTTGCTCGCGGTCTGGAAGATCTTCGCGAACGAGTTGTTGATCGTGTCCGTGAGGATGTAGGTCCCGGCCATCAGGGCGACGCCGAGCACGATCGCGATCGCCGTCAGCGCCACGCGCAGCTTGCGCTGTGCGAAGCCGCGCAGCACCAGTTTCAGCATCAGCCCAGGGCCTTCATCAGGTCGAGCGTCTGCTCGGTGCTGACCGCCTCCCCGTCGTGGACGATGCGCCCGTCGGCCAGCGCCAGCAGGCGGTCGGCGAAGGAGGCGGCATGGGCATCGTGGGTGACCATCACCACGGTCTGCTCGAACTCGTCGACGGCCTGGCGCAGGAGCGTCAGTACGTCGTCGGTCGCCTTGGAGTCGAGGTTGCCGGACGGCTCGTCGGCGAACACGACCGACGGGTGCGAGACCAGCGCCCGCGCGACGGCGACGCGCTGCTGCTGGCCCCCGGACAGCTCGGCAGGCCGGTGCTTCAGGCGATCTCCGATCCCGACGGCCTGCACGAGCGTGTCGAACCACTCGCGATCGACGTCGCGCCCGGCGATCGAGAGCGGCAGCAGGATGTTCTCTTCCGCGTCGAGCACCGGCAGCAGGTTGAAGGTCTGGAAGATGAAGCCGATGCGGTCGCGGCGCAGCTGGGTCAGCGCGCGGTCGTCGAGGTCGGTCAGCTCGACTTCGGCGATCTGGACGTGGCCCGCGGTGGGGCGATCGAGCCCCGCCAGCAGGTGCATCAGGGTCGACTTGCCCGAGCCGGACGGTCCCATGATCGCGGCGAAGCGCTGCGGCGGGAAGGAGACTGTGACGCCGGCGAGGGCATCGACCGCGGCCTCGCCTTCGCCGTAGCGGCGCGTCAGGTCCTGCGCGGCGACGATCTCGCCCCGGTGATCAGTTCCGCTCATCGGTCCGAGAGTAGCGAGACGTGTGACGGCGTCGTCGCGCGGCAGATCCGCTTGCAAGTCAGCGTTCTGACGGCCCGGCTCCACGCCGCTCATGCGTCCATCGTGCGTGTGCGCCACGCACCCAGCGCCAGGAAGACGGCCAGCCAGCCCGCCATCACGAGCACCGCCGTGGCGGAGCTGAGCGTCACGATCGCGCTGCCGGGGCCGTGCCCGTCGCCGAGGCCGACCGGGCTGAAGTGGTTGATCGCTTCGCGCAGGACCAGCTCGCGGGCGCTGCCGAGCGAGCTGATGTTGGTCAGGATCGGGCTTGCGATGAGCTGCCAGCCGATCAGGACCACCAGCGCGGCGGGCTTCGAGGCCGTCAGCGAGGAGAACCCGACTGCCACGGCGGCGATCACCCCCGTCGAGAGCAGGGTGAAGCCGAGGCCGTTGAGCAGCGAGGCCGCGTCTGGGGTCGATGCCCCGTCGGCGAGCGCGTAGACGCCGATCGCCATCACGGCGTAGCCGATCAGCGCGACCACCCAGGTGACGGCGATGGCGGCCGGCACGCGCGATGCGAACAGCGCCAGCCGCGAGCGGCCGGTGACGACGAGGTCGCGGAACACGCCCGCGCTGACGTCACCCGCGCCCGCGTCCGTGCCGATCAGGATCGCCGCGAGCGGCCCGAAGATCACAGCGAGGATGCGCAGTCCGTCCTGGAATCCGTTGAGGCCGCCGGCGGGCGCGTGTTCGGCCGGGTTCGAGGAGTGCTGCGCGGCGCTCACGATGAAGTAGACCAAGAGCGGCACGAGCACCAGACAGGAGCGACCAGGCCATCGTCCCGCGCCGCTTGCGCAGCTTGAGGAGGTCCGCCCCGACCATCTGTTTGATGGGAAAGCCCGCGGGCGCTCCGGGCCGGCCTCCGACAGCCGCGCTCATGCCGGCACCTCCTCTCCGGCCGTTTCCAGCCGCGTCGTGATCTCCAGGAACCGCCGCTCGAGGCTGTGCCGGACCGGCTCGAGTCGCATCACGCCGATCCCGCCCGCGACCAGCGCTGCGTTCAGGCGTGCGGCGGCTTCGCCGGGGTCGCCGGCCCCCGCCGAGAGCACCGCGCGCAGGCCCTCGTCGCTGAGGCGCACCGAGACGACCAGCTCGCTGCCCTCCAGCATGCGCAGCGCGCGGTCGGGGTCGTCCACGCCGAGGATCAGCTCCCCGGGCGCGCCACCCCCGGCGAGCTCGGCCACCGGCCCCTGCGTGATGACCTTGCCGCGGTCGACGATCGCCGCCGCGTCGCAGGTCTCTTTCGACCTCGTCGAGCAGATGCGAGGAGACGAACACGGTCCGCCCCTCCTGCTCGACCATCGCGCGGATCATCTCGCGGAACTCCTGGATGCCCGCCGGGTCGAGCCCGTTGGTCGGCTCGTCGAGGATCAGCAGCTGCGGGTCGGCGAGCAGGCAGCGCGCCACGCCCAGGCGCTGGCGCATGCCCATCGAGTACTTGGAGACGCGATCGCCGCCACGCGTGGTGAGGCCGACCCGCGCCAGCGCCGGCTCGATCCGCGAACGGACCTCCGGGCCGCGGGCGGCCGCCACCACGCGCAGGTTCTCGCGCCCGGACAGATGCATGTGGAAGCGGGGCTCCTCGACGATCGCGCCGACGCGCCGGAGCGCCTCGACGCGCTGCGCGGGCACCGGCAGACCGAGCAGGGACATCGAACCCGCGCTCGCGTGGGTGAGCCCGAGCAGCGTGCGGATCAGGGTCGTCTTGCCGGCGCCGTTCGGGCCGAGGAACCCGAATGCGCAGCCGCGCGGGACGGACAGGTCGACGCCGTCGATCGCGGCGCGCTCGCCGAAGCGCTTGGTCAGGCCGCGGGTCTCGATCGCCGGGGCGGACGATCGCTCCTCGCTGGGCTCTGCGGTGGGGGGCATTCCACTCCTTCCGGGGTTTCGAGGGGGGACAAATCTCGCCACAGCGCGCCGTCAACCGCAATTGGGGATTGCCCCTAGTGGGCCGACCAGCTACGCGCGACGTTATATCGCACTACGTAGTAAGGAGCCGGGGCAGCCCGGCGAACGTTCCTACTCGAAGCTGACGAGATGGCGCTGGACCGCCCAGCGGCTCAGCTCGTGGCGGCTGGAGAGCTGAAGCTTGCGCAGCACCGCCGAGACGTGCGCCTCGACCGTCTTGGTGGAGATGCCGAGCGTCCTTGCGATCTCCTTGTACATGTAGCCGCGCGCGATGTGGCGCAGCACCTCGCGCTCGCGTGGCGTGAGCTGGTCGAGCTCGGGGTCCGCCGCCGCTGGAGCCTGGTCCGGCGGCGCCGCCGCGAACGCGTCGAGCACGAAGCCCGCCAGGCGCGGCGAGAACACCGCATCGCCTTCGGCGACGCGCGCCACGGCTTCTGCCAGCTCGGGCCCGGAGATCGTCTTCGTCACATAACCGCGCGCGCCCGCCCTGATGACCGCGATCACGTCCTCGGCGGCATCGGACACCGACAGCGCCAGGAAGCGCGGCGCGTCCTCTGCTCCGGCGGAGCGCCTGATGACCTCCTCGCCGCCGCCGTCGGGCATGTGAACGTCGAGGAGCACCACGTCGGGAGCCAGCGCGGCGATCCTCGTCGACGGCCTCCTCGACCGTGCCGGCGTCTCCGACGACGTCGACGAGGCTCGCCGAGCTCCGCCTTGACGCCGGCCCTGAAGAGGCGATGGTCGTCGACGATCACCACCCGCGGCCGGGCGGCGGCGCTCATGCTCGCGCCCACCTGCAGCTCGACCTCGGTCCCCTCCCCGAGCCGGCTGCGCACGCGGGCGAGCCCGCGATGGCGCTCCATCCGGCCCTGGATCGAGTCCCGCAGCCCGCGCCGGTCCGGCGGCACCGCCTGGGTGTCGAAGCCGACGCCGCGGTCGCGCACGAAGACCTCGACGCGGCCCGTCGCGCGCCTCGGCGTAGAGGTCGACGCGACTGCTGCCCGAGAACTTGGCGGCGTTCGTCATCGCCTCCCGCGCGGCGAGCACCAGCGCATCGAGCGAGGCGTCCAGCGGCCTGTCGCCGACCGTCACGACCTCGATCGGCATGCCGTGGAGCTCCTCCACCTCCGCCGCGGCCTGGCGCAGAGCCGAGGCCACGGTGTCGGCCTCCGAAGCGGCGCGCCCCTCGTGCAGCCACGTGCGCAGCTCGCGCTCCTGGCGGCGGGCGAGCGCTGCCACCTCCTGCGGTTCGGCCGAGCGCTTCTGGATCAGCGCCAGGGTCTGCAGGACGGAGTCGTGGAGATGGGCGGCGACCTCCGCACGCTCCTGCTCGCGGATGCGGGCAGCCCGCTCGGAGCCGAGGTTGCGCGCGAGACGCACGAACCACGGCACGATCAGCGCGCCGAAGACGCCGCCGACGATCGCGACGGCGCCGACCGCCCGCCCGAGGCTGTGAGCCACCGCGAAGGTGTGCAGCAGCGCCGCGACCGCGAACGCCACCATCACCACACCGAGGATCACCCGCGGTCCGTCCAGACGGGCCGCGCCGCGCACGAGGCCGCGCAGAGACCGCCTGCCTGGGGTCTCGCTCGTGCTCGCCGACGGCGAACCGACCGTCGGGCGCCATACGAGCGCCACCCCGCAGGAGCCGATGATCACCGGCCAGATCGCGCCGGCGCCGAGCCCCAGGCCCAGGTAGCGCACCGCCCATACCACCGCCACGACGGTGATCACGATCATCGCCGCCTCCCGCCAACCGCCGCGCCGGCGTGGACGACCCTCGCTCTCCGGCGCGACGGGGACCAGCGCCCAGGCAAGCGCGTAGCACCGCGATGCCCGACGCCCCCGACCACGCCGACGGCGGCGGTCAGGATCCTCACCACGCGAACGTTCACGCCGAGGCGCGCCGCCAGGCCGGCGCACACGCCGCCGAGCAAGCCCTTCGTCGGGTCGGCGCCGCAGCCGCGGATGCTCGCCGAAGACGATGTGGCGCGCCGGAGGGGCGTCTCCGAAGTTCTGCTCGGAGGACATGCCACAGATCATGGCACCGCGCGAGCGTCCGCTCATAGGGGATCTCCCCTAGGGCCACGACCGAGTCTCCCGCGATTCGTCCAACGCCTCCGCAGTCGAACCTATCCTTCTGCGCATGGCGATGAGCGCACGCGCCGAGACGCCCCCACCGCGGGCTGCCGGCGCGCCGGAGATCCGTGCGGGCTGGCGCCCTTCGGCGCTGCAGCTCGTGATCGCGCTGACGGTGGCCGGCGCCGCGCTGCGCTTCGCCACCCTGGACGTGCAGTCGATCTGGGGCGATGAGGCGATCACGATCGCGCTCGTCCACCGCAGCTTCGGCTCGATGATCTCCCACCTGTCCTCGAGCGAGTCGACGCCGCCCCTGTACTACTCGCTCGCGTGGGTCTGGACGCGGATCTTCGGCAGCGGGCCGCTGGGCTTCCGCACGCTGTCGGCGCTCGCCGGAACGATCACGATCCCGCTCGTGTGGGCCTGCGGGCGGGAGATCTCTGACCGCGTCGCCGGCTGGGCCGCGGCGCTCGCCGTCGTCAGCCCGGCGATGTACTACTACTCGCAGGAGGCACGCGCGTACGGGCTGCTGATCATGTTCTGCGCGGCCGCGTTCCTGTTCTTCGAGCGCGCGATGGCGCGTCGCGACGGCCGCAGCCTCGCGTGGTGGGGCGTGTTCTCGGTGCTGGCGCTGCTCACGCACTACTTCGCCGCCTTCCTGTTCATCCCCGAGGCCCTGATCCTGTGGCGGCGCCTGGGCTGGCGCCGGCTGCTCTGGCCGGTCGGCGCCGTCGCGGTCGTCGGCATCGCGCTGCTGCCGCTCGCGGTCGACCAGCGCAACTCGCGGCAAAGCCAGCTGGATCGAAGAATCCTCGCTCGTCAACCGCATCGGGGAGACGGGCAAGCAGTTCCTCGTCGGGCCTCTACTCGCCGGGCCAGGTCGGGACCGCGGCGCTCAGCACGCTGCTCGCGCTCGGGGCGGTCTGGCTGGTGGTCACCCGCGCCCGCGGGGCCGAGCGCGATCGGGCCCGCGATGCCGCGATCGTCGCGGCGGCCGGCGTCGGCGATCCCGCTGGTGCTCGCGGGCGCGCACCTGATCGACGTGTTCGACGGGCGCAACGTGATCGCGGCCTGGGTCCCCTTCGCGGTCCTGGTCGCGATCGGCCTCGGCTGCGCCGGTGCCGGCCGCGCCGGCGCCGCGCTGGGCACCGCGCTCTGCGCGATCGGGCTGGCGTGATCGTCGCGACGAACCTCCTGCCGGGCTACCAGCGCGACGACTGGCGCGGCGCGGCGCGGGCGCTCCCGGCGCCGCTCCAGCCCCGCGTGATCGTCGTGGAACGCTTCGGCGGCTCCCCGCTGTCGGTCTACCTCGGGCCTGTTGCACGAAGTGCGCTCGCCGACGCTCGATCGCCCGCGAAATCGCCTTCCCGGTCCTGCGCACCCGCCACACCTACGGCGCGCCCTCGGCGCCCTACGCGCCCCTGCAGGCGCCGCGCGGCTTCCGGCTGGCCGCGGCGCGCAAGAACGAAGCCTTCGCGGTCACGCGGTTCGTCGCGCCGGCCCCGACACCGGTCTCGGCGCGCGAACTGCTCAGGCTGAGCGGCAGCCCGAACAGCGAACTGCTCGTCGGGCGCTAGCGCAGAACCACGGAGCGCCCGCGGCCGTTGCGGCCACGGGCGCCCTCGCATGAGGCTTGCCAGAGGCCGGCGTTGAGCCCCGGCCTCTGCTTTCGATCATCAGATCGCGAGGAGTTCCTGCACCGCGGTGGTGAAGGCGCCCTTCGGCTGGTCTTCGTGCTGGAGCAGCCCGAAGTACGCCTCGCGGTCGTTGCTCGCGCCAGCGGCTTTCCTGGTCGCGCACCTGGTAGAGCAGGAACAGCTGGAGGCGGCTGCCGACGAGCGATTTGATTTCGGCGACGCTCTTCTTGAGCTGTTCGCCGGCTTCGGCGTAGGTCATGCAGGGGTTCAGGCCGTAGTTTTCGTACACGCAGACGCCGTTGTCGGTCGACAGGCCCCACTCGGTGATGTCGACCGGGATGTTGGACGGCGCACCGTGCGCAGCGGTCTGCTGCAAGAGGCCGGCGATCTTGCCTTTCCCGGAGGTCCCGTACGGGTGGACGACCCAGCCGGAGACGTAGTTGGCGAGGTTCGGGACCGCCTGGTACATGCCGTTCACCCAGTTCCCCGACGGGTCGTCGGCCTGGGCCAGCACGCCGACTTTGGCACCGGTCGCGGCGATCGCTTCGGAAGCTTCCTTCAGGCGCACGGCGTAGGTCTGGGCGCGCGCCTGGTAGGAGGGCGTGCCCGCGTTGTCGCCGTACTGGTAGCCGTAGGAGGTCTCGTTGCCGAACTCGATCGTCTGGAAGGCGAGGTTGCCGCCGGAGTGGTTGGCCCAGTAGGTGCCGCCGGGGCCGTACGCCTTCGCCCAGCTCGCCAGGTTCTGGGCTTCGGCGGGGGTCGGGCATGCGGCCGTAGAAGGAGGCCAGCGGCGCGATCCGGACGCCTTTGGCGGCGTAGTTGGCGACAATCGATTCCCACGCCGAGGCGGGAGCGCCGATCGACATCGAGATGCGGACGATCCTCGCGCCCAGGATCTGGGTGCCCGGTGTAGTCCTGCGGGTTCGTGCCGGAGTTGATGCCGGGCTGGAAGCCTTCGGTTCCGATCACCGAGAAGCCCGATTCTTTGGAGGGCGGCGGCGCAGTTTCTTTGGGCGGCGGCGCGGCCGGGTAGGTGATCGTGACGCGGGGGTGCCCATTCGCTGCCGTCGACGGCGGTGCGGACCGAGTAGGTGACGGTCTTGCCGGCGACCGCTGGGGGCGTCGTCGAGGTGCCGCTGACGGCGGTGAACGCTTCGGGCTGGCCGGGAACCCTGGTCACCAGGATGTAGGCGGTGACGTTGGCGACGAGGTTCCACTCCAGCGTCTGCCCGGAGGCGCGCAGGGCGGGGGCGGCCTTCAGGTTCAGTTGTTCGGCCGGCGGGCCCGCGGGCGGCGTCGGCGTGGGGGCGGGCGGCGGCGGCAGGGTAGGTGATCTTGACGACGTTCGACCAGTGCGAGGAGCTCGCGGCCGAGCGCACGGCGTAGCTGACGGTCGTGCCGGGCACCGGGGGCGGCGTCGCGCGCAGCGCGGTGCACGTAGTCGTAGTGGTAGGGCTGGCCGGGCACGGCGCTCGACGAGCACGTAGCCGGTGGCGCGGGTGGCGACGCGGTTCCAGTCGAGCTTGTAGCCGCTCGCGTGCAGCGTCGGCGGGCGGACGATCGCCGAGCTGCGAAGCGGCGCGGTTCGAGCGCCGGGCCCTGAGGGCGAGGTTGCGCTCGGCGGCGGTGAAGGCGCGGCCGGCGCGCTGGACGCGACTGGTGCAGGTGGGTGCAGGCGCCGCCGGCGCGCAGGCAGCGGCGCAGGGTGCGCGCCTCTTTCGACGAGGCGGCGGTCGGCGCGGTTGGCGCGCGTGGAGGCGGCGCGGAGCGCCCTGCTGAACGAGGCGCTGTGCGGCGTGGCTGCGGTGGTGCCGAGCAGCCGACGCGGAGCTCGGGACGAGAGCCAGCAAAGAGACGATGCCGAGTGCGAGCAGGAGCCTTCCGGCCGCCCGGCGAGGGCTGGGGTGCATGTCGATCTCCTTCGGTAGCTGGGCTGTCTCGCTGGGAGACCCCTGGCTTTGCGACCTCGCCTCACGGCGAGAGTGCCTTTGTCGGGAGCACGCGGGGGAACTGTCTCCGCCCCCTCCGTGGCTCGAATTTTCTGCGAGCTACTGCGGCTCCTATCGCGTAGGAGCGCGCGCGACTTTAGCCCTGCAGCGTTTGTTGCACTTTGTTTCTAGCGCCGTGGCAGCGGGTACAGCCCGCCGCCTCAGTCTTCCTGGGCCTGCAGCTCGGAGACCTTGCCCTCGAGCTGCTCCATGACCGTCGGGTCGCGCAGCGTCGTGACGTCCCCGAGCGCGCGGCCCTCGGCGATGTCGCGCAGCAGGCGGCGCATGATCTTGCCGGAGCGCGTCTTGGGAAGGTCATCGGCCCAGATGATCCGCTTGGGGCGGGCGAACTTGCCGATCCGCTCGGCGACCGTCGCGCGGATCCCCTCGACGGTCTCCTCGTCGCCTTGCACCTCGCCCTGCAGCGTCACGAACGCGACGATGGCCTGCCCGGTGTCCTCGTCGTGCTGGCCGATCACCGCGGCCTCGGCGACGTCGGCGTGCGCGACGATCGCCGACTCGACCTCGGCGGTCGAGAGGCGGTGGCCGGAGACGTTGACGACGTCGTCGATGCGCCCGATCACCCAGAAGTAGCCGTCGGAGTCCTTGCGCGCCGCGTCGC
The DNA here is from genome assembly GCA_963775385.1 of uncultured Solirubrobacteraceae bacterium. Classification (GTDB taxonomy): domain Bacteria; phylum Actinomycetota; class Thermoleophilia; order Solirubrobacterales; family Solirubrobacteraceae; genus Palsa-744. Next base: position 2,088,682 of record CAVZIR010000003.1, on the reverse strand, counting down.
CGACGAGATAGGTCTCCGGCCCGTACTTCTGGAAGTAGGTCTCGACGAAGCGGTCCTCCTCCTTGTAGAGGGTGCGCAGCATCGAAGGCCACGGGCGCGTCAGGACCAGCAGCCCCTGGCCCTCGTCGATCGGCTCGCCGGTGGACTCGTCACGGACCTCTGCGAACACGCCGGGGAACGGGTGCGTGGCCGACCCCGGCTTGGTCTCCGTGATCCCCGGCAGTGGCGTGATCATGATCGCGCCGGTCTCGGTCTGCCACCACGTGTCGACGATCGGGCAGCGTTCGCCACCGATCACCTTGTGGTACCAGAGCCACGCCTTCGGGTTGATCGGCTCGCCCACCGAGCCGAGCAGCCGCAGGCTGAGTCCAGGTCGTGTTTGCGCGGCCACTCCGCGCCCCACTTGATGCAGGCGCGGATGGCGGTCGGGGCGCAGTACAGGATCGTCACGCCGTAGCGCTCGACGAGCTCCCACCAGATGCCCTTGTCGGGGTAGTCCGGCGCGCCCTCCCACATCACCGAGGTCGCGCCGTTGCAGAGCGGCCCGTAGACGATGTAGGAGTGCCCGGTGACCCAGCCGACGTCCGCCGCGCACCAGTAGACGTCGGTCTCCGGCTTGAGGTCGAAGACGTAGCGGTGGGTCGCGGAGACGCCGGTCAGATAGCCGCCGGTCGTGTGCAGGATGCCCTTCGGCTTGGCGGTCGAGCCGGACGTGTAGAGGATGTAGAGCGGGTGCTCGGCGTCGAGCTCCTCCGCCGGACACTCCGGGTCCGCGGCCGCCAGCACCTCGTCGTAGAAGTGATCGCGGCCCTCCTTCATGTCGCAGTCGAGCCCCTTGCTGCGCACGACCACGATCGTCTCGAGCGTCGCGAGATCGCCCATCACCTCATCCACGCGCTCCTTGACGGGCGCCGTCGGAGCCCTTGCGCGAGGCGCCGTCCACGGTGATCAGCGCCTTCGCCTCCGAGAACTCCATCCGCTCGCGAACCGCCTCGGCGGAGAAACCGCCGAACACGACGTTGTGCGGGGCGCCGATGCGCGCGCAGGCGAGCATCGCGACGACCACCTCGGGGATCATCGGCAGGTAGATCCCGACCACGTCGCCACGGCCGACGCCGAGGTCCTTCAGGGCGCTGGCGAAGCGCTTGACCTCGGCGAGCAGCTCGGCGTAGGTGATGTCGCGCTCGCTGCCGTCCTCCCCGCGCCAGTGGTAGGCGACGCGCTCGCCGCGGCCCTCCTCGACGTGGCGGTCCAGGCAGTTGTAGGAGACATTGAGCTTGCCGCCCGTGAACCACTCATAGAAGGGCGGGTTGGAGTCGTCGAGCACCTGCTCCCACCGCCTGAACCAATGCAGCTGCTCGGCCTGCTCGACCCACCATGCCTGCGGGTCGGCGGCGGCCCGCTCGTAGACCGCCGGGTCGTTCAGGAGCGCTTGCTGGACGAACTCGGCCGGCGGCGGGAAGCGCTCGACCTCGAGCAGTCCGGCGAGCTCCCGGTCGAGGTCCTCCCCCGAGGCCGCGCGGTCTTCGACGCTCATCGCGCCACCCTATACCTCGATATCGCCGCCGCGCCGTGCCGCCCCGACGTTGAGCGGGACCACCGGCAGCACCGTGCGTGCGAAGGTCGAATTGACGACCGCGGCGAACGACGCGTACCAAGCCGCGGCGGCGGTTGCGAGGCCGAGGTAGCCGCCCCAGTGCGTGACGGTTTCGTGAGGGCCGGTGGCGCCGATCGCGAGCAGCACGAACGTCACCGTCAGCAGCACGAACACGAGCAGCACCGCCCCGCTCACGCGCAGCGCGGCGACCGTCATGTAGGCGGTGAAGATCGCCCATGCCCAGAGGTACACCCCGAGGGCGTGGCCGACGTTGCCGGTGATGTCCTTGGCGTAGAAGACGTTGAGCGCCCAGAAGGAGATCCAGAAGGCGCCGAACGAGGAGAACGCGACGGCGCCGAAGGTGTTGCCGGTGCGGAACTCCCACATGCCGGCGAGCACCTGGACGATGCCTCCGTAGGCGAGCGCCAGGCCGAGCACGACCGGGGCGCCCTTGTTGCTGACGAGGTTCGAGTTGAACATCGAGAGCACGAACGTCGTCATCGCGAACGCGGCGAGCCCGAGCGGTCCCGGGTCTGCCGGTTTGAAGCCGAGGACAGGAGGCTCGACGCGCGTGCGGGTGCCGGCGGTCGGGTCTCGTTGGATCGGGGCAGTAGCCGCCATCGCTGACTCCTTCGATCGCAATACGAGCGAGGCTCTGGGCCCCGGAGGCGCCCTCCCTCGTTCCCTACTCCCTACAGCTACCCCCGTCTCACAGGACGAATCCGAACGCGGTCCGGAACCGGCGCAGCCGTCCGAATGCGGACACTCGGCGCCGCCAGGCGGGCGGCGCCGTCAGCCGCGGCTGCCGCGTTTGCGGCGGCGCTTGCGCGCGGACGCCGGCCGGAGACGGCTGCGTGGGCGCCGGCACGGCGTCGCCCGCTGCCCAGCCGCGACGGCGGCCGGCGTGCCGGCACGCCCTGGCCCGTTCGGCCTGCACCTGCGCGCGGCTCGGCCATGGACGCGCCTCGCCCGCCTCCCAAGCGGGCGGGTCGCCGCCCGGGCCATTTGCCGCTCAGCAGCATTCCCATCATCACGAGCCAGAAGGCCGGGATCAGCTGCAGCGTCGGGCCGATGTTCGGCAGCAGGATCAGCAGGCGCGCTGAACATGCCGAGGAACGCCATCCAACGCGGGAGCAGCCCCGTGCGCAGCGAGTTCAGCATCACGACGATCATCCCGACGACCAGCGCGATGCCGGCGAGCAGCGACAGGTAGGCGACGATCTGGTTGGCCGGCGCCTTGGTCAGCGCCTGTTCGACCGCGTGGCGCGAGAAGTCGCTGCCCGTCGGCGAAGTTGTGGGTCTCGATCGCGTAGACCACCTCGTGCGCGATGCTCGCGACGGCGACCGCGATCCCGCCGGCGAGCACGAGGATCCGGGCGGGACCGCCAGGTCGTCGGGGCGCCGGAAGGAGCTCGCGTCGAACAGCAGCAGCAGGACCAGCGTCAGCGCGACGACCGCGATCGGCCGCGAGCACGCTGCCGGCGATGAACGCGAAGGCGTGGTGGGAGATGTATTTGACCTCGGGCGCGCGCGGGCTGATCGTGGGTTCCGAGATCCCCTGGACCGTCGGGGTCAGCCCCTGCAGCGGGCCGACGGTCGGCAGCCCGTTCGAGCGTCGAGGTGATGATGATCGCGCTGAGCAGGTACAGGAACCCGCCGGCGAAGGCCGGCACCGACAGACGCTTGCGCCGGTCGAGCTCGCGCTGCGATCTGTTCGCGTTGATCTCCGCTGTGCTGGGCATCGAGCAGGGCAGTCTATGATCTGGGCATGGAGGGCGGCGGCTTCGGAGACATGTTCGGCGATCCGGAGGAGATCCAGCGCCGCCTCGCGGAGTTCGCCGAGCAGATGCAGGGCAGCCAGCGACTCGCCTGGGCCGACAACGCGATCAAGCTCGCGGTCGACATGACAGTCGCGGCCGTGTCGGCGCGTGAACGTGCAGGGCAACGCCGAGGCGCAGGCGGAGCAGATCCGCACCGTGATCGCGCGCGTCTTCCCCGAGGCGGTCGCGCTCGTCCGCGAGGCCCGCGAGGGCCTTCAGTAGAGGCGCGCCCGCGCGCCCGGGGCGGCGGCGGCGGTACGGGCTCCGGCGGGTGCCTGCTCCTCCGGGCGAGAGCCGTCCTTCCCGCTCGGCCTGCTTTTCCGCCTGCTGGGAGGCGCGGCCGGCGGTGATCACCTCTTTGAACGAGCGGAAGCGGAAGATGAAGATCACGGCCGCGAGCCCCGCGACGGCCGTGAAGGCGGCGATCGCGATCTGCTGGCCGACCGAGTAGGCGGCGACGACGGCCGAGCCCGCCTTGGAGGAGAAGACCTTCACCAGCAGCGCCTGCTGGACACCGGCGCCGCCGGGTGTGAAGGGGACGGCGCCGGCGACCTGCCCCACCGCGAACACGAGCAGCACGTTCTGCACCGAGCCGCCGACGCGGAACGCTTCGAGCAGGAACCAGAAGCCGGCGAAGCGGCAGCCCCATGCGACCGCCTGCAGCGCCGCGACTTCGCGCAGGTAGCGCCGTTTGTCGGTCAGGATCGTGAGACCCTGGCGGACCCGCAGCCAGAACGCGCGTGCACGCACCGACAGCAGCGCGTAGGCGACGATCGCGATCACGGCGAGCAGCGTGATCAGGAACAGCGTGAAGCGGAAGTGCTCGGCGAAGAACGAGATGTCGAACGAGCTCAGCTTCGCGAAGTCGGGCGGCTTCGGGAAGATCCCCTGGGTGAACGCGTAGATGAGGACGAGCACCCCGACGCACGCGTCGAACACCGACTCGACGAAGAAAGCGCTCGCGACGGTCGGGTAGCGCGAGCCCGGGATCGAGGACTTCGTCAGGAACAGCTTGATGACGTCGCCGCCGCGCGCGGGCACGACGTTGTTGAAGCCGACCGCCGCGACGTACGCGCCCCAGATGCGCCGCCATTCGAAGCTGACGGACGGGTAGGCGGCACGCAGGCTGTTGAAGAAGGCGCGCGAGCGGATCGTCAGGTTGGCGCCGAAGAACAGCAGGCCGATCAGCAGCGCCGGCCAGTGGACGGCCGCCAGGTCGGAGAAGAACTGGCCGACCGCGTCGAAGAACGAGCTGAGGCTCTGCCCGAGCGAAGTCGCGAGCACGTCTCAAATGTACGGGAGGCGCCTCTCGCCCCCGTCCGGAGGACTCAGAGCAGCCCGGCGGCGAGCAGCGCCGCAATGATCGCCGCGGGCGCGAGCACCGCCCCCTGGCGGGAGTAGGCGAGCGCCGAAGGGCGCGCGCCGGCGGCGCTTGCCGCCCGCCACCACAGCAGGACAGCGAGCGAACCGGTGACAAGGAGCGAGCTCACCGAGCACGAGCAAACCGGCGACGAGGACGAACGGGGGGGCCAGGCCTGGTCGAGCGCTTCGCTCGCGTGGGCAATGCCCAGCAGCACCTCCTGTCAGCTACCCGCGGCGCCGCCGAGGGCGCACGGCGCCGCAGCACTCTCACGGCGGCGAGCGAGCAGGCGAGCACGGCGGCGACCAGCACGATCAGGAAAGCGTCCCCGCCGGGCCAGCTGAGCCCTGCACCCTCCCCGGTCCAGAAGATCCCGTACGCGCTCAGCAGCACGCCGACCGCGAACTTCAGGGTGTTCTCCGGAACCCGCGAGAGCGGGTGGCGCGCGGCCACCCCGACCGCCGCGACGACGAGCGCCGCCAGAATCGCCGCGGCGGCGGCGAGCGCGGTGCGCCCGCCGGGCGCACCGATGTGACGACGATCAGGGCCACCTCGAGCCCCTCGACCAAGACCCCTTTGGCGGCGATCGAGAACGCGTAGGCATCCCACCCCGGCTGCGGGAGTCCGCCGCGCGTGCAGCCTCGAGTTCGCGTGCGTAAGCGACGTCCTCGTCGCGCATCGCCTTCCGGCCGGCCTCGCGCAGGACCGCCTTGCGGAGCCATTTCGCGCCGAAGGCGAGCAGGAACAGCCCGACCGCGACTCGCAGCTCGTCGACGGGAACCGCCGACAGCCCCCCGCCGATCGCCGCGACCGCGACCGCCAGCGCCAGCAGCGCGACCCCCACGCCGGCCAGCGCAGAGCGCCAGCTGCGTGTCGAGCCGACCGCGAGCACGATCGTCAGCGCCTCGACGCACTCCACGGCACTGGCCAGGAACACCGAGACGGCGGTGCCTACATCGGCTCCACTCATCGCGATGAATCTAGCGCTGCGGCCGCACGCTTGAGACCGGCCCGCCCGCCCGGCCGTGGATGCGATAGAAACGCCGTATGGCCTCCCCCGCGAAAGCGCGACGGCCCCGCCCCCTTACCGTCGCGGTCACGGGCCCAACCGGGGAGATGGGCCAGGCGGTCGTCTCGGCGCTGGAGCGATCCCGCGAGGTGGGCGAGATCCTCGGCATGGCCAGGCGGCCGTTCGACCCGAAGGAGCGCGGCTGGAAGAAGGTCGTCTACCGGCGCGGCGACGTGCTCGACCGCCGCAAGGTCACGCGCCTCGTCGAAGGCGCGGACGTCGTGATCCACCTCGCCTTCATGATCATGGGCGGCGCGCGCGAGAGCCGCCGCGTCAACCTCGACGGCTCGCGCAACGTGTTCGAGGCCGCGGCCGCGGAAGGTGTGAAACGCCTCATCTACGCCTCGTCGGTAGCGGCCTACGGGTTCCATGGCGACAACCCGCAGCCGCTGACCGAGGACGTCCCGGCGCGGGGCACCTCCGCTCACTACTACTCGGCGCAGAAGGCCGAGGTCGAGGCCCTGCTCGCCGACTCCCTGTATGGCTCGCGCACGAAGGCGTATGTGTTCCGGCCGTGCATCGTCGCGGGCCCGCAGGCGCCGCTCCTGATCGACAGCCTCCCCTACACGCAGGTCTCCGACCGTCTGCCGGGGCCGGTCCTCAGCCTGCTCGAGGGCGTGCCGATCCTGCGACCGGTGCTCCCCGACCCGGGCGTCCCCTTCCAGCTCGTCCACCACGACGACGTGGCGACGGCAATGCGCGCCGCCACGCTCGGCCGCGGCAAACCGGGCGTCTACAACCTCGCGGGACCCGGCGAGCTGACGGTGCGACAGCTGGCCGATGAGCTCGGCTGGTACTCGATCCCCGTGCCCGAGCTGGCGGTCGACGCGGCTGCTCAGGCCATCTCGCGGCTCGGCTTCCTGCCCGCCCAGGCGCAGTGGATCGCGGCGTTTCGCGAGCCGGTGATCATGAGCACCGCGAAGGCGCGCAAAGAGCTGGGCTGGCGCCCGCGACACGGAGCGCTCGAGACGCTGCGCGAGACGATCCGTGCGACGCGAATGGACCCGCTGATCCGCTGAGGAGTGGCGCTCGCCTGATCGGCGAGAGGGTGGCTCACGGCACGCCCGCCGCCGGCCCTCGGGCGCGGCGGCGGACGGTGGTGGCCGAGAAGCCGGCACGGAGCGCCGGCCAACTGCCTCGGCCGTCGCTACTTGACGATCTGGAAGGCGCGCTCCATGCCCAGGGAGGTGTGGACGCGGCCGTCCTGCGTCGCCATGAAGCAGGCCTGCACGTACCAGCCGGGCTTTCCGGTGATCGTCTCCTGCTGGAAGGCGCCCGAGCCGATCGGCCCGTAGAAGCTGAAGGGCTGGCCCTTGACGAGCTTGAAGACCTTCTTTTCCTTGCCTTCCTTCAGGAAGCGGACGGCTTCAGCAGCGGCCCGCTTGCTCTTGACGGGGAAGGCGACGTTCATGTGCACGAGGAAGCCTTCGTTTTCGAAGCGCACGAGCTCGCCGACTTTCAGCGTCGTCGGGCCGCGGAAGCCGAACTCGATCGTCTTCTCGACGGCCTGTGCAGCCGGGAGCGCAGCCGGAGCCGGCGCCGCCGTGACCGTCAGCACCGAGTGCGGCGGGCTGCTCGGGTTTTCGCCTTCGGCGTTCAGCAGGATGTAGGTGCCGGGCGCGAGCACGGTCTGCGCTTCGCTGGTGCCCCCGGGCACGCCTTCGTCGTCGAAGACGATCGAGCCGAGCTTGTCGGCGTTGTTGGGGTCCGAGAACGCCTTCGATTTCGCGAAGGTTTCGAATTCGGCCGGCGTGACCCCGGGCTTCAGCAGGAACAGGATCACAGACGGTTCCTTCAGCCCCTTCGCGGCCGTGGTGACGACGTTGACGGCCCCCGAGACCGTCGAGCCGGAGGCGGTGATCGTGGTCTTCGTGACCGAGACGTTGAGGGTCGGCAGCGTCGCCGCGCCAGAGGCCGCGGGAGCGGCCCCGATCGCGAGCAGCGAGCCGGCCGTCACGGCAGCGGCGAGGATTCCCCGCCGCAGGGATGCTTGACGTGTCCAGCGCTTCATGTGGATCCTTTCGTCTGCGGGCAGACCCCTCGGCCGCCTCGCCAGAGAGACTTTGAATGCATGAGCCCGGACTGCTGGCGACCCTCCACAGTCGACCCCCTTCCCAGGCACCCACGGCCAAGCCGCGGCGGGCGGAACCCTAACAAATCCTTAATCCCTCGACGTCAGCCTGACCCCCCGCTATCCGGAATGTCAGGGGCCTGACCCGACCGACTCACGCGACGGTGCGAGGCGCGTTCAGACGACGGGCGGAGCGGCGTCGCGCAGCGCGGCCAGCACCAGCTCGTCGTGCTCGCCGGGCTTGACCTTTCGCAGCACGTTCGCGACGACCCCATCGGGCCCGATCACGAACGTCGTGCGCTCGTTGCCGAAGTACTTTTTCCCGTACATCGACTTCTCGACCCAGACCCCGTATGCGTCCGCGACCGCGTGCCCCTCGTCGGCCAGCAGCGAGAAGTTCAGCCCCTCTTTTTCGTGGAAGGCCTTGACCTTCTTGACGGGATCCGGTGAGACACCGAGGACAACGGCTCCGGCGCCGGAGTAGTCGGAAAGGTGGTCGCGCACCCCGCACGCCTGCGTGGTGCAGCCGGGGGTCGCGGCCTTTGGATAGAAGTAGAGGACCAGCATCTGGCCGGCGAAGTCGCCGAGCTTGACGGCCCGCCCGTCCTGATCGGGAAGCTCGAAGTCGGGGGCCTGCTCACCGGGTTCCGGCATCGCGGAGATCCTAGCCGCCGCTGTGGCCTGTCACTCGCCGGCCGGGGTCGGCGGCGAGGGTCGGCTGGCGGGGCGCTCGCGCCGCGCGAGTGCCCTTCTAGCCCAGGCGCACCGGGACGCCCAGCAGCCCGAGGTCCGGGTAGCTGACGGGGAAACCGCGGCCGAACGCACCGCCCGTCACCGGGAGCTCGAGCGTCATCACGGCCCCGCCCGGGGACCCGTCGCTGCCGGCCCGAACCGAGCAGCTGAAGCAGGTGAACTGCCCCCGCATCGCGATCAGGTAGATCTGCTCCGCGCCGAGCTGACCTCCGAATGTCCCGCCGTTCAGGGCCCCGGCCGCGCCCACGGTGGTCTTCACCGCCTCGATCTGGGTCGGATGGGGCTCGCCGTTGTCGGCCGCGTCGGCCTCGGCGGTCGCGAGCAGCGCCGGCTGCGCTTCGGGCGCCACCGACGGTGGGCCGCCGGGGAACTGGAAAGTGAAACGGGCGACGATCCGCGCGGTACGGTCGATCGGCTTCGGGAGGATGCCACCCGGTTCCGGGCGCAGCAGGCCCGACACGCAGCGCGCCGGCACGGTGGTGGCGCATTCATAACCCGAGCCGTCCGCGCACGGCGTGCGTGCGTTGCAACGCGGAGGATGTGGAACCGCGTAGACGGCCGCCGTGTAGAAGGCGGGCTGACACCACGCTTCGCCGGTCGAGGCGGCCGGGTAGAGCGCGAGTGTGACCCAGTGCCGGGCGCGCGGGTAGCCGTATGGCGTCCGCGCCATGTCGCTCGAGAGGGCGCAGTCGTGGCCGCTGAAGGACGGCCCACGGACGGCCGCCGCGTAGTAATAGCCGCCGCGCGGAAGCCCGCCGGGCGGCGGAAACGCGATCGTGACGGGCTGGAACGGGTCGTAGGCGGCAGCAACATGCAGGTGGACCGGGCGCAACGGCGCGCCGGACGCAGCCTGCGCGCCGAGGCACGCAACCGCGACCCCGCAAATCACAGCAACCGCGCGAAGCGCACCCGTGTACCCCATGAGAAGATCCTACATCTTGATTCCGGCAGTTGGGATCGGAACCGCGCCTTCCTACGCGAGCGGCTCGCCGCCCCAGTCCGCCGGATCCACGTCCGCGAGCGTCTCGGAGAAGGTCCAGCGGTGCCCGAACGGATCTTCGGCCGCGTACTGGCGCTCGCCGTACTCGAAATCCGTCGGCTCCATCACGATCCGCGCGCCGGCCGCGCGGGCGCGCTCGACGTGTGCACGGGCGTCGCTCACACGCACGAGCACCGAGTGCGCTGCCGCGCCCGGGGTCGGAACACGCGTGTCCGGTCGGACCTCCGCGAGGATCACCGCGCCGCCGCCCGGGACCGAGAGCTGGGCGCGGTGGCCCTCGCCGATCCGCAGCCGCTCCTCGAATCCGAACGCGTCGCCGAGCCACGCGACAGCCGCCCGCACGTCCGGCACCGTCAGCACCGCAACCGCGACCGGCTCAGGGATCGAGCGGTTGGATCTCATCGCGAGCCGATGCTAGCCGCGCCGCTTCACGAACCTCAGATACACGACACCGAAGGCGGCGACGATCGCGACGTTCGCGATCAGGCGCTCCCAAGGGTGATGCTCCAAGAACGCGACATCCAGGCCGACGACGACGGCCACGAGCGCGAGCACGTAGAACGCGATGCCCGCATTCCTTCCCACCCTTCCAACCTACCGAGCATGGACCTGGCGGGAGTCGAACCCGCTCCGCTGGGGCTGAAGGCCCGCTTGGCGCCACCTGGCCAGGTCCCTCCCCGAGAGGCTACGCCTCGTAGACCTCTGCGAGCCGGATGTCTGCCGCCGTCCAACCTCGAACGCCGAATCGCGTTCTCATGGTGCTGTCGCAATGCGTCTCCCCGACGACGCAGCGCGTGGCCTCGGCCCGCGAGGGACGGACCGGGGCCACGCATGCGGCCGCTACGGGGTGAAGCTGAAGAGGCCCTTGCCGGTTGCTTTGGTGCCGTCCGGGAGTTCGACCAGCACCGTGACAGCGCCCGCCTTGCCCTTCACCGGCGAGCCCGGCTCCACCATCGTGCATTCCTGGTGGGTCGGGCATTCGACGGCGGTAGCCGAGACTTTGTTGAACTCGAAGCGATCGACTCCGTTGCCGATCACGAACCCTTCGCCCCTGACCGTCACGGTCTTCGATTCGAGCGCCGGTGCGGAGTTCGGGGTCACTTCGAGCAGCTTCGGCTTGACCTTGAAGACCGCCTTGCCACCCGGTGTGTTCGTGGCACCCGAGGCCGTTTCCACGATCAGGTTCAGCTTGCCTGCTTCCACAGGCGGCACGGTGAGTTTGATTTCCAGCCCGTTGGGATTGATCGTGAAGCTGGGGACTGCCGTCGCTCCGAGCCGGACGTGCGTCACGTTCTCGAACCCGCTGCCCTTCACGACGACCGAGTAACCGCCGGTCGCGGCGCCTTTGCTCGGCGTCAGCTTCGTGATCACCGGCCCTCCCGCGGTCTGGAAGAAGTGCTCGGTTCCGTAGCTCCTCCCGCCTTCGTTGGTCGCGACCAGCCGGTAGTGATAGTGGCCGGCCGTCGACAGTCCGCTGAGCGCGACGTGGACGTTGACCGTGGCGGTGCCACCGCCGGGCGACGGCACGCACGGGTAACTGTTTGCGTACGTTTCGCTCGATTCCCCTTCTTTGATCGGCCCCCACTGGAACGAGCAAGCGGTCGGGGCGCCCTGCGGGTTGACGGTCCCCGCGACTGTCGCACTCGCTTCGGTGATGCCGCTGGCCGCGCCTGTCGTCACGGTCGGAGGCGGCGGCGGAGGCGGTTCGGTCCCGGGTACGAACACCCAGGCCTGCGCGTCCTGTTCGTTTCCACCAACGAGCAGCGTGGAGCCGTCCGCCGACATCGCGACCGAGCCACCGAACCCTTCCGAGCCGGGGTCTTCGCTGTCCCTGCCGCCGAACGCGGCGCCTTCCTGGGACCACGCTTCGCCGCTGCGCCGGAAGACGGCGACGGCGCCCTGGTGTTCGACCTTCGGGGCTGCGCCAGGCTCGCCGACCAGAGCGGTGTTCCCGTCTGCCGTGAGGGCGACGCCCTGACCGAATTTGGTGCCTTCGCCGCCGGCGAGAGCTTCACCCTGCTGGACGAAGCTTTCGCCGCTCGATACGTACGGGAACACCTTGGCCGCTTTGGGCGCGCCCACGAGTGCCGTGTTCCCTTCGGCGGAGAGGGCGGTGCTGGTACCGAACTGCGAGCCGGTGAGCCCGCTCGTCAGTTCGCCGCCGACCTGAGCCCACGCTTCCCCTTTGCGTTCGAAGGTGTACGCGGCGCCGGCGGCGCCCGCGATCAGGCGCGACCCGTTCGCGGACACGGCCACCGACTTGCCCAGCAGCACGGGCGCCGTGGGAACTTCCAAGGGGGGACCCTGCTGGTGCCATCCCGATTCGGTGTGCGCGAAGACCCAGATGTAGCCTTCCTGGGGCCCTTCGGCGGCTTCGGTGGGGCCGCCGACAACGGCGGTGCTGCCGTCGGCCGAGAGGGCGAGGCTGCGCCCGAACTCGGGGCTGCCGAAGATGTCTTCGGGCAGTTCGTTCATGAAGAACGTGTCGGTGTGGGTCCACGCGGAGCCACTGCGCGTGAAGACGAGTACGTCCCCGATCCCTTCGTTCGCGACCGGCTGACCGAGCAGGATCGTGTTCCCGTCGCCGGAGATCGCGACGTCGGCCGGGAACTGCTGCCCCCCGGCGATCGCCGAGAGCGTCGCCTGCGCCGTCCACGTGCTGCCGCTGCGCACGTAGACCCTTGCTTTCGCGGTCTGCGGCGTGTCCACGACGGCGGTGTTGCCGTCGCCGGAGATCGCGACGTGCTCGTAGCCGAACCCGTTGCCCGACGACCCGGTCAGCGGAAGTCCCTGCTGTTCCCAGGCCGATGCCGCAGCCGGGAGCAGGCACAGCGCTGCCAGCGCGACGATCGCTGCTCCCAGCAGCCCCCGGCGACCACGCTTGCTCACAGTCCGACCGCCGTCGGCAAACGATCCCCTCATCTCCCTCTCCTCCTTGCCCCTCTAGAGCATCTCGCTCCTGCACCGCGGCCTCCCCGCGACGCGCTCGGGAGCAATTTATCCGAACGACTCCGCCCTGTCGACCCTTCGGACGGGGGCGTAACGGGGCGATTACAAGCGGCCCCGGCGCCTACTTCAGGAGCCTCGAGAGCCGCCGGTCCTTCAGCACGCGGCCCTCGGTCTGCTCGCGCGGGCAGTACGCCACGACGTAGTCCTCGAAGTGCACGGCGCGCAGGGTCTCCCCGCAGCGCGGGCACGGCTCGCCCTCGTGGCGGTGGACCTTCAGCGGCATCGGCAGCTTGTCGGGGATCGGCAGCGTGACCGCCTCCTCGTAGTGCTCCAGCGCCCGCCCCAGCGTCGAGACGATCGCCTCGCGCAGCGCTCCGGCCTCTTCGGCGTCGAGGTCGGCGCCCCGCTTGTACGGGGAGAGGCGCGCCTCCCAGAGGATCTCATCGACCCAGGAGCGGCCGATGCCGGCGATCGTGCGCTGGTCGCGCAGCAGGCTGTGGAGCGGCCGGGGCGCATCGAGCAGCTCGCGCAGCTCCTCGGCGTTGCCCGGGTCGGGCCACGCCTCCGGGCCGAGCTTCGCCAGCGCCTCGTCCTCCTCGAGCGCCGCGGCCGGCAGGAGCTTCACCCACGCGGCCTGCTTGGAGCCGAACTCGCGCAGGCGGAGCTCGGGGCGCTCCTGCTCCTCTGGAAGCGGCTCGATCCGCACCAGCAGGCGCGAGGTCCGGTCGCGGGGGCCCGCGGGCTTGTCGAACAGCTGCAGCCGACCCGCCGACATCAGATGGATCAGGAGCGCGAGACGCTCCGCGCCGGCCTCACCGTCGATGTCGACGATCAGGTTCTTGCCGCGGCGCCGCACGCCCGCGATCGTCCGCCCTTCCAGAGCGCTCAACGGCGGGTCGTAGGTCTTCAGCGCGTTGATGCCCGGCGCGAGCGCCGATTCGACCCGGCGCCCGGCGAGCGCGCGGTCGAGCAGCCGCGCGGTGATCTCGACCTCGGGCAGCTCGGGCATGGAGCCATCGTAGGGCGGCCTGCGCGCCGGGCCGCCCTACGTGGTCCCTCTCCCTGCCCCGCCCTCGCAGACCGGCATCGGAGCCGCCTTTCTCGGTCGGCCGGCTCCGAGCGCCGGCCCCCGCCCATCAATGAGCGTGTACCGGCGGGCCTTCGTATGTCTTGCCCTGCGGGCTCTTCCAGCGCACCCGCCAGGCGGTGCCCGCCGTGTGCGAGCTGAGCGCCCAGTAGCCGTGGCTGTTGGTGCTCACGGTCTTCAGGGTGCGCCAGGAGCGCGAGCCTCTGCGCTGCACCAGCACGGTCACCTTCGTGGGGCCGGTCGCCGGCCTGGCCAGCCCCCACAGCGAGTAGCCGCCGTGCGTGCGGCTGACCGTCAGCGGGACCGACCAGGCGAGGTACAGCGGCTTGGCCGCTCCGCTCACGTACTCGAGCCCGGTCTGGAAGCCCACCGCGCCACCCGCGACGCTCGACCCCGGTTTGCCGCCGAGCGGGTCGTCCTTGAGCAGGTACTGCGAGAACGCGGCGACGCGCGAGTTCGACCAGGCGATGTGTTCGGCGATGGCGTCGTATTCGGCCTGCGTTGACACAGACACTCCGAGTTCACGGTTGGGGAAGCTCTGGACGCCGAACTCGGTGAGGTAGATCGGCAGGTGCGAGGGGATCGCGTGCGCCGCAGCCGCGCGGTCGAGCGCGGACGACAGCCGCGAGAGCGACCCGATCGTCACGTCGTCGGCTTTGGGGCTGACCCAGTGCGGGTTGACGGCCTTGGTGTAGGCGTGGTGGGCGTAGCCGCTCATCTGAAGCTTCCCGCAGGAGCCCGCCGGGCGGTAGTGGGAGTTCAGGCACAGCGCTTCGCGCAGGAACGCCAGCGGCGCGACGTCGTGAAGCAGCGCCCGCGAGCCTTCGCGGTGGGGGTTCACGGTGTCGTAGCCGGTCGGCGCGGTCTCGCCGAACAGCACCTTCGGGTGCGTGAGGCCCGCGGCGAGGAGACCCGCGTAGCCGGCCTGGTAGAGGCCGCGGTATATGCGGGGCGAGGCCGGCCGGCCGCTGGAGGTCCACTGCGGCTGCAGGAACGCGGGGTGGTTGGGCTCGTTCCAGATCGAGTAGACGGAGACCTGCGAGCCGAACTCGCGCGCGACGGCGGTCATGAATTCCTGGAAGTCCTGCTGATCGGGCCGCGTGACGTAGGGCGCCTTCTTGTTGGAGGTCGCCCAGCGGGGCACCGGCGAGGTGACGGTCAGGAGCACGGGCCAGCCGAGGCTCTGCGCCCGCGCGAGCACGGGTGCGTAGAGCGCCCAGTTGTACGAGGCGGGGTTGGTGGCGTCGAACGCAGGCTTCGCGGCGCTGCCGGCCGACGGCACGACCGAGGCCCAGGAGAGCTCCACGCGCAGGGCTTTGACGCCGAGCGTCTGCATCTGGGCGAAGACCTTCGCCTGGTCGTGGCTTTCGAGCAGGCTCGAGCCGGCCTCGAAGTAAGTGGTCTGACCCTGTGAGGCGGCTGCGCCGGCCGGGAGCGCCAGGGCAGCGGCCGCGAGAAGGCCGGTGATGACGGGGAATGTGAGGGAACGGAGTCTGGGCATGGTCGATTGAGACACCTCAGCGCAGAGAAGGTTGCGGTGGCTATAGGTTCCCGTCCGTGAGCGCATCGGTCGCGCCAGACGACATCGTCCGCACGGCGGAAGAGGGGCAGGCTAACAGCCGTCCGCCGCTGCTCGTGCTCGACCCGCTGGAGGCCTTCCTCGACGCCCACGGCCTCGGCGCCGGCGAGGTGCTCGCGAGCCCGATCGGCGAGGGCCACTCCAACGTGACCTACCTGGTGCAGCGCGGCGGCGAGGAGTTCGTCCTGCGCCGCCCGCCGCGCCCGCCGCTGCCGCCGAGCGCCCACGACGTGCTGCGCGAGGCGCGCCTGCTGCGGGCTCTCGCCGGCACCCCTGCGCGGGTACCCGCGGTGCTCGCCGTCGGAGACGACGAACAGATCATCGGCGCGCCCTTCTACGTGATGGAGCGGATCGAGGGCGACGTGATCGTGGCGAGCGTGCCCGCGGCACTCGACACGCCGCCGCAGCGGCGCCTGATCGCCGATGAGCTCATCGACGCGCTCGTGGAGATCCACGCGGTCGACTGGCGGGCCGTGGGCCTCGAGGGCTTCGGCAAACCGACCGGCTACCTGGAACGCCAGCTGCGCCGCTTCGGCGGGCTCTGGGAGCACAACAAGACCCGCGAGATCCCGGCTGTGGAGAGCGTCGGCCAGTGGCTGGCGGACAACCTCCCGGAATCCGGCCCGGCGACGATCGTCCACGGGGACTTTCGTCTCGGCAACACGATCTATCGCGCCGAGGCGCCGGCGCATCTCGCGGCGGTCCTGGATTGGGAGATGGCGACGATCGGCGACCCGCTCGCGGACCTCGGCTACCTCTGCATGTTCTGGACCGACTCCGATGATCCCGTCGAGGGGCTGCGCGGCGACCTCGGCAACGTCACGCGCGCGGAGGGCTTCCCCAGCCGCAGCGAGCTGATCGCGCGCTATGAGGATCGCTCCGGACGCTCGATGAGCAACATCCGCTGGTACACGACGCTTGCGCTGTGGAAGAGCATCGTGTTCATGGAGGGCAACTACAAGAGAGCGATCGCGGGCACCACCGACGACCCCTACCTCCATGCGTTCGGTGAGGGCGTGCTGGAGCTGGCCCGCCAGGCCGAGGCTGTGGCGCATGGCTCCTGAGCGCTCGGCGCTGCTGATCGACTGGGGCGGCGTGCTGACGACGAACCTGTTCTCCTCCTTCCACGACTACTGCCTGAAAGCCGAGATCGACCCCAAGTTGCTGCTCGGGCGCTTCCGGACCGACCCCGAGGCACGCGAGCTGCTGGTCGCGCTGGAGACGGGCGAGCTCGACGAGGCCGGCTTCGAGAAGCGCTTCGCCCCCATGCTCGAGGTCGAGCCCGACGGGCTGATCGACGGCCTGTTCGCCGGCGTCGAGCCCGACGCGCCGATGGTCCATGCCGTGCGGCTCGCCAAGAACGCCGGCATCCGCACCGCGTTGGTCTCGAACTCCTGGGGCGTGCACCGCTACCCCCACGACCTGTTCGACGAGCTGTTCGACGGCGTCGTGATCTCCGCCGAGGAGGGGATCCGCAAGCCCGCGGTACGCATGTACGAGCTTGGCGCGGAACGCGCGGGCGTGAAGCCCCAGGACGCCGTCTACGTGGACGACCTCCCCTTCAACCTCACGCCGGCCGAGGAGCTCGGCATGGCGACGATCCACCACACGAGCGCCGACACGACGATCCCCGAGCTGGAAGCTCTGCTCGGCGTGAAGCTTCGCGAGGATGCCGCGGCGTAGGCTCCGCGGCCGCGGCTGCCCTCAAGCCTCCTGCGCGCCCGAGGCGAGCACCTCGATGCGGTTGCCCCACGGGTCCTCGGTGTAGAAGCGCCGCACGCCCGGCAGCCCTTCATCCCACGTCACCACCCCGCCCGCGGCACGGATGCGAGCGGCCAGCGCGTCGATCTCGCCGGCTGCAGCCCGCAGCGCCGGATGCGCCTTGCGCGCGGGCGCGAACCCCTCCTCCACCCCGATGTGCAGCTGGCGCCCGTCGCCGAGCGCGAACCACGCGCCGCCCCGCGCGCGGAGCGGTGCGGGCTTCTCGAGCTGCTGCAGTCCGAGCAGCTCGCCGTAGAACAGCCGCGCCGCGGGCTCGCAGCCCACCGGCGCGGCTATCTGCACGTGATCGAGGCCGAGGACGGTTCTAGTCGCGCTTGCCGCGACCGTACATGAACTTGAAGAACCCGGCGAGCATCCGCGACGTGCGCGACTTGTACGGGTACATGAAGACTTCCTTCTTCATGGCCAGTTTGCCGGTCACGACGATCGCCTGCTGGGAGCAGTACTTGCGGATTCCGCCCGCGCCGTGGCGCGAGCCGAGCCCCGAGGCCTTGGCGCCGCCCATCGGCAGCTCGAGCACGGTGTAGTTGATCATCGCGTCGTTGACGTTGGCCGCGCCCGCTTCGATGCGCCGCGCGATCGCCTCGCCGCGCTCGGCGTTCTTGGAGAACACCGAAGCGCCGAGGCCGTAGGGCGTGTCGTTGGCGAGGCGCACGGCCTCGTCGGCGTCGCTGACCTTCATGATCGGCAGCGTCGGCCCGAAGGTCTCCTCGGTCATGCACTTCATCGTGTGGTCGACGTCGACCAGCACGGTCGGTTCGAAGAAGCGCCCGGCGCCCGGCACCTGGCTGCCGCCCGTGAGGACGCGCGCGCCCTTCTCGACGGCGTCGGCGACGTGATCCTTGATCGTGTCCATCTGTGGCGGGAACGTGATCGCTCCGACCTCGACCGAACCAGGGCCTTCGGGCTTGCCGACGCGCAGCTCGCGCACTTTCTCGGAGACTTTCGCGACGAACTCGTCGTAGAGAGGCTCCTCGACGTAAACGCGCTCGATCGAGATGCAGGTCTGCCCCGCGTTCTGCATCGAGTAGTAGGTCGCGAAGTTCGCGGCGCGCTCGACGTCCGCGTCGGAGAGCACGATCATCGGGTCCTTGCCGCCGAGCTCCAGCGAGGCCGGGATCAGCCGCCGCGCTGCCGTTTCGGCGACCTTGATCCCGGTCTTCGTCGAGCCGGTGAACATGATCATGTCGACGTGCTCGATCAGCGCCGCCCCGGTGGCGCCGCGGCCGGTCGCGATCTGCAGCACGTTCTCTGGCAGGCCGCACTCGCGCATGCCCTCGGCCATCAGCATCGAGGTCAGCGGCGTGACCTCGGACGGCTTGAGGATCACGCTGTTGCCGGCCATCAACGCCGGGATGCAGTCGCCGAAGGAGTTGGTCAGCGGGTAGTTCCAGGGGCCGATCACGCCGATCAGGCCCAGCGGCCGGTAGCGGTTGATCAGCTTCTTGCCCTTGACGAGCACCTGGCTCGACTTGACGTGCTCGTCTTCGAGGTAGGAGGGCCCGTTCTTGGCCCAGAACCCGAAGGCGTTGCCCGCGTAGCCGATCTCGGCCAGCTCGGCGTCCTCGTAGGTCTTGCCGGTCTCCGAGACGATCGTGTCCACGATCCGCTGGGCGTTGTCCATGACCCACTTCTGGGCGCGCAGCAGCACGCGCGCGCGGCCATCGAAGCCGTAGGCCTCCCACTCGGGTTGGGCGGCGCGCCCGCGCGCGGCCAGCTCGGCAACCTGCTCGGCGCTCATGTCGGGGACGGTTGCGACCGTCTCGCCCGTGGCCGGGTTCTCGACGGCGATCCCCGCGATCAGTGGCGCCGCTCCGTTCGCTGCGCCGTTCTCAGTCTCAGGAACCTGCTGCTCGACAGTGGCCATCTGGCCCTCCCCTGCTCGTTAAACCCTTGCGAGGAAGGTTACTCCGACGCGGCCGCCCAAGCTTGGTGTGTTCGGACGGCCGGCACGAAGCGCACCGGCGCGCACAGACATCTCACTTCTCACCGGGGTCGGGCAGCTCGGGCGCCGCGGCACTGCCTGGTGAGCGCTACCGCAACGAGGTCCAGCTGTAGTCCCAGGTGCCCACGTTCCAAAGCTGACCCACTCCGTCCACGTTCCTGCCCTCGACCATCGCCCCGCTGTCCCAGTCGAACGGGATCGCAGCGGCCTGTTCGACCAGCTCGTCGTCGATCTTCGCCCAGGTCCGATCGATTTCCTGGGGGCTCGTCAGCTCTTCCGCCGCGCTCATCTGGGCGTTGATCGCCGGTACGTCGGTCTGTCCCCAGTTGACGTTTCCACTCGGCACGATGTCGTTCCCGTTGAAAGTGATGCCGAGCACGGCCTGCGGATCGGGGAAGTCGCCGATCCAGCCGACGTTGGGACAGACGTCGATCTCGGCCTTCGGCACGTTGCAGTACTTGGCGTACATCGTCGCCGTTTCGACCAGCTTGAATTTGGTCACGAACCCGAGTCGCAGCAGGGTGGCATTGACGATTTCGGCGTCCTGTTCGGCGGGCGGCCCGTTGACACCGATCACCTTGACCTGTTCGTTGCCCGTGTACTTGCCACTCGGGTATCCGGCTTGGCGCATGTAGCTTTCTGCGAGCGCCATGTCGCCTTCGGGGTGTTGGTCGAAGTCGAACTGGGCGCCGGAGGGCCCCGCCAGGCCGCCGGATTCTGCGAAGCCGGGGAACGTCGGATAGAGGAAGTGGGTCGCGACGCCGGCGACCCCAGGGCCGCCCCGCGCCTCGTCCATCGCCCCGCGATCGAGCGCAGCCCAGAGCGCCTTGCGCAGGTCGATGTTGTGGAAGGGGCCGTGGGCGTTGTTGAGGGCGATGTAGTGGGACCCCGCGCCCGGCGAGATCTCGAGCTGGGCCGGATGACGCTCGGCGGCCGCCCTGACGGTCGCCTGTGTGGCCGGTTCGTTCGCCACCACGTTCTGACCGGCCAGCACCTGGCGCCCGATGATCGCGTTGTCGCCGCCCATGCGGATGTGAATCGCGTTGAGGTACGCCGGCCGGAAGTCGGTTGATCGCCGCCAGTTCGGGTTCCGGACCAGGGTCAGGGACCTGAACGGCCTGTAGCCGCGGCCCAGGACTGTGCCGGAACGGTCGTTGGCGATCATGTAGGGCCCGGTCGCGACCTCGTGCGCCCAGTAGCCCGAGGGCGAGTGGCGGTCGAAGCGTCGGGCGTAGCCGCGCGGGACGGGCGCGGTCAGGGGAAGCACGAGCGCTTGCGCGAGCAGCCCGCCGACGGGCCGGGTGAGCTTGAACACGATCTCATGGCGGTTCGGGGTGCGGATCCCCGGGACAGGGCCGCCGAAGCCGTGTTCCATGCCCGCGATCGCGCCGAAGTAGGTGTAGATGTAGGGATTGGCGACGTTTGGATTCGCGCCGCGCTCGATCGCGTAGGCGACGTCCGCCGAGGTCACTTCGCGGTTGACGGGGGGGCTGAACCTGACGCCCCTGCGGATCTCGACCGTGACCGTCGTGCCGTCCGCCGAGATGGTCGGAGGACCCGCAGCGAGGTCGGGCCCGGGTTCCAGCGAGTTCGGCTTGGCGGAGTAGAGAGGACGCTGGGTCGCGTAGACGACTGAGTAGTCGACCGAGTAGTAGGCGAGACCCGGATCGAGGTGTTCGAATTCGCTTTCGTCGAGAACCGTCAGCGTCCCGCCGCGCCGTCCTCCCGACAGAGACTCCGAGAGCGGCGAGAACGCCGCGGCTTCAGCCACAGCCCCGAGGAGCCCCAGGAGCGTCACGCCGCAGGCCGCCGCCGTTCTCCAGGTCACCATCGGCCGGATCATAGGCACCGGCCCGACGGCACAGTTCCAACTGTCGCGATGGCGCCGGTATCGCACCAGCGCCAGATGAACGCGTGCCCTACTCCGCCAGCTCGATGCTTGCGATCCCGATCGGCTCCTGCGGGCGGTCCGCGCCGTCGGTCTCGACGCCCTCGAGGCGATCCACGACATCCATGCCGTCGGTCACCTGGCCGAAGACGGTGTGCTTCCCGTCGAGCCACGGCGCGGCGTCCGTCGTGACGATGAAGAACTGCGAGCCGTTCGTGTTCGGCCCCGCGTTGGCCATCGCGAGCGCCCCGCGCACCACCTTGTGGGGGTTGATCTCGTCCTCGAAGGTGTAGCCGGGCCCGCCCGTGCCGGTGCCCTCCGGGCAGCCGCCCTGGATCATGAAATCCTTGATCACGCGGTGGAAGGTGAGCCCGTCGTAGAAGCCCTCGGAGGAGAGCTTGCGGAAGTTCTCGACGGTCTTGGGAGCCTCATCGTCGAACAGCTCGAAGACGATCGGCCCCTCGGTGGTCTGCATGGTGACTGTGGACATGGCGCCTACTGTACCGGCGCGCGCTCGAGGCTCAGCGACAGGCCGTTCACACGCGCGCCGGCCACCTCCTTGATCACGCGGTCCGCCTCGTTCGCGGGCACCGACAGGAAGGTGAAGCGATCCAGCAGCAGCACGTCGCGCACCGCCTCGCCGTCCAGACCGGTCGAGGAGGTGACGGCGCCGACGACGTCTGCGACCTTCAGTCCGGCGGAGCGGCCGCCGCCGAGCACGAGCTTGACGTAGGGCTCGCCCTCGTCGCGGCGCGAGATGCGCGGCTTGGAGTGCCGGCGCGGGCGCTCCTTGACTGGTGTGGGGCTGGCCTGGGCGCCCTTCTCCCACTTCGCGATGCTCGTGCCGATGTGGCGTTCGATCGCCTCCAGCTCGCGCTTCTGGCGGTTCTCCACGAACGTGATCGCGCGCCCCGTGCGCCCGACCCGCCCTGTGCGCCCGATCCGGTGCACGTAGGTGTCGGGGCTCGTCGGCACGTCGTAGTTGATGACGTGGGTGACGGTGGAGATGTCGAGGCCGCGCGCCGCCACGTCGGTTGCCACCAGGATCGGCACCCTGCCGCCCTTGAACGCCAGCATCACGCCGTCGCGCGAGCCCTGGCTCATGTCGCCGTGGAGCGCACGCACGTTCATGCCGCGGTCCTTGAGCGTGCGGAACAGCTGGTCGGCGCGGATCTTCGTGCGCACGAACACGATCGCCTGGTCGGGTTTCTCGGCGCTCAGCACCTCGACGAGCATCTCCGCCTTGTGCTTCGTCTCGACCGGGAGCTGGAACTGCGCGACCGTGTCGATCGTGAGCGTCGCGGCCTCGACCTGGATGATCTCCGGCTCGTACATGTAGCGGTCGGCCAGTTTGCGGATCGGCGGCGGCATGGTTGCGCTGAACAGCGCCGTCTGGCGGCTCGACGGCGTCAGCGCGAGGATCTTCTCGACGTCCTCCAGAAAGCCGAGGTCGAGCATCTCGTCGGCCTCGTCGAGAACCACGAAGCGGGTGTCGGTCAGCATCAGCGAGTGGCGCGAGATCAGGTCGAGCACGCGCCCGACGGTGCCCACCACGACGTGCCCGCCGGCCCGCAGCTGGGCCTGCTGGGTGCGGATCGGCGCGCCGCCGAACACCGCCACCACGTCGACGCCCTTGCGCGCGCCGTAGGCCCGCAGCGCCTGCGTCACCTGGATGCAGAGCTCCCGGGTCGGCGTCAGCACCAGCGCCTGCACCGTGCTCTCGGAGGGGTCGACGTATTCCATGATCGGCAGCCCGAACGCGGCCGTCTTGCCGGTCCCCGTCTGCGCCTGGCCGATCACGTCGCGGCCCTCGAGCAGCGCGGGGATCGCCTGCTCCTGAATCGGGCTCGGCGCCTCGTAGCCCACGTCGCGAAGCGCCTGCAGTGTGGTCTCGGACAGCCCGAGCTCGGCGAAGGTTGCGGTCATCTCAGATCGTGGGGTCGAGGAGGAGCTTGCCGGTCGTACGCCGCTCGCGCAGGTCGATCTGCGCCTGCGGCGCCTGCTCGAGCGGGTAGGTCTCGCCGATGATCGGGCGCAGCTCGCCCGCCAGCGTGCGCTCGAACAGGTCGGCGAGCGCGCCGGCGAAGCTGGGGAGGGTCGGCCGGCGCTCCGTGCCGGGGATGGGGAGGGTCGGCCGG
Organism: uncultured Solirubrobacteraceae bacterium; assembly: GCA_963775385.1. Taxonomy (GTDB): domain Bacteria; phylum Actinomycetota; class Thermoleophilia; order Solirubrobacterales; family Solirubrobacteraceae; genus Palsa-744. Next base: position 2,065,644 of record CAVZIR010000003.1, on the reverse strand, counting down.
CGCTCCGTGCCGGCCTCAGCGGGCCGCTCGAGCGTGTGAAAGAGCCAGAAGCCGATCACCGAGCGCGAGTGGCGCAGCAGCGAGCCGGTGCGCACCTCGTTCTGCTCGCGCGTGGAGATGCCGTTGACCACGATCCGCCCGAACGGGGCGAGCGCCTTGATCGAGGCGTCGAAGACGGCGCCGCCGTAGGACTCGATCACGAGGTCCACCTCGCGCCCCTCGTTGGCCTCCAGCAGGCGCTCGGTCAGACCCTCGGCGCCGGGGTCGGTGGCGGCGTCGGCGCCGAGCGCCCTGGCCAGGTCGCGCCGCTCCTCGCTCGACGCGGTCGCGATCACACGCCCGGCGCCGAAGGAGACGGCGAGCTGGGTGGTCAGCGAGCCGACGCCGCCGGCGGCCGAGTGCACGACGACGCTCTCGCCCTCTGCGAGCCTGCCCGCGCTCCGCAGCAGATGCCAGGCCGTCGTGCCCTGGATCACGAGCGCCAGCGCGGCGCCGTCGTCGATCCCGTCGGGGATCGGGAAGACCCGCTCGCGGGGCGCGGTCGCGTACTCGGCGTAGCCGCCGCTGCCGACGAGCGCCACGACGCGCTCCCCCGTCGCGGGCACGGAGCCCCCGCCGGCCGCTCCGGAGGCAGGCGCGGAGCGCCCGCCGACACTTCCCCAACCCTCGAGGGTGCCCGCCACCTCCCCGCCCGGGACCAGCGGCAGCGTCGCCTTCTGGACGTAGGAGTTCGTGCGGGTGTGGGTGTCGGCGAAGTTCAGGCCCGCACGGGTGACGCGGATCAGGGCCTCGTCCGGCCCGGGCTCGGGCCGTGGGCAGATCGGCAAGGCGCAGGACCTCCGGGCCCCCGAACTCCGTCATCTGGATCGCTCGCATCGGACCCGAGGCTATCGCGCGCGGCGAGCGCGGCGCCTCTCCGGCCCGCAGCGCCCGCAGCCGGTGCTCTAAGGTGCGCGCCGATGTCCATCACCGTGGTCGGCTCGATCGCCTATGACACCGTCAAGACGCCGTTCGGCGAGCGCGAGCGCATGCTCGGCGGTGCGGCGGTCCACTTCGCCCTGGCATCGTCGTTCTTCGACGACGTGCGGGTCGTGGGACCGGTTGGCGACGACTTCGGGGAGGAGCAGATCGCGGTGATGACGCGCCGCGGCGTCGACGTGGACGGGATCGAGAGGGTTCCCGGCGGGCGCACCTTCTTCTGGCAGGGCGAGTACGGCTGGGACCTGAACACGCGCGAGACGATCGACACGCAGCTCGGGGTCTTCGAGGGCTTCCAGCCGAAGCTCACCGAGGCCGCGCTGGCGAGCGACGTGCTGTTCCTCGCCAATATCCAGCCCGACCTGCAGCGCGCGGTGCGAGCGCGGCTGCCGGACGCCCGATTCGTCGCATTGGACTCGATGAACCTGTGGATCGACATCGCCCGCGACTCGTTGGAGGCGGCGATCGCCGAGGTCGACTGCGTGATCCTCAACGACGCCGAGCTGCGCCAGCTCACCGGCAAGCCGAACCTCGTCACCGCGGCGCGCGAGATCCTCACCTGGAGCCCGCCGGCCGGCAGCCCCGGCCGCGGCCCGAGCGTCGTCGTCGCCAAGCAGGGCGAGTACGGAGCGGCGCTCGTCACCCGCGAGAGCTTCTTCGCGCTACCCGCCTACCCCCTGGAGACCGTCGTCGACCCGACCGGCGCGGGCGACACGTTCGCCGGCGGCTTCGTCGGCTACGTCGCGGCCCACCCGGACGAGCCGCTGGGCGACGAGCTCCTGCGGCGCGCGATGGCACACGCGAGCGTGCTGGCCTCGTTCAATGTCGAGGAGTTCGGTACCGAGCGGATCGAGCGGCTGGAGGGACGCGAGATCACCGCTCGCATCGCAGAGCTCCATGCGATGACGCAGTTCAGCGGCGACGCGCTGGCCCTGCGCGACTGAGCGCCCGGCCGCAGCCGGCGTGCGGACCAGCACGCCCCGTGTCCGCGCGCATCCGTACTTCTCCCCGGTGGTAATCCGGTGTTTCCCCGGGTATATGATGGCCGAAGTGGACGCGTGGACCTTCCTGTGGTTGATGGTCTTCCTGAAGATCCCGATCGTAGCGCTGTTCCTGATCGTCCGTTGGGCCGTCAGGCAGACGCCCGAGAACTTCATGGACGGGGACGGCGGCATCGGGCCGCGACCCCGGCCGCGCCACCCTCACCGCCCGCGACGGTGGCCGCCTCCGCCGCGCCGAGGGCCGCACGGCGGGCCCGTCCCGCTCTCGCCCCCGCGCATGCGCGTCGCCACGGCGATGCGCCACCGGCCCCGCGTTTGACGGCACGCCGCGCACCTCGCGGCGCCCCGCGCGCGCCCGGAGGGGGGCGCGAAATGCCCCATAATCGGACGCAGAAGCATCCAAGCCGGAAGGAGAGGGCCATGAGCACCGAGACCCAGGCGGGCAGCACCGACGCACAGCCCAACGGCCGCCCCGAGGGCGACGTGCTCACGGTCACCGACAGCCGCACCGGGAAGACCTACGAGCTCCCGATCGAGGACGGCACGGTCCGCGCCACCGAGCTGCGCCAGATCAAGGTGGACCCCGACGAATTCGGGCTGATGTCCTACGACCCGGCGTTCATGAACACGGCCTCCTGCCGCAGCGCGATCACCTACATCGACGGCGACGCAGGCATCCTCCAGCACCGCGGCTACCCGATCGAGCAGCTCTGCGAGCACTCCACCTACCTCGAGGTCGCCTACCTGCTGATCAACGGACGGCTGCCGAACGAGACCGAGCTGAAGGGATGGATCGACGAGATCACGATCCACACCTTCGTCCACGAGAACATCAAGGACTTCATGCAGGGCTTCCGCTACGACGCCAACCCGATGGGGATGCTGGTCGCCTCGGTCGGCGCGCTCTCGACCTTCTACCCCGACGCCAACAAGATCCGCGAGGAGCGCGTGCGGGCGATCCAGATCATCCGCCTGCTGGCCAAGATGCCGACGCTGGCGGCTTTCGCCTTCCGCCACAACATGGGCCAGCCCTACGTCTATCCGGACAACGACCTGGACTACGCGGGCAACTTCCTGGGGATGATGTACAAAATGACCGAGCTCAAGTACGAGCCCGATCCTCGGCTGGTACGCGCGCTGGACGTCCTCTTCATCCTCCACGCCGACCACGAACAGAACGCCTCCACGAGCGCCGTGCGCTCCGTCGGCTCGACCCAGGTCGACCCGTACTCGGCCGTCGCCGCCGGCGTCGCCGCGCTCTACGGGCCGCTGCACGGCGGCGCCAACGAGCAGGCGCTGCGGATGCTCGAGCGGGTCGGGACGGTCGAGAACATCCCCGACTTCCTGGAGGGGGTGAAGGCCGGCAACGAGCGCCTGATGGGCTTCGGCCACCGCGTCTACAAGAACTACGACCCGCGCGCGAGGATCATCAAGAAACACCTCGACGCCGTCTTCGAGGTGCGCGGCAAGAGCCCGCTGCTCGAGGTCGCGACCGAGCTCGAGAAGCGCGCGCTCGACGACGACTACTTCACCTCGCGCAAGCTCTATCCCAATGTCGACTTCTACTCCGGGTTGATCTACGAGGCGCTGGGACTGCCGGTCGCGATGTTCCCGGTGATGTTCGCGATCGGCCGCACGAGCGGCTGGATCGCGCAGTGGAAGGAGATGGTCGAGGACCCCGAGCAGAAGATCGCCCGTCCCCGGCAGATCTACACGGGCGACCGCGATCTGGATTACGTGCCGATCGCGCAGCGCTAGCCGGCGCCGCCGGGAGGCGACATAGGCTGCGACCGTGGACGCGCGCGGGCAGGCTCTGGCTGAGGCGACGGGACAGTTCGAGGGGAGCGGCGCGGCGCTCCCGTTCTGGACGATCTTCGACCGCTCGAGGATCCCCATGGCGATTCTCGACCGCGACCGCCGCTACGTGCGGGTCAACGATGCGCTCGTCGACTTCTGGGACTACTCGCGCGAGGAGCTGATCGGTCGCTGTGCCGACACGATGGTCGTCGCCGAACGCGAGATGATCGATGCGCGCTGGGAGCAGCTCGTGCAGACCAACCAGCTCTACGGCGAACGCGTCGTCGAGCACGCCGGCGGGAGCCGTCTGTGCACGACCTACGCCGCCCACGTGATCGAAGAGGACGGACGCTGGCAGGTTCTGGTGGTGACGCTCTCGGCCCGCCTCCCCGATGGCGGCGAGCTGATCGCCAGCGGCCAGGTCGACCCACCCCTCCCGAGCACCGCGACGCTGACCCCGCGCGAGCGCGAGGTCGTGCGGCTGGTGGCCCTCGGTGCCACTACGAGGCACATCTCCGAGGATCTCTCGCTCTCCTCGGAGACGGTTCGCAGCCATGTCCGCAACGCCATGGGCAAGACGGGCGCTCACACACGCGCCCAGCTCGTCGCGCTCGCACTGTCGGGCGGCCTCATCGACGGCTAGTATGCGTGATACTTACACCATGTCGATATTCCCCACGGAGAGCCAACTCAGCCGCCTGCAGTCGATGCCGGACGACGAGCCGGTCGTGATGCTGAACCTCCTGCGCTTCAAGGAGAAGGCCGGCGATCCCGACGAGGGGCTCAGCGGACGCGAGGCCTACGAACGCTATGGCGTAGAGGCTGCCCCCTACCTGGCAAAGGCGGGCGGACGCCTTCTGAACGCCGCCGAGGCGCGCCACACGGTCATCGGGCCCGAGGACGAGTGGGACATGGCGCTGCTGGTGGAATACCCCTCCGCCCGGCGTTTCCTGGAGATGGCGAGCGACCCGGGGTACCTCGAAGCACACGTGCACCGCGACGCCGCGCTGGCGGATTCCCGGCTGATCGCCACGCGCCTGCTCGGCCCCGCGCTCAACTGAGGCGGGCGGGCGGGCCCACCTAGAGCACGAGCGTCGCGCCGTGCGCGCTCAGCCACGCGCGCTCCTCGCGCCAGCTCGGCCGGTGACGGCCGAGCAGCGCCCAGAAGCGCGGCGAGTGGTCCAGCACCTCCAGGTGGCACACCTCGTGCCAGACGACGTATTCGAGCACCCGCTCGGGCGCGAGCAACAGGCGCCAGTTGAAGCTCATCCTCCCCCGCGCGGAGCAGGAGGCCCAGCGCGTGCGCTGGCCACGGATGTCGAGCCCCGTGTACGTCAGGCCGGCGTGCGCGCTCGCCCGATCCAGGCGCGGCTCGACCTCCGCGCGCGCCTGGCGCCGGTACCAGCGCTCGACCGCCGGCCGCGCGTCTGCGCCCGGGACGAGCAGCTCCGGCCCGCGGCGGTGCGCGCGGGTGCGGCCCGGCTCAGGCACGAGGCGCAGCGTCTCGTCGAGATAGGGCAGCGTCCCGGCCCTCCCCGCGACAGCCGCGATCGCCTCGCGCGCCTCCGCGAGCCGGCGCTCGATCCAGGGGCGCAGCTCCACGATCGCCGCCGCGGCCTCCCGCTCGGCCGCGCGCGCGGGGAGCACCACCTCGACGCCGGAATGGGCGTGGACGTTCACGCGCACGCGCCGGGCTCGCGCCGAGCGCCTGATGGTGTAGGGGATCTCCTCGTGAGGGCGCGCGGCGCTCATGAAGGGGCAGGGTACGACGCCCTGCGGCGCCGCGCCCGAGATGGCCGAGCGCTGGACTGCGCGCCGCCGCAACGACGTCACGCCGCCGCGCCACCGACCATCTACGCTCCTGCGCGATGGCGGACGAGCGCGACGAGGGACGCAGAGGCCCGGATGACCGCCGTATGCGCCGGCCCACGCTCGACGAGGAGCTGCTGCTCTGGCTCGACGGCGAGCCACCCGCGGTCCGTGCGGCCGATGCGGACCGAGTCCACGACATCGCCGAAGAGTTCGCGGCCGGCTTCCGCACGCTCGCGTGCGTCGAGCGCGCCGTGACGGTGTTCGGCTCGGCGCGCACGCCCCCCGGGCACCCGCACTACGAGCTGGTGCGCCAGCTCGGTGTGGCGCTCGGCCGCTCCGGCTTCGCGGTCATCACGGGCGGCGGTCCGGGGCTGATGGAAGCCGCCAACCGCGGCGCACAAGAAGCCGGGGCGCTCTCGATCGGCTGCAACATCGAGCTGCCCCACGAGCAGGCGCCGAACCCCTACCTCGACATCTCGATCCGCTTCGAGCACTTCTTCGCCCGCAAGGTCATGTTCGTCCGCTACGCGAGCGCGTTCGTCATCTGCCCGGGCGGGTTCGGCACCCTCGACGAGCTGTTCGAGACGCTGACGCTGATCCAGACCAAGACGATCCGCCACGTGCCCGCGATCCTCCTCGGCGGCCGGGACGGCGACTGGGAGGGGCTCGTCGAGTGGCTGCGCGCGGTCCCGCTCGCCGGCGGCTACATCGGCGAGGACGACCTGGCGCTCGTGCACCGCGTCGAGACGCCCGAGGAAGCCTGCGAGATGGTGCGCGGCGCCCATCGGCGGGCGATCGCCGAAGGCCCGGAGATCATCCGCCGCACCGCGCCGCCGGGCGGCGAGATGCCACGATGAGCACGCGATGACACGCTCCCGCGTGAAGCTGCCGCGCGATGTCCGCGGCTCCTACGAGGTTTACGTCAACGGCGTGCGCCAGCAGGCCGGCGTCGACTACAGCGTGCGCGAAGGGGCGCTCGTGTTCGAGCGCGAGCTGCGCAAGGACCGCATCAGCGGCTGGCGCTGGCTGCTGGGCGCCTGGGGCGTCGGCACCTACCGCCAGGACGACTCGGTGGATGTTCGCTACGAGGCCGCCGATGGCACCCCGCGCGTCGCCGAGGGACTCGAGATCGAGCTCGGCTAGCGCGCGCGCTGCCAGGGCCGGGTTATCTTCAGCGCGCTGAGGATCGCCCGCGTGGCCGGTGAGCGGTTGAGCGTGTAGAAGTGGACCCCGGGGGCGCCCCTTTCGAGCAGCTCCGAGCACTGGAGGGTGGCGTAGGCGACGCCGAAGTCGAGCACGGCCTCCTCGTGGTCCTCGCGCGCGTGCAGCTCGCGCCGCAGCTCCTCGGGGATCTCCGAGCCGCACATCGCTGCCATGCGCTCGATCTGCCCGACGCGGGTGATCGGCATGATCCCGGGGATGATCGGCACCGTCACGCCGGCGGCGCGGGCGCGGGCGACGAAGTCGAAGTAGTAGGCGTTGTCGAAGAAGAGCTGCGTGATCAGGAAGTCCACGCCCGCCTGCACCTTCCCCGCCAGGTTCCTCAGATCGTCATCAGCGCTCGTGGCGTGGATGTGGGTCTCGGGAAAGCACGCCGCGCCGATCGCGAACGGGTAGTCGCCGTCGATCAGTTCGACCAGCTCGCGCGAGTACTCGAGGCCGCCGTCGGTCTTCGTCCACTCGGTCTCCCCGGCGGGCGGGTCACCGCGCAGCGCCAGCACGTTTTCGATCCCCGCGTCACGCATCTCGTCGAGCGTCGCGCGCAGCTCCGGGACGGTCGCGCCGACGCACGTGAAGTGGGCCATCGCCTCGAGCCCCCACTCGTCCTTGATCCGCTTGACGATCTCGATCGTCTTGTCGCGGGTCGAACCGCCCGCGCCGTAGGTCACCGAGACGAACGCCGGTTCCAGTGACCGCAGCTCCGAGAGCGCCCGATAGAGGTTTCCCTCGCCTGCAGGCGTTTTCGGCGGAAAGAACTCGAACGAGAAGACCGGCGCGTCCGAGGCCAGCACCTCGTCGATTCGCATCGGAGGATTATGCCGACCAGCGCTCGGGCTCTCCGGCTATGCGCCGCGCGGCTCCCGTCGTCTCGAGGTGGGTGAGGTAGCCGAGCGTCTGCGAGAGCAGCCACTGGCCGTTCTGCTGGGACAGCGAGTCGCCGTAGACGGCGCCGACGACGTCGAACGCGGTCAGCTCGCTGCCGGCCAGCGCCTGCAGCACCTTGTAGAGGTGCTCCTCGACGAGCGCGCGGTTGCCGTGGATGTGCGCATGCACGTCGGTGAAGGTGCGTCCGTGTCCCGCCAGGCAGAGGCGTGCCCCCAGACGCTCGACGACCTCGAGCGAGTGCAGGAACTCGCCGACCGGGTCCGGCGAGTAGCCGTACTCGAAGTAGAGCGAGATGCGCCCGAGCAGGTGGTCGCCCGAGATCAGCAGGCGCCGCTCGGGCTGGAACAGGCAGACGTGCGACGGCGCGTGCCCGGGTGTCTCGTAGGTCACCCACTCGCCGAGGTCGGTGAGCACCGTCACCCCCTCCAGAAGGTCGCGGTCGGCCTTCAGCGGCCCGACGATCAGCGGGTCGGAGCTGCCGCGCTCGGCCGCGTAGCGGCGCAGGGGCTCCTCGGGGACGCCGCTCTGGCGCGCGACCTCCAGGCGTCGCGCGAGCACCGCGTCGGGATCTTCGACGAGCCGGTTCATGAGCTCGTGGCTGGGGTGCATCCACAGCTCGCATCCGGCGCGCTCGGCGATCGGCACCGCCTGTCCGCAATGGTCGGAGTGGGCGTGGGTGCAGACGATGAGCTTGGCGTCGTCCAGCCGCAGCCCGCACATCTCCAGCGCGCGTTCGAGGTTGGCTGATCGACCGCTGGTCGTGGACGCCGGTGTCGACGAGCACGAACCCGTCGCCCGCCGACAGGGCCCAGGCGTTGCAGTGCGGAACGCCGGGCCAGGGCAGCGGCAGGCGCAGGCGGTAGACGCCCGGCAGGATGCGTTCCCCCCGTCCCACCTCGCGCCGGCTCCCGGTTTCTGGCACGCGCGGAGACTAGACTACGGCCCTTCGTCGGCGTAAAGGGGAGACCAGGATGGCCGAGCGGGACAAGGCGAGCGAGGCGAGCACGAAGGTCCAGGAGGTTGCCGCGAACATCCAGCAGGCTGCGGCGACCCGCAAACGGATCTCTGGGAGCAAGGCCGAGAGCGTGGCCAGGCGCTACTTCGAGGCGATCGACCGCCGCGAACTCGAGGAGGCGGTGGCGCTGTGGATGCCCGGCGCGCGGGACCTCGTCCGCGGGCGCGCCGACGTGATCGCCCCGGACGGCGTGAGGGGCTTCCTCGCCGAGCTGATGCAGGCAATGCCCGATCTGCGCATGGAAGTCGTCTCGACCACCACCGAGGGCGAACGCTGCGGCGTGCAGTGGCGCCTGCGCGGAACCTTCGCGGGACCGGGTCCGCTCGGCGGGGTGGCGCCGACAGGCAGCCCGATCGACCTCGAAGGCTTCGACCTCGTGACCGTGCGCGACGGGCTGATCGCCGCCAACGACGCGTTCACCGACAACATGACGGTGGCCCGCCAGATGGGCCTGATGCCCCCACAGGACTCCACGGCCGAACAGCGCATGACGCGCGCGTTCAACGTCAAGACGAAGCTGACGGACGGCCTCGTGGCGGGGGACGCGGAGCTGGTTGCCACGGGGGTGTGGGTGGTTCAGGGGCAGCCCGCGCGATGCAACGTGTATTTGATTGAGGATGAGGATGGCGTGACGCTCTTCGACGCTGGGGCGCGCACGATGACGCGCGCCGTGGCACGCGCGGGCGCCAGGCGGGGCGGCATCCGGCGCATCGTCCTCGGGCACGGCCACACCGATCACCGCGGCACCGCGCCCGCCCTCGGCGCGCCGGTCTACTGCCACCCCGACGAGGTGATCGACGCCGAGGGCAGCGGCGGCTTCCGCTACTGGCCCGAGGGCCTCGCCGGCATCCCCACGCCGCACCGCCAGGTGCAGCGGCTGATGCACCGTTACGCCTGGGACGGCGGCCCCGTCTCGATCGAGGGGACGCTGAGCGAGGGCGACGACGTGGCCGGCTTCAAGGTGATCGAGCTGCCGGGCCACGCCCCGGGCCAGATCGGCCTGTGGCGCGAGTCCGACCGCCTCGCGCTGGTCAGCGACTGCTTCTACACGCTCGACATCTGGGGTCGGGACTCCGACCCGCACGTGCCGTTCCCGGTCTACAACTACGACACCGAGCAGGCGCGCGCGAGCATGCGCAAGCTCGCGGAGCTGGAGCCGGCGGCCGCCTGGCCCGGCCACGCCAAGCCGCTCACCGGTGACGTGCGAGGCGCGCTGCTGCGCGCCGCCGACGCCCCGGCCTGAAGATGGTTGATTCCACGGCGCTGCACCGCCGCTGGCACGCCTGGCCTTCGCCTGCCTTTGTCCTCGGCCTCGCCCTTGCCTCCAGCAAGGGCTTCGTCCTGCGTCCGCCGCAGGCTCGACCATCCGCACCAGCGGAACCACGGCACACCGCCGTGGAATCAACCATCTAGTGGGTAAGCGCTCGCGCCGCCGCACCGCGAGCGAGGCGCGATCGCCGGCGATGGGGCGGGCAGCCCCTACCGAGTACGCGGACGGCGAGGGCAACACGCTCCTGCTGCGCGGCGCGCTCAGCGCGGGCTCGCGGCGGGAGCTCGCGGCCGCGCGCGGCGCCGGCATCTCGCGCGAGGACGCCGAGCAGCGGGCGTTCGAGCTGCTGTTCGAGCGGCTCGCCGTGAGCTGGACCGTGGCGGGGGTGCCGACCACCGGCCAGCGCGAGCTGCTCGGGCGCCTGCGGATGGCGACGCCCGCCGAGCGCCAGTGGGTTCGGGAGACCCTGCGCGCGCACTGCGCGGAGCGCTTCCCGGACGTGGTCGTGCCGTAGGGGCGTCCGCGGAACGGGCCGTCTAGGCGTCCGCGAGCAGCTCCAGCCGCTCGCCCTGGGCGCTACCCGCGGGCAGGAAGCGGGCCGTCGCCGGGTTGAGCACGAACTCCCGCGTGGCGCCGCTCTCGTCGCGCACCTCCAGCCGCCGGCCGCCCTCGTGGACCGCGAGAACAGTGGCCTGCTCGTGGCCCCCGCCGAAGTGGCAGATGCGGGCGGGAGACCCGGCGCGGGGCATCGGGCGGGTCGGTCGCGGCACGAGCAGATGCTAGCCCCCGGGTTCCGGCCCGCCGCCCGATACCGTCCAAGCATGCGCCGCACCAAGATCGTCGCCACCATCGGTCCCGCCTCGCGCGAGCCCGACACGCTGCTGCGTCTGGTCGAGGCGGGTATGGACGTCGCGCGGCTGAACTACTCGCACGGCACGCTCGACGAGCACGCCGAGACCGTGCGCCGCGTCCGCGACGCCGCCGGGACGCGCCGGGCGCCCGGTCGCGATCCTCCAGGACCTGCCCGGGCCGAAGCTCCGGATCGGCCCGCTGACCGAGGGCGTCGTCGAGCTGACCGCGGGCGAGCAGCTCACGATCATCTGCGGCGACGGCGACGCGCCCGGTGACGCGCGGCGCATGAGCATCTCCTGGGCGGGGCTCGCGGACGCTGTCGAAGAGGACTCGATCCTCTACCTCGCCGACGGCTCGGTGCGCCTGCGGGTCACGGCGGTGCGCTCCGCCGAGTGCGAGGTCGACACCGAGATCGAGGTCGGCGGCGCCGTCGCCTCGCGCCAGGGCCTGAACATCCCCGGACCGGTGGACGCGCCTGCCGGCCGTCCCCGAGGAGGACCTGCGGCTGCTCGACCACGGCGAGTCGATCGGCGTCGACATGGTCGCCCTCTCCTTCGTGCGCTCGCCCACCGACATCGAAACCGTGCGCGAGCACACGCGGCTGCCGCTGATCGCGAAGATCGAGAAGCCCCAGGCCGTCGAACGCGCCGAGGAGATCATCGGCGCGGCGGACTGCGTGATGGTCGCCCGTGGCGACCTCGGCATCGAGCTGCCGATCGCGCAGGTGCCGCTGGTGCAGAAGCGGCTGCATCGAGCTGGCCGGCTGGGCGGCGCGGCCGTCGATCACGGCCACGCAGATGCTCGACTCGATGGTCAGCTCCTCGCGCCCGACCCGCGCCGAGGTCGCCGACGTCGCCAACGCGATCCTCGACGGCACCGACGCCGTGATGCTCTCGCAGGAGACCGCGATCGGCGCCTACCCGGTCGAGGCGGTCGCGATGATGGCCGCCGTCGCCGAGCAGGCCGAGTCGATCGCCCCGTACGAGCGCTGGAACGAGTCGCGCGTGCGCCGGACCTCCTCGGACCCCGCGTACACGATCGCCCACAACCTCTGCGACGCCGCCCGCGAGCTCGGCTCTCGACGCGCTGGTGATCCCGACCCTGTCGGGCCGCTCCGCGCGCCTCGTCTCGGCGCACCGCCCGACGGTGCCGATCTACGCGCTCTCCCCCGGCCGCGAGACGGTCCGCCGCTGCGGGCTGATGTGGGGCGTGCAGGCGGCTTCGATGCAGCGCCACGAGACGACCGAGGCGCTGATCGCTGACGCCGCGCGCCGCGTCGTCGAGCTCGGCTGGTGCTCGCGCGGCCAGCGCGTCGGCATCACCGCCGGCCTGCCCTCCGGACGGCCGGGCACGACGAGCCTGTTCCAGATCCAGGTTCTCTAGGTGGTCGATTCCACGGCGTTGCACCGCCACCGGTCGAAGATCGGCCGGCGCGCCTGGCCGACCACCTAGGTCTCGCGGGCGAGCTCGAACCAGACGGTCGTGCCGCCCTCGCTGTCCACGCCCCAGCGCGCTCGCCGCTTTGGCGACCAGGTACAGCCCGTAGCCTTCGCCGAGACGCTCGGGGTCGCGCGGCCGGGGCGTGAAGCCGGCGCCGGCGTCGGTGACCGCGATGCGCACGGCGCGCTCGGTGACGGTCGCATCCAGCGAGATCGTGGCGTCGTCGGGGCCGTTCGAGTGGCGCACGGCGTTCGAGACCACCTCGGAGACGAGCAGCACGACCGTCTGGCCGAACGAGCCGTCGACGCCCAGCGCATGCAGCTGCTCGGCGACCGCCGAGCGGGCGATCGCGGGAGCACGGATGTCGCGCTCGAGCTCGAGCCGCACAGAGGACTCCGGATCCGGCGCGCTCATGCGCGGCGGCTCGTCGACGAAGGGCAGGTTCTCCTCGGCGCGCGTGATCTGGAAGATCGCCAGCACAGGCGTGGCCGGGCGCACGAGCACGAGCTCGAAGCCCTCCTCGCGCGGCGCGGTCGGCCAGCACGATGAACTGGCGCAGCCCCGAGGAGTCCAGGAAGCCGAGCGATCGCAGGTCGACGACGAGCTGGCGCGGCGCCCGCGGCGAGCGCCGTCTCGATCGCCTCCTCCAGCCGCGGCACCGTGGCGATGTCGAGCTCGCCGACGCAGCGTCGAGGCGCACGCGCTCGCCTTCCTCGTGCGACTCGACCTGCAGCGGCCTCGCGATCGCCATCGCTACGCCCTCACCACCGGCTCGGCGGCCCGTGCGGCGGGCGCTCGCCGGGACCGCCGGCCGATCCGGCGCATCGCGAGCATCGCCGTGTCGTCGGCCTGGAGCGCCGACCTGGAAGCGCTCGAGCGCCGCGACCAGCGCGTTCGCGGATCGCCATCGGCGAGGAGCCGCGCAGCTCGTCGAGCAGCTCACGCAGCCGCGCGGTGCCGAAGCGCTCGTCGCGCGGCGCCGACGGTGTCGGTGACGCCGTCGGTGATCGCGACCAGCGACTCGCCCGGCGCCAGCGCGTAGCTCTCTTCGGGCCACTGCGCCCGCGCGAACGCGCCGAGCAGCGTGCCGTGGCGCGCCGATCTCGCGCGACCTCGTGCTCGCCGAGCAGCCACGGCAGCGGATGCCCGCCGGATGCGACCGTCACGTGCGAGCCGCGAGATGCGCAGGCACAGCGCGGTGCAGACCGACAGCGAGGGCCGGCGCCGCAGCGCGGCGTTGACCCGTTCGAGCAGGTGCGAGGGGCGGGTGTCGAATTCCGAGGCGGTCCACGCGGTGTGGCGCACCAGCGAGGTGACGGCGGCGGCGCGGACGCCCTTGCCCGTGACGTCGCCGATCATCATCAGCCAGTCGCCGCCGGCCTCCCAGACGTCGTAGAAGTCGCCGCCGACCTCGCCCTCCTGGGCGGCGGGGCGGTACATCGCGGCGAGCTCCCAATCGGGCAGCTCGGGCAGGGCTTCGGGCAGCAGGCTCGCCTGCAGCGTCCGCGCGATGCTCGGCGCGCTCGCTGTAGAGCCGGGCGTTCTCGACCGCCAGCGCGGCGCGCTCGGCGATCTGTTCGGCGAACTCGACGTCGCCCGCGTCGAAGGTGCGGCCCGATTCGGCGCTGACGAGCGAGATCGTCCCGATCGTCCTGCCCCGGATCTTCATCGGCACGAGCAGCGCGGCGCGCAGGCCGACCTCGCGCAGCAGCTCGAGGTGGCGCTCGTCGACGGCCGTCGCCACGCAGCACCTCCTCGGTGATCTCGTTGTAGAGCACGGGCCTCGCCCGTCGCGATGCACCGCGCCCGATGCCGCGGTCGGGCTCCAGCTGCTCGGGCTCGTATTCGCGCAGGCGCGCCGCCAGCTCGACGCGCGCGGGGTCGACGTGCGCGACCGCCACCGGCTCGCGGCGCCCTTCCTCGTCGACCAGATCGACGCCGCACCAGTCGGCGAGCTGGGGCACGGCGAGGCCGGCGACGTTCTGCAGCGTCTGCCCGTAGTCCAGCGAGGAGGCCAGCAGCGTCGCCGCGCGCGCGAGGAACTCGCTGCGCAGCTGCAGCCGCTTGCTCTGCGGTCACGTCCTCGATGATCGTCACCGCCGATTCGATCGCGCCGTCCTCGTCGCGGACCGCGGCCGCCTTCAGCAGCACCCAGCGCTCGTCGCCGGTCGCCTTCTCGACGGTGCGCAGGAGCATCGGCTCGGGCTCCTGCTCGCCGCGCAGCAGGCGCACCGAGGGCAGGTCTTCCATCCGCACGTCGCGTGCCGTCCTCGGTCGAGACCTCGTAGCCGCCCATCAGCGCGCGCGGATCGGCGGCGGCCAGCTCGGCGACCGAGGAGAGGCCGAGGCGCTCCAGCGCCGCGCGGTTCGCGTAGATCAGGCGGTCGTCGGGCGCCGCGGATCGTGATCGCCTCGACCAGCGAGTCGACGATCGCCTGCAGGCGCTGCTCGGATCCCTGCGAGCGCGTGCTCGAGCTCGGCGAGCAGCCGCTGGCGCTCCTGCTCGCGGGCGCGCCGCGCCGGAGATGTCGGTGAGGAAGGCGTGGAAGGAGTGGGTGCCCTCCTCCGCGAGCGCCGAGACGATCAGTTCGACCGGGAACTCGCTGCCGTCGGCCCGCAGCGCGAGCTGCTCGCTGCGGTGGTCGAGCAGGCGGCGTCTCGCCGCCCGCTTTGAAGCGCCGGAAGCCCTGGCGCAGCGTCTCGCGGAAGCGCTCGGGGACGATCAGCTCGATCGCGTTCTGCCCGACCGCCTGCTCGCGCGTCCAGCCGAACGTCTCTTCGGCGCGGATGTTCCAGTAGGTGATGCGCCCCTCGTCGTCCATCGAGATGAACGCGCTGTCGGCGACGTTGAGGATCTTGCGAGCCCTGGCCAGATCCATGGGCGTGATTATCCCTCAGCGGGGCAGCCGGATGCCGACGCCCGCGCGGCCGGTAGAAGTCGGTCTCCTCGCGTCCGAGCTCGGTGACGGGCTCGTCGCCGTACATCCACTCGCGCGCGATCCGGTGCCAGTTGGCGCGGGCGCGAAGCTGCGAGAGCACGGCCAGCGTCAGCATCTCCATGCGCCGGCCGAAGAGGTGCTCGGGGCGCATGTCCTGGTGGCGCATCTCACGGAAGTGGCTCGAGCGCGGGTCCGAGCTCTCGATCATCACCTTGGTGGCGATCTGCGGCGTCAGCTCGACGACCCGGTCGGCGGTCGTGTACCACCAGATCGCATCGCGGATGAACTCCAGCAGGCTCTCCGGGTCGACCCGATCGGGTTCCGGCAGGAAGCCGGACTCGGCCAGCAGCCGGTGGAGCGTCGCCGGGTCTTCCTCGACGACCGCCCGCTGGCAGGCCAGCTCGAGCTCGACGGCGGCGGCATCCATGCGCTTGAACAGCCCGAAGTCGAGGAAGGCGACGCGCCCGTCGTCCGAGCAGCAGGAAGTTGCCGGGGTGCGGGTCGCCCGAGAACTGGTGGTGGCGGTAGAGGCAGCCGAGGAAGAAGCGGAAGACGATCTCGCCGAGGCGGTCGCGCTCAGCCTGCGTGCCCTCCTTGAGCTCCTCGAAGCCGACGCCGCCGACGTACTCGCTGACGAGCACGCGCTCGCGGCGAGAGCGAGCTGACGACGTCGGGCACGACGATGAACGGATGCCCGGCGAAGATCCGCGCGAGCGCGCGCTGGTTCTGGGCCTCCAGCTCGTAGTCGAGCTCCTCCTCGATGCGCTCGCGGATCTCCCTCGTCACCGCCTTCACGTCGAGGCCCGGCGTCATCCGCTTCAGCAGCCGCATGATCATGTCCAGGTTCTGCATGTCGGCCCGCACGGCGCCCGCGACGCCCGGGTACTGGACCTTGACCGCGACCTCGCGCCCGTCGCGCGCCAGCCGCGCGCGGTAGACCTGGCCGATCGAGGCGGCCGCGACCGGCTCGGGGTCGAACTCGCTGAAGATCTCGTCGAGCTCCTCTTCGAGGTCGTCCTCGATCACCTTGCGCATCTGCTTGAAGGAGACCGTCGGCGCCGCGTCGCGCAGCTTGGCCAGCTCAGCCTGGAACTCCTCGCGGTGCTCCTCGGGGACGAGCCCGACGTCGAGGAAGGACATCACCTGCCCGAGCTTCATCGCGGCGCCCTTCATCGTCCCCAGCACCGCGACGATCTGCTTGGCGGTCTCGAGCTGGCGCCGGGACATCGCCTCTACGGCGGCGTCTTCGTCGCGGGCGACGTTGGCGGCTCGGGTGCCGAACTGCTTGACGGCCTCGCTCGCCGCCAGCGTGGCGACGGTCGCCGTGCGCCGCACGCGCGAGGTCGGGATCTTCTCGTTCTCGTCGCGCGACATGGCCCCCCAATCCTAGGAGGCGAGCGCTCCGGCTGCGGCCCTCGGGCTCAGCCGCCCCGCTCGACTTTCGAGCCCGGGCACGATGTCGTCGGACGCCGTCGGGCCAGCGGATCCAGGCCTTGGTGCCGCCGTCGTAGTCGGCGCCGAGCAGGATCAGCGTCGCGGGCTCGCCGAGCGCCGTGCACGGCTCGGACCCCTCGGGGTCGAGCCCGCGCCAGACGCGGATGAAGGCGTTCTCGTCCCACTCGCGCCCGACGCTCGTGTCGTCGGCGTGGCCGGGGTGGATCACGGTGTCGTGCGGGAGCTCCATCAGCGTGCCCATGATCGAGTCGCGAAGGTCCGTGTAGGTCGTGTGGCCGGGCGCTTTGACGCCGCCGACGGAGTTCTTGAAGAGGGTGTCGCCGGTGAACACGGCCTGCTGCCCTGAGCCGTCGGCGACGAGGAAGGAGAGCATCCCGCCGGTGTGCCCGGGGGTGCGCAGGGGCCGCACGCTCAGCGCGCCGAACTCGCGCGACTCGCCGGCGTCGATCGTGCCGTAGCCGGCCGCCGTCGTCGCCGAGCAGCTCGCGCTCGCGCTGGCGCTGACGAGCACCTCCAGCTCCGGCCAGCGCGCTTTGAGCTTGCTCGACCTCGCAGACGTGGTCGTAGTGGTGATGGGTGAGCAGGATGTGCGTCGGCTCCAGGCCCGCGCCGCTCGGCCGCCTCGATCAGCGGCTCGACCGGGCCCGCCGGCGTCGACGAAGAAGGCCGGGCCGCCCTCGCCGTCGGCGACGAGGAACGTGTTCGAGACGAACTGCGGGTGGGTGGAGCGCTCGACGATCACTCGGCCATCCTTGCACGACCGCGCGCCGCAGCCGCTCGCGGCCGCGGCCGGCGCGACGAGCCTCGCTGAGCCCCTCGAGGTAGCCGCTGTCGCCGACGTCGCGGCGCCACTCCAGCGTCGGCACCTGCGAGGCCCATCCCTGCGAGCCGCGCGCGCGCCTCCTCGAGCGCCGGCGCGGTGGTCGCGAGCGCGACGGCGCGCGAGGTTCCGACGGTCCGGTAGACGCCGCCCCCGGCCTCGACCGCCGAGGAGAAGAAGACGCGACAGCCGTCGGCCTCGATCGCGGCGACGTCGAGCGGGAACTCGTAGGGGCCGCCCGGACGCAGCGCGTAGTCGGGCGAGACGAGGTAGAGCACGAGCGAGGCCTCGTCGCGGAGCGGCACGTCGGCGTCGGACAGCTCGCCGTCGCAGATCCGCTGCATGACCTCGGTCCAGGAGCCGTCGAACAGGCTCATGATGTTCATGCACTCGGGGTCGCCGAAGCGGGCGTTGAACTCGATCACCTTGACCCCCTCGGCCGTGGCGAAGAAGCCCGAGTTCATGACGCCGGTGAAGTGGCGGCCGTAGGAACGCGAGCCGCTCGATCACCGCGGTGATGATCGAGCAGGCCTCGCGGTAGTGCTCGGGGGTCATGAACGGCAGCGTCGGCGAGGCCAGCGACAGCGACCCCATCCCGCCGGTGCCCGGCCCCTCGTCGCCGTCGAAGCGGTAGGGGTAGTCGTAGGTCGAGTTCGGGAACACGACGGTGCGCCCGTCGCTGATCGCCTGGATCGTGAACTCGGCGCCCTCGATGCGCTCCTCGATCAGCACCGACTCGCCCGCGCCGCCGCGGCGCAGCAGTTCCAGCGCGTAGTCGCGCGCGGCCTCGTGGTCGGCCAGATGGGGGCCCATCACCTTGACGCCCTTGCCACCGGTCAGACCGGCGGGCTTGACCGCGACGGGCGTCTCCCCGAAATCGGCCATCGCGCGCTGCGAGCTCGCCCTCGTCGCGGACGACGTGCAGGCGCGGCACGGCCTCGGGGGCCACGTCGGCGAGCAGCTTCGCGCGCGAACACCTTGTTCCACTCGATCTCCGAGCCCGCGCGGGTCGGCCCCACGACGCGCGTGCCCTGCGACGAGCAGGGCGTCGACGACGCCCGCAGCCAGCGGCTCATCGGAGCTGACCATCGCGATGTCGATCTCCCGCTCGCGCGCGAAGGAGGCAACGAGCGCCGGATCGCAGACGTCGCCGACGGCGTAGGAGCCGCCGGACTCCGCGCAGCGCCTCAGGATCGTCGGGTTCTCGTGTCCGACGACCGCGTGCAGCTCGGAGTGCTCGGCCATCCGCGTCGCGAGCGCGCTCTCCCGCCCCCCGTGGCCGACGATCAAGGTTCGCACGCCCGGCAGTCTAGAGACGGGGGTGGTAGACCTTCACGCGGCGCGCGGACGACCGACAGGGGAGAGACTGGGGCAGGAAGACGAGCAGCTCACCGACCACGCAGCGCTCAACCGCCGCGTCTGGGACGAGCAGTCCGACGACTACCAGGCGCGCCACGGCGGCCAGCTCGAGAAGTCCGGCGGCACCGCTTGGGGCGTCTGGCAGATCCCGGAGTCCGAGCTGCAGGTGCTCGGCGACGTCGCCGGCCTCGACGTGCTCGAGCTCGGCTGCGGCGCGGCGCAGTGGTCGATCGCGCTCGCCGCGCAGGGCGCGCGGCCGACAGGGCTCGACAACTCAGCCCGCCAGCTCGATCACGCACGCGAGCTGATGGCGGCCGCGGGCGTCGAGTTCCCGCTCGTGCACGCGAGCGCCGAGTCCACGGGCCTGCCGGCGACAGAGCTTCGACATCGTCTTCTGCGACTTCGGCGCGATGACGTTCACCGACCCCGCAGCTGAGCGTTCCCGAGGCCGCGCGGCTGCTGCGCCCGGGTGGGCTGTTCGCGTTCTCGGCGCTCACGCCGATCGTCGACCTGGTCTGGCCGCCCGGCGCCGAGCACCCGGGCGAGAGCCTCGCGGTCGACTACTGGGAGGGCATCCGCCGCTTCGAGGAACCCGGCGAGCCGATCGCCTTCCAGCTCCCCTACGGGGAGTGGATCGCCCTGTTCCGCCGCAACGGCCTGCAGATCGAGGACCTGATCGAGCTGCGCCCGCCGGCCGACGGCGAGAGCAGCTACCGCTCCGTCGAGGACCGCGAATGGGCGCGGCGCTGGCCGATGGAGCACATCTGGCGCCTGCGGCGCCGTCGCGACGGCTGAACGCGTTCGACCTGCTCGATTTCGCACTACAGAGCGAAATCACCCGCTTGTCAAAGCCGCCACCGGGTGATGGCGAAACGTCCACCCGGAGCGCCGAAACCTCTCAGCGCCGTCGTGCGGAGGCCGATGGATGTCGAGCAAGCCCCCCCACCCCACCAAAAAAGACATATGCAGACCGAACGGATCAGCGACAACGCGAGCAGCTCCGGAGCGCCCCCGGACCGAGCCGCCGAGCTCGACGGGACAGCTCTTCGAGGCGACCGGCGAAGTCCACGCGAACGCCGACTCGCTGGAGCAGACGCTGCGCTCGCTGCTCGCCGTGTACCCGCAGGCTGCCGTCGGGGCCATGACCTCCGCCGGGATCTACGTGCCGATGCCGGAGTCGGTCGGGCTCGGCGAGCACCAGGTCCTCGAAGGCCGCTCCGGACTCGACCTGATCGGCACCGAGGACCGCGAAGCGGTGCTCGAGAACTGGGACCGCGCCCTGAACTTCGGCGCCAGCCGCTGCACGATCTGCCCCGAGGGCTACGACGAGGTGATCCTCTACGCGCTGGATCTGCGCGAGCGCCACGGCGTCGATCTTCACGCTGCTCGCCTCCTCCGACCCGCTCGCGGCCGCCGAGCCGATCGAATCCGATCCCGTCGTCCAGCGGCCGCGCTTCGCGACGATCCACAAGAACGAGCTGAGCTTCCTCGTCCACGTCGACGAGGCGATCCAGCAGATCCTCGGCTGGGAGGCGGAGGAGATGCTCGGGCACCGCTCGCTGGAGTTCGTCCACCCCGACGACCACGCGCTGGCGATCGACAACTGGATGCAGATGCTCGCGCGCCCGGGACCCGCGCGGCGCGTCCGCCAGCGCCTGCAGACCAAGGACGGCGGCTGGGTCTGGTTCGAGGTCACCAACCACAACCTGCTCGCCGACCCCGCGCACGAGGTCGTCATCTGCGAGATGGTCGACATCACCGAGGAGATGGCCGCCCACGAGGACCTGCGCGCCCGCGAGCAGCTCCTCGACCGCCTCGCCGAAACGGTCCCGGTCGGGCTGATGCAGGTCGACAGCGAGATGCAGATCGTCTACACCAACGACCGCCTGCACGAGATCCTCGGCGCCCCGCGAGCGGAAACGGCCTCCCAGCAGCTCGCCAACGTCGAGCCGGCGGGCCGCCTGCTGATCGAGGAAGCCTTCGCGGCGCTGCTGGGCGAAGGCGTCGACGCCGAGGTGGAGGTCGCCGTGACCGGCAGGCCGGACGGCGGCGTCGGGGCACTGCCAGGTGAGCCTGCGGGCGCTGACCCACGAGGACGGCGAGGTCAGCGGCGCGATCGCGTGCCTCGTCGACGTCAGCGACAGCATCGCGATGCGCGAGGAGCTGCGCCGGCGCGCCACCCACGACGAACTGACCGGCTGCCTGAACCGCGCCGCGATCACCCGCGCGCTGGAGCAGAGCATCGACGACGCCGAGCCCGGCGAGCAGCGCGCGCTGCTGTTCATCGACCTCGACGGCTTCAAGGAGGTCAACGACGAGCACGGCCACGCCGCCGGCGACGAGCTCCTGCGCGTGCCGTCGCGGGCCATCTGCGCGCGAGCGTCCGCGCCGGGCGACCTCGTCGGCCGGCTCGGCGGCGACGAGTTCCTCGTGCTCTGCCCCGGCATGGACGAGCCGACGGCACGACGCCTGGCCGATCGGCTCGCGGTCTCCGCCGCGGCGGGGGCCGTGGCACACGCGGCCGAAGTGAGGGCCAGCGTCGGCGTGTCCATGGTCGCGCGGCTCGGGGGTCGACCCCGAGACGCTGCTGGCAAGAGCCGACCGCGCGATGTACGACGTCAAGCGCGAGCGCTCGAACGGGCGCCGCGAGACGGCCGGCCGCGTCTGAGCGGCCGGGGCTGAGCCGGCGGTGATCGCGCACGACCCGCCGGCTCCGCCGCGCCCGCGTCCGGGGCGCCTCAGCTGCGCTCGGCGGGCAGGTAGGTCTTGAAGCCCTGGCCGATCGCCTCGAAGCCGAGGCTCCGGTAGAAGTCGTGGGCGCCCGTGCGCTCGTTCCCGGAGATCAGGTTGACCTTGTAGCAACCGGCCTCGCGCGCGAGCTCCAGCGCGCGCAGCATCAGCGCCCTGCCGACCCCGAGCCGGCGCGCGCTCTCGGCGACGACCACGTTCTCGACGAGCGCCCACGGCTGCGCGTGGTGGGTCAGGTTGGGGGCGATCAGCAGATCCACGGTGCCGACGAGCGGCCCGTCGAGCTCTGCGACCAGGAGGCTGCGCGCGGGGTCGGAGATGATCTGGGCGATCGCCTCGCGCGGGTCCGGCGGCGGCTCGCGCACCGGCGCGCGGGGCGGGCCGGTCAGCTGCCCGTACAGATCCATCAGCCCTCCAGGTCGGTGGCGGAAGCATCTCGCACCAGAACGCCGGCCATGCATCGGAGCTTCGCAGAGAGCGCGCGCACGAGGCCTCGGCATAGACTCGCGCCCATGGCCCTCATCCATACCTGTTACCGCATCACCGACATCGACCGTTCGGTCGCCTTCTACGAGGCGCTCGGCTTCCAGGAGGTCGGCCGCCTGCCGATCAAAGACGAGGCCGTGAACGTGTTCATGAACCAGCCCGGCGACGGCGACATGCCGCGCCTCGAGCTGACCTACAACTTCGGCGTCGAGGAGTATGAGATCGGCACCGGCTACGGGCACATCGCGATCACCACCGGCGACATCCACGGCGCGCTCGCAAAGCTCGCCGAGCAGGGAATCGAGCCCGAGAAGCCGCCGTACTCCGTTCGCGAGGGCGGCTCGCTGCTGTGCTTCGTAAAAGATCCCGACGGGTACCGGATCGAGATCATCGAGCAGCAGGCCGGGGCGAGCCAGCCGGGCTGATGGCGGCCGAGGCCATCGTCGTAGGAGCGCTGGGCGTCCGCTTCCTCGTCGAGGCCGCCGACTCGAACGGGACCGCATCGGTGTTCGAGTGCTACGTGCCCGCGAACGCGAGAATGCCGGCGCCCCATAGCCACGACAGCTTCGAGGAGACGATCTACGGCCTCGAAGGCATCACGACGTGGACGGTCGACGGAGAGACCCGCGATATCGGCCCCGGTGAGGCGATGTGCGTGTCTCGGGGGCAGATCCACGGATTCGACAACCGCGGCGACGTCGATGCGAAGTTCCTGGCGATTGCAACCCCGGGCGTGTTCGGGTCCGCCTACTTCTTGGAAATCGGCGAGGTCCTCGCAGCGTCCCCCGGCGGCCCACCGGATCCTGCCGCGATGGGCGAGGTCATGCGCCGGCATGGGCTCACCCCGGCGCCGCCGCCGGGTTAGCGTCGGCCGATCGGGGACGAGACGACCGAGGCGGACCGCCGGACCTGCTCGCGGCCCGCGCACCGCTGTGTGGTGACAGCACGCGAGACCTGAAGGTCGAGTACGGTCGCGGTCCACGTACGCGGAAGAGGGGGAAGCGATGAGTGAGCAGAACGTCGAGTTCGTGAAGGGCGTCTACGCCGCATTCGCCGGAGGCGACATCCCGGCCGTGCTCGGAGCGTTTGCCGACGACGTCGAATGGTTCGAGGCCGAGGGCATGCCGTACGGGGGCGTGTACCGCAGCGGCGAGGCGGTGCTTCAGAACGTCTTTGGCCCGATCGCAGCCGACGTGGACGGCTTCGCGGTGACGCCCGAGGAATACGTCGATTCGGGCGCGACCGTCGCGGCGATCGTCCGCTACACGGGCACCGGCAAAGCAACCGGGAAGCCCCTGGACGAGCCGGCGGTCCACGTCTGGGAGATCCGCGACGGCAAGCTGGCGCGCTTCCGGCAGTTCATCGACACGGTCAAGTTCGCCCAGGTCGTTCCGGCCGTCTGAGCTGCGGACGATCGAGATCGTCGAGCAGCTCGGCCCGGTCGACGACGCCTTACCGAAGCGCATCCCGGCGATCGGCGCCGGGTCCCGTGGAGGAGCGGCCGGGCGGCGCCGCGTGGTCGTACACCCGGCCATTTGGGGAAGCATTCGGCGCGAGGGGCGTCCTGTAGTCCGAGATGGCGAGGGTGAGCACGAGCGCCAGGCGCAAACTCGGGGCTGCGCGCAGGCGCGCGAAGTCGACCCGAGCCACGGTCGACTACTTCCGGCGGGGCTACCGCTTCGCGCGCGGACTCGACGCCCCGATCGGGGCGCTCCCGATGCAACGCACCGAGGAGCGCGGGGAGCTGGAGGCTTACTTCGACGGGCACACCGAGGGGCCCGGCATCTGGAAGTGGCAGCACTTCTTCGACATCTACGACCGTCATCTCGGGCGGCTTCGCGGCCGGCCCGTGCAGGTCGTGGAGATCGGCGTCTTCAACGGCGGCAGCCTTGAGATGTGGAGCCACTACTTCGGCCCGCAGGCGCACATCTGCGGGGTCGACATCAACCCTTCCTGCGCGCGCTTCGCCCGCGAGGGCATCGAGATCGCGATCGGCGATCAGGGGGACCCCGCGTTCTGGGAGGCCTTCCTTCGGGGCCGCCCGGCCCCCGACGTGGTGATCGAGGACGGAGGGCACGCGCCGGAGCAGCAGGTCGTCACGCTCGAATGCCTGCTCCCGAGCATCCGCCCCGGCGGCGTTTACCTGTCAGAGGATCTGCACGGCTCCGATCAGCCGTTCCACGCGTTTCTCGACGGCCTCCAGCGACCGTTGAACGACATCGCCTGGCCGCACGACGTCACGCCGACGAGCGGGCTGCACCGGCAGGTCGCCTCGATTCACCGCTATCCGCTGATCGCCGTGATCGAGAAGCCGACCTGGTGCCCGCCCGCATTCGAGGCGCCCATGCAGGGCAGCGAATGGGAGAACACGACGTTGCAGTGACGCGGCGGTGCGCTCAGGCGCCGGCGGGCGCGTTCTCCCGCGCCCACTTGACGATCTCGCCGGACCCGGTGATCACCGCGCCGTCGTCGAGCAGGAGGATCGGCACGCCGCGCTGGCCGCTCAGCTCCTGCACCTCGGCCCTGTCCTGCGCGCGCGAGGGCAGCGTCCAGAGCTTCAGCGTGCCGCCTTTCACCTTCTTGTGCTCGTAGGTGTGGCCGGCCTCCTCGAGGGCGACCGCCGCCTTGCCGCACGGATGGGCGAACGTGCCGAGCGGGCCGGGCAGATCCCCGAAGGACTTGCCGTCGGCGCAGGTGTAGAGCACCACGGCCGCGATCGTACTCCTCGCCCGCCGCCCGGCGCCCGCTCCCGCGGCAGGCGGGCGGGGTACCCTCTGAGCATGGCCGACACCGGCAAGATCGCCAAGAACCTGGAGCGCTTCGCGATGGCGATCGCCGCCCATGACCGCGAGAACCCGACGCACACGGCGTACGGGATCGGGCTCTCGCACTTCGACATGGAGCGGCTCGGGTTCGAGGAGGGCGAGCAGATCCTGCCCGGCATCGCGATCCAGTGCGACAGCGGCGTGACCGGCAACTTCCGCGTGCTCTGCGACGCCGAGCACGACGAGGGCCTCTTCGAGGCCGAGGAGGAGATCGTCGAGGCGGTCGCGTCCCGGTCGGTGCCGGGCCTCGCGCCCGAGACGCGCGAAATCTGAGCCGGACGGCCGCTCGGCCGCGGCTCCTCAGACGACGGGCGGGTCGATCCCGGCGCGCGCCGCGATGATCGTCACGAGCCGCTCGATCGTCGGGTACGGGAGGCCGTGCCGGGCGGCGGCGCGCATCACCGACCCGGGGATCGCGTCGAGCTCCGGGGTGCGGCCCGCGGCGATGTCGCGCTGCATCGAGCTGCCGAGCGTGTCGTGCGCGCGGTCCAGCTCGGCGATCGCCGACTCGCGCGTCGACGTCGGCGCCCTCAGCGCGCCCGGCGGCGGCAGCCTCCTCCATCGTCGCGACCAGGTCGGCGCGCAGCTCCGGCGTCGAGCGGATCTCGCCGAGCAGCTTGTCGTAGGCGCTGGTCGTGCACGCGAGCGCGTTGAGACGCACGAGCTTCGACCACATCACGTCGGCTTCGGAGTCGAGGACCTTCGACGGCACGCCCGCGTGATCGAGGGCCGCCGCGAGCTCGCGCATCGGCGCGGCGACCGACGGCGCGCCCGCCATGCTGATCAGCAGGAACGGGCTCGTGTGGACGACGACGCCGGGCTCGGGCCGGTCGGCCTCGACGCGGATCGAGCCGGCGAGCACGGAGTCCGACGCGAAGCGCCGTCGCAGCACCGCGAGGTGGTCGAGCCCGTTCAGCAGCGGCAGCACGAGCGCGGGCTCGACCTCGATGCGGGCGAGCGCCTCCTCGAGGCCGAGCGCCTTGGTCGCGACCAGCAGCGCGTCCACCGGCTCGGCGAGCGCCGCCACCGCGCGCGGGCTGCACGTGCAGCTCGCCGAATTTGACGCTGTTGACCGCGATACCGCGCGAGGCGATGACCTCGGCCGTCGACTCCTGCGCCACCACGATCACCTCGTGGCCGTCGCGGTCGAGCGCCGCCGCGAGCAGCCCGCCCACGCCGCCGGGACCGAGCACGGCGATCTTCACGGCAGCAGCACTCCCGGGTTCAGCACGCCGGCGGGATCGACGGCAACCTTTGCCGCCCGCAGCGCCGCCGCGAACGGCTCGGGGCGCTGGCGTTCGTACCACGGGCGGTGGTCGCGACCGACCGCGTGGTGGTGGGTGATCGTCGCGCCCTGCTCGATCAGCACGTCAGAGACGGCGCGCTTGATCGCCTGCCACTGCTCGATCTCCTCGCCCCGGCGCCCCGGCGCGAGGATCGTGAAATAGGGCGCCGGCCCGTCGGGGTAGACGTGGGTGAAGCGGCAGAACACGCGCCCGCCCTCGCCGCACACCTCGCGCAGAGCCTCGCGCGCCGTGCCCATCACGCTGCTCGTGGAAGCGCGGGAAGCGCTCCCAGGTGATCGCCGTCTCGAAGGTCTCGCTGATCACGCCGAGCGCGACCAGCAGATCGCGGACGTATGGGGCGCCGAGGAACGCGCTGCGCCACGATCCGACGGCGTCGCCGCCCCCGTCCCGCCGCGGCGCCGTCGTCGCCGCCGTGCTCGGCGCAGATTGCAAGCGCGCGATCGAGCGCGCCCTCGACGGGGTGGTCGGTCGACTCGAAGCCGAGCACCAGCAGGGCGTGGCTGCCGTCGCCGGCCATCGTCAGCTCCGCCTCGCCGGCGTCGAGCAGGCGGCAGTTGGACGGGTACAGCCCGGACTGCGAGATCGCGCGCACGCACTCCGCGCCGCGCGCGAAGTCTCCGAAGCGGACCCCGGCCGAAGCACGGTGCTCCGGACGCGGCTGTACGCGCACCCACGCGCTCGTGATCACGCCGAGGATGCCCTCGGAGCCCGCGAGCAGGCGGTCCGGGCTCGGACCGGCGCCCGAGCCGGGCAGGCGCCGCGACTCCCACACGCCCGACGGGCGTGATCGCGCGCGCGGACTCCAGGAAGTCCTCGATGTGCGTCCAGACCGTCGCGAAATGGCCCGCGGCGCGGGTGGCGATCCAGCCGCCGAGCGTCGCCAGCTCGAACGACTGGGGGAAGTGGCGGAGCGTGAGCCCGTGCTCGCCGAGGGCCGCCTCGAGCGCGGGACCGGTCGCTGCCGGCGCCGATCCGCGCCGAGCGGGAGACCTCGTCCAGCTCGAGCAGGCCGTCCAGCGCGGCCAGGTCGATCGAGATGGCGCCGTTCTGATCCGCGGCCGGCTGCGGCGTGACGCCGCCCGACGACGGACGTGCCGCCGCCGTAGGGGATCGCGGCGACGTTCGCGGCCGAGCACCACTCCAGCAGCCGCTCGACGTCCTGCTCCGAGCGCGGGCGAGCGACGAAGTCGGGCGGGTGCTCGAAGCTCGCCGCGGAAACCGCGCACGATGTCCAGGTAGGACTTGCCGAGCGCGTGCGAGGCGCGCTCGTGCAGCTCGGCGGAGCAGATCTCGGCGAGCTCGGACGGGATCGCGACGCGGGGCGCGCGCAAGCCGCACGTCCTCGAGCGCCACCGGCTGCTCGGGCTCGCCCAGCTCGATCCCGAGGCGCTCAGAGAGCGCCGGGACCGAAGCACGGGCCTGCTCGGCGCTCGGCTGCTGGTCCTCGCTGCCCCACCCCCAGTGCTTGCGCCGGCCGCTGCTCACGGCCGCGAGTCTATGCTCCGGAGCTGTGAGCGAGACGGCCGAGCAGAGCAGCCAGGCGCCCGAGATCCTCGCGCGCGGACCGTGGGAGATGGCCCAGATCACCGCGCGCTGGCTGCCCGAGCACTACGAGCCCTCGCCCGAGAAGACGGAGGCCGCGGATGAGGCGATCCGCAGCCTGCAGGAGTCGCGGATCGCCGAGCCACGACGGCCTGGCGGCCCGCCTGGTCGACTACAGCCAGGACGCCGGCGGGATCTCGATCGAGCTGCAGCCGCTGCGGTGGGCGCTGCGGCTCGTCGCCGGGGACGCCTCGCACAGCCTTGCCGCGCTCTGCGTCACGCGCGCCGCCGACGGCCGCTGGCTCGCAGGGCGGCGCGCCCCGTGGGTGTCCTCCTGGGCCGGGCCGCTGGGCGCTCGGCGCCGGCGGCGCCGTCGACCTCGGCGAGAGCCCGGCCGACACGCTCGTCCGCGAGCTGGAGGAGGAGTGGTCGGTCGCTCCCGAGCGCGTCCAGGGCGAGGCGCTGCTGCGACTGCCCCACCAGCTCGTGATGTTCGTCGGGCCAGGCGTGGCTCGCGGAGGGCGCCGACGAGCTGGTGACGCCCGATCACGAGCACGACGCCTACGCCTGGTGGCCCGCGGACATCGACGACTGGCCGGCGGAGGCCGGGGAGGCCCTGCCGCGGATGGCCCGCTGGCTGACGATGTGAGCACGCCCCCGGCGGCCGTCGGGCCGCTCACGTTCACCCGGCTGCAGGGCGCTCTCCTTCACACATTCGTGCGTGTACCTGGCGCTGCTGCTGTGCGCCTTTGCGCTGGGCGGCCCCCAACCCGAGACGTTCATCCTCGGCCTCAGCCACGGCCTGCTGTGGATCTTCATGTCGCTGGTCTGCCTGGCGGCCGCGCGGATGCGCGTCGTCTCCCTGCGCCTGGCCGTCGCCGTGGCGGTGCTCGGGCGGGATCGGGCCGTTCTTCGGCAGCTACGAGTTCATCAGGGAGGGCCGCGCCGCCGAGAAGCCTCCGGCGAGCGCCTGACAGGCAGCGATCACCCCCTCCCAACCCCAAAAAGAACCCATTTTGCAAGCGCTCCGCGCCTTCGCGCAGAACGCTAGAGTTGTAAGTCAATGGCCACTGACACGACGACCCAGCAGATCGTGGACGTCGTGACCCCCGCGGCGGGAGAGTCGGTCACCGAGGGCACGATCCTCGAATGGCACGTCAAGGTCGGCGATCAGATCAAGGTCGACGCCACGATCGTCGAGATCTCCACCGACAAGGTCGACGTCGAGCTTCCCTCCCCCGCCACGGGCACGGTCACAGAGATCCTGGTCGCCGAGGGCGACACCGTCACCGTCGGGCAGGTGATCGCGCGTATCGCCGTGGGCGGGGGCGCCGCCGCGCCCGCCTCCGTCACGCCCGAGAAGGAGCCGGAGGACGAGCGAGAACGGCGCATCCGAGCCTGCGGCCGCGCGGCCGGAGACGGCGCCGGACGGCAACGGAAACGGCGCCGGCGCGCCGCCCCCGCCGGGACAGGCGCCCCCCGCCGAGCCATCCGAGGAAGCACCCGGCGTCGTCGACGTCCTCACCCCCGCGGCGGGCGAGTCCGTCAGCGAGGGCACGATCCTCGAATGGCACGCGAAGGTTGGCGATCAGATCAAGGCGAACGACACGATCGTCGAGATCTCCACCGACAAGGTCGACCTCGAGCTGCCCTCGCCCGCGACCGGCAC
This sequence comes from uncultured Solirubrobacteraceae bacterium, assembly GCA_963775385.1. Taxonomy (GTDB): domain Bacteria; phylum Actinomycetota; class Thermoleophilia; order Solirubrobacterales; family Solirubrobacteraceae; genus Palsa-744. The sequence continues at coordinate 2,036,223 of CAVZIR010000003.1, read as the reverse complement.
CGTCAGCGAGATCCTCGTCGCCGAGGGCGACACCGTCACCGTCGGGCAGGTGATCGCGCGCATCGCGCTCGGCGCAGGCGCAGCGGCACCTGCGCCCGACAGCGCGCAGGGCCCCGCAGAGAGCGCGCCCGCGCCGACGACCGGGCAGGCGCCCGACGGCGCCCGCGTCTCGCCGGTCGCGGCGCGCGCCGCGGCGGCCGAGGGCGTCGACCTCGCGACGGTCTCAGGGCACCGGCCCTGCGGGGCGCATCACGAAGTCCGACGTGCTCGACGCCGCGAGCGGCAACGGCGCGGCGAGCGCCGAGCCCGCGGCGGGCGCAAGCGAGGCACAGCCGATGCGGGGCGGCGCGGCGGCGCTTGCGCGCTACATGGAGCAGTCGCGCTCGATCCCGACCGCGACGAGCTTCAGGACGCATCACCGTCACGACCCTCGACGGCCGCCGCCAGCAGCTCAAGGCAGGCCCGCGCAAGGTCTCCTTCACCCACCTGATCGCCTACGCGATCGCGCTCGCGGCCGAGCAGATGCAGGTGATGACCAACCACTTCGAGGAGATCGACGGCAAGCCCAACCGCATCGTCGACGGCCAGCGTGAACCTCGGGCTGGCGGTCGACGTCGAGAAGAAGGACGGCTCGCGCACGCTGATGGTCCCCGTGATCACCGACGCCGGCAAGCTCGGCTTCGCCGGCTTCCTCGACGCCTACGACGCGCTCGTCGAGAAGGCGCGCACGAACACCCTCACCGCCGACGACCTCGTGGGCGCGAACATCACCCTCACCAACCCCGGCGGCATCGGCACGATCGCCTCGGTGCCGAGGCTGATGACCGGGGCGGGCACGATCGTCGCCACGGGCTCGATCGCCTACCCGCCCGGGCTGGGCAGCATCGGCGCGACGATCGGCGCCGAGAAGGTCATGACGATGACCTCGACCTATGACCACCGCGTCATCCAGGGCGCGGAGTCCGGGCGCTTCCTGGCGCTCGTCGAGGAGCACCTCCAGGGCGAGCACGGCTTCTACGAGGCGGTCTTCGGGGACCTCGGCGTCCCGCTCGGCGCCGCCCCCGCCACGCCGGCGCCTGCCGCCGCGGCTGCCGCTGCCGCGCAGCGCGCCCGCCGGCGCGCCGGCGGGCGAGGAGATGCTGCAGGCGGTGCAGGCGGCCACGACCTACGTCGGCCGCGTGCGCAGCCACGGCCATCTCGCGGCGCGCCTGGACCCGCTCGGCTCGGAACCCGAGGGCGACCCCGGGCTCGACCCGGAAGCGCTCGGCCTGACGCCCGGAGCTGCAGGCGCGCATCCCCGCCCACCTGTTCCAGATGTACGTCCCGGGCGCGACGCTGGCCGACGCCCTCCCGCACCTGCGCGAGACCTACTGCGGGACGATCGCCTACGAGATCGAGCACATCGCCTCCCACCGCCAGCGCGTGTGGCTGCGCGAGCACATCGAGTCGGGCGCGTTCCGCCACGAGCTGACCAACGAGGAGCGGCGCACGCTGCTCAAGCGGCTCGTCGAGGTCGACGCGCTCGAGCGCTTCATGCACAAGGCCTACCTCGGCCAGCACCAGTTCTCGATCGAGGGCCTCGACATGACCGTGCCGATGCTCGACGAGCTGATCCAGCTCTCCGCCGCGCACGGCGGGCAGGAGGTCGTCGTCGGGATGGCGCACCGCGGCCGCCTGAACGTGCTCGCCCACAACCTCGGCCGCGCCTACGACACGATCTTCGCCGAGTTCGAGGGCGCCTCGACGCTCGAGGTCGTGACGACGATCCCGCAGGGCGGCACCGGCGACGTCAAGTACCACCACGGCACCCAGGGCAGCTACCAGCTCCCCGACGGCGGCACGATCCGCGTCAACCTGGAGTCCAACCCGAGCCACCTCGAGTTCGTCTCCGCGGTCGTCGAGGGCGCGACCCGCGCCGCCCAGACCTCGCGGCGCGGGCCCCACGCCCACCAGGACACGAACGCGGCGGTGCCGATCGTGATCCACGGCGACGCCTCGTTCCCCGGCCAGGGCGTGGTCCCGGAGACGCTGAACCTGCAGGCGCTCGACGGCTACAAGGTCGGCGGCACGGTTCACCTGATCATGAACAACCAGGTCGGCTTCACGACCGACCCCGACGACGCCCGCTCGACGCGCTGGGCCTCCGACCTCGCGAAGGGCTTCGACGTCCCGATCATCCACGTCAACGCCGACGACGTGCCCGCCTGCATCAGCGCGGTGCGGCTCGCGTTCGCGTTCCGCCAGGAGTTCGGCCACGACGTCCTGATCGACCTGATCGGCTACCGCCGCTTCGGCCACAACGAGTCGGACGAGCCCGCCTACACCCAGCCCGAGATCTACGCCAAGATCAAGAACAAGAAGCGCGTCGCGGAGATCTGGGGCGAACGGCTCGTGGCCGACGGCGTCGTCACCAAGGAGGAGGTCGACAAGCAGGACCAGGAGGTGTGGGACAACCTCACCCTCCTGCACCAGCGCCTGAAGTCGAAGATCGCCGAGGTCGCCGAGCACGGCGGCAAGCACTCGCACCGGCGAGTACCAGCTCGACCGCTCCCCCAGCCCCGACGTCGAGACCGCGGTCCCCGCCGAGCGCCTGCGCGACCTCGGCGAGCAGCTCCTGCGCGTGCCCGAGGGCTTCACGGTCCACCCGAAGCTCGTCAAACAGCTCGACCGCCGCCGCGAGGCGCTCGCGGCCGCGCACGGGCGAGCACGAGATCGACTGGGCGCACGCCGAGGCGCTCGCGTTCGCGACGCTGCTCACCGAAGGCACGCCGCTGCGGCTCACCGGCCAGGACACCGAGCGCGGCACCTTCAGCCAGCGCCACATGGTGCTGCACGACGCCAAGACCGGCCAGACGGTCTGCCCGATCCAGAACCTGCCCGACGCGCTCGCGCCGCTCGAGCTGCACAACAGCCCGCTGTCCGAGCTCGCCTGCATGGGCTTCGAGTACGGCTACAGCCAGGAGGCGCCGGAGACGCTCGTGCTGTGGGAGGCGCAGTTCGGCGACTTCGTCAACGGCGCGCAGGTGATCATCGACCAGTTCATCGTCTCCGGCCTTGCCAAGTGGGGCCAGACCTCGCGGCTGACGCTGCTGCTCCCGCACGGCTACGAGGGCTCCGGCCCCGAGCACAGCTCGGCGCGGCTCGAGCGCTTCCTCGCGCTCGCCGCCGAGGGCAACATCCGCGTCGCGAGCCCGACGACACCCGCCCAGTACTTCCACCTGCTGCGCCGCCAGGCGAAGATCGCCAAGCAGCGCCCGCTGATCGTGATGACGCCGAAGTCGCTGCTGCGCCTGCCGCAGGCGGCGAGCTCGATCCCCGAGATGGCCGAGGGCACCCGCTTCGAACCCGTGCTCGCCGAGCCCGGCGTCGACGACGCGCAGGTCACGCGGCTCGTGCTCTGCACCGGCAAGATCTACTACGACCTCGTCGGGCACCCCGAACGCGCGTCGCACACCGGTCTCGCGGTCGCGCGCGTCGAGCTCCTGTACCCCTTCCCCGAAGGCCAGCTGCTGACGCTGATGGCGCGCTACCCGAACCTGCGCGAGGTCGCTGTGGGTGCAGGAGGAGCCGCGCAACATGGGCGCCCGCGCGCACATGTTCCCGCGGCTGATGCAGATCATGCCCGACGGAGATCCACTTCGGCTACGTCGGCCGGCCCGAGCGCGCGAGCCCGGGCGAGGGCTACCCCGCCGCCCACGCCACCGAACAGAGCCGCATCGTCAAGACCGCGATCGACCTGCGCCAGCCGATCTCGCAGTACCCGCGCAAGACCCCGGGCGAGCGCTGATGGGCGCCTTCTGGCGGCGGCTCAGGGCGATCCTGGCGCAGCGCAAACGCAAGAAGCGCGCGCGGGGCTGAGCTAGCCGCCGGGCAGCTCGAGCACGCGCTCGACGAGCGCGGTGTCGCAGTACTCGATGACGTCGAGGATGCGCCCGTCGCGCACCGTGAACACGTAGCAGTAGACCTGGGGGTAGTCCTCGCCCCGGACCGTCCGCGCCTCAGCAGCCGCACGAACCACGACGCGCTCGCCTTCGGCGATGACCTCCTCAGCCGTGACACGGTACGCGGCGAACTGCGCCATCAGCGGCCCGAGCAGGCGCCTGCGCGTCTCCTCCTTGTCGCCGCCCCAGTCGCGCGCCCACGACCACTGGCCGGGGAAGCGCCATCGGAACTCGTCGGCCATCGCGGCGACGAAGGGGCGCGGATCTCCAGTCGCCAATGCGTCGAACACCGATGTCAGCAGCTGCCGGTTCTGGTTCTCGTTCATGCGACGCAAGCTACCGCTGCCCAGCACATGCGACAAACGAATGTCTTGTATGGCGAATATGCTTGAGCGGCATGGACGAGTTCACGCTGCCCGGACTCCGAGCGGTTCGCGAGGTCGCGCGGCAGGGTTCGTTCTCGGCGGCAGCCGATGCGCTCGGCTACACGCAGTCGGCCATCTCCCGCCAGGTCGCACTGGTCGAGCGCGCTGCGGGGACGCTCCTGTTCGAGCGCAGGCCCCGCGGCGTGACGCTCACCGCTCCGGGCGAGATCGTCGTGCGCCACGCGACCGCCGCGCTGGCCGAGCTGGACTCTGCGCGCGCCGGCCTGGCCGAGGCGGGACGTCGCCGGCGAGCGCGCGTCACCCTCGGCGCCTTCTCGAGTGCGATGGCAGGCCTGGTGCCCGACGCGATCGCGTGGCTGCGCACGAGCGGAGCCGGAGTCGACGTCGTGCTTCGGGAGGGAACGAGCCCGCGGCTGATCGACCGCGTCGCCTCGGGGCGCATCGACCTGGCCGTCGCGAGCCCCGGCGGCCGGCCGGTTCACGGCGTCTCCTTCGAGCGGCTGCTGGATGATCCTCTCCTGGTTGCGCTTCCGCGCGACCACAGGCTCGCCGGCCAGGCGGCGGTCGATCCCGACGAGCTTCAAGACGACCCGTGGATAACGGGCAGCGCCGAATCCGGTTCGACTTTGCTCGGTGCCTGGGATCTTGGCGCCTGGGAGCCCCGGATCGCCTTCGAGGTACGCGACTGGAACGCCAAGATCGGCCTGGTCAGCCGCGGCCTCGGCATCACGCTCGTGCCGGGACTCTCCCGTCACACCCTGCCGAAGACAGCGGTTGCCGCGCGCCTGCGCGATCCGCGTGCAATGCGACCCGTCGCCCTCGCGATGCGACCCGGAACGAGTGAGCCACACGTTGTGAGCGTCACCGAGTCGCTGAGACGAGCGGCAGCCAGAAACCAGGCGTAGCGCGGCGCAGGACACGCCGGCCCATTCGTCCATCCGGTCCGCGGCCGCTTGCGGGTGATGTTCGGATTGTCGAAACCGTGGGCGAGCCGCCATGAGCACCGCCGAGCCCTCGTTCAGCTGGGGCGCCGATGTCAATCGGCGCAACGGATCCTCCTCCGGAACCTCCGGCCTGCGCGAGTCCACGCCCCAGTAGTGGGCGCCGCGAGGCGCTTCCCGGCTAGCGCCCTTTCCAGACCGGCTCCCGCTTCTCCTTGAAGGCGCTCGCGCCCTCCTTCGCGTCTTCGGAGGCCATCACGGGGCCGGCGATCTCGCCCTGCTTGCCCCACATCTCGGTGGTGCTCCAGTCCCACTGCTCCTGCAGGATCTTCTTGGCGGCGCGCAGACCCAGGGGACCGTTCTTGGCGAGCGTCGCGGCCAGCTCCAGCGCGACGTCCACCGCGGTTCCGGGCTCGGCCAGCCGGTTGACCAGCCCGAGCTCGTGGAAGCGCTCGGCGGGGAAGGGATCGCCGGTGAGCGCGAGCTCCATGACGACGTGGTAGGGCATCCGCCGCGGCAGGCGCAGGAGCGCGCCACCGGCGGCGACCAGAGAGCGCTTGACCTCGGGGATGCCGAGCTTCGCGCCCTGCGCGGCGACGATCAGGTCGCACGCCAGCGCGATCTCCATCCCGCCCGCGACCGCGAAGCCCTCGATCGCGGCGATCAGCGGCTTCTCCGAGGCGCGCTGCGCGATCCCGGCGAACCCGCGGTCTCCGTACCAGGGCGACTCACCCTTGACGAACGCGCCGAGGTCCATGCCCGCGCAGAAGAACCCCCCGGTGCCCGTCAGGACGCCGACCGAGAGCTCGTCGTCCGCGTCGAGCTCGTCGAGCGCCTTGCCGACCCCTTCCGCGAGCGCCGCGTTGACGGCGTTGCGGACCTCGGGCCGGTTGAGGGTGATGAGCAGCACGTTGCCGCGCTTCTCGGTGAGCACGGCGGTCTGCTCGGCGGTCTCTGTATCGGGGGTCATCGCGGCTCCTTGTCTCGTTCCGCGCGGAGCCTACCCCGGCGGCGCCGCCGGGCGCCCGCCCACCGTCCGTTCAGATCGGCGCGAAAGTCGCCGGCCGCAGCCGTGCCGGCGCGCCGCCTCAGGCGGCGAACAGGGTCAGGTCCGGCTCGCGTTCGCCGCGCAGCACGGCGATGTCCACCTCGACGCATGCGATCCCGCGCGACTCGGCTAGGACCACGGCCTGGGGCTTGATCGCCTGGGCGGCGAGCACCCCGCGGCAGCTGCCCATCGCGGGGTCCAGGCGGATGCGCTCGAGGTAGCGCGTGAGCTGCTCGACGGCGTCGATCGTCCCGATGCGCTTGATCTCGACCGCGATCCACTCGTCCTCGTCGTCGCGGCACATCAGATCGACGGGGCCGATGTCGGTCGGCCACTCGCGGCGCACGAGCCGCAGCCCCTCCCCGCACCAGCCGGGCGCACCGGCGAGCAGCTCCTGCAGTTCGCGCTCGATCCCCTCCTTCTCGAGCCCCAGCTCCGTGTCGAGCGCATGCTCGGAGTCGGACAGCACCTCGGCGACCGCGATCTCGAGCCGGTCCTCGCCCTTCAGCCGGCGCACCACGAGGCCCGTCAGCTCGCCGTCCTCCGAACGTTCCTCTTCGAGCACGTTCGGCGGCGTCATCCAGTTGAGCGGTTTGACCCCGCCCCCGTCGGCCCAGACCATGAACGTCCCGTCGGGTCCGACCATCAGCAGCCGCACCGCCTCGGGCAGGACGGTCGAGAGCCGTCCGGCGTAGGCGACCTGGCAGCGAGCCACGATCAGGCGCATCGGGCGAACCTAGCGGCGCGCGGCGGACTGCTGCGCAGCCGGCTCAGCTGATGACGAGACGCTTGTTGTGGCCCCCGGCCGTGGTCGTCCGCAGGACCGTTCCGTCGGGAGCCAGCCATTCCACGCGCGGTGCCGTCTCGGCTTCGAGGCGGTCGAAGATGCGGGAGAGCTTGCGTTCGAAGATGTGCCGACGGCGCTTGTCCGCGTGGGCGGGGAAGTTGAGGCCTGCGAGCGCTCGGCCGAGCTTCTTGCGGAGGTGCTCGATCGCAGCGGGCATCTGGAACAGGTAGGCGTTTTCGCGTACCACGAGCGCGATGGGAGACAGATGCGGGTAGACGATCCGGACGGAGCTGACGCCGTTCGGAACCAGAACCGCGGTGGTCGGGATTTCGGCGAGCACGCCGAACACCGCTTCCGGGCGTGCCACTTCGCTGAACAGCGAGCAGTTCGCCCCGGGGCTCGGGCCTGGTCGTTCCGGGCCGACTTCGACGACGCAGACCGTCGGCTGGGAGGCTCGCGCGTCCTGTTCGGAGATCAGCTGTTCGCGCTGCTTGCGATCGCTCTTGGGCACGCATGACGCCGGCGGGAGCGGGATCTCGCGCTCGAAGCCCGGGATCGCGACGAAGCGCCGGTCCTGCGGGAGCGTCGCGAGCTGCCGGATCTCACCGCCGTAGAAGCTCGAGAGCTCGAACCTGAGCGAGCCTTCGACGGAGTTGATCGCCGGCAGGAGGTCGCTCTGCACCTGCGGCCGGGCGAAGACGGCGAAACTCGAGAGCACCTGCGCTTCGAGCCCGCCCGGCAGTTCGACGATCCGGTGTTTGAGCACTTCGCCGGCGGAGCCGCCTCTGCAGGCCGCCGGACCGACGGCGCCTGCAGCCTGCGCCCCCGCCGCTGCGCCGATGAGCACGAGCACGACGATGGTTGCCGCTGCCGCTCGTCGGAATCCGCCCCCCACGGCGTCAAATGTAACCGGGCTCTCAGCTGGACGGATCCTCGCCCGGCGCAGCGGCGGCGCCGCCGTTCGCGGCGGGCGGCGGCACCGCGCCCGGGGCCGGCTCAGAGGCCGGGGGTGGCTCGGAGGCTGGGGGTGGCTCAGAGGCCGCGGGCGCCTCGGAGGCCGGGGGCGCCTCGCTCACAGTCGGGGCGACAGGCGCCTGAACGGTTGCAGCCGCCGCCGTCGCCGCCGCGGCCGTCGTCGCCGCCCCGTTCGGCGAGGCCGGCTGCTCGCCGTCTTCGCCGTCCGAGATCGACTCGCGGAACTCACGGATGCCGTTGCCCAGGGCTTTCGCCAGCTCCGGCAGGCGTTTGGGGCCGAGCACGAGCAGCGCGACAGCCCCGAGGAACAGCAGATGAATCGGGTTCTCGATCCCCATCCTGGTTTCAGGCTACCGCTTCGGGGGCCCGCGGCGGGAGCCCTCCGGACGTGCCCATACGCTCTGCCGGTGGCCTACGAAGCGCCGCCGCCACCTCCGATCGCGCAGGGCCGGCGCCCCTACCCGCCGCCGCCCGAGTCCGAGCCCTTCTGGCCGGCGCAGGTCGCGATCCTCGGCGCGATCGCCCTCCAGGTCGCGCTCCCGGACCGCCTTGCGGTGGGGCCGAGATGGCTCGTGCCCAGCCTCGAGGGGGTGCTGCTCGTCGGGCTGTTCTTCGCGACGCCCGAAATTGCTCGAGTACGAGCACCCGCGGCGCCGGCGCGCTGCGATCGGCCTGATCGGGTTCGTCACCGCGGCCAACATCTACTCGCTGGGCGCGCTGACCCACTACCTGCTTCACCACAACGTCAACAAAGGCTCGCGAGCTGATCAAGGCAGGCACGCTGATCTGGCTGACGAACTTCCTGATCTTCGGTCTCTGGTACTGGGAGATGGACCGCGGCGGGCCGGGAAAGCGCGCATCTGCCCACGACCTCGCCCCCGATTTCCTGTTCCCGCAGATGGCCGACGACACGATCGAGCCGCGCGACTGGCGGCCGAAATTCATCGACTACCTGTACGTGTCGCTGACCAACGCGACGGCGTTCTCGCCGACCGACACGATGCCGTTGACCCCGATCGCGAAGTCGATCATGGGCGTCCAGTCGGTCGTCTCCCTGGTGACGATCGGGCTGATCGTCTCGCGCGCCGTCAACATCCTCGCCGCGTAGGCGTCAGACCTGCTGCGAGACGGGCCGCGGCTCGAGCGCCAGCGCCCGCGCGATCAGCGCCGGCACCTCGCCGCCGGCGCCGAGCTTGCTGGCGCGGCGCAGGGCGTCCAGCGCGCCCTCGCGGTCCATCAGCTCCAGGCGCAGCCGCCCCAGCCGCTCCCACGCGCCGGCGTCGCTGGGCCCGCGCTGCGCCGCGCGGTCGGCGGCCTCCTCGGCGAGGTCCACCGCGCCGATGTCTTCGTAGATGCGCGCCGCGAACCGGTGCGCCGCCGGACGCGAGCCATCCACGCGCGCCCAGTCGCGCACGGCGCGGGCGGCGGCGTCGAGCTTGCCCGCCTGCCAGAAGGCGAGCGTCATCAGCCGCAGCACGGCGACGTTGCGCGGTTCGGCGTCGCGCGCATAGATCAGGCGCTGGGCCGCGAGGTCGTACTCGCCTTCGGCCATCGCGCGCTGGGCGGCGATCAGGAACCGCTCGACGCGCTCCTCGGCAGGGTCGGGCTTTGAGAAGTCGACGAATTGGAGGCTGCCCGCCGGCACCGTGCGGATGCCGTGCGCGAATTTCACGCGCGCCCACTGCTGCACTTCCTCGCCGCTCTGATCGTCGTTGGAGAAGTAGATGCCGGCCACCGTCCCGACCCCCCACTCCGGGTAGGACACGCAACGCGCGTAGCGGTGCACGACCGAGTGGTCGGGCACGCGCGCGCCGAACGGGTCGTGTTCGGCTTTGTCTTTGGCCGCGGCGCGGGCGCGCTGCTCGGCTTCGTAGGCGCGCCGGCCCGCCTCCTCGCGCTCGCGGCGAGCGGCCGCAGCGCTTGCCCGCACGGCGTTTTTCGAGACTTTCCCGCCGCGCGAGGTCTCGGCGATGCGCTCGAGCTGATCGGCCGCCTCGTTGATCGCCTTCAGGTGGCGCTCGTGCTCGAACTGGCGGCCCGCGGGGGCGACGTCCGGGTGCCAGCGCTTGGCCATCCGCCGCCTGGCGAGCTGGACATCGCGCTTGTCGAACGGCGCCTCGAGCTCCAGCAGGAGCAGGTGCTGCTCGATGTCGAGGACCGTCGTGGGCATGACCCGACAACGTTAGCGACCAACGGGACGTCCTATCCTGCGTGCCGATGTCCTCTCAATACATCTTCACGATGCACCGCCTCTCCAAGGTGCACCCGCCCGACAAGACGGTCCTGGAGAACGTCACGCTCGCCTTCTACCCGGGGGCGAAGATCGGCGTTCTGGGGTATAACGGCGCCGGCAAGTCGACGCTCCTGCGGATCATGGCCGGAGTCGATCAGGATTTCCGCGGCGAGGCCCAGCTGGCACCCGGGGCGACCGTCGGGATGCTCGAGCAGGAGCCGCACCTCGACGAGTCCAAGGACGTCCGCGGCAACGTCGAGGAGGCCGTCGCCGAGACGAAGGCCCTGCTTGACCGCTTCAACGAGCTGGCCGCCGACTACTCCGAGGAGAACGCCGAGGAGTTCGGCCGCATCCAGGCACAGATCGAAGCGGCCGACGCATGGAACCTCGACACCCAGCTCGACTATGCGATGGACGCGCTGCGGCTGCCCCCCGGCGACGCCGATGTCTCCAAGCTCTCCGGAGGAGAGCGCCGCCGCGTCGCGCTGTGCCGGCTGCTGCTGCGCGCGCCGGATCTCCTTCTCCTGGACGAGCCCACGAACCACCTCGACGCCGAGTCGGTCGCGTGGCTCGAGCAGCACCTCGCCGAGTACAAGGGCACGATCGTCGCGGTCACCCACGATCGCTACTTCCTCGACAACGTGGCGGGCTGGATCCTCGAGCTCGACCGAGGCCGCGGCCTGCCTTACGAGGGCAACTACTCGAGCTGGCTGGAGCAGAAGCAGATACGCCTGGCCCACGAAGAGCGCTCCGAGAAAGCCCGCCAGCGAACGATCTCCGCCGAGCTCGAATGGGTGAGGACGAACCCCAAGGGCAAACGCGCCAAGTCGAAGGCCCGCCTCGCTCGTTATGACGAGCTCCTCGCCGAGGAGCGCAACGTCAAGCTCGAGGACGTCCAGATCCACATCCCGCCCGGGCCGCGCCTCGGCGAGAAGGTCCTCACGGCGACCGACCTCTCCAAGGGATTCGGAGAGCGGCTGCTGATCGAGTCGCTCTCGTTCGATTTGCCGCGTGCCGGCATCGTCGGGGTGATCGGGGCCAACGGCGCCGGCAAGACGACGCTTTTCCGCATGATCACGGGCGAGGAAGCGCCCGACTCGGGCACGATCGTGCTCGGCGACACGGTGCAGCTCGGCGTACGTCGACCAGTCACGCGATGCGCTCGACCCCAGCAAGACCGTCTGGGAGGAGATCTCCGAAGGCTTCGAGCACATCAAGGTCGGCGACAGGGAGGTCAACTCGCGCCAGTACACCGCGGGCTTCAACTTCAAAGGCTCCGATCAGCAGGCCAAGATCGGCTCGCTCTCAGGCGGCGAGCGCAACCGCGTGCACCTCGCCAAGCTGCTGCGCAGCGGGGGCAACCTGCTCCTGCTCGACGAGCCCACCAACGATCTCGACGTCGATACGCTGCGCGCGCTCGAGAACGCCCTGCTCGAATTCCCCGGCTGCGCGGTCGTGATCTCCCACGACCGCTGGTTCCTCGACCGCGTCTCCACCCACGTGCTCGCGTTCGAGGGCGACTCGCAGGTCAGGTGGTTCGAGGGCAACTTCGAGGCCTACGAGGAGAACCGCCGCGAGCTGCTCGGGGACGCCGCCGACCGGCCCCACCGGATCACCTACAAGCGGCTCGTGCGTGGCTGAGCCCGCCGGCGCCGGCGAGACAGCGACGCCGGGCCCGTTCGAGCGCGACACCGCCGTCTCGCTGCGCGAGCGCGGCGGCGAGACGGCGGTGTTCGACGCGGCGGTTGCCGACGGCTGGGTGGCCGGGCGCGGACCACACGGCGGCTACCTCGCGGCCATGCTGCTGCGGGCGCTGATCGAGACAGTGGCCGACGCGCAGCGCGCGCCGCGCTCGCTGACGATCCACTACGCGCGCGCGCCCGAGCCGGGCCCCGTCGCGATTCGCACGGTGATCGAGCGGGCGGGGCGCTCGCTGAGCTCGCTCTCGGCGCGCATGGAGCAGGACGGCCGGCTGATGGCCCTCGTCCTCGCGGCGTTCTCGGTGCCATGGCAGGCCCCAGAGATCAACGACCTGCCGATGCCCGACGTCGAGGGCCCGGACGTCGAACGCCGGGCGGGCACCGCGCGCCAGTTCGGAGCGCCGCCGTTCACCGAGAACCTCGTGATGCAGCCGCGCTTCCGGGGCCGCCCGCTGACGGGCGAGCGCCGACCGATGGAGCTCGGCGCCTGGGTCGGCCTCGCCGAGGAGCGCCCGACCGACGCGCTCTCGGTCGCGTTCTACGCCGACGCGCTGATCCCGACGCCCTTCATGGCGACCGGCTCGCCGGCCGCTGCCCCCACGATCGACCTCACCGTCCACTTCCGCCAAGCGCTCCCGCGCCCCCAGGACCGGGGGCTGAGCCAGCTCTGCTACGCACAGATGTCCTCGAGGCTGCTCTCGGAGGGCTTCTTCGAGGAGGACGGCGTGATCTGGGCCGCCGACGGCAGCGTGCTCGCGCAGTCGCGCCAGCTCGCGCTGCTGATGCCCGTCGGTTAGGGTCACGTCCATGAGCTGACTACACCGCGAAGCGCATAGATGACATGCAGGCCAACCACGGGGGCGGCTTCGTCCTCGCCCGCGCCGAGCTCGGCGTGACTGCGTTCGGGATGCAGGTGATCCAGATGCCGCCGGGATTCGACGGCTACCCCGATCACGACCATGCCGAGAGCGGTCAGGAGGAGGTATACGCCGTCCTGTCCGGGTCGGGCTCGATGGAGATCGAAGGCGAGCGCGTGGAGATGGACGGCGGCACGCTGATCCGCGTCGGACCGGAGGCGAAACGCAAGGTGCTCGCCGGCCCGGAGGGGATCCGCATGCTCATCGTCGGCTGCGCGCCGGGCGCGCCCTACAAGATCGCCGAAGGCACCGAACTCGAAGCGATCGAGGGCTAGCGGGGGAAGCTTCGTCCGCGCGGTCAACCGCGCGGCGAAGCCCGCGAGCAGGCGCGCGGCCGCGTCGATGTCTGCGAGGTCGACGAGTTCGACCGGTGAGTGCATGTAGCGCACCGGCACGCTGACGAGCCCCGTCGCGACACCGCCGCGGCTGAGGTGGACGGCGTCGGCGTCGGTGCCGGTCTGACGTCCGGATGCCTCGACCGTGAACGGGATCTTCTCCGCCTCGGCCGTCTCGTGAAGAAGCTCGAAGACGGCCGGGTTCAGGAACGAGCCGCGCCCGATCGTCGCGCCGGAGCCGAGCGGGTGCGCGCCGGCGGACTTCACGTCGATGCCGGGGGCGTCGGTCGCGTGGGTCACGTCGAGCACGATCGCGGCGTCCGGCTCGAGCGAGAAGGCGCTCGTGCGCGAGCCGCCGAAGGTGGTCTCCTCCTGCGCCGCCGCGACGGCGACGACCTCCCAGGCGCTGCCGCCCTTTTTCGCCACCAGCCGCGCTGCCTCCAGGGCGACGTAGGAGCCGATGCGGTTGTCCAGGGCGCGCGAGGCGAGCCGGCCGTTCGGCAGCTCGACGGGGTCGGCGTCGATCACGGCCACGTCGCCGATCCGTACCAGCTCGCGCGCCTGCTCGCCGTCGCGGGCGCCGATGTCGATGTGCATCTCGCGGATCTCCGCGACCTTCTTGCGCTCGTCTCCCTGCAGCAGGTGGATCGGCTTCTTGCCGACAACGCCGGGCACCGGGCCGCCTCGCGTCTGCAGCACGACGCGCTGCCCCACGAGGATCTGCGGGTCCCAGCCGCCGACTTCGCCGAACCACAGGTAGCCGTCGTCGTCGATGTGGGTGACGATCAGCCCGATCTCGTCGATGTGCCCCATGAAGACGAGGCGCGGGGCCTTGCCGCGGACCCCTTTGCGAGGCGCGACGCGGGCCAGCGGCGTACCGACCGCGTCGGTCTCCCCCTTCGCGAAGGGCCGCGCGTAGTCGAGCCACGCGGCGGCCGCCGCCTGCTCATAGCCCGAGGGGCCCGGCGTCGTGACGAGGTCGCGCAGCAGCGCCGGCACGGCCGGCTTGGCCGCGCGGCGGCCCGCCCGGCGGGCTGCTTTGCGCGGCTGCGGGGCTCATGCGGCGAGCAGGCCGCGGAGCACGAACTGCAGGATGCCGCCGTGGCGGAAGTAGTCGGCCTCGCGGGGGGTGTCGATGCGCACCCGCGCCGGGAACTCGACGGGCTCGGCGCCCGCCCGCTCGGCGCGCACGTGCACCTCCCTCGGCGGCGCTCCACCGCCGCCCATGGCCTCGGCGAGGCCCGAGATCGAGATCGTCTCCTCGCCGGTCAGGCCGAGCGTCTCGGCGCTCTCGCCGTCGGCGAACTGCAGAGGCAGCACGCCCATGCCGACGAGGTTCGAGCGGTGGATGCGCTCGAAGCTCTGTGCGATCACGGCTCTGACGCCGAGCAGCCGGGTGCCCTTCGCCGCCCAGTCGCGCGAGGAGCCGGAGCCGTACTCGCGCCCGGCCAGCACGACGAGATCGGTGCCCTCGGCGATGTAGCGCATCGCGGCGTCGTAGATCGGCATCTGCTCCGCTGCCGCGCCGCCGAACCAGCGCGTGAAGCCGCCTTCGGGCAGCTTCTCGCCGCCGCCGATCAGGTTGCGCAGGCGGATGTTGGCGAAGGTTCCGCGCATCATCACTTCGTGATTGCCGCGGCGTGAGCCGTAGGAGTTGAAGTCGCGCGGCTCGACGCCCTGCTCCTGCAGGTAGCTGCCCGCCGGGCTGTCGCGCTTGATCGCGCCCGCGGGCGAGATGTGATCGGTGGTGACGCTGTCGCCGAGCAGCGCAAGGACACGCGCGCCCGCTCGATGTCGGTGACCGCCTCGGGCGCGGCCGGCATGTCCTGGAAGTAGGGCGGGAGACGCACGTAGGTCGAGTCCTGCGACCAGGCGAACCGCTCGCCGCCGGGCACCTCGAGGCCGTTCCAGCGCTCGTCACCGGCGAACACCTCGCCGTAGCTGCGCCGGAACATGTCGGACTGGACGGCCTCCCCGACCGTCTCGGCGACCTCCTTCTCGGAGGGCCAGATGTCGCGCAGATAGACGTCCTCGCCGTCGGCGCCGGTGCCGATCGGGTCTCCGACGATGTCGATGTCCATCGTGCCGGCGAGCGCGTAGGCGACGCAGAGCGGCGGCGAGGCGAGGTAGTTCATCTTCACGTCCGGGTTGATGCGGCCCTCGAAGTTGCGGTTGCCGGAGAGCACCGAGACCACGGCCAGGTCGCCCTCGGACGACCGCCTCGGAGATCTGCTCGGGCAGCGGTCCCGAGTTCCCGATGCAGGTCGTGCAGCCATAGCCGACGAGGTTGAAGCCGAGCGCCTCCAGCGGCTCGGTCAGCCCGGCGCGGTCGAGGTATTCGGTGACGACCTTCGAGCCCGGCGCGAGCGAGGTCTTGACCCAGGGCTTGGACTGCAGCCCCCGTTCGACGGCGTTGCGGGCGAGGATGCCCGCGCCGACCATCACGCTCGGGTTCGAGGTGTTGGTGCAGCTCGTGATCGCCGCGATCACGACATGGCCGTGGTCGACCTCGAAGCTCTCGCCGTCGAGCTCGACGGCCTGCGCGGTGCCGTTGTGCGGCAGCGTGCCGACGGCGCCGGCGGGTGGGAGCTGGGGCGCGTCCACGCCGAGGACCGCGCCGTGGCCGGGCGCTGCTCGCCGCGGGGGGGTCGGACGCCGGGTAGGACTCGGCCACCCCCTCGTCCTCCGGGTCGGCGAGGTCGCCGTCGTCGGGCACGTAGTCCTCGAGCGCCCGCCGGAACGCCGCCTGCGAGTCGCTCAGCGCGACGCGGTCCTGCGGGCGCTTGGGCCCGGCGAGGCTCGGCTCGACCGTCGCGAGGTCGAGCTCCAGCGTGTCGCTGAACGTCGGCTCCTCGGCCTGCTCGTCGTGCCAGAGGCCCTGCTCGCGCGCGTAGGCCTCGACGAGCTCGATCTGCTCGGCGGGCGCGGCCGGTCAGCTCGAGGTAGTGGATCGTCTCGGCGTCGATCGGGAAGATCGCGCAGGTCGAGCCGAACTCCGGCGACATGTTGCCGATCGTCGCGCGGTCGGCGATCGGCAGCGCGCCGACGCCCGGGCCGTAGAACTCGACGAACATCCCCACGACGCCGCGGGAGCGAAGCAGCTCTGTGACCGTCAGCACGAGGTCGGTCGCGGTGGTGCCCTCGGGCAGCTCGCCGGTGAGCTGCACGCCAAGCACCTGCGGGATCAGCATCGACATCGGCTGGCCGAGCATCGCGGCCTCGGCCTCGATCCCGCCCACGCCCCAGCCCAGCACGCCGAGGCCGTTGACCATCGTGGTGTGGGAGTCGGTCCCGACGAGCGTGTCGGGGTAGGCCTGCGGCAGTCCGGAGCCGGCGTCTCGCGCGGGAACACGACTCGCGCCAGATACTCGATGTTGACCTGGTGCACGATGCCGGTGTCCGGCGGCACGACCGCGAAGTCGTCGAACGCGCCCTGGCCCCAGCGCAGGAAGGCGTAGCGCTCCTGGTTTCGCTCGAACTCGCGCTCGGCGTTGAAGCGGAAGGCGTCGCGGGTGCCGAACGCGTCGACCTGGACCGAGTGGTCGATCACCAGCTCCGCCGGAGCCAGCGGGTTGATCTTCGCCGGCTCGCCTCCCATCTCCGCCATCGCGTCGCGCATCGCCGCGAGATCGACGACGGCCGGAACGCCGGTGAAGTCCTGCATCAGCACGCGCGCAGGCGTGAACGCGATCTCCTTGCTCGGCTCCGCCTTCGCGTCCCAGCTCGGCGAGCGCCTCGATGTCGGCTGCGTCGACCGAGCCGTTGCCCTCGGTGCGCAGCAGGTTCTCGAGCAGGACCTTCAGCGAGAACGGCAGGCGCGCCACGTCGAAGCGCTGCTGCAGCGCGTCGAGCCGGAAGATCTCGTAGTCACGGTCGCCGACCCGCAGCGAGTCCTTGGCTCCAAAGCTGTTCTGCGGCATTCTCAACCTCCCGAAGCTCGCCTCTCATCCGATCGGCTCGCAGTCTCGCAGAGTCGCGGCGGCGATTCCGGTGCGGGCGCGGCCGCCTCCGGGCAGCGCTCAGCGCGGCGCGCCGCTCGCGCGGGTGACGCGGCCCTTGCCCTGGCGCTTGGAGCGCAGCAGCGCGGCGTCACAGGCGGCGAGCAGCTCGTCCGTGCTCATCGGCGGCTGCCACTGCGCCACGCCGATCGACGCCGAGACGCCTTCGCCACCGCGCGTAGGAGGGCAGCCCGCGCAGGCGCTCGAGCGCTCGTGCTGGCGGCCGCCGCCGCGCTCTCGAGATCGGCGTTCGGCAGGATCACGACGAACTCGTCGCCGCCGTAGCGGGCGACGCGGTCGAAGGCGCGGAACTCGCCGACGAGCGCCCGCACGACCTCGCGCAGCATCGCGTCGCCGGCCGGGTGCCCGTGCTGGTCGTTGACGAGCTTGAAGTCGTCGAGGTCGATCAGCAGGCACGACAGCGGGCCGCCCGTGCGCATCGCGCGGCCGATCTCCTCGTCGAGCCGGCGGCGCATCGCGCGATGGTTCATGCAGCCCGTGACCGCGTCGGTCCCGGCCTCCGAGCGCGCCCGCACCAGCGCCAGCGCCGTCGCGCCCTGCTCGACGAGCGTGCGCGCGAGGTCGACCGCGCCGGGCTCGTAGATCGCCGCGACGCGCCGCACGAGCAGCACGACGGCCTCGACCTCGGCGCGCTCGACGACCGGCAGCAGCAGGACGCAGCTCATCTCTCCGGTCGCGGTCAGCCGCGGCACGCTGGCCGCGAATTCCTCGGCGTCGGCCGCGAGGAAGCTGCGGCGGGTGCGCGCGACCCAGCTGACCCCCGGCGGACGCTCGGCGCGCGGCGAGCAGGTAGCTGACCCGCCCCTCGGCCTCGAACAGGTAGACGTCGACGAGGTCGTCGACCGCGCCGTTGCGGGCGAGGTGGTGGACGTGCACCTCCTCGGCCCCCGGCGTCTGCGAGCAGCTCGCGGGCGAGCGCGCGGAAGATCGCGTCTGGGTCCGCGACGCCGTCGGCGAGCGCCGTCAGCCGGCGGATCCCCGCAAGCACCCGCTCCACGCCCCCGGACGCCGAGGTATCCGTACCCGAAACGACATCCATGTCCCCAATTTACGCCATCGGCGGGCGGCCGTGACAAAGGCGCGAGCGACGGTCCTCAGAACCTCCGCATTGCGGCTCAGAGCTGCGCAGCAGGTCGCGCGTGTCGCCCTTGGCGGGCGCCGAGAACGAGAGAACGCCGGCCGTCTTGGGGGCGGCCGGCGTTCGCCGGAAAGCAGGCACTGAAGAGGGGCGCGAGCCGTGGCCCGCGCCCCCTCAGCTCAGTGGAACGAGACCTTGGTGGTCGCGGTCGAGTGCTTGCCCTTCTTGGGCACGAACCCGACGCGCACGTGGACCGTCAGCGGCTTTTTGCCCTGGCCCGGCGCTGTTCAGCGGCACCTTCAGCGTGACGTTCTGGAAGGCCTTCTTGGCTTTCTTCGTCGTCGTGCGCAGGTACAGGCCGCTCACGCTGACGCGACCCGCCGCCGGCACCCTCGCCGTGATGTAGACGAAGTTGCCCACCACCTTGCGGCCCACGATCTCGACGGGGCAGCCGGCCACGTTGATGATCGTGTTCTGTTTGAACGTCTTGCCGTTCTGCGCGGTCATCGTGGTCGGCATGACCAGCGATTTGGCGCAGATGTTCCCGAACGCCGCCAGCGCGCTGTGCGAGCCGATCGGCAGTTCGACACGGACGCTCGATACCGGAACATCAGGCGTCGAGGCGAACGTCGTGGTGGTGATGCTGTTCTTGATGTTGGTGTTACCGACCAGGATCACCCGCAGGTGGTTCGGGTCTTCGACCACGAGGTCGAGGTCGGGGAACGCGGCGTTCGCGTGCGAGACCAGGATCGCCGGCCCGCGCAGCGGCTGAGGCAGCGTCGGCGTGTGCACGACGGCACCGCCGACGAACGCACCGCTGCCGCAGCGCAGCGGGTTCGCGTTGAACACCTGTTCGGGGCATGCTTTCTGCAGCGTCGTCAGCCTCGAGGGCAGCGAGCGCGGCAGCTGCACCTTGACGGACTTGATGTTCGCCTGGCCCCCCGACTGCGTGACTTCTGTGATCAGCGCGGCCCCATTCGAACGCGAGGTCTTCGCGTTCGAGCTCGCCTTGAACTTCGGGGCGAATTTCAGGGCGTTGCAGTTCGCCACCTGGAACGGCGATTCGGCGAGTGCGCTACCCGTTGCTCCACCCGGTTCCAGCGTCGAGAAGCCGCCGACCGTCGAGACGGTTTTGAACGCCCCGCAGTTGGTCGGGTTGATCATGAACCCGGACTTGTTGACCGCCACGCTGATGTTGCTGATGCGCAGCGGCACGCCCTGGCGGATCCTCGGCAGCGTGCTTTCGACGATCACCTGCGAGGTGAACGGGTCGACGGTGATCCCGGCCCGGGTGACGACCGTGCCGAAGTTGAAGGGCCCGGCGACAGCCGGAACCTTGATCGACAGGCCGTACGGCGAGCCGTTGTACGGAGCGGTCAGATAGACCGGCCCGCTGAACGAGAACGGCTGGCTGCCGGAGCCCGCGAGCACCGTCGCCGTGCCGATCTGGCTCGTCGTCGGGCAAGCGGCGGTTTCGCTGGACGCGGCCGGTTCCTGGCAGCGTTCGGCGATCGAGATCTTGCCGACGAGGCCCGGCGGCAGCTCGGTCTTGATCGAGCCGACGTACATGTTCGCCGTCGTTGCGTGCGAGGTTGAACGTGAAGTTCGTGCTCGCACCGCGCGTTGCCGTTGCTGTTGGTCGTTTTCTGCGTCGGTTTGAACGGCGGCGGGCTCGAGTTGCAGCCCGTGATCGTCTGACCGAACGGGTCGGTTTTCAAGCTCCCCGGCGCCGAGGTGGGTTCGAATACCGCCACCCCTTTCACTTCGCCGCAGAGCAGCGGGTTGGCGACCGGCGCGAGGACGTTGCGTTCGAAGTTGATCGCCAGGTTCGTGAACGGCTGTTCGGGCGGGCTGCTGAACGTCGTCGTCACCTGCCCGGTCGCCAGGTCCGCGTTCACGTGCGCGATGAGGCGGACGGAGACGCCGTACTTGGCGGAGTTCGCGACCACGTACATCGTGAACGGCGGCGCGGTGATCGGTCCCGCCTCGGGCTGTCCGAGGTAGGCGGCGCCGGTCAGCGAGCCGTCCGGCAGCGTCGGCACGTTGAGCGACACGGTGCCGATCTGCGACGCAGCCGGGCACGCGACACCGAATTCTTCGGTGAATTTTTCGGTGCCTGCGATTTCATGCGCCTGGCTCGGTTTGCAGCCCGCGAGGCCGTTCGCGGCCGACGGGTTGAGCGTCATGCCGGCCGGCAGGATGAATTTCGCCTGTTTGACCTGCGAGACGTCGTTTGCTTTCGGGTTCGTGTTCGATCGACGCTTCGGCCGTGAATTCGTTCGGCTGAGTCCGTCGTCGTCGTGGACGGGTGGAAGCCGAAGTTGATCGGGAATTCGAGCAGGTTGCAGCCCGTCAGCCCGGTCGGCGTCGTGAACGAGGACCTCGTCGACCCGACTTTGCCGGCTTCCGGACCCGCGAGGGCCGGGCCTTCGAGCGTCAGGTCCGTCGTGAGGTGGCCCGGGCAGCTGGTCGCGTTCGTGATGAAGGCGCCGTTACCGTTGCTGACCGAAGAAAGTCAGCCGCGAGCGCAGCAGCGGCGGCGACGCGGCCGATTCGATTTCGAAGTAGTCGTGGTAGTCGGCTTCGCCGGTTCCGAGGGCTTCTTTGCCCCATTCGACGTTGCCTTTGATCAGCGAGTGGGAGAACCACTGGTTTTTGATCAGGAATTCTTCCTTGGCTTTTTTTTCGGCGGGGCCGCCGGGGCCTTCGGGGAGCGGTTCGGCTTTGAAGTGTTCCGTCAGCTCGGGTTCCGTAAGGAATTTCGGGAGTTCGACCGCGACGCCATACAGCGCGGCGAGGTGCGGCCCTCCGGGGCGCATCGTTTCGCTTTCGCTGGCTTCGAGGTCGTAGACCAGGCCTTCGACCGGGACGTCGCCGGCTCCGCCTTCTCCGATTTTCCCTGTGTAGATAGTGGCCTGCTGTTCGCCGATTTCGCTTGCTGTCGCATTCGGCGTCAGGCGCCCCGAAGAGCCCTGCCGCCGCGAGCGGCGAGCCTTCGGGACCGCCCCCGAAATCAGTCTGCGAGCAGAGTTCGACCGCGAAGGGGTTGGTGGCGAGGCCCGGCGCGACGTCCGTGCGGATGTGCGTCGGTGGCAGCGGCCGGGATCTTTTCGGGGTATTTCGTGCCGGGGATGCTCGCGACCAGGAAGTCGGTCACGCCGAACGGAACACGGCCGCCGGCCTGCGAGAACCCTTCTTCTGTCAGTTCTTCCTTTTCTTCCGCCGTCGCGATCGGCTTCGGCTCCTTGAAGGTGAATTCGAACGGGCCGGATTTCGTCGCAACCGTTTCCTCGCCGCATTCTTCTTCTTCGCAGTTCGTGGCAACGAACTTTTCGATGCCGATGGCCTGCGCTCCGGCAGGCAGCGCGACGGCGAGCACGAGCCCGCAGACAAGCATCAACAACCACACCCGTGCACGCGACCTCATGCCAACCTCCTCCTGAACCGGACAGACACCTTCTACCCCTATGGAATCCCAAAACCCCGCAAAAGTTGCGGGCCTAGACGGCCGTATTAGACGAGAGCCGGGATTGTCCTTCCGTGGGCCCGGCGCCCCCTCGGTGCATCCAGGCAGTGCGAGGACGCTATTCGCATCCTCGGACACCACACTACATCCCGGGCGGTCCGGAAACGCCAGGCTTTAGACGGACGTTGCTAGGAAGCTGTCGCTTCGAGCGCGGCTGCCCGGCCCTGGCAGTCGTAGAGCGTGCCGGCCGAGGAACTGGAGGAGGACGTGCCCGAGCCGCCAACGCTCACGCGAACGCAGGCTTTCGCCGCCGCCGCGATCGCTTTGCGAGAGCCTTCGCGCCCGTCGCCGGCACGGCCGCCGAAGCTCCGCGACGGCCCGGTCGAAGCGCCGCTGCCGGAGCCGCCGAAGAGCGGCTGCGTCGCGGAGGACAAGCCGGAACCGGTGGCGCCGAGCGCGTACCCGTCGACGAGCTTTCTTCGTCGAGCACCCAGCGGATCTTGCCCTCGCGCACCTCCTGCGCCAGCCAGCTCACCGAGACGCTGCTCTCGCGCCCGGAGAAGCCGCCGATGCCCGCGACGTCGGCGCCGTCGGAGATGATCGAGCCGGCGGCGCTGGACTGGCTGGAGACGGCGATCGTGCCGCCGCCGTGGGCCTTGACGTAGGACGAGGACCTGCGCGCTGAGCGGATTGCGCCGAAGCCGCCGCCCGCGCCGCCGGGGCCCGCCGCGCGAGCGCCGAGCCGAAGCCCGCACCGCGGGGGAGCGAAGCCGCCGGGGCCCGCGAAGCCGCCCGGCCTGAGGAGCCCGCCGCCGGACGAGCGCCCGGGACCCGCGAACCCGCCGGCGCCCGGGAGCGCGAAGCGACCCCGAGGCCGAGCCGGCGCCGGGCGGCGAAGCCGCCGCGTGCGCCAGCCCGGCCGGCGCCGCCGGGACCGCCGAAGCCACTGCGCGCGACGGCCGGGCCGCCTTCGGGGAAGGTGCCGTTGAGCGTGCGCCCGAGCGTGTCGACGGCCCAGACCGACGGGCGCGATCAGCAGCGACGCCGGCGGCGAGCAGCGCCGCGCCGAGACGCAGCCTGCGCGCGTCGCGCGACGGCGAGCACGACCGCGGCGAGCACCGCAGAGGCCGATCAGCACCGGCACGAGCCAGCGCAGCTGGCCCGGGTAGTCGCCGCAGCACCGCGAGCTCGGTCGCGACGCCGGCGGCGATCGCCAGCGGGGCGAAGACGCGCGCGCCCTCGCGCCCGGCGACGAAGTGCGCGATCCCGGCGCCCACCAGCGCGGCGGCGAACGGCGCCAGCAGCGAGACGTAGTAGGGGTGGAAGATGCCGCTCGCGAAGCTGAACAGGACGGCCGTCGTGGCGAAGGCGCCGCCGACCGCGAGCAGCCAGCCGCGTGCGCGCGTCGGCGCGGCGCAGGCGGCTGGCGAGGAGCAGCGCGAGCGCGCTGACGAGCGGCGAAGCCGAGCAGCCAGCCGGCCTGCCCGCCGAGCGCCGAGTTGAGCAGGCGCAGCGGGCCGGTGGAGCCGCCGAACTGGCTGCCGCCGCCAGGCCGCCCGGCCCGCCGGCCTGGCCGTCGACGCGGCCGACGCCGTTGTATCCGAAGATCAGCGACAGGACGCGGTTGTCGCTCGTGCCCGAGATCCAGGGCCGCTGCGAGGCCGGCGTGAGTTCGACGAGCAGCGGCCAGGCGCCGCCGACGAGCATCATCGCCGCGCCGCCGGCCAGCAGCTGGCCCGCAGCGCGTGCAGCCGCGCGCGCGCGCGCCGGCGCGCACCCACAGCCACGCGGCCGCGATCCCGGGGACGACGACGAGCGCGACGCAGCATCTTCGTCTCGAAGCCGAGGCCCACGCACACGCCGGCCAGCACGAGCCAGCGCGTGCGCCCGTCCTCGAGTCCGCGCACCGTGAACCAGAGCGCGGCGACGCGAGCAGAGCACGAGCAGCGCGTCGGGGTTGTTGTGACGCGAAGATCGCGACCGTCATCGGCGTGAGCGCCAGCGCGAGCCCGGCGACGACGCCGCCGAGGCGGCCGAAGCGCCGCCGCACGAGGTCGTAGGTCAGCGCCGACGCGCGGCGACGCCCATCAGCGCCTGCGGCACGAGCATGCTCAGCGGGTGGTAGCCGAAGACCCGCACCGACAGCGCCTGCACCCACAGCGCCAGCGGCGGCTTGTCGACGGTCATCACGCCGCTCGGGTCCAGCGAGGCGAACAGGAAGTTGTGCCAGCTCGTGCTCATCGAGCGCACGGCGGCGCTGTAGTAGTCGTTGGCCCAGCCGTTGCGGCTGAGCGCCCAGAGGTTCAAGACCGCCGCGAGCACGAGCAGGCCGAGCAGCTCGGGGCGCGGGCGCGCGCAGCGGCGAGGCGGCGCGTGCGCTCGGAGCGCAGGCCGGCACAGCGGGTGCGGCGGCGGAGCGGGAGCTCATGGCCGTGGAGACTCGCGCCTCGCGGTGTGAGCCGCCTTGGCCGAGCCTCAGAGATTCGCTGAGAGGGTCGCAGGCGACCTGGCGCAGCGCGATCTGGCGCGCAGCGCGACTCCGCCCGAGCGCTCAGTCGATCAGGCGCCGGCCCAGCTGCGAGATCGCCAGCCGCCACATCAGCAGCGCGAAGGCGATCAGCACCGCGGCGTGGCCGAGGTCGGCCGGTGCGAGGTCGCCGAAGCGAGGCGTCGCGGACGAGCTGCACGCAGTGGTAGAGGGGGTTGATCTGGGCGATCGTCGCGCACCGCGCCCGGCAGCTTGGTCGACCGGGAAGAAGGTGCCCGCGACCAGGAACATCGGCGTCAGCACGGCGCTCGTGACGTAGTTGAAGTTGTCGATCGTCTTCGCGACCGCCGCGATCGTCACGCCGAAGCCGGCGAAGCCGAAGCCGGTCACGAAGCCGATCAACGGCACCAGCAGCATCCCCGCACTCGGGTTCGCAGCCCGAAGGCGAAGCCCGACGAGCAGCGGCGCGAGCCCGTACACGCCCGCGCGGATCGAGATCCACAGGACCTCGGCGGTGATCAGCTCCTCGACGTCGACCGGCGCGGCGAGCATCGCGTCGTAGGTGCGCTGGAACTGCCAGCGCACGAACGTGTTGAACATGCCCGGGAAGGCCGAGGAGAACAGCACCGCGGTCGCGACCACGCCGGTCGCGACGTACTGCGACGTAGCTCGACGTGCGCCGACGTGCGGCACGAGCGCGCCGAAGCCGAGACCGAACGCGAGCAGGTAGATCGTCGGCTGCACGATCGAGGAGAAGGTCGTCGCCTTCCAGTAGCGGCCGAAGATCGAGATGTCGCGGCTCATCACGCCGGCGAGCGCCGCCGGTTCCAGGCGCCCGACGCGCCGCGCGGCGCCGGCTCCGATCCGTGGCGGTGCGACGTCTGCGGTGCTCATTCGATCTCCTCTCCGGTCAGCGCCACGAACGCATCCTCGAGGTTCGCCGGGCGGCAGCACGCCCTCGGGCGCCTCGCCGTCGAGCGTCTCGGCGCGCAGGATCGCCACGCGCCGGACCGCTGCGCCGGCTCGCCCAGCCGCTGCGCGGCGCGCCAGCGCGCTCGACCTCGGCCAGGCGCTGCGGGCGGCCCGTAGACCTCGAGCACCTGCTCGCCCGCGTGCGCGCGCGACCAGCTCCGCCGGCGTGCCCTGGGCGATGATCCGCCCGGCCGACATCACCGCCACGGTGTCCGCCAGGCGCTCGGCCTCCTCGATGTAGTGGGTGCTCATCAGCACCGTCACGCCCGCCGCGCGCAGGCCGTCGATCAGCGTCCACAGCTCCTGGCGGACCTGCGGGTCGAGGCCGACCGTCGGCTCGTCGAGCAGCACCAGGCGCGGGCGGTGGATCAGCCCGCGCGCGACCAGCAGCCGCCGGCGCATCCCGCCCGAGAGCTCGCGCACGATCGTGTCGGCGCGCGGGCGCGAGGTTGGCGATCGTGCAGCGCGCGCTCCACGGCCGCCTCGCGCTCGGCGCGCGGGACGCGGTACAGGCGCGCGAACACCGTCAGGATCTGCCGGCAGGTGAGCTCGACGTCGAGGTTGTCGAGCTGCGGCACGACCCCCATCTCCAGGCGCGCCTGCTTGGATTCGCGCGGCAGCTCGTAGCCGAGCACCGCGATCTCGCCCTCGTCGGCGAGCGCCTGCGCGGTCAGCATCCGCATCGTCGTCGACTTGCCCGCGCCGTTGGGCCCGAGCAGCCCGAAGCAGACGCCCGCCGGCACCTCGAGGTCGAGGCCGTCGACGGCCGTGATCTCGCCGAAGCGCTTGACCGACGCCGCGCAGCGAGATCGCGCTCGTCGAGTGCCGCTGGCGTCGCCTGCCTCGCTCACGCCGGCGGACACTCTAGGCGCCCGGCCGACGGCCGCCCGAACCCCTGCTGGTGCGCCTGTCGGAGCGCGCCGCGCGGAATCTCCGACGGCG
Source organism: uncultured Solirubrobacteraceae bacterium (assembly GCA_963775385.1). Classification (GTDB taxonomy): domain Bacteria; phylum Actinomycetota; class Thermoleophilia; order Solirubrobacterales; family Solirubrobacteraceae; genus Palsa-744. The sequence continues at coordinate 2,009,995 of CAVZIR010000003.1, read as the reverse complement.
GTCCATGTCCCGCGGCGAGCCCGGCACGGGCAGGCTCTCGACGCCGGTCGAGGAGCAATCGAGCGGAGCGCAGCCATGCCGACCCGAGCCCCCAGATCGTCGCCCTCGGCGGCGGCGGCTTCTCGATGGAGCGAGACGGCTCGCTGCTCGACGACTACGTCCTCTCGCTGCTCGACGCCGCCGCGCCCGCGCGTCTGCTTCCTGCCGACCGCCTCCGGCGACGCCGACCACTACGTCGTGCGCTTCTACCGCCGCTTCTCGCCGAGCTGCGAGGCCAGCCACGTGTCGCTGTTCCGCCGCGACCAGGGCACCGGCGGCGTCGAGGACGACCTCGCCGCGCACCTGCTCTCGCAGGACCTGATCTACGTCGGCGGCGGCAACATGCGTGAGCATGCTCGGCGCGTGGCGCGCGCACGGCCTCGACGCGATCCTGCGCACGCGCCTGGCGGCGCGGGATCGTGCTGTGCGGGCCCTCGGCGGGCTCGCTGTGCTGGTTCGAGCAGGCGCTGAGCGCCTTCCACGGCGCGCCGCGGCCGGTCCGCGGGCTCGGGCTGCTGCCGTACTCCAACTGCGTCCACTACGACGCCGAGCCGGCGCGCCGCGAGGAGTACCACCGCGCCGTCGCCGACGGCATGAGCGGCGGGCTTCGCCGTCGAGGACGGCGTCGGCGCTGCACTTCCGCGGCACGCGCCTGCGAGCGCGCCGTCAGCTCGCGCCCCGACGGCAGGGCGTTCCTGCGTCGAGCGCCGCGGCGGCGCGCGTGCGCGAGGCGCGCGCTCGAGGTCGAGTACCTGGGTGCCGCCGGGCGCCCGGCCGGGGCTGCGCGCCGCACGCGCGCCCCGGCCGGGCCCCGTCGCGGGCGAGCGGCGCCGCGAGCAGCGGTCGCGGCATGAGCAGCCGCGGCGCGGCGCCGCCGGAGCCCGTCGCGCCGGAGGAGCGGACGATCTTCGCGATGGGCGGCGGCGGCTTCACGATGGAGCCGGCCAACCCGCTGCTCGACGACTTCGTGCTGTCGCTGTCGCGCGCCCGCGAACCGCGGATCCTGTTCCTGCCCACCGCCTCGGGCGACACGACGCCGCAGATCAACGCCTTCAAAGCGCGCTTCGCACGGCCGCACCTGCGTCCCCGAGCACCTCTCCCTGTTCCGGCTGCGCGAGACCAAGCGGCCGCTGCGCGAGATCGTGCGCGAGCAGGACATCCTCTACGTCGGCGGCGGCTCGATGCGCAACCTGCTCGCGATCTGGCGCGCCCACGAGCTCGACGCGCTGCTGGTCGAGGCGTGGGAACGCGGGCACGGTGCTCGCGGGTCTCAGCGCCGGCGCGATGTGCTGGTTCCAGTGGGGGCGTCACGCGCTCGAGCGGCCCGCCCGAGGCGCTCGAGGGCCTCGGCCTGCTCGAGGGCTCGCTGACCGTGCACGCCGACGGCGAGCCCGAGCGGCTGCCGGTGTGGCTCGCGCACCGTGCGCGACGGCTCGCATGCCCGGCGGCTGGGCGCTGGACGACGGCGTCGGGCTGCTGTTCCGCGGCCGCAGGCTCGAGCGCGTCGTCAGCTCGCGCCCGGGCGCCGAAGCGCTAGCGCGTCGACGCGATCGCCGGCGAGCTCGTGCGCCGCCGGATCGAGCCCGAGCTGCTCGGCAGCCGCGCGAGCGATCCGCTCGGCGGCTACGACGAGGCCGTCGAGGAGCTGCGCCGCGTGCACCGGCTGCGGCGCGGGACCGGCGGCCGCAGAAGCTGAGTATCGCGGCCCCCCGCGCGGGTAAGGTGCTGCACATGGCCGCGCCGCCCTCCGGCGAGCAGTTCGAGATCGTCCACGGAGAGCAGCGCGCGAGCATCGTCGAGGTCGGTGGCGGCATCCGCTCCTACGCGCACGGCGGGCGCGACGTGCTGGAGCCTTACTCGCTGGAGAAGATGTGCGACGGCGCCCACGGCGCCGTGCTGATGCCCTGGCCGAACCGGCTCGGCGACGGCAGCTACGGCTTCGACGGCGAGCAGCCACCAGCTCGACCTGACCGAGCCGGCCAGGCAGAACGCGATCCACGGCCTGCTGCGGTGGGTGAGCTGGCGCGCCGATCGAGCGGGACGACGAGCGGGTGCGTCGTCGCGACCCGCATCCATCCGCGGCCCGGGCTACCCCTTCGACCTCGAGGTATCGGTCGAGTACGCGCTCGGCGAGGAGGGGCTCACGGTCACCCAGCGCGCCCGCAACGTCGGCGAGGACGCGTGCCCGTACGGCGCGGGCCAGCACCCCTACCTCTCCCCCGGCGCCGGCACGCATCGACGCCTGCACGCTGGAGCTGCCGGCCGAGATGGTGATCCTGACCGACCCCGAGCGCCAGCTCCCCTGCGGGCGCGCCGACGTGGACGGCGGCCCGCTCGACTTCCGCGCCGCGCGCGAGCTCGGGGCCAGCGAGATCGACAGCCCGTTCACCGGCCTGCTGCGCGACTGGCAGGGACGGACGACGGCCCGCCTGACGGGTGCCGACGGCGCGACCGTCGAGCTGTGGGTCGACGAGGCCTACGAGGTGCTGGAGGTGTTCACCGGCGACACGCTCGCGCCCGAGCGTCGCCGCACCGGTCTCGGGCTCGAGCCGATGACCTGCCCGCCCGATGCGTTCCGCAGCGGCGAGGGCCTGATCCGGCTGGGCCCGGGCGAGAGCACGGCCGCCACCTGGGGCGTGCGGCTCGCCGGCTGAGCGCCGCCGCGTGGTAGAAGTCGGGCGTGATGCGAGGGGCCCACCCACCCTGACCAGGAGCTGCGCGCGCGCCGCGAGGCGGTCGTGCGCGAGCACATGGAGTCGGAGAACGTCCACGACTTCGACACCACGATTCAGCACCTTCTCGCATCCGCGCTACGAGATCGTCCCCACAGGCGACGTCTACGACGGCGAGAGCGCGGTGCGCAGCTACTTCGCAGAGACGCGCCGCGCGTTCCCCGACCAGCGCAACGAGCTGGTCTCGCTGCGCCACGCCGACGACGCCGTGATCGTCGAGTTCGACCTGCTGGGGACCCACCTCGGCCCGCTGCGCTCGCTGCCACCGACAGGGCGCTCGTTCCGCGCACGCATGACCGCGTTCTTCATCTTCGAGGGCGATCGCATCGTCTGCGAGCGGGTCTACTTCGACCAGATGACGCTGCTGCGCCAGCTCGGCGTCGCGCACGATCCGACCTCGCTGGCCGGTCGCGTCACGACCGCCTTCAGCCACCCGCTCACGATCGGCAGAGCGCTCGCTCGCCGCGCGAGCGGCAGGCGCATCGGCTGACCTCGATCCGCCGAGAATTCCGCGATTACCTTCAGCTCTGGGTGGGTAGGGCCGAAAGTGCGCCGTAACGCCTCTCCCCCCGCCACCAACGACAAGGACGCCGTTGATGCAACCCCCCAAGCTGACGATCAAGCAGACACCGACCGGCTATTGGACGGTCCAGCGCGGAAGCGTCGAGCTGGCGAGCGCGATGACGCGCTCCGCCGCCGAACGCGAGCGCGAGCTGCTGCATCGTCTGAACGCCAGCACCGAACGCCGCGCCGGCTCCCGCGCCACCGTCAAGGCCTGAGCCGCCGCCCAGCCGGAACCCGGCGCCCAGCCCGGGCGGCTGGCGCCTGCGCTCCTCGACGGCCTCACCCGTCACGCACCATGCCCCACGGCTGCGCGTGCTCCAACGCGACGCGTGAAGCCCCCCAATCAAAAAAGACTCTCTGCGCGCGCGGTCCAACAGGCGTCCAACATCGCCGGCGTTTGTGTTCGGTGACTGACCCGTCGTCCGAAAGGTACGACACAGGTTGCCCGAAAAGGGCAGCCGAGATGCCCGGAAAGAACGACATGGACAACGGACGAGACAAGGGGCGCGACATGCACGGCACGCACGCACACGGATCGAGGATGCGCCCCGAGCGCCACCTCGAGCGTCACGGCGTCGCCGTCGAGATGAACACGCTCTCCCGCCTGCGCGTCCAGCACGAGGACCGGCCGCTGCGCTGCGTCTCCTCCGGCTACATGTCCGGCGGCTGCTCCTGCGCCGCCGTCGTCCCCGCCGCCGTCGTCCAGGCGGTCTGGGAGCGCGAGCTGGCCCGCGGTGAGACCTCTGGGAACTGCTTCTTCCGCTTCGCCTGGCGCGGTGAGCAATGGCTGGCCTTCGGGCTCGCCAACGGTCACATCAGGGGCGTCTACTGCCCCACCCACCGCGCCGAGCGCGACGCCCGCACCGCCGGCCGCGAGGCCCGTCACCCCGAGCGGCCGGCGCGGGCAGCCGCCTGAGCTGAGCGTCAGGCTCCCGGGCACTCGCGCGCCCGGGAGCCTGGCACCGGGCGCTGTCGATGCCACGTTGATGTCCGGCGCCGGGCGCCGCTGAGGACCCGCGCGCTCACGGCACTTTGATGCCGGGCGTGCCCGGCACCTGGACCGTCACGCTCGGCACGGTCACGCTCGGCACGGTGACCGCTCCGGCGCTCACCTGCGGTGTCGTCACCGACGGCGTGCTCACCGGCGGGACCTTCACCGCCGGGACTTCCACCGAGGGCACTTCGACGGGCGGCGCTTTCACGGGCGGCGCTTTCACCGGCGGCACGCCCGGGGGGACGGGGACTTCGACCGCCGGCACTTCCGTGCTCCCGACCGACACCGGCGGCGTGCTCTGCCCGCCGCCGCCCGAGGAGGTGGGCGGGGCCGCGCCGGCGCCGGTCTGGCTCGTGCCGGGCGTTGCGCCGGCGGGCGTGAGGACGCCCGTCCCGCCGGGGCTGTGGCGGCGCACCGGTGCGCTGCCCGCGCGAAGCCGCCCCGCGGCGGGCGCACCCGTGCCGGCAGTTGGCGCGGCGCCCTGGTTCTGCAGTTCTCCGGGGAAGGTCGCCCCGAGCGCGGCCGCGTTCGGCACGGCCGCCTGGGCGGCGCGTTCGTAACGCGCGTCCGGGGCCAGCGCGAGCGCCCCGGCGGCGCCGACGGCAGGGAGCACGCTCGCGAGCGAGGCGCCCCCCAAAAGGCCTCCCGGCAGCAGCTGGAACGCCTCCGCGGCGCGCGCCGAGATCGCCCCCGCAAGCGGGATCGAGGCAATCGAGCGCCGCGGGGAGTAGCCGCGCAGGAACGCGTCCACCGCGCCGGCGTCGAGTAGCCTGCCGCGCTCGGCTTCGAGCACGGCCAGCGCCTCGCGCTCGCTGCGCGCGCGCCGGTATGGGCGGTGTGAGGTGATCGCGTCGAACGTGTCGGCGACGGCGATGATGCTCGAGCCGAGCGGGATATCGGGGCCGAGCAGCCCGTCGGGGTAGCCGCTGCCGTCGACGCGCTCGTGGTGGTGGCGGACGATCGATGCGAGCTGCAGGTCGTGGACCGGCGCAAGCATGTCGGCGCCGTCCGCGGCGTGGCGCTTGACGATGTCGAACTCCTCGTCGTCGAGGGGGCCCTGCTTGTGGAGGATCTCGGGCGGCGTGTAGACCTTGCCGACGTCGTGCACGAGCGCAGCGGTGCGGATCTCCGCGACCTGCGCCGCGCTCAGGTGCATCTCGCTCGCCATGCGCGCCGCGTGCCGTGCGACACGGCGGCAGTGGCCGTAGGTGTAGGGGTTCCGGATCTCGAGCAGGTGCGCGAGGCCTTCGAGCAACTCCACCCGCACTGTCCCGTCCTCACCCACGGCGGCCCGGTAGGTCGCGCCCACCTGCCTGAGCCGGTGCTCGGCCCACAGCCTCCGCAGGAAGCCCCAGAGCATCAGGTCGCCGTAGAACACGCCGCGCGCCCCGTGGACGCGCCTCCACGCCCAGGCCTCGGACGCGGCGATCGCGAGCGAGAGCGCCGCGGCGAGGAGGACCGCACCGATCGCGCCAGCCACCCCGCGCGGACGGACGAGCGCGTTGGCCGCGAGCGCGGGAACCACGGTGACGCTGAGCGTCGCGAGCACCGAGAGCGGCAGGTAGCGGAGGAAGCTGTTCGGGGCCTCGTGCCACGGGACCCGGTCGCCGGCGGACTTGCGTTTCCGCTCCGCCGCCTGCGCCGGGCCCCGGGTACGGGATCCGCCGTGCCGTGGGTCGGGCGCCTCGCGGCGACCGAGGCCCGGCCGCCTTTCGTGACGCTCGTCCTCACGCCGCAGGAGGGGTTGCGACGGAGTCGACATGGCCAGTCGATGCTAGGGCCGGGTCAGCTCCGTGACAGCCGGGCGGACGTATGTACTAACCCGATCCGTACCCCACGAGCACGAGGCTCTCGAGCGCTTTGTCGACGCCGCTCTCGGCGCGCGTGACGAGCGCGCGCGCGGCGTCGTAGGTCGCGACGCCTTCCGTTTCTGCCGCGGCCGCGAGTTCGACGTAGGCCTTGGCGGCGGCGCTCAGCGACTGCGAGAGCTCAACCTGAGCCGCGGCTGCCGGAGCGGGCGCTTCGAGCTTCGAGATCGTCGCCGCCGCGTGCTCGTAGCGCGCGGCGAGCGAGCGCGCCGGAGCGAGGACCGAGGATGCCGAGGCGCTTTCGCCGAGCTGCCGCCGCGTGGCCAGCCGCGCCCGGTCGAGCTCGGAGACGGCGGGGCCGAGCGAACCCGCATACGCCGCCGCCGGCGTCAGCGTCAGGGGCGCGGTCCCGGTCAGGGTGACGTTGGCGACGATGCGCTCGCACGCCTGGCCCGCGGCCGTCAGGTGCTGGGGAGCGAAGCACGCGATCACGCGGGTACCCGCGCCGGAGGGGATCGCGTAGAGGTCGAAGACGCCCTGTGTATCCGGGCAGGCTGATTTCGCTGTAGCGGTAGGCCTGCGCTGAGACGAGCGAGACGACTTCGGCGTGCGGCGTGGCGCTCAGGCGTTCGAGGAAGCTGGCCGGCAGCGGCGCCGGTTCGCCTGCCGGCAGCGTCCCGCTCAGCAGTCCGGAGCTCCTTTCGCCGCGCGGCGAGAGCGTGATCGCTTCTTTCAGTTCCAGGCCGGGGATCGACTTGGAGGTGGCGCGACTGCTCCCAGGAGACGGGGTATTCGAGCAGCAGTCCCGGGCCGTCGCGACGTGGGCGGGCCCGGCAGCGCTCTGCCCCGCGGAGGAGGAGACGCGATGGCTGCCGGCGATGTAGCCGAAGACGGCCGCGACCAGGAGCGCGACCACGATCAGCGGATGCACGACGCGTGCCGGAGCGTCCATGCTCAGCCAGAGCTTTCGAAGGAGGTCCCGGAGCCCGATCCGCTGACCGGAGGAGCCGGAGGAGTGAGGAGCCGGGGCTCGGGGTCGACGGCGCCGCCGGTTTGCTTTCGCACGGGCGTTTCGGGAGCCGGCGTCACGGTGGGCGCCGGCGCAGGCGTCGAGGTCACGGGCGCGACAGGCGTGACGGAGGCGTCGCCGCGGGCTGGGAGCTCCTGGCGGGGACGCTGTGCTTGGGCGCCGGCGGCGGCCGGATGACGGCGAGCTTGATCGCCGGCGCCGAGGCCAGCGCTGCGGGCACGGGGGTGGCGACGGCCGGCAGCGGCGGTGGCGTGCGTTCGGCCACCGTGCCGGCCGGAGCGGTGCATGTGGCCGATCCCGAACGCGGCCGCGAAGACGAGCACGATCGCCCCGCACCAGATCGCGACGTCGGCGCAGCTGAAGCGCCGCCCGAACGGGACGGACCCGGCGTCGCTCGAGAGGGTGGGTGCTCATGAGGCGGGGCAGACGATCGGCTTTTCTCCCGTGCTCAGGCAGCTGTCGGTTCTTCTCGGGAGCTTCCCACTTCGCGGGATGGAAGCGCGTCAGCTTGCCGATCTGGCCGGCTTTGGTGACACGGATTTCCAGCACCGAGCCGGCCGCGAGCGAGCGCGCGAAGCGCGGGAACGAGAGCACCGCGGCGCCCGGGTTGCCCGACTCCCTGCGCGGCGGCCGCGACGCGGCTCTGGGAGGTCGAGTGGATGCCCGTCCCGCGGAGGCGCACCGTGACCCGCGCCGAGACCGGAGCTGTCACCTGCACCAGCGTGAGCTTGACGCCGTTGCGCGGTCTCACGTCCCGCGATCCTCACGAGCGGGAAGGGTTCCATCAGCGCCGCCGCGGCCTGGTGGTGGACGAGGATCGTCTGGGTGGCGCTGGCCGAGCGGCCCGCCGCGTCTGTGACCTGCAGGCGCACGACGTGGGCGCCGGGCGTCGCGAACGTGGCGGTCGTCGTCGAGCGGCCGGGGTGGAACGGTTCGCTCGCCGTCAGCCCCCAGCCGAACGAGCTGATCGGCGAGCTCGAGTCCGTCGAGCTGGAGACGAGCGTGACCGTTTCGCCCACACGAGGCTGTTCGGGGAACCACGTGAAGGAGGCGGTCGGTGGGGGCGGCGGCGGCGGCACGAGCACCGTGATCGGAACGGGCGCGCTCGCGCCGGTGTTGCCGGCCGCGTCGCTCTGCCGGGCCTGAAGCGTGTAGGAGCCGGGGGCGAGGCCGGCCAGGGTGCCGGACCAGCCGCCGCCGGCAGCCGCGGCTTCCACCGCCTCGATCGGGGCGGCGGTCAGATCCGGGCCCGTGAAGACGTCGACGAGAACGCTGTCGCGGTCGCCGGGTGCGGCCCCCGCCGCGCCGCTGACCGGGATCGCGCCGGTGAAGTACGTCGCGCCGGGGCTCGGGGAGGAGATCGCCGGGACCGGGGCGGTCGTGTCGACCGTGAACGTGACGGGTGCGCTCTTCACCGGCTGCGGGAGCACTTCGAATTCCCCTTCCTTGTTCACGACACCCATCGTCTCTTCTGCGAGCAGCGTGTAGGTGCCCTGGATGAGCGGTTGCGGCGTTGCCTGCCAGCTGGTGCACAGGCTCGATGGTTCGAGCGGGAGTTCCTGGACCGGCGTCCCTTCGGCGACCGTGCCCGAGAAGACTCTGACCGTGACCCCGCACCACACCGCTTCATCGGGTTCGAGCGAGCCGACGATCGGCGGCGCCGTCTGGCGCGTGTAGGAGTCCGCGGCGGGGCTCGTGATGCGCAGCACCGGTTCGGCGGCGGCGGCGCCGGTCGCGAGGAACCCGAGCGCGCACGCGATCGTCGTGGAGGCCAGGACGATCCTGACGCGCCGGGCCGGGATCGGTCTCAGCTGGTGCATGGCACCGGTTTCGGTTCGGTCCCGTTCACGCAGGCGTCGGCGCGCAGCGGCAGCTTGCCCTTGCGGATCGTGAAGCGCGTGAACTTGCCGATCCTGCCGCGTTGCGTGACCCTGATTTCAAGCGCGATCCCGGCCGGCAGCGCGCGCTGCAGGCGGGGGAAGGTGACGGCGGGAAGCCCGCTCGACTTGCCCTTCGGGCGCGTGACGAGCCGCGAGAGCGAGCGGACCGGGCAGCCCTTGCCCTTGCACGCCACGGCGACCGTCGCGCCCGCCGGCGCTTCGACCGTCAGCGCCTTCAGGTGCAGCCGTCCGCCGGAGCGTGTCGTGACGATGCGCACGGACGGGAACGGGCGCATGAGCGGGAAGCTGACCGGGATGTGCTGCGAGGCGACGCCGCTCAAGCCGGCCCCGTCGGTCACGCGCAGCTGCACGAGGTGGCTGCCCGGGGCGGTGAACGTGGTGGTCTTGCTCTGCCCGCCGGCCGCGAAGGCAGAGCCGAGCACGTTCCAGGCGTAGCTGGTGATCGGGCTCGTCGCGTCGCTCGAGGTGGAGACGAGCGTGACCGGTTCGCCGGTGTGCGGATGCGGCGGGAAGACGGAGAAGGCGGCGGCCGGCCCCGCCGTCGAGGCGGCCGGCGCGATGTCGTGGAACGTGTGGAGGGCGATGCCCACGTTGCCCGCGTCGTCTCGCTGCGTGGCGCGCACGGTGTATTCGCCCGGCGTCACCCCGCCGAGCTTCGCTTCCCACGCCCCACCGGCAGCGGTGACGGTGACGGGCGGCTGGACCGTTCCTCCCGACGCCGCACCACCGGCAAAGAGCTGCAGCGTGACTTCGGCTCTGTCGTGTGGCGCCGTTCCCGCGGCCCCGTGGAACGAGACGGTCGTCCCGCTGACGGTCGCGCCCTGCCCGGGCGTGTCGACCGTGACGGCCGGCGCAACGGTGTCGACTGTGAAGGTCGCTTTTTCGGTCGCGCCGACCGCGCCTGTCAGCGACTTCTGCCAGGCGATCGCGTGGTATTCCCCGTCTTCGAGCGGTGTCGTCTCGGTCGCCGCCCAGAACCCGCCGCCGCCCGATTCCGCTTCCTCTTCGCCGTGTTCGGCTTCGCAGTGCGGGTTGGAGACCTTGCAGATCGCAACGTGTACCGGCGTCGTGTCACCGGCGGTGCCCGTGAACGTCGGCGTCGGCGTGCCGATCTGGGCGGCGACGGGCGACATCGTCACGCTCGGAGCGCTGGGGTCCACGACGAATTTGATCGGCGGTTTGGTCACGCCGGCCGGGTTCCCGATCGAGCTCTGCTGGATCGCTTCGGCCGTGTAGGTGAATTTGGCCGCGGGGAGCTTGATCGACCCCTTCGGCGCGGTCCAGCAGTTGGTGGGCGTCGCCGGCGGGATCGCGCAGGGTTCGACCGGGACGGGTGGAGCTTCGAACTGTTTGCCCGCCCCCTTGACGACCACCTTCACGGGCCCGGTGTCCGTGGCCGTGCCGGTGAACGTGGGTTCGGCGTTGTTCGACGGCGTCGCGACTTCGTTGATCGTCACCGCCGGCGGAAGTGTGTCGAGCACGAACGGCAGTTCTGCGCTGCGGCCTTCGGGCGTGGGCGGGCCGAGGCTGCTCTTCTGCGTCGCGACAACCACGTAGGACGCCTCGCCGGCGGGGAGTTCGGGCGTGACCGGCCCGGCTTTCCATTCGCCGCCCGAAGGAGTGGCCTGCGCGCTGGCGATCTGCACTCCCGCCGCGAGCACGTGCACGACCACCGGTTCGGTGTCGCTCGCGGTCCCGGAGAAGCTGGGCGAGCGGCTGTTCGATGGGGACGTGAAGGCCTTGAGCGTGACCGTCGGCGGGCTCGTGTCGACGACGAACGTCACGGGGGCCGACCGTCCTGCTTCGTTGAAGAGCGAGCTCGGCTCCACCGCGACCGCGGTGTAGGTGCCGTCCGCGAGGGCCGGCGAGGCCGCGCTCCATTCGCTGCCCGTGCGCGCCGTCTGCCCAACGTCGGCGATCGGCGAGCCGGTCGCGCTCGGGCCGGAGAAGACTTCGACCGTGACCGCCGTGGTGTCTGTGGCGGTGCCGCGGAACGTCGGGGTGCTCACGTTCGACGGGCTCTTGAGTTTTTCGAGGGTCACGATCGGGGAGTTCGTGTCGACGACGAACGGCAGTTCTTCGCTCTTGCCGGGTCCGTTGCCGAACGTGCTTTCCTGCGTGGCGAAGACCTTGTAGGTGTGTTCGCCTGAGGCGAGCGGGGTGCCGATTGCTTCGGTGTGCCACGTTTCGCCCGCGGGGGTGGCCGTGAGTTCGCGGATCTGCGTCGAGCCTTCGAGGATGTGGACGTGCACCGTCGATTCTTCGCTCGCCGTGCCGCTGAACGACGGTGAACGGTTCTTCGACGGCGAGGCGGGAGCGTTGACCGTGACGGTCGGAGCGCTCGTGTTGATTTCGAACGTGCGCGTTTCGCTGTGGCCAGGGGCGTTCCCCAACGAGCTTGCCTGCACCGCGACGGCGGTGTAGGTGCCGTTGCCCAGCGGCGGCGAGACAGCCGTCGAGATCCAGGAGCCGCCTTCGGCCGGTGCGCCGGCTTCGACAGTCCGCACGAGCGAGCCGGCTTTGAGGACTTCGACCCTCACGGGGGTCGTGTCGGTCCCGCTGCCGCTGAACGAGGGCGTCGTGTTCCCGGACCTGGGCGCGGGCTGGTTGAGCTTCACGACCGGCGAGGCGGTGTTGACGACGAAGCTGATCGGTGCGGTCTTTCCGGGCGCGTTGCCGATCGAGCTCGACTGTTCGGCGAAGGCGGTGTAGGTGCCGCTCGGCAGCGTTTTGGAGGGACCGCCGGAGTTCCAGCCGCCGCCCGTGCCGGCCGCTTCAGCGGTCGCCACCTGTGAGCCTTCGTGAAGGATGTGCACCACCACGGTCGTCGAGTCGCTTGCCGACCCGGTGAACGTCGGCGACGCGTTGTTCGACGGGCTCGGGATCGGGTTCAGGCTCACCGCGGGTGAGCTCGTGTCAACCGTGAAGGTGACCTCGTTGCTCCTGCCGGGTTCGTTGCCGAAGGAGCTCGGCTGTTCGGCGACCGCCGTGTAGGTCCCGTCTGCAAGTTCGGGCGAGGCGTGGCTCGAGGTGAAGCCGCCGCCGGTGCCCTGCGCGGAGGCGCTCGCGGCTTTCGGGCCCGACGTACCGATCCCCTGGTAGATGACGATCGAGACCGTCGTTCCTTCGCTGGCGGTGCCGGTGAACGACGGCGTCGTGTTGCCGGACAGGCTCTTGACGGAGTTGAGCGTCACGTGCGGCGAGGCGGTGATCACCGAGAAGTGGATTTCGCCGCTGGTGCCGGTGCCGTTGCCGAATGCGCCGGTCTGTTCGGCGACGGCGGTGTAGCTCCCTTCGCCCAGCGGGCTCACGGCATCCGAGCTCCACGACCCTCCCGTCCCTGTGGCGGTGGCGATGCGCTCGGGCGAGCCGCCGGCCGAGCCGCCCGCGTAGACAGAGACGGTCACGGTCGTCTTTTCGCTCGCGGTGCCGCTGAAAGAGGGCGTCGTGTCGTTGCTGGCGGCGGCGATCGAGTCGAGCGAGACTTTCGGCGCCGGCGTTTCGACGCGGAAGTGGATCTCCCCGCTCTTGCCGGGGCCGTTGCCAAATTCGCTTTCCTGTTCGGCGACCGCCGTGTATTCGCCGTCGGAGAGCGCCGGTTCGGCGGCGCCGGAGTCCCAGGACCCGCCGGTGCCGGACGCCTGCGCGGCGGCGACGGCCCCACCGCTCGCCGAGCTGCCTTCGTAGATGTGGACGGTCACCGTCGACCCTTCGCTCGCGGTGCCGCTGAACGAAGGCGTCCTGTCCTCGGTCGGCGAGGAGATGCCGTTCAGCGTGACCTTCGGCTTGGAGGCGTGGACTTCAAAGGTGCTCGGTTGGCTGAAGCCTGGTCCGTTGCCGATCGAGCTCGGCTGTTCGGCGATCGCCGTGTACGTCCCGTCGGCCAGCGGGCCCACCGTGGCCGTCGACCAGCTGCCGCCGCTCGGGTTCGCGGACACTTTCGCCGCGAGCGACCCCTCCGGCGAGGACCCCCTGAAGACGTAGACGGTGACCGCTTCGCTCGGATCGCTCGCCGTGCCGCTGAACGACGGCGTTGCGTCGTTCGTGGGCGAGGACACCCCGCTCATGCTCACTTCCGGGCTCTGGGTGTCGACCCTGAAGCTGACGGGCCCGCTCGCGCCGGGTTCACCCGTGAGCGTTTCGGTCTGACTCGCTTCGACGGAGTATTCGCCGTCGTCGAGATGGGTCGGCAGGACGACCGACCAGGCCCCGCTCGGTTTCGGTTCCGCTTCGGCGGACTCGAAGAACGAGCCTTCTTTGAGCACGAGGAGTTTGACGGGGTCTTCGGAGTCGCTCGTGAACCCGGAGACCGTCGGATGCGTTTCGTTCGTGACCGTCCCCGCGCCCGGCGATTCGATCGACACGAACGGCGCCGCCAGCGCAGGAGCCGCCGACACGGCTAGCGCCGTGGCGATCGCGACCAGCCCCGCAAGCAGGGCACGTTTGATCATTCTCCTAGGCCTCATCGGAGACCCGCAACCGATCCATCTGTCTCCAAAGCCGGGTCCCCCGGCCGGCTCCGGCACCCCTCCAGGTGCCCCTTGGAGCCTCTAAAGCGGCTTATGTGCCGCCGCGTCGAATGATACGGCCCGAATGGCGATACCGCAAAGGGATTAGTGCACGATGCGGGTCGTTTTGGGTCGGTTTGCGGCGGTCTGCGTAGACTCGGACGCGAGCCATTCCGAGGGGAGGAACCACCATGCAGATCCCGCCTGCCCCGCGGCGGCGCCGTCGCTCCGCCCGAGGTCCTGTCCGTGCCGTCTGCGCGGCGCTCATCGCCGGCGCCGCGCTGGCCCCGGCTGCCCAGGGTCGAACCCCCGACCGAACGCCGCCGGCATTCGCCGGGTTGACCTCGGCGACGACGTGCATCCCGGGTCCCATCGGCCCCGGGATCTCGAGCAGCTACCACCTCGGCTGGGAAGCGGCGAGCGACAACCGCACGAAGCCGAAGGGGATCGTCTACGCGATCTACCAGGCGACCCACCCCGGCGGCGAGGACTTCTCGCGGCCGACCTACGTCTCCAAGCACGGCGCGACGAGCTTCGTGACTCCGAAGCTCCCTTCGAGCCAGAGCTGGTTCTTCGTGGTGAGAGCCCGGGACCGTGCCGGCAACGAAGACGCGAACACGGTCGAGCGCGAAGGGGTCAACCTCTGCGAGTGAGCCGCACCGCCGCCCGCTCGGGCGAGCGGACGCGCTCTGCAGCGGAGGCCCACCCCCAAGTCGCGAACTCGAGCCGCAGAGGCGCCGGTCGAGCCGGCTCAGCGCAAGCGCCGGCTTCCGGCGCCGGTAGCGAGCTTTGCCCGCTGTGCGCTCGGGGTGATGCGCACGACGTCCCACGCGAGCCCGAGTCGCTCGAGACCGTCGATCAGCCAGCCGCCCGGGTCCAGCTGCCGGCGCGTGAGGCCATGGTGTGCGGAGGTCGGGAAGGCGTGGTGGTTGTTGTGCCATGCCTCGCCGAAGGTCGGCAGCGCAAGCCACGCGAGATTGCGCGACTCATCTCTGGTGGCGAAGCGACGCCGGCCGAAGAAGTGGCAGAGCGAGTTGATCGAGAAGGTCGCGTGGTGCAGGAAGAGGATGCGGACCGCTCCACCCCAGAGCATCCCGGTCAGGCCACCGACCAGCGAGCCGGTCAGCGCGACGCCGAGACCGAACGGGAACGCGAGCCCGACCACGACCCAGAGGGGGAACGTGCGATCCACCGCGCGCACCAGCGGGTCGGCGAGCAGGTCCTTCGCATAGCGCTCCTCGCTGGCCCGGTCCACGCCGCGGAACATCCAGCCGATGTGGGCGTGGAGCAGCCCGCGTACCGCCCCGCGCCAGCCGGTGCCATGCTCGCTGTGCGGGCTGTGGGGGTCACCGGGAAGGTCGCTGAAACGGTGGTGCTTGCGATGGGTCGCCACCCACTCGATCACCGGCCCCTCCACGGCGGCGGATCCCAACATGGCAAACAGCGCGCGCACCGGGCGCGCGGTCTTGAAGCTTCGGTGGGTGAACAGCCGGTGATAGCCGACGGTGATGCCGACGCCGGTGAGGAGATAGCTGACCGCGAGGACGACGAGGTCCTGCCAGTGGAGCGCCCCGCCCCAGGCCAGCCAGATCGCGAGGCCCAAGAGGGCAGCGGGTACGACAGTCACAACCACGTTGGCGAGACGGTCCACGCTCTCGTGCTCGAGGGCGAGCGTGTCATCGCAACGGGGGTTTTCAGAGATGAGGCGCTTCCTCTCAGATGAGCGCTCGCGTCCGCCGACGGTCACCGCCGGCGGACGGGGCGACTACTACACGGCTTGGACGTTGACCGCCTTGGGGACCTTGTCTCCAGCCTCTGAGTCGTAGGTGACCTTCGCGCCTTCAGCGAGCGAGCGATAGCCCTCCCCGATGATCGCGCTGTGATGGACGAACAGGTCCTTGGACTGGTCGTCGGGCGTTATGAACCCGAAACCCTTGTCGTCGCTGAACCACTTCACTGTTCCTGCAGCCATTGTCTTCCTCCGGCGTCGATGTGTGTTGCGAACGCGGGAGTTGCTGGTGAGCAAAGGCTACGAGCGCTGACACTACGGTGTTGGATCGTCGATCCAACCTTCTACGTTCACGGTAGCACGGCCGGTCGGACCGCCGGAAGAACGCGCGCTTTCACAGGCGCGAGCCTGCGTGGCCGCTCTCGCCGCACGCGCACGTCACCTCGCGCCGCCGGGGCCTCACCCGGTCCCGGCGCTCGGCGCCGACCGTTGCGGGAGGTGACCGGCGCGGCGCCGGCCAAACCGGCTATCAGCCGCAGAAAAGCCCAGGAACGCTGTGGGCGTTCCTGGGCTCCAGCGGAGGGGGGGAGATTCGAACTCCCGGTACGCCAATAAGACGCACAACGGTTTTCGAGACCGCCGCATTCAACCGCTCTGCCACCCCTCCGGGGGGATGCGCCACAAGGCTAGATGATCGGCCCGCCGCGGCGAAGGGCCGCTCAGCGATGCGGAAACGCCGAGGACTTCTGCGCCGCCGCGCGCTTCGCCGCAGCTTGGGCCTGGGCGGCGGCGACTGCGGTCTTGTAGGCCGACCACAGGTTGGAGAGCGCCTCGTGCGAGGTCTGGCCGAACGAGGGCATGGCGAGCGGGTTGCCGGCGCCCTTCGCGAGGATCCCGATCTCCAGATGCGGCGCGTCGGAGATGCCGACCTGCCCGCAGCCGACGTCGGCGATCGGCTGCCCGGCGCTGACCTTCGTGCCGACGGGGACGAGCGCGGGCGCCGCGTGGCCGTAGTACACGTAGCGGCCCACGTCGGGTCCGCTTTCGATCAGCAGCACCGGGGCGTAGCGGCCGAAGCCTTCGAGCCCCTCGTGCACGATCGTGCCCGAGGCAACGGCCAACTCGACGAGCTTCGAGCCGCACTGGTTGGCGCTCCCGCCGAGGTCAACGCCCTGATCGAGCGACCACCACGAGCGCGCCGCGACCCGCGCGAGCGGGTACAGCGGGAAGACCCAGCCTTTCGGGCCCATCGGGTAGGGGCTGGAGCTGAAGACGGGCGCGCTCGGCGGCGCAGCCGGCGCGGTCGAGGCGGTCGGCGTGCTCCCGCCCGTCGCGGCGGGTTTCACCGGCCCGGAAGGCTCTGAGCTGACTGTTTCCGTCCCCGGCGCCGCGGTGCCGCCGACGCTTGCGGCGCCTGCACCGTGCGCGAAGGCCAGCACGGCCACCGCGGCGATCAACTGGAAGATGACGATGCGCGCGCGAACGCGCCTCGATGTCGGCATGTGCCTCTCTTCGTCGGCCTGCGGGGTTAGCTGACGGGCTAGCGAGAACTCGCCTCCCGCGGATTACCGCGGGACTCGCCCCAACAACTTGGGCCCCCCGCTCCCAGGCACAGCCCGGGATTAGGCGTTTCGCAACCCTAACGCACCCCGGCGGCGGAATGTCGCGCGCCGATCGCCGGCGGCGCGGCGCCGCGCACACGAACGGCGGCGTGGCGCGCCGTGAGGTCGTCTAACGCCTGGCGGCGAAGAACGCGCTCAGCAGCGCGCCGCACTCGTCGGCGAGCAGCCCGCCCGCCACGACCGGGCGGTGGTTCAGCCGCGGCTCGCCGAGCACGTCCAGAACGCTCCCGGCGGCGCCCGCCTTTGGGTCGCGCGCGCCGTAGACGACCCGCGGCAGCCGCGCCAGCACGAGCGCGCCCGCGCACATCGCGCACGGCTCGAGCGTCACATAGAGGACGGCGTCGAGGATGCGCCAGACGCCGTCGTGGCGCGCCGCCTCGCGCAGCGCGAGAACCTCGGCGTGCGCGGTCGGGTCCTGGCGAAGCTCGCGCTCGTTGTGACCCGCGCCGATGACCTCTCCATCGCGGACGATGACCGCGCCGATCGGCACGTCGTCGTGTTCGAAGTGCAAGGTCGGCCTCGCGCAGCGCAAGGCGCATGAAGTAGTCCTCGCGTGGGAAGAAGCGGTCGCTCATCGGCCTGCTCGTGCCGCCCGGCTCGGAGCCGCAGCCGGCACATCATCATTATCGGAAAGAATGCCCCCCGCGCCCGCTCTCTCGTCCATCCCACAGCGCCCCGCCTCCGTCCGCCTGCCTCGCGCGAGGACGTCGGCCATCGCGGTGTGCCTCGCCCTCGGCGCGGCGCTGGCGCTGCACGCACCCGCCCGGGCCGAGGCGTCTCCGAACACCGCCGACCGCGTCGTCGTCCGCTTCGGCACGCGCGAACGAGCCCTCGCGGCAAGCGCCGGGGCCGCGGCGCGGCCGGCGACGGAACACACGACCGTGATGCGCGTGCCGCGCGGCGAAGACATCCACCGCGTGCTGCGGAGGCTGCGGAGCCGGCGCGACGTTCTGTGGGCGGTGCCCGACGTCCGCGCCCATACCTCCGGGACCTTCATCCCGGACGACGAGGGCAACGGCACCACCCCCGGCGGCTGGCAGGAACTGCAATGGAACCTCGTCGGGCCGTTCGGGATCGCAGCGCCCGAAGCCTGGTCGAACCTGATCGCCGACGGCAGGCCCGGCGCCACCGGCGTGACGGTCGCCGTGCTGGACACCGGCGTCGCGTACGCGAACCGCGGCCGCTTCCGCCGCTCGCCCGACTTCGGCCGCTTCCAGTTCGTGAAGGGCTATGACTTCGTCGGCCACGACCCCTACCCGAACGACCGCAACGGCCACGGTACGTTCGTCGCCTCGGTGATCGCGGAGGAGACCAACAACACCTACGGGCTGACCGGCGTCGCCTACGGCGCGAAGATCATGCCCGTGCGCGTCCTCGATACCGAGGGCGAAGGCGAAGCGTCGACGATCGCGCAGGGCGTCCGCTTCGCGGTCGACCACGGCGCCCAGGTGGTCAACCTCAGCCTCGAGTTCTCCCCGGGGGTCACGGCGTCCGACATCCCCGAGCTGATCGAAGCGCTGCGCTACGCCCACCGCCACGGCGTGGTGGTGGTCGCGGCAGCCGGGAACGAGGGCCACGCGGCGATCGCCTACCCCGCCCGCGCTCCCGACGTCATCTCTGTCGGCGCCACGACCGAGCGGGGCTGCCTGGCCGCCTACTCCAACGACGGCTCCGGTCTGACGCTGGTCGCTCCCGGCGGCGGCCCGGACGCCGACCTCCCCGGTGACCCCGACTGCAACCCCGAAGCCCCCGGCCGCGACGTCTTCCAGGTCACCTTCACGGGCGGGTCGGTGTCGCGCTTCGGCATCCCGGGCGGTTATGAAGGCACCTCGATGGCGACCCCGCATGTGTCCGGGGTCGCCGCGCTCGTGATCGCCAGCGGCGTGCTCGGCAAGCACCCGACTCCCGCGGAGATCACCGCGCGGCTGCGGGCCACCGCCCGCAAACTCGGCGCGGGCGGCGACGAACGGCTCTACGGCGCCGGCCTGCTCGACGCGGCGGCGGCGACCGCCCCCGGCGGCCCCGGCGCCGTGGCTAAAGCCGGTTAGCCGCGGATGCCGATCACGAACGGGATGAGCCCAGAGGTAGCCGACCAGTGCGACATCGCCGTCGTCGGCGGCGGCATCCTCGGCCTCGCTGTCGCGAGGGAGCTGACCGCGCGCCGCCCGCAGGCCTCCGTCTGCGTGCTGGAGCGCGAGACCGAGCTGGGCACCCACCAGACGGGGCACAACTCGGGCGTGATCCACGCCGGCGTCTACTACGTGCCCGGTTCGCTGAAGGCGCAGCTGTGCGTGGCCGGCGCGCGCGAGATGTACGACTACTGCGAGCGCAAGGGCATCGGCGCCGAGCGCTGCGGCAAGGTGATCGTCGCGACAGACCGCTCCGAGCTCGAGCGCCTCGACGAGCTCGAACGCCGCGGCCGGGCCAACGGCGTGCCGGGCCTGCGCCGCATCGACGCCGACGGCATCGCCGAGCTCGAGCCGCACGCACGCGGGATCGACGGGCTCCATTCCCCCGGGACGGGGATCGCCGACTTCCCGGCGGTGGCGCGCGCCTACGCTGTCGACGTGCAGGAGGCGGGCGGCACGATCGCGACCGGCTGCGAGGTCCTCGGAGTCGAGGTGAGCGGGAGTCGTGCGCTACGGCTCACGCACGCTCGCGGCGTCACGGAGGCCCGCAACGCGATCTTCTGCGCGGGCGCCTGGGCGGACCGGCTCGCCGTCTCCGCCGGGGCGGACCCCGATCCCCGCATCGTCCCCTTCCGCGGCGCGTACCTGCGCCTGCGACCGGACCGGCGCGAGCTCGTCCGCTCGCTGATCTACCCGGTGCCGGACCCGGCGCTTCCGTTCCTCGGCGTCCACCTGACCAAGCACATCGACGGCGAGGTGCTCGTCGGGCCGACCGCGTTGATGGCGCCGTCGCGCGACGCCTACAAGCTCTCCCGGGTGCGGAGGCGAGACGTGATCGACACGCTCTCCTGGCCGGGCACGTGGCGGATGCTGGCGCAGTGGTGGCGGACCGGCGTCACCGAACTCCATTACGCCGTGCTGCGCTCGGCCTTCGTGCGCGCGGCGGCGCGCTACGTCCCCGAGCTGCAGGCGGCCGACGTCGAACCGTCGTTCGCCGGTGTGCGCGCCCAGGCGCTCGCGCGCAACGGCAAGCTCGTCGACGACTTCGTCTTCTCGCACACCGAGCGGGCCCTGCACGTCCGTAACGCGCCCTCGCCTGCCGCGACCTCCTCGCTCGCGATCGCCCGCTACGTCGCGGACGAGGCCGAGCGCACGTTCGCCTGAGCGCTCGACGCTGCCCTAGGACGCCGCCGAAGCGGCGAGGAGCCGGGCCACCGCGTCCGGCACACCCTCGCGCGCCGTCGGGAACCGTGGCTCCCAGCCCAGCTCGCTCTTGATGCGGGCGTTCGACGTACGCGCGGAGCGCACGACCGCGTCGACGGCGTTGCGACCCGCGACGAGCCGCGCCACCGGGGCGGGGATCCGGCGCGGACGCCCGACGCCGAGCTCCGATGCCGTCAGCGCCATGAACTCGTAGTAGGTGATCGGTTCGTCATCGGCGACGTGGTAGACGCGCCCGCTCGCAGCCTCGGCGGCGACCGCGAGCAGGATCGCCGTCGCCACGTCCTCCACGTGCACGACGTCCCACAGGTTCGCGCCGCTGCCGATCACGGCAAAGCGCCCCGGCTGGCGCAGTCGCGGGACGAGCTCCTCGCTGTACCAGCCGCCCGGGCCATAGACATGGGAAGGACGGATCACGACCGCCGGCAGACCGCTCTCGAGGACCATCCGCTCGCCCTCCTGCTTGGCCCGCCCGTACGGGGTCTCGACGGGGAGGCTGCGCTCCTCCGTCAGCAGCTCGCCGTGCGCGTCGCCGGTCACGACCGTCGAGGAGAAGATGAACTTTGGGAGGGCCGGCCGGCGCTCCATGCCGGCCTCGGTCGCGTCGAGCGCCCGGCATGCGTCGAGCAGCCGGCGCGTGCCCTCGATGTTCACCTCGGTCACCTTCGCCGCGTCTCGCTGGGAGGCGATCTCCGCGGCCAGGTGAACCACGCACTCCGGCCGCGCCTCCGCGACCGCCTGCTCGAGCCCGCTTCCCGCAGCGAGGTCGCCGGAGACCACCGCGGTCCCGGGGGGCTCCGAGCCCGGGCGCCGCACGAGCGCCGTCACCTCGTGCCCCTGCTCGATTGCGCGCCGGCACACGACGCCGCCGATGAACCCGCTCGCCCCCGTGACGAGGATCCGCATCGGCGCCAGCCTAGCGGGGACGGGCGCCCGCGATCACGCCCGCGAGCTCCACATGGAAGCGCTCGCGCGAGAAGCTCTCGGCGTTCGCACGGATCGCGCGCTCGGCGAGGTCCATCGCCTCGAAGCGCGCGATCGCGCCCGCCAGGCCGGGCACATCCTGCTCGGCGAACAGCGCCCCCGTGACCCCGTCCTGGACTGTCTCGAGTGCGCCCCCGACGCCGTAGGCGATCACCGGGGCGCCGGCGGCCTGCGCCTCGACCGGGACGATCCCGAAGTCCTCCTCGCCCGGGAACAGCAGCGCGCGGGCGCCGGCCAGGAGCGCGTCGCGCTCGCCGTCGGAGACCTTGCCGAGGAACTCGATGCCCTCCGCGCCCGCCGCCTGCGCGCGCACGTCCTGGAGCGCACGGCCGTCCCCGGCCACCTTCAGAGGCACCCCGTGCGCGACGCAGGCGGCGACGGCGAGGTCGACGCGCTTGTATGGGACGACGCGGCCGAAGGCGAGGTAGAAGTCCTCCGGGTGGCGCTCGATCCCGAGGTAGTGCTCGACGTGCACGGGCGGGTGGACGATCTCTGCATCGCGGCCGTAGTAGCGCCGGATCCGCTCGGCGACGTGGGCCGAGTTCGCGACGAACACGTCGACGCCGTCGGCGCCGGCAAGGTCCTGGCGGCGCAGGCGCGCCAGTAGCGGCGGGAGCAGCCAGCGCGCCCCCCGCGGAACGGCCTCGCCGGCGAGGAACCCCTCCTCCCAGGCGTAGCGCATCGGCGTGTGGCAGTAGCAGACGTGCAGCGCACCCGCCGGCTTGCGCACGTTCTTGGCGCACGCGTGGCTGCTCGAGAGCACGAGGTCGAAGCCGCTCAGATCGAAGGAGCGGAAGGCGCGGTTCATCAGCGGCAGCAGCTTCGGGTAGTGCCTGCTCGCGCCGGGCAGGCGGCTCAGGAACGAGGCATGGACCGGTCGGGAGGTGATCTGCTCGGGCCACGGCTCGGGGTCGTACACGGACGTGAACAGCTCGGCGTCCGGGAACATCGCGAGCAGCTCCATCACCACCTGCTCGGACCCGCCCGGGATCGTCAGCCAGTCGTGGACGACCGCGACCCGCGGGAAGCGCTCGCGCAGCTCCTCGAGCGGAGGGGCCGGCACCGCGTGTCCAGGAGCCTGCACTGTCATCGAGACTACAAGGCGAGGCGCGCGGCGCCCGGACCGTCAGCGATCATGCGGCCGATGGAGCTGCCTGGCGCCCTCCAGGGGCGCGACATCGTCTGCGTGGGTTTCGCCGATTGGGACACCGAGCTGTGGACCAACCAGCACCACCTGATGTCGCGCCTGGCGCGCGGCAACCGCGTCCTGTTCGTCGAGTCGCTGGGGCTGCGCCGCCCGCAGCTCGCGGGCCGCGACCTGCGCCGTATCGCCCGCAGGCTGCGTACGGGGCTGCAGCCACCACGCCGGCGAGACGGGCTCGACGTGCTCTCGCCGCTCGTGCTGCCGCTGCACGGCAACGCGGCCGCGGAGGCGCTGAATCGTCGCCTGCTGCCCGCGCTCGTGTCGCGCGCCGCGCGCGGGATCGGGATGCGCGAACCGTGGCTGTGGTCCTATGTGCCGCAGGCGGAGGTTCTGCTCGGCGCGCTCGCGCCTTCGCTGGTCGTCTACCACTGCGTCGATGACATCTCCGCGCACGAGCGCATCGACACCGCGAGCTTCCGCGCGGCCGAGGAGCGCTTCGCCGGGCGCGCCGACCTCGTCCTCGCGAGCGCGCCGGAGCTCGTGCGCCGCATGCGGAGCCTCTCGGCGAACGTGCTGGAAGCGCCCAACGTCGCCGACACCGAGCTGTTCGCGACGGCGCTCGATCCTGCCACAGCGACGGACCCGGCGATCGACGCCCTGCCATCGCCACGCCTCGTCTTCACCGGCGCGATCTCAGCCGTCAAGCTCGACATCCCGCTGCTCGTCGAGCTCGCGCGGGCGCGGCGAGACTGGACGCTCGCGCTCGTCGGGCCGGTCGGCCTCGGCGACCCGACCACCGACGTCTCGGCGCTCGCGGCTGAGCCCAACGTGCACCTGCTCGGCCCGCGCGCCTACCACGAGCTCCCGGCTGTCCTGCGCGGCGCCGATGCCGGCCTGATCCCCTACGTGCGCAGCGAGCTGACCGACAGCATCTTCCCGATGAAGGTCTACGAGTATCTCGCCGCCGGCCTGCCCGTGGTCGCGACGCCCCTGCCCGCGCTAGCCGGCGTCCCAGAGGTGGCCGGCGGGCCTGACGCCGCGTCCTTCCGCGCGGCGCTCGAACAGGCGCTCGCGCAGGACAGCCCCGCCCGCCGCGCGGAGCGCTCCGCTGCGGCCGCATCGCACTCCTGGGAGGAGCGCCTGCGCGAGATCGCGACCGCGATCGAGGCGCTCCCGCCGCGATGAGGGATCTGCTGGTCACGACCCATACGCCGATCCTGCGATCGGGGCAGACGATGCGCACCTATGGGATCGCGCGGGCGCTGGCCACAGCCGGCGAGGGGCTGACGCTCCTCTACGCGCGCTTCGAGGGCGCCGAGCCCGACAGCGCCTTCTCCTCGATCCCCGGGATCGAGTTGCACGAGGTCCTGGCCTCGCGGGGCGCGCGACGCGCACTCGCCTATGCGAGCGCCCGCGCGTCCGGGACGCCCGCGGGCTTCGCGCGCGGCGTCTCCCCAGAGCTCGCAGCGGCGGCCCGGGATCTCGCCGCCACACCGGAGCGCGGGCGTGTGATCGCGGACGGTCCGATCGCGGCCGCCGCGCTGCAAAGGCTCTCGCGGCAGCGCCCGGTCGTCTACAACGCCCACAACCTGGAGTCGGGCTTCCGCGGCGAGCTGTCAGGAGCGGAGGGCTCGGTGGCGGCGCTGCGGCGCTTCGAGCGGGGGCTCCTGGGCCGCGCGAGCGAGTCGTGGATGGTCAGCGAGGCCGACCTGGCGGCCGCGGCGGAGCTCTGCCCGCGCGCGCGCCTGCGCTACGTGCCCAACGTCGTCGACGTGGCCGCGATCGTGCCCGTCGTGCCCGCTACCGAGCCGCGCGCCGTGTTCGTCGCGAACTTCGCGTACGAGCCCAATCGCAACGGCCTGCGGTTCCTGCTCGAAGAGGTCATGCCGCTCGTCTGGGAGCGGATGCCGGAGGCGCGTCTGCGGCTCGTCGGTCCGAATCTCGAGCTGGGAGGCGTCGACGAGCGGGTCGAGGCCGTCGGCTTCGTGGCTCGTCTCGCCGAGGCGTATTCCGGCGCGCGCTGTGCGGTCGTGCCGCTGCTGCAGGGCGGCGGCACGCCGCTGAAGTTCGTCGAGGCGCTCGCGTACGGCCTGCCGGTCCTGGCGACACCGCGGGCCGCAGCGGGACTTGCGGTCAGCGACGGCAGCGACTGCGTGCTCGCGGAGGGCGCCGGCGCGTTCGCTGCGGCGCTTGCGACGCTGCTCGGCCAGGGTGCGCCCGAGATGGGCGCCCGCGGGCGCGAGCTGGCGATGCGGCGCTACTCGATCGAGGCGCTCGCGGCGCTGCTGGCGCCAGGCGCCTGAGCCCCTGCCTCATCCCGCGGTCGCAGCCTCGTCCTGCTCACGATCGGCCCGCGGCAGCAAGGTGATGAGCGCGAGCAGCCCGATCTGGATCGCGAGGACGATCGTGAAGCGCAGTTCGGCGGCCGTGAAGGTCGCAGTCGTCTCGGCGACCACCAGCCCCGCGACGCCGCACAGCGACGCGAGCCCGAACGCCCTGAAGATCGTCTCGGTTCGCTCTCGCCACACCCGCCACGCGAGGCGAGCCGTCCCGATCAGCAGCGCGAAGTACGCGAGCAGCCCGAGGATCCCCATCTTCATCCACCACCAGAGGGCCGCGAAGTGCACATACTCGCGCGCTTCTTCGTGTTCGATCGGCAGCGGGCGCTTGCTCGAGTTCCACGAGACGTTGATGCCGAGGCCGGTGATCGGTTTTTGTTCGAGCTCGGCCAGGACGTTGGCGCGCTCGTCGATCCGGTAGCGGTCTTCGACGTTCGTGGTCAGGCTCGTCGGCGAGAGCGAAGCCACGCGCTTGACGATCGGGTTCTGGGATTGGAAGTTGATGGAGCCGAGCAGCCAGATCCCAGCGGCGACGAGCAGCGCGGTCGGCACGAGCAGCCGCCTGCCCATCGGGGACAGCGCTAGCAGCACCACGAGCAGCAGCCCCAGCGCGGTCGCGATCCAGAAGGAGCGCCGGTAGGAGAGCACGATGGAGGCGATCAGCAGGGGAGTCCCCAGGAGCATCCACAGCGGCGGGCGCAGCCGCCCCAGCAGCGCCGCGACGATCCCGAGCAGCGCGACCATGATCACCCAGTTGGCCGTCGGTTCGTAATAGGTGAGGTTCGCGCTGCCCTCGATCGAAGCGCCCTTGTGAGCGCCGACCTCGACCAGCCCGAGGAACGCCTTGAAGACCGCCACGGCGAAGAGGGCCCCGATCAGAAGCTTGAGTTTCTCGGGCTCGACCCGCAGGTTGGCGACGGCGATCGGCACGATCAGCAGGTAGGCGATCAGGTTCTCCGCCAGGACCAGCGACTTCAAGCCCGAGGAGCCCGCGTTTTTGCCCACGGCGATCCCCGCCAGCATCCCCAGCACGAGCAGCAGGTGAGGGAAGCGCAGCTCGCGCGGATATCGCAGCGGGCGGCGGTCGCGCAGCATGTCGAGCGCCACCGAGATGACCGCCAGCGCGACGAGCGCATCGACGGGCGTGAGGCGCTTGTAGAACGGGTCATAGACATGGGCCAGCGGCGTGAGGAGCCCGAAGCTCACGCCCTCGAAGAGAATCGGCACGAGCAGCGCGATGCTTACGGCGAGCAGCGGGCGCATCAGCACGACGAGGACGAGGACGAGGGCAAGCGGCGCGCAAAGCGCGAGCGTGCTGCCGGTCTTGCGGTGCGCGACGACGATGATGAGCGCGGTCGCGGCGCTCGCGGCCGCGGCCGTCAGCGCTTCACGGCCATCGATCGCTCGCAGGTGAAAGCGCCAGGGCACGACGCGCGCTGCCCTAGACGGGTTCGCGGTCTTTCGCGCTGCCGCGCTCGCGCGCGCCTCCGCGCTCGCGGTCGCGGTGCCGCTGGATGTTGTCCGCGCTGACCTCGACGGTGCCGGCGTTCTCGCCGTACGCCGAGTAGGTGTAGCGGCCGCCGTCGCGCATGCCGGTGATCACTAGACCGACCGGCTCAACCATGTGACGATCCAAGATCCCTCGCGCGCGACGGACCTCATCTCGCGTTGTTTTGTTCAGGCGCGAGACCAGCAGCGTGGCCTGGATCGAGGAGCTGTTGAGCAGGATCTGCGCGTCGGCGACGGGGTTCAGCGGGGGCGCGTCGATGATCACCATCGTCTCGCCGCCGTTGCCGAGTTCGGTGATGATCTCGCCGATCACCGGGCTCGCAAGGAGCTCGGCCGGGTTGTGGGGCAGCGGCCCGGACGGCAGCACCGAGAGGTTGGGGAGCCCCGGCATCGGCTCGACGAGCAGGTCCGCGGGTGCCTCGCCGCGAAGCAGCGCGGTCGTCAACCCGCGCCGCGGGTCGAGCCCGAAGTGGCGCGTGAAGGTCGGCATGCGCAGGTCGAGCTCGAGCAGCACGACCTGACGCTTCGTGAGCGCGATCACCTGCGCGAGGTCGACGGACACGGTCGTCTTGCCCTCGCCCGGGACCGCGCTCGTGACGAGCAACGTGTCCATCGCGCGCGTGACGGCGGCGAATTCCAGCGCGCTGCGCAGGATCCGGTAGGGCTCGAGCAGATCGGCGCGTTCGTCGGCGCGCGCCGGCCCCATCGCGGACTGCGGGACGACCGTCAGCGCGGAGAGCTTGTACTCACGTTCGAACTCGTCGACGGTCTTGATGCGGCGGTCGAGCGACTCGAGCAGGAACAGGAGCGTGAAGGCAAGCGCGAGCCCGATCGCCAGGCCGATGATGACCGCGGTCGAGGTCTTCGTGCCAGACGGGGCGCTGGGCGGCGTCGCCCGGCCGATGATGTCGGCACCCGAGCCGACGACTGCACGGGCCTGCGTGAGCCGCTGGATCTGCTGTTCGAGCGAGGCCGCGTTCGCGGTGCCGGGCGTGGTCGTCGCGAGCTGCTGCTGGAGCTGGCTTTTGGCCGCGTCGATCGCGGTCAGCTGCGAGTTCGCGCGGAAGGTGATGTATGCGTTGGCGAAGGCGTTCGCGATCCGGGCGGCCTGACGGGGGTCGCCGGCCGAGGCGGTGATGTTGAGCACGTCGGCGTTGGGGGCGACTTCGATCTCGACCATGCCGAGCAGTTCGTCCGCTCCGACCGCGCCACCGAGCTGGGTGCGGACCGCCTGTGCGACTTCCGGGGAGTGCGCGATCGTCTGCTGCGTGTCGGCTTCGCGCTGGGGTTCGGTCCCGGAGGCCGCGAACCCGACCGCTTCGCCCGCGATCGTCGAGTTCTGGAAGGCGACCTGCGCCGTGGCCTTGTAGGACGGGGGCCGCGCGCTTCTGCTGGACGACCGAGAGCACCGTACAGACGAGCACGATGCCGAGCGCGATCGGCCAGCGCCGGCGGAGCACCTCCAGCGCAGAGGACACCGAGTTGCTCTCACCGAGCGGCTCGAAGCGGTTTTCGGCTCTCATCAGACGACCTCGGAGACGGGAAGCGCTGAGTCTTCCACGATCCGGGACGTTCCGCTGCAGGCCACAGTTCTCACGACATCACTCCTATCGTCGCGCGCCGGGCTCTGCTTGAGGGCGCCGCCGCACGGGTGCCGTCCTTGCACCGCGGGGGATCGGTGACCACCGATGGTAGCTATCCGCCAGCGAGCGATCGCAGCCAACCGTGCAACCGTGTTACACGCCGGCAGGGGAAAGTGCCGCGAGCGCGTCGAGCACGAACTGCTCCTGGTCCTCCAGATAGGGCCCGATCCGGAACTGATCGGCCCGCGCGCGGGCCCGCGCCACCCGGGCCTTCGTGCCCTCGCGGTCCTCGAGCACCCGCGCGAGCGCGGCTGCCGCGCCGCGGGCGTCGCCGCGACCGAACAGCAGCGCGTGCTCCTCGTCGTGCATGCCCTCGCCGATCCCGCCGACATCGGAGGCGACAAGCGGCACGCCGGCGAGCGCGCCCTCGATCGTCACCAGCGGGAACGGCTCGTCCCACACCGACGGCACGATCAGAGCGTGGGCGCGCGCCAGCGCGGCCGCCGACTGCTCCGGCGTCCGCTGGCCCTTCCAGCTGATCGCCTCGGCGACGCCGAGCCGCTCTGCCAGCCTGCGCATCTGCTCCCCGTAGGCGCGGTCCTCGGGCCCGATCACGACGAGACGGGCCTCGGGGTGCGCCCCGGCCCGGAGCAGCGCCAAGGCCTCGATCGCGACACCGACACCCTTGTACTGCGTGACTCGCCCGAGGAAGACGATCTCGGGCGAGGGCGCCGGGGAGCGCTCAACCGCTGCGTACAGATCGCCGTAACGCGGGACGGAGTGACCCACGCGCTCGAGCACCGGACGCACGAACGAGGGCGTCGTGACCATCCGCTCCAGCGCCTCCGAGTTCCACGAGATCGCCGCTCTGAGGGGGGCGAGCGGGTCGAGGCGCAGCGCCGGCAGGCGGTTCAGAGCCCTGCAGCCGGCGGCCCAGGAGGCCCGCGCGAGACCTCGTTTCGCCGGGAGCAGCTCGCGCATGTACTGGTCGCCCGTGAACAGCCCGCCGAACCAGTGCTCGCAGATGCGGAACGCCAGCGGGACGCCGCTGTCGGCGATCACGCGCACGGCGGCGTGCGGGATCGAGGAGCAGTTCCAGGCGTAGACGAGATCGGGCTGCCACGCGAGCGCCCTCCGCGCCGCGGCCACCCCGCCGAGCGCCGCACGGGGGGCGCGCAGCGCGCCGCGCGAGTCCGGAGTGAGCAGCGCGAGCTCGCGGAGAACCTCCGGCTGCGCGTCCGCGTCCCCGCGACGCGCAGAGCTGGTCAGCACCCTGACCTCATGGCGCTCTGACAGGCGCTCGGCGACGCCGGCGCACTCCACCTCGTAGCCCCCGAGCGCCACGGGCGGGTAGAAAGTGGAGATGAACAGGACCTTCATGGGGGCTGTACGCTAGCCACCGAAGCGGGCCTCCCGGCGCCAGGCGCCCGACCGGTCCGGAAGAGGGGGTCCAGCGCTGTGCCGAACACGCCGATGAGAACGATCGTGCGCGACGAACGACTTGCCGGCCTGCCCGAGGGCGTCGAGCTGGTGCCCAAGGGCAAGATGCCGTCCGCGCCCCTGCGGGTCAGGCTCCGGACCTCGCCGCTGATGCGGCGTGCGATCCCGACCTCGCTTGCCCTCGCGCGCGCAGAACGCAAGGGGCGCCGGCGCTGGCGCACCGAGCCGCAGACGCGCGAGCGCGAGCTCGCGATCATGCGCGCGATCGTCACGGGCACCGCGCGCGAGGGGGACCTCGGGGAGCTGGCCGAGCGGCGGCTCCTCGAGGCCGAAGCATGGCTCGCCCTCTTCTGGCAGCCGTGGCAGCCGCCGACGATCGAGGGCGTCTCGCGCGAGCGCGTGCTCGCCGCGTGCGCCGCGGGTCGCGGCGTGATCACGAGCGGCGCGCACGTCGGCCCCTTCTTCAACGTCAGCCTTGGTCTGGAGCAGCTCGGCGTCACGCAGTGCGTCGTGATGGGAGATTGGTACTACGAAGCACCCCCTCCCGACCATTGGGGCCGCTTCATCGCGCGCTGG
This sequence comes from uncultured Solirubrobacteraceae bacterium, assembly GCA_963775385.1. Lineage (GTDB taxonomy): Bacteria > Actinomycetota > Thermoleophilia > Solirubrobacterales > Solirubrobacteraceae > Palsa-744. The sequence continues at coordinate 1,980,143 of CAVZIR010000003.1, read as the reverse complement.
CGGATCGGGCTGCCCCAGCTGCCGGTCGTGCGCAAGCGCGGCGGCTACGCGGTCCTCGGCGAGCTCCTCCGGTTGGGAGGGCTGACGACGATCTACTTCGATCTGCCAGGGCCTCACGAGACGCACTTCCTCGGAAAGCCGGTGATGCTCGTCGACGGCACGGCGCGGCTCGCCTGCGAGACCGGCGCGCTGGTGCTGCCGCAGCACGTCAGCCGCAACGGGACGCAGATCCGGGTCGACTACCAAGAGCCGCTCGATCCCCGTGACTTCGACGGTCCGGACGAGCTGCACGAGGCGCTCGCGCGGGTCCACGAGCGCCTGATCCTCGAGGACCCCGCACTCGTGCAGGACCCGGCCATCACGGGCTGGGACGACTGCGCCCGCCCCGACGGGTGGAGGCGCCCCGCGCGCCCGCCGCGCGAAGGCGGTGTCCCGAGCTGAGCCGCTCCGAGCTGCGGCTCCTGATCTTCAACGAGGGCAACCTCGGCAGCCACATCCTCGGGCAGAGCCAGATCGGGGATGCGCTCGCGGCCGGCCTGGACGCCGAGCCTTCCGTGCACGCCCGTTTCGAGGCGCTGGGGGAGATGGGGCGCCTCAGCCGGTTCGCCGCCTACCGGCCGCTGCCGCTGCTCGCCGAGCGCGGCCTGGATCCGCGCACGCTGCGCTGGCACGCGGTGCAGTCATTGCGTGCACGGCGGCGCGTGGACGCGCTCCTGCGGGCCGATCGCCCCGACCTGCTGTACCTGCACACGCAGTCGATCGCGCTGTTCGCCCGGCGGATCATGCGCCGCCTCCCGGTCGTGCTCTCGGTGGACTCCTCGGTGCGCGACTGGTCGCAGATGCCGGCGTGGACCGCCACGCGCGGAAGCGCGCACCAGACGGGCCCCAGCGTCGTGCTCGAGCGCCGCTCGCTGCGCGGCGCTGCGCTCGTGGTGGCCTGGACCGGCTGGGCGCGCCGCGGCATCCTGGCTGAGGAGCCGCGCGCGAACGTGATCGAGCACCATCCGGGGCTGGACCTCGAGCGCTGGTACCCCGCTCCGCGCGAGCCGCGGGAGCGCCCGCGCATCCTGTTCGTGGGAGGCCGTTTCGCGGAAAAGGGAGGGTTCGACCTGCTGTCGGCGCTGGCGGGACGGATCGGGACCGACGTCGATCTCGACCTCGTCACCCCGGCCGATGTCCCGCACGCCGACGGAGTGACGGTGCACCGCCTCGGCCACGCCTCGCCCGAGCTGCGCCGGCTCTACCAGCAGGCCGACCTGCTCGTGCTCCCTACCTACGGCGACACGAACCCGTGGGTGCTGCTCGAGGCGATGGCCTGCGGCACGCCGGCGGTGTCCTCGGACGTCGGCGCGATCCCCGAGATGCTCGACCACGGCCGCGCCGGGACGGTCGTCCCGAACGGAGACGTGCGCGGGCTGCGGGAGGCGATCGAGTCACTGCTTGCGGACGGTACGCGCCGCGAGGCGCTCCGACAGGTGCGTCCGCGAGCGCGTCGAGCGCCACTACGACGCGCGGAGGCAGTTCCCGGCGCTCGCCGCGCGCATGCGCGAGCTCCTTTGACGGGAGGTTGCCCCGGCGCTCGGTGCCGGGGTCAGCGCCTGCCTGCCGCCGCCTCGTGCCGGGCTCAGGGGCGCTCGCCGGCGCTCCGTGCCGGGCCTAGGGGCGCTCCACGCCGGGCTCAGACCGTGGCGCCGCGGCGCAGGACCAGCCGCAGGTCCTCCGGGCCGAACGCCCGCAGGGCGTAGAGCAGGACCGGGTAGAGCACGCACGCGGCACCGAGCAGCGCGGCGAGCGGCGCCCCGGCTATCTCCATCGCGCCCAGCACCAGCCCGAGGATCACCGCCGCGATGCCCGTGCGGATGACGCGTCCGAACTCGAACTCCTCGGCCGGTAGCTCGCGCACCAGCAGCCGCGTCGTCTGGATCAGCACGACCGCCTCGGTCAAGACGGTCATCCAGGCGGCCCCCATGAAGCCGAACAGCGGGATCGCCGCGGCGTTGCCAGCCAGGTTGAAGACGAGCGCGACGAGACTGATCCGCAGCAGGAGCTTCTGTTTGCCGAGGACGAGCAGGAGGTTGCCGTTGAGGTAGCCGTAACAGATCAGGATGAACGCGCCGCCAAGAACGGGCAGCGCCGGCGCGCCTTCGACGAATTCGGCCCCGAACACGAGTCGCACGAGCTGTTCGTTGGCGACGATCGCGACCGCGAGCGCCCCGAAGGAGGCGACGGAGAGCATCTCGACGATCAGGCGCGCGGTCCGCAACAGGCGCTCGCGGTTGTGCGGCCAGGCGGCGGCGAGGACGGGCGCAAGGGTCGTGAGGATCGAGATCGGGATGAAATGCGACTGGTCCAGCACGTTGTAGATCGCGTTGTAGAGACCGGCTTCGTGTGCACCGCCGATGGCGTAGACGAGCAGCCCGTCGATGCGTGCGTAGGCCGCAATCAGCAGACCGGAGATGCCGATCGGCAGCGAGACCCTGGCGAGCGCGCGCACGTGCTTGCGGTTCGGACGCGGCCAGACGTCGGCGATTTTGACCGCCGCGACCGTCTGCACGATCGAGCCCACCATGTTCGTGGTGACCATCCCGATCGCGAACGCGATCAGGCCCCCGCCGTCTGAGTGGATGATCACGACGGCGATGCCCCAGAGGATGCTGCGCAGCGTCAGCACGAGCATCGGGATGCGGTTGTCGACCCGCAGGCGGAACAGCAGGCCCGAGCGCCCCCATCCCGCCGAACGGCATCGCCACGATCAGGATCGCGCCCGCGATCAGCATGTCTTCGGTGTGCGGGAGCAGCAGCAGGGCTACGTAGGCCGAGATCATCACCGGCCCGAGCAGCAGCAGGCGCATCAGGATCGCGGCGCCGATCCACTCGTTCTCGGTCTCGGGCGCTTTGGCCGCTTCTCTCAGCGCCACTTCCTCCATGCCGAAGTTCATGAAGTAGGCGATCAGGCCGAGCACGATCAGCGTCGTGGCCCATTCGCCGTAGCCGGTGGTGCCGAGCGTGCGCACGAGCAGCGCGGTCACGAAGACGCCGAGCGCCAGGTTCAACACCCGGACCGACACCTGCATCGCGATGTCCGACGCCGCGCGCTGGCGGGTGGCGTCTCGGGCTAGGGTCGACATCGGGGCGCGTTCATGGTTCCGGCGAGGTCACGATACCTCTCCATCGGCGCCGTAAAGCGGGGGCTTCAGCCCTCGCAGAGCCGCTGCGCGCGATCCGCACCGGCCTCAAGCCCTCCCGGAGCCTTGCCGATAGCGGCTATACCATTGCGAGGCTCTGCCCCGCGGTGGCGCGCGATGGTTCGGTGTCCCGCCCGCCCGCTCGCCCCCCGCGGCGGGCACTCCCGACCCGAGACGAGAGGACGCACAAGTGGGCAAGACCTTGATCACCGGCGGCAGCGGCTACATCGGCTCCCTGCTCGCCAACGAGCTGCTCGAGCACGGCCGCGAGGTCCGCGTGCTCGACTCCCTGCTGCACGGCCAGGAGGACATCGCAAGCGAGCAGGAGCAGAAGGGCATCGAGGTCGTCCGCGGCGACATCCGCGACGCCGACGCCCGCGCCCGCGCCCTCGACGGCGCCGAAGCGGTCGTGCACCTCGCCGCGATCGTCGGCGACCCCGCCTGCGCGCGGGACCCCCAGGAATCCGACGACGTCAACGTCAAGGCCACGGAGTCGCTGGTCGTCCGACGCCAAAGCGGCCGGAGTGGAGCGCCTCGTGTTCGCCTCCACCTGCTCGAACTACGGCCGCATGGCCGACCCGACCGTCCCGATCACCGAGGAGGGCGAGCTGCGCCCGGTCTCGCTCTACGCCGAGCAGAAGGTCGGCATGGAGAAGCTGATCCTGGGCGGCGGCGGCAACGGCATGGCCCCGACCTGCCTGCGCTTCGCGACCGTCTACGGAGTCGGCCGGCGGATGCGCTTCGACCTGACCGTCAACGAGTTCACGCGCGAACTGTGGGCCGACAAGGAGCTGGAAGTGTTCGGCGAGCAGTTCTGGCGTCCCTACATCCACGTCCGCGACGCGGGCCGCGCCGTGCGCACGGTGCTCGAAGCGCCCGTGGAGAAGGTCGGCAGCAACGTCTTCAACGCCGGCCGCTCGGGCGAGAACTACCGCAAGCTCGACATCGTCGAGGAGATCGGCAGGCAGACCGACAAGGGCACGGTCACCTTCGTCAAGAAGAACGAGGACCCGCGCGACTACAAGGTCAGCTTCGACAAGATCAAGGCCGAGCTCGGCTTCGAGACGCTGATGACGGTGCCCGACGGGATCGCCGAGATCATGCAGGCGCTCGACGAGGGGCGCTTCGGCGACCCGTACGACTCGCGCTACAAGAACATCCCGTAGGGGCGGCGGGCTCTTCTCATGGCCTCGACGGAGACCTTCCCCGAGCTTCCGCTCTTCGACCTGCAGCTCCAGCCCCAGGACCTGGAGGCTGTCGCCGAGACGCTGCGCTCGGGCTGGCTGACGCTCGGACCCCGCACGGCGGAGTTCGAGCGCGTGTTCGCCGAGCACCTCGGCGCGAAGCACGCGATCGCCGTCTCGAGCTGCACGGCGGCGCTGCACCTCGCCTACCTCGCCGCCGGGGTCGGCCCGGGCGACGAGGTGATCGTGCCGGCGTTCACGTTCGCGGCGACAGCCACGGCGGCGATCTACTGCGGCGCGGACCCGGTGTTCGCCGAGATCGTCTCGCGAGAGGTCCCGAGCCTCGACCCTGACGACGTCGAGCGGCGCATCACGCCGCGGACGAAGGCGGTCTGCATCGTCCACTACGCCGGCTACGCAGCCGCCGCGGACCGCATGAAGGAGATCTGCGACCGCCACGGCATCGCGCTGATCGAGGACGTCGCGCACGCGCCGAGCGCGACGCTCCACGGCCGCAAGCTCGGCACGTGGGGGCTGGCCGGCGCCTTCAGCTTCTTCTCCAACAAGGTGCTGTCCGTCGGCGAGGGCGGGCTCTTGTGCACGGACAGCGACGAGGTCGCCGCGTTCGTGCGCTCGCACCGCTCCCATTGCATGACCAGCGGCACGTGGGACCGGCACTGCGGGCGCACCGACACCTACGACGTCGTCGGGCTCGGCTTCAACTACCGCCTCGACGAGCCGCGCTCGGCCCTGCTGCTCTCGCGCATGGGTCGCCTCGAGGAGGAAATCGAGCGGCGCCGCGAGCTGACGCTCCGTTATCGCTCGCTGCTCTCGCAGGTCGAGGGCATCATCGTGCCCTTCACCGACGAGGAGGTCCACACCTCCTCCGCATACGTGATCCCGATCATGCTCGAGGAGGACGGCAGCCAAGGCGACGTCTCGAGCCGCCTGCGCGAGCGGGGCATCCAGACGAGCATCTTCTACCCCTCGATCCACCGCTTCACGGCCTATCGCGAGCGCTACCCGGGCGTCTCGCTGCCGATCACCGAGCTGGCCTCGCGGACCGAGCTGACGCTCCCCTTCTACCCCCACATGACCACGACGACCAGGACAGGGTCGTCACCGCGCTTGCCGAGGCGCTGCGGCGATGAGCGACTGGCGCGTTCCGCTCACCGACATCGCCGTCCCCGAGCAGGACGTCCAGGCGGTGCTCGACTGCCTGGACTCCGGCTGGCTCGACGATGGGCCCTCGCATCGCCGCCTTCGAGCAGGCGCTCGCCGAGTTCGTCGGCACCGAGCACGCGGTCACGGTCTCCTCGGGCACGGCCGCGCTGCACCTCGCCTGCCTCGCTGCCGGGCTCGGCCCGGGCGACGAGGTGATCGTGCCGGCGTTCACGTTCGTCGCGAGCGCCGCGGCGATCCGTTACGTCGGCGCCACGCCCGTCCTCTGCGACGTCATCTCCCCGCGCGAGTTCGTCCTCGACCCCGCGGACGTGGCGCGCCGCATCACCCCGCGCACAAAGGCCGTGATCGCAGTCCACTTCTGCGGCTATCCCGCCGCCGTCGCGGAGCTGCGCGCGCTGTGCGACGAGCATGGCCTCGTCCTGATCGAGGACTGCGCACAGGCGATCGGCGCCATCGTGGACGAGGGCGGGCGCAGCGTCGGGACGGTCGGCGAGCTGGGCGCGTTCAGCTTCTTCTCCAAGAAGCAGCTCTGCGTCGGCGAGGGCGGGATGGTGAGCTGCGCGGCCGCCGAGCACTCAGATCGCGTGCGCCTGCTTCGCTCCCACGCCTTGACCAGCTCCACCTGGGATCGCCACCGCGGCCATGACCCCGCCTACGACATCGTCGACATCGGCTTCAACTACCGCATGGACGAGCCGCGCGCGGCCCTCGGCCTGAGCCGCCTGCAGCGCCTGCCGGACGCGCTCAGCGCGCGCCGCGAGACGGTCGTGGCCTACCGCGAGCAGCTGGCCGGCATCGACGGCCTCGAGCTCTGCTTCGACGACGTGGCAGTCGAGCGCTCCTCACACTTCGCGTTCCCCGTCCTCGTGGCCGATCGCGAGCGGCGCGACCGCTTCCGCGACCAGCTCAAAGAGGCCGGCATCCAGACGACGTGGTACCCGGCGCTCCACACCTTCACCGACTACGGCGCCTACGCACCCGCGGACGGCCTGCCCGCGGCCACCGAGGCCGCCGCGCGCCACTGTGCGCTGCCGCTCAGCTCGAGCACGACGGCCGAGGAGGTCGAGATCGTGGTCGGGGCGGTGCGGGCGGCGCTGGCGGGCTAGCCGGCAGAGCCGCTCAGCCGCCTCCGAGTCCTCGGGCTTCAGCTTCGAGCTTGCGGCGCGACGCCACGCTGCCGTAGTCGGTGACTTCCAGGATGGTGCCGCGAGGCAGCGGCGAGATCGGTTTGGCCCCGCCGGGTCGATACGTGACCGATCTCAGCTCCAGGGTCACTTCGTCCGCACCGGTGACACCCGGTGCGCCGCAGAGCAGGAAGCTTTCCTGGGGATGCGGCTCCGGGACACGGCGCTTGACATGGCATCGCGCGGGTTCCCCAGGCCTGGCTTCCAGCCTGACACCCAGTTCGCGCGCGACCCTCGCGAAGACGCCCGACGCCCCGTGGTCCGTCGCCGCCGCGATCGGCGCGGGGCTGGAGAAGCAGACCGTCCTGGCGCCGGTGCAAGTCGCGCGCCCCAGCCCGGCCGGTGCGGGTAGAGCGTCGAGCACTCCGGCGGTTTCGGGCCCTGGGAGGCTGAGCCTCGTTTCGAGCGCCTCACGCCGCAGCGCCTGTTCGTCCTCCCCGTGCCGCTGATCCAGGAGCTCCATCGCCAGGCCGAAGCCGGCGAACGCGAGGGCAGCCGCGATCACCGCCCCGCGCGAAGGCCGACCGATCCGCATGGGGCCAGTGTCGGCAGGCCGCCGGCCCGCCTGAAGCCCATCCCTGCATCTCAGACGAGCGGCGAGCCGCCCTGCTCAGCCCCCCGGTATCAGCCTGTGCTTGACCGAGTTGAACTCTTCCTGCGCCTGCTCGTAGTCGTCGTGGCGCCCGATGTCGAGCCAGTAGTCGTCGCTCAGCCATGAGCGGACGATCTCGCCGTCGGCGATCAGGCGGAGGATCAGATCGGGGAAGTCGAGCCGCTCGTTCGGGACGATGTGCTTGAGGGCCCGAGGCGCGAAGCAGTAGACGCCCATCGAGGCGATGTAGTCGATCTCCGGCTTCTCGTCGTAGCCCGTGAGCCGCGTCGCGTCGCTCTCGTCCCCGAAGCGCAGGACTCCCAGCGAGACCTGGATGTGGCGCTTCTTGGTCGCGATCGTCGCGGCCGCGTCGGAGCCGGCGTGGCGCGCCAGCAGGGCGCCGTAGTCGATGTCCGTGAGCACGTCCCCGTTCATGACCAGCACGTTGTCGTCGGCGAGCCCGTCGATCAGGGCCAGCGCGCCCACGGTCCCGAGCGGTTCGTGCTCGCGGAAGTAGTCGATCTTGACCCCGTAGCTCTCGCCGTCACGGAAGAAGGCCTCGATCAGCTCCGCCAGGTAGCCGGTCGCCATCGTGATGTGCTCGAAGCCGTGCGCCTTCAGCTGGCGCACGACGATGTCGAGAACCGGACGGTCGCCGATCGGCATCAACGGCTTCGGCAGGACCGTCGTGTAGGGGCGCAGGCGGGTGCCCTCGCCGCCTGCCAGAATGACGGCGCGCTTCACCGGGGGGCGAGCGCGACTGGCCTTGACGGTGTGGACACGCACCGAAGCATACGAGCAACAAGAGACGGGTCTCCGCGGATGAGCTGGACGTACCCCAGATGACGAGTTCTCCGCACACGCCTGGGCTGCGCGGCGGCGCCTACCGGCTCCTCGTGCCCGCGCTGAGAGCGCTGAACGCTTCGCTGCGGGCCGTCACGGCCGCATCGCACCGCCTCCAGTACAAGGTCGAGGGCTTCCTGAGCGACTCGGCCGAGTGGTTCGACCACGAGGTCGACGTGCACTGGCAGTGGCCGTCGCTCGGCCGTGCCTCCTTCCTGGAGCGCGGCGTGCTGGGCGCCCTGACGATCCGCCCCGGCGCCGAGGTGCTCGAGCTCTGCTGCGGGGACGGCTTCAACGCCGCGCGCTTCTATGCCGGGCGCGCCCGCCGCGTGGTGGCGCTCGACCACAACGAGCAGGCGCTCGACCACGCCCGCCGCCGCCATTCGCAGCCGAACATCGAATACAGGCTCGCCGACGTCCGTGACGGCGTTACCGCCGGGCCCGTTCGACAACGTGATCTGGGATTCGGCGATCCATCACTTCACGCTCGCCGAGGCGGCCACCGTGCTGGCATCTGCACACCGCTCGCTGCGGGGAGGCGGCCTGCTGTGCGGGTACACCGTGATCGAGCCGGGCGCCGACTACGAGTACTCGCGCATGAGGTTCGCCGCAGCCGGACGAGCTGATCGCCCTGCTCGGGACCGAGTTCGCACATGTGGCGGTCCTTGAGACCCGCGACCCGCAGCGGCGCAACCTCTACTTCTTCGCCTCCGACGTGCGCTCGGCGCTGCCCTTCCCGGAGGGCGTGACGAGCTCAGCCGGCGAGGCGGCTGGCGGCGACCTCGGCGAGGAAGTCGTCCCAATGGGCCGCGTACGGCGCGATCGCGGCGAGGAGTCGCCGTAGCTCGGAGTAGCCCTCGTCGGCCTCCCAGCCCCAGTGCAGGACGATCGGGCGCCCACAGCGCCGCCTGCGCCTCGATCAGGCGCGAAGCCCCCTCCAGCACCTCGCCCGCGTGACCGTAGAGGGGATGGTAGGAGGGCAGGTACACCGCGTCGCCGCGCCACACGGGGGTGCGCTGGAAGCCGAGCAGGCCGACCGTCTCCGGCCCGCCGCAGACGACGTCGAACTCGCGGGCGAGCAGCGGGTACTGGCGGGCGTCGAAGCGGTTGTACGGCGGCACGAAGACGCGCGGGCGGATGCCCGAGGGCTCCAGCTCGCTCGAGCGCGCGTCGCGAGCAGCTCCTCGGTCTCCGGCGATGCTCAGCCCGCACAGCTCGGAGTGGCGCCGGGGCGAGTCGTGGCGCGTGCGATGGTCGAGGCCGTGGAGCCCGTATGAGACCCCCTCCGAGGGCATCCTCGCGAGCAGCGCGCGCTCGTCGTCCTCGAGCGCTCGCCAGCGCGTCCCGGCCGGGTCGAGCGATGCGGCCGAGACGCGCGGCAGCACCGCCACGAGGTACGGCACCCCGGCTTCGCGCATCAGCTCGTGAAAGCGCACATACGCGCTCGTGCCATAACGCTCGGGCTGATCCCAGGCCATGTAGTGGGGGAACTCGTCCATGCGCACGAGGAACCGCGGCGGACCGGCGGCCGCAGTGCCGAGCGCCTCGCGACGCGCGGCCATCAGCGGCGCGGCGACAGCCTGCTCGTACTCGAGCCGTCCCAGCTTGCGCTGGACGCGCTGGGCGAAGCGCACGGGCGCAGAGGGCACAGGACGCGGGCGCAGGGCGGCCCGCACCGTTCGCAGCCGCTCCGAGCCGGGCGGGGCGTCCGGGCCCGAGCAGGAGCCTCGCGCTCCTGGCCAGCTCGTCAGCCATCGGCCATCGCCTCCTCGTAGGCCTTCTCGGTGAGCTCCGCGATCGCGCTCCACGAGTAGCGCTCGTCGGCAAGCCGCGCGCCCGCCGCGCCGCGCCGCAGGCACTCCTCGGCTCCGGCCTGGACTGCGGCTGACGAGCGCGTCGGTCAGCGACGCCGCGTCGGGGCGGCTGCAGATCCAACCGGTCTCGCCGTCGATCACCGCCTCGGCCATGCCGCCCACCGGGTAGACGATTACCGGGCGCCTGAAGCCGTAGGCGAGCAGCAGCACGCCGCTCTGGCTGGCCACCTGGTAGGGCAGCGCGACGGTGTCCGAGGCGGCGAACAGCTGCGCCGCCTCGGCCATGTCGAGGAAGCCCTCGCGGATCGTGACCCGCCCCGCCAGCGCCGGGTCGGCGAGCGCCTCGCGGTTCTCTGCCAGAGCGCCGGCCTCCTGGCCGCCGATCAGCAGGTGCAGCCGAGGCAGCGCCCGCAGGGCAGCGAGCAGGTCGCCGAGGCCCTTGTCGGTGCGCAGCTGCCCGAACATCAGCGTCACGTGGACGTCCGCGCCGACGCCGATCGCGGCCCGCGCGGCGTCCCTGTCGGCCTCCCCCCCGCTTCGTGCGAGCCCGCCGTACTCGCCGTGGGGGATCACGACGGCGTGCCGGGCGATGTTGGGCGGGAGCCGATCGAGATCGGCCTCGGTATGGACGATCGTCCGGGCTGTGAGCGCGCCCTGGAGTTTGCGAATCGAGAGCCCGCAGACGCCGCGCACGGGTCGTGCGCTCGAACGTGCCGTGCGCGGTCTGCACGATCGGCCGCCCGGAAAGCCGCAGCGCGGCAAGCGCCGGAACACCGAGCTGCGGGATCTCCCAGCCCTGGCTGTGCACGACCTGGCTGCGCCGCGCGAGCACCACCAGGCGCGGGAGTGCGAGCAGGAACAGCAGCCCGTTCGCCGGCCGTTTCAGCCGCCAGCGACGCGAGCGCGTCCCCAAATCGGGTGCCGGTGCGCACGTAGTGGAAGACGCCGCTCGTGCGCACCCCGTCGAGCGGCTCGTAGAGATGATCGTCCGCGGTCGCGAGGTCGATGCGCCAGCCGCGCGCGGCCAGCGCGCGCACGAGCGCGCCGGTGTAGTCCGCGACCCCCCCGCGTCCCCCCTGCTCGATCATCAGCAGCCGGCGCGGCTGCGGTTCGTGGGGAGGGGAGGGTCGGCCGGCGCTCCGTACCGGCGTCATGCTCCGCTGACGGCCCGGCGGCGACTGGGGTCGCTGTCGGCGATCGCCTCGTCGAACAGGCCCTCGATCAGCTCGGCGACGACGGGCGCGGCGTACTTGCTCTCGGCGTGCGCCCGCGCGGCGGCGCCCTCGCGCGCGACGCGCCCGGGATCGTCGCAGATAGCGGACGAGCAGCGCGCGCAGCGACTCGGGGTCGTTCTCCGGGCTCGCGATCCCGCCGATCTCCGGCGTGATCATGTCCGACACGCCCTCGGCGCCGGTCGACAGGCAGGGGCGGCTGGCGAGCATCCCGAGGATCACCGCGCGCGGCGCACCCTCGGTCGGGCTTGGGCAGAACACCGACACGTCGAACGCCGAGAGCACGTCGGGCACCTCGCGGCCGGGCGTCGGGATGAAGTGCGCGCGCTCGCCCAGCGGCACGGCCAGCTCGCGCAGTTCCGCTTCTGTTTCGCCGTCGCCGCACAGCAGCAGGTGGGCGCGCGGGTCCTGCAGCTCGATCACGGCGCGGACCACGACGTCGTTGCGCTTCTTGTGGTGGAAGCGCGAGATGCAGCCGACCACGAAGGCGTCCTGCGGGATGCCCAGCTCGTCGCGGACGCGCCGGCGCCCCTCCTCGCTGAAGCGGATTTCATCCGTCCGCAGGACGTTCGGCACGACCGATCACCTTCGCCGGGTCCACGCCGACCTCGGTGACGGAGCGCTTGGTCCCCGCGGAGACCGCCATCACGAGAGGCACGCGCTCGGCCGCGCGCAGGTAGGCACGCCGCGGCAGGCCCTTGCGCAGCGGGTAGGGCACGGGGCCCCACTCCGACCAGACGACCGTGCGGCTCAGCTCGGCGGGAAGGCCGCGCGCCATCAGCTGCTCCTTCTTGTAGTGGACGAGCAGCACGTCGTAGGGCGCCTCGGCCTCGCAGCGCCGCCCGCAGGCGTCCCGAGCAGCTGCGGCCAGCGCAGGAGCAGGGCGGGCCAGCTCCGGCTCGAGAGCTTCGGTCCGATCTCCAGCGGCCGGACCGTGACGCCGGTGTCGCGCCCGATCCCGGGCTGGTCGGTGAGCATCACCGTCTCGTTGCCCCGCTGGCGCAGCGCCTCGAGCATCTCGAGCGCGGCGAACTCGGCGCCGCCGCTCGAATCCGTCGTCATCACGCTCACGATCTTCATGTGACGTCCCATTATCCAAGGCAGCCGGGACGGCCCGGTTCTGGACGAAGCTCTGAGGCCCCCTTTAGCTGGCGGCCGTAAGCTCCCGCGAAGCGATGCGCGCCCTCCTCGTCGACCAAGGACGTGACCGGGCGACCCTCGTCGCTGTCAGAGCGCTGACGACCGCTGGCTTCGAGGTCGGCACCGGCGCGCCGCGCGCCGAGCTTCGCGAGCCTGTCGCGGCACGCGGGGCCTCACCACCTCGTACGGGAATGCGCCGAGGACGAGGACGGCTTCGTGGCCGACATCGCCCGCGCGGTCGGCGAGCGCGGCTACGACATCGTGTTCTGCTCCTACGAAGGCGGCCTGCTGACGCTCTCGCGCCGCCGCGAGGAGATCGCCCCGGCCGTGTGGCCCTACCCCCCCTACGAGGTCGTGCGGCGCACCTTCGACAAGCTCGACCTGTTCGGGGCCGCGCACGGCGGCCGGAGTGCCCACCCCGTACACCGTCCCGGCGGACGAGGCCTCGCTCGCCAGCTGGTCGGGGCCGGTCGTCGTGAAGGCCCGCAACCACGTGCCGCACCGCTTCGACACGGCCGTGTTCGACAGCCCGCGTACAGGCGCGCGGCGCTCGTCGAGCAGACGCTGGCCGAAGGTGGCGAACCGCTTCTTCAGACGCCGCTGAGCGGCAAGATGGGCGCGCGTCGTGATCGTGGTGGGCCGCGACGGGAGATGCTCGCCGAGCTCCACCAGGAGGCCGAGCGGACCTGGCCCCCCGGCGCGGGCGACACGGTGCTCGGCCGCGTCATCGCGACCGACGCGGAGCTCTCCGGCGCGGCTCGCGCGGCTGGCCCGCGAGCTCGGCTGGATCGGGCTCGCCCAGATCGAGCTGTTCCGCGACGCGCGACGGCACGGCCGTCGATCACCGACTTCAACGGCCGCTTCTACGGCTCGATGGCGCTCGCCGTGCGCGCCGGCGTGAACGTGCCGGCGATCTGGGCCCGCGACGCGCTCGGGCTGGACCCGTGGAACGGGCCGGGCCACCGGCGAGGCGCGGATCGGGACCCGCTTCCAGTGGCTCAACCGCGACCTCGCCGCCGGCTGGGCGGACGGTCCCGGCGCGCTGCTCGACGCCGTCGCGGCGGCGCCGGTCGCGGCGCACTCGATGTGGGAGCCCGCCGGACCCGCTGCCGGTGTTCCGCTACCTCGTCCCCGAGGCCGGGCGCAGACTGCGCCGGCGCAGCCGACGTCGTACTGACCGCGGATGGCGAGTGCAGCGCCGCGGCGCCGCAGCGGGGCTCGCCGAGAATCGGCGGGCAGGCCGCAAGCGGCACTGCCTAAAGCTCCCGCCGCACGGCGACGAAAACGAACACAGCGATGAACTCGACGCCGATCGTCGTCCAATACCTGTACGTCCACGAGCCCGAGGAGGGCTTCTACTACCCGACCGCGCGCGCGGCGAGCTCGGCTGCGCAGGTGGCCCAGCGCTACCTGGAGTGCGCGCTCACGCAGGTCGCCTCGCTCGCCTCCGCGAGGCTCGACTGCGAGCTCGTGCTCGCCACCAACGTGACCGACCGCTCGCTCGTCGGGCCGGCGCGGCGCGGCGCTGCTCGAGCACATCGAGGCCTCGGGGCACGCGTCGTGCACACGCCCGTACGAGCACCGCCCGCGCGAGGGCACCGAGATCTACGTCTCCTCGCGCTACGTGCTCGACGCGATCATGACCGCCTCGGAGGGTCTCGACCCGGCGCGCCGGCTCTGGCTGACGGACCTCGACTGCGTCTGGGCCGACCCCGCGCGCGGTGTTCGCCGCGGCTCCCGCCGACGACGAGGTCGGCTGCGTCTACATCGACTACCCGCCCGATTGGGACACCGTCGGTCTTCGACGTCCACGGACGCACGCGCAACGGCATCGGCGAGCTGGCGCGGGAGATGGGCGCCGACGTGCAGACGCCGCCCTGGGTCGGCGGCGAGCTGCTGACCGGCACGGTCGCGACGCTCGCGCGGGACCTCGTCTCCGACCTGCGAGCAGCTGGACGCACGGCTGGCCGGCGAAGGCAAGGGGCTGCCGACCGAGGAGCAGATCCTCTCGCTCGCCGGGGCGCTCGGGACGATCCGGTTCGTCGACCTCTCAGCAGTCGCGAGGCGCATCACGACCGGCAAGCGCAGCCAGGCGCTCCCCGTCGCGCGAGGCGGCGTCGCTCGGCCTGTGGCACCTGCCGGCCGAGAAGGGGCTCAGCATGCGCCGCACGGCCGGGCAGATCCTGCGCGGCCACACGAGCCGCGCTGCGCGCGCGACCTGGCAGACCGCGGAGCGCGCGCGCCCGCCGCTTCAACGTCGCCGACGCCGGCCCGCTGCGCCGGCTGCGCGACGACAGCTGGATCGCGACGCAGCGCTGCGCAGCATCCGCCCCCGGCTCGCCGGGTTCTAGAGCGCTCCGCGAACGCTCAGGTCGTGCGGATGATCAGCACCGAGCAGGGCGCGTGATGGGACACCTTGTTCGGCACCGAGCCGAGCAGGAAGCGCTTCGCGCCGGTCATCCCCTTGTTGCCGACGACGATCAGGTCGGCCTCCTGCTCCTCGGCGACGTCGAGGATCGCGTCGGCCGGGTCGCCCTGGCGGGCGTAGATGCGTGACCTCGACGCCCGAGCCGAGCGCGCCACCTCGGCGGCCGCCTCGAGGGTCGCGTCGACGTCCTCACGGGGGTTGATCGTCCACTGCAGGTCCTCGGGCGCCTGGCGGCGTTCCTCGGACAGGCGCTGGGAGGAGACGGGCTCATAGGCGCTGACCATCTCGACCTTCGCCCCGACGTCCTTCGCCAGTTCGACGGCCTGGCGGACGGCCTGGCCGGCCGTGTCCGAGCCGTCGGTTCCCACCACGATCGATTTGAACATCCCGACCTCCTCGCCGCGTCGCCTCGCGGTCCGATGCCGCCCGCGGCGCGATCATACCCAGATGGCGCGCGCTGAAGTCATCGACGATCTCGCCGGCCGCTGCGGCGCTCGCCGCCGGCCTGGGACGAGCTCGCGCGGGAGGCCTCGCTGCCGCTGTGCGCCCCCGGCTGGATGCTGTCGTGGTGGCGCCACATGGCCCCCGAGGGCAGCGAGCTGAGGATCGTCGCGGTGCACGACGGCGAGACGCTCGTTGCGCTGGCGCCCTGGTTCGCGGGTCGCGGCCCGCGCGGGCGCGTCGACATGCGCTTCCTGGGCGCACAGATCTCCGACCGCGTGGACGTCCTCTGCCGGCCGGGCCGTGAGCGCGAGGCCGCAGCTGCGATCCGGCGTGCCGATCTCCTCGCTGCGGCCGCGCCCGGACCTGCTCGCCTTCGAGGCCGTGCCTGCGTCCTCCGGCTGGACGCCGTCTCCTGGCCTCGGGGGCGGCGGGCCGCGCGCGCCTCGCCCGTTACCGCAACTCGGCGCTGCCGGCCCCGACGGTCACGCTGCCGCTCCAGAGGCGGCTTCGAGGGCTGGATGGCGGGCCGCTCCTCCAACTTCCGCTCTCAGATGCGCCGCATGCGCCGCAAACTCGAGGCGGGCGGAGGGACCGTGCGGATGCTGCGCGAGCCGGCCGAGACGAGCGCCGGCCTGGCGGCGCTGCTCGCGCTGCACCGCGAGCGCTGGAGCGGGCGCGGCGAGTCCGGGCTCGAACGGCGGGGCGTCCCGGAGCTGCTCGCAGGCGCCGCGGCGGCGCTCGGGCCGGACCGCCTGCGGCTCTGGGTCGCCGAGATCGACGGCGAGCCGATCTCCGTCCAGCTCTTCATCGCGGCCGGCAGCGAGATCAAGTACTGGAACGGCGGCTGGGCCGAGGCGCACGCCGCGCTGAAGCCCTCGATGCTCACGATCCTCGCGGCGATCGAGGACGCGATCGCCCGCGGGGAGCGCCGCATGGACCTCGGCGTCGGCACCCACGAGTACAAGCTGCGCTTCGCCGACGGCGAGGACTCGATCACCTGGGGCGGGCTGATCGCGCGCAACCGGCGCTGGGCGGCGACGCGCGCGGAGCTGGCGCCGCTCGTGCTGCGCTACCGGGCCAAGCGCGTGGTGGAAGCGCTCCCGGAACCTCTTACTGAGCGAGTCGCCGCGGCCGTGAGGGCACGGCGGGAGGAGTGACGCTGCTCGCTTCGTAGGAGAGCGTCGGGACGAGCATCGACGGGCTGCACCAGAAGCCGGCGATACGCCGCGCCTCCGCGCTCCCGATGGAGCTCGCCATCACCATCTTCATCTCCGGGATCACGCGGCCCGCAAGCCGGATCGTCGAGACCTTGTCGGAGGATTCCTTGAGGGACGCGACGATCGCGATATGTGCCTTCAGCGAAAGCTTCGCCGGCAGCTTGATGTGACACGTGAACTGCCTGCGGGCCGGCGTCAGCGCGTCGCAGGTACCCAGCACGCGCTTGCCGAGCAGCGCCTCGACCTTGATGCGCCCGCCGGCGTAGGGGGTCGTCGTGATCACGAGCCTGCGGCCGAACAGCATCGCGCGCGGGTGGGAGAGGCCATGTGAGGTGGAGTTCCCGGCGACCCCGCCGGAGCCCCCCGTTTGCGGCGTCTCGACGGGCACCGACGGCGCCGGTTCAGCCGGCGCGGGGGCGGTGATGGGGATCGCGATCGACTTGCTAGCTTTTTTGTCTTTCAGCGTGGCCGTGACCGTGATCGTTCCTGGCACGGGCGGGGCGGTCAGCGTCGCTTTTTCGCCATTTCCTTCCGATTTGATCGACCCGCCGGTGGTGGTCCATTCGATGCCGCTGCCGTCATCCGACTCTCTTGCTTCGAGCGCCGCCGTGGTCGCCGTTGTCAGCCCGGACGGGGATGTCTCGATCGTCACTTCGGGATGTGGCGGCGCCGCGCCGACAGTGATCGTCGCGGTGGCTTCGACCGGTTTCTTCGGGAATTCGGGGCTGCTTTTGTCTTTCGCGGCGTAGGTGAAGTGGTCGGTACCGCTGAAGCCGGCTTCCGGCGTGTAGGTCGCGACCGCGCCGGAGATCGTCACGTGCCCGTGTTCCGGCTGGTGGGAGATGACGTATTCGACCGCGCCAGTTTCCTGCAGGAGCTTGTGTGTTTCGGGGTTTTCGCGCTGCGACTTGGGCGCGATCCACACCTTGGATTTCAGCGTGATCGCTTTCGGCTGGGCGTATTCGGTTGCGGCTGCGGGCGGTGCTTCGGCGTCGTAGCCCGGCACGATCACGGCCAGCGATGTCGCTGTCTTTCTCCCGCCGGATTCTTCCTGGACGCCGGGCCCGTGTTCGGGATCGACTTCCTCGGCGATCACGTATTCGCCGGGGGTGACGTTCGAGACGTCGACCCACTGCCAGGCGAGGTAACTGCCGTAGAGGTCGCTCCAGCCGGGCGAGATCCCCTCATACACCGTCTTCGTTTCGGGTTTGTACTGTTCGCAGAAGTGCCGGAACGGCGGCACGCCGTCGGAGTAGGCCGGAGTGGGAGGCCCTTTCGATTCGTCTCGGTGCAGGCTGTCGTCCAGGCAGAAGCCGACCTTCTGCCCGGGGCTCTTCACTTCGCCGGCTTTGGTCTCGAGAATGTACTTCGCGACGTGCTGCAGGTGCCAGTGATCGTGGCCGTCCGACGCGGAGTAGAACAGTTCGGCTTCGGTCAGGGGATGTTCGGAAGCCGGTTCGCGATCGACTTCCAGTTCTTCGGAGGCTTTTTTGACCGGGGCGAACTCGCGCTGGGTCACCCTCATCTTCGGCGTCGCGAGTTCTTCGAGTTCGGGGCCTTCCAGCGTTTCTTCGCTTTTTTCTTCGTCCCGTTTGACCTTCTGCTTGGTCGCTTCGCTGGTCACGGGCGCCGCGCGTTCTCCCCTCACATCCACGGCGCCGCGTCCCCCGTTGTGGATGTAGCCGTTGAATTTGAGCAGCAGCCGGTTGGCGTGTTCGCCCTTGATTTCGGTTGCGTTCGTTTCGAGATACGCCCCGTCAGGCGTTTCCGCTTCCAGCCGCGGCAGCAGCGGCGCTTCCGTGGCACGTGCCGAGTGCAGGGGGCCGGACAGTCCGAGCAGCACGACCGCGACGGCAACGACGGCCGCGATCGACGAGAGAAGTCGCCCCCTCCGGGACGCTGGCGCCATCCGTGACGTCACAGCTGCCTAAGGCTACGGGACCACGCACCGTGGCGGAAGCGCCCGAGGAAGACTTTATCCAGCACTTAGCCCCGTCTCCCTACGGCAGCGACGCGATCGCGCCCGGCCCGCCGAGCCGCAGCGACGGACTGCAGATGTAGGCGAACGCGGCGCTCACCCCGCCTTTGATCCCGGGCAGACGAGCGAGCATCCGCATCGTCGGCACGGCGACGCCCGAGACGCGCCGCGCGCCGAGGACGCGATGCCCGGAGCGCAACACGGCGCTGACGTGCAACTCGGCGTTGCGAGCCGCACCGCGCAGCGGCACGCGGCAGGTCACGCCGCTGCCGGCGAGTGTCGCGTTCGAGCAGCTCCCGAGCAGCCTGTGGCCGGCGCGCGCGGTGATCGTGACGATGCCCGCGCGCCCAGCGGCGCTCGTGATCACGAGTTCGCGATTGAGGATGATCGCCGAGAGCGAGCCGAGCGCCTGCCCGCTCGTGCCGGTCCCCGTCGCGCTCACGCTGGCCGCGGCCGGCGCGGGCGCGGTTGCGGACGCGGAAACCGGGTCGACGGTCACATCCAGGCTCTGCCCGCGCGCGCCGGGCGCCGCACCGGCGATCGTGACGGCGGTCGGTCTGTCCACGCGCGGAGCGATGAACAGCCCGCTGGAGGAGATCTCGCCTGCGCTCGACGCAAACGTCACAGGACCGCTGGCGCCGTCTGCCAGGGCGGTGATCTGCGCGCCGGTGCCGGAGGTCACCGTCTGCGGCCCCGCGAGCGCGATTCGCCCGGCAGGCTTCGCCGCGGCGGGCGTGCGCGCGGCGGTAGCGGCGACGGCGCCTGATTTTGCCCCGGTGCTGCCGTTCGCCTGGAAGCCGACCGGGCCCTGGCCGTAGCTTTCCCAGGAGGTCTCAGGGGTCGCTTTGGTCAGCCCCGTCGCCGTCGTCTCGACGTTGCCGGTCCCACCCGAGCTCTTGGCGGCGTTGTAGTGCAGTTTGCCCGAGCCGAGGGGCAGCGCGACGAGCCAGTATTTCGTTCCGCTCGTCACCGCCACCGACAGCCCGGTGGCCTTGATCCAGGAACTGACCGCGGGCAGTCCCGACGCGGTCCCGCTCCCCAGCACTTCGCCCGGTTTGCCCGCGTTTTCGGCGAAGACGGCCAGGATCACGCCGGTCACCCCCGTGTTCGCGGTGGCGTTGGTGCGGAACAGGAGTTCTTCGACGGTGCCGGTCGAGGAAGCGGTGAACTGGAAGGCTTCCTGGCGTCCGGCGGTCGTCTGGTCGGAGACCGTGTAGGTGGCGGTCGCGTCGCCCACCAGCAGCCCTTTGGTCCCGGCCGGAGGGGTGATTTCGATCGTCTTTTCCGCTTTGGCGCCTTTGCTCGTCGTCGCCGTGACCGTCACCTTGCCGCCCGCAGGCACCGATTCAGGCGCCGTGAACTTGCCTTCGCTCGTGATCGTCCCCGCGCTCGCGCCCCACGTCACCGTCGGCGAGTCGTTCGTGACTTTCGCCGTCAGCTGAACCGTCGCACCCGTGTTCATGCTCGCCGGAGCGCCTTCGATCGCCACGCTCGGCACCGGCGCCGTGATTTCGATCGTCTTTTCCGCTTTCGCGCCTTTGCTCGTCGTCGCCGTGACCGTCACCTTGCCGCCCGCAGGCACCGATTCAGGCGCCGTGAACTTGCCTTCGCTCGTGATCGTCCCCGCGCTCGCGCCCCACGTCACCGTCGGCGAGTCGTTCGTGACTTTCGCCGTCAGCTGAACCGTCGCACCCGTGTTCATGCTCGCCGGAGCGCCTTCGATCGCCACGCTCGGCACCGGCGCCGTGATTTCGATCGTCTTTTCCGCTTTCGCGCCTTTGCTCGTCGTCGCCGTGACCGTCACCTTGCCGCCCGCAGGCACCGATTCAGGCGCCGTGAACTTGCCTTCGCTCGTGATCGTCCCCGCGCTCGCGCCCCACGTCACCGTCGGCGAGTCGTTCGTGACTTTCGCCGTCAGCTGAACCGTCGCACCCGTGTTCATGCTCGCCGGAGCGCCTTCGATCGCCACGCTCGGCACCGGCGCCGTGATTTCGATCGTCTTTTCCGCTTTCGCGCCTTTGCTCGTCGTCGCCGTGACCGTCACCTTGCCGCCCGCCGGCACCGATTCAGGCGCCGTGAACTTGCCTTCGCTCGTGATCGTCCCCGCGCTCGCGCCCCACGTCACCGTCGGCGAGTCGTTCGTGACTTTCGCCGTCAGCTGAACCGTCGCACCCGTCGTTCATGCTCGCCGGAGCGCCTTCGATCGCCACGCTGGCGGGCGCTTCGCCGACGCTCCCGTTGGCCTGGAAGCCGACCGGTCCCTGGTTGAAGGTTTCCCAGGAAGTCTGGGCGGTCGCCGTGCTCATGCCGCCCGCGGTGCTCTCGACGTTGCCCGCGCCGCCTGAGCCGACGGCGGCGTTGTAGTGGAGCTTGCCGGAGCCGGTGGGCAGTGCCACGAGCCAGTACTTGGTCGCGCTCGTCACGGACACCGACAGCCCCGAGACCTTGATCCAGGAGCTGACCGCGGGCAGCCCCGAAGCAGTCCCCTGTCCCAGGACCGCGCCCGGTTTGCCACCGTTTTCGGCGAAGACGGCGAGCACCACGCCGGTCACGCCGGTGTTGGCGGTGGCGTTCGTCCGGAACAGGAGTTCTTCGACCTTGCCGGTCGTTTTCGCCGTGAACTGGAAGGCTTCCTCGCGCCCCGCCGTCGTCTGGTCACCGACCGTGTAGGTCGCGGTGGCATCGCCGGCGAGGAGGCCTTTCGTCCCAGCCGGGGGCGTGATTTCGATCGTCTTTTCCGCTTTGGCGCCTTTGCTCGTCGTCGCCGTCACGGTGGCCGTCCCGCCTGCCGGGACTTCGCCGGGGGCGGTGTATCTGCCTTCGCTCGTGATCGTGCCGGCGCTCGCGCCCCACGTGACCGTCGGCGAGTCGTTGACGACTTTCGCCGACAGCTGCACGCTGGAGCCGGCCTGGAGGCTCGCGGGCGCGCCTTCGATCGAGACGGCGGGCTGGGTCGAGGAGGAGACTTCGACGGAGACGGTCGCCACCTGCGGGTGTTCCGGGAAGCTGCTCGACGCGTCCGAGGCCGAGAACGTGAAGGAGTCGGGGCCGGTGCAGCCGGCGGTCGGGGTGTAGGTGACCTTGCCTTCGCTGTTGATGGCGCCCAGGGCCCCGTGCGCCGGCCCGGAGACGATCTTGTAGGTGGGTTTGCTGGTGTCTTTGAAGGCTTTCGAGGTGAGGGTGACCGTCTTCGCCACGCCGGCGGGCGTTTCAGCGGCTTGGGGCTGGGCGTCGAAGCCCGGCACGATCGTCGCGGTCGTCGAGTAGACGGGCACGTTTTCGCCGCCCGTTTCTTTGACGAAGCCGAGCGGGTTGACGTCCTCGCGCAGCCAGTATTCGCCCGGCAGCACGTTCGAGATTTCGACCCACTGGAGCGCCAGCGAGCTGTCGTAGACGTCCCGCCAGCCCACGGAGATCCCCTCGAACAGGCTTGTCGCGTTGGGGCGATACCGCTGGCAGAAGTCGCGGAACGGCGCGACGTTGTCGGCGTAGACGGCGCTCGAGGGCCCGATCGAGGTTTCGACGTGCTGGCTGTCATCGAGGCAGAACCCGACCTTCTGGGCGGGCGCCACTTCGGCCGTCTTGGCGGCGTTCCACAGCGAGTAGCGCGCGATCCTCTGCAGGTGCCAGTGGTGGTGGCCGTCGGCGCTCGAGTAGATCGAGTTCGCCGCTGCTCGATTCGTCGACGTGCGCGCGTTCGATGTTGGTTTCTTCAGCGCTCGTCGTGAACAGGCGCTGGAACGTTTTCATCGGCGGGACGGCGAGTTCTTCTTCGACTTTCTGCGACAGCGGTTCTTCTTTTTCGCGCGCTTTTTCGACTTCTTCGGTGACTTTCTCGCTCACTTTCGGCGCTTCGCGCGAGCCGCGGAAGTCGACGGCGCCGGGGCCCTTGTTGTGGATGTAGCCGTTGAAGCGAAGCAGCAGGCGGGGCGTCCCGGTCGAGGTGTCGGTCGCGATCGACTGCGTGTCGGGCGGGTCGGCGACCAGGTTCGGGAGCAGCGTCGCGCCCGAGGCCGCGGCGACGTGCGCAGAGGCGGCGAGCACGAGCAGGAGCGCCGCGAGCGTCGCCGCTACGGCCACCGCCCGCAGACCGCTCATGCGGCGCTGTGAGACCTTCATCTCCATCCAGAATCCACCCCTGCCATCCGTGACGCTGTCTCCGGCTGTGCGCCTTCGCGAGCGAGAGTACCAGTCACCCGAATGTGCGGGAACGGGCCGGGCCGATCTTTAGGGTCGGCAGCGGAGCGATGATCGACCTGCACTGCCACCTGCTGCCCGGGATCGACGACGGGCCGCCGGACATCGAGGGCTCGCTCGCGATGGCCAGGCGCGCGCTGCGGGCGGGGATCGAGACCGTCGTGGCCACCCCGCACGTCAACTCGCGCTATCCCGAACGACCCGGAGACGATCGCGGCGGGCGCTCGCCGAACGTGCGGGAGGCGCTGGCGCGCGAGCAGCTCGAGCTCGACGTTCGCCCGGGCGCCGAGATCGCCGTCAGCTACCTGGCCGAGACGCGACGCCTCCGGGATCGGGGCGCTGTCCCTCGGAGGCGGCGGCTGGCTGCTCATCGAGCCGCCCGTTCGCGACGGTCGCGAGCGGCCTCGTCACGGCGGTGCAGGGGTTGCTCTGGGACGGGCACCGCGTCGTGCTCGCGCATCCCGAGCGCTGTCCGGCGATCCACCGCGATCCCTCGATCGTGCGCACGCTCGTGGACGACGGCGTGCTGATGTCGCTGACGGCGGGCTCGCTCGCGGGCCGCTTCGGCTCGCAGGCGCGGCGCCTGGCCTGGCGCTGCTGCGCGAGGAGATGGCCCACAACGTCACCTCGGACTCCCACGACGCCGGCAACCGGCCGCCGTCGATCGCGCCCGAGGTGCAGCAGGCCGGGTTCGGCGAGCTGGTCGGATGGCTGACCGACGAGGTGCCGGCGGCGATCCTCGCGGGCGGTCAGGTGCCTGCGCGCCCGCCGCGGCGCGGCACGCGACGGGCCTGCGCTCCCGCGTGGCGCGGCGCGCTCAGGCGAGCCTGACGATCGCGATCACCATCCCGATCAGGACGAACACGACGATCGCGATCTGCATCCAGATCCACGTTGGCGGCATCCGGAAGGCAGCGTAGCCGGATGCGGCATGCGACGCCTGTCCCAACCTTCGCCTCAGCTTTAGGGTCGCGACTATCGTGTCGGGAATGCATCGAGCGCACCGCAGGCTCGCCGCGCTGCTCGCGGTGGCAGCGCTGGCGGCCCCCGCGGCGAGCGCCCACGCCGCGACGGGCTCCGCTCGGCGGCGTCAACATCCCCGGCCTCAGCGCCCTGTCCTCGCCCGCGGCGACGGACCACGTGGTCCAGACCGCGTCGAAGATGCACGCGCGCGTCGTGCGTGTCGACTTCCCGTGGTCGCTGTTCGAGCCCAACGGACCCGACGCTCGACCCGCACCGCGCTCGCGCGCGCCGACCGCCTGCTCGCAGACACCTCGGCAGCGCGGCATCAAGGTCGTGGCGACGGTCGCCAGCACGCCCTGCTGGGCCTCCTCCGCGCCTGCCGTCCGACCGCGGTCGGCTGCGCGTCGGGTAACTCCGACGGCGCCGGCTCCTGGCCGCCCAGCAACCCCGCGACCTACGCCGCCTTCCTGAACGCGCTGGTCGCGCGCTACGGCACGAAGATCACGGCGATCGAGGTCTGGAACGAGCCCGACCAGTCCAACGAAGACTATTTCGCCGGGCCCGAACAAGGCCCAGAACTACGCCGCCGTCGTGCGCGCCGCCTATCCGGCCGTGAAGGCGGCGAACCCGCGGCGTGCTGGTGCTCGCCGGCTCGCTCGTGGGCTCGAACGGCAACTTCCTGCGCGCCCTCTACGCGAACGGGATCAAGGGCTACTACGACGGCCTCTCGGTCCACTTCTACAACCTCACGCTGGGCTCGCTGCGCTCGATCCACGAAACGCAGATCGCCAACGGCGACACCAAGCCGCTGTGGCTCGACGAGTTCGGCTGGACGAGCTGCTGGCCGGGCCGCAAGATCGAGCAGGAACAGGCCTGCGTGACGCCGCAGACCCAGGCGCTGAACCTGCGCAACGCGATCCGCGAGATGGCGCGCGCCCCGTATCTGGCGGCGGCGATGGTCTACAAGCTCGAGGACTCGCGCGGCGAAGACTTCGGCTCGGTCACGACCGCGCGGCTCACGCAAGCCCTCCTTCGCGCGCGCTCAGCGAAGCCTTCGACCGGCCGTTCGGCTCCTACAGCCGCCTCACGCTGAGCCTGCGCCGCCAGGGCTCTCACCTCGTGGCGAGCGGCGGCGGGCCCGGTCGGGGACTTCATGGAGCTCGAAGCCTTCAAGGGCACGCGCCTGCGCTACCGGGCGCTGTTCACGCAGGACCGCTTCAACCGCTACTCGATCCCGCTGCCCTCGCTGCTCGGCACGCGCGGCCTGCGCGTGCGGGTCTTCCAGTACTGGACCGGCCCCTCGCGCGCGGCGACCCAGAGCGTCTGAGCGCAAAGGCCGGCACGCCGCAGCGCCGGGCCGGCCGGCGCTCTATTCCGCGTTGCGGAAGAGCGCGACCAGCGTCAGCGCGAGGATCTTCAGGTCGAGCCCGAGCGACCAGTGGGCGATGTAGTAGTTGTCCCACTCGACCCGCTCGGCCAGCGAGGTCTGGCCGCGCAGCCCGTGGACCTGCGCCCAGCCGGTGATGCCCGACTTGACGCGGTGGCGGTCGCCGTAGCGGATGATGTCGTTGCGGAACAGTTCGACGAACTCGGGGCGCTCGGGCCGCGGGCCGACGAGGCTCATGTCGCCGCGCAGCACGTTGAACAGCTGCGGGAGCTCGTCGAGTGAGCTTTTGCGCAGGAAGCGCCCGACGGCGGTGCGCCGGTCCTCGCCCTCGACGCCGCCCGGGGGCGATGTCGCCGGCGAGCAGGAAGTCCAGCGCGCTCGTCGTCGCTCCTCGATCAGCTCGCCCTTGCGCGCGTCGCGCATCGAGCGGAACTTGTAGAAGTCGAAGACGCGCCCGTCGCGCCCGACGCGGCGCTGCTTGAAGCAGCATCGGCCCCGGGCTCGACAGCTTGACCGCGATCGCGGCGAGCAGGATCACCGGGGAGAGGAGGATCAGGAGGACCAGCGCGAGCGCGCGGTCGAGCGCGTGCTTGACCGTGAACTGCATGCCCTTCGGGTCGACGGCGGTGAACGAGAGCAGCGGCAGCCCGCCGACGGTGTCGTAGCCGACGCGGTCGTTGATCAGGTCGAACATGCGCGGCACGACCGACACGTCCACGCCGAGTTCCTGGCAGCGCGGGATCAGCCGGCTGACGCGCGCGTCGGCGACCGATGAGAAGGCGACGATCAGGTACTTGACGCCGGTCCGTTCGACGGCCTCCTCGAGGTCGTCGATCGTGCCCAGCACGGGCACCTCGCGGCCACCGACCTCGGCGACCGAGCGCGGGTCCTCGTCGAGGAAGCCGACCGGCGCCAGCCCGTACTCGGGGTGGTTCTCCAGCCGGCGGGCGACCTGGGCGCCGACGACGCCGGCGCCCATGATCAGGACGGGCTTGCCGATCAGGCGCTTGGCGCGGGCGCGGCGCTGGGCGAGCGCCAGCACGCGTGCGGCCGAGGCCGACGCCGACCAGGGCGTAGAACCACGCGCGGATCCACTGTCCCTGTTCGGGCACTTCGTGGTTGAGGGCGAGGCCCAGGACGGCGACGGCCATCGCCGCGACCGAGACGCCGCTGATCACCGGCACGATCCCGTCGAGGACCTGCGTGCGCAGCTTCGTGCGGTAGAGGCCCGCGCAGGTAGAAGAGCAGCACGACCAGGAACGGCATCAGCAGCAGCGGGGCGCGGAGTTCGTCGATGCCGAACAGGCTCGCCGAAGCCGCCGAGCGCGATCACGAGCGCCAGCCACACCATCAGGAAGTCCACGATCGGGCGCACGATGCCCCAGCCGGAGCCCTCCAGCGCCCACTGCAGCGGACCGTGGAAGGTGCCGCGGTGCAGCGCCCGCGGGGTCGGGGCGTCGTGAGCCAGCTCGCTCCGCAGCGAGATGGTGCTCGATGTCGTCTGTTGAGTTACGCGCGCGCGGTCCATGTACTGCCCGGGGATTCCGCCTTCAGTGACTACTCGGGTCCTGCGTCCCTTCCCTTTAGCGGCTGTCTATCTCTCCCCGGCCCCCCTGCGCCGCCCTGTCGCCGCGCGTGAGCAGCACGGTGACGACGGCGGTCAGCATCAAAACCAGAAATGCAAGTACGACATAGGCGATGTCCGTCCCCGAGAGCCCCAGCGCAGGGGCGCTCACGGCGCGAACCTCGACCGCTTTCGCCGGCGCCGTCGCGCCGGTTGCTCTGCTCCTCTGCGTGGCCCGGCGGTGGCCGGCGTGCCCGCGCGCGGGAGCCGGTGGCGGCGCCGCCTTTCGCGCCGCCCGTCTGCGGAGTCGCGTGCGGTGCCGGGGCAGTTTCGATCGAGACCGCCTGCGGCGCGCCGCCGCCGGCGCTCGTGGAGCCACCGCCTCCGCCTCCGCCCCCGCCGGAGCCGCCGACCACCGTCGAGCCGAGGATCGCCTGGTTGCCCTCGCCGGGACCGCCGTAACCGCTCAGCAGCGTGCTCGACGCGCGAGGCGTCCGGGCGCAACCGCGCAGCATGACCCAAGCGCCAACAGCGCCAGTGTCGTGGTCAAGCGTTGCCTAGGCATAAATCCCTACCGTGGGTTCCCTTCATCGGCCGGAGCAAAAGCGCTCTCTGTCCATGCCACTCGAGCGGCGTCACCGTGTCTCGGTTGGCAGTCTTGACCTGCCCCCCGCCCGAGTAGCGGCGAATCGACGAGATGGCCCATAAAGCTACCGAAGCGAGGATCGGCCTGTCGAGGCGGATTTCGGATGTTCGGACGTCTCTTCGCATCCCCCGGATGTAGCAGTCCCGACGAGGGAAGCTCACGCAAGCTGTTCGGCCTGGAACAGGATCGCCTGGTTCAGCCGCCGCACGTCGACGCGCCCGCCGCGTCTGACGATGTCCAGCGCCTGGCTGGTCAGCGGATCGCGGGGGTTCAGCGCGGCCGCCCGCGTCAGCAGCGCGAGCGCTCGCGCCGCTTTCTCCTCGGGTCGAAGCGATCGCGCCGCGCTCGAGCGTCGCGTAGGCGTCATCCGAGCGACCCGGACGAGCGCGCGGGCGAATTCGCGATCCGCCGCGTCCCAGTTCGCCGCGGCGCAGGGCGATCGAGCCCGCGACGAGGTTGGGCTGGGCGCTCAGGGGGTTCAACCCGGCAGCGTCTTCCAGGCGCGCGTAGGCGGTGCCCGGCGAGCGAGTCCAGATCCGCGCCGCCTGCTCGACCTCGAGCCCGCTCAGCCACGGCCCGAGCAGGGCCAGCGCCGAGGCCAGGAACACCGCGGCCGCCGAGCACGGTCGCCGCGACCACCGCTCCACGCGGGAGCCTTCGGCGCGCCGCGGGCGGCGACGAAGGCTCGCCCGCCCGGGCCGGGGCATCCGCGCCGGGCCGGCTCGTCACGGCCTCGCCCTCGGCGGTCTCGCTCGGCCTCCGGCCCCGCGCTCGGCTGCCTCGCTCCGTCGCCGCTCGGCCGCCGCCGGCGCGCGGCGCCAGCGCGCACGCGAGCCCGAGCATCGCGAACGCGGGCGCGCCGAGGCCCGCGAACTCCCAGAACCAGTCGACCGAGCCGTGGATCGCCCAGTAGCCGAAGCCGGCGAGCGCGGCGGCGGCGACGCCCGCGGCGAGACGGTCGGGCGAGCGCGCCGCGCGCATCGCGGCCAGGAGCGCGGCACCCAGTCCGACCAGGGCGATCAGCGCCCCGATCACGCCCGTCTGGGAGAGCGTGCGCAGCTCGACGCTGTGCGGATAGCGCGGCGTCTCGCTGCTGTGCCCGTGGCGCAGGTACTGCTGCTGGAAGTTGTCGGCGCCGATCCCGCCCGACGGGATGGGCCCGGAATTCGTCGAGCGCGACGCGGAAGAAGTCGTAGCGGTTGCTGCCGAGACCGCTCAGCAGCCGGTTTCCGCCGCCGATGCCGTAGCCGCCCTTGAAGCTGTGCCAGGCTTTTTCGGCGCGGGTGACCGGGTTGCCGGCCGCGGCGAGCCCGCCTGCGACGC
This sequence comes from uncultured Solirubrobacteraceae bacterium, assembly GCA_963775385.1. Taxonomy (GTDB): domain Bacteria; phylum Actinomycetota; class Thermoleophilia; order Solirubrobacterales; family Solirubrobacteraceae; genus Palsa-744. Next base: position 1,951,637 of record CAVZIR010000003.1, on the reverse strand, counting down.
ACTGCCACCAGCGCGAGGATCGCGGCGGCGGCCGTGAGCCGGTGCAGCGAGCCCCGGCGGACCGGGAGCGCGGCCTGCGCGGCGCACCTCGAGCGCGGCGCCGCCGGCGACCGCGAGCGTCACGACCAAGCGCCGCAAGCAGCGTCGCCGTGCTCGCGTCGTGCACGCGCGAGGGCACGGCTTCGCCCGCACGCAGGTGGTCGCCCACGCGGAGCACGGCGGGCGCCGCCGCGGCCACGCCGGCAGCGACCGGCACGCAGCAGCGCGAACGTTCGCGTGCGGCCGGGCAGCAGCGCGAACACGAGCGCCGCGGTGATCGGCGTCGCGTAGAGCGAGCCGCGGCTCTGGCTCAGCAGGGCGACCTCCGCCAGCAGCACCGCCGAGCCCGGCGAGCAGACCCCGCAGGGCCCAGTGCAGCCGGCGCTCGCGCGCCAGCAGCAGCGCCGGCCAGAAGGCCATCAGCCACTCGGCGGCGTTCGCGTTCGGATAGCCGCTCGGGTACTCCAGCCGTCCGCCCGGGATCGCCGATGCGAGGGTCGCGCGGGAGGCGCCCGTCGAGGTGCAGCAGCACGTACAGGGCCAGCCCCGCGATGCACAGCATCCACACGACCAGCAGCGACTGCGGCGGTCGCTCCGCGCTGGGGCCACCAGGCGAACAGCGCGAACACGAGCAGATAGAGGAGCGTGCGATCGGCCCCTTCGAAGGCGTCGCCGGGCGAGGCGGCCCAGGCGATCGAGAGGTAGCTGAAAGCCGTGTAGGCGGCGAGTGCGCCGACCGCCACGAGCACCGGCGCCGGCGGCCGGGGACGCGCCGCGCAGCGCCACGACCGGCGATCCCGAGCAGGGCGAGCACGCACAAGCCCGCCGGGCGCCCAATGGGTCAGCGGGATATCCCGCCTGGTCGGTCGCCCAGACGACGCACAGGGCGATCGCCGCGAGGCACGCGACCGTCGCGGGCGCCGCGCGCAGCGGCGCCGTGAGCTTGGCGGTCATCTGGCTGGGAACGATAATCACAGGGGTGGAGGACTCCGCCGAGCTGATCGGCTTCTACGAGCGCGCCTATTCGCACCGCGGTCCGGAGGCGGACTCCTATGCGCGATGGCGTGCGCTGAGCGCCGTCGGCAAGGCCGATCACGTCGTCGGCCTGTGCCGCAGCGCGGGTGTCGCGCCCGCGAGCACGCTCGACGTGGGCTGCGGTGACGGCGCGCTGCTCTGCGAGCTGCGGCCGGCGCGGTTTCGGCGGCGCCCTCTCGGGGCTGGAGATCTCAGAGCCGGCCGCCGAGATCGCGCGGCGCGCCCTCGGCGAGGCGGAGATCGGCCTGTTCGACGGCGTCCGCCTGCCGCTGCCGGACGGCTGCTCGAGCTCGGCATCCTCTCGCACGTCCTCGAGCACGTTCCCGACCCGCCGGCGCTGCTGGCCGAGGTCGCGCGCGTCTGCGGCGTGGTCGTCTTCGAGGTGCCGCTCGAGGACAACGTCGTCGGCGCGGCGCCCCTCCAAGCGCGTGCACGCCGAGGAGATCGGCCACCTGCAGCGCCTTTCCGCGAGGCGGCGCGCGAGATCGCGAGCCGCCGCCGGGCTGGACGTCGCGGCCGAGCTCCAGGACCCGCTGCCGCTCGAGGTTCACCGCTTCTTCGCCGAGGGCCGGCGCGCGCGGGGCGCGGCGACGGCGAAGTGGGCGCGTGCGCGCCGGGCACCCAGACGCCTCGCGCCTGCGCTCGCGCGGCGCGCGTTCACGCTCCACTACGCGGCGCTGTGCCTCCCGCGGGGCGCGTGACCGCGGAGAGCAGCAGCCCCAGCACGTCGCCCATCAGCTCGTCCGGCACCGCATCGGGGTCGGCGAGCTTCTGGCGCGCGATGCCGTCGGCCAGCGCGTCGATCGCGACCGCGAGATGCTCGGCGGGGATCGTCAGCTCGAGGTCGAAGTCGCGCGCGCCCTCGGCGATCAGGCTCGGTGAGGACCTCGCGCATCTGGGCGAATCGGGCCGCCACCTTCGGGCGCATCCCGGCGTCGCGTACCCCGTAGGCCCAGAACTCCATGAACAGCAGCAGCGCCTCCGGCTCGCGCTCGATCATCGTCATCCACTGCCTGCGCGCCGCCCGCGGCGCGGTCGGAGATCGAGGCGCGCTCCCGCACGGCGCTCGCGATCTCCTGCGCGTGCTCCTCGATCTCGCGTTCCATCAGCGCCAGGAACAGGTCCTCCTTGCCCTCGAAGTTCGAGTACAGCGCGCCGGTCGAGTAAGCCGGCCTCGGAGGCGATCTCCTCGACCGAGGCGCCGTGGAAGCCGCCGCGCGCGAACACGCTGCGGGCGGCCGCGAGCAGCCGCTCGCGGGTCTTCGCGCGGCTCTGCTCGCGCGTCATGCGGGTGCCGGCCGGCGGCCATGCCATGGCCTGCATCTTACTTGACAGAGCAAACGCTATTTCGATAATGTTCATTATCCCAACGTGACGGAGGAGACGAATGGCCAGCGCGACCGCCCCCAGCCCAGACCTCGGCTCACTCCCCACAGACGCGATCTCCTACGAGGACCTCTACGCGCGCTGGGAGCGCGGGAACTGGAGGGCGACCGAGCTCGACTTCACCGAGGACGCGCGCCAGTGGCGCGAGGACTTCACCGACTTCGAGCGCCAGGCGGCGATCTGGAACTACTGCCTGTTCTTCTGGGGCGAGGACGCCGTCGCCGACAACCTCTCCCCCTACATCGACGCCGCGCCGCTGGAGGAGCAGAAGTACTTCCTGACCACCCAGCAGGTCGACGAGGCGCGCCACGCGGTCTTCTTCAAGCGCTTCATGCAGGAGGTGTGCGGGATCGGCGACGGCACGATGGCCGAGCGGGCTGCAGGCGATCCGCCCGCAGCTCACGCCCGGGCTTCCGCAAGATCTTCGACCGGCTCGACACGATGGCCGACGAGCTGCGCAAGGACCGCTCGCCGGCGAAGCTCGCCGCGGCCGTGACGCTCTACCACGTGGTCATCGAGGCCTCGCTGGCGCAGCCCGGCCAGCACTTCATCTGCAGCTACCTGGAGCGCCGCGACCAGCTGCCCGCCTTCCGCGAGGGGATGGAGAACATCGCCGCCGACGAGCAGCGCCACATCGGCTTCGGCGTGAAGCTGCTCTCCGACCTGAACCGCGAAGACCCCGTCGGCGTGCCCAAGGCCGTCGCGGCGCTGCTGCGCGACGTCACGCGCTACACCGCGCAGGTGCTGATGCCGCCCGGCTGGGACGAGCGCTACATCACCACCTTCGGGTCGACCTTCGACGAGGTCGGCGTGGAGGGCGTGACGTCGATGATCACGAAGCTGCGCTCCGCCGGGCTCCCCGTCGAGTCGCTGCCGGGGCCGCCGCTGCTGCCGCCCGGGCTGACGCCGCTCGAGCTCTCACAGCGCGGCCGCGCGCTCGCGAAAGCGAACGTGCTCGGCGTGCGCCAGGGGCCGACGAGCCGCGACCCCGAGACGGTCGCGCTGATGTTCGACACGGTGCGCCGGACCGGTCAACCCCGAGCACGGCCTGCGCCGTCCGGCGATGTTCCAGTGGGAGTTCACCGACCCGGACGTCAGCACGTGGCACCTGCGCGTCGACAACGGGTCGAGCAGCGTCGGCGAAGGCGAGGCCGAGAACCCGGACCTGCGCCTGCGCATCGCCTGGCAGGACTGGGCGGACATCGTCGGCCAGCGGCTGAACCCGCTGCGCGCGGTGGCGACCGGCCGCCTGCGCCCGCGGGGCAACCCGCTCGGCCTGCACAAGCTGACCAAGGTCTTCCCGCAGAGCTAGCCGGGTCCGAACTCGCGTTCCGCCGCCCCGGCATCCGCCGGGGAGGGCGGCGCCGCAGCCCCCGCCGAAGCGCCAGCGAGCGAGGTGACGCACGCGGCGCAGCGGCCGGCGCCTGCTCCGGCGTGAACTCGCGGTCCTGTGCGCTGCGCGAGCGCAGCGTGGGTGCGCGGCCGGCTGCACGGCGCGTGCGCGCGGTGCGGCCCGGCGCCGCGCGCCTGCGAGGCAGCACGCCGCCGCCGCTTTCGCGCCCGGCAAGGATGGGCGCGAGCCGGCGCGTGTCCGGCAGCGCTCGTCCGCCGTGATCGACGCCCGCGTGCTCCATCGCGACACAGCCGGCGCCGACTCCCAGCGCGAGCAGGCAGCCGGCCGCGAGCTTCGCCGCCAGCCCGCCGCCGCCGAGCGCCCAGCCGCCGCCGGCCGCGCCGCCGCCCGCCGCCGCCGAGGCGCCGAGCGGGGCCGAGCCCGCGGCCGAGACGGGCGCGAGGCCGGCGCGACTGCCATGGCGAGGCCCCCGCCGCGAGCGCGGCGAGGCCCAGCTTCCCGGCGCCCGGCAGAGTCAGCACGGGCGGCAGCGCCACGGCGAGGCCGCGCAGCGACGCGACACGGCGCCGGCACGCGGGGCACGCGCGCAGATGGGCGAGGGCGACGCGATGGCGCTCGCCGTCGGGGTCGAGCATCCCGAACGCGATGGCACGCATCAGCGACTCCTGCTCGCTCGCAGAACTCCCCGTGCGCTGATCGTCTGCGACCAGCGCGCCGACCTTCTGCGAGACGCCGGCCCGCCCCGCCCCGCGGCCCTCCATCAGCTTGCGCATGCGCGTCTCGCTGATGCCCATCCGCCGCGCGGCCTCGGCGCGCGAGTAGCCGTGCAGGTAGCAGAGGGCAGCGGCTTCGCGCTCGCGCAGGTCGAGCCGGCAGCGCATTCCCTCGAGCAGCTGGCGCAGCCGCGTCGCGGGCATCCAGCTCGGCGTCGAGGTCGCGCTCGAGTGCGGCCGTCGGGATCGAGCGCAGCGCTCCGCCGCTGGCGCGCTGTGCGCAGCTCCTCGATCGCGCGCCGGTAGGTGACGAGCGCGAGCCACGCCGCCGGGTTCGCGATCGTCCTGGCCGCGCACCGTCGCGCCGTAGAGCCCCTGCCAGGCCGCCGCGTAGCAGGCCTCGAGATCCGCGCGGTCGAGCGTGCCGCCCGAGGCGCGCAAGCCGCGCCGCGACGATCGCAAGCACGCTCGCTGCGCAGCGCATGGAACTCGCGCTCGAGCAGGCGCTCTGCTCGGTAGGTGCGAAGCGCGGCCGGGCTCATGCGCCGAGGCTACGGCCGGCGCCGTGCTGCGCAACCGGGCCGGCGGCCGTGCGCGGCGGCGGCCCGTGATGCAGGGGAAACGCGCGGGCGCGTCCGGCGCGGGTGTCTCCGACCGCCTAGATCAGCCGTCCAGCGCCGCCGCGAAGGCGTCGATCTGCGCGAGCGTGCGAACGCGCATGTCCTCGCCGGCGCGCTGGCAGCGGTGCCATTCCACGGTCCGCTCCAGCGCCTCCTCGAGGCCCCACGGCGGACGCCAGCCCAGCTCCTGCTACGGCGGCTGCGGAGTCGAGCAGCAGGTGCTCTGCCTCGGGCGGCTGCGGCGCCTCGTCGGAGACCCAGCTGCAGCTCGCCCTGCCAGAGCTCGGCGAGCCGCGCGGCGATCCAGCCGACCGGCCGCGCGTCGCCCGCCGGCGGCCCGAAGTTCCAAGCGCGCTCAGCTCTCTGCGAGCCCCACAGCTCCTGCGCGAGCAGCAGGTAGCCGGCGAGCGGGTTCAGCACGTGCTGCCACGGGCGCACCGCCTCGGCGTTTCGCACGCGCAGCGGCCTGCCGCTCCTCCACGGCGCGCAGCAGCGTCTGGGAGCAGCCGGTCCTCGCCGCGGTCGCCGCCGCCGATCACGTTGCCGGCGCGAGCGGTCGCGAGGCGCGCTCCGCCCCCGAGGGGACCGAACGAGCGCCGGTAGGCGGAGACCACCAGCTCGGCGCAGGCCTTCGAGCTCGAGTACGGGTCGCTCCCGCCGAGCGGGTCGTCCTCGACGAACGGGCGCCGCCGCGCGCCGGTGTTCTCGTAGCACTTGTCGGAGGTGACGACGACCACGGCTCCGACGCGCGCGCCCGCGCTGCGCACCGCCTCGAGCACGTTGACGGTGCCCATGACGTTGACCTCGTAGGTGCCCACCGGGTCGCGGAGCGAGCGCCGCACGAGCGGCTGCCCGGCGAGGTGGACCACGACCTCAGGGCGCGCGGCAGCGATCGCGGCGGTGACGGCCGCGGCATCACGGACGTCGACGGCGTGCTCCTGCACGCCCTCTCCGGCTCTCGCCTGCTCGTAGAGAGAGCCCGGCCGTGCGGGCGGCGCGAGACCCGCCACCTCCGCTCCGAGGGCGCCGAGCCACAGCGACATCCAGGCCCCCTTGAACCCCGTGTGGCCGGTGACGAGGACGCGCCGGCCGCGCCAGAAGTCGGGGTCGATCGCCACGGGGCGAGGTATCTTCACGGAATCGAGGCCACGCGTGCAGTTTCCCTCTCAGCCGACGGATCGCCCAGCCCTGCCCGAGCGCGCCGAGGTGCTCGGCGTGCCCCTCGCGGTCAGCGACTACGAGGAGGTCGTGACCTGGATGGAGGCGACGATCGCGGCCGGACGCCCGCGGCTACATCACCGCCGCCGCCGTGAACCTCGTGATGAGCGCGCGCGAGGAACCCGACACCGCGGCGGCCGTGCGCGGCGGCGACCCTCGCGGTGCCCGACGGCCAGCCGCTCGTGTGGGCGCTCAAGGCGCTCGGGCACCGCCGGGCGACGCGGATCTACGGGCCCGACCTGATGGCCGCGTTCTGCGCGCGCGCGGCCGAGCGCCAGATCCCGGTCTACCTGTACGGCGGGCGCACGCCGGAGGCGCTCGCGCTGCTGCAGGCGCGCCTGCGGGAGCGCTTCCCGGGGCTGCCGATCGCGGGTGCCTACTCGCCGCCGTTCAGGCCGCTGACCGATGAGGAGCGCGAGGACGTCGCGCGGCGCATCGACGCTTCGGGGGCGGCCGTGGTGTGGGTCGGGACGGGGCAGCCCAAGCAGGAGCGCTGGATGCACGAGATGCGCCCCCGTCTGGCGGCGCCGCTGCTGGCCGGCGTCGGCGCGGCGTTCGACTTCCATGCGGGCCTCGTGCGCCAGGCGCCGCCCTGGATGCAGCGCGCGGGGCTGGAGTGGGCCTACCGGCTGATGCGCGAGCCGCAGCGGCTGTGGCGTCGCTACGCCCGCTACAACCCGCGGTTCGTCGCCGCCTTCGCGGCGCAATACCTGCGCCACCTGCGCGGGCGAGCGTGACGCCGATACCCGGCGCCGCGGACGGGATGCCCGGCCGCCCGGGCGGCCGGCGCCGCTAATCTCAAGGCTCGGATGAGCGTCCCGCAGAGCAGCGCCGAGGTGGCGGTCGTCGGGTTGGGCCGTGTCGGCCTGCCGCTGGCCCTGTCGTTCGCCGACCGCGGCCTGCGAGTGATCGGCGTGGACAACGACCCGCGGCGGCTCGAGGCCGTGGGCGAGGGCCGGATGCCCTTCGAGGAGACCGGCGCCCAGGAGCTGCTCGACAGGGTCCACGCGTCCGAGCGTCTGTCGCTCACGTCCTCGGTGGCAGAGGCGGCCCGGGCGCGGCAGCTGGTGATCACACTCGGCACGCCCTCCTTCTCACATATAGAGATTGATATGAGGGACATTCGCTCGGCGCTGGACGACCTCCTGGGCGTCCTGGAACCGGGCCACTCGCTGATCCTGCGTTCGACGATCGCGCCGGGGACGACCGAGTTCGTGGCGGGCTACCTGCGCAAGCACCGCGGCTTCCAGATCGGCGAGGAGGTGTTCGTCTCGCACGCGCCGGAGCGGATCGCCGCGGGGCGCTTCCTCGCGGAGATCGACACGCTGCCGTGCATCATCGGCGGCGTCGGCCCGCGCTCCGGCGAGGTCGCCGCCGAGCTGTTCGGCGCCTTCGACGCGCCGATCGTCCAGACCACGCCCGTGCAGGCGGAGCTCGCGAAGATCTGGGCGAACATCCTGCGCTACGCGAACTTCGCGCTGCCCAACCTGCTGATGATGGACTGCGAGCGGGTGGGCGCGAACGTGTTCGAGGTGATCGACCTGATCAACCGCGACTACCCGCGCGGCGGCATCGCGCAGCCCGGCTTCACGGCCGGGACGTGCCTGCGCAAGGACTTCACGTTCTCCGAGGAGCGCTCGGCCGCGCCCGGCATGCTGCTCGCGGTCTCGCGCGTCAACGAGTCGGTGCCGCTGTTCCTCGTCGAAGGCGCCAAGCGCCGGCTGGGCTCGCTCGCCGACCGCCGCGTGGCCGTGCTGGGCCTCGCCTTCAAGGCCGACACCGACGACGAGCGCGACTCGCTCGCGCACAAGCTCATCAGGCTGCTGGAGCGTGAGCTGGCCGACGTGGTCGTGCACGACCCGCACGTCGCCACGCCGACGGCGCCGCTGCAGGAGGCGCTCGCGGGCGCCGATGTGGTGGTCGTGGCCGCCAACCACTCCGATTTCCGCGACCCGGCGACGCTCGCCGCGATCGCCGAGCTGGCGGGCCCGAACTGCCTGGTCGTCGACCCGTGGGACTGCTGGGGCGCGGCACAGGTGTTCGGCTATGCCGCGGAGCTCGTCTCCCTCTCCGGCGCCGCGCGCGGAGGTCCCTCCGCGATGAGCCGCGTGCTCGTCACGGGCGGCGCCGGCACGATCGGCGCCGCGGTTGTCCGCCGCCTGCTCTCTGACCCGGCCTACGAGGTCCGGGTCTCCGACCAGCGGCTCGCGCCGCAGTGGATGCGCGAGGGCTGCGAGGTCCACACCGGCGACCTGCGCGAGCTCGACCAGGCGCGCGAGGCGACGCACGGCTGCAAGCAGGTGATCCACCTCGCGGCGATCGTCGGCGGGATCGCGAACTTCCACAAGCTGCCGCACACGCTCACCGAGGTGAACAACGCGCTCTACAACGCGGTCGTGCGGGCTGCTCTCGACGAGCCGCTCGAGCGCTTCGTGTACGTCTCCTCCTCGATGGTGTTCGAGCGTGCGGAGCAGTACCCGACCACCGAGGCATACCTGCCGGACTGCCCCGTGCCGGAGTCGGCGTACGGCTTCTCCAAGCTGACGGGCGAGGTCTACTGCCGGGCCGCGCACGACGAGCACGGGCTGCCGTTCACGATCTGCCGCCCCTTCAACGCCTACGGACCCGGCGAGGTGCCCGACGCCGAGCCGGGGATCGCCCACGCCGTCCCCGACCTGATCGAGAAGGTCCTGGGCGGCCAGCACCCGCTGCAGATATTCGGCTCCGGCGAGCAGACGCGCACGCTCACCCATGTCGACGACATCGCCGACGGGATCGTCGCCGCGATGGGCTCTCCCGCGGGCCTGAACCAGGACTTCAACATCTCGGCCTCGCGCGAGATGACCGTCGCGGAGATCGCGCGCGTGATCTGGGAGGCATGCGGCGAGGACCCGGCGCGCTTCGAGCTGGAGCATCTCCCGACCTTCACGGTCGACGTCCAGCGCCGCTGGCCCTCGGTCGAGAAGGCACGCGAGCTGCTCGGCTGGGAGGCGCAGATCAGCATCGAGCGCGGCATCGCCGACACGGTGCGCTGGATGCGAGAGCTGCGCGCCGCGCAGGGCGCCGCGGGTCCGTCGAGGGCTCGCAGGCCCGGCGCGCGCCGGACCAAGCCTCCTGGCACGAACCGGCCGGCGAACGGCCGCGCGGCCAGCCCGAAGGGCGCCGGGCGGGTCGGGGACGGCCTGTAGGCTCAGCCGCCGTGACCGCGCGCTCAGACATGGACCAACCCGCGAAGGACGCGTGACGATGGGCGTTCCCCTGTTCGAGACCTCCCGCCCCCTGGAGCCGCTGCGCGACGAGCTGCGCGCCGCCGTGGCCCGCGTCCTCGACAGCGAGCGGTACATCCTCGGCCCCGAGGTCGCCGCGTTCGAGCAGGAGTTCGCCACCTACTGCGGCGTCGCGCACGCGGTCGGCGTTGCCAACGGCACGGAGGCGATCACGGTCGCGCTGCGCGCGCTCGGCGTCGGCCCCGGCGACGAGGTCGTCGTGCCGTCGTTCACCTTCTACGCCTCCGCCGAGGCGATCCCGGCCACCGGCGCGACGCCCGTGTTCTGCGACATCGACCCCGACACCTACTGCGTCACCGCAGAGACGGTGAAGAAGGCGCTGACGCCGAAGACGAAGGCCGTGATCGCCGTGCACCTGTTCGGCAACGTCGCGCCGATCGCCGAGATCGAAGCGCTCGGCGTGCCGGTCCTGGAGGACGCCGCCCAGGCCGCCGGCTCGACCTCGCCGGCCGGCCGTCCCGGCTCGCTCGGCACGATCGCGACCTTCTCCTTCTTCCCCTCGAAGAACCTCGGCGCCTTCGGCGACGGCGGCGCGATCACGACCGGCGACGCCGAGCTGGCCGAGCGGGTGCGCGTGCTGCGCTTCCACGGCTCGCACGACAAGGTCACCTACGAGGAGATCGGCTACAACTCGCGCCTCGACGAGCTGCAGGCGGCGATCCTGCGCGTCCAGCTCCCCCATCTCGACTCGTTTGCCGACGGCCGCCGCCGCGGCGGGACGCACTACGAGGAGGCGGGCCTCGGAGAGCTCGTCAAACTGCCCGTCCCCGCGAGCGGCTCGGCGCCCGCGTGGCACCTGTACGTGATCGGCGACGCGCAAGTCGAGAAAGCCGAAGCCGCCCTGCGGGCCGCGGAGGTCGGCTGCAAGCCCTACTACCGGCTCCCGGTCCACCGGCAGGCGGCGATGCGCACCTACGGCGACGGGTTGGACCTGCCGGGGACGGAGTACGCGGCGCGCACGCATCTTGCGATCCCGATGAGCCCGCTGCTGACGCGTGAGCAGGCCGATGAGGTGGTCGCGGCGCTGCGCGACGGCGGCTGACGCTCCCGGGGCCTGCCACGCTGGCGGGAATGGTTCGCCGAGCCTCACGCCGAACTGGTCGGGTTCGCGCGGAACGGGAAGCAACGGCGTGAGGCGTGCGGCCACAGGCTTGATCGCGGTCCTAGCGCTGGCGGGGTGCGGCGGAGCGACTACGACCTTCTCCAAAACGACCCGCCTCGGGCTCGACCTCAAGGGCGGCGTGCAGCTGGTCTACGAGGGTCCAGTGACTCGCCAGGCCAAGAGAGCCCTGGAAGAGCGCGCCGCGCTGGCGCGGCTGGCCGTCGAAGCGGTCCACGCGGACTGCGCACCCGGAGAGGTTCGTATCGAAGCCAACGGCGCTCAGGGCCGGCACGAAAGGTGCGCGCAGCCCGACGAACTGGGAGCGGCGATCAAGGCGTCTTGTTCCAACGCCGGGGAGACGAAGAGGCTCGGCGACCGCGTGGAGTGCTCGGCGAGCCTCAACCAAGATTTGCACGTCATCCGCGGGGCATGCCCGAAGGGCTTGGTGCTCGCCGTCAAGGTGGGCAGCTTCGCCGTGTGCAGGAAGGAAGCACCGGTGCATTGAGGTCGTCTCCACGATCACGCGCGGCGAGATCTGAGGTCCCTTACGCAGCGAGTGGGTGCCCCGGGGCGCAGCTGTGGGCGGCAGCATCAGGCGGCACGATCGTTTGGACCGGGTCCTGCGTGGCGGTCAAAAAGGTCGACCATGCGAGGGCGCGGCGAGCCTTGACCCCGAGGCCCCTACCGCCAGCGCTCCAGCAGATCCTCCTCGCCGACCTCGCGCACCACGCGCGCCGGCACCCCCATCACGACCGCCCGGGCGGGCACGTCCTTTGTGACCACGGCTCCGGCGGCGACGAAGGCCTCCTCTCCGATCTCGACCCCGGGCACCAGCACCGCCCCGGCCCCGACCCGGCACGCCCGCCGGAGCAGCGCGCCCGAAGGCCCGACGCCGGCGGCGTGGCGTCCCATCGTGTCGTCGTTGCTCGTGATGACGCCTGGTCCCACGAACACGTCGTCCTCGACCACGCTGCCGGCAGCGAGGTAGACGTTCGTCTGAATGCGCACCCGCTCGCCGATCGGGACGTCGTTGTCGATCACGCTGCCGCGGCCGACGACCGTGCCCGCGCCGATCACGGCGCGCTCGCGCACGTAGGCCTGCTCCCCGACGATCGCGCCCGAGCCGATACGCGTGCCGGCGAAGACGACCGCGCCGGCGCCGATCGTGACGCCCGGCTCCAGCTCGAGGGCGCCGCATGCCACGCCGGCGGCGGCCGAGTGGGAGGCCAGCCGCGGCCCGCGGCCGAGCACCGCGTGGTCGCCGATCACGCACTCGGCGCCGATCACGGTGCCGTCGTGGATCACGACGTAGGCGCCGAAGACGACGTCCTCGCCGACGCGCACGTCGGCGCCCAGGACCGGCCCGCGGTCACCGAACGCGACCGAGCCCGGTTCGAGACCGCTCACAGCTTCACGACGTTGGCGGCTGCGCCGGCCGAGCGCGTGACGCCCCGCAGGTCGACGACGAGCCGCGCGCGGCGGGCGATCTCGTCGTGGTCAACGCCAGGGTGCGCCGTCACGATGATGGCCAGGTCCGCGTCGGCGATCGCCTGCTCGAACGGCAGGCTGGACAGCCCCAGCTCTCCGAGCTCCGGAACGTGCGGGTCGTGGTAGCCGACGTCGGCGCCCAGCTCGCGCAGCAGGGCGATCATCTTCAGCGCGGGCGATTCGCGCACGTCGCCGACGCCGGGCTTGTAGCTCACGCCGATGATCGCGATGCGGGCACCTTTGACGGCCAGACCGCGCTCGTTCAGGGCGCGCTGCGCCTTGGCGACGCAGTGGTAGGGCATCTGCTGGCTGATCTTGCCCGCCAGCTCGATGAACTCGGTCGTCATGTCGAACTCGCGCGCCCGCCAGCTCAGGTAGAAGGGGTCGACCGGCAGGCAGTGCCCGCCCATCCCGGGGCCGGGCTCGAAGCGCATGAACCCGTACGGCTTGGTCGCCGCCGCATCCACGACCTCCCATACGTCGATCCCCATGCGGTCGGTCAGCATCGCCAGCTCGTTGACGAGCGCGATGTTCACAGAGCGGAAGACGTTCTCGAGCAGCTTCGTGAGCTCCGCCGCCTCCGGGCTCGAGACCTCGACGATCTCGTCAGCGACGATCTCGTACAGCTCGCGCGCGTCCCGGGCACAGTCGGGCGTCAGGCCGCCGACGACCTTCGGCGTGTTGCGCATCGTGAAGTCGGTGCGGCCGGGGTCCACCCGCTCGGGTGAGAACGCGAGGTGGAAGTCGCGCCCCGCGGACAGCCCGGACTCCTCGAGCAGCGGCAGCAGCCGCTCGCGTGTGGTGCCGGGGTAGGTCGTCGACTCGAGCACGACGAGCTGGCCAGAACGCAGGACGCCGGCGAGCGCGCGGCCGGCCTCGACGAGCGGGCCGAGGTCGGGCTCGCGGTTGCGGCTCAAAGGCGTCGGCACGCAGATCAGCACCGCGTCGGCCTCGGCCAGCGGCGCGTAGCGCGTCCCCACGTGCAGCCTGTCCTTGACCTCGGCGAGCTCGTCTGAGCTGACATCCTCGATGTAGCTGCGGCCGTTCTCGATCGCCTCGACCTTGCGAGCGTCCACGTCGACGCCGATCACCTCGCACCCCTCGCGGGCGAACGACACGGCTAGCGGCAGGCCGACGTAGCCGAGGCCGATGACACCGATCTTGCGCAACAGAGGGCCAGTGTAGGGGCTTGGCGGGACGCTCGGCCGTGGGTCAGGAGCCGCCCGAGAGCGCCTGCTCATAGATGAGCGAGAGCGCATCTGCCACCTTCTCGGGCGCGCACAGCTCGGCCACGCGGCGTCGCCCCGCCTCCCCCCGAGCGCGATCGCCGGCCAGCCGCGCGATCGCCTCGGCGAGAGCGGCGGGGTCGCCGGGGGTCACGAGCGCGTCCGCGTCGAGCAGCTCCTCCAGCGCCCCGGCCCGGCTGCCCGCCACCGGGAGCCCGGCGGCCATCGACTCCGCCGCCGCGATCCCGAAGGTCTCGGCCGAGCGCGATGGGACGAGCGCGATCGCCGCACCGGCGCGCAGCTCGGCGAGCCGCGCGCGCTCCACGCGCCCCTCGAAGCGCACCTCCGATGCGCCGGCCTGCGTCCGCAGGCGGCCGAGCTCCGGGCCGTCACCGGCCACGACGAGCGGCATCGCGGCCCGCCTGCAGGCCTCGACCGCGACGTCCACTCCCTTCTCGGGCGCGAGCCGCGAGACGACCAGTGCGTACGGTCGCTGCGACCCGTCCGCGCTGACATCCACTGGCGCGACGGGCGGCGCCAGCACGCGCACACGGCCGGCGGGGAGCGGCGCGCCCAGCTCGCGCAGCCGGTGCTCGGCGAAGCTGCTGGGGACGACGACGACGTCGGCGAGCGCCGACATGCGCCGCTGCCAGAGCGCGAGCGAGGCCGCGTAGGCGAGCGACTCGGACCGGCTGCCCCGGCAGTTGTGCAGCACCCCGGGCAGCGTGTTGCGGGCGTGGCAGCGGGTGCAGTCGGCGCCGTCGGTGAAGGAGACGCCGACCGCGCACACGAGTCGGTACTGGTGCAGGTGCAGCACGACCCGCGCACCCGCGGCCCTGGCCGCCGCGAGCGCCCGCCAGCCGAGGCCGGGCAGCAGGTTGTGCGCGTGCACCAGGCGCGCGCCGCTGCGCCGCACCGCCTCTGCGACCTCGCGCTCGCCGAGCCCGCCACGGACCAGGCCGAGCGCCGCCCTGCCGGAGCTCATCGCCGCGGAGTCACGGGTGAGCAGCTCGGCGTCCTCGCCGAGCCGCCCGCGGACGAGCGCGAGCAGGTCCTCCACGACCCGCTCCTCGCCGCCCGTCGTGCGATAGCGGTTGTGCAGGAACAGGACCATCGCTCACCTCAAACCTAGACTCTCTGCCTGTCATGGACGCCGCAGTCTCAGTAGTGATCCCGACGCGCGAGCGTCTGCCCTATCTCGACGTGGCGCTTTCGTCGCTGCGCGCCGAAGCCGCGCGCGCACAGCACCGAGGTCCTCGTCGTCGAGGACGGCGCGCCCTCCGAGCAGACCCGGCTGCTCGCCGAGCTGCACGGCGCCCGCTACGTTCCGGTCGAAGGCGCCGGCCTGAACGCGGCGCGCAACACCGGCGTCGCGCACACCGCCGGCGCGCTCGTCGCGTTCCTCGACGACGACGTCCGCGTCTGCCCGGGATGGCTCGCGGCGCTCGCGCGCGCCGCCGCCGAGCACCGGGACACCGACGTCTTCGCGGGCCGCATCATCGCTGCGCTGGAGGGCCCGGCGCCGCGCACCTGCGGCCGCGAGCAGCCGCCGGTCACGACGCTCGACCTCGGAGAGCGCGACCGGCCCGCGCGCTTCGCGTGGGGCGCGAACATGGCGATCCGCCGCACCGCGCTCGACCGTGTCGGCCCGTTCGACCCGGCGCTCGGCGGCGCGGGCGACGAGCAGGAGTGGCAGGAACGGGCATTGGCCGCGCGCTCGGGAGGCCCGCACCGAGCGCCGGCCGATCCTCCAGGAGGCCGGCATGGAGCGCCGGCCGACCCTCCCGGAGGCCGGCATGGAGCGCCGGCCGACCCTCCCATCCTCTACGTCGCGAGCGCGTGCGTCGAGCACCGCCGCGCCGGCGACGACGCTCGCCTGCGTGCGCTCTCGCGCGCATCCTGGGCCCGCGGCAGAGCCGCGCGGCGCTTCGACGCCCACCGGGGGGCGGCGCCTTCACTCGGCTCGGAGCTCGTCACGCTGGCCGGCTGCCTCGGCCACGTCGTGCGCCGCGTCTGCCCCGCCGGCCTGACGATGGTCGCCCACAGCGCCGGCCGGGTGCGCCAGGCGCTCGCCGAACCCGATCCCCGACCCACCCCGGCCGCCGCCGCGCCGGTCTCGAACTCGCAGGCGCCGTCCTTCCTCTCCGGGGAGAGCGGCACGGTCGGCGGCCTCGACGGACTGCGCCGCGGCGCCGCCGACGAGCTCGCTGCGGCGGGGGAGCTGCTGATGGGCCGCACCGTGCGGCTCGAGCGCGCCGCGCGCCACTCGCCGCCGCGGCGCAGCGTGCTCGTGCTCAGCGTCCAGCGACCGGAGCGTGCGCAGCTCGCGAGCGCGATCGCGGCAGAGCTTCGCCGCTCCCGCCACGAGGTCACGCTCGCCACGACCGCTGTGGCGGGTGGCGGCAAGTTCGAGAACCTCAACCGGCTGCTGGCCGAGCACCCCGCCGCGGGGCACGACTGGCTGCTCGTCGTGGACGACGACGTCGAGCTGCCGCGCGGGCTTCCTGGACCGCTTCCTGTTCCTGTGCGAGCGCTTCTCGCTCACTCTCGCCCAGCCCGCCCACCGGCTGCACTCGCACGCGGCGTGGGAGGTCACGCGTCGCCGGCCCCGGAGCGTCGTGCGCGAGACGAGCTTCGTCGAGATCGGCCCCGTGACGGCCTTCGCGGCACGGAGCTTCGATGTCCTGCTGCCCTTCCCGGAGCTGCGCATGGGCTGGGGTCTCGACATGCACTGGGCGGCGCTCGCGCGCGAGCACGGCTGGCGCTGCGGCGTGGTCGACGCCGTCGCGATCCGTCACCGCGCCGCGCCCGCCGGGGCCGCCTACCCGCGCGAGGAGGCGATCGCCGAGGGAGCCGCGTTCCTGCAGAGCCGCCCCCACATCACGGCCGCCGAGGCACAGCTGACGCTCGCGACCCACACGCGCTGGTGAGCCCCCGCGAAGACAGCCGGCCCGTGCGCGTCGCAGTCGTGGCCGAGTTCTACCCGAGCATGCGCGACCCGGTGCTCGGCATCTGGGCGCACCGGCAGGCGCTCGCGGCACGCGACGCCGGTGCCGAGGTCCGGGTGCTTGGTGCTGCACCGGCTCGTCCCCCCGCGGGCGAGCCTTGCCGAGGGGCCGGCCGTTGCGGGGCGGGAGCTGCGCAGCCTGCTCGCCGAGCCTCGCCGCCAGATCCACGACGGCCTGACGGTCGAATACGTGCCCTACGTCTCGCCGCCGCGCGACCGCGCCTACCCGCGCTGGGGCAGCCTGGGCGGCACCGCCGCTCGCCGTCGCGCTGCGGCGGCTGCGGCGCTCGTTCCCCTACGAAGCTCGTGCACGCCCACAACGCGGTGCCGGCCGGCGACGCGGTGCGGCGCGCGCACGCTGGAGCGCCGCTGGTCGTCTCGGTGCACGGCGGCGACGTTCTCTACACGGCCAGGCGCAGCCGTGCGCGGCGCTGCGGCGGTCGGCGCGCGGCCTCGGCGCGGCGCGGCTGGTGCTCGCCAACAGCCAGGGCATCGCCGAGCTGAGCGCGCACCACGGGGCGCGCGAGACCCGCGTCGTCCACCTCGGCGCCGAGCTGCCGGCCGGCCAGCGTCCGCGCGTGGCCGGAGGGCGAGCGCAGCCTCGTGACGGTCGCCCACCTCGTCGCGCGCAAGCGCCACGGCGACGTGCTGCGGGCGCTGGCGGTGCTCGGGGACCGCTACCCGCGACTGCGCTACCGCGTGATCGGCGACGGCCCGGAGCGAACGGCCCTGGAAGGGCTCGCGGCCCGCCTCGAGGTCTCCGACCGCGTCGACTTCCTCGGCCAGCTGGCACCCGCCGAGGCAATCGAGACCGCGAGCAGCAGCACGCTGTTCGTGATGCCGTCGACCGAGGAGGCCTTCGGCGTCGCCTACATCGAGGCGATGGCCGCCGGAGTCCCGGCGATCGGCTGCCGCGGCGAGCCGGGGCCGGAGGAGATCGCCGCCGCCGGCGACGGCATGGTGCTCGTGCCTCCGGGGGACATCGAGCGCCTGACGCAGCGGATCGATGAGCTGCTCTCGCGACCCCCACCGCCTGCGCGAGGCGGGCCAGCGGGCGCGCGCCACCGTCGCCGGGCACTTCACCTGGGAGCGCTGCGGTCAGGAGACCCTCGCCGGCCTACCGAGACGCTGCTCGCTTGAAGCCGCTGCTGTTCATCACTGGCAACGTCCCCGAGTACCGCGCTCGGCGCCCTGCGCGCGCTGCACGAGCACGAGGGGATCGAGGTCGCGCTGTTCGGCGGACGCTCGCTGCACGGCGGCCCCGCCGAGCCGGCGGAGCTGCCGTTCCCGGCGGTGCACGCGGGCACGCGCGAGCTGGCGGCGCTCGCCTCCAGCGGACGACACCGCGCCGTGGTGTGCTCGACCGGCGGGCGCGCGGAGCTGCTCGCGGGCTGGGCCGGTGCGCGCCGCGCACGGCTGCCCGTGATCCTGTGGGCATCGCTGTGGGCGCATCCCCGGACCGCTGCCCACGCCCTCAGCTACCTGCCTCTGCGACGCCTCTACTCCTCAGCCGACGCGGTCGTCACCTACGGGCCGCACGTCAGCGCCTACGTGCGCTCGCGCGGGGCGCGCAACGTGCACGTCGCGCCGCAGGCCGTGGACAACGGCTTCTGGAGCGGCGCCTGCGGGACGCCCCGAGTCTGCCGGCTGGCCGGACGGCGCCGCCACCCGCTTCCTGTTCGTCGGCCGCGATGCGCCGGAGAAGGGGCTCGACGGTTCTCGGCGAGGCGTGGAGCCAGGCTGCTGGCGAGCCGGCCCGACATCGCGCTGGTGCTGGCCGGCGGCGCGTCCGGCCCGCCGGGCTCGCTGTCGGCCTGGGCGCGCTCGGCAGCCGAGCAGCTGCGCGACGTCTACGCGGCATGTGAGGTCCTCGTGGTCCCGTCGATCGCCACCAGACGGTTTCGAGAGCCCTGGGGCCTGGTAGTGAACGAGGCGATGAACCAGCGACTTGCAGTGATCGCCTCCGATGCCGTCGGCGCTGCCGCGGGCGGGCTCGTCCGCGACGGCGAGAACGGGCTGATCGTGCCCGCCGGCGACGCGCCCGCGCTGGCCGCTGCGATCGGCCGTCTCGCGGACGATCCGCAGCTTCGGGAGCGAATGGGTGTTAAGGGGCAGAGGACGTCCGCGCCTACACGTATCGAGGCGTGGGCGGAGGGCTTTTCGGCGGCTCTGGCGACGCTCGGGCTCGCCCGAAGCCGCTGATAGCGTCCGAAAGATCGAGCTATGAGAATCCCCCGCCCGCCCAGACGCCTCGCGCCATGCGCAGGCGTCCTGCTCGCGCTCCTGCTGGCGGCCGCTCCCGGCCCACGCCGACGACGTCGGCCACAAGATCATCAGGCTGTGCGCCGAAGGCAAGTCGCTGTCCGGCTTCCCCCCGAGCGCCTACGCGAAAGCGCTGAAAGAGATCAGCGCGACGACCGAAGAGTACAGCGAATGCGGCCAGCTGATCCGCCAGGCGCAGGCCGCCGCGGCGAACGCGAAGCAGAGCTCGGGAGGCTCCCCGGCGCGCGCGCCGCCGGCGCCCGTCCAGGCCACGCCCGCGGAGCAGAAGTCGATCGCGCATGCGCGGCCACGTCCGGCTCGGCGCCGGTCAAGCTCGGCAGCGGCGAGGTCCATCCGGGGGTCGTCCACGCCAACGTCGCCTCCGCGTTCAGCACGCTGCCGACACCGGTGCTCGTGCTGCTCGCCTTCCTGCTCGCCTGCCTTGCCGCCTCTGCGGCAGCTTCGCCCGCAAGCGGATACGCGGTGAGCGCCCCGACTGAGAGCCCAACCAGCGGCCCGGGGGGGCCGGACCTGCTCCCGCGCTCGGGGTCGCGCCCCCGCTGACGCCGGCGCCCGTCGGTCGGCGGCCTGCGGCGCCGCGCTCCCGCGGGCTCGGGGCGCTTCATCGGCCAGGGGATGTGGATCGGCACGATCGGCGTCGCGGCGCTGCTCTGCCTGCTCGCCTTCTACGCGCAGGGCGGGCTGAACCTCGAAACGCTGACCAACGTCGAGCTCGGGCTCACGCTCGCCTCGGCGGTGGTGCTCGCCGTCGCCGTGCTCGTGCGCGGAGGACCGAGCCGCATCTACGGCGCGTGGCCGGCGGTGCTGCTGCTCGCCTTCGCGCTGCTCAGCGCGCGTCTCGGTCGTCTGGTCGGTGCAGCCCGACGGCAGCTGGCGCGACGCGGGCAGGCTGCTCTGCTACGCGGCCGTGTTCGCCGCCGCCGGGGCGCTCGCCCGGATGATGCCGCGGCGCTGGCCCTCGCTGCTCGGCGGCGTCACGCTCGCCTCCGTCGTGATCTGCGGCTACGCGCTGCTGACGAAGAGCCTGCCGAACCACTTCCCCGAGGCGAACCTGTTCGCGCGTCTCTACGAACCGTACGGGTACTGGAACGCGCTCGGCCTGACCGCGGCGATGGGGGCGATCGGCTGCATGTGGCTCGGCGCGCGGCGCGCCGGGCACGCGCTGCTGAGCGCGCTCGCCTACCCGGCGATGGGCGTGCTGCTGCTGACGCTGCTGCTCGCCTACTCGCGCGGCGCTCTGGTCGCGCTCGCTGGTCGCGCTCGTGCTGTGGTTCTGCCTCGTCCCGCTGCGCCTGCGCGGCGCGGCCGTGCTGCTGACCGGGGCCGTCGCAGCCGCTGCGATCGCCGCGTGGGACTTCTCCGACCACGCGCTCAGCTCCGAAAAAGTGCCGATCGCCGAAGCGACCTCCGCCGGGCATGAGCTCGGCGCGCTCGTGCTGGCGATGATCGTCGTGCTCACCGCTGTCGGCGTCGGCGTCAGCTTCGCCACCGGCCGGCGCGCCCCGACCGCGCTGACCCGCCGCCGCGCCGGCACTCGCGCTCGGCGCGCATGCTCGCCGTGCTCGTGCTCGCCTTCCTCGGCGCGCTCGCGGCCAGCCACCGCGGTTTCACGGGCACGATCTCGCACGCCTTCCACTCGCTCACCGACACACACGCGAAGGTCCCGAACACGCCCGGGCGCCTGACGGCGATCGCGAGCGTTCGCGCGCAGTACTGGGACGAGGCCCTGAAGGTCTTCAAGGCGCATCCGGCGCTCGGCGTCGGCGCCGGCGGCTACGAAGTCGCACGCCTGCGCTACCGGACCGGGCCGCTGCCGGTCAAACACGCGCACGGCTTCATCGTCCAGACGCTGGCCGACCTCGGGCATCGTCGGCCTCGTGCTGGCGCTGCTTGCTGCTCGCCACCTGGATGGCGGCGGCGGGGCGCTCCGACACACCCGTTCAACCGCCGCTGGCGAAGCTGGGCCGAGCTGCGCGCGCGGCGCGCGGCCCGCCTGGGAGCCGCTGCCGCGCGGCAGGACCCGCCGCTACGGACCGGAGCGGATCGGGCTGCTGACGCTCGTGTGCATGGTCGTCGCTGTTCGGCGTCCACTCGGCTGATGGACTGGACCTGGTACGTCCCCGGGACGGCGCTCGCAGCGCTGCTCTGCGCGGGCTGGCTCGCGGGCCGCGGGCCGCTCCTGGACCCGGCGGTGGCGCACCGGCGCCGCCGTGCGCTCGAACGGCGCCGTGCCGCTTCTCGCGAACGGGACTGCGCGCGAGGCGATCGGGCGCCCGGGCGCAGGCGCGCATCGCCGTCGGCGGGCGCGATCGTCGGTGACGGCGCTCCTGATCGCCTGGACGCAGTGGCAGCCGCAGCGCTCAGAAGAAGCGCGCGAAAGCGCCCTCGGCGCTCGTCACGGGCGATCCGAGCGCGGCGACCGCAGCGGCGCGCAGCGCGGTGTCCCGCGACCCGCTGTCGGTGGAAGCGCTGTTCGCGCTCGCGAGCGTGCAGGAAACGACAGGCCGGCGCGGCGCAGGCGCGCGCGACGCTCGAGCGCGCCGTGCGGCTGCAGCCGTCGAACCCGCGCACGTGGCTGGCGCTCGGCCGCTTCGACCTCGCAGGCAACCCGCAGGCCGCGGTCGCAGGAGATGCGGGCCGGCATCTACCTCGACCCGGCGTCGATCTCGCCGGAAGCGCTCACGGCCGGGACACCCCGAAGCGTCGAGACCTACGACGACTACGTGCAGGCGCTGCGCGCCGTCGCGCAGCTGGAAGCGGCCGTCAAAACCGCGACCGCACGGCGCTTGCGAGCAAAAGCCGCCGCGCGCCGGGCGGCCCGGCGGCGCGCCGGACGGAAAGCCGCTCGAAGCCGAACGAAGTGATGCAGCGCGCTGAGAGTCGCGCGGTCGTAGTGGCGCAGATGGTCGCCCTGCGGGTCGAAGCGCGCGGGCGAAGGCGCCGCGCGAGAGCGCGGCTGAGAGCAGCTGGGCACGGCCCAGCTCCGGGGTGGTGAGGAGCAGCCGCCCGCCCGAGCGCAGCACGCGCCGGAGCTCCGAGAGCCAGCGCGAGGTGTCGGCGACGTGCTCGATCACCTCGCCGGCCCAGACGACGTCGAAGCTCGCGTCGGCGATCTCCCAGTCGCCTTCGTCCGTCGATCAGCTGCGTGCGAAGTCCCGGGGTGCGCGGCGCGGGCACGCCGCAGCGGCTCCTCGGCGACGTCCACCGCCAGCACCTCCGCGCCGGCGCCGGGCCAGCTCCGCCGCGAACCATCCCTCGCCGCAGCCGAGGTCGAGCACGCGCGCGCCCGGCTGCATCCCGCCCAGCAGGAAGCGCAGCCGCAGCGCGAAGTGCTCGGGCTCGAGCCCGGCGGGGATCTCCCGCCAGAGCTCTTCGTGGTAGGAGCGCGACGGCATCGCCGCGGCGAGCCTAGACGCCGGAGCGGCGCCAGGGCGGCCCGAAACGTTTGGACGGAGCGAGAACCGGGAACCGCTCATAGCTGCAGAGAAGCTGTCAGAGCTATCTACGCCCGCTCGCAGCGATTATGTTGGCGCTGTGAGGGTTGGGGAGCGCGTGCAGAGCACCAAAGGGTCCGGCCGGGGTCGATGAAGGTCGCGCTGGACAGCCGTCCGGCCGTCGACCGCGACGGCGTCGGGCGCTACGCGCGCTGCCTCCTGCAAGGCCCTTCGCGAGACCGCCGCGGCGAGCGACGAGGTGCTCGACACGAACCGTCCCTCGCGAGCGCTGCGCGCCCGCGACACCGACGTCTTCCACACGCCCTGGATCGACGGGCGCGATGCTGCACAGCCCCTGCCCGATGGTCGTCACGGTCCACGACCTGAACGTGCAGAAGCGGCGCAGCGAGCATCTGCGCACGAGCCTGCGCCAGCGGCTGCGCCCGCTCGCCCTGCAGCGGGCGGCATGCGTGATCGTGCCGACCGAGGCCGTCGCCGCCGACGCCGTCGACCACCTGCGGCTCGACCCCTCGCGCGTGGCCGTGATCGGCGAGGCCGCGGACGACGCGATGTACCCGCGCGGGGAGCGCGAGGTCCGCGACGCGCGGGCGCGCCACGGCCTGCCCGAGGACTACCTGATGTGGGTCGGCAGCCTCGCAGCATCCCGACCCGAGCAGCCACATCGCCGAACTCGCCGCCGCGCCCGCGCGAGCTGCCGCTGGTGCTCGTCGGAGCGACGCAGCCCGTGGGCCCACGAGCTTCCCGGCGTGATCCTGACCGGCGAGGTCGACGACGACGAGCTCGCAGCGCTCTACAGCGGGCGCGCGCGCCCTGGTCGTCTCCCGCGAGCAGGCCGGCTTCGGCCTGCCGGCCGTCGAGGCGCTCGCCTGCGGCACGCCCGTCGCCGCAGCCGACGGTCCCGCCGCTGCGCGAGGTGCTCGGCGACCGGGCGACGTTCGTGCCGGCCGGCGACATGACGGCGCTGATCGAAGCCGCCGCAGCAGCGCCCGGCGCCCGGCGCCGCCGCCGCCGCGCTGGAGCTGGGCGGACGCCGCGCGGGCGACGTGGGAGGTCTACGCGCGCGCGGCCGCCGACGCCGAGCGGCGCCGCGCTCCGAGCGCTCGCTGCGGCGCAGCCCCGCCGAGGGGCTCGAAGCCCCGCTGACGCCGGCGACTCCAACGGCCGCTCGGACGTCTCGGAGCGCGCCCGGCGGAACGGATCAGTAAGCGCCCCGCCGCGAGATCACGGCGGGGATCGTCTTCAGGAGGATCGTCAGGTCGAGCGCGAGCGACCAGCGCTCGAGGTAGAGGAAGTCGAGGTGCACGAGGTCGTCGAAGTCGAGCTCCGAGCGCCCGGAGACCTGCCACAGCCCGGTGATGCCCGGGCAGCACGAGATAGCGCTTGCGGTGCCAGTCCTCGAGCATCGTGTAGTCGCGTTCGGGCAGCGGCCGCGGCCCGACCAGCGACATCTCGCCGCGCAGGACGTTGATCAGCTGCGGCAGCTCGTCGAGCGAGAAGCGCCGCAGGAAGCGCCCGACGGGCGTCAGCCGCGGGTCGTCGCGGATCTTGAACAGCGCGCCCGAGGCCTCGTTGAGCTCTTCGAGATCGGCCTGGCGCTCCTCGGCGTCGGTGTGCATGGTGCGGAACTTCAGGCAGGGGAACGGCCGCTGGCCGATGCCGCGGCGCATCGAGCGGAACAGGATCGGGCCGCGCGAGGTGACCGCGACCGCGAGCGTCAGCGCGAGCAGCAGCGGGCTGAGCACGATCAGCAGGAGCGTCGCCCCGACGACGTCGAACGTCCGCTTCAGCGCGAAGTCGATGCCCTCGAAGGCGGGCGGGCCGAGCTCGAACAGCGGCACGCGACTGGCCCGGGACGAACTCGGCGCGGTGGATCAGGATCTCCATCGTCGAGGGCGCCAGGCGCACCCGGATGCCGCGCCGGTGGCACTGGTCGACGAGCTCGACGGCGGTCTCCTGGGGGAAGTCGGGGTCGGCGATGATCACCTCGTCGACGCGCGCCGAGCCGAGCACGCGCTCCGAGGTCCTCGAGCGTGCCGAGCGAGCGCAGGCCGTTGTCCGGCAGCGGCGTCGGCGAGAGGAAGCCGACGATCTCGATCGATGAGTGCGGGGCGTCGGCGAGCGCGTGCGCGACGTCGGCGATCTGGCGCCCGCGGCCGACGAGCACTGCGCGGCGCTGGAACCCGGCCGCGCGCAGCAGCATCAGCGTCACCCGGTCGTAGGCGGCGCGGAACGCCGAGACGTAGAAGATCGCGAAGACCAGCGACCCGTAGAAGAGGTAGTAGCTCGAGAAGTGTTCGCCGTTGACGAGCGCGAAGATCAGCGCGACCAGCGCGACCTCGAACAGCGAGCCGACGATCCGGGTCATGCCCGGGCGCATGCCGCGCTCGGCGTAGAGGCCGGCGTTGGCGAACAGCAGCGCCGTCAGCAGGTAGCAGAACGGCAGGAACGCTTCGGTGCCGTGCAGGGCGTTGGTGGCGTCGACCGTGCCGTGCACCGCTTCCTTGAGCAGCAGCGCGGTGAAGATCGCCAGCGAGACGCCGGCGAAGTCGAGCGCCAGCAGCGTCGCCACGCGCGCCGCGCGGCGCAGCGTCGAGAACCGCAGCAGGAAGCTGAAGGCCGTGCGGGCGCCGTGGCGCGCACGTCGCGGTCGGGGGGCGGACCCGAGGCGCGGGCCGGTTCGCGACGATCGGCGGGCGTGCGGCGCGGCGGCGGCGGCCGGAGCCTTGACGCGCGGCGCCGGGGGACTCGGCGTTCCCGACAAACGAGTTCCCATCTCGCTGCTCACAACACCTTCTGCTCGTGGACGGAGCGGTTCCGTCCAGCGGGCTGGACGCGGAACGCCGGGGCGGCGGGCGGAGATCAGCGAGAGCCACCCCCGACGAGAACCTCGACGCCGGAGTCCTCGATCGTCCGCCTGCAGACCCTCCCGCAGCGACACCTCCGGGGACCAGTCCGAGCAGCTTCTGGGCGAGCGCGATGTTCGGGCGGCGCTGCTTCGGGTCGTCGACGGGAAGCGCCTCGAAGACGATCTCCGAGTTCGAGCCGGTCAGCTCGCGCACCGTCTCCGCCAGTTCCAGCAGCGTGAACTCGTCGGGGTTTCCGATGTTCACGGGATCATGGTAGCCGGACTCGGAGAGGGCGATGATGCCCCTGATCAGATCGCTGACGTAGCAGAACGAGCGCGTCTGGCTGCCGTCGCCGAACACCGTGATCGGCCGGTTGGCAAGCGCCTGGCGCAGGAACGTCGGGATCGCGCGGCCGTCGTGGGGGCGCATCCGCGATGCCGTAGGTGTTGAAGATCCGCACGATCGCCGTGTCGACGCCCTGCTGGCGGTGGTAGGCCATCGTCAGCGCCTCGGCGTAGCGCTTGGCCTCGTCGTAGACGCCGCGCGGCCCGATCGGGTTGACGTGGCCCCAGTAGCTCCTCCGACTGCGGGTGCTCGAGCGGGTCGCCGTAGACCTCGCAGGTCGAGGCGGTCAGGAAGCGGGCGCGCTTGAGCTTGGCGAGCCCGAGCGTGTGGTGGGTGCCGTAGGAGCCGACCTTGAGCGTGTGCAGGGGCAGCCGCAGGTAGTCGATCGGCGAGGCGGGCGAGGCGAAGTGGTAGACGAAGTCCACGTCCTCCTCGACGAAGTAGGGCTCGGTGATGTCGACGTTGAGGAACGCGAAGCGCGCCGGGTCGCGGATGTGCTCGATGTTGGCGAGCGATCCCGTCTCGAGGTTGTCGACGCAGATCACGCGGTTGCCGCGAGCGAGCAGCTCGTCGCAGAGATGGGATCCGAGGAACCCGGCCCCTCCGGTCACCAGACAGGTCGCCATCAAGCGCAGAATACCCGCGAAATGCCCGGCAGACGCGCTTGGCCAGCGTTCTTGCGAGCCTCAGCCGGCGCGCCCGCAGAGGCTCCAAGCGAGTGCGGGGCGCCCGCCGGCCACAAGACCAGATCCCCGCGGTCCATATCATCCGCACCATGGCCACAGCACCCATTCGCCCGGTGGACGACGACGATGCCGACGACCTCTCGGTCGCGCCCGATCGTCGGCCCCGACGACCCGCGGCGCTTCACGGACTCGGGAATCGAGATCGAGCCACTCTACGAGGAGTCCGACCTGCCCGCCGACCTCGACCTCGGCGAGCCGGGCTCGTTCCCCTACACCCGCGGCGTGCACCGCGAGATGTACCGCAAGCAGACCTGGACCATGCGCCAGTACGCCGGCTACGCGTCGGCCAAGGAGTCCAACGAGCGCTACCGCTACCTGATCTCCAAGGGCTCGACCGGACTCTCGATGGCCTTCGACCTGCCGACCCAGCTCGGGCTGGACTCGGACAACCCGCGCTGCCTCGGCGAGGTCGGCCGCACGGGGGTCGCGATCGACACGATCGACGACATGCGCACCGCCTTCGACGGGCATCCCGCTCGACCAGGTCTCGACCTCGATGACGATCAACGCGCCGGCCGCCTGCCTGCTGCTGCTCTACGAGCTCGTGGGCGAGGAGCAGGGCGTGCCGAGCGAGCAGCTGCGCGGAACGACCCAGAACGACGTGCTCAAGGAGTACATCGCGCGCGGGAACTACATCTACCCGCCCGAGCCCACGATGCGCCTGACGACGGACCTGTTCGCAGTACTGCAACGAGCGCGTGCCGAAATGGAACACGATCTCGATCTCCGGCTACCACTTCCGCGAGAAGGGATGTTCCGCGGTCCAGGAGGTCGCCTTCACGCTGTCCTCCGGGATCGCCTACGTGCAGGCGGCGATCGACAAGGGCCTCGACGTCGACGACTTCGCGCCACGGCTGGCGTTCTTCTTCAACGGCCACAACAACGTCTTCCAGGAGGTCGCGAAGTTCCGCGCGGCCCGGCGGATGTGGGCGCACATCATGAGCGAGCGCTTCGGCGCCAAGAGCCCGAAGTCGACGATGCTCCGCTTCCACACCCAGACGGGCGGCGTGACGCTGACCGCCCAGCAGCCGGAGAACAACATCGTGCGCGTCGCGCTGCAGGGCTTCGCGGCCGTCTGCGGCGGCACGCAGTCGCTGCACACCAACGGCTTCGACGAGGCCCTCGCCCTCCCCACCGAGCGCGCGGCGAAAATCGCGCTGCGCACCCAGCAGATCCTCGCCTCCGAGTCGGGCGCGGCCGACACCGTCGACCCGTTCGCCGGCTCCTACTTCGTGGAGTCGCTCACGGACGAGATCGAAGAGCGCGCGTCGAAGCTGATCGCGAAGGTCGACTCGCTCGGCGGCTCGGTCAACGCGATCGAGTTCATCACCGGCGAGATCGACGAGTCTGCCTGGGGCTACCAGGAGCGCTACCGCATCAAGCAGGACATCGTGGTCGGCGTGAACGCGTTCGAGGAGGAGGACCTCGAGGTCCCCGACCTGCTCCGCGTCGACCCCGAGTCCGAGCGCGAACAGGTGGGGCGGCTGACGGAGTTCAAGGCGAGCCGCGACCAGGAGCTGGCCGACAAGCGCCTGGAGGAGCTGCGCGAGACCGCGCGCGGCAGCGAGAACCTGCTGCCCGCGATCCGCCAGGCGCTCAAGGACCGCTGCTCGATGGGCGAGGTCTGCGGCGCCATGCAGGACGTGTTCGGGAAGTACGCGCCGACGTTCTGACGTCGGTCAGATGGCCCTCGCCGCCTCCGCCTACGAACTGGTCCTCGCGCTGCACATCATGGCGGTGGTGCTCGCCTTCGGGTGGACGTTCATGCTGCCGGTCGCGTTCGCCGTCGCCGCCAGGACGGACCCGCGCAGCCTGCCGTTGCTGCACCGGATCGAATACACGTGCGAGCGCTGGTTGCTCAACCCGGCGCTCACGGTGATCGTCGGCGCGGGCATCTTCCTCGCCACCGACGGGGAGGAGTGGGGCCGGTTCTTCGTGCAGTGGGGGATCGGGGCGGCGATCGTGATCGGCGCCCTCGCAGGCTCGGTGCTGATCCCGGCCGCGAAACGCGCCGAGGCGGCCGCCCGCCGAGCCTCGACGGGTTCGAGGGGGGTGAGTTCGTGCCGAGCGACGACTACCGGGCGGCGGCGCGCCGGCTCACCGTGATCGGCTCTGCGACCTCCGTGCTCGCGCTCGTGACGATCGCGATCATGGTCATCAAGCCCTAGCCCCGAGGGCAGGAGAACGCCGCGGCACAACGTAGATTGCGCACATGGTCATCGGGGTCACCTTCTACACGTTCGTTCTCGCGCTGCACATCGCCGCGATCGTGATCGCCTTCGGGGTCACGTTCGCCTACCCGGTGATGTACGCAGTCGGCCTCAAGCGCGAGCCCCGCGCGATGCCGGGCTTCCACCGCATCCAGGACACCGTCGGGAAGTTCGTGATCTCCCCGTTCCTGGGACTGGCGCTGCTCTGCGGCATCTACCTGGCGAGCAAGCTCAAAGTCTGGAGCGATTTCTACGTGCAGTGGGGTTTCGCGGTGATCATCGTCCTCGGCGGGCTGGGAGGCGCGTTCTTCGCGCCGCGCGAGCGCAAACTCGGCGAGCTCGCCGAGCGCGACGTGGCCGCCGCCGGCGACGGCGAGGTGAGGTGGAGCGCCGAGTACCTGGCGCTGCGGCGCCAGGTGGAGATCGTCGGCTACGTCTCGAGCATTCTGATCCTGCTGACGATCTACTTCATGACGGCGCAGACCGGCGCCTGAGCGCCGGCTCGGCCCGCTCCGGCGGAGGGTCGCGGGCGCGGCAGTCTGCGCGCGCTGTCAGCGCTTCGGTGGAGCCCCCCCCCGCCATGATTGAGGACGATGGAATGGGTCCACGTCTTCGTCCCGGTCGCTTGGGCCGGATTCTGGATCTACTGGTTGGCTTCGGCGCGCGGCGTCAAGCACGGTTCCCGACGGCGGCCGCGGGTGCCGGGCATGGGGCTCGTGCTGATCCTCGTCTACGTGCTCGCGCGCACGACCCATCTCGGCGCGGGCGCCGTGCACGACGCCGGTCTGCAGGCGATCGGGGTCGCGCTGCTCGTCCTGGGACTCGGCCTCGCCGTCTGGGCGCGCGTCGCGCTCGGGCGCAACTGGGGCATGCCGATGACCGCCAAGGACGAGCCCGAGCTCGTGACCTCCGGGCCCTACCACTGGGTGCGCCACCCGATCTACAGCGGCCTGCTGCTCGCCCTGCTCGGCACGGCGCTCGCGATCAGCCTGCTCTTTCTCGTCGCGGTGCTCGCCGCCGGCGCGTACTTCGTGCACAGCGCCCGCGTCGAGGAGCGGCTGATGACGGCCGCTTTCCCCGTCGCCTACCCCCGCTACGTGCTCGCCACCAAGATGCTGGTCCCGTTCCTGCTCTGAGCGGGCACCCGGCGCAGCGCTGGCGCCGTAATCGAGGAACGTCGCGAACCGCACTGGCGGACGCCGATCCGCGGGCGTCCGGGCGCTGAGCGCCGCTCGGCGCCAGGCCTCATCGCGGTCGGGGGGTGGACTGGTCAGCAGTCGAACGCAATGCCCGAAGGTCTGGTCCGATGCGCCTACTCGCACCGGCGAGCGGCTGATACGGTCACCGAAGATGAGCTCGGGGGGAAGAGCGGCGGGACTCGTCGCGCTTGCAGCCGCGGTGCTATGCGCCTCGTCCGCGAGCGCACAGATTGTGCCGCTCGGGCCGAGCGAAATACCGTCGACTATCACGGGCGGGGCCTCTGAATGTCTCGGGAAATGTCTGGGCTTCACGGTCGCAGATCGAACCGGGTCGAGGGCGGAGGTGGCGCCCGCAGCGGGGATCATCACCAGCTGGCGAGTGGCCGCCGAAAGCGGCCCCTTGGCGCTGCGGGTGCTCGAACCGGCGGGTGGGGCCGCTTGGACAGGCGCGGGGACGAGCGGCGTCGCGACCAACCTGGAAGCCGGAGCAAATCACACCGAAGTCCCGATACAGGCCGGAGACATGATCGGCCTGGATCTGGGACCGGACGCGATCGTTGGGGGCGCCACCGGCGGAGCTCCGCCCGAAGACGAAATCGTGGGGTGGGGCCAGCCGCTGCTGGCGGAAGGCGAAACCCGCGCGATCAGTGCGGCGGAAGCCAAATCGAAGCTCTACTTCAACGCCCAGGAGGAACTGACCCCCGTCGTCACCTCGGTCTCGCCCGCCTCGGGCAGCGCCGGCGGCGGGCAGACCGTGACGATCACCGGCAAATACCTCGACTCGGCGGTCAACGTCGTGTTCGGCTCGCACCCGGCCACGACGTTCAGCGTCGACCTCCCGGGCGAACACATCACCGCCACCACGCCCCCGTCGAGTGCCGGGCCCGTTGACGTCGAGGTGAGCAACCAGCACTCGACGAGCCAGACCCTCGCGGCGGACAGATACACGTTCGTGACGCCCTCCGGGCCGCCCACCGGCTCCGGATCGCCGGGCGGGGGCGCCGGGCAGGCCTCGACCCCCCTCGTCACCGGCTTCAGTGAGTCCGCCACCAAGTGGCGGCTGGGCAGCGCCCTCCCGCACATCAGCAGCACGCCGGTCGGCACGACCTTCGCCTTCACCCTCAACGAGCCCGCGAATGTCGCGGTGACGTTCTTGCAGCTGCTGCCCGGCCGGCGCTCGAGCGGGCACTGCGTCACGCCGAGCAGGGGGAACCGTAGGAAGCCGAGGTGTCAGCGCCACGTCGTCGCCGGATCGCTCGCGTTCGCCGGCCACGCCGGCTCGAACAAGGTCCGCTTCCAGGGCCGGCTGTCGCGTTCGACGCGACTCTCGCCCGGCAGCTACACCGTGAGCGTCACCGCCCGCGACAGCCACGGCCCGGGGACGCTCACGCGCTCGCTTGCATTCACGATCGTCAAATGAGCGGCTTCTTCAGCCATCACCGGGGGGACACATGAAGCAGATCGGAAGGCACCTGTCATACGCGAACGTCGCCGCGACGCTCGCGCTCGTACTCGCACTCAGCGGCGGCGCGCTCGCCGCCACGGGAGGGTTCACGTCCGGCGGCAAGCTGCGCGCGTGCGTCAGCAAGCAGGGCAACCTGAAGCTGCTCAAGGGCGGCGCGAAGTGCGGGGACGGACAGACCGTCGCCTGGAACCAGAATGGGCCGGCAGGACCAAGAGGCGCGACCGGCGCCCAGGGTCCGGCCGGCGGCCCCGGGACACCGGGAGCGCCGGGCGCGCCCGCCGTCACGCTGTGGGCCGAATTCAGGAGCACCGGCCTTGCCGCCGCGAGCGGCGTCACGAACGTCGCCGGCGACGCGAAAGGCCGCATCTTCACCTTCAACCGCGACATCAGCAAATGCGGCGTCTCCGCGAGCCTGAACGAAGGCCCGGCCACGATCGTCTACGTCGAACGAAACGAATTCGCCAACCAGCTCGTCGTCAAGACCGACATCAACAAAGAAGAAGAAACGGCGTTCGGCGGCGTCGACTTGGTCGTCACCTGCTGACCGGGCCGCGGCGTGCGCCTCACGCGCCGCGGACGAGAAAGGTCGCGAAGCCCGATTCCGCGTAGCGCCCGCGCCGTTCGGGCAGATGAGATGGCATGGACTCTCCCGGTGGCCACGCGTTCGGTTCCAGCGAGCCCTTCACGCTCGGCGTCGAGGAGGAGTTGTTCCTCGTCGATCCGGTCACGGGCTCGCAGGTGAACGCCTCGGGCGCGGTGCTCGAGCGCGTGCCCGCGGGCACGACCGGACGCATCGAGCGTGAGCTCCACGCCTGCCAGGTCGAGCTGATCACCGACGTGTGCTCCGGCGCGGGCGAGGCCATCGAGCAGCTCTCCGCGCTGCGGCGCGCGGTGCTCGCGACCGGGGCAGGCCTGCTCGGCAGCGGGACCCACCCCTCGGCCGCCGAGGGCGAGGCCGAGATCACCGACAGGTCGCGTTACGAGCGCATCCGCGAGCTGCTCGGCGACGCCGTGGCGACGCCGGTCGGGGGGCTGCACATCCACGTCGCGATGCCCGACCCGGAGACGGCGATCCGTGCGTTCAACGCGCTGCGTGCCCATCTTCCGGCGTTGCAGGCTCTCGGCGCCAACTCCCCTTTCCGCCACGGTCGCGACACGGGGCTGGCTTCGGCCCGGGAGGTCACTGTGCGGGGCTGGCCACGCTCGGGCGTCCCGCGCGCGATGGCCGGCTTCGAGGACTTCACGGTCGCAACCGAGCGGCTGGTGCGCGCGGCCGAAGTCCCCGACTACACCTGGTTCTGGTGGAAGCTTCGGCCGCACCCGCGCCTCGGCACCGTCGAGATCCGCGCGCTCGACGCGCAGACGCGCCCGGAGGAGACGGCAGCGCTCGTGGCGCTGACGCACTGCCTCGCCCGCGAAGCGGCGAGCGCACCCGCGCGCCCCGGGCCCCCGGCGGAGGTGCTCGAGGAGGCGATCTTCAAAGCCGCACGCTTCGGCACGCGCGCGCGCCTGCCGGACGCCGAGGGGCAGCCGCGCTCGCTCCCGGAGATCCTGCGCGAAACGGTGCCCGGCGCGCGCGAGCACGCGCAGGATCTGGGCTGCGAAGCCGAGCTCGAGGGCCTGGAAGGACTGATGGCCCGCAGCGGCGAGGCACGCCAGCGAGAGACGTACGAGCTCGCGGGGCTGGAGGCCGTCCTGCGAGAGCTCGTGCGCGCGACGAATCCGGACGGCGCGCCCACTGCCTAGCTGTACCCTGAGGGCATGAGCGACGGATACAGGGTGGCGGTCGTGGGCGCGACCGGACAGGTCGGCACGCTGATGCTGCGGCTGCTCGGCGAGCGCGAGTTCCCGGCGACGGAGATCGTCCCGTTCGCCTCTGAGCGCTCCGTGGGCCGCACCGTCGAGGGCCCGGGCGGGGAGCTGACCGTTCGCGGCCTCGACGACGAGTCGATTCAGGGCTTCGACCTGGCGCTGTTCTCGGCCGGCGGCTCCACCTCGGGGGAGTGGGCGCCGCGCTTCGCGGCGGCCGGAGCAACCGTGATCGACAACTCCTCGCGGTGGCGCATGGAGGACCGGGTGCCGCTGGTCGTCGCCGAGGTCAACCCGGACGCGCTCGCCTCACACGAGGGCATCATCGCCAACCCGAACTGCTCGACCATGCAGATGGTCGTGGCGCTGAAGCCGCTGCACGACGCCGCCGGCATCGAGCGGCTCGTGATCAGCACCTACCAGGCGGTCTCCGGGACCGGCCGGGCCGCGGTCGACGAGCTGATCGACCAGTCCCACGCGCTCCTTCACGGTCAGGACATAGCCGCTCCGAGCAGCTACGCCCACCAGATCGCGTTCAACGCGCTGCCCCACGCAGGCAGCTTCGCCGCCGGCGAGGACCACACCGACGAGGAGCGCAAGCTGATCAACGAGACGCGCAAGATCCTCGGCGACGGCGAGATCGCGATCAGCGCGACCTGCGTGCGCGTGCCGGTCGAGACCGGCCACTCAGAGGCGGTCAACGTGCAGACGGCCCAGCCGCTCTCGGCCGAGGAGGCGCGCGAGCTGCTCCGGGCCGCGCCCGGCGTGGTCGTGCTCGACGACCCGGGCCAGGGCGTCTACCCGATGCCGATCCACGCGGCCGGCCGCGACGAGGTGTTCGTCGGCCGCATCCGCCGCGACCCCGGCAACGACCGTGCGATCGACCTGTGGATCGTCGCCGACAACCTCCGCAAGGGCGCGGCGACGAACGCCGTGCAGATCGCCGAGCAGCTTCATGAGCGCGGGCTCGTGAAGGCGCGGGCGACCGCCGTCTAGGCCTCTCCCCCGCCGTCTTCGGCGCGAATCCGCCTGCATCTTCGGAGGGCTGGGCGCGGACCCCCAGGCGCAGTCCGCTTCTGATCCCGCGGAAGGAGTAGGCCCGCGGCGCTCGAAAGGGGGGTCGATGATCAGCTCAGAGGTGCAGCGCACCCTCGTCAAGTCCCCACCCGAGCTCTGGACCGAGCTCAGCGACCCGGAGTCGCTTGCCCGCCATCTCGGCGAGCTGGGCGAGATCAGGATCACGCGGACCGAGCCGGAGAACCTCGTCGAATGGGAGGCGGAGGGGACGACCGGCACCGTGGAGATCGCACCGTCGGGCTGGGGCACGCGTGTGACGCTCACCGTCCTGCGCGAGCTGCCGGCCGGTGACGGCGCCGCGGACGCAGAGCTTGAGGCGACGGTGGCGGACACCGAGCAGGCTGAACCGGAGGCCTCGGGCGAGACCCCGGAGCCCGGCGCTTCCGCGACCGGCGTGGCCGGGAGCGAGGCGGACGCAGGGCCCGAAGCCGAGGTGGCACCCGCGACCGACGCCGCGCCCGCGACTCAGGCGGCGCCGGAGGCCGCGGGGCGCGGCTGAGACCGAGCTGGCGCCCGAAACAGAGGCAATGCCGGAAGCCGAGGCGATTGCCGCCGTCCCGCCGTCTGAGGAAGCACGGCCCGCACCCGCGACCGAGGCCGCCAGGCGTGCAGCCGGCTGGCCGAGCACGCCGCACTCGCCCGGCCCCGCCATCGAGAGCGACTTGCGCGTGGCCGAAGAGCTCGACGGCTCGGCGCCCGAGCCCGACGCACTGCAGGAGTGGGCTTCGCAGGCGGCCGCCGCGGAGCCGGAGCCCAACGACCGTCAAGAGCCCGAGGACGAGGCTCAGGCCGAGCCCGAGCCGCCGCGACGCGGCCTGTTCGCGCGCCTGTTCGGGCGCCGGCGCGAACCGGCGAAGCGGAAGCGCCCGCCCGCGGAGGCGAGCGACGATCTGGATACCACTGACCGGCAGCTCGACGTGGATCTCGGAGAAGCTGAGGACGCCGGGACCGAGACGACGGACAACCAGCTCGTTGAGACTGACACCGACGGACCCGTGGCAGCGGCCGAGGAAGCGTCGATAACGCCGCCAGGGGAGGAGAGCGGTATCGGACATGGCGACCTCGCAGCGCTCGGCAGCCCGGAGCCATCGGCCGACGACCTGGCGGCCGAAGAGATGAGCGAGCTCGAGACCGACGAGCCCGACCTCGAGGCGCTCGGCGAGCCCGAGACCGAGCACGCGGACCCCGAGGGGCTCGGCGAGCCGGAGACCGACGACAGCGAGATCGCAACGGAGGCTCCCGGCGTCACGACGGAGGGCGAGCCTGCCGGAATGGCGGCGCAGGCCGAAGCACACGATCCGCAGGCCGAGAACGCTCCCGCAGCCGCCGCCCCCGTCGCGGACCTCGCGGCGGAGCTCCGCGCCGCCGAAGAGGTCGCCGCAGAGCAGGTCGAGGCCGTGTTGACCGGGGTCCTGGACCGCCTCGGCTCCGCGCACCACCGCCCCTTCTCGCGCTCCTAGAAGCCGCGCCGGCCGGATCGTTCCGCGACGCCCGCAGCGCGCTTGCCAGCGCTCCGCGGCCGGGCGCAGCATGGGACGGAAACGCCGCTGCGGCTAACATCCCGCGCCGATGTCGAGCAGCTCACACGATCGCCAGGCTGATGCCGCCCTGCTGGCGACCTCGCGCAGCGGCCACCGCAAGGAGCCGCGCCAGAAGGCGCCGGAGACCTATGACGAGAAGCTCGAGCAGCTGACCGAGCTGCGCGAGGCGGCGCTCCACTCCGCGCCGGAGGCCGAGGAGAAGCAGCACGCGCGCGGCAAGTACACGGCGCGCGAGCGGATCGAGAAGCTGCTCGACCCGGGCTCCTTCCAGGAGCTCGACACGTTCGTGCGCCACCGCACCTACGACTTCGACATGCAGAAGAACCGTCCCTGGGGCGACGCCGTCGTGACCGGCCATGGCACGATCGACGGCCGCACCGTATGCGTCTTCAGCCAGGACTTCACCGTGTTCGGCGGCTCGCTCGGCGAGGTGATGGGCGAGAAGATGGTCAAGATCATGGATCTGGCGGCCAAGATCGGCTGCCCCGTGATCGGCATCAACGACTCCGGCGGCGCGCGTATCCAGGAGGGCGTCGTCTCGCTCGGCGCCTACGGCGACGTGTTCGTGCGCAACGTCCGCTGCTCCGGCGTGATCCCCCAGATCAGCCTGATCATGGGACCGTGCGCGGGCGGCGCCGTCTACTCCCCCGCGATCACCGACTTCATCTTCATGGTGAAGGAGACCTCGCACATGTTCATCACGGGGCCCGACGTGATCAAGACGGTCACCGGCGAGGAGGTCGGCTTCGAGGAGCTCGGCGGCGCGATGTCGCACAACACGAAGTCGGGCGTCGCACACTTCGCCTCCGAGGACGAGGACGCCTGCCTGGAGGACTGCCGCTACCTGATCGGCTTCCTGCCCCAGAACAACATGCAGACCGTGCCACGGGTGGCACCCGCCGATGACCCTCAGCGCATGGACCCGGATCTCGACCACGTCGTCCCCGACAACCCCAACAAGCCGTACGACATGCGCGATGTCGTGCGCCACATCGTCGACGACGGCGAGTTCTTCGAGGTGCACGAGCACCACGCGAAGAACATCATCTGCGGCTTCTCGCGCCTGGACGGCTTCACGATCGGCGTCGTCGGCAACCAGCCCAACCAGCTCGCGGGCGTGCTCGACATCGACGCCTCGGCGAAGGCCGCGCGCTTCGTGCGCACCTGCGACGCCTTCAACATCCCGCTGCTCACGTTCGTCGACGTGCCGGGCTTCCTGCCGGGGACGAGCCAGGAGTGGGGCGGGATCATCCGCCACGGCGCCAAGCTGCTGTACGCGTTCACCGAGGCAACGGTCCCGAAGCTCACGGTGATCACGCGCAAGGCCTACGGCGGCGCCTACGACGTCATGGCCTCCAAGCACATGCTCGCCGACTTCAACTTCGCCTGGCCCACCTCCGAGGTCGCCGTGATGGGGCCCGAGGGGGCCGTCAACATCATCTACCGCCGCGACATCGCCGGAAGCCCCACCCCGGACGAGCGGCGGACGAAGCTGATGGAGGACTACAAGGCGCGCTTCGCCAACCCCTACACGGCCGCCGAGCGCGGCTACATCGACGACGTGATCGTCCCCCACGAGACGCGTCCGAAGCTGATCACCGCGCTGCACACCTTGCAGACCAAGCGCGAAGCCGGGCCGAAGCGCAAGCACGGCAACATCCCGCTCTAGCGCGCCGCGACACCCGTCTAGCCGGCGCCCGGGACGCCGAATCGTCCGTCAGTATACGAACTTCGGGAATCGCGAACCCGGGGGGCAGCGGCGATGAGGCGACTCAGGTGGCTTGCAGCGGCGGTGACGACGGCGCTCCTCTGCGCCCTCGCGGCCCCGGTCTCCCCCGTGTCCGCCGTCGCACACGGTCCGTCCGGCGCCGCCGCGGCGAAGAAGAAGAAAAAGAAGAAGCCCGTCGCCTGCAAGCCGGGACAGGCCCGCCTGCGGATCGGCAAGCGCACCATCTGCGTCAGCCATTCGCTGCCCGCGACAGGCACGAGCCCCCAGGCGACGCTCGCCGCGACCGCTCTGCGGCTGACGATCGGCGGCACGCGCGACCGGCGCGGCCGGCGTTCGAAATCGCTCACGCAGCTGCTGGGTCGCGTCGGCCCGCACGCCCGTGCGGACCTCGAAAAGGCCGTCGCGGTGGGGCTCGCCAAAGGCGAACAGCTCGCGCACGCTGCGCGAGCGGCAAGCTCCGCGACCGCAGTGACCGCTGAGGGCGCTTGTGGCGCCTCCACCCCGGAGCTCCCGGGCACGAGCAGCGCGACAGTCGGCGAGGCCACCGTCGACCTCGGCATCGCAAACGGCGCGATCAAACTCGGCATCGACGTAAAAGGCAAAGGCATCGGCGTCTCGGTGACCCTGCGCAGCTGTGGCGACGGATCGATTCAGGTCGATCGCTGCCCCACCGTGGAAGGGAAGGTCGAAGGTCACGGCCACTCCGAACTGGAGGCGAGCTTCAAGGTCACCGAAGGCGCCACGGTCGTGATGGCGCAGGCCTTCAAGTTCAGCGGTGAAACGACCTTCAAAGCGCAGACGGGCGACGACGGGAAGCTCGACTACTACGACATCAAGCACGTCTATGAGCTGGTCGGCTCCTTCGGCGGCTCCAAAGCGGCGTTCGGCCCTATCACGGTGGACACGACCTACATCGGCGAAGCGCACGTCGACCTGCGCTCTGGAAGCGGCGCGCCGCCGCCCGCTTCCGTCGACGTGATGCTCACGATGGCCGGCGTCGACCCTGCCGAACGGATCGCGGCGGAGATCAAAGTCGCCCACGAAGCGCAGGGGCAGGCCGACAAGGAGTTCGCCGACGAGATCCAGAAGGCCACCACGCAGCTTCGCGCCCAGGAAGGCGTCTGGCTGGCACCGAACAAATGCGCGTCGGTCCACTTCGAACCGGTCTCCGAAAGCCTGAAGCTGAAGAAGGGCCAGACCGGCACGTTCCAGGCCCGCACCGAAGCGGGCGGCGGCGGCGTTCCGGCAGTCGCCTCGTGGACGCTGGGCGCCCAGCAGAACGCGACCTTCACCCCCGGCGGCAGCGAGGGCAACCCGCTCTCGACGTCCTACAGCGTCACCGACGCGGGCAAAGGCCTCCTGGTATCCGCGACCTTGAAGGCGACCTCCAAGGCGGGGGTCGCCGAAGACACGTGGAAGCAGAAGACCGAATCGCTCGTCGAGAGGATCACCGGCACCTTCAGCGGCGTCGACGAACGGGGCGGCGAACTGCTCGAATGGTCGGGCACGATCACCTTCGCCCGCATCCCTGAAAGCCCCGATGGGGCCTCGATCCTTGAGCCCATCGCAAGCGAAGTGAGCGCGCGCGTCTCCGGCACGGCTCCCGAAGGATGCACGGTGGCCGGCGCAGAACATGTCGCGGTATTCGAAAAATCGCCGTTCAGCGTCCTCGGCGAATCGACCCCGGGGGTCGGCTACGACATCGACGTGCCCTTCGGCTTCCCGGGGCGCCTCAACGCCGCCTTCTCCAACTGCCCGCCCAAAGGCGAAGGCTTCTCGGGCAGCGTCAGCCTTCCCGGCGAGGCCGTGCTGACCGGCGACGTCTTCAACGGCGGTCCGAACGCCCTGATCAAGACCTCGCCGGACGGCCTCGCCTTCGCCGGCAGCGCGAGCGCCAAAGAACCCGAAGAAGACCTCAGCTGGAGCTGGTCGTTCACCGGCTCGACGTGACCCTCTGAGAACTTGCGCCGCTCCACCGCGACGCCTGCGCAACAATGCCCGCATGCCCAACCGCCGCCCCGAGTTCGAGCTGATCGCGCCCTCCGCCTCGCCGGAGGAGGCTGCCGCCGTCGTCGCCGCCCTGGAGCGGTTCATGCGGGCCACCGCCCCGGCGCTCGCGCCGGCTCCGGAGGAGCTCGACGGCTGGGTCCGAGCGGCCCGGATCGAGGGGGTCTCGCGCGAGCCCGAGACAGATCTCCCGGACCCCTGGATAAATACCTGAAAGCCGCTAGGCTTTAGCCCCTAAAGTCTCGTCCACCGCCCCCGGAACCCAACCAGCCCGGGCCCGCGCCCGGAGCAGGAGGTCTGCAAACCGATGGAGCCAGTGTCTGTCCCCGCCGCACGTGGAACGCTCGCGGACCCCGAGGTCCTGCAGAACGTGCCGGGGCACATCATCCCGATCCTCCAGCGGGAGTACGACGACTTCAAGACCGAGGCGACGAAATTCCTCGACGGCCAGATCGAGGAAGACGAGTTCATCAAGTTCCGCCTCAAGCAGGGCGTCTACGGGCAGCGCCAGCCCGACGTGCAGATGATCCGCGTGAAGCTGCCGTTCGGCGGCGTCACGCCCGAGCAGATGGAGGCGTTCGCGAGCGTGGTCGAGAAGTACGTGCCGCTGCGCAAGGGGCACATCACGACGCGCCAGAACATCCAGATGCACCACATCCCCCTGCCCGAAGTCGAGGCGCTGATGCGCGAGATCGGCGAGACCGGGCTCTCCAGCCGCGAGGGCTGCGGCAACACGATGCGAAACGTGACCGGCGACCCCTGGGCGGGCGTCGCGGCGGACGAGCTGTTCGACCTCACCCCCTACGTGGGCGCCTACGTTCGTTACTTCGTGCGCCACCCCACGACCCAGGCGATGCCGCGCAAGGTCAAGACGTCCTTCGACGGCAGCCCTGCTGACCGCGCGATCTCCGAGATCCACGACGTCGCGTTCCGCGCGCGTGTGCGCGAGATCGACGGCCGCGAGGTGCGCGGCGTGGAGATGCTCGTCGGCGGCGGCACCTCGATCATGCCCCGCAAAGCGCAGGTGCTCTACGACTTCCTCGAGCTGGACAACGGCGAATACCTGAAGATGACCGAGGCCGTGATGCGGATCTTCGACCGCCAGGAGTGGCTGCGTGTCAACCGCGCCCGGGCCCGCATCAAGGTGTTCGTCGACAAGTACGGGATCGAGGAGCTGCGCAAGCAGGCCGACGAGGAGCTGAAGGGCGACTGGGTGGCCGAACGGGACTTCTCGATCGAGCAGCGGCTGTTCGTCGACGACGAGCGCGAGGCTGCGCCCGCGGCCCCGCAGAGCTTTGGCAGCCCGAACGGCGACTCCGGCGAGTTCGAGCGCTTCCGCGCCGCCAACGTCCGCGCGCAGAAGCAGGAGGGCTTCGTGACCGTCGAGGTCAAGGTGACGCGCGGCGATCTCACCCCCGAGCAGTTCCGCGGCCTGGCGGCGATCATGCGCTCCTACGCCGGCGGCTACGCCCGCACGACCGTCCAGCAGAACTTCGTGCTGCGCTGGGTGCGCGAGGAGTGCGTCTACGACCTCTGGCGGGAGCTGTCGACGCTCGGCCTCGGCGGCGCCGGCGCGCGTGAGGTGAACGACGTCGTCTCGTGCCCGGGCACGGACTCGTGCAAGCTCGGCATCACCAGCTCGATGGGCCTCAACCAGGCCGTGCAGGAGCGGATCGAGCAGATGCAGATCGAGGACGAGCTGACGCGGCAGATCTACATCAAGATCAGCGGCTGCCCGAACGGCTGCGGCCAGCATCACGTCGCGAGCATCGGCTTCACCGGAGCGTCGATCAAAGTCGGCGATCACACGATCCCGGCGTACATCCCGCTGATCGGCGGGGTCTTCGAAGGCGGCGACATCAAGTTCGGGACGCGCCTGAAGCTGCGCCTCCCCTCCAAGCGCGTACCGGACGCGATCGAGCGCTGGATACGCCACTATGAGGAGGATCGAGAGGAGGGAGAGACGTGGGGCGCGTACGCCGAGCGTGTCGGGACCGGCACGCTGGAGGAGCAGGTGAAGGAGCTGTCGCTGCCGGTCGACTTCTCCCTGGAGTCGATGAACACGTTCATCGACTGGAACCGAGACGTGCCGTTCGAAGTCATCCGCGGCGAGGGCGAGTGCGCCGTATGAGGGAACGGGTCGGCCGGCGCTCCATGCCGGCCCCCGCCCATCGGCGACAGCCATGACTGGGCCACGAAGCGAGGGAACGAGGCCAGAGGACATGCCACCACTGCAAAGCACCCAACCGAACACCGACGCGGGTCTAGACCCCGCGCTGAGCCTCACGCACACGCTGCGCGAGGCCGCCCGCCACGGCGCCGGCGCCGTGCTGCTGTGCTCCTTCCAGAAGGAGGAGTCGGTGCTGATCGACGAGCTGCTCCGGCTCGACCAGGGCACGGGATCTGCGGTCCGCATCGTCACGATCGACACCGGCGTGCTGTTCGAGGAGACGATGCAGACCTGGCGCGCCTTCGAGGAGCGCTTCGGCGTCGAGATCGAGGTCTTCGACGCGTCGAGTCCCGACAGGCCGTGGAGCGGCCCCGAGCACTGCTGCTCGGTCGCCAAGGTCGCGGCGCTCGAGAGCGCGCTGGACGGGGCCGAGGGCTGGATCACCGGGATCCGCCGCGAGCAGGGCCCGACCCGCGCGGACACGCTGCCGATCGAACGCGACGACAAACGCGGCCTGTGGAAGTACAACCCGCTCGCGCACTGGACCGACAAGGACCTGTGGCGCCGGATCAACGAGCGTGACCTTCCCTACAACCCGCTGCACGACCAGGGCTACGAGTCGATCGGCTGCGCGCCCTGCACGCAGCCGGGCAGCGGCCGCGAGGGCCGCTGGGCGGGGACCGACAAGACGGAGTGCGGCCTGCACGTCGAGGTGGTCGAGCCGCAGTGAGCGTCGCCACCCGCCCCCAGCTCAGCCACCTGCGCGCGCTCGAGTCCGAGGCGATCCACGTGATGCGCGAGGTCGCGGCGGAATTCGAGCGCCCGGTGCTGCTGTTCAGCGGCGGCAAGGACTCGATCGTGCTGCTGCGCCTCGCCGAGAAGGCGTTCCGTCCCGCGCCGTTCCCGTTCCCGCTGATGCACGTGGACACGGGTCACAACTTCCCCGAGGTGATCGAGTTCCGCGACCGCCGCGTCGCCGAGCTCGGCGAGCGGCTGATCGTCGCAAGCGTGCAGGAGTCGATCGACAAGGGCCGCGTCGTCGAGGAGACCGGCCCGCGCGCCTCTCGCAACCGGCTGCAGACGGTGACGCTGCTCGACGCGATCACCGAGCACGGCTTCGACGCCGCGTTCGGCGGCGCGCGGCGCGACGAGGAGCGCGCCCGGGCCAAGGAGCGGATCATGTCCTTCCGCGACAGCTTCGGCCAGTGGGACCCCAAGGACCAGCGCCCGGAGCTCTGGAACCTCTACAACGGGCGCATCCACAAGGGCGAGCACGTGCGCGTGTTCCCGATCTCGAACTGGACCGAGCTCGACGTCTGGGAGTACATCGACGCCGAGGGGCTCGAGATCCCCTCGATCTACTTCTCCCACCGCCGCGAGGTCTTCAAGCGCGACGGCATGCTCTACGCGATGAGCCCCTTCACGGAGCTGATCGAGGGCGAGGAGGTCTTCGAGGAGACCGTCCGCTATCGCACGGTCGGCGACATGAGCTGCACCGGCGGCGTGCGCTCGGACGCCGCCACGCTGGAGGAGGTCGTGCTCGAGATCGCCGCCACGACGGTCACCGAGCGCGGCGAGACGCGCGCCGACGACCGCGTCTCCGAGGCCGCGATGGAGGATCGCAAGAAGGCCGGGTACTTCTAGTGCCCGTGCGCGCCCGCCTGCTCAGCGCGAGCGCGCCCCTCGGCCGGCATCAAGCGCGGGCCGAGACTCTCACGGGGTCGCAGACCTGCGATGACCCTGGACCTGCTCCGCTTCACCACGGCCGGCTCGGTCGACGACGGCAAGAGCACCCTGATCGGGCGCCTGCTGTTCGACTCCAAGCAGGTCTTCGAGGACCAGCTCGCGCAGGTCGCCCAGGCCTCCGAGCGCCGCGGCGGCCTCGGCACGCTCGACCTCGCCCTGCTCACCGACGGCCTGCGCGCCGAGCGTGAGCAGGGGATCACGATCGACGTGGCCTACCGCTACTTCGCGACGGCCAAGCGCCGCTTCATCATCGCCGACTGCCCGGGCCACCAGCAGTACACCCGCAACATGGTCACCGGGCGCCTCGACCGCCGACGTCTCGGTCGTGCTGATCGACGCCCGCCGCGGCGTGCTCGAGCAGTCCAAGCGCCATGCCTTCATCAGCGCGCTGCTCGGCATCCCGGAGATGGTCGTCGCGATCAACAAGATGGACCTCGTCGACCACTCGCGGCAGCGCTACGAGGAGCTCGTCGCCGACTTCGAGACCTACGCCGCAAGCTTGCCGGGAGTCGGGCTCGTCACCTACATCCCGCTGTCGGCGCTCGACGGCGACAACGTCGTGCACCGCTCGGAGGCGATGTCCTGGTACGACGGGCCCGGTCCTGCTCGACCACCTGGAGCAGGTCGAGGTCGCCTACGACCACCCCGGGCGCGAAGCCGGCGCGCTTCCCCGTCCAGTGGGTGATCCGCCCCGCGAACGGCAACGGCTCGGACTACCGCGGCTACGCCGGCCAGCTCGCCAGCGGCGCCCTGCGGCGCGGCGACGAGGTCGCGATCGTGCCCGGCGGCGGGCGCACCCGCATCGCCGCGATCGACACCTTCGAGGGCGAGCTCGAGGAAGCGACCGCGCCGATGTCGCTGACGCTCCGCCTCGAGGACGAGCTCGACGTCTCCCGCGGCGAGCTGATCTGCCACCCGGACGAGGCCCCCGAGGTCGCCAGCAGTTCGCGGCCGACCTCTGCTGGATGAACGCCGACCTCATGCGGCCCGGCGCGCGCTACGTGCTCAAGCACACCTCGCGCACCGTGATGGCGATGGTCGACGGGATCGAGGACATGCTCGACACCCACACGCTCGAGCGGATCGACGCCCCGACCGAGCTGGGCCTCAACGACATCGCGCGGGTGCGCCTGCGCACGAGCGCCCCGCTCGCGTTCGACCCCTACGGGAGCAACCGCCGCACCGGCAGCTTCATCCTGATCGACGAGGCGACCAACGCCACGGTCGCCGCCGGGATGATCGCCGCCGAGCCGTCCCCCTAGAACAGTCGGCTGTCAGCAACCTGACAGTCCGCTGCAGGGACTACGCTCGTCGGCGCCGGGCTGCTCACCGATCCCCAGCCCGGGCCTGAGCACCGGCAACGACGGAGGCCGAATGACGCGCATCAGACTGACCCTGTGCAGCACCGCGCTGGTCGCGGCCCTGTCCGCCATGCTCGCCACCGGGGCGTCGGCGGCGACCTTCTTCGTCAACGAACGCGGCGCGAGCAGCAACTGCTCGGGGAAAGGATCGCTCGCCTGCGCGACCATCAAAGAAGCCATCACCCAGGCTGAAAAATCGCCGCCGCCCAACACGATCGAGGTCGAACCCGAAGAAGGCCTGGGCGCCACCTACAAAGAAACGATCGCGCTCGTCAACCCCAAAGCCTCGGGTCTCACGATCGAAGGCTCGGAACCCGGGGTG
Source organism: uncultured Solirubrobacteraceae bacterium (assembly GCA_963775385.1). GTDB lineage: Bacteria > Actinomycetota > Thermoleophilia > Solirubrobacterales > Solirubrobacteraceae > Palsa-744. Next base: position 1,906,851 of record CAVZIR010000003.1, on the reverse strand, counting down.
ACCGTCGTGAGCAACCTCGGGCCGACCGTCACCGCCAGCATGACGGGCAGCGTCACGCTCGCGAACTTCACGCTGATCACGCGCACGCCGTCGATCCTGAAGTCGGCGATCGCCGCGCGCCACCTCGGTCTGACCCTGGACAACATGAAGGTCCTCAACGAAGACAGCGGGGGGACGGACGGCATCGAAGCGCTCGAAGGGGCGTCGGTGACGATGAACGGCGGCAGCATCGAAATGGAAGGCACCGAAGGCTTTGGTGGCTTCGCGGTCGAATCGCCGCTTTCCCTGAACGGGGTCACGATCCTGGGCGGCGCCGCCGCGTCCGACGAATCGGGCGGCGTGTTCAGCGAAAAGTCGACGCTCTCGATGACGAACTCGACGATCTCGCTCGCGAGCGGCACGGTGGGCAAATTCCCCGGTATCCACGCGAGCAAAGACGCCTCGGTCTCGCTCCAGAACGACACGATCAAACAGGGCGACAGCGGCACCGCGGCCCGCGGGATGCTGCTGGAAGCCTCGCCCGCGACGGTGAACGGCCTGAACGTGGAAATGGGCAACGCGACCAGCGAAGCACTCGCGGTCGGCGTCGAGCAGCTGAGCACGAGCTCATCGTTCTCGCACCTTCAGATCGGCGGCAGCTGGCGCGGCTCCGGGATGCTGGCGATCGGCGGCACGTCGAACACCATCAGCGACAGCCGCATCGTCAGCCACTCAGCGATCGGCGCCCCTGCGCTGCTGTCCGGAACCGCCGTCGAAGGGCCCGGGCTGCTTCTCCAGCGCTCGGTCGTCCAGGCGTCGGACACGGCCGAAGCCTCCCTTTTTGCGGAAGGAGGGAACCTCACCCTCGACTCCTCGGAGGTGCTCGGCGGGCTGGACGCGGTCAAGTTCAAGGAGGAGCTGCCGAAAACAACCGCGACGGTGACCGTCTCGGCCTCGACCCTCGACGCCAACGCTCCGGGCACCGCCTCCGACGCGCCGGGCGTCAACGGCCTGTTCGCTCAGGCGTCGACCGAACCCGAAGCCGTCGTCAACGTCCACATCCAGGGCTCGGTCGTGCTCGAGAAACAGGCCGCGATCGAGGAAGCGGGCGACAAAGCGAACATCGCCTGCTCCTACTCGGCGGTACCGAACCAAGCGCAGGCGGAGGGCGCCGGCAGTGGCGGGATCGCCTGCACGAGCGGAGCGAGCGGCAACGCCGAATCGAACCCGATCAGCTCGCTGCTCGCCGAACCGTTCACCAACTACCAGCTGCTGGCGGGCTCCAGCGCGGTGGACAGCGTTCCCGCCGCGGCCGTCGGCCTGCCCTTCGGGTTCGCGCCGTCGGCCGCGGACCTCGCCGGCAACCCGCGCGTCGTGGACGGCAACGGCGACTGCGTGGCGGTGCAGGACGAGGGCGCGCTCGAGCTGCAGGGCCACTCGGCGCCCTGCCCCGCTCCGACGCATGCCAAAACCTCCTCCGTGCCCGCCAAGCCCGCGATCACGGCGCTCTCGATCTCCCCGCTCGCCTTCCACGCCGCCCCGCGCGGCGCGACGCTTGCCAAGAAGAAGAGCTTTGGCGCCAAGCTGGCCTGGCGCGACAGCGAGGCGGCGACGAGCACGTTCACCGTGTTCCGTCTCGTCAGCGGCAGGCGCCAGGGTGGCTCGTGCAAGCGCCCTTCGGGCAAGAACCGCCACGGGCGCCGCTGCACGCTGAAGGTGAGGGCGGGCAGCTTCACCCACGCCGACCGCGCAGGCACCGACGGCGGCCATTTCAGCGGCCGGCTGAAGAGCCGCCGGCTCCCGCAGGGCTCCTACCGGCTCGTGGTCGTGCCGCGCAACGCGAACGGCACGGGCGCGGCGGTCAGCTCATCGTTCAAGGTGATCTGAGCACCGGGCCGCCGCGCCGGCCGGGACGGAGCGCCGGCCGGCCCTCTCCCCTTCACCGCTAAGCTTCCGCGGCCGATGTTCGAGAAGGTACTGATCGCCAACCGCGGCGAGATCGCGGTCCGGATCGCCCGCGCCCTCGACGAGATGGGCATCGCGAGCGTCGCCGTCTACTCCGAGCTCGACCGCGACGCGCCGCACGTGCAGCGCGCCGGCGAGGCCTACAACCTCGGCGACGGCCCGGCGGCCGAGAACTACCTGAGCATCGAGAAGATCCTCGACGCGGCCGCCCGCTCGGGCGCCCAGGCGATCCACCCCGGCTACGGCTTCCTGGCCGAGAACGCGCCGTTCGCGCAGGCCTGCGAGGACGCCGGGATCGTCTTCATCGGCCCGCCCGCGAGCGCGATCGAGGCGATGGGCTCGAAGACCAGGGCGCGCGAGCTGATGCAGGCGGCCGGCGTTCCGATCGTCCCCGGCACGACCGAGCCGGTCGCGACCGTCGCGGACGCGCTGCGCATCGCCAAGGACGAGATCGGCTTCCCGGTCGCCGTCAAGGCGGCCGGCGGCGGCGGCGGCAAGGGCTTCCGCGTGGCGCTCGAGCGAGGACGAGCTGGAGGGCGCGTTCGAGGGCTCGAGCCGCGAAGGCGAGAAGTTCTTCTCCGACCCGACCGTCTACCTGGAGCGCTACCTGCACGACCCCCGCCACGTCGAGGTCCAGGTGCTCGCCGACCGTCACGGCAACGTGATCCACCTCGGCGAGCGCGACTGCTCGATCCAGCGCCGCCACCAGAAGGTGATCGAGGAGTCCCCGGCGCCGGAATGGGTCGTCGACCCGCAGATCCGCGAGCGCATCGGCAAGATCGGCGTCGACGCCGCGAAGGCGGTCGACTACGTCGGCGCGGGCACGATCGAGGGCCTGTTCGCGACCCACCAGGACGAGCCGGGCGAGCCGGAGTACTTCTTCCTGGAGATGAACACGCGCGTCCAGGTCGAGCACTGCGTGACCGAGATGACGACCGGCATCGACATCGTCAAGGAGGGCATCCGCGCCGCCGCCGGCGAGGAACTCGCCTACGCCCAGGAGGACGTCGAGCTGCGCGGCCACGCGATCGAGTGCCGCATCAACGCCGAGGACGCCTCCAAGAACTTCGCCCCCGCCCCGGGCAGGATCGGCCGCTACCGCGAGCCGTCCGGCCCCGGCGTGCGCGTCGACTCGGGCGTCGCCGAAGACGGCGAGGTCTCGCCGATGTACGACCCGATGGTCGCCAAGCTGATCGTCTGGGACGCCGACCGCGAGCAGGCCACGCAGCGCATGCTGCGCGCGCTCGGCGAATACGAGATCGAGGGTCTGAAGACGCTGATCCCCTTCCACCAGGCGCTGCTGGCGACCGAGGACTGGAAACGCGGCGAGACCTGCAAGGACCTGCTCGAGGACAAGGCGTGGCTGAAGACGCTCGCCTTCCCGAAGGACGCGAAGCCCGCCGAGGGCGAGGACGCAGAGAAGGTCGAGCAGACCTACGAGGTCGAGGTCTCGGGCAAGCGCTTCGACGTGCGCGTCGTCGGCCCGCCGTTCGCCGGGCGGCGGCGTCGCCGCCTCCAACGGCGCGGCGCCCGCCGCGCAAGGCGCCGAAACGCGGCGAGCGCAAGGCGCGCCGCAGGCGGCGGTCCGGACACGCTCGAGGCGCCGCTGCAGGGCAACATGTGGAAGGTGCTCGTCAAAGCAGGGCGACGTGGTCACGGAGGGCCAGCTGCTCTGCATCATCGAGGCGATGAAGATGGAGAACGAGATCACCGCCCACAAGGCGGGCACGATCGTCGAGCTGCCGATCGAGGAGGGCGCGCCGATCCAGGCCGGCGCGCCGATCGCGACGATCATGAGCGAGCGAGGGCTAGCCGCCGCAGCTGCGCGACGTTGCGCGCGTGGATCGCGCGCATCTCGCGCGAGCGGCGCCCCTCCGGCAGCTCCGCCTCGCGCGCCCCGCTCGCGCGAGCGCGCGCAGGTAGGCGAGTCCTCGTCGAGCAGGATCTCGGCGCGCGCGGCGTCGAGCACCGGGCCGTGGCCCGGGGACGACGTGCTCGGCGTCGCGCCAGCAGCGGCCGCAGGCGCTCGAGCGTCGCGAGGTACGCCTCGATGTCGCCGCCGTCGTTGAGCATCGGGATCTCGATCGCCGAGAGGTAGTCGCCGGCGACCAGCACGCCCGCCCAGGGCGACCAGCGATCGCCATCCCGTCGGGCGTGTGCCCGCCGGTCGGGTGCAGCTCGAGCTCGCGCGTCGCCGATCTCCAGCTGCCCGGGCACGGGCAGCGCCTGGAGCGCGCCGAGCGCCAGCGGGCGCGCGCGCTCGAGGTAGCAGCTCTTCGTCGAAGGCGCGCAGCTCGCGCTGGGCCGCGCCGGGCTCGGCCGCGAGCCGCTCGGACGCTGCTCTCGGCGCAGCCGAGCGGCGCGCCGGGGAAGGCGAGGCGGCCGAGCAGGTGATCCCAGTCGCCGTGCGTGGCGAGCAGCCCGCTCGGCGCGGGAAAGCCGGCCTGCTCGAGCAGCGACGGGAGCATCTCGAGCTCTTCGGGCAGCACGGGCGAGTCGATCACGAACGTCTCCGCGCCGGCGCCGCCGGCGTCGCGCTCGGTCGATCTTCTAGCGGAGCTCGGCTCGCCGCGGCCGCCGCGCTCGACGCGCCGCGCACGAGCACGCAGTTGACCTGCAGCAGCGCGCTCGTGACCGACGAGCACGTCCGGGTGCAGGGCGCGCGCCCGCACCCGCTCAGGTGACGCCGAGCAGCTTGGCGGCCTCTTTGAGGTTCGGCGACCTCGGCCGTCGGCTTCTTCTGGCCGAGGGGTCGAGCGTCTCCTTGTTGCGGTTGACCCAGATCACCGGGACCCGCTGTTTGACGCACGGCACGACGTCGTGGTAGTGGCTGGCCGCCACGTGGACCCAGCCGCGCTTGCCGCCGATGCGCCGCGCGCACTCGGTGAAGTGGGGCGGCTCGGGCTTGTAGGAGCGGACCTGCTGGGCGGTCACGACGAGGTCGAAGTCGATCGGGATGTGCCGGCGGGTCTGCCCGAGCAGCTTGTCGTCGATGTTCGAGAGCAGGCCGAGTTTGTACTTCTTGGCGAGCTTCTGGAGCTGCGTGTTGGTCTCCTTGAAGGGCGTCCAGCGCTGCACCGAGTCGGGCAGGAAGCCCGAGCGCGAGGGCTCCAGCGGCCAGTCGAGCCGTTTGGCGATCTCCATCGCCGTGCGGCGCAGGACCTCGGCGTAGAGCTCGTAGGAGCCGCCCTCGATTTCGCGCTCGATCTCGTGGAACATCGGGATCAGCACGCGCGGTCGATCTCGAAGCCGTCGCGGGCGGCCTCCTTGGCGAAGGCGTCGTAGATGCCGGTCTCCCAGTCGATCAGGGTGCCGTAGACGTCGAAGGTGACGAAGGTGACGTTCTTGGGGATCGGCATCGCGCGGGCATTATGCCGCGCCGAGCGCGCCGGAGCACGGCCGAGGGCGCGATCGCGCCGGGACGCGATCTTGCGTTAGAGTCCCGCGCCGCAAATGGACCTGCTGGAGTACCAAGGCAAGCAGCTGTTCGCCCGCCACGGACTGCGGGTCTCCTCCGGCAAGGCCGTCGACGACGGTCGAGGACGCCGTCGCGGCGGCCGCCGAGGTCGGCTACCCCGTCGTCGTCAAGGCGCAGGTGCTGATCGGCGGGCGCGGCAAGGCCGGCGGCGTGAAGCTCGCCGCCGACGAGGCCGAGGTGCGCGAGCACGCGGGCAACATCCTCGGCATGGACATCCGCGGCCACACCGTCCACACGGTCTGGATCGAGCACGCCTCGGACATCGCCGCCGAGTACTACGCCTCGGTGCTGCTCGACCGCTCGGCCAAGAAGCCGCTCGTGATGTTCAGCGTCGAGGGCGGCGTGGACATCGAAGAGGTCGCCGAGAAGACCCCCGAGAAGCTGATCCGCCACCACGTCGACCCGCTCGCCGGGCTCTCGCGCGAGGAGGCCGCTGCAGATCGCCACGCGACGGCGGCGCCGACGCCGACGTGGTCGAGGGCGTCGCCGACGCGCTCGTCGCGCTGTACGAGGTGTGGCTCGCAGGAGGACGCGACGCTGGCCGAGATCAACCCGCTGATCGTGACGCCCGAGCGCGAGGTGCGGGCGCTCGACGCGAAGGTCTCGCTCGACGGCAACGCGCTCTACCGCCACCCCGAGAACCAGTCGCTCTCCGACAGCGAGAACGAAGACCCGATCGAGCGCCGCGCCAAGGAAGAGGGCGTCCAGTACGTCAAGCTCGACGGCGACATCGGCATCCTCGGCAACGGCGCCGGCCTGGTCATGTCGACGCTCGACGTCGTCGCCCAGGCCGGCGGGCGCGCCCGCCAACTTCCTCGACGCCGGCGGCGGCTCCAACGCCGAGAAGATCAAGCAGGCGCGTCGAGCTGATCCTCGCCAACGACGCCGTCAAGGCCGTGCTGTTCAACATCTTCGGCGGCATCACCCGCTGCGACGAGGTCGCCGAAGGGCTGATCGCGGCCTTCGAGCGAGCTCGAAGCCGGCACGGTCCCGTTCGTCGTGCGCCTCGACGGCACCAACGACGTCGAGGGCCGCAGGCTGCTGCAGGAGGCGGCGCTGCCGAACGTCCACCCGGCCGCGACGATGAACGAGGCCGCCGAGAAGGTCGTCGCGCTCGCCGCCGGGCAGCGCCGTGGGAGCGGCCGCCTGATGTCGGTCCTCGTCGACGAGCGCACGCGCCTGTGCGTGGCCGGCATCACCGGCCGCGAGGGCACGCTTCCACACGCTCAACAACCGCCGCTACGGCACCAACGTGGTCGGCGGCGTGACGCCCGGCAAGGGCGGCCAGGACGTCGAGGGCATCCCCGTGTTCGACAGCTGGGAGCAGGCCGCGGCCGAGGTCGCAGCCGAACACCGCGATGATCTTCGTCCCGCCCCGCTTCGCCGCCGACTCGATCCTCGAGGCGGCCGCCGCCGGCGTCGAGCTGGTGATCACGATCACCGAGGGCATCCCCGCGCACGACGAGCTGCGCGTCTACAACACGCTCAAGCGCGACCACCCGGGCACGCGCCTGGTCGGCCCGAACTGCCCCGGGATCCTCTCGCCGGGCAAGGCCAACGTCGGCATCATCCCGGCGTCCTTCTTCAAGGCCGGGCAACGTCGGCGTGGTCTCGCGCTCGGGCACGCTGACCTACCAGATCGGCAACGAGATCGCCCAGGCCGGCTTCGGCTGCAGCTCGATCGTCGGGATCGGCGGCGACCCGGTTCCGGGCTCCTCGTTCGTCGACGTCCTCGAGCTGTTCGAGGCCGACGAGCGAGACCGAGCTGGTCGTGCTCTCGGGCGAGATCGGCGGCTCCGCCGAGGAGGAGGCCGCCGACTACATCGCCGAGCACATGAGCAAGCCCGTCGTCGCCTACATCGCCGGCTTCACCGCGCCGGCGGGCAAGCAGATGGGCCACGCCGGAGCGATCGTCTCCGGCTCGCGCCGGCACCGCCGCCGCCAAGGCCGCAGGCGCTCGAAGCCAAGGGCGTGCGCGTCGGGCGCACCCCGACCGAAGCGGCCGCGATCGCCGTCGAGGTGCTCGGCGGCGCCTCGCGTCGCGGCCGCCTGAGCGCGCCGCGAGCGCCCGGCCGACCGCCCCGGAGGCCGGCACGGCAGCGCCGGCGACGCTCGGCCGGCGTCACGGCCGATACGCTTGCCGCGATGGACGAGCAGGACCTCGGCACGCACGCTGCACGAGCTCGAGCGCAAGCTCGGCGAGCTCGAAGCGCACGCTGCAAGGCGATCGCCGCGCACGACGCCGCCGCCGGCGCCGACGCCCGCCGCCGCGCGCCGGCGCGCCCGGCCGATCTCGCCGCGCGGGCCAGGCGCCCGGCGGCGCCGCCGCACACGGGCTTCGGGCGGATCGTCGACGAGGCGGTCGAGCGCCCGGCAGCGCGGCCGGGCCCACGCGCTCCGGCGGCCGCGGAGAGCCCGCCGCCGCCGCCCGGCCGTCGCGACGCCCGCGCCGCGCCGTCGGGCGCCCGGCTCGGCGTCGGCGGGCCGGCGCGCCGCCGAGCGCCGCACGCCCCCGCCGGACCCGCCGCCACGACGGCCCGGCGCGTCCGGCGGCACCGGCGCGCAGCCGCGGCCCCGCCGACCCGGCGCAGGACCGGCCGAGCTGCTGCGCTTCCGCGAGCGGCTCGAGCGGACCGGCGCGCGAGCTGACCCATGACTACGACGAGCTGCTCGGCCGCCTAAGCTACGCCGCTATGCCTACGACCACCGGACCCACCATCTCCTTCGCCCGCGGCGCGCCGTCGCTGGACATCATCGACGTGCGACGGCCTGAGCGACGCCGCCGTGCGCGCCTTCGAGAGCGACCCCGCGGGCACGACCGCCTACGGCACCTCGGTCGGCTACCCGCGCCTGCGCGCTGGATCGCCGACCAGCCACGGCGTCGAGCCCGAGCGCGTGCTCGTCACGAACGGCTCGATGCAGGCCGACGCGTTCCTGTTCGAGCACCTCGTGCGCGCCGGCGACGAGGTGGTCGTCGAGCGCCCCACCTACGACCGCACGCTGCTCGCGCTGCGCCAGCGCGGCGCCCAGCTGCACGCCGTCGAGCTCGAGACCGGACGGGATCGACACCGACGCGCTCGCGCACGCTGCTCAGCGGCGGCGCGCAGCCCGAAGCTCGCCCACATCATCCCCAACTTCCAGAACCCGGCCGGCTACACGCTCTCGCTGCGACAAGCGCGAAGCAGCTGCTCGCGCTGGCCGCGCGAGCACGGCTTCGTGGTGTTCGAGGACGACCCCTACGTCGCGCTGCGCTTCACGCGGCGAGCCGCTGCCGACGATGCTCTCGATGGACCCCGAGCCGCGTCGTCTACGCGTCGTCGTTCTCGAAGACCGTCTGCCCGGGGATCCGCGTCGGCTACCTCGTCGGGCCGCCCGAGCTGATCGCGGCGATCGCGCAAGCTGGCGACCAACACCTACATCTCGCCGAACATGGTCGCCGCAGTCGATCGTCTACGAGTTCTGCGCCTCCGGGCGCGATCGACCGCTCGATCGAGACCGTCAAGCGCGGCGCTGGCCGAGCGCGCGCAGACGCTCGCCGACGCGCTGCGCCGCGAGCTGCCGGAGGCCGAGTTCGTCGAGCCCGCAGGGCGGCTACTTCATGTGGGTGACGCTGCCCGAGGGCACCGACGTGCACGCGCCTGTTCGACGCCGCCGCCGAGCGCGGCGTGGCGTTCGTGAAGGGCACCGACTTCCTGCTCGAGGGCGGCGAGAACACGCTGCGCCTGGCCTACTCCGGCGTCACGCCCGGAGCAGATCGAGACCGGCGTCGGCGCGCCTCGCCGAGGCCTACCGCTCGCTGTAGGAAATCGGCGGGGTCGGCCGGCGCTCATGCCGGCCTCCGGGGATCGACCGGCGTCAGCGCCCGTAGCGCTGGCCGAGCACCAGCTGCTCGGGCAGCGCGGTGCGCGGCGGCGGCGAGGGATCGGCGATCACCGAGACCGTCTCGGCGACGCTCGGCGTGACGGCGCAGATCGCCGCCGTCGGCAGCGCGCAGCACGACCTTCTCGTCGTCGCGCTCGGCGAGGGTGCCCTCCAGGCCGGGCTCGATGCCCGAGGCCTTGAGGTAGTGCAGCAGATCCTCGGCCTCGTTCTCGAAGCGCAGCACGCGCACCGACGCGCCGACCTCGACGTCGGCCAGCGGCACGCCGGCCAGGCGCGCGCCGGCGACGATCGGGTGCCCGTGCGGACAGGTCTTGGCGTCGCCGATCGCCGCCAGCATGCGTTCCTCGAGCACCGGCGACATCGCGTGCTCCAGGCGCTCGGCCTCCTCGTGGACCTCGTCCCAGGGCACGCCGAGCACGTCGGTCAGGAAGCGCTCGATCAGGCGGTGGCGGCGGACGATGCCCTCGGCGTGCTCGGCGCCGCTCGTCGGTGAACGCGATCGCGCGGTCCGCGCCGCGCGTGATGTAGCCGTCGCGCTCGAGGCGCCCGATCATCTCGTGCACGGTCGGCGCCGAGAGCTGCATCGCGCGCGCGACGTTCGCGCCGGTCATCGGCAGCCCGGCCTCCTGCAGCCAGAACAGGATCTGCAGGTACTCCTCCTCGGCGACGGTCGCCGTCTCCGCGCTCATCGCCACCCGATGCTGATGCTAGCCGCGCTCAGGCCGTGCAGCTGCTCGTAGCTGCACTCGCGCGCGGCCTTGTCCTCGCGCCAGCGCCGCAGCTTGGCGCCGTGGCGGATGCGCCCGGCCGAGACGTGGTCGAAGTCGATCTCGACGACCAGCTCGGGGCGCAGCGCCGACCCACTCGAGGTCCCTGCCCGCGCTCCAGCGGCTCGGGTCGGCCGAGCCGCGCTCGCCCGTCTCGTACGGCTTCAGGAAGCCGACGAGCCGCCGCTTCTCCTTCGCGCGTGAGCCCCGAGCAGTGCCCGACGACGCGCAGCTCCTCGCCGTCGTAGAGGCCGAGGATCAGCGCGCCGACCGTGCCCTCCTCCTTGCCCGGCCGCCAGCCGACGACGACCGCGTCGATCGTGCGCACGCGCTTGACCTTGACCATGCCCTTGCGCTCGCCCGGGCGGTAGGGCGCGTCGCGCTCCTTGGCGATCGCGCCCTCGGCGCCCTGCAGCCACATCTCGGCCTCGGCGGCGCTCGCGACCGTCGGCATCAGCTCGACCGGCGCAGCTCGCGAACTCGCTTGCCGGCGAGCAGCTCCTCGAGCGCGGCGCGGCGCTCGGTGAACGGCGCGCTCGAGCAGCGACTCTCGTCCTCGCGCGCGAGCAGGTCGAAGGCGACGTAGACCGCCGGCGTCTCGCCCGCCAGGCGTTCGATCCGCGAGGCGGCCGGGTGGATGCGCTGGCCGAGCGCGTCGAAGTCCTCGCGGCCGTCGGCGTCGCGCACGACGATCTCCCCGTCGAGCACGTAGCGCCCGGCGGGAAGCACCAGCTCGGGGAAGTAGCGCCCGAGCGGCCTGCCGTTGCGCGACTGCAGGAAGATCTCCTCGCCGTCGACGAACGCCAGGCAGCGAAAGCCGTCGAGCTTGACCTCGTAGCAGTACTCCTCGCCCTCGGGCAGCTCCTTGCGCGACAGCGCCAGCTGCGGCTTCGAGCGGGGGCTTCAGCGGCAGGCTCACCGCTTTGCCCGCTTTCTGTCCGCGCGCGCTTCGCGCGGCTCGGCTGCACGCGCTTGCGGCTCGCCCTTCTGCTTGCGGAAGTGCGGCGGCCAGGGCGCGTCGCCGAGGCCCTCGCGCTCGTCGCGCGCCGCCAGCTCGAGCAGGCCGTCGAGGCTGCCCGCGTGCTCGTCGATCGACGCGCCGGGTCGCCGCGCTCGCGCAGGCGGGCCGGCACCGTGCGCAGCGTCAGCTCGCCCGGTTCGACGTCGGCGACCTCGTCCCATTCGAGCGGGCAGGACACGCGCGCGTCGGCCACCGCGCGCACCGAGTAGGCGGAGGCGACGGTGCGGTCGCGCGCGTTCTGGTTGTAGTCGATGAACACGCCCTCGCGTTCCTCCTTCCACCAGCTGCTCGTGGCGCGGCCGGGCATCCGCCGCTCGACCTCGCGCGCGAGCGCGAGCGCGGCGCGGCGGACTTCTTCGAAGCCGTGCTCGGGCACGAGGCGCACGTAGATGTGGATGCCGCGCGAGCCCGAGGTCTTCGGGAAGCCGAGCAGGCCGTGCTCGTCGAGCACCTCGCGCACGCCCAGCGCGACCTCGCGCACCTCCTCGAACGGCACGCCCGGGCCGGGATCGAGGTCGACGCGCAGCTCGTCCGGGCTTGTCGAGGTCGGCGCGCCGCACCGGCCACGGGTTCCAGTCGATCACGCCGAGGTTGACGCCCCAGACGAGATGCGCGGCGTCGTTGGGCACGAGCTCGCGCGCGTGGCGCCCGCTCGGGAAGGTGACGGTCGCGGTCTCGAGCCACTCGGGCGCGCTGTCGGGCACCCGCTTCTGGAAGAACGGCTTGCCCTCGACCCCGTCGACCCAGCGCTTCATCACCGTCGGGCGCTCGCGCAGCCCGCGCACGACGGCCTGCTCGCACTCGACGTAGTAGTTGACGAGGTCGAGCTTCGTGAGCTCGACGGCCGGGAAGTACAGCTTGCCCGGGTTGCTGACCCGCACCTCGCTGCCGGCCGACCTCGACGATCTCGTGCTCGGATGCGGGCGCCATTGCTGGAAGGATGCCCGATCGTGCCCGCCCGCAACCCTCCGATCCGCCGCCACGCGCTGCTCGCGTGCGAGCCGTTCTCCGCGCGGCTGGACGCGGAGCGTGTGGCCGGCGCCGCTCGCGGCCGGCCTCGCTCGCAGCCGGCGCGCCCGAGCCTGACGCGCTCGAGCTGCCCGGCGCCGCCGGAGACCGCGACGCCGCTGCGCTGCTCGAGCGCGCCGGCTTTCGCGCGCGCATGCTCGCCTCGCGAGCGGTGATCGTCGCCGTCCCGGCGCTCTCCGAGCGCACGCTCGCCGGCAGCGCGGCCTTCGAGGTCGCGACGCTCGCCCGCCAGTCCGGCGTCCCGTGCTACGCGGTCGCCGCGAAGGTCGCAGCTGAACGCGTTCGACCTGCGCATCCTGGACCTGCAGGTGGTGCTCGGCGCGCGTGGCGAGGCGGAGCTGCGGCGCGCGGGCGAGCGGCTGGCCGAGATCGTCTGAGGTCTCTGAGGGACCCGGAGCCAAGTGGGCACCGACGCCGAAGGCGTTGGTCAAGGACGCAGGGAGCGAAGTGTGCTCTGCACACGAGCGACCGAGGACGCCGCCTGGCGCCGGCTATGAGCGCTCAGCGCTGGCAGCCGGGGCACCAGAAGGTGACCCTGTTGTTCTCCCACTGCCCGCGCACGCGGATCGCCGTGCCGCACCGGGGACACGGCCTGCCCTGCCGGCGGTAGACGGCGTGGGGACGCACGTGCGCGCCCTCGCGGACCGAGCGGGTCATCTCCTCGCGGGCGAAGGCGACCGCGGCAAGCACCTGCTCGTCGGCGACGGCACCCGTCGCGCGCCACGGGTCGAGCTCCGCGGCCCAGCAGCACTCCGCCTTCCACATGTTGCCGATGCCGGCGATCGTGCGCTGGTCGAGCAGCGCGTCGCCGATCGGCCGCGTGGGGTCGTCTTCGCGCAGGCGCCGCAGGAACGTCCGCTCGTCGAAGTTCTCGCCGATCACGTCGGGGCCGAGCAGCGGCGAGCCGCGGGTCGGTGCGGGCCCGCGAATCGCTCATCAGCTCGAGCACCGGGCCGTCGTACTGGACGGCCTCCCAGCCGCCGCCCGCCAGCACGAGCCAGGCGTGGCGCGCGGGCACCGCGCGCCGTCGTGCCTTCGGGGCGGACCGACCAGCGACCGGTCATGCGCAGGTGGGAGTGCAGGGTCAGGCCGCCCTCGAAGCGCAGCGAGCAGGTGCTTGCCGTGGGCGTCGACGGAGCGCACGGCGCGCCCTGCGAGCTTCTCCGGCCAGCGGTCGTGGCGATGGCGCGGCTGCGGCGTCTCGATCAGCTCCGGGGCGCGGCCCTCGAGCGCCGCGCAGATGCGTGCCGCCGCGCGGTGGATCGTGTCGCCCTCGGGCATCGCCCTACGAGCGTAGGGCGGCGGCCGCCTCCTGCTCGCCGGCGCCCCTGCGCGGCCAGCTCTCGCGCGACGCTCTCGACGAGCCGCGTCGCGGCGGCGACGGTCCCGTAGTCGAGGTTCTCCGGGATGTCGCTCGGCAGGTGGTAGTTGGCCGGGGCGCGCCAGTCGGTGATCGAGACGAGCGTCGCCGTCGGGTAGCCGGCCCTGCTGGGGATCACGGAGTCGGTGGAGGCGCGGGCGCGGAAGCCCCGCTCCAGCGGGATCTCCAGGCGCTCGGCGAGCGTTGGCCACGAGGTCGCGCAGCCAGGCGCCCGTGTAGTGCTCCATCCAGATCGGCCCCTCCGCCTCCAGCATGATCAGATGCGGCGAGCCGACGGTGTCGAGGTTCACGAACGTCGTGCTCCGCCGCGGCAGCGAGGCGCCATGGCGGGCGACGAAGGCGCGGATGCCGTCCTGCAGCGTCTCCTCGGCGCCGCAGGAGACGAGCAGCACGCGCAGGCCGCGCGGGCGCTCGGCGGCGAGCATCTCGGCGAGCGCGACGAGCGCAGCGACGCCGGAGAGGTTGTCGTTGGCCCCCTGGACGGTCTGCGCCGCGCCACACGTCGGCGACGCGCTGCCGTCCCCAGCGCCCCGAGCACGAGCCCGACCGCGGCCGGCTCGCGGCGGCCGCGTCAGCACGCTCAGCAGCGCAGCGGTGGGCGCGGCCAGTCCCGCCCACCACTGCGGCAGCGGCGTTTTGGCGCGCCCCAGCCGCTCGGGGTTGCGTTCCCACGCGCGCCGGAGCAGCGTCTGGTCGAACAGCAGGCCCGTCTGCGGCGCGTCGTGGTGGGCGAGCACGACCAGCGTCTCGATCGCCTCCTGGTCGCCGGCGCGTGCCACGACGTTGACGGTGCGCCGGCGGCGCCGGATCAGCGCGGCGCAGTATCCGCGGGCCGTTCTGGGCCTCGTCGAGCAACCCTCCCACGCAGCCGAGCGCGAGCGCGAGCGGCGGCGGCGCGGCGTCCCCGCAAGGCCGCGGCGGCAGCCGCAACCCCGACCAGGCCGACGAGCGTCGCGTTCGGCGGGAACGTGCCCCAGGACGGCTCGTCCTCGAGCGTCACCGACACCCCCTCGACCGCGCTGAGGCGCGCGGCCAGCCACTCGGCCGCCTCGCGCTCGCCCGGCGAGCACGGCGTGCGATCCAGCGGGGCGAGCGTCTCGACCACCTCCCGCAGGACCTCCTCCAAGCGCTCGCTCCCTCACAGGAAGCACCGCCCCTCGCCGCGGTAGGTGGGCGCCTGCTCGACGACACGCTCGCCCTCGATCAGGTGCAGCGCGTCGAAGCGCTCGCACAGCTCGCCGGCCTTGGCGTGGCGGAAGTAGACGCGATCGCCGAGCGCGAGCTCGTCGGCGGCCTCGCCGAGCAGCGGCGTCTGCACCTCGCCCGCCCCCTCCTGGCCGTCCAGGCGCAGGCCCGCCGGCAGATACGGGCGCGGCAGCCGCGCGGCGTCCGCGGGACCGGATGCGAGATAGCCGCCGCCGAGCGCGGTCACCACGCCGCGGCCGGGACGGCGCACGACCGGCAGCGCGAACAGCGCGGCCGGCCGAGGCGTGAACGCGCGGTAGGCGTCGAACAGCGTCGGGCCGTAGAGCCCGGAGCCGGCCGCGACCTCGGTGACGGCGGCCTCGGCGGCCGTGCCGTGCAGGCTGCCGGTGCCGCCGCCGTTGACGAACCGCAGCGGCGGCGCGCCGGCCGCGGACAGCACCTCGGCCACGGCGGCGACGATCGCTCCCCGGCGCGCGGCGAGCTCGCGCGCGGAGCGCGCCTGCATCGCGCGGATCGCGCGCGCCCGCAGCGGGCTGCCGGGCGGCTCGTCGCCGACGCCCGCGATCTGGGCCTCGTAGGCCATGATCCCGGCGAGCTCAAGGCGCTCGCGCGCGAGCACCTCGCGCGCCATCGCGGCGGCGTGCGCGGGCGTCCGGACGGGCGAGCGCCGCGCGCCGACGCGCATGCGCCCGCCGGCAGCGCGCCAGCCGGCGTCGATGTCCAGGCAGACGGAGACCGGTGCCGCCCGGCGCGCCCTCCAGCGCGCGGTCGATCAGCCGCAGGCCCTCCGCTGAGTCGACCATCACCGTCACGTCCGCCGCGCCCGCCGCCAGCTCGCGCAGCGCCTCGGCGTCGGCGGTCGGATAGGCGACGAGGATGTCGTCGGTGCCCTCGGAGGCGAGCCACAGCGCCTCGGGCAGCGTGAAGGCCAGCGTGCCGCGGAAGCCGTCTCGCGCCAGCACGCGCTCCTGCAGCGCGCGGCAGCGGACCGACTTGCTCGCGAGCCGGATCGGCTTGCCGCCCGCACGTCGTTCCATGTCGCGCGCGTTGTGCTCCATCGCATCGAGGTCGACCAGCGCGAACGGCGGCGTGCAGCTCCGCGGTCGCCCGCTCGAGCCGCTCGTAGGCCGAAGCGGCTGGTGCCTGTGCGGGCGCTGCCGCGGCGCTCACCTTCGGCCCCTCGCAATGGCGCCTGACCCGTCACGAGCGACGGCGCCGGGGCTGCGACGGGGCCGAGCACGCGGTCGGTCCACTCGTTGGCGAACACGCCGCCGGGGTCCAGGCGCGCGCGCACGCGCTGGAAGGCGTCCCAGTCGGGGTAGCGCGCGCGCAGGGTCGCCGCCGTCTGGAAGTGGCGCTTGCCCCAGTGCGGGCGTCCGTCGAAGCCGTCCATCATCGCCTCGACGGCGCGGAAGTACGGCTCCCACTCCATCCCCTCGAACATGTGCACGGCGACGAACCCGCTGTCGCGGCCGCTGGCGGTGCTGAGCATCGCGTCGTCGCCGCGCGACGGTGCGCACCTCGATCGGGAAGGGCACCGCGGAAGCCCTCGCGCGGGATCAGGGCGAGGATCGCCGCGACGGCCTCGGCCGTGCGCTCGCGCGGCAGCGCGTACTCCATCTCGGTGAAGCGCACGAGGCGCGGGCTGGCGAAGATCGAAGCCGAGCGTTCGACGCGCGTGGAGCTGCCCGCGAGCTTCGTCACGAGCCGGTTGAGCTGCGGGATCCGGCTCGGGAAGCGGCGCCCCAGCGCGGCAGATCGCGCCGAAGGCGTGGTTGGTCAGCACGACGTCGTTGGCGTAGGCGCTCAGCGCGGCCGCGCGGGCGCGCCGGCTCGCCGGTGCGGTTGTTCGTCCGCGTCAGCGCCGCCTTGGCATGGGGGAACACGAAGAACTCGAAGTGGTCGTTGGCGAGCGCGCGCTCCTCGAAGCGAGCGAGCACCTCGTCCAGCGGCGCCGGCTCGTCGACGCCGCGCAGCGTGAACGCCGGCACGCACCGCAGCGTCACCTCGGCGATCGCCCCCAGCGAGCCGAGGCCGACCCGGGCGGCGCGGAACACCTCCGGCTCGCGCTCCTCCGAGCACACGAGCGTGGAGCCGTCGGCGAGCACGAGCGTCAGCTCGGCGACCTGCGAGGAGATGTTGCGCAGGCGCGCGCCGGTGCCGTGGGTGGCGGTCGAGATCGCGCCGGCGATGCTCTGCACGTCGATGTCGCCGAGGTTCTCCATCGCGAGCCCGTGGCGGTCGAGCTGGGCGCTCAGCTCGTGGATCGTGATGCCCGCCTGCACCCGCACGAGCCCCGAGGCGCGGTCGACGTCGAGCACGCGGTTCATGCGGTCGAAGCCCGATCATCAGTCCCGCCGGTCAGAGCGATGTCGCTGAAGGAGTGCCCGGCGCCCACGACGCGCACGCGCAGCCCGTTCGCGGCGGACGCCCCGACGGCCGTCGGCGAGCTCCTCGACGCTCGCGGGAGAGCTCAGCCTGCGACGGGGCGCAGCGCTCGATCGCCGGCCCAGTTGCGCCAGCCGTGCCGCGGTACGGGGTACCCGGGGAGACGGCGTTTCGATCAGTAGGCTCGGGCATCAGATGGACGAGCCCGAGCCTACTGCGAGCCAGGCTGCTCGGCCAGCGGGAACGCTCAGGACGCCGTCCGGGCCCGCGCCGGGCGACGGTCGTCGGGGCCGGCTCGTTCGGCACGGCGCTGGCCGTGCTGCTCGACCGCGGCGGGCTGCGCACGACGCTCCAGACGCGCACGCCCGAGCAGGCCGCAGGCGCTCGACAGCGCGCGGCGAGAACGTCGCCTACCTGCCGGGCGTGGAGCTGCCCGCCGGGCTGCGCATCGAGCCCGTCTCAGCCGGCGCCGCGCGGGCCGACTACGTGTTCCTGGCGGTGCCCTCGCGCGCCCTCGGCGAGGCGATCGACTCGCTCGTCGCGGTCGGCCTCGGCGCACGCACGGCGCTCGTCTCGGTCGCCAAGGGGCTCGTCCCGCCCACGGGCACGCCCCCCACGCTGGTCCTGAGCGAGCGCTTCGGCGCGCAGCGCGTGGCCTGCCTCGGCGGCCCGGCGCACGCGCGCGAGATGGTCCGCGACGGCGCGGCGCTCGTTGCCGCCTCGCTGCGACGAGGAGCTCGCCCGCGGCGCTCGCCCAGATCTTCAACCGCGCCGGCGTCGTCTGCGAGCAGTCCAACGACCCTGTCGGCGTCGAGCTGGCCGGGGCGGCGAAGAACGCCGCGGCGCTCGCGGCCGGCGCGACCGAAGCGCAGGGGCTGAACGCCGCGGGAGCCGCCGCCGGGCACATCTTCGCCGAGGTGTGGCGCTACGCGGAGACCCTCGGCGCGCGCCCGGAGTCGATGATCGGGCTGGCGGGCGCCGGCGACCTCGTCGCGACGGCGCTCGCGCCGGAAAGCCGCAACCGCCGGGCCGGCGAGCTGCTCGCGGGAGGCGTCCCCGCCGCCGAGATCCCGCAGCGCGTCGGCCAGGCGGTCGAGGCGCTCGAGTCGGTGCCGCTGCTCGCGCGCACGCTCGAGGCGGCCGGGGTCCAGGCTCCCGTCACCGGCGCGCTCGGGCGGCTGATCTCGGGCGAGCTGCCGCTCCAGGACTGGGTCGCGCTCGTGCGCACGACCGTGCCCCCGCCTGCGCTCTGGCGCCGGCGGCCGCGGCCGGGGTTCTGGCGCCGGCTGTGGCGGCGGTCTCGGCGGCTCCTAGCCCGCCCCATCAACGTGCTGACGACGGCCTCGTAGACCCCCGGGCCGTTGCGCCGCCTCGGCCACCCGCACGTTCCTCATGCCCGCGATCGCCTCGCGCATCGAGGGGTCGCGCGCGACCGCGTTGGCGACGAGCCAGAAGCTGCCCGACGTGCGCCGCGCAGGCCAGGTCCTCGCGCGAGTCGCCGACCGCGAACGTCTGCTCGGGGGCGTAGCCGCGGATCTGCATGTGCAGCGCGACGGCAGCGGCCTTCGAGGCGCCCTTCGGCACGAGGTGGTAGCCCCGCACGTGCGGCAGCGCGGCGAGGTCCGGTGAGCGGCGGTTGACGACGCCGTTGTCGACGAGGCGCAGCTGATCGTGCCCGCTCTGGGCGAGCAGCTCGTCGGCCTCGGGCGCGTCGACCAGGCCGCGGAAGAGGTGTGAGACCTCGCGGTTCACGTGCCACGGCTCGTGGTACTCCAGGCGCCCGCGATAGCGTCTCCAGCAGCAGCGCCGGAGCGCCGGTCTGCTCGATCTGCTCGGCGATCGTCAGCTCGCCCGGCAGCCATTCCGCCGGTCAGCCAGTGTTCCTCGCCGTCGAGCACGAGGCACGCGCCGGCCTCGTAGATGTAGGCGCTCTGCCCGAACAGGCGCGCGTCCTCCTTCACCTGCGCCTGACGGCGGCCGGACATCAGCACGACCTCGACGTCCGCGCGCAGGCAGGCCTGGATCGCCCGCACGCCCTCGATCGTCACCTTCGCCCTCGCCGTCGTGCAGCAGCGAGGCGCCGCGGCCGAGGAGCGTGCCGTCGAGGTCGAGATAGAGGCAGCGCACGCCGCCGGCGCCGCCCGGCGGGCGGACTCGGTCACGCGGCCTCCGCGAGCGAGGCGAGCGCGGGCCGCTCGACCGGGCCCTCGGGCGCGCCTTGCAGGCGCCCCTCGGCCGCCAGCTCGCGCGAGCGACCGTCGCGAGCACCGTGCGGGCCATCGGCTCGAGCTCGGCGAGCGTCTTGTGCGGGTTGCGGTGCTCGTCGAGGTCGACCTGGGCGAGACCGTCCAGGCCGACCGCGCGCCAGGCGTCGATCAGCATCGCGATCTCGACGCCGTAGCCGGTCGCGAAGGGCAGCCGCTCGAGCAGCTCGCGCCGCGCGGCGACCTCGCCGGCGAGCGGCTGGCGCACGCCGGACGAGCGCGGGGTAGAACAGCGCGAGCGCCGGCCGGGCCATGAGGTGGTTGACGCGGCCGCCGCCCTCGCGCGCTCGCCGCGCCAGCGGGCCGCCGGTAGAAGGCCTTGACGAAGCGCACGCCGGGCTCGCACACGAGCGCCCCGAGCAGGCCCGTGGCGAAATGGGCCGAGAACCCTTCGGTGTCGGCGTCCAGGAAGCACACGAGCTCGCCCTCGCACGCACCGAGCGCCCGCCACATCGCGTCGCCCTTGCCGAGCACCGGCCCGTAGGAGGGCATCAGCTCGGCCTCCTGGACGACGCGCGCGCCCGCCGCCGCGCGCGACCTCGGCGGTGCCGTCGCGCGAGGCGGCGTCGACGACGAGGATCTCGTCGATCGCGCCCTGCTCGCGCAGCGGCACGAGCGCCGCGACGACCTCGCCCGACGGTGCCGGCGCACTCGCGCGCGGGCAGGCAGACCGTGGCGCTCTCGCGCCTGCGGTCGGCGATCCGCTCCGCGCGGATAGGAAGAATGGTGGAAGGTGCGCAGTTCGCCTGCGTCCGGCGCGGGGGCGGTCGGCATCGCCTCTACTATCTCAAGTCCTTGCCGGCCGACCTCAGAGAACGAGCCCTGGAGCGCGCTGCTGGACGACGGGCCGCGCGGACGGGCGGCTGGTGCGCGAGGCGCGCGAAGGACCCGGGCCGGGCCCGTCTCGGCGAGACGCCCGCCGGAGCTCGCATCCGAGGCTGCTCGCGGCGCTCGCGAAGGTCGGCGTCGAGCGCCTCTACGCGCACCAGGCAGAGGCGCTCGCAGCGGCCTGGCAGGGGCCCACGATCGTCACCACGGGCACCGCCTCGGGCAAGTCGATGTGCTTCAACCTGCCGACGCTCGACGTGCTCTGCCGCGACAGCCGGGCGCGCGCGATCTACCTCTACCCGACGAAGGCGCTGGCGCAGGACCAGGCGCGGGCGCTGGCGGCGTTCGGCCTGTCCGAGCCATGTGCGCCCGGCGATCTACGACGGCGACACGCCGCGCGAGGCGCGCGCGGAGATCCGCCGGCGGCGCGAACATCGTGCTCACGAACCCCGACATGCTGCACGTCGGCATCCTGCCCAACCACGCCGCCTGGGCGGACCTGTTCGCGAACCTCGCCGTCGTCGTGGTCGACGAGGCGCACGTCTACCGCGGCGTGTTCGGCTCGCACGTCGCGAACGTGCTGCGCCGCCTGC
The DNA here is from genome assembly GCA_963775385.1 of uncultured Solirubrobacteraceae bacterium. Lineage (GTDB taxonomy): Bacteria > Actinomycetota > Thermoleophilia > Solirubrobacterales > Solirubrobacteraceae > Palsa-744. The sequence continues at coordinate 1,886,070 of CAVZIR010000003.1, read as the reverse complement.
GCCGGATCGCCGCCGCCTACGGCACCGAGCCCCGCGTGCTGCTGGCCTCGGCGACGATCGCCAACCCGGTCGAGCTGGCCGAGCGGCTGACCGGGCTCGAGGACTTCGCGCTCGTCGACCGCGACGCCTCGCCGGCGCCGCGAGCGCAAGATCGCGATCTGGAACCCGCCGCTGACCGACGAGGCCAGCGGCGCCCGGCGCTCGGCGCTCGGCGAGGCCGCCGAGCTGCTCGCGGAGCTGGTGCGCCAGGGCGCGCGGATGATCTGCTTCATGAAGTCGCGCAAGGGCGTCGAGGTGCTGAGCCGGCTCGTCCGCGACGACCTCGCCGACGGACGACCCCGAGCTGGCGGAGCTGCGTCGCGCCGTACCGCGCCGGCTACACGCCGCAGCAGCGGCGCGAGCTCGAGCAGCGGCTGATGCGCGGCGAGCTGCGCGCGATCGTGACGACCGACGCGCTCGAGCTGGGCATCGACATCGGCGAGCTCGACGGCGCGCTCGTGGTCGACGTTCCCCGGGCACCGTCGCCTCGCTGCGCCAGATGTGGGGGCGGGCCGGGCGCCGCGGCCGCGGGCTGGCCGTGTACCTGGCGGGCGAGGACGCGCTCGACCAGTTCTTCTGCCGCCACCCGGACGAGTTCCTCGACCGCCCGGTCGAGGCCGCGATCCTCGACCACGAGATCGCCGCTGATCTACCGCCGGCACCTGCTGTGCGCGGCGCACGAGGGCCCGCTCTCGCGCGGCGGACGCGGAGTTCCTCGGCCCCCGCTGGGAGGCGGCCGCCGAGCTGCTGGAGAGCGCGGGCGAGCTGCGGCGCCGCGACGGCGTCGCCGGCGACGCAGCTACGTCCCGCGCCGCCCCGGCTCGCTACCCGGCGGCCGAGGTCTCGCTGCGCTCGGCCTCGCCCGAGAGCTTCGCGATCGTCGACGTCTCCTCCGGGGAGCTGCTCGGGACCACCGAGGCGGCGCGCGCGCACTCGACGATTCACGAGGGCGCGGTCTACATGCACCTCGGGCGCTCCTACGAGGTCCGCGAGCTCGACCTCGAGCGCAGACGCGCGCTCGTCTCGCCGTTCACCGGCGACTGGTACACCCAGCCCAAGCGCATCACCGACACCGAGATCGTGCGGCTGCTCGACCGGCGCGAGACGCTCGGCGTGCAGCTGTCGTTCGGCGAGGTGAGCGTCACCGACACCGTGCTCGCCTACCAGCGCCGGCGCCTGGCCGACCACTCGCAGCTCGACCTGTTCGCGCTCGAGCTGCCGCCGACCAGCTTCCAGACGCAGGCGCTGTGGTTCGAGCTCGACGCCGGCGAGCTCGCCGAGCGGGTGTCGATGGAGCAGCTGCTGGGCTCGCTGCACGCCACCGAGCACGCTCAGATCGCGGTGCTGCCGCTGATCGCGATGTGCGACCGCTGGGACATCGGCGGCCTCTCCACGAACGTGCACCCGCAGACGGGCGTCCCGACGATCTTCCTCTACGACGGGCACCCGGGCGGGATCGGCATCGCCCGCACCGCCTTCGCCCGCTTCGAGGAGCTGTGCGAGGACGCGCGGCGGCTGATCGCCGGCTGCGGCTGCAAGAGCGGCTGCCCGTCCTGCGTGCAGTCGCCGAAGTGCGGGAACCTCAACGAACCGCTCTCCAAGGCCGGCGCGCTGCTCGTGCTCGACGGGCTGCTCGAGCGGCTCGTGCGCCGAGCAGCAGGCGCACGACCGCACCGCGGCGGCGCCGCTCTGATCGGCCCTTGCGGCTGTTAGTGCAGGAGAAGCGGGCGGGCCGGGAGAACCTCGGGTCCGTGAGCCGCTTCCGCGACACCGTGCTCTCCCACGCCCTCAAAGCCCGCCCTCGCGGCCATGATCGCCTGCGCCGTGCGTCGCGACCTCGGTGCGCGGCGGCGCAAGCGCCGCCGCGCCAGTCGCTGATCTTCGAAGGGCCCGGCGGGCGCACGCCGCTGACGCAGTGGACGCTCGCGCCGCGACCCTGCGAACACGGGCCTCGCCCAGGGCTGGGCGCGCGGCGGCTTCTCGGGCGCGACGGTGAGCGTCCCGAACGTGGTCAACGCGACGCCCTACAGCGGACGGGCGGGCGGGCGCAACTACATGGGCTCGGTCGCGTGGTACCGGACGACCTTCCAGGCGCCCGCGGCGGGGCGCTACGAGCTGGACTTCTACTCGGCCAACTACCGCGCCGAAGTGTTCGTCGACGGGAAGCTGCTGGGCACCCACCGCGGCTCCTACCTGCCGTTCGCGCTGCCGGCGACGCTCGCAGCGGGCGCGCACACGGTTGTCGTGCGGGTCGACTGGCGCTTCCCCCAGCGCCAGGCCGAAGAAGGCTTTCACCGCACGTGGTTCAACTGGGGCGGACTCGACGGCGAGGTCGACGTGCGCCCGCTCGGCGCGAGCGACCTGCAGGCGCCGACCATCGCAACGACGCTCGCCGGCACGACCGCGAACGTCAGCGTGAGCGTGCAGGTCCACAACTACGCCGCCACGCGCGCGCTCAAACCCGAAGGCTCGCTCGTGCAGGGCGCGCAGACCGTGCCGCTCACGTTCGCAGCGATCACCGTCCCGGCGGGCGCGACCGCCACCGCGACCGCGACCGCGACAGTCGCCGCGCCGGCGCTGTGGTCGCCGGCGACGCCGAACCTCTACACGCTGCAGCTCGCGGTGCCGGGCGAGAGCAGCTACTCCGCGCGTGTCGGGCTGCGCCAGATCACCTGGCACGGAGGCGAAGTGCTCCTGAACGGGCAGCGCCTGCGCCTCCACGGAGCGACCGTCCAGGAGGACGTTCCGGGGCACGGCGACGCGCTGACCCCAGCCGACCAGGACGGGATCGTCGCCGACCTCAAGTCGATCGGGGCGAACGCGGTGCGCGCACAGCACCCGCTCGACCCCGCGCTGCTCGAACGGCTCGACGCCGCCGGGCTGCTCGTCTGGCAGGGCGTCGGGCCCGTCGAAGGCGCCGGCATGTGGTACTCGAACTCCGCCAAGCTGCGACGCCGAAGCGGAGCAGCAGGTGCGCACCACGGAGACGGCGGCGGCGCTCCACCCCTCGATCTTCGCCTGGAACCTCGTCGACGAGGTCGCCGGCAACGGGCGCAACGCCGCCGAGGTGCGCTACGTGCAGGACTCGGCGCGCTGGCTGCACGCGCACGACCCGGGCCGGATGGTCGCGGTGGACGTGTGGGGAAGACACCCGCCGACGCAGGCGGGCTCGCTCTACGCCAACGTCGACGCCGTCGCCGAGACCGATTACACGGGCTGGTACGAACACCCGCAGGACAGCCCGGCGCAGCTCGCTGGTCTCATGCGCGCGCGCCTCGCGCAGATGGCGCGGACGTTCGCCGGCAAGGTGCTCGTGATCAGCGAGTTCGGTGCCGAATCGAACACGCTCAACAGGCCGGGCGCGCCCGGCAGCTACGCCTTCCAGGCGGCGCTGCTGAAGAACCACATCCAGGTCTACGCGGCCGACCCCTCCCTGACGGCGATGTTCGTCTGGGTGCTGCGCGACTACCCGCTGACGCCGAGCTTCAGCGGCGGCTCGATCCACCGCGTGATCAAGCACCTGAAGCTGATCGAAGGGCTCAACCAGAAGGGGCTGTTCACGTACTCCGGCACGGCGAAGCCGGCGGCCGCGGCGGTGGCAGGTCTCTACAAGACGCTGCCGCCGGGCTGAGCTCACGGTCAGGGGTCAGTCGAGGCGTCGAGGTCCGAACGCCAGGATGAACGCGGCGATCCAGCCGATGATCGTCCACGCAAGCAACAGGTTGAGCGCGACGACGAGCGGGAGTCTGCGCGCGTGCCGCGAGAGAGCGATGATCGTGGGCAGCAGCCAGAGAGTGAGACCCACGACCGCGCTGATCAGGAAGAACACGCTGTAGATCGCGCCTCCCAGGGGTGGCTGGGCGACCATCGCGCTCCTCCGCTCAGCCGACTTTCGCCGGCGTCACGCCTTGTTCCCCGCCGCGATCTTCCGCAGGTCGATCGTCTCGTCATAGAGCTTCGCGTCCACGCCCTTTGCCAGCGCGACCTCGCGCAGCGGGCGTCCCGACGAAGTCGCCTCTTTGACGATCTCGGTCGCGAGGTCGTAGCCGATCGCCCCATTGAGGGCGGTGGCGACGGCCAGCGTCGCGCCGGCCGAGGCGTCGGTGCCGGCCCGGTTAGCCTGGATGCCGTCCACGCACTTCTCCGCGAACACCACGGAGGTCGTGCTCAGCAGCTTCAGCGACTGCAGCAGGTTGCGCGCGATCAGCGGGATGCGCACGTTCAGCTCGAACTGGCCCTGCATGCCGCCGATCGTGATCGCGGTGTCGTTGCCGATCACCTGCGCGGAGACCTGCAGCACGACCTCGGGGATCACGGGGTTGACCTTGCCCGGCATGATCGAAGAGCCCTTCTGCAGCTCCGGTAGGAACAGCTCGCCGATCCCGGCGCGCGGCCCGGAGCCCATCAGCGCGAGGTCGCCGGCGATCTTGGTGAGCGAGACGGCGATCACCTTCAGCGCGCCGGAGAGCTCGACGAGCGCATCGCGGTTGGCCTGCGCCTCGAACGGGTCGAGCGGGGCGGCGATCTGCTTCAGCCCCGACTCCTTCTTCAGCCGCGCGCGCACGCGCTCGGCGAAGCGCGAGTGGGTGTTCAGCCCGGTTCCGGTGGCGGTACCGCCGAGCGGGATCTGCCCGACGTGCACGAGCGCCGACTGCACGCGCTCGATCCCGAGCGCGATCTGCGCGGCGTATCCGTTGAACTCCTGCCCGAGAGTCACTGGAACCGCGTCCATGAGGTGCGTGCGCCCCGACTTGACGATGTTCTGGAAGCTTTTCGCCTTGCGCGCGAAGGAGCGTTCGAGCTGCTTGAGCGCGGGCAGGAGCTCGTTCTGGGCGACGTCGAGCGCGGCGAGGTGGACGGCCGACGGGAACACGTCGTTGGAGGACTGCCCGTAGTTGACGTGGTCGTTCGCGTGCACCCCCGCGAGCGTCGCGATCACCTCGTTGGCGTTCATGTTCGAGGAGGTCCCCGAGCCCGTCTGGAACACGTCGATCGGGAACTGCGAGTCGTGCTTGCCGGCGGCGATCTCGTTCGCGGCGCGCTCGATCGCCCGCGCTTTGGCCTTGGGCAGCACACCCAGTTCGCCGTTGACGGCGGCGGCGGCGCCCTTCAGGCGGGCCAGCCAGTGGATGACCTCGACGGGGACGGTCTCGCCGGAGATCGGGAAGTTCTCGACGGCCTTGGTCGTCTCACCGCCCCACAGCTCTTTCTCTTTCGGCATCTTCACTCCTGATCGGGGGGTTGGGGCCGGCCGCAGCGCCATGTGGCTGGAATGCGCGTTCGACCGCCACGAACCCTATCCAGACCGGCCGGGTGGTCCGTGCAGGGCCGGGCCGGCGCTCCGTGCCGGCCCTCTGAGGCAGAGCCTCACCCGCAGAAGGCCGCCAGCTCGCGCGCCAGGCCGACCGGGTCGTCGTAGGCCATCAGGAAGCCCGTGCTGGGGAGGACCCGGAGCTGCGCGCGGGGCAGCAGCTCGAGCGCTTCTTCGGCCGCGGCGAGCGGGTGCATGCGGTCGCGGTCGGCCCACAGCAGCAGCACCGGCATGTCGAGCTTCGGATACAGGTCGAGCAGTTGCCTCTGGGCGCCGCGCGGCCAGTCGCGCGCAGCCTTCGACCACGACCGCGCGAGGCTCGAGTTGCCCGGCACGTCGGCGAACGCCTGGCGGAACAGGTCGGCGGCGGCGGGGTTGCCGCGGGCGCTCAGCGCCACCCCGCGCTCCGGACGGAAGGCCGCGGCGGCGGCGTAGGAGAGCATCACGTCGAGCCCTGGCACCGCGGCCGCGCGCGTCGCGCTCTGGATCGCCGCGCGCGTCCTGGCGCGCTCCGGCGGCCCGTGCAGGCGGTTGGGAGTCAGCACGAGCCGCGCCGGCGAGATCCAACCGAGCTCGACCGCCCGCAGGATGATCTCCGCCCCCGCATCGTGTCCGGCGAGCATGGGCCGCGGGCCCAGCACCTCGGCCGAGAACCCCGCCATCACCTCGGCGAACCAGTCGCGGGTGTAGGGGTGGCGGGGACGCTGCTCTGAGTCGCCGTGCAGCGGCAGGTCGGGGAGGACGACGCGGAAACGGTCGGCGAGGCCCTCGACAGCCGGTTCCCACTCCTTGTGCGAAAGCAGCCCCGAGTGCAGCAGCGCGAGCGGCGGGCCCGCCCCTACCTCGCGATAGGCGACGCGGGCACCGTCGCGATGGTGGTAGAGACGTAGCCGCATCGCGTCAATCCTAGGTCTGCCGCTCGGCCCTCTCGGCCCCGGGGCCCCGACTGCCGAGGCCGTCTAGAACCGCAGCGTCGCGGCGACCCCGCCCAGCGGATCGAGGTCGGGCAGATCGTGCAGGGGCAGGACCTCGGCGTCCTCCTCCACGGCGGCGCGGACGGCGTCGTCCAGGATCTGCGCGCGGCGTTCCAGGGTGGTGCCGTCCACCGGGCAGCTCTCGCCCTCGACTCCCATCCAGCCGCAGCTCGTGCAGAGCACACCGGGCGCTTCGACATGCTCGTCGTAGAGCAGGGCGGCGACGCGGCGTTCGTACAGCGCGCTCAGTACGTCCGGCAGCCCCGCGGCCGCACGGCGGTCGCCGTCGCGCCCCAGGTGCTCACGCAGCTCGTGCAGCACCAGCTTCTCGTGCTCGGCGCGCTCCTGGGCGAGCACCGGCCCGAGCGCGCGTTCGACGTCCGCGACCGCGACGTCGGGCACGTCCAGGCTGAGGCGCTGGTCGCGGAGCCGGCGGCGCACCTCGGGGTGCAGCGCCCCCTTCACCTCTCCCCACAGGAACTCGGGGCAACCGAGCAGGAGCTGGTCGTAGGGCTCGACGCGCAGCGTTTCTTTGAGGACGTCGGCAACGTGCGCGAGGTGCTCGGCGACCTCATGGTCCTGGTGGCGCTGGAAACGCGCCTGCGACAACCCACCCGCCTCGGTTCGCCCGCGGACGCGATCGCTGACCGTGAGCGCTTCCCGCAGGCCCTCGCGCGTGCTGCGCATGAACCGCGCGATCCGGTCGTCGACGAGCGCGATCACAAGGCTGGGTGACGGTGGCGCCTCGGCGAGCGGCGCGATCAGCGCGGTGTCGCCGATCGCCTGGCGGCTCGCCAGCGGGCGGTCGAGCCGCAGCAGCTCCTCGAGCTGCAGCGGGACCGAGAGGAACAGCGCTGCCGAGCGCGCGCCGTGCGCCCATTCGGCGTTCTCGGGCTGCAAGATCTCACGCGCGCTCTGCAGGGCCGCGCGCAGCGCCATCAGCTCGTCGTGCGTCCGCTCCTCGCCCTCGATCTCGCGGTGGGCGGCGTCGAGCAGTGCGTCGATCTCTGCCTGCCTCGCGCGCGGCGTTGCAAAGCGGTCGGGGTCGAGATCGACGTAGAGGCTCAGCACGGTGCGCTGCGAGTCACGCAGCTCGGCAAGCCGTCGCAGGCGTCCCGCGTCGAGGTCGTTGGCAACCGCCATCCGCGTTTCAGCTACCCGCAGTTGCGAGGATCACTCGATGAGTGTCTCACCGCCGGTCCGCCGCCGTCGCGCGCTCAAGGCCCTCGCCGCGCTGCCGCCCCCGCACGGCTGCGCCGCGCACCTAGAATGGCGCGGCCGTGAGCGCTGAGAGCCCCCTGATCCCCGCCCGCGAGGTGGATCCCCGCCGGGAGCTCCCGGCGATGGAGCTCGAGGTGCTCGAGCGCTGGCACGAGCGCGACGTGTTCAAGGCCTCGCTGCGGGCGCGCGAGGGGGCCGAGAGCTGGGTCTTCTATGAGGGCCCTCCCACAGCCAACGGCCCGCCGGGGTCCCACCACGTGCTCTCGCGCGTGTTCAAGGACATCTACCCGCGCTTTCAGACCATGCGGGGCTACCACGTCGAGCGCAAGGGGGGCTGGGACTGCCACGGCCTCCCGGTCGAGATCGCCGTCGAACATGAGCTGGGGATCAAATCCAAGGCCGAGATCGAGGATTACGGCATCGGCCGCTTCAACGAGCGCTGCCGCGAATCGGTCTTCTCCTACCTGAACGAGTGGGACCGCCTGACGGAGCGGATCGGCTTCTGGCTCGACCTCGAGCACGCCTACCGCACGCTCGATGAGACCTACATCGAGTCGGTCTGGTGGGCGCTGGCGCAGATCCATGAGCGGGGACTGCTCTACGAGGGCCGCAAGGTCGTCCCGTACTGCCCGCGCTGCGAGACGACGCTGTCCTCGCACGAGGTCGCCCTCGGCTACCGCGATGTCGTCGATCCCAGCGTCTACGTGAAGCTCGAGGTCCCAGGCGCGACGAGCGCCTGCTGGTCTGGACCACGACGCCGTGGACGCTGCCGGGCAACGTCGCTGTGGCCGTCTCCCCGGGCGCCGAGTACGCCACCGTCGCGCTCGGCGGCGAGCGCTACGTGCTCGCGGCCGACCGCGTCGGGCCCGTGCTCGGCGAGGACGCAGAGGTGCTCGAGCGCTACTCCGGCGCCGAGCTGCGCGAGCGCTTCGCGGGCTATGAGGGCCCGATCTTCGACATCGCCGAGAACGCCACCTACCCGATCCTCGCGGGCGACTTCGTGACGACCGGCGACGGGACGGGCATCGTGCACCTCGCGCCCGCCTTCGGCGAGGACGACTACCGCGTCGGCGCCGAAGCCGGGATCTTCGACCCGTCGGACCCGGCGACGCTGCTCAACCCGGTCAGGCCCGACGGAACCTTCGACCAGAGCGTTCGCAGCCGTGATGGCACCTCCTACGAGGGCCGCTACGTCAAGGACGAGGAGCTGACCCAGGAGCTGGTCGACGACCTCGACCGCCACGGCCTGCTGCTGCGCGCCGAGGAGTACGAGCACGCCTACCCGCACTGCTGGCGCTCGCAGAACGCCCTGATCTACTACGCGAAACCGTCGTGGTACATCGCGACCTCGCAGCTGCGCGACGAGCTGCTGGCGGGGAACGAGACGGTCGCGTGGCACCCGCCCCACGTCAAGGAGGGCCGCTTCGGCGACTGGCTCCGCAACAACGTCGACTGGGCGCTCTCGCGCGAGCGTTACTGGGGCACGCCGCTGCCGGTGTGGCGCTGCGAGGACGGGCACGTCCACGTGGTGGGCTCCTTCGGCGAGCTCACCGAGCGCTCCGGCGAGGAGCTGTCCGATCACCACCGCCCGTTCGTGGACGAGGTCTCCTTCGCCTGCCCCGAGCCGGGATGCGAGGGGACGATGCAACGCGTCCCGGAGGTGATCGACGTCTGGTTCGACTCGGGCTCGATGCCCTTCGCCCAGCACCACTTCCCGTTCGAGCACGAGGAGAGGTTCGAGTCCTCCTTCCCGGCCGACTTCATCTGCGAGGCGCAGGACCAGACGCGCGGCTGGTTCTACTCGCTGCTGGCCGTCGCAACCCTCCTGGGGCGCCCCGCGCCCTATCGCAACGTCGTCTGCCTCGGGCTGATCCTGGACGAGCAGGGGCAGAAGATGTCGAAGTCGCGCGGCAACGCGGTCGAGCCGTGGGAGGTGCTCGAGCGCTACGGGGCGGACGCGTTCCGCTGGTACTTCTTCACCTCCAAGCAGCCATGGGACGGCTACCGCTTCTCGGTCGAGACGATCGGCGAGGGGGTGCGGCTGTTCCTCAAGCAGCTGTGGTCGACGTACTACTTCTACGCGCTCTACGCGCGCGCCGGCGCGGAGCAGCTCGACGGCGCACCGGGGGCCGCCGCCCCGGCTGACGACCTCGACCGCTGGGCGCTCTCGCGCACGGCATCGACCGCGCAGCTGGTCGCCGAGCGCCTCGACGCCTACGACGTCACGAGCGCGGGGCGCGCGATCGGCGAGCTCGTGGACGAGCTGTCGAACTGGTACGTGCGGCGTTCGCGGCGGCGCTTCTGGGCAGGGCGAGCCGGCGGCGTTCGCGACGCTGCGCTCATGCCTGCTGGCGGTCGCGAAGATGCTGGCCCCGCTGTGCCCGTTCATCGCGGATGAGATCTACGACAACCTCGACGGCGAGCTGCAGAGCGTCCACCTCTGCGACTTCCCGGAGCCCGAGGAGATCGGCGCCCGCGACCCGGAGCTCGAAGCCGCGATGGCACTCGCGCGAGAGACCGTACGTCTCGGGCTCGGCGCACGGGGCAAGGCGAAGATCAAGGTGCGCCAGCCGCTCGCCGATGCGGTCGTCGTCGCTGCGGGACGCGAGCGCGAGGCGATCGAAGGGCTCTCGGAGATCGTCCGCGAGGAGCTGAACGTCGGGCGCATCACCTTCGTCGCGGCGGCGGATGAGCTCGGCAGCTACGAGATCAAGGCCAACTACCGCACCCTCGGACCCAAGTTCGGCAAGGACATGCCGCTGGTGGCCGAGGCGATCGCCGCGCTCGACCCCGGACGCGTCGCCGAAGCCGTACGCGACGGCGGGCAGATCGGCATCTCGGTGTCGGGCCGCGAGCACACGCTCACGGCTGAGGATCTGATCCTGACGCTGCGCCCACCCGATGGCTACGCGGTCGAGCGCGAGGGCTCGCACGCTGTCGCGCTGGACCTCGAGATCGACGAGGCCCTGCGCCAGGAGGGCCGCGGGCGCGAGGTCGTGCACGCGGTCCAGAACGCGCGCAAGAACGCCGGCCTCGCGGTCGAGGACCGGATCGAGCTGGACCTCGACGGCGACCCGGTGCTGCTCGAGGCGGCGCGGGAGCAGCGCGAGTACCTCTCGGAAGAGACGCTGGCGCTGGCGACGAGGATCGGCGAGGCCGACGGCGCGGCCCCGGGCGAGAGGACCTACAGCGAGCGGGTCGAGCTCGAAGGCTTCCCGCTCACGATCGGCATCGCGCGGGCTTAGGCGCGCTCACGATCACCTACGGCGGGGCCGTGCCGATGCACCCGCGCGGCGCAGGCGATCGAACACGGCGAAGGCTTCAGAACCTAGGCCGCGGGGGTGAGCGCCGGCTCGAGCTCCTGCTCGAGCTTCTTCTTGGGGTAGGCGCCGATGATCGTCTTCGCCGGCTCGCCGTTCTTGAACAGGATCATCGTGGGGATCGAGAGCACCTGGAAACGCGCAGCGGTCTGCGGGTTCTCGTCGATGTCCAGCTTGACGATCTTCAGGTCCTCGCGCTCGGACTGGATCTCCTCCAGCACAGGAGCGACGACGCGGCAGGGACCGCACCAAGGAGCCCAGAAGTCGACGAGCACGGGCTTGTCTGCCTCGAGCACCTCGGCGTCGAAGTTGTTGTCGGTGATCTGGGGAAGGTTGCCTGCCATCGGGTCTCCTCTACGCTCGGTTACCACCCACTATACAAAATGAAGGAAGGGTCGCCGGCTCAGCTCCTGGGTCGCGGCGCGCTCAGCCCTTCGCGGGTAGCGAGCTTGCGTACGCCACGCCGATCGCCACCCAGCGCTCGACGTCGCGCTTCGCCTCGAGCCCCTCGGGGGCGACCCGCAGCCAGCCGTCCATATCGCGCCCACGCATCCGAAAATGCGAAGCGTGCTTCCGAGCGAGGAGATGCGTCGGTCTCCGCCGGGTCGCACCGCACCAGCAACCCGCCCTGGCCGCTCGCGCTGACGGCCATGTTGCCGCCGATCAGGAAGGCGAGCCCGCCGAACATGCTTCTTCTCGACGACGCCGTCCGCGGCGCCGAGCGCCGCGCGGATGCGGTTCGCCAGATCCTCGTCATAGGCCATCTCGCCCGATTATCGCAACGCCGGGTGCGTGCCGGCCCGCTCAGCGGACCGTCACCAGCTCGCCTTCCCAGTCGCGATGGATCGGCGGGCTGATGTGCGTCAGGGCGACGAACAGGTGAGGGGAGACGTACACCTCGATGAACGCCGCCACGACCAGCACCGGCACCGCGATGAGCACCGTCACGAGCGTCGCCGCCAGCAGCTGGTCCCACTCCCCGCGGCGGCTGGCGATGATCCACGCCGCCAGCGGCAGGAACAGCGCCACGAGCTCCGGGATCGCGTGCGGCAGCACGCCCAGCAGCAGCAGACCCGGCGAGACGTGCAGGAAGTTGGAGATCCCGGCCAGCGTGTGGCCGATGAGATAGGCCTGCGCGCTCAGCGAGAACGTCGTGGCGCACACGACGAAGGCGATCGCGATCCGCCCGCCGTGCTCGTGCAGCCACCGCGAGATCCCGCTGTGGTGCTCGGCCTGCAGCGGCAGCGACGCCCCGGCGATGAACCCCGCGACGCAGGCCATCGCGTGCAGCGCCAGCACGAGGAAGTTGCTGCGGAGCACGTGGAGCACGTCGCCGTCGTCGCCGACGACGAACGGGGGGTTCAGTTCGATGACCCGCGTGTAGCCGCTGTCGAGGGTCGCGATCAGCCACACCGCCGCCAGCAGGCCCGCGGCCGCAAGCGCAGAGCCGGCTGCCCAGCGGCCGACCACGGCCCCCGGGCGCCGCTGCCAGTCGGCGAGCGTCGCGCGTGTGTGCTTGACGCCGTGGGCGAAGGCGTACGCCGATGAATCCATCTCTCATACCTGCATCGGCTCGCCCCGAGCCAAACTCAAGGCGCCCCCCGCGCTCAGCTGAAGCGCAGCATCGGCACGAGCCACATCGCCTCCGCGGCGATGCGCCATGACATCTTGCTCGTGCCGTGCTCGCGGTCGCGGAAGGTGATCGGCACCTCCACGACCCGGAAGCCGTGCTGGACGGCCCGGTAGGTCAGCTCGACCTGGAACGCATACCCGCGCGAACGCACGGTCTCGAAGTCGATCGCCTCCAGCACCTCGCTGCGGAAGCACTTGAAGCCGCCCGTCAGATCACGGACCTTCAAGCCGAGGACGGTCCGCGCGTAGGCCGAGCCGCCCGCGCTGATCAAGCGCCGCAGAAGCCCCCAGTCGGTGACGCCTCCGCCCGGCACGTAGCGCGAGCCGAGCGCCAGGTCGGCGTCGCCGCGCGCGGCCTCGAGCAGACGGGCGAGGTCGGCCGGGTCGTGCGAGAAGTCGGAGTCCATCTCCATCACGTAGCCCGCGCCCTCGCCGAGGGCGTGCGCGAAGCCGGCCAGATACGCGGGACCGATGCCGCCCTTGGCGGTGCGGTGGAGCACCGCGCGCCCACTCGTGACGGGCCGCCATCGCGTCGGCGATGTCGCCCGTACCGTCCGGGGAGCCGTCGTCGACCACGAGTATCCGGAAGCCCTCCGGGGCCGCCGCGGACAGCACCGCGGCCGCGGCGCTCATGATCGCCTCGACGTTCTCGGCCTCGTTGTATGTCGGGAGGATCAGCCAGGGCTCGCCGGGCATCGGTGCGCGTACCCTAGAGCGTCTGGATGACCACACCCGCCGCTGACGGCCGCTCGTTCGAGAGGCGGTGCGGGGGCGCGTGGTCCTAGTCTGATCTGGTGCCGAGCGCGAAGACCGCCAAACCCGAGGCGAAAGCCGTCCGGACGGGCCCGACCAACGCCGAGATCGCCGATGCGCTCTCGGAGCTGGGCGACCTCTACGAGCTCGACGGAGCGATCGTCCACCGCGTCGCGGCCTACCGCACCGCCGCGAAGGCCGTGCGCGAGGCCTCCGCGTCCGTCGCCTCGCTCGCGCTGGCAGGGCCGCGCCACCGAGATCCCGGGCATCGGCAACACGCTGCAGGAGAAGATCGTCGCGCTCGCCGAGACCGGCTCGATCCCCGCCGCGGAGAAGCTGCGAGCGAAGTTCCCGGCCGGGCTCGTCGCCCTCACCCGCCTGCCGGGCCTCGGACCGAAGCGCGCTCGTCTGCTCTACTCCGAGCTCGGCATCGACTCGCTCGAGGCGTTGCGCAAGGCTGCCGAAGGCGAACAGCTGCGCACGGTCAAAGGCCTCGGTCCCAAGTTCGAGCAGAGCGTGCTCGGCGCGATCGACCGCGCCGAGGCCCAGCCGGCCGACCGTTCCGGTCGCGTGCTGCTTCCCGCGCGCGACGGAGATCGGCGACGCGATCGTCGCCGGGCTGCTCGACGGCGCCGGCGACGAGATCGAGGTGGTGCTCGCTGGCTCGATCCGTCGCTGCGCGGACTCCGTCAAGGACATCGACATCGTCGCCGCGACCGACGACCCCGCCGCGCTGATCGAGCGGCTGGAGGGTCTCGAGGAGATCGAGAGCGTCAGCTCCTCGAGCCCCGCCGGCGCGCGGGCCCGCACACACGCCGGCGTGGGCGTCGACCTGAGGATCGGAGCGCCCGCCGCCTTCGGCAGCCTGCTCCAGCACTTCACCGGCTCCGGGCGCCACAACGCCGCGCTGCGCGAGGCGGCCGTGCGGCGCGGGCTGCACGTCTCCGAGTACGGCATCCTCGACGACGCGCACGGCGGCGAGCCGCAGCCGTGTGCGACCGAGGCCGAGGTCTACGAGCGCCTCGGGCCTCGCCTACATCGAGCCGGAGCTGCGCGAGGACCGCGGCGAGCTGGAGGCGGCCGCGAAGCCCGGCGGCCTGCCCGAGCTCGTCGAGCTCGCGGACATCCGCGGCGACCTGCACAGCCACACGATCGCCTCCGACGGCCGCTACACGATCGAGGAGATGGCGATCGCCGCCCGGGAACGGGGATACGAGTACCTCGCGATCACCGACCACTCCGCCAGCCACGGCTTCGGCGACGCTGTCTCGCCCGATCAGCTCGAACGCCAGATCGAGCTGATCGCGGAGGCCAACGGCGCGATTGCAGGGCGATCGAGCTGCTCGCCGGCTCGCGAGGTCAACATCCTGCCCGACGGCTCGCTCGACTACGAGGACGAGCTGCTGGCGCGTCTGGACTGGGTGATCGCAAGCGTCCACACCTCCTTCGGGGTCGGCGAGCAGGCGATGACCGAGCGCATGATCGCCGCAGTCGAGCACCCGCTGGTGCGGGCGATCGGGCACCCGACCGGCCGCAAGATCGAGGGCCGGGACCCCTACGCGGTCGACCTCGAAGCGGTGTTCGCCGCCGCGGCCCGCAGCGGGACGATGCTCGAGATCAACGGCAACCCCGACCGCCGCGACCTCTCCGACGTCCACGCCCGCGCTGCCGCGCAGGCGGGCGTGACGATCCTGATCGACTCCGACGCGCACCGCACCGACACGCTCGCCAACATGCGCTGGGGCGTCGCCACGGCGCCGCCGCGCCTGGCTGACGGCGGCGCAGGTCGCCAACACGCGGCCCTGGGCGGAGCTTCGACGCGTCTGAGGGACGGCGTCGGGCTCAGGCGATCGCGGTCAGCCGCGGCAGCAGCTCGGCGGACGACGCGCGCGTCGATCACCGCCGCGCTGAACGGCTCGAGCTCATCTCGCGCGCGCGCCGCGTAGCCGGCGGGATCGGGGTGCGCGAGCGCCGCCGCGAAGCGCCGCCGGCCAGATCCTCGTCGACGAGCCGCGCGTCGAGCCGCCGCGCGATCGGCAGCGCCGCGTAGGGCCCGGGCGCCGGGGTCGTGGCGAGCAGGCAGCCGTCGGCGAGCGCCTCGAGCTGCGCCTGGCCGTAGTCCTCGCGCCGCGGCGCGGTCACGAACACCCGCGCGCGGCGCAGCAGCGCGCGATACTCCTCGCGCGCCAGCACGCCCTGCGTCGCGGACGCCCGGCTCGGCCGCCAGGTCGATACCGGCGGCCGCGCAGCTCGTCGGGCGAGGCGCCGGCGACGACGAGCTCGCCCCCGGCCTGCGCCGCGCACGGCGCGCCACGCCGCGAGCACGCGGTCGAGCCCCTTCTTGCGCGGGTTGCCCGCGTAGGTGATCGCGGCGATGTCGCGCGTCGGCGCCGGCGGGCCGGAGGGCTCGACCGGCGAGGGGCAGCACCAGCGCGCGCGGCGCCGGCGACCGTGCCGCGGCCCGGCCTCTTCGAGCGCGCCCGTGCTGAGCGGCAGCAGCAACGGCGCCTGCTCCAGCCGGCGGCGCTCCAGCGGGCGCTGCCAGACCCCGTGGCGACCTGGCCGGTTGCCCGCGGCCGGCGCGTCGAAGCGGATCGCGCCCGCTCGCGGCCAGAACATCGCAGCGGTCGTCGAGGAGTAGACGACCGCTGCCCGCGGGTTCTCGCGCAGCGCGGCGAGTGCCGCCGCGCGCGCGGCGCGGGCCCAGAGCAGGTCCGTCAGCGCGAGCGTGCGCACCTCCCGCGGGCGGCGCGCCACGGCGAGCTGGACGCTCGCGCCCGCGCGCCGCAGCGAGGCGGCCAGCTCCTCGTCGGCCTCGCGCAGGCCTGTCGTCGAGCCGAGCGAGACGATCAGCACGCCACGCTCGCCGCGCGCGGCGGCCATCTCAGGTCACGGCCCCGTTGACGTTGTTCGGCGCGGCTCGCTTTGAAGCCCGGTGTGCGCAGCAGCGACATCGGCCGCAGCGGCGAGGTGCGGCGAACGTAGAAGCTCGCGCCGTCGCGCTCCTCGATCGCCGCCACGGCCGCGTCCTGGCGGCGCCACGCGAGCGCCCACATGATCGCGAAGCCCGCCGCGATCCCCGGGATCTGCGGGCGCCAGGAAGGCCAGCCCGCCGGCGAGCAGGGTGAAGATCAGCAGCGGCCACAGCCGGTTCAGCAGGATCGCGCTCGGATGCTGCTCGGGCAGCGATGTGCTGGCCTTGGCCGTCGCCAGCAGCCGCGCGATCGGCGGGCTCGTCGCCGCACGGCGCCCGAGCCGCAGGCCGGCGACGGTCGCGACGACCCACCAGCCGGCCGAGACCAGCACGAGCGTCTGGTCGGAGGACGCCGCCCCGGCCAGCACCGTGACCACCGCCGAGCGCGGTCGCCGCACCAGCGCTCAGCAGCACCGTCGTCCTGAGGAAGTCCACGAACCGCACGGCGCTACAGCAGTGCCTCGAGCAGCCCCCGCACGCCGCCCGGCCCGTCCACGGTCAGGTCTGCCTCGATGCGCGAGCTCGGGCGGAGCCTCGTCCGAGGAGCACCGCCACGCACAGCGCCGTCTCGAGCGCTCCCGCCTCCTTCAGCGCGCGCAGCGCACGGAACGCGTCGAGGTCGGTCGTGTCGTCCCCGACGTAGACCGCCGCGGCGACATCCTCATCGCCGAGCAGGGCCTCGATGCCGAGCCCCTTGTCGAAGGCCACCGGCGGGCGCACCTCCAGCACCTTGCGTCCCCAGTGCACCGCCAAACCCTCGGCCTCGGCCTGGGCGGCGATCTCGTGCACCGCCCGCTCGGCGGCGTCCTCGTCCGGCGCCCCGCGCCAGTGGAAAGCGGCGATCGCGCCCTTGTCCTCGCGGCGGACGCGCAGGCGCTGGCGCTCGGTGGTCTCGGCGCGCGCGGCGAAGTCCCGGACGCGCCCGCCCCAGGCCTCGAGCTCCGGGTCCACCTCGGGCCGCGTCGCGCCCGGGCGCAGCAGCTCACCGCCGTGGTTGCCGACGTAGGCGATCGTCCCGATGGCGACGATCTGGCGCGCCGTCGCGGCGCGCCGCCCGCTGATGCAGCCGACCACCTTGTAGCGGCGGGAGACCTCGATCAGGACCGTGCGGGTGGCCTCGGGGACGTGGGCGTCGTCCCGCGTGCCTGACGATCGGCGCGAGCGTTCCGTCGATGTCGAGCAAGCACCCCCGCGCGGGAAGGCTCGGAGCGGATCGGCCCGAGCGCCTCGACGAGCGTTGCGGCTGGCGACACGGGTCTAGTATGCCGCGCCTAATGACGGGCCCGCACACCGCGCCCACTGCTGCAAGTGCCCGCCCATGGCGCCCCGGCCTGGACGCGCGCACGCTCAAGCTCGGCGTGATCGGCACGCTCGCCGGGCTCTTCAGCGGCCTGTTCGGCGTCGGCGGCGGCACCGTGATCGTGCCGCTGCTGATGCTCTGGCTCGGCTACGAAGAGCGCATGGCGACGGCGACCTCGCTGGCCGCGATCGCACTGATCGCCGCTTTCGCGGCCGCCGCCGGAGGCCTGTACGGGAACGTCCGCCTCGGTGACGCCGCGCTCGTCGGCATCCCCGCCGTCGGCGGGGTCGTGATCGGCGCCTGGCTCGCCCAGCGCGTCCCAGGGAGGGCGATCGCCCTGATGTTCGCGGCCGTGCTCGTGGCAAGCGCGGTGGAGCTCGTGCTCAGGTGATCGGCGCGATCCTGATCGGCCTGGCCGGGGGCGTGATCGCCGGACTGCTCGGCGTCGGCGGCGGCGTCCTGTTCGTGCCGGGCCTCGTGTTCTTCATCGGCCTCGACCAGCACCACGCCGAGGCGACCTCGCTGCTGGCGATCGTTCCCGTCGCGATCGTGGGGACGCTGCGCAACGACCGCTACGGCAACGTCTGCAGGCAGGACGCGCTGGTTGCTGGGCCTCCTGTCGGTGGCGGGCGCCGCGGCCGGCGTCGCGCTCGCGAACCTGCTGTCAGGGCGCGCTGCTGCGCGACGCGTTCGCGGCGCTGATGGTGCTCGTGGCCGCCCAGCTGGTGCGCCGCACGCTGTCCGAGCCGCGACCGTGGCGAGGACACCGAAGGGAATCCTCGTCCCAGATCGCCCGCTCACGGGGCGAATGACCTAGACTGAACGCAGATGGGACTGGATAACCCACTTCACATCGCTTTCCTGGTCGTGATCCTGCTGCTGGTCTTCGGCGCCAAGCGCCTCCCGGAGATCGGCCGCTCGCTGGGCTCAGGCATGAGGGAGTTCAAGGACTCCATCAGCGGCGAGGCCAACAAGCAGCCGACTCTGAACGAAGGCCCCCCGGCCCAGCAGCCGGCGCCGCCGCAGCAGGCTCAGCAGGCTCGCCGGCCGAGCCCACGCACCAGGCCTAGGCATCACGCTTCGCGGACGCGCGGGCGCCGCGCGTGCGCGTGCGCGCTCAGTGGATGATCGGGCCGGTTTCGAGCGCTTCGAACGCCGACCCGGGCACCTGCTTGAGCGTGTTCGAGGCTGGCTTCGTTCCAGCCGGGCGACGGCGCGCCGGTGACGTACCACGGCGAGCCGTTGTCGGCGACGATCAGGCCGTAGCGCTTCAGCGCTGCCAGGATCACCAGGGCCTGGCCGCTGAAGCCGGCGAGGCTGTAGCTCGCCTTCAGCCGCAGGCGCAGCCCCATCGGCGGCAGCGTGGGGTCGGTGCTGCTCGAGGCGAAGTGGGTCGCGGGGTGGATGTAGCCCCGCTGGGTGCGGGGAACGGTCACGCGCAGCGCGTGTTCGATCGCGCCTTCGCTGACCTCCTGGTAGCGCGCGAGCAGCGGGAAGATCGGCAGCCCGGCCGCGTCGGCCGAGGTCCAGCCTTCGGGGCGCAGCGCGTTGCTGCGCAGGTTGAACACCGCTCCCGACTGCGGCCTTCCAGCCGGCGCCTTTGCGCGCCGCTTTGTAGAGCTCGTAGAGCATGCAGGTCCCTTCCTGCACGACCAGCACGTGCTTGTCGCCGTGCCCGCGCTTGCCGCCGCCCTCGATCGCGGCGTCCGGCGGGGATCGGGTAGGGACCGGGATCAGATTCGCTGCGGAAGGCCGTGAACTTGATCGGCACCTTCGGCTGTTCGGCGCCGACGACCTCGAACGGGATCCCGTAGGCCGGGTTGTTGCCGAAGTCGGGATGCAGATGTGCTTCGAGTGCCGATGCTTTCGACGTATGCCTGCGAGGCCGGGCTGGCCGGCAGGTTCGCGACTTCTTCGTTGATCGGATTGTCGGCGGGGAACACCGGGCAGCCGCCCGCGGCGGCCGTGCGCAGCGCGTGCCGGTGATGCCCGCGGTGGCGCGGCCGCGAAGGCTGGGACGGTGCCGAGCGCGAGCAGCAGCCCCGTCACGAGCGTGCGTCGCCAAGCGCGTCGCGCTCTGAGCCCTCACCCGCGTGACTCTAGCCCTGCGTCCGGGGGCCGGCGCCGGGGCTGGACGAAGCTACGGGCGGTCCTGCAGGGAAGCTGGCCGCGCCTCTTCGAGCAGCGAGGCCCCGCAGTGCCAGCAGAAGGCCGCGCCACGGCTGTGCACGGCGCCGCATGAGCGGCACTGCCCGTGGATGCCGGTCTCGGCGCCGGCGAGCAGCCGCTGCACCTCGTCGAGCTCCGCGTCGGCCTGCTGCAGCTCGGCGGCTTTGCGCGCGATCACGTCGAGCCGGTAGTGGTCGCGGATCGCCATCTCGTAGGCAAGGCCGCCGAGGTCCCAGGTCAGCTCCGCGACGCGCTCGGCCAGCTCGCGCCGGCGCCGGCGCAGCTCCTGCATCGAGCCGGACGGCGCGGAGGAGCGGCCGTCCGCGGCGAGGCCGCCGACCGGGAGCAGCACCGCCCGTGGCGGCCTTCGGGGCCTGCCTGTCCGGTCGTCGTCAGGTACACGTAGCGTGGCCATCAGTGCGTTTCGATCGGTTCGGCGCCGAGCGCGTTGATTTCTTCCTGGTGCTTCTTGCCGGTGCTCTGCGTCAGTTTGTTGATCTTCGCTTTGCTCACGGCTTTCGGAGCGGCGGGCGGCGCTTTTTCTTTCGCCGTTTCGTGCTTGCCCGCTTCTTCGTCCTTCTTGTTTTCCGACGCCGAGCTCTTGCTCGCCGCAGGCGTCGAGGACGCGGCGCTCGGCGTCGTTGCCGCGGCCCCCGTACTCGCACCGCCCGCACCGACGGCGCCGAGCCCGGCAAGGCCTTCGATTTTCACGGTCTGGTTCGCGGGCGTCTTGCTCTGGCTCACCCAGTGACCGACGAGCAGGCCCGTGAGCAGGCACAGCACGAGCACCGCCAGCAGGGCGATCAGCCCTGTGTTCCGCCGCAGCCACCCGGCCGCGCCCTGCTCCTGGATCGGGACGTAGCCCGTCGGCGTCAGCTCATATCCGCCGGGCGACCAGGCCGCGGGCAGCGTGCCCGCCGGAGGGGGCGCCGGCGCGGCCGGCGAGAGCGCGTCGAGGAACGCCAGGCGCACTGGGCGAGACGGGCTTGCCGCAGGAGAGGCAGTAACGCTGGTCGGCAACGAGCGGCGCGTTGCAGCTCGCGCAGGTCGTCTCGGGCTGCTGCTCTGCGCTGGGGACGGGAACGAGGCTCATGGTGCTCGGGCGGCTCAGCCGAAGGCGCCGCTGACGTAGTCGCGGGTGCGCGTCGCGCGCGGTTCGCCGAACACCTGCGTCGGCGCTGCCGAACTCGACGAGGTCGCCGAGATACATGAACGCGACCTTGTCGGCGATGCGCTGCGCCTGGGCGAGGTTGTGGGTCACGACCACGACGGCGAGCTCGCGGCGCAGCTCGCCGATCAGCTTCTCGATCGTGTTCGTCGAGATCGGGTCGAGCGCGCTGCAGGGCTCGTCCATCAGCAGCACCTCCGGGCGCGGAGCGATCGCGCGGGCGATGCACAGCCGCTGCTGCTGGCCCCCGGAGAGCCGCAGCGCGGGGGCGTTCAGGTCGTCGCGGACCTCGTCGTAGAGACCGGCACGCTGGAGCGCTTCGACAACGAGCGGTTCGAGCGCGCGGCGGCCGGGCCGCTTGCGCGACTGTTCGCGCAGCGCGAATGCGACGTTGTCGAAGATCGACATCGGGAACGGGTTGGGCTGCTGGAAGACCATCGCGACGCGTGATCGCAACGTCGTGTCGGCGAGCTCGTGGATGTCGTCGCCGTCGAGCAGTATCCGCCCCGCGCGCGCGGCACTGGGCGTCAGCTCGGTGAGGCGGTTCAGGGTGCGCAGGAGCGTGGTCTTGCCGCAACCGGAGGGGCCGATCAGCGCGAGCACCTCGCCCTGGTGGATCGACAGCGAGACCGACTTGACGGCGGGCTTGGCGCCGTAGTTGATGCTGACGTCCTCCAGGCGGAGCCGTTCGGGGCCGGCGGCCGAGACAGGGCGGATCGAGGAACGCTCGGCGGGAGGGGGCGCCGGGAGCGGCTCACGGTCGAGCACGATCGTGCGCACGGGCGGCACCGTCGCCGTTGGCGGGCGGCGCGGCGGGCTCGGCGGCACTCGCCGCGCGCTCGCGCGCGAGCTGCTCCAAGGGGTTCTGTGCGCTCTCCTCGTGTTCGCGGTGCAT
This sequence comes from uncultured Solirubrobacteraceae bacterium, assembly GCA_963775385.1. Lineage (GTDB taxonomy): Bacteria > Actinomycetota > Thermoleophilia > Solirubrobacterales > Solirubrobacteraceae > Palsa-744. The sequence goes on along the minus strand of CAVZIR010000003.1, from coordinate 1,864,314 downwards.
CTCTACGCGCGGGCGCGTCGAAGCAGCATCTCCTCGGGGGTCATTCGCGCACCTTCTCCATCCTTACAATCATCCTCATCGACTAACTGAGCTAGAGACGTTAGCGGGTGCACTGTGGGATGTAAAGCCATCGCGAAAGGGGGCGTTCAGACGACCGCGCCGGCGACCGTCAGGCCGGTGCTGTCCGCCTGCGAGCGGCCGATGCGGCCGACGAGCATGTTGAGGACGCAGGACGAACAGGAGCAGCACGAACGCAGCCGCGTAGGCCTTCTGCGGCGCACCGCCTTCGCCGGCGGGCGAGTTGTAGAAGATGTAGCTCGTCAGCGTCGAGCCCGGTCCCGCGGAGCGCGCCGAGATCGGCACCGAGTTCTGTGGTTCGTTGCGAAGCGTCGCCCCCAGCAGGAAGATGATGATGGCGGTGTCGCCGATGATGCGGCTGATGCCGAGCGTCACCCCGGTGGCGATGTTCGAGCGCACGCTCGGGCAGCAGCACGCGCCGGATCGTCGCGACTTTCGTCTTGCCCAGCGCGTAGGCGGCCTCGCGCATGTGCGACGGCACGGACTGCAGGCCGTCCCGGGTCGCGGTGTAGATCGCCGGCACGGCGATCAGGGACATCATCGTCCCCGCCGCGAGGAAGGACCGGCCGTAGACGCCGCCTCCCTGCGCCGTGAACGAGAACGGCGCGAACACGCTCAGCTGGAAGATCGTCAGGCCGAACAGCGCGATCAGGATGTCGGGCGTGCCGGCGACGATCTCGATGCACGTCTCGACGACCCGCGCGAGCCACGTCGGGCGCCCGTACTCGACGATCCAAAGGGCGGAGGCGACCGCCAGCGGCGTCGCCAGCACGATCCCGATCAGGGTCAGGATGCCGGTCCCGACCAGGGGGTCGAGGAAGCCGCCGGTACCCGACTGGGTGGTCCCGACCTGGGGGCGGGTGAACAGCAGGCTGGGACGCAGGAACTGGAGCCCGCGGACGCAGAAGTAGATCACGATCGCCGCCGCGATCAGGCACAGCAGGATGCCCGCGCCCCACGCCATCGCGAGCGCGAGCCGGTCGCTCCAGCGCCACGTCGTGCGGCGACGAGCGCCGGCCGGGGCCCTCGAGCATCGGGCGCCTCGCCGCGGCCTCGTAGTGATGGAGCGTGCTCACATCCGCACCTGGTACTTGCGCAGCGGCAGCTTCATCAGATAGCCGAAGACCGAGAGCACCAGCCCCGAGAACAGCATCAGCAGGGCGAACGCGTAGAGCGCCGATTTCAAAGCCGGCGCGCCGATGCCGTCGTTGAAGTCGACGATCGTCGAGGCGAGCGAGCGGAACGGCTCGAAGAGGAAGGTCGCGCCGTCGCTGAGGCGCGGAGCCCAGTCGGTGCCGCCCGAGACCATCGAGATCATCACCGCCTCCCCGAGCGCCCTCGCCGTCGCGAGAACGGCGGCCGCGACGATTGCCGGACGGGCGGCACGAAGCGTCACGGCGAGGATCGCGCGAACCGGGTTGACGCCGAGCGCGACCGCCCCCTCGCGCCAGGAGTTCGGCACCGAGACGAGCGCCTCGCAGGTGAGCGCGACCATGATCGGGGTGATCATCACGGTGAGGATCACCATCGCACACGCCCACACCGGCGCCGGTCAGCTGCACCGTGTTGGCGAGCGATTCCTTTTCGGCGGGGCTGACCAGGTGGTTGCCGACGAGGGGCACCAGCACGAGGATCCCGATCAGGCCGTAGACGACCGACGGGACCGAGGCCAGCAGCCTGATCACGGGGACCACGATCCGCCGCAGCCGCGCCGGCGCGAGCTCGACGATGAAGATCGAGGATGAGACCGCGACCACGAGGCCGAGGAGGACCGCCGGGATCGTCACGACCAGCGTGCCCCAGATCAAAGGCCAGGCGCGCAGGTAGTAGGCCGACGCCGGTGGGTTGGGCCCGGCGTTCTGCATCGCTTCGGCCTGTTCCTTGAAGCTCTTGCCGGAGCCGAGCCAGGAGAGGCCGTTGTGCTCGAAGATCGGCCACGCCTGGATCGCGACGAACACGACCATCGCGACGACGGCGGCGCAGATGCAGAGCGACACCGCGCCGAGCGTGAGCTCGGCGCGGCGGTCACTCCACGGTTGTCTCAGGCGCTCGAGCACCCGTTCGCTAGCTGATCGGAACCCACTGCGTCGAGATGATCGCCTTGGCGGCCGCCGATTTCTCGATCCAGCCGATGAACGCCGAGGCGGCGCCGGTCGCCTTGCCTTTGGTCACCTCGTAGAAGCGGGCGGTGCCGGAGTAGGCGCCGGACTTGACGGTCGCGGCGCTGCATCCCGTGCCGTTCAGGCCGACGGCGTTGACCGTGCCTTTGTCCGACTGGTAGTTGGAGACGAACCCGATCGAGTTCGGGTCGCTTTCCACCTGCTGGCGCATCAGGCCCTCGGAGGGCTGTTCTGAGGCCAGCGAGGAGACTTTCTTGCCTTCCAGCAGGATCGTCTGGAAGTTCGTCAGAACGCCGGCGACCGAGGTGCGGCTGATCAGGTCGATCGTGCCGCGAAGCCGTCGCGCCCGGAACGCCGCTCCACGCGCGCGTTTTTCCGGTGAAGATCGAAACCGCCTGGGCCGTCGTCAGGTTCGCCAGCGGGTTCGCCTTGTTGGTGATGATGCAGATCCCGTAGCGGGCGATCGGGTAGAAGACGAGCCCCGACGGGTCTGTCGAGACCGGGTCACGCGAGACGTCGCCGATCGTGACGCGCCCGGCGGCGACGTCGTTGATGCCGATCTGGGCGCCGCCCTGGGTGATCTTGAACTTCACTTTGTGCGGGTGCACTTTGTTGTACTTCGCCGCGAGCAGCGTGACGAGCGGGTAGGAGGCGGTGGCCCCGCTCATGGTGATCGTGGTCAGCGCAGAAGCGGCCGCAGGCGCCACGACCCCGACCACGCCGGCCACCAGCAAGGCGGCGGAGATTCGGCGGATGCGATTCATCTGGCAAGAACTCCCTCTGGTTCGGGTCTGTTGACGAATGTTTGACAACAACGAGGTGAGAACATATCATAATCCCGATCAAATCGATCCAGTTACCCTATTTTGTGGGGAACAAACGATTTCAAGTCATCGATGGCCAGACCCGAACGACACCCAGCTGCCGCCTCCCGAGGGCGATTCCTCGCCCGCTGCGCCTCCCCCGCACCGCCCGCGCGTGCTCTCGACGCGGTGGGCTGCCGGGCTCGCCGCGGCGATGCTCGGCATCGGCATCGCGGCCGGGGCCGCGATCGGGCCAGCGCCGGCGCCCTCGCTCGCGGGCGGCGTGGCGGTGCGGCTGCCGCTGCTGCTCGCCGGTCTCGGATCCAAGCACGCGCCCGCCACGACCGCGAGCCGAGACCCCGCCGCCGGCCGCGAGCGCTCCAGCGCCCCGCCGCCGCGCCTGCCGGTAGCACGGCTACGTCGCCTGAATCCGCAAGCTCCCCGTCGACCACGCCCGCCGCGACCGAACCGAGCGCCCGCCTCGGAAACCTCGCCGGCCACCGCCAAGACCAAAGGCAAGCTGCCCGCGACCACGAACGTCTGGCTGATCCAGCTCGCGGGCACCGGCTTCGGCGCCGCCGCCGCGCAGCCCGCCGCCGCGCCCTACATCACCTCCCAGCTCCTACCGGCGGCGACGCTGCTCAGCGGCTGGACCGCCCTGCAGGCGAGTCGCGTTCGCGAGCGAGGCCGCGCTGGCCGAACCGCCCCCCGTGGGCTCGACGCCGCCGATCCTGCACTCGATCGTCCAGCCGCCGTGCCCCGAAGGGGCCGCCGGCGCCGCCTGCGCCCCGGAAACGCCTGGACAGCTGACCGCCGCCGACGAATTCCTGAAGGCGACGCTCGCGACGATCACCGGCACGACCACCTACAAAGAACACGGCCTCGTCGTCGTCACGTTCGCGACGGTCGGCATCGCGACGCAGTCAGAACTCCCCGCCGGGGCGTCGACCTCGCAGCTCACCTCCCAGCCCCCCGCCGGTGTCGCCCTGCTCTCCCCCTTCGCCAAGGCCGGCGCGCGCTCGACCGTCGCCTACAACCCGACTTCACCCAGGCAGAGCCTCGAAAAGCTCCTGCGCTGAGGAAGAACAGCCAGCACCAACGAACGAACGGAGATCCCGTTGCACCTCAAAGAAACAGCCCACCGTAAGGCACGCCTGTGGCTGCTCGCCGGCGTGGGCTGCCTCGCCATTCTGCTCGCCGTACCGGCGATCGGGCATGCCGAAGAATCCAACCCCAACAACTACAACTGCATCGGCAGCCTTGCGAAGGGCGCTCCGCAGGAAGGAAGCGAAGAACAGCAGGTCGCCTACAGCTTCTACTGCAACGGGCCGATCACCGGCTACCAGGTGCAGACGCAGGTGCCCATCACCAGCGCACCCGAACCGCCGACCGTCAACGCGATCGAAGCCGGGCTGAAAGTCGGGCCGCAGCTCAAGGACACGTTCTCGTGCGGCGGGGAACTCCCGGGCTACGCGGTCAACTGCGTCGGCGCGGCGAAAGCCGGCTACGAGATGATCACCGGGCAGTTCGCGATCGAAAAGAAGCTCTGCGTCGAGCCGCGCGTCGATGCGCTGCTGACCGTGACCTACGCCTACCTGGAAAAAGGCGTCGTCACGCAGGCGATCTCGGGTCCGTTCGACCTCGGGCGCCCGAAGGGCTGCCCGGCCGACGCGCAGTCCGGCGGCACGCGCCTGAACCCGAAGGCGTCCGTGGTCAGCCACAAGAAGAAGCCAAGAAGAAGCACAAGGCGAGCGCGAAGAAAGCCGCCCACCGGGCGGCCGCTCACCGCTGAGGGTCTGACGCCCGGGCGCGCCGCAGCGCGTCCGGGCGGCCGGCGGTCCGGGCGCGCGGTGGGCGAGCCGCGCGCCCTGGCTGTGCGGGCGCTCCCCGCCGGTCCGGGTGAGCCCTGGCGGCGCGCCGGCCACCGGGCGGGACCTACGCTTGGCAGGTGAGCTCCGACTCGTCCCCCCTGTCCCCGAAGGCCGCGCGCCTGGCGCGCGCCCTCGCGAGCGCCGCGGTGCTCGTCTACGCGTTGCTCGTGCTGCGCCGCGTGCGGCGCCACCTCGCAGCCGACGGGCGCCCGGCACGCGAAGACGACGGCGCTGTCGACAGGCGCGCCCTCATCCTGCGCGGAAAGCGTCGGCGCAGCCTACGCCGAAGTCGCGGGGCGCATCTACCACCAGGCAGCGGCCGGCCGCAACGTCGCACAGGCAACGCACCGAGTCACCAACTCGGGCGCGCTGATCGCCGCCGCCCGGGCCGGCGACGCCGCGGCGACGCGCACGGCGCTGCGCTCCCTGCTGCTCGGGCAGATCGTACGCATCGAGGTGCTGCGCTCCGGTCACGTGCTGGCCTCCGCGGGCTCCGGGGCGGCCGTCGCACCCGTCGCCGGCGAACTGCCGGGGACGGGCGGTGCGCGCTATGAGCTCTCCGTGCAGTCGGACCACACCTACACGCAGGTCGCCAACCAGGTGACCGGAGCCGAGGTCGTGCTCCTGTCGGGATCGCATCCGCTCGAGGGGACGATCTCGCTGCCGGCGTCCGTGCGCGTGCCCGAAAGCGGCCCGGTTACGATCGGCTCGCGCTCCTACGAGGCGAGCACGCTGCCCGCCAGCGCCTACCCCGCCGGCTCGCTGCGGATCGCCGTGCTGGTTCCCGCAGCCGAGCTGAGCTGTCCTTCGGACCCCGCACTGACGCGTTCGGCGGTGCTCGGCCGCGTCGGCGAACGGATCTACCAAGCGGAGGAGAGCAGCCCCGTCGTCGCCGCAACGGTGCGCCGCATGGAGGAAACGGCGGCCTTCAAGTCGGCCGTCGCGAGCCGCAATGCCGCGGCCACGCGCCAGGCGATCCTCGGCTTCTTCGCCGCCCACATCCACGTCGTGCGCGTCAGGGTCCTGGTCGGCGGGAAGCTGCTGATCGACGAAGGGGGCCCCTTCGCGCTGGCTCCGGTCTCCGGCACCCTGCGCAGCGGCGGGCGCGTCATCGGGCACGTTCGTGACGGCGATCCAGGACGACGCGGGCTACCTCAAGCTGGCGCGGCTGTTCACGGGCGCGCAGGTTCTGATGCGAGTCGGCTCGCGGCAGGTGATGGGCACGCTCAGCCCGGGCCCGGCGCAGGTCCCCGACCGCGGGACCGTTTCCTACGGCGGCCACGGCTACCAGGCGTTCTCGTTCATGGCCACGGCGTTCCCGACGGGGCCGTTGCGCATCTCGCTTCTCTATTGAGGGGGGTCGGCCGGTGCTCCCGTGCCGGTCCAGGAGGGGTCGGCCGGCGCTCGTTAGTTGGGAGTCGGCCGGCGCTCGTTAGTTGGGAGTCGGCCGGCGCTCCGTGGCGGCCTCCGGCCTCCGGCCTCCGGCGTCCGGCGTCCGGCCTCCGGCCGGTCTCCGGCAGCGCTAGAGCAGGCTGGTGGTCATGCGTTCGACCTCGGCGATCGAGGTCAGCCCTTCGCGCACCTTCTGGATGCCGTCGTCGCGCAGGCGGGTCATGCCTTCCTCGAGTGCGACGGCGATCATGTCGTCGACCGAGGCGTGCTCGAGGATCAGGGTGCGAATCCGTTCGCTGACCGTCATCACCTCGTAGAGCCCGACGCGACCGCGGTAACCGGAGCCGGAGCAGCGCGAGCAACCGACGGGCTCGAACGGTTCGGCGCCGGCGAGACCGTACTCGTCGAGCACGGAGCCGGGCACGTTCTGGGGCTGCTTGCAGTGCTGGCAGAGCGCGCGCACTAGCCGCTGGGCGACGATGCAGTCGACGGCCGAGGACACGAGGAAGGGCTCGATGCCCATGTCGATCAGGCGCCCGAGCGCGCTCGGGGCATCGCGGGTGTGAAGCGTCGAGAGGACCAGGTGCCCCGTGAGCGCGGCCTCCACGGCGATGTGGGCGGTCTCGCGGTCGCGGATCTCGCCGACCATGATCACGTCGGGGTCGGCGCGCAGCATCGAGCGCAGCCCGACATCGAAGGTGACTCCGGCCTTGGGGGCGATCTGCATCTGCTTGATGCCCGGGATCCGCTGCTCGACCGGGTCCTCGATCGTCAGGATGCTGCGCTCGCCGTCGTTGACGACGTGCAGCGCGGCGTAGAGCGTCGTCGACTTGCCGGAGCCGGTCGGTCCGGTGACGAGCACCGCGCCGTTCGGGCGCTGGATGGCCGCCCGGAAGCGCTCGAGCTCGGCGGGCTGCATGCCCAGCGACTCCAGGCCGTCCACGACGACGCTCTTGTCGAGGATCCTCATCACGGCGCCCTCGCCGTAGACGAGCGGAAGCGTGACGACGCGGATGTCGACCCGCCGCCCGTCGACGGTGAGCGCGAAGCGACCGTCCTGCGGGACACGGCGCTCGGAGATGTCGAGGTCGGCGAGGATCTTGATGCGGGAGACGACGCCGGCGGCCATCTTGCGCTTCACGGTCGCGGCCGGCGCGAGCACGCCGTCGACCCGGAACAAGACCCGCGTGTCGCCCTCCTCCGGGTTCACGTGGATGTCCGATGCGCCCTGCTGGATCGCCTGCGCGACGATCGAGTGGACCAGCTTGATGATGGGGGCGTCGCTGTCGGCCTCGTCGACTAGCACGCTCGACGCCGTGCCCTCCTCTCCCTCCTCGGACTCCTCGTCGGCGAGATCCTCGATGGACTCGTCCATGCGCGCGAGGCGCTGGAGCAGCAGGTTCAGATCCTCGACCGAGGCCGCGGCCGGACGGATCCTGCGGCCGGTCATCATGCCGATGTCGTCGATCGTGAGGACGTTGGTCGGGTTGGCCATCGCCAGCACCAGCGAGCTGTCGTCGGTGTATCCGACGGGCACCGCCTGGTAGCGCTTGGCCGCCGCGACGCTGACCAGGTTGACGGCGCCCATGTCTAGGTCGTAGACGGAGAGGTCGACGAAATCGAGCCCGAACCGCTCGGCGACCACGCGGGCGAGCTGGTCGTGGCGCAGGATGCCCCGCTCGACGAGCACGAGCCCGGTCGGACGGCCCTGCTCGCGGGCGGCTGCGACGGCCTCCTCGACGGTCTCCGCGTCGGAGAACCCGAGGTCCACGACGACCTCGCCGATCATCCGTGTCGAGCGCCCGGGGTGCTTGGGCGGGTAGAGACCGGTATCGCCGCCGCGGCCCGGGCGGCGCGATCCCTTGCGGCGCTCGCCGGTGCCGCCGGCGTCGTATTCCACATCCGGGGTCGAGGGATCGGCCTGCTGGGCGTCCGCGGCGTCCAGCGCCGCGATCTCGCCCGCAGGGCCCTGGGAGGCTGCGGGCTCGGCCGTCAGGCTCTCCGGGCGTTCCACGGCGCCCTGGTTCTCACGGTCGCGCTCCGAAGCAACGATTGAGGAGGCGTTATCGCCCATTGCTGTCTGTATCGGCACTCGCCAAGCGCCGCTTGACAGCCTGTCAGCCGGGTTACCGGCCGAGCCCGTGCTCGACGGCGCCCTTCACGCTCGCGTCGAGCGCGTTCAGCCGGTGCAGCGCGATTGCCTCGGCCGAGCCGAAGCGCCCACCGGGCGCCTGATCCGCGCCGTGGTGGCAGAGCACGCAGTGCTCGAGCTCCAGCCGGCGCTCGGCGCTCAGCTGACCCGGTGCGCGCGAGGCGATCAGGCGCAGGCCGAGCTCGACGTGTCCGAGCAGCTCCCCTTCTCGCGTGCGCCCGATCTCGGCCCCGTAGGTGAACTCGCGGGTCTTCCCGAGGTCGTGGACCAGCGCGGCGGCTACGAGCATGTCGCGGTCCAGCCGCGGATGCATCGTGCACAGCTCGATCGCCATCGTCGCGACCGCAACCGTGTGCTCCAGCAGGCCTCCCAGGAAGGCATGATGCGAGCCGCCCGGCCGGCCGCCGGACGGCCCCGACGGCAGCGAGCACGGTGCGAGACGCAGCCTCCGGCGCAGCTCGGCGTCGCCGAGCAGGCCGTCGAGCAGAGCGCGCAGCGCCGGGTCGTACACCTCCCGCGCGAGGTGCTCGAGGAACCCTTCCAGCTCGTCGAGGTCGCGCCGGCTGCTCGGCAGGAAGCGCGCCGGATCGGCTTCCGGGCCGTCGGCGCGCGCGATCTCCTCGATGTCGATCTGGAGCTGCTCGCGGAAGCGGGCCACGCGACCGGCGACGCGAACCAGCTCGCCGCGCTCGAAGCGCCCGGCCAGCACATCGGCGTCACGGAACGCTCGCGCGAGGATCGAGCCGGTGCTGTCGCGCAGCTCCAACGTCAGGAACGGCGTGCCGGCACGGCTGATCTGGCGCTCCTTGCGGGTGCACGCGAAGACGCCCTCGACGTGCTCGGAGGCGCGCAGCGTGGCGACCGTTTGGCGGGCCGCCGAGTCGTTGGTGCCGGCAGCGGCGATCGGCGCATCATGTACGGTGATTCGGATGCAACCCCTGATCTGGGACCGCCGTCCCGACGGCCTGCGCGCCCCGGCGATGGTATGTGCGTTCCAGGGCTGGAACGACGCCGGCGACGCCGCCTCCAGCGCGGTCTCGTTCCTCGCCGCCTCGCTCGGAGCCAAGCGCTTCGCGCGGATCGACTCCGAGGACTTCTACGACTTCCAGGCCAACCGGCCGACGATCAAGCTCGACGGGCGCGAGCGGCGCGAGATCGAGTGGCCGAGCGTCGAGATCTTCGAAGCCACGGCGCCACGAGCGCCGCGTGACCTCGTTCTCGTGCAGGGCGTCGAGCCATCGATGCGCTGGCGCTCGTTCAGCGCGCACCTCGTCGACCTCGCGGAAGCCCTCGGCGTGCAGGTCGTGGTCTCGCTCGGGGCACTGCTCGGAGACGTCCCGCACACGCGCCCGGTCGCGATGACCGGCCACGCCTCGGACCCGGCGCTGCTCGACCGGCTCGGCATCTCCTCGTCGGTCTACGAGGGCCCGACCGGGATCGTCGGCGTGCTGCACGCGGCGTGCGCCGACGCCGGCCTGCCGGCCGCAAGCCTGTGGGCCGCCGTGCCCCACTACGTCGCGGCGGCGACGAACCCGAAGGCGGCGCTGGCGCTGCTGCGGCGCATGGAAGTGCTCGTAGGTGTCTCGGTCGACGCGTCGGAGCTCGAGTCAGCCGCGGGCGACTACGAGCGCCAGGTCGGCTTGGCGGTGCAGAGCGACCCGGACATCCAGGCCTTCGTCGAGCGGCTGGAGCAGGCCGCCGAGAGCGACGAGGAGTCCTCGCCGACGGACGTGCCGTCGGGCGACGCGATCGCGCGGGAATTCCAGCGGTTTCTGCGCCAGCGCGGCCCCGAGCGCTAGCGGCGGGGGCCTAGACCCCCCCGAGGATCGCCATCCCGACTCCCACCGTCGGGCCCCTCAGAAGTTCCTCCTGAGCGATGTCCTGCGCCGTGTCTTCGCCCGAGCTGCTTTCTTCTTCGGCCGCACCGGGAGAGCCCGGCGGTGCCCCGACGACGTTCACGATCACCTCCCAGGTGCCCTTCAGTCCTTCGAAGTCGCTCGTGGTGCAGTCCCCGGTCGGCGGGTTCTTGCACGAGACTGTTTCGTGCGACCAAGAGGCGATGACGCCTTTGCTGGCGACCACGAGCCCGTTCCCGAGGATTTTGAGGCGCGCACGTTTTCTGACGTAGGCGATGGCCGCGCTCGAGCCGGTCAGGTGGACAAGTGAGACGCTCAGGAGGTGGTGCGGCCCCGAGCCGACCGGCGGGACTCCCCATTTGGCGGTGTAGAACGCGCTGGTCACGCTGCCGAGGGGTGAGCTGTGGGTTCTCGGGCGCGCGTGAGCTTCGTGGCAGCCGCCTTCGAGTTCGAGCGTCGCGGCGCTGCCCGCCGCCCATTTGCACAGCTGCGGTCTGACGGCCAGTGCGGCGGGCGCCCAGAGCGCCGCCGCCGCCGCGGACACACACATCAGGCCGAAAAGACGCCGCACCATCGGACCCCCCTTTGCCGGTCGCCGAATGCTCGCTCGGATGTTACGCCGCGCGGCGCGGTCAGGCCTCGGCGGCTGGACACACGATCCGGTAGTCGCAGATCGAGCAGGCGGCCGGCGACGGCGTGGGGTCGAAGTCCTGGGCCAGGATGCCCTCGCCGACCTCCAACACGATGTCGGCGACGGCGTCCGGGGTCGCGGTCCTCGCAGGGCACCGGGACGATCTCGTCGTCGAGCACGTAGTAGTAGGCCTGGCGAGAGGAGTCGAGCTGCCAGTCCTCGCGGGCGGCCAGTGCGTAGAGCGACAGCTGGACATCGTCGCGCAACTGCTCGGCGCTCTTCGGCCGGGAGGTCTTGTAGTCGATCAGCTCGTAGCTCTCGGCGCCGCCCTCTGCCGCGGGCAGCCGGTCCACGCGGTCGACCCGGCCGCGCAGCTGGTGCGGGCCCAGGCTGAAGGAGAAGGGGCGCTCGAACCACACCGGCTCCGATGCGTGCTCCTGAAGGCGCTCGTGGTAGCGGAGCAGCGCGGCGCGTGCCTTCGCGTAAAGCTCGCCCTCGTAGCCGTCGCGGCCGAGCGCGGCCCGCCGCCACCCCGCGTCGAGCAGGTCGAGCAGCCGCGGCAGCTCAGAGCCACCCGAGGAGTGGTGACGCTCGAGCACCTGGTGCACGACGATCCCGAAGCGCTGGTGGATCGTCTGCTCGGTCGGGATGCGCAGGACGCGCGCGAACTTGTAACGCAGCGGGCAGGACCGGTAGGTCTCGATGTCCGAGGCCGACATCGCGAGGCCCTCGCCGCGGCGCGGCAGGAAGGCACGCAGGGAGAGCTCCTCGCGCGAGCCGATCGGCGGCGCGCCGGCGGTGCCCAGCTCGGCAGCGATGAGGCTCTCGTCGAGCGTCGAGGTCTCGAGGATCTCGCGCTGCAACGGCGTCGCCGCGCCCAGCAGGCGCGCGCTGACGTCCGCGAGGGCGTCGGCGAGGGTCTCGCCCGCCGGACGCTGCATCAGCGCGGCGACCTTCAGCAGCTCGAGGTAGCGCACGACCCCGTGCGAGATATCGAGGTCGGTGTCGAGGCGCAGCTCGCCTAGGCGCCCGCCGATCCGCTCGACGCCCTCGAGCACCTCCTCGCGAAGCAGCGCCGCGATCTCTCGCAGCCGCGCCGCGGCCAGGTCCTCCTCGGCAGGCTCCGGCTCGGCGGCGGCTTCTCCGAGCTCCTCCGCCTCGACACCGTCGTCCTCGAGCTCGAGGTCGGCCTGCGGGAGCGCGATGGCCAGGTGCCGCGCCAGCTCGCGCACGCGGGCGCGGCCGCCCGCCTGTCCCGTGCCGGACGGGGACACCTCCCCCGCCATCGCGAGCAGGCGTCGCATGCTCTCGCGACGCTCCTCGATCTCGTCGGGGGCGAGCAGGGAGGCCGAGCGCCCAGCCGCCCCGAGGCGCTCGATCAACCGCGCGAGGAACTCTTCCGGGGGCAGCGTCTCCAGCGCGGCGCTCGCCTCGCGGTGCAGCTCGACGAAGCGCTGTATCCGCTCGCGCGCCTCGGGCGGCACCTGCGGCGACTCGGTCGCCGCGGCGAGGCCCACAACCAGGTCTAGCTTACGCCGCCTGGCGACCTGGATCACGCGCGCGAGGTCCACCTGGCGCAGCCCGATCGGCGGCCGCGCGAGCGCCCGTACGACAGCGGCGGCGTCCTGGGGATCGACCAGAAGGCGCAGCCACGCCAGCACGTCACGCACCTCGGGGCGCTTCATCAGGGCGATTCGAGGCCCGCCCGCCCCGCCACCGGCCAGGTCGCGGGTCGGGGCAGCGGCGATCCTCGGGGCAGGCACGTTCCAAGGATACGCAGCGCCGGCGGCCCTGCCGGCTCGGCCCCACCGGCCGGCACCGCCCGCGCGGGGCGCGACAGCGCCGCGGCTACGCTCTGTGGATGGACGCGATCGATTGGTCGGCCGCGCAGCGGATCGGCGAGCTCGTCGCCCACGCGGGCGGAGCTGGGACGCTCGACGCCGGCGTACGAGCCGAGGCGGTGGAGCCGCGCGCACACGAGTTCGCCAGCCGCGTCTCGGCGTACAGCGGGCTGCCGCTGAACAGCGAGCTGCCGCCGTTGGAGCTGGTGGACCGCCCGTCGTGGATCGCGGCCAACCTCCAGACCATGCGCCCGATGCTCGCTCCCGTCAGCGAGCGGCTGGGCGATCACGGCGGGCCGCTGTCCGGACCGCTGCGCTCGGTCTCCGGCCTCGTCCTCGGGGCCCAGGTCGGCGCGCTGACCGGGATGCTCTCCCAGCGCGTGCTCGGCCAGTACGACGTGGCTCTGCTCGACCCAGGCGTGCCGCCGCGCCTGCTGCTGCTCGCCCCCAACCTCGGCCAGGCCGCGAGCAACCTCGAGCTGGACGGCGAGGAGCTGCTGCTGTGGGTGACGATCCACGAGATCACACACGCCGTCCAGTTCACCGGCGCGCCCTGGCTGCGGGCGCACGTCGGCGGCATGCTCAGCGAGCTGCTGGCGGGGCTGCAGGTCGTGCTCGGCGGCGATGGTGGCTCGGACGGGCAGCAGACCGCGGGGAACCGCCCGGGGCCCGGCGCCGGATGGCTGCCGCGACTCCCCGACCCGAACGAGCTGCGGGACATGCTCGACCGCGCACGCCGCGGCGAGCTGCTGCGGCTCACGCTCGGTGAGGACCGGTGGCGCCTGGTCGAGCGGATGCAGGCGACCATGTCGCTGATCGAGGGGCACGCCGAGCACGTGATGGACGCGGTCGGCGCCGAGGTCCTCCCCACGTTGCCGCGGTTGCGCGCCGCCATGACGCGGCGCCGCACCCAGCGCGGCCTGCCATGGCGCGTGCTCGAGAAGCTGCTGGGGCTCGAGCTGAAGATGCGCCAGTACGAGACGGGCAAGCGCTTCTGCGACGCCGTCGTCGAGAGTGGCGGCCCCCGGGCGCTCGCGCTCGTGTGGTCCGGGCCCGAGGCGTTGCCGAGCGCCGAGGAGCTCGAACATCCGGAGCGCTGGACGGCCCGGATGACGCCTGCTGCGGCCTGAACTGGTCTGCCGGCTGATCGAACGCACGTTCCAGGTGTTACAAGCTCCGCTCCCGCGGACGCCCGTGGTTACAGGCTCTTCACGGCCTGATAGGATCTCGCTGTAACGATCTTTCCCGAACGGGTTACAAACAGATGTTCGCCCGCCCAGCCAAACGGGTAGAGGCGAACAACAAGCCAACTGACCCGTACCTCGCGCTGTCGAGGGAGGACATAGGAGATCGCACAAGAGATGCCCACCGCCCCCACCACTTCAAAACCCAAAGCCCGCAAACCGGCGAAAGCCGCAACGCGTAGCGCCACCAAAGCCAAAGCGACCCGCGCGAAAGCCAGCCGCACCCGTGCGGCCAACCAGACTCAGGCCGCCGTGCGCGACACCGAGAAAGCCGCCCGCGAGAACGCCGCCTTCGTCGGCGACTACGCCGAGCGCGCCGTCCTGATCCCGGTCGGGGCCGCGCTGATCGCCCGCGAACGCGTCGTGACCTCAGTCAGCGACACGATCTCGAGCTACTCCACGCCGACCAAGGCTCAGGCCCAGCTGCGCAAATTCGAGCGCCGCGGCGCGACCGCCCGCAAACGCCTCGAGCGCGAGGTTCGCAAAACCCGCGTGCGCTTCGAGCGCGACCTTCGCCAGCGCCGCAAGAACGTGGAGCGCACGGTCAACGAGGCCGTCCGCGACATCGAGAAGCGTCGCGACACGATCGCCAAGAACGGCAGCGAGCTCACCGACCGCGTGCCGGAGCTCGCCAACCAGGTCCAGGAGCGCATCCTGAGCCTGGTCTAGCCAACCGCTTCCCCCGCCCGGTCCGGAGAGGGACCGCCGCGGGAAAGTCTGCCGGCCTCATATCCCGCCGGCAGTAGTAGCACCCTCTCCTCCCTCGACCCCCGGGCGGCCCCCACTGCCCGGGGGTCATTTTGTTAAACGCGGCCCGTTGCTAGCCTGATCGACAGGGCAACGGGACCGTTGCCCGCGGGTGAGGTGAGGCATCGTTCCCGCACGAGCAACGAGGCTGAGGAGGACACATGTCCCTGCTCGTGCAGCTCGTTGGCTCGGCGCTCATCCTTGCCGCCTTCATCGCGGCCCAGAGGGAACGGCTCTCGCCGGCCTCGCGCAGCTATCTGACACTCAATACGGTGGGATCGCTCGCGCTCGCCGTCAGCGCACTGGTCGAAGCGCAGTGGGGGTTCCTGGTGCTGGAGGCCGTCTGGTGCGGGGTCTCGATCGCGGGTCTGCGCCGCAGCTTCCTCGCCGGTTGACACCACCCGCCGGGGCCGGCGCGGGGCATTTGGCAGAATGCAGAGGCTGATGGTCTCCAAGGACGAGATACGCAAGGCCCTAGAGGTCGTGATCGACCCCGAGCTGCACCGCTCGATCGTCGAGCTGGACATGGTGCGCTCGATCGAGGCGAGCCCGAACGGGGTCGTCGACGTGACCGTGTCGCTGACGACGCCCGGATGCCCGATCAAGGGTCACTTCCAGACCGCCGTCGCCGACGCCGTCGCGAAGCTCGAGGGTGTCTCTCACGTGAACGTCTTCTTCGATGTGCTGAGCGACGAGCAAAAGGTGGCGCTGCAGCAGAAGCTCGGCCGCGGCGGCCCGCTGCCCGCCGGCGCGCTCGCACAGGTCGCGAACGTGATCTGCATCGGTTCGGGCAAGGGCGGCGTCGGCAAGTCGACGCTGACCGCGAACCTCGCCGCGGCGCTGACCGCCGAAGGCAAGCGCGTCGGCGTGCTCGACGCCGATGTCTGGGGCTACTCGATCCCGCGCATGTACGGGCTCGGCTCCACGCGCCCGTCGGTGTCGGCGCAGCGCAAGATCATCCCCCTCGACTCCCATGGCGTGAAGGTCATGTCGATCGGCTTCTTCGTCGAGGAGGACGCCGCCGTCGTCTGGCGCGGCCCGATGCTGCACAAGGCGCTCACCCAGTTCCTCCAGGACGTCGAATGGGGTGTGCTGGACTACCTGCTCGTGGACTTGCCGCCGGGCACCGGTGACGTCTCGATGACGCTCGCACAGCTGCTGCCCCAGGCCCGCTTCTTGATCGTCACGACGCCGCAGCCGACCGCGCAGAAGGTCGCGCGCCGCGCCGCCCAGATGGCTGAGAAGGTCGCGCTCGAGATCGCGGGCGTCGTCGAGAACATGTCCGGCTTCACGACGCCCGGGCGGCGAGCGCTTCCAGATCTTCGGCGAGGGCGGCGGTCAGGAGCTGGCCGACGAGCTCGACGTGCCGATGCTCGGCAAGGTGCCGCTCACGATGCCGCTGCGCGAACAGGCCGACGCCGGCGTCCCCCTCGTGATCGAGGACCCCGACGACCCCGCCGCACAGGCGATCCGCCAGCTCGCGCGTGGCGTCATCGCCATCTCGCCGCTGCCCACCCTGCCGCTCGTGGAGGCCGCGCCCGCCGCGCCGGCTCCGGCCGAGGACAGGAAACCCGTGGGCATGTCGCTGCCGATGGCCTGACCGGGCCCGCGCCGCACGCGACATGCCCTCCTCCGTCGCGCCGGGCCCTGCTGCCCGCGCGCGCGTCCGTGCGTCAACGGCGTGCGGGCGTCCTTGACAACAACCCTGCCACTAAAGGATCGTCCTCCCCAGATGTCCACATCCGAGCAAGAGCACGAGCAAGAGCAAGAGAAGCCGGGCGGCGACATCGCCGAATTCGACGAACGGCGCGCGAAGATGGAGCGGCTGCGCGCCGAAGGGATCGAGCCCTACCCGCCCGTCACGCTCTGGAACACGCGCACCCGCATCGCCGATGTGCTTGCGGCGCACGATCCGGCGGCGCTCGAGCACGGCGCGCACCCGGACATGCGCTACGTCGTGGCCGGGCGGCTGATCTCACGGCGCGGGCACGGCAAGCGCGCCTTCCTCGACCTGCGCGACCTCTCAGGTTCGATCCAGATCGTGCTCGGAGCCGACACGCTCGGCGAGGAGGCCTACGAGCGCATCCTGAACCTCGACATCGGAGACATCGTCAGCGTCGACGGGTGCGTGTACGTGACCATGCGAGGAGAACTGGCCCTCGAGCCGCAGGAGGTCACGCTGCTCACGAAGGCACTGCGTCCACCGCCGGACAAGCACCACGGCCTGGGTGACACCGGCACGCGCTACCGCTACCGCGAGCTGGACCTGCTCGCCAACGAGGAGACGCGCGAGCTGTTCATCACGCGCAACAAGATCATCCTCGCGATCCGCGAATGGCTTGCCGAGCGCGACTTCATCGAGGTCGAAACCCCGGCCCTGCAGTCCCTCGCCGGCGGCGCCGGATCGCGACCGTTCACGACCCACCACAACGCGCTCGACCGCGACCTCTACCTGCGCATCTCCGTCGAGCTCTTCCTGAACAGGCTGATCGTCGGGGGGATGGAGAACGTGTACGACATGGGCAAGGTGTTCCGCAACGAGGGCATCTCGCACAAGCACTCCCCGGAGTTCACGATCATCGAGTTCATGTGCGCTTATTCCGATTACAACGACGTGGCGACGGTGACCGAAGAAATGTTCCGCGACGTGGCGCAGAAGGCGCTCGGGCGGACGACGATCAAACGGAACGGCGAGGACATCGACCTCGCGAAGCCGTGGACGCGCATCACCATGCGCGAGCTGATCTCCGAGCGCTTCGGACTCGACTTCATGGAGTCCACCCGCGAGCAGCTCGCGGAGGTGCTCGACGAGCCGATGGATCCTCAGGCGACCTGGGCCGAGGTGGTCGCGGACATCTACTCGGAGAAAATCGAGTCCACCATCAACCAGCCGACACACGTCTTCGACTTTCCGCTCGAGCCCTTCCCGATCACGCGCCGGCACCCGGTCCACCCGGAGCTCGCCGAACACTTCGACGCGGTGATCGGCGGCATCGAGCTCGTCAGCGGCGACACCGAGCTCAACGACCCGGTCGATCAGTGGCAGCGATTCGTCGACCAGCGCAAGCGCCGCATGATCGACGACGCCGACGTCCCGCACCCGAACGACGAGGAATACGCGCGTGCGATCGAGTACGGGTACTCGCCGACGGCCGGCGGCGGCATGGGCGTGGACCGCCTGGTGATGATCCTCACCGAACGCGACTCGCTGCGCGAGGTCATCCCCTTCCCGATCGTGAGGGACCTCAAGTGAGCGGCTCGAAGCTGGGACTCGACCCCGGCGTCGTCGAGGCCTGCCGGCAGGCGGCGCGGCGGATCGCCGACGACGTCGCCGAGCACGTGGCGGGCAGGACGACCGTGTCCGTCGAGCGCAGCGTCACGCGCCTGCTCGGCGTCGACGGCGCCGACGAGCTGGAGGTGCCGCTGCCCAACCGCCTCGTCGACCACGTCCACGAGCGCGGAGGGCTCGAGCGCGGGGTGGCCTACTGGCTCGGCAACGCGATGCTCGCGGACTCGCGCAGCCCCCAGCACATCGCCGAAGCCGTCAGCGCGGGCGAGCTCGACCTGATGGAGATCGAGCGCGCCGAGGACGGGGCGATCCGCGAGCGGGTCACCGAGCAGTGCCGGGCGAACCTGAACGGCATCGTCGCCCGCTTCGAGGACCGCGCGGCGATGCGCGAGCGACTCGGGGACCGGCACGGCACGCTGCGCTACGTGCTCACGGCGACCGGCGACGTCTACGAGGACGTCGTCCACGCGAAGGCGGTCGCGCAGGCCGGCGGCGACATCGTCGCGGTGATCCGCTCGACCGCTCAGAGCCTCCTGGACTATGTCCCGTACGGGCCGACCACGGAGGGCTATGGCGGCACCTTCGCAACTCAGGCGAACTTCCGCATCATGCGCGAGGCGATGGACGAGTGGTCCGAGGAGCACGGCCGCTACATCCGCCTCTCCAGCTTCTGCTCGGGCCTGTGCATGTCGGAGATCGCGGCGATGGGCGCGTGGGAGGGCTTCGACAACATGGTCAACGACGCCCTCTACGGGATCCTCTACCGCGACATCAACATCGTGCGCGGGCTGATCGACCAGCGCGTCTCGCGCATGATCAACGGCTGGTTCGGCGTCACGATCAACACAGGCGAGGACAACTACCTGCGCACCGCTGACGGGATCGAGGCGGCGCCGTCGGTCACGGCCTCGCAATTCATCAACTACCAGCTCGCGCGCGACTCCGGGGTGCCCGACGGCCAGATCGGGCTCGGCGACGCGTTCGAGATCGACGTCCCGGTCACGAACGGGCTGCTGTACGAGTGGGCACAGGCGCAGCTCACGCGCGAGCTGTTCCCGAACTCCCCGGTCAAGTACATGCCCCCGACCCGGCACATGGACGGGAACCTCTTCCGCACGCACGCCGCCGACACCCTGTTCAACCTCGTCACGATCGCCACCTCGCAGGGCATCCAGACGATCGGCGTGCCGACCGAGGGCATCTTCACCCCCCACATCCACGACCGCGTGCTCGGGCTGCAGAACGTCGACTACGTCTTCAACGCCGCGCGGGACCTCGGCGAGGAGATCGAGTTCAAGCAGGGCGGGATCATCCAGACGCGCGCCCAGGAGGTGCTCGCGGGGGCCCACGCGCTGCTCGAGCGGATCGCCGAGATCGGGCTGTTTGCCGCCATCGAGCAGGCGACCTTCGGCGACGTCAGCCGGCGCATCGACGAGGGCCGCGGGATCGAGGGCATCGTGACGACGGGCGACGGCTACTTCAACCCGGTCGTCGAGCTCATGAGCTCCTCGCCGCGAGCGGAGGCGGGCGTTGTCTAGAGAGGTGGATCTCCACGCGGTCCGCCCGTACGCGGACCACCTCGGCGACGGGCTCGTCCAGATGAGCTTCACGCTGCCCGTCCCCTATTCGCTCGCCGCCCGCAAGGCCGCTCTTGAGCTGGCGGCCAAGATGGGCTTCGAGGAGCCCGAGGTCGTCCACTACGAGGAGCTGACCGAGGGGTACACGTACTTCGTGATGTACGGCCGAAGCGTCCAGAGCGTCGACTTCTCCTCGCTGCAGGGCGAGGGCTTCGACATCGAGTACATGAGCGAGGAGGAGATCGAGCGCTTCGCGGAGCACAACGTCGGCCGGCGCATCGTCGTCGTCGGAGCGAGCACCGGCTCGGACACGCACAGCGTCGGTATCGACGCCATGCTCAACCTCAAGGGCTACCACGGCCACCACGGCCTCGAGGGCTACCACTCCTTCGAGACCTACAACCTCGGCAGCCAGGTCCCCAACAGCGTGCTGCTCAGCAAGGCGATCGAGGTCGGGGCCGATGCGATCCTCGTCTCCCAGACGGTCACACAGCAGAACCTGCACGTGCAGAACCTGACCGAGCTCGTGGAGATGGTCGAGGCCGAGGGAAGGCGCAACCAACTGATCCTCGCCTGCGGCGGCCCGCGCGTCTCGAACGAGCTCGCAAAGGAGCTCGGCTACGACGCCGGGTTCTCCAAGGGGACCTACCCCCATCACCTGGCGACGTTCATCGTCCGCGAGCTCGCCGCCCGCGCCGCAGGCGACCGGGTGCCTGCGGGCGGCTGAGTCTGTGAAGCTCGCGCGGCTGACCGCTGCGGCGCCGCGGCTGGCGCTTGTCGGGCTCGCGAAGAACACCGGCAAGACGGTGACGCTGAACGCGCTGCTCGGCGAGCTCGCCGAGGCGCGCGAACCGGTCGGCGTGACCTCGGTCGGGCGCGACGGCGAGCGCCACGACGTGATCGACTTCCGCATCGAGAAGCCGCTCGTTCGTCTGGCCGCGGGCGATCTCGTGGCGACCACCGACGGCCTGCTCGCCGCGAGCGGCGATCCCGCACGAGCTGCTGCAGCGCACCGGCGTGCGCACCCCGATGGGCGAGGTGCTGCTCGCGAGGCTGAACGGTGCCGGCACGGTCGAGATCGCCGGCCCGTCCGGGGCAGCGGACACGCGCGCGGTCGCGGACTCGATGCTCGCTCACGGCGCTCGGCGCGTCGTCATCGACGGCGCCATCGACAGGCGCGCGGCCTCCTCGCCCGAGGTCTCCGACGGGCTCGTCATGTCCACCGGCGCGATCCTCAGCGAGGACCCCGGCATCCTCGTCGCGCGCACCGTCGAGGCCGTCGCGCTCGTGCGGCTCCCGGCGCTCGGCACGGCCGCCGAAGACGCCCGCGCCCGGGAGCTGGCCGCAGCCCTCGCGCCGAATGTGAGCGCCCTCGCGGGCGAGCACGGCGAGCCCCTCGCTCTGCCGGAGCGTTTCGTTCTGACGGCCGAGCCCGCGGACATCGCCGAGCGCCTGCGCGCGGCCGGCGTGCCCACCCTGCTGCTGGTCGCCGGCGCGCTGCCGCAGCGCTTCCTGGACGGTCTCGTCCCTCAGGTGCGCCGCACGGGCCTGCCGCTGAAAGTCGTCGTGTCGGATCCCACCCGCCTGTTCCTCTCCGGCCGCGGAATCGACTACTACGCCCGCGCCGGCATCGAGCTGCGGGTGCTGCGGACGATCGAGCTGCTCGCGCTCACCGTCAATCCGGTCGCACCCCAGTCGCACAGCTTCGACTCGGCGGCGCTGCGCGCGCAGCTCGCCGAGGCGATCCCGGACCTGCCGGTCTTCGATGTGCTGCACCCGTCCTACACGGGGAGCGCGCCGCCGATGCCGGGGCTGCGACGCGCCACCGCCTAGCCGGCGGTCCACCGCCACCACGCAGCCTCCCGCTGCGTGGGCCGGTGACCGCCGCTAGCAGCCGAGGCGCTCCGTCCGGCGGGCGTGGCCAAAGCGCGCCCGCCAGCCGGTGATGCCCCGAAACGCGCTGATCCGAGCCGCGCGCAGCGCCGCGCGACCCATGCGAGCCGGTGCGCGCGCGCCGCGCGCCTCCACTGCGAAGGTCGCGCTGTCGCTCAGTGGCGAGCTGCGATGTGAGGTGATGGCTCATGTTCATGTCCTCACCATCGCCTATCCGGGTGAGCGTCCCAACGCATTTAGACTGGACTAAATGCTTCGCGTTCCGAGCCGCTTTTCGGGAGCATCGAGCGCATGATCGAAGCCCGCTTTGACACCGAGGCCCTGACCAGGGTCAGGTTCGCCATCTCACCGATGTGGGAGGTGACGAGAAGCGCCAAGGCTCTGCGCGATCCCGCCGCCGCCGCTCTGCACCTGCCGTGGGTGGAACAGGTGCTGCCCCGCGTCACCGACCTCGATCTCGCCCCCCTCTTCGCCCTGCAGAGCGCGCCGGAGTACAACCCCGACTTCGTCAACCCGCCTCCCAGCACTCCGCTCGTGGAGTTCGAGGACGAGGTGCAGACGATGCTCGAAACGCCCGATGAGCAGATCGCGGCTGAGATCCGCTACGGGTACGAAGGTGCGGAGATACCGGCCGTGCTCGAGCCGTTCCTGAGCGAGCCGCGCAGGGCGATCGAGGCGCTCGCCGACCTGATGCGGGAGTACTGGGTGAGGTGTCATGCCGAGAACTGGCCGCGCATGCGCTCCCTGCTGGAGCACGACGTCCTCTACCGCTCGCGGCAGATCGCCGACGGCGGCACGGCGCGCCTCTTCTGCGATCTCGCCGACGGCGTGAGCTGGCGCGATGGTGTGCTCAGCATCCCGGGGAGCTGCGAAGGCACGCTCGACGTGGACGAGCGGGGGTTGTTGCTGCTGCCAAGCGTCTTCGTGTGGCCGTCGGCCACGACGGTCACGCTGGAGCCCTGGCAGCCCACGGTGATCTACCCGGCGCGCGGGGTCGGGATGCTCTGGAGCCCCGATGAGGCGCCATGCCCGCCGGAGGCACTGGAGCGGCTCGTCGGGCGCACCCGCGCGACGCTGCTGAACGCGCTCGACTCACCCCGCACGACGACGGAACTCGCGGGCGAGCTCGGGCTCACCGCCGGCGCCGTCTCGCAGCATCTGGCCGTGCTGCGCGACGCAGGTCTGGTCCACGGCCGGCGCGTGGCGCGCTCGGTGCTCTACCTGCGCTCGGCGCAGGGCTCTGCGCTCGTGAAGGCCTCCGGAGCCGGCGAGGCCGCGGGACAGGCCACGGCGGCCTAGCCGGCCGCCGCCGCGCCGCCCTGGTTGCGGAAGTAGTCGGCGTTGAGCTGCGTGAACTTCTGCCACTCCGGCGGGAGCTGGTCCTCGGCGAAGCAGGCGTCGACGGGGCACGCCTCGACACAGGCGTCGCAGTCGATGCACTCCTCCGGGTCGATGTAGAGCATCTCGGCCGCGTCGTAGCCGGGCTCGTCTGGCGTCGGGTGGATGCAGTCGACGGGGCAGACCTCGACACAGGAGTTGTCCTTGGTGCCGATGCACGGCTCGGCGATTACGTAGGCCATTCGCTTCTTTCTACTCGTTTTCGGGGGGCTCTCGTCGCGAGGGGCATATTGTACGAATCATGCTGCTCATGACGGGCGCGACCGGCCTCGTCGGCTCGACGCTGCTGCGCCGGCTGCTGGCCGAAGGCACCCAGGTGCGGTGCCTCGTGCGCGATCCCAGGCGGCTGGGAACCCAGCGCGTGAGGGTCCAGATCGCCCTCGGTGACCTCACGGACCCCCCGTCCTTCCGCAACGCCCTGCGCGGCGTGGACACCGTCGTGCACCTCGCCGCGGCGATCCGCGACCAGCCCCGCGGCTCGATCGAGGAGCTCGACGGGATCGCCACCTGGCGGATGGTCGAGGCCGCCGAGCGCCAGGGCGTCGAGCGCTTCGTGTTCTTCTCGGCGCTCGGAGCCTCGACCCACAA
The DNA here is from genome assembly GCA_963775385.1 of uncultured Solirubrobacteraceae bacterium. Taxonomy (GTDB): domain Bacteria; phylum Actinomycetota; class Thermoleophilia; order Solirubrobacterales; family Solirubrobacteraceae; genus Palsa-744. The sequence continues at coordinate 1,840,834 of CAVZIR010000003.1, read as the reverse complement.
CCGCACCCGTGCGCTGCGTGCCAAGGCGCTCGCCGAGCAGGCGGTCGTCGAGGCGGACCTGCACTCGATCGTGTTTGCCCCCTCGATCGTCTACGCGCCGGGCGATCCGTGGCTGACGCTGCTCGAACGCCTCGCGCTGCTGCCGGTGATGCCGGTGAGCGGGGGCGGCGAGGCCCGCTTTCAGCCGATCTGGGCGGAGGACGTCGCCGACTGCGTTGTCGCCAGCCTCCGTGAAGCCGGAGCTGCTGAGAACGGGCAACGACGGCGGCGCTACGAGCTCGCGGGCCCCGAGACGCTCAGCCACAGCGAGATCGTGGCGACCGTCCTGCGCGCCCTGCGCCGCAACCGCCCGCTGCTGCACGTGCCGACGCCGATCGTCTCGCGCGCGCTGCGACTGCTGGAGGCGACGGTGGGAGCGCGCGCCTTCGCGACCTGGGACGAGGCCGAGCTGATGGAGGTCTCGATGGTCACGCCGCGCGGCACCGCCGACGTGGGCGCGCTCGGGGTGGTGCCCCAGCGCATGGCGGCGGTGCTCGAGGCCGGCGCCGGGTAGCGCCGGCCACGGGGTCTCCTTCGGCTGAAGGTCGCTAGGACACCCACTCGCCGACGGGCGCATGCCGGTCGGCCCACGGCCGTGCCCGTTCGAGCTGGGTCGCCAGCGCCAGCAGCCGCTCCTCGCCCGCCGGGCGGCCGACGATCTGCACGCCCACGGGCAGCCCGTCCTCGCCGTCGTAGAGCGGCAGGGCGATCCCGGGCTGGCCGGTGGCGTTGAAGACCGGCGTGTAGGGCGTGAACAGGCCGGAGCGGGTGAAGGTGGACATGGGGTTATCGGCCGCGGTGTCGAGCGTCCCGAGTGGCAGTGGGCGCTCGGCCAGGGCCGGCGTGAGCAGCGCATCGAAGTCGCTCAGCCACGCCACCAGCCGGCGCGCGAAAGCCTGCAGCTGCACCACGGCGGCCTGCTGCTCGAGCGTCCCTAGCTTGCGGATCATCGAGAAGATCGCCCAGCTCATCGGCTCCATGTCCGCGGCCGAGACCCCCTCGACACCCTTGCCCGAGACGTTCGCCGAGTAGCCGATCGACAGCGCGATCTGTGAGGAGAACACCATCCCGAACAGCTCCGAGAGACCGTCCTGGCGCCACGGCGGCTCGGCCTCGACGACCTCGTGGCCGAGCGAGCGCAGCAGCTCGGCGGCCTCGTCGGCGCCGCGCGCCGCGATCGGATCGAGCGTCGCGTCGGGGGTCGGCGTCTCCTTGCTGAAGGCGATGCGCATCCGCCCGGGGTCGGCGGTCGCGGCCTCGGCAAACGACCGTGAGGGGGGCGGAGCCCAGGTGGCATCGCCCGGCTCGTAGCCGGCGAGCACGTCGAGGATCGCGGCGGTGTCCGCGACCGTGCGCGTGAGCATGCCGTCGATCCCGAGCGAGGAGTCGCCGAGCTCGGGAGCAACCGAGACGCGGCCCCGGCTCGGCTTCAGGCCCACGAGCCCGCAGCACGCGGCGGGGATGCGAATCGAGCCGCCGCCGTCGTTGCCGTGAGCGACGGGGACCAGCCCCGCCGCAACCGCCGCCGCCGCGCCCCCGGAGGAGCCGCCGGGCGTGCGCTCGAGGTCCCATGGATTGCGGGTGGGGCCGAAGATCCGCGCCTCGGATACCGGCAGAATGCCGTACTCGGGGAGCGTCGTCGTGCCGACGATCACGAAGCCCGCGTCGCGCAGGCGGCGTGTCACGTTGTGGTCGTAGTCGGCGACGTACGCCTCCATCAACCCGCAGCCGTAGGTCAGGCGCATGCCCTTGACCGGCCGGTTGTTCTTGACCGCGACGGGCACGCCCGCAAACGGGCGCGCGTCTCGGGGGCCGACGCGGTCCGCCGCGGCGAGCGCACCCTCCTCGTCCACCTCGACGAACGCGTTCAGGGCCGGGTTCAACTCCTCGATCCGCTGCAGGGACAGCTCGACCAGCTCGCGCGAGGAGACCTCCCCGGCGCGCACCATCTCGGCCAGCTCGACGGCCCCGCGGAACATCAGATCGTCGTCGGACATCGTCCCTCCTCCTCTCGCGGTCCTCGCCGCCGCCTCGCGCCGGCACCCGCGTCAGCCTACTGTTGCGGGGCCGGGGCGGCGCTCCATGCCCGCCCGGGGCGGGACGGTCCGGCGCTCGATGCCGGCCCGGGGCGGCCATTCCTGCGACCATGTGGAGCCTGCCCACAAGGCAGCATCCCCCGTCAAGCATCAAGCTCAGAAAGCGAGTGCCATGAGCGCGGTTCAGTCACCCGAGGTCCAGTCGGGCCTCGAAGGCGTTGTCGCCTTCGCCACCGAGATCGCCGAGCCGGACAAAGAGGGCGGCGCGCTGCGCTACCGCGGCGTCGACATCGAGAACCTGGTCGGCGCAGTCCCCTACGAGCAGGTCTGGGGCCTGCTGGTGGACGGCCGCTTCAAACCGGGCCTCCCTCCCGCCGAACCGCATCCGCTCACGATCCGCTCGGGCGATCACCGCGTCGACGTGCAATCCGCGCTCGCGATGCTGGCGCCGGAGTGGGGCTTCGGGCAGCTGATCGACATCACCGATGAGGAGGCCCGTGACAACCTCGCGCGCGCTTCGGTGATGGCGCTGTCGTTCGTCGCCCAGTCCGCCCGCGAAGCCGGCCAGCCGCCGGTGCCCCAGGAGGAGATCGACCAGGGACGCACGATCCCCGAGCGCTTCCTGATCCGCTGGCGCGGCGAGGCCGACCCGAGCCACGTGAAGGCGATCGACGCGTACTGGATCTCCGCAGCCGAGCACGGCATGAACGCCTCGACGTTCACCGCCAGGGTCATCGCCTCCACCGGCGCCGACGTCGCGGCAGCCCTGTCCGGGGCCGTCGGGGCGCTGTCTGGCCCGCTCCACGGCGGCGCGCCCTCGCGCGTGTTGAAGATGCTCGACGAAGTTGAAGAGACCGGCGACGCGGAGAAGTGGGTTTCAGACGCGCTCGACCGGGGCGATCGGCTGATGGGCTTCGGCCACCGCATCTACCGAGCGGAAGATCCGCGCGCCAGGGTCCTGCGGCGCACCTGCGCCGAACTGGGCTCATCGCGCTTCGAAGCCGCCGAGGCGCTCGAGAAGGCCGCGCTCGCGGAGCTCCAGGCGCGCCGGCCCGACCGTGTGCTGGCGACGAACGTCGAGTTCTGGTCAGCAGTGATCCTCGACCTCGCGGAAGTGCCGCCCGATCTCTTCACCCCCATGTTCACGTGCGCGCGGGTCGCGGGCTGGTCCGCGCACATCCTCGAGCAGAAGCGCGAGGCGAAGCTGATCCGCCCGACGGCGAAGTACGTCGGTGAGGGTCCGCGCGAGGTGAGCGCAGTCGAATAGCCGCTCGACGGCCGCGCGTAGCTCCGTGTCCTTCGCACCGGCCCGCGGCACGCCGGTAGTCGCCGAGTTGATCTAGTGGACGCGAAGAGGCCCCGCCGACCAACAGACGGGGCCTCTTGCCTACCTGGGTGGGGCAACGTCGGTCGCCAGACAGCTACATAGCTATTCGCTGGCTTTGACCGCTGCTGCCACAGCCTGGCTCAGCGTCCCGTTCAGGATCGCTGTGTTCTTGCCCGCGGCGGAGGGGAGTTCGAGCTCTGCGTTGACAGCGGGGTCGATCAGGAAGGAGAAGATCCCCCCGCAGCCTTCAGAGGTCGGAGCCGCGAAGGAGTTGTTCACGAGCGAGTTGTTCGCGATGTGGACGATCGTGAATTCGTCTTCGAATTTCACTTCGCCGACTTTGCCCGAGATCGGCGAGTTCGGCGGCGGCGGGGACGCCGCAGTGGGATCAATCCATTGACTTCCGAACGTCCCGCACGGGCCGTTTATCCAATTCTGGAAGTCGAGTCAGATAGTCGGAGACGCCGTGGCCGTACTTGTCCACAAGTCGCTCGCTCGCCCGCGGTCGTCCGGCGTGCGAGACGGTCGCCGCGCGTCGCGAGCGGTGGGCCGCGGACCGCTCTGATCCGCGCCGGGCGTCTGTCCGGTCAGCGGGGAGCGGCCGGAGAGTGGGAGACGCGATGAGCGTATTGCGCTTGCCGGCTCAACCCGGGAGGGGTACAGGCAGCGCGGGGACGATCAGCTCGATGGTGTCCGTTCTGCCGCCTGCGGTCGCGCGCGCGAGGTAGTACCCGGCGCCGGTCCCCCCGCCCGCCGTCAGCCGTAGCCTGAGATCGGCGCCGGGGCCGAGCCGGGCGGACACGATCGCGGGCCCGGCGGCGCATTCCCGTTCGAGGGCCGACACCGTCACGCGCGCGCCCACGCGCGCCGCGGGCGCGAGCCGCAGCGAGATGAGCGAGATCCCCGGCGAGGAGCGTTCCGCCACGATCTGCAGCAGACCTGGCAGGTGAAGGACGTTCGAGACCGTTCGCCCGATCGCGGCCCGGAACGACCCGCGCGCTATCCCTCCCGAGCCTGTTCGCACCCACAACTCGAAATAGCCGCTGCCGTTGACGCGCCCGCTCGCGACGCGCCGCCACACACGGTCGCGCCCAGCGCGGTGGAACAGCACGACGCGCTGCCCGAAGTGGCGCTGGGTCGCGGCACCGAAGATCAGCACGCCACCGGCTGCCGTGCGGCCGGAGACGAGCGTCAACGCTCGCTCCGCACAGAGCGTCGGCTGCGGACGCCGCGGCACTTCGACGGAGGCTTCGGCCGGTACGGCGATCGCCCCGTAGTGCGCCGTCACGATGCAGGCCAGCGTCCCGCCGCCCTCCGCCTCGGTGACCGTGTGGCCGGCCCCGGCGCCCGTGCCGAGCCACCGGCGCGCTTCGGTGTCGCCGGCTCGCGACCACATCCAGGCGTAGGTGATCGCGCTGGGCGTTCCTTCCCAGCGGCCCGGCGAGCACGCGAGCCGGCTCCCGGGCACGGCCCGCCCGGCGATCGCAGGCGCATGGACGCTGCGATAGGGGCCCGCGATGGCCGCCGGGGCAGATTCGCCCGCTGCGGTCACAGACGACTGTGTGCCTCCGGCCGGCGTCCAGTAGCGGACCGAGCAGCCGATCGGGAACCCCACGGCGGCGGCGGGGACGGAGATCACCGGGCCTTTTGCCGCGTCGAGCTCGGCGTCGAGTTGTTCGGCCAGGAATCCGGAGCGGAGCCCCGGGAAGGGGACCGAGGTTCGGGCCTGCAGGACTGCGATGGGCGGGAAGATCGGGCCGCTCCAGTCGTAGGCGACTTCTCCGCGCGGCGCCCAGAGCGCCGCCGCGAGCCCGCAAGTGACGGCCCCTCCAGCCTGGAGCGGCCCCGAGATCACGGGCGCCACGGGCACCGATCCACCCGAGATCGCGATCGCGCCGTGGGCTCCGTAGGCGACCGTCCACGGCGACCCCGGGGCCGGTGCGGTCACGCGGGAGAAGTAGCCCTGGGGTTCTGAGGCGCTGACGAGCACGAGGAAGCCCGCGGGCGGCGAGGCAGGGACCAGCGAGATCGTCCCGCCTAGCGTAACCGCCCCGGCGACGCGCAGCAGGTGGTCGCTGAGGCCGCCGTCCGCGCCTTCCTGGCGCACCCTGAGCGTGCCCGACGCTCCCTGGCTGTACGAGCCGGCGTCGAGCCCACCGGGGGCCGCACCGTCGCCCGGTTCGACGACACCTGCCTCGTTGAGCACGGAAGTCACGCTCCCCACGCCGGTGAGCGTGCCGCCGCCCCCGACCGTCAGCGGGCATTCGAGCGCGCCGTCATCCTCGATCGAGCCGCCGCCGGCCACCGCGGCGGCGCAGGCGAGTCGCCCATGGAGCTCGAGCACGCCCCCGGCGTCCGCCTGCACCGTGCCGCTCAGCGACGACGGTTCCGGGCCGGCGCCGAGGACATCGAGGCGCGCTCCGTCCTGCACCACGAGCCCTCCACCTGCCGCGATCGAGCCGGCGCTCTGCGTGCCGTCGGCTACGAGGACCGTCTTGGCCGTGTCCCAGCACACCACGCTGCTCGAGACAGGAACGCCGGCGCTCCAATCCGCCGCTTCACTCCAGGAGCCGCCGCTCGGCCCGGTGAATTCGTCCTCGCAGCTCGAGGCAGATGCGCCTGCCGGCAGCGAAAGAGCCAGTAGCGACACGCCGAGGGCGACGAACCCCGCCACACCCCCCCTGGTTGCAGCTCCCACCGCTTCGGCCCTCCCGTGACGTCTCCCTGACACGCGGGATCTTCGCACGATCGGAACCCGAGCGCGGGGGATCGGAGCCTCGAACAAAGTGAGGGCCCGGCATCCGGCCGGGCCCTCACAACAACATCGTCAGCCGGTTCTCGCCGGCTTAGGTCTGCAACAGACCTACATCATGCCGCTCATGTCCGGCATACCTCCGCCGGCAGCAGCGCCTTCCTTCTCGGGGACCTCGGCGACGATCGCCTCGGTCGTGAGGATGTTCTTGGCGATCGAGGCCGCGTTCTGCAGAGCAGAGCGCGTCACCATCGCCGGGTCGATGATGCCTTCTGCGACGAGGTCGACGATCTGGTTCGTCGCCGCGTTCAGGCCGTGGCCTTTCTTGGCCTTGCGGACGTCGTTGACGACGACCGAGCCCTCGAGGCCCGCGTTCTCGGCGAGCTGGCGGAGCGGCTCCTCGAGTGCGCGGAGCACGATGCGGGCGCCTGTGCGCTCGTCATCCGAACCGTCCACGGAGGCACCGTTCTCGCTGACAGAGACGGAGGACGAGGCCTGCAGCAGCGCGACGCCGCCGCCGGGCACGATGCCCTCCTCGAGCGCCGCACGGGTCGCCTGCAGGGCGTCCTCTACGCGGTGCTTCTTCTCCTTCATCTCGGTCTCGGTGGCCGCGCCGACCTTCACGACCGCCACGCCGCCGGAGAGCTTTGCGAGCCTTTCCTGCAGCTTTTCGCGGTCGAAGTCGGAGTCGGTGTTCTCGACCTCGTTTTTGATCTGGTTGATGCGGCCTTTGATGGCCGCGCTGTCACCGGCGCCGTCGACGATCGTCGTCGTGTCTTTGGTGACCACGACGCGACGGGCGCGACCGAGCTGGGTCAGCTGGGTGTTCTCCAGCTTGAGGCCCATCTCCTCGGTGATCACCTCACCACCGGTGAGGATCGCGATGTCCTCGAGCATGCGCTTGCGACGGTCGCCGAAGCCGGGGGCCTTGACGGCCACGCCGGTGAACGTCCCGCGCAGCTTGTTCACCACCAGCGTCGCGAGCGTCTCGCCCTCGACGTCCTCGGCGATGATCAGGATCGACTTGCCCGACTGGATCACCTGCTCGAGGATCGGCAGGATGTCGCGCACCGAGCCGATCTTCTGGTTGGCGATCAGGATGTAGGGGTCCTCAAGGACGCCCTCCATGCGGTCCTGGTCGGTGACCATGTACGGCGAGATGTAGCCCTTGTCGAACTGCATGCCCTCGGTGAACTCGAGGTCCATGCCGAACGTCTGGCCCTCCTCGACGTTCACGACGCCGTCCTTGCCGACCTTCTCGATCGCGTCGGCGATCACGTCGCCGATCTCCTCGTCGCCGGCCGAGATCGTCGCCACGCGAGCGATCTGGTCCTTGCCGGAGACCTCCTTGGACTGGCTTGCGATGTTGCCGACGACCTCGTCGACAGCCTTCTCGATGCCACGCTTCAACGCCAGCGGGTTCGCACCCGCAGCGACGTTCTTCAGGCCCTGGCGGACGATCGCCTGTGCGAGCACGGTCGCCGTCGTGGTGCCGTCGCCCGCGACGTCGTTGGTCGCCGTGGCGACCTCGCGCACGAGCTGCGCGCCCTGGTTCTCAAAGACGTCCTCGACCTCGATCTCACGAGCGATCGTGACACCGTCGTTGGTGATCGTCGGGGCGCCGAACTTCTTGTCGAGGACCACGTAACGGCCCTTCGGGCCGAGCGTGACCTTGACGGCATTGGCGACAGCGTCGACGCCGGCCTCTAGGGCCTTGCGGGCGTCCGCGTCGTACTTGAGCTCCTTGTGTGCCATTTCTCAGTGTTCTCCTTACGCGACCTTGGCGAGAACGTCGGACTCGCGGAGCACGAGCAGCTCCTCGCCGTCGATCTTGATCTCTGTGCCGCCGTACTTGCTGTAGAGGACCTCGTCGCCCTCCTTGACGTCCAGCGGGATGCGCTTGCCGCCCTCGTCGAGCTTGCCGTCGCCTGCGGCGAGGACCTTGCCCTTCTGCGGCTTCTCCTTGGCGGTGTCGGGGAGCACGAGCCCGCTGGCCGTGGTCTCCTCCTCCTCGATCGCCCGCACGATCAGACGATCGCCCAGGGGCTTGAGCTTCATGTTCTGGAACCTCCGTTAGAAGTCTGCTTCTGAAGGCCCGTCAAATAAGGGGAAACGGGCCCATTTCCTTTGGCACTCTCGGTGGGAGAGTGCCAACTTCACACTGAATATATAGAAGATCCGGGCATATACCGGCCTTTGCCGGCAAAAAACCGCCCGCGGCGGCCGAATCTAGTTCTGCGCGCCGCCGAAGCCCTTGATCGCCTCGGTCATCGCCGAGGGCGTATCGAGGATCTGCGAGAAGCGGACCACGGTCACGACGTCTTCGGGCGACACCGAGCGGCCGTAGATCTGTTCGAGGAAGCTGATCAGCTCCTCGTGGCGGCGGAACTCGGGGTTGTCGTGCTTGATGTCGCGCGGCGAGAGGTCGGCGAGCTTCAGCACCTCGACCTGGTCGATCACGGCCTCGAAGATCCGCTGGCGCGGAGAGTGCTGGTAGCCGATCGTGACCAGCACGAGCTGGTTCTTCCGGTACTTGCCGGACTTGTCCCCGAGGCGGATCGTGGCCGTCTTGCGGCCGCGCTTGAGCTCGTCCGCGAAGATCGTCGAGTAGAAGTTGAGGACCTGCACGGGCCGCAGGCTACCGTTCTTCGGCGAGGTAGGTCATCGCAAGGCCGACGATGTCGCGCTCGGCCGCGTGGCTCAGCTCGCGCTCGGCGTCTTCGATCGCCATCCAGCGGACCTCTTCGACCTCGTCGTCGTGTTCGGAGATGTCCCCGCCCGTGTGGCGGAACAGGAAGAACTGGACTTCCTTGCCGATCGTACGCCCCGCGCGCCGGTACCAATATCGCGTCTCGCCGAGCTCCCGGACCGGCTCCGCGACGATCCCCGTCTCCTCTCGAACCTCGCGCTGCGCCGCCTGCACCGGGGTCTCGCCGGGATCGACGTGCCCCTTGGGCAGCGCGAGCACGCGCGAGCCGTCGGCGGCGCGGCGGGTCGGGACGATCACCACCACCTCCTCCCCCCTGACGACGACCCCGCCGGCAGAGAACTCGCGCGCCTGCGCCCGCGACGGGCGGGGCGCGTCCCCCGGCGACTCCTCAGAAGACATATTGCTTCAGGGCCTCGGGGTCGTGGACCACGAGCCGGCCCCGTCCCTGAGAGATCACGCCGGCGCGCTCGAGCACCGCCAGGAACCGGCTCGCCGACTCACGGGAGGAGCCCGCGAGCTGCGCGAGATCGGCCTGCGTCGCGGTCACGAGCACGTTGTGCCCTTCGCGGCCCTCGGCGACGGCCTGCTCGACGAGCTCGCTCAGCACCACGGCGACACGGCTCTGCACGGTCTGGAAGGACTGCCGCGAGAGCCTCTCGTTGGTCTCGCGCAGCCGTCGCCCAAGAGCCACCACGAGCTTCATCGCGATGTCGGAGTGCTCGCCCATCAGCCGCCTCATGTCAGGGCCCAGAACCCCGATCACGCTCATCTCCCCGACGGCCTCGACGGTCGCGGAGCGAAGCTCGTCCTCGAACATCGCGAGCTCCCCGAAGATGTCGCCGGGTCCGAAACTCGCGAGCGTGATCGTGCGACCGTCGCCGTGGGTGCGGATCGCGCGCGCGTGGCCCTCGCGCACGACGTAACAGGTATCGCTCGCGTCGCCCTCCCGGAACACCGCCTGACCCGACTCGAACGTGCGCGGTACCGAGACCTGAGCGATCCGCTCGAGATCGTCGCGCTCCAGCGTCGAGAACACGGGCACGCGCCCGAGCAGCTCGACGACGTCGCCTGGGCTCGTGCTCACGCCGCAGGCATACCACAAGTGGGGAAGGTCGGCCGGCGCTCCGTGCCGGCCTCCGCCGCGCCGCAACCGTGGGGCGCCGACTGGGTTCGAAGGTATGTTCAGACATGTTGCACCGCAAGCACCTACCAGCTCTCGCCGTCGTTCTCGCAGCCGCCGCGGCCGCCCCTTTCGCGGCCGCCGCCGCAACGCCGCCGGCGCCCCGGCCCAGCAGCGAAGCGGCGCTGATGAGATCGCTTCTGCGCTCGCGCGAACTGTGGGCGACGATCGACGTCTGCAGCCCCGCCGATCAGCCCAACACCGTCGGCGTGCGCGGCTCGATGCCCGGAGACAGACACCCGCACGACAAGATGTACATGCGCTTCCGGCTCGAGTACATGAACGCGACCACCAAGCACTGGGCCGACCTCTCGAGTGCTCGCGAGTCGAGCTTCGTCTTCGTCGGACCCGGCGGCGGCGTACGCCAGGGCGGCCGCAGCTTCCAGTTGCTGCCGCGGCCCGGCAAGCCTGCGGTCGAACTGCGCGGCGTCGTCGAATATGAGTGGCGCCGCGGCGCCACGGTGATCCAGTCGGTCAGCCGCCCCACCGGGACCGGGCACAAGAGCGTGGCCGGCGCGGACCCGCCGGATTACAGCGCCGCCACCTGCTCAATCGGCTGAGGCGCGCGATGAGCTGCGCCTCAGCCTCCCTGCCGGTGAACGAGGGCCGAGCGCGTCGTCCTTGCGAGGCTTGCTCCTCGCCGCGCCTCGGCTCGTTGCGTGTCGACCGAGCGGGCGATCTCCCTCAGCCCGTCCCGAACAACCGCGGGTCGTTCGTGATGATCCCGTCCACTCCCATCGCGGTGAGCTTCTCGATCTTGCGGGCGTCGTCCACGGTCCACACGTAGAGCTCGCCGCCGCCTTCCCGCACGGCGCGCACGAGCGCGGGCGTCACCACGCGCCAGTGCGCCATGATCGCATCGAAGCGGCCGTCCGAGAGCGCGTTCCGCGCTTTGCGCGGCAGCATCGCGCGATAGCCGGTGAGGATCGCCAGCGCAGGGATCGCGGTGAGCATGTCGGTCGTGTAGTCGCGGCGCACGCGCGGCACCGACCATCCCAGCCGCAGCCCCGGCTCGGCGGCCCGGATCTGGGAGAGGCCGTCCGTGAACATGCCGCTGATCAGCGTGCGCTCGACGAGCCCGTGCTCGCGCAGCGCCTCGACCACGCGCATCTCATACCCCGGCAGCTTCACGTCCACGTCCAGCTCGATGCCCTCGAAGCCGGCCCCGGCCAGGTGCGTGAGGGCCTCCTCGAAGGTGATCGGGCCGCGCCGGGCCGCGTCCTCGTGGTCGTGGGCCACGACGAGGCGGCCGCTCCCGTCCTCGTTCTCGCCGAGGACGTCGAGCTCGATCATGTCGACGCCGTGGTCGCGGGCGGCGTCGAAGCTCGCCAGCGTGTTGCCCGGCTCGATGTGCGCCGCGCCCTTGTGGCCCACGCGCCGCGGGCGGCGCCGCTCGGTCTCGCTGCTCACAGCTCCACCTTCGCAGAGCGCGCGGACCGGCGTGCGGGCTGCGCGCTCAGGCCGCGGCCGGCCGGCGCTCGAGCGTCGCGATCGCCTCGACCGCCGCCTTCGGCCCGACGTACGGCGCGAGCACCGTGAAGGTGAGGTGATCGACGAGCGAGGGCAGGCGCGAGAGACGGTTGTTCGTGACGAAGGTCGAGATCACGCCCCACACTGCGCCGGTCACCGCCTCCTGAGCGATCCTCGGCGCGCGGACGGGCGGGGGCGCCTGCTCGGTCAGCATCTCGGTGAAGTCCGCGACCGATCGCGTCATTCCTCCGATCATCGCCGGCCCGACTTCGAACAGGTTGATGAACGCGATCCTGAGCAGGGCCTGGTGCGCCACGAGATGGGATACGAAGGCCTCCATCGCCCGGCAAGCGCCCTCCTCCCAGCTGTCCGCGCCCTCCATCGCCGGGCGCACGCACTGCAGCGTTTCGGCGACGAATTCGTCGAGCACGGCCAGGAAGCACTCCTCCTTGTTGCGGAACTGGCGGTGGAACGCCTCGGTCGAGACACCCGCGAACTGCGCGATCTGGGGATCGGTGAGGGCCGCGTAGCCTTCGTCGAGCGTGAGGTGCACGACCGAGCCGAGCAGCCTCGCCCGCTTGTCGTCGCGCGTCAGGAACGCGGCCGGCGTCGGGGGCAGGTGTGGAGGGCGCGTGAGCGTCAGGGTCCGCAGGCGCGTGCCCGGCGGCATCCGGTAGGCCTCGATCCAGTCCAGCACTTCATCGGAGAGCTCGGCCAGCTCCCGGTGGCGTCGCTCGAGCAGCCTGTTGACGACGATGTTGCGCACGCCGGTGACGACGACGCGGGGCGTGAGCTGCGGGTAGCAGACCTCCTGGGGCGCGAGCGAGAAGGCGGTCGCGATGATGCGCTCGAACAGGAGCCCGGCGAGCTGCATCCGTTCGCGGGCGCGCGGGCCGATGCCAAGCGAGTCGACGAGGACGAGCCGGGGCCCCTTCGGCGCACGGGCGAGGCCACCGAGCAAGCTCTGGCAGGAGGAGTGCATCCGGTTCTCCCAGCCGTGCTCTGAGAGCCAGGCCTGCAGGAGCCGGCGCCGGGCCTGGGCGACCATCACGTCGTAGGTCCCCAGGAAGCACTCTTCCTTGTTCGGAAACAGTTCGTAGAACGCGCGCCGCGAGACCCCTGCCAAAGCGATCACGTGGGCGACCGTCGTGCGTTCGTAGCCGTTGCGCGCGACCGCCTCGATCATCGCGCCGTAGAGGCGGCTGCGCTGGTTGCGTTCCACCTCGTCCCGGCCCATACCGCTCGGGCCGTGCGGCAGCCGGTGGTACATCGGCGCAAGCTGTTGCCGCGTACCAGCCATCCTCATAGTTCCAACATAATGGATTTCGACGCGCCTGCCAACTTTCTCAAACACCCCCTCGGCGGTGTCTCAACGTACACACTCGTTCCAATACTTCCACTGGTGTCTCCGTCGCAGCCAAGCGTCCGACAGACAACGCGCTGCGGCACCCCGAGGGGAGCCGTGCATCCGGCGAAGATCCGCTCGGGGAGGGCGGTCCGGCCGAGCTAGGCGCTGAGCGTCAGGCGGCGGGGCCCGGTCTGGAAGCCGAGCTCGGTGAGCGCTCGAACGAACGCCGAGGAGATCGCCGGCTCGCCGTCGATCCGCTCCAGCGCGAGCTTGCCGACGCGACCGGTGCGAACCGCGTCGGCGAGCGCGGCGAGCGCGACCTCGACGGGCTCGGTGCGGCCCGGGACAGGCGGCTGGGAGTGGGGCTCCGCCAGCGTGATCAGGCCGCGGCCGCCGCGCTCGACGTAGAGCGCGGGCTCCTGATCCACCATGACGACATACGCCCCGGCCACACGCGAGGGTCGCCGCTCGGACCCCTCCCGCTTCGGCCAGGGCAGCGCCGCGCCGTAGGGCTGAGCGGGATCGGCGGCAGCGAGCACGAGCGTCGTCGGACCGTCGCCGCCGCGAAGCGGCGCCGCGCGAAGGCGCTCGACGGCACCCGGCAGGGCGAACTGCGCCCCGCCCATGCCCTCGATGAAGTACCCGCGCCGGCAGATGCCGAGGGTCTCCAGCCGCGCGAACGTGTCGTAGAGCATCGCGAAGCCGCCCTTGATGCCCTCGGCGAGCACCTGCTCGCGCGTCACGATCCCGTAGCGCTCGAGCAGCAGCTCGGCGACGGTCCGCCGCCGCTCGGGAGCGTCGGACGCGTCGAGCTCGCCGCCGAAGACCGCCTGCGTGAGCGACCACCGTCCCTGGACCTGCGATTGGGCGCCGGTGCTGCGGCGCGCCGCGAAGCGCGAGCGCCCGGCGCGGCGCCCCGCCGGGGGCTGCCTCCCGGCGCCCTCTGCCCGGGCCAGCGCAAGGCGCGGCGCGCGCAGGGGCGCCCAGGCGTCGTTCGTCACCTCGCCGGCCCAGACGAGGTCCCACAGCGCCTCGCGCAGCGCCTCCGCAGACCCGTCGAGCTCGGCGAGCAGGTCGGTGAAGAAGGCCGGCCCGCGCGTGAGGCGGGCTCGGATCTGCTCGTGCTCTGAGCTCGCAGGCAGGTCCCCCGAGCCGCGCTGGGACGGCGGCCCGATCGCCGCCGCATCGTCACGGAAGTAGAGCGCGACGCGGCCGCTGCGCCCGAGGGCGCCCGCGCCGATCCACACCAGCTCCCCGCTCGCGCAGAGCGTGTCGAGCCAGGTCTGCGAGTAGGCGCCTGTGCGCCGCGGCAGGACGTCGCGCTCCCACGTCTCGACGGGCAGCGCGAGGCCCTGAAGTGGCACGAGCACCTCGCGCAGACGGTCGATGCCGGCGCCGGCCCTGGTATGCCTGTCGACCCCCTGCCACGAAGGCAGGAACGCGGCCAGCCGCCGCTGGTCGGCCGGCTCGATCTCCTTGCGCAGGGCCGCCAGCGACGCACGTCGCAGGCGGCGCAGCACCTCCGTGTCGCACCAGTCCCGCGAAGAGCCTCCGGGCCGGATCTCGCCGCGCACGATCGCGCCGTCGCGCTCGAGCTCGCGCAGCACGGCGCTCGCATCGACCCCGTAGCGCCCCCGGACGTCGGCGGCGGAGAACGGCCCGTGCGTCGCCGCATAGCGCGCGATCAGCTCGCGCAGGGCGTCGGGCGCGTCGGCGAGGAAGGCCTCAGGCAGGCCGCCGGGGGGCGCCGCGCCGAGCGCGTCGCGGTAGAGGCCTGCCTCGTCGGCCGCGATCAGTCGCCGCTCGCCGCCGACGCGCAGCTCGACTGCGCGGCGTTCGCGCAGCAGGGCCTCGATCAGCGCGCCGGCGTCGACGCCTCCGAAGACGCGCTCGCCGACCTCCTCGCGGGTCAGGTCGCCGATCCTGCGCAGGACGTCGTGGAGGCTGTCGCGATCGGTCGCCCGCGTCATCTCCGAGCGGCACTGCAGATCCTCCTCGACGCGCTCCAGCGCGCCCGGGTCGATCAGCTCGCGCAGCTCCTCCTGGCCGAGCAGCTCGCGCAGCAGATCGCGGTCCAGCGAGAGCGCGGCGGCCCGCCGCTCGGCCGCCGGCGTGTCGCCCTCGTACATGTACGTCGCCACGTAGTCGAAGAGCAGAGAAGAGGCGAACGGCGAGGCGTTCTGCGTCTCGACCTCCACGAGCCCGATCTCCCGCGAATGCAGTGCGCGCAGGATCTGCTTGAGGCCCGGCAGGTCGAGCACGTCGCGCAGGCACTCGCGGTAGGTCTCGAGCACGATCGGGAAGTCCTCGTAGCGGCGGGCCACCTCGAGCAGGTTCTGCGCCTTCAAGCGCTGCTGCCACAGCGGCGTACGCCTGCCCGGGTAGGCCCGCGGGATCAGCAGCGCGCGGGCGGCGTTCTCGCGGAAGCGGGCCCCGAACAGGGCCGAGCCGCCCAGCTCACCCACGACCGCCTGCTCGACCTCCTCGGGCTCGATCAGGAGCAGCTCGGCGGCCGACGGCAGCGACTCCGCGTCCTCGGCGTCGAGGTCGGGCAGGTGCATGATGATGCCGTCGTCGGTCCAGATCGGATCGGCGTCGATCCCGAAGCGCTCGTGCATGCGCGCGCTCAGCGCCAGCCCCCACGCAGCATGGACGCGGCCCCCGAACGGGGAGAGCAGGCACAGCCGCCAATCACCTATCTCGTCGCGAAAGCGCTCCAGCACGAGCGTCTGCTCGCTCGGCAGCACCCGCGTCGCGGCCTGCTGCTCGCGCAGGTAGGCAAGGAGGTTCACCGCCGCGCGTCGATCCAGGTCGTAGTCGCGCTCGAGCGTCTCCTCGTCCTGCTCCACGGCCCAGCGCGAGAACTCGCCGATCGCAGCGCCGAGCTCCTTCGGGCGCCCGACCGAGTCGCCCTTCCAGAACGGCACCGCACCGGGGGCACCCGGAGCAGGCGTGACCGTGACGCGGTCGCGCGTGATCTCCTCGATCCGCCACGTGGAGGCGCCGAGCAGGAACACCTGCCCCGGCCGCGCCTCGTAGACCATCTCCTCATCGAGCTCGCCCACGCGCCGCCCGTCGGGCAAGGTCACCGAATAGAGCCCACGGTCAGGGATCGTGCCGGCGTTCGCGATCGCGAGCTGGCGCGAGCCCTTGCGGCTTCGCACCACGCCGCTCACGCGGTCCCACACCACACGCGCGCGCAGCTCGCCGAACTCGCGGGAGGGGTAGCGGCCGTCGAGCATGTCGAGCACGTTCTCGAGCAGCTCCCGCGACAGCTCCGCGTAGGAGTGCGTGCGCCTGACGAGCGCATGCAGATCGTCCACGGCGATCCCGTCCGGATCGGCGGAGACGGCGATCGCGACGATCTGCTGGGCGAGCACGTCGAGGGCGTTGCGGGGTACCACGGTCGGCTCGATCGCGCCTTCGCGCATCCGCCGCGCGACGACCGCGCACTCGAGCAGGTCGCCTCTGAACTTGGGGAAGATGCGGCCCCTGCTGACCTCGCCCACGCCGTGCCCCGCGCGTCCGATGCGCTGAAGGCCGCGCGCGACCGACTTCGGCGACTCGATCTGGAGGACCAGATCGACGGCGCCCATGTCGATCCCCAGCTCGAGCGACGAGGTCGCGACCAGGCAGGGCAGCGCCCCGGCCTTCAGCAGCTCCTCCACCTTCGTGCGCTCCTCGCGCGCGAGCGAGCCGTGATGTGCGCGAGCGATGTCGACGGCCGGCAAGCCCGCTCCATCCTCCCCCTCCTCCTCTTCGAGCTCCTTCGCTGCGAGCTCGTTGAGCCGCAGCGCGACGCGCTCGGCCGAGCGGCGGTTGTTGACGAACACGATCGTCGAGGTGTGCTCGCGCACCAGCCGCAGCAGCTCCGGGTAGATCGCGGGCCAGATCGAGGCGCGCGTGGCCTCCCCGCCCGCGGCCGGGTTCAGCGGATCTGCCCCCTCTGCCGGCGGCGGCCCCCCCGGCTCGGTCATCGACTCGACTGGGACCTCGATGCGCAGGTCGAGCGGCTTGCGCGCCCCGGCATCGACGATCGAGACCTCGCGTCCGGGACCGACCAGGAAGCGCCCGATCTCCTCCAGCGGGTTCTGGGTCGCGCTCAGGCCGATCCGCTGGAACGCGGACCCGCCGGCGGGCAGGCCGGCCCTCGTGCGCACGAGCTCCTCCAGACGCTCGAGCGTGAGGGCCAGGTGCGCGCCCCGCTTGGAGTGCGCGACGGCGTGGATCTCATCGACGATCACCGTGTCGAGGGAATCGAGCATCTCGCGCGCCTGCGAGGTGAGGATCAGGTACAGCGACTCGGGCGTCGTGACGAGGATGTCGGGCGGTCGGCGCGCCATCGCCGCGCGCTCCTTCTGCGGCGTGTCGCCGGTGCGGATCGCGACCGTCACGTCCTCGGCGCCGATCCCGCGAAGCGGCGCGCGCAGGTTGCGCTCGATGTCATACGCGAGCGCCTTCAGAGGGCTGACGTAGAGCACGCTGGTGCGGCGCTCGCCCTCCGTCCTCGGCTCGCGCACGCTCAGCTTGTCCAGCGCGGAGAGGAACGCCGCCAGTGTCTTGCCCGAGCCCGTCGGCGCGGAGACGAGCACGTGAGCGCCGGATGCGATCGCAGGCCAGGCCTGCTCCTGGGCAGGTGTCGGTGCGCCTAGCGCGCTGCTGAACCACTCTGCCGTTCGGCGACTGAAGACCGCATCGATCACCAGTCGAGACTAGCGGTGCTCAGGAGCCGGGCGGCGTGACGGCGGTGGCCATCGCGGAGCCGGGCAGCTCTGCCCGAGTTGGGGCTACCCGAGCGCTTGGCCGTACTGGCGCTCGTAGTACGCGCGGTACTCCCCCGAGCGGATCGGGCCCCACCACGCCTCATTCGCCCGGTACCACTCGACGGTCTCCGCGAGGCCCTCCTCGAAGCGAACCTCAGGCTGCCAGCCGAGCGCGCGCACCTTCGCCGATGACAGCGAGTAGCGCCGGTCGTGGCCCGGGCGGTCCGCGACGTGCTCGATCTGGGACTCGGACGCTCCGGTGAGCTCGATGATCCTTCTCACGACCTCGATGTTGGCCTCCTCGTCGGGCCCGCCGGCGTTGTAGACCTCGCCGAGCGCTCCGTGCTCCAGCACATGCCCGATCGCGCGCGCGAAGTCCCGCGCGTGGATCCAGTTGCGAACCTGCATGCCGTCGCCGTAGACCGGGAGCGGGTCGCCGTGAAGCGCGTTGAGCACCATCAACGGGATCAGCTTCTCGGGGTACTGGTAGGGGCCGTAGTTGTTCGAGCCGCGGCAGATCGTCACGGGCAGTCCGTAGGTGTGGAAGTAGCTCTCCACGAGGAGATCGGCACCGGTCTTCGTCGCCGAGTATGGCGAGGAGGGCCGCAGCGGGCTCTCCTCGGTGAACGTGCCCTCCTCGATCGAGCCGTAGACCTCGTCGGTCGAGACCTGCATGTAGCGCAGCTCGCGCTCGCGCGCGGCCTCCAGCAGCACGTAGGTACCGACAGCGTGCGTCTTCACGAACGCGTCGGGCTCGGCGATCGAGCGATCGACGTGGGTCTCCGCGGCGAAGTTCACGATCGCGTCGGGGCGCAGCTCGTCCAGCGTCGCGGCGAGGGCGTCGGCATCCTCGATCGCACCCTTGACGAACCTGTAGCCGGGACGGTCGGCCACCTCGCTCAGGTTCTCCTCGCGGCCGGCGTAGGTGAGCTTGTCGTAGACCGTCACCTCGTCTCCGTGCTCCAGCAGCCGCTGGCGGGCGAAGGTGGAGCCGATGAAGCCCGCGCCGCCGCAGACGAGCAGCCTCATCGCACGTTCCTCTCGGTGCGGCTCATGCCCGCATCATCCCAGCGCGAGCCGCGAGGTACCCCGCCAGCCCGTCCTGCCAGGGGGGCAACGGCAGCACGTCGCCGCGTTCGGACTCGAGCGCCGACCAGGCCGGACGCGGCGCGGGACGCTTGAACTGCTCGCTCGTGGTCGGCTCGACGCGGCAGTCGATCTCCGCCTGGCGGAAGATCTCCTGGGCGAAGCCGTTCCAGGAGACGTGACCGCCGCCGGTGAGGTGCACGAGCCCGGCGACGCCCCGCTCGAGCAGCCCGAGCAGCGCGGGCGCGAGGTGGCCGGACCACGTCGGCGAGCCGACCTGGTCGGTGACGACCTGGACCGAGTCGCGCTCCGCCGCCAGGCGCAGCATCGTCGCCGGGAAGTTCGCGCCGTCGACTCCGTAGAGCCAGGCCGTGCGCGCAACGGCATGTTTCGGCGAGGCGGCCAGCACCTGGCGCTCGCCTTCGAGCTTCGTGATCCCGTACACGGTCTCCGGGGCCGTCAGGTCGCGCTCGAGGTAGGCCCGCGGGCTGCCGGTCTCATCCAGCGGCGCGATGCCGTCAAACACGTAGTCGGTCGAGACGTGGGCCAGCGCGACGCCGGCCGCGGCCGCCCCGCGTGCGAGCACCCCCGCCCCGTCGGCGTTCACAGCGCGCGCCGCCTCTGCGTTCTCCTCCGCCGCGTCCACGTTGGTCCAGGCCGCGCAGTTGACGACCCCGTCGAGCCCGCCCGGCCCGGCCTTCAGCTCTGCGAGCAGCGATGCCACGGCCGCCTCGTCGATGATGTCCAGCTCGGGCAGGTCGACCAGCACCAGCTCGTGCCCGGCGCGTTCGCCGGCCCGGGCGACGTCGTGTCCGAGCATCCCGAGCGCGCCGGTGACCAGAATTCTCACAGGATCGAGATGTCGGAGTTGTCGCCGACCATGAAGCGGTAGGCACGCGGCTGGCGCTCGCCTCGGCGAACCGTGACGTTGCGCCCGAGCAGCGAGGACTCCATGCGCCCATCGAGATCGCAGACCGTGCAGCCGGAGAGCAGGATCGAGTGCTCGACCTCGGCAGATGTGATCTTGCACCCCTCGCCGATCGCCGTGTAGGGGCCGATGTAGCAGTCTTCGAGCACCGCCCCGGCGCCGATCACCGCGGGGCCGCGGACACGCGTTCGCTCCAGCCGCGCGCCGGCCTCGACGACGACGCGCCCATCGACCTGGGAGTCGATCAGCTCGCCCTCGACCCTTCCCAGAAGGTTGTCGAGGATCAGGCGGTTGGCCTCGAGCATGTCCTCCAGGCGTCCCGTGTCCTTCCACCAGCCGCGGACGATGTGGGGCTCGACACGCAGCCCGTTGTCCACGAGGTGCTGGATCGCGTCGGTGATCTCGAGCTCCCCGCGCGCCGAGGGCTCGATCGCACGCGAGGCGTCATGGATGCCGGCGGTGAACATGTAGACGCCGACGAGCGCAAGGTCGGTCGCGGGCTCACGCGGCTTCTCGACGAGCCGCCGGACCGGGCCCGGGGAACCGTCGGCGCCACTCTCCTCGAGCTCCGCGACCCCGTAGTTCTCGGGGTCCGGGACCGGCGTGAGCAGGATCAGCGCGTCGGGTCCGTGCTCCCGGAACGCGGCCACCAGGTCGGTGATGCCGCCCTGGAGCAGGTTGTCGCCCAGGTACATCACGAACGGGCTCGAGCCGAGGAACGACTCAGCCGTCAGCACGGCGTGGGCGAGGCCGAGCGGCTCGTCCTGGACGACGTAGGTGATGCGAACGCCGAACCGCGAGCCGTCCCCCGCGGCCTCTTCGATCTCCGGGCCTGTCTCGGGCGCGATGATGATCCCTATCTCCTCGATCCCCGCCTCGGCCATCGCCTCGATCCCGTAGAAAAGGACCGGCTTGTTCGCGACCGGCACGAGCTGCTTCGCGCTCGTGTGCGTGATCGGGCGAAGGCGTGTGCCCTTGCCGCCTGAGAGGATCAGTCCCTTCAGCTGCTCCATCGGCTGAGAACCCTAGCGATGCCCGCCCGCGCGCCGGCCGGCACGCGCCCCGAGAGAAGCCATACGAACTCCTGCATGAGCCATTTCTTCGCCAGTCTTAACCCGATCAGCCGATATTTCCATCTATCATCCGAGACCCTCGACAACCGCTTGAGACGTGAAGTCTGAGCGCCGAAAAACGGGAGTGTCACCCCACATGCCGAGAACAAAAAGCCCAGGGAAGCGGAGCGGAGAGCAGGAGCCGGCTTGGTCGATACCGAGCCTGCGGGAGCCCCGCTACTCGCAATCGCTCGAGCGCGGCCTGGCGATCCTCGGCTGCTTCACCCCCTCGCGACCGGTCCTCGGGATCGCGGACATCGCCGACGAGCTCGGCATGAGCCGCTCGACGACCCACCGCTACGTCATCACGCTGGTGGCGCTCGGGTACCTGGAGCAGGGCGCCTCGCGCAAGTACCGGCTCGGTCTGCGCGTCACCGACCTCGGCATGTCGGCGCTCAACTCGACCGGCCTGCGCGAGCACGCTCGTCCCTATCTCGAGGAGCTTCGCCAGCGCACCTCCTACACCGCCAGCCTCGGCGTGCTGGACGGGACCGAGGTGCTCTTCGTGGACCGGGCTCGCAGCTTCCGCCGCGACCAGAACCAGGCCGATCTCTCCCTGCAGGGAGGCTCGCGCGTCCCCGCCTACTGCACCGCGATGGGCAAGATGCTCCTCGCCCACCTGCCCGACAGCCAGCTGCGTGACACGCTGGCGGAGATCAAGCCGTCCAAACAGGGCCCGAACACCATCACCTCCAAGAAGAAGCTGAAGGAGGAGCTCGAGAAGGTCCGGGACGCCGGCTTCGCCGTCGACGACGAGGAGTTCGCGGCGGGTCTCTACGGGATCGCCGCCCCGGTGCGGAACGAGGCTCGCGACGTCGTCGCCGCCGTCGACCTCGCCGCGCCGAGTTCGATGATCGCGCTTGAGGAGCTGGTGGACGCACTCGGCCCGCACCTCGTCTCGACGGCCGACCGCATCTCCGCGCGGCTCGGGTACCGTCGCGACGACGAGCGGAACCACTAGATTTCGCGGCCCATGCGCCGCGCCTCCGCCCTCGTCTGCCTGCTGCTCTGCGCCCTCGGCGCGACGGCGTGCGGGACGACGACCTCGACCGCCAGCTTCAAAGGCGCCGAGCACGAAGCTGCGCAGACGATCGCCAACCTGCAGACGGACATCACCTCCAGCGAACGCAAGAAGATCTGCGAACGCGACCTCGCCGCTCCGATCGTGGCGAAGCTCGGAGGGATCAAGGCGTGCGAAGCGGCGATCAAAAACCGCCTCAGCGAGATCGACAACACCGAACTGACCGTCGAATCCGTCAAGGTCGAAGGCGACAAGGCCACCGCCCAGGTCAAGAGCGTCTACGGCGGCAAAAAACAGATCCGCAGCGTCACGCTGGCCAAGGAAGGCTCGCGCTGGCGGATCACGTCGATCGGCTGAGGAGAGGGAAGGCGAAGGTCGGCCGGCGCTCCATGCCGGCCTCGGGGGTCGGCCGGCGCTCCGTGTCGTGCTTGGGGCGCCGGGCTCCCTTCGGCGCAAGCGCACGCAGCAACGCCCGCGCGAGGGCCCGGTTGCCACTCAGGCGCAGCGCGGAGAGATCTGATGCCGGTCCGATCGCGGCGGTCCACGCACCGGCATCGCCGGCGATCGTCGCCGTGGCGTCGGCTGGGTCGGCGTCGGCCATCGGCAGGCAGAGACCCGCGCGGACGTCCAGGCGCCAGCGGTGCTCGCCCCCGGGCTCGGTGAGCACCAGCAGCTCGGGAGGATTGGGCATGGGCCCAGCGTAGTTCCATATCTCTGACTTTCTGCCCCCGGCGGACGGATTGTTTCCGATCGCGCGAGGCGCCTCGCGACGAGGCCGTGCTTCCGCCGGGGGGCCGCGACGCGATAATCGCGCGCATGAGACAGCGGGAGGGGTGCCGATGAGCCGCCGTGATCAGATCCGCATGAGCGACGCGGAGGCCGCTGCCTTCCTCGCGGAGGAGCGCACCCTCACGTGCGCGACGCAGGGCCCGCGGGGGTGGCCCCATCTGATGCCGCTCTGGTACGTGCTCCGCGAGCCGGACGCCGAGCCCGCTCCGCGCCTGTGGGCCTGGACCTATGCCTCCTCGCAGAAGGTCCGCAACCTCGAACGCGACGCGCGGGCCACCGTGCAGGTGGAGGCCGGCGAGTCATATGAGGAGCTGCGCGGCGTGATGCTGGAGTGCGAGGTCCGTCTGCACCCCGAGCCCGACGTCGTCAGCGAGCTCGGTGTGGAGATCTTCGCCCGCTACGCCGTCCCCCGCGGGCAGCCGCCGGTCGGCGAGCTGCACCCCGAGGTGGCGGCGATGATCGAGCGTCAGGCCGCAAAGCGCGTCGCGCTCGAGTTCGTCGAGTTGCGGCGCGCGACCTGGGACCACCGCAAGCTCGGCGGCGTCTACTAGCCGGCCGTCACGCCGGGGGTGCTCAGACGCCGGCGAGCGCGATGCCGGCGTCGTTCAGACGCGTCACGGCGGCCCGGACCGCGTCACGGGCATCCTGCGGCTCGAGCACCGCCGCGTCGCCGGCTTCGCGCAGGATCTCCCGCACCAGCCAGTCGACGCCCGCGAAGCTCAGCTCGACGATCACCGACCCGTCAGAGCGCTCCTCGACGACGCGCCTGGCCTCGCGCGCCCAGCGCGCGCGCTCAGGCGAGACCCATACGCGGGCGCTGCGTGAGGCCTCGACCTCGCCGGTGCGCAGCCAGCCGTCGACCTCAGCCGCGGGGTCGACCTCCGGACGCGGCCGGAAGCGCTCGTCGCTCACGGATGCGTTCTTGATGCGATCGAGACGGAAATGGCGCACGCCGTCGCGCTCGGGGTCGAACGAGGCCACGTACCAGCCCTCGCGGCCGTTCGTCAGCGCGTACGGCTCCACCTTGCGCGAGGAGATCTCGTCCTCGTTCTCCTTGTAGTACTCGAGCTCGATCAGCCGATGGCCCGTGATCGCCTTCGAGATCGTCCGCGCGACGTCCGAGTCGTCGCCGGCCGGGGGCGCGACCTGCAGCCCTTGTTCCATCGGGTCCTCACCGAGCGCTGCGACGATCTTCTTGCGGGCCGAGGCGAGCGAGCCCTCGGGGATGTGCTCGCCGATCAGATCGATCGCGGCGACGAGCGCCTTCGCCTCTACCGGCAGGAGGCGCGCCGGTCTGTCGAAGTTGTCGCTGTAGGGCTCCGGATCGACCTCGATCTCGCCGGTCTCCTCCTTGATCTCGGCGTAGAGGACGTAGGAGCCGCCGCCGAAGTTGACGACGTTCAGCACGCTCACGTCCTCGCGCAGCTCCTCGTCGCTCAACTGCAGGCGCTCGCGGATCTCGGCCATCGGCAGGCGCTCGCCGCGGCGGCCCGCGGCGATCAGGATGCTCGCGAGCGTGACCAGACGGGCGAAGCGCTCCGGGCGGATAGCCGTCTCCGGACGCGACTCGTCGCTCTCCCCGCGCCGGGACCGCTTCACGGCCTCGCCCTCGATCCTGACGCCGGTGCGCTTGCGCCGCGCCGCGGGGGGCTCCTCGTCGTGCAGCTCGCGCAGCCGCTCCAGCCGCTCGCGCAGCTCGGCGGTCAACTCGGGCGGGCCTGCAAGGCGCGCGTTGACGCCGAGTCCGAGAACCCAGGCGAGAAGGCTGCGGGGGTCCGAGTACTCGGTCACGAACAGGATGTCGCCGTCCTCGAACGGCCCCAGCCCCTCCGCCTGCTCGCCCTCCAGCTCGGCGGGGTCCAGCACCTGCCCGTAGCGCCCGAAGTGGCGTTCGGCCTGCCAGGCGATCCGCTCGGAGATCAGGATTCGCGCCGCGCCGCGCTCGTCGCCGAGCTGCCAGTCCGCGCGGTTAGCGTAGGCGCGGGGATCGAAGTCGGCTGGGCGGTGGAAATCGTGCTCGGCCTTCGTCGCGTAGGAGACCTTGCCCTGGATGCGCGAGAGCCGGAAGACGCGGATCGCCTCGCGCTCGTGGGAGTAGCCCAGCAGGTAGAACTGGCCGCCCTGGAACAGCAGGTGGTACGGGTCCACCTTGCGTGCCGAGGTCTCGCCGCGGCCCATCGTGTAGTAGTCGAAGACGATCGTCTTGTTGCGGAAGATCGCCGTCTCGACCTTGGCCAGCCGCGCCGACAGCTCGTGCCCGCCCGCTGAGGCCGTGATGCCGAGCGCGACCGAGCGCTGCTCGGGAGCCCGCAGCGGGCTCGGGCGCCCCCACGTGATCTGCTGCAGCGCCAGCCGCAGCGGCTCGGCGTAGGCGAATTCGCCGTCCAGGAGGGTGAGCGAGGTCTGCAGCGCGGCGAGCTCTTTGTCGGTGAACGCGATCGCCGGCAGATGGAAGTTCTCGGGCCGCAGCGAGTAGTTCTCCTGCTCGGCGGCTCCGTCGGCGGGGCGCTCGACCGTGAGCTGGATGCGCAACGACTCGAGCTCCGAGCGATCGGCGTAGAAGCGCCGTGCGAACGCGTCCTCGTTCATGCCGCTGTAGCCCTCGACGTCGCGCCGGATCTCCAGGGCGGTGACCGGGCGCCGCTCGGCCATCAGATAGGAGATCAGCGACAGCTGGCGGATCAGCTTCTCGGTGTCCTTTGCCATCGGAGGTGAAAGATAGAAGCCGACGGCGAGATGAGCGCCGCGCGGGAGAAGGGTGGCCCCGCTATTTGCGGCGTTTCAGGCGGCTTCGCGACTCGGGGCCGCCTGGTCGGGCTCGGCGCGATCCCTGAAAAACGCCCCGGAGCCGATCGCGCGGTCGAACGAGGACCAGCGGCTGCCCGGTGCCAGCTCCTTCTCCAAGCGGTCGAAGCTGCCGAGCCGGCCCCCGAGGTTGTCGACCATGTGGACCAGTGTCGCCTCGCGCGTGCATGGAACCACGGGGCTGCCGTGCTCGAGCGAGCCGTGGTGGGAGAGGATGATGTGCCCGACGGCCTGCGCGAGCTCCTCGGGGAAGCCGTCGATGTCCTCGATCATGCGACGGATCATGTAGTAGCCGAGCGCGATCTCGCCATGCAGCCGCCCCGCGTCGCTGAGATCGATCGCCGCTGTGGCATCGGTGTAGGCCTCGATCTTGCCGATGTCGTGGAGCAGGGCACCGGTGACCGCGACGTCCCGGTCGACGCCCCCGAAGGTCGCGCTGATCGCGCTGACGGCCTGGGCGACGCCGAGGCAGTGCTCGAGCAGCCCGTGGCGGTAGGCCTGGTGGTAGTGCTTGGCCGCCGGCGCCTCGCGGTAACGCTCCCAGAGCGGCGATCCCGGCCCCAGCACGCGGCCCAGCAGCTCGCGCAGGTGAGGCTGCTGGACGGTGGCAAGGAGCTCGGCGATCTCGGCCTCCATCTGCTCGACTCCTCGCGCTGGGCCGTCCAGCAGGTCGTGCGGGTCATAGCTCCCCGGAGTCGCGGCGCTCAGCCGGCGGAGGTTGATCTGAGGGCCGAAGCGCGGATGGAGGACATAGCGGCCCGACACCGAGACGGCTGCGCCCGCACGGGCCAGCTCAGCGATCTCGGCGAGCTCCTCCCAGACCATGCAGACGACGGCGCCGCTGCGGTCGCCCAGCTTGAGGCGCAGGTAGTCGCCGCCGTCGCGCCGACGCCGGACCTCGGCCTCTTTGACGAGGAGCACCTGGTCGACCTCGGCGCCGTCGATGAGCTCGCAGACGAGCATGGTTTTGAAGTTAGAGACAGGTGCGGACGGCGGGCAACCGACGTGCGGGCGGCGCCGCGGCAAGTACGATCTCCTCATGCAGAGGGGACGCCGAGGCGTGCTGGTCGCGATCGTCGCCGCCGCGCTGCTCGCGCTGCCTGCCGCCGCCGGCGCGTGGTGGCAGCCGCCGGCCCGCCCGACCTTCTACTGGCAGCTCCAGGGCAAGCTCAAGACGACGGTGCCGGCCGCCGTCTACGACGTCGACGGCTTTGAAACCACGGCCGCCGAAGTCTCCTCGTTGCACGCCGGCGGGAAGCACGTCGTCTGTTACATCGACGTCGGCACCGCGGAGAGCTTCCGGCCGGACTACGGCTCGTTCCCGAAATCGGTGCTGGGTCACACGAACGGCTGGCCGGGTGAGCGCTGGATCGACATCCGTCAGACGGAAGTCGTGGAGCCGATCATGGCGGCGCGCTTCCGCATGTGCGCCGAAAAGGGCTTCGACGCGGTCGAGCCCGACAACATCGAAGCGTTCTCGAACAACAGCGGCTTCCCCATCACGGCCGCGCAGCAGCTCGCCTACAACCTCTGGGTGGCCGAAACGGTGCACGGGCTCGGGATGGCGGTGCTGCAGAAGAACGACGGCGAACAGGCGGGCGCGATGGAGCCCAGCTTCGACGGCGTGCTGACCGAGCAGTGCAACCAGTTCTCGGAATGCGGCGACTACGCTCCGTACCTGCAGGCGGGCAAGCCGGTGATCAACGCCGAGTACAAGCTCAAGACGAAGCGCTTCTGCGCCGCCGACGAAGCCGCGGGGATCGTGGGCGCGCGCTTCAACCTGGCGCTGAACGGAAGACGCTTCGAACCGTGCTGGTGAGCGTGCCCGCCGCTTGAACGCCCCGGGGCCGGACGCTGCCGGCTTCGGAGTCGCTGTTGCTAGGCCTGTTGTTCAGGGGCGAGCGTCCTCAAGAACCGAGCGCCGCTTCGAACGGTTCGCACCACCCGGTGTCACGAGCTCAGGCGCCGAGGAATGCCGCGAGCCGCGCCGCCGCGAGCCGGAGCATCGCGCGGCGCGTGCGCTCGGTCGCGGAGCCGATGTGCGGGAGCAGCACGGCGCGCGGCGCGGCGAGCAGCTCGGGGGCGACGCGCGGCTCGTGCGAGTAGACATCGAGCCCCGCGGCGAGCAGCCGTCCCTCCTCGAGCGCCGCCGCCAGGGCGAGCTCGTCGACGACCGCGCCGCGCGCCGTGTTCACCAGCACGCCCGACGGGCCAATCAGATCGATGCGCCGTGCGTCGATCAAGCCGCGGGTCGAGTCGCTCAGGGGCACGTGCAAGCTGACGATCTCACTGTCGGCGAGCAACGAGTCGAGCTCCTCTCGCCATCCCGGCTCGCCGGTCGGCGTGCGCGCGTGATGCAGCACCTCCATCGAGAAGCCACCGGCCCGGCGGGCGACGGCGCGGCCGATGGCGCCATAGCCGACCAGCCCCAGCGTTGCGCCCGAGACGTCGCGCCCGAATGTCTCCATGAAGCCCCAGCCTCGCCACCGCCCCATGCGCAGCTCGGCTTCGGTGTGCGCCGTCATCCTCGCGGCCGCGAGGATCAGCGCAAACGCGAGATCGGCGGTCGTCTCGACGAGCGCCTCGCCGGCGGTCAGCACCTCGATGCCGCGCGCCTGCGCGGCCTCCAGGTCGATCGCGTCGGTGCCGGCGCCCGCGACCGCGATCGCACGCAGGGCGGGCATCGCCGCGATCGCGTCGGCTCCCACCGGCATCACGGGCGCGCACAGCAGCCCCTCGGCCAGGGGGTCCGAGCCGGGTGGGCCCTCGAGGAGCTCGTCAGCGGCCAGCGCATCCAGGCAGCCGTCGAGCGCCGGGATCGACAGCAGGACGCGGGCCATGGGAGCCCTAGCCCCTAGGGCGTCAGCCGGTGCGGGCCCCGGTACAGGAAAGTGACCTCGCGCACGTTGTCCTGAGCCAGCATCTGCATCAGAAGGCGCGTGAGGCCGAAGCCGAAGCCGCCGTGCGGCGGGGCACCGTAGCGGAAGAAATCGAGGTAGTACTGAATCGAGGAGACCTCGACGCCACGCTCCTCGGCCTGCGCGACGAGCCGGTCATAGCGGTGCTCGCGCTGGGCCCCCGTCGTCAGCTCGATACCGCGCCAGAGCAGGTCGAAGCTCTTTGTCAGGCTCGGATCGTGCTCGTGTCGCATGTGGTAGAAGGCGCGCACCGACGCGGGGTAGTCGGTCACGAAGACGAACTCGTTCCCGTCGCGCTCGGCGATCAGCTCGGAGAGCCTGCGCTCGGCGGCCGGGTCGAGGTCGTGCCCCGCCCCGGGCGGCTCGTGGCCGGCCTCGCGCAGAAGCTCCTTCGCCTCTTCCAGGGTGACGCGCGGGAAGGGCAGCGACGGCACCACAACCTCGGCTCCGAAGGTCTCGCGGATGCGCTCGCCGTGGGTCTCGGCGACGGCCGCGAGCACCTGCGCGAGCCAGCGCTCCTCGACCGCCATCACGTCCTCGTGAGACTCGATCCACGAAAGCTCCATGTCCACGCTCGTGAACTCCGTGTCGTGGCGCGAGGTGAACGACGGGTTCGCACGGAACACGGGCCCGATCTCGAACACCTTCCCGAACCCGGCCGCCATCGCCATCTGCTTGTAGAACTGCGGCGACTGCGCCAGGTACGCGTCCGTCTCGAAGTAGTCGACGTGGAACAGCTCGGCACCGGACTCGCTGGCCGAGCCCATCAGCTTCGGCGAGTGCAGCTCGACGAACCCCTCGGCGCGCCAGAACTCGCGCATCGCCTGCTCGATCCGGGTCTGCACCTCGAAGATCAGTTTGCGGTCCGGGCGGCGCAGGTCCAGGTAGCGCCAGTCGATCCGCTTGTCGAGCGCTGAGTCCTCGGCGATCGGCAGCTCCGGCTCGGCGAGCGAGTCCACCTCGACCGACTCGATGCGCAGCTCGAGGCCGCCGAGCTTCACGCGCTCGTCGCCGACGACCTCGCCGACGATCGTGACCGCAGACTCGGCCGTCAGCGCCGAGATCGCGTCGTTCAGCTTGCTGGGCTCCTCGTCCTTCGGCAGAACTGCCTGCGCGAGACCCGTTTCGTCGCGCAGGATCACGAACTGCACGCGCTTCTGGTCGCGCAGCGCGTTGACCCACCCGCGCACCTTCACCCGCTCCCCGATCCGCTCGGGCAGCTGCTCGATCAGCGTCCTGTCCACGCCGTGGACCCTACCCGTCCTCGGCCAGCTCGACGGCGACGGCCGCCTCCTCGGCCTCGACCTTCTCGAGCGCCTCGATCGAACCGGCCTGAAGCAGATCGCCGGCCCCGAGATCCAGGGCGTCGAGCCGCGCCGGCGTGTCTTCGACCACGACGCGCGCCACGGGCGCGCGCATCGGGCGCTTGGCCTCGGACTTCGCCTTTCGCACCTCGCGCAGGACGTCAGCGGCGACCTCGAGCCCGAGCTCCTCGCGTTCGAGGCGCTCCCCCCGGCCTCCTCGGCCAGCTCGGCCGGCTCGGGCCACGGCGCGCGGTGGATCGAACCCTCCTGCCACCACGACCAGACCTCCTCGCAGACGAAGGGCAGGAATGGCGCGAACAGCCGTTGGAAGCAGGAGAGCGAGATCCGCAGTGCGCGGCTCACGCCCGCAGCGACCTCGGCCTCGGGCGAGTAGCGCCGCCCCTTGACGAGCTCCAGGTAGTAGTCGCAGTACCACCAGAACAGCTCCTCGCTGTGCTGCAGCGCGCGGGCGTAGTCGTAGCCGTCGAAGCACTCGCCGGCCACGGACGCGAGGCGCGCGAGCCGCGCGATCATGGCCCGGTCGAGCGGCGCGGCGAGCGCCGTCGCCGGGGCCGGCAGGTCGGCGAGGGCGAACTTCGAGGCGTTCA
This sequence comes from uncultured Solirubrobacteraceae bacterium, assembly GCA_963775385.1. GTDB lineage: Bacteria > Actinomycetota > Thermoleophilia > Solirubrobacterales > Solirubrobacteraceae > Palsa-744. Next base: position 1,810,638 of record CAVZIR010000003.1, on the reverse strand, counting down.
GGAGCTTCACCGCGAGCTTGCGCCCGACCTTCATCTGCTGCGACTCGAACGCCGTGTCGGCGCCGGGGCGCCCGCTCGCGGCCCAGTAGCGGACGGCGTCGGCGCCGTGCTCCTCGAGCAGGTGCATCGGCGTGACGACGTTGCCCTTGGACTTGGACATCTTCTTGCGGTCCGGGTCCAGAACCCAGCCTGAGATCGCGACATCGCTCCACGGCAAGGTGCCCTCGTCCAGCTCGGAGCGCAGCACGGTTGTGAACAGCCAGGTGCGGATGATGTCGTGGGCCTGCGGACGCAGCTGCATCGGGAAGACGAGCTCGTAGAGGTCCTGGTCCTCGCCGGCGCGCGCGGCGATCTGCGGCGTCAACGATGACGTCGCCCACGTGTCCATCACGTCGGGGTCGCCCGCGAAGCCCCCCGGCTGCCCCCGCTGCTCGGGCTCGTACCCGGACGGGACGTCGGTCGAGGGATCGACCGGCAGCTGCCCGGGGTCCGCCGCGATCGGGCGCTCGTGGACGACGCCGCCCTGCTCGTCGAGCGGGTACCAGACCGGGAACGGGACGCCGAAGAAGCGCTGGCGGCTGACCGCCCAGTCGCCGTTGAGGCCGTTGACCCAGTCCTCGTAGCGCGCGCGCATGAACGCCGGGTGCCAGCTGAGCTCCCGGCCCGCCTCGATCAGCGTCTGCTGGTGCTCGATGGTGCGGATGAACCACTGCCGGCTGGTGATGATCTCGATCGGGCGGTCCCCCTTCTCGTAGAACTTCACGGCCCGTGTCACGGGCTGCGGCTCGCCGATCAGATCGCCCGAGGCCTCGAGCAGCTCGACCATGCGCCGGCGGGCCTGGTTGATCGTCTTCCCGCTCAGCTCCGCGTAGCTCGCCCGCGCGCGCTCGACGTCATCGGACTCCCAGCCCTCGCTCCCCCACGGGACCGGCACGAGTCGCCCGTCGGGCCCGAGCATCGCCCGCACCGGGAGGCTCAGCTCGCGCCACCACGTCACGTCGGTGAGATCGCCGAAGGTGCACACCATCACGAGGCCGGTGCCCTTGTCGCGCTCGACGAGCGGGTGGCTCAGCACCGGCACGCTCGAGCCGAACAGCGGTGTCGTCGCCCGCTTTCCGACGAGCGCTGCGTGACGCTCGTCATCCGGGTGCGCGAGCAGAGCCACGCACGCTGCGATCAGCTCCGGGCGCGTGGTCTCGATCAAAGCGCCGCCTCCGTCGTCCGTGCCGAAACGCACCTGGTGCATCGCGCCGGGCCGCTCGCGGTCCTCGAGCTCCGCCTGCGCGACCGCCGTCTGGAAGTCCACGTCCCAGAGCGTGGGGGCCTCCAGCTGGTAGACCTGCCCCCGCTCGAGCAGCGACAGGAACGAGCGCTGCGAGACCCGCTGGGCGACCGGGCCGATCGTCGTGTAGGTCATCGACCAGTCGACCGAGAGCCCGAGCGTCCGCCACAGCGCTTCGAAGGCCCGCTCGTCGGTCTCGGTGAGCTGCAGGCACAGCTCGACGAAGTTCGGGCGGGAGATCGACACCGGCTCCTTCTCGGATGGCGTCTGCGGCGGCTCGAAGCCCGCGTCGTAGGCCACCGCGGGGTCGCAGCGCACGCCGTAGTGGTTCTGCACCCGGCGCTCGGTCGGCAGCCCGTTGTCGTCCCAGCCCATCGGATAGAAGACCTCGCGCCCGCGCATGCGCTGGTAGCGGGCCACGGCGTCGGTGTGGGTGTAGGAGAAGACGTGCCCGACGTGCAGCGAGCCGCTGACGGTCGGGGGCGGCGTGTCGATCGCGTAGATGCGCTCGCGTGGCGCCGCGCGGTCGAAGGCGTAGGTGCGGTCGCGCTCCCAGACCGCGCTCCACTTGCTCTCCAGGCCCTCCAGCGTGGGCTTCTCGGGGACGCGTGCGGGCTGATCTGTGCTCGTGGAGGCCAAGCGCTGATCGTATCCGCGTAGCCCCGCGGGGGCGCCCAGGACCGGCGGGACGTCGTGCTGACAACAGAATCCTCGCGCTGAGACTCCGAACTGCGAGATTTCTTTCACCAAGCATTGCTTTTCTCAGCTTCGAGGAACTAGGATCGCCTCGTCAGGGCGTCGAGCGCGGAGGATTCGGTGTCTGGGGAGGGCAATGGCGGGGACCACACGGCGGTGAAGCTCACCGTTGTGATCGCTGCGGTCGCGGTGATCGGGGTTCTGATCGCCCTTTACATCGGTCTGTGGGCGACCGACGTGCCGAAGACGGTGGCGGCCACGCCGGCGACGTCCCCGCTCGGCCCGACGACCCACCTGACGCTCCAGACCGACGCCGCCGTCGGGCCCCAGGAGAGCCCGTCGCACCCCGACTGGGTCGGCTACCTCGTACGCCGCGGCGGCAAATGGGAACGGAGCACGATCTACCAGGTCCCCGCGCACTCGCTGGTGCACGTGACGATCTACCAGTTCGACGGCGACTCGGGCCTGCGCAACCCCTTCCTCGCGCGGGTCCAGGGCACGAGCGGCAGCGTGGAGACCGTCGACGGCAAGCCGCTCAACCACATCGAAGCCGAAGAAGCGTCGCACACGTTCGTGATCCCGGCCCTCGGCGTCTTCGCGCCGCTGCCCGGCGTGCCCGAAGAAGCCAAGAACCAGTGCGAATACGGCCCCTGCGACCCGGCGACGATGGCCCACCGGACGGTCGAAATCACGTTCCGTACGGGCAAGAAGGGCCGCTACCGCTGGCAGTGCTTCGTGCCCTGCGCGGCCGGCACCTACTTCGGCTTCGGCGGGCCGATGCAGACCCTCGGCTACATGGACGGCTACATCAATGTCGTCTAGCGCGCCGCCGAGCGACGCGCCGGCGCCGGGCGGCGAAGAGCCGGCGGGCCCGAACCACCTGCGCCGTTTCCTGACGATCTGGATCGTCGCGTCGGTGATCGCGGTGCCGCTGGTCGCGATCGTGGTCGGCCCGAACCTCCCGCCCGGCAAAGGCAGCGACGCGGCAGCGGGGCAGGTGACCGACTTCACGGTCACGCTCTCGCTGGCGACGCCCATCTTTCTGCTCGTGGTGCTCTACCTGATCTACGCGATCTTCGCCTTTCGCCAGCCGTCCGGCGCCACGCTCGAAGGCCCTCCGCTGCGCGGCGACGCAAAACTACAGACCGTCTGGATCGTCACGAGCTGCGTCCTCATCATCACGCTCGCCATCTACGCGACGTTCCGACTCGAGCAGGGCAACGGAGCCGGCTCGGGCAGCGGTCCATCGCCGCTGACGAAGCCGTCGGGACCGAAGCTGCCGGTGCAGGTGATCGCGCAGCAGTGGGCGTTCACCTATCGCTACCCGACCTACGGCGGCGTCGAGACGACGCACTTGGAGCTGCCGGTGAACACGACGATCGAACTGCACGTCACCTCGATCGACGTCATCCATTCGTTCTGGGCCTACCAGCTCGGGGTCAAGGCGGACGCGAACCCGGGCGTCGACAACGTCGCGTTCGTCAAGCCGACCAAGATCCAGACGTTCGAAGTGCACTGCGCCGAGCTGTGCGGGATCTGGCACGGCGCGATGTTCGACCACGGCCACGTCGTCAGCGGCCCGGCCTTCGAACGCTGGATCGCCGAACAGCGGCGCTTCTTCGCGCCCGTCACAAAGCAGCTTCCGCCGTATGCACGGAGCTACACCCCCGAACCTCTCAGGAGAGGCGAATGAGCACCGCAACCGCAGGCACCCTGCCCGAGCGGCCGGCCCGCCCGCTGTGGCGGCGCCTGGTCGGGTTCAACCTTCTGACCGCCGTGATCCTCGGCGTCGGGGGCTACTACCTCGGCTGGTGGATCGGGCACCTCTTCACCGACACGAAAAGCTACGAATACACGCTGAAAACCGACGAAAACGACGTCGCGCTGCTGCTGGGCTACCTGTTCGGCGTGATCGGCTTCCTCGTCGGGCTCGGCTTCGCCAACTACCCCGTCTCGCGGCTGCTCGGCCGGCCGCCGACGCTGCGCGAGAAGGAGGAAGAGGGCGTCGGCCGCTACTTCGGCCTGTGCACCGATCACAAGGTCGTGGGCATCCAGTACCTGTGCGGGATCGGGCTGTTCTTCTTCGTCGGCGGGCTGAACGCGATGCTGATCCGCACCGAGCTGCTGCACGCGCAGCCCACCTTCGCCGGGGCCAACCAGTACCTCTCACTCGTCGGCATGCACGGGGCGATGATGATGGGGATGATGACTTCGGGGATCCTGGGGCCGTTCGCGAACTACTTCGTGCCGATCATGATCGGCGCCCGCCGGATGGCCTTCCCACGGATCGAGGCGCTGACGTTCTGGCTGCTGATGGCGGCCGGCTTCATCCTCGTGTCGACCATCTTCTTCGGCGGCTTCCCGACCGGCTGGACCGGCTACGAGCCGCTCAACGACCAAGCCGTGATGGGGATGGACTCCTACATCATCTTCTTCGCCCTGGTCGGGGTGTCGATGACGCTGCTCGGCCTGAACATGATGGCCACGATCATCACCATGCGCGCCCCGGGCCTGACCTGGTCGCGGCTGCCGATCTTCGTGTGGGCCACCTTCGCGACGTCGGTGTTGATGGTGCTCGCCGCGCCGATGCTGATCGCCACGTTGGCGATGGCCGCGCTCGACCGCACGATCGGGACCAGCTTCTTCATCCCGGCCGGCGGCGGCAGCTCCTACCTGTTCGAGAACCTCTTCTGGTTCTTCGGTCACCCCGAGGTCTACATCCTCGCGCTGCCCGGGTTCGGCGTGGTGCTCGAGCTGCTGCCGGTCTTCACACGCAAGCCGCTGTGGGGCTACCGGCTCGCGATCGCCGGCATGCTCGGGGTCAGCCTGCTGAGCTTCTTCGTCTGGCAGCACCACCTGTTCGTGAGCGGCATCAACGCCGACCTGCGCCCGTTCTACATCCTCTCGACGGAGATCATCTCGATCCCCACGGGCTTCATCTTCCTGTGCTTCATGGGCACCCTCTGGAAGGCGCGGATCTCGTTCACGGTGCCGATGCTGTTCTGCCTGGCGTGGGGGTTCAACTTCCTGATCGGCGGACTGTCGGGCGTCTTCCTGTCGGACGCGCCGACCGACACGACGACGCACGGCAGCTTCTTCGTGATGGCCCACTTCCACTACACGATCATGGGCGGGCTGATCTTCACCTTCTTCGCGGCGATCTACTACTGGGTGCCGAAGATGCTCGGGTTGAACTTCAACGAGAAACTCGGAAAGGCGCACTTCTGGCTGATGTTCATCGCATTCAACTCGACCTTCCTGCCGTTGTTCGCACTCGGGATGGAGGGCATGCCGCGCCGCGTGAACTTCTACGAACCGAAGTTTCACACGCTCAACGTCTGGGTGTCCGTCTCCGCTTTCGTGCTCGGGTTCTCGATGCTGATCTTCCTGTTCAACGTCGTCTACTCGCTGGTCTTCGTCAGGGAGAAGGCGGTGCAGAACCCGTGGCGTTCGAAGTCGCTCGAGTGGCAGGTGCCGACACCTGTGCCTGTCAACAACTTCGAGCAGATACCCGTCTTCGACCACGACCCTTATGACTACGGCACGCCGCTGGCCGTGGGTGGGCCGCAATCCGCCGGTGCGGGGGCCGGAGCCTGAGATGGCCCAGCCGCACGAAGAAAAGCCTCTCGGCCTGCAGATCCCTGCGGTGCCGCACGGCGTCGAGATCCCGCCCGAGCCCGCGGACGTCGGCGCGCGAACCCTTTCGATCGCAGCGCGGCTGCTCGCCGGCGCCAGCGTGTTCTTCTTCCTGGCCTTCGTCTTCGCCTACTTTTACCTGCGCTCCCTCAACCAGCACGGGATGTGGAAGCCGGCCCACGTAAAACCCGACCAGGCACTCGGCGTGGCGTTCGCTGTCTGCATCGTGCTCAGCGCGCTCTCGATGGTGATGGCGGGCAGGCAGTTCAAACGCGGCGAGCGTTCGTGGACGACGGCGGCGTCGGCCGGGCTGGGGTTCGGCCTTGCCGCGATCGTGCTGCAGTGCATCGAGTACACGGTCCAGAACTTCGGGCCCACGGACGGCGCCTTCGCGAGCGTCTTCTGCGCCTGGACCGCGTTCTATCTGCTCGCGGCGCTCGCCACGATGTACTGGCTCGAGACGAACCTTGCGAGCGAGCTCCGCGCCCGCCGCGAACCCGCCTCCGCAGAGGGCGACATCAAGGACCCCGACCGGCTGATCGCCCCGGGGCTGGATGCGTCGGTCTTCTACTGGAGCTTCCTGGCGGCGATCGGGCTCCTGATGTATGTAGTGCTCTACCTCCTCTAGCCGTGACGGGGGCGCTCGCAGCCCGGACGTGGCTCGCCGACTGGTCGCTGGACCCCGCCGTCGCCACGACGGTGCTGCTCGCCCTCCTGTACGCGCTCGGCTCGAGCCGTACGATCACGCCGGCGCGCGCGGTCCGGGCGCAGCGTGTGCGCGACGGCGCGTTCTACGCATCCGTCGTCATGCTGGTGATCGCGCTCACCTCGCCGGTCGACGCCTACAGCGACAGGCTGTTCTGGGTCCACATGATCCAGCACGTGCTGCTGATGCTCGTCGCCGCGCCGCTGTTCGTGTTCGCGCGGCCCTGGGTGCGTCTGTGGCGGGCGCTCCCCCTCGGCGTGCGCCGCCCGCTTGCGCGCGGCCTCGTGCAAGGAGAGGCGGCCGCTCCACTCCGTCGCGCGGCGCGGGCCGCCGGCAGCCCGGCGGGCGCGCTGACGCTCTTCGCCGTCATCCTGCTCGGCTGGCACGTGCCCGTGCTGTTCGAGGCAACCCTCGAATCCGAAGCGATCCATATCGTCGAGCACGTGCTGTTCTTCGCCGTGGCGGTGCTGTTCTTCAAGCACCTGATCCCCTCTCCGCCGCTCCACGCCCCGCTCACCGATGCCGGCCGCGCTCTCTTCGCGGTCGCAGGGATGACGGTGAGCTGGGCGCTGGCCGTGGCGCTCGCCATCGCCCCGAGCCCGCTGTACCCCCACTACGCCGATCTCGCCTCGCGGCCGGGAGGCATCAGCGCGCTGGCCGACCAACAGGTTGCGGCCGGTGTGATGTGGGTGCCGGGCTCGGTCACCTTCCTTATCCTGGTTCTGATCCACGTACACCGCTGGCTCGCGACGCCGAACGCCACTGAACCGCGGCTCGCGAGCGGCCAATAGGAGGTCATGCCAATGACGGGCATCGTGACGGTTCTCGCCTCGGGGTTCCAGACAGGTGCAGCACTCACATTGCTGCTGCCCGCCGCCGTTTTGATCGCGGTCGTGGTCTGGTACGTGGTGCTGTGGCGCCGCGGCACGGGTGAACGCTGAGCTCGACACGGACCGCCGGCCCGGCTCGCGCGTTCTCAGGACATGCTGACGTAGCCGGTGGCTTCACCGGCCGAGCGAACGTTCGCGGCCACGCGGTTGTCGAAGTTGCCCTCGACCGTCGCGATCCTCCCGTCCGGCAGAACTTCGCGCACGATCCCGACGTGCTGGTCGCCGAAGACGATCAGGTCGCCGGGCCGCGGTGTCACCCCGGGTCCGTTCGGGATCGCGCGTCCCGTGCTCTGGGCCCACGACCAGATCTCCGAGACCGAACCGAGGCCCTGCCCGCCGGGGCCGATCGGCTCGCCCGCCTGGCGAGCGGCCCACGAGACGAAGTACGCGCACCAGGGAGCGCCCGGCTCGGCGCCCGCCGTCGCTGAGCGGTATTCGGCGATCGCCGGGGATTCGTTGGAGCCGGGCGGCTGCTCGCTCTGACCGACCTGGCTCTCGGCGGCGGACAGAACTCGTTCCCCGCCGCCGCCCGTGCCGGTTGTCTGGAGAGAGGTGAGGCCCGGCGTGCCCGCATAGCTCGAGACCGGTGAGAGCACAGCGGCCGCCGAGGAGGCTTCGGCAGGCGCGGATGCTCCCGTTTCCGCGGCCCCCGCCTGGGCGAGCGCGGCTGCGAACCCCGAGCCGGAAGCGGCCGCCGGGGCCTCGGTGCCGCCGGTGGCGCCCGCCCCCGACCCCACCAGCGTCGCCGGGTCGGCGAGCGCCTGACGGATGGCGTCGACACGCGCGAGCGTCGTTTCGATGGACATCTCCCAGGTAATCGGCACCTCGGCGGTCCGGTTGAGCCCGCAAAAGAAGAGCGCGCGGCCGTCGCCGCGCGCTCGAACCACCGTTCCCTCGATGAATCGGCGGTATGTGGCTTCCGCCGGCCGTTGGGCCGCCCGAAGCGTTGTGGTCCCCCGGGACGGTCTCCCGGCCGCAGGGCCGGGTCACGCCTCGGAGGCTTCACACAGCGGTGGCGCCCGAGAGCGCCACCGCCGAGGAAGAGTTGACTACTACTGGAGGAGCTTCAGGACCGCGTCGGGGATCTGGTTCGCCTGAGCCAGGATCGAGACACCGGCCTGCTGCAGCACCTGGTTCTTCGTGAAGTTGGTCATTTCAGAGGCCATGTTCACGTCGACGATCCCGCTGACCGCCGAGGAGAGGTTCTGCGAGTACACTTCCAGGTTGCTGATCGTGTACTGAATGCGGTTCTGCACCGCACCGAATTCACCAGCGGCGGTAGCGACTTTGCCGATCGCTTCGTCGATGGATTTGATTTCTTTCAGCGAGACGCCTTCGACGTCTTTTTCGAGTTCGGTCGCTTTGACTTCGATCGTTTCTTCTTCGTCGGCGCCGACCTGGAACTTGATCGCGGCGCCACCGGCGAGGAGTTCGACGCCGTTGAACTTCGTCGATTCACCAACGCGGGTGATCTCTTCTTTGAGCTGTTCGCTCTCTTTTTCGATCGATTCCTTGTCGGCTTCCGAGGTGGTGCCGTTCGCGTACTGCACGGCGAGCTCGCGGATGCGCTGAAGCATCTGCTCGACGTCGTTGAGCGAGCCCTGAGCGGTCTGCGAGAGCGAGATCGCGTCCTGGCTGTTCAGCGTCGCCTGGTTGAGGCCGTTCACCTGCGCCTGCAGGCGCTGGCTGATGGCGTAGCCGGCGACGTCGTCTGCCGCCGAGTTGATGCGCAGGCCCGAGGACAGGTGCTGCATCGCCATGGCGAGGCTGTTCTCGGTGCCGTTCAGGTTCCGCGAGGCGTTCATCGCCTCGATGTTCGTGTTGACGGTCAGGGACATGCGTTCATCTCCTTGATGACGTTGGTTTGGTTGGTCCCAGGGCCGACTCCATGTCGACCCACGCGAACGTATCGGCCGCCCAGGGGGAAACTTGAGGCGCGAACGCCCCCGACTGGCCTCATTTCAACGCCGGCGGCGCCGCTCCCGCGCGGCGACGCCTTTGTGCAGCAGGCGCGAGCGCTAGACGCGCACGTCGATGTGCCCCTCCCCGTCCTCCTCCCCGTCGCGCGGGGGCGGTTGCTCCTCTCCCTCGCGCTGCTCCGAGGGCTCCCGGCGAGGCCGGTCGCCCTCTCGCGAGACGCGCGGCAGACGCTCCACCGGCGGCACGCGCCTGGAGGGCATCGACGGGCCATACGTGATCGGGATCAGAGGGTCCATGCGATACCCCCGCTAGCGGCGGGCCCCCGGGGCGTCGCCTGCGAGCTGCGCCGCGGCCTGCGCGCGCGCGGCCGCCTGCGCCCCCTGCGCCGCGGCCGCCTGGTTTCGCGACCGCAGCTCCTCCACGGCGCGCTGGAGCTCCTGCTCACGGGCCTTGATCTCGAGCATCACGACCCGCCGCCAGAGGAAGACGGCCCCCGCCCAGACGGCGACGTAGCAGATGAGCCCGGCGACGATCGCGCGCACGCCCGCGCTCGCAGCGGTGTGGGTCGGCAGCGACAGGTAGCCGCCGAGCAGAAAGCCGACGAGCGCTCCCCAGCTCTTGGCGCGCGCGACCGAGCGGGCCGCTCGCGGATGGCCGGCGACGCTCGGGCCGTCGTTTTCCGGGGCCTCGTCGTCCTTGGGCTTGCCCTTGCGCGGCTTGCGCGCCTCCTTCGCCTTCGCCTTCGCGGCAGCGGGCTCCGGCGCCTTCTCCGCCGCGTCGGCCGCAGGGGCCTCGAGCTCCGCGCCCGGCTCGTCCTCAGGTGCCTCGAGCGTGGCCTCGGCGTCAGCCACGGTCGTCTCCCTCCAGCCCGCGGCGGCGTTCGGTCCGCTGACACTCGAAGATGAAGCGCACGAGGCGTCTGCGGTCGAGGTCGCTGATCGACTCGAACTCCACCGCCCGGCGGCCCTGCGGGTCGACACGCACGACGCGTCCCTTTCCAGAGACCGGTGTGACGCCCGGGGTGAGCGTGAGCTGGAACGTCAGCTCCTCCCCGACCCCGAGCGTGTCCGGCCCGGCGAGCAGCAGGCCACCGCCGCTCACGTCGACGGTGAAGCTCTGGACCCTGACGCCCTCGCGCGCCGAGTAGACGAGCACGGGCCGCGCCGAGCGGATGCGGACGAACTCGCGTTCCTGCAGCACCTCAACCGAGCGCGGGGCGCTGAGGGTCAAGAGCTCAGGGCTCGCGGCGTCCTGGCTGACCACCGTCCCGCGCAGGCGCACGCGGCCACGCGCGCTCGAGAACTCGATGATCAGCTTCTCGAGCTGCTCCGGGGTCAGCTTGCGCATGCGCACAGTGACCGCAAGCACGAGCGCGTCAGGCCCGCGCTGCAGAACCTTCGCGGGGATCCAGCCTGCGCCGCGGACGGCGACGTGGACCGGCTCGCCTGCGTCCGGCAGCGGGACCGCCTCGGCGGCGGGCTGCTTGGAGCGCAGGATCTTCACGGCAGCACCATCGCGGCGAGCCCCGCAGGGTCGAGGCGTCGCAGCTGCCAGCCGCCGCCGCGGGCGTGGGAGAGCATGTACTCGGGTGCGAGGCCGAAGCGGCAGGCGGCCTCGATCGCGACCCCGATCTGGTCGGTCTCGTCGGCGTGGGTGACGACCAGCGCGTCGGCCTTCAGCGGCCCGAGCGCGCCCAGCAGCTGGGCGGCCGCGGCACGGCCCAGCGTGGCCGGGAGCGCGAGCAGCACACGGTCGGGGTCGAGCTGTGCCAGCAGCCGCCCCAGCCCACGGATGGCGCGCCGGTCCGCCGGCGAGACACGGGGCGTGTCGATCACGACGAGGCCGCCCGAGCGGGCGCGTCGCAGCGCTCGCACCGCGCGCGCCGTCTCGACGGGCGCCGGCTTCAGGAGCTGCGGGCTCATCAGCAGCCGCCACTCCGGCCGTCCGCCGCCATCCTCCTCTGCGATCAGCGTGGCGAACGAGGCGGGCAGCGTGCTCCCCGACCGGTAGGCCGACAGGAGCGCGGCGCTGCAGGTCGTCTTGCCCGCTCCGCCCGCGCCAACCAGCACGATCGACGCGCCGTCGGCGCCGAGCGGCGGCGCGACAGGGATGCGCTGGGCGAGGGTGGTCCTGCACCGCGGCGGCCAGGCCGGCGCGGGGCGCGAGCGGGAGAACATGCGCCATCGCCGTGTCGATCAGCTCCCCGGCCAGCGCCTCCCCGATGCCGTAGCGGGCGAGCCCCTTCTCCACGCCCGCGCGCGCGCGTGTGTGAGAGCCCGGCTGCACGGTGCGCCGCTCAAGGGCAGCGCGCGCGGGCCAGTCGGCCGGCGCGGGGGCGATCGGTGCGGGCGGGCGCCCGCGCTGCTCGGGGATCAGCTCGCGAAGCTCGAGCGGCGGCCGCTCGCGCGAGACCGGGGCCGCCGGGGGGGCCGGCGGCGGTGGCGGTGGGGGCGTCCTTGCCGCAGACGGGCTCGGTGGAGCCGGAATCGCGAACGTCACAGGCGAGCCGGTTCTCGCTCCGCGCGCCGGCGCCGCGAGCGTCTGCGCGCGCAGCTCGGCAGGTGTGGACCGAGCCAGCGCCGCGAGGTGCGCGGTCACGTAGGCGCTGCCACCCGGCTGGTCGAACAGCTCCTCGCCGGCCGCCGGTGGCGGCGAGGCGCTCGGCACCGGCGGGGCAAGCTGGGCGGCGACGGGGGACGGCACCCCGCCGTAGGGCCGCGGGAGGGGCGCGCTGCGCGGCAGCACGGAGCTCACCGATCCGGTCGGCGAGGCCGCGGCGGGCGGGACCGACGCAGGCTCGCTCGGCGCGGGAGGGACCGCCGGATCCGGCGGCTGGGCATCCTCGGGCTCGTCGTAGAGGTCGAGGCTGGGCGTGCCGGGAACCGCCTCGATCTCGACCCAGGGGTGCTGGAAGAACCCGAGCACCCCGCCGGTGAGCCCTTCGCGCCGGCGCACGACGATCGCGTCGGACCCGAGGTCGCTCTCGATCTTGGGGATCAGCTCCTCGACGGTGCGCGCGCGGTAGACGCGCGTCGAGGAGCCGCCGCGGCCGTTGCCGAGCCGGGCTCTGGCCTCGCGGCCGAGCGCCCCGAGCAACTCGCCTGGCGTGCTCACGCGTGGATCACCCCGACCGTTTCGACATCGACGCCGGGCGCGATCTCGTTGTAGGAGCAGACGGCGAGGTGGGGCTGGGCCTGTGCGATCAGCCTCCGCAGGTGGCGGCGGATGCGTGCCGAGCACAGGAGCACCGGACTCGCGCCGCGCGCCGTCGCGTGCTCGACCTGCGCGCGCAGCGCGGTCACGATCGCCTGGGCGCGGGTGGGCTCCATCGCGAGGTACTCCCCGTCGGTGGTCTGGGTGATCGAGGTCGACACCTCCTGCTCGATCGCCGGATCAAGGGTTATCGCTTGCAGACGCAACTGCTCGTCCAGGTGGGGAGCCGTGATCGCCCGGCCCAGCGCCTGGCGAGCGTACTCCGAAAGAAGGCTCGTGTCCCGTGTTGTTCGAGCCTTGTCGCCGATCGCCTCCACGATCGTGCCCAGATCGCGGATCGGCACGCCCTCTGCAAGAAGCGATTGCAGCACGCGCTGGATCTCGCCGAGCGAGAGCATCTCCGGCACGACCTCGTCGACAACGGCCGCGTTCGTCTCCTTCAGGCGGTCGAGCAGCGCGCGCACGTCCTGGCGGCTGAGCAGCTCCGCCGCGTGGGAACGGATCGTCTCGGTCAGATGGGTCACGATCACCGACTCGGGATCGACCACGGTGTAGCCGAGCGACTCGGCCTCCGCGCGCCCCGACTCGTGCACCCACACGGCCTCGAGCCCGAACGCGGGCTCGCGCGTCGGGATGCCGCTCAGCGAGCCGAGCGCGTCGCCCGGGTTCATCGCCAGCAGATGGCCGGGCATGATGCGCCCGCGGGTCACCTCCGAGCCGCGGATCTTGATCACGTACTCGTGCGATTCCATGCCGAGCTCGTCGTGGATGCGCACGCGCGGGATCACGATTCCGAGTTCGGTCGCGATCTGGCGGCGGACCATCCAAACACGACGCAGCAGCGAGGCCGGCCCCGAACCGCCCGAGCCGCCGTCGACGAGCGGCACGAGCCCGAAGCCGATCGCGAGCTCGAGCGCGTCCACGCCGACCTCGGAGATCGGCTCGCTCGCCGTCGTGAGCGCGGGCACCTGCGGATCCTCCTTCTCCTTCTCGGCGCCCGGCAGGCCGTCGCGCACCGCCCAGGCGATCGCGCCGAAGATCGCGGCGATGAACAGGAACGGCAGCTTCGGCAGGCCGGGGATCAGCGCGAAGCCGCCGATCGCGGCAGCCGCGACCATCGGCGCCTTGCGCTGTTTGAGGATCTGGCTGGCGATGTCCGAGCCGAGATCCTTGTCGGAGGCGGCGCGCGTCACGATGATCCCCGTCGCGACCGAGATCAGCAGTGCCGGTATCTGTGCCGCCAGACCATCCCCGACGGTCAGCAGCGAGAACTGGTGGGCGGCCTCTTCGAAGCTCATCCCGTGCTGGGCGACGCCGACGATGATTCCGCCGACGAGGTTGATGAAGACGATGATCACGGCCGCGAGCGCATCGCCTTTGACGAACTTCGAGGCGCCGTCCATGGCGCCGTAGAAGTCGGCTTCGCTCGAGATCTCGGCCCGCCGTCCACGCGCCTGGTCATCCGTGATCAGGCCCGCGTTGAGGTCTGCGTCGATCGCCATCTGCTTGCCGGGCATCGCGTCGAGCGTGAAGCGCGCCCCGACCTCGGCGACGCGCCCGGCGCCGTTCGTGACGACGACGAACTGGATCACGATCAGGATCAGGAAGATGACCAGACCGACGATCACGTTGCCGCCCACGACGAACTCGCCGAACGCCTTCACGACCGACCCCGCGTCGCCCGTGGTGAGGATGAGGCGTGTCACCGAGACGTTGATCGCGAGCCGGAACATCGTCGTGAGGAGCAGCAGGCTCGGGAACGACGCGAAGTCCAGCGAGCGCCGCTGGTACATCGTCGCCACGACGATCGTGAGCGCGACGGAGATGTTGACCGTGATCAGCAGGTCCAGCAGCGCCGGCGGCAGCGGCACCACCAGCATCGTCACGACAAGCACCACCGACAGAGCGGCGAGCATGTCGGTGTGCGTGAGCATCCGCTTCACGAAGCTCTCGTTCACGACGCCCTCCTCGCTGCATGGCGTCCGGCCATGCGGTAGACGAACGCGAGCACCCGCGCGACGGCCGCGTAGAGCTCCTCAGGGATCATCTGGCCGACCTCGGTCGAGCTGTGCAGAGCGCGCGCGAGCGGCGGGTCGCTGAGCACCGGCACGTCGTTCTCCTCCGCGATCCGCCTGATCTGCGCGGCGACCAGGTCCTGGCCCTTGGCGACGACCTCCGGCGCAGTGCGGTTGCCGTCGTAGCGCAACGCGACGGCGAAGTGGGTCGGGTTCGTGACGACGACGTCGGCTTCGGGGACCGCGGCCATCATGCGCGCCCGCGCGAGCTGCATCTGGCGGCGGCGCAGCGCGGCTTTCACCTCAGCCGAGATGCCGTACTGACGCATCTCGTCGCGAAGCTCCTGCTTGGTCATCCGCAGCTGGCGCTCGTTGCGCCAGCGCTTCCATCCGTAGTCGATGATCCCGATCACGAGGTAGGCGACCGCCGCGCGTTGGGCCACCCCGAGCGCGGTGTGACCGGCGATCCCCGCGAGAGCGCCTGGCGGCACACCGACGATCGAGACGAGGCTCTTCATCCCGGGCAGGATCGCGAGCGCGGCGACCGCGCCCACGACGGCCACCTTGACCACGGCCTTCACCCCCTCGAAGAGGAGGTTGGGTCCGAGCAGGTTCTTCATCCCGTTGACGGGGTTGATGCGCTTGAAGTCCGGTTTCAACGCCTGCGGCGTCGGCCGCCCGCCGACCTGCACCACGCCGCCGATCACCGCCGCGGCGACGCAGGCGCCGGCGATGGGCAGCACGGTCACCTCGATCGTCTGCAACCCGATGTGCATCAGTTCCGAGAGCCCTGCCGCGCTGGTCGCGCGTGCGGGCCGCGAGATCTGCCCGAGGATCGAGCGGAAGCTGGCGGCGGCGGTCTGCGCGATCTGCGGCGCCGTGAGGGTGACCACGAGCAGCCCGGCCATCAGCACGAGCGAACCGCTGAGGTCGGGGCTGCGCGCGACCTGCCCCCGCTCGCGTGCGCGTTTGCGGTGGCGGGGTGTCGCCTTCTCTGTGCGCTCCTCGCGTGCCATGGGCTAGGCGACGTGCAGCGCCCCCAGCGCCGCGCCAACGCTTTCGGACAGCTGGCCGGAGATCCAGCCCGAGACGAACGGCAGCGAGGCGGCGACGACGAGCATCGCAACCGCGACCTTGGTCGGGAAGCCCACCGCGAACACGTTCATCTGCGGCACGACCTTCGAGACGACGCCGAAGGCGACGTCGGTGATCAGCAGGGCAGCGAGCACGGGGGCGCCGATCTCGAGCGCCGAGGTGAAGATCGTCGAGAAGGCCTGCACCGCGCCGCTCACCACGGACCCCAGCCTCGGCGCCTCCGTCAGCGGCACGAGCTGGAACGTCCGCCCGAGGCCGCGAAGCGTCCAGGCGTCGCCGCCGATCACCAGGAAGATCATGGTCCCGAACAGCGTGTAGAAGCGCGACATGACGGCGCCCGTCTGGCCGGAGAGCGGGTTGATCAGCTCGCCGTAGGAGAAGCCGGAGATGACGTCGATGAAGGAGCCCGCCGATTCGACCGCCGCCATCAGCACCGCCAGCGCGAACGCGAAGCTCGTCCCCACCAGCAGCCCCTCCAGCACGAGCCCCGCCACCTGCAGCGGATCGCTCGGGATGTGCTGGCCGTGCATCGCGATCGGCGTCAGCCCGACCGAGATCCCGACCGCGATCATGCCCTTGACGACGGGTGGGATCGCCGTCGAGGAGAAGATCGGAGCGAGTATGAACAGCGGCGTCACGCGCGCGAGCACGAGGATGAAGCCGCCGAGCTGGTTGCCCTCGAGCTGGCTCAGCAGGTGGATCACGGGCCCACCATCGTCGGGATCGAGTTGTAGAGCTCGGCGGTGTAGGAGACGAGCTGGCCGAGCATCCACGGCCCGAGCACGACGATCACGACCGCGACCGCGGCGATCTTCGGCACCAGGCTGAGGCTCTGCTCCTGGATCTGGGTGACGGCCTGGAAGACGCTGACGATCACCCCGACCACGAGCGCCGTGAGCAGCAGCGGCCCCGCGACCTTCAGGGCCAGCCCCATCGCCTGGGTTGCCAGGTTGACGACCGTGTCCTGGTTCATCGCCGCCCTCCGCGACCGTGGTGTGGGTGCCCGGCGCGCATCAGTGGAAGCTCTGCACCAGGGACTTGATGACAAGGCCCCAGCCGTCGACGAGCACGAACAGGAGCACCTTGAAGGGCAGGGATATGAAGGTCGGCGGCAGCATGATCATCCCCATGCTCATCAGCACCGACGAGACGATCAGGTCGATGATCAGGAACGGCAGGAAGATCAGGAAGCCGATCTGAAACGCGGTCTTCAGCTCCGAGACGATGAAGGCGGGGATCAGGACCTCGGTGGGCACTTCCGCGCGCGTCTTGGGCTGCTTGTCGTGCGCCAGGCTGACGAACAGCTCGATGTCCTGGGCGCTCGTCTGGCGGAACATGAACTGACGCATCGGGACCTCTGCGCGTTCCAGAGCTTCCTTCGTGTTGATGTGATGCGCCGTGAGCGGTTCGATCGCCGTCTTCTTGATCGCGCTGATCGTCGGCGACATCACGAAGATCGTCAGGAACAGGGCGATTCCGACGAGCACCTGGTTCGGCGGGGCGTTCGTCGTGCCGATCGCCGTGCGGATGAAGCCGAGCACGATCAGGATGCGGCTGAAGCCCGTGATCGTGAAGAGGATCGCGGGCACGAGCGTGAGCCCGCCGATCAGCAGCAGGATCTGGACGGCGTTGCTGGAGTTGAGGTTCACCGCCGCACCGTCAGTTCACGCAGCTTGTCGAGCAGGCTCGAACCCGGCCCGGGAGAGGGCACGTTCATCGGGTCGTGGTCCGAGTCCGTTCCGGCGCCGCCCGCCCCGTCCGCGCCGCCCGCTCCGCTGGACGGTGGGCGCGTCAGCGCCCGGCGCGGACGCGGTTGCACGTCGATCACGTCGAGCAGCCCGGCCTCTCGCGCCTCCTGCTCGGAGTAGCGGTGGATCGGCATGACGCCGTGCTCGGCGCTGCCGAGCAGCAGGTAGTCGCTCCCCGCCTTCACGAGATGCACCGACCGCCCCGAGCTCAGCTGCAGCGCCGCGATGCTCTGAAGGCCGGTGCTCGGAGCGCTCGGATCCCGCCGCGCCTTGACCTGCTTCATGATCCACGACAGCCCCCAGATCACCGCGATCACGATCGCGAGGCCCACGATCGTGCGCACGAGGCTCGCCCCGGAACCACTCGAATGGGTGCTGCCGGTCGATGGGCCGAGGTTCAGCAGCGTTTTTTCGCCGCGACCTTCGGCGGTTCCGCTCCCCGACGCGGCAGCGACACCCGGGCACGCGAGAGCGAGCAGGCAGGCGCCAGTAGCCGCGGCCGCGGTCGCGGCCGCACGGTAGAGCGGGTTCGACTTCGTCATCGAGGGCGACTCCGAGGAAGAGTCGCCCCGGTTATCGGCCCGGCTCCCCGAGTCTTGAGCTACATAAGCTGCTCGACGCTGACGCCCCAGCCGCCGTCCGCGCCGACCACGAGACTGCCGCTCGCGAAGCACAGCCCGTTGGCGAACAGCTCGACGGGCCGCTCGGCGGGCTGGTCGAGCTCGACGACGGTCCCGGGGGCGAGATCGAGGGCGCCGCCCAGCGCCATGTGCGTGCGGCCGAGCTCGGCCCACACGCGAACGAAGATGCTGCGCAGGATCGCCGGCGAGGAGCCGTCTGCGGCTGCGCCGAGATGTGCCCGCGCGCGATCGAGCTCGGCGCGGCCGAGGCTGGCGTAGGTCGCCGCCCGCACCGGTTCCTCATCGACGGCCTGGATCTTCAGCGCCTTGCGCGTGCCGCTGCGGCCCGGGCGCCCGCGCCCCACGGAGACCTCCTCGGCGAACAGGCGCACGCCCAGATCGGAGCGCTCACCCAGCGCCACGACGGCGCCGGGCACGATCGCGAGCATCTCCTCGATCGGCATCTGCACCGAGCCGATCTCGGCGCGCAGGAGCACCTCCGCCGCTGACAGGCCTTCGCGCAGCGCCGCGGCGGCGGGTGCGCCCCCGCCTGCCTGCGGGCCGCGCGGCACGGCGATCGGCTGCACCGCGTTCCAGGGCAGCAGCAGGCACATCGCCGAGGAGCAGCCGTCGATGGTGCTCGCAAGCGCCACGGACAGCGTCGGTTCCCCGGGTGCCACGTCGATCTCGGCATCGCCCTCGACGTCGAGGACACCACGCGTGAGCGGCCCGCCGCCCAGCTCGGCCCAGGCCTCCGAGAGCTCGCCGACGACGGTGTCCAGCACGCCGCGCGCGAGCGCCCAGTCGATCTCCGAGAGGTGGCGCTCGGCGGGCGCCTGCGCGGCCTTGCCGCCCAGCAGGCATTCGAGCGCCTGCAGCACGAGTGGCAACTCGACGCTGAACATCATGCCGTGCGGCGGCGTGTCGGCCTGGACCCCCACGGCGACCGCATCGGCGGCGAGCCCCGCCTGGGCGGCTGCCCATGTGTTCTCGGTGATCTCGCCCGGCTCGATCGCGACCTCGGCCTTCAGCTGCGCCGAGAGCGCGGCCGACAGCGACTCGCTCAGGGGCGCCAGCGCAGCGGCGATGCGACGGCGCAGCTCGGTCGTGAACCGGGTCGGCTGCGAGAAGTCGACTGCGCGCAGCGCCGGCTCCGCCTTCGATGACGACGCGGCGTCCTGCGCCTGGGAAGCGGGCTCGGTGAGCGTCTCGCCGCTCTCGGTCGCCGCCATCGACGTGCTCAGGCCTCGGCGCCGTCCGGGGCGGGCAGCGGCTCCACCTTCGATGACGACGCGCCGGCGGCGTCATCCGCGTCCGCGGCCGCGGCCAGCGACTGCTCGTGGCGCCCGTCGAGGATCTCCGTGATGCGCAGGCCATAGCGCTCGTCCACCACGACGACCTCGCCGCGCGCGATCGGCGATCCGTTGACGAGCAGGTCCACGGGGTCACCGGCCTGACGGCCCAGGGCGACGACGGAGCCGACACGCAGCTCGAGCGCCTCACCGACGGTGGTCCGCGTGCGTCCGATCTCGACGCTCAGCTCCATCGGGATCTCGCTCAGGCGCCTGATGTCGGGGGCCCCTTCCGGCATGCCTGCAGGCGCCGGCGGGGAACCGCCGTCCTGCGCCGCCTCGAAATCCTCGTACTCGACCGTGTCGGTCACGTCCCCTCCTATTGGACAGTGAAGTCAGGAATCAGCACTGCTTCGACTTTCACATCCGTCTGCTTTCGGATGTCGGAGGCGATCTCCTTCTGGATGCCCCGGCGGCCGCTGTCGCTTTCAACCGTCGATCCTTCCTGTCCGCTGATCACACCGGTGACGATTTCGCGCACGATCGGTTCCTCGGGCAGCGTGCCGACCGCGTTTTCGCCGGACCCCGACGAGGCGCCGTCGGCGGTGACGCCGTCGCTCTGTCCCGGCGCGAGGTCGAGAGCGATCGCGACCTTGGCGTAGCGGCCGTCGCGCAGGTTCAGCAGGAATTCCTTCGGCATCTCATAGATGGTCCCCTTGACCTTCTCCTTCGGCACCGGCTTGTGCTTGGTCATCGTGTAGCCGGCGAACAGCACGATCGGCAGCGCCAGGGCCAGCATCATCTTCTTGTTCTTCAGCATCGTCGTTCGGTCGCCCTCGTTCGCACGCCTACGGTTCTTCGCCTGTATCGGTCCGTTGGAGGACTATCTCGACCCTCCGGTTGCGCGCCCGTCCCGCGGCCGTCGCGTCGCTGGCGATCGGATGCTGGTCGGCGTACCCGGTCGCGGTCAGCCGCCCGGGGCTGACGCCGTGTTCTGAGATGAAGCGCACGACCGTGCTCGCGCGGGCCGTCGAGAGCTCCCAGTTGCTCGGGTAGAGCGCGGAGTGGATCGGCACGTCGTCGGTGTTGCCCTCGACGTTGACGCGGTGTTCGCCGGCGAGGTTGAGCAGTTGGGAGATCTCGGCGAGCAGCGAGGTCGAGCGCACGTTGAGGGTGGCCTGCCCCGAGGCGAACAGGAGATCGTCGGTCAGCACCCTGATGACCAGCCCCCGAGGTTCGATCGTCGTTTCGACTTTCTTCCCGAAGCCGTGCGTCGCGGGCGTATGCGTCGAGCTCGCGCTTGATCTGGGCGAAGAGTTCCGCCTGCCGTTGGGAGGCCGACTGCGCGGCCGCGCCGGCGCTCGCCGCGCTGCTGGCCGCTCCGTGCGTGCTGCTGCTCTGCAGCGTGCTCGCCGTGTTCGCGGTGACCGGCACGATCGCCTGCACGTCGATGCTCGAAGGCGAATGGCTCGCGTTGGCGCTCGCGCCGGGTTTCGCGATCGCCTTGCCCCCGGGCAGGATGTTCCCGGAGAACGCCGCTTTCAGCGAGCGCTGCAGCGTCACCCACTTCGAGACGTTGACGGAGGAGATCGAGAACAGCACCATGAACAGCGCCATCAGCAGCGTGATCATGTCGGCGTAGGTCAGCAGCCAGCGCTCGTTGCTCTCCTCGTGCTTCGCCCCGCCGCCACGCCGGCGGCCGCCTCCGTGCCCGCGCGGCATCTAGGCCGCCTGGGCTTCGGCGGCGACGCCCGCCGTACCGTGGGCCTCGTCCGCCTCGCGCTCGGCCGGCGGCACGTAGGACATCAGCTTTTCGGAGACCAGGCGCGGGTTGTCACCGGCCTGGATCGAGAGGATCCCCTCGATCGTCATCATGCGCAGTTCCATCTCTTCGCCGGAGATCGCTTTCAGACGGCTTGCGATCGGCAGGAAGATCACGTTGGCGGCGCCGACGCCCATCAGCGTCGCGATGAAGGCGGCGGAGATCGAAGGCCCTAGCGTCGACGGCGCGGAGAGGTTCTGCAGCACGTGCACGAGCCCGAGCACCGTGCCGATGATGCCCATCGTCGGCGCGAAGCCGCCCGCCTTCTCGAACGGCGCTGCGCCGGCATCGTGGCGGGCGCCCATGCCGTCCACCTCGGCCTCGAGGATCGCGTGCACCATCTCCGGATCGGTGCCGTCCACGACGAGCTGCAGGGCGTTGCGGGTGAAGGGGTCCTCGATGTCGCCGAGCTGGGCGTCGAGGGCCAGCAGGCCCTCGCGGCGCGCCTTGTCGGCAAGCACGACGAGCCTGTCGTGCTGCCCGCGCATATCGGGCGGTTCCGCCGAGATCACGAGCTTGTAGAGACTCGGGACGCGCTTCATCGAGCTCATGCCGACGCTCGCGAGCGTCACCCCCGCGGTGCCCCCGAGGATGATCAGCAGGGCGGGGATGTTGATGAACGAGGCCGGGCTCGTCCCGTCCATCATCGAGCTCAGCAGCAGTGACCCGAAGGCCACTCCTATTCCGATCGCCGTTGCAGCCTTCATTGCAACCCACATCGGCGTCTGCGGGCATTTCTTCAGTCCTGCCGGGCCCACTGCGCCAAGCGGTGGCCCCATGACAGCGAAATTGCAGCCGGTTCAGGCGGTGGGCGGCACTGCGGGGTCCTCCACGGCGGAGAGGTGAGGCCCCTCTCGATGGGCGCTCTGCGGCGCCGCGCCCGCCCTCGACTGGCGATCCGGCCGTCGTTTGCGCATCGCGTCGCCGAGCACTTCGGCGCGGTAGTTACGCACGGCCTCGGCGACCTCCTCGGGCGTCTCGCAGACGACCACCTTGGTGCCGGTTGCGAGACCGATGACCGTGTCCGGCGTCGATTCGACGGTGACGATCATGTCGGGATTCAGTTGGAACGGCTCGTCGCTGTGACCGAGCCGGCGCAGCGTGATCATGCTCGTTCTCCCCTTTGAAATCAGTCTAGCCCCGGGCCGGGACGGCGAACTTCCGTGCCGCCGTCCCGCCCCGAGCTCCTCGGAGTCGCGTGTGGTCCGACCTCCTCTCGCTCAGAAGCTCAGTCGCGCGGTCGGCTGGCACGAAGCGCCAGCCGACCCGATCAAATCTGCCGGCATGGAGCGCCGGCCGACTTCTTCACCTAGTGCATCGAGACGAGCGTTTCCAGCATCGTGTCCGCCGTGGTGATCGTGCGGGAGTTGGCCTGGTAGCCGCGCTCCGCGGTGATCATCTTCGTCATCTCGGTGGCGAGGTCGACGTTGGACATCTCGAGCTCCCCGCCCACGGTCGCGCCGTAGCCGACGGTGTTCGGCGTGCCGACGATCGGCGTGCCGGAGTTCGAGCTGGCCGCCCAGAGAGAGCCGCCGAGTCGTTCGAGACCGGCTTCGTTCGCGAACTTCGCAAGCGAGATGTAGCCGGCCACGACACGCTGCCCGAAGGTTTTGTCTTCGGCGTTGTTGTCCGTGTAGCCGACCGAGCCGTCCATGCCGATCGAGATGTTGGTCGAGCCGGGCGGGATCCGGATGTATGTGTCTTCGGTGCCCGCCGAGTACGTCGTTTCGGCTCCACCTTCTTTCGGCACCGCGTTGCGGCCGATCACGTAGTCGCCCGCCTGCGTTGTCAGGAAACCGAGCGTGTTGGTGGTCAGGTCGCCGGCCCGGGTGTACATCATTTTGGCCGGGATCTGCGCGGTGTACGGTTCTTTCGCGGGCGGTTCGCCTTCGCCCACACGCAGGAAGCCCTCACCCTCGATCGCGACGTCCAGCGGGTTGCCGGTCGTCTGGAAGGCGCCCTCCGTCATTTCGTTGCGGGTGGCGTCGACCTGCACGCCCAGCCCGATCTGGACCGGGTTGGAGCCGCCGCTCGTGCTGGTCGGCCCGGACGCCCCGCGGATGATCTGCGTGAGCGAGTCGGCGAACGTGACGCTCGAGGCCTTGTAGCCCACGGTGTTGACGTTCGCGAGGTTGTTGGCGGTGTCGTTGAGCATCGCCTGGTTCGCATCCAAGCCGCTGATCGCGGCGTACATTCCAGCCATCATCTCGGCTGCCCTGCCTTTCTGGGCTTCCTCGATGAGGTCCAGCCCTGGTTGACTGACGCCGCGAGGATCATGCGATCACCGCGCTGTCGATGTTGGTGAACACGTTGTCCTTCATGTGTTCGGATCCCACCGCCGTGATGACGGTGTTGTTGCGGACGGACACCACGAACGCGGTGTTGTCCACCAGGACGAGCGAGTCGCGCGAGCCCTTACCTGCAGCGCGCGCCACCCCCTCGTCAAGCCTTTGCATCGTCGCCGGGTCGAGTTCGATCCCGCGGCGCTCCAGGCGTTCGAGCGCGTGCTTGGAGAAGCGCAGCGCGCTCGGCGAGGACGCGTCTTGGAGCTCGGTGGCGAAGGACCTGCCGGGCGCCTGCGTGGCCCCGACCGTGCCCGTCCGCGTCGGCCCGCCCGCAGCGGGCGCGGGGGAGGGCCCGCCGACGTTGCCGGGCGGGATCAGCGCGGGGTTGTTCTCGACGGGGCTCATTTGACTTCGGTGATCGCGGTCAGGGAGATCCCGTCCACGCCTTCGACCGTCACGGTCGTGCCGGATGAGGTGCTCTGCGCACTCGTGACCTGACCCGTGCCACGCCCGCCGCTCCCCGTCGAGTAGACGACGGTCCGGCCGATCAGCGACACGGCGCTCGAGAGCTCGTTCGCCTGGGCAAGGTTGGTGAGCTGCTCGACCTGGGTGAACTGGGCCAGCTCGCCCATGAATTCGTTCGTGTTGGCCGGGTCCATGGGGTTCTGCGCCTGGAGCTGGGCGATCA
Source organism: uncultured Solirubrobacteraceae bacterium (assembly GCA_963775385.1). Classification (GTDB taxonomy): domain Bacteria; phylum Actinomycetota; class Thermoleophilia; order Solirubrobacterales; family Solirubrobacteraceae; genus Palsa-744. The sequence continues at coordinate 1,786,730 of CAVZIR010000003.1, read as the reverse complement.
TCAGCTTCAGGAAGTCGTTCTGCCCGAGCGTCCCGCTCGGGTTCGAGACGGCCGCGGAGCCCTGACCGGATGACGGTTCGGCTGCGGCTGCGATGGCTGTGGGTGTGGTCATGGGTCTTGGTCCTTTCGGCTGATCTCAGGCGAGCACGTCGACCAGCGCGCCCCTCGGGCCGCTGCTCGGCGCGGCGACGGAGGTTGCGCCTTCGGCTGCGGCAATGCTGTCGTCCTCTTCGGTCGGCCCTGCGGCGCGGCGGGCCGGGGAGCCTTCGCCCGCAAGCACCTGCCGGCGGCCCTCGCGGCCTTCGAAGGTCCCGATGTCGAGCTGCAGCAGGGTCGCGCCGAGCGAGCTCAGCGATTGGTGCAGCTCCCCGCGCCCGGCCGCCAGCGCCTGGGCCGCCGCGGGCGTCGCGGCCGTCAGTCGCGCCACGATCCCGTCCGCGCTCTGACTCAGGTGGATCCTGATCTCGCCCAGCTCCTCCGGCTGCAGCGCGATCCGTGCCTGGGTCGCGCCGCGCCGCGCGGCCAGCTCGATCGTGGCGTGGATCACGTCGATCATCTCCCCGAGCTGCGCCCTGGCGGTCAGCTGCGGAGCGTTCGCCCCTCCGGTGGGGGGCGGCTGCGTCGCGGCCGTGGGGGCGACCGCCGCGTCCTGCGCTCCGGGAGGCCCGCTCCCGCCCGCCGCAGGGCTCGGCGCGCCCGTCTGGAGGGCGGAGCCGCCCGAGGACGAGGAGCTCGCAGTCGTGGTCCTGTCATGTCCCGAAGGCGGGGTTGCGTGCTTGACGCCCTGGACGAGACGTTCATCCGGGCGGCGCTGGTCGCTTTGGGGCTGCTCGCCGGAGACGTCCGCGGCGGGAGCCGCCGTCCGCGGCCCCTGCGCCTGCACGCCCGTCCCGGCCTGCTCGGCGGGCTGCGGCGGCGCCGGCGAAGGCGTCGCTTCGGCAGTCACCCCGCGCGTCACCGGCATCGCGCCCGAGGACCCTTCGCCGCCGGGTTCCACCGAGCCGTCCGCAGGCAGCGCTTCCCCGGCGTCGCGCGCGGGCTCGCGCTGCGCCTTGCCGAGCGCGCCGACGCCTGCCTGATCGGTGAGGCGGGAGGGAGGGGACACTTCGCGGGAGCTCTGCCGCTCACCCGGCGCGGGCAGAGCCCGCGCCGCAGGGTCGGCGCTCTGAGGCGCCACGGCCGGTGTGCTCGCGGACGCGGGCGCCGGCGGGTTCTCGAGGAGCTCGCCCTTTGCCGATTCTGAGGATTGCGCAGGCACGGGGCCGGCCGGGGTCGACTCGGACTCGGTGCTCGCACCCGGGGACGCCGGGGCAGGCGAGAGGACGGCAGCCGGGTCCGGCGTCGCCGGGGACGCCGTCCCGCTCACGCCAGGCTGCTCGGAGTTGGACCGCCCCGGCGCGGCGACTTCACCGCTGGAGGGCGCCTGCCCCTCCCCTGCGGAGGTTGCCTGCGCCGGCGTGGCATCGGCGACGGTGCCAGCGAGGCTCGTCGCGCCTTCGTCCCCTCGATGGCCGCGGGAAGCGCGGGGCTCGCCCTGGCCACGGCTCTCGCCGCCGGGACTTCTGCTCTGGCCTTCCGCTTGTGCGGTCCGGGCCATCTCGTGTTCGAGCGCGCTGCCGAAGGGCGGCGCGCCCGGTGGAGCTCCGGGCGGCCCGCCGCTCGCAGGCGGCGGCAGCGCCGCAGGAGGCGCCAGGGCGGGGGCGACGCTCATGCGACCCCTCCCGTCGTGGCGGGGTGTTCGCGCCGGTAGCTTTCGGCGTAGCCGAGCACCTTCTGCACGTAGGACTGGGTTTCCGCGTAAGGCGGGACGCCTCCGTACTGCTGCACGGCGCCCGGGCCGGCGTTGTAGGCGGCGAGCGCGTCCGCGGTGTTGCCGCCGAAGCGTGAGAGCTGCTGCGCCAGGTAGCGGGCGCCGCCTTCGATCGATTCCGCCGCGTCGAGCGGGTTCGAGACCCCCAGGGAGGACGCCGTCCCCGGCATCAGCTGGGTCAGGCCCATGGCGCCGGCGCTGCTCTGCGCCGAGGGGTCGAAGCCCGACTCCTGCTGGATCAGCCCGTGCAGGACAGCGGGATCGACGCCGTTGCGCGCCGCGGCCTGTTCGATCAGGGTGTCGTACTGGCTGCCGCCCGCCGCGGACGCGCTCGCTGCCTGCAGCGCGGTGGCGAAGGATGTGCCGGTCGTCGGTTCAGAGGCGGCGGCAGGGACGGTCGCGGCTCCTTCGGAGACGCCTTCGGTGCGGGCGATCAGCGACTGCAGGGTGCGCACCCGCGCCGCGGCTTCGAGCTCGCCGGGGGCGTTCACTTCGCCGGGGGCTCCGATCGCCTGGGTGCTCACGCGACGCTCCTGCCCGGCCGCGCGGCGGCCATCTCGTCCATCAGCTTGCTCTCGTGGCGCGCCGCCTCGAGCTCGTGCTCGCTGCGGCGGCGCTCGCGCAGGCGGTTGAGCATCTCGTGCTCGCCTGCGGCGACGACGAGCTTCTCGCCGCGATCGGCGACCTCGGCCTCGCCGCGGCGGACGTCCTGCGCGCAGTGCGAGCGGTCGGCTTCGACGCGCTCCAGGAAAGCTTGGCGCGCCTGCAGCTCGGCGCCGTCGAGCAGCTCCGCAGCGGAGCTCGCGTCGCGCTGGTGTGTGCGCGCGCGTTCCACGCTCGCCTCGGCGCTCTGCAGCTCGGCGCGGGTGTCGCTGAGCCGCGACATCGAACGGGCCAGCTCCTGCTGGGCGAGCTTCTCCTTGCGTTCGCGCACAGCGCGCACACGCTCGAGACGAAAGCGGAACGAGGGTCCGGTCACGGCCTGTTAATCGGCGCCGGGGGAGCGATCTTTAGCTCTCGCATCGATCTCTCAAACTCAGATGTTGAGGCCCAGCGGCGGAAGCGCAGGAACCGTCGCCGCGGAGAGCTCCGGCGGAGCGGGCGCAGCCTCGGGCACCTCCTCCGCGTCGGGAATGTCCTCCTCGCGCTGGAGCGTGCGTGCGAGGGAGTCAGCGAGCGACAGCAGCCGCTCGTCGGCTTCGGCGGTGTCACTGCGCTCGTCCACGCGCTGACGCAGGAAGGCGTCGATCGCGGAGCGGTGCGCGAGCGCGGCGTCCAGCATGCGGTCGGTGCCGTGCTGGTAGGCGCCGATCGCGACGAGGTCTTCCTTCTCGCGCAGGGCTGCGAGCGCGGAGCGCAGCCGCTGGCCCGCCTCGACGACGCGCTCCTCGACGATCTCGCCCGTGAGCCGCGAGACGCTCTGCAGCACGTCGATCGCGGGGTAGTGGCCCGCGTGCGCGAGCGAGCGCGTGAGCACGACGTGCCCGTCGAGGATCGAGCGCGTGGCGTCGGCGATCGGCTCGTTCATGTCGTCGCCGTCCACGAGGACCGTGTAGAGAGCGGTGATCGAGCCCTCGGCGCTCGTGCCGGCACGCTCCAGGAGCCGGGGAAGCAGGGCGAACACACTCGGGGTGTAGCCACGCGTGGCCGGCGGCTCTCCGATCGCGAGCCCGACCTCACGTTGCGCCATCGCAAAGCGCGTGACCGAGTCCATCATCAGCATCACGTCGTGGCCCTGGTCGCGGAAGTGCTCGGCGATCGTGGTCGCCGTGAAAGCCGCCTTGATGCGCACGAGGGCCGGCTGGTCGGAGGTCGCGACGACGACGACCGAGCGCGAGAGCGCGTCGCCCAGGTCGCGCTCGATGAACTCTCTGACCTCCCTGCCGCGCTCGCCCACCAGCGCGATCACGTTGACCGACGCACTGGTCGAGCGGGCGATCATGCCCAACAGCGAGGACTTGCCCACGCCCGAGCCGGCGAAGATGCCGAGCCGCTGGCCGCGCCCGCAGGGAACGAGCGCGTCGAGCGCGCGCACGCCGAGACCGACGCGCTCACGGATGCGGGGCCGAGACAGGGCTGCGGGCGGAGCGGCGATCGTCGAGCGCGGCGTGCCGGCGGACGCAGGCAGGCCGTCGCCGGGCCGCCCGAGCCCGTCGACGATTCGGCCCAGCAGGTCGTCGCCAACCGCGACCCGGAAGGGAGCGCCGCTGGCGAGCACGCGCGTCCCCGGGCCGATGCCGTGCAGCTCTCCGAGCGGCATCAGCAGGGTGCGGCCCTCGCGGAAGCCGACGACCTCGGCGGGCACCGCGGCGCGCGCGTCCTCGCCGCGGCCGCCTTCCACGAGACAGACCTCGCCGATCTCGGCCTGCAGGCCGGTGACCTCGATGATGAGGCCGATCAGGTTGCTCACGTAGCCGTGACGGCGCGCAAGATCGTCTTCGTCGATCGCGCGGCCCGCGCGGCGGACCAGCGTTCCGGGCTCGGCCGCGGTCACTTCTTCTGGCCGCCGGCGAGCTCGGCGAAGGCGACTTCCGCGGCGCGTTCCAGCTGCGTCGAGACCTGTGCGTCCACCTCGCCGTCTGTGGTGCGGACGATCGCCCCGCCGCGGCGCACCTGCGGGTCACCCAGCAGCTCGAACGGCTCTGCCGTCCCCGGCTGCTGCTGCGCGCCGAGCGCCGTGCGCACCGTCTCGAGATCCTCCGGGCTGACGAGAACCGAGAGCGTGCGCTGTCCGCTGACCCGGCGCAATGCGCCCTGCACCGCGTAGGCGACGACCTCCGGCTGCGCCAGCAGGGCGGCCGGAAGGATCTTGCCCGCGAGCTGGAGCCCCAACTCGACCGCGTCGCGTTCGACCGCCTCCGCGGTCGCCTCGCGCACTTCGAGTACGCCCCGGGCAGCCTCGGCGAGCGCTTGCGCGGAGGCCTCGACCTCCGCCCGCCCGGCCTCCAGACCGGCGGCCCGCCCCTGCTCGAAGCCCTCGGCCCGGGCCTGCTCGCGGATCTCCTGGGCGTCGAGATTGGCCTGCGCGAGCAGCCGCTCGGCGGCGTCGCGCGGCGGCGGCTCCGACGGCTCGAGCGGCTCGAGCGGGAAGCTCACGGCCGCGTCAGACAACCGCCTCGCCCTCCTCGCCGTCCTCGTCGGAGGCGATCACGATGGTGCCCGCTTCCTCCAGGCGCCGGACGACCGCCACGATCCGGCTCTGAGCGGCGTCGATGTCGCTTTTGCGCTGGGGAGGCTGGATCTCCATCTCCTCCTTGAGCATCGCCGCGCCGCGCTCGGACATGTTGGCGAGGACGATCTCCTTGACGTCCTCGGGCGCGCCGCGCAGCGCGAGCACGAGATCCTTCTGGTCGACCTCCCGGAGGACCTGTTGCACCGCGCGCTCTTCGAGCTTCACGAGGTCCTCGAACACGAACAGCATCCCGCGCACCTTCTCGGCCAGCTCGCTGTCGGAGCTGGCCAGGTTGTCGAGTACGTTGCGCTCGAGCGCACGGTCGGCGTGGTTGAGGATCCCGGCCAGCGTCTTGGTGCCTCCCGCGACGGCGTACTCGCGGTCGCTCGACGCGTTCAGGCGCTGGCGTAGCGCGTGCTCGAGCTGCTCGATCACCGCTGCGGTCGTCTCGCCCATGCGCGCGATCCGCAGCGCGACATCGGGCTGGATCGCCTCGGGCAGCTTGCCGAGGACCGCGGCCGACTGCGTCGTCGGGAGGTTGGCGAGCACCAGCGCGATCATCTGGTGGGACTCGCTGCGCAGCAGCGTCGCGATCCGCTCGACCGGCACGCGGCGCAGGAACTCGAACGGGCGCGTCTCCGGCGGACCCGCGATCTTCCCCAGCAGCTCAGCCGCACGCTCCGGCCCGAGCGCGCGCTCGATCACCTCGCGCACGAACTCGAGCCCGCCTTCGGCGCCGGCCGATGCGCCGGCGGCGGCCATCTCGCTGAAGACCGAATCGGTCGTCTCGGCGCCGACCGGGCGCAGCCGCGCCATCTCCCCGGAAAGGCTCTCGATCTCCTCCTCGCGCAGCCGCTGCAGGACGTTGGCGGCGCGCTCGGAGCCCAGCCCCGCCATCAGCACCGCGGCCTTGCGCGCACCGGAGACCTGCGAGACCGCGGGCAGCTCTTCGGTCAGGCCCTCCGAGAGCCCGGGGGCGATCTCTCCGCGCGACTCGGCGGCCATCCGCCGCTAGCCCTCCTGGATCCAGCTGCGCACCTGCTGGGCCACGCGGTCGGGATCGCTGTCGGCGAGCTGCTCGACCTGGCGCCGGATGTCGTCGCCGCCGCGGGCGCCGTTGCCGTTGCCGTTGCCGATGGACGCCGTCAGCTCGCTCGGGCTCCTCGCCATCTCGCGCTCCAGCTCGGACAGCCGCACGGGCGCCTCCAGCTCGCGCAGCCAGCGCGGCTCAGGGATCGCCTCCTGCTCGCGCTTGCGCAGGGATTTCGTGGTGAAGAACAGGAAGATCGCCGCGGCGATGGCGAGCAGCACGTACTTCGCGTATGAGAGCGGGCTGCTGGCTGCCGGCGCGCCGGTCGCGCCGCCCTTCGCGAACGCGATCTGCCCGATCGAGATCGTGTCGCCGCGCTTCGCGTTGATCCCCGCGGCGTTCGTGACCGCTTCCTTGATCGCCGGCACCGACGCGGCCGGGACCGAGTGGTCGAGCAGCACCGAGACGTGCTGGGTTTCGACCGTGCCGGGCGCGACCGTCGTGTGGGTGACGGTCTTCGAGACGCCGTTCTGCAGCGTGCTCGTTTCTTTCTTGTAGTTCGACTTGCCGCCGTTCTGGGCCGCGGCCGGCAGGTTCGCGGTGCCCGTCGCGGCGGCGCTGCTGCCGTTGCCGCTCAGCGTCTCGAGCGATTTGGTCTGCGCCAGCGGCGTGCCGGCCTTGGCGTATTCGAGCGATTCTTTGGTGGCCTGGTCGACGTTCATGTTCGCGTAGACGAGCACCTGGGCCTTGCCGGGCCCGAGCGTCTGGCCGAGCATCGCCTCCAGGTTCGCCTGGGTCGTCTGGTCGTAGCGCTGCTCGGCTTCCTGCAGGCTGCTGCCGCCGCTGCCGCCCGAGCCGCCGCTGGCCGACGGCCACAGCAGCTGCCCGGAGGCGCCGGTGATCGTGACTTTGTTCAGCTGCAGGCCCGGCACGCTGGAGGCGACGAGCTGCGCGACGCCGCGGACGGAGCTCGGGTCGATGACCGAGGTGCCCGACAGCAGGACCGCGGCGGATGCGGCGCTCTGTCCTTCACCGAAGATCTGGTTCTGGGCGCTCGGCAGCACGAGCTCGACCTGCGCGCCGGAGACTCCCTGCACACTGTTGATCGTGGCTTCGAGCTGGCCCTGCAGCGCGCGCTGGTAGGTCACCTGCTGCTGGAAGTTGCTTTCGCCGAGGCTCTGTTTGTTGAACAGTTCCCAGCCGGGTTGCGAGTTCCCAAGCAGGCCGGCACCCGCCAATGCGACCCGCGCCTCGGCCGTCTGGTTGTCCTGAACGGCGATCGCGGTGCCGTTGTTCTGGAGCTGGTAGCTGACGCCGTGCGCGCTCAGCGCGCTCGTCATCTTTCCCGTCTGCGCCGGGTCCACGCCGCTCATCAGGAGCGTGTAGCTCGGCGCCGAGACCATGTGGAGAAAGAGGTAGATGAACAGGATCCCGCCGACCGCCGCGCCGCCGACGATGAGCCAGCCGCGAGTCGTCAGCCGGGACGCGAGTGCTCCGACGTTCGGCACCTATCAGACCTGCGTGTTGAAGATCGTCTGGGCGGCTTCCGTCGCCTTTGAACGGATCTGCGCGGCGAGCTGCATCTCGAGCGCCGCGTCCTCGACGGTCGAGACGGCCGCCTCCGGGTCGCCCACCGTGCCTGACGCGAGGGCCTGCGAGGCCGACGAAGCGTTCGCCTGGCTCGTCTCCAGCGAGGAGATCGCTTCCGTCAGGGCGCCGCCGAAGCTGGGCGTGCCGCCGCCGGTGGCCGCGGCCCCTTCGGCTCCGCCGGCCTGCGCGAGGCCGCCTTCAGCGGCCGCGGGCGCGACCGGCGTTTCGCCCACCTGGCCGGTGGCGACGTTGGCGCCGGCGTTGCCGAGGGCGCCGGTGAGGCCTCCGATCGCGGGCACGATCATCTGAGCAGGCCCAGCGTCGAGGTGAACATCGACTTCGAGGTCTGCATCGCGGTCACGTCGGCCTGGTAGGACTGCTGCTCGGAGATCAGGTCGGTCATTTCCGTCACCGTGTCGACGTTCGGCATGCTCACGTAGCCCTGCGCGTCGGCTTCCGGGTTGGACGGGTCGTACACGCGGCGGTTCGGCGTCGCGTCGGAGACGATCCCGGCGACGGTGACGCCCCCCGGGGCCACGGCGCCGGTCTGTTCTGCAAGCGCGCCCGACAGCGCGCCGCTGAAACCGGGGGTGCCGGACTGGGCCAGCATGACCGACTGGCGGCGGTACGGCTGCCCGTTCGCGCCTTTCGTCGTGTCCGCGTTGGCAAGGTTCTCGGCGGTCACATCCATGCGGACGCGCTCCGCGGTGAGCCCGGTGCCGGCGATCCCGATCGCGTCGAAGAGCCCCATCACAGGATCCCGATGGCGGATTTGACGATCGAGTTGCGGGTGGCGGCGATCTGCGTCAGTGCCTCGTAGTCGAGGCCGTTTTCGGCCAGCTTCGCCGATTCCTGGTCGATGCTGACGCCGGCTCCGTTGGGGCCGGCTTCGCCCGCGACTTCGTGGGCGGCGAATTCGACTTCGGTCGGGGACTGGCCCCCTTCCATGGCCGTCTGCAGCGTCGACTCGAAATCGACTTCCTGCGGGCGGTAGTTCGGCGTGTCCGCGTTGGCGATGTTGTTGGTCAGCGCGGTCTGGCGCAGCCAGGAGCCACGCATCGCCGCCTCCAACAGCTGCTGAGTCGGGTCGACGAGGGACATCGCGTCCGAAGTGATCGGCCGCGACCGTGAGATCTTTAGGCCCGCGCCGGCAGTGACAGCCGGATTGCGATTCGCTCCGTCGTCTGCCGGCCTGAGCAGCTAGGCGCGGCGATCGACAGCGGAGACGGCGTGACCCCCGCCGGCGCCGGCGTAGCCGTCGGCCGTGCGCTTCGCCCGCGCCGTGCCGTCGAGCTCCCCGAGCAGCCCTTCGCGCAGTCGCAGCAGCTCGATCCGTGTGCGCTCGTGGATCAGGCGCGCGCGCGTGAGGACACGCAGGGCGGAGGCGGGTGGGCGCCCGGGCAGCGCGGCGAGGAGCTCGTCCCACCGCGAGGACAGCCCCGAGAGCTCATCCAGCCGGCCCTGGCCCGCGAGCTCGAGTTCCAGCTCGGCGTGCGCGGCGACGGCCTCGTAGGCGGCGAGGTCGACGGCCTCCTCCGCGGACGCGCTCACGCGCCCTCCGCCGCGATCTGCGCCCACGCCTCGCGCAGCTCCCCGAGAAGGTCGCAGACCTCGTCGAGCTTGGTCGGGTCCAGCGCCATGCGCCCCTCGTTGAGGTGTCGCAGGCAGAACTCGTAGAGCGAGTGGAGGTGCTGAGGCAGCTCGCCCTGCTCGTAGTCGAGCGTGCCGTCGAGGTGGGCCACGATCAGCTCGGCGCGCCGCAGGGTCATGTGGGAGCGCTCGATCTCGCGCGCTCGCATCGCTGCGGCGGCCTGGCGCAGGAAGCGCCGCGCGCCGTCGTAGAGCATCACCACCAGTTGTCCCCGCGAGGCCGACATGACCGCCTCACGACGGTAGGCCTGCGGTGATGCCGCCACGTTGCTCATCGACCCTCTCTTGATCGGCGCGCCGGCACGAAGGTTTAGATCGCGGGCGCTCAGAGGCCCGATTTTTCGATCTGCGACGCCTGGCTCGTGAGCCAGGAGCTCTGGGCGCTGTTGCGCGAGATGATCGTTTCGAGCTGCGCGTAGGTCTGTTCGAGCGCTTTCTGGCGCACCAGCGAGCATCTGGCTCATCGTCGAGACGCGCAGCTTCATTTCGCGCAGCTGGGTTTCCTCGCCGCTGATCCGCGTTTCCAGCGAGCCGCCGGGCCCGGACGCGTTGTCGAACGAGCTTGGAGAAGCTCAGCGACCACTGCTGCATCATCTGCCTGGCTTCGCCCGGGTGTTCGGCCGATCGCTTTGGCCAGCGTCGCGGTGTTCGAGCTTCAGCAGGCCCGACGAGCGAGGACTCCGAGGAGGTCGCCGCCGGTGCCCGCACCCGTGCTGATGCCGAGGTCGAGCGGGCTCGCCATCCTCGGCCGTCAGTCCCTTTGATCGTTTCGTACATCGCCTGGCGCATCTGCGTCAGCAGTCCCGGTCAGTTCGTTGTCGCCGAACAGCGAGCCGACGCTGAGTTCGGAGCCGTTCGCGGGATGTTCGAGCGGCTTGGTCGTGAGCTGCTTCTGGACCTCTTCGACGGTCTTGTTGTAAGCGCTCACGAAGGTTTCGAGCTTGGCTTCGATCGTCTTCAGGTTCGGCGCCGGGGGCTGCACCGCGATCGTCACCGCGCCCGCGCTGGTGAGCGCGGAGAACGTCAGGCTCGACGCCCGCGATCGCTTCGGTGACGATGTTCGAGGTCGACGTCCCGGCGACGCCGTCGATCTTGTATTCGGCGTTCTTGCCTTCCTTCGCCGTGCCGGCCTTTTCGGTGAGCGCGCCGCCGGGGTCGGCGACTGCGATGAATTCCCCTTCGCTCGCGCCCGTCGTGCGGCTGGAGAGCACGATCGTTTCTTCTTCGCCCTGGACGGCGGCGTAGACGGTGCCTTTGCTGTCGGCGTTGATCTTCGAGGCGAGTTCTTTGGCGGTGGCGCCGGCTTTGAGCGTGTATTCGCGGCCGTCGATCGTCACGGTGTCTTCGCGCGCCCGGGCTCGCGAAGGCGAACGTGCGCTGCGCCGAGTTCGCAAGCTGCGTGACTTCGATCTGGTAGCCGCCGACGCCGGCGCCGCCGGTGATCGTGGCGCTCGACCCGCGCCGGTTCGCTCGAGCTGACGCTCTGCACGCCTTCGAACAGCGAGGGCAGCGCGAATTCTTCGGCCGCGAAGCTGAGCGACAGCAGGCTCGACTTGCACGGTCTGCGATCTGCGCCTGCTGGCCGACGAGCTTTTCCTGCTGGTTGGTGATGCGGGTGATCGGCAGCTGTTCGGCTTCGAGCAGCGCTTTGATGATCGAGGTCGTGTTCAGGCCCGAGGCGAGGCCGGTGACCGCGATCGGCGAGGTGCCGCCGCCGTTGACAGATGCCGGTCGACATCGGCGCTAGTCGGGGACCGCGCCGCCTTCGGCGAGGTCGATCGCCTCCGAGAGGGAGAGCGTGCGCAGCACGCGCCCGGCCTGTCGCGCAGCTCGATCTGCAGCGAGCCGCCGTCGGAGCTGAGCGCGAAGGCGATCTCGCGTCCGCTGCGGCGCAAGCCGCGTGTTGATCTCGTCCGCCCGGGCCATCTGGTCGAGCAGCTCGGCGCGGCGGGCCGCCGCGGGTCGAGGTCGAACGCCCGCGGCTCGCCGCGGTCGTCGGGGGCGCCCTCAGTGGCGCTCGGATCTGTGGGTGGTGCAGACGGCGAGCTCATGATGCGTTTTCTCCCTGAAAACGGCTCGTGCGGCCCGTTCCCTGGGCCGCCTCGCGTTTGCGTCTCTGAGCCTGTGATCGACGCCGTCCACGAAAACTTTAAGCCGATCCTCGGGCAGCTCACCGCATTGCGTGCGGGCGCGCCCCCTCCAAAGGGCCCGCGCGCGGGCGTCGCTTGAGCGCGGGCGTCTCGGCCCTGTTGTTACCCGCGCCACAGCCGCTTTACACCGGTGGATGCCGGCGCGCGCTTCCCGCGCGGACGCGCGCGCGGGGAAGCGTTGGCCGGAGCGGGGAGGGGTTTCCGCGACGGAGGCGAAATAAGTGCCGTTCGAGTTGACAACCGGGGCTTCGGCGGGTGAGCAGGGGTGGGTTCCCTCACCGGAGCGAGACAGTCGGGCAGGCAGGAGAATGCAGACAACCAACCAGGGGGCTGGGCGGGGCGCGCGCGCGAGCGCTGACGAGGTCCTCGCGATCTGGCAGGAGTACCAGCGCGGACCGGCGAGCGCCAGGCGCGCGACCGGCTGATCTTCATGTTCCTGCCGATGGTCCGCTACATCGTCTACCGCAAGGTGCGCGAGGTGCCGCCGCAGTGCGAGGTCGAGGACTTCCTCTCCTGCGGCCTCGAGGCGCTGATCCGCTCGATCGACCGCTACGACCCCGGCAAGGGGCGCGACGCTCGAGCAGTACGCCTGGACCCGCATCCAGGGCGCCGTGCTGGACGAGCTGCGCCGTCACGACTGGGCGCCGCGCTCGCTGCGCCGCGACGAGCGCGCGATCAACGACGCCCGCCAGAGCTTCCTCGCCACCCACGAGCGCCAGCCCGATCGCGACGAGCTTGCGGCCGCGCGTGGGCATGACGCCGCTCGAGCTCACGCGCAGGCTCGACCAGGTGGCGCTGGCGGAGATCTCCTCGCTGAACCGCATCGTGCGCTCGGACGAGAGCGCGACGATCGAGCGCATCGACACGCTCGAGAGCGACGACCGCGACTGCGACCCCGTGACGAGCGCCGAGCGCAACGAAGCGAAGTCGCGCTTCCGCGCAGGCGTTCGCGCGGCTCAGCCGCCAGGAGCGCGAAGTCGCGGTGCTGCTCTACGTCGAGGACCACACGCTGCGCGAGATCGGCGAGCGCCTCGGCGTCTCGGAGAGCCGCGTGTCGCAGATCCACACGCAGCTGCGCCGCCGCCTCTACGAGCACCTCGAAGGCGAGTGCGCGCTGTTCAGCGCGGTCGGCTAGGCCACGCGCGGGCGTGCACGCCACGTTGCGCGGGCGCCTCGCGACGGGCAGAAGCTAAAGAAAGACGGCGCGCGGCCGAAGACGGCGACTAGATGGACGTCGGTCTCTTCATCGCCGCCTCGGGCATGGTCGCCGAGCAGACCCGTCAGGACCAGCTCGCCAACGACCTGTCCAACGCCACCACCCCCGGCTACAAGGCGGACGCCTCCCCGCAGCACAGCTTCGGCGAGGTGCTGCTCGCCAACACCGCGCGGCGGCGTCGCCCGTCGGCTCGAGCGCCGAGGGCGTCGCGCTCGGCAAGACCTTCACCGACCTCACCCCGGCCGCGATCACCGAAACCGGCGAACCGCTCGACTTCGCGATCGAGGGCCACGGCTTCTTCGCGCGTGCGCACCGCCCAGGGCATCCGCTACACCCGCAACGGGCAGTTCACCGCCTCCGCCTCGGGCATCCTGACCGACGCCAACGGAAATCCGGTCCTCAGCCCATCGGGCGCGGAAGTCAAAGTGCCCGCCCAGGGCACCCTCGGCCCCGGCGCGGTCGGGATCTTCGAACTGAAGGGCGTCGAAAAGCAGGGCCAGAACCTCTACACCGGCACTGCCGCCGGCAAAGCGGAAGGGACCGTCCGCCAGGGCGCGCTGGAGAGCTCCGGGCGTCGACGCGGCGAAGGTGATGGTCGAAATGATCTCCTCGCTGCGCAGCTTCCAGTCCGGCCAGCAGGCGATCCAGGCGATCGGCCAGACGCTGCAGCAGGCCTCGACGCAGGTCGGCTCGCTCGGCAGCGGCGGCTAGCGGCTCAGCGCGCAGCCGCTGAAGGCGCCGCCCGCCGCTCAAGTCGCGGTCGCCGCTGCCGATCACCGGAGGGCAAGGCACGGACGCCGGGCGCGCCTCCATGCCCGGCTCCGCGCTCCCTCGAAGACGACAGAGGTCTGAACGGGCCGCATGCTCGAAGGTCTCTTCTCCGCAGCAGCAGGCATGGCGGCGCAGCAGCTGCAGCTCGACGCCGTCAGCAACGACCTCGCGAACGTCAACACCGACGGCTACAAGTCCGAGCGCGTCGCCTTCGACGACCTCCTCTACAACCAGGTCGACATGGCCGGCACCGAAACGACCGCCGGCGCCGGCGCCGCGGCGCGCGATCGCTCGGGCGCAGCTCGCGCCAGGGCGCGCTGAAGGAAACCGGCAACCCGCTCGACCTCGCGATCGAAGGTGACGGGCTTCCTGCAGCTGCGCCGCGCCGGCGGCAGCACGGTGCTGACGCGCAACGGCGCGCTGCAGCTCAACGCCGACGGCGAGATCTCCGACGCCGCCGGCAACCTGCTCGACCCGCCGATCAAAGTTCCCGCCGGCGTCGACGCCTCGGAACTGCGGATCTGCTCCGACGGCACCGTCACGGCGCAGGGCAAACGGCTCGGCCGGATCTCGCTCGTCACCGTCACCGCACCCGACCACCTCGCGGCCGAAGGGGGCGGCCTGCTCGCGCCGAACGCCGCCAGCGGCGCCGTCCGCGCCGGCCTCGGGCGGGCAGATCCACCAGGGCGCACTCGAGGACTCCAACGTCGACCTCGGCGCGCGACATGGCGACGATGCATGACCGCCGAGCGCGCCTTCCAGATGACCAGCACGGCGATCCAGACCGAGAGCCAGATGATGGCGATCGCGAACCAGCTGAGCACATGAGCGCGCCCGGCTCGGAAGCGGTCGGGGCGTCCCCGGCTGCGGCGCAGGCCACCGAGCCCGCGTGGGTGCGCAACGGCTCCGCCGAGGTCCAGCGCGAGTACGCGCTCGGGCTCGAGTTCGAACGTCTGCTCGTGCAGCAGCTCGCGACCTCGCTGACCGAAACGACCGAACCCCCGGGCGAAGGCGAAGACCCAGGAAGGCGGCTCCGGCGGCGCCGACCGAGCGTGCTCTCGAACATGCTTCCGGGCGCCCTTGCCGACGGCGTCGTGAACGGCGGCGGGCTCGGGCTCGGCGGCGGAGCTGGCGAAGGGCATGCAGGGCGACCGCCGGCCACGTCTCCGAACGGCCGCAGCTTCGGCGACGGCCCCGTCCGGGGGCGTCGAAGCCGGCCACGACAGGCGGTACGCGCGCATGAGCGCGCATCGTGCCGGTGACAGCCACGCGCGACGGCGAGGCCCTCGGCGAGGAGATCCTCGCGCACCTCGACGCTCAGATCGCCTCGGCGCGGGGGCTGCTCGCCGTCGTGCTCGAGCAGGGCGCGGCGATCCGCGCGCGCGACGTGCAGACGGTCGTCCGGCTGGCCGGCATCCTGCGCGGCGAGATGGGCCGCCGCCAGCTGCTCGAGGAGGAGCGCACGGCGCTGCTGGCCCGCTGCGGAGAGCGCCTCGGCGAGCCGTCCGAGACGCGTGACGCTGCAGCAGCCTGCTGACGCTGATGAGCGCCGCCGAGGCCGAGCGCGCGAACGCGCTGAGCGCCGAGCTGCAGGGGCTCCTTGCACGAGCTGCAGCGCGAGCACTCGACGAACCGGGCGATCATGCAGATCGAGCTCGGCTTCCTCGACCACCTGATGGCGATGCTCGCGCTCGACGGCGTCAACGGCTACGACACTCGCGGCACCTCGACCCCGATCACGCGCGGGCGGCCCCACGGCGGCCTGCACGTCCTGGACCTGAGCGCCTAGCGATGTCGATCCCGACGCTTCAGGGACTCCAGACGGCGCTGAGCGGGCTGCTCGCCGAGCAGCAGGCGATGGACGTCGCCGGGCACAACATCGCCAACGCGAACACCGAAGGCTATTCGCGCGCAGGTGCGCGGTGCTCGAGACCAACCAGGCGATCCCGATCCCGTCGCTGTCGGCGATCACCGGCCAGGGCGCGCAGCTCGGCACCGGCGTCACGGTCGAGACCTACACCCGCATCCGCAACGCCTACCTCGACGCCCAGTAGCGCACGCAGAACAGCGCGCTCGGAGCGGCGCGGCGACCCAGGCCGAAGAGCTCGAACAGGCCGCAGAGCGCGTTCAACGAGCCGTCCTCGACCGGCATCGCCAGCCAGCTCTCGACCTTCTGGAGCCGCGTGGATCGAGCCTCGCCGAACGCCGCCCACGAGCGAAGCGGCGAAGGAGGGCGTCGTCGCGGCCGGGCGAACGCCTCGCGACGCGCGTTCAACCAGCTCAGCGCGCAGCTCTCGACGATCTCCGCGCAGGCCACCCAGCAGTTCGAAGCGCGCACCGGCGCCGAACGGCGAAGTCGCCGACTACGCGAACCAGATCGCCCAGCTCAACGCACAGATCAAGCAGGCCGAACAGGCGCGCCAGCCGCCCAACGACATGCTCGACCGCCGCGACCTGCTGATCGACAAGCTCTCCTCGCTGGCCCAGGTGACGGTCACCAAGCAGGCCGACGGCACCGACACGGTCGCCTTCGGCGACGCCGCCAAACCGCTGGTCGAAGGGACGACCGTCAACTGGCCGCAGACGCTCACGAGCGCGGCCGGCGGCCAGCTCGGCGCGCTGCTGGCCCTGACCGGGCCCGGCGGCGGCGCTGACGACCTTCCAGACCGAACTCGACGCGGTCGCCGCATCGGTCGCCTCGACCGTCAACGCGCTGCACACCTCCACGCCGTTCTTCACCGGCACCACCGCGGCGACGCTGACGGTCGCCGTGAACGCCGCCGAAGTGCAGACCTCCTCGACCGCAGCGCCGGGCGGCAACGACGTCGCGCTGGCGATCGCGGGGCTGCGCGGCGGGACGGCGGAACAGAGCTACTCCGGGCTGATCGGGCTGGTCGGCAGCCGCGTCAGCGGCGCCCAGAACGAACAGGCGAACCTGCAGACGACGCTGACGGCGATCGGCAACCAGCGCCAGAGCGTCTCGGGCGTCTCGCTCGATGAAGAAATGACCAACCTGATCAGCTTCCAGCGCGGCTATCAGGCCTCGGCGCGCACGCTGACGGCGATGGACGAAATGCTCGAAACGCTGATCGAGCACACCGGAAGGGCGGGGCTGTAGCGATGAGCAACCGCATCACAGGCGCGATGCTGACCGGCGCGACGCTGAACGACCTGAACGCCTCGCTCGAACAAGCTCGCAGCGCAGCGCCGCGGAACTCTCCTCGGGCCACACGATCCTCGAGGCCTCCGACAACCCGTACGGCGCCAGCCGCACGATCGACCTGCAGAGCCAGCTCGACGGGCCTCAGCTCCTACGCGCACGAGCGTGCAGCGACGGCATCTCCTGGACCAACGCAGCGGGCGGCGCGATGGCGAACATGAACACCGTGCTCCAGCGCGTGCGCGAAGTGATGCTGCAGGCCGGCAACGGCACGAACAACGCAAGGCGACCTCAAGAACCTCGCGACCGAGGTCGGACAGCTCACCGAAACGTCAAGCAGGACGCCAACATCGCAGTTCGCCGGCCAGTACGTGTTCGCCTGGCACGCCGACCGCGACGCGCGCCGTACGCGCTGGGCGAAAACGACGAATTCAAAGGCAACACCGAAACGATCGCGCGCGCGATCGGCCCGGGCAGCACGGTGACCGTGAGCACCGACCTGTCCTCGGTGCTCGGCAACGGCCAGGGCTCGGCAGACGGCAAGCTGCTCGACGTGCTGCGCACGATCCAGCAGCACCTGGGCGAAGCGACGCCCGAAGCGCGCGAAAAGCTCGTCGGCTCGGACCTGAAAGCGCTCGACGCAAGGCATGGAAGGCTGACCGCAGCTGCAGGCGGTGTCCGGCAGCGCGACCGACCAGCTGCAGGTCGCCGCCGCGCGGATCGAATCGCTCGAAGGCTCGATCGAAAAGGCGCTGTCGAACACCTACGACACCGACTTCGCGAAGACCACGATCGAGTACTCCAACCAGCAGGCCGCCTACAAGGCGGCGCTGCACGCAGGGGCGAACATCGTCCAGGAATCGCTGCTGAACTTCCTGCACTGAGGATCGAGGAGAGAGCGCATGTCCGTCACATTCGAGAGCGTTCGCTTCGGCGCCGTCGAGGTCGCCGAGGGAGACGTGATCGAGTTCCCGCACGGCCTGATCGGCCTGGGCGGCCGCAGCTGGGCGCTGCTCGACCGCAACCCCGGCAGCGGCTTCCTGTGGCTGCACTGCGTCGAGGACCCGGCGCTTGGCGCTGCCGGTCGTCGGGCCCGGAGCTGTTCTTCCCCGACTTCGAGCTCGACCTGCCGGCGGACGAACTCGCCGCGATCGGCCTCGAGGACGTCTCGACGGCCGACGTGTACGTGACCGTGCGCGCGACACCGAACCCGCTCGAGACCACCGCCAACCTGCGCGCGCCGCTCGTGATCCACGGCGGCCGCGGCTACCAGGTGCTCAACGCGGCCGACGGGCGCCGAGCTGCAGGCGCCGCTGTTCGAGCTCGCGGCGCCGCCGAGGCCGCGAGCGCCCCGGCCGACGCCGCCTGAGCCCCGGCGGGCGCAGGTCGGCCGGCCGGAACGGCCGCTGCCGGCGAGCCCACCGGCGCGTGCTTCATAATCGGCGGGGATGCTGATCCTCACGCGACGCCCCGGAGAACGCGTCGTCATCGGTGAGGACATTCTCATCGACGGTCATGGGCGTCAGCGGGCACACGGTGCGGCTCGGGATCGAGGCGCCCGAGGGCGTCTCGATCTACCGCGAGGAGATCTGGCTGGCGGTCAAGGAGGAGAACCGCGCGGCGGCCGCCGCCGATCCCGCCTCGCTGCCGACGAGTCCGCCGGTCGGGGCCGAGACGCGCGCGAAGGCCGGTTCGCCGGGGTCCAAGGGCGGCGCGGCGCGGCCGGCGAGGAGCAGCCCGAGAGCGCCCGCAAGACCCCCCGAAGGACTAGGACGGGCTCGCACCGACGTGCGATCCCTGCCGGGGACTTGTCCGGAAGGTACCGGCGTGGTTACACTCGGCCGTGCGCCGGGCAGACAGCCGGCGACTGCGGCAGTGCGCCTCGTCGGCGAGGCGGAGCGGGGCTCGCGCGTTGGAGGACGCTGGAGGGAGCCCTGCTCACCTCCCGTGTGTGGCCTCCGCGGTCCACATAGGGAGGGGAGGGAGTATGCCGTCTGAACGTAGTGTCTTTGCGAGACGAGGTGTGCGCATCTCGCTCGCAGCTCTGGCGAGCCTCGCCGCGTCGCTGGTCTTCGCGACCGGCGCGATGGCGAAGAAAGGCGCGGAGCACGTCAACATCGTCAGCCAGTCGGGTCCGCCCGGCGGGCCGATTCCGGCGAACATCGCGTACTTCACGACGATCCAGGCCGCGGTCAACGCGACCGCAAAACGAGTGCGACTGGGTCCTGGTCGAACCCGGCGTCTACGACGAAGAAGTCAAGGTCACCGCAGGCGCACGCCGGCATCCACATCCGCGGCATGAACCGCAACGGCGTGATCCTCGACGGGCAGAGCAAACCGCGCCCGGCGGGAGCAACGGGATCCTGGTCGAAAAGGCCAACGACGTCTGGATCGAAAACATGACGGCCCGCAACTACGACCGCGAAACGCCCGACGGCGGCAACGGCAACGACTTCTGGTGGAGCGGCGGCGACGGGTCCGGCAAAGAGGGCGCGCACGGCTGGTGGGGCAAGCTACCTGACGGCCTACGACACGAGCCTGAACGGCGGCTACGGGATCTTCACCCAGAACGAGACGGAAGGCTCCTGGGAACACATCTACGCCTCCGGCTACAACGACTCGGGCATCTACATCGGCGCCTGCTGGGAATGCAAGGCGAACGTCAACGACGCCACGATCGAAAACAACGCGGTCGGCTACTCGGGCTCGAACTCGGGCGGTCGCCTCGTGATCGAAAACTCGACCTTCCGCAACAACTCCGCCGGCATCGTGCCGAACGGGGAAAACCCCGGTGACGGGCCGCCGCCGTCAGAACGGCATGTGCAACGCGAAGAAACCGTCGAAGACGAAGCCCGTACCACGAGTTCACCTCGACGAACATCGAACGGTGCACGATCTTCAGGAAAAACCTGATCACCGAAAACAACAACCTCGAAGCTCCCGCGCAACGCGTCGACCGAAGTCGCCCCGTGGGGCGTCGGCGTCGAGCTCCCGGGCGACTATGGCCGACCGAGTCGACCGAAAACACGATCACGAACAACGTCAACAACGGCGTGCTCGGCTTCGAGTACCCGAACCCGTTCCCGCCGGCAGGCGAACACGATCTACTTCCAGCTCTCTGGGAACAAGATCGCGAACAACACGTTCGAAAACAACGGGACCAACGGCAGCAGCGAATACAACAGCCGACGATCACGCTGCAGGGCGGGATCTTCCCGTACAGGAAGTTCACCTCTGACAACAACTGCGTGAGCGGCAACACGCTTCGTCGGCGGCAGCTCACGTGGCCGCACAACATCGAAGAAACGTGGGGCTGTCAGAACACCACGACACCGCCTCCGGGCAACGGTCCGGGCGCGCTGGAATACGTCGAACAGCTGTCGGAGGAATCGGTGGTCTTCCGGCACGCCGAAGTCGGCAGCCGAACCGCCGGCCGCAGGAAACGATGCCGAACCCCTGCGAAAGCGTGCCGACCAACCCGCTCTGCCCGTAGCAGTGGCAGCGGTTTAGCGATGTGACACAGACCGGCGTCGCGCGTCCCACGGGCCGCGCGGCGCCGGTTCGCTTAACGACCCGCGCGTGCTCTAGGAGCCGCGCGCGAGCGCGGCGAAGCGCTCGCCGCGCTCCTCGAAGTCGCGGAAGCGGTCATAGCTCGGGGCGGCGGGCGAGAGCAGCACGACGCGCTCCGGGCGGCGCGGCGCCGCGCGCGAGCGCGACCGCCTCCGCGAGGTCCTCGGCGCCTGAGCGCGTCTCGACGCGGGAAGCCCGGCCGCGAGCGCAGCCTCGAGCAGCCGCGGGCCGGTGCTCGGCATCGCCGATCACGAGCGCCCCGGCGCGCGCCAGCTCGCGCGCCGAGCGCGCGCGTAGTCCTGCCCGCGGTCCTGGCCCCCGCCGAGCAGCACCAGCGGGCGACCGGGGAAGCTCGCGAGCGCCGCCAGCGCCGACTCGGGCGTCGTCGAGATGCTGTCGTCGACCCAGGTCAGGCCGTCGCTCACGGCGACCGTCTGCAGGCGGTGCGTCGAGCCCGCGGAAGCCCTCGACGGCAGCGCCGGAGCGTCGCCGACCTCGACGCCCGCCGCCTCCGAGCGCGGCGAGCGCGGCGCAGAGGTTCAGCGCGTTGTGCTCTCCGGGCAGCGGCAGCGCGCCGGCCGGCAGCCGCAGGACGCCCTCGCGCGCGATCCCCTCCGGCCGCGGCGTCCCAGCCCGGCGGCGCTGGCCGAACAGACGCCGCGCCGCGCCCGGTCGCGGCGCGGGCGAGCTCCGGCTGACGGGCCGGCAGCGACGGCCTCCGCGCACGCCGGGCAGCGTCAGGATGCGCAGCTTGTCCTCGCGGTAGGCCTGCTCGGAGCCGTGCCAGTCGGCGTGCTCGGCGTAGAGGTTGGTCACGACCGCGACCTCGGGGCCGACCGCCAGGTCGGCGAGCTGGTAGCTCGAGAGCTCGACGACGGCGAGCGCGTCGGGATCGGCGTCGAGCAGCTCGAGCGCCGGGACGCCCGATGTTGCCCGCCAGCTCGGCGGCGCGGCCCGGCCGCGCGCGCGAGGTGACACGCGAGCGCCGCCGTCGTGCTCTTGCCCTTCGTGCCGGTGACGCCGAGGACACCGCCGCCGCCGCGCTCGGCCAGCCACAGCGAGGTGGCGGTCGTGACCGGCAGTCCCGGCGCTCGCGCAGCGCGGCGCAGCTCGGGGCGATGGATCGAGACGCCGGGAGAGCGCACCACGACGTCGCACCCGCCGAGCGCGGCCAGCGGCCTCGGCGGCGGCGACGGTGCGCGACATCCGGCGCGCCGAGCAGCGACGGCGACGCGCGCGGGCGGGGGCTGCTCGTCGAAGGCCGCCACGGCGATGCTCGCGCGCGGCAGCCGCCGGCCAGCCTGCGCGGCGAACGAGGCGATCTCGCGGCCGGCGCCCCAGACGCCGATCGCGCGCGCCTTCAAGCTCCGAGAACCGCACGCAGGTCGTCCAGCAGGCCGGGCGGCACGTCGTGCTCGTCGCTGAGCGCGAGCACGGCCGCCGGGTCGCCCTCGGGCAGCGGATGCGCCGGCAGCACCTCGTTCGCGAGCCTGCGTACGACCGCGTGCTCGCGCCAGCGCGGATCGTCCGGCCAGCAGCCTCATCGCGGCGAGGCTCTCCTGCTCCTCGCCGACGCACTCGAACGGCTTGTGCCCGCCGCTCGCCGCGAGCAGCGCGAAGCCCTCGTACTGGCGACTCGTCGGCGAGCAGGTCGCCGCCGAAGACCTCGCGCAGGTGCGCCGGGCGAGCTGAACGGCGCCAGCGCCAGGAACACGAAGCGGCACTTCGGGCAGTCGCGGCACCAGGAGGACGCCGCGCAGGGCCGGGTCGAGACGGAAGATCGCGTTGCAGCTCGTGAAGGCGCCGTGGTAGCGCTCCATGCCGCGCGAAAGCGCGCGCGATGGCGAGCTCGGAGGCCGGGCGCAGCACCGAGAACCTGGCGCACCCCCGCGTCCGTCTCGGCGACCGCGGCGCCGAGCAGCCGCTCGGCGCGCGAGGCTCTTGCTGAACTGGTGGTTGATCTCGACCCCGTCCCAGCTCAGGTTGCCCGAGGAGGCCGAGCGCTCGTTGGCCATCGCGACGGTGTCGAAGCCGTTCAGCGCCGCCGTCAGCAGGCGCCACGCAGGTGACGATCGCGGTGATCGGCACGTGGCCGTTGATCGCGCCCGGCGGCGTTGCAGCCTCGAACAGCAGCGGATCGAGCCGTCGGCGAGGCGAGCAGCCGCGGCAGCCCGGCGGCCTGCGCGGTGCGCGCGATCGGCGGCGGCGTCGCCGATCGAGAACAGCGCGGTCTCGGCGCCCGAGCGGCGCAGCGACCTCGATCGCGACGGCGGAGTCCTTGCCGCCCCCGACGGGGACCAGGGCACGGCGCGGCTCGCGGCGGCGCCGGGCGGCGGCGCTGCTCGCGGGCGCGTCGGACGCCGTGCCGAAGCGCGGCCGCGGCAGCGCCGGCAGGCCGGTTCGTGTAGGCGAGCTCGCCGAGGCCCTCGGAGTAGAGCGCCTCGAGCAGCGCGCGCGGCGGCCGGGCCGGGCGGCGCCGCCTCGAACGCGATCGCGGGCGGCAGCGCGGCCTTGAAGTAGCTGACGCCGGCGACCCAGTGCAGCAGCGAGAGCAGCCCGTCGACCCGCGCGATCGCGCTCGGCGTCGCAGCGGCGCTGCGACCGGGCAGCTCGAGCCGCTCGGTGAACCGCAGCTGCTCGCCGAGCGCGTAGCGAGAGCGACACGCCGCCGTCGGGCGTGAGCTCGCGCGCGGAGAAGCGTGAAGCTCTCGAACGCGGCGGGGTCGAACGCCGCCGGCCTGGACTTTGCGCCCGCTGCCATCGCCCTCAGCCTAGAAGCGCGGCCGACGGAGCGCGGGCCTCGGATGGCTCCGGCCACGACGGCCTGACGCCTCGACCGCCGGCTAGTCGTTGGCGGTGACCGTCTCCAGCAGCTCGGCGAAGCGCTCGCGCGCCTGCGCGCGGCGCGTCGGCAGGTGCTCGCGTGGGGACGCCGTCGGGCGGCGGCTGATAGCCGGCGAGGATCTGCCGCGCGACCGACTGGCGGTGCACCTCGTCGGGGCCGTCGTAGATCCGCGCGGCGCGGGCGAAGCGGTACATCTGCTCGAGCGGCAGGTCGGTCGAGTAGCCGAGCGAGCCGTGCACCTGCAGCGCGCGGTCGACGACGTCGTGCAGCACCTTGGCCCCGAAGAACTTGATCAGCGCGACCTCGCGTGCGCGCGGCGCGAGGCGCCCTGCGTGTCCATCGTCCAGGCGGCGTGCAGCGTCATCAGCCGCGCCGCCTGCATCTCGGCGGCGCTGTCGGCGATCCAGTTCTGCACGGTCTGCTTGTCGGCCAGCACCGAGCCGTGCGCGTGCCGGTAGGTGGCGCGCTCGCACATCATGTCGAAGGCTCGTCGCGCCACGCCGAGCCAGCGCATGCAGTGGTGGATGCGGCCGGGCACGAGCCGGTGCTGGGCGAGGATGAAGCCCTCGCCCTCGCCGCCGAGCAGCGCCTCGGCGGGCACGCGCACGCTCTCGTAGGCGATTTCGGCGTGGCCGCCGTACTCGCCGAAGGCTCCCACGGGTGCTCCATCGTCGGCACGTCGCGCAGGATCTCGACGCCCGGGCGTGTCGACCGGCACGATGAACATCGAAGCGCGCTGCGAGGGGCGCGCCTCGGGGTTGGTGACCGCCATCACGATCAGGAAGTCGGCGATCGAGGCGTTCGAGGAGAACCACTTGCGCCCTTCGATCACCCAGTCCTCGCCGTCGCGCGTCGCGCGCGTGGCGAGCTGCGTCGGGTCAGAGCCGGGCGTGTGCGGCTCGGTCATGCTGAAGGCGCTGCGCAGGTCGCCGGCGAGCAGCGGGTAGCAGCCAGCGGTCCTTCTGCTCGGGCGTGCCGGCGAGCGCGATGAGCTCCGAGTTGCCCGAGTCCGGGCGCGGCGTTGCCGAAGGCGAGCGGCGCGATCGGCGAGGTGCCGAGGATCTCGTGCATCAGCCCGAGCCGGACCTGGCCCATGCCCTGGCCGCCGAGCTCGGGCGGCAGGTGGGCCGCCCACAGGCCGCGCTCCTTGACCTGCTCCTGGATCGGCGCGAGCGCGCGCGTCGAGCCCGTCCATGCCGAGCTCGTGCCAGATCGACTCGAGCGGCCAGATCTCCTGGCGTACGAGCTCGGCCATCCAGTCGAGGTGCTCCTGGAAGTCCGGGTCGGTCGAGAAGTCCCAGCTCATGCGTCGCGTCCTTTCCGTCTTGCGCGCGTCTGCATCGCCAAGCCTACGTGCTATCAACGCAGAGGCGCTCGGCATTGTGAAGTTTCGATTTGCAGAGGATGAGGAGGAGCGATGAACAGCGACCGGGGAGCTCGTGGGCGGCGTCGACTTCGTCGGCATGCCGACCAAAGACCTGGAGGCCGCCGCGGCGTTCTACGGCGAGACGCTCGGGCTGCGGCGCTCGGTGTGGATCCCGGAGCGCAACTACTCCGAGTTCGAGACGGGCAACCTCACGCTCAGCGTGTACGACGCCGAGGCGATGGGGCTCGACCACAACCCCCATCCGCAACGCGCTCGCGCTCCATGTCGATGACGTCGCCGCCGCGCGCGAGGCGCTCGAAGCGCGCGGCGTGAGCTTCAGCGGCGGACACGCTCGACACCGGCGTCTGCCACATGGCCTTCTTCGCCGACCCCGACGGCAACGCGCTGATGCTCCACCACCGCTACGCGCCCCGGGCCACGGAGGACTGAGCGTGGCGCGCGTGGCTCCGCTGGAGAGCGTCCTGCTCCCCGGCGCCCGCGCGCTGCTCGAGCGCCACGCGCGCGAGCTGCCCCAGCGCGACGATCTCTGCGGCGCGTTCTGCGGCGCGCTGGCGCTGAACGCGGCCGGGCTCGAGCAGACCCCGGCGGGCGAGCCGCTCGACCAGGACGCAGTCGCGCTCGCCGCCGGCAGCATCGTCTCGCTCGGCCGCGATCCGGACACCCTGCCGGCCGGCGAGACGGGGCGCCGCGACTACCGCCTGGCGATCCCGACGATCGACGACGCCGACATCTCCGGCACGACCGCGGCCGGCGTCGCGGAGGCGATCGGAGAGCTGTCCTCGGGCGCGCGTCGAGGCGCTCGCGTACGCCGGACCGTGGACGGCGGAAGCCCTGCGCGGCTTCTTCGACGCCGCCGCGGAGCTGGAGCGCCCGGTCACGCTCATCGCCAACCTCGCCACCCACCACCTGTGGGGCGGGCGCCCGACGGCGTCGCAGGCTGCTCGCCTATCTCTACGACGGCGTCCTGGACGGCCCGCCGCCCGACTGGGACGTCGGCCACTTCGCCTGCGTCGTGGCCCGCACCGAGGGGCCCGGCGGGCGGCTCTACGCGGTCGCCGACACGTATCCGGCGCTGGGCGACCACGGCGTGCACCTGCAGCCCGAGGAGCGCCTCGCGGCAGCGATCGCGCGCCCCGACAAGCCGGCCGGCGGCATGATCGCGGCGGTCGCCGCCGAGGACGCCCCGGCGCTGCGCGAGGGCGGCCGCGGCGCTCGGGCTCGACGAGCGCCTCTGGGACAACGGCACGATCGCCGAGGCGGCGCTGAGCGCGGCGGAGCTCGTCTCGCTGGTCGTCTGCGACCTCGGCGCGATCGTGCGCGGGCGCGTCGGTGCTCGCCGCCGACCTCGAGGAGCCGCTCGCGAGCGGCGTCGGCTGGGTGCCGGCCAACCACGCGCTGACGCCGCTGGGACCGCTTGCCGAACCGAGCCCGTTCGGGTCGACCGGCGACCTGCGCCTGCTGCCCGACCCGCAGACACGCACGACGAGTCGGCGCGCCGGGGCCGGGCACGAACGCGTTCGAGCTGATGCTGTGCGACATCGTCGAGCTCGACGGGCGCCCGTGGGCGTGCTGCCCGCGCGCCTTCCTGCAGCCGCATTGCTCGGCGAGCTGCAGGAGCGTGGCCGGCGCCGCCGCGCACGCGAGCTTCGAGCACGAGTTCCAGCTCCTGCGGCGAGGGGCGCGCCGAGCTGCCGTTCTCGCTCGCGGCACAGCGCGTGGCCGAGCCGTTCGCGAGCGAGCTGATGGGCGCGCTCGTCGAGGCCGACGTCGAGCCCGAGCGCTTCTTCCCCGAGTACGCGAGCCGGCAGTACGAGGTGCCCGTGGCCCCGGCACCGGCCGCGCAGGCCGCCGACCGTGCCGTCGTCACGCGCGAGGTCGTGCGCGAGATCGCGCGCCGCGAAGGCAGGCGCGCGACGTTCGTGCCGCTGCTGGACCCCGCCGAGGCGGGCAACGGCGTACACCTCCACATCAGCCTCCGACGATGCGAGCGGGCGGCCGCTGCTGCACGACGCGTCGCGGCCCGGCGAGCTGAGCGAGCTCGGCGGCAGCTTCGCGGCCGGCGTCCTCGCGCACGCCTCCGGGCTGAGCGCGGTGACCGCGCCGAGCCCCGTCTCGGGCGAGCGCCTGACGCCCGCACCGCTGGAGCGCCGGCGCCGTCTGCCTCGGCGAGCGCAACCGCGAGACGTTCCTGCGGATCCCGCCGCTGGCGACGCTCGGCGGCGCGAGCCCGGCCGTGCCAGATGCGGCTCGAGTACCGCGGCGCCGACGCCGCCGCCAACCCCCATCTCGCGCTCGGCGCGATCCTCGCCGCCGGCCTCGACGGCATCGCCGCCGAGCTGCCCGCGCCGCCGATCCTCGACCGCGACCCCTCGTCGCTGGACGACGAGGAGGCAGAGCGCTACGGCGTCGGCGCGCTGCCCGGCACGCTCGACGAGGCGCTCGCCGCGCTTGCCGAGGATCGCGTCCTGCGCGGGGCCCTGGGCGAGCCGCTCTACGAGGCCTTCGTCGCGCTCAAGCGCGCGGAGCTGGCACTCGTGGCGGAGCTGCCGCTCGAGCGAGCGCTGCCTGCGCTACGCGGAGGCCTACTAGCGCCGTGCTCGACGAGCTGCTGCAGGCGCTCGAAGCGCAGCTCGGAGACGCCGTCGAGCTGCGCCGGCGCCTGCACGCCGACCCCGAGCTGGCGCACGCCGAGCACCGCACCTCGGCGCGCTGTCGCCGCGGAACTTCCGGTAGCGGCACGGCGGTGGCCGGGACAGGACTGATCGCCCGCCGTCGGGGAGGGCGCCGCCCCGGTCGCGCTGCGCGCCGAGCTCGACGGGCTGCCGATCGCCGAGCGGACAGGCGCCGCCGTTCAGCGCGACGGGCGACGACGATGCACGCCTGCGGACACGACGTCCACCTCGCCGCCCTGGTGGCGCTCGCACGCGCCGCGGCGACGCATCGCGGACCGTCTCGCCGCCCCGCTGCTCGCGATCTTCCAGCCCTCCGAGGAGGCCTACCCCTCGGGCGCGCAGATGATCGCCGAGCAGGCGCTGGGGCGAGCTGGCTCCGCGCGCGGTGCGTCGCCGCCCACGTGCACCCGGAGCTGCCCTGGGGGGCGGTCGCCGTCGACGCCGGCGCCGTCAACGCCTCGTGCGACGCGATCGAGATCGTGATCGAGGGCGAGCCCACCCACGGCGCCTATCCGCACCTCGGGCGTGACCCCGTGCTCGCGCTCTGCGAGGCGGTGCTCGCACTGCAGGCCGCGGCCGGCCGCCGCATCGACCCGCTGCACCCGGCGACGCTGACGATCGGCGTCCTCGAGGCGGGCAGCCGCGGAGAACGTGATCCCGGCGCAGGCCCGCGCCCGCGGGGCGCTGCGCGCGCATCGCAGCGAGGATCGTGAAGCGCTCCGCGCGCTGAGCGCCGAGGTCGTCGCCGGCGTGGCGCAGGCCCACGGCTGCCGGGGCTCGGTGATCCTGACGGCGGGCGAGCCCCCGCTCGTCAACGACCCCGCGATCGCCTCCCGCGCCCGCGCAGCTCCTGCCCCGCGCCGGCCTCGAGGTCGCGCCCGAATGGCGCTCGTGCGGCTCCGACGACTTCTCGTTCTTCGGCGCGCACGCGCCGCTTGCGATGGCGTTCGTGGGGCTGGCCGGAGCGCCCGGCTTCGAGCCGCGCCCGCTGCACCATCCGGAGCTGCTGCCGCCCGATCGAGGCGGTCGCCCTCGTGGCGCGCACGCAGGCGGTGCTCTACGCTGCGGCGAGCGCGACTGGTGTCGGCGACGGCGGAGAGCACTCCGTCGATGCCGAGGGAGAGCGCTGAGTCGACCGGGACGCCGGTCGCAACGACGGCCGGGACGCCGGCCGCGAACACGACAGGGGATGGAACCTGATGGCAAGGCGCGAGCCGGTCCAGAAACGCAGCCGCGAGCGGGTCGAGGCGATCCTGCACGGCGCCAACGAGCTGATCGCAAGCGAAGGCGTCGAGAACCTCTCGACGCGCTCGCTGGCGGCCCACACGGGCATCCCGGTGGCGACGATCTACCGCTACTTCGAGGACATGGACGCGATCATCGCCGCCTACCTCGACCACGCGCTGGAACAGATCGAAGACGCGGTCGAAGCCGCGGTCCTCGAGCTCGACTGGGTGACGTTCCGCTCGATGACGGAGGCGGTGGCGATGGCCCACCTGCGCCACCACCAGCGCCACCCCGAGGGCGTGCCGGCGTGGTTCGGCACGCGGCTCAACGCCGCCGTCCAGGACCGCGTCCGCCAACTCGACGCGCGGATGGCCGCGTCGCTCCACGCCGCGACGCGCGGCGCGGGCTTCATCGAGGAGGGTCCGCACTTCGGCGCGGGACTGATCGTGCGCCTCTGGGACCGCACCTTCGAGCACATCTTCCGGATCGAGCGCAGCGCCGGGGAGCAGGAGGCGATCGTGCAGGAGGTCTGCGACATGATCGCCACCTTCATGGAGCGCTACACGACGCGCGCCGGCCTGAGGGCGTCTCACCCGAGGAGTTCCTGAAAGCGTACGCGCGCAGCGTCGGCGATCGCCTGCAGCCCGCGGAGCAGACCGCGTCGGCCGTCGAGGCGTGGGGTCACGACCGCGGCTCGCGGTCGGGATAGGATCGAGCCGATGCCCGCCCGCCTCTACTTCACCGACTCCGACGAGGCCAACGAGCTGATCGCGAAGGACCCGATGGCGCTGCTGATCGGCTTCGCGCTCGACCAGCAGGTTACGGTGCCCAAGGCTTTCAGCGGCCCGCTCGCGATCAAGGAGCGCGTCGGCACGCTCGACCCGAAGAAGCTCGCGAAGGCCGACCTCGACCCCGTCTTCCGCGAGAAACCGGCGATCCACCGCTTTCCCGGGAAAAATGGCCGAACGCGTGCACGTCGACCTCGCCGTGCCGGTGCGCGACGACTACGACGGCGACGCGAGCGCGGGTCTGGAAGGACGCGAAGAACGGCGCCGAGCTGCGGGCGAACCTCGAAGGCCTGCCCGGCTTCGGCGAGATGAAGGTCAAGGCGCTCGGCTCGGTGCTCGCGAAGCGCTACAAGCTCGCGAAGGCCAAGAGCCTCGTCCCGAAGCACCCGACGCTCGGCGACGTGGACTCGCCGCAGGCGCTGCTCGACTACCAGGCCGCCAAGCGTGCGCACAAGGCCGAGTGGTCGAAGATGAAGGCCTGAGGGCCCAGGCAACGAAGCCGAGCTAAGGGATGCTCAGAACGAAATCCTGCCGAACGCTGTGGCCGGCCGGGATGACAAGCGACTCAGTTTGCGTGGGATGCACTTCGTTGATCGTCGCTTCCAAGAAAGTCCCGGCGATCGTGTAGGAGCCTGCGGTCAGTGGGATCTCGACGAAGCGCCCCCGCGCCGAGGTCACGTCCGCGACGACCGCGCTACTCGCGTCGCTCACCTCGACGATGCCGGCGCCTGGCTTCGGTTCTGGACGCTTGCAGCCAGGCGAGGAGAACCGTATTGCCGGACCGCCATCCAAGTAGAAGCCGCTGACCAGCCCGGTCGGCCCGACGGTGACCGTCGGCTCGTGGACCCCCGGTCCAGGCGCCGCCGAGCCCCCGCAAGCGGGGTTGAGCCAAACAGCCACGTGCGAGGAGCGCCTTCCGACGGCGGGAGACTGCCGCTCGACTGTTTGGATCGAAGCCGTTTCGATGGGGGCGCCCTTCGATATGAGCCCGCAGCCGGCGTGCTTGGCGCGGACGCGGGCGACTTCGAGGGTGAGCCCCGTCAAAAGCGGAGCGCGGCATGGCCGGCCCGCGTGAGCCCTCGAGGCGACGGCTGCGTTCGGGGCGGAGGCGAGACAGAGCGATGTGATGACGACCACGGGGAGCAGACCGCGGGGCGCAGGTCGGGCCCCTCGGTCCGATCTTTGGAACTTTCCCATCGCCGAAAGGTAGCAATCGGTCGGGCGATCCGGATGAAGGCGTAGGACCCGGGGAGGACCCTGCGCGCGGCCGCGGCGCGTGCTCGAAGATGTCCGCGTGAGCACCGCCGTCCAGCCGCCTCGGACCGCGACGCGGCTGGCGCGTGATCGCCGCCTACGCCGCCGTCGCCGCCTCCACTCAGCTGCTCTGGCTCACCTACGCGCCGATCACGACCGAGACGGCGCACCACTACGGCGTCTCCAAAGCCGCCGTCGGATGGCTGGCGGAGATCTTCCCGCTGCTCTACGTCGTGCTCGCGCTGCCGGCGGGCAACCTGCTCGACCGCTGGTTCCGCCCGACGCTCGCGGGCGGCGCTGTGCTGACGGCGGCCGGGGGCCTCGTCCGGCTCGGCGGGGACACGTTCGCCTGGGCGCTCGCGGGCCAGACGCTCGTCGCGGTCGCCCAGCCGGTCGTGCTGAGCGCGGTCAACAAGGTCGCAGGGCATTACCTGCCGGCCGAGGAGCGCGCGAACGGGATCGCCGCCGGGGCCGGGGCGGCGTTCGTCGGGATGCTGCTCGCGCTGCTGCTCGGTCCGACGATCGGCGCGCACGGGCACATCGAGCGGCTGCTCGTCGTCGCAGGCGGCGCATCGCCGCCGCCAGCGGCGTCGCGCTGCTGCTCGCGCTGCGGGCGCGCGGGCACGAGGACCGCGAGCACGTCGCGATCGAGGGCGGCGCCGCGCGCGCGCTCTGGCAGCTGCCGGCGATGCGGCTGCTCGTGCGGGCTCGTGTTCGTCGGGTTCGGGATCTTCGTCGCGCTCGCGACCTGGCTGCAGTCGCTGCTCGAACCCCAGGGCGTCTCCGAAGGCGCCGCCGGCGGGCTGCTCGTGGGCATGGTCGTCGCGGGGACGATCGGCATCGCGGTGATCCCGCAGGCGGTCGAGCGCCGCCACGCCGAGCGCGGCTTCCTGCTCGCCGCGGTGGTCGTGGCCGCGCTCGGCTGCGCCGCCCTGGCAGCGCTGCGCTGGCTGCCCGCGCAGGCGCTCGTGCTCGTCGTCATGGGCGTTGCGCTGCTGCCGGCGCTGCCTGTGGTGCTGACGGCGGTCGAGCGGATCGCCGGGCCCGGCCGCGGGCACGGCCGGGCGCGATCGTCTGGCTCGCGGGCAACCTCGGCGGGATCGTCGTCGCGCTGCTCGTGCAGGCGCTCGTCGACGAGCCGACGGCCGCCTTCCTCTCGCTCGCCGCTCGTCGGGCTGCTCGGGTCTGCCGCTCGCCTCGCGCGCTGAATCTGCGCGCCGGCGGGCTAGCCCGCGGCCCGCCTCGGCGGTCCTGGCCAGCCGCGCGCCCGCCACGCGCCGCGTTCCCATACCCTCTCCCGCCCCATGGGCGTGCCGCCACCACCCGCCTCCGAGCCGCCCGAGCCGCGCCGGCTGGGGCCGGTCACGCTGCATCCGGGCGCGTGGGCCTCGGCCGGGCTGTTCGCGAGCGCGCTGCTCTGCTTCATCTCGATCGGGGCGACGCTGCCGGTGCTGCCGACGTACGTGCGCGGGCCGCTCGGCGCCGGCGACCTCGCGGTCGGGATCGTGGTCGGCTCGTTCGCCGTCACCTCGGTCGTGTGCAGCCCGCTCGCGGGGCGCCAGTCCGACCGGCGCGGCCGGCGCGTCGTGCTCGTGGCGGGCGCCTCGGCGATGGCGCTCGGCGGTGTGCTCTACCTGATCTCGGACAGCGTGCCGACGCTGGTCGCCGCGCGCTTCGTCGTCGGCGCGGGCGAGGGCTCGGTCTACACGGCCGGCGCGACCTGGGCGGTCGACCTCGCGCCGGAGGACAGGCGCGGCCTCGCGCTCGGGCTGTTCGGGCTGGCCGTCTGGGGCGGGCTCTCGCTGGGCCCGCGTCGCCGGCGAGCTGCTGCGATCGGGCGCGGGCTATGACGCCGTGTTCGTCCTCACCGCCGCCCTGCCCGCGCCGCCGGCGCGCTGATCGCGCTCGCGCCTGCCCGAGCCGGTCGACCGCGCCGCGCTCGCCGCCGCCGGAACGCGACGGCGCTGTTCCCGCACGCGGCGCGCCGGCCCGGGGTCGCGCTGGCGCTCGCGAACGTCGGCTACGCGGCGCTCGCCGGCTTCGTCGTGCTGGCGCTGAAATCGCGCGGCGTGGACGGCGGCGCGGCGGTCTTCACCGCGTTCGCGCGTCGCCGTGTTCGCGAGCCGGCGTCGCGCTCAGCCACGTTCCCGACCGCGCCGGCCCGCGGCCGCACCGCGACGGCGGCGGCGCTGCTCGAGGCCACCGGCCTCGACCGTGATCGCCGCCGCGCACTCGCTGCAGCTCGCGTTGCTCGGCGCGCTGATCGTCGGGGTCGGCTTCTCGATGCTGTTCCCGTCGCTCGCGCTGATGGTCGTCGGCGACGTCGACGACGAGCGGCGCGGCTCGGCGTTGGGCGCGTTCACCGCGTTCTTCGACATCGGCGTCGGGCTCGGCGGGCCGATCGCCGGCGCCACCGCGGCGCTCGCGGGCTACTCGGCGGTCTTCTACCTCTCGGCGGCGGCGGCGCTCGGCACGCGCGGCGCTGGCGGCGACCTACGGCGCGCGCGCCCGCCACGGTCGCCGACGAGCCGGTCCGGCGGCTAGCTGACCGGCGGCGGGTCGCTTTCGGCGCGTCGCCGCGAGCGCCGCCGTCCCACCCGCAGACGAGGCACGCGTGGCGGAACGCCGAGCGGGCGAACGCGAGCGCCGTCCCGTGCGGGTCGGGGCTCGTGCAGACGTCGTCCCAGTCGAGCACGTACTCGCCGAGCTCTCCCTCCCAGCGCGCCGCCGGCGGTTCGAGCTGAGCGCTCGCGAAGCCGTCCGGCGCCGGGTGCGCGTAGGCGTAGAACGCGGCGCGTTCGTAGCGCGCGTCGCCCGGCCACCAGCCGACGGCGACCTCCTGGGCGTCCATCGCGTTGCGCATGATGAAGTCCTGCGAGGGCGGCTCGGCCTCCTCGCCCGAGAACAGGTTCACCGCGAGGTCGAAGGAGCCCCACCAGGCGTTGACCGGCGTCGAGCGGCCGCGGTAGGGGGCGCGGAAGGCCGCGAGCACGAGCGCGGCGCGGCGTGGCCGCGGCGAAGTAGCGCTCGACCTGCGCGGGCTCGTAGGTGCGTGTGGTCGTCGTCCTCGTCGAGCGGCTCGCTCCAGTCGACCTCCTGCGGCGTCGGGTCGATCTCGAACGTGCCCGGCGAGCTCGCGGGCCGCGGCGAGCAGCTCGCGGGTCACGTCGCCGACGGAGCGGCCGGGCAGCGCGACGCGCGCGGAGCGCCCGTCGCTGTGCTCGAGCACGGCCTCGTGCGCGCGCAGGTCGAGGATCGCGGCGAACGCGCCCGAGCCGTCGGGCGCCGGCAGCGGCAGCGTCTCCCAGCCGCGCGCGCTCAGGCGCAGCGCCGCGTGCTGGAGCTCGGGCTCCGGCGGGGCGAGCGCCACGGCGAGCTTGCCGAGCACCTGGGTGTGCGCGTGCAGCGTGTCGCAGGTCTCGCGCCACTGCTCGAGGGGCAGCGTCGGCCAGCCGGGCGCCATGGCGCTTGCAGCCTAGAGCAGTTTTTTGACGCCGCCGACCGCGGCGCTGCCGAGCACGATCTCGAGGATCACGCCGGCGACGCCGACCGCGCACGCCGACGCGCGACCACGACGATGTCTTCGAGCAGCACGCCCGAGCGAGACCAGCACGACGCCGAGCGAGGGCAGCGTGTCGAGGCCGGTGAAGGGCGGCGCGAGGAACGCCGCCGAGCGAGCCGGCGATGACGATCAGCCCGAAGACGGAGTTGAGAGGCGGTGGTTGAACAGGAAGCGCAGGCGCGGCTTGGAGAAGCGCTCGAGTTTGCGGATCAGCTTCATCAGCCCTTCGAGGAACTTCTGCTGTTGCGGGCCCGCGATCTCGAGCTCGCACCAGCGTCGCGGCACCCAGATTTCGTGGCGTCCGACGACGAGCTGCAGCGGCCAGCAGCGATCGCGAGGATCTCGAACACGTGGGTCACGCCGCCGGTCGGCAGCGGCAGGGCGGGCACGCCGAGCAGCAGCACGAACAGCAGCGCGAAGCTCTTCTCCTCGAAGAGCTCGATCAGCCCGCCGATGGTCTTGCGGCTGTCGCCGTTCAGCCAGCGTTCGAGCTCGTCGCTGACCTTCGGCGGGCCTGCGCTCCGGCCGCGGCGGCGCCGGCGGCGTGCCGGCCTCTGGCGCGGGTGCCCCCATCCGTCGTCAACCATAGCCGCGCCGGCGCATGCGATGATTCGCCGATGCGCACGGGCACCTACTCGATCGTCGCCCGCGACGCCGGCGACCGGGGAGCTCGGCGTCGCGGTGCAGTCGCACTGGTTCTCGGTCGGCAGCGTCGTCGCGTGGGCGCGCCCCGGGGTCGGCGCGGTCGCGACGCAGTCGGTCGCCGAGGTCGCGCACGGGCCGAACGCGCTCGACCGGCTCGCCTCCGGGCTCGACGCGGGCGCCGCGATCGCGGCCGTGCTGGCGGACGACGAGCAGGCGCGTTACCGGCAGCTCGGGCGTCGTCGACGCCGAGGGCGGCTCCGCCGCGCACACGGGCGAGGACTGCATCCCGTTCGCGGGCGAGGTCGTCGGCGAGGGCTTCGCCTGCCAGGCGAACATGATGGCCCGCGACACCGTGCCCGCGGCGATGGCGAGCGCCTACCGCGCCGCCGACGGCGACCTCGCCGCGCGCCTGCTCGCCGCGCTGCTCGCGGCCGAGGGCGAGGGCGGCGACGTGCGCGGGCGCCAGTCGGCGGCGCTGCTGGTGGTGCCCGCCGACGGGCGAGCCGTGGCGCACGCGCTTCGACGTTCGCGTCGAGGACCACGCGGACCCGCTCGGCGAGCTGCAGCGGCTGCGTGCGGCTCGCACGCGCCTACGAGATGGCCGGCGAGGCCGACGAGCTGGCCGCCGAGGGCGAGCACGCGCGCGCGACGGAGCTCTACGCAGCCGCCGCCGAGCTCGCGCCCGAAGCGGACGAGCTCACGTTCTGGGCCGGGCTCGGCGTCGCCGCGCAGGACCTCGAGCGCGGCGCCGAGCTCGTGCGGCAGGCCGCGGCGGTGAAGCCGTCCTGGCTCACGCTGCTGGAGCGGCTGCCCGCCGAGCTCGCGCCCACCGCCGCCGCCGTCCGCCGCGCGCTCGGCGACTGACGCGCGGCCGGCCGGGGCGACCGGGGGCCCAGGTCGCACGTCGGCCGGCGTCCCGGCGAAGCGGCGTCTCCTCAGGCGACCGCCTGCAGGTGCCGGGGCAGCGCCTGCTCGAGCAGGTTCGGCAGCACGACCTTGAAGTGGAAGACGCGCTCGGCGACGTCGCGGGCGGCCGCGGACGTGGCGCGGCAGGTCGCGCGCGACGCAGCTCGACGGCGTCGACCGCGCCGTCGAGGTCGGCGAACGTGAGCAGGCCGTTGCCGGTCGGCAGCCAGCAGTCGAGGTCGCCGTCGCCGACGATCGAGCGGACGACCGGCGGCGAGGAAGCGACGCGTCGTGCGCGCTGAACCAGACGCCGTCGTCGGACTCGGCCGCGGAAGCTCAGGCACGCCTGCGAGCCGATCAGCTGCGCGCGGTGCACCGACAGCGAGGCGTCGACGGCGGCCTCGGCCCGCACGCTCCAGCCGGCTGCGCGCGAGCTGCTGCGCCAGCTCCGAGCCGTCGTCGGCGAGCGCCGTCCAGGGACGCGGGGTCAGCCGGCCGGGCAGCGCCAGCAGCTGCTCGAGGGCCGCCTCCGCGTCCCTGGCGGAGCCGAGGCCGCCCTGCCCCGTGCCGCGACCGACGAGCACCTTGAGCGGCAGCTCGGCCCGCGCCGGCGGTCCGTACCAGAGACGCGGCACGACCGGCGGGATCGTCGGCAGCCACTCGGCCGCTCCGCAGCTCGTCGGGGTCGCGGCGGTTCGAGAAGTAGAGATCGTGCTCGGCCTGCCGCGCCGTCGGCCCGAGCGCGCGGAGGTCCGGGCGCGGCTCGATGTCGACCAGCACACGACGGCGCGGCAGCGCGCGCTCCTCGAGGAAGCAGTGGCCGCCGATGTCGAGCAGCAGGTCGGCCTCGCGCAGGCGCCGCCGCAGCTGCTGCCAGATCATCCCGCCGACCAGGCCGGCGTCCGCGTCGACCCACACGATCGGGATGTCGACGCGGCAGCGGCGCAGCAGGTCGCCGAGCAGCACGATCCCCTCGCGCGGCACGACGTGGCCGTCGCCGAGGTCCTCGAGCGGCAGCCCGCGGTCCTCGAGGTAGGTGACCTCGTGACCGAGCTTGCGCAGCCCGATCAGGTACTGCAGATGCGCCGCGAGGTTGCCGCCGCGCGGGCGCCTGAGGACGTCTCCGGAGACCACGATCGAGGCCATGCCCATGAAACGCCGGGCGCGCCGAAAAGTTGGCGCCTGGGCCGGCACTGCGCGAACTCGCCCTGGCGCGCCACCGCGCGGGCTGTCGCGCCGCGCGTGGCACCCCCAGGACAAAAACTCAGGCGGTCAGCTCGGCGGCCATTTCGTCGAAGACCTGCGACGTAGGCGTCGATCGCCTCGTCGGTGTGCGTCACCGACAGCGTCCACTCCTCCTCGCGCCCGGGCGTCATGAAGATGCCGCGGTTCATGTTGTAGAGCCAGGCCAGTTCGGTCACCTCGACGTCCTGGTTGGCCTTGAACGTTTCGTAGTCGACGATCTTCGTCGGCGAGAACGTGACGCAGCCCTTCGCGCCGATGCCGACCGCGTAGCCCGACAGGCCATAGCGGTCGATCACGCCCTGGCAGCCGGCCACGATGCGGTCGTTCAGCGCGTCCATGTGCGCGTAGGCCTCCGGGGTCAGCACCTCCGTGAGGCTCGCACGCGCCGCCGCCATGCAGAGCGGGTTGCCGTTGTAGGTGCCGACCTGGTAGACGGTCCCGTCCTCGACCACGCGCATCACCTCCTCGGTGCCGCCGACGGCCGCCGAGGGCAGCCCGCCGCCGAGCGTCTTGGCGAGCGTGACCATGTCCGGCTTGACGCCGAAGCGCTCCGTCGCGCCGCCCGCAGCGATCGCAAGGCCGGTCTTGACCTCGTCGAAGATCAGCACGATCCCGTGGCGCTGCGTGTCAGCTCGCGCACGGCCTGCAGGTAGCCGTCCTCGGGCAGCACGACCCCGAGGTTCATCATCGCCGCCTCCATGATCACGCAGGCCGGCTTGCGCCCTTCGGCGTCGAGCCTCTCGATGCGCCGCTCCATCGCGCCCGCGTCGTTGAACGGCACCGGGATCGTGAGGTCGGCGACCGCCTTCGGGATGCCGGCGCCGTAGGGCAGCGAGGCGTAGTTCTCGCGGTCGCCGATCTGGTCGTATTCGACGCCGATCGAGACCATCACCGCGTCGTGGTGGCCGTGGTAGGAGCCGAAGATCTTCACGATCGTGTCGCGCCCGGTGAGCCCGCGGGCGATCCGGATCGCGTCCATCGTCGCCTCCGAGCCCGAGTTCAAGAAGCGCCAGCGTTCGAGGCCCCAGCGGCGCTGCAGCTCCTCGGCGACGAGCACCCCGTCCTCGGTCGTGGCGGCGAAGTGCGTGCCCTCGGCGACGCGCTCGCGGACGGCGCGCACGATCGCCGGGTTCGCGTGGCCCTGGACCATCGAGCCGAAGCCGTTGTGGAAGTCCCACATGCGGTTGCCGTCGACGTCGTGGACGACCGGCCCCTCGCCGGTCGTGAGGTAGATCGGCCACGGGTCGCGGGCCTGGTAGCTGGAGGCGACGCCGCCGCTGAGCGAGCGGCGGGCGCGCTCGTAGATCTCCGCGCTCCCGCGCGTGCGCTCGTCGAGGCGCGCTGCCTCGCGCTCGATCATGCTGCGCACACGCTCGCGGTCGAGCTGCACTGTCGTCTCGGGTGCCATCTGGTCCTCCTGTCGGTGAGGCGGCGGCCAGGCGGCCGCCCGCTCCGTTTCTAGGTTAGGGGCGCCGCGGTCGCCGCGTCGGACAATCAGCCCGGGGACGGTTCGCCTGAACGCTCGCTTGGCACCGTCGCTGCCGCCGGTGGCGCCGACCCGCGCTTCGAGCGGCAGCTTGGTCACGAACCCGGCCACATCGCCGGCGGGGGCCCCAGGGCTCCGTCATGATCAGAGGTTGAGCATGGAGGAGAGAGCCACACACGTGGATGACCGCTTTCGGCCGACGCGCACGGCCTCTGGCGTCAGGCTGATCGCAGCCATCGTGCTCGGACCGCTCCTGTGGGTGGTGGGGCTCGCGATCGTCGCCGTCGTGGTGCACAAATCGGACGCGATCGAGCTGGGCGTGCTGGTCGTGGTCGTCTCGATTCTGGTTGCCGCGCCCTTCCTGTTGTTAGGCCGCGTGGCGCGGCGCCGCGAGGAGCGCCGATATGCGTCTCGCGGCTGAGCTGCTTCTCGCCTTCGTCGCG
The DNA here is from genome assembly GCA_963775385.1 of uncultured Solirubrobacteraceae bacterium. Classification (GTDB taxonomy): domain Bacteria; phylum Actinomycetota; class Thermoleophilia; order Solirubrobacterales; family Solirubrobacteraceae; genus Palsa-744. The sequence continues at coordinate 1,748,151 of CAVZIR010000003.1, read as the reverse complement.
CTCTACCCGGTCGTGACGGCGGCAGTGTGGATCGCCGGGGGCGTTCTGTTCGGCCTGTTCGACGAGGAGCGCGAAATGCATGTCCCGGACGGCGGCTGGCCGGGCGTCACGGTGTTGATCCCCGCCTACAACGAGGAGCAGGTGATAGCCATGTCCGTCCGCGCGGCGCTCGACGCGGATTATCCCGAGCTCGAGGTGCTGGTGCTCGACGACGGCTCCACCGACGACACTGCTGCGGTTGCGCGGCGCGCCGCCGCCGGCGACACGCGCTGCGAGATCCTGCGCGACCCCGTCAACCGCGGCAAGGCCGAGCAGCTGAACGCCGGGTTCGCCCGGGCCCGCCACGAGGTCGTCGTCGTGACCGACGCCGACACCCACATGCTGCCTCACGCCATTCGCCGTCTCGCCTCGCGGATGGACCAGTCGCCGCTGGTGGCGGCGGTTACCGGCGCGCCTCACGTCACCAATCGCGGCCGGCTGATCTCCTCAATGCAGGTGCTGGAGTCGGCGTCGATCATCGGCCTGATCCGCCGCACGCAGTCCCTGTCGGGACGGGTCGGCATCGTCGCGGGGGTGCTCGGGATGTTCGATCGCGAGCGGGTGCTCGCTGTCGGCGGCTACGACTCCCGGATGTCCACGGAGGACATCGACCTCACCTGGAGGCTCCTGATGGCCGGCTGGCACACCGCGCACGAGCCGCATGCACTGGTCGGCATGCAGGTCCCCACGAGCTCGCGGGAGCTGTGGGCGCAGCGCACGCGCTGGGCCCGCGGGCAGGGCGAGATCCTCCATGAGCACCTGCGCACCGTCGCCGCCTGGCGAAACCGGCGGATGTGGCCCCTCGGTCTCGAGTCGGTCGCCTCGCTGGGGTGGGTGATGGCCCTCGGGCTGGGCCTCGTCTTCAGCGTCCTGTCCACACCCAGCCTCGATCTCTTCGGATTCGGAATGGCATGGGGCATCGCCATCTCGGTTGTGGCAACCCTGCAGCTCGTCGTCGCGCTGGCGCTGCGCTTCCAGTTCGACCCCTTTGACCTGCGTGCTTTCGTGATCGCGCCGCCGTACCTGCTGTTCTTCTGGATCGTGTCCGCCTGCGCGGCCCTGCACTCGCAGGTCACGGCAACGATCCGCGGACCACGTGAGTCCCGCGTCGCGTGGGACACACGACGCGAACAGCTCGACACCACCGGCGCGGCCGGCAAATGAGCAGATGGACGGCCCTGCTGGCCGTTTTCGCCGTCCTCGCACTGAACGGCTGCGGCGACTCCGGCGTGGCGAAGCCGCTCCCGGCCCCCGAGGTCACGCTCACCCCAGCCGAGGAGGAGTTGTGGGCCAAGCTGCCGCCGGACCGCTCCGCGATCCCGGTGCTCGTGTATCACGGGATCGGCCCTGAGAGCGAGTTCTCGAACTCCGCGGACGCTGCGCTACGGCATCGATGCGCAGGACTTCGCCACGCAGATGACGGAGATCAGACACGCCGGCTTCCAGACAGTCACGCTTCAGAGGTTCCTCGATTTCATCAGCGGGAAGCCGGTCGATCTGCCTCCCCGGCCGCTGCTGCTCACCTTCGACGACGGCCGGACCGATTCGTGGACGGGCGCGGACGGCATCCTGCGCGAGCTGCACTTCAACGCGGTGATGTTCGTCGATGTCGGGCGCGTGGATCACGGTGGCCCCGAGTACCTCACCTGGCCGGAGCTGCGGACCGCGCAGGACAGCGGCCGCTGGGAGCTTCAGCTTCACTCGGGCCACGGTCACATGATGATCCGCTACGGCCCCGGCCCCGACGAAACCGGGCCCTACTACGCCTACGAGGAACGGCGCGAGGACTTCGACGCCTGGCGCCAGCGGGTGCGGTCGGACATCGAATGGGGGCAGAAGACCCTCGCGGAGCAGATACCGGCATACCGGCCACTCGCCTTCGCGCCGCCCTATGGCAACTACGGCCAGGACGGCACGAACGACGAGCGCATCCCGGGCGATCTGCTCGGCTGGCTGACGCAGCGATACCGGGCCGTCTTCACACAGGATCGGAACGCCCTTGCGCGGGCGGGGAGCGGCCAGCCGCTCGGGCGCATCCAGGTGACGCGCAAGACGACCGGAGGAGAGCTCCACGCGATGCTGCTCTCAGGCGGGCACTGACCCGCGTACAGCCCTGGCCTCTACACGCGGGCGCCAACCCGCAGCGGGTGGGACCTGACCCTCGCCCTCAGCGCCAGCGCCACGACGAGAGCACGGTGGCGAGCGCCGTCTGGCCGGCAGCCGCCTGCGACTGTTCGGCGTCGAGCTCGACCGTGAACACGCGGCCGCCGTGCTCGGCGATCACGTCCGTCTGCGTCATGGGGCGTCCCTGGAAGTCATACGTGAACGCCGCCTGCGCCGCCGGGGCTCCATCCAGCCGGGTCGCTGCCGGGGCCTGGACCGTCACGACCGAGGCAGCTCCACGCGGCTGGCCGATGAGATGGGGCAGCAGCTCCGGTGGGGTGAGCCCCGAGGCCGCACGGCCCCTGAACCTCGCGGCGGCGAGGACGCCGGGGGCGGATTCGGCGACCGTGAGCGCCGCGGTGCCCTTGGGCCCGATCCCCAGGCCGTCGACCGGCGCTCCCGTGGAGCTGAGGTGGAACCCGAGAGCACCCGCTGCGCTCGAGCGTTCCTGCACGAAGTACCAACCAGCGGGTATGGGCGTCTTGAACGAAGCGGTGTGGATTTCGTGTTCGGTCGGCGCCGAGGCGCGCCCGCGCGAGTTACGCCTCCCGCTCGTCGCGAGCACGACTCCGGCCCCCGCCAGGACGAGGACGAGCACCGACATCAGCGCGAGGCGGCCGCTTGGCATGGGCTTGCAATCGGCAGGAGGGGTGCACCACTTGAGCCACGCGCGCATCCTGGCCGGCGTGAGACGCAGAGCAGACGTCCAGGATTGGACCTGTTCCGATGAGCGGGATCGGGCTACGCTGGCCGCATCGAGACAAAGGGGGTCAGCGATGTCCGTCACGAGCCAGCCAGAAGCTCCGCCCGCAGCACCGAAATCGACCTCACCGCCCCAGGAAGGCGGCGGTCCGCCGCCGCCGCCCACGGTTGTGAAGCCCGAACCGCCCTGGGGCGCGATCGTCGTGATCACGGGCCTTTTCGCGATCGTCGTGGTGTTCGTCGTCGCGGTCCTGCACTACAGCAAGGCCGCCGATGTCACCACCGCGGTGGGCGCCGTCTCGGGCGTGATCGCAGCTCTCGTGGGCGCGTACTTCGGGATCCGGGGTGCGATCCTCGCGCAGGGTAACGCCGAACCGGGGCCGAGCAACACGAAAGTGTGACGGCGGGCGCGGTGATGGCGAGACCCGGATTCGAACCGGGGACACCACGATTTTCAGTCGTGTGCTCTACCAGCTGAGCTATCTCGCCGCGGGCGTCGATGCTACCGAGTCGCCTCGTTCCTGATCCCACCCACCGGGCGGCTCGGGAGCGGGCGGCGGGCCTATGAGGCTGCTTTTTCCCAGGCTTCCAGGTAGGGCAGCGGGTCGATCGGGTGGCCGCCCGCGGCCTGCCAGCCCCCCACCCACATCTCGAAGTGGAGGTGCGGGGCGGTCGCGTCGCCCGTCTGGCCGGCCAGGCAGATCTGCTGGCCGGCGGCGACCGACTGGCCTTTTTCGACCGCGAACGAGCCGGCCTCGCAGTGGGCGAACATGAAGTCGAAGCCGATCAGGGTGTGCTCGACGGCGTAGTAGCCGGCGCCTTCGGGCTGGTTGGCGGTCGTGAGGATCGTCCCGGCCAGCGGCGCGACGTCGGGCGTCCCTTCGGCGGTCAGCACGTCCTGGCCCTCGTGGACATGGCCCGCACGCGGGGCACCGAAGCGGTTTTCCGGCCCGCCGAAGTTGTGCGGTCCGTGCGACCGGGAAGACGGCGCCGTCGGCGACCGTCTGTGCGGGCGTCGGCACGCCGGCTTCGGGCGCGGGCGCGGGCACAACCGGCGGCGCCGTGACGGCAGTGTCGCCTCGCCGGAGATGCGGGCGTTGCGCAGGATGTTCCCGTTGTGCGCGTCGTGGGCGCTCACGGTGACCCTGTAGGTGCCGGCGCCGAGCTGCGCGCCGTGGGGCCACACGACAGCGAAGCGGTGCGAGGTCCGCACCCAGCCCATCTGGGCGCTCAGCACCGTGCGGCGGCTGTGCAGGTCGATCAGGAGCACGCGCACGTAGACGCTCGCGGTATGGGGCTCGACGAGTTCGAGCACGATCCGGGGCGGGCGCCCGGCGGCCGCGGTCGAGGGCAGCGTCATGTAGGAGAGCTCGGGGCGCGCGACGCTTGCCGGCACGCCGTACTGGCTCCCGCCCGCCTGCGACGAGACGGGGGCGGCGACGCCGCCTGGCTGGTCGGCGAGCGCGCCGGCCGCAGCGACGTTCAGCAGCAACGCTGCGCTCGTCAGGGCCGCGAGGACGGCCCCGCGCATCGGGGTCATGTGTTTGCCTCGGCGCGCCGGCACGGCGGCCGCAGGGCTGGGACGGCGCTTGCAGCGTCAGCCGCGGCGAATTCGCTCGCTCAGGGCGCGGTACGTCATGGCGAGCCCCTCGTCGATGTGCACCTTCGGGCTCCAGCCGAGCTCCGCCTCGGCGCGCGAGATGTCCAGGCAGCTGTGCTGCAGCTCGCCCGGGCGCAGGTCCGCCAGCTTCGGCTCGATGCTCGACGCCGGCGGTCGCTGCCAGGCCGCGCCAGATCCCCAGCACGTCGGTTTCCGTGCCGGTGGCGACGTTGAAGACGCCGGCGGTGCCGCGACGCACGCAGCAGCGCCGCGACGACGTCGGCGACGTAGATGTAGTCGCGCGTCGGCTTGCCGTGCCCGTAGAGCGTCGGCACCCGGCCCTCGTTGATCGCGCCGGTGAAGATCGCGACGACCCCGGCCTCGCCGTGCGGGCTCTGGCGCGGGCCGTAGACGTTGCCGAGCCGGCGTGACGGTGTGCGGGATGCCCGCCGAGAGCGCCCATGTGCGCACGTAGGCCTCGGCCGCCCACTTCGAGGCCCCGTAGGGGGAGAGCGGCGCCGGGATCCGGTCCTCCGGCGTCGGCCGCGGCGCGGCGTCGCCGTAGAGCGCGCCGCCCGTCGAGGTGAACACGACCGGCGCGCCGTGCGCGCCGGCGGCCTCGAGCACGTTCAGCGTCCCGCGCACGTTGACGTCGCAGTCCCGGCCCGGGTCCTGCACGGAGGCGACCACGCTCGCCTGCGCGGCGAGGTGAAAGACGGCCTGCGGCGCGATGCGGTCGAACACCTGGCGCAGCGCGGCCGCGTCGACGATGTCGAGCTCGATCAGCTCCGCCTGCGCGGGCACCCGCTCGGCGGCGCCCGAGGAGAGGTCGTCGATGACGTGCACCTCGTAGCCGTCGGCCAACAGCGCGTCGGCGACGTGCGAGCCGATGAAGCCGGCGCCGCCGGTCACGATCGCGCGCTTGCTCACCGGCGCGACTCTAGCTCACGGCGCCGTGAGCGCCGGTTCCGAGACCCCGGCCGCGACGCCTAGGCGGCGGCAGCAGCGCTGGTCAGAAGCTCTTCGACCGCCTCGACCGACTGGTCGATGCGCTCGAGCACGCGCATGCCGCCGCGTTCGCGCGGCAGGCTGCCGCCGACGGCGGGGCCGGAGAGCACGATCGGCACGCCGGGGTGGGCCGAGCGCAGCTCGCGCAGCGCGCTGTCGAGGCCGTCCTCGCCCGCGGCGGTCGCGCCGAGGACGATGAGATCGGGGGTGCGGCTCTCGACGAGCTCGAGCAGGCGCCCGCCGTCGAGGTCCGTGTCGAAGACCGTCTGGTAGCCGGCCGCAGCGAGCTGGTCGTGGACCATCTGCAGGCCGAGCGTGTGCTCGTCGCCCTTGACGCCGGCCAGCAGCACCAGCTCGCGGGTGGGCTCGGTGCCGCCCGTCATGTAGCGGTAGAGCGTGGCCAGCACGCGGCGCACGATCGTGTTCGCGCGGTGCTCGGTGTCGGCGGACAGTTCGCCGCCGGCCGAGAGGACGTCGAGCCTGCGCAGGGAGGGGCCGATCACCTCGGCGTGGAGAGTGGTCGGCGTGATGCCGTCCTCGATCGCGGTCGCGATCGCACCCTCGGCCATCTCGGCGTCGCCGCGTTCCAGCGCGGTCGCGAAGGTCTCGAGCGTCGACTCGACGAGGGCTTCCGGGTCGTGGCGGAGCTCCTCGCGAGCGTCGGGGCCGGAGCGGCCGAGCACTTCCATGAACGCGTCGAGCAGCACCGGGTCGAAGTGACGGCCGCGCTGTTCGCGCATCATCCCGATCGCCTCGTCGACGGAGAAGGCCTTGCGGTAGACGCGGTCGCTGGTGAGCGCGTCGAAGACGTCGGCGACGGCGACGATGCGGCCCTCGATCGGGATCGCCTCGCCCTTCAGGCCGCGCGGGTAGCCGCTGCCGTCCCACTTCTCCTGGTGGCTGAGGGCGATCGTGGCGGCCATGTCGAGGATCGAGGAGGAGGAGCCGCGGACGAGGCGGTGTCCCTCCTCGGCGTGGGTCTCGACGATCGCGCGCTCCTCCGGCGTCAGCGGGCCGGGCTTCAGCAGGATCGCGTCGGGGATCGCCACCTTGCCGACGTCGTGCAGCGGCGCGGCGTGGCGCAGCCGCTCGCAGAAGTCCGCGTCCATCCCGATGTGTTCGGCGAGCAGCACGGAGAAGCGCCCGATGCGCTCGATGTGCGCGCCGGTGTCCTCGTCGCGGAACTCGACCGCCATCGACAGGCGCTGGACCGTCTCGGCCTGGGCGATCTCGAGCTCGGACAGGGCTCGTTTGAGCTCGCTGGTGCTGGTCTCGACTTCGGCTTCGAGCGAAGCCATGCCCGCGCTCCCCGAAGCCCCAGCCGATGGCGAGGGCGCCGAGCCCGAGCACGACGGCGCAACCGGCGGCGGCCGCGTCCGCCCCGCTCAGCGCGAGGCCGGCGATCGCTGCAAGACCGACGGCGAGGCCCACGATCATCGCGGGCAGCGCGCGGCGGCCCGGGCCGCCGATAGGCGTCCTGCCCCCGCTGCCGAGCTCGGAGTGCCTTCCCGCAGCGCCGTTAGTGGACATCGCTCCACCCGCGCGACGGCGCCGGCCGGGAGGGGCAGGGGATCGCCGTGCGGCCGGCCCTGAAGCCGTCGCACCAGGCTTTCCTGCATCACGCCGTTCACCGAGTACTCCCGCATCCGTCACCGACTCCAGGCTCGCCCCGCTTGTCAACGACGAACTCGACGCGCGCGCGAGCAGCCTTGATCCGGTCTCAGCGCTCGTAGACATACGGATGAATCGGCTGATCAGCCAGCTTTCTGTAGCGCGCCGATGTCGATTGCGTTCTTCGGGCGCTTCCAGCGTGACCGGCTGATCCCAGCGCTTGAACACCACCTTGCCGCTTTCGGAGCCCGTTTTGGAGATCTGGAGCGGGTAGGGCTTGCCAGTCGCGGCGACGAACAGCGCGCCGCCTTTGGTGGCGTCTTTCAGTTCCACGGCCTTCTGGCCTTCGACGGTCGTCGTGCCCGCCCTTGGTCACGGTGCCATGGCCTGCGAGCGCGGTGTCGATCAGCTTGCCGAGGTTGGTGAGCTCGGCAAGCGAGGCGAGTTCGCCGCTGTTGGCGGGCGCCTTCAGCCATTTGCCCTGCAGGAGCGCGGCCGCGGCCGAGCCGGAGACGTGCCTGTAGAAGGCTGCGCTGCCGTTGATGTAGACGGCACCGCCCGTCTGCACGATCTGGATCGTGAAGCCTTCCTGGGAGATCGTGCCCTTCCCGCCCTTGCCCCTCGAGCAGTTCCATGTCGAGCGAGATCGGCTTGCCGCCGGTCACGATCGTGCCCTGGATGTGCACGGAGGTGGCCGTCGAGGCGGCGGCTTTGGTCGCTTCGAGGATCTCCTGAGGGGACTTCGATTCGATGCCGTTGCCGACGAGGAGGAGCCGCCGCAGCCCGCGAGGACGAGCGCAAGGGCGGCGAGCGCGGCGAGCAGCAGGGCGATACGTGCGCGGCCTCTCATCGGCGACTGACTCTAGCCTCCGGCGCAGTCGTCCCCGGCGAGCTGCTGCGAGGATTCCGAGGATGGAGAGGCGCCAGCTGCGAACCTCCGATGGACGCCGGCTCGACGTCGAGGTGGGCGGGCCGCCCGACGGGGCGGGCGCTGCTGTTCCAGGTCGGGACGCCGTCGGCCGGACTGCTGTATCCGCCGCTCGTCGAGCTGGGCGCCGAGCGCGGCCTGCGCCACATCGCCTACTCGCGACCGGGCTACGGGCGCTCCGAGCGCCGGCCCGGCCGCCGGGTCGCCGACTGCGTGCAGGACGTCGAAGCTGTCTGCGCGGAGCTGGGGGTCGAGCAGTTTCTGACGGTGGGCTGGTCGGGCGGCGGACCGCACGCGCTGGCGTGCGCGGCGCTGCTCCCGGAGCGCACGCTGGCAGCCGCGACGCTCGCGGGCGTCGCGCCGCGCGACGCCTCCGGTCTGGACTGGCTGGAGGGGATGGGCGAGGAGAACGTGGCGGAGTTCGGCGCCGCCGAAGCGGGGGAGGGCGAGCTGGAGGAGTTCCTGCGCGGCGAGCGGCCGGGCATCCTCGCCGCGGGCGGACCCGAGATCGGCGCCGCGCTCGGCGAGCTCATGTCGCCCGTCGACCAGCAGGCGGCGAGCGGCGAGTTCGCCGAGTACCTGGCCGCGCTCTTCCACAGCGGGCTCGCGGAGGACATCTGGGGCTGGTTCGACGACGACATGGCGTTCGTCGGCGACTGGGGCTTCGCACTCGAGGCCATCGAGCGCCCCGTCGCCGTGTGGCAGGGCTCCGAGGACCGCTTCGTGCCGTACGCGCACGGGCGCTGGCTGGCGGAGAACGTCGCGGGCGCGAAGCCGCGGCTCCAAGACGGTGAGGGACATCTCTCGATCCTGCTCGGGGCCTACGGGCAGCTGCTGGACGACCTGGTCGCGCTGGGCGGCTGAGCTGGGGAGGGATGGGTTGGGGGCCGCGTCGCGAGGCTCCGCTCGCGACGCCGGGTCCCCAGCGCCGCGGGCAAGGTCGTCGGCTACTGGTTCTGGGCGTGAATGCTGCCCCAGGCAGCGCACAGAAGCGCGCAGAGCAGCTCGTCGCGCTCCTCCTCGGTGCTGGCGTCGATGTCGTCGACGGCGCGCACGACTGCTGAGGCGAACACGGCGGGGTCCTGCGGGGGGGTGTCGCTTCCCATCGTCAGCTCACTTGAACTCGCGTTTAGACAGGGTGTACAACTGCTTCGGGTGTAAGAACGCACCGCGTTCGTCAGGGTTGCGACAGGGTTTTGGGCTTCGGTGGCCAAGGCTTCGGATGCGTATGGGCCGTTTTGGCCAAGAAGCCCCACGGTTTGGACTGAATCGTGCCCGCACGCCCGGCGCGGGCCGGCGGCGGACGAGGGGCACACGCAATAGGTTTCGTGCGTGCGAAAAGGAAGCGAAGGCAGTCGTGAAGTCGGCGCCCTGTACGAGAAGCACTTCGGCTCGGATCGGCGTCGCGAGCGCCGGCTGCTCTCGACCGGCTCCTTCTTCGCCACGTTCGCGGCTGTCCGCGCGATCACGCACGCGATTCGCGCCGAACGCGGCCCGTTCCGGAACATCACGCCCGGCGGGCACCACATCCATCACATGACGTTCGGCATCAGCGCGCTGCTGGTGGTGGGCTACCTGTGGCTGATGGAGATCGGCGTCACAGACGGGCGGCGCGCATCGCAGCTGACGGCGGCGGGGTTCGGTGCCGGAGCGGCGCTGACGCTGGACGAGTTCGCCCTGTGGCTGAACCTCGAAGACGACTACTGGTCCCGCCAGGGTCGCGAGAGCATCGACGCGGTGGCGCTGTTCGGCTCTCTGCTCGCCCTCAGCGCGATCGGGCGGGGGTTCCTCCGGGAGCTGCTGAAAGGGTGAGGTGAGGGCGCTGGTGCATGGCGCCCGCGCGGCCAGAAGGCGCGGCGCGATCTGCGAAATGCGCCGTTCGGGCCTCCTCACTGCCCGCTGAGGGGGAGTCAAATGGTTGGAAGGATCCTGGGAAACGGGTCTGAGCGGGGTATCATGGGCCGATCCGGACGGTCATCCGCTTCACTCCGGTCGCAGGAAGCCCTCGGAACAACGAGATGGTCGACGTGGCCGCTCCGGATGCCGACGCGGTGACGGCTTGGCCCGTCGCTTCCTCAAGGGCCACTGAGCCCGCGCCGGCTCCGGCCCGGCGGTTACCGCCTACAACGCGATCGCCACGTACTTCGTCTCGAGGTACTCCTCGATCCCCTCGAAGCCGCCCTCGCGCCCGAACCCCGACTGCTTGACGCCGCCGAACGGCGCCGCCGGGTTCGACACCACGCCCTGGTTGAGCCCGACCATGCCGGTCTCGATGCCCTCGGCAACGCGCAGCGCCCGTTCCAGGTCGCGCGTGTAGACGTAGGCGACGAGCCCGTACTCGGTGCGGTTCGCGGCCGTCGAGCGCCTGCTCCTCGGTGGAGAAGGTGGCGACCGGCGCGACCGGCCCGAAGATCTCCTCGGAGAGCACCTCCGCGTCGTCGGGTACGCCGGCGAGCACCGTCGGCTCGTAGAAGTAGCCCGGCGCCGTCTGCCGGGGCGCCCGCCGGCGAGCGCCTTGGCGCCGCGGCCGCACCGCGTCGCTCACCAGCTCCTGCACCTTCTCGCGCTGCTTGGCGTCGATCAGCGGGCCGACGTCGACGCCCTCCTCGGTCCCGCGGCCGACCTTCAGCGCGCCCATCCGCTCGGCGAGCCGCTGCGAGAACTCCTCGGCGAGCGACTCGTGCACGTGGAAGCGGTTCGCGGCCGTGCAGGCCTCGCCGACGTTGCGCATCTTCGCGAGCATCGCGCCCTCGACGGCCGCGTCGAGGTCGGCGTCCTCGAAGACGAGGAACGGCGCGTTGCCGCCCAGCTCCATCGACATCCGCAGGACCTGATCGGCGGACTGTTCGATCAGCCGCTTGCCGACCTCGGTCGAGCCGGTGAACGACAGCTTGCGCGTACGGGGATCCTTCAGCAGCGGTTCGATCACCTCGCCGGAGCGCTTGGCCGTGATCACGTTCGAGCACGCCGCCCGGGCAGGCCCGATTCCTCGAGGATCTTTGCGAGCGCGAGCATCGAGAGCGGCGTCTGCTGCGCCGGCTTGACGACCATCGTGCAGCCGGCCGCGACGGCGGGCGCGATCTTTCGCGTCCCCATCGCCGTCGGGAAGTTCCAGGGCGTCACGAAGACGCAGGGGCCGACCGGCTGGCGCATGGTCATGATCCGGCCTTTGCCGGTGGTGTTGACCATGTAGCGGCCGTGGATGCGCACCGCCTCCTCGGAGAACCAGCGGAAGAACTCGGCCGCATAGGAGATCTCGGCCTTGGACTCGGTCACCGACTTGCCCATCTCGAGCGTCATCAGCAGCGCCAGCTCGTCGGCGCGCGCGACGATCTTCTCGTAGGCGCCGCGCAGGATCTCGCCGCGATCGCGCGGCGCGCTCTGCGCCCACTCGGCCTGCGCGTCGGCCGCCGCCGCCAGCGCCGTCCTTGGCGTCCTCGGGCGAGGCGTCCGCGACCTCGACGAGCTGCTCGCCGGTGGCCGGATCCTCGACGCCGAGGCGCGCGCCGCCCTGCCGCCTCGCGCCAGCTCCCGCCGATGAACAGATCCTTGGGAACCGCGTCCAGGACCTCGCGTTCATCGGAGCGCGCCCGCCCGCGCTCACCTCGACAGCCATCCTGCAGCCCTCAACGGCGTGATTCGCGTAGCGACGAGTGCAAACTCATGGAACCTCCGATCCTGACCGCGCCTGCCTGCCCACGATCGTGTTCTCTAGTGAGCAGATGTCCCGCATGAGGCCAACCTACCACCGGCCGCAGGGCGTCCGGGAGCGCTCGCGCGCCGCCCGGCGCGCGGCCGCGGCGGCCGCTGCGCCTGCTCGCCCTCGCCGGGCTCCAGGCCGGCGTCGGCAGGCGGCGCGACGCCCGCGTGCCGCTGCCTGCGCAGACGCTCGTGATCGAAGGCACCGGCAACGGTCACGGCGTGGGGATGAGCCAGGACGGGGCGCGGGCTACGCGCGGCACGGCTTCACCTACGCAGCAGATCCTCGCCCACTACTACAGCGGCACCACGCTCGGCCACGCGCCGGCGAAGGCGGTCGTGAAGGTGCTGGTCGGCTCGAAGGTCAAGAAGATCCCGCTCGAGCGCTACGTGCGCGGGGTGATCGCCGCCGAGATGTCCTCGAGCTGGCCGGCCGCGGCGCTGGAGGCGCAGGCCGTCGCCAGCCGCACCTACGCGCTGACCGACCACGCGGGCGGCTCGCGCTTCGACGTCTACTCCGACACGCGCTCGCAGGTCTACCGCGGCGCCGCCGCCGAAACGGCCGCCACCAACGCCGCGGTCGCCGCCACCGCCGGCAGATCGTCACCTACGGCGGCAAGCCCGGCGATCACCTACTTCTTCGCCAGCTCGGGCGGCATGACCGAGTCCGTGCAGGACGGCTTCCCGGGAGCCGAAGCCGAGCCCTGGCTGATCGGCGTCGCCGATTCCTATGAAGGCTCCGCCGCGCGGTGGAAAGTCGAAGTCCCCTTCGCGACCGCGGCCAGGCGGCTGCGCGGCCTGTACCGCGGACAGTTCCACGGCGTCGAAGTCGTCAAGCGCGGCGTCTCGCCGCGCGTCCTGATCGCCCGCGTGCTCGGCACGCGCAGCCGCGTCGCGGGTCAGCGGCCCGACACTCGCGGGGCGGCTCGGCCTGGACAGCACCTGGGAGTACTACTACGTGCGCACCGGCAGCGACGCTTGCGACCCGAGCCCGACCACAGCGGCCGCGCGCGGCTGTTCGGCCCGCTCACTGGCAGCTCGCCGAACCAGCCCCCGCCACCGGCAACTCCGGCGGCGTGGCGCCGACCGGCGGCGGCGCGGCGGCGTCCACCGGCGCAGGCGGCGGTACCGCGGCCGGGGGCTGAGAAGACGGGCGCGGCGACACCCGCGCCCGCAAGAGTGCCCCCTCATCGACACCGCGCGGCATACCCGAACATCTGTCCAGCGGGGGGCCGCCGGCTAAAGGTCCCGTCTCGTGCGCACGAATGGCGGCGCATGCGGACCCGCGTCCCCTGCGCTCTGCTCATTGGCGTCCTCGCCGCCCTCGCGCTCGGCCCCGCGGCCGGCGCGCATTCGACGGGCACGCCGGCCCAGATCGCCTGGGTGCGGCGCGCCGCCGGCAACTTCGTCACGGCGGAGCTGCAAGGGACGGAGCGGCTGCATGCGGCGTCCTCGCTGCCAGGCTGCGCGGGCGCGACTGCGCGCGCCGCTGGGACTCGCGTCTGAGCGCCCTGCTGCACGACCGTGGAGCGCGCGAGGCGCTTAGCGCCGACCGCCGCGCAGTGCCGTCCGCGACGGTGCTCGTCACCGGCGCGCACGCGACCATCGACCTCCCGCACCCGCTCTACGGCGGCGCCAGCCGGCTCGCCTGGACGGAAATGTGCTGGATGGTCGAGCGCTGAGCGCGCTGAGCGCCGGCCGCGCAGCACGTACGCTGCACCGGTGCCCGGCCCGCTGCTGCTAGCCGACACGCCCTGGCTGCTCTACCGCTCCTTCTTCGCGCTGCCCAAATCGATCGTCGACGGCGACGGCAGCCCGGTCAACGCGCTGCTCGGGACCGTCAACGCGATCCTCGCGCTGATCGAGCCGCCGACCCGGGCCGCACGGGCGGCGCTCGCGGAGGCGGGCATCTCCGGCCGCCACGCGCGGTCGTCGCCTGCACCGGCGCCGAGGAGGCCGCGTACCGCGTGAAGCTCTACGCCGCCCTATCACGCGCACCGCGACCCGATGCCGCCGGAGCTGCGCGCGCAGTGGCAGCGCGCGCCCGCCCTGCTGGAGCAGATGGGCTGGACGTCTCACACACCGACGCGCTCGAGGCGGACGACGTGATGTTCTCGCTCGCCGGCGCGAGGCCGCCGCGGGCGGGCGGGCGCTGCTCCTGACCGGCGACCGCGACCTCTACGGCGCTGTCAGCGACCGGGTGTCGTTCGTCGAGATGCTGCAAAGGCGGTGCCGTCGGCCTGCTCGGCCCCGAGCAGGTGCTCGAGCGCTACGGCGTCGCGCCCGAGCTCGTCGCCGACTTCATCGCGCTGCGCGGCGACCCCTCCGACGGCCTGCCCGGCGCACCCGGGATCGGCGCCAAGACCGCCGCGGAGCTGCTGCGCCGCTACGGGCCGCTCGAGGAGCTTCTGGACGCCGCGCGCGAGGCCGAGAACAAGGTGCGCCGCGAGCCCGGCGAGATGAGCCCGCGCGCAGCGCAGACCCTGCGCGAGAACGACGCGCTGCTGCGCACGTTCAAGGAGATCGCCACGCTGCAGGAGATCGACGTCGAGCTGCCTGCCGACCGGCCGACAGACTTCGCGGGCGGCGCCGCGGCCGCGGCTGCCGGCGGCATGCGCCGCCTCTCCGAGCGGCTCGCGAAGCTCGGCTAGTGAGGGCCGGGCAGCGACTTGCAGGGCCTGGGCCGGCGCTCGTGCCGACGATTTGAACGGCCTGGGCCGGCGCTCCGTGCCGGCGATTCGAGGGCCTAGGGCGTGAACTTGACGGTGATCACGTCGCCGTCGGTCATCGCGTAGTCGCGGCCCTCGATGCGCAGCGTCCCGCGCTCGCGCGCCCCGGCGTAGCCGCCCGCGTCGATCAGCTCCTGCCAGGAGATCACCTCGGCGCGCACGAAGCCCTTCTGGATGTCGGTGTGGATCTCGCCCGCGGCGTGCCACACCGACAGGCCGCGCCGCAGATGCCAGGACTGCGCCGGCTTGGCCTCGCCCGCGGTGAAGAAGGACGAGCAGCTCGAGCAGCTCGAACGCCTCCTGGACGACGCGCTCCAGCGGCGTCACGCCGCCCTCGCCGCTGGTGCTGAGCTCGGCGCGCATCGCCGCCGCCTCCTCGTCGTCCAGCTCGGAGAGCTCTGACTCGATGCGCGAGGACACCGCGACGGCACGCGCCCCCTGGGCAGCGGCGTGCTCGGCGATCGCCGCCGGCACCTCCTCGGAGCCCTCGTCCACGTTGGCCACGAACAGCACGGGCTTGGCGGTCAGCGAGCCGAGATCCCGCGCTGCGTGGGGAGCCGCCTCGGGCACCTCCACACCGCGCACGGGACGGCCCGCTTGCAGCTCGGAGATGACCTCACGCAGCCAGACCTCCTCGGCTGCAGCCGCCTTGTCGCCGCCGCGCGCCTGTTTGGCGACGCGATCCACCCGGCGCTCGGCCTGATCGAGGTCTGCCAGAACCAGCTCCGCCTCGATCGTCTCGATGTCGCGCAGCGGATCGACGCTGCCCTCGGGATGGATCACGTTGTCGTCGGCGTGGGCGCGCACGACGTGCACGATCGCGTCGGTCTCGCGGATGTTCGCGAGGAACTTGTTGCCGAGGCCCTCGCCTTTGTGAGCGCCTGCGACCAGCCCGGCGATGTCGTGGAAGTCGATCGTGTCCCAGACGATCTCCGAAGCGCCGACGGTCGCCGCGACCACCTCGAGGCGCGGATCGCGGACCGGCACGACGGCGACGTTCGGCTCGATCGTCGTGAACGGGTAGTTCGCCGCCTCGGCGCCGGCTTTCGTGAGCGCGTTGAACAGCGAGGACTTGCCGGCGTTCGGCATTCCGACTATGCCGATACGCGTGCTCATCTGGTTGCCACGGCGGCGAGCGCGCTGCCGAGCACCGCCCCCGCGACGATGTCGGAGGGGTAGTGCACACCGAGGTACACGCGCGAGGCCCCCATGCCCGCGGCAAGCGCGTACAGGGGCGCCGCCGGCAGTCCGAGCCGGCGGTACGCGAGCGCGCCCGCGAACGACGTGGCAGCGTGCGCCGAGGGGAAGCTGAGCCCGGTCGTGGTCCCCTGCAGCGGCGGCAGGCCGGGGATCTGCGGGCGCGGACGGCGGACGGCGAACTTGATCGCGGTGTTGACCGCGTATACGCCGAGCACGGTGCGGCGCGCGCGGCGCCACTCGCCGGCGCGGTTCCGTTGCACCAGGCCACCCGTGGCTCCGACCAGGAGCCAGACGGCGCTGTGCTCGCCGAGCCGCGAGAACAGCGCGACGGCGCGCTCGGCCGCGGGCGTGTGGCCATGCGTGCGCGCCCACAGGAGCATGCGCTCCTCCGCGGTCTCCTCCTGACGAAACACCTGGTCCGAGCGGGCTAGCCGAAGCCGACCTTCGGCTCCTCGGACTCCGAGGTCAGATACACGACCTGCCCGAGGTCCAGGCGCACGGGGCCGTCCTCGCTCTCGACCTCGTGCCAGCCCTGGGTCCCGAGAGCCTTCACCAGATCCTTGAGCTGGGTGTCGGACAGCCTCACGGCCAGCACCTGGCCGCCCTGGAAGCCGATGCTCAGACGAGAGCTCGATGCCATCAGTGAACCTCCGCTGGTTGAACGATCTCGGTCAGCACCCCGCCCGTCGAGCGCGGGTGCAGGAAGGCGACCCGCGAGTTGCGGATGCCGGTGCGGGGCTGCTCGTCGATCAGGCGCATCCCGGCCGCAGACAGCGCCTGAAGAGTCGCCTCGATGTCGCTCACCTGATAGGCGACGTGGTGCAGCCCGGGGCCCTGCCGCTCGAGGAACTTGCCGACCGGTGTGTCGGGGCCGAGCGGCGCGAGCAGCTCGACGTGGTTCTCGCCGACGTCGAGCAGCACGGCCTCGACGCCCTGCTCGGTCACGACCTCGCGGTGGACGAGCTCCAGCGCGAGTGCCCCGCGGTAGAGCTCCAGCGCGGGATCAATCTCCTCGACGGCGACGCCGATGTGGTCGATGCGGCTGAGCACGAGCGGCAGTCTATAGCCGCTCGGCGCCACCCTCGGGCGGTGCCTCGCCGACCGGGATCGCCCCGGGGGCCGGTGGCGCGGTGTGCGCCTCGGCGGCTGCGACGACGCGCAGCCCGACGCCGGGATGACGCTCCATGCGCGGCACCCCGCGCATGATCGTCTCGATCGCGTCCCGCTCGAGCACCTCGTGCTCGAGCAGCTCGGCGGCCAGCAGGTCGAGCTGAGCGCGATGGGCGAGGACGAGCCTCTGCGCCTCGCGGCGTGCTTCCTCGATCAGGTCCTGGCGCTCCTCGTCGCGGATCCGCAGCGTCGTCTCCGAGAGCCGCACGTCGCCGTCGGGGGAACGGCCCATTCCCGCCGTGCCCATCGCGTAGTCGTGCACCATCGAGTGCGCGATGTCGGCCACGCGTTTGAGGTCGTCGGAGGCTCCGGTGGTGATCGCGCCGAAGACGACCTGCTCGGCGACGCGCCCCCCGAGCAGCACGCTCATGTAGTCGATCAGCTCCTCACGGGTCTTCAGGTAGCGGTCCTCGGCCGGCAGGTTCAGCGTGTAGCCCAGGGCGCGCCCGCGCGGCACGATCGAGATGCGGTGCACGCGGTCCACCGACGGCAGCAGCTCGCCGCACAGGGCGTGCCCGGCCTCGTGGTAGGCGACCACGCGCTTCTCGTTGACGTTCAGGACGCGCTTGGATTGCACGCCCGCGATCACGCGCTCGATCGCGCCGTCGAAGTCGCGCGCCTCGATCACGTTGCTGCGCCTTCGTGCGGCGAAGATCGCCGCCTCGTTGCAGATGTTCGCGAGGTCCGCCCCGGCCAGCCCGCTGGTCTGCTGGGCGATCAGTTCGAGGTCGACGTCGCCCATCGGCTTGTTGCGGGTGTGCACCTGCAGCACGCCGAGGCGCCCTTTGACGTCGGGCGGGACCACGAAGACCTGCCGGTCGAAGCGCCCTGGCCGCAGCAGCGCCGGATCGAGCTTCTCGAGCAGGTTCGAGGCGGCGATCACGACGACGCGACCTTTGGAGTCGAACCCGTCCATCTCGACCAGCAGCTGGTTCAGCGTCTGATCCTTCTCGCCGGAGATGTCGGCGCCGCGCCGCCCGCCGACGGCGTCGAGCTCGTCGATGAAGATGATCGCGGGTTCGTGCTGGCGCGCGACCGCGAACAGGCGCCTGATGCGCGCGGCGCCGAGCCCGGCGAACATCTCGACGAACGAGGCGGCGGACTGGGCGAAGAATTCGGCGCCCGACTCGGCGGCGACGGCCTTCGCGAGCAGCGTCTTGCCGGTCCCCGGCGGCCCGTGGAGCAGTATCCCCTTCGGCACCGTCGCACCGAGCGCGTGGAACTCCTTGGGGTCGCGCAGGAAGTCGACGATCTCCTGCAGCTCCGCCTTCGCCTCGTCCACACCGGCGATGTCGAGGAACGACACCTGCTGCTTGGAGGCGGGCTTGATCCGCTGCGGCTTGATGCGCGGCATCACCTTCAAGGTGCGCCACATCACCGCGATCAGCGCGACGAAGAACAGGATCGCGACGACCGGCTCCCAGTTGGTCGCGAAGTTCTGGATTTCGGTCGTCAGCGAGTTGTGCACCGGTTCCACCACCGTCGTCGTGGTGTGCGGGGCCGCGTTCGCCTTCGCCAGCACGGCTTTCTCGGCGGCCGTCTTTTCGGCGGCGAGGCGTCGAGCTCCGTTGCCGGTCGCGGTGTGGGCGCCGTGCGCGGCCCTCGACACCGGCGTGTGCGTCGCGGACGGGGCCTGCCCAGGCGCCTGTCCTGCCGTGGTCGTGACTTCCTTGCTCACTCCTGCCCCTCCAGCGCTCGATGCCCATCCTTGGCATCCGAGTTCGATTATGCGGCCTTTCGGAGGCGCTGTCGAGAGTCGCTCTGGGGCGCCCCGACGAGGGTTGCGCAGGTTTGCCCACCTTCCTCGCGCGAGTCGGTCAGAGCGCTGCCGCCGCGGGGGTCAGCCGAGGATGCCGCGCGCGAGGTCGCGGTACATCGCGGTCGCGAACTCGAGGTCGCGCACGTCGATGCGCTCGTCCGCGCCGTGCACCAGCGGGGCGCTCTCCAGCAGCGTCTGGTGGCGATGGGGGAAGAAGCCGTAAGCCACGCAGTCGGGGAAGGCAGCGCGGAAGTGCCGCGAGTCGGTGAAGCCGGGGAGGACGACGGGCACCGTCGCCGCGCCCGGGGTCGCGCTCGGCGATCCAGGCGGAGATCGTGTCCATCAGCGCGCTCGCGACCGGCGAGCGGTTGCCGACCACCTGCTCGCTGAACTCGAGCCGCCACCCGTCTTCCGGCCCGAGGACGGCGGCCAGGTCCTCACGGACCTCCTCCGCACCGAGGCCGGGCGGCACCCGGCAGTCCACCTTCAGCTCCGCGCGGCTGGGGATCACGTTGATCTTCTCGGAGGCGCTGATCCGCGTCGGCGTGAACGTCACCCCGAGCATCGGCTCGAAGAACACCGCCAGGCGGGGATCGGCGGCGCGGAGGCGCTCGATCGAGCCGGCCGGGTCGGCGGGGTCCTCCCCGATCCCTGCCAGGAAAGAAAGCGGCTCAGCGGTGAGCCTGTACCGCGCACTGCCGCCCGCGGCCGCGAAGCGGTCGAGCAGCGGCCCCATCTTCAGCAGCGCGTTCTCGCCCATCGCAGGCATCGAGGCGTGGCCGGCCACGCCGGACGTCGAGATCGTGAAGCGGAAGACCCCCTTCTCGGCGCAGCAGACCCCGTAGCAGCGCCTGCCGGCGTATTCGAACACAGGCCCGCCACCCTCGTTGATGAGCAGGTCGCAGCGCGCCTTCTCGGGGTGCGTCTCGGTGAGCCACTGCGCCCCCAGCTTCCCGCCCGTCTCCTCGTCGACGACCGCGGCGATCAGCAGCTCCCCCCTCGCCGGGCGCCAGCCGGAGCGAGCCAGCGAGGCAGCCGCGGCGATCTCCGCGGCCACCTGCGACTTCATGTCCAGCGCGCCGCGGCCCCAGACGAAGCCCTCGGCGAGATCGCCCGACCATGGGTCGTGGGTCCACTCGCTCGCATCCGCGAGCACCGTGTCCACGTGCCCCAGGTAGCAGAGGGTCGGCCCGGGCTCCGACCCCTCGGGAGCGCGCAGCCGCGCAAGCAGGTTCGGCCGCTCGGGCTCGGCGGCGAGAAGCTCGCAGTCGAAGCCGGCCGCGGTGAGGTGCGCGGCGAGGTGCTCCTGAGCGGCGCGCTCGTTGCCGGGCGGGTTGACGGTGTCGAAGCGGATCAGACTCTGCAGGAGCGCAGTGGCCTCGGCGCCCGCCTGGTTCTCAGGCCCCGCCACCCGTTCAGCCTGCGGCCGCTCGCGGAGGACCGCCGGGGAGCCCGATCTCGGCTACCTCCTCGGTCGTCAGCGGGAAGTGGCAGGCGGTGAGTATCCCGGTGCCCTTGTCCTCCAGGGGCGGGTCCTCGAGCGAGCACAGCTCCTGCGCCTTCGGACAGCGGGTGTGGAAGCGGCACGCCTTGGGCGGGTCGGCGGGGCTCGGCACGTCGCCGGTGAGCAGGCGCCGTTTGTCGCCGTGCCGCGAGGGGTCGGCGACGGGCACCGCCGAGAGCAGCGCCCCGGTGTAGGGATGGCGCGGGTAGGTGTAGAGGTCGTCGGCCTCGCCGACCTCGACGAAACGGCCGAGGTACATCACCGCGACGCGGTCGCACATGTGGCGCACGACCGACAGGTCGTGGGCGATGAAGATCAGCGTCAGCCCGAACTCGCGCTGCAGCTCGCGCAGCAGGTTGAGCACCTGTGCCTGAATCGAGACGTCCAGCGCGGAGACCGGCTCGTCGGCGATCAGCAGCTTCGGTTTCAGCGCCAGCGCGCGCGCGACGCCGATGCGCTGGCGCTGCCCGCCCGAGAACTCGTGGGGGTAGCGGTTGTAGTGCTCGGGGTTCAGCCCGACCGTCTCGAGCAGCTCCTGGACGGCCTTGCGGCGCTCGCCCTTGCCTGGCAGCAGCCCGTGGATCACGAACGGCTCGGCGATGATCGAGCCGATCGTCTTGCGCGGGTTCAGCGACGAGTACGGGTCCTGGAAGATCATCTGCATCTCGCGGCGGATCGCCTTCAGGCGCTTGCCCTTGATCTTCGTGATGTCCTGGCCGTCGAAGCGGATCTCCCCCGAGGTCGGCTCGAGCAGGCGCGTCACGAGGCGCGCGGTCGTGCTCTTGCCGAGCCGGTCTCGCCGACGATCCCGAGCGTCTCGCCGCGGCGCACGTCGAAGCTGACGCCGTCCACGGCCTGCACGGCCCCGACCTGTTTCTGGAAGAAGACGCCGCTGCTGATCGGGAAGTGCTTGACGAGGTCGCGCACCTGCACGAGCGCGCCATCGTCGCCTCGCTCCGCCGTGCCCGCGGAGGAGCCCTCGTCGGGTGCGAGCTGTACGTCCGGGTCGGCCATCAGCCGGCGGTCTCCTCGAGCCCGGGGGTCGTGTCCTCGAGGCCGACCGCGGCGATCGCCTCCTGCGGGCTCGCGCCCTCCTGCAGCTCGGACCAGAGCTTGCGCCGCACCTCTCGCTTCGAGCAGGCAGGCGACGTAGTGGCCCGGGTCGCCCGGCACCGGCTCGAGCGCCGGGTCGATGCGCGCGTGGTCCGGCTGTGCGTAGGCGCAGCGGGGGTGGAAGTGGCAGCCCGAGGGCGGGCGGATCAGCGACGGCGGCGTGCCGGGGATCGGGACGAGCATCTCCGAGCGGCTGCTCTCCAGGCGCGGGATCGACTTCAACAGCCCCCAGGTGTACGGGTGCTCCGGGTTGGAGAAGACCGCGTCGGCGGAGGCCGTCTCGACGATCCTGCCGGCGTACATCACGGCGATGTCGTCGGCGACCTCGGCGACCACGCCGAGGTCGTGGGTGATGATGATGATCGCCATCCCGAGCTCGCTCTGGAGCCGTTCCATCAGCGCCAGGATCTGCGCCTGGACGGTGACGTCGAGCGCGGTCGTGGGCTCGTCGGCGATCAGCAGCTTCGGCTCGTTGGCGAGCGCCATCGCGATCATCGCGCGCTGGCGCATGCCGCCCGAGTACTCGTGCGGGTAGGAGTCCACGCGCCGCTTCGGGTCCGGGATCCCGACCAGCCCGAGCAGCTCGACCGCGCGCTCCTTGGCCTGCTTGCGGGAGATGTCGTTGTGCGCCTGCATCGTCTCGATCAGCTGCTTGCCGACGGTGTAGAGCGGGTGCAGCGCCGACAGCGGGTCCTGGAAGATCATCGCGATGTCGTTGCCGCGGATCGCGCGCAGCTCGCCGTCGGAGAGCGCGACCAGGTCGCGCCCCTCGAAGAGGATCCGCCCGGAGACGTCGGCCCCCTGCAGGCGGGTCAGCCCGAGGGTCGTCAGCGAGGAGACGGTCTTGCCCGAGCCCGACTCGCCGACGATCCCGAGCGTTTTGCCCGGGAACACCTGATAGGTGATGCCGTCGACGGCGTGGACCACCCCGTCTTCGCTCGGGAACTCGACGCGCAGGTCCTCGACTCGCAGCAGCGGCTCGCCGCTGACGGGAGGCTCCGGGACGGTTGCGGGTTCGGCGGCGCTCACGCGTATCTGACCCTCGGATCGAGGTAGGCGTAGGCGATGTCGGCGACGATGTTCGCGATGATGATGAACATCGAGGCCAGCAGCACGGTGCCCTGGATCACTTCGAAATCGGAGTGGACGATCGCGTCGTAGGCGAGGCGGCCGACGCCAGGGATGTTGAAGACCGTTTCGACAAGGATGGCGCCGCCCAGCAGCACGCCGATTTCGAGCGCCAGCAGGGTGACGATCGGGTTGATCGCCGCACGCACGCCCTGGCGCACGACGAGGCGTTCGGTCAGCCCCTTCGCACGCGCGGTGCGGATGTAGTCCTCTTTCATCGTCTCGATCAGGCTGCCGCGCATCAGCCGCGCGAACACCGCCGCGCTGCCTGCGGCCAGGACGAACCAGGGCATGATCAGCGAGGTGAACCATTTCCACGGGTCCTGGCTGATCGGCGATGTAGCTGCCGGCGCCCGGGAGGATCTTGAATTTGCCGATGTCTTCGGAGAACAGCAGCAGCGCGATCAGCGCGAGCCAGAATTCCGGTGCGGAGATCAGCACCAGCGCCGTTCCCATCGCGGTGCGGTCCCAGATGCTGCGGGGTTTCAGCGCCGAGATGATGCCCACCGACAGGCCGGCTACCACCCAGATCAAAGCCGCTCCGACCGCCAGCGACACCGTCGCCGGGATCCGTTCCTTGATCAGCGTGACGACGGACTGCTGCGAGTAGTAGGAGTAGCCGAAGTTGAAGTGAAAGAAGATGTTTTTCAGGTAGTCCCCGAACTGGACCGGCAGGGACTTGTTGAGCCCCAGCACCCGTTCGATTTCCTTGATCAGGTGGGGCTGGGGATCGCGTCCCGCCCGCAGCACCGCAGGGTTGCCGGTGGGCAGGATGCGGAAGAGGACGAAGGTCAGCGCGCACACGATCACCAGCAGGGCGATGCCCCAGAGCACGCGTCTGATCACGTAGGCGGTCATCTGCTCGCGGAGGTCTGGTTGCTCGGGTGGGGACTCATCGAGAGGCTCATCGGCCGGAGCGCCCGGGCCCCGCCCCCCGTCAGGGAGGCGGAGCCCGATCGGCGCTTCAGCCCAGCTGCATCGCGCCTACTTCAGCGACGTCCAGCTGTAGTCCCACGAGCCGACGTTCCAGAGCTCGCCGACGCCGTGGACCGTCTTGCCCTCGATGTTCGCCTGCTTGTCCCAGTCGAACGGAACGGCGATGGCTTTTTCGACGAGTTTCGTGTCGATTTCGCCCCATGCCTTCGCGCGCGCGCCCTTGCCGTTCACGCTTTCGGCTTCCTGTCATCGCCGTGTTCAATTCGGGGTCGTTCGCCTGGCTCCAGTTGACGTTCCCCGTCGGCACGATCAACTTGCCGTTGAACGTGATGTTGAGGACCGTCTGCGGGTCGGCGAAGTCAGCGATCCACCCGACGCTCGGGCAGACGTCGATTTCTTCTTTCGGCACGTTGCAGTACTTCGCGTACATCGTCGAGGTTTCGACGAGCGTGAACTTCGTGTTGAAGCCCAGGCTCTTGAGCGTCGAGTTGACGATTTCGGCGTCCTGTTCGGCCGGCGGGCCCTTGGACCCGACGATCGTCACGGTTTCGCTGCCCGTGTACTTGCCGGACGGATACCCCGCCTTCTTCATGTATTCGGTGGCGACGGCCATGTCGCCTTCGGGGTGTTCGTTGAAGTCGAATTTCGGACCCTTGATCCCACCCGCGGCGTTGAAGCCGATGACTTCGTTCCACACCGGGTCGTTCGACGGATACAGCACAGTGGGTCATCACGTTCGTGACGAGCGTGCCACCGCGGGCCTTGTCCATCGCGGTGCGGTCGAGCGCCGCCCACAGCGCCTTGCGGAGGTTTTCGTTCTTGAACGGTCCGGACTTGTTGTTGACGCCGATGTAGTGGCTGCCGGCGCCCGGCGAGATCTCCAGCTGGCTCTTGTATTTTTCGGCCGCGAGCCGGATGTTCGCCTGCGTCGGCGGTTCGCTCTGGACGATGTTGTTGCCTTCCAGCACCTGGCGGCCGATCACGGCGTTGCTGCCGCCGATCTTGATCTGGATTTCGTTCAGGTAACCCGGCCGGATGTCGGTGCTCGCGTTCCAGTTCGGGTTGCGAACCAGCGTGAGCGACTTGCCCGGGAAGTAGCCGACGCCGAGCACTTTGCCCGAGCTGTCGTTCTTGATCATGTACGGGCCGGTCGCGACCTGATAGGCCGCGTAGTTCGACGGCTTGTTCTTGTCGTATTTTTCGGCGTATTCCTTCGGCACCGCCGCCGAGATCGGCATCACGAGCGCGGCCGCCACGAACTGCGCCTTCGGTTCGGTCAGTTTGAAGACGATCGTGTGCTTGTTCGGCGTCGTGATGCCCTTGATCGGTTTCTTGCCGCCTTCTTTTTCGGCTTCGGGCTCGCCTTCGACCGATTTGAAGTACGCGCCGATGTAGGGGTTGGCGACGTTCGGGTTGGTCGCCCGCTGGAACGCGTAGGCGACGTCTTCGGAGGTCACTTCACGGTTCACCGGCGGGCTGAACTTCACGCCTTCGCGCAGGTGCACCGTGATCGTCTTGTTGTCGGAGGAGATTTCCGGCGGTCCGGAGGCCATGTCCGGGCTCGCCGCGGAAGCCGTGTTGGGCTTGTTCGAGTACAGCGGCCGCTGTGTGGCGAACACGACCGTGTAGTCGACCGAGTAGTAGGCGATCCCTGGGTCGAGATGTTCGAAGTCCGCTTCCTGGAGGACTTCGAGCGTGCCGCCCTTTTTGCCTTCGAGCGACGTAGTCGCGGGGCTCTGGAACCCTTCGGTTCCCACAGCTTCCGAGCTGCTCGAGCCTTCTGCGTTTCCGAGCTGCTCGAGCCGCACGCTGACAGCAGCACCGCCAGCAGGGCTACGGCCGCCAAAGCCACGGCCGTTCTGATCGACCTCATCGAGTCGCCTCCTGTTGTTGTGTATCGAACGCCCTCATGAGGCGCTCCTCGGGTTCAGGGCGTCTCTCAGCCCGTCGCCCAGAAGATTGAAAGCCAGCACCGTGATCAGCAGCGCGACGCCGGGGAAGACCATGTACCACCAAGCCGTGTTGAAGATCGGCGTCGCCGAGGCGATCATCTGCCCCCAGCTCGCGGTCGGCGGGCGGATCCCGACGCCGAGGAACGAGAGCGCCGCCTCGATCAGGATGTTGGTCGGGATCTGCAGCGTCGCGTAGACGATGATCGGCGCCGTCAGGTTGGGCAGGATCTCGCGCAGCATGATCCGCCCGTTCGACGCCCCTAGCCCGCGCGAAGCTTCGACGAACTCGCGCTCGCGCAGCGACAGGACGAGCCCGCGCACGATCCTCGCCATGTAGGGCCAGGTGGCGAAGCGCGATCAGGAAGATGATCACGCCGAGCCCGGCTCGATGGTGCCGCCGAGGCAGCCCTTCACCGAGCAGGCGGCGCCGATCCCGATGCCGAGCAAAAGGATCGGGATCGAGAGCACGACGTCCACCGTCCGCGAGAGCAGGGTGTCCACCCAGCCGCGGTAGAAGCCGGCGATCAGTCCCACCGTGACGCCGATGAAGGTCGAGATCGCCGTGCCGATGATGCCGACCTGGAGTGACACGCGCGTGCCGTAGATGACGCGGGACGCGACGTCCTCCCCCAGCTGATCCACCCCGAACGGGTGAGCGGTGCTCGGACCGAGCGGCGAGCCGAACGAGTCGGTGAGGTTCAGGTTCTCGACGTTCGGCCCGGGCAGGCCCAGGATCGACACGACGAGCGGCGCGAGGATCGCGATCACGATCAGGACGATCACCACGCCGCCGGCGACGACCGACACGCGGTCCCGCCGGAAGCGGCGCCAGAAGAGCTGAAGGGGCGAGCGGGCAGCAACATCGCCGCCCGCATCCAGGAAATCCAGCGTCTCAGCAGCTGGTCTCGCCTCGGCGGTGGTGAAGCTCATCCCTGGCGGGACTCCTCATTGGCGATGTATCTGTTCCTCACCCTGCTCCTCGACGTCTTTAGCGAATCTACACCTTCGACGGGGCTGTAGTGCCACCTTCCGCGGGATTCTGGACACCGGTCCTGACCGCGGGGGACATACTCAGTACGGGTGGATACCCTCTTCGATGACGAGGTCAATCCTCCGCGGAACGCCGCCGGCGCCTCGTCTCAACCCCTGGCAGCGCGGATCCGCCCCCGCGACCTCGTTGATTTCGTGGGCCAGTCGCACCTCCTGGGCGAGGGCTCGGCGCTGCGCACGGCGATCGAGCAGGGCCGTCCCCACTCGATGGTCCTCTATGGCCCGCCGGGGTCCGGGAAGACGACGCTGGCGCGGATCGTCGCCGAGAGCTCCGGCGCCGCCTTCGAGGAGCTGAGCGCCGTCGCCGCCGGGCGCCCGGAGGTGCGCGCGGTGATCGAGCGCGCACGCCACCGCCTCGACACCGGAGGGGCGTCCACCGTCCTCTTCCTCGACGAGATCCACCGCTTCAACAAGGCCCAGCAGGACGCGCTGCTGCCGGCGGTGGAGGAGGGGCTCGTGACCCTGATCGGCGCCACGACCGAGAACCCGGCGTTCGAGATCAACGGCGCCCTGCTCTCGCGGCTGCGCGTGTACGCGCTCGCGCAGCTCACCCCCGAGGACGTCGAGATGGTGCTCGCACGCGCCGCAGGCGAGGACCCGGCGGCGGCGCCCGTCGCCGAGGACGCCCTGCGCTTCCTGGCCCTGCGCAGCGAAGGCGACGCCCGCACCGCGCTGAACGCGCTCGAGCTGGCCCGCGAGACGGCGGCCGAGAACGGCGAGCCGCGGGTCTCGCTCGCCCGCGTCGAGGACGCACTGCAGCGGCGCGCCGTCCTCTACGACAAACAGGGCGACCGCCACTACGACTACGCCTCCGCCTGGATCAAGGCGACGCGCGGCTCGGACCCGGACGCCTCGCTCTACTACCTCGCGGTGATGCTGGAGGGCGGGGAGGACCCGCGGTTCATCGTGCGGCGGATGGTGATCCTCGCCTCCGAGGACATCGGCAACGCCGACCCGGCGGCGCTGTCGGTGGCGACCGCGGCCGCCGCCGCCGTCGAGCACGTCGGGCTGCCGGAGGCCCGCTACGCGCTCGCGCAGGCCGCGATCTACCTCTCGCTCGCGCCGAAGTCCGATGCGGCGGGCCGCGCGCTGGGGGCGGCGCAGGCGCACGTGCGTGAGCACGGCGCTCAGCCCGCACCGCCCTGGCTGCGATCGGGGCCGAGGCCCGGACAGGACCGCGGGCGAGTACGAGAACCCCCACCGGCTGCCCGGCCACATCGGTCCGCAGGAGCTCGCCCCCGCGGGCGTTGCGGGGGAGCGTTTCTACCGGCCGGACGAGGCCGAGGCCGAGCTGGCAGAGAGGTTGGAGCAGATTCGCCGGGAGCGGGGCGTCGAGGAGCGATAATCGCTCCTCGATGGCCAGCACCGGCGAGCAGACCCGCCCGCGCCAGAGCGCTTTCAACCCCGCCACCGGCGCGGAGCTCGGAAGCGTCGAGGTCACTCCTGCGCACCGTGTGGACGACGTCGTCGCCGCCGTGGCGAAGGTACAGCCGCTCTGGGCGCTGCTCCGCGTCGCCGACCGCGCGCGCTACATGCGGCGCATGGCCCAGGCGGTGATCGACGACTTCGACGAGCTCGCGGGCGTGCTCGTCGCCGAGCAGGGCCGCCCCCGCGCGGAGGTCGCCGCGCTGGAGCTGCTCGCGGCGATCGACGCGCTGGCCTGGATCGCGGATGACGGTGCGGCGGCGCTCGCGACCGCGGTCGGTGCGCGTCAGCCGCACGCTCTCCCTCGCCAAGCGCGCGCGGATCGCGTATGAGCCCTACGGCGTCGTCGCGGTGATCGGCGCCGGCAGCGCCCCGTTCGCGCAGCCGCTCGGGCAGATCGCGGGCGCGCTGCTGGCCGGCAACGGCGTGATCTTCAAGCCGGCGGTGCGTGCCTCGCTGGCGGGCGAGCGGATCCTGCGCGTGCTGACACGGGCGGGGCTCCCCGAGGGCCTCGTGCGGATCGTCCACGGCGGCCCGGAGACCGGTATCGCGCTGGCCGAGTCGAGCGCGCGCAAGATCCTCTTCACGGGCTCGCCCGTGGTCGGGCGGGCGGTCGCCAGCGCGTGTGTCTCGCGCGAGAAGGAGGTCACGGTCGAGCTGGGCGGCAAGGACGCGATGCTCGTGCTCGCCGACGCCCACCTGCCCCGCGCCGTCGACGGGGCGCTGTGGGCCGGCTGCGCGGGAGCCGGGCAGGCGCGCGGCTCGATCGAGCGGGTCTACGTCGTGCGCGAGCGCTACGAGCCGTTTCTCGCGGCGCTGGTGCGCGGTGCCCAGCGGCTGCGTGTCGGGGACCCGGCCGACGACCGCACCCAGGTCGGGCCGCTCGCCTCCGAGGCGCGTCGGCGGCGGGTGCACGCGCTGGTCGAGGAGGCCGTCGCCGGCGGAGCGCGCAGGCATTGCGGAGGCCCCGTCGACGGGCCGATCGCGACCCATGGCGCGTTCTACGCCCCGACGGTGCTGAGCGGCGTCCCAGCGGGCGCGCGGATCGAAAGCGAGCCGGTCGACGGGCCGGTGCTCTGCGTCCACGCGGTCGATTCCGAGGACGAGGCGATCGCGCGCGCGAACGACAGCGACTACAGCCTCGGCGCCTCGGTCTGGACCGCCGACCGCTACCGGGGCACGCGCATCGCGCGCGAGCTGCACGCGGGCATGGTGTGGATGAACGACCACCTGCCGGGACCGACGGTCTCGCGCGGGCCGTGGGGCGCCGCAGCCGGCGGCGGGCTCGGCCGCACGCTCGGCGAGGCCGGGCTGCGCGCCTGCGCACAGGAGAAGCTGATCACCTGGGACCCGCCGCGAACCCGCGGCCTGTGGTGGTCGCCGTACGACGCCACGACGACCCGGGCCGCGCGCGCCGTCGCGCGGCTGCGCTCCGAGCGCGAGGCCGACCGCGAGCGCGCGTGGCGGGCCGGGCTCGTGCCGCTGGCCCGCCTGATCGCGCGCGCGTTCGGCCGCGGGCTCCCGCACTGACGCGGAAGGCCTGGGTCGCCGAGTAGGGCCGGCGGCCGGCCGCCCTCCCACTACCCTTCAACCATGCCCGCCCAGGCCTACGCCGGCAAGGAGTGCGTCTGCCAGCTCCGCAAGGGGATCTGCGACCAGAGCTGCGTCCAGGGGATGCTCGACACCCCCTTCTACATCGCCTGCCTGAAGCTGAGCGGCCGGCGCTGCGTGGTCGTCGGCGGCGGCGAGATCGGCCTCGAGAAGGTCGAGGGCCTGCTCGCCTGCGACGGCGAGGTGACGCTGATCGCCCCCGACGCCGAGCCGGCGCTCGCAGAGCTCGCGGCCGAGGGCTCGATCCGCTGGGAGCGGCGCGAGTACGCCGGGGCGGCGGACCTCGAGGGCGTCTTCATGGTGATCGCGGCGACCAACGACACCGACGTCAACGTCGCGCGTCTACGACGACGCCGAGCGCCGCGCGATGCTCGTGAACGTCGTCGACGTGCCGCCGCTGTGCAACTTCATCCTGCCCGCGATCGTGCGCACGGGACCGCTCGCGATCGCGATCTCGACGGCCGGCGCCTCGCCGGCGCTCGCCAAGCGCATCAAGCGCGAGATCGCCGCCGCCTACGGCGAGCCCTACGCGCGCCTGGCGGTGCTGCTCAACGAGGTCCGCGGCTGGGCGAAGGGCACGCTGCCCACCTACCAGGACCGCAAGGAGTTCTTCGAGGGGATCGTCAACGGACAGCCCGACCCGGTCGAGCTGCTGCGCTCAGGGGACGAGACCGCGGTCCGCGAGCTGATCGCCGCGGCCCAGCGCGCGCACGAGCCGGCTCTGAGCTAGCCGGCGAGACCGTCCCGCGGGCGCCGGGACGGGCGGCGACCGCTTCTCTCGGTCTAGGCTTCGCAGGTGAGCTTCGCGCCCGAGATCGCAGCCCTGGAGCTGAGCGGCGTCGTCCGCCGTTACGGCGAACGCGACGCCCTCAGCGGCGTCGACGTGACGCTCGCGCACGGGGCAGACGCTGGTCGTGTTCGGCCCCAACGGGGCCGGCAAGACCACCCTGCTGCGCGTGCTGGCGACGCTGCTGCGCCCCCACGAAGGCAGCGTCGAGGTGCTCGGCCGGGCGCTGCCGGATGAGGCCTGGGCGGTTCGCGGCCGGATCGGGCTGCTCGCACACGAGCCGCTCCTCTACCGCGAGCTGACCGCCCGCGAGAACCTGCGCTACCACGCGCAGCTGCACGGCGCCGCGCGAGGAGCGCGTCGAGCGAGCTGCTCGAGGCCGTGCACATGTCGCGGCGCGCGGACGAGCCGCTGCGCACGCTGTCGACGGGGCATGGTGCAGCGGGTCGCGATCGCCAGAACGGTCCTGCACGAACCCGAGCTGCTTCTGCTCGACGAGCCCTACGCGAACCTCGACCCCGCCGCGGTCGAGCTCGTCGCGCCGCTGATCGGGCCGGCGGGGACCGGGCCCGCGTGGTCTGCAGCCACGACCCCGGCGGCGGGCTGGCCGAGGCCGACCTCGTGCTCGGGCTGCGAGGCGGCCGTCCAGTCCTGCTGGCCGAGGCCTCCTCGCTCGGCCCCGCGGAGATCACGGAGCTCTACCGATGAGCGCGGCGGTCGGCGAGAGCACGCGCCGGCACGCGGACGGCGCAGGCGCCAGAGAGCGCGCCAGGTCGGGATCGGCCGCACCGTCGGCGCGCTGCTCCGCAAGGAGCTGCTCGTCGAGCTGCGCACGCTCGAGTCGGTGCCGGGGATGTCCCTGTTCGCGCTCAGCACCTTCGTCGTCTTCCACTTCGCGCTGAACCGCGGCAGCGTCGAAGGCGACCTCGCCGCCGGGATCCTCTGGGTGACGCTGCTGTTCGCCGCGATCCTCGGGCGTCAACCGCCTGTTCGTCGCCGACGCCGAGCAGGGCGGGTTCGACGGCTTCCTGCTCGCCCCGGTGGACCGCAGCGCGATGCTGCTCGCCAAGGTGCTTGACGCTGCTCGCCTACCTCGTCGTGCTCGAGCTGATCGCGGTGCCCGCGTTCTCGATCCTGCTGCTCGGCTCCGCCGATCGGCCCTGCGCTCCCGGGGCTGATCGCCACGCTCGCGCTCGCCGACATCGGCATCGCGGTCATCGGCACGCTGGTCGGCGCTCTGGCGGTCCAGACCCGCGCGCGCGACCTCCTCGGCCCCCTGCTGGCGCTGCCGCTGTTCGTACCGATCGTGATCGGCGCCGCCCGCGCGACCGAGCCGCTGCTGGTGAGTGTCCATCGCGGGGATGCTCGCTGCCCGCTGGCTGGCGACGCTCGGGGTCTATGATCTGTTGTTCGGGCTGATCGCCTTCGCCCTGTTCGACTTCCTTCTCGAGGACTAGCACCACCATGTACGGCAAGGGCCTGCGCGCGCTGAGCATTTCGACCGTCGTGGCGATGACCGCGGCGCTGACGCTCGTCTTCTTCTACGCACCGCTGGAAGCCGAACAGGGCTTCCTGCAGAAGATCTTCTACGTGCACGTGCCGCTGGCGATCGTCTCGCTGTGCGGGTTCGTGCTGGGCGGCATCCTCGCGATCGCGCACCTGCGCACCCGCGACCCGCGCTGGGACTACCGCTCCTACGTCGCGATCCACATGAGCCTGATCTTCGGCCTCGCGACGCTGATCACCGGCTCGATCTGGGCGAAGGGCTCCTGGGGGCACTGGTGGGTCTGGGACGAGCCGACGCTGGTCTCGTTCCTGATCGTCTTCCTGCTCTACGCGACCTACCAGCCGCTGCGGTTCGCGATCGAGGACCCCGAGCGCCAGGCGCGCTACGCGTCGGTCTTCGCGATCACGGCCGGCGCGTTCGTGCCGCTCAACTTCATCGCCGTGCGCATGTCGACCGCCTTCCTGCATCCGCGCGTGCTCGGCAGCACCTCGAACCTCCCGGGCCCGATGGCGCTCACGTTCCTGGTCTCCCTCGTGGCGATCACGCTGCTCTACGCGACGCTGTGCAAATACGAGCTGACCGCCAAGCACACGCGCGCCCAGGTCAAAGCGCTGCGCCGCCGGCTGGCGGGCGAGGAGGAAGAGGATGGCGGGCGCGCGCCGGCCCGCAGCGCCGCGCCGTCCGCACCGCCCGTGCGCCGCGCCCCGCGAGGTCGGCCGGATGATCGGGCTGATCGCGGAGAGCCCCGCGCTGCCTCTGCACGAGGCCGGCAAGTACGTCGCCGGCGCGTACATCGTGCTGCTCGCACTGGTGCTCGTATACGTTGCGATCATGGCCGTGCGCATGAGCCGCACCGAGCGCGAGCTGGGCGAGCTCCTGGCGGAGCTGGATCGCAGGGAAGCCGGGGAGACGATGCCCGCTCGAGCAGGAGCCTGCACGAGACATGAGCGAGCTGCTGGCGCTCGGGATCTCGCACAAGACCGCTCCGGTCTCGCTGCGCGAACGGCTCGCGTTCAGCGAGAGCGAGGCCGAAGAGTTCGCCCGCGTGGCGGTCGGCACCGATGAGGTGCGCGAGGCCGTGGTGATCTCCACGTGCAACCGCACCGAGGTCTATCTCGTGGTCGGCGACCCGGTGCAGGCCGAGGCGGACGTGCTCGGGCTGCTCGCGCGCCGCGCCGGCATCCGGCCGACCGAGCTCGCCGAAGCGATCTACTCGCCGCGCAACTGCGATGCGGCGCGCCAGCTGTACCGCGTGACCGCCGGGCTGGAGCCGATGGTGCTCGGCGAGGCCGAGATCCAGGGTCAGGTCCGCCGCGCGCACGAGGCGGCGATGCGGGCGGGAGCGACCGGGCCGCTGTCCAACCGGCTGTTCATGGCGGCGCTGACGTCAGGCAAGCGCGTGCGCTCGGAGACGGCCATTGGGGCCAGCCGCGTGAGCGTTCCCTCCGTTGCGGTCGAGCTGGCCCAGAGCGTGCTCGGCTCGCTGGAGAGCCGCCACGTCGGTGATCCTCGGCGCCGGCGAGATGAGCGAGCTGACTGCCCGCGTGCTCGCCGAGCAGGGAGCGGGCACGATCTTCGTCGCCAACCGCCACGTCGACCGCGCGATCAGCCTTGCCGAACGCTTCGGCGGCAGCGTCGTCGGGCTCGAGAAGCTGCCCGAGCAGCTCCTGGAGGCGGACATCGTCCTGTGCTCGACGGCATCGCCGCACCCGATCGTCGGGCCCGAGGAGCTCGAGGTCGTGATGGCCGAGCGCGACCACCGGCCGCTGCTGCTCATCGATATCGCCGTCCCCCGGGACATCGACCCGGCATGCGCGCAGATCGAGGGCGTCACCCTGTACGACATCGACGACCTGCAGGCGGTCTCGGCGCGCAACCTCAGCAGCCGCCAGGAGGAGATACCGCGGGCGGAGGAGATCGTCGAGGAGGAGATCCGCCGCTTCGCGCGCTGGCTCGGCCAGCTCGACGCCCTGCCCACGATCACCGCGCTGCGCGAGCACGGCAACGACATCGTCGAGCAGGTGCTCGCCGAGAACGCCACGCGCTGGGAGGGCGCGACCCCTCGCGACGTCGTGCGCGTCGAGGCGATCGCCCGCGCGGTCATGTCGCGGCTGTTGCACGAGCCGACGATCCGTCTGCGCGGTCTCGAGGACGAGCGCGGCGGCGCCGGCGGCCACGCGAGCCTTGAGCTCGTGCGCGAGCTGTTCGGGCTCCGCGAGGACGCGGCCGCCGAGCAGCAGGGCGCGAGCGCCCGGAGCGAGCAGGCCGGCGGGCTGGCCGAGGTCCACGACCTCGAGCGCCGCCGCTCGGCGCCCGCCCGGCGCAAGTAGATGCGCGCCGCTCTGAGCTGATGCGGCTCGGAACACGTCGCAGCGCGCTCGCGCTGGCACAGGCGGAGCTGGTCGCGGCGATGCTCGGCGGTGTGCGAGCTGGTTCCGCTCTCGACCGGGGGCGACGCCGGGGCGGGTGCTGAGGACAAGTCGCGCTGGGTGGACGGCCTCGAGCGCGCCCTGCTCGACGGGGAGATCGACCTTGCGGTGCACTCGGCGAAGGACCTGCCCGGTGAGCTGGCGCCCGGACTCGCCCTGCTCGGAGCACCCGCCCGCGCCGGCGCCGAGGACGCGCTCTGCGGCGCCGCGGGGCTCGCGGCGCTCGCGCCCGGCGCGCGGGTCGGGACCAGCAGCCTGCGCCGGGTCGCGCAGCTTCGCAGCGCGCGCCCCGACCTCGAGGTGGTGCCCGTGCGTGGCAACGTCGACACGCGCCTGGCGAAGCTCGGCAGCGCTTCCGAGCGCCTCGACGCGATCGTGCTCGCCCGTGCGGGCCTGCAGCGGCTCGGGCGCGAGGCGCGAGGCCGGCGCGCTGCTCGACCCCGCCCGCTTCGTTCCCGCGCCCGGTCAGGGCGCGCTCGCGCTGCAGGGGCGCGCGGAGGACGAGAGCGCGCGGCAGGCGGCGGAGCGCATCACCGACGCCGCGGCGCTGGCCGCGCTGCGGGCCGAGCGGGCGCTCGCGCGCGCGCTCGGCGCCGACTGCCACACGGCCCTCGGCGCGCACGCGCAGGACGGCAGCGGCGGCCTGCTGCTGCGCGGCTGGGTCGGGCTGCCCGACGGCTCGGCGTGGGCCCTCGACGAGCAGGCGGGCGAGCCCGCAGCACCCGAGGCGCTCGGCGAGCTGGTGGCGAAGCGGCTGCGCGCGGTCGGGGCGGAGGAGCTGCTGGAAGGCGCGCGCGAGATCGCACAGGCGGGCGATGCGGGCTGAGGACGCCCGGCCGGGTCTACCTCGTCGGCGCGGGTCCCGGCGATCCCGGGCTGCTGAGCGCCCGCGCGCTGGAGGTGATCGCCGACGCCGACGTGATCCTCTACGACCGGCTCGTCGGCCCGGGCGCGCTCGACGGCGCCCGCAGCCGACGCGGAGCTCGTGTTCGTCGGCAAGCAGGGCGGCGGCCCGCAGGTGCCGCAGGCCGAGACCGAAGCGCTGCTGCTCGAGCACGCGCTCGCCGGCAGGCACGGTCGTGCGGCTGAAGGGCGGGGACCCGTTCGTGTTCGGTCGCGGCGGGGAGGAGGCGCTGATGCTGCGCGAGGCCGGGGTGCCGTTCGAGATCGTGCCGGGCATGACGGCTGGTCTCGCCGCGCCCGCCTACGCCGGCATCCCCGTCACCCACCGCGGGCTCTCGACCGCCGTCGCGCTCGTCACCGGCCACACCCGCGAGGGGGAGGGCGAGGAGCCGGCGCTCGACTGGCGGGCGCTCGCCGCGTTCCCCGGCACGCTCGTCTTCTACATGGGCGTATCGGCGCTGCCGGCGATCGCCGCGGGGCTGATCGATGCCGGGCGCCCGCGGCGAGGAGCCTGCGGCCGTGATCGAAGCCGGCACGCTCCCCGCGCAGAGGACGGTCAGCGGGACGCTCGCGACGATCGCGCAGGACGCAACCGAGGCGCGGCGGTGCGCCCCCCGTCGGTGACCGTGATCGGCGCGGTCGCGGCGCTGTCCGAGGAGCTCTCGTGGCTGCCCCGGCGACCGCTCGCGGGCAGAACGGTGGCAGTGACCCGGGCGCGAGCCCAGGCCAGCGGCCTCGCTCGCTCGCTCGCGCAGCTCGGCGCGCGCGTCGTGCAGGCGCCCGCGATCGCGGTGCTGCCGCTGCCGGGCCCAGCGCTCGACCCCATCGCCCTATGACCTGATCTTCGTCACGAGCGCGAACGGCGCGCACGGCCTGTTCGAGCGGCTCGCGGCGGCCGAGCCGCCGCGCGACGCGCGCGCGCTTGCGGGCGCCCGCATCGCCGCGATCGGTGAGAGCACCGCCGAGGCGCTGCGCGCGCACGGCATCCACGCCGACCTCGTGCGGAGAGCGCGCCGTCGCCGAGGGTCTGCGTCGAAGCGCTCGACGCCGAGCTGGCAGAGCGTCCGGCGCGGCGCGCGCTGATCGCGCGGGCCTCACAGGGCCGCGACGTGCTGCCGGCCGCGCTCGCCGAGCGGGGCGTCGCGGTGGAGGTCCTGGAGCTCTATGAGACCGTCGCCGAGGCCCCGCCCCCGAGCGTGATGGAGGCCGCGCTCGCCGCCGACTACATCACCTTCACCTCCTCCTCGACGGTGCGCAACTTCCTCGCGGCGGCAGGCGGCGCCGAGGCGATCCGCCCGGCCAGCAGGCTCGTCTCGATCGGCCCGGTGACCAGCGACGTCTCTGCGCGAGGCGGGGCTCGAGCCCCACGTCGAGGCCGAGCGACACGACGTGCGAGGGCGTGCTCGACGCGCTGCTGGCCGACGCTGCTGATAACCAGTCAGAGGCGTGACCACCCCCGTCATCACCTTCCTCTCCGATTACGGCCTCGGCAACGAGTTCGTCGGCGTCTGCCATGCGGTCATCGCGCGGCGCTGCGCGGAGGCGCGCGTGATCGACCTGACCCACTCGCTCCCGCGTCACGACGTGCACACGGGAGCGATCGTGCTCCGCGCGACGCTGCCCTATCTCCCCGACGCGATCATCCTCGCGGTCGTCGACCCCGGCGTCGGCACGAGCGGCGCGCGCGGCCGGCGCGCGATCGCGGTCCGAACCGTCGATGAGGGCCGGCTGCTCGTGGGCCCGGACAACGGCCTGCTGATGCCAGTCTGCGAACGGCTCGGCGGCGTCGCGGAGGCGGTCGACGTGGAGGGCTCCCCCGAGCGTCTCGAGCCCGTCTCGCCGACCTTCCACGGGCGCGACATCTTCGCGCCCGTCGCGGGCGCGCTGGCGGCGGGCGTGCCACTCGCCGCGCTGGGCGAGCCGCTCGAGGTGGGGAGCCTGCGGCGGCTGAACATCTCGGTCGCGGTCATGACCGACGCCGGCCTGGAGCTGCACGTCCTGCACTCGGACACGTTCGGCAACCTGATCCTCGACGGCCAGACCGAGCAGATGGCTGAGCTCGGGTTGCGCGTCGGCGACGAGGTGTGGGTGCAGGCCGCAGGACGCCGGCACCACGCGACGTTCGCGCGCACCTTCGCGGACGTCCACCCGGGGGGCCTGCTGCTCTACAAAGACGGGCTCGGGATGCTCGCGCTGGCGGTCAACCGGGGCTCGGCGGCCGAGGTGCTCGGCGCCGGGCGCCTCGACGAGGTCCTGGTCGCACCCGGTGAGCCGCTCGCCTGAGACGGCTGTGCCCGGCGAGCTGGGGAGACCCCGGCTGCACCTCAGGCTGACCGACTCGACCAACGAGCGCGCCCGGGAGCTGGCCGCCGGCGGGGCGCCGCACGGATCGCTCGTGACGGCCTCCGAGCAGTCCGCTGGCCGCGGGCGGCAGGGTCGGCGATGGTCGGCCCCGCCCGGGAGCTCGCTGCTGGCGTCCCTGATCCTGCGGGGAGCGCCGCGCCTGCTGCCGCTGTCCTGCGCCGTCGCCGTCTGCGACATGCTCGACGCTGCCCCCGGCGCCGAGCAGCGCCCGCGCGCGCTGATCAAGTGGCCGAACGACATCGTGCTCGCGCGCGGCGAGCACCTCGCCAAGCTCGCGGGGATCCTGATCGAGGCGCGCCCGCAACAGAACTGGGCGGTGCTCGGGATCGGGCTGAACGTGGCCGTGGAGCTGGACGCGCTGCCCGCGGAGCTGAGGGACACCGCCGCGACGCTCGGCCTCGCGCCGGCGGACGTCGAGCCGCTGCTCGGCGGGCTGCTGGGAGCGCTCGAAGCCCGGATCTCCGAGGAGCCTGCCGAGACGCTCGCCGCCTGGGCGGAGCGAGACGCTCTGCGGGGCAGGAGCATCGCCTGGGGGCCGCCGGGCGAGACGGGCGCCGCGGGCGGGCGGGACCACCACACAGGGGTCGCACGCGGCATCGACGGCGACGGACGCCTGGTGGTCGCGCTGGAGGAGGGCGGGCGCACCACGCTCGGCTCCGGCGAGGTGCACCTGCGCTCCGCGGCCTGACCGCGCGTGGCGCGCGGGCGCCGCCGGAGCCGCGCGAGCGGTCAACCCCCGAGGCCCGACGGCCGATGAGTGATGCGATGGCGACTGTGCTCCCGATCCGGCACATCTATGACCTCGTCGTGGCCGACCACCACCGCCAGCACGCCTTCGTGTGCCTGGCGGCGATGCTGATCTCGTTCCTGGCGATCCGCACGAGCGCCCGCATGACGCGCCGGTTCACGTGGTGGCCGGGCGGCGTCGAGACCTCCGACGGCATGCACCTGCACCACTTCGTGTGGGGGATCTTCCTGATGCTGGGCGCCGGGTTCGTGGGCCTGGGCGTCCAGATGGGCGAGCCGTGGGACGGGATCGTCGCCGCGGTCTTCGGCGTCGGGGCTGGGTTCACGCTCGACGAGTTCGCGCTGTGGACGCGCATGGAAGACGTCTACTGGCGCGAGGAGGGGCGCAGCTCGCTCGACGCGATCGCGGTCGTTGCAACCGTCGGCGCCCTCGTGGTGATCGGCGTGAGGCCGTTCGAACTCGACGATCCAGGCTCGGCCGTCACCGTCAGCGCGGTGATCGCGGCCTCCCTGAGCGCGGCGATCGTCGCGATCCTGAAGGGGCGGATCGTGCTCGGCGCCGTGGGCGTGTTCCTGCTGCCGGCGGGACTGCTCGGGGCACTGCGTCTCGCCCGCCCGGGTTCGCCGTGGGCGCGGCGCCGCTACCCCGACGGCGGCAAGCAGATGCGCGCCGCGCGCCGGCGCTACGAGCGCGAGTCACGGCTCACGCGGCGCCTCGCAGACGCGATCGGCGGCGCCCCCACCGAGGGTTAGGCGCCGAGCGCCCGCTCAGGCGAGCAGGCGCTCGGAGGCGCTGTCCTCATCGCCCGGGCCGTCGTTGCGCCCGCGCGAGGAGCGCCGCTTCCTGCGCGTGCCGGCGCCGTTGTCCTTGCCTTTGCCCTCGCCCTCGGGCGTCTCGCCGGCCTTGCCGCGCGCGCCGTTGTGATCCTCGCGCCTCTCGCCGGTGGGCTGGGCTCCGTTCTCCTTCGCGGCCGCGACGCCCTCCTGCCCCGTCGTGCTCCCGTTGGCCTGGGCCGCCGCGGCGGCCTGGTCGGGCGTCTTGGCGCCCTTGCGCCGGCGCCGGGTGTTGCGCGCGCGGCGCTTGGGGAAGTTGCGCAGCAGTTCGCGCGCGAGCGCCGGCGGCTTGCGCGCCATCCGCGTGCGTGCACCCCGAAGCGCCTCCTCGGCCTCGGGCGTGTGCGCGAGGGCCGCCGCGAGCAGCGCCGCTGCGAGCCGGCGGTCCTGCTTGCGCGCGGCGTGGATCAGCCGGCGGGCGTTGCGGGCGTGCGCGCCGCCGGCGGAGTTGACGAGCAGGCCGAGCAGGCGCTTGGTCTCGGGCCAGCGCTGCACGGCGTACTCCTCGTGCACGTCGCGCGTGTACTCGGCGAGCCGCCAGATCCAGGCGTTGGCCTGGTCGCGACGACCGATGCGCCGCTCGACCAGCGCGCGCAGCATGATCTTGGTGGCCTCCTTGCGCTCCTCGCGCGGCCACGTGCCGATGATGTCGATCGCCTCGTCGAAGGCGTCGGGGTCGCGCAGCGCGGCGATGTCGGCGAGCGCGCGCAGGCGCAGCTGCGCGTTCTTGTTGCGCTGGACCGCGGTGATCAGGAAGCGGCCCTTCAGCTCGCCGCTGCGGTCGAAGTGGAGCATCGCGCGGGCGCGGCGCCAGCCGTTCGGCGCGACGCGTGCTCCGGCCAGCGCCGCCCAGAGGTGCTGCTCGCCGTAGTCCAGGTGCTCGACCGCGATCCGCCAGAGCTCGCGCTCGAAGACCGCGAAGCGCCGCTCCTCCTCCGCGCAGACCGGGAGCACCCGGCGCTCCACCCGCATGCGACGTCCGCGCCCGCGGCGCACGGGGCCGACCACGATCGCGCCGCCGCGGTAGACGTCGCGGTCGAGCAGCGAGTGCAGCGTGACGACGGGGTCGTCGTGCTTCGTGGCGGGGTGGACGAAATCGACCACCAGCCCCGCCTCCTTGCCGGGGTGCCGGCGCGTGACGCGCCCGACACGCTGCTGGTAGATGCGCTTGGAGGCCGTGGGGGCGAGGTGGACGCAGACCGTCGCCCGCGGCGAGTTCCACCCCTCGGCCAGAAGCTGCGCGTTGATCAGAACATCGATGTCGCCGCGCTCATAGCGGGCCAGGATGTCGACGAGTTCGCGCTTGGGTGTTTCGCCCGAGACGGCCTGCGCCTTCAGGCCCTCCGCCCGGAACGCCTCGGCGAGGTTGTACGCGTGCTTGACGCCGGCGGCGTAGACCACGCCCGGGACGCCGTTGAAGCGGGTCTTGTAGAGGTTCGCGACGGCGACGTTGAAGGGCTGCTGATCGAGCAGTTTCGCCAGCTCGTCCTGGTCGAACTCGGTGTCGATCTCGCCGCGCCGCAGCGGCACCTTCGCGATCGTCCGCACGCCGACGCCCGGCGAGATGCGCACGCAGCGCAGCGGCGCGATCACGCCGCGGCGTGCTGCCAGCGCAAGATCGAAGCGCGAGGTCTGCGTCGGGAACAGGTCGGTGACGTGGCGCGCGATCAGCGCACCGGTCGCCGTCATGCCGATGAAGATCGGGCCGGTCCACTCGCGGATCGCGGCGCGAGGTCTTCTCGCCCAGCGCGGTGTGCGCCTCGTCGCAGATCACGATCGTGTAGGCGCTGGAGATCTTGCCCGCGTTGCGGACGAACCACTGGTAGGTCTCCACGGTGACCGGACCTTTGCCGGGGTCCTCGCCCTGGAGCAGCGGTCTGCTGATGCGCTTGGAGTAGCCGCGGTCGCGCAGCTCGCCGAGGAACTGGTCGACGAGGTTGCGCCGGTGGGTGAGGATCAGCACGCCGCCGGTCTGCGACGCCTCGACGAAGCCGAGCGCCGCGACCGTCTTGCCCGCGCCCGTGGCGTGCTCGAACCAGAAGCGCTTGGCGGCGTTCGGGATCCTCCGGCTGCTCGCCGAGCGTCTCCTCGTCGTCGTCCTCGTC
Organism: uncultured Solirubrobacteraceae bacterium; assembly: GCA_963775385.1. Taxonomy (GTDB): domain Bacteria; phylum Actinomycetota; class Thermoleophilia; order Solirubrobacterales; family Solirubrobacteraceae; genus Palsa-744. Next base: position 1,707,148 of record CAVZIR010000003.1, on the reverse strand, counting down.
GACCCAGTCGCGGGGCTCCTCGTCGGATTCGGCCGCGGCCTCCTCGACCTCCGCCTCGGCGTCGTCGTCCGCCGCGATCTCATCGTCCTCGTCCTCGTCCTCGTCCTCGTCGTCCTCGTCCGGGGCGGCCCGGCTGACCGGCCCGAGGTCCTCGTCGTCCTCGTCGTCCTCGTCGTCCAGCTCGTCCTCGTCCTCCTCCGGCTCCTCCTCGTCCTCCTCGGCGGCGGGCGAGGGCGCCTGCTCGGCCGGGGGCGGCGGCTCGTCGGGGCCGAGGATGTCGGCCGAGGCGAGCAGCTCAGGCGAGGCCGAGGCGGCGGCGCGGCCGTTCGGCGCGCTGCGCTGGGACTCCGCCAGCAGGGCGGTCAGCGTGCCCGAGAGCGCGTCGACCTGGTGGGCCGAGAGCACGGTGCCGTCGGCGAGCTTCGGCTCCTCGTCGGACATCAGCCGCTCCAGACCGAGCAGCAGCGAGAACTCGCGCCGCCAACCTGTCGAGGGCTGTTTGGCCTTGGGGTCCTCGGACAGCTCGGCGAGCACCCCGTCGAGCGCGCGACGCCGGGGAGTACCCGCGGCGAGCGCGACGGCGGCATCCTCGCCGTCGAAAAGGAAGCGCTCGCGCACGAACTTCTCAGCTCGCGCGATGTCCGCGGAACTCGGAATGGTCGTGGCTGCGAGGGCCACTGAGGTGGACTCGGCCATAAGAGGCTCTGGACTTCGAGACAGAGCCGCTGGGAAGGTGACTTCGACGCGGCCCGAAGGGAAACTGCGCCCGTGTGGCGCACTCGCCGGAGACCCTCTGCGCCCCGGCTCTCTACGTGAGTCCAGGATATAGCACGCCGGGGCGCGATCCAAGGCCGCCGCCCGCCCGGGAGGACGGATGCACGACGGCACGCCTCGCCGGCGGCGAAGGACGCGCCATATGCGAGGCTTTGCGGCGTGACGCCGACGCGCCTGGCACTGCTCGCCGCCACAGCCGGGATCGCCGCGCTGCTGATCGTCGGGCTGCTCCAGCTCGGAGGCGGCAACGCCGGCCAGCGCTCCCGCCTCACGCCCGCCGCGATGCAGGCTCGCCTGCGCGGCTCGCCGCCCCAGCTCGCGTCGCTCCACGACTCCGCGGCGCAGCTGCTGCCGGGCGGGGAGGGAGCGCTGCGCGGGCGCCTCGCGGCGCTGCGCGGGACGCCCGTCGTGATCAACAAGTGGGCCTCGTGGTGCGGGCCCTGCCGCGCCGAGTTCGGCGCCTTCCAGCAGGTGTCGGTGAGGCGCGGCCGCGAAGTCGCGTTCGTCGGCATCGACTCAGGCGACAGCTCGAAGGGAGCGGCCGAATCGTTCCTGCGCTCCTTCCCGGTGCCCTACCCGAGCTACTACGACCCCAGCGGCGGCATCGGCTCGGCGATCACCGACTCGAGCTTCACGCCGGTGACCATGTTCGTCGACCCCCGCGGAGGCATCTACATCCACCAGGGCCCCTATCCGGACGCTGCCAAGCTCGAACGCGACGTGCGTCGCTACGCGATCGGCGTCTGACGCGGTGCCGGAACTCCGCATCGACCCGCTCTCCGGGCACCGTACGATCGTCGCCGGCGAGCGCAGCCGGCGGCCCGGCGGCGAGCCGCGGTGCGATCCCGCCCCGCCGATCGACCCCGAGCAGGACCCGTTCGCCGAGGGTCACGAGGACCGCACGCCGCCAGAGCTCTACGCGGTGCGCCCGGGCGGCGGGCCACCGAACTCCCCGGGATGGACCGTGCGCGTCGTGCCGAACCTCTACCCGGCGCTCGATCCTCGCGCGGAGGGCGACACGCCCGCGCTGGAAGTGGAGGACGGGCAGGGCGGGCGCGGCGCCCCGGAGCTCTTCGTCAAGCTCCCCGCGACCGGGGCGCACGAGGTGGTGATCAACGGCCCGCAACCGGTCCTCTCGCTCGCCGATCTGCCCGCATCCCAGGTCGCCGCCGCGGTCGAGGTGTGGCGCGAGCGGATGCGCGCGCACGCCGACAGCGCCTACCTGCAGCTGATCGTCAACGAGCGCCGCGAGGCCGGCGCCTCGCTGCCACACACCCACGCTCAGCTCTACGCGCTGGATTTCGTCCCCGCCGCCGTGGCGCGCGAGCGCGAGCGCTCGGCCGCCTACACGACGCGAACAATGGGCGGGAGCCTGCTGGGTGACCTCGTCGCGGACGAGGTCAGGCGCGGCGATCGGGTGGTGGCGATCGACGACGAGGCCGTGCTGCTGGCGCCGTTCGCCTCGCGGCTGCCCTTCCAGCTGATGCTGGCCCCGCGCGTGCCGCGGCCGCGCTTCGAGCAGGACGGCCCGACCGGCGCCGCCCTCCTCCACGACGGGCTGCAGCGCCTCGCGCGCCGGCTTGGCGCGAACCCGCCGCTGAACCTGTGGATCAGGACCGCGCCGCGGGGCGCCGATCAGTTCTCCTGGCGGATCGACGTGATGCCCCGGCTCACCCACCTCGCCGGGCTCGAGCTCTCGACCGACCTCAACCTCAACATCGTCGCGCCGGAGGACGCCGCGCGACTGCTGCGGGAGGCCTAGGCCGGCACGGAGCGCCGGCCGTGCCCTCCCGATCACCCGGCACGGAGCGCCGGCCGTCCCTTCGATCGCCCGGCACGGAGCGCCGGCCGTCCCTCCCCTCTAGGCTCCACGCCCATGCCACCCGAGGACCGCCTCGTGCCCCGCTTCGCCGCGGAGCCGCCACAGGACACGCTGCCCTACGGCCGCTGGGAGCAGCGGCTGCGCGAGGAGTTCCTCGCGGCGGCGCTCGCGCTCGACAGCGCGCCCGAGGACATCGGGCAGCCGGAAGGCCTCGCCTGGTTCCCCGACCGCACCTGGCACGGACGCACCTACGTGCCGGCGACCGCCCCGACCAGCGGCGGCTATGAGCTGTTCGGATACGTCCGCTACGTGCCCGGCGGCGAGGAAGGCGAGCCCCGCGACTTCATGGCTTACGTCGACTTCACCGACGACACCGCGGAGCGCAATCCCGACTGGCAGCTGGACCTCTGCGACGAGGTGATCGGCAGCTGGCGCGGGGAGAACGGCGCGGTGGCGGCGATGACGCTCGTGTGGGGCCGCCCGCTCGTGTCAGGCGGCGTGACCGTCACCGCAGAGCTCGCCGGCCTCGCAGTCGACCAGTCCGGCCTGGTCGACGAGCGCTTCACGCTGATCGCGCCCGACGACTACCGCCAGGACCTCCTCGACATCAAGCTGTACGACGGCGGCGGACGCGAGCTCGCGGGCGAGTCGCTCTACGACGCCGACGAGGACGAGGACGAGGGCGAGGACGACTGACCCGTTGCAACCCGAGGATTGTTCGGTTACGGTCTGAGGCGGTGTCCGGGCGCACGCCCGGGAGGGAGAGAGTCTGAGGAGGGGAGCAAGGATGGAAGCGTTCGGAGCGCGGACGGGACGGCTGTTCCTGGCGGCGGCGATCGCGGCTGCGGTATGTGCGGCAGGCGCGAGTGGGGCGACCGCAACGGTGCAGGTGAAGCGGGTGTGGATGCCGGCGCCGGTGGCGCCCGGCACGCCCAGCTCGATCACGCTGGCGGGCACGCGGCTGAAACATGGCCTGAACCTGAACCAGGTCGGCGTGATCAAGATCGGCGCGCGGCGGGCGAAGAACGTGATCGTCTTCGAGCCCGGCACCTCCGCGGGGGCCGCCTACATCGTGCCGTTCGCGAAGTCGCTCGTGGAAAAGCTTCCCGACTGGCAGGTGTGGTCGGTCGAACGACGCGAGAACCTGCTCGAGGACCAGACCTTCATCGCGAAGGCGAAGCGCGGCCAGGCGACGCCCAAAGAACTGTTCCACTACTACCTCGGCTACCTCGCCGAACCGCCGTCGAAAGCGCCGCACATCGGCTCGGTCAACCGCGACGGAAGTCACGTTCGCCAAGAAATGGGGCATGAACGTCGCTGTCGAAGACCTGCACACGGTGATCGGGGCCGCGAAAGCGCTCGGCGGCAAGGTCGTGCTCGCGGGCCACTCGCTCGGCGGCTCGGTCGTCACGGCGTACGCGACCTGGGACTTCGCGGGCTCGCCCGGCGCCGACGGCCTCTCCGGCCTCGTCTACGACGACGGCGGTAGCGGCCCGACCCCGGTCTCCAAAGAACAGGCCGAAGAATCGCTGACGAAACTCCAGGAAAAGGCTCCGTGGCTGGCCTTCGGCGGCATCCCGGCGCCGCAGCTGGGGCTGTTCTCGACGCTCGGCGCGATGGGGGTCATCACGGGCCCCAGCGAAGCCTCGTTGGCCGAGGCCTTCCCGCTGCTGCCGTCGAACCTGAAGCCGAAAAACGAAAAAGGCGAACTGCTCCCGGTCACCAACGAAGCCGAGTTCGGCTACGGGGTCAACGTCGGCAGCTCGCCGCCCAACCTCGCGGCCGCACAGGTCCACGCCGGCACCGGCCTCAGCGAAGCGCCCGACGGCGAAGGCCTCTACACGTGGAACGGCGAAGGCGCGACTCTCGCCGCTGCACCGCTACGCGGAAATGCTGGCCGGCACCGGCTTCGCACAACGCGGACGGCGACGAGTGGTACTTCCCCGAACGGCTCACGATCGACACCGGCGCCGTCGCCGACGGCAACGCGAACCCGGCGCAGGAAGTGCTGGGCGAGCACGCCATCCACGGCCACGAACTGCCCACGTCGCTGAAGATCCTCGCGATCAGCACCGAACTGGACAAACTGTTCGGCGGTGGCGGCAGCGTCCTGACAGCCGCCGAAGTGCTGGCCGAACAGTCGGGCATCCCGGCCGAAAACCTGACGCTGATCGACAAGGAATCCGAATACGCGCACAACGACCCGGCGGCGGCGGAGCCGGGCGGGAACATCGAAGGCAACGCGTTCTATGCGGCGATGGTCCCGTACCTGGAAGGGATCGCGCATAGCGCGCTAGATGGGCCGCGAAGCGGCCAGGCCCGGCGCATGCGCCGTGCCGGCCGGCGCATGCGCCGGCAGGGTCGGCGCTGTGCCGACCCGCGAGGGCCGCATGCGGCCCTCCGAACAGCACCCCGCTAGCTCACTTCCTGCAGGCTGCGAGCGCCGTTTCCTTCGCGCGAGGTCGGCAGCGCCGTCTTCTGGATCACTTCTTCGCAGACTTCGCGTGCCGCCTGCTTGACGGCCTGGGTGTCGCCTTTGGCCGCCTTGTCGCAGGCGCTCGCGAGCTTTTCTTTGCGGTCGCCGAGAGGGCTTTCTGGCTTTCGATCAGGTGATGGCATTCCGCCACCGCCTGTCTGCAGGTTCGCCGGCACGCCGCTCGCGTCGACGTGCTCGCCGTGGCGGGCGTGGATTTCGTTGTGGCGCTCGAGCCGCCGCCTCCGCATCCCGTCAGCGCCAAGGCGCCGGCGACCGCCAGCAGCGGGAGCGTGGCAAGCCTTCGGCTCATGCTCCCCCCGATCGTTCCGGCGGGCGCCCTGCGCCCCCGCCTGCTCGGACGAACCCTACTGCCGGCCGGCGGGGCGTCGCCAGGCGCGCAGAGCCCTGGCAGGGCCGGCACGGAGCGCCGGCCGCCCACCCAGTCGGCCGGCACGGAGCGCCGGCCGACCCCACATCTACCTGCTCAGCCCTTGACCGAGTGGAACGCGCCGAGGGTGCCGGGCAGCGTCGGCGTGAACGGCTGGAACTTGTACGGCTTGGTCGCGTCGAAGCCGGCTTTTTCGGCGGCCTTCGGTTCCGCGAAGGGCAGCAGCGCTTCGACGGCCTGGCCGATGTTCTTCAGCCCGAGCGTCCGCTCGTAGCCGTTGTTGTTGGGCGGGTCGACCGACTCCGCCGTCTTCTGGATGCCCGTGACCGCCTCGATCGGGCCGCCGTCGGACGGCGGCGACGCCGGGAGCGACGACGCGCGCGAGCGTGCGGTGGTCGGACTCGATGCCCATGATGCGCGCCGCGGTCACGCGCAGGTCGGCGGTGCTGAACTCGCGCACGCCGACCAGGTAGGCGGCGATGAACGCGTCCTCCAGCGTGACGAGCGTGTTCAGCGTCGTCTGGGCGTCGGCGAACATCTTCGGCGGGTAGTAGAAGGTCGTGAACCCGGCCGGCTTGCGCGTGAGGCTTTCCTCGAGCAGGAAGTGGGACATCTCCTCCTGCAGCGCGGCCTTCAGGTAGCCCTGGTCGTCGGACTCGAGGTTCTTGAAGAACGGCGCCGTGCGATGATGTTGGAGTACGTCGTGACCGCCAGCGCCTCGGCGATCTGGGCCGCCTTGAGGATTTCGACGTCGCCCTTGGTCGGGCCGTGCGGGCGCTTCTTGCGCGAACGCGGCTGCGGGCCCCAGCGCGCCGAGGCCGGCGGCGCCGGCGCCGGTCGCGGCGGCGCCCTTCAGGAAGCCCAGCCTCGTGGTTGCGTGCTCGTCGCGGCGCTCGCCCGCGTGCTCGGTGTGCTGCGTGCTCATTTGCTGGCCCCCTTCGGGTCGGTTCGGTGTGCGAGCCATCCGGCCGCTTACTACGGACGCAAGGGGCCGAAGCGGATCACCGGGGCGCCGCTTCGCCGGTCTGCGAAGATCGGGCGGCGATGGCCGCCGAGGAGTCGCCCACGGACCTGCACCCGCTGGTCGGCGGCTTCGCCGACGCCGCCGGCTACGACCGCGCGCGCCCCCGCTACGACGCGCTCGTCGTCGCCGCGCTCGTCGCGCAGCTCGGCTCCTCGAGCCGGCGCGCCGGTGCTCGAGCTGGGCGCCGGGACGGGACAGCTCTCAGAGGCGCTGCTCGCGGCGGGCCTCGAGCTGACCGCGGTCGAGCCGCTCGACGCGACCCGCGAGCTGCTCGCCGCGGCGATCGGCCCCGAGCGCGTGCGCGCCGGCCGCGCCGAGGACATCCCGCTGGGCGACGACAGCGTGCGCGCCGTGTTCGCCGCCGACGCCTTCCACTGGTTCGACGAGCGCCGCGCGATGCCCGAGATCAAGCGCGTGCTGCAGCCCGGCGGCGGCGTCGCGATCCTGCGCACGGTGCCCGCGATCGACGAGCCGTGGAGCCGCGAGCTGGGCGAGGTCATCAACGAGATGCGCCCCGAGCACCCCGCCTTCAACGCGCGCGGCGCCGCGGCCGCGCTCGAGGAGGACCCCGCCTTCGGGCCGGTGCGCGAGACGACGGTCACCTCGCGCCGCGAGCTGGACCGCGACGGCGCTGGTCGCGCTCGTGGCCACGTTCAGCTGGGTCGCGACGCTGCCCGACGCCGAGCGCGAGCGGCTGCTCGCGCGAGTCGGCGAGCGTGCTCGACGCGCACGGCGTTCGAGCGCGAGAGCTACGACGTGCTGCACCAGATCTGGCTCGCCCGGCTCCTCTAGGCCGGCGGCCGCGCTACTGCGAGTCGGCGACCGACGGGTCGCCGAGGGCGGCGATGGTGCTCGTCGGCGGGCCGCCACCGCGATCGGCAGCCGCGGGGACGGCGAACAGGCCGCCGACGCCGCTCGCGGCGACGGGCTCGCCGAGGAAGAAGCCCTGGGCCATCGTGCAGCCCATCGACTGCAGCGCGTCGACCTGGTCCTGGCTCTCGACGCCCTTGGCGATCACGGTCAGGGAGAGGTCGCGGCCGAACACGAGGATCGCCTCGAGCAGCCAGCTGCGGTAGTCCTCGTCTTCGCCCGCGTCGAGCGAGGAGCGGTCCACCTTCAGGAAGTCGATCGGCATCTGCTGGAGGTCGGCGCGGTAGGCGTAGCCGCTGCCGAAGTCGTCGATCGCGATGCGCACGCCGAGCGCCTTCAGCGCCTCGAGGCGGGCGGCCGCGGCCTCCTTGTCCTCCATCACGGTCGCTCTCGGCGATCTCGAGCGCGAGCAGCGAGGGGTCGAGGCCGGACTGCTGCAGCGCGCGCAGGACGTCGGTGGCGAAGCCGTCGCGGTTGAGCTGCTTGGCCGAGACCTTGACGGCGACGCGCGACGCGGTGGCCGGAGACGTTCCAGGCGGCGGCCTCGCGTGCAGGCCTGTTCGAGCGCCCAGCGGCCGATCGGCACGATCAGGCCGCTCTCCTCGGCGAGCGGGATGAACTCGGCCGGCGAGACCTCGCCCTTGGTCGGGTGATCCCAGCGCAGCAGCGCCTCGAGCGCGACGACCCGGCGGGAGGACAGCTCGTAGACCGGCTGGTAGAGGAGCGAGAACTGCTCGTCCTGCGAGGCGCGGTGTTGAGCTCGACCTCGAGCACGCCGCGGCCCTCGATGATCGAGCGCATGTTGGCGTTGAAGAGGGTGTAGCGGTCCTTGCCGGCCGCCTTCGCGGCGAACAGCGCCATGTGGGCGTCGCGCAGCAGGTCATCGGGGGTCGCGTAGCGGCCGAAGGCGACGCCGATGCTCGCGGTCAGGAAGAAGCTCGGGCCGAAGCCCTCGATCTCGACCGGCTTGTGGAGCGCCTCGATGATGCGTCGGGCGAGCGAGTCCAGGCGCATGCCGCGGACCGGCGATTCGACGATGATCACGAACTCGTCGCCGCCGTAGCGACCGACGGTGTCGTGTGTGCGGACGGTGTTCTCGAGCCGTTCGGCGACGATCTTCAGCAGCTGGTCGCCGGCCTCCTGGCCGAGCTTCTCGTTGACGTCCTTGAACCAGTCGATGTCGACGAACAGCGCGCCGACCATGATCGACGAGTTGCGCCCCGCGCGGGCGAGCATGCGCTCGGCGCGGTCGAGCGTGAGGCCGCGGTTGGGCAGGCCGGTGAGGGCGTCGTAGAGATCTTCGCGCGGTGCGGGCGGCGCCGCCTCGGGGACGACGACGGGGGCGGCCTGGGCGCCTCGCCGGCGCAGGCCGAGCACGAGCGCGCCGGCGAGCACGCTGGCGAGCAGGCCGGTGATGAGCAGGGCGATCGCGTCGCCGTGGTCGCCGACGGCCGTCGACGGGGTGGGGGCGAAGGTCTTCAGCGACCAGCCGCCGTGGAAGGCCGTGGTGGTCACGATCGGTTCCGCGGGCGGGGTGCCGTAGGTGTAGACGTCGTTGGCGCCGCCGGCGTGGTGGCGCAGTCGCGCGGCGCCTTCGGGCAGCCCGCTCATCGACTCCGACAGCAGCACGGTGGGCGCGAGCACCTCGCGGACCCAGCCCGCGAAGGCCGCGCGGCGGCCCGCGTCGGTGTGCGGGAGCACGTTGCTGCGGTAGATCGGCGTGAGGATTTCGAGCGCCTGGCCGCCTCCGGCCGCGGAGACGCCGTTGTAGAGGCTCTGGCCGGTGTCGCGCGTCGCCAGCAGCGCGTGGTTGGCCGAGCAGACGTCGAAGCTCCCGGCCGGCTGCGAGGCGGCGGTCCGCCCGACGGTCCCGATCGGCAGGCATTCGAAGCTGCGCCCGTTCGGCGTCAAGCTCGGGGCCGCGGCCTTGGCCTTGGTCGATCTTGACGCCGGTGGCGGAGGTCGTGCTCGTCGCGGCGGGCGGCTTGTAGGGCACGCCCGCGACGTGCGCGTGGAAGGCAGCGAGTTCGGGCGCCCGCACGAGCGCGATCAGGCTGAGCGCTTCGAGCTCGGGGTGGTTGTGCATCAGGCGCGCCCAGCCGGACCAGTTCTTGAATTCGGCGGCGCTGCCCTCGGGGTTCTTCGAAAGGTAGGTGCCCGAGGCCGTGAGGACCCCGTCCTGGTGCGCGAGGGCGAGCTTGACGGCGCCGGAGGTGCCGGCGGAGGCGTGCTCGAAGGCGGTGCGTGCGCTGTCGGCGTTCGAGCGGGCGACCGCGCGGGCGCCGAGGACGCTGGCGACGGCGCCTACGGCGAGCACCACCAGGGCGATCGCCAGACGCGGCCAGGAGATGTTCGAGAGCGACCAGCGCGAGCCCTGGCCCTCCACCTGCTCTGCGGCGACGGGCTCCTGGGCCCACCGCTGACGGCGCCGTTGCCATCGGCCGCGGCGAGCGCGTGGATGTGGACCGGCTGCTCGGCGGGGTTGCCGCCGGCGGTGGGCTCGGGCGCGGCGTCTGGGGTGTCGGGCATGGTCGGCTACAGGCTCCCTGCGCGCTGGGTGAAGCGCGCTTCTGCGGCCATATCGAGTCGTCGGCGCCTAACTTGAGCGGTGCACCCCCTGCATCTGGACGCCGCGCGCGGCAGGGGCGTGCGCCGCCGCCCGCAGTCGAACCTGAAAGTCTGTGGACATGCCACTCCGCCGGCCGTCGTGGCGCCGGTCCAGAAGGGAGCCGCCGGTGTCGGTGGCGGACCCGCGCCTCGAGAACTGGGAGACCGTCAGCACCTTCGAGGAGCAGACGACGGCGCTGGCGTGGCGCGACCACCTGCGCGGCGCGGGGATCGATGCGGCCTGCGCCGCCGACCAGCCACTCGACCGCTTCGGCCGCGGCGACATCTACCTCGTGGTGCCGCCCGAGCAGTGGTCGCGCGCGAACGAGATCGTCGACAACCTCGACTGAGCCACCGAGACTGAGCCACCGCGCCGCCCGGCCCGGCGTCAGGGGGACGCGAGCAGCCGCTCGCCCCAACCCGGCCGCGAACAGCGACGGGCCGCCGCCCGTGTGCCAGAACACGACCGGGCCCTCGATGCGGCCCGCCCTGGCATCCGCCACCAGGCCCGCCATCCCCTTGGCGCTGTAGACAGGGTCCAGGAGCACGCCCTCGGTCCGCGCGAGCAGTCGCGATCGCCTCGATCCCGGCCGGCGTGAACGCGCCGTAGCCGTCGCCGAGCTGCGAGAGGTCGAGATGCGCGTCGCCCGTCGCCGAGAGCGAGATCGGCGCCCAGCAGCCTGCCTGCCTCGTTCGCGAGCCAGGTCACCAGGCCGCGGGCGTCGGGGACGATCTGCCCGACGTCGAAGCCGATGGGTCGCGGGCCCCGGCGGGCGAGCGCATGCCCGGCCATGAGGCCCGCGTGCGTCCCGCCCGAGGTCGAGGCGTGGTAGACGTGCCGCGGCCGCAGGCCCGACTCGTCGAGCTGGCTCGAGCAGCTCGGAGTACGCCGCGACGAACCCCAGCGCCCCGACCGGTGAGGAGCCGCCCGCAGGCAGCGTGTAGGCGCCGCCGCGCTCCCCTCGGCGACCTCCTGCACCCGCTCTGCGAGCTGCGCCCACTCCTCCGTGCCGGCGTAGATGACCTCGGCTCCGAACAGGGCATCGAGCAGGAGGTTCCCGCTCGGCGCTCCGGCAGGCCGCTCCCCGCCCATCACGAGCACGGCGTGCAAGCCCGAGCCGCGCTGCCGCCGCCGCCGTCGCCCGGGCGTGGTTCGACTGCGGCGCGCCGAGCGTGACCACGGACTCCGCGCCCTGGGCGAGAGCCTCGCCGAGCGTGAACTCGAGCTTACGGACCTTGTTGCCCATCAGCCCGAGCGCGCCGACGTCGTCGCGCTTCAGCCACACCTCGACGCCGAGCTCCCGGCTCAGTCGAGGCGCAGGCTCCAGCGGCGTCGGCAGCCCCGTCAACTCGACGCGCGGGCGCCGGCGGAGCGCAGCGAACGGATCGGCCACGGCGCGATCATCGCAGGCGTCCCGCCCCGCGGATGCCCCCGCCAGGAGTCGAACCTGGATCTACCGCTTAGGAGGCGGTCGTCTTATCCATTGGACTACGAGGGCGCGGCCGCCTGGGACGCGGCTGCGGTGAAGAAGGCTACCGTCGCGGTGCGCCGGCGAGCGGGGGCGCCTCGGCCGCCAGGCGGGCGAGGTCCTCGCCGACCAGCCGGAGGGTGATCCAATCGCTCATCTCGCTGCGCGCCGATGCCCCGGTAGAAGCCGAGCGCAAGCTCGTTCCAGTCGAGCGCGGCCCATTCCAGGCGCTCGCCGCCGCCCTCTCGCAGCCTCGCGGCGACCGCCGCGAGCAGCGCTTTGCCCGCGCCGCCCTTGCGGTGCTCGGGGCGCACGTAGAGGTCCTCGAGCCAGATCCCCTGGATCGCGAGCAACGTCGAGAACGTGCGGAAGTAGAGCGCGTAGCCGATCGGCTCGGAGCCGCGTTCGGCGATCAGCGCCTCCGCCGAGGGCGGGTCGCCGAACAGCGCGCGATCGAGCAGCTCCTCAGTCGCCCGGACCTGGTCGGCGAGCCGCTCGTACTCGGCGAGCTCGCCGATCATCGCCAACAGCAGGCCGAGCGTCGCGCGGGGGTCGCAGTCCGGACCTCGACGTCGCTCACGCGCTCGCTCCCCCGCGGTCCGGGCGGTCGGGGTAGACGTCGTCGATCGTCGTCAGCGCGCGATAGGGCGCGCCCGCGGCGGCTTCGATCGCCTCAGCCGCGCCGGCGAGCCGGTCGAGCACCGTGACGACGCCGCAGATCCGCCGGCCCTCATCCTGCAGCGCGGCGATCGCCGCGAGCGCCGAGCCGCCGGTCGTCGTGACGTCCTCGACGACCACGCAGCGGTCGGCGTCGTCGAGGAAGGGACCCTCGACGCGGCGCTGCAGCCCGTGCGCCTTGGCGTCCTTGCGCACGAAGAAGGCCTTGGCGCCGCCGGCCCCCCACGACCGGGCGAAGGCCAGCGCCGCGCAGGCCACCGGGTCCGCGCCCATCGTCATGCCGCCGACCGCGGTCGCGTCCCATTCGGCCAGCTGGGCGCGAGCAGCGCGCCGAGCGCCGCGAAGCCCGCGGGGCGCAGGATCGCGCGCTTGGCGTCCACGTAGTACTCCGCCTCGCAGGCCGCTGGTCAGCGTCACGCGGCCGATCACGAGCGCGTGCTCGCGCAGCTCGGAGACGAGCAGCCGGTGCGCTGCTCCCAGATCGTTCGTATGTGCGTCCAGCACGCTCACCGGCGCTCCTAATCTACCGTCGCCGGAACGCCGATCCTTATAGGGCCGTGACCCTCTTCGTCGCCAGACCATACGCATGGTCTCGATCGTCATCTGCCTGATCGCGATGCTGTCCTTCCTGCTGTTCGCGCTGAACCAGACGAGCACGGCCTCCGGCCAGCAGCAGGAAGCCCTCGTCAACAGCCCCAAGCAGGCCGAAGGCAAGCCCGCTCAGACCCACCCGTCCGAGAGCGGCTTCCGCCACACGATCGACGAAGTCGCCGAAGAAGCAAGCTCGCCCGTCGCCGGCATCAGCTCGAGCCAGTGGGGCGAGCGGGGGCTGCGGCTGCTGTTCGTGCTGCTCGTGTTCGGCTTCGCGCTGGGCTACCTGGCGCGCGTGATCCGGGTTCGCTCCTAACCGGCTCCATGCCGGCTGATCGGCGGTGCAGGCCGGCGCTCCATGCCGGCCTGATCGGCGGTGCAGGCCGGCGCTCCATGCCGGCCTGCGGCTACGGCCCGGCGTTGCCGCGCACGTGCGTGCTGCCGCCGCCGCCTTCGTTGTAGACGTCGACGGGCGTGCCGTACTGCACCCAGGAGTAGATCGCAGCGGCGTTCGGGATCGGCACGCGCAGACACCCGTGGCTCGCGGCGTAGGTCGGGACTTCGGCGTAGCCGTGGATCGCGTAGCCGCGGATGAAGTAGTTGGAGTCGACCATGCCCTCGGAGTTCGTGCCGGGGGTCTTGGAATAGACCTGGAAGCGCCCGATCACGGTCGGCGTCGAGGGCTTGCCCGAGCTCATCGTGTAGATCGCGTGCACGCGCCCGCCGGGTTCGATCTCGGCGAGCACCTGTTTGGTGAGGTTGCCCTCGACGTGACGGCCGTCGTGCCGGTCGACGCACCGTGGAAGCCTGCCGAAGCCGTGGATCAGACGCGACGAACACTTCGCTGCCGGAGTACGCGATCCGGTTCAGGTTCTCGACCTTGCGAAACGCGATCAGCGCGCGCCCGGTCGCTTCGTCGAAGCTGCCGCTGAGCGGCACGACGTAGTGGAGGTTCCAGAGCTCTGACTGCAGCAGCCGCACCGACGGTCCGGAGGAGCCCGGGCCGACGTTGGGGTTGACCACCCGCAGGCTGCGCGAGCCGCCGCTGAAGGCGGCCTGCTGAGGCGTGGCGTAGTGCGCCGCACGGACCTGCATGAGGCCCGAGTAGTGACTCGTGATGCCGAGATGGAACTGGCCGGCGCCGTTGCCGACCGGCTGCACCGTGACCGTCTGCACGCCGACCTTGCGGCCTTCGCGGTAGATGCTGACCTTGACCGTCTGCCCGGCGACGTACGGGATCACGATCCCGCGGACGACGAAGCGCCGGCCGGCGATCGCGAACGTCGGCGTGCCGCCGACTTTCTGGAGGACGAGCTGGATCTTGCCCGCGGCCTGGCCGGGGTGTGGCCGGTGCAGGGGTCGCTGGGCGCCGGCGCCGTCGGCGAGGCGGGTCGTGCCCTTCGCCGCGGCGGCGGCGGGCAGGGCCAGGAGGGCGGCGAGGGCGCAGCGCGACGGCGCGAGCGGCAGATCGTTCTCATGGCAACGATCCTACGCTGCCCGACCGGCAAGTCCTGCCTCAGGGCGCCTGCCGGGGACGATCAGGCCCACGCGCTTGCAGGTCGCGATCACCGCGGTCACGCCCGCGAGCGACGCCGCGATCAGCGCGAGGCCGCCGAGCCAGCTCCAGTGGGCGAGGCTCGCGAACGCGAGGGAGTTGTTGAGCGCGTGCGCGCCCATCCCGGGGTAGATCGAGCCGCTGTAGCGGTAGAGCAGGCACAGACCGAAGCCGAGCGCGGCGAGCGGCAGCAGGTCGAGCGCGGGCGCAGAGCTCGCGTGCACGCCGCCGAAGATCAGCCCGTCGGCGATCGCCGCGGGGAGCAGCCCCCAGCCCCTCAGCGCGGTGAAGACGTAGCCGCGGAACAGGAACTCCTCGCACATCGGCGCGACGACGCACGTCAGGCCGGCGCTGAGCACCAGCAGCAAAGTGCTTTCTTTCGTGCCGAGCTGTTCGAGCAGTTTCTCCTTGCCCGGGTTCACGAGCAGCCCCCAGATCGCGTTGAGCGCCGAGGAAGGCGATGATCAGCGCGAGCACCATCACCGCCGCCGCGCCCCAACCGACGCCGGGGCGCCGCAGGCCGAACTGCCACGGGCGCACCGCGCGGGTGAGCCAGTGCGCGCAGATCAGCGGCGCCGGCGACGAACGCAAGGTCCTGCACGAAGGTGTCGGCGATCGTCAGCCCGGGCGGCGTGTGCGAGCTCGTGATTTCGACGCCGAAGGCGACGCCGGGCAGGTCGATTGCGAGGGCGCCGATCGCTGTCAGCACGAACGCGCCGAGCAGCACGACGAAGCGCCGACCACCAGGGCCAGCCCGGCAGAGGCGAGGCCGACCGGTCCCCCTCCAGCGGCTCGACCGGTGGCGGCACCGTCGCCGCCGCGGCACCGGCCTGCTCGAGGTCCTCGCCCGGGCTCGCCTGGCCCGGAGTGGTGGGGCTCGTTCTCACGCGACCCAGTGCCAGGTCGCGAACTGGGCGCCGAAGAACGACCATCAGCACCGCCGAGGCGCCCAGCACGGGAACGCGCGCACGCCCGTGCTCGGCGAGCCACGCTGCCAGCGCGAGCTGCAGCGGGAACAGGACGAGCACGAAGCGCGGCAACGACATCAGCGGCTGACCGGCGACCGGGTAGGAGAGCGGCAGCGCCAGTGCGGCGAGCACGTACACGCCGTAGGCCGACGGCAGCCGGCGCAGGACCAGCACCACCACTGCGAGCGCGACCGCCAGGAAAGCGAGCAGCATCAGGTTGTGCGAGGCGGCCACGGTCGGGCTCCCGGGCGCCGCCGGGAAGTACACGTGCGCGCGCTGGAAGGAGAGCAGCTGGCGGGCGCCCTCGAACGCGGCCCGCAGCGCCGTCCCACACGGCGACGTAGGGGCCGGCGAAGTGCCGCCCCCAGATCTGCTGGGAGCGGAAGGGCGCGAGCGCGTCTCCACCCGAGAGCCCGAGCCAGAGCGAGAACAGCGCGACGGAAGCGGGGATCAGCGCGAGCCACAGCGCGTTGCGCGCAGCCGGTAGCGCGGCTGCGAGCCCGCGGGCGCCCGCCCGGTCGGGCGCGCGGTCGCGGCGCGGCCCGTAGAGGTAGAGGACGAGCACGGGAAGCAGCAGCACGAGGCCCGTGCTGCGGGTTGCCGCCGCGAGGCCGCCGAGCACCCCGGCCAGCGCCCAGCGCCCTTCCGGGCGCTCCAGAACACGCCCACCGAGAGCGCGAGGTAAAGCGACTCGGAGTAGACGGCCGAGAGGAAGAAGGCCATCGGCGCGAACGCCGTCACGAGCACGGCCAGCCGGGCGGCCTCGAGCGAGCCGAACTCGAGCGCGGCCAGGCGGTGGATGCCGTAGAGCGCGAGCGCCAGCGCGCCGATCGAGATCAGCACGCCGGCGAGCATCGGCGGGCTCCCGAGCCAGGACACGGCGCGCAGGCCGAGCGGGTAGAGCGGGAAGAACGCGGTTCGCGACGCCGTGAAGTGACCGAGGTCCGGGCGGTAGCCGTAGCGCGCGATGACCACATACCAGGCCGAGTCCCAGCGCGCAGCCGGGGCCGCCAGCAGGTCGCCGAGCCACCCGAAGCCCCGGGTCACCCCCGGCGGGTTGAACGCTTTGCGCGCCGGCCCGAAGCCGAACGCGAGCACCGTGCCGACCCCCGTCGCCCAGACGAGCAGCCGCGAGCTCCAGAGCGCCCGCCAGCTGTCGCGGACGGCGGCGGCCCGCCACGGGTCAGCCCGCACCGCATGGAGGGCGGACGAGCAGCCGGTCGAGCGCCGAGCGGGCCGCGCCCGCGCCGGCGGACCGGCGCGCCGGCCCGGCCTCGGCTGCCGGAACGCGACCGGCCGGCGTCTCTACGCCGGCATCTGGTCGCGCCCGCCGCGGGGATCGCGATCTCGGCCGTGTCGGGGTTCATGCTGTGTTCGAGCCTAGAGACGGCGCCTTGCAACTGCGCAACCACCGGGCGGGCGCGCGATAACCTCGGAACCGGCCCGATGTCCCGACAAGCAAGACAGCGCCGGCGCCGGCATCACGGCGGCGGCGGCGCACGCTTCGCCCTGATCGCGGGCGGCACGGTCCTCACGGCCGTGATCGTAGCCGTGATCGTGGCGGTCGCCTACGTCCTGAACGTGGCCGCCTCGGCCACGCCGCCGAACCGGCTGCACCCGCTCGTGACCGGTGGCTCCTCCCAGGTGTTCGCCTCCGACGGGACAAGGCTCGGGTTCATCCAGTCCGACGAGCTGCGCACTCCCGTGGGCTGGAACGCGATCACCACGAACCTGAAGAACGCCACGGTCGCGATCGAGGACCAGCGCTTCTACAAACACCACGGCGTGGACGTGACCGGCATCTTCCGAGCCGCGGTCAAGGACGCGCTCAGCGGGGAAACGCTCCAGGGCGCCTCCACGATCACGATGCAGCTGATGCGGAACCTCTACCTCGGCAGCGACAAGCACACGCTGAGGCAGAAGATCATCGAGGCCAAGATGGCGCTCGACTACGAGAAAGAACACGGCAAGCGCTTCATCCTCACCGAATACCTCAACAGCGTCCCCTACGGCACCGTCGGCGGGCAGACCGCCGTCGGGGTGCAGGCGGCAGCGCGCATCTTCTTCAACAAGCCGGCCTCCCAGCTCGACCTGCAGCAGGCCGCCCTGCTCGCCGGGCTGCCCCAGGCGCCCTCGCAGTACAACCCGTTCGGCAATCCGCGGGAAGCGCGCAAGCGCCGCAACGAGGTGCTCGGCAAGATGGCCGAACTGCACTACATCTCCAAGGCGGTGGCCGGACAGGCCGAACGTGCGCCCCTGGAAGTCGAACACGGGACCTTCTACTCGCAGCGCCGCGAGGACTTCTTCTTCGAATACGTCCACCAGCTGCTCGACAAGCGCTACGGACGTGAAACGGTCGCCCAGGGAGGGCTGAAGGTCTACACGACCATCAACCTCAACATGCAGCGGCTGGCCCGCAAGGCGATCGCCGAAGTCCTGAACGAGCCCGAAGACCCCGCGTCGGCGATCGTCACGATCAACCCGGCCAACGGCGACATCGAGGCCATGGCGGAGTCCGAGAGCTACGAGAAGTCGCAGTACAACCTGGCCGCCGACGGACACCGTCAGCCTGGATCGACGTTCAAGGCGATCGACCTCGCCGATGCCCTCTCGCGCGGCATCGACCCGAACACGACCTTCTACCTCTCGCACACGCTGGCGCCGGGATGGCTGCCGCAGTATCCGACCTACGAAGTCAAGACCTTCGAGGGGACCTCGCTGAACAAGTCGATCAGCCTCGTGCAGGCGACGCTCGCCTCGGACAACACCGTCTACGCGCAGCTCGCCGCCGACCTCGGCGAGAACACGGTCACCGAAATGGCTCACAAGATGGGCGTCGTCAGCCCGCTGCAGAGCTACGCGGCCGAGGCGCTCGGGGGTCTCAAACTCGGTGTCACCCCGCTCGAGATGGCGAACGTCTACGCGACGCTCGCGGACGGTGGCTGGCGCAACTCGCCGATCGCGATCACCAAGGTCGTGTTCCCGAACGGCCGCGTCGACACGAGCTGGGGCAAACCCCATCGCGTGAAGGTGCTGAGCGAAGGCGTCACCGGAGAAGAGACGAAGATCCTCCACGAGAACGTCCAGAGCGGCACCGCCGTGCGCTCGGCGATCAACTGCCCCACCGCCGCCAAGACCGGCACCACGAGCGAACTGATCGACGCCTGGCTCGACGGCTACAACAGCGAATACTCGACGGTGGTGTGGATGGGCTACCCCAACCGGCGCGTGTCGATGACCGACGTCCACGGCGAGCCGCAGCAGGGCGGCTACCTGCCCGCCGAAATCTGGCACGCCTACATGGCCGCCGTCACCGAAGGACACGCTTGCGCGCTCGCTGAACGAAAACAACAGCGGGATCGAATTCAAGCCCTTCTACGGCAAGTACGCGACGACAGGACTGGCGCTCGCGCACCAGAACGAAGAACTCGAATCCCAGCAAGTCGACGAAGCCGAAGCCGCACAAGGGGACCAAGCAGGCTCCGCCGGCCGGTCCAAAAGGGCCGCCCGCGCCTCCCGCCGCAGCCGAAGAAACGCCCGCGATCGAAAAGACGGGCGGCGCGGGCGCGAAATAGTGGGCGGCCGCCGCGCACCCGCGCCCGCGGCACGCTGGTAGTTTGGTGGGCGTGGAAAGCGAGCTGCAGGCCGGCGCGAGAGCGCGCGCGGCCGGATAGGGACTGAGCGTGGCGAAGGAGGACAAGGTCGAATTCGAGGGCGAGGTGATCGAGGCCCTGCCGAACGCGATGTTCCGCGTGAAGCTCGACAACGATCACGTCGTGCTCGGGCACGTGGCCGGCAAGATGCGGCGCTTCCGCATCCGCATCCTGCCCGGAGATCGGGTGCGCTGCGAGCTGTCTCCCGTACGATCTGGACCGGGCCCGGATCGTCTACCGGCATCGCTGAGCGCTCCCTGATCGACTCGATCGCGGCCGCGCTGCGCAGCCCTGCGGCCTCGTCGCGGCTGCTGATGGGGATCGGCGACGACGCGGCGGTCGTGCGGGCCGGAGGGGAGCTGTGCGCCGGCTCGATCGACACGATGGTCGAGGGGGTGCACTTCCGGCTCGGCAGACGGCTGGGCGACGCCCTGAGGAGGTCGGCCATCGCGCGCTCGCCGGCGCGCTCTCGGACCTCGCAGCGGTGGGCGCCGGACCGGGCGAGGCCTTCCTCTCGCTCGGCCTCCCACCCGGGTTTCGCCGAGGACGATGCGCTCGCGCTGGCGCTCGGGGCCGACGCAGCTGGCGCTGAGAACGGGGGCGACGATCGCCGGCGGCGACGTCGTCGCCGCCCCCGCCCTGTTCGTCTCGGTCGCCGTGACCGGCTGGCTCGCGGAGGGGGAGCGCCCGCTTTCCCGGGAAGGCGCGCAGCCGGGTGATCTGGTGGGCGTCACCGGCGAGCTGGGAGCCGCCGCGGCGGCGCTGGCGGTGATGGACGGGCGAGCTCCGCTCCTGCCCGGAGGTCGAGCCCGGCATCGAGCGCGCGCGGCGGCCGCTCCCGCGGCTGGCGGAGGGGAGGGCGCTCGCTCGCGCCGGCGCGAACGCAGCGATCGACGTCTCGGACGGGCTCGCCGCCGACGCCGCCGCGCTCGGTCTGGCGAGCGGCGTCTCGCTCGCGCTGCAGGCCGAGCTGCTGCCGCTCGGCGCCCGGCGTCGCCGCCGTCGCAGAACGCCTCGAGCTGAGCGCCGCGGCGCTGGCCGCGGCGGGGGGCGAAGACTACGAGCTGTGTTTCTGCGCGGCGCCCGCGCGCCGCGAGGAGGTCGAGGAGGCGCTCGCTGCCGCGGGCGGCGCCGGGCTCAGCTGGATCGGCGAGGTCCGCGCGGGGCTGCCGGGCGCAAGACTGCTAGACGGCCGGGGCGACGTAGTACGGGCCGAGGGATACGAGCACCGGTGGTAGCTGGCGCCGCGTCGCGGGATGCAGCGGGTAGAGCGAGCGGCTGGGCCACCTGGCCGCCGGTGAGGTAGCGGCCGGGGCCGAGCGGTTCGGCGCGCGTGAGCCGCCCGAACACGAGCAGCCGTTTTTCAGCGGAGAAGAGCGGCGTGCAGGCCGACAGCACGAGGCGGCTGTAGCCGACGTTGGCGGTGGCCGCCTTCACGTTCGTGGGCGCGACGACGCGGTGCCCGATGACGGTGTAGAGGAAGCGACCGTAGGGCATTTCGAGCCGGATCTGCTGCCCCGGGCGGAGCGAGTCGATGTGGCGGAACGGCGCGAGGTAGGTCGTGCGGTGCCCCGCGATCAGCGTCGTCCCGGCGATGCCTGGGAAGGTGGTCCCGCGGTAGAGCCCGGGTCCGCTCTCGAGGTCGGAGGTGTCGGTGCCGTTCACCATCACGAAGCGGGCGCCGATGCTCGGGATCGAGATCTTGCCGATCGCGCCGCCGTCGCCTGCTTCACGCTGCAGCGACGCGGCCAGGTAGGCGATCCGCTCGCGCTCGTCCGCGATCCCCGCCAGCGCGTGCCGCTCGGCGGGCTTCGGCGGGCGCCGCTTCGACCTTGGCGAGTTCGCCTTTCAGGTGGTCCTGGTGGATTTTCGCGATCAGCGCCGAGATCGGCTCCTGCCAGAGCAGCGTGACGATGCCGTCCGCGACCGCGAGAGCACCCGCGAGGATCAGCAGCACCGCGAGCACGCGAAACGCGCGCGAGGAGCGCGAGCGGCCCGCGGACAGGCGCCCCGGAGACGGCGCTGAGGTGATCGGGAACTCGCTCACCGGCCCCCTTATCGTCGCAGAGCCGACTCCGTACCCCCGAGCGAGCCGGGGCCGGCGTAGCTCAGAGGACCTCTGATCGTGATCTCGACCCGCTCGTCAGGCGCGGCGAGACCGGGTTCCTGGCGTGCCCGCGCCGCGACCAGCGCGACCGCGACGGCGCAGCCGAAGGCGATGCTCCAGAGCAGCGCCGAGCCGAGCCCGACGTGCCCGCCTGCCACGAGCTGGACGGCCTCCCAGGCCGCCCGCCCGGGCCGTAGCCGAGCTGGCGCGCGTAGAAGGCGATCAGCAGCGCCGAGCGGCGCAAGCCCGAGCGCGACGAGACCGAGGGCGATGCTGCGGCGCGGGCGCAGCTCGGGCGCGGCGATCAGCAGCCACGACGTGGACGGCGAGGACGAGCAGCAGCGCCGTGTACGGGTTGCCGACCCACACCAGGCAGGCGAGCACCGAGAGCAGCAGCACCGGCGGCAGCCCGGCCGTCTCCCCGTCGGGCCTGAACGCCGGCGATCGATGCCCAGCCGGCGCAGGAGCGCCGCCGAGCAGCAGCCACGAGAGCACGAACGTCAGCGTCACCGCCACGAGCGCGGCGAGCGCCGCCGCGTCGAGCGGCAGCGCGCCGTCGGGCACCGGCACCGAGGGCGCGGCCCCGATGATCCCGAGCGCCCCGAGCAGCCAGCAGAAGACGGCGCAGCAGAGGAACGGCAGGGCGCACCCGAGCGTCCACAGCGTCCAGGCGCCGACCCGCCTGCGGCGGCGGCGCAGCCGCGCGAGCCCGTCGGCGGCGGCGACGAGCGGCGGCAGGAGCAGCGTGCCGATCAGCAGCCGCAGCGCCCACGCGGGCATCGTCTTGTGCTGGATCACGACCCCGGTCTGCAGGGCCGGTCGGCAGGTCGGGGGCGACGTCGAGCGCGTCCACCGCGTTCAGCACGCCGCGGCCGAGCCCTTCGAGGCGGCTGGCGGCGATGCGCTCTGAAGGCGCCGGCCCTCGTTCGCCGCTCGCCTGCACGAGCACAGCCGGCAATCCCTGCTCGTTCAGCACGCCCTGTTCCCCCGCCGCCATGGGGAAGGCGAGGTGGGCGAGCTGGCCGAGCGTGCTCGGCGCGCCCGGATCCCAGCCCGATTCGCGCTCGATCGCGTCCGAGACGGTCCGCGTGAGTTCGAGCGGCGCCGAGCCCAGGCCGTCGGAGTAGGGCACGACGATCGGCTTGCGCAGGCTCGCGGCGGCGAGGTCGCCCAGCACGATCGCGCCGTCGAACGGGCCGTGGACGCCCGCCGCTTCGAGGTCCGAGAGCAGGGTCTGCGCGCCCGCGTCGCCGCCGCTGCCGCCGCTCGTGGAGACGAGCACGATGGTGCGCTTCGTCTCCCGGGCGGCGAACACACGGGCGAGCTCGAGCAGCGCAGCCGTCGCGGACATCTCGGCAGGCGAGCCCCGCTTGGCGGCGTCGCGGTGGGCGACGATCAGGATCGGCGACGCGGGCGTCGAGCCCGGGCGCACGGCGACGACGGTCTCGAGGCGCCGCTCGCCGTCGATCGTCTGCCCTTCGGTGTGGAGCACGTGCACCGTGAACCCGCCGGCGGCGGTGCTGCCCAGGCCCCGGAAGCGCGCCGGCCACGTAGCGGGCGAGCCCGTCGTCGCCGGGGCTTCCGGGCCGGCGTTCGGGAAGCGCTGCGCGAGGGTCTGCGCTTCCGCGTACGCCCGTTCGCCCTGGAATGCGTCGGGCGCGAGCGTCGTGCGTACGCGGCATCGGCTGGCTGCCCAGCGCGAAAGCGGCGACGGCCAGAGCGAGCAGGAACGGCAGGAAGGCCGCACGGTACAGGCGCCCGTTCAGCATGCGGGACAACCTTAGACCGGCCGCGCGGCCTCGCGTCGACAGTGATCGATGCCCCAGGGCCGTCCAGTCCCGGAGTTTGCCGCTACGCGTTGATATATGGTGCCGCCGCGTGCTCCAGCCCGTCGCCGTAGCCAACAAGACGCTCGCGGACTACACGCACATCTGCGGGCGCGAGCTGATCGCCGAGATCCGCGAGCTCGCAGAGCCCCTGCAGGGCAAGCGCGTCGTGCACGTGTCAGCGACCGCCTTCGGCGGCGGCGTCTCCGAGATCCTCTACACGCTCGTGCCGCTGATGCGCGACGTGGGGCTGGACTGCGAGTGGCATGTGATCTACGGTCGCGAAGAGTTCTTCAACGCGACCAAGCTCATGCACAACGCCCTGCAGGGAGCGCCCCAGGACCTCGACTCCGAGCAGTGGGCGACCTGGCGGCGCTTCAACGAGATGAACGCCCGCGAGCTGAGCGACGGGTGGGACGTCTGCCTGATCCACGACCCGCAGCCGGCGGGCCTCTACAAGCTGGTGCCCGAGAAGGCGAAGGGCTGGGTCTGGCGCTGCCACATCGACCTCTCGACGCCGAACCCGGACACGATCTCCCAGCTGCTGCCCTACATCGAGGACTACCCGGAGTCGCTGTTCCACACCGAGCAGTACGTCCCGCAGGGGCATGAAAGGGCCACGTCAACGTCGTGCCGCCGGCGATCGACCCGCTGACGCCGAAGAACATGGCGCTCTCGCCGGAGGACGCGCGCGTTCGTCTGCGGGCAGTTCGGGATCGACGTCGACCGGCCGCTGATGTGCCAGGTCTCGCGCTTCGACCCTTGGAAGGACCCGCTCGGCGTGATCGACGCCTACCGCCAGGTCAAGGAGGAGATGCCGGAGGTGCAGCTCGCGCTGGTCGGCTCGATGGCCAGCGACGACCCCGAGGGGTGGGACTTCTTCAACGCGACGATCGCCCACGCCGACGGCGATCCCGACGTGCACATCCTCAACAACTTCAACAACGTCGGCGCGATCGAGGTCAACGCCTTCCAGTCGTACTCCGACGTCGTGATCCAGAAGTCCACGCGCGAGGGCTTCGGGCTGACGGTCTCCGAGGCGATCTGGAAGGGGCGGCCGTTCATCGGCGGCGACGTCGGCGGCATCCCGCTGCAGATCGAGGACGGCGTCTCCGGCTTCCTCGTCTCGAGCGTCGAGCAGTGCGCCCAGCGCTCGCTCGAGATCCTGCGCGACCCCGAGCTCGGGCGCCCGCTGGGACGCACGGGCAAGGAGTACGTGCGCGAGCACTTCCTCACGCCCCGCTACCTGCGCGACTACCTGCGCATCTTCAACAGCCTCCAGGAGGCCTGACGACCGATGCCGGCACAGCGGACTCCGCTCGTGCTGGTAAGCAACCGCGGCCCTGTCACCTTCCACGCCAAAGGCGAGGTGCAGCGCGGCTCCGGCGGCCTGGTCACGGCGCTCACCGGGCTCGCCTCCCACCGCGAGGTGATCTGGATCGCCTCGGCGATGAACGAGTACGACGCCGAGGTCTCCGAACAGCAACGGCGGCCGCGCCTTCCCCGTGCGCTCGCCCGCCGGCGGCGAATACCAGGTGCGCCTGGTCGTCAGCGACGCCGACGCCTACGACCGCTTCTACAACGTGTTCGCGAACCCGATGCTGTGGTTCATCCAGCACTACCTGTGGGACCTCTCGAACGCGCCGGACATCCGCCGCGAGGAGATCGAGGCCTTCGAGTTCGGCTACAACGTCGTCAACGAGGACCTCGCGCGGGCCGTGGTCGAAGAGATCGACGGCGACGAGGAACCGGTCGTGATGGTCCACGACTACCACCTCTACACGCTCCCGGACCTCGTCCGCCGCGCCCGCCCGGACGCCTTCCTTCACCACTTCATCCACATCCCGTGGACCCAGCCGGACGCCTGGCGCGTGCTGCCGGCGCGGATCCGCGAGGAGATCTTCGCCGGGCTGCTCGCGAACGACATCATCGGCTTCCACACCCGCTCCTACCGCCACAACTTCCTGCAGTGCTGCCGCGACCTGATGGACCTCGAGGTGAACTTCGACGAGGGCATCGTGCATTTCGCCGATCGCGAGGTGTGGGTGCGCGCCTACCCGCTGCCGATCGACCACGAGGCGACCAGGCAGATCGCCGCGCGGCGAGCGCGTCGCCCGAGTTCGAGCGCGCGCTGCTGCGGCGCCGGCGCGACTTCCTGATCCTGCGCGTCGACCGCGCCGACCTCTCGAAGAACGTGCTGCGCGGGTTCTCGGCCTTCGACCTGTTCCTCGAGCAGCACCCCGAGTTCACCGAGCGGGTCACGTTCATCGCCCAGCTGATGCCCTCGCGGACCGACGTGCCGCAGTACGCCGAGTACCTCGAGCGGATCGAGGCGCTCGTCGCCGTCGTCAACCACCGCCACGGCACGCCCGACTGGATGCCGATCCAGCTCAAGCTGCGCGACGACCTCGAGGAGGCGATGGCCGCCTACAAGCACTACGACGTGCTGCTCGTCAACGCGATGTTCGACGGCATGAACCTGGTCGCCAAGGAGGGCCCGATCGTCAACGAGCGCGAGGGCGTCTCGATCCTCTCCGAGAACACGGGCGCGCACGAGGAGCTCGGCGAGTACTCGCTGTCGGTGAACCCGTTCGACATCCAGGAGCTCGCCGACTCGATCCACGCCGCGCTGACGATGAGCACCGCCGAGCGCCGCCGGCGGCGGACCGGGCTGGCGGAGATCGTCACCTCGCGCGACCCGGGCGACTGGATCGACGAGCAGCTCGCGGACATCCGGGCGAAGGGGCGCACGCGGGCGTCGGCCTGAGCGCGGGCCCGCTCAGGAGCCTGGCACGACAGCGACGCGGGCCGCACGGGCACCGATGAGCGGAACGCGACTGCAGTCGGGAGCACCCGGGGTCGAATCGTCCGCGACCCGCTACTCTTGTCCGCTGCGCATGACGCTTCCCGCGCCCACATATGACCTGATGCTGCTCTCGACCCCCAGGCCGAGGAGTCCGCGCGCACCAAGATCGTCGCCGACGCGGTCGCCGCGATCAACGCGCAGGGCGAGCTGCGTTCGCCAGGACGACTGGGGCGAGCGCGCGCTGGCGTACCCGATCGACCGCAAGGCGAACGCGGACTACCACCTGCTGCAGTTCCACGTCGGCCAGATCGCGCTGCTCGACAGCCTGGACCGGACGCTGCGGATCACCGACGGCGTGCTGCGCCACCGCATCATCAAGCTGGCGCCCGGCACGCCGACGCGCCCGAGATGACGGCCCAGCGCCGCGCCGAGACTCCGGAGGGCGAGGCCGCGGCCGCGCCCGCAGCCCGCGCCGGCCGAGGCTCCGCCGGCCGAGGCTCCGCAGCCGAGGCTCCGCCGCCGAGGCTCCGCCGGCCGAGGCTCCGCCGGCCGAGGCTCCGGCCGCCGAGGCGCCCGTGCCGGAGGCGCCCGCCGCCGAGGCCGAGGCCGCTCCCGAGCCGCCGAGAGCGCCTAGCCCTCCCGGCGCGCCACCGCAGCCGAGCGCGAGCGCGCGCCCGCTTCCGCATGGCCACAGTCGCCCCTCCTGACCTCAGCGCGCTCGTAATAACATCTGCGCGCAGGATGGACTGGCGCGAGGACATGAACGACGGGACGGTCAGGCGCACCGACGTGCTGCGCGCCTCGCCGCCGATGTTCGAGTCCCGGCTGCTGGACGCGCTCTCGCGTGTGCACCCGGCGGTGCCCATCCTGATCTTCCTCCCGGCGATCGCGCTGCTGTTCGCGTGGGGCCTGCTCGCTGACGAGCCTGCCGCTGGCGATCGGGCTGTTCGCGCTCGGCTACGCGATCTGGACGCCTGTTCGAGTACTGGCTGCACCGCATCGTGTTCCACTTCGAGCCCGAGGACGGGCTCGGCGCGCGCTTCCACTGGATCATCCACGGCGTCCACCACGACCACCCGAACGACCCGATGCGGCTCGTGATGCCGCCGGCGGTCAGCATCCCGCTCGCGGCCGCGGTGTTCGGCCTGATCTGGCTGATCGCGGGCCACGCCTACGCGCCGGGCATCAGCGCCGGCTTCTTCGCGGGCTACCTGGTCTACGACATGATGCATTACTACCTGCACCACTTCCGCCCGCACGGCAGGCTCGGGCGGATGCTGCGCGAGCGCCACATGCGCCACCACTTCCAGGACGACACGAAGGGCTTCGGGATCAGCGCGCCCTACTGGGACGAGGTCTTCCGCACCTCGCCGCGCTCGCGCCGTTCCTCGCAATGAGCGGGATCGCGCGCGCGCGGCACCGGCGAGCCGCGCCCGCGCGCACCGTCTACACTCGCAGGCCCGGAGCAACGAAAGGAAGAGAGCCGTGGCCGCAACGAACATCAACCGGGTCGTACTGACCGGAAACCTGACGAGCGACCCCGAGCTGCGCTCGCTCCCGAGCGGCACCTCGGTCTGCAAGCTGCGCGTCGCCTGCAACACGCGCCGCAAGAACGGCAGCACCGGCGAATGGGAGGACAAGCCGAACTACTTCGACGTCACGGTCTGGGGCGCACAGGGCGAGAACGCCGCCCGCTACCTCTCGAAGGGCCGGCCCGTCGCGATCGACGGACGGCTCGAGTGGCGCGAGTGGGAGACGCAGGACGGCGCGAAGCGCCAGGCAATCGATATCATTGCCGACTCGGTGCAGTTCCTGGGCTCGCGCGATGAAGGCTCCAGCGGAGGCGGATTCACGGGCAACGGGGGCTCCAAGGGCAGCGAGATCCCAGTCGACGAAGGGGATTTCCAGACCGCACCGGCCGGAGGCGCCGCCTCCGACGAGGACATTCCCTTTTAGAGCAGCGAGGAGCATCTTTGTCTGACAGCACGGAGCAGTTCGATGGCTAAGGCGCGCGGACGCGGGAAGCCGGTCCGCCGGCGCGACAAGCGGGGCGGGCCCGGAAGCGGGCGCCGCAAGCCCTGCCAGCACTGCCGCGACAAGGTCGACCAGGTCGACTACAAGGACGTCGCGTCACTGCGCAAGTTCATCTCCGAGAAGGGCAAGATCCGCTCGCGCCGGATCACCGGCTCCTGCCGCCGCCACCAGGTCCAGATCGCCCGCGCGGTCAAGCGCGCGCGAGAGCTGGCGCTGCTTCCGTACGTCAACGAGGGCGGTCGCGAGGACGGCCCGCGCGGTCGCGGTCGCGACCGCGACCGCGACTAGCGGCCGGGGAGCGAGACGAGCGATGCCTGAGGCGATCCTGCTCAAAGACGTCGAGGAGCTCGGCGACCGTGGCGCGGTCATCGACGTCTCGAAGGGCTACCTGCGCAACTACCTGATCCCGCGCAAGCTCGCGCAGCCGGCCACCAAGGGCGCGATCGAGACCGTCCGCCAGCGCCAGGCGGCCGAGGAGCGGGCCGCGCGCGAGGCCGTCGAGAAAGCCCAGGAGAACGTCAACCTGCTCAACCGCACGGTGCTGACGATCCCGCAGCAGGCCGGTGCGGACGGCCGGCTGTTCGGCTCGGTCACCGCGCAGGACATCGCGAGCGCGATCCGCGAAGCGCGAGGTCTGCGGATCGACAAACGCGGGCGTGCACCTCCCCGAGCCGATCAAGAACGTCGGCACCTACATGGTCGTCGTGGACGTCGTAGACGGCGTGCAGGCCACGGTCAAGACCATGGTCGTCGCCAAGAAATAGAGGCGACCCGCCCGGCGATCCCGCCGGGTCTGGGCGGCAGGGTCGGCCGGCCGACCGGCTCCGTCAGCACCGCGGCGCCCGCCGCCGTGACGTCGTGCGCAGGTGCGAACATGCGTTCGTGCCCACGCCGCGCGATCTTTCGTCCCGCATTTGCGGAAACGGCCCTCGGGCCGCTCACGGCCGCGACCCTAAACTCGCCCGACGGATGAGCGCGGTATCGACAGCCAACGGCACGGCCGGCCCGCCCGCGGGCGTCGTCACGCCGCCGCACAACCTCGACGCCGAGCAGTCGGTGCTCGGCGCGATCCTGCTCTCGGACCGCTCGCTGTACGCGCTGGTGATCGAGGAGGGGCTGCGCTCCGAGGACTTCTACCGCGAGCGCCATGCGGTGATCTACGAGGCGATGCTCGCGCTCTACAACGAGAGCGAGCCGGTCGACGTGCTGACGGTCACGGACCGCCTGCGCCGGATGGGCAAGCTCGAGGACATCGGCGGGCAGGCCTCTGTCGACGAACTCTCGGGGGTGGTCCCGGCCGCCGGGCACGCCCGCCGCTATGCGCAGATCGTGCGCGAGAATGCGCTGCTGCGGCGGCTGCTGAACAGCACCTACGTGATCCAGGAGAGCGTGCTCGGCCACGAGGCCGCGCCGCGAGAGCTGGTCGAGCAGGCGGAGAAGGCGATGCTCGAGGTCGCGCGCGACGACCGCCAGCAGGACTTCCGCGCGATCGAGGACGTGCTCCACGACGAGCTCGACAAGCTGCACCGCCTCTCGCTCGAAGGCACCTCGCTGACCGGCACGCCGTCGGGCTTCAAGGACCTCGACGAGATCACCGGCGGCTTCCAGCCCGGCAACCTGATCATCATCGCCGCGCGTCCCGCGATGGGCAAGAGCGCGCTCGTCTGCAACATCGCGGAGAACGCCGCGGTCGAGCACAACCGACCGGTCGCGCTGTTCTCGCTGGAGATGGCGGAGGCGGAGCTGGCCCAGCGCTTCGTCGCCTCGCAGGCGCGGATCAAGGGCGAGGAGCTGCGCAAGGGCCGCGTCGCCGAGCAGCGCTGGCCGAAGATCCTGGAGGCCTCGCAGCGCCTCGCCGACGCCCCGCTGTGGGTCGACGACTCCTCCGACGTCGGCCTGCTCGAGATCCGCGCCAAGGCGCGCCGCCTGCACAGCCAGTGCGAGGGCGGTCTCGGGCTGATCATCATCGACTACCTGCAGCTGATGCGGACCGACAGCCGCTATGACAGCCGCGTCACCGCCGTCGGCGAGCTGAGCCGCGGCCTGAAGATCCTCGCGCGCGAGCTCGGCGTGCCGGTGATCGCGCTCTCGCAGCTCAGCCGCGCGGTCGAGAGCCGGCCCGACAAGAAACCGATGCTCTCGGACCTGCGCGAGTCCGGGAACCTCGAGCAGGACTCCGACCTGGTGATGTTCATCTACCGCGAGGAGTACTACTCGAAAGAGGAGAGCGAGCGGCCCGGCGAGGCCGACCTGCTGATCGCCAAGCACCGCAACGGCGCGGTCGGCGACGTCACGCTCACCTTCCAGAAGGAGTACCCGAAGTTCATGAACTACGCCGGCGAACGCTACGCGCAGTGAGCGAGCCCCCGTTCGAGCGCTTCCCCGAGGAGTCGCCCGCGATCCAGGACCTCCGCGGTGGTCCTTCGGCATGCCGCCCATCGCGCACCAGCGAGCCGCGCTGCCCGCTCGGCATCTGCGACGGCAGCGGCTTCCTGGTCGACGAGGCGACGAACACGGCGCGCGACTGCGAGTGCCGCGGCGCGCGGATCGCGGCGGCCCGCACGCGCAGCCTCGAGGGCCGCATCCCGCGCCGCTACCGCGGCGTCTCCTTCGACCGGCCCCCGATCAGCGACCTCGCCCGCACGGCGACCGACCAGATCCAGAAGGTGCGCCGCTACAGCCACTCGATCGGCGAGCAGCTCGACGCCGGGCACGGCCTGTGGATCGTCGGGGACGTGGGCACCGGCAAGACGTCGCTGGCGATGCTCGTCTCGAAGACAGCGCTCGACGCCGGGCGATCCGTGGCGATCTACTCGCTCCCGCGCCTGCTGAACCTGCTGCGCGAGTCCCTCGAGTCGCCGGGCGGTCTGATCGACCTGCTCGACCGGCTGGCTGCGGTGGACCTGCTGCACATCGACGACCTCGGCGCCGAGAACCAGACCGACTGGGTGCTCGAGCAGCTCTACTCGATCGTCAACTCGCGCTACGAGTCCGAACGCGCGATCGTGACGACGAGCAACCTGATGCCCGACGAACTCGGCGACCGGCTCGGCGCGCGCACGGTCTCCCGGCTCGAGGAGATCTGCGGTGAGCCGATCCCGCTTTTCGGCGAGGACCGGCGCCAGGTGCGGTTCGAGGGCCGAAGCGATCGCGCGGAGGCGCCGGTCGAAGAGGCCGCGCCGCGCCGCTCGGCTGAGGCCGGCCTGGAGCGCCGGGCCGACCCCGGCTCGGTTCGCCCACCCGGCGATGCGACCCAGGGCGCTGCGCGCGGCGTCCCTAAACTGCACTGCCTATGCCGGGCATAGTGATAGTCGGCGCCCAGTGGGGCGATGAGGGCAAGGGCAAGATCACCGACCTGCTCGCCGAGCACGGCGACGCGGTCGTGCGCTTCCAGGGCGGCAACAACGCCGGCCACACGATCGTGCGCGGACAGGAGGAGTGGAAGCTCCACCTGATCCCCTCGGGGATCCTCTATCCCGGCAAGCGCTGCGTGATCGGCAACGGCGTCGTCATCGACCCGCGCGTGCTGATCGAGGAGCTCGACGGCCTGCGCGCCAAGCGCGTCGACGTCAGCGGCCTGCGGATCTCGGCCAACGCGCACCTGATCATGCCCTACCACCTGCTGCTCGACTCGGCCGGCGAGGCGAAGCTCGGGAGCCTGCAGATCGGCACCACGCGCCGCGGCATCGGCCCCTGCTACGCGGACAAGGCGGCGCGCCTTGGCATCCGCGTCCAGGACCTGCTCGACGAGAAGATCCTCAAGAAGAAGATCGTGGCCGCGATGGAGCCCAAGCGCCTTTCGCTGCGCCCGTTCGAGAAGGACCCGGCGCTGGACCTGCGCCAGATGACCGAGGACTACCTCGTCTACGGGCATCGGCTCGAGCAGCACATCGCCGACACCAGCAAGCTGATGTGGGAGATGCTCGACGAGGGCCAGACGGTCATCCTCGAGGGCGCCCAGGGCGCGATGCTCGACATCGACCACGGCACGTATCCGTTCGTCACCTCCTCGAACCCCCTCTCCGGAGCGGCCTGCGTCGGCACCGGGATCGGGCCGAAAGCGATCGACGAGGTGTGGGGGATCTCGAAGGCCTACACGACGCGCGTCGGCGCCGGGCCGTTCCCGAGCGAGCTCCACGAAGAGATGGGCGAGACGATCCGCGCCCGCGGCGGCGAGTTCGGCACGACCACGGGGCGGCCGCGCCGCACCGGCTGGCTCGACCTCGTCGCGCTGCGCTACGCCGTGCGCCTGAACACGATGGACGCGCTCGTGCTCACGAAGCTCGACGTGCTGTCGGGGTTCGACCGCGTCAAGGTCTGCACCAGCTACCGCGGCTCCGACGGCGCGGAGTTCGAGGACTTCCCGTACCACCAGACCGTGCTGCACCACACCGAGGGGGAGCTCACCGAGCTGCCCGGCTGGAAGGAGGACCTCGGCGAGTGCCGCTCGATGTCCGACCTCCCGCAGGCGGCGCGTGAGTACCTGGACTTCGTCGCGGAGCAGATCGGCGCGCCGGTCGCGCTGATCGGCGTCGGACCCGGTCGCGACCAGGTGATCTGGACCGAGGCCGGCCAGCAGACCCTGATCGGCGGCGTCGCGGCGCCCTCCGCCTCCGCCTCCGCGTAGCCGCGCGATCTGCAGCTGCCTCGCTTTAGGAGGCCGCCTCGCCGTAGATCGACTTGAGCCAGATCTCGAGCAGCACGTCCGTCACCGTCTCATCGGGAAGCGAGGGTGGCTCGGCAGCGAAGGTGGCGTACTGGACGCGCTCGTTCATCGAGACGAGCGCGATCGCGAGCTGCCTGGCATCCACCCCGGCGGGAGCAGCGCCGCGGGCGCGCTCGGCCTCTATCGCGCTCGGCGGCATAGCCGACCCATTTCTCCATCACGCCCGACCACAGCTCCCGCGCCTCGGCATTGACCGCCCTGAGCTCTGAGCCCGCGCGCACGACGGCGCGGTGCGCACCGAAGATGTCGAAGAAGATCTGCAGCCCTTCGCGCCAGCGCGCCCGTGGGTCCTCGTGGATGCGGTCGATCACCTCGCGCCCGCCCTCGGCCTGCTCGACCAGGCGGTCGATCAGGGTCAGGAACACCGCCTCCTTGGAGGGGAAGTAGAAGTAGAAGCTGGGGCGCGAGATGCCCGCGCCGCGGGCGAGGTCGTCGACCGAGATGTCCTGCACCGAGCGCTCCTCGAGCAGGCGCTCGGCGGTCTCGAGGATCGCCGCTTCGCGCTCCTGCGCGCTCACGCGCGACGCCCGCCGGCCGCGGGTCGGGCGCGGCGGTCGATGAGGGCTGAGCAGCCATCGGCCAGCGCGACTATAGCTCCGCGCGTGCCGTTGATCAACTGCGTGTTGACAGTTTCGACAGGGTGTTGATAACCTCCCGCGCATGGCGAGCGCCGACGCGCGGAGACGCACCTGCAGCCACCTGGAGCAGCACGTCGACGTCCTGATCGTCGGCGGCGGCCTCTCGGGGATCGGCGCCGCGTGTCACCTGCAGCGCAAGCGGCCCGAGCAGAGCTTCCTGATCGTCGAGGCGCGCGAGGCGATCGGCGGGACGTGGGACCTCTTCCGCTATCCGGGCATCCGCTCGGACTCCGACATGTTCACGCTCGGCTACTCGTTCAAGCCATGGGAGCAGCCGCAGGCGATCGCCGACGGTCCCTCCGATCCGCAGCTACATCTCCGAGGCCGCCGAGCGAGAACGCGCTCGCCGACCGGCATCCGCCTGCAGACCAGGGTGCTGCGCGCCGAATGGTCCACGGAGCGCTCGCGGTGGAGCGTCGAGCTGGAAGGCCCCGGGCGGCGCTCGCAGCACCGTCACCTGCTCGTTCCTGTACGGGTGCACGGGCTACTACCGCTACGACGAGCCCTACACGCCGCCATTCGAGGGCCTCGAGCGCTTCGGCGGCACGGTCGTCCATCCCCAGCACTGGCCCGAGGACCTCGACTACGCCGGCAAGCGTGTCGTCGTGATCGGCAGCGGCGCGACCGCCGTCACGCTCGTGCCCGGCGATGGCCGGCACGGCCGAGCACGTGACGATGCTGCAGCGCTCGCCGAGCTACGTGCTGTCGCTGCCCGGCCGCGACCCGCTCGGCGACCTCGCGCGGCGCTGGCTGCTCGACGCGGGCGGCGTACGCCGTCGTGCGCTGGAAGAACGCGCTGATGGCGCAGGGGGTGCTACACCCTGAGCCGCAGGCGCCCGGCGTTCGTCAAGCGGCTTCTGCGCCGTGCGACCGAGCGCCAGCTCCCGGCCGGCTACGACGTCGACACGCACTTCAACCCGGCCTACGACCCGTGGGACCAGCGCATGTGCCTGGTCCCCGAGGGCGACCTGTTCGCAGGCGATCTCCTCCGGTGGCGCGTCGGTCGTGACCGGCGCGATCGACAGCTTCACCGAGACCGGCCTGCTGCTGACCGACGGGCGGCGCCTCGGGGCCGACATCGTGATCACGGCGACGGGGCTCAACCTGCTCGCGTTCGGCGGCATCGAGCTCGAGCGTGGACGGCCGCGCGGTCGAGCTCGCCGAGACCGTCGGCTACAAGGGGATGATGCTCAGCGGCGTGCCGAACTTCGCCTTCGCGGTCGGCTACACGAACGCCTCGTGGACGCTCAAGGCCGACCTCGTCAGCGAATACGTGTGCCGCCTGCTCGGCCACATGCGCGCCCGCGGCTACGACTACGTCACGCCGCTGGCGCCCGACCCCTCGCAGCCCACCCAGCCCTTCCTCGACCTCGCCTCGGGCTATGTGCAGCGCTCGGTGGACAACTTCCCCCGCCAGGGCACGGTGACGCCGTGGCGGCTGAACCAGAACTACCCGCGCGACGTGCGGCTGCTGCGCCACGGGCCGATCGAGGACGCCGGCGTGCGGTTCTCGCGCGCCGCGGCGCGCCGCCGAGCGCGCCGAGCGGCGCCGCGCCAGCGCGCTCGGCCGCCTGAGCCGCTACTGCGGGTGCAGCGTCTCGCCCGCCTCGAGCATCGCGCAGGTACTCGGCGAGCCGCTTCGCCCGCGTCTCGGGGCGCCGCGCCTGGTCGAGCCGGTAGAGGATCGCGTAGCGGTTCTGCGAGCTCAGCCCTGAGAACGCCGCCGCGGCCGCGGGGCGCGCGTCGAGCTCGCGCTGCAGATCCTCGGGCACCGCGGCCGTGCGCTGCGAGGCGTAGGCCCGCTCCCAGCGGCCGTCCTCCTTGGCGCGGCGCACCTCCTCGAGCCCCGCGGGCGCCATCAGCCCCTCCTGCGACAGCCGCTCGGCCTTCTCGCGGTTGATCTTCGACCACGGGCTGCGCGACGCGGCGGGGCGTGAAGCGCTGAAGGAAGCGGGCCTCGTCGAGCCGCTCGCGCCGGCCGTCGATCCAGCCGAAGCAGATCGCGTGCTCGAGCACCTCCGGGTAGCGCACGCTCTCGATGCCCGTCCCCTTCTTCGCGATCGAGATCCATACGCCGGCGGCGCTCGGTGTGGTTCCCCTCCAGCCAGGCCCGCCACTCCTCCTCGGAGGCGAAGGACGAGGACCGGCAGCCCGTCGTGCGGCGCGCATCGGGCGAGCCTAGTCGCGCTGCTCGAGCGGCGCGGCTCGCCCACGGGCAGGCGCGTCGAGGACCCGGCGCCCGGCGCTAAGCCGCCCGCGCGTCGCTGAGCGCGAGCCGCAGCCCCTGCGCGTGACCCGCCGCCATCACGGCGTCGCGCCGGCGCCGGCTCATCAGGTTCACGCCCATCGCCTCGGCGCTCGCGGCGTCCGGGTTGACCGTCTGCACGCTGGCCCCGCGGTGGCGCAGCGCGAGCGCCTCGGACGCGGCCGCCGACCGCGAGAGCGGCCCGAACGCTCCGGCGAGGGACTCCCGCCCCGGGCGCAGCGAGCCGGTCGGGTTCAGGCACAGCACGCGCTCGCCGCGCTCGACCGGCAGCGGCGTCCATGTTGGTCGGGCTCCATGCGCCGCCGTCGACGTAGCGGCGCCCGCCGATCTCGATCGGGGCGAAGAAGCCGGGAATCGCGCAGGAGGCCATCACGGCCTGCGCGACGGTCGCGGACGGGGCGCGCCGGAGCGCCGAAGATCACCCGCCGCCCGCTCTCGAGCTCCACGGCGGCGACGAGCAGCCGCCGTCGAAGCCGGGGAGGCGACCGCGATGATCCGCCCCAGATCGGCGAGCGAGCGGGTGCCGTCCGGCACGCGGCGCAGCATCGCGCGGCGCAGCGACGCTCCGCCGCCGCTCGTCGAGCTGAGGGCGAGCGAGGCCAGCGGCGCGGCGGCAGAGCCGCCGAGCTGCAAGCGCCGCCGCGAGCGGGCCCGCGATCCAGGCCCGCTCCGCCCTCCGCCTCCGCCTGCGGCGACGGGCCACTCCGCTCCGGCCGCGCGCCTGCGTTGCGGCGCCGTCGCGCTCGAGCCGGCTGGCCGGGTCGATCCCGGCGGCCAGCGAGGCCGCGACGATCGAGCCCGCAGAGGTGCCGAGGAAGCGCCCGGCCCGGCGCGCATCGAAGCCGCCGCCGGCCGCGACGCCCGCGAGCACCGCCGTCATCCAGGCCTCGCCGAGCACCCCGCCGCCGCCGAGCACGAGCGCGTCGGGCGAGTTTGTCTGCAGGCGCCGGCACGGTCCCAGCGTAGCCGCAGCGCCCGGCAGCCGGACGCCTCGCAGCGCCGCCCGGAACGGCCTGTACTGCTCGCGGAGCGCGATGTCCAGCCGTTGGGACACCAGCCGCACCGAGGCCTTCAGCGACGGCGTCTTCGCGATCGCCGTCACGCTGCTCGTCCTCGACCTCGCGGTGCCGCAGGAGGAAGTCCAGAAGCACCTGCGCCGGCATCCTCCACGAGTGGCCCGGCTACCTCGCGTACGCGACCTCCTTCCTCGCCGTCGGCGGCCTCTGGCTCGCCCACCACGGGATCTTCGGGCGGCTGAGCTTCGTCAACAGCCGGG
Organism: uncultured Solirubrobacteraceae bacterium; assembly: GCA_963775385.1. Taxonomy (GTDB): domain Bacteria; phylum Actinomycetota; class Thermoleophilia; order Solirubrobacterales; family Solirubrobacteraceae; genus Palsa-744. Next base: position 1,670,594 of record CAVZIR010000003.1, on the reverse strand, counting down.
TGATGAGGATCAACCTGCTGCTCCTGCTGCTCGTCTCGTTCCTCCCTTTCCCGACGCGGCTGATGGCGCAGGCGATCCGCGACGCGAACGCCGAGCGCACCGCGGTGATCTTCTACGGGCTGACCCTGATCGCGGTGTCGCTCACGATCACGGCGCTGTGGACCGCTGCGGTGCGCGACCGCCGCCTGCTCAAGCCGGGCATCGCCGAGCAGGAGATCAGCGCCATCACCCGCGCCACCGCGCCCAACCTCGGCCTGCTGCTGGCGGCCACCGCTGTCGCGATCCCGTTCCCGCGAGTGGCAGCGTTCATGTACCTCGTGATCGCCGTGATCGGCGTGTTCCGCGCGCGGCCAGACGAGGAGCCGTCCGGCGACAGACCGCCGGGCGAGGCGCTAACCCGAACGCCCGGCGACGCAGGCTGAGCCGAGAGGCCGGGATGCCACCGGCCGTCGAGGCCCCGGCCGCGCCGCCCCCCGGCGGGGGCTGAGCGCACGCCGGAAGTCGAATGGGCCGTGTTGGAATCGAACCAACAACCTTGGGCTTAAGAGGCCCCTGCTCTGCCGATTGAGCTAACGGCCCGCGAAGGGGAGAGCGGCCACTCGCCTCCGCGAGGTCCGCTCGGGTCCAAGATTCTAGCCGTCCGCCCGCGCGGTGGCCGGCCGCAGGCGCGGCGAGCGCCGGTCCGGCCCTCGCCCCGGCCTAGAACACGACCGTCCGGCGCCCGTCGACGAGCACGCGGTCTTCGAGATGGCGCGCGACGGCGCGCGAGAGCACCAGCCGCTCGACGTCGCGGCCCATGCGCGCGAGCTCCTGGGCGGAGGAGCGGTGATCGACGCGCAGCACGTCCTGGTCGATGATCGGGCCCGTCGTCGAGCTCCTCGGTGACGTAGTGCGCGGTCGCGCCGATCAGCTTGACGCCGCGATCGTGGGCGCGCCGGTAGGGGTCGGCGCCGGCGAACGCCGGCAGGAACGAGTGATGGATGTTGATCGCGGGCATGCCGACGCGGGACGAGGAACCCGCCGCTGAGGATCTGCATGTAGCGCGCGAGCACGAGCAGCTCCGCGCGACCGCGCCAGCAGCTCCAGCATCTGCGCCTCGGCGTCCTCCTTTGCGCCGTCGGGGACCGGCACGTGGTGGAACGGGATTCCCGCCGCGGCGGCCTCCGGCTCGAGGTCCGGGTGGTTGGAGATGACCGCGACGATCTCCGTCTCCAGCTCGCCGCGGCGCCGCCGCCAGATCAGGTCGAGCAGGCAGTGGTCCTGGCGCGAGACGAGGATCGCCGTGCGCTGGCGCTCGCCCCACCAGCGCAGCGTCCACTCCATCCCGAACCGCCCCGCGACCTGATCCGCGAACGCGGCGGACAGCAAGGCGCGATCCTCGCCGGGCGGCAGGAAGAACTCGGTGCGCATGAAGAAGCGCCCGCCGGTCGGGTCCGAGGAGTACTGGTGCGAGGAGACGATGTTCGCTTCGCGCTCGAACAGGAAGCCCGAGACGGCCGCCACGATGCCCGGGCGGTCCGGGCAGGCGATCAGCAGCCGCGCCGTGTACTCGGCCTCGCCGCCGCGTTCGGCCGCAAGCCCACCCTCCATCGCCGCCGCCCTATTTGCCCGTCGTCGTGCCGGTGGTGGTGCCCGTCGTCGTGCCCGTCGAGGTGCTGGTCGTCGGGAGCGGCGTCGGGGCGCCGACGGCGGTGTAGCTCGCCGCTCGGCGATTTGCGGATTTTGTAGACCTTGCCGTTCGTGGTGGTCGTGTAGATCTGTCCGCCGTGCGGGAACTTCCTGACTTCCGCGAGCTCGGTTTTCAGCCGCGCGCTGTTCGGCGGCGGGCGCGAGTTTGACGGCCTTCGTCGCGGCGAGGTCGCCGAGGCTGTTGTTGCCGGCTTTGTAGGCGTACTCGGCCAGCTGCGCGTAGAAGGAGGCGTTTTCGCGCTTTGTCACGACGATGTTCAGCGCCTGCACCGCCTTCGCCGGTTCGTTCAGGCCTTCTTCGCCGTAGATGCGGTACACGAGCTGCGCGAGTTCGGAGTTCGGCGTGTGCGGGTTCAGCGCGAGGTAGCTCAGCCAGGCCTGCGATGCGCGCCGGTACAGTTCCTTGCCCTTCGCGTTCGGAGCGCCCGTGCTCGTCAGGTTGCCTTCGTTGCCCGCTTCGTGGAGCAGGTTCTTGGCAAGGTTTTCCCACGCCGAGATGTTGGCCGGTTCCTTCTTGGTGACCTTTTCGTACTTCGCGATCTTGCTCGAGAAGCTCGCCCCGCCGGATCCTTCGCTGTTGCCGGCCGAGCTGAGGATGCCACCGCCGCCGAAGCCGCCGCCGACGCCGAAGCCGACGAGGCCGACGCCGATCAGGACGGCAAGCCCGATGTACAGCACCCGCACCGTGTTGCGGCGGCCGCGTCCGCGCAGGTCGAACAGCATCAGCTCAAAGTGTCGTCGGTGTGGTCGATTATCTGCTGCACGGTCGGCTCCCCGGGCTCCTCCGGCGCGGGCGCGGGCTCGCCCGCGGTCTCTTCTCGTCCCCGTTGCCGGCTGCGCGTTCTCGACGGCGCTTTTTGCGGTCGAGGCCCGCGGCTAGGAGGATACTGACCTCGTAGAGCAGATACAGCGGTGCCGTCTCGAGCAGCAGGGTGACGAAGTCGCCCGGCAGGAACGCCGCGACGGCTGCGCAGCCCACGAGCGCATAGCGTCGCGCGTGGCGCAGCTGCGCCACGGTCACGATCTCCATCCGGGTGAGGCTGATGACGACGACGGGCACCTGGAAGACGACGCCCATCGCGAGCAGGATCGTCGCGGCGAATTTGTAGAACTGGTTCGCCTGCACCAGGTTGTTGAACTCGCCGGCGTTGAAGTTGACGAAGAAGCGAACCGCGGCCGGGAGCACGATGAAGTAGCCGAACATCACCCCCGCCACGAACAGCCCCGGGATCGCGAGCAGCAGCGGGATCACCGCGCGGCGCTCGTTGGGGGCCATCGCCGGCAGCACGAACGCGAACAGCTCGTAGAGGATCACCGGCAGCGAGAGCACGAGCGCGAAGTAGAAGGCGACGGTGATCGTGGTGGTGAAGGGTTCGCCGACCGAGAGGGTGACCGGCTTGTCGCCTTCGGCTTTCTTGGGCAGCCGCGCGATGTCGCGGCGCAGCTGGACGCTGAGCGGGCCGAGCTGCGCCCGCGTGTGAGCGGGCAGGCCGCTGGAGGGCACGGCCAGGACTTCGAGCGCGCGGCTCGTGTCGCGGGCCACCGCCTTGATCGCCTGCTGCGCGAGGACGGCCTGCCCGACGGTCCCCTCGCCTTTCGCGACCTGTTTGCGGGTCTGCGTGATCAGGGGTTTGTTGATGATGCGCAGCAGTGCGTGGTTCTGCCAGAAGCAGAACGCGAATGCCACCGCGAGAACGCCCGCGCAGATGAACAGGCGCATGCGCAGCTCATCGAGGTGGTCCACGAGGCTCAGCCGATCCTCGTGGCCGATCGGACGAAGCGGCCTGGGCATGGGACTGGCCAACCTACCACCGCGCCCAACGTCGAACGCAGGCTAAAGGCCGTCGCCTCAGGGGTCGATGTGGACAGGGAAACGCTATGGACTCCGAGAAAGATCCCGACATCCAGCACCACGCGGCGCTCCCGGCCTCTGACCAGGTGGAGGTCGTCGCGGGCGAGCAGGGCGCAGTCTTCGCAGACCGCCGGCGCCCCCGGCCAGCTGCACGTCTGCTTCCACTGCGCAGGCGAGCTGGTGTACCCGCTCGACTGGTCCGAGGAAGGCCCGCGGCACTGGCGGATCGTCCTGCGTTGCCCTGAGTGCGAGTCGCGCCGTGAGGGCGTCTTCGACCAGGCGGCCGTCGAACGGCTCGACGATGAGCTCGACCGCGGATCGAGCGCCCTGCTCGGCGACCTGCGACGGATGACGCACGCGAACATGTCAGAGGAAATCGAGTTCTTCGCGCGCGCCCTCGAGGCGGACCTGATTCTCCCCAGCGACTTCTAGAAGACCCGGCCGCCCCGCGGCCCTCAGCGATAGCGCTCGACGACTGCGTCGGCAACCAGCTCGAGCAGCTCCGAGCGCCCGTCCGGCAGGATCGCGGGCAGCGAAGCCTTGGCTTCTGCGACGAGCGCCAGCGCGCGCTCACGCGCCTCGTCCAGCGCCCCGGTCGCGGCGATGCGATCGCAGAGCGCTTCCGCCTCGCCGGGGCCCTCCAGCCTGTCGAGCCGCACCTCGGCGAGGCTCTGGTCGCGTTCGCGCGCCAGGATGAAGGGCAGGGTCACGGTGCCGTCGAGCAGGTCCGTGCCTCGGGACTTCCCGGTCCGCTCCACCGGGCCCGAGACGTCGAGCACGTCGTCGAGGAGCTGGAAGGCGAGACCGATCTGGCGCGCGAAGCCTCCGAGCGCGTCCGCAAGCCCGGCGGAGCCGCGCGCCGCCGTCAGCGCCCCGAGCCGGCACGCGGCCTCGAAGAGGGCGGCGGTCTTCAGCTCGCAGCGGCGCAGGTAGCGCTCGACTGCGACGTGCGCGGCGTATGCGTCCTCCCGCTGGAGCAGCTCGCCTTCGGCGAGCGCCGAGCTGGCCTGCGAGAGCGCCCGCAGCTGCGCGGCATCCTCGTTGCGGGCGAGCTCCGCGAACGCGCGCGAGAACAGAAGGTCGCCGGTGGCGACGGCAGCGCCGCGCCCCGCTGCGGCGGCGACGGTGGGGCGCCCGCGGCGCAGCTGCGCGCCGTCGATCACGTCGTCGTGCACGAGCGTCGCCGAGTGGACCAGCTCGACGGCGACGGCCGCCCTGACCAGACGCTCCTCGCCGTCGGGCACCGGCGCCGGCCCCCCCGCCGACTGCGCGGCGAGCACGACCAGCAGCGGCCGCAGGCGCTTGCCTCCCGCAGCGACCGTCGCGTTGGCGTGCGCCGCCAGCGGCGCACCGGCCTCGGCGGTCACGCGCTCGAGGTGGCGCTCGCCGCGCGCCATCAGCTCCCGCAGCGGTGGGCCGCCGCGCTCGAGGATCGCCGCCACCCCGTCACCCTCCAGGCGCGAACCCGCGGCCGGCTGACCGACCGCGCTCACGAGCGCCCCGTCATGGAGTCCGCGCCGCCGCCGACCGTCCCCGAGTGGATCGCGACGATGCCACCGGCCGTGAGCAGGTAGGAGACCTCGAGGAGGCCCGCAGCGGCCAGCTCGCCGGCCAGCTCGGCAGGCCCGGGGAAGCGCTTGACGGAGTTCGGCAGGTAGGTGTACGCATCGGCGATGCTCCCCGCGCCGGCCTCCTCGCCGCCGCGGATCCGGGCCGCCAGGCGCTCGACACCGGCCGCGCCCTCCCCCAGGACCGGCACCACGCGGTCGAACCACAGGCCGTAGAACTGCGCCAGCGGAGCCCGCGTCGGCGTCGTGATCTCGAGCACGACGACCCGGCCTCCTGGCCGCACGACGCGCGCCATCTCGCGCAGCCCGCGGGCGAGGTCCTCGAAGTTGCGCGCGCCGAAGCCGACCGTGGCCGCGTCGAACGTGTCGTCGTCGTAGGGCAGCGCCATCGCGTCGGCCCACTCGAAGCGGACTCGCGCGCCACCGTCGCGGGCGGCAGCCTTCGTGCGGGCGCGGTCGAGCATCGCCTCGGAGAAGTCGCAGCCGAGCACCTCGCCGCCGGGGGACACGCGGCCCGCGAGGGCGAGCGCGAGGTCACCGGTCCCGCAGGCGACGTCCAGAGCGCTGTCACCGGAGCCGACCCGCGCGAGCTCTGCTGCACGAGCCCGCCAGCGGTGATGGAGCCCGGCGGTCATGGCCGAGTTCATCAGGTCGTAGATGCCGGCGATGCGATCGAACATCGCCCGCACCTGAGGAGCCTGGAGGGTCCCGCTGCCGTCTCCCGGACGGGCGGCCATGGCCGCCCTACTTGAGCTGCGAGAGGAAGGCGACGATGTGCTGGAACTTTTCGGGCGGCAGGTTCTTGAACGAGGGCATCGGCGCCGTCGGGTTGACCAGCGTGCGGGCGATCGCCTGGCGCGGGAGCCGGTCGGCGATCTTCGTGAGGTTCGGGCCCGGGCCGGCGTTGCCGTTCTCACCGATCTTGTGGCACGCGAGGCAGCCGGACTGCGCGACGCCTTTCTTGCCCTGTTCGTATTCATAGAGCGTCTGTCCGCCCGCCGCGATGATCCGCTGCGGGGTCTTGAGTTCGATCGCCGTCGGCGAGCCTGCGTTCGCGCCCTGATAGGTCAGGAGGCCCATCGCGCCGATCACGAAGATGCCGGTGATCGTCGCGACCGGCCGCCGCTCGGGCCTGCGCTCGGGGCCGCGGTCGTAGAACGGCAGCAGGAACAGCAGGATCATGCAGATCGTCGGTACGCCGATCGTCGCGAGCTGGACCAGCGCGGGCGGCTTGATCACGCGCAGGAGCTCGAACAGGAAGAAGAAGTACCACTCGGGCCGCGGCACGTAGGTGGTGGTGGTGGGGTTCGCCTTCGAGCCGAGCTCGGCTCCCAGGACCAGCGACAGCGTGATGATCACCGCCATCACGACGACCGCCATGGCGCCGTCCTTTGCGACCGCGTAGGGGAAGAACGGCTTGCCTTTCGCCTTCAGGAGCGCGTACTCGCGCAGGTACTCCTCCTTCTCGCGCTGGTTCACGGCTCTAGATCTCCTCCTCGCGCAGCGCGGAGGCGACTTCGGCTTTCTTCCAGGGCGGAGCCGTGGTGCCGAGCTTCGTGACGAGGTACAGGTGGACGCCGATCAGCGCGATCAGCGCGCCGGGGATCAGCAGCATGTGGATCGCATAGAAGCGCGACAGCGTGGTCGCTCCGAATTCAGAGCCCCCGCGCAGGAAGTCGCTCAGATAGGGCCCGATCAGCGGGCCGGTGCCGTTGATGTTGACGCCGACGATCGTGGCCCAGTACGCACGCTGGTCGAACGGCAGCAGGTAGCCGGTGAACGACATCACCATCGTCAGGATCAGCAGCACGACGCCGATCACCCAGTTGAGCTCGCGGGGGTACTTGTAGGCACCGAAGAAGAACATGCGCCCCATGTGCAGGAACACGAGGATCACCATCACGCTCGAGCCCCATTTGTGCATCCCCCGCACGAACTGGCCGAGGAACACGTCGTTGGTGACGTAGCGGACCGATTCGTACGCGCCGCCCGACGGATCGGGGCGGTAGTACATCGCCAGGAAGACGCCCGTGACGGCCTGCGAGAGGAACGCGAACAAGCGTCGCGGAGCCGAGCGTGTAGAACCAGTTCGTGCCTTCCGGCACCTTGCGGAACATCAACCAGCGCGCCGGCGCCGCTGAGCGAGGTGCGCTCGTCGACCCAGTCGACGACGGTGGTGCCGGCGTTCGCGGCGTGGTCCAGCGGCGTCTGCTTGCCGTTCGGATCGCCGGGCCGCGGGGGCGGCGCCTTCAGCGCGCTCGGCAGCGGCGGGGCGGGCAGTTTCGGCATCGTCGGTTGTTCCTAGAGTTTCTGCGCGCCGGGACGGGACGGGTAGAGGTACTGGCCGATGCCGTCCAGCGGCTCGCCCGGATCGCGCGGCGAGAAGCGCCGCAGCTCGCTGTTGACGGAGAAGCGCGGGCCGAGTTCGACCTGCCCTTCGCTGTTCACGCGCGTGTAGAAGCGATCCAGGGGCCGCACCGGAGGACCGCCGACCGGGCGGCCGAGCAGGTCGTAGACCCCGCCGTGGCACGGGCAGATGAACCTCTCGGCGGCGTCCACCCAGCGCACAGGGCAGCCGAGGTGCGCGCAGCGCGACGAGAGCGCGATGTAGGGCGTGCCCTTGTCGTAGGGGTCGGTGTCGATCGCGGCGTTGAACTTGCGGACGTAGGCGGTGGTCTTGCCGGCCTCGCCGATCGTCGGATTCACGGTCAGGACGACCGGGATGTAGTTGAGCTCCGTGAACATCGACTCGGGGCCCGACCGCTTCCCAGCGGACCGGCGTGCTTTTGAAGATCGGGCCGATCGCGAAGCCGAGCGCGGGCAGCACGAAGGCGGCGGTGGCGACGGCGCCCGCTGCGTTGGCCCCGCCCACCATGAAGCGGCGCCTTGTGATCGTCTCCCCCTCGAATGCGCCGGGAATGCCGCGGTCGAGGGTGTATTTGGACTTGTGCTTGAGGCGCGGGTCAGCCACTACCCGGCGAACAATATCGAGGCGCGTTTCAGCGCGGCGCCGGGACGCTGCGAACGCATGTGCGCATCGCATCAAGCGCCTGGGGATCGTCGACGAGCAGCATCTCCTTGGCCCGCCGGTGCGCGGGCGTCGAACCCCATCCCACCGCGCTCGCTCCCGCCTCCCATGCGGCCTCGGCGAGCTCGGGCCGTCCCGAGCCGTGTGCGAGCGCGCTCAGCGTGATCGTGTCGGCGAGCTCCGCCACGGCCTCCGTGTCGCCCAGCTCCACGAGGCGGGCCAGCCCGATGGCGTAGAGGCGGTCGCCGGCGAGCAGCCCGAGGTCGGCCTCGGGCGCCTCGATCACCCGGGGGCGGCCGTAGTGCAGGAGGTAGCCCTCGTAGATCGCCTCCACGAGCAGCTCGTATTCCTCGCGACGCCCGGCGGCCCGCGGCCCCGCGGCTGCGAGCGCAGCCGGGCTCACGGCACCGTTGCGGCCGTCCGGCGAGGGCTCGCCGAGCAGCTCGCTCATCAGTCCGCCTCCGTCGCGCAGCAGCTCCCGCAGCCGCGCGACCCCCCCGCCGCTCAGGCGCCCCACCCCCTCATGCGGCCTCGCCTCCGGCGAGGGCCGCGAACGCCGCCTCCGCCGCGAGCAGCGTCCGCTCGAGCTGCTCCTCGCCATGCGCGAGCGACGGGAACCAGGCCTCGAACTGCGACGGCGGCGGATAGACCCCGCGACCGAGCAGCCCGCGGCACCAGGCGGCGTAGGACTCCAGGTCGCATGCCTGCGCATCCGTGAAGTTCGTGACCGGGCGGTCGGTGAAGAACACGGTCAGCAGGCCGGGCGCGGACTGCACACATACGGGCACGCCGGCGCGCGCGGCAACCTCAGCCAGGCCGGTGGCGAGACGACCCGTGTATCCCGCGAGGCGCAGGTAGGCGGCCTCGTCGAGCTCGCGCAAGGTGGCCAGCCCGGCCGCGACGGCCACCGGGTTGCCCGACAGCGTCCCCGCCTGGTAGACGTCGCCGGCCGGGGCGAGCATCTTCATCAGATCGGCCGGCCCGCCGAGCGCCGCCGCCGGCAGCCCGCCGCCGATCACCTTGCCCATCACCGTGAGGTCGGCGAGCACACCGGTCAGCTCCTGGGCCCCGCCCCGGGCGACGCGGAAGCCCGAGATCACCTCGTCCAGGATCAGCAGGGCGCCGCTGTCGCGACGCCTGCTCGCGGAGCAGCTCGAGGAACCCCGGGCCGGCCGGCACGAGCCCCATGTTGGCCGGCATCGGCTCGGCGATGATCGCGGCCGGTGCGTGCTCGGCGACGGCGGCGCGCAGCGCCCGCTCGTCGTTCCACGGCACCACCACCGTGTCTCTCGCGGCCGCGGCGGTGACCCCCGGGCTGGACGGCAGCGCCTGCGTGGCGAGGCCGGAGCCGGCCTGCGCCAGGAGCCCGTCGAGGTGGCCGTGGTAGGCGCCGGCGAACTTGACGACCTTCTCGCGCCCGGTGGCGGCGCGGGCGAGGCGGACGGCGGTCATCGACGCCTCCGTTCCGGAGGAGGTCATGCGCACCATCTCCACGGAGGAGAACCGCGCGCACACCTCCTCCGCCAGGTCCACCTCACCGGCCGTGGGCGCGCCGAAGCTCGTGCCGCGGGCGGCCGCCGCATCGACGGCTTCGACGACCGCCGGGTGCGCGTGGCCCAGGATCAGCGGACCCCAGGAGCAGACGTAGTCGACGAAGCGGTTGCCGTCGACGTCGATCAGGTCCGGCCCGGCGCCGCGCTCGACGAACAGCGGGTCGCGGCCGATCGCGCGCATCGCGCGGACCGGGGAGTTGACTCCCCCGGGCAACCGCGCGAGGGCGCGCCGGTACAACTCGGCCGACCGGCTGTCGGTGAGCGAGGCCATCACCGGGGCCCGCTCAAGCGTGCCTGCGCTCCCAGTCCTTGAACTCGTCCGTGAAGTAGAGCAGCCGGATCTTCTTGAACTCGGTGGAGGAGTAGAGCGTGGCCCGCTCGGAGATCCCGGTCTGCTCGGCGATCGCGTCGAGGACCGCGTCGCACTCCTCCTTCGAGCGCCCGTGCGCCATCGTGAAGACCGAGTAGGGCCAGTCGGCGTAGGTGGGCCGCTGGTAGCAGTGCGAGATCCCGCGCACCGCGGCCATCCGGCAGCCGATGTCGAAGATCTGCTGCTCGGGAACCTCCCAGACGCCCATCCCGTTCGCGGAGAAGCCGGCGCGGCGGTGGAAGAGGATCGCGGCGACGCGGCGCAGCAGGCCGCGCTCCTGCATCCCGGCGAGGTGGTCGAGCAGCTCCGCCTGCTCGAGACCGAGCTCCGCGGCGGCAGGAGCGTAGGGCTCCGCCACCACCGGCAGGTCGCCCTGCAGCGCACGGATCACCGCGATGTCGCGCTCGTCGTAGGGCTGCGGCTCGAGCTCGATCGGGCTCGCTCGGCGCGGCCGAGCTGGCGAGCGCGTCGGTGCCGGCCTCCATCTCCAGGTCCATCCGGATCTTGAAGAGCTTCAGCGTCGGCAGCTGGCGCACCGACTCGGCGCCCGACTCGCGCGCGAGCACCTCGAGCGTCCCTTCGAGCCCGAGCTCGGAGTCTGGCTCGGTGGCGATCGTGAACCACAGGTTGAACTCGTGGTTGCGCAGGTAGTTGTGCGAGACGCCGGGGTGGGCGTTGATCACCTGCGCCGCGCGGTGGGGGTGCTCGGGGTCCACCTTCGCCGCCACCAGCATCGAGGAGTAGCCGAGCGCGCGGGTGTCGAAGATCGGGGTGACCTGCCGGATGATGCGCTTCTCGAGCAGCCGCCGGACCCGCTCCATCACCTCCTGCTCCGGGACGCTCCGCGAGCGAGGCGACGTGCTGGTAGGGCCGCGGCGCGATCGGGAAGCTGCCCTGCATCAGGTTCAACAGCCGCCTGTCGATGTCGTCGAGCGGGACCGCCGCGCCGTCCTTGCGCGAGCGGATCTTCGGGGTGGCCGCCGCGGCACGCCGGGCGTCGGCGTCCTCGCTGATCAGCTCTTCTCGGCTAGCCATCGCGGCGGCGTCCTTTGCGTGGTAGGTGATGATCGTGTCCGCCCCGGCCCGGCGCAGCGAGGTGAGGATCTCGAGCACCGTCGCGCGCTCGTCGATGTGACCCGCCGCGGCGGCGGCCTTGACCATCGCATACTCGCCGCTGACGTTGTAGGCAGCACACCGGCATCCCCGTGGCCTCCTTGACGGCCCTGATGAGGTCGCCGTAGGCGAGCGCGGGCTTGACCATCACCATGTCGGCGCCCTCCTGGACGTCGAGCAGCACCTCCCTGACCGCCTCGCGCCCGTTGGCGGGATCCATCTGGTAGGAGCGCCGGTCCCCGAAGGCGGGGGCGGATCCGGCCGCCTCACGGAACGGGCCGTAGAACGCAGAGGCGAACTTGGCGGAGTAGGCGAGGATCGGCACCTCCGCGAAGCCCTCGCCGTCGAGCTCCGCGCGGATCGCGCCGACGCGGCCATCCATCATGTCCGAAGGGGCGACGATGTCGGCCCCCGCCCGGGCGTGGCTGACGGCAGCGCGAGCGAGCAGCTCGAGCGTCGCGTCGTTGTCCACGGAGCCGTCGTCGCGCACCACTCCGCAGTGCCCGTGCGTCGTGTACTCGCACAGGCATACGTCGGTCAGCACCAGCAGCTGTGGCAGCTCACGCTTGATCGCGCCGGCCGCGAGCTGGACCGCGCCCTCCTCGTCCCACGCGCCGGACCCCTGCTCGTCCTTCTCGGCAGGGATGCCGAACAGCATCACGGCCGCGACGCCCAGCTCCGCGGCGCCGCGGGCCTCCGCGACCGCCTCGCCGACGCTCAGCCGCGCGACGCCCGGCATCGCGGAGATCGGACCCCGCGCGGACTCGTCGTCCACCACGAACAGCGGCAGGATCAGGGCGCCGGGGCGCAGGTCCGTCTCGCGCACCAGCCCGCGCAGCCCGGCGCTCGCGCGCAGCCTGCGCATGCGGGTCTGTGGAAAGGCCATCTCCCCCCAGGGTAGAGGGGGAGGGGGGTCGGCGCCTCAGAGCGCGCGGCTGAGTCCCGCGCGTGCCAGCAGGCCGAACAGCGCGCTCAGGAGGAGCAGGTGCGCCACCGGGCCGCCCAGCGACGGCGACGCGCCGTTCACCGCCGCGTCGAGCGCCTGCAGCGCCGCCTTGAACGGGAACACGAACGAGATCACCGAGATCACGTCGTAGAAGCCGTGGCCGACCGCGCCCGCCGGCACGAGCGCGAGGAAGACCAGCGGCAGCAGGATCAGGAACGCGACCAGCGACGCCGCGCGCGCGTCGCGCGCCAGAGAGCCGATCGCGGTGCCGAGCGCCGCGAACGCCAGCGCGCCGCAGGCCAGCGCGAGCAGCCATTGCGGGAAGCGCCCCCAGTCGAGCGAGACGAAGATCCCGACCCCCGCGAGCATCGCAAGCGCGACGAGGAAGGAGCAGGCGGCCGCCAGACCGACCTTCTCGACGAGCAGCGCGGTGCGCGAGACGAGCCCGCGAACGAGCCGCGCCAGCACGTGCTCCTCGCGCTCGAGCGCGATCCCTCCGGCGGCCAGGAGGACGCCGAGGAACATCAGCGAGACCGCCACCGCGACCACGACGGCGAAGCTGTCCAGCGGCGTGCGGCGGCCGTGGACGAGCTCCGAGTGGATCGCGATCGGCTGGCCGACGCTTGCGAGCACGCGCTTGCTGACCCCCAGGTTCGCCGCGGCGAAGTCGGCGAACCGCGCGATCCGTTCGAGCGCTTCGCGATCGTGACCCGGCGGAGTGTGGGCGATCACGCGGCTCAGTTCGCCCGGGATCTGCTCGAGCCCGATCAGGTTCGAGGGCGCGCCCAGCGTGCCGAGGCTGCCACCCCGCACCAGGGCGTCGATCGCCTGGGCCGCCGCCTCCTGGATCTGCTTGGAGAAGCCGAGGTTCGCTTCGGCGAGCGCGGAGCGCAGCTGCGCACGCACGAGCGACTGCTCGAGTGCGTCGCCGTTGTAGAGAACTTCGACCTGTCCCTGCGAGGTCCCCGAGGAGACGCGGGCCGCGATGTCGGACGGGATCACGACTGCGGCGAGCACCTTGCCGTCGGCGACCTGACGCCGGGCCTCCGCGCGCGAGCTGACCGGGACCGGTTCGACGTTGGTGAAGAGCTGGTGAGCGTATTCGCCGACTTCGACCCGGCGGTTGCCGACCTGCACCGTCTCGCCCGGAGACGTTTCGTCGACGATCGCCACCCGTGGACGCGACGGCGCGCGGGAGATCGCGAAGCCGATCAGGAGTGCGATCGCGACCGGGTAGAGCACGAGCACGGCAACCAGCAGCCGCGAGCGGCCCAGGATCCGCAGGTCCTTGCGCAACAGCGCCCTCACGCCGGCGCCCCGCTCTCGCGCTCGAGGAACGAGACCAGGGCGTGCTCGAGATCGGTCTCCTGCGAGCCCACGCGAGCGAGCAGCTCCCGGCTCGTGCCCTCGAAGCGCAGCCGCCCGCCGTCCAGCACGAGCAGCCGGTCGGCGTGACGCTGCGCCTCGGCCGGGTTGTGCGTCGAGAAGATCACCGCTCGGCCCGTTGCGGTCAGCCCCTTCACGAAGGTCCACAGCCGCTCGCGCTGCGCGGGGTCCAGCGACGCCGAGGGCTCGTCCAGCGCCAGCACCGGCGGGTCGCCGAGCAGCCCCGCGGCGACGTTCACGCGCTGGCGGTTGCCGCCGGAGAGCCGCGCGAGCTGCTCGCCGCCACGCGCCGTCAGCCCTGTCTGCTCGAGCATCGCCGCGACGGTCGCGCCGGGGTCGGCGACTCGCTCCAGGCGCGCGAACAGCTCGAGGTTCTCAGCCACCGTCAGCTTCCCGTAGAGCGCGGCCTGCTGCGGCGCCCAGCCGACCTCGCGCGGAGCCAGGCTCACGGAGCCGCTCGACGGCGCCTGCACGCCGGCGATCGCGGAGAGCAACGTGGTCTTCCCCGCGCCGTTCGGCCCCAGGACCGCCAGCAGCTCGCCGGGGGCGAGCTCGAAGCTGACGTCTTCGAGCGCGACCACCTCGCCGAAGCGCTTGCCGAGCGCCTCGACGCGCAGCGCGGCGCTCACAGCAGCTCGCGCTTGCCCTCAGCCCAGGGCTCGAACGTGATGTGACGCCGGAGGTACACAGCCGTCTCCCGCAGCACGGAGAGGATCGGCAGCGCGACCAGGGCCCCGATGATCCCGTGCACCTCCAGCCCGAACAGCAGCGCGAAGATCACGAGCAGCGGGTTGATGCGCAGCGTGTGGCCGAACACCTGCGGTGCGACGACGTGGCCCTCGACCTGCTGCAGCCCGATGAAGAGGATCACCACCCACAGCGCGCTGATCGGTTCCGTGAACAGCGCCACGAGCACCGGCGGCACGGCGCCGAGGATCGGCCCGATGTAGGGGATCAGCTCGGCGAACCCGTAGAAGACGCCGAACGCGACCGCGTACTTCTCGCCGTCGGGGAAGATCCCGAGCACGCCCGAAGATGTAGAGCGACAGCCCGGCCGACAGGCCCATGATCGCGCTGAACAGCAGCTGGCCGCCGACGTAGCGCGAGACCGCCCGCTGCACGAGCGCCGGGATAGTCGTCGGCCTTCGAGCCGTCCCCAGAGGGCATGAGTCTTCGCACCAGCGATCCGATCTCGGGCCCGTACAGGAGCATGTAGACCGAGACGCACGAAGATCAGCACGAGGTTGAAGATCGCGCCCGCGATTTCGGTCGCGAGCGCCGTCCCGAACGAGGCGAATTTGCCGGCGCTTTTGCCGAATTTGTCGAACACGCTCTGAACCGCGGTTTTCCCCGGTTTGACGATCTTCACGTGCAGGCCGCTTTCGTTGAGCTGCTTTTCGAAGCTGACGAGCTGTTTGTTCGCTTCGCGTTCGAGTTTCGGCAGGTTGTTCGTGAACCTCTGCACCTGATGGGAGATAGGGTTCGCGAGCAGGAACCCGATGCCGGCGAGCGTCAGGAAGAATGCGAGATACACCGCAAGGACGGCCAGGCCGCGCGGGATGACGCGATCCCGATGCAGCAGCGCCACCGCGGGATTGAGGATCAGCGCGATGAGCCCGGCGATGATGAACAGCAGCAGGACTTTGCCGGCCGCTTTCGCGAGCGCCCAGATGGCGACGAGCGCGAGCGGGAGCAGGACCAGCTGGACCCAGCGAGGGACGACCGCGCGCGGCCGGCTCGCGCGGGCTCTCGTCCTCGAGCGCCGGCGAGCCGCTCCTCCTCCGGCTCCGGCGGCTCGGCCTCCCCCGCGGCCACAGCGCCGCGCGGTCTGCGGCGGAACCACCTCACCTCCCAGCCACCATCGCCCGAGTATGGCTGAGGCCCCGGCGGCGGAGTCGAGGCCCGCCCACCCCCGCCCGGCCGCGGCCAGCGCGCCTGCGCCCGCGCGGATCCTGTTCGTCGGCGACGTCGTCGGGGGCATCGGGCGCGAAACGCTGCTCGACTGCCTGCCGGTGCTGCGCGAGCGCCACGACCTGACGTTCGTGGTCGTCAACGGCGAGAACGCCGCCGGCGGGCCTCGGAATCACGCCCAAGAACGCCGACCAGCTGTTCGCGGCCGGCGTCGACGCGATCACGCTCGGGAACCACACGTACCACCGCCGGGAGATCTACCCGTATCTGGACAGCCATGACCGGATCGTGCGGCCCGCGAACTTCCTGCGCAGCCAGCCGGGACGGGGCACGACGGTCGTCGAGCACGACGGGCTGCGGCTCGGGGTGGTCAACATCAGCGGCAACCTCTATCTGCGCGCCGGGCGCTCGGCCTTCACCGAGATCGAGGTGGCGCTCGGCGCGCTCGGCGAGGTCGACCACGTGCTCGTCGACGTGCACGCGGAGGCGACCTCCGAGAAGGTCGCGATGGGATGGCACCTCGACGGCCGCGTGACCGCCGTCGTCGGCACCCACACGCATGTGCCGACGGCGGACGCGCGCGTGCTCCCCGGCGGGACCGCCTACATCACCGACGTGGGCATGACCGGCCCGCGCGGTGGCGTGATCGGCGTCAAGCGCGAGCAGGCGATCGAGTCGCTGCTCACGCAGATGCCGGTCCGCTTCGAGACCTCGCAGGAGGATCCGTGGCTGATGGGGGTGCTGATCAGCTGCTCATCACGGCTTCGGGCTGACTCGATCGAGCAGGTGCTGATGCCGCGTCCCTCCGCACCCTGACCGGCGCCGTCGCGTAGCGCCCGAGCAGGGCGACCATCACGACCGGGAAGAACCAGGGGATGTAGAGGTAGAACCAGTGTTCGACGGCGAGCTGCACCCCGATCAGGATCGCGGCGCAGCCCGCCGCCAGCCCGACGAGGTCGTTTCGCCTCGGCACCAGGGCGAGCGCGATCGCGAGCCCGAGAGCCGCGCCCTCGACGACGTGGTGCGCGGCCTTCCAGCCGTACAGCCCCCAGACCGAGAACGGCGATTCGCGGTTCGACTGGTATTCGATCGTCCGTTCCCAGATCGTCTTCAGCGAGTCGTGCGCGAGCGCCGGCCACACCGACAGCGCCCCAACGACGAGGAAGCCGGCGAGGAACGCGGCAAGCACCAGCGGACGGCGCCGGCGCGGCGCTGCCCGCAGCGCGTCGGTCGCGAGCAGCGGCGCGATCGCCAGCGGCGCGAACTTCGTCAGCCCCGCGAGCGCGGCCGCTCGCGCCGCGCACCCCCGTGGCGAACGTCGAGCGGTAGGTGGCGGCCAGCAGCGCCGCCAGCACCAGCGCGCCGACGAGCGTGTCGTTGCTGTTGCTCTCCAGGGCGAACAGGGTGAACGGATAGGAGACCCAGGCGTATGCCAGGACGATCCCGAGCGTCGGCCCGCGCAATCGCCGCCGATCAGGAACAGCAACCCGACCGACAGCAGGTCGAAGAAGATCGCGGCGGCGTGGGCGGCGGGCAGGTCGTCCCACGTGCCGCTCCAGCCGAAGGTCTGCTGGAAGGGCACGTAGGCCTCGTAGTTGACCGGGCCCGTAGGTGTCGCCGTGTTCGTTGTCGCTCGGCCAGCCGCCGTACATCGGCTTGCCGTCGACGGTGCGCTCGGCGCCGATCACGCCCGCGTAGCCGACGTCGACCACGTTCGAGTCGGTGACGTTGAGCGCGACGCGGAACCCGATCAGGAACACGACGCGCGATCGCGAGCCACGACACCGGCACGAGCAGGCGCAGCCGCGGCGGGCCGCGTCGCCGCCGCCGCGGCGCGGCCTTCGCATCAGCGCGAGCATCCGCGCCAGCAGGTAGAGCATCGGCGGGTAGACGAGCGGCACCGAGCCGTAGATGTGCGCGTGGTTGAACAGCGCCAGCGAGATCGAGAACGACAGCAGCACCAGCAGGTCGAGGTGCAGCAGCGAGAACGGGCGGCGGAAGTTGAAGAACGGGACGAAGAAGAGGAAGCACAGGGGCAGCCACACGTAGAGCGCGTTGACGTGCCTGCCGAACGCGCCCGTGTAGCCGCGCGCCATCGTCCACGCGACCTGGAACCCGGTCCACTGTTCGACGACGCGGCCCGGAGAGGTCGTCGATCTGGACCTGCGCGATCTCCTTCTTGCCGTCCTTGGAGAAGTAGCTGACCTGCCAGTGGAACGCGGGCTTCAGATAGGCGCCTCCGTAGGAGCCCGGGTATTCGGCGCGGGCAGCGCGCACCTTCGGCAGTCGTTCCGCGATCGCGATCACCTGGTTCGGCCGACAGCCGGCGGCCGGCGGGCGGCACGTTCGACGGCGGCACCGGGATCGGCGCTTCGGGGTTGGGGGTGGTGTGGGTCGTGGCCGACGCCGACTGCACCGACGCCGCGGAGCCGGCGGTGTACGCCTGGTCGGTGCTCGCCGGCGCCCCGAGCGGGCCCGAGACCGTCAGCGGCGCGCTCGCCGCGGTCGCGCGACGCGCTCGTCGCGGGCGCCGCTGCCTGCGCCCGCGACGCGGCGGGGACCAGGCAGCAGGCCAGGCATACGAGCAGCGGCGTGGCGCGGCGCATCGCCCGAATGTACGGGACGCCCTGGCGGCGCGCGCCCCTCTGCGGCGGGCGACGGGCGCGCGCGAGCGTCAAGCGGCGGTCGCCGGGAGGCCGAAATGGGACAGCGCCAGCGCCGCCACGTCGCGAATCGCCCACTGCGCCGGCTGCGGGTCGGGCAGCTCCGCTCCGTGGATCACGAGCGCGCCGAGCGAGTCGCTGGCGTGCAGCGAGCCGTGGCTGCCTCCTCCCACGTGCGCCTGGCGACCCCAATCTGCGAACTCCCAGCCCGGCGCCGCCGACAGCAGCACCTCGCCCGAGGTCGGGCACATCAGCGCCGACCAGACGCGGGCCAGCGCGTCCGGGTACTCGGGGCTGAGCAGCACGCCGTCGCGGACCTCGGCGCCGAGCACCGCCAGCTCGCCGCTCACGCGCCAGCCGCGAGCCGCGCGTGTCGCGCGCCGGGCCCGTCCGGCGCGAAGCGCAGCTCGCCCCGCTCGGCGGTTCGCGACGACCGCCTCGCGCGGGCGGTCGTGCGCGTCGCGCTCGAGCCACATCACGAGGTCGACGCCGTCGAGCGCCGATCGCCATCGCGACAACCGACGCCCGCATCGCGTCGCGCTCGGCCTCGTGCAGCGCGTAGACCATCGCCGCCCGCTGCGACGGGCAGACGGCGATCCGCGGCTCGAGCGTCCTCCCCGCGCGCCGCGGCCCGCTCGCCGCGGCCGGGCCGCGCGCGGGCCGAGCACGCCCAGCTCGGAGAGCTCGTCCTGGAGCCAGATCGACGTCCGTGACCGGCGCCTGCGAGTGGTCCGCCATGACGATCATCGCGTGATCCTCGAGGAAGGCGTCGAGGCCGCCGGCCGCGTTCGCGACGCGCGCGAGCTGCAGGTCGGCCTGTGCGAGCGAGGTGAGCTGGCCCTCCGGTCCGCGCTTGTGCGAGTGCCAGTCGTTGTCGGGCAGCGAGAGGAGGAGGAAGTCGAACAGGTCGTGCTCGACCATGTACTCCGAGACGCAGCCGGAGTGGCGGTCGCGGATCCCGGGCATGCCGAGCCCCGAGCGGCAGGGCGTGCGCCGCGAGGCGAAGATGTCCGCGTAGAAGAGCTCGCGCGGGCCCCATCACCGCGTGCGGCATCAGCGCCGCGGCCACGCGCGAGAGCGCGCTGTCGCGGACGGGCTCGTGGCGGTGCCGGCCCCGGTACATCAGGTACGTCGTCCCGGCGGTGCGGACCTCGGCGTCGTCGAGCGACTCGAAGACGGTCGGCGTCTCCGCCGACAGGTGCGCGCGGTTCATGTTGTAGACGGTGTCCGTGAGCTGCCTGGTGATCCCGAAGCGCTGGGCGGCGCGGAAGCTCGACCCGTACTCGACGTAGCGATCCTCCTCGCGGTGGTACCAGTTCATCGCCGGGATGTGGTGACGGTCCTGACCCCAGCCGGTGACGATCGAGGCGGCGCAGACGGGCGTCACCGACGGGAAGGCGGCAACGCAGTCGGGGACGTACGTTCCGTCACGCACGAGGCGCTCGAGCACCGGCGCGGTGCCTGCGGCGATCGTGCGCTCGAGCATCTCGGGCGCCATCGCGTCGATCACGCAGAGCACCAGCTTGGACGGCTTGGCGGGCACTAACGACCGAGGATGCGCAGGCCCGCGTACTTCTCGCCCGCGCGCGAGCGGCGCCGGAGCATGAGCCAGACCAGCGCGGCGACGGCGACGTAGCCGAGCGGATGCAGCGCACACACGAGCGCGGCCACGACGAGCGCCGCTGCGTCGAGGTAGAGGGTCAGCGCCTCGCGCGCGGGCTTGTCGGTCAGCCGCCGGCGCGCTCCCCAGATCACGGGCGCGGACACGCGCTGCGCGAGGGCGACGGCAGCGAAGCCGCCGAGCATGCCCGGCCAGGCCGCGTCGCCGTGGGCGGCGAGCGTACCCCGCGAACAGCACCGCGCCGGCGCCGTACGCGAGGCCGGTCAGCGCCGCGGCGAGCGGATCGCGCTTGCGGCTCGCGCGCCACCGGGTCATAGACCGGCGAGAGCCCGAACAGCAGTTGCACCGCCCAGGCGAGCGCGAATGTGACGGCGAGCGACGAGCAGCCACCAGGACGACTCGAGGAAGTGGTAGCTGCCGGCGGGGAAGTCGACCCCCAGCGCGCCGGCCGACCCCAGCGCGCCCGCGAGCAGGACGGGTAGGAACGGCCGCAGACCGCAGGCGACGGCCAGCCCGAGGCCGAGTCCGATGTAGAAGAAGAGGCCGTTCATCGCGTTTCGCGTTGCGCTACCGTCCGGGTGCCGGCGCACCGGATCGGCAGGACGATAGAGGACTGCCCCGGTAGGACGGTTGCCATCCCAGGTGGCAGCACGCAGGCGGCGAATGGAGACGACAGGCTGATGGACGCGATCTGGCGGCGGATCCACGGGCGGGCGCGGCACGCGCCCCACCGCGCACGAGCTGGCGCGCTACGAGGCGCTGTTCGCCGCGCGCACGCGCGGCATGAAGAGCTCGGCGATGCGCGAGATGATGGCGCTGACCGAGCAGCCGGATGTGATCTCGCTCGCCGGCGGCCTGCCCGACACCTCGACGTTCCCGCCGGAGCTGTACGAGCGCCTGATGGCCGAGGTCTCCCGGGAAACAGCGCGTGCTCTGCAGTACGGGCCGACCGAGGGCATGGCGGCGACCGCCGAATGCATCGCGCAGGTGATGGCCGCTGAGGACACCACGATCGACCCGGCCGACGTGATCGTGACGACGGGCGGCCAGCAGGTGATCGACCTCGTCTGCAAGACGCTGATCGACCCGGGCGATGTGATCGTCGCGGAGGCCCCGACCTATCCCGGCGCGATCCCGAGCTTCAGCGCCTACCAGGCCGACGTGGTCCAGATCGAGATGGACGCCGACGGGATGCCGATCGACGCGCTCGAGGAGACGCTGGACCGGCTCGCAGCCGAAGCGCGACAGCCGAAGTTCATCTACACCATCCCCAACTTCCAGAACCCCGGCGGCGTGACGATGTCGCTCGCCCGGCGGCGCCGGCTGGTCGAGGTCGCGCGCGAGCGCGAGTTGCTGATCCTGGAGGACAACCCGTACGGCCTGCTCCGCTACGAGGGCGAGCCGCTCCCGACCCTGTACTCCCTGGACGCGGCTGCCGTCGGGCGCGACAGCGCCTCCGATCTGGTGATCTACCTGGGGACCTTCTCGAAGATCCTCTCCCCGGGGGTGCGACTCGGCTGGGCAGTCGCCCCCCGCCCCGTGCTCGAGAAGCTCAACCTCTGCAAACAGGGCGCGGACCTCTGCTCCTCTCCGGTCACGCAGATGTTCGTTGCCGCCTATTTCGCCGAGGACGGGGCGTGGCTGCGGCACGTCGAGCGACTCCGCGACCTCTACAGAGAGCGGCGCGACGTGATGATCGAATCCCTCGGCGAGCACTTCGGCCCGAGCGCACGGTGGACCCGCCCGGAGGGCGGGCTGTTCGTCTGGGCGACGCTCGACGATCGCATCGACACGACCGACCTGCTCGCGCTCGCCCGCAACGAGAAGGTGGCGTTCGTGCCGGGCCGCGCGGCCTACATGGACGGCCGCAGCGGCGCCTCGTCGATGCGCCTGAACTTCGCCGGCATCCCCGAGCCCGACATCCGCGAGGGCATCTCGCGGATCGGGCGGGCGATCTCTCGCCAGCTCGGGCTGCTGGGGATGCTGGGAGGCCCACCCCCGGCCGCGGCCGCCGGACAGACCGGGGAGCCGACCGGCGAGCGAGCAGCCCGACGGGCTCGCGGACGTGGTCGAGCTGCCACGCCGCGCCGACGGCGAGCGGGGACGCCGCACCCGGGATCGATGACGGCGTCGCGCCGGGTCGCCGTGCTGAAGGGCGGCAGCTCGCTCGAGCGCTCCGTCTCCCTGCGCTCCGGCGCGCAGGTCGGGGACGCCCTGCACAGGCTCGGCCACGAGGTCTCCGGCATCGACGTCGGCGGCGACCTCGTCGAGAGGCTGATCGAGCTCCGTCCCGACGCCGTGTTCATCGCGCTCCACGGCGCGCAGGGGGAGGACGGAACGGTCCAGTCGCTGATGGAGGCACTCGGGCTCCCGTACACCGGAGCGCCGCCCGCGGCGTGCGCACGCGGAACCGACAAGGTGCTCGCGAAGCAGCTGATGCGCGAGGCCGGGATCCCCACGCCCGAGTTCCAGTCTCTGCGCCAGAGCGCGGTCCGCGACCTCGGGGCGGGCGCCGCGGTGCCGGCCATCGAGAGCCGGCTCGGCTTCCCGCTGGTGGTGAAGCCCGCGCGCGGCGGCTCCGCGCTCGGCGTCAAGTTCGCCAGCTCGAGCTCCGAGCTTCCCGGTGCGATGGTGGGCGCGTTCTCCTATGACGGCACGGTGCTGCTCGAGCGCCACGTCAAGGGCCGCGACCTGGCGGTCTCGGTTCTGGGCTCCCCGCATCCGCACGATCCTCCTCGGGCGCTGCCGATCGTCGAGGCGGTGCCGCGCGAGGAGGGCTTCTACGACTACGAGTCCCGCTACGGGATCGGCATGACGACGTTCGTCTGCCCGGCGGAGCTGCCCGACGAGATCACCCGCCGGGCGCAGGAGCTGGCGATCGAGGTGTACGAGCTGCTCGGGTGCCACGGGTTCGCGCGCATCGACCTGATGGTCGACCACGAGAGCGCCGAGCTGTGGGTGCTCGAGGCGAACGTCGTCCCGGGCATGACCGAGACGAGCCTGCTGCCGCAGGCGGCCGACGCAGCAGGGATCTCCTTCGACGAGCTGGTCGGGCTGATGCTGGAGAGCGCGTTCACGCGGGGCGGGGCGCCGGACTGAGGCGACGCGCCGGCGCCGGCATACGCGCCGCTCAGGAGTCGCCGGCGGCGAAGTCCTCTGGCGATACCTGATCCAGGAACTCCTTGAACTTCTCGACGACGTCCTCTGACTCCTCGACGTCGTGCTCGAACTCGATCGCGGACTCCGAGATGACCTCCTCGGCCGCGTAGATCGGGGCCCCCGACCGGACCGCGAGCGCGATCGCGTCGCTGGGGCGGGAGTCGATCTCCAGCTCGCGCCCGGCGACGCTCAGGGTGATCGAGGCGAAGAACGTGTTCTCGCGCAGCTCCGTGACCGACACCTGTGTGCACTTCACGTCCAGCTCGCCCAGGATGTCGCACAGCAGGTCGTGCGTCATCGGGCGAGGTGTGCCGGCGCCCTGGAGCTTCATCAGGATCGAGGCGGCCTCAGGGTGGCCGATCCAGATCGGCAGGAACTTGTTGCCGTCGACGGTCTTCAAGAGCACGATCGGCTGCTTGCCAACCATGTCGAAGCTGACGCCGTAGATCACCATCTCCTGCACGAGGGTCCTCCGGAAGGGGCCGAGGTCAGAGTATAGGTCCGGATCATCAGGCCCCTGAGGGCGCCGGGGCGTGCGAGCGAGTGCTCGCGGCCGGCCTCAGGCGCGGGCCTTGAAGCTCCAGAGCTTGTTGCCGAGGAAGCTGAGCGGGGTCGCCGCGGCGACCGCGATCGCCTGCGCCAAGACCTTGGTCAGGCCGCCGGCCTCGACGAGCACGGTGAGCAGCGCAAGGCTGATCACCTCGGTCACGAGGCTGACGAGGAGGAAGCGCATCGCCTGGTGGTGAGCGATGCCTTCACGCGCGTCGAACGTCCAGTGCCGGTTCCAGAAGAAGTTGTTCGCGACCGCCACGACCCAGGCGAGCACCGAGGCCACGCGGTAGTCGACCCCGACACCGTGGACGAACAGCGTGTACACGGCGAGGTTGACGATGAAGCCGAGCCCACCGACCAACCCAAAGCGGACGAGCTGCAGCCAGTTCGCCGGTCGGCGCATGCCGTGAATCAGACGAACGTGTGGCCTCAGCTCCACCGCGCTGGCTTCCTCAGGCATCGCAACAGGTTAGCGGCAGTTCCACGCGGTTGCGAACGCTAGCCTGTCCGCGATGAGGGCTCTCGCCAGAGCTTGTGCGCTGCTCGCGGCATCGATCGCATGCTTGGCGCTGGTCGCGTGCGGCGCGGGCAAGGGCGGCGAAACGAGCGGCCACGCCGTGACGGGCGGCGGCATCCAGGACGGCCAGACGGTGGGCGCCGGCGCCAAGGCGCGCGCGCCGGCGGTCCGCATGGTCGCGGACCCGCAGGAAGCAAGCAGCTTCCCCGCGCCGGCAACGGTCCACCACGCAGCCGCTGCGGCACCGGTCAAGGCCGGAGAAGCCGTGGTCGCTGCAGGCGCGCCGTCGGACTCCGAAGTGAAGGCCGAGCTCCAGCAGATGCAGGCGGTCGAACAGTCGGCGAAAAAGGCGAGTCACGCGAGCCTGACCCCGGTGCCCGGCGGGGAGTCGATCGGCGGCGCCGGCACGATCCCGATCCCGGCGAACGTCCCCGAAGCAGTCCAGAAGGTGGTCGCGGGCGCGAACGAGATCGCGGACTTCCCCTATGTCTTCGGAGGCGGTCACGCTTCCTTCATCGACAACGCCTACGACTGCTCCGGCTCGGTCAGCTACGCGCTCGCGGCCGGGGGGCTGATCGGCCAGCCCGAGACCTCCGGCGAACTCGAGAGCTGGGGCGCTCCCGGCCCGGGCCGCTACATCACCGTGTTCGCGAACGCCGGCCACACCTACATGTACGTGGACGGGATCCTGTTCGACACCGCCGGGCGCAGCGGCGTCTATGCGTCGCGCTGGCAGGTCACCGGCGTGAACAACAGCGGCTTCGTCGAGCGCCACTGGCCCGGCCTCTGAGGCGCTCGTGCCTGACCTCGCCACCCTGCTGATCGCGCTGCCGCCGGCGCTCGACGGGGAATCGGCGGCGGGGAACAGCACGGCCATCGGCCTGATCTCGGTCGTCTCGATCGTCTTCGGCTGGCTGCTGCTGGCCGCGCTCTGGTACTTCGTCTTCAGCGCGAAGGCGCGGCGGCGAAGGGGCGAAAAGGACCCGCCGCCGTGAGCGGGACTCACGCCCGCTAGCCGACCAGCGTCGCAGCGCTGATGACCGTCGTGCTCTGCGGCGTGGAACCGGCGTTGCGGACGATCAGCCTCAGCATCAGCTGGGCCTTGTGCGCCTTGCGCAGACGGGTCGAGGCGCTCTTGCTGAGCATCACGTGCTCCACGCTGTGGCCGCCCTTGGTCGTCACGAGGATCGCTTTCCCGATCACGAGCTCCGCCGGCGTGCCGGCCGGAAGCCCGGTCGCGGGTGTGCCCGAGATCTTCAGCTTCTTCGCCAGCGACTTGGAGATCAGGACCTCGAAGTGGCCGGTGACCTGCTCGTTGACGGAGTAGGCGACGGCGACGCCCTTCTTGACGGCAGTCTTCAAGGAGTGGGAGATGACGGTTGCGGTGGCGACGGGTTTGCCGGGCTGGGCGCCAGCGCCTTTGCCGGAGCCCGGGGCTTTGCCGGACCCTGAGCCGGTGGCGGCAGGGGCGGCGGCGGCGGAGCTGGGTGCGACCGGAGGGGGCGGTCCCACCACGGTGATCGTGCGTTTTTCGGAGGCCGTGTTGCCGGCAATATCCGTGATGGTCAGCTTGGCTTCATACGTCCCGCCGTACGCATAGGCGTGGAACACGCTGCCGGCGCAAGGGCTGAGCCATGGAGCTTCGCAGACGGGCGAGCCGGGCACGAAGCCTTTGGTTTCCGAGCCGTCCCCGAAGTTCCAGGTGAAGGTGGCGTAGGTCTTTGTCGGCGACCCGCCCGGAGTCAAACCCGAGGCCTTCGATCAAACCGACCGTGGATTCCATGCCGTCGAAGCCGACGCTTTCGCCGACGTTCACGGGGTTCGGGGCGGTGAAGCGCGGGACCATGGTGGTGCCGCCGACGCAACGGTGGGAGGCGGTGCTGAACACGTTGTTCACGTAGTAGTCGCTGGAGGCTTCTCCAGAGCCGATCACTGTGTTGAAGAGGTTCCCGGCCTGCGTTTCCTTGTCGGCGGTGATGGAGCCGCCCTGGTTGCCCTTTATCGTGGCGCCGAAGGTACTGCGGCACTCGTCGATCGCCTCGCGGTGTTCGGAATCCTGCCAACCGTTCAACAGCGGGTCGGTGACGATGTCGGCCTGCTCGACGGCGATCTGGTTGATCGCGAGATCCGCGAGACCCGGGCTGAAGTCGCCGAATTCGCCTTTCCCTTCCTGGTTGGGCTCCTCCTGGTGGGGTCCTTCGAGGCGGCGCCGTTCTTCGAGTTCTTCCTGTTCGGCCAGGGTGTGGTTGCTTTCTTTTTTCAGGATTTCTACTTCTTCTTTGCTGGCGCCCTTGGGCTGTCTCGAACTGCTCTTTGTTCGCTTCGGCATCCCAGCCGCCGTCCTGGCAGTCGAAGCCCTGCTCGTAGTAGCGCCCGCGCCGAGTGGGATAGAGGTTGGTCGGCGGGGATGCTTCGGGGAAGGAACACGTCGGAGCCCAGGGTCCCGGCCGTCCAGGGGATCGCGCCGTAGATGATCGTGCTGGCGTCCCCCTCGGCTGCGCTGTGGGGGTTGATGTCGCCGTGGTAGCTGCAGAAGCTGTTCCTGTAGCTCGCGCTCTGGCGTTCTTCTTTTTTCTCTTCGGATTCGGAGGCGGTGTAATCAGAGCAGTGGGTGGCGCCCGCGTCCAAGCAGAGGGTCACGCCCGGAGGCAAGATCATGTAGTAGACGGTGTCATCCCGTGGGCAGACCATGCCCGGCGATGAACGACTGCAGCTCCGCACGCGATCTGAGCGTCGGTCAGACAGGTCGCCGCGCCGGATGCCGAGTGGGTTGGGATCGGTGCAACCGGCCGCGGGGTAGGCCTTGAAGTCCGTGTAGTCGCCCATGAAGGTCGTCTGATACGCGGCGCCCTTGGTTGCTGCGGTCCCGATACTGCCCCAGCGGCGCAAAGATGTCTGCGAGCGTGCCGCTCCCGCGCTCCCATCCGATGGAAGAACCCGTTGATGTCGGTCATCCATTCGTGATGGGTGAAGAACGTGTCTTCGGGTCCCAGTAGATGGGGTAGACGTTTGTGCCGTGGAGGACGGCGTTCCCGTTGGCGTTGCTGAACGTCTGCGCTCCTTCGATTTCGGTTTCGCCTTTCCCGGGCGTAACTTCGAATCTGCCTTCCTCGACGATCGTGTTCCCCATCCGCGGCTCCAGCCCGACTGAGGTCCCACCCACTTCGGTGACGACCGCCGCGGCGGGGGCCGTGAACACCAGGGCGAGCAGGCAGCCGAGCACGGCTGCGAGAGAGACGCGGGTCGCGCCTGCGCGCGATCGGGCGCCGGCACCGGCCAGCGAACGGGCGAAGTTGGTCACGAGCCCCTCATCGGCAGCGTGCCTGACATCCCTTAGCGACGGTGGACGCGCGTCCGCGCAACGGCCGGGGGGTGGCTCCGGCGCGTCAAAGGTCGGCTCGTGCGGACCTATACTTTCGCGGCCGCGGTCACTCGGCCCGGCTCAATTCTTGGAGGAGGTTCCGTTTCGATGATCAGCCACCTCGTCCGCATCGGCGCGCCGGTGCTGGCGGTTCTCGCGATCGCGGGGTGCGGGAGCAGCAGCTCCACCACGACGACTTCGACCACGCCCACGACGACGGCAGCCAGCACGGGCACGGTCGCGGCGATCGCCGCGAAGGTCCCGGCCGCTGTCAAATCCAAGGGCACGCTCGTCGTCGGCACCGAAGCCCAGTACGCGCCGAACGAGTTCCTCGCCTCCGACGGGCACACGATCATCGGCATGGACCCCGACCTCGTGACGGCGCTGGCCGAAACGATGGGCCTGAAAGCGAAGTTCAACGACGCCCAGTTCGAAGCGATCATCCCCGGCATCCAGGCCGGCCGCTACGACCTCGGCGCCTCCTCGTTCACCGACACCAAGGAACGTGAGAAGAAGGTCGACTTCGTGACCTACTACAACGCCGGCATCTCCTTCTACGCCAAGACGGGCACGAATCCCGGCGTGGAAAGCCTGAAGGACATCTGCGGCAAGACGGTGGGCGTCGAGAAGGGAACCGTCGAGCAGGAAGAATCC
Organism: uncultured Solirubrobacteraceae bacterium; assembly: GCA_963775385.1. Lineage (GTDB taxonomy): Bacteria > Actinomycetota > Thermoleophilia > Solirubrobacterales > Solirubrobacteraceae > Palsa-744. The sequence continues at coordinate 1,642,651 of CAVZIR010000003.1, read as the reverse complement.
GAAGCCCAGAGCAAGGCCTGCACCAAAGAAGGCAAGAAGGCCGTGACGGTCCTGAGCTTCCCGGGTCAGAACCAGGTGAACCTGGCGATCGCCAGCGGGCGCGCCGCGGTCGGTCTCGCCGACTCGCCGGTCGTCGCCTACCAGATCAAGCAGAACAAAGGCCAGTTCACGCTCGTCGGCAAGACCTACGCGTTCGCGCCCTACGGGTTGGCGGTGCCGAAGAACAGCGGTCTCGCGCAGCCGATGCTCGAAGCTCTCAAACAGCTGATGGAGCACCGGCAAGTACAAGGAAATCCTCGAAAAGTGGGGCATCCAGGAAGGCGCCATCAGCAACCCGAAGATCAACGGCGCCACGAGCTAGGCGCCGGCGGTGTCCGCAGTCAGGGACACCGGAGTAGAGGGGCGGCCCGAGGACATCCGGGCCGTCCCGGTGCGACGGCCGGGCCGATGGATCGCCGCGGCGATCGTTCTCGTCCTGGTCGTCGCGGTCGTCCGTTCGATCGCGACCAACCCGCGCTTCGAATGGAGCGTCGTCGGCGAATATCTCTTCGACGAACGCATCCTGGAAGGGCTCCGGATCACGCTCGAGCTGACCGCGATCTCGATGGCGATCGGGATCCTGCTGGGCGTCCTGCTCGCGGTGATGCGGCTCTCGCTGAACCCGCTCGTCTCAGGCGCGAGCTGGCTCTACATCTGGTTCTTCCGTGGCACGCCCGTGCTCGTCCAGATCATCTTCTGGTACTTCATCTCGGCCCTCTTCCCGAAGATCGACATCGGCATCCCGTTCGGTCCCGCCTTCATCCATGGCAACGCGAACACGCTGATCCATGCCTTCACGGCGGCGATCCTCGCCCTTGGTCTCAACGAGGGGGCCTACATGGCGGAGATCGTGCGCGCGGGCATCATCTCGGTCGATGAGGGCCAGGCCGACGCGGCTCAATCCCTCGGCATGACGCGCCTGCAGACCCTGCGCCGGATCGTGCTGCCGCAGGCGATGCGCGTGATCATCCCGCCGACCGGCAACGAGACGATCTCGATGCTCAAGACGACCTCGCTGGTGAGCGTGATCGCGGTCCCCGAGCTGCTTTATGCGGCACAGGCGATCTACGCGGTGAACTTCAAGACGATCCCGCTTCTGATCACCGTCAGCATCTGGTACCTCGTGTGCACGAGCGTGCTCTACGTCGGCCAGTACTACCTCGAACGCCATTACGGTCGCGGCGCCACCCGCGAACAGGCGGCGACGCCGCTGCAGCGGCTGCGGGGCGCGCTCACGTTCCGCACGCCGGGCGACCAGTTCCCGCCCTCCGGCAGGGAGCACAGCGTGAGCGCCGCCGCCCCTATGGTCAAGGCCGAGGGCGTGCGCAAGCGCTTCGGGCGCAACGAGGTCCTGCGCGGCATCGACCTCGAGGTCAAGCCCGGCGAGGTCCTGTGCCTGCTCGGTCCTTCGGGCTCGGGCAAGTCGACGTTCCTGCGCTGCATCAACCACCTCGAGAAGATCAACTCGGGGAGGCTCTCGGTGGATGGGGAGCTGGTCGGATACCGCGAAGTCGGCGACAAGCTGCACGAGCTGCGCGAATCCGAGGTCGCCCGCAAGCGCGCCGAGATCGGGATGGTCTTCCAGCACTTCAACCTCTTCGGCAACATGACGGCGCTCGAGAACGTGACCTGCGCGCCGATGCGCGTGAAGGGCGAATCGCGCGAGGCCGCCCGGGAGCGCGCACGGCAGCTGCTCGCCAGCGTCGGCCTCGAGGACAAGACCGACTCCTACCCTTCCCAGCTCTCGGGCGGGCAGCAGCAGCGAGTGGCGATCGCGCGCGCGCTCGCGATGCAACCGAAGCTGATGCTCTTCGACGAGCCGACCTCGGCGCTCGACCCCGAGCTCGTCGGCGACGTGCTCGAGGTGATGCGCGCGCTCGCGGCCGACGGCATGACGATGGTTGTCGTCACCCACGAGATGGGGTTCGCGCGCGAGGTCGCGGACACGGTCACCTTCATGGACGACGGTGTCGTCGTCGAGGAAGGGCCGCCCGCCGAGCTGCTCTCGAACCCGCGGCATGAGCGCACGCGAGCGTTCCTCTCGAAGGTGCTCTGAGGCTAGTCCTCGGCGGGGACGATCAGCACCGGCACGCCGCCGTGGTGCAGGACGTGGTGGCTGACGCTGCCCAGCAGCGCCGAGCCCACCGCCCCGCGCCCGCGTGACCCCATCACAACCAGGTCGTGACCGCCGGAGGAGATCTGCTCGACGAGCGCGGGGCGCACGGGCGCGTCGCTGACGACGCTCGCGACCCCCACCGAGTCGGGGACGCGCGCCAGCGCGTGACGCATGATCGCGGCGGTCTCCTCGTGCGCATGTTCGGCGATCTCGGCCACGGCGGAGGCGCCGGGGCTCGCGTAGGTGAAGGCCGGCGGGGCGGGGACCGCGGCGAAGATCGTCAGACGCGCATTGCCGCACTCGGCCAGGTCGATCGCGTAGCCGAGCGCACGTTCGGCGTCGGGGGATCCGTCGATCGCGGCGAGGATGTTCTTGAACACTCTCCGGAGCCTCCTTCGCAGCGCAACCTAGCGCGCTTCGCGCGCGATGTGCGCCTCCAGTCGAGCGATCGCCTCGCCCAGCCCCGCGCGCCCGTAGCCCATGCGCACGTGGCGCGGCTCGGCATAGACGTACCCCGGCAACAGCAGCACCCCTGACGCCTCGGCGACCTCTTCGCACCACGCCCGCACGTCGCGCTCGTCGCGCACGCGCGGGAAGCCGATCGGGCCCGCCACCGGCGGCACCCACTCGAGCAGCTCCTCGTGGCGCGCGAGGAAGGCGGTGAGCGCCGGAAGGTTCTCGAGCACCAGCGCGCGCGCCTCGCCGATCAACCGCTCGGAGTGGCGCAGCGCGAGCGCGACGAGCAGTTCGCTCGGGGCGCTCGAGCAGATCGTCGTGTAGAGCTTCAGCTCGCGAAGCTGCGCCAGCAGCGAGGGCTCGCGGCACGCGAGCCAGCCGATGCGAAGGCCGGGCAGGCCGTACGACTTCGACACGGTGTTCAGGGACAGCGCGCGCTCGTAGAGGTCGCACGCGGCCGGCAGGCGCGCGCTCTCCGTGTGCTCCAGCCCGCGATAAACCTCGTCGCTGAACAGCACCGCCCCGCGCTCGGCGACGAGCTCGACCAGGCGCTGCTGCTCCTCGCCGGTCATCTGGCTGCCGGTGGGGTTGTGCGGGCTGTTGACGTAGACGAAGCGGGTGTCGGGGCGCAGCGCGTGCTCGAGCGCGTCGAGGTCATAGGCCCAGCCGTCGGAGAAGCGACGCTCCCACGGCGTCACCTCGGCGCCGGTGCTGCGCGCGAGGTTCAGCGCCGACCCGTAGGAGGGCACCTCGACGACCGCGTGGTCGCCGGGCGCCGAGCAGCGCGTGGTAGGCGATGAAGATCCCCTCCTCCGCCGCGGCCACCGTCAGGACGTCGTCGGGCGCGATCGTCTCGTAGCTCGCCGCGATCGCCTCGCGAAGCTCGGGCGAGCCCGGGACTTCGGTGTAGCCGAGGCGCAGCGAGCGCAGCCGGTCTTCTGCGCCGGGCTCCAGCTCCAGCAGCGCCGAGATCTCGCGCGACTCGCAATCGCTGCTCGAGAGCATCAGCTCGGCGCTGAACTCCCAGCGCTCGTAGAAGCGCTCGATCTCGAAAGGCTCGATCCGCACGCGGGCGATGCTACGTCAGCCGAGGCGCGCCTCGTAGCCGCGCGCGGCGAGCGCAGCGAGCACCTCGTCGGTGTGGCCCGGACCGCGCGTCTCGAGCGTCAGCTCGACAGCCGTCTCGCGCGGGTGCAGCGGAACGGTTTCGCGACGGTGCTCGATGCTCAGCACGTTGGCCCGCAGGCTCGCGATCAGCGCGAGCAGTTCGGCGAGCCCGCCCGGGCGGTCGGGGACGCGGGTGTGAATCCGCACCCGGCGCCCTTCCTCTGCTTCGTGCCGCAGCAGCAGGGACGCCATCAGCCCGCTGTCCACGTTGCCACCCGAGACGATCGCGACGGTCGCCCCCTCCACGCTCGGGAGCGCGCCCGAGAGCAGGGCGGCCACCGCGACGGCGCCCGCGCCCTCGGCGACGAGCTTCGCGCGTTCGCCCAAGAACACCATCGCGTCGGCGATCTCGTCCTCGCTGACCGTCGCCACGCCGGCGAGCAGTACGCGCAGCAGCGGCATCGTCAGGCGTCCGGGCCGCTTGACGGCGACCCCGTCCGCGATCGTCGTCTCGCTGAGAACAGGAGCCCCGGCTGCAGCACCGGCACCCGGCTCGCCGATCAGCTCGGCGAACGGCGCGCAGAGCGGCAGCCTGGACGCCGACGAGCTCCACGGCGACGCCGGACCGGCGCAGGGCGATCCCGATTCCGCTGGCGAGCCCGCCGCCGCCCACCGGCACGATCACCCGGGCGAGCCCCGGAACGTCCTCGGCCAGCTCGAGCCCGAGCGTCGCCTGGCCGGCGATCACATCGGCGTCGTCGAACGGGTGCACGAAGGACGCACCCGCGCCGTCCGCTGCGGCCTGAGCCTCTTCGAGCGCCTCGTCAACGGAGCTCCCCGCAAGACGCACACGGGCGCCGAGCGACTCGACTGCCAGAACCTTCGACACCGGCGCGTCGCGGGGCATGAAGACCTCGCAGGTGAGGCCCTTCGCGCGCGCGGCGTAGGCGACGGCGCGCGCGTGGTTGCCCGCGCTCGCCGTGACGAGGCCGCCCCCGGCGTCCGACCCGAGCCCCGCGATCCGGTTGAGCGCGCCGCGGATCTTGAACGAGCCGGTCGTCTGCAGGCACTCTGCCTTCAGGAGCACCGGCGAGCCGACGATCTCGGAGAGCTCCTGACACGGCACGACCGGGGTGCGCAGGGCGAGCTCGGCGACGGCGGCGCGCGCCGCGTCGAGATCCACGCGGGCGATGAAGTCGCCTGGGTCCTCGCCCGGCGCTGGACGATCGAGGAGATCGAGGCCGGTCATGATCTCTGAAGGTATAGGTTGTGCGCCTTATCGGGCAACGGGGAGCGCCGGCGGTGGAGGAGCTGAGGGACATCGTGCACCACCTCGAGTCCGAGCTGGGGCCGGCCGAAGCCGAGCCGGCGCCGCTCGAGGGCGGGATCACGAACCGTAACTACCGCGTGCGCCTCGGCGGGCAGGAGTATGTCGTGCGGCTTCACGGCAAGGACACCGATCTGCTCGGCATCAGCCGCGAGGCCGAGCAGACGGCCAACGAGGCCGCCGCGGGGCTCGGGATCGCGCCCGCTCTGGCGGCGAGGTTCCCCGGGGGAATGGTGACCCGCTACGTGCCCTGCGAGACGCTCTCGGCCTTCGAGGTCGCCGCGCGCGCGGAGGAGATCGCGGTCGCTTTGCGACGCTTCCACGACGCCGACGTGACGCTGCCGTCCCCCTTCTGGGTGCCGGACCTGATCGCCGCGTACGAGCGCACCCTGCGGGAGCGCGACGGCACGACGCCGCCCGAGCTGCGCACGGCCGGACAGCTCGCGCGGCGGATCGCCGCAGCGCTGCCGGCGGGTGAGCGGCGGCCCTGCCACAACGATCTGCTGCCCGGAAACGTGATCGCCGACGCTCACAGCGGACGCGTGATGATCGTCGACTGGGAGTACGCAGGCATGGGTGACCCGTGGTTCGACCTCGGCAACCTCTCGGTCAACAACGATTTCGGCGAGGCCGACGACGAGCGGCTGCTGCGGGCCTACAACGACCGCGCCCCCTCGCGGCCCGAGCGCGCCCGCCTGAAGCTGATGCGTCTGATGTCAGACGTCAGGGAGGCTGCCTGGGGGGTCGTGCAGGGCGGCCTCTCCGACCTCGAGTTCGACTTCGCCGGATATGCCGAGCGTCACTTCGCGCGCCTGCAGGCGGCGTCGGGCGGCGGCGAGCTCGACCGCCTCCTCGCCGAGGCAGGGGCCTGACGATGGTGCGCCCGCGCGAGGTGCCCTCCCGGGCGCGGATCGTGATCGTCGGCGGCGGCGTCGGCGGCGCCTCGATCGCGTATCACCTCGCTCAGCTCGGCGAGCGCGACGTGGTGCTGCTCGACCGCAACGAGCTGACGAGCGGCTCGACGTTCCACTCCGCGGGGCTCGTCGGGCCAGCTCCGCTCGAGCCTGCCCCTGACACGGATGATGATGGACTCGGTCGAGCTCTACCGGCGGCTCGACTGCGGCTGGGTCGAGTGCGGCGGCATCCGCCTCGCATGCACGCCGGAGCGCGAGGAGGAGGTGCTGCGGCAGGTCGCGTGGGCCCGCACCTTCGGTCTCCCGCTCGAGCTGATCTCTCCGGGCGAGGCGCAGGAGCTGTTCCCATTGATGGACACCGAGGGTGTGCGCTGCGGCTCCTACCTCGCGACGGACGGCTACCTGGATCCATCCTTGCTCACCACGGCGCTCGCGGACGGCGCGCGCGCCGGCGGCACCCAGATCTTCACGCACAGCCGCGTGACGGCGATCGACGTCGAGCACGACGGCCGCGGCGCCCGGCAGGTGCGCGGCGTGCAGACCGAGTGGGGCCCGATCGAGGCCGACGTGGTCGTGAACGCAGGCGGCATGTTCGCCGCGGAGATCGGGCGCATGGCGGGCGTGCGCGTCCCGATCGTGCCCTTTGCGCACGAGTACCTGGTGACCCAGCCCTTCAGAGAGCGCGGGACGCCCGGGCAGATCGTCCACCTGCCCACGCTGCGCGACCCCGACCTCCTGATCTACTTCCGCGAGGAGGGCGGCGGCCTGGTGATGGGCGGTTACGAGCGGGCCTCGGCCCCTTGGGCGCTGGATGAGAACGGCCTCGACGCCATCCCCCAGGACTTCAACGGGCGACTGCTGGAAGAGGACTGGCCGCGGTTCGAGGAGATCGCGGTCAACTCCCGCAAGCGCGTTCCGGTGATGGATGAGATCACGGTCACGAGGCTGATAAACGGTCCGGAGGCGTTCACCCCTGACAACGAGTTCTGCCTCGGGGAGAGCGAGGTTCGCGGCTTCTACGTGGCGGCCGGCTTCTGCGCGCACGGCCTCGCCGGCGCCGGCGGGATCGGCAAAGCGATGGCGGAGTGGATCCTCGCCGGCGAGCCGGCGAGCGACCTGTGGGAGATGGACATCAGGCGCTTCGGCCCGCAGTACCGCTCGCCGTCGTACACGCTCAAGCGCACGCGCGAGGTCTATGAGACCTACTACGACATCCGCTACCCGGGGCACGAGCGTCTGGCGGGACGGCCGCTGCGGACGTCGAGCGCCTACCCGTGGCACGCCGGGCACGGCGCCGCGTTCGGGGAGAAGTCCGGGTGGGAGCGCGTCAACTGGTACGAGTCGAACGCATCGGACGGGGAGGAGGCGCTGCGTCCGCGCGGCTGGGCGGGGATGCACTGGTCGCCGGCGATCGGGGCCGAGCACCTGGCTACGCGCGAGCGTGCGGGGCTGTTCGACGAGTCCTCCTTCGCGAAGCTCGAGGTGGCCGGCCCGGGCGCCGGCGCCTTCCTCGAACGGCTCTGCGACAACCGCGTCGCCCGCGACATCGGCGCGATCACCTACACCCAGATGCTGAACAGCCGCGGCGGGATCGAGTGCGACTTCACGGTCACGAGAGTCGAGGAGGAGCTGTTCTCGATCGTGACCGGCACCGCGTTCGGCAACCACGACCTCAGCTGGATCCGCCGGCACGCGCCGGCGGATGGGAGCGTGCGTTGCAGCGACGCGACCGCACGCTGGGCGTGCTTCGCGCTGTGGGGGCCGAAGGCAGGCGAGATCCTCGCTGGGTTGACCCCCGATCCCCTGGACTTCCCCTACATGTCCATGCGCGAGCTCACGGTCGCCGACGTCCCGGCGCGCGCGCTGCGGGTGACGTTCGTCGGCGAGCTGGGCTGGGAGCTCTACTGCCCCACGGAGTACGGCGCGGGGCTCTGGCGCGCGCTCTGGGAGGCGGGCTCCGAGCACGGGCTCGTGGCAGGCGGCTACCGCGCGATCGACTCGATGCGCCTGGAGAAGGGTTACCGCGTGTGGGCCGCCGACATCACGCCTGACGAGACGCCCTACGAGGGCGGGCTGGGCTTCTGCGTCAAGGATGGCGGCGGGTTCATCGGCGCCGAGGCGGTCGCCGACGGGCGCAAGCCCTCGCGGCGACTGCGCTGCCTGGTGCTCGAGGACCCGCGCTCGGTCGCGCTCGGCAACGAGCCTGTGCGGGTCGACGGCGAGATCGCGGGGAGGGTGACGAGCGGCGGCTACGGGTATACCGTCGAACGCTCGATCGCCTATGCCTACCTGCCGGCCGATATCGCCCTCGGCGCGCGCGTGGAGCTGGACATCTTCGGCCGCTGGATACCCGGCGAGGTGGCCCGCGAGCCGCTGTTCGACCCCAAGGGCGAGCGGGTCAGAGACTGGCGCTGAGTTTCACGAGCCGTTACAGTCCGTTTACAGGAGGGGGGTCTGACTGGGGGAACCTGGTCTGACGGGCCGGGACAGGGCCGCGCCCGCCCCCAGAGGGACTGCGCAACTAGGAGGGAACAGGGATGGAATCGAGGCTTACGCGCCGTCAGGTGCTTCAGGCGGGGGTCGCCGCGGGCGCCGTCGCATTCGGCAGCGACCCGTTCGTCAGGATGGCGAACGCGGCGATCACACCGCCGCTGGGCAAACTCAGCGACATCGAGCACGTGATCATCCTGATCCAGGAGAACCGCTCGTTCGACCACTACTTCGGCACGTACAGCGGCGTGGAGGGCCTCGGCAGCCCCTCCGCCAAAGCCGTGTACGAACAGGGCGGCTTCGAAAGGGAAGGCTTCGAAGGCAAGCTGCTGCCCTTCCACCTGGAAACCAACAACGTCGCCGAGTGCTTCCCGGACATCACCCACAGCTGGGTGCCGCAGCACAACAGCTGGGACGGCGGCCTGATGGACCAGTTCGTGCGCACGCACATCGAAGACGACGGCGAACCGGCCGGCGTGGCGACGATGGGCTACTACAACAAGGCGGACATCCCCTTCTACCGGTCGCTCGCCGAAGGCTACACGCTGTGCGACCACTATCACTGCTCGGTGCTGGGGCCGACGTACCCGAACAGGCTGTACGCGATGACCGCCACGATCGACCCGAACGGCGAAAACGGCGGCCCGCTGGTGGAGACGGTCAACATCACCGACCCGCGCGTGCGCGAAAAGTTCACGTGGACCACGATGGCCGAGCAGCTGCAGTCGGCCGGCATCAGCTGGAAGGTCTACAACGGATCGGCAGCGGGCATCGAGGACAACCCGCTGACGTTCTTCACGAACATCAACAAAAACCCGACGCTCAAGAAACTCGCCCTTGAAACCACGTACGAGGGGTCGTTCAAGAAAGACCTCCGCAAAGGCGAACTCCCGCAGGTGTCCTGGATCAACTTCGGTCTGCCGAACACCGAGCACCCGGGCAACTCGACCACGAAGATCGGCGAGAGGGTCGTCTCGCAGCTGATCAAAATGGTGCGAGCGAAGAAAGAAGTCTGGGAAAAAACGGCGATCTTCATCACTTGGGATGAGAACGGCGGCTTCTTCGACCACGTGGCACCGCCGACCGCTCCGCTCGGGACCCCCGACGAGTACCTGACGGCGCCCGACGTGACGGGCAGCTCGGGTGGCGTGACCGGCCCGATCGGGCTCGGCTTCCGCGTGCCGATGCTCGTCGTCTCGCCTTGGAGCAACGGGGGGCTGGTCTCCTCCGAGGTCTACGACCACACCTCCACGCTGCGCTTCCTCGAGACGCGCTTCGGGGTCGAGGTGCCGAACCTCAGCACGTGGCGCCGTGAAACCACCGGGGACCTCACGGGGGCGTTCAACTTCGCGGCCCCGCCCTCGTTCAAGCTGGCGAACCACCTGAAAGTCGCGCCCCTCACGCCGATGGAAGAAGTGCAGACGGCGACGAACTGCACCTCCAAACCGCCGGTCACCGTGCCGCCGAACTCGCAGCCCGTGCAGGAAGCCGGGATGCGCGGGGCCCCCAGCGGGATCGTCTGAGAAGCAGAGCGCACGGCGGGGCCACTCGCGGTCCCGCCGTCTGCTCGCCTCCCACCTCGTGGCGCCGCGGCGCCGTGACGCGCCCGGCTAGCCGGCGTCGACGAGCCCGCGCGCCGGGTCGAGCCGGCGGCTGGCGGCGACCGTGTGGAACAGCGCGTCCGGTGGCTCCCCGAGCAGGCCCGGCAGCTCGCCCATGAACTCGCCCGTGTGTGGCTTGCGGAAATGGGCCTGCAGGGCGTCGTCGTCGCGCCACTCCTCGATGAAGACGAAGCGGCCGGCCTGCTCGGCGTCCTCGTAGACCCGGTAGCCGAGGCAGCCGTCGTCGCTCCCGGGAGGCGCGGCACATCGCTGTCGCGATCTCCAGGAAGCGCTCGCGGTGCGGCGCCGGGATCTGGACGCGTCCGGTGACGACGATCACGCCCGAGAGCCTAACGCCCCCGGCCAGGAAAACTCCCGAAAGTGGATAGGCTACTAGGGAATTTGCGCCCGTCCCATAGCGCGGCGCGAGGGCACGACGACAGGAGCAATTGCAGATGGCCCTATACATCAACGACACGGCCCCCGACTTCGAAGCCCAGACCACCGACGGGCCGATCAAATTCCACGACTGGATCGGCGACTCGTGGGCGGTTCTGTTCTCCCACCCGAAGGATTTCACCCCGGTCTGCACCACCGAGCTCGGCTACATGGCATCGATCAAGCCGGAGTTCGACCGTCGCGGCGTGAAGATCATCGGCCTCTCCGTGGACCCGATCGACCGGCACGGCGACTGGGCGAAGGACATCGCGGACACGCAGGGCACCGCGCCGAACTACCCGATCATCGCCGACGGCGACTACAACGTCTCGAAGCTCTACGGGATGCTCCCTGCCGACACGGCGGGCGACCCCGGCACGCGGACGCCGGCCGACAACCAGACCGTGCGCAACGTGTTCGTGATCGGCCCCGACAAGAAGGTGAAGCTGATCCTCGTCTACCCGATGACGACCGGGCGCAACTTCGACGAGGTGCTGCGCGTGATCGACTCGCTCCAGCTCACGGCCAACCACAAGGTCGCGACGCCCGCGCAGTGGAAGAACGGCGACGACGTGATCATCGCCGGCTCGGTCTCGGACGACGAAGCCAAAGAGATCTACCCGGACGGGTGGGAATCTCCCCGGCCGTACATCCGGATCGTCAAGCAGCCGAGCTGAGCTTCGTCCGGCACGCGAGGTCCCGCTGCCGGCGGGACCTCCGCCGGCGCCGGTCCGCATTGCGCGAGCCGTGTCAGACGACTGACGACCGGCTTAGCCCCCATACCGCCCGGGTAGCCGCATCTACGGACCCCCTGATAGGGGCCGTCAGCCGGATGGAAGGACGGTGTGTGGAGGATGAGACTGCTTCGCCGCAGGGAACGGACCGAAGCGCCCATGGAAGAAGGCGCCGGGGGCACGACGACGGCCACGGCGCCCGCCGGGCGCACGACGACGGGTGCCGTGCCGCAGGAACGCGCACCGGCGGGAGCTGGCGGCGCTGCCGCGGCGGCGGGGCCGACAGCCCGCCGCAGGCGAACGAGCACCCGCCGCGGCCGCGCCGGCGCGGAATTCGCGGTCGCACGCGGGACGCCGGCGCCGCCACGGCCGGCGCGTTCGGGACGGCGGTGCTGAGCCTGGCGCGGCTGGTGATGGCGGTCGCCGTGCTGATCGCGTTGCTGATCGGCCTCGCGATCGTGCTGGTGCTCGTCGACGCCAACACCTCCAACACGATCGTCAAAGGGCATCCACGAAGGCGCGAACTTCTTCGCCGGCGCGTTCACCGGGCTGATCACCTTCACCGGACACCCCAAGCGCGAAATCCTCGTCGACTGGGGCATCGCCCTGATCGTGTACCTCGTGGCGGGCGCGGTGCTCTCGCGGCTGATCGCGCGCATCGGCTACAGCGGGGTGCGCTTCGAACGGCGCCACCGCACCGTCTCCGCGCACTGACCGACCCGGGATCGCGGCGGCGATGGCGAGCCTTCGCCGCCGCGGCCTCGCGTGCGCTCGGGCGGGTGTAGGCTGGCTCGCGTGCGGCTCTCACCCGATCGCCCGCTCGGCCTTGCGCCCGCGACACCGCGGGACTACCGGGAGCTCGCGCGGCGCCGGCTCCCGCGCCAGCTCTTCGACTACATCGACGGCGGCGCCTACGAGGAGGCGACGATGCGCTCGAACGTCGGCGACCTCGAGCGTCTGCTGCTCCGCCAGATCGTGCTCAGGGACGTCTCGCGGCGCGAGCAGGCCACCGAGGTCGCCGGGCAGAGCCTGTCGATGCCGGTGATCCTCGGCCCGGTCGGGCTGTGCGGGATGTTCGCGAAGCGTGCCGAGGTGCAGGCGGCACGCGCGGCGGCCGCGGCCGGGCATCCCGTTCGTCGAGTCGACGGTCTCGATCTGCGGAATCGAGGAGGTGGCGGCGGCGAGCCCTGCGCCTCCCTGGTTCCAGCTCTACGTGATGCGCGATCGCGGCTACGCCGAGGAACTGATGGCGCGCGCGACCGCGGTCGGCTCGCCGGTCCTCGTGCTGACGATCGACCTGGCGGTCGTCGGCGCGCGCCACCGCGACACCCGCAACGGGATCGAAGGCGCCGGGCACCGCCTGGACCCGGCTGCGCCGCGGGCTCGACCTGCTGTCGCATCCGCGCTGGGTGCGCGACGTCGGCGTCGGCGGCAAGCCGCTCACGTTCGGCAACCTCGAGAACGCCGTGCCCGATGCCAGCACGCCGGACGCGTTCAAGGAGTGGGTCGACGCGCAGTTCGATCCCAGCGTGACCTGGGACGACATCGCGTGGGTGCGCGAGCACTGGGGAGGGCGGCTGCTGGTGAAGGGTGTGCTGGATCCGCAGGACGCCCGGCGGGCTGTCGAGGCGGGCGTCGACGGGATCGTCGTCTCCAACCACGGCGGGCGCCAGCTCGACTCGGTGCCCTCGACGGTGCGCGCGCTGCCCGAGGTGGTCGACGCGGTCGCCGGCGAGGCCGAGGTGCTCGTCGACGGCGGCGTTCGCACCGGTCTCGACGTCGTGAAGATGCTCGCGCTTGGCGCGCGCGGCGGTGCTGGTCGGCCGCGCCTGGGCCTGGGCGGTGGCGGCGCAGGGCGAAGGCCGGCGTGCGCCGCATGCTCGAGACCTTCCGGGCCGACATCGACGTCGCGCTTGCTCTGACCGGGAACACCTCGGTGAGGGATCTGGACCGCGGGGTGCTGCACGGCGAGGGTGTCCCCAGCTCGGCCGCGTAGGACGGCGCCCCCGGCGCTCGAAACGTGCCGCACGGTCCGCGCGGCCGCGAAGAATGGGCGATCCTGGACTCGAACCAGGGACCTCTTCCTTATCAGAGAAGCGCTCTAACCAACTGAGCTAATCGCCCCGAAGGAAGGCTCATCCTAGCGCCGGCGGGCGCGCGCCGGAAAAGCGGTGACACGCAGGCGGGCGAGCCGCCGGTCGGCTCCCACGGGGATTCCAGATATCGGAATCCCCACTCGCGGGCGGAGCTAGGACACCGCCCGCGGCCGGATGCGCCGCGCGAGCTCGATCGCCTCCTCCGGCGAATCGAACGCGAGCTCGGCGCGGTAGCCGCCGCGCGCGGCGCGAACCCGGACCTCGGCGCCGAGCGCGCCGCTCAGCGCCTGGGCGATCTCCTCGGCCGCCTGCTCCTGGTCGGGGTGGGCGGCGCGGCGGCGCGGCCGAGCGCTCCTCGGCGGGCTCGTTGCTCGCGCGCGCGCGCTCTTCGGTCGCGCGCACCGACCAGCCGCGCGCCGGCCGCTTCGCGCGCCAGGGCGCGCCGCGCCCCGTGGTCCTCGGCCAGCAGCAGCGCCCGGCCATGGCCCTCGGTGAGGGCGCCGCCCTGGAGCAGGTCGATTACCTCGTCGGGCAGGTCGAGCAGCCGCACGAGGTTGCTGACGGCGACACGGCTGCGGCCGACGCGCCGTCCGATCTCCTTCCGCGTCAGTCCCAGCTCCTCGACGAGCGCCGCGCAGGCCCGCGCCTCCTCGATCGGGTTCAGGTCCTCGCGCGCCATGTTCTCGATCAGCGCCGCTTCGATCGCCGCGGCGTCCTCGCGCTCGCGCACGAGCGCCGGGATCCGCTCGAGGCCGGCGAGCCGAGCCGCGCGCCAGCGCCGCTCGCCTGCGACCAGCTCGTAGGTGCCGCCCGGCCGCGGGCGGACGAGCACGGGCTGCAGCACGCCCTGCTCGCCGAAGGAGCCGGCCAGCGCCTGCAGCGCCTCCGGGTCGAACTCGCGGCGCGGCTGCCGCGGGTTCGGAACGATCAGCTCGAGGGAGAGCTCGCGCAGCTCCTCGACCGGCTCCTGCGTCCTCGCGTCACCGACAGGATCGCGCTCAGTCCCCGGCCCATGCCGGGCGCCGGCCTAGCCACGTGCAGCCACCTCCTTTGCGAGCTCGAAATACGCCTCTGCCCCGGCGCTGTGGGGGTCGTGATGCGTCACGGGCAGCCCATGGCTGGGCGCCTCGCCCACCCTGACGTTTCTCGGGATCACGGTGTCGAAGACGAGATCCGGGAAGTGCGCGCGGACCTCGCGCTCGACATCCTGGCCGAGCCGCGTGCGGCCGTCGTGCATCGTCAGCAGCATCCCGGCGATCGTCAGCCGCGGGTTGAGCTCGCGCTGCACCAGCGCCAGCGTCTCGAGCAGGCCCGCGAGTCCCTCGAGCGCGAAGTACTCGGTCTGAACGGGGACGATCACCTTGTCGGCGGCGACGAGCGCGCAGACCGTCAGCGGGCCGAGCGAGGGCGGGCAGTCCAGCAGCATGTACTCGAAGTCGCTCGCGCAGCGGCTCGAGCGCCTCGCGCAGCCGCTGCTCGAAGCCGTCGATGCGCGGCAGCTCGATGTTGGCGCCCGCCAGTCCGGGGCCCGCAGGGATCGCGCGCAGGCCCGCGACCGGCGTCGCGACCAGGGCGTCTGCCGCGCGCAGCCTCGCCCGCCAGCACCTCATAGACGCCGGGCGCGCGGGCCCGATCGATCCCGAGACCGACGGTCGCGTTGGCCTGCGGGTCGACGTCGACGAGCAGCGTCTCGTAGCCCGCCTCGGCGATGCAGGCGGCGACGTTGACGGCGGTCGTCGTCTTGCCGACGCCGCCCTTCTGGTTCGCGATCGCGTAGACGGTGCTCATCCGCCCGAGACGCTAGCGGCGCACGGGGACGGGCGAGGAGGGCACCGCCGCAAAGTGCGGGCGACGTACGGCCTGCGGCTGGCCGTTCAGCCGCCGAGCGGGCGCCGCGCCGCGACGCCCTCTCGGCGCGGGAACCGGGCGGGGGTCGTCGCGCGACCTTCTCGAAGACGTGCAGATGGCGCGAGCGCGCGCCCGCGAACGGGACGACAGCGCGGACCTCGCACGGGCCGGAGCCCGAGCTCGCGACGCGGCCCGCGCGGCGCGGGTCTCCTCGTCGAGGTCGCGCGCCCCGCGCCATTCGACGAGCGTGCCCGCCGAGGCCCAGCAGCGGCGCGGCGTACTCGAGCACGAGCGGCTGCGCGCCCAGCGCGCGGGCAACGACGAGATCGTGCGCGCCGAGCCCCTCCTGCCACGACTCCGCACGCCGGCAGACGACACGGCGTGTTGCCCAGCTCCATCGCGGCGACGAGGGTCGGCGATGTAGGCGCACTTGCTCCGCTGGGCCTCCACCAGACGCATCTC
This sequence comes from uncultured Solirubrobacteraceae bacterium, assembly GCA_963775385.1. Classification (GTDB taxonomy): domain Bacteria; phylum Actinomycetota; class Thermoleophilia; order Solirubrobacterales; family Solirubrobacteraceae; genus Palsa-744. The sequence continues at coordinate 1,627,023 of CAVZIR010000003.1, read as the reverse complement.
GAGCCCCGGGAGCGCGGCGGCGAGCACCAGGCCCGGCAGTCCGGCTCCCGAACCCAGATCGGCGCCGACGGCGCGCGTCTCGTACGGCGGGCAGCTCCAGGCCCGCGAGCGAGTCCGCGATGTGCCGGTCGAGTGCGTCGGCGGCGCCCGAGATGCTCGTCGGGGCCCGCTCGTCGCGCGCCGAGTCGCGCGAGGAGCGTCGCCAGACGCGCGGTGGCCGCCGGGCTCAGGTCGTAGCGGTCCGCGAGGGCCACGCCAGCCGGTCCGCAGGATCGATCTGCGCCGAATCCACAGGCTCAAGTCGAGCGTGAGGTTTTCACGTGAAACGCGCTCCGCCCCGGCCCCCGGCCGTTTCACGTGAAACGCCTGCCCGCGGCTATTCGCTGCCGCGCGACAGCGGGCGAGATCACGAGGTAGCGCTCCGGTTCGTCGCCCTCGCTGTGCGTCTCGACGTCGTCGCGCTCGCGCAGGTATTCGTGGACCACGCGGCGCTCAGACGCCGGCAGCGGGTCGAGCTCGACCGAGCGCCCCGTGCTGATCGCCTGATCCGCCGCGTCGTCGGCCTCACCGCGCAGCGCCTCGGCACGGCGCTCGCGGTAGCCGTTCGCGTCGATCACCACCCGGACGGGAGACGGGCCCTCGGGGAAGACGATCCGCTGCGCCAGGTGCTGCACGGCGTCGATCGTCTGGCCGTGGCGGCCGATGAACAGCCCGACGTTCTCGCCCGTCGAGGCGCCCGGTCAGCACGCCATCGCGCTCCTCGACCTCGACGCTCGCATCGAGCTGCAGGTCCTCGACGATCTCCTCGAGCAGGTCCTCGAGTGCCTCGACGGGCTCGAGCTCACCGTCGCGTTCCGTCGTCGGTCATCGTCGCCTCCCAGATCGTTTCTTCTTCTTGCGCGGCGGCCGCGGCGGCGCGCGCCGAGCTCGGCTGCGGCGACGCGCGCCGCCGCCGTGCTGGTCGCCGCGGCCGGCAGCCACCGGCTCGGGCTTCGGCGGCGGGACAGCTCTTCTTCCGCGCGCCTTCCCGTTCTCGCTCCCGGGCGGTGGCTGACTGTCGGGTTTGGCCACCGGGCCCAGATGTCGTTTGATCAGGTACTGCTGGCCGATCGTCCACAGGTTCGTCGTGATCCAGTAGACCAGCAGGCCGGCCGGGTAGCGGTAGAGGATCACGACGAACACGACCGGCAGCAGCAGCATCAGCCGTCGCTGGTTGGGGTCGGCGGTCGCTGTCGCGATCAGCGTCGAGGCGAGCTGCGAGCCGACGTACAGCGACGATCAGGACGATCAGCGCGATGCCCGTCGCCTTGTTCGTGATGTCCGGGATGAAGAGGAATTTCGCCGACCCCGGAGCCACCTTCTGGCAGGGCGTCGATTCGATGAACTTCGTCGGCAGGTGGGCGACCGAGGTCGCGTGCAGGCCCGCGTGGTACTTCGCGGCTTCCGCCGGGTGGCGTGTTGAAGTATTCGACGAGCTGGTCGCCGCAGATGTGCTTCTTCAGGTCGGTGCGCAGCATGTAGAACAGCGAGACGAACACCGGGAGCTGCAGCAGCAGCGGCAGGCACGATGCCAAAGGATTGATTTTGTTCTCTTGGTAGAATTTCATCAGCTCCTGCTGCTGGCGCTGTTTGTCCTCCTTGTACTTCTCTTTCAGCGCGTTGATCTGCGGAGCGAGGCGCTGCATCTCCTGCATCGACTTCAGCTGCCTGAAAGTCAGCGGCACGAGCACCGCCCGCACAGGATCGTGAGCCCGACGATCGCCATCCCCCAGCTGCTCGCGAAGATGTGTTCATGGATGAACACCATGATTTCTTCGAACAGCGTGATCAGCGGCGAGAAGGCGCTCTCGATCACATTTGCGATGGGTGGCATGCTCTAGCGGTCTCGGCTCGTGTTTTGCGGGGGACCGTGCGGCGTCGCGCCGCACGGCAGCGGGCGCCCCGGGCGCCCGGCTCAGCTGCTTCCCGTGGGAATGGGTCCTGAACACTCGCTGGGCCTCGACCGGATCGTATCCGCCGTAACTCCAGGGGTTGCACCTCAGCAAGCGCCACCCCGCGAGCACCAGGCCCCTAAGTATGCCGTACTCCCGCACCGCGTCGACCGCGTATCGGGAGCACGTCGGCTCGTACTTGCAGCGCCGCGGGATCGCCGGCGAGATCAGTCGCTGGTAGACGACGATCGGCGCCAGCGACGACGGCGCGGGCCCCCCGGCGCAGCACGCTCGCAACGGCCCCTGGAGCCGTCTCCGGCCGGCGCCTGGGCGCTCATCCGTCCGCCTCCGCGGGCGCCGGCAGCTCCCCGGCGCGCGGGCGCGGCCCTTCGGCGGGCTCCTCGCTGCAGACCGGCCTTGCCCAGCAGTTCGGTCAGCGCCGCGTCGAGGCCCGCGAGCCCCTCGCGTTCGGCGAGCTCGAGCGCGTCCGGACGCGCCACGACGACGACGTCGTGGCCCGCCCGCAGGCCGGGCTCGCTGCGTGCGAACGCCTCGCGCAGCAGCCGCTTGACCTTGTTGCGCTGGACGGCGCCGCCGACCTTCCGGGAGACGGACAGGCCGACGCGCGGCCGCTCCGGCGGCGGGGTTCGGGAAGCTGTAGAGGACGAGCTGCCGGTTGGCGGTCGAGCGGCCCGTGCCGGTACACGCGCTCGAACTCCGCGCTGCGCGAGAGGCGGCCGCTGCGGCTCTGCCCCGCCGCGCTCATCCGCCGTCCGCCGCCGCCGCCGGCCGTCGTCACGCCGAAAGCCGCTTGCGTCCCTTGTCGCGCCGGCGCTTGAGCGTCATGCGGCCGGCGCGCGAGCTCATCCGTGCACGGAAACCGTGCACGCGCGCGCGCTTTCGCTTCTTCGGCTGGTAGGTGCGCTTCATCTCTGTCTCTCCATGGGGCCGCGGCTCTGCGCCCGGCACGTTCGGGTCTGCCCGCCGGCCCCGCGCCGGGGCGGCTCTGGCGCCAGTCAGTATAGGCGCGCCGGCGCGGCGCCCGAATTTTCTCGCCAATTGCGAGACACCCGGGAGGCCGTCCCAACCCCGTTGGGTATAGTCGCGCGACCGGGTCCGCGGGGTGGCGGGGCCCCCTCTTCGATAGTCGACGACACACCCTGGGAGGGGCGGATAGGCGCTGCCGTGAGCCGTGAGCTCGAGCACATATGGTCGCGCGTGCAAGCGCAGCTCGCCACCGTCGTGGACGAGCCGACCTACCGCCTCTGGCTGAGCGATCTGCGTCCGATCGAGCTCGTCGGCGAGCGCCTCGTGATCGAGGCGCCGCCCCAGACGCTGCCGCTGGATCCGCGGGCGCTTCGGGCGCGCGATCGAGGACGCCGTCGAGCTCGTCCTCGGGCCGCACGCCGACGGTCGAGCTGCGCCCCGCGGGCGCCCCGTCCGCGGCCCCGGCGCGCCGCCGGCGGGCAGAGCGGCCGGCGCGGCGCGGCCGCCGGCGCGGCGCACCACGGGAGGGCCCGCTCGGCAACCCCAAGCTGACCTTCGACCAGTTCGTGATCGGCGACTCCAACCGGCTCGCGCACGCCGCCGCGCTGACCGTCGCGGAGATGCCGGCGCAGGCGTACAACCCGCTGTTCATCTGCGGACCGCCCGGCGTCGGCAAGACCCATCTGCTGTCCTCGATCGCCAACCTGCTGCTCGCGCACGACCCTGAGATCGTGCGTGCGGGTCACCACGGGTGAGGCCTTCACGAACGAGTTCCTGGGCGCGCTCGGCGAGCGCAGCACCGAGTCCTTCAAGGCCCGCTTCCGCGACGTCGACGTCCTGCTCCTCGACGACGTGCAGTTCCTCGAGCGCAAGACCCGCACCGAGGAGGAGTTCTTCCACACCTTCAACGCCCTCCACGACGGCGGGCGCCAGGTCGTCCTCACCTCCGACCGGCCGCCCCGCGACCTGCAGGCGCTCGAGGACCGGCTCCGTGAGCGCTTCGAGTCCGGTCTCGTCGCCGACATCCGCCCGCCCGACCTCACCACCCGCCTCGCGATCCTGCGCAAGCGCGCGCAGCACGACGGCATCGAGCTGGCCGACGACTCCGCGCTCGCAGGCGATCGCCGAGCACGTGCAGAGCAACGTCCGCACGCTCGAGGGCGCCCTGATCCGCGTCGTCGCCTTCAGCTCGCTGACCGGCCGGCCGCTCACCGCCGAGCTCGCAACGCGAGGTCCTCGGCGAACCTCTACCCGCGCACACCAGCCCGCCGGCGCCTCGCGCCACACGATCGGCGAGATCCAGACCGCCACCTGCCGGCACTTCGGCATCTCGGCCGAGGAGCTCCTCTCCAGCGGGCGCTCGCCGCGCATCGCCTGGCCCCGGCAGCTCGCCATGTACCTCTCGCGCCGAGCTCACCGACGCCTCCCTGCCCGCGATCGGGCGCGAGTTCGGCGGGCGAGACCACACGACGGTTCTGCACGCCTGCCGGCGCGCCAGCACACGCATCTCCTCCGACGCCCGGTCCCGCCAGGCTGTGGAGAAGCTGTTCACCGACCTCGGCGAGACGACTGCCGTGAGCACCTCTGGCGCGCGCCCGACCGCATCGCCTGAGAGACTTCCACACTGCGCTCCACAGGCCATTCCACCGCCCCTGCCGCGAAACACCCGCGCGGCAATGACTATCCACATGTCCACAGCCCCTACTCATCACTCTTCTAGGAAGGCAGACGGATGAAGATCTCTCTGTCCTCCTCGGAGCTGTTGACGCAGCTGCAGACGGCTTCGCGCGTCGCGTCGACGCGCAGCGCCGTGCAGGCGCTCTCGGGCGTGATGATCTCGGCTCCCGCAGACGGCACGCCCGGAGCTGCTCGCCACCGACATGGAGATCGGCCTTCGCACGCCGCTGAACGCGGAGGTCGCGCGTCCCGGCGCAGCGGTGCTGCCGGCGCGGCTGCTCCTCGACGTCGCCCGCTCGCTGCCGGCGGACGCAGCTCACGATGGAGCTGCGCGCCGCGGAGCAGGACGTCGAGCTGATCTGCGGGCCCACGACCTTCCACCTGCGCACGCTGCGCGCGGAGGACTTCCCGTCGCTGCCCGAGCCGGGCGGAGACTCGCGCGTCAAGCTGCCGGCCGACGCGTTCGTGGAGACGATCTCCCGCGTCGCGCGCTCCGCCTCGCGCGACGAGACGCGCCCGGTCCTCACCGGGATCCTGATCTCGGCCTCCGGCCCGGAGCTGCGCATGGTCGCGACCGACTCCTACCGCCTGTCGGTCAAGGAGACGGCCCTCGAGCCGCCGCTCGAGGGCGCCTCGAGGCGAACGTGCCCGCGCGGGCGCTTCAGGAGCTCGCGCGCATCGAGCAGCAGACGGGAGCGGAGGAGGTGGCCGTCAGCGTCGGCCAGAACCAGGCGATCTTCGAGCTCGGCGGCATCGTGCTCTCCTCGCGGCTGATCGACGGCCAGTTCCCGAACTACCGCCAGCTGCTGCCGGAGTCCGTCGAGCACGAGCTGCGCCTCTCGAGCGCCGAGCTGACCGACGTCGTGCGTCGGATCAGCCTCCTGGCGCAGAAGAACGCGCCGCTGCGACTCAGCTTCAGCGAGGGCACGCTCGCCGTCTCGGCGCAGACCCCGGACGTCGGCGAGGCGCGCGAGGAGATCCCGGTTCCCTACCACGGGGAGCTGTTCGAGATCGGCTTCAACCCCGAGTTCCTCCGCGACGGGCTCGAGAGCATCGACACCGACGAGCTCGTGCTGAAGCTGATCAGCCCGCTGCGGCCCGGGCTTGATCGAATCGCCGGAAACCGGCGACTTCGTCTACCTGATCATGCCGATCCGGCTCAACGTGTGAGGTGATGGCCGGCGCATCTCTGCGTCCTCAGTCGCTGCGCGCACCCAGCGCGCCACGCTCTCTGCGTCGGCGATCAGCCGATTCGCGGCGTCAGCGTCGCCCGGTGATCCATGCTCGTCCTCGGCGTGCAGATGCGCGACTTCCGCACCTACGCGCGCGCGCATGCGCGGCTCGGCCCGGGACTGACGGTCGTCCACGGGCCCAACGGGGCCGGGCAAGTCGAACCTGCTCGAGGCGATCTACTTCGGCTGCACGGGCCGCTCGCCTCGTACGCGCAGCGACCGTGAGCTGGTGCGCTTCGGCGAGCGCCGCCACGCGGGTCGAGGTCTCGCTCGAGGACGAGGGCCGCGGCGCACGAGCTCGCCGTGGGCTACTCCACTCCCGGCGCCGGGCCGCCCCGCCGAAAAGCGGATGACCTGCGACGGCGCGCCGGTCGAGCGCCTGCTCGACGTGCCGGTGCGCCCGCTGATCAGCGTGTTCCTCCCCGAGCGGCTCGAGCTGCTGAAGGGCCCACCCGCGGTTCGCCGCGCGCACCTCGATCAGTTCGTGGCCGCGCTGTGGCCCGCGCGCGCCGAGACGCGCCGGCGTTACTCGCGCGTGCTCGCGCAACGCAACGCGCTGCTCGCGACGGATCCGCACGGGACGCAGCGCGGCCACCGCGCTTGCCACGTGGGATCGCGAGCTGGCGTCGGCCGCGCTCGCGCTGCAGAGCCGACCGCGCGCGAGGCGGCAGCGCTGCTTGGCGGAGCCGTTCACGAAGCGGGGCGGAGGACCTCGGGCTGGCCGGAACCCTCACGCTCGACTACAGGCCGAGGTCCGAGGCGACAGACGTCGATGCGTTCGTCGCCGAGCTCGAGTCCCGCCTCGACAGCGACCTCGAGCGCGGCTTCTCCGGCCACGGGCCGCACCGCGACGAGCTGGCGCTGCTGCGCGACGGCCGCGAGCTTCGCGTCTACGGCTCACAGGGCGAGCAGCGGCTCGCGCTCCTGGCGCTGCTGCTCGCCGAGCGGGCCGTCCTCGGTGCCGAGCGCGGCGCGATGCCGCTGATGCTCCTCGACGACGTCATGAGCGAGCTCGACGCGCGCCGCCGCGAGCTGCTCGCCGGCGAGCTGTCGACCGGGGGGCAGAGCGTGATCGCGACCACCGACCTCGGCCACGTGCCCGGCGGCTCGGGTGCGGCGGTGACCCGCATCGCGATCGCGCCGGGCAGTGTCCTTCAGGAGGCCGCGGCGGCATGAGCCGCGCCGCGCCCAGACCGCTCGCGAGCGCGCTCTCGGAGCTCACGGCGTCGCTCGCTCCGAGCACGACGCTCGCGCGCGTCCAGGAGGTGTGGCCGCAGGCCGCAGGACCCGCGATCGCCGCCGCCGCCCGGCCCGTGGCGGAGCGCGACGGGGTGCTGACGGTCGCCTGCGAGGCCGCCGTCTGGGCCGCGGAGCTCGAGCTGCTTGCAGGCGAGGTGATCCCCCGCCTGAACGATCTGCTGGGCGCCGGCGCCGTACGCGAGCTGCGCTGCCGCACCGGCTGATCACACCGCCCCGCGCCGCTGCACCCGATCCCCCGTGTTTACGGGGTTTTTGCAGGGATTTAGACGGTTTTCAGGGCCCGATCCGACCCCCTGCCCTGCTATCCTTACAAGCGTATTCAAACCGCCCCACGCCGTGGTCGTAGCGCCCCGGAATCCGGGGCGTTTCCACGCCATCGGAGGGCCATTGGCAACAGGTAGCGACAGCCCCGACAAGGGCTCCCGCAGACGCGACATGAAAGCCGCCGCGAACGGATCAGCCGGCGGCTCCGCCGACTACGACGCGCAGGACATCACCGTCCTCGAGGGTCTCGAGGCCGTGCGCCTGCGGCCGGGCATGTACATCGGCTCGACCGGCGTCATGGGGCTGCACCACCTCGTCTACGAGCTCGTCGACAACTCAGTCGACGAGGCGCTCGCGGGCTTCTGCAGCGAGGTCTCCGTCACGATCCACCCCGACAACTCGGTCACCGAGAGCGACGACGGCCGCGGCATCCCGGTCGCGACGATGGAGAAGGAGGACAAGCCGGCGGTCGAAGTCGTGCTCACCGTCCTGCACTCCGGCGGCAAGTTCGGCGAGGGCGGCGGCTACAAGGTCTCCGGCGGCCTGCACGGCGTCGGCGTCTCGGTCGTCAACGCCCTTTCCGAGCAGCTCGAGGTGGAGATCCGCCGCGACGGCTACACGTGGACCCAGGAGTACTCGCGCGGTGCGCCGCTCGGTCCGCTGGAGAAGGGCGCGAAGCTCGGCGAGGGCGACTCGACCGGCACGACCGTCACCTTCCTCCCCGACGCCGACATCTTCGAGTCGCTCGACTTCGACTTCACCACGCTCGAGGAGCGGCTGCGCGAGACGGCGTTCCTGACGCGGGGACTGAAGATCTCGATCGTCGACGAGCGCGGTGAAGGCCACTCGGCCACCTTCCAGTACGACGGCGGTATCGAGGACTTCGTCGTCTACCTCAACGAGAACAAGGACACCGTCCACCGCAAGGTGATCTTCTTCGAAGGCGACTCCGAGGAGGGCGCGGCCGAGGTCGCGATGCAGTGGAACTCCTCCTACCAGGAATCGGTCCACTCGTTCGCCAACAACATCAACACGCGCGAGGGCGGCGCCCACCTCAGCGGCTTCCGCTCCGCGCTCACGCGCACGCTGAACAAGTACGCGCGCGACCACGGCCTGCTGAAGGAGAAAGAGGACAACCTCTCGGGCGAGGATGTGCGAGAGGGGCTCACCGCCGTGGTTTCGGTGAAGCTCTCAGATCCGCAGTTCGAGGGTCAGACCAAGACCAAGCTCGGCAACCCCGGCATGGCGGGCTTCGTCGAGGCGATCGTCAACACCGGTCTCGCGGAGTTCCTCGAGGAGAACCCGGCCGAGGCGCGCGCGGTGATCAACAAGGCCGTTCAGGCGCAGCGCGCCCGCGAGGCGGCGCGCAAGGCGCGTGACCTCACGCGGCGCAAGTCCGCGCTCGAGAACTCGACGCTTCCGGGCAAGCTCGCCGACTGCTCGGTCAAGGACCCGGCGCTCGCCGAGCTGTTCGTGGTCGAGGGCGACTCCGCCGGCGGCTCGGCCAAGCAGGGGCGCGACCGCAACACCCAGGCGGTGCTGCCCCTCCGCGGCAAGATCCTCAACGTCGAGAAGTCGCGCATCGACAAGGTGCTGCAGAACGTCGAGGTCCAGGCGCTGATAACCGCGATCGGGACCGGCGTGCGCGACGAGTTCAACATCGAGAACGCCCGCTACCACAAGGTGATCCTGATGACGGACGCCGACGTGGACGGCGCGCATATCCGCACGCTCGCCCTGACGCTGCTGTTCAGGGAGATGAAAGAGCTGATCGAGGAGGGCTACGTCTACATCGCGAAGCCGCCCCTCTACAAGCTCAAACAGGGTTCGCGCGAGCGCTACATCGAGAAGGACTCCGAACTCGAAGAGATCCTGCTCACCGACAAGTGGGAGAAGATCACCGTCTTCGACCGCTACGGCAAGCAGTTCAAGCTCACCGACACACGCTGGCAGCGGTTCACCCGACTGCTGAAGCAATACGAAGGCTGGGCGCTCGCGCTGCGCGGCCAGTACGGGCACGACGTCGTGCAGTTCCTCGAGGAGTCCTCGCTGCTCGGCGAGCAGGTGGCGACCGTCGAGGAGGCGATCAGGGTGCTGACCCGCCAGGGCGCCGAGGGCGAGACGCACGAGACGACGCTCGTCGACGAGGACCCGCTGGAGATCCGTGTGAAGGCGGTCGAGGCGAGCACCGGCTTCGCGCGCACACATCGCATCAAGCGGACGCTGTTCGAGTCCAACGAGTACCGCCAGCTCGTCAAGGTCCACGTCCAGCTGATCGAGCTGGCGGGAACGCCGGCGTTCGAGGTGAGCCTGGGCGACGCCAAGGAGACCGCGCTCTCGTTCGAGGGCCTGCACGAAGCCGTCATGACCGTCGCGCGCAAAGGCGCGAACGTCCAGCGATTCAAGGGTCTCGGCGAGATGAACGCCGACCAGCTCGGCGAAACCACGATGTCCCCCTCGACGCGCATGCTCGCGCAGGTGACCCTCGAGGACGCCGCCGCTGCCGACCGCATCTTCTCGAAGCTGATGGGCGACCAGGTCGAGCCGCGCCGCGAATTCATCGAAGAGAACGCGCGAGCGGTCGCGAACCTCGACGTCTGATGAGGGGGTGACGCATGGCATCGGCTGACGTGATCGGCGGCGGGAACATCGAACCCCGCGCGCTCGAGGAGGAGATGCGCACCGCGTACCTCGACTACGCGATGTCTGTCATCGTCGGCCGTGCGCTGCCCGACGTCCGTGACGGCCTCAAGCCGGTTCACCGCCGCGTGCTCTACGCGATGAACGAGCTCGGGCTCGGGCCGACGCGCTCCTACTCGAAGTGCGCGCTGATCGTGGGCGAGGTGATGGGCAAGTACCACCCGCACGGCGATTCTGCGATCTACGACACGCTCGTGCGCATGGCGCAGGAGTTCTCCATGCGCAACCCGCTGGTGGACGGGCAGGGGAACTTCGGCTCGATCGACGACGACCCTGCGGCCGCCATGCGCTACACCGAGGCCCGCCTCGCCCGTCTTGCGACCGAGATGCTGCGCGACCTCGACATGGACACCGTCGACTTCGCGCCGAACTACGACGGCAAAAAGCAGGAACCGCTCGTCCTGCCGGCGCGGTTCCCGAACCTGCTCGTCAACGGCTCCTCGGGGATCGCCGTCGGCATGGCGACGAACATCCCGCCGCACAACCTGCGCGAGGTGATCGACGCCACCATCGCCTACATCGATGACCAGGACATCGGGGTCGAGGGGCTGATGAAGCACATCACGGGCCCGGACTTCCCCACCGGCGGCGTGATCCTCGGCCGTGCCGGCATCCGCGACGCGTACGAGACGGGCCGCGGGCGCGTCCGCCTCCAGGCGCGCGCGCACATCGAGCCCCTCAAGCAGGGCAAAGAGGCGATCATCGTCACCGAGCTGCCGTTCATGGTCAAGAAGGGTGGGGACGGCGGGCTGATCCAGAAGATCGCCGACCTCGTCAAAGACGGGCGCATCACCGAGATCGCCAACATCGAGGACCACTCGGACAAGCGCGGCATGCGCCTCGTGATCGAGCTCAAGCGCGACGCGATCCCCAAGGTCGTGCTCAACAAGCTCTACAAGCACACGCCGATGCAGACCACCTTCGGCGTCAACATGGTCGCGCTCGTGGACAACGTTCCGCGCACGCTGGACCTGCGCGCGGTGATCCACAACTACGTCGCGCACCAGCGCGAGGTGATCGTCAGGCGTACGAAGCACGAGCTCTCCGAAAAGGAGGCGCGTGCCCACATCCTCGAGGGGCTGCTCACCGCGCTGGATCACCTCGACGCGATCATCGAGCTGATCCGCGCCTCGCGCGATCGGGAGGCGGCCCGCGAGCAGCTCGTCGAGCGCTTCGAGCTCAGCGTGATCCAGGCGAGCGCGATCCTCGACCTGCGTCTCTCTCAGCTGACCGCGCTCGAGGCCGACGGCATCAAACAGGAGCACGGAGACGTGACCGAGCGGATCGCGGAGCTGCGCGCGATCCTCGGCGACGAGTCGCGCGTGCTCGCGGTCATCAAGGAGGAGCTCTCGGAGATCGCCGAGCGCTTCGGCGACGAGCGCCGCACCGAGATCAGCCACTCCGAGGACGAGATCGACATCGAGGACCTGATCGCCGACCAGCAGATGGTGATCACGATCACCCAGAGCGGCTACATCAAGTCGCTGCCTCTCGCGACCTACCGCCAGCAGCAGCGCGGAGGACGCGGCGTCACCGGCATGGATATGAAGGACGGCGACTTCATCGAGCACCTCTTCGTGACGTCCTCGCACGACTACCTGCTGTTCTTCTCGAACCGCGGCAAGGTCTATCGCTCGAAGGTCTATGAGCTGCCCGAGGCCCAGCGCACGGCGAAGGGGCGCGCGCTCGTCAACATCCTGCCGCTGCGCGAGGGCGAGCGGATCCAGGCCGTGGTCTCGACGCGCGAGTTCGCCGAGACCAAATATCTCGTGTTCGCGACCCGCAACGGAACCGTCAAGAAGACCGAGCTGGCGGCCTACAACACGCCGATCAAAGCCGACGGCATCATCGCGATCAACATCCGCGACGACGACGAGCTGCTCGCGGTCCGGGCCGTCGACCCCGAAGAGGAGATCATCATGGTCTCCAGAGCCGGGCTGACCGTGCGCTTCGCGGAGTCCGACGCGCGCGCGATGGGGCGCGACACGACGGGCGTCCGTGGCATGGACGTCGGCAAGACCGGGCAGGTGATCGCGATGGACGTCGCGCGGGACGACATGGACCTGCTCGTCGTGACCGAGAACGGCTACGGCAAGCGCACGCGCATCGACCAGTACCGCAAGACCAACCGCGGCGCGAAAGGCGTGAAGACGATCGGCCTGACCGAGAAAAAGGGCGCGCTCGCCGGCGCGCTGGTGGTGCGTGAGCACCAGGAGCTCGTCTTCATCAGCGTCGGCGGGATGGTGCAGCGCACCGCCGTCGCCGGCATCTCCCAGCAGGGACGCTCGGCGACCGGTGTCCGTGTGATGAACCTGAAGGACGAGGACCTCGTCAGCGCCGTCGCGCTCGTCGTCGACACCGGCGAGGACGAGGGCCCCTCCGAGCTCGCCGGCTCCCCCGACGCGCCGGACGACGACGCGGCCTGAGCGGCCCTTGGGCCTGACCGCGAGCCGCGCCTGGTGGTCGGAAGCCTGACGATCCCAAAGCGTCCAGTTTCGTCCCTCGGACTCAGATAGCCGCAACGTGCGTCCGAAAGCGGGAGGGTGCGCGATCTCCCCAAGCTGCTTCCAGCCACCCTCACCACACTCCTCCTAGCCCTCGGGCCCGCCGCCGGTCCGGCGGCCGCCCGCCACACCAGCGGGCACAACCACGCCGCACAGCACGCGGCCCGTGTGGAAGCGCGGGCCAAGCGTCAGGCCGAACAGGTGCAGGCGCGCGCAAAACGCCGCGCGGCCCGCGCGGAGACCCAAGCCAAGCGTCGCGCGACCCGCGAACAGGCGCGCGCAAACCGCCTCGCCACGCGCGAACGCGAACGCGAACAGCGCCTCACGAACCGGAAGGCCGGCGGTGCAGCGACGGCCGCGGCGTCGATCGCCGCCGTCCTTGCGACGCCCTGCCAGAACACGGGCCTCGACCCCACAGCCGAAAACCAGGCGGCGATCCGCGCCTCGGTGCTGTGCCTGATCAACCGCGTGCGAGCAGAACACTCGCTGCAGCCGCTCGCCCCCAACCCGAAGCTCGAAGCGGCCGCTGAAGGGCACTGCTCCGAACTCGTCGCGGACGACTACTTCGCCCACGTCTCGCCCAGCGGCGAGACGCCCGTCGACCGCATCAAGGCCACCGGCTACATCCCGAACTCGACGGTCGGCTACGTGATCGGCGAGAACCTGGCCTGGGGCACCTACACGCTCTCCACCCCGCAGGCGATCGTCGAAGCGTGGGTCGCCTCGCCCGGGCATCTCGCGAACATCCTCGAATCGCGCTACACCGAAACCGGGATCGGCGTCATCGCGGCCGTGCCGGAGTCGCTCGGCGAAGGCAACCCGGGCGGGACCTACGCCCAGGAGTTCGGCGTCATCGTCGAATAGGAGTGGGTCGGCCGGCGCTCCATCCCGGCCTCGGAAAGGCTCGGCCGGCGCTTCACGCCGGCCTCGGAGCCCGGCGCCCCCCGCCCCCGTCGCCCGCGTTCGCTACTCTGGCGAGACCAGAGAAAGGAGGTGGTCCGAACGTCGTCTGAACGTATTTGCGGGACCCTGGAGGTGACCGGCCGTTAGGTCGGGAGGCTGGTCCGCCTAGCGGAATCCAACCCGGGACACCCCGAGACGGCTGCCGGAAGTGGTCCCTCCGGCCTTGAACTGGTCGTCATCGGTCTTTCCAGTCAGAGCAGTGGGCGAAGGGCGCCTCAGGGGTGCCCTTCGTCGTTAACCCGGGCCTTTGCTCGCCGACCAGCGATAGCAGCGCGCCGGCGTACCCTCCTCGTTGTCGAGACTCGGCTCGCCCGAGGGGCGGAAGCCGCGTGCTTCGTAGAAAGCCCTCGCGCGCGTGTTCGCCTCGAACGTCCAGAGCGCGAGCGACTCCCGGCTTCGCTGCGCCAGCTGCAGCAGCGCCGTGCCGAGCCCGTGTCCCTGGTGGCCTGGAGGCCTACCAGAGCTCCGCGGCGCGCGAGGCGTCCTCACGGCCCGCCCTCCGGACAGCGGCGCCGGCAGGTGCCATGCGGGCCCGCCCTACGCCGCCTGAGGCAGATACTGCAGCCAGGCCTGCGGGATCGTCGGGCTCGCGACGTGGATGAAGATCTCCGCGCGCGGCGTCCGCGGCGTGCGGCGCGGATGCATGCCCGCCTGGCGGGGCAGGCGGTCGGCCTTGCGGCGGTTGCATGGCGCGCAGGAGGCGACGATGTTCTCCCAGCTCGACGAGCCACCCTTCGATCGCGGGATCACGTGGTCGACCGTCAGGTTGGACCGCGAGCCGCAGTACTGGCAGGTCCAGCTGTCGCGGGCGAAGACCGCGCGCCTCGTGATCTTGCGCCGGTGAGCGTCCCGCGGCACCTTCACGTAGGTGACGAGGCGGATCACGACGGGGCGCGCGAGCGTCGAGCTCTCCGAGTGCAGCTCCCAGGCGCCACGCTCGATCAGCTCGGCCTTGTCCTTGAGCAGGAGCACGACCGCCCGTCGCACCGTGCAGACGTTGATCGGCTCGAACGTCGCGTTCAGCACGAGCACCCTCCCACCCATCGCCGCGCGCGGCGATGACTCAGGCCCGCGCCGCTGGTGCCCAGTTGGCGACACGGACCCCACCGACTCTGGTGGGACTGCGCTCTCCATGATTCCGCGCCGCAGTGTAGCGGGCGAAGCCGCCCGCACGCGCCGAAGGCGCGGCCTCGCCGGCCGCAACGGAGCGCCGGCCGGCCCGCCCCATGGGGCCGGGGTCGAGCAGCGGCCCACCCCCTCGCCGAGGCCGGCGTGGAGCGCCGCCCGGCCCCCTCACTCCCCCGGCGGTGCGGCCGAAGCCGTCTCCTCCGGCGCCACGCGCCCCGGCGCCGTCCGGTAGGAACCGAGCACGAGGACGCGTTCGCAGAGCGCGCGCAGCCCGTCAAGCGCGGCGGACACATCCTCGTCGCGCTCAGCGCCGGCGAGCTCCAGGAAGAACATGTAGTCGCCGAGCTGCTCCCGGCGTGGCCGGGACTCGATCTTGTGCAGG
This sequence comes from uncultured Solirubrobacteraceae bacterium, assembly GCA_963775385.1. Taxonomy (GTDB): domain Bacteria; phylum Actinomycetota; class Thermoleophilia; order Solirubrobacterales; family Solirubrobacteraceae; genus Palsa-744. The sequence continues at coordinate 1,611,995 of CAVZIR010000003.1, read as the reverse complement.
TTGATCGCACGAGTGGCGAACTCGTCGAGACATCGCACGAGCCAGCCTGGGTGTCTGGCACCGGACCCCCAGAACACGATCGCGGTGCGTGGCTCTGCCCCTGAATCGTCCCGCAGCGGCGGGGCGGCTTCGTCGTCCTCGGCGCGTGCGAGCCACACGAACCGGGTCTGGTTGTCGTGACGATCCTCGACGCCGTCGCGCAGCACGACCCCGCCGTAGATCTCCGCGGCGAGCGCCGTTCCGAGCGCGGCGCTCGCACCGTCGTCCGCCGCCACCACCGCCGCGCACGGCCTCCGCGGTGGAAGCGGCCGCCTGAATGCTTGCGCGGGCGAGCTCCGTGCGCAGGAAGCGCGCGCACTGCCCGGGCACCTGGGGGTGGGAGATGACCGTCTCGATCTCGGCGAGCTCGAGCTCGCGCGCCGCGATCAGGCAGTGGCGCACGCCGAGCACCGACTCGGCAGCGATCCGGACGGCCCCGGCCTGCTCGGCCAGCAGATCGAGCGTGACGTTGATCGATCCCTCGAGCGAGTTCTCGATCGGGACCAGCGCCAGCTCGACGCGCCCGTCTCGCAGCGCCGACACAGCCTCCGGGATGCTCGGTGCCGGCACAGGCTCGACCGCGCCCTCGGCGCGCACCGCTCAGCAGCGCCTCCTCGCTGAAGGTCCCGGCCGGTCCGAGGAAGGCGACGCGCCTTCGCCGGCCGCCCTCAGCCGCTCCGCTCACCTGCCTGGCCCTCGACAGGCAAGCCTCGCCCCGCCCGACCCGGCCAACGCGACGCGCACAGCCTCGGCCTCCTCGGGCGACAGCTCCAGTTCGCCGCGGCCCTCGAGCACGCGCTTGCCGTAGACGCGCGCCTGGTCGCGGTGGTGGATGCAGGACAGCACGATCCCCGACCGTTCGTCGTCGAGCAGCGCGATCGACATCGACTGCTGGCCCGAGAGCTCGTTGTAGGCGTCGTAGCGGACCAGGGCGCGGTGCGAGATCGCTCCGCGCAGTTCCCCCTCTGCGGACGCGAGCCGGGCGTCGAGTCGCAGCGCCGTCTCCTCGACGTAGTCGCGCAGGCTTTCAAACGCCTCCTGCATGCGCGCTGCGTGGGCGACCACGTCTCCTTCGCCGGTCGCGCCGATCAGCATGCGCTGGTCGTGGCGAAGCCGCCGCAGCCGGATCGCCAGCAGCGCGCACGCGATCAGCGCGACGATCGCCGCCGCCCCCGCAGCGATCGCGATGATCCCTTGCGTGTCCGTCACCGATGCGGCCATCGCCACAAGTTAGCCGCTGGCGAGGGCGCCAGAGGCCGGCATGGAGCGCCGGCCCACCGTCTCGTCATTCGCCGAAGAGGGCGAGGTACGTGCTCTTGTTGTTTTCGGTGTTCGTCTCGCCGGGCACGGGTTCGACGTTCACCTGAACCTTCGAGGCGACTCCGAGGGGCACGCCGCTGATCGGGATTTCGACGTTGACCTTGCTCCCGGGCTGGGTGGAGTTGATCACGTGGGAGCCGGAGAGCGATTTGCCCGCCGCCGTCACGGTCACCCCGACCTTGACGTTGGTCTCCTGGCTTTCGCCGGTGTTTTCGACGGTCACCGTGAACGTGGGACTGCCGCCGCCCGGGACATGGTTGAGCGTCGGTTCAGGCTGGAGGCTCGTCGTGCCGACGGCGGTCCCGATCAACGCGCTGCCGTGCGTCCCCGGGGAGACGGAGGAGCCGTTTTCGCCGCTCGTCGACTTGCCGGCCAGTCTCGCTTCGACCGTGGCCGGTTCGAGCCAGCCGAGGTTCGGCAAGAAGCGCGACGGCTGGGTGCCCTGATGAATCCCGTTCGCGGTCAGCGCTTCTTGGATCAGAGGTGCGACGCGCTGGGAGTAGACGACGTCCGAGGCCAGGAAGATCTCCATGTCGCCGGCGATCCGCGGGTCCACCGTCTTGCCCTGTCCACCGAGCGCGGCTGGAAGCAGCGCGGCGATCTTCGTGATCCCTTCGACGCGGAAGTTCATCGTCAGCAGCAGGTTCTGCTGGGCCCCCTTCATTTCGCCCGGGACGCTGAGGCCTTTGGCCCGGGACGCCAGCTTCTCGGCTTCGACGCGGAGCTGGTTGACCTGCACCTGGACGTCGATCGCCGACTTGCCCGCTGCGCCTGACAGCGCGGTGAAGAAGGGTTTGGAGACCTGCGAGTCCGATTCGCGGGCGATTTCGCTGACCCCGTGGTTGTAGTCCTTCAGCGACTGCTGCTTCTGGGATTTCAGGCAGCCGTTGATGATCAGGACGATGATGATGAGGACCACGACCGCGACGCCGGCGGCCACGCGCCGGCGCACCATCAGTGCGTGCTGGTCGTACCCGGAAGGCCCGCCGGAGCTGCGCCTCGGACGCGGCCTTTTCGGCGCGCCGCCACCGCTGCCGCCGCCTCGCGACCGCGGTGCTCGTGTAGATGGCCGAGGAGCTGTGTCCTCGCCATCGTCAAAGAACGACAAAAGCCTGGCTCCTTTGCAGGACCTGTGAAGGGCCTCAGTATGACTGCAGGCCTGGACTGCTGGACTCCTCCCGACGATCCTGCAACTTCTCCCTCATCGCGGTTGTTCCTGCCTCCGGCGCGCAGGAGCGCGCTCGGGCGCGGCGAACGCGGGAGCCGGTGGAGTCGCCCGAGACCGTTCTCCAGAGCACCGATGCGCCTACAGAGCCGGTCGCCGCCCGGCCGCGCATCCTCGCGCGCGACAACCGAGGGGATGAGGGGGTCGGCCCGGCGCTCCATGCCGGGCCTCGTGCCGAACGCCGCGACGCCCGGGCGCTCGGGTCCGGCGAGGAGCTCTTGCTCGGCCGCTACAGGCTGATCGCGCGTCTGGGCGCGGGCGGGTTCGGTGTCGTGTGGCGCGCGCACGACGAGCTGCTGCAGCGCGACGTCGCGGTCAAGCGCATCTGGCTCGGGCCGGACGGCGACGGCGACCGCGCGGCGCGTGAGGCGCATGCCACCGCGCGCCTCTCGCATCCCGCGATCGTGGCGCTCTACGAGGCGTGCCCGCTCGGCGAGGCCTTCTACCTGATCTCCGAGCTGGTTCCGGGCTGCACGCTGGGCGACCTGATCCGCTCGGACGAGCTCGATGACGAGCGCACTCTGAATATCGGTGTCGCGCTGGCCGACGCCCTCGAGCATGCGCACGAGCGGGGCGTCATCCATCGCGACATCAAGCCTCAGAACGTGCTCGTCCCGGAAGGCGAGGGAGGGCCCGGCCCGGCGGCCAAGCTGACGGATTTCGGCGGCGCGAGCATCGCCGAGGAGGACGCCCTGACGCGCACCGGAGACGTGCTGGGGACGCTCGCCTACATGGCGCCGGAGCAGAGCGAGGGACGCGCGGTCGGCGCTCAGGCCGACCTGTATGCGATGGCGCTCGTGCTCTACGAGGCGCTGTCCGGCGTCAATCCGGTCCGCGGCGCCACTCCCGCTGCAACCGCCCGCATGATCGGCACCCGGCTCGACCCGCTCGCGAGGCGCAGGCGCGACCTGCCGCGGCGCCTGACCGGGGCACTCGACACAGCACTGGCTCCGGACCCGCGGGACCGGGGGGAGCTGGCCGACCTGCGCGATGCGCTTCAGGACGCCCTCGAGGAGGCGCCCGCGGCCACCCTGCCCGAGCCGGCCCGTCGGGAGCGAGGCTCCGCGCAGCGTCTTCCCCGGCGGGCCGCGACTTTCGCTCCGGAGGCTGCCGAGCCGGCGTCCGGGCCCGGCCTCGACCCCATCGACGTTCCGGGCGAGTCGCCGGGTCTGCCCCGCATGCTGTGGTCCGCCCTCGCTGTGGCCGCGATGGTCTGGCTGTGCGCCACCGGCCGCGCCGGCCTCGCGGTGATCCTGGCGGCGGCGCTCGTCCCGCTCGCCGCGCTCCCCTCCGAACGGATCTCGGGGCACGTCCCCGCCGTCTTCCTCGCGGGGCTGTTCGCCCCGGTGCTCGGTCTCGCCGGCCTCGCCGCCTCCTTCCCGGCGGTGGCGGGCCAGGCGCGGCGCTGGAGCCAGCGCTTCATGCTCGGTGCGCTGGGGTACTGGTGGCTGCTCTTGGCGGAGCCTGTGCTCGCGCGCCGGCTGTGGCTGGGGCCGCCGGCCGCGGTCCCGCCGCGGGCCCTCTGGGAAGGCTCGCTCAGCGGCGCGGCCGCGCACGTCCTCGGGCCTCTCCTGAGCCCGGGCGCCGCCCTCGGGGCGCTGCTGTGGGGCGTGGGAGCGGTGCTGCTGCCGTGGATCGTGCGCGGCTCCCGCGCCGACGCTGGACGTAGCCGCGGCCGCTGTTTGGGCGGCGGCACTGACAATCGCCGCTCCCGCGCTCGATGCGGGGCTGTCCGCCGGCAGCCACCCGCTGCCGCGCGGAGCCGTGCTCGGGGCGGTCGTCGGCGGCCTGATCGCCGTCGGGGCGCGGGCTCTGCGAGGCCCTGTGTAGAGGAGGGATCGCCCGGCGCTCCGTGCCGGGCCCAGCGGGCGGCTCGGGCGGGCGGCAGGCGTTCGACGCAGGCCTCCGGGGACCCTGTCAGGCTCCGCGCCGCGGCCTTCGCCGAGCGCGGCCTCGACAATGTCAGCCGGGCGCGAGTGCCCGCCCACCCGCGTAGCATGGGCGGGCGGGCGCAGATCCGGCGCCGCCGCGGCCCGCCCCCACCAGCCGATGAACCTGTTCAAGAGCGTCGAGAACACGATCGCGAGACTCGTGGAGGGGTCGTTCGGCCGCGCATTCCGCTCGGAGGTGCGCCCGATGGAACTCGCGCGAAAGCTGGCGCGCGAGATGGACGCGCATCGCACGGTCTCGGTATCACGGGTCTACGCGCCGAACGAATACGTGGTCTGGCTGTCCCCGGAGGATCGCGAGCGCTATGACGGGGTGGAAGCCGAGGTCATCGACGAGCTGTGCGGGTACCTGCTCGAGCACGCCCGCCGGGAGAACCTGATTCTGGCCGGAGGCGTGCGCGTGTCGTTCAGCACCGACGACCGGCTCTCTCTCGGCGAGTTCGGGATCCAGGCGAAGTTGGTCCGCCCGGAGGGTCAGAGTGAAGGCGAGCCCCGCCAGGGCGGGGCGCCGGCAGCCGCCCCGGCCGATGAGGAGCACGGCAAGACGATGATCTACAGCACCTCCGACCGCGTCCGTGGACCGCTCGAAGCGGCGCAGCCCGCTCGCCCGCAGCGGGCGCTGCTCGCGATCGGCGACCGGCGCCTGCTGCTGCCCCCGGGCGGCGGGACCGTCGGGCGCAGCCGCGACTGTGACGTCGTACTCGACGACAGCGGCATCTCGCGCCGCCACGCGGAGCTCCGGCCCACCGCCGACGGCTGGGAGGTCGAAGACCTGGGCTCGACCAACGGGGTGCTCGTGAACGGGCTGGCCGTTCACGGGCGGGAGCCGCTGCGCGGCGGCGAGCGCCTCGAGTTCGGATCGACCGAAGCGGTCTTCGAGCTGGCATGAACAGCCTCGACCCGGTATCGGTCGCGCTCAAGTTCGGCTTCCTCGCCGTGCTCTACCTGTTCCTGCTCTGGGTTGCTCGCAGCGCCCGCCGCGACCTCGGCGGCTCGGCGAGAGGGGAGCAGGCGTTCGCACCTCCGGCGCCGGATGCGACGGGTATGTACTCGGCCTCGACGCTGGGAGCCGTCGACTACGTCTCGCGCGCGCCGCGGCTGGTGGTCGAGCGGGCCCCGGGCCACGAGCACGGGATGATCTACGACCTCGACGGCGACCTCGTCCTCGGCCGCGGCGACTCGGCTGAGATCCGGCTCGAGGATCCCTTCGCCTCCTCGCGCCATGCCCGTATCTACGAGCAGGGAAACAGCGTCGTCGTCGAAGACCTCGGCTCGACCAACGGCACCTATCTGAACGAGGAGCTCCTGCAGACGCCGCGCCCGCTGCACCCCGGCGACCGCGTGCGCATCGGCGACAGCGAATTCGCCTTCGAGGTCGACTGAGATGGTCGCCGTCTAGATGCTGCGCGTCGCAGAGCAGTACTCCGGCAGTGACACCGGCCGCCAGCGCCGCGCGAACGAGGACGCGCTGATGATCCGCTCGCCGCTGTTCGTCGTGGCCGACGGCATGGGCGGCGCGCAGGCGGGTGAGGTCGCCTCCAAGCTCGCGGTCGAGGCGTTCCAGGGCGGGCTGCCGGACGGCGGCCAGCCGGAGCTCGACCTTGCCCATCTCGCGCAGGCAGCGAATGCCAGGATCCACGAGCTCTCGCACGCGAACGCCGAGCAGGCGGGCATGGGCACGACGCTCACGGCGATCTACGTCGGCGAGCGCGAGGTCGCGATCGCGCACGTCGGTGACAGCCGGGCGTACTGCCTGCGCGAAGGCCGGCTGCTGAAGCTCACCGACGACCACTCGCTGGTCGACGAGCTGATGCGCCAGGGCAGGCTGACGCCGGAGGAAGCGGTCGAGCACCCCCAGCGCTCCGTGATCACCCGCGCGCTCGGCATCGAGGGAACCGTCGAGGTCGACACGCGCTCGTTCAAGGGCCGCGCAGGCGACGTCTACCTGATCTGCAGCGACGGCCTCACGACGATGGTCTCCGAGGATCGGATCGCCGAGATCCTGAACGCGACGCCGCGTCTGCGCGACGCCGGCGAGGCGCTGATCGCCGAGGCGAACCACGCGGGCGGCCGGGACAACATCACCGTGGTCCTGCTGCGTCTCGAGGAGGTCGGCGGCGAGGTGAGCGCAGGCGGGGCCTCGGAGAACGACGAACCCACGCTGACCGGAGTGCCGGCGGTCGTCTGCGGCGGGGGCCGCCGCGGCCGCCCAGGTGGCACAGGCGCCGCCTCCCGCCGTGCCGGTCGCCCACCGCCGGCCGCGCGGCCCGGCCTCGCCGGGACGGCGGCGGCGCCTCTCACCGCGCCGCGCCGGCTTCGCCGTCGCCCTCCTCGTCGTCCTCGCCCTGCTCGTCGCCGGCGGGCTGCTGGCGATGCAGTCGGTGTACTTCATCGGCACCAACAGGAGGGGGCTCGTGACGCTCTACCAAGGGGTTCCGTTCACCCTTCCGGGCAATCTCGACCTCTACAGCAGCCGCTACGTCTCGGGCGTCAGCGCGGCCACCTTGACCCGCCAGCAGCGAAGCACGCTGCTCGACCACTCGCTGCGCTCGGAAGGGAAGGCGGCATCCCTGATCCGCAGCCTCGAACTCGACCAGCTCGAATGAGTGAACGGACAACGACAACATGAACCGTCCGATCGTCCGCCTGTACGGGCTCGTCGTCCTGCTGTTCGCGCTGCTCGTCGCGTTCACTTCGCGCTGGACGATCTTCGAAGCGTCCTCGCTGCGCGACAACTCGCTGAACAAGCGCACGGTGCTCGAGCAGCAGCACATCGATCGCGGCCCGATCGTGGCAGCCGACGGGACGGTGCTGGCGCACAGCCTGCGCCGCGCCGAAGGCGTCTACGAACGCAGCTATCCGACCGGCAGCCTGTTCGCGAACACGGTCGGCTACTACTTCACGAACCTCGGCAGCACGGGCGTGGAGCGCTTCCGCTCGAGTGCGCTGAACGGTCAGACCGACACCGGGGTCCAGGCGATCCTCGACCAGCTCCAGGGACACAAGCCGCGCGGGCAGAAGGTCGTGACCTCGCTCGACCCGAAGGCGCAGCGCGTCGCCGTGCAGGCGCTCGGAGAACACCAGGGCGCGGTCGTCGCGCTGGAACCGCGCACCGGCGCCGTCACCGTGATGGCCTCCTCGCCGAGCTACAACCCGAACCAGCTCAAAACGAACGCAGGCTACGAACGGCTCGCTGCGCGACAGCGGCGATCCCGCTCATCAACCGCGCGACGCAGTTCGGCTACGCGCCGGGCTCGACGTTCAAGGTCGTCACCGCGACCGCTGCGATCGACAGCGGGAAGTTCACGCCGCAGTCCGTCGTCTCGGGACGCAACGACGTCGTGATCTCGGGGGTGCCGTTGCAGAACGACGAAAACGAGAGCCTTGGCGAAATCACGCTGACCGAAGCGCTCGCGAAGTCGGTCAACACGGTCTGGGCGCAGGTCGGCGTGAAGGTCGGCCGGGCGACGATGACCAAGTACATGAACCGCTTCGGGTTCGACCGCAGGCCGAAGCTCGACTGCCGCCGGGCGAAATGTCGATCAGCGGCTCCTACGAAGGCGAACGGCTCGTGTCGCCGCTGAGTCCCAAAGTCGATCTCGGGCGCATGTCGATCGGCCAGGACAAACTCGCCGTCGTGCCCCTGCAGATGGCCGAGGTGGCGGCGGCCGTGGGCAACGGCGGGAGCCTGATGACGCCGCACATCGCGAGCCGCATCGTCAACTCGGAAGGCCAGACGGTGACGACGATCAAGCCCAGCGTCCAGTCCGTCGTGATGAAACGCTCAACGGCCTCCGACGTGAGGACGATGATGGAAGCAGTGGTCAACGAAGGCACCGGCACGAGCGCGCAGATCCCCGGTGTCCAGGTCGCCGGCAAGACCGGCACCGCCGAGACCCAGATCGGGACCGCGATCAACAACGTCTGGTTCATCGCGTTCGCGCCGGCCGCGAACCCGACGGTCGCGATCGCCGTGACGCTCAAGGGCGTGCCCGGCCAGGGCGCGGCGTTCGCCGCGCCGGTCGCGCGCCAGGTGATGGAACAGCTGCTCCGTGATTGAGCCCGAGACACTGATAGACGGCCGCTACCGCGTGCTCTCACGGCTCGGCTCTGGCGGCATGGCCGACGTCTACCTCGCGCACGACCAGCTGCTCGGCCGGGAGGTCGCGGTCAAGGTGCTGCACCACCACTTCGCCGAAGACCAGGAGTTCGTCGAGCGCTTCAAGCGCGAGGCGTCGAGCGCCGCCGCCCTCTCCCACCCGAACATCGTCGGCATCTTCGACCGCGGCGAGTGGAACGGCACCTACTACATCGCGATGGAGTACGTGGCGGGCCGATCGCTGAAGGCGCTCGTCAGGGAAACCGGCCCGCTGGACCCGGCGCTCGCGATCGACACCGTGATCCAGATCCTGCGCGCCGCGCGCTTCGCACACCGCCGCGGCGTCATCCACCGCGACCTGAAGCCGCACAACGTGCTGCTCGACGAGGACGGACGCGCGCGCGTGACCGACTTCGGCATCGCTCGCGCAGGTGCGTCCGACATGACGCTCACCGGCTCCATCATGGGCACCGCCCAGTACCTCTCCCCGGAGCAGGCGCAGGGCTACGCGGTGAGCGCCGCTTCCGACATCTACTCGGTCGGCGTGATCCTCTACGAGCTGCTGACAGGCGTCGTGCCGTTCGAGGGCGAGACGGCGGTCGCGATCGCCTTCAAGCAGGTCTCGGCCACCCCGCGCCCGCCGAGCGAGCTCAACCCGGCGCTGTCGCACTCGCTCGACGCGGTCGTCCTGCGAGCGCTCGCCAAGGACCCGATCGAACGCTACGCCGACGACGACGAGCTGATCGCCGCGCTGGAAGCCGAGCGCGAGCGCCTGCCTTTCAACGGCGTCGCGTCCGACGGCTACGTTCCGTCGTCCCCGTACGAGCCGCCGACCGGGGTGATGCTGGCCGCGCCGCTCGCCTACGAGGAACGCCCGCCCGACGACGGCGAGAAGGGCCCGCGCCGCTGGGTCTGGTGGGTCGCGGGGACGCTCGTCGCGCTGGCTGCGGTCGCGGCGCTCGTGCTGCTGCTCGGCGGCAAAGGCAAGGTCGGCGTCCCCGACGTCACCGGGCAGACCGAACAGACCGCCGACGGCATTCTGCGGCGGGCCGGTCTGAACCCCGTGCCCCAGCTCCAGCCGAGCTCGACGGTTCCGACGGGGCTCGTGATCTCGCAGTCCCCGGAAGCGGGCAAGCGCGTGGACAACGGCTCTCGCGTGGGCCTGATCGTCTCCGGCGGACCCGCGAGCGCGCCGGTCACAGACGTCGAAGGCATGAGCGAATCCGAAGCACTGAAGAAGCTGAAAAAAGCCGGCTTCAAGCCGCGCGTGACCAAACAGGCGAGCGCCACGGTCACCGCGGGCAAGGTGATCGGAACCAACCCGCCGGCCGGCACGGTCGAGCAGCTCGGCAGCGGCGTCGAAGTGCTCGTGTCGAGCGGCCCGGCGCCGGTCACGGTCCCCGACGTCACCGGCCAGTCACTCTCGGCCGCCGAAGCGACGCTGGCGAACGCCGAACTCGAGCTCGGCACGGTGACCAGGCGCGAATCGACCGAACAGCAGCCAGGCACAGTGCTCTCGCAGTCGCCGTCGAACGGCACCTCGGTCAAAGCCAAGAGCAAGGTCGACCTCGTCGTCGCCCAGGCGTCGAAAGAAGTCGCGGTGCCGAACGTGGTCGGCGAGAGCCAGGCGCTCGCGAAGAGCACGATCGAACAGGCGGGCTTCAAGATGAAGACGGTCACCGGCACGACCTCGGAAGCCGGGGAGGTGGGCAAGGTCCTGCGCCAGAGCCCGGGTCCCGGTACGAAGGCGTCGAAGGGGACCACCGTGACCGTGACGATCGCCCAGCTGAGCCCCGAAACGACCCCCACGACGACCACGACCCCGACGACCCCCGCGACCCCGACCCCGCCTGCTGCGGGAGGCTGAGGTGGCCGCCGACGAAGGCCGGCATGGAGCGCCGGCCGACCCACAGATCGTCAGCCGGCATGGAGCGCCGGCCGACCCACAGATCGTCAGCCGGCACGGAGCGCCGGCCGACCCACAGATCGTCAGCGGGCATGGAGCGCCGGCCGACGCACAGCCGCGCTCACCCGCCGCCACCCTGAGCGAGAGCGCAAGCCTGCGCGTCGCGGTGCTCGCCGGCGGGCGCTCCTCCGAGCACGACGTCTCCCTTGCATCGGCGGCGGCCGTACGCGATGCGCTGCTCGAGGCCGGCCACGACGCGTTCTGGATCGAGATCTCGCGCCAGGGCATCTGGCGACGCGACGGGCGGAACCTCGCGCTCACCCCGGGCGAGGGCGTCGAGGGGGCCGACGTGGTGTTTCCTGCGCTGCACGGGCCGTTCGGCGAGGACGGCACCGTCCAGGGGATGCTCGAGACGCTGGGCGTGGCGTATGTCGGCGCCGGCGTCGCGGCGTCGGCGGTCTGCATGGACAAGGTCCTGTTCAAGGACCTGATGTCCTCGCTCGGCCTGCCGCAGGTCCGCTACGCGGGGATCACGGCTGAACGCTGGGCCGGGGACCGCGACGGCGCGCTCGCGCAGGCGGCCGAGCTCGGCCTGCCGGTGTTCGTGAAGCCCGCGCATCTCGGCTCCTCGGTCGGGATCGTCAAGGTCACCGCCGCCGCGGCGCTCGCGGCCGCGCTCGAAGTCGCCTTCGGCCACGACGAGCTGGCGATCGTGGAGGCCGCGGCGAGCGGGATCGAGGTGGAGTGCGGCGTGCTGGAGGGTCTCGCTGCCGAGCTTCTCGTCTCCCAGCCCGGCGAGATCTCCTTCGAGCGCGAGTTCTACGACTACGAGGCCAAGTACACACCCGGCGGGATGGAGCTGCTCGTGCCGGCTCGCATCTCGGCCGGCGCGCTAGAGCAGATGCGCGGGCTCGCTGTGCGCGCCTTTCGCGCCGCCGGCTGCGCCGGTCTCGCACGCGCCGACTTCTTCGTCGAGGGCGAGCGCGTGCTGCTCAACGAGCTGAACACGATGCCGGGGTTCACGCCGACGAGCGTCTACCCGAAGCTGCTCGCCGAGTCGGGCGTGGCCTACCCGGAGCTGGTCGACCGGCTCTGCCGGCTCGCGCTCTCGCGCCACGCGGCGGCGGCGGGCAGGCGCTACTGAGCGAGCTCGCGGCGCGCTGCCGCGAGCAGACCGCCGAATGACTAGCGGAACAGCGTGATGTCGGCGATCGTCGCCGACTGGCGTCCCGGCGGCAGCGTGGTGAGCCAGATGAGGTAGTAGCGGTGCGCGCCGGCAGGCGGGTGAAGGGCGATCTTGCGGCCGTCGCGAACGGCGGGGCTCGACCCGATCGGACCGACCCAGCCGCGGGCTGAGAGCGGCTTCGAGCTCCCGTACGGGAGCGAGAGGTCGATGTGGTCGGCGACGTAGAACTGCGCCGCGAAGCCGGGTGTCGGGGTCTGGATCTCGATCGCGCGCGCGGCCACTCCGGGTGCAGCGTCGAGGTAGATCCCAAGCCCGGTGCCGCCCGGCTTGCGCAGGTTGCCTTCGTAGTAGGTCTCGGTGGTCCAGGTCGTGGACGGGTCGCTGTCGACGACGTTGCCGATCTGGTCGCGGTTTTCCGGACCGGTCCCGAACGGGTTGTAGTCGTTGGCGGCGGACTCCGCGAGGCTCACGGGCACCAGTCCCTTGGACGCGCTGCCGGGCGGCGCCCCGGTCCCGCGTTGCGCGCCGTTCGCGGCGAGCAGGAGGACCACCGCGACGATCGCCCCGATCAGCGCGAGCAGGGCGAGCCACCGCACCGGATGGCGCATCCGCCAGGGCAGCCGCCGCCGCGCGCGCCCGCGGAGCGTGCGCAGCACCGTGGTGACCTCGCCGGTCGTCTGACCGGTTCTGGACGCCTCGATCGCGAGGACGTTTTCGAGGTCGGCCACCATCGCCGAAGCGTCGGGGTAACGGCGCGAGAGGTCCTTGGCGAGCGCGCGGTCGATCACCGACGCAGTGGCCGCCGAGATCTCGGGCCTGCGCGCCTGCACGTCGGGGACCTCCTCGCGCACGTGCTTCATCGCGACGGCGACCGGGGTCTCGCCGTGGAACGGCACGTCGCCCGTGAGCATCTCGTACAGCACGATGCCCAGGGAGTAGAGGTCCGACTGCGGCGTGACCGCCTGCCCCAGCGCCTGCTCGGGGGACACGTAGTCGGTGGTGCCCAACACCCTGCCCGCCATCGTCAGCCCCTCCTCGGCGAGCGAGCGGGCGATGCCGAAGTCGGTGATCTTGGCGCCGCCCTCGGGGTCGATCAAGATGTTCTGCGGCTTGACGTCGCGGTGCACGATCTGGTGTTCGTGGGCCGCGCCGAGCGCGCGCCCGATCTCGATCGTGTAGGCCAGGGCCTGGGGTATCTCGAGCGGCCCGCCGCGGCGGATCGACGCTCTTCAGTGTCTCGCCGTCGACGTATTCGAGCACGATGTAGGGCGTGCCCTCGTGCTCGTCGTCCTCGAGCGGCTCCTCGCCGGCGTCGATCACCGAGACGACGTGGGGGTGGTTGAGCTGGGCGACGGCCCGCGCCTCCCGGCGGAAGCGCTCGAGCTGGTCGGAGTCGGTCGCGATCTCGCGGTGCATCAGCTTGATCGCCACCGGGCGTTCGAGCACCGTGTCGAACGCCTTGTAGACGGTCGACATGCCGCCGCGCCCGATCACCTCATCGAGCCTGTAGCGGCCGCCGATCTGCGTCCCGAGCGCGCTCACCGGCCCTATTTTGATCGCTTCGCCTGCGGGCGCCGGGCGCAGCCGCGACCGCCGGCGAGGAGCCCGCGCTGCAGGGGTCTCGAGGTACCGCTCAGCCGGCCGTGTTCCTGGCGGGCTGGCGCGCGCCTGCGCATGATCCAGTAGCCGATCCCCGCGCACCACCAGGGCGAGCGACCACGTAGTCGACGTACTCGAACCCTTTGCGGACGCGATTCCCAATCGCTGCCGAGCGCTTTGCCGGCGTAGGCGAGGCCGATCACCCAGGGCACGGTGCCGATCAGCGAGAAGACGCGTGAAGCGCCCGAGCGGCATCTTCGCGATCCCGGCGGGGAGCGAGACGAACGCGCGCACGACCGGGATCAGGCGTCCGAACAGCACGGCCGGCTCGCCGTAGCGCTGGAACCATCGGTCGGCCTTCTCGACCTGCGCCGGCCCCATGTGGACCTTGTCGCCATGGCGTTCGAACAGCTCGAGCCGGCCCCCGCGGCCGATGCCGTACGCGACCCAGGACCCGACCATCGACCCGAGCAGGCCCGCCAGGATGATGCCGAGCATCGTCATGTGATGGCCGGTGCCGCTCTGTCCCGGATCGGCCACGGCGAAGCCCGCGAACAGCATCACGACCTCCGAGGGCACCGGGATACAGGCGCTCGATGCCGCCATCAGCAGGAAGATCGCGGGCAGCCCGCCTTCGCGCACGAGGTGGGCGCATTCGTTGACGACGCTTTCCGAGATCGAGGCGAGGACCAGCACGGGTCGGCCAACGATACCGGCAGCCGCCCGCGGCCCCGCCGCACGGGATGAGAATCCGTTGCTTAACCTCCTGGCCGATGCGTGTCTGGGTCGACCTGACCAACAGCCCCCATGTGCTCGTCATGCGGCCCGTGATCTCACGCCTGCGCGAGCGCGGCCACGACGTCCGCGTGACGGCGCGCGACTTCGCCCAGACGCTCGAGCTGTGCGAGCGCCTCGGCATCGATCACACGGCGATCGGCTCCCATCGCGGCGAGCGGGCGGCCGCCAAGGCGGCAGGGCTCGTCTCGCGCTCGGCAGCCCTTGTGCGCTGGGCGCGCCGGCAGGGGCGCTTCGACATCGCCCTCGGCCACGGCTCCAACGACGTGACGGTCGCGGCCGCCCTGCTGCGCATTCCCAGCTCGACGATGTTCGACTACGAGTGGGCGACGGTCCAGCACAGCATCAACTGCAGGCTGGCTGCCGCCGTGGTCGTACCGGAGGCGATCCCGCCCGAGCGGCTGCGCCGCTACGGCGCGATCGGCAAGCTGCGCCGCTACGAGGGCCTGAAGGAGGAGTACTACCTCTCGGACTTCGAGCCGGACCCCGCCGTCCTCAGCGAGCTCTCGCTGGATCGCAATCTGCCGATCGTCGTCGTGCGCACGCCGCCCGAGGTCTCCCTCTACCACCGCTTCCACAGCGATCTCTTCGCCGCCGTGCTGGAACGCCTCTCTGCCGCTGCGGTGGCCGGCGGCGTGCAGCCCGTCGTGCTCCCGCGGGTCGCCTCGCAGCGCCGGGAGCTCGCGGCGCTGGGAGGCCTGCTGGTCCCCGAGCACGCGATCGACGCCCAGTCCCTGATCTCCTATGCCGCGCTCACGATCTCCGCGGGCGGGACGATGAACCGCGAGGCCGTCGCGCTCGGGACGCCCGTTCTGAGCACCTTCCAAGGGAGGCTGGGAGCCGTGGACGAACGTCTGATCGAGGAAGGACGGATGGGGGTGCTCGAGGACGCGGGGGCGCTCGAGCTGCCTGCGGGGCCGCCGGTTCAGAAGGCCGGCCGGGTGCGGCGCGACCCCGGCGCGCTCGTGGATCTGCTGCTTTCGCCTCTCCGGCCGGCGCCCGGCAGTCGCTGAGAGGGGGATTCCAAACCACGACACGATGCCCTCAGCCGCTTACAATTGCCTGCAATGCGCCGACGTCTCCGCTCGGCGGCCCTCCCGCTCCATCGCCACTCGCTCCCGCAGCTCCTGGTCGATGGAGCCCTGGTCGCGCTCGCTTACTACCTGGCCTTCCAGCTTCGCTTCAACGACGGCCCGCCGCGCCATTACGCTGAGCTGCGCTCGGCGACGATCTGGTGGGTCTTCGCCGGCAGCCTGCCGATTCTGATCCTCTCCGGCGTCTACCAGCGCCGTTGGCGCTACGCCGGCCAGCGTGACTACGAGGCCGTGGTGCGAGCGGTCGTACTGATCGTGCTGCTCACCGTGGTCGCCGTCGAGATCTTCCGGCCGACCCACGCGTACCCCGCGCTCGACGGATCCGGGCACAACGCGACCGTTGCGGTCGTGCTGCCGAACGGCGTGATCTTCCTTTTCTGGCTGCTGGCCCTGGTCTTCCTCGTCGGCATCCGGGCGGTGGCGCGCTCGGTCTACGAGCGCCGCC
The DNA here is from genome assembly GCA_963775385.1 of uncultured Solirubrobacteraceae bacterium. Classification (GTDB taxonomy): domain Bacteria; phylum Actinomycetota; class Thermoleophilia; order Solirubrobacterales; family Solirubrobacteraceae; genus Palsa-744. Next base: position 1,596,338 of record CAVZIR010000003.1, on the reverse strand, counting down.
CCCTGGCCGCTTTCCGCTCCTCGCGCAAGGGCGAGCGCACGGTTCTGATCGCCGGTGCGGGCGAGGGCGGGCGCATGGTGCTGCGCGAGATCATGCGCAACCGCGAGCTTGGGCTGGTGCCGGTCGGGTTCCTCGATGACGACCCGGCGAAGCGCCGCATGCGCATCGACGGCGTGAGGGTGCGCGGGGACACGGAAGGCGACCTGCCGCGGATCCTCGACGAGGCCGAGCCCGACGAAGTGATCATCGCGATCCCGTCGGCCCCCGGCTCGACGCGCGCCCGGATCGTCAAAGAGTGCCGCTCGCGTGGGATCCCCGTGCGGACGCTGCCCACGGTCTTCGAGCTGCTGCAGACGCGCGGCGCGCTGACTCGCCAGGTGCGCGAGGTCCGCGTCGAGGACGTGCTCGGCCGCGAGCCGGTCCTCATGGAGCTGGAGCGCGTCGGCGCGTATCTGGCCGGCCAGGTCGTGCTGGTCACCGGCGCCGGCGGATCGATCGGCTCGGAGCTCTGCCGTCAGATCGCGCGCGTCGAGCCGCACCGGATCGTGCTGCTCGACCACGCGGAGGACAACCTGTTCGCGATCCTTCGCGAGCTCCAGGACGAGCGCCACGTCCCCGAGTCGATGCTCTCGGCCGTGCTCGCCGACTGCAAGGAAGAGGAGCGCATGCGCGAGGTGTTCGAGGAGCACCGCCCGAGCGTCGTGTTCCATGCCGCCGCCTACAAGCACGTCGGGCTCATGGAGGCCAACCCGGTGGAGGCGATTCGCAACAACGCGATCGCCACGCAGGTCGTCGCCCACGTCGCCGGCCAGAGCGGGGCGCGCCGCTTCGTGCTCGTCTCGACCGACAAGGCCGTGTCGCCGGCGACCGTGATGGGCGCCTCGAAGGCGCTCGCCGAGTTCGCGCTCGAGGCCGCGACGGCGCGCTTCCCCCAGACCCGCTATGCGGCCGTTCGCTTCGGCAACGTGCTCGGCTCCTCGGGCAGCGTGGTGCCGATCTTCCGGCGCCAGATCGAGCGCGGCGGCCCGGTCACCGTGACCGACGAGCGGATGACGCGCTACTTCATGACGATCCCCGAGGCGGTCCAGCTGATCATCCGCTCGGGCTCGCTCGCCTCTGCGCGCTCGGCCGCGAGCGACGCCCGCCGGCCGCGCATCAGTGAGAGCGCCGGTGCTGAAGTGTTCGTGCTGGACATGGGCGAGCCGGTTCGCATCGTCGAGCTGGCGCGGGCGATGATCGAGCTGTCCGGCCTGGACCCGGAGCGGGACATCGAGGTCGAGATCGTCGGCAAACGACCCGGGGAGAAGCTCCACGAGGAGCTGTTCAACAGCTACGAGCGCGCGGCCCAGACCGACGCCGAGAAGATCCTGCGCGCCGAGCGCAGCCCGCTCGGCGTGCAGGCGGTGGAAGCGATGTTCGCCGAGATCAGGCTGCTGGTGCTCGAGGGCGACGCGGCCGGGCTCGCTGCGAAGGTCTCCGAGCTGTCCAAGCGCGTGCGCGAGGCGGACGACGGCGACATGGATGGGGAGGTCGGCCGGCGCTCCGTGCCGGCAGATGGGGAGGTCGGCCGGCGCTCCGTGCCGGCAGATGGGGAGGTCGGCCGGCGCTCCGTGCCGGCAGATGGGGAGGTCGGCCGGCGCTCCGTGCCGGCCTCCGGGGGGCCGGCCGCTCCACGCCGGGGGGCCGCGGTGCCCTCGGAGGAGCAGGACGCCGGCCGGGAGGACGGGCGGATCGCGCCGCAGCCGGCGGCCGCGGCGGCGACGCCGCCCGGCGGGGGGTTGGCCGCGCCCGCGGACGGAGTTCCCGCCCACCCGCGCGAGGCGCCTGCGCCCCTCGTACACTCCCCAAATCAATGAGCATCTCGCTGCTCGCCCTCTCGATCTCCACAAAATTCACCGAGGTCGGCGCGATCGTCGCATTCGCGGCGCTTCTCGGGATAGCGGTCCTGTCGCTGCTCGTCTTCTCACAGGCACGTGAGATCAGGCGGCTGCGCGACTGGGCCGGCCGTGCCCCCGAGCGCGCCGCGGAAGCCGAGCAGCGCGTCTCGCAGGCAGCCGCCGCGCGCGTGCAGCAGCCGTCGGCGCCGCCGCAGGGGGCGGTTCGCGCGGTGCCGCGCGCCGCTCCGGTCCATGCACGCGCGCAGCCGCAGCCGGGCGCCCAGCCGGTGCCGCCGGGTCAGCCCCTCACCGCCGCCGGGACACCGGCCGCCCCCCTGCCGCCGCCCGCCCAGCCTCAGAAGCCCGCAGCGCCCGCGACGGGCGTACAGCCCTCGCCCGGCGCCCCGGCGCAACCGCCCACGCCGGGTCAGACCCCGGCGCCGCAGGCGGTCCCCGCAGGCGCGCCGGCCACGGCGGCGGCCGCGGCAGCGGCCGAGAAGCCTGCCTCCGGAGCCCCCGTCCCAGCCGCCGGCGCGAAGCCGCAGGGCGGGCCCCGCCAGATCCCGTGGCAGCAGCCTCCGGCCGCCGGCGGCCCCGCCGCTGCCGGCGAGGCGCCGCTCGGAGCCCCGGCCTCTGCGGCGGCGGCCGGCCGCGCGGCGGCACCCCCGAACGGCACATCGCCCTCCGATCCGCCCGCCCAGCCGGCTCCCGCGGCGGCGGCGGCGGCGGCGTGCGGGCGGGCGCGACCGCGTCCGCTCCCAAGGCCGAGGGGCCGGCGGTCGCGCCGGCCCCGCGTGCCCCGAGCCCCCCCGAGGGCGCCGAGCGCAAGCGCCCCCCGCTGCCGCCCGCCCCGAGCGCGCCGCGGCGCGCCGCGGCGCCCACCGCTGCCGAGGGCGCGGCCGCCGCAGCCCCGGTTGCGGGGACCGCGCGCACCTCGCGCGGGCGGGAACCCGGAGGACCCCCGGATCGCCGGGAGCGCGACACCTCCTCGGGAGGGTCCGGCCGGCGCATCGTGCTGTTCGCGGTCGCCGCGGTTGCGATCGTCGCTGTGGCCGTTGTGCTGGCGACCAAAGGCGGGTCCTCTCCCAGCCACGCGAAAACGGCGTCGACGGGGACCGGTAGCACACAGACCCAGACCACCGCCGCGCAGAAGAAACACGCGAGTACCCAGACCAAACAGGCAAAGGCGACGCCGCCCGCCGAAACCAGCGTCGTGGTGCTCAACGGGACGCTGACCACCGGGCTCGCACACCGCATCTCCGCCGAACTGCAGCAGACCGGCTACTCGCAGGCGAACGCGCTCAGCGGGCGTCCGCCGGGGGCCAACGAAGTGACGGTCGTCCAGTACGCGCCGGGACACCAGGCTGACGCGAACGGGGTCGCCCGCGCATTGTCGGTGAGCCACGTGCAGCCGATCGAACAGGCCGTCTCCGCCCTCGCGGGGCCGGCGAAGGTGGTGGTCGTCGTCGGCGCCGACAGGGCCGCCCAGGGCACCACCGGGCCATAGCCGGCTTCCTCGACATCCCCCAGCGCTCGTCCAAGCCCCGCGAGGAGGGGATCACGCACGTGATCGACCGCGGGCTCTCGCTTTCAGATGTCGACGGGCTGCTCGAGGTGGCGGGCGACAGCGTGGACATCGTCAAGCTCGGCTGGGGCACCGCCGTGGTGAGCGCGAACCTGCGTCCCAAGCTGGCGCGCTACGAGGCGCATGGGATCCCGGTCGTGCTCGGCGGGACGCTCACCGAGGTCGCGATCCGCCAGGGCCGCGTGGAGGGGCTCGTCGCCTGGCTGCGGGAGCTCGGGCTGCGCCACGTCGAGATCTCCGACGGCACGATCGAGCTCGACAAGGCCGTCAAGCGCGAGCTGATCGAGAGCCTCGCGAAGGAGTTCACCGTCTTCGCCGAGGTCGGCAGCAAGGACGTCGACTACATCATGCCGCCCTACATCTGGGTCGAGCAGATCGAAAGCGACCTCGCCGCGGGCGCGTGGAAGGTGATCGCGGAGGCGCGCGAGTCGGGCACCGCGGGCATCTACCGCGCCGACGGCGAGCCCCGCACCGGGCTGATCACGGAGATCGCGCACTCGATCGACCCCGGGCGGATGATCTTCGACGCGCCGCTGCAGGCGCAGCAGGTCTGGCTGCTCAAGCACTTCGGCACCGAATGCAACCTCGGCAACATCGCCGCCGCCGACGTGCTCTCGCTCGAGACGTTGCGTCTCGGACTGCGCTCGGACACCGTGGAGCACTTCGCCACGGGCGGCGAGGCTTGAGCGCCGCGGCGGCCGAGGCCGGCGGCGCACACGAAGCGCGCGACGGCCGCCCCGACAAGCTGGCGACAGCCGTGTTCACGGCGCTCCTCATCGCCTGCTTCCTGGCGTTCTTCCTCACGCAGCGGCTGAAGCACCGGCCCACCGGCGTGCAGCAGTTCAAGCTCACGCCGAACTTCGCCCCGACCCCCGCCGGCCGGCACAAACAGGAGCAGATCTCGTTCAAGCTCGCCCATGCCGAACGGGCGACTGTCACGATCATCGACGCGAACGGGAACCTCGTCGCAACGCTGCTGACGCAGTACCCGGTTCCCCGCTACAAAACGGTCTCGCTGCTCTGGAACGGACGCCGGGGGACCGCTCGCTCGCATCGAACGGTGACCAGCTCCACCGGCCATGCCTACATCCTCCCGGCCAACCGCGGACGTCTGGCCGGGACCGGCGAATACCGGGTGCGGCTGAGGTTGAGCCGCCAGCGCGAACCCGTGCTCTCACCGCACAGCTTCACGCTGGAGAGACCGTGACGGCCGTCCCGGCCGCGACCAGCCTGCCGTCCGCCGGCACGCTGGCGGTCCTGGTGGCGGTGGGGCTCGTTCTCGCCGGCGCCCTCGCGCTCTTGATGCGCCGTGAGCCCGAAGCGTTCCCGCTCCTTGCGGTCCTCGCGCTCCCGTTCCGGATACCGATCTCGGCCGACGGGCGCACGGTGAACCTGCTCGTGCCCCTGTACGTGGTGGTCGCGGCCGGGACCTTCGCGCACCTGCTGCCCAGGCTGCTCGCCGGCCGCGGCGCGAGGAGAGCCGAGCCGGTCTCCGATCAGCGCGGCAACCCGGCCGCCCGCTATGTCGGCTGGGCGCTGCTGGCCGCCGTCGCTCTCTACACCCTGCAGATCTCCTACTCGGTCGATCGCGCGAAGGCGGCGGAGAACCTGCTCTTCTTCTACGTCCCGTTCGGGCTGCTGTTCGTCCTGCTGCGCGAAGTGCGCTGGACACCACGGCTGCTGCGTCGTGCGCTGCTGGTCCTGGTCGCCGTCGCGGTGGTGCTCGCGGGGGTCGGCTTCGTCGAGTACTACCGCAAGAGCCTGTTCCTGAACCCGAAACTCGTCGCGGCGAACCAGTACGACAACTACTTCCGCGTCAACTCGGTCTTCTTCGACCCGAGCGTCTACGGGCGTTTTCTGATGCTCGTGATGCTCGCCGTCACGACCGTCGTCCTGTGGGGTTCCCGGCGCCAGGTCCAGGCCGGCGCGGCGGTGCTCGCATGGCTGCTCGCCGGACTCGTGACGAGCTTCTCCCAGTCGAGCATCGCGGGTCTGCTTCTGGGCCTTGCCGTGCTCGCCGCCTACCGGTGGGGGGCGCGCAGAACCGCGATCGTCTCCGTGTCGCTCGTCGTGCTGGCAGCCGCGGTGGTCCTGCTCGCCCCGAAGAGCGCGCACCTGAAAGGCAGCTCGGCCAACAGCGCCACCGCGGGGCGCACGAGCCTGATCGAAGGCGGCCTCGAACTGTTCGAGGACCGACCGCTGCAGGGCTTCGGCTCCGGCTCCTTCGAAAGCGAGTACAAGCGCCACACGAGCGCGAGCCAGGCGACCACGCAGAACGCGGTCTCGGCCTCCCACACGATCCCGGTGACGATCGCCGCCGAGCAGGGCCTCGTCGGCCTGGCCGTCTACGGCGTGCTGCTCGCCGTCGCGTTCCTCGCGCTGTTCACGGGCGCCGGCCGATCGCCGCCGCGGATCGCGATCGCCGCGTGCTTCGCCGCCCTCGTGCTGCACACGTGGACCTACGCGGACTTCCTCGAGGACCCCTTCACCTGGGCGCTGCTTGCGATCGGCGTCGCCCTCGCGCGGACGGGCGGGGCCTGGAACGCGGCCGCGCGGGGCGGCGACGGGGACGCGCCCGCGGAGGCGCCTCGGGCCGGCGTGGGGACGGCGGCGCCAGAGCCGTCGGGCGCGACGTGAGGCGTCGTGCGCCGAGCGCTCCTGGGAACGCTCGCAAGTAGCGTCTAGCCGTGCTCGGCTACCTCAAGCGCCTGGTGACGACCGGCGCTGCGTACCAGTTCGGCGACATCCTCGCCAAGGGCCTCGCGCTCCTCACGCTGCCCCTCTACACGCACCACATCAGCCCGCAGGCCTACGGGGCGGCCGAAGCGCTGCTGACGGCGGTGATCCTGACGAGCATCCTCGTCCGCGGCGGTGTCGGCGAGGCCTTCGTGCGCTTCTACTTCGACGACGACGACGAGGCGCGGCGCGAGCGCATCGCCCGTACGGCGACGGCGTTCGTCGCCTGGACCACCACGCTCGTGTCGCTGGCCGCCCTCGCCTTCTCGGCGCCGCTCTCCGAACTGATCCTGAACTTCAGGGATCCGCTGCTGATGGACTGCGCGATCCTCGGGCTGTGGGCGTTCACGAACCTGGAGATGGCCTACGCGCAGCTGCGCGTCGACGAGCGGGCACGGGCCTACATCTACGCGTCGGGCGCGAACGTCGGCCTGACGGTCACCTTCACGATCGCGCTGGTCGTCTTCGCGGGCCAGGGCGCGCGCGGCCTGCTGCTCGGGAACTTCGGCGCCTCGGCGATCGTCGTCCTCGGCCTCTGGTGGACGCTGCGCCGCCGCGTGTCGCTGCGCGTCAGGCTCTCGGACCTGCGGGCGATGCTCGCCTTCGGGCTGCCGACCGTCCCCGCCGACGCGAGCGTGTACGCGCTGCAGGTCGCAGACCGCTTCTACCTGTTCCGCTCCTACTCGCACGTCGCGGCCGGCACGTACGCGGTTGCGATCAAGCTCGCGACGGTCGTGTTCGTCGCGGTACGCGGGTTCCAGTACGCGTGGCCGCCGTTGGCCTACTCGATCGAGGACGACGAGGAGGCGGCGCAGCTCTACTCGGTCGTGACCACCTACTACGCGCTCGCGACCGGTGCCGTCGTCTGCGCGGTCGCGCTTCTTGGGCGCTGGCTCGTGCGGCTGCTCTCGGCGCCCGCGTACTTCGACGCGCATCGCGCCCTGCCCTGGCTCTCGCTCGGGTGGGCGCTGTACGGCCTCTATCTGGTTTTCGTCGCGATCTCCGGGCGGGCGCGCGTGACGTCGCGCAACCTGCCTGCGGCGGCCGTCGGGCTCGGGGTGAACATCGCGCTTCTGCTGCTGCTCGTTCCCTCGAGCGGCGCCGGCCTCGGGATCGCCGGCGCCGGGGTCGCGCTCTGCGGTGCCTACCTGGCGATGCTCGCGGTGATCTACCTGCTGACACGGAGCCTCTTCCGCGTCGGCTTCGAATGGCGGCGCCTGGGACAGCTCGTCGCGATCCTGGGCGGGGTTGCGGTGTCCGGCGAGCTGCTGCTGCCCGACCAGGGCGTGCTCGGGCTGCTCACGCGGATCGCCTGGTATGCGCTCGTCCCGGGGCTGCTCCTGCTGACGCGGTTCTTCCACCCGCACGAGCGCGCCGAGGCGCGGCGGCTGGCAGCGGATGCCCGGCGGCGCGTGGCGGCTTTCCGCGCACAGCGCGGAGAGCTCGAGGCCTACGCCGAGGATCCGCTCCGCGACATCTGAGCGTTGTAAGCCGCCGCCGCCTCGCGCAGTCCTTCGCCCCGGTCCGGGCGCAGGCTCGCGCGCGCGTTCAGCCACATGCGCCGAGCGTCGTGGCCCGGCAGCGCCGTCGCCGCGAGGGCCCGCTCGGCGTATGCCGCCGCCGTCAGCCAGCGCACGGCGGCCGCGGCCGCGGCCGTGTGGTGCTTTCGCATGTAGAGGTCGCGGTTGCGCGCCATCTCGACGATGCGCCGCTCCGGCGCAGACCCGGTCGCCAGCTGCTCGTGATGGATCGCCCGCGCTGAGGGGACGTAGACGCTCGTCCAGCCGGCGTCTCGTAGCCGCCGCGCGAAGTCCACCTCGTCCGAGTAGACGAAGAAGTCGGGATCGAGGTAGTTCACCTGGCGAGCCGCCTCGCCCCGGACGAGCAGCGCCGAGCTCTGGCACCAGTCCACCGTCCGCGTGCGCCGGCCACGGCTCTGGACCGTCAGCAGCCGGTGCAGCTGCAGCGCCCCCGCGAGCGCGGCGCCCGGGCCCGGGAAGCGCCAGGCGCACGGCTGCGGAGTGCCGTCGGGGCGCAGCAGCTGGGCGCCGGCGCAGGCGGCTCGCGGCGCCGCGTCGAGCGCCTGCCACAGCGCGAGCGTCGCCCCGGCGAGCAGCTCGGAGTCCTCGTTCAGCAGCAGCCCGAAGCGACCTCGGGCTAGGCGCAGCAGCTCGCTGTCGTTGGCCGCCTTGCCGCGGCGCTCGCCGAGCGCGACCACCTCGTCCACGGCCGGGTGCGCGCGGGCGGCGTCGGCCGAGCCGTCGCGGGAGCCGTTGTCGAGAACGAGCACCTCGGTGGAGAACGGCAGCTGCGCGCGCTCGCGCCCGATTGCGTCGAGCCCGTGCACCAGCAGCTCGCGCTGCGAGGTGTTCACGACGCAGAAGGTCAGCTCGATGCTGCCGTCGCGGCTCGGGTGGGGGCTGTCGGAGACCATGCTCGGCCGTATTCTCCGTCGCCGTGCGAGTTCACGTCGTAGACCCGTCGGCCTTCACGCCGCCCTACGACCACGCGCTCGCCCGCGCGCTCGCGGGCGCGGGCGCCGAGGTCGAGCTCGTCACCAGCCGCTTCGCCTATGGTCCCGTCGCCGCGCCCGACGGCTACGCCCGGCGAGAGTTCTTCTACCGCGGCGCCTCGCGACTGCATGCGCCCGGACCGCGGCGCGTCGCGAAGCTCGCCGAGCACGTGCCGGACATGCTCCGGTACCGGCGCGGGGCGCGCGCGGCCGACGTCGTGCACTTCCAGTGGCTCACCATCCAGCAGCTCGACTGGGCGCTGCTGCCGTCGGCGCGGCCGCTCGTGATCACCGCGCACGATGTGCTCCCGCGCGAGCCGCGCCCGGGGCAGCTCCGCGGGCAGCGGCGCCTGTACGAGCGTTTCGATGCCGTCGTGGTGCACACCGAGCACGGACGGGAGCGCTTGATCGCCGAGCTCGGCGTCGCGGCGGACCGCGTGCACGTGATCCCGCACGGCGTGCTCGAGCACCTCGCGGAGGCGCCGCCCGCGCCGGCGCCGTTCGACACCGATCTGCCTGTCGTCCTGTGCTTCGGGCTGATGCGCCCGTACAAGGGGATCGACCTGCTGCTGGACGCCTGGCGCGGCGTCGAGGGGGCGGAGCTGTGGGTCGCCGGGATGCCCAGGATGGACATCGCCTCGCTGCGGGCGATGGCCCCGCCCGGTGTGCGATTCGTGCCGCGCTTCATCGGCGACGAGGAGCTGCCCGCCTACTTCCGCCGCGCAGACCTGGTGGTGCTGCCCTACCGCGAGATCGACCAGTCGGGCGTGCTGTTCACCGCGCTCGCGTTCGGGAGGCCGCTGCTGCTCAGCGATGTCGGCGGGTTCCCGGAGATCGCCGCCGCGGGAGCGGCCCGAAGCTTCCGAGCCGGCGATGCCGGGGCGCTGCACGCGGCACTCCGAGAGCTCCTCGCCGACGCGCCCGCGCGCGAAGCGCTGGCCGTGCGCGCCGTCGAGCTGGCGGCGGGCGAGTACTCCTGGGCGGAGATCGGTCGCCGCACGGTGGCGCTGTACGAGCGCCTCCTGGCGAGGATCTAGTCCTGCCAGAAGTCGTGCTTCAGTTCGCCGTCGCCCTCATGGCGAGCGCCGAACACGATCACCGACAGGCCGTCCTCGCCGGCCTCCCAGGAGCGTGTCACCTCAGGCGATACGCGGATGGCGTCGAGCTCTGTGACCTCGACGATCTCGTCGTCGAGGCGCACGCGGCCGCTGCCGGCGATCACGACGTAGACCTCCTCGGCCTGCTCGTGGCGGTGGCCGAACGCGTTGCGCTTGCCAGGCTTGAGCACGTGGTAGGCGAAGCCGGTCTGGGTGGCGCCCATCTCCTCCCGCGGGAAGTGCGCCTCGCCCAGCTCGTCGAAGCCGAACTTGGGGGCGCTGTCCTCCGTCTCTCGCAGGTTCTTGAGCGTGTAGCTCATCGCCGGCGAGTCTACCCGCCCTCCGTCCGCCAGAATCCCCCTGTTGCTCGCTCTCGAGATCGTCTTCTGGCTCTGCATCGCGCTGATCGTCTGGACCCAGATCGGCTACGCGGTCGCGCTCGCCGTGTTGGCGCGTCTCCGGGGACGCGGCGCTGAGACGAGGGCCGCGGTGGGCGCCGGGCAGGAGCCGGCGCTCTCGCTGGTGATCGCCGCGCACGACGAGGAGAGCGTGATCGAGGCGAAGGTGCTGAACGCGCTCGCGCTGGACTACCCGCGCGAGCGCCTGCAGGTGATCGTCGCCTGCGACGGCTGCACCGACGCAACCGCCGAGCGCGCACGCGCCGCCGGCGCCGACCTCGTCCTCGAGCTGCCGCGCGGCGGCAAGATCCGCGCACAGGACGCCGCGGTCGAGCGCGCCCGCGGCGCCGCTGGTCGCGTTCTCGGACGCCAACGCGCTGTGGGAGCCCGAGGCCGCACGCAGGCTCGTCGCCGCCTTCGCCGATCCGCGGGTCGGCTACGCCTGCGGCCAGGTCCGCTTCGTCCAGGCCTCCTCCGGACGCGGGGGCGACAACCAGGAGGGGGTCTACTGGCGCTACGAGATGGTGGTGCGCGAGCTCGAGTCGCGCCTCTCCTCGATCACGGCCGGCAACGGCGCGATCTACGCGACGCGCCGCGAGAGCTACATCGTCGTCGACCCCGTGATGGGCCACGATCTGTCGCTGCCGTTCAACATCGTCAAGCGCGGTCGGCGCGCGGTCTACGTCCCCGAGGCGCTGGCGAGCGAGAAGATGGTGCCGACGATCGGCGGCGAGTTCGCGCGCAAGCGCAGGATGATGAGCCACACCTGGCCGATCCTCCTGCGCGGCGGCATGCTCTCTCCGCGCGGCTATCCGCCGGGCTACGCGGTGATGGTGCTGTCACATCGCGTGCTGCGCTACGCGCTGCCGTTCCTGCACGCGCTCGCGCTGGCCGCGAACGTCGCGCTCGTCGCCGTCAGCGGCGGCCCGGCGAGGACGCTCTACATCGTCACGCTGGCGTTGCAGCTCGCGCTGCTCGTGGCCGCCGCGCTCGCCGGGGCGATGAGGCTGCGGCCGCTGCTCGTGGCGCGCTACTACGTGCTCACCGCCGCCTCGCCGGCGGCGGGGCTGTGGGATTGGCTGCGGCACGGAACCGACGCCGCCTGGGAGGCGGCGGAGGGGACGCGCTGAGCTTCCTGGGAGCGTTGCGCGAGAATCCCGCCCCGTGCTCCGGCGCATCGTCGACATCGTGATCTCGGCCACCGCGCTGGCGGTCCTCTCGCCTGTGCTCGCACTCGCGGCGCTGGCGATCAAGCTGGAGAGCCCCGGGCCGGTCATCTACCGCCAACGCCGCGTCGGCCGTGACGGGGCGCCGTTCGACGTGCTCAAACTCCGGACGATGGTGCAGGGCGCGGAGCAATCGGCGCAGGCCTCGCGATCGATGCCGGTGACTCCCGCGTGACGCGCGTCGGCGCGCTGCTGCGGCGGACCTCGCTCGACGAGCTGCCGAACCTGGTCAACGTGCTGCACGGCGAGATGTCTCTGATCGGTCCCCGGCCGACGCTTCCGGTGCAGGTCGAGCAGTACACGCCTCGCCAGCGCGGGCGCCTGGCGGTCAAGCCCGGCATCACCGGCTGGGCGCAGGTCAACGGCCGCGCCTCGCTGCCATGGGCGGAGCGGATCGAGCTCGACCTCTACTACATCGAACACCGCTCGCCGGCCTTCGACGTCCGCATCCTGTGGCGCACGGTCGGGATGGTGCTCGGCGGCTCGGGTCTCTACAAGGGCACGACGGGCGGCTGGGAGGGGGAGCTGTGAGCGCCGCGGACACCCCGCGGCGCGCCGTGCTGCTGACGGGCGTCGGCAAGCGCTACGACATCGTCTCCTGCTTCGCGCAGCTGACGCGGACCATCGCCGCCGACCCCTCGCCGCTCGCGCCGGCGCAGTACGCGGCGGATGTGCGGGTCGAGGTGCCGCGTATGGACGACCCCGCGTATGTGCCGGCGCTGGCGGAGCTGTGCGAGCGCCACGACGTCGGCGCAGTGCTGCCCCTCACCGACCTCGACATCGAGATCCTCGCGCGCGCCCGCGAGCAGGGCCGGCTGCCGGCGCTCGTGCCGGCAGCGAGCGTGGCGCGGGCCACCTTCGACAAGTACGAGGCGCACCTGCTGCTCGAGCGCCTCGGGCTGCCGTCGCCGCCCACGGCTCTCCCCGAGGACGACCTCGACGCCCTGGAGTACCCGGTGATGGTCAAGCCGCGCAAGGGCTCCGGAGCGCGTTCGATCCACCTCGCGAGCACTCCGGCCGAGGCGCGCTTCTTCGTCTCCTACGTGCAGGAGCCGGTGATGGTCCAGCGCGCGATGGCCGGTCCAGAGATCTCGATCGACTGCCTCGGCGACACCGAGGGCCGCTGCCTGAACGCGATTCCGCGCACGATGATCGAGTCGCGGGGCGGGGAGTCGATCAAGGGCACCGTCATCGAGGACTCCGAGATGGTCGAGCTCGGCCGCCGCGTGGTGGAGGAGCTCGGCGTCCGCGGCCCGGCGACGATCCAGGTCTTCCGCGACCCTGAGGCAGGCCTCGGCATCACGGATGTGAACACGCGCTTCGGCGGGGCCTTCCCCGCGCCGGCCTACGCCGCGGATGCCGGGCGCAGCTATCCGGAGCTGATCGTCGCGATGGCCAGCGGCGAGCGCGTCGAGCCTCACGTCGGCGAGTTCCGCGCCGGTCTCACGTTCACGCGCTACTACTGGCAGCTCGAGCTGGACGGCGACCTGCGCCCCACGGGACGCGAGATCGTGCCCGGAGGACCGCCCGCCCCGCGATAGGCGGTCGATTCCAGCTGGCGGCGGTCTCGCGCCCGGGCCGGGGCTAGAATCGTGCTCCGATGGCAACGTCGCTGGCCGACTCCCCGCCCGCGCAGGATCCGCGCCCGCAGGACGCCGGTCCGGACGGCTCGGGCGCCACGCCGGACCCGCCCGCGCAGGCGGAGGCTGCGCGCGCCGGTACTGCGTGCACGAAGTGCGGCGCCCCACTGGCGCCGGGTCAGGAGTGGTGCCTGCAGTGTGGGGCGGGCGCTCCGGGCAGCGTCGGCTCGCATGCCTGGCGTCCGTGGGCGATTGCGCTGGGCGCGACCGCGGTGCTGCTCCTCGGGGCGGCCGCGGCGGCGTACGCGGCGCTCAGCAAGGAACCCAAACACGCGGCCGTGGTGACGGCGACCGTCGCCCAGGCGACCCCGCCGGCTGCCACGACGCCCGCCCCTGCGACGACCCCGGCGCCGACCCCCACCCCGGTCACAAAAGTGCCGCCGATCGCGAAAACCCCGGCGCTGCCGACGAAAGCCGTGACGCCCCCGGCGAGCACCCCGACCACCCCCGCGGCGCCGACGGGTGGCACGACCGGCGAACAGAAAACCTCCACGACCGGCGGCGGGCAGGGCGGCACGGCGCCGAAAGGGCCGGCCGCGCTGCTCCTCGACACCGACGCGGCTTCGACCTACAACCCCTACAACTATCCCGCGACCAACTTCGGGGACCCGAGCCTCACGATCGACGGCGACACGGGCACGGGCTGGAGCGCGCAGGTCAATCCGGCGACCGCGCCGGCGATGGCCGAGGGCGTCCTGATCGATCTGAAGTCGGCCAAGAAGCTCTCGGCGGTCAAGCTCGTCACGAGCACGCCCGGGATGACCTTGCAGGTCTACGGCGCGAGCACCCAGACAGCTCCCGCCTCGATCACGGACAAGTCGTGGGTGCCGATCAGCCACTCGCTCACGATCCGCAAGCGCCGCGCGCGCATCGCGCTGAAAACACAGGGCAAGGCCTACCGGTTCGTCGTGGTCTGGATCAGCGGGGCGCCGGAATCCTCGGTCGGCACGCCCGAAGCGCCGGGCAAGGTCACACTCAACGAAATCGAACTCTTCCCGGTCGGCTGAGGCCGGCGGCCTAGCGGGAGGAGCGCGGACCGGCGCTGCGCCGCGGGCGGGCTTTCGCCGGTGCGGCGGAGCGACTCGCCCGAGACGGACGGCGCTTGCGCCACACCTCGTCTAGGAACTCGGCGATCTCGTTCGTCAGCCGCTCGGGGCGTGCGCGCAGCTCGACCACGGAGTCGGCTTCGATCAGCCGCGAGTTCGGCATCTCTTCGTGGAGCATGCCCGCGTCGGAGAACGGGTGGACCGGGTCGCGCCCGTGGCCGAGGATCAACGCCGGTGTGGTGAAGGTGCGCCGCTCGTCGCGGTGGGGGGCGCTGCGGCCGAAGAACAGGCCCTGCATGAGCGCGCCGCTGGGCCCCGGCTCCTGACGCACCACGTCGAGCATCACGTTGGTGTAGTGGGGAACGAGGCGGCGCGGAATCGCGCGCGTGACGCGCGAGAGCACCTTCATGATCGGCTCGCCGAAGGTGACGGCGACGAGGAAGGGCGTGAACGCGAGCGCGCTACCCAGCAGGCCGTTGTCGAGCACCGGCATCTCGAGCACCAGGCCGCGCAGGCGCTCGGGGTGGGCGGAGGCGACCTCGAGCCCGGTGTTGGCGCCGAGCGAGGTGCCCATCACGACCGCCTGCTCGATACCCAGGTGGTCCATCAGCGCGACCACCTCCTCGCCGTAGGAGCGCATCGAGTAGCGCCACATGTCGCGCGGGCGGTCCGAGTGGCCGTGCCCCAGCAGGTCCATCGTGATCACCCGGTTGCCGCGGGCCGCGAGGTCTTCGGCCAGGCGGCGGTGCATGTCCTGCGAGAGCAGCAGCCCGTGGAGAAGGATCAGCGGCCGCCCGGCGGGGGCGCTGCGCGCGGTCCGCCCGCGCCGACCGCTCCCGGTGATCTCGGCGGGGCCGCCGCCGAACTCGGTGTAGGCGAGGCGCTGGCCGTCGAGCTTGAAGTACGGCATCGCGCCAGGGTACTACCCGGATTGGCTGCGTGGCCAGGCCGGGCGCCACGGCCCGCCCCCGGCGCGATACCGTCACACACCTAGCCAGAGAGCAGCAAGCACAGGAGGAGACCGAATGGCAAAGCAGCCCCGCATCCTCGCCGGCCAGACCGTGGCGATCACAGGCGCCGCACGCGGGATCGGACGGGCCACCGCGCAGGCACTACTCGGCCAGGGTATGAAGGTCGTGATCGGAGACCTCGACGTGGATTCGGCGCGCGAGACGGCGGCGCAGCTCGGGGCGCCCGAGCGTGTGGTGGCGCTGCCGCTGGACGTCACCGACCGCGACTCCTACGCGGCCTTCCTCGACGGGGCCGAGGAGCGATTCGGCCCGCTCGACGTCCTGGTGAACAACGCGGGGATCATGCAGATCGGCCGCTTCATCGACGAGGACGACCTGACGGCGCGGCGCATGGTCGACATCAACCTCCATGGCGTGATCCTCGGCTGCAAGCTCGCGCTGGCGCGGATGGTCCCCCGCGATCGCGGCCACATCGTGAACATCTCCTCGCAGGCCGGCAAGTTCGGCGCCCCGGGCGGCGCGACGTACTCGGCGACCAAGCACGCGGTCGTCGGGCTCACCGAGGCGATCCGCGGCGAGCTGCGGCTGATGGGCGCACACATCGACGTGAGCTACGTGATGCCCTATGTCGTCAACACCGAACTCGGCTCGGGGCTGGGAGAGGCGCGCGGCATGAGCAACCTCGAGCCCTCGGACGTAGCGGACGCGATCGTCGACGCGCTCAAGACCGGCCGCGTCGATGTGTGGGTGCCGAAGGAGGCCAAACGCAACAGCGTGCTCGGCGTGCTGCTGCCGCGGACGCTCGCGGAGGGCATGACACGCGCGATGAAGGCCGACCGCGTGCTGGCGGGCGCGGACCTGAACCGCCGCCGCTCCTACGAGCTGCGGGCGTCGCACTCGGAGCCGGGCCTCGAGCCGCCGGCGGAGACGGCACAGATCGCCGCGGGCGAGGAGCAGGGTTTTTGATTGGTGGGTGCCACGCGCGCCGTTGATGGGCGCGCAGTGGCGCGGACCGCGATGAAGCGTGGCTGAGGCCGGCATGGAGCGCCGGCCGATCCTGACGCAATCAGCCGAGCAGCCAGTCGGCGATCAGGCTGCCGATCAGCGGGCCCTGGTCCTCCTGGAGAAAGTGGCTCGCGTCGGGGATCGCGCGCGGGGAGGGGCACCCGATCGACTCCGCGAAGCGCTCCCCGGTGGAGGGCGGGATGATCGGGTCGGAGTCGGCCCAGAGCATCAGCGTCGGCCGGCGGTCGCCCTTCAGGGCATCGTGGACGCGCTGTCCCGCTTCTGCGCCGGGCGCATCGGGCGTCAGGGGGATCATCAGGGGGAAGGCGCGCGCCCCCGCCTTGGAGGCTGCGTCCGGGTACGGCGCGTCGTAGGCCGCGATCACCTCCTCGCCGGGATCGGTCTTGCAGGCGCCCTTGACGAGGAAGCCCACCGGCAGGTCCTCGGTGCGCTCGACGAAGTCGCGGAACGCCATCCACGCGTCGGTCATGCGCTGGTGGCCCGTGAACAGGCCGGTGTCCATGATCACGAGCCTGTCGAAGCGCTCGCGCAGCTCGACGGCGGCGCGCAGGCCGACCGGTCCGCCCCAGTCGTGCACGACCGCGGTGGCGCCGCGAAGGTCGAGCTCCTCGATCAGCTCGACCGCGAGGGCGGCGTGGGTGTCGTAGCTGTACCAGCCGATGTCGGTCGGCTTGTCCGAGCGGCCGAAGCCGGCGTAGTCGGGTGCGATGCAGCGAAAGCCGGCGCCCAGGACGGGCGGCATCACCTTGCGCCACAGATATGACCACGTCGGCTCGCCGTGGAAGAACACGACGGGCGGCCCTTCGCCCTCGTCGAGATGGGCGAGCCGCAGCCCTTCGACTTCGCGGTAATGCGACTCCCACGGGAAGTCCGGGAGCCCCTCCAGCGCGCCTTCGGGCGTTCGCACCGCGTCGGTCATCAGCGGCTGGGAGCATATCCGCAGCCTCATCGGCTAGGCTCGCGGGCCGTGCACACCGCCCTCCTCCAGATGGCGCCGGTTCTGGCTGCCGAGAAGAGCCACGTCCCCTTCTACATCGCCGGCGGGGTCCTCGTGGCGTGGGCGATTCTGATCTCGATGGCGGTCGGGATGCGCAAATCCAGCTTCCCCGAAACCGACGGCCAGCAGCGCGCCGTCATGGGCGATCAGCGCGGTGCTCGTGCTCGCGACCCTGGTGGCCGCTGTCGCCACCTCCGGCTCGCCCGCGAAGGAAACCGCCGTCGGCCGCCACCACGACCACGCCGGCTCCGGCGGCCGCGGAAACGACGACGGCCACGACGCCCGAAACGACCGCCGCCCAGACGACCGGTCAGCCGACCGCGACGACCGGCACGCCCGCGCCGCCTTCCTCGCCCGCGGCGCAAGACCACGAAGCTGACGCAGGCGGCCGACCCGGGCGGCCAGCTCGCCTTCGAAAAACAGGAACTCGTTGCGAAGGCCGGGACCGTGACGATCGAATTCATGAACTCCTCGCCGGTCGAACACAACCTCTCGATCGAAGAAGCGAACAAGAAGGTCGTGGGCGCGACGCCGACGTTCGTCGGGCGGCAAGCGCACGCTGACGCTGAAACTGGCCCCAGGCACCTACACCTTCTTCTGCTCGGTGCCGGGCCATCGCCAGGCCGGCATGGAAGGCAAGCTCAAGGTCGTGCCGTGAGGCTCTACGTCTGCTGGGGCACCTTCCCGACGCCGCGACCCGGCGGGCACCCGTGCGCGAACGCCTACCACGCGCTCAGCGACGCGGGCCACGAGCCGGAGCTGGTGAAGTCCTACGGCTTCGCGCCGCTGCCCGAGGCGTTGAACGGCACGCGCGGTCGCCGCGAGGTCCAGGAGCTGACGGGCAACCGCTGGGTGCCCACGCTGGTGCTCGACGACGGCACGGTCATCGACGACTCCAAGGAGATCGTCGCCTGGGCCGCGGAGAACCCGGCATAGCTCTCGTGCAGCTCACGCGCCGCCGCTGAGCCCAGCCGCCGCGCGAGCAGCTCGTCCAGCTCTTCGTCGGCGCGAGCCGCAGCACGGCCGATCGCGAGCGTCATGACCACGCCGCACGTCATGAGCGCGGCCCCCGCGATGAGGATGATGGTCATCAAGCCGATCCGACCCCCTCGAGCCCTTCTCCCTTTGATCACCTTGGCAGGGCCGACGGACGCATTCCCACGCCCGCACGCCTGCGTCGGCGCCGATGCGTAGATTTCTGCGCAGGGGCGCCGAAGTCCTGCCGCCTGAGAGCAAAAAACGCGATGGACGGGAGACGCAGATGGATGTGATCGACAGCCTCGACAGGGTTCGCGCCGAGCGCGACGTGCTCGCGCACCCCTTCTACCGGCGCTGGAGCGCCGGGGAGCTGAGCCCCGCGAGCTGCGCCTGTACGCCGGGCAGTACCGCCACGCCGTGGTGGCGCTGGCGGAGGCCTCGGAGCTCGCGGCCGGCGCGGCGCCGCGCGCCGATCAGCGAGGGTCTCGCCCGCCACGCGGTGGAGGAGCGCGAGCACGTCGCGCTCTGGGACGGCTTCGCCGCCGCCTGCGGCGCTGACACGGACGCGGCCGCGCTCGACGAGACCGCGGCCTGCGCCGAGCGCTGGACCGCCGGCTCGGACCTGCTCGAGCGGCTCGCGGTGCTCTACGCGATCGAGGCCTCCCAGCCGGAGATCTCGCGCACCAAGCTCGACGGCCTGCGCGAGCACTACGCCTACGTGGATGAAGCGCACCCGGCGACCGAGTACTTCGCGGTCCACGAGCACCGCGACGTCGAGCACGCGGGCGCCGCAGCACGCCTGATCGGCGAGCTGATGGCATCCGAGCCCGACCCGGAGGCGAAGGCGGCGGCGATGGTGGCGCGTGCCGAGGAGGCTCTGCGCGGCAACTGGGAGCTGCTCTCCGGCGTCGAAGCGCGCGGGCGCCTAGCGCCGTCAGGCCGCGGTCAGCCGCCAGGCGAACAGCACGGCGGCGACCGCGGTCGCGAGGTTCAGGCTCGAGACGCCCTCGCGCATCGGGATCCGCACGAGCGCGTCGGCGCGCGCTGGTCAGCTCGGCGCTCAGACCGTCGCGCTCGGTGCCGAAGGCGAGGATCGCCCGCGGGTCGAGCGCGGCGGCGTCGCAGATCCTCCCCGTCCGGGTCGAGGCCGATCAGCGGCCGCGGGGCGGGCGGGCCCCCCAGAAGCTCGAGGTCGCCGAGGCGGGCGACGGGGAGCGCGAAGTGCAGGCCCGCCGCTCCCGCGCAGCGCGTCGGGATGCCACGGGTCGTGCGTCCCGGTCGCGAGCACGCCGCCCGCGTCGGCTGCGGCGGCGACGCGCACGCACGCGCCCGTGTTGCCGAGGTCGCGCGGGTCCTCCAGCAGGACGATCGGCGCGAGGGTCGGGTCCGGCCAGCAGCTTCGCCACGTCGACCGGCGGCCGGCGCGCGGTCGCGATAACCCCGGTTTTCGGCGGAACCGGAACGAGCTGGGCGAACAGATCCGCGGTCCACCTCGCGCGCCTCGCTCGCCAGCTGCTCGCGCACATCGGGGGCGAGGCGCTCGGCCAGCGCGAGCAGGGCCGCGCGGTCGGGCGTCAGCAGCAGTTCGATCTCGGCGCCGAAGCGCAGCGCGTGCTTGACGGCGTGGAAGCCTTCGAGCACCGCCTGCTGCGGATCGCGCCGCGCGCGCCCGAAGCGCGGGATGAGCGACCCGTCACGCACGCGCCGATGATCGCACCAGGCCGGTATGGAGCGCCCGCCGACCCTTCCCCATCCCGGGTACGGAGCGCCGGCCGACTCCCCCGAACGAACCACCCACCTTCGCTAGGGTTGTGCGAGGCCGTGCAGCTAGAGGGCATCCATCACATCAGCGCGATCACGGGGGACGCGCCTGGCAACGTCGAGTTCTACACCGGCGTGCTGGGGATGCGGATGGTCAAGCGCACGGTCAACCAGGACGAACCCTCGGTCTACCACCTGTTCTACGGCGACGAGGACGGCTCGCCGGGGATGGACCTGACGTTCTTCGAGTACCCGGGAGCGGCCCCCGGCGTTGCCGGCGCCGGGATGGTGCACCGCATCGTCTGGCGCGTGGCCTCGCGCGCGTCGCTCGAGTTCTGGCGCGAGCACCTGGCGGGGCGCGGGGTCGAGGCGGCGATGACCGGCGACAGCGTGCTGTTCGCCGACCCCGAGGGCCTCGAACACGAGCTCGTGATCGACGCCAGCGGGGACGAGCCGCTGCGCGCGGAGAGCCCGGAGATCCCTGCCGAGCACGCGCTGCTCGGCTTCGACGGCGTGCGCGCGTACAGCAGCGAGCCGATGCGCAGCCAGCAGCTGCTCTCCGAGACCCTCGGCTTCACCCGTCAGGCGGGGGAGAGCTGGTCGGTGCGCGGCGAGCAGCCGCGGCAGCAACTACGCCTACGACCGCGCGCCCCCGGAGCTCGGCCGCCGCCAGGGCGCCGGGTCGGTGCACCACGTCGCGTTCGCCGTGCAGATGGACGAGATCGAGAAGTGGCGCGAGCTGATCGCCAAAGCCGGTGCGCGCCCGACCCCGGTGATCGAACGCTTCTACTTCAAATCCGTCTACTTCCTGGAGCCCAGCGGCGTGCTGTTCGAGATCGCCACGATCGGCCCGGGCTTCGCGATCGACGAGGATCCGGGGCACCTCGGCGAGCGGCTCTCGCTGCCGGCTCCGTTCGAGCCGCTGCGCGAGCAGCTCGAAGGAACGCTGCGCCCGCTGCCCTACCCGCCGGCCTGGCGTCAGCAGGCTGACGCCCCGGCTTCCCCGGCCGCCGGCTAGCCGCCCGCCGCTGCGGCGGTCGTCCAACGCGGTGCCGGCCGGGCTCAGGTCCCGCCCAGAGCGCCCGATAAGTGCCTATGGACGAGCGGGGGATCGTCGACCAGTCCGCCCTGCGCATGCGCGCGGGCACTTTCGCCGCGGGCGTGTGGCTCAGCTACGTCGTGGTCGCGGCCGCCTCTGTGTACCTCGCGCTGACGTGGGGACGTCCGCAACCGGCTCGTGCTCGCGGTCCTGTACGGCGTCGGACTGCTCGGCGCGTTCGTGATCTCCCGCCTCCCGCGCGAGAAGATCGTGCGCAGCGCCTACCGGGAGCACTTCTTCCTGACCTGGAGCGTGCTCGACCTGGGCCTGATCGTCGCCTCGCCTCGCCCTCGACGGGGGCACGCGCAGCCCGCTGGCGCTCGTGCTGTTCGTACCAGTCGTGTTCGCCGCCATGTCCTACCCGCTGGCATCGGTCGTGCTGGTCGGCGCGCTCTCGATGTTCTCCTACCTCGCGATCGCACTTTTCGTCGGCGGGGCGCCCTGGAGCTATGAGGCGCTGTTCACGGCGATGCTGTTCTGCACCGGCGCGATGAGCGCCTGGCAGGCCCGCAACCACGATCGCCAGCACCAGGCGCTGATGGACGTCTCGCGCGCCGATGCGCTCACCGGCTGCCTGAACCGGCGAGGCTTCGAGGAGCGCGCGATCGCCGAGATCGCCAGCGCCGCCGCGCGGCACCCGCCAGGGCGCGGTGCTCGTGCTCGACGTGGACCGCTTCAAGGAGGTCAACGACCGGCTCGGCCACGCCGCCGGCGACGAGCTGCTGCGCTGGATCGTCGCGACGGTGCAGACGCTGCTGCGCGCGCACGACGCGATCGGACGGCTCGGGGGCGACGAGTTCGCGGTGCTGCTCGCCGACGTCGACTCCTCCGGGGCGCTGAAGGTCGCGGACCGGCTGGGAGAGGAGCTGCGGCGCCGGCAGGCCTGCTCGATCGGCGTCGCGAGCTTCCCGATGGACGGCGGGACGCTCGAGGAGCTGATGCGGGCCGCCGACGCGCGCCTCTACGCCTCCCGCGACGGGCCGGCCAGAGCGCCACGGCACCGCTGTCGAGGAGCGGCTGAGCTGGGCCGCAACGCTCGCCCAGACGGTGGACATGCGCATGAACGCCGCGCACGAGCACTCGCTCGCCGTCGCCGACTGGGCGGTCGAGCTCGCCGCGTCGCTGGGCTGGGACCCGCAGATGCTCGGCGCCCTGCGGATCGCGGCGATGCTGCACGACGTCGGCAAGGTCTCGGTGCCCGAGCGGATCCTCGACCAAGCCCGGCCCGCTGACCGCCGAGGAGCGGGAGATCGTCCAGCGCCACAGCGTCGCCGGCGCCGAGCTCGTCGCGCGCATCGAGGGGCTCGGCATGATCGTCCCCTGGATCCGCCACTCCCACGAGAGCTTCGACGGCTCGGGCTACCCGGATGGGCTGGCGGGCGAGGCGATCCCCGAGGCCTCGCGCATCATCCTCGTCGCGGACGCCTTCGACGCGATCACCAGCGATCGGCCCTACCGCGAAGCCCGCTCGCCCCAGGACGCGGCCCGTGAGCTGCGCGCCGGCGCGGGCAGCCAGTTCGACCCCGAGTGCGTCGAGGCGCTGCTCGAGCTGCTGGCGGCATCCGAGGAAGGACGCCGGCGGCCCGCCACGGCCGGACGCGTCGGCTAGGCGAGCGCCCGCTCGCCGCGCCGCGTGCGGGGCGAGCGTCCCTCCAGCACGGCGCCCCAGTCGGCCAGCGCCTCCGGCGGCGCCGGATCGGTCCGGGCGATGAACTCGAGCAGCGCGGCGGCCAGGCCGTCGGGGTCTTCGAGGTTGGGGAAGTGCGCCGCCTCGGGGAGCGTCCGGAAGCTGCTGTTCGGCATCGCGCGATGCGCGGCGAGCCCGTGCTCGAGCGGGATCGTGTGGTCGCGCTCGCCCCAGACGATCAGCGTCGGGATCGCCTCCAGCAGATACAGGCGGTCCGTGGCGCTGACGTGCTGCCCGCGCACGTCGATCACCGAGCGCAGCGTCTGCAGGAACGCCTCGCGGGCGCCCGCGTTCTCGAGCGGACGCAGCGCTCGCGCCAGCGCCTGCAGGTAGACGCCGCTGGACATCCCTCGCTCGCGCATGCGTGTGCCGAGGGTGCGGATGCCGCCGAGCACGCGGGGGTGGATCGTCAGCGACAGCAGTGCGGCTGTGCCGGGGAGTGCGGCCGTCCGCAGCATCGGCGAGACGTCGCTTGCCGAGGCCGCCGCTGGAGACGAGGGCAAGCCGTTCGACCCGTTCGGGGAACTGGTAGAAGAACTGCAGCGCGACCCCTCCACCGAGCGAGTGCCCGACGATCGTCGCCCGCTCGATCCCGATCGCGGTCAGCAGGTCGCGGATGCTTGCCGCGTGTGCGCCGAGCGAGTAGTCGCCGCGAGGTGCCGCGGAGTCCCCGTGGCCGATCAGGTCGGGGGCGATCACGGTGTGCGAGCCGGCGAGACGCTGCGCGACATCGTGCCAGTGGCTCGACGAGTTGAGCATGCCGTGGATCAGCACGACGGGCGGCCCGTCACCGGCGATCCGGTACACAGCCCGGCGCCCGTGCAGCACGATCTCCCACTCCTCGAACTGCGCCACCGCCGAGGACGCTAGCAAAGGGGGATACTGGCCCCGCGATGCTGCGCCTCGTCACGATCCCGATCAGCCACTACTGCGAGAAGGCACGATGGGCTCTGCAGCGCGCCGATCTCGCATATCGCGAGGAGCCACACGTCCAGGGCCTGCACCGGCTCTACGCCCGTCGCGCCGGCGGCGGGAAGACGGTGCCGGTGCTGGTCACGCCGGAAGGACCGATCGGCGAGTCCGAGCAGATCCTCGAATGGGTGGATCGCCGCACCGAGGAGTCGCAGCGGCTGTTCGGTGAGGGCCAGGAGCGCGAGCGCGCCATCGCGCTCAGCCGGCGCCTCGACGAGCGCCTCGGTCCGCACGGACGCCGGCTCATCTACGTGCGGATGTTCGACCAGCCGGAGGTGATGTTGCGCTTCAACGACCAGGGCGTGCCGCGCTGGGAGGATCGCCTTCTACGGCTGACGTTGCCGCTCGCGGAGCGCTTCATCGCCCGTGTGCTCGAGATCAGACCGGGCGTCGAGCGCGAGGACGAGGCGATGGTGTTCGCCGAGTTCGACCGGGTTGCCGAGCAGCTTGCCGACGGCCGCCCGTATCTTCTGGGCGAGCGCTTCAGCGCGGCAGACCTCACCTTCGCCGCGCTCGCGGCGCCGATCGTGCTGCCGCCCGTCTACGGGGTCGAGCTGCCGCCGCTGGAGCTCCTCGACGCTCCCACCACCCAACTGGTGGAGCGCGGCCGCGCCCACCCCGCGGGTGCCTTTGCGCTGCGTCTCTACGACGAGCGCAAGGCAGCGCCGGCGCTCGCCTAGGCGGCCGCTCCCGAGCGCGGTCGGCCGGCCGCGCGACCCTAGAACGCCGGGTTGTTCGGCTCGCCGATCAGGACGGCCTCCGCCTCCCGGTAGCGGTCGTCCATGGCCGGGGTCTCGAGGAACGTCATCAACAACCTCGACGCCGGCACCTGCTGGCGGGCGAGCACCCCTGCAGCCGGCGCGCTCTCGAAAAGCGCCGTCGCGACCTCCTTGGAGAACGTCGCGGCCACGAGGGACGGCGAAAGCGGCGCGGCCCTCGCGCCGACCGCAGTAGCGCGGTAGAGAGCGACGGATGGGCGGCCCAGCATGGAGAACAGCTCCTGGTTGAACGCCAACCTGAGGAGGAGATGGGCACGGCGGCGCTCTCTCGCCCCGTCGCCGGAGAAGAGCTCCTCGTCTCGAACGACCTTTCCGAGGTGCGGGCAGAGCCCCATTTCGGCAACCACGATCGCGTGCCCCTTGACCGTCTCGCCCGAGTGGGGGTTCGAGACGTAGCTGCGCGAGAACGACTGATCGAGCTCCGCGAGCCCGCTGCGCTCGAGAAGCCTCAGCAGGGCATCTGCAGCCGCCGGTGAGCCGTGACGGGACGCTATGCAGTCTTCGACGTCGATCTCTGTCAGGCGCCGGTCGGCGGCGAGGTCAGGGCGCATGCGCCGCCGTTGCTCGTCGATCTCCCTCAGCGTCCGCGCGCGGGCATTCGCGTGAGCCTCCACCTTCACCAGCCGGTTCAGCCGCTCGGCGACCTTCGCCAGCCTCCGTACGGCCACGTCCGGCAGCGCTGCGCCGTGTGGCTCGAACTGGAAGCCCGAGACATCCTCTACCGGAAGGAGCCACCGCGCGCCACGGTCCTCGAATGCCTCCACCTCCACCTCGAACATGCCTCGCGTCTCGTCCACGCCCAGCACCCTGACCGGGGTTCGGCGGGGATCCAGCATCCGGCCCCGGTTTCCGGCAACGAGATGCCGGTACTCCCCGGTCTCATACGTCTCATCGCCGGGCGGGTCCGGATCGTGCTGGTAGATCTCTGCCACGGTGGCGCAAGTATCTGCGCGGTGACGTGCGCAGGCAAGACCGGGGTGTCAGTCCTCCTCGCGCCACAGCCGCACGTTGCGAAGCGCCGCCAGCCGCGCCGCCTGCTCGGGCGCGGGGGCCGGAGCGTCGTCGTCCGGATCGGGCCACTCGTGCAAGCAGTGCCACGCCGAGCCGAGCCGCCGGCAGTCCCCCGCGAGCCGGCGGCCGAGCTCGATCCACGCGCCAGAGGGCGGCGGCGCTCCCGGCCCGTCCTCGAGCATCCGCTCGGCTTCGGCCAGCGCCTCGGACAGGCGCGCGCGAAAACGGGGCAGCTCCTGCGCCGCGGCCAGGCGGGCCCGCCGCCGGTCGCGCCGCCGCGGCGACTCGGGCAGGCTCCTCGCGGCCGCGGAGGCGAGCGCGGCCTCCCCGGACGCGGTCGGCGACCACACGGGCAGACCGTGCTCGGTACCACGTGCGAGCAGCCCGCGCCGTTCGAGCTGCTCGAGCCGGCGGCGCAGCACCCGCGCACCGCTGGAGCGGGGCTGGATCGCGAGGTGCTCGCGCAGCAGCCACAGCGGCGCCGGTCCCGGCACCGGTGCGCGGTGGTGGACCGCCCGCCGCACCGCCGCCAGCACGAGCTGCGCGCTCGGGTGCTGCCGCCCTTGCCCTACCCGCTGCTCGTCCATCGCGCCTCCTGTCGCGGAGCCGGCCGCGCACCCCCGGCGGGCCGACGGCGCCTGCGCGGCGCCACGCCGTGCTGAGCGACAATCGGCCGGCATCGAGGGTGAGCGACTCGGTGCCGGGCCCGGGGTGTTGACGCACCGCCGGGCCGCTTTCATGCAGTTCTGCCGCGACGCTAGGACGCCGCGGCCGATGCCCCAACCCCTTACGCGGAGAAGTTGCAATGTCGACACTTGCAACAGGGTGGGATGACACATCAGCGCTCCAAAACGGAGGGGCCGAAGCCCCCTGAAAAGGACCAGTCGGCGCAGCCGGGGCGGTCGGATTGTCCACTCGGGACAGTTGCCGGTGTCTGGCCGCGCGAATAGACTCGCGGACGTGGTGGCCGGTGGCGGGACGACCATGGACGCCCCCAGCGGGGGCTCTCCGTCGGCCGGCGACGCCGACGGCGCGCCGGCCGTGCTGCTGGACGGCATCCGCAAGTCCTACGGGGATGTCGTGGCGATCGAGAAGCTCTCGCTGGAGATCCGTCCCGGCGAGTTCTTCACGATGCTGGGGCCCTCCGGCTCGGGCAAGACCACCACGCTGCGCGTGATCGCCGGGTTCGAGAAGGCCGACGCCGGCCGCGTCGAGCTGCACGGGGTGGACGTGACCGAGAGCGCCCCCTACGAGCGGCCGGTCAACACCGTCTTCCAGGACTACGCGCTGTTCCCGCACATGAGCGTGCTCGAGAACGTCGCCTACGGCCTGCGCGTGAAGGGCGTGGGCAAGCGGGAGCGCTCCGAGCAGGCGCGCGGGGCGCTCGCGATGGTCCGCCTGCCGAACGTCGAGGAGCGCCGCCCGGTCCAGCTCTCCGGCGGCCAGCGCCAGCGCGTCGCGCTCGCGCGCGCGATCGTCAACCAGCCCCGTGTACTGCTGCTCGACGAGCCGCTCGGCGCGCTCGACCTCAAGCTTCGCCAGCAGATGCAGCTGGAGCTGAAGTCGATCCAGCGCGAGCTCAGCGAGAACATCACCTTCATCTACGTGACCCACGACCAGGACGAGGCGCTGACGATGAGCGACCGCATCGCCGTCTTCTCCGACGGGCGCATCGAGCAGGTGGGCACGCCGGGCGAGATCTACGAGCGCCCGCTCAACGAGTTCGTGGCAGGATTCGTCGGCACCTCGAACCTGGTCGATCGCGACGGGCGGCGCGTGATGATCAGGCCGGAGAAGATCCGTCTGCTCGCCGAGGGCGAGGACGCGCCGGGGGCGCTCGCGGGGGTCGTGCGCGAGGTCGCCTATCTGGGCTCCTCGACCCGGTATGTCGTCGAGTCCGAGCACGGCGAGACGATCGTCGTGCTGAGACAGAACCTTGACATGTCCGCCGAGCAGGCCCTGAACGAGCGGGGCCGCAGCGTACGTCTGGCGTGGCGGCCGGAGGATGCGTCGGTGCTGCAAGCCAATCCACAGGAGGAGACTGAGACATGAAGTTCGCAAAGGTCGACTGGGCTCTGGGGGCTGCGCTGCTGGCGATGGTCGTCGGCGCAAGCGCGTGCGGAAGCTCGTCGAGCAAATCGTCGGCGAGCAACCTGCCGACAAAGATCGGGAACGGCGAGGGTCAGCTGAACCTCGTCGCGTGGGAAGGCTACGCGCAGCCCGAATGGGTGAAGCCGTTCGAAAAGGAAACCGGCTGCGTGGTGCACGCCAAGTACGCCGGCTCCTCTGACGAAATGGTGACACTGATGCGCCAGGCCGGGAACCAGTACGACATGGTCTCCGCCTCCGGCGACGCCAGCCTCCGCCTGATCGCGGGCGGCAACGTGGCGCCGATGAACGTGGCCCTCGTGCCGGAATGGAAGAACTTCATCCCGCAGCTGCAGTCGCCTGCGCACAACACGGTGAACGGAGTGCACTACGGCATCTCGCTGCAGTGGGGTCCGAACATCATGATGTGGAACACGAAGTCGGTGACGCCCGCGCCGACGAGCTGGGAAGCGATCTACAGCCCGAAGTACAAGGGCTCGATCACCGTGCCCAACAACCCGATCCAGATCGCGGACGCGGCGCTCTACCTCTCCCACCACCAGCCGAGCCTCGGCATCACCGACCCGTACGAGCTGACCGAACAGCAGCTCAACGCGGCGGTCTCGCTGCTCAAGGAACAGCACCCGCTGATCAAGAAGTACTGGGCGCTCGCCTCTGACGAGATCGAACTCTTCAAGAGCGGCGACGCCACGGTCGGAGCCTCGTGGCCCTACCAGTACAACACGCTGGTGGCGGCGCACGTGCCGGTGTCCGAACGGATCCCGATCGAGGGCGCGACCGGCTGGGCGGACACGTGGATGCTGTCGGCGCACGCGAAACACCCGAACTGCGCCTACAAATGGGTGAACTGGGTCTCCAAGCCGGAAATCCAGGCCGAGCAGGCGATCTCGTTCGGGGAGACACCGGCCAACACGAAGGCTTGCCCCTACATGGAAAAAATCAAGAAAGGCTCCTGCACCACCTACCACGCGAACGCGCCCGCGGCGTACTTCAACTCGATCAAGTTCTGGAAGACGCCGGTGCAGGCGTGCGGCAACGGCCAGAGCAACTGCGAGGACTACTCGGTCTGGCAGCAGAAGTGGACAGAAGTAACCGGATAGGCGAGCAGCTTGGCTAGCAGCACCATCGCTGCGCCTGGAACGGCCCGCACCCGCGTCTCGGCGGCTTTCTTCCGCCGGCCGTGGCTGCGGGCCGTCCTGCTGCTGTCCGCGCCAGGGGCCTGGTTCGTGCTGATCTACCTGGCGGCGCTGATCCTGCTGTTCCTGTCGTCGCTGTGGAAGGTGGATCCGCTCAGCGGCAAGATCATCCACGAATTCACCTTCGCCAACTTCGAACGGCTGTTCAAAGAACCGGTCTACCGGACGATCGCGCTGCGAACGATCGGGATCGCCGCGGCTGTCACCGTCACAGACGCGGTGCTGGCCGTGCCGTTCGCGCTGTTCGCTGTGCGCGTGGCGCCGAAAAAGCTCTCCTCGGCCCTGTTCGTGGCGATCCTGATCCCGCTCTGGTCGAGCTACCTGGTGCGCGTGTTCGCGTGGCGGCTGATCCTCGCCAAGGACGGCATCCTCAACTACTTCCTCGAACAGATCGGCCTCGGCCGCATCAACGTCGGCTACACGAACTGGGCGATGTGGATCGTGTTCAGCTACATCTGGCTGCCGTTCATGATCCTGCCCGTGTGGACAGCCGTCGAGCGCGTCCCCGATTCTCTGATCGAGGCCTCCGCCGACCTCGGGGCCAGGAGCTGGCGCAGCTTCAGGAGCGTGCTGCTGCCCTTGATCCTGCCCGGCGTGGTCGCGGGCTCGATCTTCACCTTCTCGCTGACGCTCGGCGATTTCATCACGCCGCTGCTCGTCGGCGGCAACAACTCCACGCTGATCGGCAACGTCGTCTACAGCGAAGTCGGCGTCGCCAACAACGTCCCGTTCGCGGCGGCGTTCGCGACGGTGCCGCTCGTGATCATGGGCATCTACCTGCTGATCGCCCGCAAGCTCGGCGCATTCGAGGCGCTGTGATCGGCACCGGCAAATGGGGGAAGGTCGCGCTGTGGGTGTGGACGGTGCTGCTGATGCTGTTCCTGTTCTTCCCGATCCTGATCATCATGCTCTACGCGTTCAACCCGTCGAACGTGCAGAGCTGGCCGCTGGAAGGGCTCTCGACGCGGTGGTTCTCGCCGACCTGGCACAACGCCGAAATGCGCCATTCGCTGTGGCTCTCGGTGCGCGCAGGCCTGATCGCGACGTTCATCGCGATGGTGCTCGGCTCGATGGCGGCGTTCGCGGTGCACCGCTTCCGCTTCTTCGGCAGGGAAGCGATCTCGCTTCTTCTTGTCTTGCCGATCGCATTGCCGGGCATCATCACCGGGATGGCGCTGAACTCCTTCATCACCTTCAACGGCGTCGAATTCGGGCTGCTGACGATCGTGATCGGTCATGCGACCTTCTGCATCGTGACCGTCTACAACAACGTGCTCGCACGGCTGCGCCGCACCCAGACCTCGCTGATGGAGGCCTCGATGGACCTCGGAGCGGACGGCCTGCAGACCTTCCGCTTCGTGACGCTGCCGATGATCGCGACGGCCCTCGTCGCCGGTGGCCTGCTCGCCTTCGCGCTCTCCTTCGACGAGATCGTCGTCACCACGTTCACGGCCGGGGCCCAGAGCACGCTGCCGATCTGGATCTTCGGCAACATCCGGCTCGGCCAACAGCTGCCGCAGGTGAACGTCGTGGTGTTGTTCGTGATCATCATCAGCGTGATCCCCGTGACGCTCGCCCAGCGGCTGACCCGCGACACCGGGCTGTTGCGCCGCCCGGCTCCCACTCCGACCGCTGCCGCCGCCGGAGCGGCGGCGCCGTGAGCCTCCCGGGCGAGGACCGCGGAGCGGAGGGGAGCGCACCCCGCCCGAGGGCCAGCATGCCGCGCCCTACCTCGAAGCGCTGAGCGCCTACGCCGCCCGCAACCCCGCGCGGTTGCATGTGCCGGGACACAAGGGGGGCGCGGGTGCGGACCCGGGTCTGATCGGGGCGATCGGCGAGCGGGCGCTTGCGCTGGACGTCCCGGCGCTGACCTACGGCATCGACCTCGGCCCCGAGCCGACGCCGTTCGAAGAGGCGCAACGCCTCGCGGCCGAGGCCTGGGGCGCGCAGCGCGCCTGGTTCCTGGTCAACGGCGCCTCGCAGGGGAACCTCTCGGCAGGCCTCGCGCTCGCGCACCATGGCGAGGAAGTCGTCGTGCAGCGCAACGCTCACTCCTCGACGATCGACTCGCTGGTCTATTCGGGCCTGCGGCCGACGTTCGTCTCGCCGGAGATCGATCCCGAGCTCGGGATCGCCCACTGCCTCACGCCCGAGGCGCTCGACGCGGCGCTCGCGGCGACGCCGGGGGCGGCCGGCGCCTGGGTGATCTCACCGACGTACTTCGGCGCGGCGGCGGACATGCGCGGCCTCGCCGAGGTCGCCCACGCCCATGGCGTAGCGCTGATCGCAGACGAGGCGTGGGGCGCGCACATGGCCTTCCACGAGGCGCTGCCCGAACACGCGCTGGCGGCTGGGGCCGACCTCGTCATTTCGAGCACGCACAAGATCGTCGGCAGCCTGACGCAGTCGGCGATGCTGCACCTCGGCCACGGGGCGAGGATCGGGGCGGACACGGTGGACCGCGCGGTCACCCTCACCGAGTCGACGAGCCCCAACTCGCTGCTGTTCGCCTCCCTGGACGCCGCCCGCCGTCAGGCGGCCGTCTCGGGTCGGGATCTGCTGGAGCGCACGATGGCCGCGCTCGCGCTCGCGCGCGAGGAGATCCGCGAGATCGAGGGCCTGGACGTGCTCGACGAGCGGCTCGCCGGCCGCCCAGGGGTACACGGCTATGACCCGTTGCGCCTCGCCGTCGATGTGCGCGGACTGAACGCGAGCGGCTACGAGCTGGCCGTGCTGCTGCGTGACATCGACGACATCAACCTGGAGCTGTATGGGCAGAACGTGCTCGTCGCCGTCTTCGGGATGGGCGAGCGCAGCATGCCCGAGGCCGCGCGCCTCGTGCAGGCGCTGCGCGAGGCGGGGCGCCGGGTCGGTACCGACCCCCGCGGCGAGCACGCATCCTTCGCCGCGCCGCCGCCCTGGGGCGAGCTGGCGATGACCCCGCGCGAGGCCTACCTCGGCTCCCAGGAGGTCGTGCCGGCCGAGCAGGCGGTGGGGCGCATCGCGGCCGAGTCGCTGGCGACCTATCCGCCCGGGATCCCGAACGTGCTGCCGGGCGAGCGGCTCACCGCCGAGACGCTCGCCTACATCCAGGGGACGCTCGAGCTGGGTGGCTCGATCCGCGGGGCGAGCGACCGGCGGCTGCGGACGGTCAGGGTGGTGGTCGAGTAGGCGCCAGAGGCCGCTAGGCGCGTTCTTCGCGTCGCCGGCGCTCCAGCGCCCACGCTGCCTCGCTCGATTCCTCGACGTCTCCGGGGGCTGCGGGCAAAGGCTCCGGCCGGTCCGGCACCAAGCCGGGCACGCTCCTCGCAACGCTGGCTTCCGGGACTCTGCTGGGGGCGCCGACGAGCAGAAGGACCAGCACCACGGCCCCGACGAGGCCGGCTGCCTGGGCGTCGCCGGAACCCACGATCGCGAGCACGATGCAGGCCACGAGCAGTGCCGCAAGGACCCACCCGAGCCGGGTGGGCCGCACCCGGGCGATCCAGGTCCGCATATCGGAATCCTACCGACGGCGATCGTCTCAGACGCGGGCGACTTCGACCAGCCAGCGCGTGAACAGCTCCCGGGCGAGCGGAACCGTCTCGGCTTCGGCCGCGCGCACCTCCGCGAGCATCCGCGCGGGCGCGCCGGGCCCGTCCAGCTCCTCAAGTTCGGCCACGTACTCCGGGACCTCCATCCACTCGGCCGCGAGCGCTCCGTCCACCTCGAGGTGGAACTGGACCGCGTACGCCGTGCCGAGCGCAAACGCCTGCTGCTCGTAGCGCTCGGAGCGCGCCAGCCGCACCGCTCCCGGCGGCAGCTCGTAGGTGTCGCCGTGCCACTGGAGGGTCGGGAAGCGGCGCGGGGCGCTGGCGAAGACGGGATCGCCCGCGGCCGCCCCAGTCAGCTCGACGTCCAGCACACCCAGCTCCGCCGCCCGTCCGGGCCGGACCTCGGCGCCGAGCGCCGCGGCGAGCACCTGAGCGCCCAAGCACACGCCCCAGTAGGGGGTGCCGGAGCCAACCGCCTCGGCGATCAGCCGCTTCTCGGCGGCGAGCCACGGATGGGCGTCCTCCTCGTAGGCGCCCATCGCACCGCCCATGGCGACGATCCCGGCGTGTGTCCGCCAGTCGGGCAGCGGCTCGTCGGGAACGACGACGCGCTCGAACTCCACGCCGCGCTCGCGCAGCACGTCCTCGTACACGCCGGGGGGCTCACAGCCCGCGTGCTGCAGGACGAGCAGCGTGGCGCTCATCGGGATTGGGAGCTCGGCCGGCGCTCCGTGCCGGCAGATGGGGAGCTCGGCCGGCGCTCCGTGCCGGCCTCGGGGGCGAGGGCGTCGCGCTCGATCGCCTCGGGGACGATCAGCTCCAGCAGCAGCGCGTCGTTCCAGCCGCCGTCGCGATTGCGTTCGTAGGCGCGCATCACGCCGACGCGCTCGAAGCCGAGCCCCTCGTAGGCGCGGATCGCGCGCTCGTTCACGGCGTTCGGGTCGAGCGTGAAGCGATGGTGTCCCTTCGCCACGAAGCGGTCGATCGCCAGGCGCAGCGCGCGGCGCCCGTAGCCGCGCCCGTGCAGCGTGCTCGTCAGCACGATGTCGAAGGCGACGCTCGGGAACCAGGCGTAGTCCTCCTCGTGGTACTCCAGCCAGCCCGAGGGCCTTCCCTCCACCTCGACGACCCAGCCGGTGTCGCGCTCGAAGTCCGGGTCGGGCCACCAGCGCGCCACCTCCGGCTCGCGAAGGATCGCGAGCACGGCCTCCTCGTCCTGCGGCTCGAAGGGGCGAAGCGCCAGGTCACCGTCCACGAGGGACATCGGCCCACCCTAGCCCGGCACGGTCGAGGAGAGCAGGCCGGCGAACACCCGCCGAACGGTGCTGCGTCTAGAACATCCGTCCAGAGCGCTTGCGCGGGGCGGGGGAAGGCGGGGTGGGTGGACGACGCGTGGCCATGGGGCAATCTCCTGCCAAGTCCGCGCCGCGGAAAGCAAAACTGCCTGCTGACGGCCCCCGCGTTCGCCGGACGGACGGGGGCGACAGCCCGCGCCCACGCCGGCGCCGGGCCGATCGCACCGCCGGGCCCGAGCAGCCCAAGCCGATCGGCGAGGTGCTGCTCGCCGAGGGCCTGATCGACCGCGAGACGCTCCGCTGGGCGCTGCGCCGCCAGGAGGAGACCGGCGAGCGCGTCGGGCAGATCCTCCTCGCCGCCGGCTCCGTCCACAGGCTCGACCTCCAGCGCGCGCTCGGCTCGCAGTGGGGGCTGCCCTTCGTCGACCTGCTGAACACCGAGCTTGACGAGGAGCTGGTGCGGAGCTTCCCCGCCGAGATGCTTCTGGACGAGGGCTGGGTGCCGGTCGAGGTCGAGGGTGGGCAGGCGGTCGTCGCGACCTGCGAGCCTCCCAGCGCCGCCACGCGGCAACGCATCGCCGCGCACTTCCCCGCGGCGACGAAGCTCAGCCTGCGCACCACCACCCCGATCGACATCGAGCGCTCGGTGCTGCTGTGCTTCCGCGAGCACTTCGTGAGCCGCTCGACCGGCGAGCTGCTCGCCCGTCGTCCGGAGCTCTCGGCTGCCTCCGGATGGTCGGTCGGGCAGAAGCGGACGGTGGCGGTCGCCGGGCTGCTGTTCGCGGCCGGGATGGTCGCACAGTGGCAGCTCACCCTGGCGCTGCTCGTCGCCGCGTCGAACGTCGTCTTCCTCGCCGCCGTGGGCTTCAAGCTCGTCGCCTGTCTGGTCGGCCTCGCCGCCGGTGCGCGCACGATGCCGGTCGACGCCGAGCGCGACGACCGGCTGCTGCCCAGGTACACCGTGCTCGTCCCGGTCTACAAGGAGGCGAACGTGATCGGGGAGCTGATGGGCAACCTCGGCGCCCTCGACTACCCGGCCGAGAAGCTCGAGATCCTCGTCCTGCTGGAGTCGGATGACGCTGAGACGATCGAGGCGGCGCGCGCCGCGCGCCCGCCCGCGACCGTCAGGCTCGTGATCGTCCCGGACGCCCAGCCCAAGACCAAGCCGAAGGCGTGCAACGTCGGGTTGCTCCTGGCCCGGGGAGACCGCCTGGTGATCTATGACGCCGAGGACCGCCCCGACCCCCAGCAGCTCCGCAAGGCCGTCGCCGCCTTCGAGCAGGCCGGCCCGGAGACGGTCTGCGTGCAGGCGCGTCTGCGGTATTGGAACAGCACCGCGAACCTCCTCACGCGGATGTTCAGCCTGGAGTACGGCTACTGGTTCGGGACGATGCTGCCCGGCCTCGACCGTCTCGGTCTGCCGATCCCGCTCGGGGGCACCTCCAACCACTTCCGCGTCGCCGAGTTGCGCGGCCTGCTCGGGTGGGACCCGCACAACGTCACCGAGGATGCCGACCTCGGCCTGCGGGCGGCCGTCGAGGGCTATCGCGTCGGCGTGATCGACTCGGACACCGACGAGGAGGCCTGCGCCGAGATCCGCCCCTGGATCCGTCAGCGCACCCGGTGGATCAAGGGCTACATGCAGACGGCGCTCGTCCACGCCCGCTCGCCGCGCCGCCTCGTGCGCCAGGTCGGCGTCGTCGACGCCGCCGGCTTCCTGCTGCTGATCGCCGGCACGCCGCTGACGTTCCTTCTCGCCCCCGTGATGTGGGTCGGCACCGCCGCCTGGTACGGCTTCGGCGAGCCGCACCTGCCCCTGCTGGACTCTGGGACCTTCTGGGCGATCGCGACGATCAACCTGATCGTCGGCAACGGCATCATGATCGGGCTCAACCTGATCGCGGCCGTACGCGGGCAGGGCTGGCGTGCCGCGCCGTACGCCCTTCTGAACCCGCTGTACTGGGTCCTGCACTCGATCGCCGCCTGGCGGGCCGCCGTTCAGCTGATCCGAAACCCGTTCTACTGGGAGAAGACCCCGCACGGTCTGCCCGCGGGCGTTAAGGGCGCGGTCGCGGACGCGTCCGGGGCCTGACCGCCACGCAGGCTTCGGCGGCGCCGCGGGATAGAGTCCCGCCGTGCCCTACTCGCCGCCGCAGGAGATCCTCGAGCGCTACGCGTCGGTGCTCGTCGACTACGCGCTCGGCGGCGGCGAGGGCGTGAAGGCCGGCGAGACGGTGCGCGTCGCGGCGCCGGAGAGCGCCCGCCCCTTGTACCTCGAGCTGTGCCGCGCGGTCTGGCGTGCCGGCGCGAACGTGATCGGCGGCTACTTCCCCGACGCGGAGCAGGGACTGGGAGGCTCCAAGGCGTTCTTCGAACTGGCCTCCGACGAGCAGATCGACCACTTCCCGTCGCGTTACATGCGCGGTCTGGTGGACGAGATGGACCACCAGGTCTCGGTACTCGCCGAAGCCGACCCGCACGCGCTCGAGACCGTCGACCCGGCCCGCATCATGCGCCGCGGCGTCGCGCTGCGCGAGCTGATGGACTGGCGCGGCGAGAAGGAGAACGAGGGCCGCTTCAGCTGGACGCTCGGCCTGTATGGGACCGAGGCGATGGCGGCAGAGGCGGGGATGAGCCTCGAGGAGTACTGGGAGCAGATCGTGCACGCGTGCTTCCTCGACCAGGAGGACCCGATCGCCCGCTGGCGGGAGGTCGGCGCGACGCTCGAGCGCAACCGCGAGCTGCTCGACGGCCTCGACATCGAGCGGTTGCACGTCGAGGGCGAGGACGCCGACCTCTGGATCACGGTCGGCGAGAGCCGCCGCTGGCTCGGCGGGCGCGGGCGCAACATCCCCAGCTTCGAGCTCTTCACGAGCCCCGACCGCCGCGGCACCGAAGGCTGGATCCGCTTCAACCAGCCGCTGTACCGCTACGGGAATCTGATCAAGGGGATCAGCCTGCGCTTCGAGGACGGCCGCGTGGTCGAGTCCTCGGCGACGCAGAACGAGCCGGTCCTGAAGGAGATGATCGCGACCGAGGGCGCCGACCGCGTAGGCGAGTTCTCGCTGACCGACAGGCGCCTCTCGCGCATCACGCGCTTCATGGCGCACACGCTCTACGACGAGAACGTGGGCGGTCCGTTCGGCAACACGCACGTCGCGCTGGGCCGCTCCTACCAGGACGCCTACGCGGGGGACCCCTCGAGCGTCGAGCCGGAGGAGTGGGAGCGCCTCGGCTTCAACAACTCGAGCGTCCACACCGACATCGTCTCGACCGCCGACCGGGTGGTCACCGCGCAGCTGCGCGGTGGCGAGGAGAAGGTCATCTACCGCGACGGCGAGTTCCGGCTCGACTGAGCCCGCCGCGATGCCCTGAACCGCCCGCGCCGGCGGCGAATCAGCAGTCCGCCGTGTGCATCGATCAGCCGGCCGCGAACGCGCTCGAGGTCGCGAGCGCGTGCCCCTTGGCGTCCAGCGCCTGGACCTCGAAGCTCGCGTAGCCCGACGGCACCGCGACCGAGGTCTCGAAGCCGGACTTGGGCATCGCTGCGATCTGGCGCATCGCCCCGCCGGCGGCGCTCGCGCCGAACACCCGCCAGGAGACGAGCTTGGTCGCGCCGTTCCAGCTCGCGTAGACCTTCGTCGTCGACCCGGACCGCCGCGCCGCGGCCGCCGGCTTCGTTTCGGGCACGCCCTCCCACGGCTCGAGCTGGGCGCGGTATGAGCGGTCCGGTTCGGGCAGGACGCCTTCGAAGACGAGCTTGCCCGAACGGTCGTATTCCGAGAAGTAGGGTTCCGAGCCCCAGCCGATGAACGCGCCGCCGTCCGACAGCGGCTGGGTGTCGCCCATGTATTCAGATTCGAAGGCTTCGCGCTCGCCGTACTGCGAGACGAGCGAGGCCGTGCGGGCTCCCTGGTCCAGCTTGATGATGAGCCCGCGCGACGCCCCCGTCGCGTGCACCGAGGTGCCGCCGCCGGTGAGCTGGCAGCAGTGGTCGTCGAACAGTGAGACGGTCGATGTCCGCGGTTCCATGCGCACGTCGTGCTGCCACTCGAAGCCCGCGCCGGGACCGAACTTGAAGCTCGATTTGCGCCCGCCGAGCGTCCATTCGATCCTCCCGCTCGCGGTGTCGACGAGGTAGGCGGCCCAGGTGTTGCGCATCGAGACGAGGAACTTGCCCGGGCTCACAAGCTGGATCGAGTTGATGTGGTACGCGTCCCAGGGGAAGCCGTTGGTGGGGACCGTCGCGACGGACTCGTGCAGCGAGATGTGCTGGAGCGCGTCCCAGGTGCGCATCAGCTTGCCCGTCGCGATGTCGTACTCCTGCACGGCGGAGTCGACGAGCGCGCCGTTGTAGGCGCCGCCGTAGGAGGAGAGGTCCTTCGCGATGTTCTTGTTCGCACTCACCCAGGCGTGGCCTTCGCTGTCGATCTGGAGCTCGTGCAGCGTCAGCACCCAGCCGCCGGCGCCGTGGAGCCGCGCGATCACGTGGTAGTGCTGGTCGACGATGACGTCTTCCCCGGTTTCGGTCGGCCCGTTCTTCGTGACCCGTCCCTGCCACCAGCCGAGCACGGGCTTGCCGCGGTAGCTCTGCAGCGTGAGGTTGGAGGCGACGACGTCTTCGGGCACCGGCTCGAACCACACGGGCTGTAGGTCACGGCCGAGGATCAACGGGCCGCTCTGCCCGACGATCGGCGGTTTGTTCAGGTCGTAGAAGTTGGTCGCGAAGATGTAGCCCGGCGCGAGGTCCTGCGTGACGCCGGGCTGCACGCGCTTGATGATCGGAGGATGCAGCGAGGGCGCGCTGAGGAAGCTGTAAGTGCCCGCGGTCGTGTACTGGCCGAGCGGCGCGCCTTTGTTGCCTTCGAAGGCCACGCTCACGCCGGTGAACGCGAGCAGCACGAGCCCGACCACGGGCACGAAGCGCCGCGAGGCGCGGGCGAGCGTGCCAGGAGCGGCGGGCAGGGCGAGGAAGGTCATCAGCGCCGCGAGCGCGCAGAGCCCCGCGGCGATGAAGTAGGCCAGCCGGAACCCGCTCGTCAGGGCCTGGGCGACCTGCTGGCCGCTGCCGATAAGGCTGCTCGAATGCTGCGTGGCGAGCGTGATCAGCACCACCAGGCCCAAGCCGCCGCCGACCTGTCGCGAGGTGTTGACGAGACCGGATGCGAGCCCGGCCTGGCCCTCCTTCGCCTCCTGGGTCGCGGCGATCGTGGAGGGCACGATCGACATCGCGATGCCGGCGGCGGTCAGCACGCCCGGGATCGCGACGTAGACCCACGCGCTGCCGCTCGAGTTGATTTTGGTGAAGAGCAGCAGGCCGACCGTCATCATCAGCAGGCCGCTCCCGAGCACCGCGCGCACGCCGAACGCGCTCACGAGCTTGCCGGCGCGGGAGGCGAGCAGCAGGATCGCGATCGTCATCGGCAGAAAGACGAGCCCCGTGTGGAACGGCGAGAGTCCGAGCACCTGCTGCATGTAGAGCGAGCTGACGAACCACATCGGGAACAGCGCGGCGCTGAACAGCAGCACGATGTTGTTGGCGGCGCGCAGTCCCTTGGTCAGCTGTTTGAACGGGATCAGCGGCGCCTGCGCGATCCGGTCCTCGATCAGCCCGAACGCGACCAGCAGCACGATCCCCACGCAGATCGGGACCAGGGCCTTGGTCGAGCTCCAGCCGGCGAGACCGGCTTCGACGACGCCGTAGACGAGGACCAGCTGGCCGACCGTCAGCGTCACCGCCCCGGCGAGATCGAACCTGGCCGTGGGCGCGCGGCGCCGTTCGGCGACGACCCGGTAGGCGATGAACGCGGCGGCGATCCCGATCGGTGGGTTGATCAAGAGGATCCAGCGCCAGCTGAGGAATTCGGTGATGATCCCGCCGAGCAGCGCCCCCGCAGCGCCGCCGACGCCGTTGGTCGCAGCCCACGTGCCGATGGCGCGGTTCAGTGACGGCCCCGGGGCGAAGGAGGCGGTGATGATCGCGAGCGTCGAGGCGGCCATCAGGGCGCCGGAGATGCCCTGCAGACCGCGTGCGATCACGAGCACGGCCTTGTCCGGCGCGAGCCCGCCGGCGAGGGAGGTGAGCGCGAACAGCACGAGGCCGATCACGAAGATCCGCCGCTGCCCGAAGTGATCGGCGGCGCGCCCGCCGAGCATCAGGAAGCCGGCGAAGGTGATCGTGTAGGCGTCGACGACCCACTGCAGCCCCGGCGAGGAGAACCCGAGATCGGACTGGATCGAGGGCAGCGCGACGTTGACGATGCTCAGGTCGAGGATGACCATGAACTGCGCCGCGCAGCAGACGGCCAGCAGGAGGCCGAGACGCTTCCCCGCGCCGTCGCCGGCCGCGGGGGCCGCCGCGGTCCGAGGGCTCGCGGTCGCCTCGGCTGTCACTGTCGCGCTCCGATCGGGGGTCGCGCGGAAAGGGTGTTGCTAGGGTGGGCCCCCGATGCGGAGCAGAGCCCGGCCCATGAAGAGAACGCCACTGACGGCAATGCTAACGCTGGCCGCCGTGCTGGCGAGCAGCTTCGCCCTGTCGGCCTGTGGCGGGAAATCGGGCTCCTCCACGCCGACGTCGACACCGGCGACGACGAGCACCTCGACGCCGAGCACGACGACGACGACCAAACACGGGCACTCCTCGCAGCCGAGCTACTAGGCACCCGCTTTACCTCCTGCTGCGACGAGGGAGGCGTAGAACCCGATCACCTGGCTCGTCGCCGAGGTTCCAAGTGTGTGACCGCCGGCGTCGAGCGCCTGCACCGCGGCGTACTTGTACTTGTGCGGCAGCGTGACCGCGCTCTCGAAGCCGCTCGCGGGGATCGTCGCGCGGACCTTCAGCGCGCGCGCTTCTTCGCCGGCCAGCACCCGCCAGGACGCCACGCCGGTGGCACCGTTCCAGCTCGTGTGGACGATCGTCTCTTCTTCGGTGTTGTTGGCGCTCGCGACGATCGCCGGCTGGGCGGCGGGCACCGCAGACCACGGGAAACGGAAGGCGCGGTAGAAGGAGGTGTCGTAGGGCTGGTGGGCGTCGAACAGGAGCGAGCCGTCGGCGGCGAACTCGCTGATCTGGGGAACGCCGCCGTAGCCGATCACCACGTTCCCGCTCGCCAGCGTCTGCATGTTCCCCTGGCTCGCGGCGAGCATCGGCGGGTTCGGATGCGTGTAGGCCTTCACGAGCCGGGCCGTGTGGGCGTGTTCGTCGATCGAGATCACGAGGCCCCGTGACTGCTTGTGGATCGGCGGGTTCGAGCCGTCGTCGAAGAAGGTGAGCGTGCCGTCGGCGCGCATGCGGCCGTCGTGCTGCCAGGCCATCTCGGTGCCGCGCCCCATCTGGAAGGAGCTGTGGTTGCCGCCGAGGCGCCAGCGGATCTTCCCGGAGCCGGCTTCGACGTCGTAGCCGGCCCAGGTGCTGCGCGCTGAGAGCAGCAGGTTCCCGTTGCGCTGGACGTCGATCGAGTTGAGGTGGAGGTAGTCCCAGGGCCGCGAGTTCGTGGTCACTTCGACTTCAGACTCGGCCGCCTTCACGTGGTCGAGGCTGTGCCATTCCCAGCGCACGAGCCCTGTCTGCATGTCGATCTCCTGCACGGCCACGTCGGTGATCGTGCCGTCGGCCTTGCCCCCGGCCGGGCGCAGGTCGCACAGGATCGGGTTGTAAGCGGTGACGTAGGCGGTGTCGTGAGGCGCGAGGCGGAAGTCGTGCAGGTCGGCGGTCAGGCCGTTGCCCCCTGCGACGCGCGCGATCACCTGATAGCGCGAGTTCATCACCAGGTCTTCTCCCTGCCCGAAGCCGAGTGAAAGGACGCGTCCCTTCCACCAGGTCAGCACCCGCCGTCCCCGGTAGCTCTGGACGTTCAGATCCTCCGCGGTCGCTCCGCCTGTCAGGTGCTGGAACCACACGAGCTGACCCTGGGGGTTGTAGATCAGCGGGCCGTACTGGCCCGGGCCGGGGCCGTTGGTGACGAACACGTCCCCGGCCGCCGGGTCTCGGTCGGCGCCCGTGACGGTCATCACGGGCGCCTTCACTCCGGGCATCGTCGTGAAGCTCTGGGAGTCCGGGGGCGTGGCCGGCGAGGCCGGGAACTCAGGGACCTGGGCCGTGGGGTAGGGCGTCGCGACGCGGAACGAGTACGAGACCGGCCGTCCGGAGATCGTCGCGCTCACGGTCACGCTCTCGTTCGCCGTGAACGGCTTGGACGGGAGGAAGCTCTCGCCGTCGCCCTGCGAGAAGGCCGCGAGCCGGCCTTCGTGGTCCCCGCTCGCCGAGCCGACCACCGAGACGCCCGTCACCGAGCCGGAGGGCGCGCCCAAGAAGCTGATCTGCGCGCGCGGGTTGGCCGTGTCGGTTGCGGGCGCCGGCGAGGCGTAGACGTGTGTGCCGGCGAGCTGAGCCGAGCGTTCGGGTGAGCTCAGATCGCACGGCGGCGAAGCGGCTGCCGCCTTCGAGGAGCTGGATCCGGTGTCCAGGGTGGGCGAGCCGCGCACGATCGCCAGCACCGCCCAGGCGGCGACGAGGACACCCAGGGTGATGAGTACGTAGCGGCGCATGCAGGGGAGGCGACCCGCGGGTGCGTGCCGGCTCCGGCGCGGGGCGAGGCGGGAAGCGTGCCACATTCACGTGCGGGGAACGTAAGAGTTGCCTCAACGCCGTACAGGAAGGATCGCCACGAACAGACCGGATCGTTTCCGTGACCGCAGAGAGGCCGGACGGCTTCTGGGCGAGCGGCTGCGTGCGTCCGGGCGCTCCGGGGAGATGGTCGTGCTCGGCCTGCCGCGGGGCGGCGTGCCGGTCGCGGCCGAGGTGGCGGTCGCGCTCGCTGCGCCGCTCGACGTGCTCCTGGTCCGCAAGCTCGGCGTCCCGGGCCACGAGGAGCTCGCGCTCGGGGCGATCGCCGGCGGCGGGGTGCGCGTGCTGAACGCGGGCCTGATCGATGAGCTCGAGCTCACGCGGCGCGAGCTCGAGGAGATCGAGCGGCGGGAGCGTTCCGAGCTGGAGCGCCGCGAGCGCAGCTACCGCGGCGGCCGGCCGATGCCCGCCCTCGCGGGCATGACAGCGGTAGTCGTCGACGACGGCCTTGCCACGGGCTCGACCATGCTCGCTGCGGTCGGGGCGCTCCGTGCCCAGCGGCCTGCGGCGGTTCTCGTCGCCGTGCCGGTCGCGGACCCCGAGGTGTGCGCGCTGCTGGCCGAGGCGGCCGACGAGGTCGTCTGCCTGCTCACGCCACACCCGCTCGGCGCCATCGGCCTGTATTACGAGGACTTCTCGCAGACCGGCGACGAGGAGGTGCGCACCCTGCTCGCCGCCGGGCGCCGGTGAGGTTCGCGCGCAGTCGTGCTCTTCAGCTCGTCAGCTCGAGCACGACCTCGCAGCTGTCAACCGAGTCGCGCGTGCCGGGTGTCTCGCCGGGGTCCAT
This sequence comes from uncultured Solirubrobacteraceae bacterium, assembly GCA_963775385.1. Classification (GTDB taxonomy): domain Bacteria; phylum Actinomycetota; class Thermoleophilia; order Solirubrobacterales; family Solirubrobacteraceae; genus Palsa-744. Next base: position 1,553,394 of record CAVZIR010000003.1, on the reverse strand, counting down.
CGCTGCCAGTACCTTCGCCCCGGCCTCCATGTCAGCGGCGGTCGGGAACGACTGGACCACGACGGCCGTTCCCTGGCCCTCGTCGAACGCCACCGTGAGACCCGTCGTGTTGACCCCCTCCGGCGGTCCGCCTGCCGCCTCGATCCGCGCCTTGAGCGCCTCGATCCGATCACGCGTGACTCCGGTGAACCTGACGACCCGGATGTTCATGAATTCCCCCTTCTCGGTTTGCACTGACGCTAGCCGGGTCGCGGGCGCCGGTCAACGGCCGCGCCCGCGACCCGCCTCCGTGGACCTAGGAGCCGACCGTCGCCGCCTGCTCGAAGTAGTGACCCTGTTCCAGATCGTCGATCAGGCCGGGGTGGGTGGGCCGCCATCCGAGGAGCTTCTGGGTGAGCTCGCTCGAGGCCGGGATGTCGAAGGAGATGAACGCGCCGAGGAACGCGGGCATGCCCTCCTGCGCTTCCCCGACGGTGACGCTGCGGGCGGGCACCCCCAGCTTGCGGCCGATGAGGAGCGCCACCTCCCGCATCGGGATCCCCTCCTCGCCGACCGCGTGCAGCACGCTCCCGGCGGGGGCGCTCTCGAGCGCCAGCCGGTAGAGCCGGGCGGCGTCGAGCCGGTGGACCGCCGGCCAGCGGTTGGCTCCGTCGCCGATGTACGGCGCGACGCCCGTGCTCCGGGCGCCTTCGATGATCAGCGGCACGAAGCCGTGGTCGCCCTCACCGTGAACGGTCGGCGCGGGGCGGACCACGGAGCTGCGCACACCCCGTTCGGCGAGCGCCAGCGCCGCGTGCTCGGAGGGCGCGCGGTGCGAGGCCGCGCCGCCGAGCTCGGAGGAGTCGCGCTCCGTTGCGACACGGCCGGGCGCGAGCAGCCCCGTCCCCGTCGTCATCACGAACGGCCGGTCCGAGCCGGCCAGCGCGTCGCCGATCGTCTCCACGGCGCGGAGGTCGATCGGCCCCGACGCGGCGATGTTGGTGAAGTCGTGCACGAACGCGGTGTGGATCACGCCATCGGAGGCCGCGGCCGCCTCGTGCAGGCCGTCGAGGTCCTCGAGGTCGCCGCGGCAGGGCTCGCCGCCGGCGGCGGCGACGCGCTCGGCAGCTGCGTCGGAGCGCACGAGGCCGACCACCTCGTGGCCCGCGGCCAGGAGGTCCTCGAGGATCGCCGAGCCGATGAAACCCGATGCTCCGGTGAGAAAGACACGCATGACGGAAACCTCCATGGGGCGCTGATGACAGTGACTGACATCAAGGTAGCAGATCCATGTCAGCCCCTGTCATCGCTAGGATCCAGGCCATGGGCCGCTGGGAGCCGAATGCGCAGGGACGCCTCGCCGAGGCTGCGATGGAGCTGTACGCGGAGCGGGGTTACGAGGGCACGACGGTGGCCGAGATCGCGGCCCGGGCGGGGCTCACCGAGCGCACTTTCTTCCGCTATTTCGCGGACAAGCGCGAGGTGCTCTTCGACCGAGGCGGCCTGATGCAGGAGCTCCTGGCTTCCGCCGCCGCCGGAGCGCCGGCGGGCGCGGAGCCGATCGATGCGGCCGCAGCGGCGCTCGTCGCGATCGCCGCGGTGCTCGATGAGCGGCGCGGACGCGAGTTCGCCCGCCGCCGCCAGGCGGTGATCGCCGCCAACCCCGAGCTCGGAGAGCGCGAGCTGAGCAAGCTCGCGGCCTGGTCGGAGGCGCTCGCGGGCGCCCTGCAACAGCGTGGCTCCACCCCGGCGTCCGCGAAGCTCGTCGCCGAGGTCGCCCTCGCGGTGTTCCGCACGGCGTTCGAGCGCTGGGTCGGCAGAGGCGAGGAGTGCGATCTCGCCGTCCTGGTTCAGGACGCTCTCGGCGAGCTGAGGGTCGCCGTCGGCTGAGCGCCGGCGCTCAGTGATCGAGCGCGGAGCGGCAGCCCCAGGCCGCCGTCAGGAACATTTCCAGCAGGGTCCGCGTCTCCGCTTCCCCCCGCGCGTCGATCTCGGTGATCATCTGCGCCACGATCGAGGCCGCGGCGACGGGGTCCATCGGCCAGCTCTCATGTTCCATGAGCAGGATGCTGAGGCATCTCTCATGTCCCGAGCTAAACGCCAGCGAACGCTCGGCTAAATAGGTGGAGACAACGACCAGCTGGCGCGTTGGACGTTCCGTCGTCAGACGCCGTGTTGGACCGGCACCTCGCCGCCCGCGGCGGCCTCGGCGAGCCGCGCGTGGTCGCGTTCGTTCTGATCGGCGTAGGCGGAGCAGAACTCCACGATCGCGCGGTCGAAGCTCTTGCCCGAGCCGAGGTATGCGGCGATCGCGAGACGGTCGCCCGAGCGGGCGTGCATGCGGGCCAGCGACCAGCCGCATGCGCGCGTATAGGCGCCCAGGCCCGACTCGCTGAGCGCCGCGAGGTCGGCGGAGGCCTTCCAGTCCCAGAGCTGGCGCACGTAGAAGTCGTGCTCTGCGCCGTCGAGGCCTTCGCTGCGCTGCCAGCTCAGGAAGATGTCTGTCGCGGCTTGCGAGATCCGCTGCCCGTGCACGACCCGCTCCCCGTGATTGGAGAACTCGCTGCGCCCGAGGTAGGGCTCGAGGACCGACGCCTGCGCCTGCTTGGCCTGCAGCACCAGCGGGTCCCCTCCGCCCCGCCCGGCGAGCAGGAACACCCAGGCCCGCGTTCCCACGCTGCCGACGCCGACCACCTTGCGGGCCATGTCGAGGAACTCATAGCTGCCGAAGAGGTAACGGCGGTCGGGCTCGAGGCTCTCGGCGTACTCGTCGAGCAGCTCGCGGATGTACTCGCGCTCGTCACGCTCGTCGGCCGCGTCGAAGAGCTCGCGGAAGGGGACGAGCAGCGGCGGCACGTGACGGAACCGGAGCCGTGCCGTCCACGCGCTCGGTCAGCTTCTTCACGGCTCTGAGGTGTGTCTTGCGCCGCGCCCGCGCGAACGGCCTTGCGAAGCCGATCCGTTCCTCGCTGCCGAGCTTGCCCCCGAAGCGCTCGACCAGCTCGCTCGCCGTCAGCCGTTCGTACCAGACGTCCAGCCGGCTGGCCTTCGCGAAGCCCCGCATCGCCTCCCGGTACTCGCGCACGCAGCCTGCGACCAGCCGCCGCCGGCGCGGCAGCCGCGAGGCCGAGCTCGCGCGCCGCGATCTCCACGCTCGCCGCCATGCGCTTGACGTCCCACTCCCACGGCCCGGGCAGCGTCTCGTCGAAGTCGTTGGGGCTGAAGACCACCCGCCGGTCGGGAGCGCCGAACGCTCCGAAGTTCGAGATGTGCGCGTCGCCGCACGCCTGCACGACGATCCCCGAGTCCGGTGTCGCGGCGAGGTCGGCCGCCATCACCGCGGCCGCTCCCCGATAGAACGTGAACGGCGAGACGAGCATCCGCCCGTAGCGGATCGGTACGAGCTCCTGGACGCGGGTCTGTGCCTGCCCGGCGAGGATCGCGACCGGATCCGCCCGGTGCGGACGGGGCTCCCATTCGCCGTGGGCGGACCGGGGCGCTCTGCCGCGCGCCTCTCGTCCCCGCTCAGCCGACTCGCCCGCCTGCAGGGTTGCCGTCCGCGACGCGCCCGAGCGAGCCCTCGAGGAAGAGCGTCCGTTCTGCTTCGAGCCCGTGTGAGGCGCCACCCGGTTTTGACGATACTGTGCCGGTGCGGCGGTCAGCACGGCGGCAACGGAGCTCACTCATGGCCGCGGTCCTTGCGGCGGTCCTGCTCGGCGGCTGCGGAGGAGCGTCCTCACGGCCTGAGTGCAACGGCGTCCCGGGGCTCTGCGCGCGCCGGTTGAACGACGTGTTCTTCGCCGGCACCCACAACTCGTTCGCGGCCTCGAACGAGCCCGGCTGGTACTTCGCCAACCAGAACTACCCGATCCCGCGGCAGCTCTCAGCGGGCATCCGTGCGTTCCTGATCGACGTCCACTACGGCGTGAGCGATCCGGCGACGGGGCGTGTTCGCACCGACTTCTCGGCGGAGGGCGCCGACGCCAACAAGGTCGCGCGGCAGGTTCCGCCGCAGGCGCTGCGGGTCGCCGACGAGGTCGCGGGCGGGGTCGGGCTCGGCCGCGTCCACGGCACTCCCGCGTTGTACCTGTGCCACACCCTCTGCGAGCTCGGCGCCGAGCCGCTGGCGCGAGAACTGGAGGCGATCGGGAGCTTCCTCGCGCGCAACCGCAGCCAGGTCGTGATGCTGATCGTCGAGGACTACCCGCCTCCGGCGGCCGTCTCGGAGGCGTTCGTGAAGGCCGGGCTGTCGCGGTACCTCGCGACGCTCGAGCCCGGAAAGGCGCTGCCGACGCTGGGCGAGCTCGTCTCGAGTGACCGGCGCCTGATCGTCTTCGCCGAGAACCACGGCGGTGCGCCGGGGTGGTACATGCCCGCCTTCTCGTTCATCCAGGACACGCCGCTGGGCGCGCTCCATCCGGGTCAGCTCAGCTGCAAGCGCTTCCGCGGCAAGCAGGGCAACCCGCTGCTGCTCGTCAACCACTGGATCCCGCCGTTTCCGCCGAGCGCCGCGCTGAACGCGCAGATCGGGCGGACCTTCTTCCTGCGGCCGCGGATCGAGCAGTGCGAGCGCGCACGCGGCACCCGCGGCGCGATCGTCGCCGTCGACTTCTACCAGCGGACCTCGGTCGTGGCCGTCGCGAAGGCGCTGAACGAACGCGCCGCGGCCCGTCGCTAGCCATCCACCGTTTGCGCCGGCGATCCGCCGGCCGTCCCGACGCGCTCCGGACCCTTGTCTGTCGACGCGGAAGCGTTTCTGATTAGAAGTCGGGCGTCGGGGTAATAACGCCGCCGTTCGAGCTGGTGCCGGTCGAGGGGGGACGGAACCGGGCAAGGCTTTCGAGACTGCGCGTGGGCGCAGGTATAGGGGGACAAGTGCTGCGTGCCAAGCGAGCAGGCGTAGACGGTCGAGTCGGTGACAGCGGGCGGTCGGGCGGCCGCTCACGGCGAGCGTGGACGGTGGCGCTCGCGGTGCTCCTCGCGAGCCTCGCGGCGGCGGCGAGCGCCTCGGCCTTCGAAGCACGGGGGAGCGTCGAACAGGTCGATGTCACAGGGCTCGCGCCGAACGCCTCGGCCTCGCTGATGAAGGGCCACACCGCGGTGGCCACCCAGAACGCCGACGAACAGGGCGGCCTGCTGTTCCGCAACGTGAAGCCCGGCAAGAACTACCGCGTGGCTTCCGGCGGCGAAGAATCGGCCGTGGTCACGGTCCACAAGGGCACCTCGGCGCCCTGGGACCCGAGCATCTACTCGCAGGAAATCCCCGACAACGGCTACACCTACCTGACCACGCGCGACGGCACGAAGCTGTCGATCGACGTGCACCCGCCGACGAGCCCGGCCGGCGAGCCCGGCGTGCCGTCGATGTTCCACTTCCCGACGCTGCCGATCCCGGGCGTGCCGACGCCGGCCTATACCGCGCCGTACCCCACGCTGATCGAGTACTCGGGCTACGGCTACGCCAATCCGGCAGGGCCGGAAAACGGCATCGCGGTTCTTGCGAACCTGATGGGCTTCGCCGTGGTGGACGTCAACATGCGCGGGACCGGCTGTTCCGGCGGCGCGTTCGACTTCTTCGAAAAGCTGCAGAACCTCGACGGCTACGACGTGATCGAAACGATCGCGCACCAGCCGTGGGTCAAGGGCGGCAAGGTCGGAATGATGGGCATCTCCTACGGCGGCATCAGCCAGCTCTTCACGGCCCAGACAGACCCCGCGGGCCTGGCGGCGATCGCCCCGCTTTCGGTGATCGATGCCACCGCGACGACGCTCTACCCGGGCGGCATCCTCAACACCGGATTCGCGGTCGAATGGGCCGAGCAGCGCCAGCAGAACGCCGAACCGGCGAGCCCCGGCCACGGACAGGCCTGGGCGACCAAGCAGATCGAAGAAGGCGACGAAACGTGCAAGGCCAACCAGGCGCTGCATGGCGAGGCCGCGAACCTGATGCAGAAGATCAAAGAAAACTCGACCTACGACAAGCCGGTCGCCGACCCGCTCGATCCGGTCACGTTCGTGAAGAACATCAAGGTGCCGACCTTCATGGCCTGCCAGTGGGAGGACGAGCAGACAGGCGGGCACTGCGCCGATCTGGCCGAGCACTTCACCGGTACGAGCAAGAAGTGGTTCACGTTCACCAACGGCGCCCACATCGACTCGCTCGACCCGGCCACCTTCGACCGCATGTACGACTTCCTGGAGCTTTACGTGGCACATCAGGCCCCACTGGAAGATGCGGCGGTGGTGAATGCCGCCGCGCCGGTCATCTACGACGAAGCAATGGGGCTCGAAAAGACCAACCTCATCACCCTCCCGGCCGACCCGATCCAGCTCGAGCCGACGTATGAATCGGCGCTGGCGGCGTTCGAAGAACAGCCCGAGATCCGGGTGCTCTTCGACAACGGAGCGGGCGCCTCGCCGCTCGGCACGAAGACGGCCGGCGATCCCTACCCCGGCTTCGAACAGTCCTTCCCGGCGTTCCCGATCCCCGGTACGAAGGCCAAGACCTGGTACTTCGGCCCGGGGGGCAGCCTGAACAACGCGAAGCCCGCGAGCGAAGGGCAGGACACCTACACCTCCGACGCGAGCGCCGTGCCCGCGACGGACTTCGGTCCGAGCACCGGCTCGGGTGGGCTCTGGGGCGACGCCGCCCAGTGGGACTGGAACTGGCAGCAGCCGCCCGGCGGGTGACGCCGTCTCCTACGTGTCGGCGCCGCTCACCGAAGACACGACGGCGATCGGCGGCGGCGCCGTCACGGCATGGCTGAAGTCCTCGACGCCCGACGTCGACCTGCTGGCGACCGTCAGCGAGGTGCGCCCCGACGGCAACGAGACGTTCGTGCAGAACGGGTACCTCCGCGCGAGCGAGCGCAAGCTCGCCACGAGCAAGAAGAACATCCTCGCGGAGAAGCCGACCCCGCTCCAGCCGATCCCGACGATGCTGGCATCGGACAAACAGCCGATGCCGGCGGGCCAGTACGTGCCGGTCACGATCCCGCTCTACTTCGAGGGTCACGCGTACAGGGCCGGCTCGCGCATCCGAGTGACGATCTCTGCGCCCAACGGCTCGCAGCCGATCTGGTCCTTCGCGCACACCGAACCGGAAGGCGGCACGGCGCAGGAGTCGATCGCGTTCTCGCCGAGCATGCCCTCGAGCCTGAGCCTGCCGATCGTGCCGGGCGTCAGCGTGCCGACGGAACTGCCGGCATGCCCGAGCCTGCGCAACGAGCCGTGCCGCGCCTATCAGGCGATCGTCAACGACGGCTCCTGAGGTTGCCGAGCCGCCCGGCCCCACGCGGACCGGGCGGCTCGCGCCTCAGATCAGAACTGCACGGAGCGGAGTTCGCCTGAAGCCCGCTCAGCGCCGATCTCCCCCCGCCCCGCCCGGCGCCATCTGGTCGACGGTCTAGCGTCTGCGAGCGAGGAGGAGTGGGCCGACAGGCCCCCTACCGAGGAGCGGCGTGATGACCCTGAAGCGCTCGGCGGCAGAGGCAGTTGGGACCTTCGTGCTCGTGTTCGGCGGTGTCGGCACCGCCGTGATCGCGGGTCACGAGGTCGGGAACGTCGGCATCGCATTCGCCTTCGGGCTCTCGCTGCTGGCGATGGCCTATGCGATCGGCCCGATCTCCGGCTGTCACATCAACCCTGCCGTCACGCTCGGGCTGCTCATGAGCGGCAAGGTGGAGCTCCCCGAGGCAGTCCGCTATTGGGTCGCGCAGATCGTCGGCGCGATCGTCGGGGCGGCCGCGGTGCTCGCAGTCGCCTCGGGGCGCCCCGGCGGCTACAGCGCGGGCGCCGAAGGCCTGGGGGCGAACGGGTACGGCAGCCACTCGCCGGCCGGATATGCCGTCGGCTCGGCGTTTGCGATCGAGGTGATCCTGACGGCGATCCTCGTCTTCACGGTCCTCGCGGCCACCGACCGTCTGGCCAACGTCGCCTTCGCCGGCATCCCGATCGGCCTCGTCCTCGTGCTGATCCACCTCGCGAGCATCCCCGTGACCAACACCTCGGTGAACCCCGCGCGGAGCATCGGCCCGGCGCTGATGGTGGGCGGCTGGGCACTCGAACAGCTCTGGCTGTTCATCGTCGCTCCGCTGCTTGGCGGTCTGCTCGCCGCGTTGGTGCATCGCTGGTTGTTCAGGGACAGTCGCGCGGTCGCGCCGGCTGAGTCCGCGGTCGAGGCGGACGCCTGAGCGGGTCCGGGGGCCGCGCTGCCCGCGCCTGCGACGGCCGCTCGTCATCAGCCTGTGACGGTTGGCCGAACGGATGAACCGGATCGAATGAGGAACGACCGCGCCACGCGTTGCGCCGGCGTGTTAGGAACTGAGACGCATCGTCCGCCGACGGCGGGCGCAAACAGACTCGAGGAGAAGGATTCGATTGCGACGAGCGTTCCTGGTGTGCACCGCAGTACTCGGCCTCGCGGCGATGGGGCTTGCAGCCGCCGCTTCCGCGGCGCCGACGGTTGCGATCAAAGCAAAGATCGTGCCGATCAAGGGATTTCCGAACACGGGCGACAAACTCGGCGCCGGCGCGGCTGTCGAAAGCCAGGTCACGATCTCCGGCACCGAATACGGAGGCTTCCCGCCGCCGCTGATCGGCGTCAACGTGTATCTCCCGAAAGGCACGGTGCTGCATCCGAGCGGCTTCCCGACGTGTCCGCCCTCGACGCTCGAACCGTCCGGTTCAGGACCCAAGAGCTGCCCGAAAGGCTCGGCGGCCGGCCCGGTCGGCCACGCCACGGGGGTCGTCGCGTTCGGCAGCTCGATCGTGCCTGAGACGACCACGATCGAATCGTTCTACGCGCCCGGCGGGGGCCTCGAGTTCTTCACCTTCGGGCACGAACCCGTGCTTCTCGAAATCCTCTCGAAGGCCCACTTCGTCGGTGCGAGCGGCCTCTACAGCAAGGAGCTGATCGCCCAGGTCCCGCTGGTGGAAACGGTGCCGGGCGCCCAGGACGCGTCCGTCAAATCGATCTCGGTGGTGGTCGGCTCGGCGATCCCGGGCCCGAACGGCAAGCCGATCTACTACGGCCGCGTGCCGAAGAGTTGCCCCAAGGGCGGCTTCCCGGGCAAGGCGGAACTGATCTTCGCGCCTCTCGGCGGCCTGACCCAGCAGACAGTGACGCAGACGTTGAAGGTGCCCTGCCCCCCGAAGCACTAGCGGCGGCGCGGCGGCCCGGCTTTGGAGACCGGGCCGCCGCGACGTGTCAGGCGCGCGGCCAGCGGCTGGACGAGCTCGACGGGCCCTGCTGAGGCCTGTTGCGCTTCTCCGCAATTTCCGCAATTTACATCCCGAAATCGTCGTAATTTCCGACGTTTTCCTCAGTTCGCCCCCTGACAAACTCCTCGGCATGCGCGATGCTGCTCGCGGCCGGCTGGGGTCTCTCTGAGAGACCGCCTCAGCGGGTCAAGCTCAAGCGGTCGCCGCCCTGGTGCGGATGGGCGAGCTCAGAGAGCATCGGCGGCCGGGCCGCGCGAAATCGCGAGTGCCAGGAGATGCCGATGTCTGCTCCCATCGCCACGAGTTCGACCACGACTGGGGAGGACGGGCACGCAGCCACAGATGGCGCGATCCGCCCCTTCCAGATCGAGTTCCCCGACGACGCGATCGGCGACCTGCGCCGCCGCGTTCAGTCCACCCGGTGGCCGGACAAGGAGACCGTCGAGGACGATTCGCAGGGTGTGCCGCTGGCGATCATGCAGGACCTCGCGCGCCACTGGGCGGGCGAGTACGACTGGCGGAAGTGCGAGGCGAAGCTGAACTCGCTGCCGAATTTCGTGACCGAGATCGACGGCTTGGACATCCACTTCATCCACGTGCGCTCAAAGCACGACGAGGCCCTGCCGATGATCGTCACCCATGGCTGGCCGGGCTCGATCATCGAGCAGCTGAAGATCGTCGGTCCGCTCACCGATCCGACCGCGCACGGCGCGAGCGCGGCGGACGCCTTCCATCTCGTGATCCCCTCCTTGCCGGGATACGGCTTCTCGGCAAAGCCCACCGGGACGGGGTGGGACCCGGCGCGCACTGCACGCGCGTGGGCGGTACTGATGAAGCGCCTCGGCTATGACCGCTTCGTGGCCCAGGGCGGCGACTGGGGTGCGGCGGTCACACAGTCGATGGGCGAGCAGGCGCCCGAAGGCCTGCTCGGCATCCACTCCAACATGGCCGGCACCGCGCCGCTCGAGCTCGCGAAGGGGTTCGAACAGGGCGCGCCCGCGCCGAGCGGCCTCTCCTCCGAAGAGCAACAGGCCTACGAAGAGCTGAGCGCCTTCTACGCGAAGCACGTCGCCTACGCGCTGATCATGTCGACGCGCCCGCAGACGCTGTACGGGCTGGCGGACTCGCCGATCGACCTGGCCTCGTTCATCCTCGACCACGGCGACGGTACAGGCCAGCCCGGGCTCGTGGAACAGGTGCTGCGCGGACGGCCGCCCGGCGAGCTCACGCGCGATGACATCCTCGACAACATCTCGATGTACTGGCTGACCAACACCGGGGTCTCCTCGGCGCGTCTCTACTGGGAGAACAAGGCGGGCTTCTTCGAAGCCAAGAAGGTCTCGATTCCGTTTGCGATCAGCGTCTTTCCGGACGAGCTCTACGAGGCGCCGCGGAGCTGGGCCGAACGGGCCTATCCGAACAACCTCATCCACTACAACAGGCTCGAGAAGGGTGGCCATTTCGCCGCCTGGGAACAGCCGCAGCTGTTCTCGGAGGAGATGCGCACGGCCTTCAGATCGCTTCGCTGACCGGTCCGGGGGTGGCGCTCACCCGGGCGCCCCCCCCGTTGCACCAGCCCTGGCAGCGGCCTTCGTAGACTCGCTCTACAGAGATGACCGAACGACGTCGGCGCGCACCTCGAAGGATCGACCTCACCTGATGACGGCGCTCGGTCTCTTCGCGGGCGCGTGCACGACGTTCAGCTTCCTGCCGCAGGTCGTCCGGACCATGCGAAGCCGCCATGCCCGCGACCTGTCGGCTGCCTGGCTGCTGATCTTCAGCCTGGGCACGGCGGCGTGGCTGGTCTACGGCATCCTTCGCTCCGACCTCGCCGTCGCGGTGGCCAACGGGGTGACGTTCGCCCTGGTGCTGATCCTGGTCGGCGTCAAGTTCGCCACCGGATCCGCCGACGCGTTGGCGTCTCGCCACGCGCCCTGACGCATCGCCCGCCAGGCAGCCCTCGGCGCGCACGGAAAGGTTTCGTCCCCGCGGGAGTCCGTAGTCGCAACGCCCGGCCACGGTGGAAAGCGCTGTCCACCGCGCGGGCTGCCCCCTCCCACACAGCGACAGGAGACCTGCCACCGTGCCCAGAACGTCGATCCCCGCCCTCGCCGGTGCAATGCTCATGCTCCTCCTGCTCGCGGGCTGCGGCAGTTCCAGCTCGACGAGTTCGAACACGGCCTCGACGCCCGCGGCGACGCCGGTGAAACCCGTGGCGTTCCTGGCGCCGCTGAGCTCGTTCTCCTCGATCGGCTCGACCATCCCGGCCAACGGGGATGTGAACCCCTACGGCATCGCCGTGGTTCCCACCAGCGTCGGCAAGCTCAAAGCGGGGCAGCTGCTGATCAGCAACTTCAACGCGAAGGAAGGCGCCAAGCAGAGCGGCCAGGGCACGGGCACGACGATCGTGCAGGTCTCGACCGCCGGCCAGCTCACGCCGTTCGCGACGATCAGCGCCGGGAGCCTGCCCGGTCCCTGTCCGGGAGGCGTGGGGCTGACGACGGCGCTCAACATCCTCCCGGGCGGATACGTGGTCGTGGGCAGCCTGCCGACGACGAACGGCAAGACCGCCACGGCCAAGTACGGGTGCATGATCGTGCTCGACAGCGAAGGCAAGGTGATCAAAACGATCGCCGGCAAGAACATCCAGGGTCCCTGGGACTCGACCGCCAAGAGCGAAGGCTCGAAGACGACGCTGTTCGTCAGCAACGCTTTGAACGGCGGCGCGGCCAAGGGCGTCAAACCGATCAACAACTCCAATGTCGTACGGATCGATCTCGAATCGGGCGAAGGGCAGGCCCCGAAGGTCACGAGCGAACAGGTGGTGGCCGAAGGGATTCCCTGGGTGAACTCCCCGGAAGCGCTCGTGCTCGGCCCGACCGGGCTCGCGCTCGCATCCAACGGCACGCTGTACGTCGCCTCGACTCAGAACAACAAGCTCCTGGCGATCTCCGAAGCGGCGAGCCGCACGACGGCGGCGAAGAACGGCGGCACCGTCCTCACCGAAGGCGGTCACCTCAAGGAACCGCTCGGCATGGTGCTGGCGCCGAACGGCAACCTGATCACCACCAACGGGGGCGACGGCAACATGGTCGAAACCACGCCCGCGGGCCAGCAGGTGGCTGTCCAGACCGCGGACAAGAAGACCGGAGCGGGCTCGCTGTTCGGCCTTGCGATCAGTCCCGGCGGGCACGCGATCTACTACGTCGACGACGGCGAAAACACGCTGAACCTCCTGCACGCCGGCGCGGCGACGACTGCGACAGCGTCGTCCGCAGCGAGCGCCGGCGAACAGAAGCTGAGCCTCGCAGCCAATCCCGAAGGCCAGCTGAAATACGACAAGACGGCGCTCACCGCGAAGGCGGGGAAGGTCTCGATCGACTTCACGAACATGGCGCCGCTCGGCCACAACGTGACCGTGGCCTCCGCCTCGGGCGCTGTCGCCGGCGCGACGCCGACGTTCCAGGGGGCCTCGAAGACGCTCGCGCTGAGCTTGAAGCCCGGCACCTACAAGTTCTACTGCTCGGTGCCAGGGCACCGGATGGCCGGCATGGAAGGCACGCTCACCGTCAAGTAGGTGGAGCCGGCCGGACCCGACCGGCGGCCTCCTGGGTGCGAGGCGCGCGCAGTGCACCCAAACCCTGCGCCGGGAGGTCGCTGCGTGCAGGGCGTTCGCGAGGCAGCCCCGTGCGCTCAGATCCGCGCAGATCGGTTGGGATCCCCGGTGATCATCGACCGTGCCTCGGCAGGCCCGACGACGAGATCGTGAAGGTCGCCACCGACCTCGAGGCGCCCCGACAGTGCGACGCCGCCGGCCTTCACCGGCTCGAAGCCGGCTGTTCGTATCAGCTGCTCGACCTCCTCGCCGGCACGCCCGTCGTCGGTCGCGTAGAAGAGGACCGCGAGCTCCGGTGACCGGTTGCCAGAGGACTCCAGGACATCGGCCGACAGGGTTCCGAACGCCATCGCCAAGCGCGCCCCTGCCGGCAACCACGCGGCCACGACCTCGCCGGAGGACTGCCCTTTCCGCAGGAGACCCACCACCTTGCCCTGCGCGTCGAGGGCGAGCGGGTTGCTCGGCACCACCACGAGCTTGCCCGCCAGCGGGCCGGCGAGCTCGTCGATGACGTCTTTCAGCACGGAGAACCGCAGCGCGAGCACAACGGCATCGGCGCCCTGCAACGCGTCGCGATTGTCGCCGGCGAGGACCGCGGCCTGACCGATGTCCGCGGCGAGGGTTCGTGCCGACTCCCTATCGGCGCTCGCAAGCCGCAGGGGCTCGCCGCCCGAGGCCAGCAGGCGAGCGATCGCCGACCCGATCGCTCCGGTGCCGATGACCGCGGTGGTCATGCGGGCTCCCCGCCGGACGCACCAGAGCCCCACTGAGGTGGAAACCAGTCGCCCGCCGGGTCGGTGGTCTGTCCCACCTCGATCAGATGGCCGTCGGGATCGCGGATGTAGCAACGGATCTCGTACTCGTGCTGCTTCGGCGGCGTCAAGAACTCGGCACCCCGGGCGCTCCACTCCGCGTACACGGCCGCGATGTCCCTCACACGGATGTTGAGAAAGCTGCTGACCCGGTCAGGATCACGCGGCGTCTGGAGCGTGACGGCCGGCTTGTCGTCGGTGGGACCGCCGCCGACATTGATGATGATCCAGGTGTTGGCCAGTGCGACATAGGTGAGCCCTCCCGGGCCGGAAAAGGCAACCTCGCCGCCGAGTACCTCGGTGTAGAAGCGGCGGGAGCGCTCGACGTCGTCTGACACGATGAAGTGAGTCAAGACGAGTCCGTTATCGATGGTGCTCATGCTGACCTCCGGTTGTGGATTTCGACGCTGGGGTCGCGCCTCACGCCCTCGCGTCCCGCCGTGCGCGCCTCGCGCCTGCGCGTTGTCGCCGGCCGGGGTCGCCTGCGTCAGCACGTCCCGTTCGGAGAGGCATCGCGTGAGCTACAAGCGCGAGACGAGTTCGGCAACGATCTCCGCCGCTGGTTGTAGCTGCCGGGCGAGCGCAACGCTCTGTCCGGCCCACAGCGACAGTGCCTCGATCTCGCCGGTGGTTCCAACGAGCGGCGCCGCGGGCGAATATCGAACGATCGGATCACCCGAAACGAAGTGCGCTATGACCTCCCCTTCTCCCGGTCGGCTACCAGGTTGCGGCCGGCCTGCCTGCTCCCATCTCTCGGCCGTGGAGTTATGGAGGGCGCGGTGGGGGGAGTCGGGCCATCCCACCTCATAGAGATTGGCGTACCACTCGGCGTCGGTCTCGGCCGCGGCTATCAGAAGACGCCGGTATTCCTCGTGGATCGGCATCTCCTCGGCCAACAGGAACCGCGTGCCGAGCCAAGCGGCCTGCGCGCCAAGGGCGAGCACTGCCACGACCCCTCGAGCGTCGCCGATCCCACCGGCCGCAATCACCGGTACGGGCGCCACGGCGTCGACCACCGCTGGTACCAATGGAAGCGTTGCCACGCCCCCGGGTACGTGGCCGCCCGCCTCCCAGCCCTGCGCGACGATCACGTCCACGCCACATCCGACTGCGCGCCGCGCCTCCTCCGCGCTGCTGACCGTGTGCATGACGAGCCCTCCGGCGTCGTGCACCACCTCGACGTAGTCTTGCGGGTCGCCCTCGAAGAGCGACACGATCCGCAGACCAGCCGAAAGAGCCTGATCGACGCGACGGTGTTGATCCGAGTTCAGAGCGAAGTTGCCGCCAAACGGACGATCGGTCAGCGCTGCCGTTTCACGGACCACAGCTCCGGCGTCGTCCATCCACCACAGCTCCGTGGTACCAAGCGCGCCAGCATTTGAGACCGCGGCGGGCAGCCGCGGATCTGCAGCCAACGGCGCGCAGACGATCGGGTGCTCGATCCCCAGCAGCTCGCACACCGGCGTGTGGGCACTCATCGGGATAGCCCCCTTTCTGGCGCGTGCGGCGCCAGTCGACTACGCTCAACGCGGACCGGACATGCGCCGATGGCGCGCAGGTTACTACTGGTCCGCATCACGCCGCGGATCGGCGGTCGGGACCTGTGGAGCGCCGGCCGCGAGTGAACCGGACGGCGGTCACCGTCGTCACTCCTCAACCGAGACAGGAGCAGGTCATGCGCAGCGACATCGTCCCGGGCGGCACCTTTCCGGACTACGAGTTGCCCGATCACGAGAACCGAACTCGCAAGCTCAGCGAGATCCAAGGCGAGGACCCCTTGATCCTCACGCTCGCCCGCGGGAACTACTGCCCCAAGGAGCACCAGCAGCACCTCGAGCTCGCCGCCAACTACCCGAAGATCGCAGTCGCGTACACGCAGGTCGCCACGATCTCGACCGACACCCATCACACCAGCCAGGAGTTCCGCGCGTCGACCGGCGCCCAATGGCCCTTCCTCTCCGATCCCGAGCGGATCGTCCAGAAGGATCTCGAGATCCAGGAGTACACCGACCCCGAACACAACCCGATGATCCCCCACACGATCGTGCTCAAGCCCGGATTGGTCATCCACACCATCTACGACGGCTACTGGTTCTGGGGGCGCCCCTCGTTCGTCGACCTCTGGCATGACCTGCGCGTGGCCAGCAGCGAGATCCGCCCTGACTGGGACCTCAGCAAGCCTGGGCTACGCGAGGCGTGGGACGCGGGCGACTACTCGCCATTCCACGGATGGAACAAGCGCTCCCCAAAGTCGATGCCGACGTCTTACCACCCGTAGCACGAATGTGAGAGAGTCATCGTTCGACCCGGGCCGGTCGAGGCCGGTCGGGCCCTCAGCATCAGTGACCCGCGGATTGGCCGCCATCGATGTGCAAGATCTCCCCGGTGACGAACGTGGCGCGCTCGAGGTAAAGGATCCCGTCGACGACATCGCTCACCTCCCCAAGCCGCCCGAGTGGATGCAGCGCCGGCCATCCCTGCGTATGAGTCCTCGTTGTGTACCGGCGTCCTGATCACGCCGAGCGAGACCGCGTTGACGCGCACGCCGCGCGAGGCGTACTCGACCGCCAGCGACCTCGCCACGGCGGCCAGGCCACCCTTGGTGAGCGCCGTGAGCGCGCACGGTCGGCCGCTGTCGGCGTGGTCGACGAGGCTGGTGCTGATGTTGACGACATGACCGGCGCCCTGGTCGACCATCTGCCGGATCGCGCGCTGTGTGATGTGGAAGAACCCGCCCAGGTTGACGGCGGTGATCGCGTTGTAGTCCTCGACGCTGTAGTCCGTGAACGGCTTGCCGATGTAGATCCCGGCGTTGTTGATCAGCGTGTCGATGCGACCGAACCGGTCGAGCGCCTCGCCCACCACCCGCTCGGCGGTGGCTGGTTCGGACGATGTCGCCCGCGACGGTCGCGTAGTCGCTCTCCTTTGAGGCGGCATCGAGAGCGCCGTTCCAACCACGGCGTAACCGGCGGCGCGAAAGGCTTCCACCAGCCCCGCGCCGATGCCCTGCGAGGCACCAGTGATGATGGCGACCTTCTGTGGCTCAGGCGGGCTCATGTGACGAGATGGGCCCCCGCAAGTAGAGAGTTCATGGAGCTAGCCGGACTCGAACCGGCGACCTCCTGGGTGCGATCCAGGCGCTCTCCCAACTGAGCTATAGCCCCGCGACGGCCGTCCCGCGGGCCGGCCGGGCGTCGCCGTGAAGTGTAGTCGCAGCCGCCCACGGCGGGCGGGGTATGCGCGTCACGTCCGCCTCTCCAGGCTGGGCAGTATGGTGTTGGGGCGTCATGGGATTGCTCGACGACGCCATCCGCGACCACCTGGAGCTCAAGCGCAGGCGGGGAGCCGACCCGTCCGAGATCGCCCGCGAGGAGCGCGAGGCGCTGGAGCCCGTGTTCCCCGACGAGCCCCGTCCGGCGGCTTCGACGGCGAGCCGCAGGCGGCCGGAGTTCTCGACGGCGAGCCGCCGCACGGCGACCCGCTCCACGACGCGGCGGCGAGCGCTGAGCCGCCGGCCGACCCGGTGGCTGCGCAGACCTTCGGCGAAGAGACCGCGGAGTTCGACATGCAGTCCGTGCTCGAGGAAGAGATCCCCGAGTTCGACGACGCCGCGATCGGCGGCGGGGAGAGCGGCGGCACGGCAACCCCCGTCGCCGCCGAGCCGTTCGCGGCCGGCGGCCCGAGCAGCTCCGAGGCGCTGGGGCCCCCGCCCGACGGCGAAGAAGATCTCCTCGAGTGGGAGGTTCCGGGGCGCGCCGACGGTGAGCCCCCGCCGGAGCCGCTGCCGGGCCAGGAATCGATGAGCTTCGAGTAGCGGTCGCGCCGCGGCGGACGCCGGTCACCTCGCGTCCGCGCTCGAACAGCCGGGCGGCGAGTGCCTGCACCGCCGGCTCCCTCTCGACCACCTGGTCGAGGCGTCCGGTGCGCGCGTACTCGTGCACGAAGGCCTCCGCTGTGAGCAGGATCGCCATATAGGCGGCCTCGTCCAGCTCGACGGCTGGCCGGCCTCGCGGGCCAGCACCGCGACGCCCTCGAGCGTTCGCGCCCAATCCGCGAGCGCTCGGCTGCGCGCCTCGAGCGCCGTGCGGCCGGCGCGGTGCACCTCGACGACGCTCGTCACCGCGACCTCCGGATGCGCGGCCATCCAGTGGAAGTACGCGCCGATCCCGGCTTCCAGCTTCTCCCGCCAGCCTCGACCGCGGCCGCGGCGTCGAGCGATGCGCCGATCCGCGCACGCGTCATCTCGTCGTAGGTCGCGAGGAAGCACTGCTTCCTTGTCGGCGAAGTGCCGGTAGAAGACGGTGCGCGAGGTGCGCGCGACCCGCACGACGTCGGCGATCGTCGTCTCGACGTAGCCCCGCTCGCCCACGCACTGCCCCATCGCGCGCATCAGGCGCTCGCGCTGGCGTGCGCTGACCTCCTCGGGCGCGAGCGTATGCCGGCCGGCAGGGATCAGGAGGTCGTCGGCGATCTTGACATCGTCCATGAGGATGTTGTTAGGATACCGCGCGCGTACTCGGAGGGGTACGAGCCCGTACAGGCGCATGAGGCGCCTGCAGGTCTCTAGCGAGGAGGGGAAAGCATGAAGCGCAAGCTGTTTGCTCTGGCAGTCGCGACAGCACTGCTGGCGATCGCCGTCCCGGCCACGGCCGGCGCCACGATCAGCTCGGTGTTCGGCACGGTCACGTGCACCGAACAGACCGGGGCCAACGCCGGCCAGCGCTGGTGCGGCAACAGCGGCGGCACCACCGTGTCCCGTTCGACGGCACGCCGATCGACGTCGCCGTCGGCTTCCCCGCCGCCACGGGCGAAGACAACAACTACCCCGTGGTCGGCATCTACCACGGCTGGGGCGGCAGCAAGATCACGCCCTCGAGCGCGACCGCGCAGCGCTGGCTGAAACTCGGCTACGCCGTCTTCAGCATCACCGACCGCGGCTGGGGCTCCTCGTGCGGCAGGTCCCTCGAAACCGGCCAACACGGTCAAGGCGCCGCCCTGCGAACACGGCTACATCCACCTTCTCAGCCGCCGCTACGAGGTGCGCGACGTGCAGACGCTGCTCGGCAAACTCGCCGACGAAGGCGTGATCAACCCGCAGGCAGATCGGCGCCAACGGCGGCAGCTACGGCGGCGGCATGTCGCTGCGAGCTCGGCTCGCTGAAGGACCGCGTCGAACTGCCCAACGGCGAACTGATCCCGTGGGACAGCCCCGAAGGCAAACCGATGAAAATCGCCGCGACGGCGCCGGAATACCCGTGGACCGACATCGCGCAGGCGCTGCAGCCGAACGGCAGCAACCTCGACTACGTCGAAAACGCGCCCTACAGCGGGCATGCTCGGCAACCACCGCTTCGGGATCGAAAAGAACAACTGGAACGCCTCGCTGTTCCTCGCCGGCGCGCTGCTCGGCTACTACGCGCCGACCAGCGCCAACGATCCCGAAGCGAACATCACAGAATGGCACACCTTCAACATCACCGGCGGCCCCTACGACGGCAAACCGCTGGCGATCCAGCAGGAAGAACAGCTGCCGAACCACAGCGCCTACTACACGAACCTCGAAGAGCCGCCGGCGCCGGCGATCATGGAGAACGGCTGGAACGACGACCTCTTCCCGGTCGACGAAACGGTCAAGTACTACAACAAGGTCCGCGCGGCCTACCCGAACCAGGCGATGCAGCTGTTCGACCTGGACCTCGGGCACAACCCGCGCTCGGCGACGACGCTCTCGACCAGCGACGTCGGCCAAGCTCGCGGCGGCGCAGAACGCCTGGTTCGCCTACTACGTCAAAGGCGAAGGCTCCGAACCGGCCGACGCGCAGGGCGGCGCGACCGCGATCACGAGCTTCTGCCCGCAGACCGCGGGCGGCTCGGGCACCGAATACAAAGCCGCCAACTGGGCGAGCCTCGCCGCCGGGCGAGATCCGCTTCAACGAGCGCGGCCGAACAGACGATCGCGGCGCCCGGCACGGCGCCGGCGAACGCGTTCACCGTCGGGCACCGTCTGCACGACGCAGGCCGTCGGCCAACAACGCCTCGGCGGCCGAGTACAAACTGCGCCGAAGCGCCCGCCGAGCGGCTTCACGCTCGCTCGGCTCCTCGACGGTGATCGCCGAATTCTCGACGCCGGGCGCGAACGACCAGGTGATCGCGCGCCTGTACGACGAAAACGTCGTCGGCCAGCACCGAGCAGCTGATCGGGCGCCAGGCCTACCGGCCGCTGAACCCGGGCGAAGGCTTCACCAAGCAGGTCTTCCAGCTGCACCCGCAGGCCTGGAAGGTCGAACCGGGCCACGTCGCTGAAGCTCGAGCTGCTTCGCGACACGACTCTGCACGGGCTACGCCGCTGCAACGTGCGCCGTCGTCCTCACCGCACTCGATCCAGGTCAAGAACCTCGAACTGCGCGTGCCGACGGCCGACGCGCCGGGCAGCGCCGAAGGGCTGGTGCAGAGCACCGCTCCGCAGCCCGTACCTGCCGCCGGGCTACACGCTGGCGCGCAACGAGCGCACCACGCCGCCCGGACAGCCGCATCTCGTCGAGCGGCTCGACGCCGAACAACGACGGCCAGTTCACGCTCGCGTGGAACGCGTCGGAGGCGGCGACCGCCCTCACCTACACGCTCGAACACAAGAACGCGAGCGGTGGCTGGAGACGTCGTCGCGAGCGGTCTGACCGAGCACCGAATACGCCTTCACCTCCGGCAACCCCGAGGGCGAAGGGACGTGGCTCTACCGCGTCACGGCGAGCAACGAAGGGCCGTCCAGCACCGTCCGAAGAATCGGCGCCGGTGGTGGTCGACGAGACCGCCCCGAACCCGCCCAGCGCAGGCGCCGACAGGCTGCCCGACTACGCGGGCGGCGGCGGCTGGTACAAGGACACGGTCACGGTGTCGTTCACCGACAACGGCGACCCGGCGCTCTCCGACGGGAGCCCGGGCAGCGGCGTGAACCTCGTCGTCGCTGTCCGGCGCCGCAGACGTTCAACACCGACGGCTCACACGAAGCGTCGGGCACCGTCAGAGACAACGCCGGCAACACCTCCGCGCCGGGCAGCGCTGACCGTCCAGGTCGACGCCAGCCCGCCGAGCGTCGAAGTGAGCTGTCCCGCGACGGCGATCTACGGCAGCAGCGCGAAAGCGACGGTCACGGCCTCCGACGGGCAGTCGGGGCTGGCGGTGAACCCGAGCGGCACGGTGCCGATCAACACCAGCACGGTGGGCGTCAGGACGACCTCGGCGACGGCCGAAGACAACGTCGGCCACAGCGCTGAAGCGTCGTGCTCGACGACCGTCAAATACAGCCAGGTGATCACCGGCAACGACGAAAGGCAAGCTGACGATCAACTCCGGCCAGGGCGTCGAGATCGCCCCGGGCGCGAAAGTCAGCGGTGCCGTGAAGGTCAAGCCGGGCGGTGCGATCGACGTCGAGGGCGCGACGCTCTCCGGCGGCCTCGCAACGAGCAAAGCGACCGTCGTGAGGGTCTGCGGCGCGGCGATCTTCGGAGCGACCAAAGTGGTCGGGACGACCGGCCCTGTCGTGCTCGGGCAGCCGGGGAGCGAATGTGACGCCTCCAGCTTCTTCGGCAACGTCACCGTCAAGACCAACACCGGCGGCGTGACGATCGAAGGGTCCGCGCTCGTGGAAGAAAACATGTTCCACGGCAACCTGATGGTGTCGTCCAACTCGGGCGGCGTCACCGTGCGCAACAACAGCGTCGCGGGGTCGCTGACCGTGAAGGGCAACAGCGGCACCGTGGTCGACGCGCCCAACGCGGTCGAAGGCAAGTCGAAGCTCCAGTAGCTGCCACGGGAGGGGTGAGCGAGGGCGGGGCGCGACGCGCGTCCCGCCCTTTGTTCGCGCTCAGCGCGCGGACGAGCAGGCAATAGCCTCGTCTGCCCACCGCGCCGTCCGTGGCATTGCGGTGAGCAGCGAGGCCTCCCTCCACCGGAGCGCCGAGCCGGCCATTCCCTCCGCGCACGACCGGTCCCCCGAACGGTCGGCGCAGCCGGCCCGGCTGCCCCAGTTCCTCGGCGCGGTCACCCCGCCGCGCCGAGAGGTCTCCATCACCAGCTCCGGTTGTCCCCTCCCGAGCAGCCGGTTTTCGCGACCGGGCTCGTGCAGGTGCGCGCGAGTCGCCGTCCGAGGCTGCGGCTGATGGTGAGTTCGTCGCCGTTGACGGCTTTGGCCGTCATCGAGTAGCTGCCTTCAGTCGCGGTCGACGTCGCTCACGTAGGCGTCGGCGGTGCTCGCTTCGACCCTGCACCGAGCGCTCGGTTTCGTGCAGCGATTCGGGGTTCACCTGCTGGTAGGACCCGCTGTGGTCGGTCGCGATCGTCTCCGCCGTGACCTGCGGCGCTGCGGACCATCTCCTTCGCGGACGCGTCCTGCGCCTTGGCCTGCTGGCTGAGGAACATGCGGGATCGCGATCGCAGCCAGGATGCCGATCATCAGGACAGACGACGAGCAGCTCGATCAGGGAGAAGCCGTCGTCTGTGCGCAGACGGCGGTTGGGCGGGGTCCCGGTGAAAAAGCGGGACCGCCGCGGGCGCTGAAGCATCTTGCGTAGACAACTCAGACCTCCGGGGCGATCACCTGGCGGTCGAGCTGTCTCTACACCGAGAGACCTCTGACTTTGCGCCCCCGTCTCACGACGGGTTTGCCTTTTTCAGTGGTGTGAATTTCGGGTGTGGCGGGGCAGTGTAGGTGGCGTTTCACCACCTGTGCGAGAACTCGACGTATGTACTAGCGGCCGGCCGTCGACGCCGTGCGTCGCCGGCCGCGAACGCCTCGTAGCGCGCCGTCTCTCCCGAGCCCACGAGGCGGTGTACCTCGTCGCTCGCGAGGATCGCCAGCGGAAGCGAGACGGCGAGCCGGATGAACTCCGCCGCAAGCGCAGCCGGCACGGCCGCCGCGAGCGGCACACCCAGCCACATCAGGCTCACGGGGAGGAGCACCTCTGTGATCCCCGCTCCCGCGAGCGGCAGACCCCGAGGCGTCAACACGTATGCGGTGGCGCACCCAAGGATCGCGACCGCCGCGGTGCAGGAGATCCCGAACGTGCGCAGCGAGGCCCAGAGGGCGCCCGCCTCCGCCGCCCAGTAGAGAGCCATCCCGGCGGCGCGCCACCGTCGCGCGCGCGGGTCGCCGCGACTCGTGCGCCAGGATCTCTACGCCGCTCACCAGGCTGCGAAGCCGACTACCCCTCCGGGTGCTGCGGGCGCGCCGGCGAAGGTGCGGCCAGGCGAGCGCCGCGAGCGCGGTCCCCGCCGGGACGCCGATGACCCACGGCCAGACCGCCGCGCCCTTGACCCCGGGATCGCCGACCAGCAGGAGCGCGGAGATCCAGGCCCCAACGGCCAGCACCGCATACTCGAGCAGCGCGAGCGCGGCGACGTGCGCACGCGCCTGGTGCGTGCTCGCTCCGGCTCCGCGCATCGCGCGAACGTCGATCGAGAAGCCGCCCGCGCAGCGACGTCGCGCCCGCGCCGAACGCGACGACACGGGCCGCTGTGTCGGCGCTCAGCTCGCCCGCTTGCACATGCCGCTGTCACGCGGCGGTGGGCGATCGCGTAGCCGACGTAGGCGACCAGGCGCGCGCCGACCGCGACGGCGAGCCACGCGGGCTCGACCCCTTCGAGCCGGTCGAGCACGGCTTGCAGGCCTGCCGCGTAGCGCCATTCCGGCCGCGGCGCCGATCGCGATCACCGCCGCTGCGGCGCTCAGCGCGAGCGGGTGGCGCTCGAGACGGGAGCTCCAGTTGCGCTCCATGTCCTACGGGTTACCCGCAAACGCCCGGTGGGCGGCGTTTCCGCCGGCCAGGGGGGCGGGTAGATCGATGAGGTCGCGCCAGCAACCGTGCGCGGAGTAGGGTGAGATCGAGATGCTGAAGCTGATGTTCATGCCCGTCCGCCTGATCAGCGGGATGGTCGCCGGAGTGCTCGCGGCCAAGGTCTTCGAGCGGATCTGGAGCATGATCGACAAGGACGGTGCGCCCGACCCGGAGCATCGCGAGATCGCGCTCCCGAAGCTGCTCGCGGCGCTCGCTGCTCCAGGGCGCGATCTTCCGCGCTGTGCGCGGGCTCGTCGATCACGGCTCTCGCGTCGCGTTCAGCCGCGCGACCGGGCGCTGGCCCGGGGACGAGCACCCGGAGCCCGAGGGGACCTGAGAGGGAGCCGCCCGGCGCTTCGTGCTCCCGCGGCGTGCGCGGCGGGGGCTGTGTCCCGGCTCAGCTCTCCGCGAGGCGGCGCAGCAGCTCGACGGCGCGCGCGAGCTGGCGTGCGCTCCGGCGGCGCTGAGCTCGGCGCCGATCGCCGAGGCGAGCCAGCCCTCGCGGTCGCGGCGGTCGGCCTCGAGCGTCACGCGGCCCTCCGGCGTGAGCTCGACCAGCGTGCGGCGGCCGTCGGCGGGGTCCGGGCGGCGACTGATCAGCCCCGCGGCCTCGAGGTCGGCGACGGTCTGCGCCATCGACTGCGGTCGCACCCGCTCGGCGGTGGCCAGCGCCCCGACGCTCGAGGTCCCTTCGCGCGACAGCCTGCCGAGCACCGATCCCCTGAGCGAGCGGGAAGCGATGCTCCGCCCGCAGCCTCCTGATCAGCTGGCCGAGCACCACGCGCAGCTCGCTGGAAAGCTGGCCGAGGTCGTGCCTCGGAGGTCATGGAGCGGACTATAGAAGACAGGAGAACTGCACAGTTAGCCTGTATAATCTGCGCCGTGCCCCCGACGATCGCCAGCGCCCGCACCAGGACCGCGAGTGCTCGCACAGCCGACGATCGGTACAAGTGGATCGCGCTCTCGAACGTGACGCTCGGCGTACTGCTGGCGACGCTCGACGCCTCGATCACGCTGATCGCGATGCCCGACATCTTCCGCGGCATCCACCTCGACCCGCTCGAGCCGGCGAACAGCTTCTACCTGCTGTGGATGATCCTCGGCTTCCTCGTCGTCTCGAGCGTCCTGATCGTGAGTCTCGGCCGGCTCGGCGACATGTTCGGCCGCGTGCGGATCTACAACCTCGGCTTCCTGATCTACACGGTCGCCTCGCTGTTCCTGACGGTCGATTGGATGACCGGGCGGGCCGGGGCGATGTGGCTGATCGTCTTCCGGATCGTCCAGGGGGTCGGGGCGGCCTGCCTGCTCGCCAACGCCGCGGCGATCATCACCGACGCGTTTCCCGGCCAACCAGCGCGGGATGGCGCTGGGCATCAACAACATCGTCGGCGTCAGCGGCATGTTCGTCGGGCTCGTGCTCGGCGGCCTGCTGGCGCCGATCGACTGGCGCCTGGTGTTCCTGATCTCGGTGCCGGTGGGGCTGTTCGGGACGGTCTGGGCCTACCTGAAGCTCGAGGAGCGCAGCAAGCCCAAGCGCGCGCCGATCGACTGGGCGGGCAACGTCCTGTTCGCGGTCGGGCTGATCCTGCTGATGGTGTCGGTCACCTACGGGATCCGTCCCTACGGGTCGCACAGCACAGGATGGGAGAGCCCGCGCGTGATCGCGCTGCTCGCGGCAGGCGTCGCCTGCCTCGCCGCGTTCGGGATCGTGGAGCGACGCGTCGCCAACCCGATGTTCAGGCTGCCGCTGTTCCGGATCAGGGCGTTCAGCTTCGGCACCCTCTCGACGTTCCTCTCGGCGGTCGCGCGAGGAGGGCTGATGTTCATGCTGATCATCTGGCTCCAGGGCATCTGGCTGCCACAGCACGGCTTCAACTTCACCGACACGCCGCTGTGGGCGGGCATCTACATTCTGCCGCTGACGATCGGGATGCTTCTCGCTGGGCCGACCTCCGGCTATCCTCTCCGACCGCTTCGGCGCGCGTCCCTTCGCGACCGGCGGCATGCTCTTCACGGCGCTCAGCTTCCTGCTCCTGCTGCTGCTGCCGATCGACTTCCCCTATCCGCTGTTCGCGCTGGTTCTGGCGCTCACGGGCATCTCGTTCGGGATGTTCGCCTCCCCCAACCGGGCCGCCGTGATGAACAGCCTTCCGCCCTTCCGACCGCGGCGCCGGCGGCGGGATGAACCAGACCTTCCAGAACTCCGCTCAGGTGATCTCGATCGGGATCTTCTTCACGCTGATGATCGCCGGCCTCGCCGCCACGCTGCCCTCGACGCTGGCGTCGGGGCTGCACGCCCACGGCGTCGGCGCGGCCGCCGCGCACCGCGCCGCCGCAGCTGCCGCCCGTCTCGATCCTCTTCGCCGCGTTCCTCGGCTACAACCCGATCCAGCACCTGCTCGGCGGCCACGTCCTTGCCTCGCTGCCGCGCGCACGAGCCAGGCGGTGCTGACAGGGCCGCTCGTTCTTCCCACATCTGATCTCAGGGCCGTTCCAGACCGGCCTGCACGAGGCGTTCCTGTTCGCGATCGTCGCCTGTCTGGTCGCCGCCGCAGCGTCGGCGTTGCGAGGCGGGCGCTACGAGCACTCAGAGCGCGCCGCCGTGAAGGAGGCCCATCCCGCCGCCGGAGCGCGCAAGCGCGGGCGAAGCGGCAACCCGATTCGAGAGGAGCAGCATGCAGGTTGAGTGGTATGGGCAGTCGGCCTTCCGCCTGACGGCGGGGGAGACGACGGTGGCGATCGATCCGTTCGGCGACATGTCGGCGCTCGCCAAGGGCAGCGGCCTGCAGTGGGACTACCCGGCGATCGAGGGCCTCGAGGCCGATCTGCTGCTGGTCACCCACGAGCACCGCGACCACAACGTCGTCGAGGTGGTGGGCGGCGAGCCGGTCGTGCTGCGCTCGACCGCGGGCACGCTGGAGTCGCCCGTGGGCGCCGGTTGTCGCGGTCGCCTCCGAGCACGACGAGGCCGCGGGGACCGCACGCGGGCCGAACACGATCTTCGCGTTCGATTTCGACGGCATCCGCGTCGGCCACATGGGCGACTTCGGCCAGGCGGCGCTGCGCGACGAGCAGGCGGCGGCGCTCGAGGGGATCGACCTGCTGATCGTGCCCGTCGGCGGCGGGCCCACGATCGGCGCGCAGGGAGCGCGCGAGGTGGTCGAGCGGCTGCGGCCGCGCTGGGTCGTGCCGATGCACTACCGCACCCCCAGGATCGGGTTCCTCGAGACGGCTGACGAGTTCCTGGGCCTCTACGAGGACGTGCTGCGCCTCGACTCGCCGGTCTTCGACACCGCGGAGCTGGGCGACAGCGCCGGCCCAGTCGTCGTCGTGCCGGCCGCGCCCTAGGCGCGACGGGCCTGTCGCGCCGGTCGGCGTTAACCTCCACCGGGTCCATCAGCAGCGGAGGGAGACGACATGGCCGAGAAGCCGACGCTGTACGTGTGCCACGGCGACGAAGGGGGGCCGCGGATGCACCCGTGCCGGCGCGTTCAGGAGGCTCTCCGCGAGGCCGGCATCGACTACGAGAAGGTCGTGGCCGCGCATGGCAGCCCGATCCCGTTCCTGCGCAAAGGCTCGCGCGCGGAGCTGAGCGCCGCCACCGGCCAGGAGAAGCTGCCCGTCGCTGAAGCTCGCGGACGGCACCGTGCTCACGCCCTCGCGGGCGATCCTCGCCTGGGTGCGGGAGCAGGGCGCGACGACGGGATGACGTGACGCTCGGGCGCGCCTGCGCCAGGCGCTCCGGCGACCTTCGGCGCGGCCTGGCCTGTCGCCGACGCCGCGCAGTCGAGCAGCGCCTGCAGGCGCGGGTGCCTGGCCTCGCGCGACCACACGAGCGAGATCGAGGCGGGCGCCGCGTCGGCGATCGGCACCGCGCGCACGCTCGGCAGCACCTGCTCGATCAGCTCGCGCGTCGCTGAGCGGCAGCGCGGTGACGGCGTCGCCGATGACCGCGAGGCGGCCGAGCATTTCCAGCGAGGTGGCGACGTGGTCGCCGGTCATCGCCGCGGGCGGACCGCCGCGATGGTCGTCGAGGCTGTGGAACCCGGCCCACTCCGGCTGAACGTCCGCTCGGTAGCTGATGAAGGTCTCGCTCCAGCGCCTCCCCGAGCGAGCAGCTCCGCTGCGTCCGGCGAGACGGTGGCCGTGGCCGACACGACAAGCGCGCGCGGCTCGACGCGGACAGGGAAGGCGCCGATGCCGGCTCGCCGAGCGTCGGGGTGCTGGCACAGGGCGACATCCACGGTCTCGAGCCAGCGAGAGCGTGTCTCCGCGCGGGAACGGCAGCTCGCGGAACGTGACCTCGCACTCGGGGTTCGCGATCGGCGAAGGCGGTGAACAGCTCGTGCGCGCTCAGCGGGGGCGGCGGCCCGATGAACCCGACCTCGAGCACCCCGCGCGCCGCCCGTGCGAGCGATTCGGCCGTGAGGCTCACGGCGCGCTCGCGTGTCGACGACCGCGCGCGCCTTCTCGAGGAACGCGGCGCCGGCCGCGGTCAGCCGCACGCCGCGCGCGTGGCGCTCGAGGAGCTGCAGTCCGAGCTCGCTCTCGAGCTGGGCGATCGCCTGCGAGAGCGCCGGCTGCGCGATGTAGAGCTTCTTGGCCGCGCGCGTGATCTGCCCCTCCTCGGCGACGGTCACGAAGTAGCGAAGCTGGTCGGTCTTCAGGCTCATTGGAAGACCCCGTGCGCCCCTCTCGCCGGGTGTGGCCGGGCACGCCCGGCGCGTCGATCATACGTTGCGCCGCGCACGATAACAGCCGGGCGCCGCGGCGCCCGGCCGTCATCGGAACGACGTGGGCGCCCAGCCGGCGCTCATGCGGCGACGAGCCGGGCGTCACTGCTCGCAGGCGTCGAGCGATCGCTGCGCGATCGCACCGAGCCGTACCGCCGCGATGATCGTCCTCCTCCTTGAACGGGAGCATCTCGATCACGCCCGCCTGTTCGAACGCGCGCTGCACGCTCCGCGAGCCGCGGATCAGCCTGAATCCGTAGCCGCGCTTCTCGCACAGGCCGCAGCGGAACGCGATCACGGCGACGCCGACCGGGTCGATTTTCTGGAGATCGCGCAGATCGAGGGTGATGTCGGTCACGCCTTCTTCGCAGAGGCGCTCGATCTCCACCTCGAGCGCATGCGCCGAGCGGTGGGTCAGCTCGCCGGTCAGGATCAGCGTGTGGTTCCAGGTGTTGACGCTCGTCAGCACGAGCCCGTGGTCGCCGGGATCGGCATGCTCGCCGCGGCCGGATCGTGGTGGATCGCCGAGCAGCCGCGGGCTCCGCGTCCTCCTATCTCTACCTCGGACACCGTGGGGTGGCGTTTCATCGTCTCCAGCTCCTTCCGGAGTGCTTCGAAGTGATTTCCAGTGGGGCGGCCGGCCGCAGCGGGCCGCCGGGGGCGACGGTCTGGCCGCGGGCCTAACCGGGTCGCTCTGGAATCAGCACGAAGAACGCCGTGCGCCACGGGCAGGCAGGCGAGCCTCAGTCGGCGCATCGCGCGCGGCGCGGCGAGCGCCAGCAGCAGTGCGAAGGCGAGGAAGCCCGAGAGCCCGACGCCGGCCCCGCCGCCGCCCGCCGCGACGCCGGAGGCACCGCCGGGCGCGGGCCCGGGCGCGGGCGGCATCGATCTGCCGCCGTCCGGCGGCTCCAGGCCGATCGTCGCTGCCTGCGCCCCCGCCGGCGGCGACGGCCACGCCGCCGAGCGCCGCGACCACCGGCGAGAGCGACACTTCCGTCGGGAGAGAGCGGGCCCGGCACACGCATCCACGCGCCCACGCAGCCGCCGCCGCTCGCGCCGCCGAGCCCCTGAAGCTCGCAGCCGTCGCCTGTTCTTGGCGCTCGCCGGCGACCCTCGCGGCTGCGACTCGGTGCGCGCCTGCAGAGCGATTCGCCGGCTACCTGCGCTTCGCCGAGGTCGATCACCATCGAGCCTGTCGGCACGCTGGGGCTCGTCGCGCGTCGCATCTTCGGCGATCAGCCGCTGTCGCGGACGGCGGCACGGCGCCGGGGAGCGTGGGCAGCATGACAGCGCTTTTTTCGTCGTCTTTCGCGTGCGCGGGCGCTTCGGAGGCCGAGTCTTCCGGGGTCGGCCGTTCGGGCGCGGGGGGCGCCGGTGTTTCGGCCGGAGCGGCCGAGACGGGCGGCGGCGGCGTTTCGGCCGGAGCTTCGGAGGCGGGCGGCGGCGGGGTTTGGAGACCGGTTCCGCTGTCGCCGGGGGCGGGGTTTCGGCGGGCGTTTCGGAGTGCGGCACGGCCTGTTCGCCGGTGCCTTCAGGCGTCGCTCCGCCTTCGCCGACGACGGTGCCTTCCGAGGTGCCGGCTTCGCCCGAGGGGGCGGGAGCTTCGTTCCCGTTGACTTCGGCAGGCTGGTCCCGCGGTGGTTTCGGCCCGAGCCGAGTTCGTCGGCCTGCGCCGTCGCTGCGCCGAGCAGCACCGCCAAAACCACGACGAGCGCCATCCTCGCCATCAGACGGCGGCTGCTGACGATCCTTGTCGAGAGGTGTTGGGCGATACCGAGCATCATTCCTCGCTCGCGCTTTCCCGGAAGCGAAGATGATAAACGGCCTAGCGCGGCATTGCGCTCGGCCCCGGCGAGATGGACGGCCGGGGCTGCTACCGGGTTTCACCGAACAGCCGCAGGAACAGCAGGAACACGTTCAGGATGTCGAGGAAGATCGCGGCCGCGAGCGGGATCGCTTCCTCCTGTCCGGCCCGGCGCAGGCGGTTGAAGTCGATCACGGTGTAGAGCGCGAAGATCGCGAGCCCCGACGATCGCGTAGGCCGTGTAGGCGCCCGGGATGTGCACGAAGATCAGCACGAACCCGGCGACGATCAGCGCCAGCAGAGCCCAGAACGCGAACCTGTAGAGGAAGGAGAGGTCGCGGCGGATCGCGTAGCCGCCGGCGCCGAGCCCGCCGATGAACAGCGCCGTCGCGCCGAACGCCTGGCGCACGGCGGTGGGATCGGTCGTCGCGTAGTAGTTGACGGTGCTCGCGACGCTCGCGCCGATCAGCAGCCCGAACAGCAGCAGCAGTCCGAGCGCCAGGGACTGGTTGCCGCGCGAGTTCGCGACGTTGAGCCCGACGAGGCACCCCAGCGCGGCGATCCAGGCGATGAACCAGAGCGCGCCGCCGGAGTTCCGGAACAGGAACACGCCCAGCGTCGCGACCGCCACGGTCAGGGCGACGAGCCCCATCACGCGCCCGAACAGCGCGGGGGTGCGCGACTGCGGAAGCCGCTCTGCGTAGCCGGTGGCCGCCATGGGCGGACTGTATTACGGCCGACCGCTGCCGCGGGTCACTCCGATCGGGTGAGCCGAGGGGACAGGGTCCCCTCACAACCCCGTTCCGGTCTCGATCCCGCGCTCCCCCCGGGGCGCAGGGTCGAGACCGGAGGGCTTCAGGCGGCGCGGATCATCCCCTTTGCGCGCCGACCAGATCCGCTGGGCGCTCGCGCCCGCCGCCGAGTCCTGCTGCGCTCGCGCCGGACGCCTCGCGTCCGGTGGGCGCAGCGCCGACGCCCCTGTAGCGGTTCACCCAGCGGACGGCCTCCGCGGCCGCATCGTCCCTGTCCTTCCGAGACGTGGCCGTCCCTCGTTGGCGATAGACCCAGCGCACCGCCTCGACCTGGCTGCGCTCCCCTTCCGCGTCGCGCTTCGCGCGCCACTCCTCGTAGGGGTCGGCCGCGCGCTGCGTGAGCGACTGCGGTTCGTAGCGCGTGGGCGCGTCGTCGACGCCCTCGCGCAGCAGGCGCATCGTCGGGTAGTAGCTGCTGCCGCGCTCGGCATGTGCCGAGCGGCTTCGCCTGTGTCCATGCAAGATTCCCATTGCCTCGTTCCTGACTGCTGGCCGTGTCGAGGTCTCGGACGCGAGAGTTGCCCCCTCTCGAGATCGGCCCCCGTCACCCTGCCGATGCTTGATTGACAGTGAGAGAAGCATGGGGGTCGCTCCTGTCAGGCGTCGGAAAGCTCGACAAAGGGGGGAGGTTCCGGCCTCTTCGGGATACGCCGGTGTCGGCCCAAACGGGCAGCCGGCGAGTTCTCTGCGGGCACACCGCGCGACCCGCGCCGGCGCCTCGCCCCCGCGTGCCTGGGAACCGGCGGGCGGGCCGCCGGGTCCCTGGTATGTTCCGGGGCGCGATCGAGGGGGCCCGGCGAGCGGTTGGGGAGGCCGACCGCGAGCTCGCAGATCGCATCCCCCGACGACGGCTACGAGCAAGGGAGATCTAGGGATGAGACGGATCGAGGATGGCGGTCGCACTGGCCGCCGGTGCGCTGGCACTGGGGGTTCTCGCCTCGCCGGCGCTTGCGAAAGAAAAACCGGTGTTCGGCAAATTCAAGGCGTCCGTGGCGGGCTCGGTCAAAGGGATCGGCGAAGCGGGCGAAATGACGCTCGGCCCCTACCACTTCGAAGAATGCGAAAAAGAACTGAAGTCGCAAGGCAGCGTGACGATGGGCGAATCCGAAACCTTCTTCCAGGAAGTCAAGTTCTCGCACTGCGAAGCCGTTCGGCCCGGCGGCGGGGGCCTCGAAGAAGCGGTCCAGGCGAGCTTCACGCTCGGGATGGAATTCCATTCCAACGGGGCCCTGAAACTCGGCCCGAGCGCCGTCACGTTCAAAGCGACCGGCTCGACATGCGAAGTCACGATCCCGGCGCAGTGGGTCCCGGCCGGAGCCG
The DNA here is from genome assembly GCA_963775385.1 of uncultured Solirubrobacteraceae bacterium. Taxonomy (GTDB): domain Bacteria; phylum Actinomycetota; class Thermoleophilia; order Solirubrobacterales; family Solirubrobacteraceae; genus Palsa-744. Next base: position 1,521,266 of record CAVZIR010000003.1, on the reverse strand, counting down.
AAACCGAAAAGGGCCAGGAACGCACCTTCGAAGGCCTCGACTACGAAACCGAAAAAGAAAAACTCGAAGGCAACCCGGTCAAAAAATTCGGCGAATTCCGCGAACGCCTCGACATCTCGTGGGAAATCAAAGGAATCCACGCGACGGTCAAACTGACGCCGGAATGCAAATACGGCGGCACGCACCTGAACCAGGCGGGCGAAGCCGAATTCGCGGGCGGCAGGATGGAAGGCGAACTCGAAGAAGTCACGTTGCAGGCAGGCAACCTGAGCTTCGTCAAGCCGGTCTGAGCATCGTCACGGCCGAGGAGGGGGCGCCGTGCCCCCTCCGGGCCGGCGGCGCGGTGGCGCCCGAGGGCGCTATCCGGCCGCGCAGCCGCTGACGCGGACGAGTTCGATTCGCGTCCGTTCGAGCGTCGAGACGTGGCAGTGCGCGCTCGCCCAGCGCACCGCGGCGTCTTCGGCGGCTCGTTCACCGGTTTCGGCGAACAGGAGCCAGACCGTGCCGTCGGCGAGCGCCAGGCGGCGCACGAGCGCGACCGGCGGGGGCCCGTCGGGCACGTCGCCGCCGTGTGCGGAGGGGTCTTTGTACCCGAGCACCGCAGGCGGGAGCTTCGTGTCCTTCCATTCGTCGACGACCAGCTCGCCGTTGCGCGCGCGCAGCGCCGGGTCGTAGTAGCCGAGCGAGGGCAGCGTCAGCGCGCTCTGCGCGATCAGCGGCTGCCCCGGGCGCCGGTCGGCCTTCAGCCAGCTCGCGACCGGCATCCATTCCTGCTGCACCGCGTCGATCTGCCTGGCGTCGGCGTAGATGCCGAGGCACAGCAGCGCGCCGACGCCTGCGACGGCCAGGGCCGGAAGCGAGCGGCGCTCGACGAGGGCGGCGGCGGAGAGCGCGAGCAGAAGGCAGAGCCCCGGCAGGGCGACGATCGCGTAGCGCGGCCAGAACACGGGCTCGACCGCTGAGACGATCAGCAGCAGCGCGGGCGGGAGCACGCCCCACGCGGCGGCCGTCGCGAGCCATCGGCGCTCCGTGCGCGCTCCCTCGCGGCGCCGCAGGCGCAACGCCGCTGCGCCGACCAACAGGGCGGACACGAGAAGCGTGAGCCAGCCCACGGCTTTGACCCCCGAGTAGCCGCCGCCGAACTCCTGCACACCGGCTTCGACGAGGCCGCGGCCGAGCTTCGGCAGCCAGTACAGCGGGTCCCGCCGGCCACGCTCGATCGTCGCGGCGACGAGCAGCGGGATGCAGACCACGAACGTCGCCGCCAGGGAGCCCAGCCACGCGCGCGCTCGGGCGCGCCGCTGCTCGTCCTGGACCGACCACACCATCAGCGCCTGCGCGGGCAGCACGATCACCGGCGCGAGCAGGTCGCTGTAGCCGGTCAGCGCCATCGCGGCGACGTAGAGCCACCACATGCGCCGGCGCGGGCGCTCCTCCGGCGTCGCCAGCGCACGGGCCAGGGCGCCGAACGCTACGCACGCCCCGAGCACGACGAGCGCGTAGGAACGGGCCACCTGGCTGTACCAGATCGCCATCGGGTTGATCGCGAGCAGCGTCGCGGCCAGCAGCGCGACCCAGCGCTCCCGGGAGAACTGGCGCGCGGCCCAGTACATGAGTGGGACGCTCGCCGTGCCGATGAGGACCGCCGGCGCGCGAAGCACCTCCACGCTCGTCCCGAAGATGCGCGTGAGGGGCGAGAGGATCACCGAGTAGGGCATCCCGTTGGCCTCATAGCCGGCGAGCGAGATCATGTGCCCGAAGCTCCGCTGCGCGAGCGCGAAGGAGAAGGTTTCGTCGTTGAACAGCGAGCGCGAGAGGCTCGTCAGCCGCAGCCCGAAGGCGAGCACGGTGAGCGCGGCGAGGGCCCACGCGCCCGCCCGCGCGGACTCCAGGGCCGTCCCGAACGGCCTCGTCGGCGCAGTGCTTCCGCGCCCTAGCGGTTGTGCGTGTCCCTCCATGGCTCGCCTCGCTTCCGGAGAAGAGTGCCAGAGCGCGAGCTGCCCGGCAACGTGTGGAACGACGCTGTCACGGGCGTTCACGCGTGTCTGGCCGTTCGGGTAGCGTGAAACGGCGATGGCCGGTCCCGAACCTCCGCGACCTCCGGACGAACCCACCCGCCCCACCGAACCGCTGCGCCCGGTGCCGCCGCGCCAGCCGGTGCCGCCGCGTCAGCCCGCCTACGGACAGCAGGGCTATCAGGGCTATGAGCCCGAACCGCCTCCGGCGGATCCGTGGTGGAGCAACCCGTGGGCCGCGTTCACCGTGGGCCTCCTCGGCGTGCTGCTCGGTGCGCTCGTCGGCTATCTGATCGGCCACGGCAACGCCGCCACGAAGACCGTGCCGAGCGGGCCGGCCGTGACCCACACGGTGACGAGCACGAAGACCGTGCCCACGGTGACGACCGTGACCGAGAAGACCGTCACCCAGAAGCCAGCCGACGAAGAAAAGCGCGTCGAAGCCGAAGAAAAGGTCAAGACGCTCGAAAAGGAAAACGAAGAACTACGCAAAGCCGAAGGCGGCGGCTAGGCACCGGAGGGCCGGCCGCTCGCCGACCCTCCGAGGTGCGTTCGCTCAGCCGGCTTCGGGCGTCGAGCCGGGGCCCGGGCCGCCCTGCGCGCCGGGCGGGCGCCCACCGGCCCCACCGGGGCCCTGCATGACGTTGAACGAGCTGTCGAGGTGCACCTCCACCTTCGTTCCGTCGGACTTCGTCACGGTGGTCTCGTAGCCCGTTTTCGTGTAATCGGTCGTCACAGCGCCGGCGCTGCCGCTGCCCACGGCCTTCTCGGCCGCCGCCTGCGCTTTTGTGGCCGCGTCGCCGGTCACGGGCTTCTCCGCCGCCTCATGCGCGGCCGTACCCGGAGCCGGCATGCCCGCAGGGGGGCCGCTCGGTCGAGAGGAGGCGCCCCCGGGGGGCGCCGTCGTCGAGTAGGGGGCGCCGGGGGCGCTGCTCGCGGGGGGCGCCGTCGTCGAGGAGCTGGTGCTGGACGAGGCGGCGCCCGCGAGCGCGGCGCCACCGAGGGCGAGCGCCGCCAGCGCCGCGACGCCGGCCAGAACCTTCTTGATCGGGTTGAACATCGGAGTGCGTCCTTTCGGTCGGCCGGGCGTCTGCCCGGGGTTGACCCACTCTGGGCCCGGAGGCTCAGAGCGGCGAACGAACCGTGCGAGAGGCGGCTGAGAGCGCAACGCCTGCGGCGGGCGGCGGCCGAGGCAGGGCGAGCTCGAAGCGACACGGCCGACGCCCCCGGCGTTCGTGCTCGCGCAGCCTCTCAGGCCGTGAGCGCGACGATGCCGTTGCGCAGCAGCGCCGCGGCGAGCAGCACGACGATCACGGCCGCGAGCGTGCGGGCGTGGCGCTCGAGCCAGAGCCGCACGGCGCCGAGCACGGCTTTCGCGCGCTCCGGAGCGACCGCGAGCGCGATCAGGGACAGCAGGAGGGGTAGCAGGGCGACCAGCCCGAACGCTGCCCACAGCACGATGAATTCGAACGTGCTCGGGTTCGCCTGCGAGATCGACTTCAGCGCGATCGGGATGAACCCGCCCGGGTTCGCGAGCGTCGCGCCGGCGGCGACGACCGCCACCGCCGGCGATGAGGCGACGACGGACATTTTCTCAACAGTGTCGGTGACGCGCTGTGGGTTGGGCGGCCGTCGGACCGCTCGCGCGACCCATGCAATCAGCAGCACGCCGAAGACGACGTCGAGGATCGCGACCGCCGTGGGCGGCTGTTCGGAGGAGTGGGCCGGGGCCGCCGCATTGCCGAGCACGACGGCCGCGAGCACGCCGATCAGCAGCGTCGCGCCGAACGCGCCGATGAAGAACCACAGCCCGGTGCGAAGCGGGCGCTCGCCGAGCACCAGCGCGAACACTGTGAACGACAGCGTCGTCGGCGAGAGCATCGCTGCGAGCGCGGTCAGCGCCAGCTCTGTGTAGGGCGAGCTCAAGCCGGGTTACTTGCGGGCGACGACCATCGAGTCCGGGCCGACCAGGTGGTGCACCGAGCTCTCTGCGAAGCCCACCTCCTGCATCCACGAACGGCAGTCGGCGGCGGTGTAGTCGAACCCGCCGGGCGTCTCGATCAGCATGTTGAGGCTCATCAGCAGTCCGAACGGGTTTGCGCGCCGGTCATCGTCGATCAGCGCCTCGTAGACGATCAGACTTCCGCCGTCGGGAAGAGCGCGGTGCGCCTTCTCGAGCAGCGCCAGCTTCTCCGCCAGGTTCCAGTCGTGGAGTATGTGACCCATCACGATCACGTCGGCGGTGGGCAGCGGCTCGGCGAAGAAGTCGCCCCCGGTGAAGGCCATGCGATCGGCCACGCCACAGGCCTGCATGTACTCATCGAAGACGGGCCCGACCACGGGCAGGTCGAAGCCGCCGCCGCGCAGGTGCGGGTGGGCCTGTGCCAGCGTCGCGGGCACGCAGCCCTGCGCGCAGCCGACGTCGATGACGGTCTCGTGCTCTGCCCACGGGAAGCCGGCCGCCAGTGCGTGGGCTGCTCCCGCGCTGATCCCGGTCATCGCTCCCAGGAAGCCGCGGAGCCCTGCCGGGTCGGCGTAGAGCTTCGCGAAGAAGTCCTCGCCGACGCGGGCCTCGTTCTGCGGCTCGCCGGTGCGCAGGCCGTCGGTGAGCGAGTTCCAGAACCCGAACAGCCTGGCGTTCAGCATCTCGAGCATCCCGCCCACGTAGCTCGGCTTGGCGCGATCCAGGAACAGCCCGGTCTCGGTCGTGTTGTCGTAGACGCCGTCGGTGCGCTCGAGCATCCCGAGCGCCACCAGCGCATCGAAGAAGTCGCGGGCCGCGCGCGGGTGCAGGCCGGCTCGCTCCCGCAGCGACTCGGCGTCGCCCGGACCGTTCGCTGCCAGCTCGCTGAACAGCCCGACCTCGACTGCGCTCAGGAGCGTCTTCGAGGCCCAGAAGCCCGTTCCCAGCTGCATGATCGCTGCCGGGTCCGGCATGCCGACAGCTGCGTCGGCCGTGGTCGGTGCCGTGCTCATGTGGCGTCCCCCTTGCTTCGCCTATTGAGCTGGGAGCGTATCCCCTCGGGTCGAGCCACGGCCAACCGACCGGTAGGCTTGCGCCCGTGGAGTTCGGGATCGCGTGCTTCGCAACGCACGACGGCGTCCAGCCGGGGGCGCTCGCGCGCCTTGCCGAGCAGCGCGGCCACGAGTCGCTGTTCTTCCCCGAGCACACCCACATCCCGGCGAGCCGCGACACGCCCTACCCGGCGGGCGGCGAGCTGCCGCGCAAATACAGCCACACCTACGACCTGTTCGTGGCGCTGGCGTGCGCTGCCGAGGCGACGAGCCACATTCGCATCGGCAGCGGCATCTGCCTGGTGATCCAGCGCGACCCGATCACGACCGCCAAGGAGGTCGCGAGCATCGACCGCGTCTCGGGCGGGCGCTTCGAGTTCGGCGTCGGCGCCGGCTGGAACCGCGAGGAGATGGAGAACCACGGCACCGACCCGCGCCGGCGGATGGCGATCATGGCCGAGCGGATAGGCGCGATGAAGGCGATCTGGACCGAAGACGAGGCGAGCTACCACGGCGAGTTCGTGAACTTCGACCGCATCTGGTCCTGGCCGAAGCCCGCGCAGTGGCCCCATCCCCCCGGTGCTCGTCGGCGGCAACGGGCCGACGGTGCTCGATCGCGTGCTCGCCTTCGGCGACGCGTGGATGCCGAACTACATCCCGGGCGAAGACCTGGCTGCGCGGATCGCGGAGCTGCGCTCCCGTGCGGACCGGCACATCGATGTCGTCATCAACGCGGCGCCGGCCAAACCCGAAGTGCTCGAGGAGCTCGAGAAGCTGGGCGTGCGGCGCGTCATCCGCTACATCCCCTCCTCGGGGATCGCGCCCGTCGAGAAGGCGCTCGACCGCTGGGAGACGGCGGTCGCCGAACTGCACGGGGAGTGAGGTGGAGCAGCGCGCAGGCGCGGGAGCGCTTCGCGCGGGCCCCGGTCGCGCGCCTGGCGAGCGTCGGCGGCCGACGGCAGGCCGCACATCGTGCCGGTCGTCTTCGTCCTCGACGGCGAGACGATCTACAGCGTCGTCGATCGACAAGCCGAAGCGCACGAGCGGCTGCAAGCGGCTGGAGAACCTGCGCGCCCGGCCTGCAGCGGCGCTGCTCGCCGACCACTACGAGGAGGACTGGAGCAGGCTCTGGTGGGTGCGGGCCGACGGCCGCGCGCGGGTCCTCGACCGGGGATCACCCGGAGGCCGAGCGGGCGGTCGCGCTGCTCGTCCGCGCGTTACCCCCAGCAGCGTGCGGCCGGGGCCGTCCTCGCGGTCGACGTCGAGCGCTGGTCGGGCTGGTCGGCGGCCGCCGGCTGAGCCGCCTCGCTCTAGATCATCGCCGTGTCGGCGGGCTGGTCGAGGAGCAGCCTGCCCTGGATCTCGCGTGAGACCGGCCCGATCTGGAAGTGCGCCGAGGCGGTGTGGGCGTCGCGGAAGCGGCGCTGCAGCGGCGAGCCGTCGTAGATCGCCGGGCCCGCCTGCGAGACCGAACAGCGAGACTGACGACGGACGCGCCCGTCGCCGCCGCGTTGGTGGCGGCGATGCGCAGCCCGTCGCGCAGCTCGACCGGCACCGGCTGCCGGCTCTGCGCCGCGACCCAGGCCGTCCTCGACCGCCGCGTCGAACAGGGCTTCGGCCGCCCGCAGCGAGGCCTCGGCCTGCGGCAAGCGCGGCATGCGTCGTCGAGCGCTCGGCGAGCGTACGCGCGGACCCTGGCCGACCTTGACCTTCGCGAGCTCGGCGAAGTCGCCGATCGCTCCGCGCGCGTTGCCCATCGCCGCCGCGGCGACCGACAGCGCGAAGTAGCCGAACACGGGGAAGCGGTAGAGCGGCCGATCCACCCGTGGTCCCTCGAACAGCGAGAAGGCGCGGCGCGCCGGGACGAACAGCTCTGCGGCGACCGCGTCGTGGCTGCCGGTGCCGCGCAGGCCGAGCGTGTGCCAGGTGTCGAGCACCTCCAGCTCCTCGCGCGGGCATCCCGACGACGATCGGCAGTCGGCGCGGGCGGGCGCGCCGTCCACGCCGTCCTGCGCGAGGAAGCAGCCGGCGAACAGGACGCCGGCGTGTTCGATGCCGCTGCAGTACGGCCAGCGTCCGCTGACGAGGAAACCGCCCTCGGCCGGCCGCGCGGTCCCGCGCGGCGCGAAGATGCCGGCGGCGATCCCGCGCGGGTCGGCGAACAGCTCCTCCCGCGCGTCGGGCTCGAGATAGCCGGCGAGCAGGCTGCTGGTCGCGGCGATCGAGACGCACCAGCCGGCCGAGGCATCGCCTGCGGCGATCGCGGCGGCGTGACGGAGCAGCTCGCCGGGAGCCAGCTCGAGCCCGCCGGCCTCGCGGGGCGCGCCCGCGTTCATCAGGCCCGAGTCGCGGAGGCGCTCGAGCAGGGGCTCCGGCAGGCGCCGGTTCGCCTCGGTCTCCTCCGCCAGCTCGCGGGCGAGCGCGGCGATCTCCGCAACGCTCTCGGTCAAGGCCGGATCTCGTAGTAGAGGTTGGCGGGGTCTTCGAAGTCGTGGACGCGGAAGCGCGTGAAGCCTGCCTCGCGCGCGAGCCGCTCGGTCGCCTGCGGCGGCAGGCCGATCGTGCCGAGGCCCGCTCCGCCCGGCTCGGAGAGCGCGGAGGACATGCAGGAGGAGACCGAGAACCCGAGGAACATCGCGAGCATCGGATTGCGCCGGTTGCCCTCCCAGGTGTCCGCGCAGCGGATCTCCTTGACCAGCCAGGTGCCGTCCTCTGCGATGGCGCCGCGGATCGCTCCGGCCGCGGCGTCCGGCCGCGTCATGTCGTGCAGGCAGTCGAACGTGATGACGAGCTCATAGCCGCCATCCTGCGGCAGCTCCTCGGCCCGCCGGTCGAGGATCTCGACGTTGGCAAGCCCCGCCTCTGCGACCCGCGCCCGGGCGCGCTCGGCCGCGAGCGCCGACAGCTCGTAGCCGTGGAAGGTCGAGGCCGGATATGCGCGCGCGAGCGAGGTCAGCGCCACACCCGCGCCGCACCCCACATCGGCCACGAGCGCGCCCTCTGCGAGCCGTCCGGCCACGTCCTCGAGCGCGGGCAGGATCGTCGGCACGAGCGAGAGGCGCGCCCACGGCCCGAGCATGCGCTCGGTGCGGTGGACCCCCGCTGGGCCGTGGCGGTCGTAGGGCATGCCCGCGCCGGTGCGGAAAGCCTCGGCGAGGTCCTCGACGAAGCCGGGCTCCGGCGGCGCGCCGAACGCGCCGGCCGCGAACTGCAGGCTGTCGTCCTCGCGCGCCAGCACCATCGCCCCGGCGCCGGTCAGCTCGAAGTGCTCGCCGTCGCCGGAGGCGAGCAGCTCGGCCGCGGCGTTCCCGCGCAGCCACTCGCGCAGCCAGCGGGCGTGCAGGCCCGTGCGCTCCGCGAGCTCATCAGCGGTGACGAGCCCGGCGCCGTCCAGGTGCCGGTAGAGCCCGAGCCGGTCGCCGAGATGGATCAGCAGCGAGACCATCTCGCCCTGCTTGTAGCCCCAGACCCGGAACGCGAATGCGCCGACCTCCTCCGGACCGGGAGCACCCGCCGGACTGTTCACCGCCTCCTCCACGCGGCCGATTCTTCCAGTTGCCGGCGCGCGGGGCGGGCGGACCGCCGCTCAGCTCGCCGGGAGCCGTTGCTCGATCTGGCCCTTGGGGGCGGCGCCGACGATGCGGTCGACCTCTTTTCCGTCGCGCATGAAGACCAGCAGGGGGATGCTCATCGCCTGGAAGCGGGAGGCGAGCGAGGGGTTCTCGTCGACGTTCACCTTCACGACCTTCAGGGCGCCGGCGCGATCGGCGGCGAGCTGGGCGAGGACCGGCTCGACCAGCCGGCAGGGCCCGCACCACGGCGCCCAGAAGTCGACCAGCACCGGGACGCTCGACTCGGTCTCCGCCGCGAAGCTCGCCTCGTCCGCGGCCACCACCCATGGCAGCGGCGCCTTGCAGGCTGGCGCAGCGCGGAGTCCCTTTCGCGACGGCGCCGACACGGTTCTTGGTCCCACAGCTCGGGCAGGCGATGACCGTCGGCACGCCACGGAGGTTACGCACCTACGCCGAGCGCAGACGGTGAAGTGCCGCGCCCCGCGCCGGAGACCGGGTGGGGCGGGGCCGGCATGCGCGGCCCGGCCTGGCAGAGCCGGCATGGAGCGCCGGCTCTGCCGGTTCAGCTGCTCAGGGGGTCGAGACTGGCCCCGAGCTCGCCAACACGTGGCCGTGGTTGTCGAGCGCCTGAACCTCGAACGTGGTGTCCGCGCTCGCGACCGTCATCTTCGTCTCGAAGCCGCGTCCACGGGTAGCTGCCGAGCGGGGCAAGCGATTCGGCGGATTCGCCGCCGAGCACCTGCCAGCTCGCCACGTTCGTGGCGCCGTTCCAGCTCGCGTAGAGCGCAACTTCGCTCAGCGATTCGCGTTCGGCGACGAGCTTCGGCAGCGTGTTCGGCATGCCTTCCCATTCGTCGCGCAGAACGCGGTAGGTGCCGTCGCCTTTCGGCAGTTCGGCGTCGAAGAGGAGTTTGCCGCGCTTTTCGGGTTCGCCCCCCTTCGAGAACTCGGAGAAGTAGGGCGTCGAGCCGTAGCCGACGACCGCGTCGCCGCCCTTCACCACGCGCATGCTCCCCTCAGCTCCGGCGACCGTTTTGAACGACCGCAGGTACTGGTGGCGCATGCTCGACCTTCCCGTTGCCGAGATGCAGTACCAGCCCGCGCGAGGTGCCGTACGCCGGTGGTCCCGCCTCGTCGTCGAAGATCGTCAGCGTCTGCAGGTGGCGTCCTTCGAGCTTCGCGTCGTGCTGGAAGTAGAACCTGGTGCCTTTCAAGCGCGTGAACGTCGACTTCTTGCCGGCGATCTGCCAGATGATGTGCCCGTCTTCCTGGCTCACCAGATAGACGCCCGAGGTGTCGCGCATCGAGATCAGCACTTTGTCGGCAGCGATCGGCTCGACCGAGTTCATGTGGTACGGGTCGAACGCGCCGTTGGCGGGCACGGCTTCCGTTTCGGAGAGGGGGACGTGGCCGAGCGGGCTCCATTCCCACATCACCATGCCGGTGTTGATGTCGATCTCCTGGGCCACGTAGTCGAGGATCGGGGGGTGGCTTTCGTCGCAGACCGGTTCGCACACCGGCTCGACGGCGTCGATCCAAGCCTGCCCCTGGGGCGTGATTTCGAGCTCGTGGATGTCCATCTGCAGGCCGTTGCCGGCTTTGACATGGGCGATCGGTTCATAGGCGGAGTTGGCGATGATGCCTTCGCCGAGCCCGTATGCCGTTTCGGTCACGGATCCCTGCCACCAGGCGATCGCCGGCTGGCCTTCGTAGGTCACCTTCTCGAGGTTCGTGCCGACCGTGCCTTTCGGCAGCTGGCGCCACCAGAGCAGCTTGCCTTCGGGGTTCAGCAGCATCAGCCCCTGCGGCCCGACGACTTCGAATTCGAGCAGTTTCGACCCGACGTGGATCGTCGGCGCCGGCAGCGGGTCGAGGAAGAAGTCGCCCTTGAGGCTCGGGTCCGCGAGGTTGACTTTCACCTTCGGCGGCAGCAGGTCCGGCTCGGTCTTGAAGTGTTCGAGCGATTCGGGTTTTTCGCCTTCGGCTTTGAGAAGGCCTTCGGGCCCGCCGAGATGAGCGATGGTGAAGCGGTCTTCGATCGTGCCGCCTTCTTTGAGCGTCACCGTCGCGCCGGCTTCCTCGCCTTCGGTGAACGGCTCGTCGAGCACGTAGCTCGCGCCCGGCGGCCGAGTCATACGAAACGAGATGCCCGCCGTGTGCGCCGCTGAGCGATCCGGTGACGGTCACCGATTCGATGTTGGACGCGGGGGTGCCGAGGATGCTGATCTGCGTCGACGGGTTCGCGTCCGGCGTGCCGGGCAGCGGCGAGACCGTGACCGCGGCGAACGCGGCCGGCGCGGCGACCGCCAGAGCCCCCGCCGCTGAGACCCCGACCAGGGCTGCCCGCAGACGGCGCCGTGAGGGCGCGGCCCCAATCTCTGAGCCGTCATGCCGGCGCCTGTCCGTCCGGAACATCCCCACCCTCCTCGGTTCTCGGTGCACACCCCTCCTCCAGGGGCCGGCCGGAGGCTAGCATATTTATGGACAGTCTGTAAATATCTTTCCCCACACGATGACCACCACCCACCCGTAAGATCGGCCCAGTGCCGGCCGCACCCGGAGCGAAGCCACGTGGCGCTCGTACGCCGGCGAGGCGGCCGTACCTGCGCTCGGAGGACCGCCGCCGCCAGCTGCTCGACGCCGCCACGCAGATCGCCGGTAGCGAAGGCGTCGACCGGCTGACGATCGTCGGCCTCGCGAAGGCCGCCGGTGTCAGCCGCCAGCTCGTCTACGACCACTTCTCCGATCTGCAGGGCCTGCTCGGCGCCGTGCTCGTCGACCGCTTCACGGTGATCGACAACGCGATCTACGAGTCGATCAGCGCTCCGGGCGCGTTCGCTGACCCCGACCGCGCCGTCGAGGTCGCGCTCGGGGCGGCGCGCGGCTTCCTCGAGCTCTCCCGCGAGGACCGCCACCTCCTGCGCAGCGTGCTCTCCACGACCGACGCGCCGGCGCACGAGCTGAACCAGCTCGCCGTCACGCTGCGCGAACGCAGCATCAGGCGCTGGCGCCCTCTTTCGGGGACGGCGAGGACGCGGTCATCCGCCCCCGCGCCTGGGCGCTCGTCAACGCGCTCGACGGGGTCGGCGACTTCGTGGCGAGCGGCGAGCTGGACGTCGACGGCGCGCTGCGCGAGTTCGAGTTCCTGCTGCGCGCCACCCTCGCCGCCTCCGAGGGCGCCGGGGCGCGGCACCGCGCCCGGGGCGCGGGCGCGCGGGCTGAGCTCCAATGGCGGGACACAGCCCGGCGGCGCCCTCCGGCGTCGAGCGCTCGCTCGACGCGTACTGGCCGGCGCCGTGGACGGCCGAGGACGGCGGTCCACGACGGCACGGCTGCGCCGTATGGCGTGCGGGGCCTCGCGATCGCTCCGGGCGAGCGTCTCGTGCTCGCGGCATCGCGTGACGCGTTCGTGACCGACGCGCTCGTCAGGCGCGAGCCGGGCGAGCTGTTCGCGCTGCGCCACGGCCCTCCCCGCGGCGGCGCGCAGGCCGCCCCGGTCGAGACGTGGGTCGAGCGCCTGCACCCGGAGACGCTGGAGGTGCTCGGGAGCAGCGTGCGGCTCCCCGGCGGGCCGTACTGGCCGGGCGGGATCGCGGCCGATCGCAGCGGCGAGTTGCTCGTCGTGTTCGGCGCCTGGGCGCACCGGCTCTCGCCGTCGCTGGAGGTGCTCGCGTCACATCACCTCCCCGGCGCCCGGCCGCACAACTCCTTCGTCCTGCTCTCCGGCGGCGAGCTGGTCACGAAGGACTGCGACGCGCCGGCGGGGCTCGAGCCTTCGACCGTCTCGATCCTGGACCCCGTCACACGCTCCTCCCCCTCTGCCCGCCGCTCGCGCTGCCCGAGCCGTCGATCGCGCGGCTCTCGAGCGACGGCGAGAGCGTGATCGCGCTCGGCACGACGACGGCCTACCGCCTCTCTCACGACCGCGACGCGGGGCGGCTCGTCATCGACCCTTCGTGGCAGCCCCGCTACGGGCCCGCTCCCGGACGCGGCTTCGGCTGGGACCCGGTGCTGACCGGCGAGCACGTGCTGTGGATGGACAACGGCAGCAACGACGTCTCGCACACGATGCTGGGCACCGGGCGGGACTCCGCGCCGATGCGGCTGTGGTGGGTGCGCCTCGACGATGAGCGCAGCATCCGCTCGACCGAGATCAGCGGCCTCCCGTTCGGGACCGAGTCCAACCCGCCTGCCTGGGACCCGATCGGCCGTGTGGTCGTCGCCTACGACTCCGGCAACGCGGTGCTGCGCGCGTGGCGCATGGAGGGGGACGAGCTCGAGGCGCTGTGGCGGCGCGACGGCTTCGCACATGCCGGGCACATCATCGTCTTTCCAGACACCCGCGAGCTCGTCGTCGGCGATTGGCGCGGGCCGCGCAACCCTTCGGGTCCGCTGCGGCGGGCGGCGGCGCGGGCCGTGCTGCAGCGCCTCTCCCGCGTCGGCGCGCTCCGGCGCCGCGCCGCCGCGCTGCGCGGCGGCGACGAGCTAGTCGTGCTCGACCTCGACACCGGCGCCGAGAAGGCCCGGGTCGCCGTGCCCTCGCCGACGCAGGGGTTCCTCTTCCCCGCGCCCGGCTTCGGGCGCGACGTCTACTACCAGTCGATCACCACGATCGCCCGGGTTGCGGTCAGCGGGACCCCGGACGAGCGGGAACGGGGACGGGGATGAGCGACGCCGGGGCTGCGCCCGCCGCCGGCCCGCGCCGGCCGAACATCGTGCTGCTCATCACCGACCAGCAGCGCACCCCGATGCACTGGCCCGCAGAGCCCGGGTGGCTCGATGAGCTGATGCCGAACGAGGCGGAGCTGCGACGCACCGCGCTCTCCTTCGAGCAGGCGTGCACCGCAACCGCGATGTGCTCGCCCAGCCGCGCGACCTTCCTGACCGGCACCTTTCCATCGCGGCATGGCGTGACGCTCACGCTGACCAACGCCGACCTGCAGCCCAACCCCGAGTTCCTCCCCGACGTGCTGCGCCAGGTCCGCGACATCGCCAGGAGCGGGGCCGTCCCCCCGAGGCGCCTGGCGAGCTCGTTCCTCGAAGGGGGCGCTGCGGACTCGGCCCGAAGGCGGGGGGCGAGCCCGAGCTGAGGGCCGAGCAGCCGACTCTCGGGACCCGTCTGCGCGACGCCGGCTACACCGTCGTCTACAAGGGCAAGTGGCACCTCACCGCGCCGCTCGCCGGCGGGCACGCGTGGGGAGATGCGGACGCCAGGCGGATCGAGCGGGACTTCGGCTTCGGCGGCTGGGAGGCTCCCGATGCCGGCGAGAACACCGACCCCGCGCACTTCGGCGGCGGCAACGCCGGCCATTCGGGGATGGGCTGGGACGAGGACTACATCTCGCCAGGTCGAGGCGTTCCTCTCCAGGGCTCCGCTGCCGGAGCCGTTCTGCCTGATCGTCTCGCTGGTGAACCCGCACGACGTGCTCGGGTACCCGCACTCCTACCGCGAGGGCGGCTTCCGCCGCGAGCAGTTCGCCGATATGGGGATCCCGCTGCCGCCGACGATCGACGAGCGTCTCCACGAGAAGCCCGCGGTGCACTCCCTGATGCAGCTCGGGCAGATCTCCTACATCGGGGCGCTCTCCAGCCGCCAGGCCCAGCGCGACTACGTCAACTTCTACGCCTACCTGCACGGGGTCGTGGACGAGAAGGTGGGGCGGCTCCTACGCGCGCTCGGCGACGCCGGCGACCCGAGCTCCCTGCGCGCGCGGACGGTGATCGCGCGCATCTCCGATCACGGCGAGATGGGCCTGTCGCACGGCGGGCTGCGCCAGAAGATGTTCAACGCCTACGAGGAGACGATCCGGGTGCCGCTCCTCTTCTCCAACCCGCTGCTCTTCCCCGGCCCCGCGAGGAGCGACGCGCCCGCCTCACTCGTCGACCTCGTGCCGACGCTCCTCTCGATCGCGGGCGCCGAGCGATCCGGGACCCTCGACGGAGTCGACCAGAGCGGGGTGCTGGCCGCCGCGGCGAGGCCCGATCGCGCCGCGCTCGCCGCTGCGGGCGTCGATCTCGGCGGCGTGCTCGACGCCCGGCCCGGGGACCGCGCGCGCGAGCACGTGCTGTTCACCTACGACGACCACCAGGCGGGCACCGCGCGCCAGGAGGCGCCGGGCCAGCCCAATCGCGTCCGTTGCGTGCGCGGCGCGCGCTTCAAGTACGCGGCCTACCTCGACCCGCACGGCCGCGCCCGGCCCGAACACGAGCTCTACGACATGGAGGCCGACCCGATCGAGGCGCGCAACCTGCTCGAGCGCGACAGTGCCCGCCCGCGAACATCGCTCGCGGCGCAGGAGCTGCCGCGCCTGCGCGAGATCCTCATCGAGGAGTCGCGCGCCACCGGGACGCCTGCGCCCGGCCTCTGACAGCAGCGCTCAGCCGAGCACCTTCGCCTTCTGCGCTTGGAACTCCGCGTCGGTGAGGATCCCCTGCTCGTGCAGTTCGCCGAGCTGGCGCAGGCGCTCGATCGGGTCGGCTTCGGGTGCTGCCGCCTGCGGTGGCGGGGCTGCGGCCTGCTGCTGGGCGTACTGCTCTTCTTCCTTGCGGGCCCACTTCTCGCCCTGGCGGCGGCTGACGTTGTTCGACACATGGGTGGCGGTGCCGGCGATCACAGCCGTCCTTGCCACACCTCTCAACAGCGGCATCTTGCGGTCTCCTCTCGGTTCAGGGTCAGCTTTCGATGAGCTCGAGCGCGTCCAGTAGATCCTGGGCGCCGATGCGCTCATATGCGATCACGCGGCCGCCGTTGCGGTGCACCGCGTTCACGAACGGCGCGGCCCAGCTGTTCTCGAAGACGATCAGGATCGCCGCGGCGCCGGGCTCCATCGCCTCGACGATCGTCCGAATGTCCTCGTCTCCGATCAGTCCGGTCTGCGCGCCCTCGAGCAGGGTCATGTCAGGGATGCCGTCCACGTCGCTGACGTCGAACGCGTCGAAGCTGCCGTCGTCGTTGCGGCGGAGCCCTCTGACGTCGAGGACGTTGATGATCCCTCGGTCCACGAGGTCGATGAAGAGCGGCAGCGCTTCACCAGTTTTGGGGGCCTCCGGCGGGTAGCCGATGACCACCATGTCAACGGGGCCGAGCATGTCCTCCCCGGCCGTTACGTCGCTCATCGGTCCTTGCTCCTCTCCTTCTTGGGATACGGGTGATCTGGACGCTACGCGCTTCAGAAGCGCGGGTCGTGCAACGGATCGGGTGATGCCGGACGCACGGCGTCAACCGCGTAGGGCACCGGGCGCGCCGGGTGTCGCGAAGAGGGCGCCGTACTGCTCGAGGTGTCGGTCGCCGAGGAACTCGTCGCGGACCCGCTCGCGCGCCGCTGCGCCGAGGCGGGCGGCGAGGCCCGGGTCGGTGAGCAGACGCTCGACCGCCCGCCCGAAGCCGGCGAGGTCGAGGGGGTCCTCCAGCACCAGGCCGTCGCGTTCGTGCTCGATCTGCTCTGTGATCCCGCCGACCGCGCTGACGACGACCGGGCGCGCCTTCCACATCGCCTCGGTGACGGTCAAGCCGAACCCCTCGGCAAGGCTCTTTTGGACCACGACGGTGGCGTGCCGCTGGAGGGCGTTGATGATGGCGGCGTTCTCGTCGGGGTCGGCCATCGGCACGCAGGCGAGGTGGATGCGCCCGCGGATCGCGTGTGGCAGCGCTCTCCAGCGCGCCACGCACTGGTCGTAGACGGACGCCGCCTCGGGGTCGTCGGCGACGCCCTTGACGGCCGGCCCGACGAGGACCAGAT
Source organism: uncultured Solirubrobacteraceae bacterium (assembly GCA_963775385.1). Lineage (GTDB taxonomy): Bacteria > Actinomycetota > Thermoleophilia > Solirubrobacterales > Solirubrobacteraceae > Palsa-744. The sequence goes on along the minus strand of CAVZIR010000003.1, from coordinate 1,504,925 downwards.
GGGCGCCGAGCGAGGGATCGACGTGGCGGGCGAATCCGTCCATCACGCCGGCCATGTCCTTCATCGAGTCCCAGCGCGAGGCCTGCACGACCAGCGGCGCATGCGGCGAGGGGGCCGGCCCGCTCTGGAGGATGTCGGCGTGCCGGTTGATCCTGCCTGGCGAGCCGTCGCGGCGCGTGAAGGGGACCACCGGGGGCGATCCGTCGCCGTCGATCAGCCCGACGTAGCCGAGCGCGAGCCGAACGTTGCGGCTCGACATCGGCTCGTTCTTGGCCGAGAACGGGTCGATGGAGGGCGGGATCACGTGCATTGTCTGCGGCGCCGCGAAGGGCGGACCGAAACCGGGCTTCGAGACGATCGCCGTCTCCACCTCTTCGAAGTAGGGGCGGATGAACTCCCACGCCCGACGCGACCACTCGTTCTCCTCGTCGCGCCCGATGTGGCAGCGCCAGGCCACCACGGCTCCCGCCCGCTTCAGCTCCCCGGCGAGTCCGAGCGGCTGGGGGTCGTGCAGCAGGACCAGGTCGTCCGGCCTGACGAGCGCGCGCAACTCGTCTGCGTTGCGGCGCAGCACGTCCTCGTAGTGACGGCGCTCGCCCTCGCCGAGCGGCCCGCCGTCGCCCGGGGAGCCGTAGATCCCGTTGTGGATGCGCTTGGTGATGGCGAAGAACCGCTCGTCCCCCTCGATCACCAGCCAGCGAGCGTCGATGCCGGCGCCGCGAACGTACGCGAGCAGCGTCTGCAGCATCTCCGCCACGCCGCCCCCCTTGGCCGTGGAGTTGACGTTCAGGACGGCGCGGCCGTCGAGCGCCGCCTGCGCCTCGTCGGCGGCCCGCTCGAAGGCGGCCATCCGTTCGGGCCCGATCAGCGGTTCCATCCGCGCGACGTCGAGCGCCTGGACCTCGACCTCCTGCAGGCGGGTGCTGACGCTCCGCGTCACCGCTATGCGGTGACTGCGCCGAGGCCGGCGAGCTCCGCCTCGATGCCGGCGAGCATCACCTCGAGGTCGGGGCACGCGTCCCTGTCCGCGCTGACCCCGATCGCGATCTCGTCCATATAGGAGAAGATGGCGATGCCGATGGAGTGTTCGGCGGCCAGCGGGACGAGCGGGTAGATGGCGCGCAGCGGGGCCCCGAGCGCGAACAGCGGGATGCGGGGCCCAGGCACGTTCGTGATCGTGATGTTGAAGAGGCGGGTGGCGTAGAGCGAACGCGCGAGCAGCGAGTGCAGGATGGGCGGGGCGAGCCCGGCGACGTCGAGCATCGTCTCTGCGCCGAGGGCGGCGCGGGAGGACTTCAGCTGCTGTGTGCGCCGAACGACGGTCGCGAAGCGCTCGTCGTGATCCGCAGCGGCGACCGGCAGGTCGACGAACAGGGAGCTGACGCGGTTGCCGAGATCGAGCTTCTCACCCGCGCTGCGGATGTTCATCGGTACCATCGCGCGCACGCCGGCTGCAGGCGGGCGCTCGCCGCGCGAGAGCATCAGCTCGCGGAGCCCCGCGGTGCAGGCGCTGAGGAGCACGTCGTTCACCGAGCCACCCAGCTCGTGGCCGCTCGCTTTGACATCCGCAAGGCTGGTGTGCACCAGCCCGAAGCGGCGCGTCGCCCCGATCGGGACGTTGAGCGTCGTGCGCGGCGCGGCCGACAGCTCGCTCGAGACGAGCACCTCGGCGAGCGCGCGCGAGCGCTCGACCGCCTCGCGCGGGTGAAGCGCCGCGTGCAAGGCCGAGCTTGCAGTGTGCCCGACCGTATCCACCGCGCCGGCCAGGAGCCCGCCGGGCTCCGATGGAGGCCGCGTCTCCCAGGGCGCGTCCGGCCCGCCGAGCACGGGCGGCGCCTCCCCGCCGGGCTCCGGGGCGGCGTCGAGGATCAGCTGCACCACGCCGACCGAGCCGACGCCGTCCACCATGGAGTGGTGCGTCTTGGACGCGATCGCCCAGCGGCCGTCGGCAAGCCCTCCGAGCAGGACCATCTCCCAGAGCGGCCGGGTCCGGTCGAGCCGGTGGGAGAAGAAGTCCGCCGCCCATTCGCACAGCTCCGGCTCGCCGCCGGGCTGCGGGATCGCCGCCTCGACGATGTGGTGGCGCACGTCGAAACGCGGGTCATCGCTCCAGCAGGGCCACGACAGCCCGCCCGTCCGGGTCGCCGAAAGCCGCTGGGAGTAACGGGGCAGAGTCCCGAGCCGATCCGCGATCGTCGCCCGGATCGCCTCCAGCGACGGCGTGCCGCCGTTCGGAACCGGATCGAAGACCATCACGCCGCCGATGTGCATGGTGGCTCCCTCGTCCGCCTGCTCCAGCTCGAGGAAGGTCGCGTCGAGCGCCGACAGCCTCTCGCCCTCGCCGCTCATGACAGCGCCCCCTGCGCGTCTGCCTCGGGCGGGACGGTGAGGACAGAGCACCCCGCCTCGTGGATCACTCGCCGGCTCACGCTGCCGAGGGCCCGCGGTCCCGACCGCCTGCGGCTGCCGATCACGACCACCGACGCCTCCATCCGGTCCGCCACGTCAACGATCACCTCGTGGGCGTGGCCGTGACGGACCATCAGATCAGGTTCGGCGACGCCGTGTTCATGCAGCTGGGAGATCTGTGCGAGGAGCGGTCCCTCACCCGGCCCGCGGTGCCCGACGGCGTGCAGGAGGGTTACGCGGGCGCCGTGCGCAGCGGCGAGGCGTGCGCCGTAGGCCAGGGGCATCGCCGAGTCCTCGAGCCCATCGCTCGCGATCAGCACGTGGTCCCACAGTCCATTCCAGTGCGCCGCACGCGCGGTCAGCACCGGCAGCGGCAGCGCCCGCTGGGCCGAGTCGGCGACGCCCGCGACGAACATGCTCTCGATCCAGGAGGAAGCTGGGGCGCCGATCGCGAGAAGGTCGTAGCCCCTGGTCCACTCGAGCACGACCTCCGCCGGAGGGAACGCCGGGTCGATCTCGATCCGGGCCGTGACGCCGGCTTCGGTGGCGATCGACTCGGCGTGCTCGACGATCTTCTCGGCGTCGGTCGCGTTGATCGCGGGCGCCTGGCGGCTGGGTTGGTCGCGGAACGACGTCACCAGCAGGAGCGTCAGCTTGCCGCCGGCACCCGTCAGCGAGACCGCTTGCCGGACTGCGGCGTAGCCGCCGTCTTTGCCGTCCACCGCGCACAGCACACGCGGGAAGAGGGACGCCTGCTCGGTGAGGGTGACCGCTGACTCGGTCGTAGTCCTTGCCATGACTTGACGCTACGGCCAGGCGGTCCTCCGGGCGTCCGCAGTTTCCCGCGCCGATGCGGGGGAGAACGCGGGCAGGCGCGCCGTAGACTGCGCTCGCAACTGTCCCACCGACCCGGGAGCGCGCTCATGTCCACGTCGCCGGCCGACTTCAACGCCCAGATCATCGAGGAGTTCCGCGCCAACGAAGGCCGCGTCGGCGGCATGTTCGAGGGCAACCCGCTGCTTCTGCTCCACCACACCGGTGCGCGCTCGGGCAAGAGCTACATCAACCCGCTCGCCTACCAGGCGGACGGCGGGCGCTACGTGATCTTCGCCTCCAAGGGCGGCGCCCCCGAGAACCCCGGCTGGTACCACAACCTCAAGGCAGACCCCGAGACGACGATCGAGGTCGGCACCGAGACGTTGCCCGTGCGCGCCGAGGAGGCCGCGGGCGAGGAGCGCGACCGTCTCTATGCGACACAGGCCGAACGCATCCCCCAGTTCGGCGAGTACCAGGAGAAGGCCGGCCGGACCATCCCGGTGGTCGTGCTGACGCCGCGATGAGCTCGCGCGAGCACGACATCGTCCTGTTCGGCGCCACGAGCTTCGTCGGGAGGCTGACGGCCTCCTACCTGCTCGGCGCGGCCCCGGAGGGGGTGCGGGTTGCGCTTGCCGGACGCTCCGCCGAGCGGCTGCAGGCTCTGCGCGACTCGCTCGGGGCCGAGCGCTGGCCACTGCTGGTCGCGGACACCGGCGATCCCGATTCGGTGCGCGAGCTGGCGGCGAGCACACGCGTGCTGGCGAGCACTGTCGGCCCCTATCGCCGCTACGGGATCCCGGTCGTGCAGGCCTGCGCCGAGGCGGGCACCCACTACGCCGACCTCACGGGAGAGGTGGTGTTCATGCGTGAGTCGATCGACGCCTTCGACGCGGTGGCGCGCGGGAGCGGCGCACGCATCGTCCACACCTGCGGCTTCGACTCGATCCCCTCGGACATCGGCGTTCTCGCGCTGCACGAACGGGTGGCGGCAGACGGGGCGGGCGCCCTCGGCGAGACGGCGCTCGTCGTACGCTCCTTCCGCGGCGGCGTCAGCGGCGGTACGTTCGCCTCGATGCGGGGGATGATCGACGACCGCCGCCGGGATCCCGCCCTGGGCCGCCTGATGGACGACCCCTACGCGCTCAGTCCCGACCGCGGGGCGGAGCCGGACCTGGGACCCGAGAAGGACCTGATGGGCGTCGAGCGAGACCGGCTGTCCGGGGGCTGGGTCGGACCGTTCGCGATGGCGCAGGTGAACACCCGCGTCGTCCGGCGCAGCAACGCGTTGATGGGCTGGGCCTACGGGCGTGAGCTGCGCTACCGCGAGGTGATGGGGTTCGGCGGCGCGCTCGCGCCGGTGCTCGCGGCCGGTGCGGCGGCGGGTTTCGGGGCGATGTACGCCGGTATGCAATGGGGCCCGACGGAGTCGTTGATGAGCCGCGTGGCGCCTTCGCCCGGCGAGGGTCCGAGCGAGCGCGCGCGGGAGAACGGCCACTACCGCATCGAGACCCACACGCGCACCTCCGAGGGCAGCCACTACGTATGTCGCGTCGCGGCCGAGGGCGACCCGGGCTACAAGGCGACCGCCGTGATGTTCGGGGAGAGCGCCCTGTCTCTGGCCCAGGACGGCGAGCGCCTGCCGGACCGCGCCGGCGTGCTCACGCCCGCGAGCGCGATCGGCGCCGCGCTGGCCGACCGGCTGCGCGCGGCCGGCCACACCTACGACGTGCAGAAGCTGCCGGGCTGACCCCGCGCGGGAAGCCGCTCAGCCGCCGGCGTGCGCGAGCCTCTTCAGCGAGCGGCCACGCGGCGCCGCGGCGCGGCCGGGTTTCGCGAGCTTCGCTTCATACAGGCGGGCGTCGGCGCGGGCGAGCACGGCCTGGAGGGCTTCGCCCGGGGGCCACTCGCAGATGCCGACCGACCAGCACACGCGCTGCTCCTCGGAGCGCAGCCGCGCCAGCGCGGCGTCGGCCGCAAGCTCGGAGGTGGCCGGGAGCAGCAGGACGAACTCGTCTCCGCCGTGGCGCGCGAGCACGTCGCCGGGACGCAGCCGATCCCGCCACTCCGCCGCGAGCTCGGCGAGCAGGCGGTCGCCGGCGGCGTGCCCGTCGCGGTCGTTGATCTGCTTGAAGTCGTCGAGGTCGAGCGCAGCAACCGTCAGCGGTGCGCCGGTGCGGTCGGCGATCCCTCGCTCGCGCGCCGCCGCTGACGCGAGGCCGGCGCGGTTGAGCGCGCCCGTGAGCTGGTCGGTCCCGACCTGGCGGCGGACCTCCTCGCTGAGTCCGCCGAGCACGATGCAGATCGACCAGACCGTGATGGTGACGACGAGCCAGTAGACGACCGGGTTCGGGAGGCCGCCGATCGCCAGGCCGGCCGCGAACGCGAGGTTGATGAAGAGCCCGAGCGCGATCACGATCCGCCGGGAGAAGAAGTGGGCGGCGTAGATCGCGATCCAGGGGTAGGCGAACGCCGCGACCATCATCCCGCCCGGGGTGCGAGCCGCAGCGACGAGGGCGCTTGTGGTCAGAACCCCAACCGCGGCGATCAGCTCGAAGCCGCGCGGCGGGATGCGCGGTCCGAGCAGCCAGATCCCGGCTGCCGCCACGACGGCGAAGATCCCCCCCACGGCCGCGACCCGGGTCGGCTGCTCGGAGCTCAAGGGAAACGCGGCGATCGCGAAGCCCATGAGGCTCTTGAACGCGAACAGCAGCGCGAGCGACCAGACGATCGGGGCGCGCCCGCCGGTCAGACGCGAGCCGAGCTGGACCGGCTCGCCAAGGCGCAGCTGCGGATCAGAGGAGCGATGGGGAGATCGCATCTGCCCAATGCTTCGGACTTCTTCGCGCCCCGCTTGAGCCCGGACGCCCTCGGTTCGCACTCGACCTCGAGCGGCGAGGACCGCCGCGGGAATCTCCTGAGCGCTCAGGCGCGCCCGGGCGGCGCCACGGCGCGAGCAGACCGTCCGTCGACGACGCGGTCGCGCCCTGAGCGCTTGGCCTCGTAGAGGCGTTCGTCCGCGGTGCGCGTCAGGGCGGCGATGCGGCCGGGGTCGTCCGTCGCTGCGACGCCTGCGCTGGCGGTGACCGCCAGACCCTCGGCGAAGCGCTCCCAGTCTTCGTCGCGGATGCGCCGGCGGATGCGCTGGCAGCAGGCGGTCGCCGCGTTCATCTCCGTGCCCGGCATCAGCACCAGGAACTCCTCGCCGCCGCTTCGCACGACCACGTCCGAGGAGCGCAGGACGTCGCAGAGCAGCGCGGCGACGCGCACGAGCACACGGTCGCCGACCTCGTGCCCGAACTCGTCGTTGACCGACTTGAAGTGGTCGAGATCGAGGATCGCAAGGCTCAGCCAGCTCCCGCTCTGCTCGGCCGCGAGCCGCGCCAGCTCGCGCGCGAAGTAGCGGCGGTTGTGCAGGCCCGTGAGCCAGTCACGCTCGGCCTGGTCTCGAAGCTGCTCCTGCAGCGCTTCCATCTCCGCCGCGCGATCCTCGAGCTCGGCGTGTGCCTCGGCGAGCTGGCGGTTCTTGGCCGCCAGCCCGGCGCTCGCGTCGCGCGCCGCGCTCGCCTCGAGCGTCGCCCGTTCGAGCTTCAGCTGCAGCTCGGAGAGCTCCTGGAACGCCTGCCGTTCGAGCTCGGCGGAGCGCTCGAGCGCGTCGTAGGCCTCCTCGACCCGGCCCGCCGCGCGCAGGCTCGAGGCCAGGGTCGAAAGGATCAGGCTGCGCGTCTGGGGAACGCGGTCGCCCAGCCAGCTCAGCGCTCCCTCGCCGACCTCGCGGGCATCGTCGAGCTGTCCGAGTGCCATCCGCGCCTGCACGTCGGCTCGCACGGTCGCACCGAGCACGTAGGGGTTGGGGTCCTCCGAGGCGCTCAGCAGCTCGAGCGAGAGCTCCGCGTCGGCGAGCGCCTCCTCGGGCATGCCCCACAGCAGCCGCAGGTCCGCGCGGGTCGAGTGGATCACGCCCAGGGCAAAGCTGTTGGCGGCCTCGACGCGGCGCGCGGCGTCCAGCGCGCGCTCCAGCTCACGGGCCGCGCCCTCGAGGTCCCCCTCCCACTGAAGGTTGCAGGCGAGGTCGTTGCGGGAGATCGACTCCTCCCAGGGGTCGCCGCTCTCGATCGCGAGCGCCAGCAGCTCTTCGACGCGGTCGCCGCAGGTCCGGCACGCCGACGTTGCCGAAGACCGGGCACGTGGCCCGTCGCGCGTAGACCCGCAACGCGAGCTCCCGTGAGGCGTCGGCGCGCTCGACGGCGAGCTCGGCGTGGCGGAGCGCCTCGGGTAGGAGCCGGTGAAGAAGCTGAGCTGGGCGCTGCAGCGCGGCGACCTCGGCCTGGACGGCGGCGCTTCGTGTGCCCTCCGCGTGGCGCTCGGCCTCGACCGCCCGGGCCAGCGCCCCGCGCAGATCGCCGCGATGCAGCGAGACCATGCCCTGCAGCGCGCACGCGCGGGCACACAGCCCGTCGTCCGCGGCCGCGGATGCGAGCTCGTAGCAGCGGATCGCGACCGCCAGCGCCGCCGCCGGGTCCTCGTAGTAGCTGCGCCGCGCAGCGGCGAGCGCGCGCGGTGCCGAGGAGACGGGCGTGCTCCCGGCGATGTCGAGGTCGGTCGCGGGGGGGAGGGGCATGTGAGGAGATCCGGGCCTTTGCGTTGATGTTTCGGCAGAACGCGGCGGGAGCTTGACGGCGCCAGGGTCCACTAGGTTGCAGGTATGGCCACTGCGGGGGTGGAGAGCGAGCGCGGGCGGGTGAACAAGACCTCGTTGCTGATCGGCGCGCTCCTGATCGTCGTTCTGGGCGCGGCCGCGACCCTGTTCGGGTGGGATCTGAGCGGCTGGTGCAAACAGGTCTGGAACACGATCACGACGATCTCGATCGGCTACCTGCTCGCGGGCATCGTGCTGATCACCATCCAGACCACGGCGGCCGCCTTCGCCTGGTACTCGATCCTGCGCTACGCCTATCCGGGGCAGGTGCGCTGGGTGCAGGTCTGGGCCTGCTACGCGGCGGCCGTCGCGCTCAACTTCGTGCTGCCAGCGAACCTCGGCACGCTCGTGATGCTGCTCATGTTCACCACCATCATCACGGCGGCAACGTTCGCCGGGGTGGTGGCCGGCTACGTCGTGCAGAAAGTCTTCTTCACGGCGATCGGGGTGGCGACCTACATCTACCTGTTCCTGAGCGTCGGCGGCTCGTTCAAGCTCCAGTTCGGGTTCATCGAAGAACACCCATGGGCGTTCGTGATCCTGCTCGCAGCGGTCGCCGTGCTGATCTACCTCGTGCTGCAGGTGCTGAGACCGCGGGTCAAGGTCTGGTGGGAGGACGCGAAGGAAGGCGGCCAGATCGCCGCGCAGCCGCGCAGGTACCTCACGCTCGTCGCCGCGCCGGAGCTCGTCAGCTGGCTGGCGATGCTCGGCACGATCGCCGTGTTCCTCAGCGCGTACAACATCCCCGTCACGTTCCACACGCTGATGAGCGTCACGGGCGGAAACTCGATCGCGAACATGACGTCGGTGACCCCCGGCGGCGCGGGCGTCGTGCAGGGCTTCAACGCGCTCTCGCTGCGCAACGTCACGAGCTCGAGCAACGCAACCGCCTACTCGGTCGCGCAGCAGCTCGTCGAGACCGCCTGGAGCATCGCCCTCGCGATCCTGCTGCTGGTCAGGGCGTTCGGTTGGAGCGGCGGCAAGGAGCTGCTCGGGCAGTCCTACACGCAGGCCAAGCAGAAGGCGGCAGACGAGACCGCCGAACGCCGGGCGCGGCGCGAGGCGAGGCGCGAGAAGCGGCGCGCCGGTCGGGGGGCGCCGGACGCCGACGCCTGAGCGCGACGGGCCCGCGCAGCAACCGCGGGCCCGCCAATGCCCCCAAGCCCTACGGGCCGACTTCGTATTCTTTGGTCGCGGTCTGTTCTTTGCCGCCGAAGACGGACGAGAACACTCCCGAGGCCGAGTTTTTGAAGCCCCCGCTCACGAGAGCGGCTTCGTTGGTCGCGATGTTCGCACGGCCGCCCGTGACGGTCGCGTACTTGCTGCTCGCGGTGTTGTTGTAGCCGCCCGCGACGGTGGCGTTTTCGTTCGCCGCCACGTTCTTGAACCCGCCGGCGACTGTCGCTTCTCTGAACGTCGCGCTGTTTTCCCCGCCGCCGAGGATCGAGGCGAATTCGGCGCTGATCGCGTTGTTGAAGCCGGCGTCGATCCCCCCGTAGGAGGTGAACGTCTGTTGTTCGCCGAGGATCAGGTCGTGCGACCCGGTCTGAGCGTGTTTGGCCGGATTCTCGTCGTAGCCGATCACGAGGTTGCCCTCGCCGTTGACCGTCGCCGTTTTGCCTTCGCCGTTGACGATCTGCACGTTGACGCCCGAGAAGCGGATCGTCGGCTTCCCGTCCACGCCTGAGGCGATCAGCGTGAGGTGCGGGAGCAGCGCTTTGAGCTGAGCAAGTTCTTCGGCGCTCATCCCGCTGCCCGCTTCGCCCTGTTTGCCTTCGGCGCCCGGTTTGCCTTCCGCGCCGGCTTTGCCTTCGGCGCCCGGTTTGCCTTCCGACCCGGCTTTGCCGGCGGCGCCCGTGGCCCCCTGTTTGCCTTCTTTGCCTTCGACGCCCAGTTTCGTGAGCGTGTAGTTCTTCCTGCACTTGCCGTGCCTGGGCGTGAGGACGGCGGCGCCTTCCGATTTCGGCATGCACAGCTCGGTGCCCGTCGCGCCCCAGGCGCCGGCGGCGAGCGCCAGCACCCCTGCCAGCATCGCGACGGTCGCCGCTGCAGTCCGTCGCAGAATTGCCGCACGCCCACTGGTGGGGGCGCGCAGCCCCGAGAATCCCTCCATCTCCTTCTCCTCTTCCTTGAAGATCGCCCCGCCCTCAGTGGCGGGGGTCGGCCACAAAGCGACCGCGAGCAGCGTACGCCTCACTTCGCCGGCGGTCAAATGCCCGGACCGCGAGGGGTCACAGAACTGACGCCGGCGCGGGGGCGAAGGCGCGCCCGGCGCCGATCCGCCAAGCTGGGCGGATGCGTTTTCGCCGCGACGGCTCGCGTCGCGATGTCGCCCGCCGTCACATCGCCCCCACCTTCGGGGTGCGGGACATGGCGATCGACCTCGGCACCGCCAACACGCTCGTGTACGTCGAGGGGCAGGGGATCGTCGTCTCCGAGCCGTCCGTCGTGGCGACGGATGCTCGCAGCGGCGAGGTGCACGCCGTCGGCGCCGATGCCGAGCGGATGATCGGGCGCACCCCCGCGACGATCTCTGCCAGCCGCCCGCTGCGCCACGGCGTGATCGCCGACTTCGAGGTCACCGAGCAGATGCTGCGGTACTTCATCCGCAAGGTCCTCGATCGCCAGCGCGCGCACCCACGGCTGATCGTCTGCGCGCCATCGGGCATCACCGAGGTGGAGAAGCGCGCCGTCGAGGAGGCCTCGCTCGCCGCCGGCGCCCGTCACGTGCATCTGATCGAGGAGCCGATCGCCGCGGCGATCGGGGCCGGGCTCGACATCGCCGAGCCGGTCGGCCGGATGGTCGTGGACATCGGCGGCGGGACGAGCGAGGTCGCCGTGATCTCGCTGGGCGGCATCGTGCTCTCCCGCTCGCTGCGCGTCGGCGGCTACGAGCTGGACGAAGCGATCACCCGCTACCTGCGCCTGGAGCACTCGCTCGCGATCGGCTCGAAGACCGCCGAGTCGATCAAGATCGGCATCGGCTCGGCAGTGCCGGGCGGGCCCGAGCAGGTGAGCGAGGTGCGCGGCCGTCACCTGATCACGGGGCTGCCGACAGAGATCGTGCTGCAGGCCGGCGAGGTGCGCGCGGCAATCGAGTTGCCGCTGCGCGAAATCGTCCAGACGATCAAGGACACCCTGGAGGAGACCCCGCCGGAGCTGACCGGCGACATCGCCAGGGACGGCATCCTCCTCGCCGGTGGCGGCACGCTGCTCGGCGGGCTCGACGAGCTGCTGATACGAGAGACGGGGCTGCCGGTGGTGCGCGCCTCCTCGCCGCTCACCTGCGTCGTGACCGGATCGGGCGAAGCGCTCACGCACTTCGACGAGCTCAGGCCGTCGACGGGGCGCGGGCGCTAGGTGATCGAGCCCGACGACCTCCAGGCCGTTCGCGTGAGTGCGTCGGGCGCCGTCGGCGAGCTGTTGCTCGACCGTCCCACCAAGCTCAACGCGCTCTCCGGCGAGCTTCTCGGCGAGCTCGTCGAGGCGGCGCGCTGGTTTGACGCGCGGCCGGGGCTGAAGGCCGTCATCGTCCGCGGCTCCGGCAGGGCGTTCAGCGCGGGCGCCGACATCGGCGCCTTCGCGCAGGGCTCCTCCGGCGGCAGCGGTGAGATGCGCCGCGGGTTCGACCTCGGCCGCCGAGCCACCGACGCGATCGCGGGCATGCGTGCGATCACCGTCGCCGCGATCCACGGCCACTGCGTGGGCGGCGGCGTCCTGATCGCGGCCGCCTGCGACATCAGGATCGCGGCGCAGGACGCAACCTTCTCGATACCGGAGGTCGATGTCGGCATCCCCCTCGCGTGGGGCGGCATCCCGCGCCTCGTGCGCGAGCTCGGGCCGACACTCACCAAGGATCTCGTGCTGACCTGCCGGCCGTTCGACGCGGCGGAAGCCGCGCGCGTGCGCTTTGTCAGCCGCGTCGTCCCGGCGGAGGAGCTGGCCGGCCAGGCGCAGGCGGTCGCAGAGAAGCTGGCCTCCCAGTCCGCGTATGCGCTGCGCGTCACCAAGCAGCATGTCGACGCCGTCGCGGAGGAGTCCGGCTCGACGGCGCAGAGCTACCGCGACGCCGACACCCTGCTCGCCGCGGTCAGCGACGAGGAGTCGCTCGAAGTGATGGCGCGCTACCTGCAGGAGCACCGCCGGCGCTGAGCGCCGCCCCGCGCCCTACACGCTCGCCAGCGTCTCCACTGCCCGTGCGCTCGCCCGGTCGAGCAGAGCGCAGAGCGCCTCGACCACCGAGGCGTCGAACTGGGTGCCCGCGTGCCGTTCGAGCTCCGCACGTGCGTCCTCGTGCTCCATCGCGAGCCGGTAGGAGCGGTTGCTGGTCATCGCCTCGAACGCGTCGGCGACCGCCACGATCGAGGCCTCGATCGGGATCGCGTCCGCGCTCAGGCCGAGCGGGTAGCCCTGCCCGTCGGGGCGCTCGTGGTGGGCGCCCACCCAGACGCGCACGTCGGCGAGGCTGTCGTGTTCGAGGATCTGGACGCCGAGCTCGGGGTGGCGTACGATCAGCGCCCGCTCGGCCTCGGTCAGGGGCCCGGGCTTGCCGAGGATGCTGTTCGGCACGCCGACCTTGCCGATGTCGTGGAGCATGCCCGCGAGCCGCACGCGCTCCGCTCGCTCCTCGGAGAGCCCCAGCTCGAGCGCCATCATGTCGGCGTAGCGCCCGACCGTCTCGCTGTGCCGGGCGCTGCCGCTGAAACGCACGTCGACCGCCTCCGCCAGGTCCATCACGACACCCAGGAAGCGCTCGGCGGCGATGTCGCGCGAGCCCGCCACCTCGCTGAGCTCGGTGAGGGTGTCGCTGTAGATCACGGTGCGGTCGCGCCCGCTGCCCTTTGCGGCGTAGAGCGCTTCGTCGGCGGTGCGCAGCAACGCGCCGGCGGTCGCGCCGTGCTGCGGGAACGCGGACACGCCGAGGCTGACCGTGATCGCGACCGCGTCGTCGGAGAACTCCTCTCGCAGGCGGCAGCGCAGGCGCTCGGCGAGCACGAAGGCCTCGTGCGGGTCGGTGTTCGGCAGCACGAGCGCGAACTCCTCGCCGCCCACACGCGCCACAGCGTCGAGCCTGCGCAGGCCCTCGGCGAAGACAACAGCGGCCCGCCGCAGGGCGGCGTCGCCGACATGGTGCCCGCAGCGGTCGTTGACCTCCTTGAAGTGGTCGAGGTCGGCCATCACGAGCGTCAGCGGCGCTTCGTTGCGACGCGCCCGCTCCAACTCGAGGTCGAGCGTCTCGCGGTGTCCGCGCCTGTTCGTCAGGCGCGTCAGCGGGTCTGTGCGGGAGGCGTCGTAGAGGCTGTCGATCAGCGACTCCACCCGGTCGCGCATGCCGCGGATCACCGCGGCCGCGACGGCGAGCGTGCCCATGCCCACGAGCCACCAAGCGGGAACCCCGCCATCGGGCGGCCGCAGCAGCAGAAGGGCCAGGTAGGCGACCGCCACGTAGGAGAGCTGCCAGACGATCTGACGCACGTTGAAGAAGTACGCGCTGTAGATGCAGACCCAGATGTAGAAGAACAGGAGGGGGCTGGGGGTGAGCGCGGAGAAGTATGCGACGCAGGTGATCAGCGAGCTGCCGACGGCGAGCACCGGCGGCAGCATCCGGGCGGGGATCCGCGCGCTCTGGGAGTAGAGACCGGCGCCGACGATCGTCGCGACCGCGATCACCACCAGGAGCCCCGCCTCGCTGGCGTTCTCCGAGTGCGGGAGCAGGACGGTGAGCAGGGCCAGCGCCGCCCCCGCAGCGAAAAGCCCGGCGAGGACCTTCGCCATGAAAATGGTGCCGATGCTCGCCTCCACCGGGCTCGGCGGGACGACGGGCGACGCAGCGTCAGGCCCAGGTCTGAGGTCCATGGGGCGGTATCGGTGGACGCCAGAGGTCACCTGAGTGACAACGATGGACACGGACGGCATTGCTTGTCCGCACGCTGACCAGGCACCGGGCTCACCCCGCCGGCCCTTTGAACAGCTCGTAGCCGACCTTGCGGATCTGGATCTCTTCGCTGCCCTCGGTGATGCGATACCGGCGATGGTGCCGGTAGATGTGCTCGAAGGGCATGTGGCGCGTGTAGCCGATCCCGCCGCAGGTCTGCATGGCGCGATCCGCCGCCTCGCAGGCCAGCCGGTTGGCGCGGTAGTTGGCCATCGCGACGAGGTGGGTGACCTCCATGTGGTGGTGGCGGTCGAGCTCGGCGGCTGTTCTTCGCACCAGCCCCCGCACGAGCTCGCAATCGGTCCAGAGCTCGGCGAGGGGGAACTGGATGCCCTGGTTCTGCCACAAGGGCTTGCCCCAGACGATCCGCTCGCGCGCGTAGGCGACGGCTTCGTCGATGCAGAAGGCGGCGGCGCCGAGGCTCGAGGCCGCCTGGCGGATGCGGTTCTCGTGCACGAAGCGCTGGGCCAGGGCGAGCCCGAGGTCGAGCTCGCCGAGGATCGCCTCGTCGCCGACACGGACGTCGGTCAGCGAGACCTCCGCGTGGTCGCTGGGCATGTTGAACGTCCACCACATGAACTCGACGTCGAGCCCCGGGGCGTCCCGCGGCACGATGAAAGCCGTGATGCCCCTGGGCTCGCCGGGCGTGCCCGAGGTGCGGGCGAAGATCAGGTCGTGGCTCGCGCGGTGCATCCCGGAGTTGAACCGCTTGCGCCCGTTGATCACCCAGCTGTCCCCATCTCGCTGCGCGCGCGTCTGGAGATACGTCGCGTCCGAGCCGTGGTCGGGCTCGGTCAGTCCGAACGCGAGCGCGACCTCGCGTTTGAGAGCGCCGTCGACGAAAACCTCCTTCTGCTCGGGCGTCCCGAACTCGTGAGCGAGGATCACCGTCGGGAAGTTGCCGATCATCGAGATCTCGCTCTGAGGGTCGTTGTGCAGGCCGATCGGCATCCGATTGACGTGCTCGCGGACGATCGCCATCGCCAGGTTCGAGCCGCCCCGACCGCCGAGCTCCTCGGGCAGCGCGTAGCGCCAGAGCCCGGCCTCATCGGCGCGGCTGACCATCTCCTCGAGCAGGTCCTCCCACTCGCGCCGGGGAATCCCCCCGGCCTCGAAGTCGGTGCGCGCGTACTCGCGGCGATGGTCGAAGAAGCGTGCGTTGTCGCCTTCCGCTTCGAGGGGTCTGATCTCCGCAGCGATGAAGGCGTCGATCTCCTCGATCAGCGCTGTCACATCATCGGGGGCTGCCTCGCTCACGTTTCCTCTCTCTCGTTTTCGTAGGTCCGCAGATAGACCGGGTTCGCCACTTCGAGCTTCGCCCGCACGAGCGCGCGCAGCGCGCTCACGAGCTCGCCTTCGCGCTCGTCGAACGCGCCCGCGCAGATCGCTGCCGCGAGCGCGCGCTCGTCATCCACACCGAGGCTCGCCAGGGCGCCGGCGCGGAGGACCGCGTGCTGCGGCGCGAGCTCCAGCTCGCGGCGCACCATCCCGAGCGCGCGCAGCGAGACGCGCAGCTCGAAGGCCGGGCGCGCCTCGAGCAGGGGCAGGACATGGTCGCCGAGCGCGCCGCGCGCGGCGTCGATCAGCTCGCCGGCGGTCGGCCGGTCGTGGAGGGGGAGGGGAGGGTCGGCGCCGGGCGCGCCTCCGGGCGCTCGCGAGGTCGCCTCTCCGCCGCCGGGGTCCAGCAGCTCGAGCAGGTCCCACTCGACCTCGCAGGCGCGGCGGCCGATCACGGCATGCTCGACCGAGCGCCGGGTCCCCGAGAGGTGGCTGAACGCCTGCATCACGCAGATCACCCCCCAGCGCAGCGTCCCCGTCAGCTCCCAGCGGCGCAGCTCCTCGATCGGCGGCGCGAAGCCGGCGTGCCGGGCGTAGGCCTCGAGCAGCTCCTCGCGTGTGCCGAGGCCCGCCGCCGGCAGATCGGGACGCCCGAAGCGCCAGGCGGGAACGCACAGCCAGCCGAGATCCTCGACCGGATCGCCGATGTGCGTCAGCTCCCAGTCGAGCACGCCGGTGACGCGGTCGCCGTCGACCATCAGGTTGCCCATGCGGAAGTCGCCGTGGACGAGGGTCCGGCGCTCCGGCCGCCGGTCGGTGCCGAGCGTGCGGAACGCCAGCTCGAAGACGGGGTGCGGCTCGCCGAGGTGCTCGTGCAGGGCGCGCAGCTGCGCCAGCGGCTCGTCGGCCGCCGGAGCGAGCGCCTCCTCGGCGGGCATGCGGTGGACGGCGGCGAGCGCCCTCGCGATGTCCTCGAGCAGGACCCCGGGAGCAGCGCCCGCGAGGATCTGCGCGGGATCGCTCGTACCGGGCACGGCCTGGACGAGGGTCCACGCGGCGCCGAGGACCGGATCGTCGGCGCCGTGCGCGACGACCGAGGCGACAGGGACGCCGGCCGCGGCGGCGGCTTGCAGCAGAGCCGCCTGCCCCGGCGGCTCGCCCGTCGGCTTGCCGGCGTGTTCGCACTGGAGGATCAGCCGCCCGCCGGCGCCGCGGTCGTACAGGTAGGTCTCCCGCGATGCGCCGCCACTCAGGCGGCGAACGTCCTCCGCCTCCGGCTCGCCCAGGATCTCGGCGAGCCGCGATCTGATCGCGGCCGCGCGCTCGGCGCCGCGGGGCGCAGTCGCCTGACCTCCCTCCATGCCCGGAACTCTGCCAGCCTGGGCGCAGGTCCGTGCGGAGAGGGCGCCCCGAAGCCGGCGGAGCTAGTCGCGGTCCGCCGAGGCGGTGACCCGGGTGCGGGCCGCGATGCCGCCGTCGAAGGCGCGGTGCTCGGGAGCGGGGGAGGCCTGCTCGTCGAACCGCTCGGTGCGGTCCCGGCCGGAGCTCTTGGCGCGGTAAAGCGCGACGTCGGCCGCCTGCAGCAGCTCCTGGGCCGTCTCCGGCGCCGTGGCCGTCGCGAGGCCGGCGCTCATCCGCACGGCGGGCATCCCTTTGGACTCCGCCGCCGCCACGGCCTCGCGTGCCCGGTCGGCGAGGGCTGTCGCGCCCGCCTCCTCGCACGAGGGCATCAGCACCGCGAACTCCTCGCCACCGAGGCGCGCGAGGACGTCGATGTCCCGCGCGGCGTCGGCGAGGATGGCCGCCGTGCGAGCGAGGACCAGGTCGCCCGTGTCGTGGCCCCACTCGTCGTTGATGCGCTTGAAGTGGTCGATGTCGAAGATGACGACCGCGATCGAGCTGCCTTCGCGGCGGGCGCGCGTCAACTCGACCTCAGCGCGCTCGTCGAAGCCGCGCCGGTTGAGGACTCCCGTCAGCGCGTCGGTTCTGGCCTCGCTCGCGAGCACGGCCAGCAGGTCGCGGTTGCGGCGCACCAGCATCAGCGTGACGACCACGAGCACCGAGGAGGTCGCCATCACGTCCAGCCAGCGGCCCGGATAGCTGCTTGCCGCGGGCAGCGCCAGCAGCGTGCCGGCGTGAGCCAGGCCCACGAAGCAGACGATCGCGATGCCTCCCCTGGGCCCGAAGAAGAAGGTCGTCCACAGCACCGGCCACACGTAGAGGATCGCTCCGTCGCCGGCCCCCGGGGTGCCCGCCAGCGCAGCGGCGATCAGCAGCACCCCGATCGGGCCGAGCATCGCGAGCGCGGCCCGCGGCAGGCGCGGGCCCACGAGCAGGACGACCGACACGAGCACGAGGGCGGCCAGCGCGGGGGCGATCGCGAAGCTCGGGTCACCGGGCACGATCCCCTCGATCGCGGCATCGATCGTCGCGCCGCCGAACATCGCAGCGGCGGTCTGCGCCATCAGGCGTTTGTCGTGCGCCAGGCTCTCGTACGACGCGCTCACCTGGTTGATATCGGCAGTCGATGGCCGCGTCGCAACCGCTGACGCGCCCGTTTGGGCGAGAATTTAGGCCACCCATACGTCCTGCTTATGGCGTGAGCCCGTTTACGTATGGCAGCGTGTCAGCCCGCGATGGTACGAGCGCAGGCCTCGATCGCTGCACCCTGACGGCGCTGGAGCTCGTGGTGGCGCTCGGCCACCCGGATCGCGCGTCTGCGCTCCGCGGGCGTCTTGCTGAGGATCTGCTGAGGCTCGCCCAGTGTCGTCACGAGCGACGCCAGTTCGGCGCCGTGCTTTTCCATGCAGGAGCGCAGGCGCTCGACCTGGCTGACCTGGGAGCTGACGAGCCCGAACCATTTGCTCGGGGCGCCGGCGGCGAGCACCGCGACGATCGCTCCGATCGCGAGGTAGTGGGGCAGGCGCAGCGCGCGCAGGAAGGACATGGCCTCGTATGTGAACCTAGTGCGCTCGCAAGTCGCCGTCAACGCCCCCGTCCAGAACCCGTGCCGCGACCGTCCAGGACTGGATGGTCCCCGCGGGGCGCCCCGCCTACCGTCGCAACTGGGCGAGCCCGGCCTTCGGGCCTCGCCGGCAAAGGGACAGAAAGGCGGGCGAGGAACATGACGCGCGGACTTTGGTTCGGGGGTGGGTCGCCGCGGAGGGCGCTGATGACGATCGCGCCGCTGACGCTCCTGCTGGCGGTGGTGCTCGCGGCTTCGGCCAGCGCGTGCCTGACCTTGACGCCGGTCAGCCGCTGGGAAGGGCGCTGGCACGACGTGCACGGCTACAGCGGCACTTGGTCGGGAGAAGTGACCTCGACGGAAACGAGTCCCGGGGTCTGGCACGCGGAAGGCGACGGCGAAGTGGTCGTGCCCTTCTACGGCGGCGCGCCCGGTCACGTGACGGAGACGCTTGAATGCACCGGTCCCACGACCTACTCGACGGTCGCGCACTGGACCGACGCCTTCGGCGACGACACGAACCTCACCGGCACTTTCTCGATTGGCAAGAACGTCGCGCTCGAGAACGGGAGCTGGAGCGGCAACACGTTCACGCTGGGGTTCGACGAAGGCGGCTGGGAAGGCGAATTCCACCCGCACGCCCCTTCCGAAGGCCTCGTCCCCGGCACGGTCGAAGTCCAGAGCTCGGCCGGAACGCTGATCAACTCCCTGCAGACCGAAGCGGCCACCAAACTGCCCGGCCTGCCCGACGGCGAAGACGTCGCGCCGGTCGGCGGCGTCTCCTTCGCGGCAAACCTCCCCGCCGGGGAAACGATCAGGATCAAGCTCACGCTGCCGCCCGGCAGCCACCCCACCAAGCTGTTGAAGCTCGAAGGGGGGACCTACCTCGAAATCCCGGCCACGATCAGCGGCGAAACGATCGAATACGAAATCACCGACGGCGGCGCCTTCGACGAAGACCACACCGTCAACGGGGAAATCATCGACCCCGTCGTGCCCGTCAGCAGCGGCCTGCAGGTGCGCTCCGGGATCCTGCCGGCAGCCGCGCGCGGGACGCCCTACAGCGCCACGCTGAACGCAACCGGCGGCACCGGCCCCTACAAGTGGAAGAAGGGGGTCAAGGGCGAGAAGCTGCCGAAAGGGCTGAAGCTCACGAAAGAAGGCGTGATCCGCGGGACGCCGAGCAGCAAGGTGGCGCCCGGGACCTACGAGATCCCGGTGACGGTCGGCGATGCCGAGAAGCCCAAGCATTCGTCGAGCTCGACGCTGACGGTTGCGATCGGGTGACGCTCGAACGGGAGCGCTCGGCCGCCGCCTGGCGGCCGGGTGCCACCGGGCTCTGCGTGGCGGCGCCGGGGGTGGGTGCGGCACCTGTTCCCGGCGCCGCCTCTCAGCTGAGAAGCGGACCGGTGATCCTGTATCCGCGTGAGCGGCCAAGGACCGCATTGGCCGCCTGGAGGCCGGAGATCGTCGCCGCCTCGATGCACCCGGCGTTCAGCCCGTTGTCGGTCCAGTCGCCGGCCAGCACGAGGTTGTCGTATCCGCTCTCGTCGGGGCGCAGCCGGTACGCGTCGCTGCCCGGCGCACATTGCACGTAGCGGTCGGAGGGGTCGATGTTCGCGACATAGAACTGGCTGTCGATCGCGTCGACGCCCGTTTGACCGTTGCGTCCGCATAGGAGCTCCCACCGAAACCCCCCGCCGTCGGAGGTCCCCGGCAGAAGGTGGCCGAGGTGTGTCTGCAGCAGCTCGATCGCGTTGCTTCGCACCCGGCGCTGCTGCTCGGCGGCGTAAGCGCGCCAGTCGCTCCGCTGTGGGTCCGGCGCGTCGAGCGCGCCGCAGAAATACGCGATCGCCCCGGGACGGTCCGCGGCGGGCCAGCACTCGACGTCGATCAGCTGGGGCATCGAGGCCCACGTGTGAAGCGGCTGCTCGTAGGCGCTGACCGTTGTGCCCGCATGTGGCCAGCCGAGACGGGCCTCGTCCTCTCCCAGCCAGACCTGGACCGCCTGCGTCGCTGTGGTCGTGACGTTCTCGACCATCGCCCGCCACTCGCTGCGATCTGCGATCAGCTCTCGGCAGGTGTACGGCACGATGCCGAGCGACATCGCGAACACGATCGTGTCGTAGTCCACACCGTCCCGCAGCACTCTGGTCTCGGCGTCGGGCCACTCGCAGAAGTGAGACTCGAGCTGTGCGTGTTCGATCTCCGCTGGCGCGTCGAGCTGGCCCGCGACCGGCCGGCACGGGAAGCACGGAAGCCCGCCGAATCTGACCAGCGGGTCGTAGTGCCCGTGGTCTCCGGCGAGGTGCGCCTGGCGACCGACCGTGACCGCCTCGACCCGGGTGCGATCGGGCGACAGCCGGAGGTCGTCGACGCGGTGGAAGAACTCGAAGTCCACGCCGCGCCGCCGCAGCGATTCGTACAGGGGCGCGAACACGATGTCGCCCATCCCGGCGGCCATCTTCCAGAAGATCGCGCCCCGGTACTCGAGGAACATCTTCGTCGTCAGGAACACCGCCACGCCGGCGCCCATGCCGCGCTTGCCGCGTCCCGCACCGGCCTCCCCGAAGCCGAGGTCGTAGAGGCCACGGATGAAGGCGAAGTCGAATACCTCCGCGGGGGCACCATGCCGCGCGACCCAATCCAGGAAGTCCTCCTCGTTGAGGGTCCGCAGGCCTCTCCGGTCGGTGACGACACCGTCCGCGAGCATGCCCCTGACGGTCGCCGTGATGATCGCGACGAGGTGCCAGGTCCGTCTGAGCCCGGCGTCCTCGGCGGCGAGCTCGCGAAGGGCCTCGTGCAGCGCCGCGAGCGCGCGGTCGAGCGCGGCGACCGAGGGCGCGATGCCGCTGCCGGCGATGGCCGCGCGCAGCTGGGCCGAGGCCTCCGTCACCGCCGCGAGAGCGCTGACTCGAAGCGCCTCGACTGCACGCTCGCCGCCGCCGGGCGGGGTCCGAGTCGTCCGAGGGAGTCGAGGAAGTCTGCGATCAGCCGCAGCGCGCGGGGGAGGACCTCGGCGGCGAGCACCGGCGTGGCGTCCTGCTCCGGCTCCCCCGGGAGCAGGTCGTTGGGCGCGAACTCCCCGAGCCAATGGTGCCAGCCCTCGAGGCGGCGATCCTCGAGGCCCACGGTCTCCATCGGCAGCATCGCCTCCCGCCAGGTCCGGATCGGGGCTTCCGGGTCGGTCCTCGGGCGGTCCAGCTCGGCGTAGCACTCGCGCAGCAGCCGGAAGGAGTTCTCGTAGTAGCCGAGCCAGAGGTGCAGCCCGTGCTCCTCGATGCGCCCGTTCGGGCCCCTGCTACTCGCGCCCTTGCCGCCGAGGCGCCAGCCGCGCTGGTAGACGGTGATCGACCCGAGCTCCTCTCGCCAGCCCGGCTCGCTGAGCCGCCAGGCGGCTGCCAGGCCGCCCATTCCGCCGCCGAGGATCGCGACCCGGGGGCGGCGGGATCTCACCGGGGCGGAGGACAGGCGGGCGCGGGCTCGCTCGAGGTCGATCGTCACGGCGCTCCGGGGAAATGCCGCGACCGCCTGCCTCAGCGGCTGGCTCGCCTCCTCGCCCAGATGCTCGTGGAGATCGAGGGCGATCCGAAGCTCGAAGGGCCGGGCGCCCTGCGCCTGGGCGATCGTCAGCGCCTCGTGGAGGGCGGCGATCTCGAGCTCGGGCTCCGGCGCGAGGTGGGCGGCCCGGCGGGCGGTCTCGGCGTCGTAGAAGTGCATGCCCGTGCGAGCGGCCAGCCCGCGCGACTCCTCGATAGCGGGCACTCGCCCCCTCCTCATCCCCGCATGCGGCGAGCAGGGCCCCGCAGGTCGTCACGTAGAAAGGCAGGAACACCCGCAGCTCGAGGGCCTCCCAGAACGAGATGAAGCCCGCCAGCGCCGCCGCCTGCTCGGAGAGGGCGCCCGTGTCCGAGCTCCCGCTGCGCAGCGCGGCGAGGGACTCGAGCGCCGCCGCCTGCGCAGCGCCGATCAGCTGCCAGTTGCCGAACCCGTGGGCCTCGCTTGAGCTGCGCATCGCTGCGAGCGCCGTGTCGGCCTCGTCGAAGCGCCCCGACTCGATCCACATCCAGGAGCCGAGCCAGTGTGCGTAATCCGCGCTCCACGGACCCTGGGGGAAGTCGAGCGCTCTCGGTGATCTCGTGTGCTCGCGCGAGGCTCGCATCCGCACCCTCCGGGTCGGCGGTCATGAAGCGAGCGACGGCCAGATATGCGTACATGGCTGACCTGGCGTCGATCGGGACGAACCACATCGGCGAGATGTCGCCGTACTCCCCGATCACCGCGAGCTCCCGTGTGGCCGTGTCGAGCGTGTCGATCGCGGCCGGGAAGTCGCCCGCGAACCAGTCGAGCATCCCGAAGCCCGCGAGGTTCTGCGGCCGGTAGTAGCTCCGCGAGCCGGCCAGAGCGGCGCGAAGCGTCGTGGACGTGTCGCGCGCGCGGTCGAGTTCGCCGCGGGAGAGGTAATAGGACCACAGCGACATCAGCGTGCTGAACATCGCGTCGCCACGCGGGTCGGCCGCTGCGAGCTCGAGGCAGCGTTCGTAGTCGGCCGAGGCGTCTGTGCTGCCGGCCCCCTCGAGCGACATCGCCAGGAACCCGCGTCGCAGCCGCAGGTCCACCTCCAGGTCGGCGTGCTCTCCGGGTACGTGCTGGATCAGCTCGATCGCCCGGGCCAGGTGGGTGCGAGCCTCCTCGAGCGCGCCGCGCCGTCGCGCGGCCTCGGCAGTCTGCCGGTACGCGTGAGCTGCCTCCTGGTAGCGCTCCGCGCGCTCGAAGTGTGCGGCGAGCACGCGCCAGTCGCCCGGTTCCTCGCGCGTCAGGTGGTCGCACAGCCGGCTGTGGACCAGGCGCCGCCAGGACGGGGGCTGCAGCTCGTAGGCGACCTCGCGCAGCAGCTCGTGGCGGAAGTGGTAGCGGTCAGCGCGGTCCTCGGCCGGTCACGAGGATGCGGGCGTCCACGAGGCTGCGCAGGGTGGTGTCGAGATCCTCGTCGGGCAGCGCGATCGTCGCCGCCAGCAGCGAACGGTCCACCTCCTGGCCGGCGGCCGCGACCGTCGCGGCGACGGGGAGCGCGGCAGGCGTGGCGTAGAGCCGCGCGACGAGCGGCTCGTACAGCACGGCCGGCACCGAGCCGGGGAGCGGAACCGCCTGCTCGGTGGCCGGGGGCGACGCCGCGTGCGAGCGCGCGAGCTCCTCGAGATAGAGCGGAATGCCGTCGCTGCGCGCGGCGAGCGCCAAGCGGTCCTTCTCGTCGTCGACGTCCTCGAGCGCGTCGATCAGCGCGAGACAGCCGGCCTGGGAGAGCGGCGCGAGCTCGACCGTCTGCCATGGCGCGCCCACGCCGTCGCGCGCGGTGGCAAGCACCATCAGACCGTCCGTCCCTCCCGCAACGAGCGTCTCGAGCACGCCGCGCGTCGCCGCGTCGAACCACTGCAGATCCTCCGCGATCACGACCGCGCGGGAGCCTGCGGTGCAGGCGGTGAGATAGAGGCGTGCGGCGTCGGCGACCTGCTCGGCCAGCTTGAGTCCTTCGGCGGCGACCGGCTCGTACCCGGCGCTGGGGGCGATGCCGAGGAGAGGCGCCAGGAGGGGAAGCGCGCGCGGCGTGTCGAGCCCCAGGCCCGTCAGCTCCGCCGCGAGTCGTTCGAGTCGGATCGCGCCGTCGGTGTCGGCGTCGAATCCACAACGCTCCTCGATCAGGCTGCGCAGTGGGTGGAAGCCGTCGTCGCTGTGAAACGGCGAGCCGCGCAGCTCGACGGTCCGAGCGCCCGCGCAGCAGGGATCGTCGATGAAGGCGGCGAGCAGGCGAGACTTGCCGACGCCCGAGTCGCCGACGATCGCGATCGCACTCGTGGCGCCCCCGGCTTCGACCTCGCTCCACGCGTCTCGGAGCTGCCCGAGCTGCGCCTCGCGCTCGACGAGCGGCGTCAGCCAGCTTCGGCGGACCGGGACGCGCCGCTCGCCGACGACCCGGAAGGGCTGGAGAGGCTCGGCAAGGCCTTTCACGTTCTGCGGCTCGTCCGCTTCGATCGTGAAGCGTTCGCCGATCAGCTCGCGGACCTCCTCCGAGACGACGACGGTCCCAGGCGCTGCGATCGACTGAAGGCGCGCGCCGACGTTGGCCGCAAGCCCGTACACGTCGTCCTCGTCGAAGTCGACGTACAGCGGCCCGTGGTGCACCCCGACCCGCACGCCGAGCTGAGCGTCCACAGCGTCTCGTGCAGACAGGTTGGCGACAGCGCGCACCAGCGCGAGCGCGGCGCGAACCGCACGCTCGGCGTCGTTCTCGTGGGCGACCGGGAAGCCGAAGATCGCGAGGATCCCGTCGCCCTTGACCTGGACGATGTGACCCTCGAAATGGGCCTCGATCACCTCGCGGCAAGCGGAGCGGTAGTCCCCCATCAGGTCGCGGTAGGTCTCGGGGTCCCAGCGCCCCGACAGCTCCGTGGATTCGACAACGTCGGAGAAGAGGATCGTGAGCCGGCGCAGCTCTCCGACGCGCCTGCCCAGCTCGTCGCCGGGACGGGCCGTCTCTTCGTTCACGGAATGGTGATCCAGACCAGGATCGGCTCAGGGTCGTCAGGGCACTTGTCCACGAACCCGACGTAGGTGCCGCCCCGGAGATTGGTCGTGTCCGCGCGCAGCCTGAATTCGATGTCCCCGGAGTCGGACTGCTCGCTTTCGATCGCCGCGGCGCTCTTCGGGATGAAGCCGAGATCCGCGCCGAGTTCGAGTTCGCCGCGAATCTGCAGGGTCGAGCCGGAGGGAGCACGGAAGGTCTGCGACGCGGCGGACTTTTCGGCGGCCAGCGTGCCCGTGAGGATCGCTGCCGCTTCCATCGCCTCGTCGACCAGTTCCAAGCCGCTGCGCGTTGCGAGCGTCGTGCAGGAGACGAGCTCGGCAGCCATTGCCGGACCGTCCATTTCGCCGCCGTCGACCTTGGCCGCGAACTTGGACGCGTGCTCTCCCCATTGCTCGAGCAGCGAACTTGCCAGCTTCGTGTAGCCCTGCACCACTTCATTCATCGGGGAGCCCATCGCTCACTGCTCCTTTCGGTCCCGCGGTCGCGTGCGCGCCGGCGGCGCCAGATCTTCCCCGCTCTGTTCGAGCGCCTTCGCGCTTCCGCGCAGGAGGGTCGCCCACATGTTGGCCGAGTTCTGGAACATCGCGGCCATGTTTCCTCCAACCGCGTCGGGTTGTTCCGTCGGCGTGCGCTTCGCCTTGGGTGCGGCGCGAGGGGACCGCGCTTGCGCACCGTTCGCTCGCACCTGCGGCTCGATGCTCGGGAAATCGGCGCCGACTGCCTTTCCTTTCGCGGCTGCCGCCTGCTTGCGGGCGGCGCAGCAGAGCAGGTCGCTCGCCGTTTCGGCGTAGCCGAACGCGCACATGATCAGCGCGAGGGCCGCGGCGCTGAACCCGTGGTCGAACTGGATCCGCTTCGTCGTCGTGATGTTCAGCGGGCTCTGGCCGCCGCCCGTCTTCGCGACAACGAGCGTTCCCTCGTCGACGGTGATCGAGTCGCCCTTTTTGGGGCGCCCGTGGCTCAACTGGTAGTTCGTGATCGCGACTTGGGGCGCGCTCTTGTTCGGCAGGGTCCAGAACACGAAGTCGAGTTCGGTTTCGGCGTTGAACCAGGTCGTGGCCCGCCGCGTGCAGTCGCTGCTCACCACCTCTTTGTATTTGTAGGCGCCGCCGCCGGAGGGAGGGTCCTTGAGCACCTTCACTTCGCACCAGAAATCCGGCCTGCATTCCTCCCAGACCGACGGGTTCAGGAACCTGACCGCCTGGTCGAACCCCACTTCGTCGGTCGAGAATTCCGTGATGAAGGCCGCGGCGCGGCCCTGTTCGTTCGGGAGCGTCACGACGCGTCCCGAGCAGGGCCGCGGGCGCATCCCGGTGAGGTCGTTCAAGAAGTGGCGGGTATGCGCGGCTTCGAGGAAGCCATCCCACCATTCTTTGAGGTCGGGTTCCGTCTTGCCCGCTTCGTCGAGGCGCTCTTCGTTGCCGAGCAGCTCGAGTAGCCCGCGGGCGCCGTCACCATCGGGAGCGAGGCCCTTGACCCCCAACGCCTCCACCGCGAGGCCGCCCAGCTCGGAGTTGTGGTCCCGCATTTCGGGGAACGCCCGCATCGCAACGGCGAGCGCAAACAGCCTGCGGGGGCGCATGCGGCATTTCGGGGGCGGAGAGGCGGCGAGTGTTTGCAAACCGTCCACAAGGCCCGGGAAAGGCTCCGCAGACGCTTCTTCTTCGACCTCTGGAGGCGCCGGCGGTCGGCTCGCTGTCACCCATTCCTTGAACTCCTCATACCAAGAGAAGTCATCGTCGCCGTACTGCGAGAGAAGACGCGCGACGGCTTCGCGGCGCGTGGCGTTCTCGCGCACGGCTTCGTCGACCGCGCCGTACAGCCCGACTATGGCGGCTGTCTCGTTCATCCCCCTTGTCCCGATCGCTGGGCTCTCGCGGTGCGTACTCTACTCCGCAGCGAAGCTGGTGGATAGTGAGCCGAATGGATGTGAACAACGAGCTCGACGGGGCGCGCCAGGAGTCTCCGGGCGCGGGCCCACTCGATCCGATCGCCGGAATCAGAGCCATGGCTGATATCCAGGCCGAAGGCCTGCGCGCCGCCAGCGATCTGCTCGACCGCGTCCTGGACCGCGACGCGCCGGTCGCCCCTTCTCCGAACGGGCGCAACGAGAGGGAGTACGTGCCCCTCCTTGACGCCTGGGCCTCCCTGCTCGAGCGTGTCGCCGCCGGCCTGACGCCGCCGGGCGACGGGACGCTGGTGGCGATCGACTCGGACGAGGTCGGCCCGGCGGTGAGGATCCACTGGGCCGACGGCGCCAGCTCTGAGGTTGAGATCTCGCTCCGCAACCCGGCGGACCAGGCGGCCGGCCCGCTGCGTTTCGCGTGTGGGAGGCTGAGCTCCGCGGACGGCGCTGCTCTGATAGCCGCCGAGCTTCTCATCACGCCGGGGGAGGTCGCGGAGCTTCCTGCTCGCGGGAGCGCCACCATCGTCGTTTCGCTGCGCACCGAGCGCGCGCCGCCGGCCGGGATCTATCGCGGAACGCTGCAGGCGGCGGGTGCCCCGTTGCTGTGGCTGCCGATCGAGGTCACGGTCGAGCCGTGCTGAGCGCTGACGCCGGTGCCGGCGAGTTCGTCGAGTCCTACGCCGCCGATGTCAGCCGCCTGGTGCGCCGCCAGATGCTCGACACGATCCCCGACGGCGAGCCGCACCGCTGGCTCTACCGCGTCGCGCGCGTGTATCCGAGCCGTCCTGGAAAGGCGCTGCGCCCGGCCCTGTGCGTCGCCGCCGGCCGGGCGTTCGGCGGCAGCGACCGCGACACGCTCCCCGTCGCCGTCGCGATCGAGTTGCTGCACAATGCCTTTCTCGTTCACGACGACATCGTGGACGGGAGCGAGCGCCGCCGCGGGCGGCCCACCCTCTCAGGCGAGTACGGGCTCGGCCTCGCGCTCAACGCCGGAGACGCCCTTGCGGTTCTCGCAAACCAGGTGCTGCGCGGCCACGCGGCGTGCATGCAGGCCGCGCTCGCCGACCGCCTCCTGCACGAGTTCGACCAGATGGCGCTGCGAACCCTCGAGGGGCAGGCCACCGAGCTCGGCTGGCGCCGCGACGGGGTGCGCGACCTCGCCCCCGAGGACTACTTGGACCTGATCATGCACAAGACCTGCTGGTACACCACGGTCCATCCGCTGCGCGCCGGTGCCCTCATCGGCTCGGCGGGCGGGGCCGACCTCGACCTGATGGCGAGGTTCGGGTTCTTCCTCGGAGCGGCGTTCCAGATCCAGGACGATCTCCTGAACCTGCTGGGCACCGAGCGCGAGTACGGCAAGGAGATCAACGGAGACCTGTACGAGGGCAAGCGGACGCTGCCGCTGATTCACCTGGTGCGCAGCGCAGAAGGGACCGATCGAGAAACCGTCGAGCGCTACCTCGGCCTCGAGCGCACGGAGCGCACGGCCGGGCTCGTCGCCGAGATCCGCGGCCTGCTCGACCGCTACCGGAGCATCGCCTTCGCTGCCGCCTACGCGTCCGGGATCGCGGACGCCGCGCTGGACGCGTTCGACGCGGCGTTCGCAGATGCCGCGCCCGGACGCGACAAGGACTTCATCCGCGCGGTGGTGCCGTACATGATCGATCGACGCTCCTGATCGCGGGATGCCGACCCGGCAGGGTCGCGCGTCGTCAGCCGGCGCGCGCCCGCAGCGCCTCGATATCGAGCACGAGCAGCTTCCTGCGCTGGGTGTCGATCCAGCCGAGCTCGCGGAGCTGCCTGAGAGCCTCGGCGGCGCCGGCACGCGAGGCCCCGGTCCAAGCGGCGAGATCCTCCCGCGTGAGCGGGGTCTCGACGGCGATCGCGTCACCCTCACGCTCGCCGTAGCGCTCAGCCAGCTCGACGATCCTCGCCGCGAGCCGGCCCATCGTGTCGATGTTCGCGAACTGCGTGCGCTTGAGCGTCGACTCGCGGAAGCGCCCGACCACGATCTGCAGCAGCACGACCGCCACGCGCGGCGTCTGCTCGAGGTGGCGTCGCAGCTCCTCCGGCGTGGTCAGCAGGGCGCGCACCGGCTCGATGCTCGTGACCGTCGCGATCCGCGGCTGGCCGTCCACGAAGGACAGCTCCCCGAGCACGTCGCCGGGGTCCCTGATGCTCAGCAGCGACTCCCGCCCGTCGCCCTCGATGCGGGTCACCTTCACGCGGCCTGCGAGCAGGATCACGATGCGGTCGGAGGGCTCGTCCTGGTACATCAGCACCGATCCGCGCGGGAACGCGCGCTCGCGTCCCACCGCCCCGAGAGCTTCGCGCTCGGCGAGCGTCAGCAGGTCGAGGAAGGTTCCGGGTGCGGGCAGGCCGGAAGCCGCTGCGGACCCCGTGCTCACAGGGTCCGCGCTGCCGTCCGTCACCGCTGCGACCAGATCCCCCGACACGCGCGGGGCGAAGTCTAGTCGGCCCGATTCGCGCCTGTGAAATTCGCGGCGAGGACGCTCCCGCCGGGCCCGCGCGGGCCCGGCCCTCAGCGCGCGGGCCGAGCGGCGTCGGTGCTCTCGCATCGGCCCAGATCTCCGTTCAGGCTCGCGATGCTGATGAGCGTGCGCACCCCTTCGGCGTCGGTGACGGAGATCACTTTGCTCAGTGATGAGTCGTCGACGGTGACCGACCGCGGCGCTCCCACGAAGTAGCGGATGCTCGCTCCGGCGGCGCCGTTCTGGCAGATCGCGATCTCGATCTCGTCACGCCCGCTGTCGAAGCGGATCGCTTCAAGCAGTCCGCCGCTCGCAACGTGAGCGCCCTGCCGCCGTGCCCGCGCGGGCGAGAGGGGCACCCGCGCGAGCGTGACGGCCGCTTTCAGACGCTCGGCGCAGCCGTTGAGCGAGTCGAAGTACTCAGACCAGCTGTCGTTCTCGAGTGTCATCGGTGTCCCCCCGCGGCTCGAAGGTGTGGTGCTCGGAGACTCTCGCTCCCGCGGGCGTGGCAAACCACCCATTTCTGGACCTTCGCCGGGCTGGTCACGACGGCCGCGCTGCTGGCGGCGGCGTCAGGATCGAGATTTCGCGGCGTTCGCCGGAGGGGCTGCGTCTACGTCCCGGCGTTGCTCGCCGGGCGCGGCCGGCCCGCGACGCCGGGGCCGCAGCTCATTTCTTCGGCCGGGGTTTGGCGGGGGCGGGCGCCGGTGTTGGCTTGGCTTTGGGTCTGCGCTTCGCCCCGACGGCTCCTTTGGCCAGTTCAGCCGGCTGGCGAAGGGCGCCGACCGTGCGCTCGAAGCGCTCGGCCTGGCGGCTCATCAGTGACGCCGTTTCCTCGAGCGCGCGTCCGGCCGACGCGAGCGCCTCGGCCTGCAGCCTGAGCGTCGCGCCCGTTTCCTCCATCAGGTCGAACAGGGCGTCGATCGGCGCGGTGACGATGCCGGCGAGCTCACCCTGACGGCTGCGCTCGCGTTCGATCACCTCCTGCAGCAGCTCGACCTGGCGCTGTGAGACGCGCAGGAGGTCTTTCGGGATTTTCGAGTTGGTCGCGGCCGAAGCCGCCGAGGCCGCGAGCGATTCCGCCAGCCTGCGCCACTCCCCCGTCTCCTCGTGTCCGTCCTGGTCGGCCACGCCCGCTCAGCTCACGAGCTCTCGAGAAACAGGGACGCCGTCCACGACCTTGAGTCTACGCAGGTGAGCAGCCCTCGCCGGGGGCATCGCCACGTTCGCCTTCTCGGGATATCCATGGGATGGCCGCGCCGCGCTGCTAAGAAAACCTGGTGAGCGGATCCAGCGCAGCGACAGACCCCTCCCGCTGCCGAGGCTGCGAGCGCTGATGTTCCAGGGCCCCCTCGCAGGCCGCTATGCCGCCGTGGCGGGCATGGTGCTGTTCGCGTTGATCCCGTATCTGGTGCTGTCAGCGGCGCTCGAGCCGCTGACGCCGATCATCGCCAGGGATCTGCACATGAGCCTGCAGACGATGAGCCTCAGCTCGGGCCTCGCGAACGCCGCCTACGCCGTCGGCACGGTGCTCTCGGTCGCGCTCGCACAGCACCTGCCGCAGCGCCGGATGATGGTCGCCTACGCGATCCTGCTCGTGATCGGCTCCGTCCTCGGGGCCGCGGCGCAGGGGCCCGCGATGTACATCACCGGCCACGTGCTTCAGGGTCTGTGCACGAGCCTGCTGCTGATCGCCGCGGTCCCCCCGCTGGCGATCGGCTACCCGGCCAGCAAGCTGAAAACGACGGCCGTGATCATGAACCTCTGCATCTTCGGCGCGGTTGCGCTCGGCCCGACGATCGGTGGCCTGCAGGCGCAGTCGGAGGGCTGGCGCCCGCTCTTCTGGGTCGTCGCGGGGATCTCGGTGAGCGCGCTCGCGCTCGCCCTCCTCACGTTCGATGACGCGCCGCCTGCCGACCCCGACTCGCCGACGGACGTGCCCGCGCTCGTGCTCGCGGCGGTCGGCTGCGTGGCGGCGTTCTACGGGGCCTCGGAGCTGCTGACGCATCCGTTCGTCGGCGCGGACACCCTGCTGCCTCTGATCGGCGGGCTGATCGTGATCATCGTCCTGATCGTCTACCAGTACCGCTCGCCGCGGCCGCTGTTGACGATCCGAACGCTGTTGACGAGCACGATGCCCGTTGCGGGAGTCGTGGTCGCGCTGCTCGCGGCGGCGGCCTCGGTTTCGGCAACGACGCTCACGGCCGCGGTTCTGCTCGCGCATTACGGTCCGCTTCACGTCGGCCTTCTCTACCTCCCCGAGCTCGCCGGGGCCGTGATCACGGCGGTCGCGCTCGGCATCGTCATCACGAAACGCTCGATCCACTACCTGCCGCTGGCCGGGATGGTGTTCCTCGCGGCCGGCATCGCGGTGTTCCTGATCGAAGTGCCCGCGAGCGAAGCGGCCACGCTCGTCGGCTCGGGGCTGACCGGGATCGGGCTCGGCGCGACCGTCGCGCCTGCACTGTTCGTCGCGGGCTTCTCGCTGCGCTCCACGAACCTGCAGCGCGTGTTCGCGATCGTGGAGCTGCTGCGCGCCGTCGCAGCCTTCATGATCGCCCCGATCTTCGTCCACCTGGCCACGACCGTCGGCGGGAGCATCGAAGCCGGTACCCGCATCGCGCTGTGGATCGGCCTCGGCCTCGCGGTGCTCGGCGCCGTCGCGGGCGTCGCGATCTACGCGCTCGGCGGCGCGCACCCGCAGGCTCCCGATCTCGACGCGTTCGTGGACGGTGAGGCGCCGGCCTGGTACTCGCCGCCGCTGCTGGCCAGGGTGCGGGGGCTGGGCCGCTCCGACGAGCGCGTCCTGCAACTGCGATGACCCCGGCGGCCGCAGACGGACCGGTGCTGCTCGCCTACGACGGCTCTGACCTTGCCGCCTTCGCGATCGAAGACGCCGCGGCGCAGCTGGGGCGCGGGCGCGAGGCGCTGGTCGTCTGCGTGTGGCAGCCGGTCGACGTCGGTTTCGTCCTCGCGGACGCCCGGCACCTGAACGCCACGGATGCGACCCAGGTGCGTCGGGCAGCAGAGGAGACCGCCACCCGCGGGGCCGCGCTCGCTGAGGAGGCGGGGTTCCGCGCGCGGGGCATCGCGGTCGAGGCCGCGCCCACCTGGAAGGGGATCGTCTCGGCGGCCGAGGAGCATCGCGCCCGCCTGATCGTGTTCGGCTCGCACTGCCGCAGCGGCGTGTCCGGGCGTCTGCACGGCAGCGTCACCACCGACGTGATGAAGCACTGCGCGTTCTCGGTGCTGGCGGTTCGCGCGCGATAGCGTCGCCCGGCGGTGGCGGACGCTGCAGCCAAGGCAGACGGGATCGCCGTGGGCGAGGACGGCCTCGCCCGCTGCTGGTGGGCAGACTCGGCGCCCGAGTACCGCGGCGTATCACGACACCGAATGGGGCTTCCCGGTCGCTGAGGACCGGCGCCTGTTCGAGAAGCTGAGCCTCGAGGGCTTCCAGGCCGGCCTCTCCTGGCTGACGATCCTGCGCAAGCGCGAGGCGTTCCGGGACGCGTTCGACGGCTTCGACTACGCGCGCGTCGCGCGGTTCGGCGAGAAGGATGTCGAGCGGCTGCTCGCCGATGCCTCGATCGTTCGCCACCGCGGCAAGATCGAAGCCGTCATCAACAACGCCGGTCGCGCTGTCGAGCTGGTCGCGAACGAAGGCTCGATCGCTCGCTTCGTCTGGGGCTTCGAGCCCGGCTCCACGCCCGGCCCGGGTGCGGTGGGGCGAGGTGCCCTCGACGACAGCGGAGTCCCGTCGCGCTGGCGCGAGACCTCAAGCGCCGCGGGTGGCGGTTCGTCGGCCCGACCACCGTCTACGCGTTCATGCAGGCGATGGGGCTCGTCAACGATCACGTGACCGGCTGCCACGCCCGCGCTGCCGCCGAAGCGGCCCGCGAGTCGTTCGCTCTCCCTTAGCCGCCGGCTCGCGGCGCAGCCGCGGCGCGGCTGATTGTGAGCGGGCCCGAGCCGTCAGCCGGCGGCGGGCTGCATGATCGTGAACGCCGCGCCCTGGGGATCGACGATCGCCGCAAAGCGGCCGATCGGCATGTCCATGGGCTCGGCGACGACAGTGCCGCCCTGCTCGCGCGCCTTCGCGACCGTTCCGTCGGCATCGGCGACAGCGAAGCAGACGCTCCAGTGAGGCGGCGTGCCGGGCGGGAACATCCCCTCGACCATCTGCATCATGCCGCAGACGTTGTGGCCGTCCAGCGACCACACCGTGTAGGTGTCGGGAGCGCCGTCGAATTCCGGCTTGCCCGCATCCCATCCGAACACGGAGCTGTAGAAGGCCTTGTCCGTGTCGGCGTCGGGAGTGTGGATCTCGTTCCACGTCAGCGAGACCGGCTCGTTGACGAGGTCGGCTCCCGCGAACGCCCTGGGCTGCCAGACGCCGAAGACGGCGCCTGTGGGATCGACGAAGACGCCCATGCGGCCGAGGTCCGTGACGTCCATCGGGGCGACCATCACGCGAACCGCCGGCGTCCTGTGACCTTCTGCGCTGTCTCATCGGCGTCGGCGACCGAGACGTAGCTCGCCCAGGCGGTCGGCTGGCCTTCCTGCATGTGACCCATCAGGCCGGCGACGTTCTTGCCGTCGCTCTGGAACATGCGGTAGCCGCCGGTCTCCCCGCTCCCCGGCTCGGTTGCTCCCCAACCGAGCACATCGCGATAGAAGGCGGCGGAGGCGTCGGGATCGGGGGTCGACAGTTCGACCCAGGACGGGGTTCCAGGTGCGTAGTCGGGCATGGCTCCTCCTTGTTCCGAACGGGCTTGCTCGTGATGCTGCCAGAGATCAGATCCGAGGATGTTGAGAATTCCATCGTTCTCATCTGCGACGGATCAGTCAGACTCCCCGGAGGCGTACGGACGGAGGCGAGCTTCACTTGGAGCGGTTCGATGTTGTCGTGGTGGGGGCCCGCCTCGCGGGGTGCGCCCTCGCGGCGCCGCTCGCTCGCGCGGGTCGCCGCGTGCTCGTCCTGGACCGGATGGGCTTCCCCTCCGACCAGCTCTCGACGCACGTGCTGCTGCCGGCCGGGACGAGCGAGCTTGCCTCCCTCGGAGCGCTGCCACGGATACTGCGCCTGAACCCCTCCCGGGTGCGCAACGTGGCGGTGCAGGCGGAAGGGGCGCTCTGCCGCGAGCGTCTGCGCCCGGCAGCCGACGGCATCGACTTCGGAGTCTGCGTCCCTCGCGATCTGCAGGACGTCGAGCTCGTCGAAGCGGCGCGCGAGCAGGGCGCGGAGGTGCGCGAACGCTGCTCGGTGGACGGGCTGCGCCGCCGCGCGGGCAGGGTCGCCGGGGTGCGCTACCGGACCGCCGTCGGAACCGAGGAGGAGGTCGAGGCGACGCTCGTGGTCGGCGCCGACGGCCGGCGCTCGACGCTCGCCGCGCTCGTCGGCGCATGGACCCCGTACCGCGTCTCGCGCAACGGGCGCGGCCTCGTTTTCCGCTATCTCGAGGACCCACGGGCGGACACGGCCGACGCCGAGACCTACCAGCAGTGGCGGGAGGGCGACTCGTTCGCCTTCGCCTTCCCGACGACCCCTGCCGGCAGGCTGCTCGTGCTGCTGATGGGCCACCGCGACGAGGTCAGCGAGGCGCGGCGGGAGCCGGAGGCCTACTGGCGGCGCAAGCTCAGCCGGCATGCAGGCCTAGCCGAGCGGGTGGCGGGCGCGGCGCCGGGCTCGAAGCTCCGCTCGACTGGGGAGACGCCGGCTTTCTTCCGCGCGTCGTCCGGCCCGGGGTGGGCTCTCGCCGGCGACGCCGGCCACTTCAAGGACCCCGTCACCGGACAGGGGATGCGCGATGCGATGTATGCCGGGCGGACCCTCGCCGAGGCGGTCCTCCCGGTGCTCGACGATCCGCTCGCCGTGGACCGCGAGACCCGCCGCTGGGAGGCCGCTCGCGATCGCGAGTGCCTGCCCGCCTACCACTTCGCGAATGCGGACACGCGCGTCGAGCGCCCGTCCCCCGCGCTCTGCGAGCTGGTGCGGGATGCGGGGCGCACTGCCGATCCGGATCTCGGCGACCTGTTCGGGCGCGCCCGCACGCCGCAGCAGATCGCGCCGCTGCCCCGTCTGGCCCGTGCCTTCGCGATCGCTGTGCTGCGGGGAGACCGGCCGCGCACCGAGACGGTGTCGCGCGGGGTCGCGGAGCTGCGCACCGAGTTGGACGTCAGGCGCGAGCTGCGCGCCGGGCGGTTCCGCGCTTCGGGCGGCGTGCGCGGCTCAGACCATCCAGGAGCGGTGTGGCCGGCGGCGCCGGAGATGTCCGCGGCCCTGCCACTCGCCGCAGCGCACGACGACCCTGTTGCAGCTGAGCACGAGGAGGTTCTGAGATGACGCGAATCGCAGTTGTGCAGCCGGCGCTCGAGCTGGGGGAGGTCGAGCGCAACGTCGCCCGGATCGAGGATCTGATCCGCGATGCGCACCGCGAGCACGGAGCGGACGTGGTCGTCGTCCCGGAGGGGCTCACGACACCCAACGTCTACGCGAAGGTGATGCGCAGCACCCCGCGGCCCGTGGATGGTCAGCCGATGCAGATGCTCACACGTCTGGCCCGCGAGCTCGACTGCGTGCTGGGCGGCGGCTTCGTCGCGATCCGCGGCGGGAACACCTACGGCACGTTCGTCCTCGCCGAGCCCGACGGGTCCCTCCATCTCCACGACAAGGACATCCCGACCGCGTGGGAGCAGTACTTCTACGTGGGTGGGGACGACGAGGGCGTCGTCGAGTGCGGCGCGCTCGGCTGCACCGTCGGCCTGATGTCGGGGTGGGAGTGGGCTCGCTTCAGAACGTCGGCCCGCGTTCGCGCCCGCGCCGCGCGGCTTGTGCTGGGCGGGATGTGCTGGCCGTCGCACCCGCTCAACTGGGGCGCGCCGTACCGGCAGCTCGCGCTCCGCGAGCACGAGATCTGGCTGCGCCAGGCGCGGGAGCTGCCCGGTCAGGTGGCACGGCTCACCGGTGTCCCCGTCGCGCACGCGGCGCACGTCGGTCCGGTCCGCGGCGAAACGCCCCTCGGGCCGGGTATCCCGTGGGAGACGCAGATGCTCGGGGAGTCGCAGGTCTGCGACCGCGACGGCACCGTCCTCGCACGGCTTTCGCTCGAGGACGGCGAGGGCCACGTCGCCGCCGATGTCGAGCTGGGCGCTCCGGCTCCGGTCGAGGAGATCCAGGACCGGTTCTGGATCCCCGAGATGACCGTGACCTCGAAGCTCGCATGGCACACGATGAACGCGCAGGGGGCGCTCAGCTACAAGCTGCGCCACGCGCGCCGTGGCTTCGACTGGCAGCGCTGGCCGGGCGGCGATCTCCCGGACGAGGTCCAGGCCGGGTCCGCGGCGGATGCGCCGGCGGCGAGGAGCGGCCCCCAGATGTGACGGGGCGCGCCGCGCGCGAGTCGATCGACTACCACGCGACCGGCATCCGGGAGGACGAGCTGCGTGAGCTTCTGCGAAAGCTCGGCGCAGGGCCGAGGGAGATCCTGCGGACGCGCGAGCCGCTGGTGGGCGAGTCGGGGCTCGACGCGCCCGGGGTTCCCGACGACGAGCTGATCGCGCGGATGGTGCGTCACCCTCAGCTTGTGCAACGGCCGATCGTCGTCCGCGGGGGATCGCGCTGTGCGGCCCGCCCCGTGGAGCGGGCGCTCGAGCTCCTGTGAGACCGGCGCGCCGCCGCGTGCCGGTTTCATCGTAGGCTTCCCGGCTCGTGGGGGACGCTGATGACACCGCTGGGGCCGCGCCGGATCGGGGCGTGGCGATCGTCACCGACACCACGACGTACCTGCCCCCCGAGCTGATCGAGCGCTGGTCGATAGCCACCGTCAGCCTGTACGTCGGCTGGGAGGGCGACCTGCGGCCCGAGGACGAGTACGTCGACCTCGATGCGTTCTACGCGCGCCTGCGCGACTCGCCGCAGCTGCCGAAGACCTCGCAGCCGTCGGCCGGCGATTTCCTGGCGGTCTACCGGCCGCTGCTCGCGCAGGGTCGCGACGTCGTCTCGATCCACATCCCCGAGGGTCTGTCGGGCACCTGTCAGAGCGCGCGCGAAGCGGCCGCGATGCTCGCCGCCGAGGGCCACGAGCGCGCCGTCAGGGTCCACGACGCGCAGACCGGCGCCGGGGGCCTCGGCTGTCTCGTGCTGAGCGCCGCCGAGCTGGCGGCGCGCGGCCGCGACGCCGAGGAGGTCCTGGAGGGGGTGGAGCAGGCGCGCGCGTCGCTGGGGATGTGGTTCTGCCTCGACACGCTCGAGTACCTGCGGCGCGGCGGGCGCATCGGCGCCGCTCAGGCCGTGGTGGGAACCGCCCTGAAAATCAAGCCGATCCTCACGTTCGGCACCGAGATCGCACCCGGCCGGGCGCGTTCGTACGCATCGCCGCGCGCTCGAGCACATGGTCGGGCGCCTGCGCGAGCTGCACGAAGGCGAGGCCGGACAGCGTGGATCGTGCAGCATGCGCAGTCGCCCGAGGATGCGGCTCGGCTGGTGCAGGCGGGGCAGGAGATCTTCGGGTGCGAGCCGCTGTTCTGCACGGAGGTGGGGCCGGTGCTCGGAGCCCACCTCGGGCGCGGGCGTGCTCGTGGGCGGCTTCACGCCGCCGCGCTAGCCGTGTCCCGAGCACCGGGTGCGGCACGTAAGGCTCCTCGAGGCGGGCGATCTCCTGCTCGGAGAGCGCGAGCTGCTCGGCGGCGAGCGCGTCGGCCAGGTGCTCGGGCTTGGTCGCGCCGACGATCGGCGCCGTGACGCCGGGCTTGTGAAGCAGCCAGGCGAGCGCCACCTGCGCCGAGGGCACGCCGCGCGCCGAGGCGACCTCGGCGACGCGATCGACGACGTCGAAGTCGCTCTCGCCGTACAGGTACTCGGCGAACGCGTCCGAGCCGGCGCGCGTCGTGCGCTGCTCGCCGCCTCTGCCGCGGTTGCCGGCCAGCATGCCCGCGCGCGAGCGGGCTCCACGGGATCACGCCGATGCCTTCGTCGAGGCACTGCGGGATCATCTCCCGCTCCTCCTCGCGGTAGAGCAGGTTGTAGTGGTTCTGCATCGAGACGAACGGCGTCAGCGCATGGCGCTCGGCCACCCGCTGTGCCTTCACGAACTGCCAGACGAACATCGAGCTCGCGCCGATGTAGCGCGCCTTGCCCGCGCGGACCACGTCGTGCAGCGCGCTCATCGTCTCCTCGATCGGCGTCGACGGGTCCCAGCGATGGATCTGGTAGAGGTCGACGTAGTCCATGCCGAGCCGCTGCAGCGAGGCGTCGATCGCGGCGAGGATGTGCTTGCGAGAGAGGCCGCGGCCGTTCTCGCCCGGGGTCATCGGCATGAACACCTTCGTCGCCACGACCATCTCCTCGCGGCTCAGGAACTTCGGCAGCAGGCGCCCCGTCGCGACCTCGCTGGCCCCCTGCGAGTAGGTGTCGGCCGTGTCGAAGAAGGTGACCCCGCCCTCGACCGCGGCGCGCACGATCGGCTCGGCGGCGGCCTCGTCCAGCACCCACTCGCGCTCCGAGTCGTTGCCGTAGCTCATCATGCCCAGGCAGACGCGCGACACGCGCAGGCCCGTCCTGCCGAGGTTCACGTACTCCATCAGCTGCTCCTCCTCGTGGGGTCGCGCACCGGGGCGCTCATGCCGGCAGGTATATCGCAGCCTCAGCGCGCCGGCGACATGCGGCCGAGACGCCCGGACGGGCGTCGCGTGCAACCATGAGCGCGATGTCGTCGCCAGCCACGGGCAGCCCGGGCGACCCCCTCGCGCGCCATTCCCTGAGCGCGGTTGAGCTGAAGCGGATGCTGGCGGCCGAACGGGCCGGTGCGCCGTTCCTGGCGATGCGGGATGGCGACGGGGAGCTCTGTCTGATCGCGCTCGACTCGCGCGCCCCCACCGTGACGCTCGGACGTCATACGGGCACCGACGTGCCGATCGCGTGGGACGCCGAGGTCTCGGGCGTGCACGCCGAGCTGCGACGGCTCGGCGAGGAATGGGCAGTCGCCGACGATGGGCTCTCGCGCAACGGGACCTTTGTCAACGGTGCAAGGACCGCCGGCACGCAGAGGCTGCGTCCCGGCGACCGGCTGCTCCTCGGCCGGACGATCGTCGCTTTCTGTCAGAAGGCCGCCGAGTCCTCGGAGACGACGGTCGCGAGCGGCACCTTGCCCGAGGTGCCGAGCCTCAGTGACACCCAGCGCCGGATACTCGTCGCCCTTTGCCGGCCATACGGGGCCGGCGGAGAGTTCGCGGTGCCGGCGAGCAATCAGCAGATCGCGCGCGAGGTCTTCCTCGGAGTCGACGCGGTCAAGCGGCACCTGCGGACCCTGTTTCAGCGGTTCGGGCTGGGTGAGCTGCCACAGAACCAGAAGCGGGCACGGCTCGCGGAGCTCGCCTTGCGGCTCGGGATCGTCGCTCAGCGCGACCTCGACCCCGGCTGAGAGCTGCTCGCTACGAGGCGATCGGCGCGTCGGGGGCGCTCGTCGCGAGCACCACGTCCTCGACCCTCAGCCCTCGGCCGCGCTCGAGCGCCCGGCCGAACCGCTCGGGGCCGAGATCGTCGCGCAGCCGCACGAGCGCCTCGGTCTGCATCCGCTCTTCGAGCGCCGACAGCACGATCTCCAGCTCGTCGAGCCTGTGCTTGGCGGTTGCGTGCAGTTCCGCCGCGAGGGAGGGGTCGGGCGCGGTCAGCGCCAGGCCGAAGATCGAGAAGGCGACGTTCGCGCGATCTCCGCGTGACTCGTTGGTGATCAAGGAATCGAGGAACAGCTCGCGGGCGCTCTCGCGGTGTCCGTCGAGGCACTCGATCAGAGCGAGGTTGAGCGTCGCCATCGCAACCGATGCGCCATCGCCCGCATCTTCGGCCGAGGCTCTTCCGAGCGCGAAATGCTCCTTGGCCCCCATCAGCTCTCCCGCCCCGAGTTCGAGATGGCCGAGATGGTTCTCCACCTGGGCCAGCCCGGGCACGAAGCCGGCCTGGGCGAATAGCTCTCTTGCGTGCTCGTAGGCGGCTCGCGCCGCGTCGAGCTCGCCGAGCTGTTCGAGCGCCAGGGCCTGGGCGTCGAGCAGACGCCCGTGCACCGACGCGTCCGCAAGGGTGCCGGCGCGCGCCAGCGCTTGCTCCGCCTGCGCGAGCCCCTGCGCCGGTCGTCCCGCGAAGCTCTCGCTCCACGACATGCAGGTCAGCGCTTCTGCGGCCGTGTCCGCGTCGCCTGTCGAGTCGGCGAGACGCAGCGCCTCGAGCGCGTGCGGCTCAGCCCTCCGCGCGTCGCCGAGGACGCCGGATGCGAGGAGTGCGACGGCGCTGTGGGCCTTTGCGCGAAGAGAGACCGGCGCCGGCGTGCCGGTCTCTCTCAGGCCCGCGCTCAGCAGCTCGATCCCTTCGCCCGCGAGCTCGCGACAGGCCCAGAACTGAAGGACGGATACGCCGATTCGCAGCGCGCACTCCGAGTCACCTTCTCCGACGCCACTTTCGATCGCGCCACGGATGTTCGCCTGGTCCCGATCCAGCCGTGCGAGCCACTCCGAGGCGCGCGTAGAAGCGAGCATCGTCTGGGCGCGCGCGGTCAGCGCGAGGTAGTACCTGCGGTACGCCGCGCGCGCGGCGGCGTGATCCCCTCCGGCGCGCAAACGGGCCAGGCAGAACTCCCGCACCGGCTGGAGCATGCGAAACCGGGCCTCCATCCGATTGGCATCGATCTGCAGCAGGCTCTTGTCCGCCAGCCTCAGCACGAGCGGTCCGGCCTCGATCGACCCGTCGCCGGCGCTTGCAACGGCTTCGGCGCCGTCGAGGGTGAACGGCCCGTCGAACACCGCAAGGCGCGCGAGCACGGCCTGCTCGTCCTTCGCGAGCAGGCGCCAGCTCGACTCGATCAGGCCGTCGAGGGTTCGCCGGCCCTCGCGCTCGCCCCCCGCGCCGAGCCTCAGGACCCGTAGGTCCTCCCGGAGCCGACGGTCCAGGTCGTCCAGCGAGAGCGTTCGGAGCCGTGCCGCCGCGAGCTCGATTGCCAGAGGGATCCCCTCCAGGCGTGCGCAGATCCGGGCGATGTTCGCGGCTGTCGCCGGGCCGGCCTCCACACTGACCCCCTGCTCGCCGGCCCGCTGGAGCAACAGACGGGCGGAGTCGCTCGCGAGGACGTCCTCGGGGTCGTCATCCTCGCGTGGCACTTCGAGCGGCTCGAGGCCGAAGATGTGCTCGCCCTGTGTCCCGAGCGGCTCGCGACTGGTCGCCATGATCGTTAGGCGCGGGCATGCGCCGAGCAGCTCGCCGGCCAGCCACCCGACCTCGGCGGCGACGTGCTCGCAGTTGTCGAAGAGAAGCAGCAGCCGGCGTTCCTCGATGAACTCGGCGGCCGTGGCGCGGATGGGTTCGGTCGGGCTCGACCGCAGTCCGAGCGT
This sequence comes from uncultured Solirubrobacteraceae bacterium, assembly GCA_963775385.1. Classification (GTDB taxonomy): domain Bacteria; phylum Actinomycetota; class Thermoleophilia; order Solirubrobacterales; family Solirubrobacteraceae; genus Palsa-744. Next base: position 1,463,467 of record CAVZIR010000003.1, on the reverse strand, counting down.
GCGCGCGAGCGCCAGCGCCAACCCGGCACCGTCCTGGACCGAATCGAGCTCGATCAGCCAGGCGCCCTCGAACTCATCGAGGGCGCCTGCGGCCAAGCGCATGGCGAGCGCGGTCTTGCCCACGCCTCCTGGCCCGACGATGCTGAGCTGGCGAGTGCCGGCCAGCGCCTCGGCCGCGCGCTGCAGCTCCATCGTGCGCCCGACGAAGGTCGAGATCTCGGCGGGCAGGTTGCCCCCCTTCGGGCGTGAGCGCCCCTCGGCCGCCTGCGCAGCGGCCCCGGCCGGCTCTCCCGCCAGCGCGAGCGCCAAGGCGCCCGCGAGCTCGCCCGCGGAGGCGAAGCGGTCCGCGGGCGCCTTCGCCAGCGCTCGCGCTGATCACCGCATCCACCGCACGCGGCAGCTCCGGGCGAAGCGCGGTGAGCGCCGGCGGGGGAGCGTGCAGGTGGGCGAGCAGCGTGCCGGAGTCGTGTTCGCGCGCGAACGGCGGCTGCCCTGCGAGCGCATGGAACACCAGGACGCCGAGCGCGTAGACGTCGGTGCGCGCGTCGACCGGCTCCCCGCGGAGCTGCTCGGGGGACACATAGGCCGGAGTTCCCATCCAGCTGCCGCCGCCTGTGGCCGAGGATGCGTCCTGCTCGACGGCGAGCCCGAAGTCCACCAGATAGCAGTGCTCGCGGCTCTGGCCGAGCGGCTGAACCATGACGTTGCCCGGCTTGACGTCGCGGTGCACGAGCCGGCGCGCGTGGGCTGCGTCCAGTCCGCCGGCGATCTGCTCGACGATGGGGAGAACCCGTCCGGCGACGAGCGGCCCTTCGTCCTGGATGATCTTCCCGAGGTCCCGGCCCTCGATCAGCGGCATTGCGATGAACACCTGTCCGTCGGCCACGCCGGCGTCGAACACGGGCACCACGTTGGGGTGCTCGAGACCCATCCCTGCCCGCGCCTCGGTCACGAATCGGGCTCGCTCCCGGGCGTCGGGCGCCGCGTCCGAGGCGATCAGCTTAAGGGCGACGCGGCGATCGAGCGAGATCTGGCGCGCTTCGTAGACGAGCCCCATCCCACCACGAGCCAGAAGCCTCTCCAGACGGAAGTCGCCGATGCGGCGCCCGCCCGGGTCGTCTTCTATCGCCGCGTCCTCAGACGGTGGCGCGCGGAGCGGCCGCGTCGCCCGTGCCAACGCTCGCCCTCAGAGTTCGACCTGCGAGAGCATCGCGTGCTTCGGGAGCGTGAAGCGGCCTTCGCCGACGAGTTGCGCCGGGCTGCCCCCGACCGTGAGCGTGGTCGCTTCGAGGCTCGGCTGCGGGAAATCGACGAGGTTGCCTTCTTTCGGTCCGAAGGCATCGACGACGCCGGCGATTTCAAGTTCCTTGATGCCTTTCCTGAACAGCCCGACGAGCGGCCATTCGATCGTGGTCGGCGTTCCGACGGGGTGATCGCTGTCCGTCTGAATCGGAACATGCGGGATTTCGATCTTGACCCGCACGGCTCGTCCGGTCGCGCCCGCTTCCGTGCATTTCGAGAACTTCACGCTGGTCAGTTCGCCTGTGCCCTGTGTGCCCCCGACGAGCTTGCCCTTTGCTTTCCATTTCGCACACGTGGCGTCGATTTCCTGTCCCGGCACGGTCAGCTGGATCGGCGAGACCGAGGCGAATTTCACCGCGACTTCCTGGCCCGGGGTCAGTGCCACGCCGTTGACGGCCCAGTCGGTCGTGCCCGCCAATGCGGGCTCCGCGGCGGCACCGAAGACGCCAACGAGAAGCACCACTGAGAAGACCAACGCGAAACGTCGCATACCAACCCCCAAGACGTCGATCGGTCCCAAGCGTACCACCGCCGCGCCGGAGCGAAAGCCCGATGGACAAGTTGTTCACGAGTTCACGGGCGGGCGCCCGGACGACCCCCGAGGGTGCGCATCCGTACACCTTGGGTGCCTGGCCGGGGGGCGCCCGCGAGACGACGATGGGTCGAGCGGGAAACGGTCCCGCCCGGGGTCAAGTCGGAGGTGTCCAACCGCCCGGCGCGACCCGGACTCCGCATCAGATCAGGAGGAAGTCATGTCGCGCATCAAGATCATCGCCGGTGCTTCTCTCAGCATCCTGGCCCTCTCGGCCCTCGCGATCTCCACCCCGGTGGCCTCGGCGAAGGGCCCCTGCAAATCGACCGCCGAATGCTACGGCGTGCTGCTCGAAGGCGTCCACCTCCCCGTCCACGAAGGCGACCCGCTGAACATCGTCAGCGAGGGCGTCGTCACCTTCACGGGCAAGAACCTCGTCGTCAACTGCCCGCAGGGTGAGCTGAACGGCTCGATCATCGTCGTCAAGGGCAACCTGCAGGCGTCGATCGCCGGCGCGAGCTTCGGCGGCGCCGGAGGGTGCTCGAGCAGCGGCGGCCCGGCGACCATGAGCGGCGGCCCCGCCCCTGGCGCGGTGCTCACGCAGACGCTGAAGACGAACGGCAAGGGTCAGCTTGCGGGCGGGCTCGAACTGAACATCAGCCTCGAAGAAGGCGGGCTGTCCTGCTCGTACTCGTCGAAGTCGATCAAGAGCACGTTCGACGTCGACGGCGAACCGATCGACCTCGAACTGCCGAGGCCGCCGAAATTCAAAGTCAAGGACGACAGCCCCAAGGAGTGCCCGAAGACCGGCACGCTCTCGCAGAACGTGTGGAGCGTGAGCGCAGGCTCACCCGCCAGCGGCGAGGGCCCGCTGGTGTTCGTCGGCTGACGCACGAGATCGCCGCCGCCCGCGGCGGCAGGGGGGACGAGGGCCGGCGCCTGGGCGCCGGCCCTCCTCGTGTCCCCGGCGGCCGCTCGGCTGTGCGCTGCCAAGGCCGCGGGCGAGAGCTCGATCGCCTCGCCTGTTTCAATGGCCCACGATGACCAGCGAGGGGGTCAAGGGATGCGCGATGTGACCGGCGCGATCCCGCTGACCGCACAGGACGAGGCGATCCTTGGCCTCGAGGGGTCCCTGCTCGCGGGGCACACCTGCAAGGTGATCGCGCTCGCCGGCCCGGCGCCTTCGCTCGAGCAGCTGCGGGCCCGCGTTGCCGAGCGCATCCCGGCGATCCCGGCGCTGGCGTTGCGACTCGGAGCCTCGGGCGGGCGCCCGGCCTGGGCAGCCGACCCGCGTTTCGATCCCCACACCCAGATCGTCGAGGCAGCCGCCGGATGCGAGCTCGACGCGGCGGCGCTGCGCGCGGAGGTCGCGCGCCTGTTCGGCGAGCGCCTGGACCGCGAGCGGCCGCTGTGGCGCATCGACGTCGCGCGCCTCGAGGGTGGCGGCGCCGCGCTCATCTGGCGGCTCCACCACACGCTCGCCGACGGAAGCACGGCGATGCGCTTTGCAGAGCTGCTCTTGTGGGATGGGGAGGGGAACGCGATGCAGCGGGCGGCCTCTCACGCTGCCGCCGCCGCGGACGAGCGCCGCCGGCGGGCGCACCTGGCACGGTTCTTCGCGCGGGAGTTCGCTCGCGCCGGCTCCCCGCTGGAGGGCGAGATCGGCGTGCAGCGCGAGGTCGCCTTCGCGAGCGTGCCGATGCGGCCGCTGCACGACGCAGCCCGCGGGCTGGCGGGGGCGACCCTCAACGACGCGCTGCTGAGCGCTGTCGGCGGAGGGCTGCGGCAGTGGGTCGAGCGCCACCACGGCAGCCTCGGCGCGATCCGGGTGAAGGTGCCCGTCAGCCTCCACCATCCGGGCGAAGACGCCGCCAACGCCGATTCGTTCTTCATCGTCGACGTGCCGCTTGCCGAGCCCGACCCGGTGCAGCGGCTGCGCCAGGTCCACGCGGGCACCGCGTCCCGCAAGGCCGACCACGACGCCGAGACCATGGACCGTGTCCTGGTCGACCTGCGGAACGTCTCAGCTCGCCTGGCCGGGCTGTGCGAACGGATCGAGCGCAGCGGCCGCGCGTTCGCGCTCAACGTGTCCAACGTCCCGGGCCCGCCCGGGCCTGTGAGCGTCCTCGGCGCGAGCGTCGTCTCCATACACTCGATCGCCGAGATCGCGCGCCATCACGCGCTGCGCGTGGCCGTCGTATCGATGCGCGACACCCTCTATCTCGGCTTCTGCGCCGATCCCGCGATCGTCGCCGACGTCGGCGAGATCGCTGAGGCGACCGAACGCGAGGCGCTCGGCATCATCGCCGCGGCAGCCGGCTCAGGCGGCGCTTCGCCGCTGCGCGGCCCTCCCCGGTAGCGTTCCCGCGGCAGCGTCGCGGATGCCATGACCCCAGTCCTCGTTCTCCACGCCCTCCCCCCGTCGCATCCCTGCATGACGGTCGAGGCGGCGCTCCGGCTCAAGGGGCTTCCATACGAGCGGGTCGACCTGCCGATGACCGGCGAGCACCCCGAGCGGATGCAGGAGATCTACGGCGAGGGCAACTCGACCGTGCCGGGGCTGCTCGTCGACGGCGAGCCCGTTCACGGCTCGCGTTCGATCCTCCAGCGCCTGGAGGAGATCGAGCCCGACGCGGCCCTCTATCCGTCCGATGAGGTGCGCGAGGCCGAGCGCTGGGGCGAGGAGGAGCTTCAGGACCTCGGCCGGCGCCTGCCGTGGGGCGCGCTGCACTTCCGGCCTGAGCTGCTGGCGGCCATCGGCGGCGGCGAGCAGCTCGACGGCCCCGGCACCGACTACGCGATCCGGTTCGTCCGGGCCGCCTGGCGCTACCACGGCATCACGGCGGCCCGCCTGGCCGACGATCTCGCGGGCCTGCCGGCGAAGCTCGACCACATCGAGTCCCTCGCGCGAGCCGGTGTGCTCGGAGGCGAGGCGCCGAACGCCGCCGACCTGCAGATCGGGGCCACGATTCGGGTGCTCCTGCCGATCGCGGACCTCGGCCCGCTGCTGGCCGGCACAGCCGCCGAGGCGCTGGCGCTGCGTCACTTCCCCGAGTACCGGGGAGGTGTCCCGGCCGGCGCCTACCCGGCAGGCTGGGTGCCGCAGCGGGCGTAGCGGGTCACGGGAGCTTCTTGATCCGCCGCCGGCGGGCCGCAGGCGGGTGAACGCTCAGAAGGCGCCGATCCGGTCGGGGGGCCAGTAGGTGGCAACCGCCTGCCCGATGATCCAGCCGGTCGGGACGGGACCCCAGAAGCGGCTGTCGTCCGAGTTGCCGCGGTTGTCGCCCATCATGAACCAGTGACCCGCGGGGATCCTGATGGGGGTGCGGAAATTGCACTCCGAGCTTTCACCGCAGGCTTTGATGTAGGCGTCCTTCTCGGCGAGGAAGCGGCTCGTCCCGGCGGCCCTGCGAAAGACGTGCCCTTCGGAGACGTAGATTTCGTCGCCCGGGCCGGCGACGGCGCGCTTGATGAAGTTTTCGCTCGACCTCCGTGGCACAGGCTGGGCGCACGCGGCGGCGCCGATCTTGACCTCGTGCGGAGTCGGCCCGCACTCCTCCTGCTCGGCGCCAGCGGGTGGGTGAAAGACGTAGATCCCGCCGACGTGCGGCGAGCCGAAGTCCATACCGATGCGGTTCACCAGCACGCGCTGCCCTTCGGTCAGCGTCGGTTCCATCGAGCCGCTGGGGATGCGATACGGCTTGATGATGAACGCCTGGATCGCAAGCGCTGCGCCCAGCGCCACCGCGACGATCAAGAGCAGCTCGGCGATCGAGCGCATGGTCGACTTCGATCGCGCCGGGCCCGGCCTGACGGCTGTGGCGTCAGCGGCCATGAACCGGCGGCTTCCGTCCTACGATCGTCGGCACGGGGCGAGGGGGCTCGCGAAGCGACGCGGGCCGGTGCGTGACGCGGCGCGGCCGGCGGAGCTGAGAGGGGGCGCGCCGTGACCGTCGGGCGCCCCAGCCGGGCCCCTGAAGCTCTCCTGGACCCATAGGCAGGGAGTCTAGGCACAAGCGATCCGTGCGGCGCCACCCGGATGGGCGGGACCCGGATCGTCATCTCCTGCGTCTCCCGGGAAGTAGCCTCTCTCCGCGACCCCCAACGCGCGCGAGAAGGAGGCGGAGCGATGAACAAGCCGGTCCTGTTTTGCTACGACGGATCCGACGGCTCCAAGACGGCGCTGGCCGCCGCGGTCGAGGTGATCAAGCCCGCCGATGCCGTGGTCCTGGTCGTGTGGACGCCGGCGGAGATCCTGCTGGCTCGAGCCGGCTCGTTCGTGGTCGCTGTGCCCAACGAGGGAGAGATCGACGACCAGGAGGCAACCAGGGCGCGAGAGATCGCAGAGGAGGGCGCCGCAGCGGCACGCGGACGCGGCTACAACGCCTCCGCGCGTATCGCTGAGGCCAAGGAATCAGTGGCGAAGGCGATCGACGAGGTCGCGCAGGAGATCGACGCGGCGCTGGTCGTGTGCGGTCAGCGCGGCCGCGGCGCGATCGGCAGCGCGCTGCTGGGCAGCGTCTCCCACGCGCTCGCGTCGCACGCCAAGCGACCCGTCCTCATCGCCCCCCAGCGGCCGTCGTAGCCTCGGCCGGATGCTCGCTGCCGTCGGCAGCCTCGAAGTGGTGGCAGTTGCCGATCGCCAGGCGGGCCAGCGCGGCCCTCAAGGTGGGCACGCGAGGCGTTGCGCGGCCCGGCAGGATCGCCAGCGCGAGCAGAAAGGCAAGCGCGAAGATCCCGACCGACCACCAGAAAGCGGTGGTGTAGCCGTGTACGGCCGCGGCGTCCGCGAGGCCGGGGGTGCGCAGGTGAGCGGCCGCGTAGCTCGCGACGGCGCTGGCGAAGATCGTGCTCAGCAGCGAGGTGCCGACCGAGCCCCCGACCTGCTGTGAGGTGTTGACCATCGCGGAGGCGACTCCGGCCTCGCTGCCCTCGACGCCCAGCGTCGCCGTCGAGAACGCGGGCGCGAAGATGCATCCCATACCGAGGCCGAGCACGAGCAGGCCCGGAAGGACGTTCGCCGCATAGCTGGAGCCGGGCGTCAGGTGGGTGAACAGGAACATCCCGATCGCTCCCAGCGTGGTGCCGGCGAGCACCAGCGGCTTTACGCCGGTGTGCTGGATCACGCGGGTCTGCACAGTCGTCGAGGTGACGACGAGCACCCCTGTGAGAGGTAGGAACGCCAGTCCGGTGGTGAGCGGCGAGAGGCCGAGCTGCTGCTGGAGGAAGTAGGTGAGGAAGAGAAAGACGGCGAAGATGCCGGCGCCGGCGAGGGCGATCGTGGTGTAGGCGCCGCCGCGGGCTCGATCCCAGATGATGTGGAGGGGGAGCAGCGGATGGTCGGACCGCCGCTCGATCAGGACGAACGCCGTCAGCAGGACCGGACTCGCGACGAGCGCCACGACCGTTGCCGTCGCACCCCAGGAATGGGTCTCGGCGTTTGAGAAGCCGTAGACCAGCGCGAACAGGCCGAGCGCCGAGGTGATCGCGCCGGGGATGTCGATCGGCTCGCGCTGTGGCGCGCGGTGGTTGACGAGCAGGCGAAGCGCGACGATCGTCGTCGGCACGGCGATCACGAGGTTGACGTAAAGGCACCAGCGCCAGGACAGGATCTGCGTCAGCGCGCCCCCGAGGATCAACCCGAGCGACGCGCCGCCGCCGGCGATCGCGCCGAAGATCCCGAACGCGGTCGGGCGGTCCGGGGATCCGGCGAAGGTGACGGTCAGCAGTCCCAGCGCCGAGGGCGCGAGCAGCGCGCCGAATGCGCCCTGCAGCGTTCGGGCCGTCACGAGCACGCCGAAGGAGCCCGCCAGCCCGCCGATCGCCGAGGCGATCGCGAACCCGACCAGACCGACGATCAGAGTCCACTTGCGCCCGAACAGGTCGCCGAGCTTGCCGCCGAGCAGGAGCAGGCTGCCGAATGCCAGCGCGTAGGCCGTGATGATCCATTGCCGGCTGTCGGTCGAGAAGTGCAGATCCTGCTGGGCCGAGGGGATCGCGATCGTCACGATCGTCGCGTCCAGCACCACCATCAGCTGCGCGACGCTCAGCAGCGCCAGCACCGCCCACCGGTTCGGCTCGTCCCCGGTCGCTGCAACGGAGGTCGGTTGGGTCCCCTCCCGCTCCGTGCCGGCGCCGTCGACTTCGGCCATGGCGTGACGGTAACACCGCGGCGAGGGGAGCGGTCGATGCCGCCGGTCGATGCGGTTCGGACTCGTAACCGTGCCGCTACGCGGACGGCGCCCGCCGCTTCTGGAACACCAGGCGATGGTGGTCGAGCAGCTCGCGTTCGAAGCACACCTTGTTCGCGCTGACGCCGGATGCGAAGGCCAGGCGGAAGTCCCGGCTTGCGATCCAGCGCGGCACCAGCTGCAGCTTCAGCCAGGCCTTGCGGGGGCTGCGCCGGCCGATCCTGGCGTTCCACTGCTCGATCGTCTCGATGTAGTCGAGGCGCCCGCTGGCGCTCGAGACGAGCTCGAAGCGAGGATCGGCGCAGCTGACCACCTGCTCGCTTCCCAAAGGCAACCACGAGCCGGGGAACTGCCGGGCGAGGAGCGCCAGATACCAAGCGTCGGTGTGTGCGGGCGGCATCTCCTCGAGTGCGGCGAGCGCGTCTGCGGCCGGGATCATGTTGCGTCCGTAGACCATCGTCTGCAGATACAGGCGCCCGCCGGCCGGCAGCACATCCGCGATCCGTTGGAAGACCGACCGGTACACCTCAGCCTGTCTTCCCGAGCGAAAGTCCTCAGGCGAGCAGAAATGCTCGAAGGCACCGAGGCTCGCTACCCCGTCGAAGCCGCCGAACCACTCGGGCTCGAGCTCCTTTGCGTCGCGAAGGTGAACATCCAAACCGTGCCGGCGACAGGCCGCGAGCTGCGCCTGTGAGAGAGTGACGCCGACACCGACCCCTTCGCGCCTGCGGATGAAATCGAGCAGAGCCCCCCATCCGCAGCCGAGGTCGAGGACTCTCGCACCCGGCTCCATCCGGAGCTGCTCGGCGACGTACTCGTGCTTTCGGCGCTGCGCCTCGGCGAGGGTGATCGAGAAGTCACCGTCATACTTCGCGCCGCTGAAGTCGGCCAGCTCACCCATGCTGAGCCGGAACACGCGGTCGGTCAGCGAATAGGTGAAGTCGATGTCCGCGCGTGTCGCGATATCCCACCTGCTACCCGTTGCGGCGCGGATGAGCGCTGCCCCAGTGCGTCACGGCTTGACACCTCAGCTGTCCCGGAGCCGGGCCGGACCCGTCATGGTCGCAGGTCGATCCGATCCCGCCGCGAGCCGCTGGTTGGACGACGGCGGCCCGGCAGTCAGCGGAGCGGCGGGCCCGGCTGAGCGCGCCCCTCGGCAGCGGGGCTTTGGGAACGCTGGCCGGTGCGGCCGACCGGGCCGATACCCGTCGCCGGTCCGGGTTCGGTCACCTCAACCGCGCCGAAGCCTTCGAGGGGGACGTCGACGAAGAAGATCTCGAGCGTGAGGTCGGGCTCGACGTGAGCCTGGCTCAGAAACGCGAGAACTTTGCGGCCGGTGAGCTCTTCGATCGTCTCGCGGTAGCGCTTGGCCATCACACGTTGGAAGTCCTCGCGCATGGCGATCACGCGGTCCGGCTCGCCGCTGTCCATGATCGTCTGCTCGAGGGGCGTGAAGCCGCTTCCGCGCATCACGACGACGATGATGTCGTCGAGTACGTAGGTCTTCGCCTTCATCGGGCCGCGCCCGTAGTGCTCGCGGAGGATGCCGACGATGCGGGTGGAGATTGCGGAGAGGAGTTCTCCTCCCGCGAGTGGTGTCGGCCCGCCGGGGCCGGTTGATGCCTGCATTTGCTCCGCTCCCGAATCCGGCGAGGCCCGCTAGACCTCGTCCGTGCTTCGCCGCGTGCCGTGGGGTCGGCTCACGGGGCGCCCGAACTCCGGGGCGCCACTGAAAGCCTAGTGAAGGGCGCGCTGTTCGGTCAAGCCTGCAGCACACCGGCTGGGGTCGGCTACGCCTCGAGGACGAACACCTCCACCGAGGACTCGGCCGAGCTGCTGACGCCGCTCAGAAACGTCTGCACCTTGCGCCAGTCCGGCATCCGGGACAGTCATGGCCGTTCACCTCCGCCTCTCTGTGGCGAAGGCACCGTCAGGGCTGAGAGGAGCAAGTACCCGTACAGGCGGTTCGGCTGCTTGGAGCCTAATCGAACCCCCGTCCGCGTCATGTGCAGGGCTCCGCCGGGAGTGCTAGCGTCACGAGTACAGCGACTTCGCGCGCGGCCACAGGCTGTGCTTGGGGTTGCGCCCAATAGTCGGAGCGAGCTCCCGGTCACAAGTTGGCCCACGATCTGCCGGTCCGCGCAGTCACTTGTGGAAGGCAGACGCGTTGCGATTGTGGACCGGCCTTGGCGCGGAACCTCGAGGGACCCCGACCGCGCGGATCACATGTTCGTTGGTGTGATCCTGATCTGCTGGCTGGCCGTTCTCGTCTTCGTCGTCGGCGTGTGTCGTTCGTCAGCGCTGGGGGCACCGTCGCCGGAGGGGCCAGGGTGAGGCGTCACGGCGGGTCTGCGCCGGCGCCGGACGCGGCGATCCTGGGTGGTCGCAGCGCTGACAAGCTCGGAGAGGGGCCGGCTCTCCCCGCCATGGTCGCTTTCCGAGCGCGCACGGAGGTCGGCTCGGTTCCTCATGCGGGAGCTGTGGCGGGCGCGGGAGCACCTCTTCCCTCGGGTGTTCCCGCGCCTCCTCCAGAGAGTGTCCTCGCGGCGAGAATCCCACGGGGGCGGCGGGCGCCCTGGAGCTGTGAGATGAGCGCGAGTCCGACGCCGGTGGTCCGACAGACTCCAGCCGAGCGCCGCGGCGAAGCGCGAGGATGGCGCGAGCAACTTGCTCCCTACGCCCGGCCGGACACCCGACGAGCGCTCCTCTGCGTCGCCACGTCCGTCGTCCCCTACCTCGCACTGTCGGCGGGGATGTGGCTCCTGCTTGGTGTGTCGCTGCCGGCCGCTCTCGCGCTGGCCGTGCCGACGGCTGCCTTCCTGGTTCGCACCTTCATCGTCTTTCACGACTGTTCGCACGGGTCGTTCCTCAACACGCGACGCGGCAACGCCTGGCTCGGGATCGCGCTCGGGCTGCTGCTCTACGCTCCGTTCCTGCGCTGGCGACACGACCACGCGGTCCACCACGCGAGCTCCGGGGATCTCGATCGCCGCGGCACAGGGGATGTCCGCACGCTGACGGTCACGGAGTACAGGGCCCTACCGTTGCGGGGTCGTCTGGGCTACCGCGCGTTCCGCAACCCTCTGGTGATGTTCGGTCTGGGTCCGGTCGTCGCGATGATCGTGGGGCCGCGCATCGTCGCCAAAGACGCCCGCCCGCGGATGCGCCGCAGCGTCATCGCGACCAACATCGCGCTCGTGGTGCTCGTCGGGTCGCTCTGCTGGCTGATCGGCTGGCGCGCGTACCTGCTCGTGTGCGGCGTTCCGGCGCTGATCGCCGGCTCGACAGGCATCTGGCTGTTCTACGTCCAGCACCAGTTCGAGGACGCGTACTGGGACAGCGGCGAGAACTGGAGCTATGCGGACGCGGCGCTGCGGGGAAGCTCCTTTCTGAAGCTCCCCGGCCCGCTTCGCTTCTGCACGGGGAACATCGGCTACCACCACATCCACCACCTCGACGCGCGCGTTCCCAACTACAACCTCAAGCGCGCCCACGAGCAGAACGCGATCTTCCAGTCCGTCCCGACGCTCGGGCTTCGCGACGGCCTGGAAGCCGTAAGGCTGAAGCTGTGGGACGAGGAGCGCCAGCGACTCGTGCCGTTCTCGGCGCTGCGCGACCGCTCGCTCCCGCCGCTTCACACGAGCGGTGCTGCCGCGACAGGGGCAGCAGCCCGATCGACATCCTCCGGCCCCGGCGGTCTAACGTAGTCGGTCCAACTCCCCGAGGAAAGGAGGCCGTCATGGCGCAGCAGGCAGCAGCATCCGTCGCACCGGAGACATACCCGGCGAGTCGCCTCTACCGCCTGTTCACCGCGCTGTTCGTGTTCGGTCCGCCGTCCCTGCTGGTGGCGGCGTTCCGGAAGCGCTGGCTTGGGGCGACCCCGGCCAACCGCCGCATCTTCGGAGTCTTCTACGCGTTGAGCGGGTTCGGTATCACCGCTGGCTACCACCGGCTCTTCACCCACCGCAGCTTCAAGACCTATCCCGTGATCCGAGGGATCTTCGCCGTGCTCGGCTCGAGCGCGATCCAGGGCTCCGTCCCGGACTGGGTCGCCGACCATCGCAAGCACCACGCCTACGCGGACGAACAGGGTGACCCGCACAGCCCGCACGTCGGCCACGAGGGCGGGCCCCTGCGCGGCTTCGTCCATGCTCACTTCGGCTGGCTCTTCGCCGACGAGAAGGCATCGCGGCAGCGCTACGTTCCCGACCTGCTCGAGGATCCGGTCGTGATGGCGGTCCATCGGCGGTTCGCGCTGATCGTCGTCCTCAGCTATTTCGTCGCGCCGTTCACGGCCGGCCTGCTGGCGACGAGGAAGCTCCGCGGCGCGCTCGGAGGCTTCCTCTGGGGCGGGGCGGCCCGCGTGTTCTTCGTCCACCACGCCACGTGGAGCGTGAACTCGGTCTGCCACCTGTGGGGCAGGCGCCCGTTCGAGACCCGCGATCAGAGCCGCAACAACGCTCTCGTCGCGCTCGTGGGGCTGGGTGAGGGCAACCACCACAACCACCATGCCTTCCCGAGGTCCGCCAAGCACGGCCTGGAGCCGTGGCAGGTCGACCCGACCTGGTGGCTGATCAGGGCGATGGAGATGACGGGCCTCGCTTGGGATGTGCAAAGGGTCGAGCCGCAGGACATCGAGCGCAAGCGGTCTCCCCGCCGCTCCGCACCTTCATCCGGAACGCCCGCGACGCCGCGAGCAGTCGGGGCCGACCAGGCGCTGGCTGCCTGACGACGAGGGCGCTTCGGCAACCCGCCGCCTTCCCACAACCAACTCATCAACTCAACGCAGACATCCAAGGAGAACGTTCCGGCTCACCCGGCCTCGGAGCTGTTCGACCGCGTTGCGAACGTACTGGCGATGACAGTGCCGCTGGGCCTGCTCGTCTTCGCGGCGTGGAGGGCCTGGGGCGGAACCCTGCGCTGGAGCGATCTGATCGTGCTGGGGACCGCGTATACGCTCACGGGCCTCGGCGTCACCGTCGGCTTCCATCGGCTCCTCACGCACCGGAGCTTCAAGACGTGGCCGGCACTGCGGTTCCTGCTCGCCGCACTCGGCTCAGCCGCGATCGAGGGTCCGGTGATCGAGTGGGTCTCCAACCACCGCAAGCACCACCAGTTCTCCGACGAGGCCGGCGACCCTCACAGTCCCCACCACCATGGCCCGGGCATACGCGGAGCGCTGCGTGGGCTCCTCCACGCCCATTTCGGGTGGGTCTTCGGCGGCGGCGCGCTCGCGAACCCCGAGCGCTACGCGAGGGATCTGCTGGCCGATCCCGTCGTGCGCTTCGTCGATCGCACCTTTCTGGTCTGGCTGGCGGCGGGACTTGCTGCTGCCGTTCGCGCTGGGCGCGGCGCTGACCGGCACGCTGGCCGGGGCGCTCACCGCATTGCTGTGGGGAGGAGCGGTGCGGATCTTCCTCCTGCACCACGCGACGTTCTCGGTCAACTCTCTGTGTCACTACTTCGGCCGTCGTCCCTACGTGACCGGGGACCAGTCCCGGAACCTCGCCTGGCTTTCGGTGCCAACGCTCGGGGAGGCATGGCACAACAACCACCACGCCTTCCCGACCTCCGCGCGCCACGGGCAAGGCCGTTGGCAGGTCGATCCCTCGTGGTGGGTGATCCGAGGCCTCGCACGATGCGGCCTCGCGTGGGACGTCGTGGGGGTGTCCCCGGCCAGGCGGCTGGCCAAGGGGGCGACGCCGGGTACTTAGGCTCGCCGCAGGCCCCCGTACGAAGCACTGACGGATTGCGCACGGCGGCGCGGGAGCCTTTGCGCGGCGCGGAAGTCGGTGCTGGATCAATCGCGCGGGATCGCCGCCCGCCAGGCTGTGCGCCGAGCCTCGAGCTCGGGTGCCAGGACGCCCTCGATCTGCTCGATCGTGTCGAGCCACGCCAGCGCCGAGCGATGGTCTCCGTGCCTCGCATCACGCTCGGCGAAGATCAGTGCGAGCTCCCTGACCTCCTCGTGCTCGTCGAGGTCGGCGGCGCTCATGGAGCGATCCTCCAGCACGCGTGCGACGGTCGGCACGTTTGGGAGGTTGGCCAGATATGGCGCAAGATGGCGCCCCGCGATCTTGCTCGGCGGCCACCAGAGCGGGTTGAGCGCGACGACCGAGCTGCCCCGATCCCCGGCCTCCGGCGTGGCTCGCAGATAGCTCGGGCTGAGGCCCGTCAGCAGCATGCCGCGCAGCTCAGGGTGGAACGGGGCCGGGTCGACGGCGGCGCCGAACCGTGCGGCAATCGCGCTGACCGCTGCGTCGGCCTGTTGGGTGGCAAGGCCACCTTGCTTGATCGGGTACGTGACACCGTCACCGGCCGCGTAGACCCGCTTCGACCCCGGGGACCGCGCAATGCTCGTCGACTGGGATGAAGCCATCCGCGTCGTGGGGCAGGCCGGCGATCGCTTCACCGGCGAGCCGCGGCAGTGCGATGACCTGGTCGGCCTCGATGCTCTCGCCCGCGTCGAGCTCGACGCGACCATTGTCGAATGCGACCGCAGCGTGTCCAGTGCGCAGACGTATGCCGCGGTCGCCGCAGAGGTCGCGGATGTGAGCCGCGGCCGCGGGCCCGAATACGGCAAGCGGCTCGGCCTCAGGTGTCACGACGGTCAGCTCGATGCCGGCGTCGCCGGCATCGCCGATGTGCGCGGCGGTGAGCAGCGCGAGCTCGTAGAGGGGAAGCGTCCAGGCGGTGCCGCGGGGTGCGGCGAAGGCGACGCTGCGGACACGACCCTCGTCGAGCCCCGACACGAGCTCGCGCACCGCCGGTACCTCCGCCGGCGAGGAGAAGTGGATCGCCCCGCCGAGCCACTCCCGTGGCCGCGCACCGATCGCAACGAGCAGCGCGTCATAGCCGAGCTCTGTCCCGTCGTCGAGCGTGATCGTGGCTGACTCCGTATCGACCGCCCGCAGCGTCGCGCGGACCAGCTCGGCGGCGTGATCAGCGGCGATCGCGGCGAGCCTGAAACTGCGGCGCGCGCCGAGGTCGAACGGCTCCGCGACCAGCAAGGGGCGGTACACGAACTCATCGCCAGGGGCGATCCACGTGATCCCGACGAGACCGTCGAGCAGCTCACGGATCGCGATCAGACCCTCGATCGCGGACACGCCACCGCCGGCGATCAGGACGCGCGGACTGTGAGCCCTGACCGAGCCCACGTCCTATGACCGCGTCTCGCGCTGAACCATGGGGCGACCCTACGGGTGCAAGCACGGCGCGCCATCGGGGATCCCCACGCCGCGCCTGCGGGAACTCACCGACCGTCCGAGCGGCAACGTCGAGATCCGAACTCAGCAGAACAGGTCCGATCGGCTGCAGAAGCTGGCCGGGACGGGACGGGGGAGGCTTCGCCAGGACACCGCCGGCATGCTCTCCAGCTGTGTTCCCTCCCAGGCCGCGCCGGCCCCGTCGGGCAGCACGTCGTAGATCTCATCTTCGCCGGAGCTCGTGAACGCGTAACGGGCTGCTTCGGCGGTGCGGCTGCGGAGCGCGTAGCGCGTCCAGCGATCGAGGTCCCGCCCCGACGGGTCGCAGGGATGGATGAATGCGTACACGTCGGCTGCCGAGAGCGCTGGCGAGAGCAACGTCGGATCGCAGACGTTCCCCTCGCCGGCGGTGATCTGGTCGATCAGCCGCGGGCCCTGGCCGAGCAGCTGTGCCCACAACGTCCTCATCCCCAATTCGAAGCTGCCGGTGGCAAAGCCGCTCGACGTCACGTAGGCGATCCAGCTGCCACGGATCGTCAGGCCCGTGATCACACCGGTGATCCCACGCGGCCATTCGCGTGTCCCGCGGGAGCGGGGCAGCGCGACCGGCTGCGGCGTCGCGGAGCCGACGCGCCAGGTGAAGATCCGATCCGGCCCGCGACCCATTCGGTGAAGCGGGTTCTCGCTGCCCCCCGACGCGCTGCGGCGCAGGAACACGAGACGGCCGTTCCAGATCGCCGGCTCGTGCAGAGACCCGCCGCCCGGGGGGCGAAGCGGCCGCTCCGTCGCGCTTGGGACCCCGACCGCAAGCTCGAAAAGGCTGCAGCCCTCCTCGGAGAGCGGGTTCGAGCAGCGCGAGTACACGGCGAGCACGCCTCCCCCGGACGGGCCGAGCTGCACGTCGAAGGGAGCGCTCCGGGAGGGCACCGGGGCCGCGGAGACGACTCCCGCCGGAGAGCGCAGCATCAGCTGGAAGGACCCGTCGGCCGCGGCGTGGCTCCAGGCCAGCCAGCCCGCGTAGGCCGCGAGCCGGGGCGGCTGGCAGTCGAGTGGGCTCGCGCTGTCGAGCGGGGGTCCGCAACCCGGTGCCGCGTCGACGATCACGGGGGACGTCGCGGCGACGGCGGACGCCGGCGCGAGCGCGGCCAATGCTGCGAGCAGGTAGACAACCGAGGCGCGGCAGGCCTGCCGCCGGAAACTGCCGCCGAGACGGACGACCGGTCCCACGGGTCCTCGACTCTACCGAAGCGCAGGCTCTCAGCACCCGACGGCCGGCCGAGCTGACGGGGCGCCCAGAGGATTGCGCACGTGTGAGCCGCGGATCTCCTCGGCGCCTGTCGCGAGCCGCTCGCCGAAGGCGGGCTGTCAGGCCCTCGGGCCGTGCGCGAATGTCGCGGGGCCGCGGCTGCGGTGCTCGTGAGCGGGAGCGCTCTCGACCGGGCGCGGTTGCGTATCGGCATCGGCCTGATACCACGCGGCGTAGCGGCTCACGAGCGGCGCCGCGGAGAGCCCGTGAAGCAGGACCGACAAGCCCACGGTCAGGTAGCACGCGGTGAGAATCGTCTCGCTGTGAGCCTGGAGCGTGTCCTCGACGACCACCGCGAACACAATCGATGCGAGGCCGCGTGGGCCGAACCAGCCGATGAACGCGACCGTCGGCGCTCGCACGTGAGTACCCCACAGCGATATCGCCACAGGCAGCATCCGCACGATCGTCAGGCTCAGCACCGCGTAGAGCGCGATCTGCCAGCTCACGTGCTCGAGCGCAGGGCCGAGCAGCACGGCGCCGAAGACGAGGAACGTGATCGCGTCGAGGAGGGCCCCGGCCTCCTCCGTGAAGCGCATCATCCCGGTGTCGTCCTCGCGGGCGATCGCCCCGAACAGGATCCCGGCGACGAACGCGGCGATGAACCCAGACCCGCCCAGGCCGATCGCCACACCATACGCGAGCGCGGCTGCAGCCACGGGGATGATCTGCCTCCAGGCCTCGTCGATCAGGCCCCTTCGCCCGGCGTGTATCACGATGGCTCCGGCCAGCATTCCGCCGGCGAGGCCGCCCAGAAGCCCGTACCCGATCTCCTCGCCGACCACGTGGAGGGGATGTGCGGCGCCGCCGGCGCCCGAGGCGGTCGCGAGGACGATCAGCAGCAACGGGACGCAGATCCCGTCGTTGAGGCCGCTCTCGGCGTTGAGCGCCTGGCGCACCCGTTGCGGAAGCCTGGTGTCCGTCACGACGGCGCTCCCAAGCCCCGCGTCAGTCGGCGCGAGGACCACGCCGAGGATCAGGGCCTCGCTCAGCGACAACGAGCCGAACAGGGCGAGCGCGCCGAGCGCTCCCAGCACGATCGTCAGCGGAAGGCCGATGCCGAGCAACCGCCACGGCAGCGAGGCTTCGCGTCGCAGAGCCCTCAAGTCGATGCGCGAGGCATCCGAGAACAGCACCACCGCGAGCGTCGCTTCCGCCAGCCTCCGGACCGTCGAGCTCGTCGGGCCCAGCGTGAGGTCGTTGAGCACCAGCGGTCCTACGAGGACGCCGACGGCGACGACGACCATCGCAGGCGTAACCGGGGTGCTCACCAGCCGACGCGATACCGCCGCGAGCGCCAACAGCACGAGCCCGACCGTGGCGAGGCCCCAGTCCACGGCGTCAACATACAGTGCGTGTGGGGGCCGGCTGGGCGGGGACGGGGCCGTCTCCTCTCACCTGCTCCGCGCGCCGCTGTCAGCTCGCAGATCCTGTCAGGCGCAACCCGCCTTGCCGCGCCGGCGCCCTCGCGCGGTGGCGCGAATGCGAGCACGCCGGCCCGGGAGGCCGCCAACAGCGTGGCGACTCGGCAGCTCAGTCGGGCGTGACGGGCGGAGAGCTGATCGTGTGATCAGGCGACTGCGTTGGCGTCGCAGCCGTAGAGGTGTTCGCGGAGTTTGTCGCAGCTCTCAGCCGACCAGCGGCCGCTTGCCTCGAGCGACTCGATCAGCTCCCCCGCCGAGCGGAGCAGGTGTCGTTCTTCGGGCTCGCCGAACAGCAGGGCATCCGCGGCTTCAAGCAGCCGCTCGCGCTCCTTTGGGTGCAGCTTCGCCGTACCTTGCCGCTTGATCATCTCGACCAGTGCCGTGTACTGCTCGGCCCGGGCAGTCATCGTGTCGGGCGCGCTCATCGTTCTTCACACATTAGCCCGTGCCGTGCACTGTCCGGAGGTGCAGTCTGGTGGGGGGCCCGGGGAGCGTCGCGCGCGGGTCGCACGCGCCGCTGCTTCGCCGCTCAGGGCCCGATTCGTCAACGCAAGCTGCGCGGGTGATCGACGTCGCTCCCCCGAGGACCCCGTTCATTCAGCCGCGAGAGGCCGCAGAGCCGTGTACCGGAAGGAGCTATGATCGGCTTACGCGAGCCTGACTCGATCGGCGGACCCGATCAGCCGGATGCGCGGACGGCTTGCACGGATCTCGTTCGTCTCTCTCCTTCATGTGCGCTGTCGACCTCAAGAGGGGGGCGAGAAGGAGTGCCACGATGACCGCCACAGCCGTGAGCTGTCGAGACGGACGGAGCAACTCCGCTGAACGGTGCGAGGAGTTGATCGGACGCGCAGCCAAGCACGCGGGCTGGGCAGGAGCTGCGCTCGAGAGCGCAGCAAGGGACCTCGATGGCACATGGGGACCGGACGGCAACGCGTTGAGCGGCCTGGTGGAGGTCGTGAAGGACGAGGCCACGCGCGTCTGCAACCTCGCCGCGGAGATCGAGAGCCGCAGTCGCGTCCCGAAGCATCTCGAGCGCGACCGCCCAGGGCCCGCGAGCCGAGAAACGAACCAGCTGCGACAGGGGCGGGTCGTCGACGCCGTCACCCAGGTGCTGAGTGATCACCCGATGCCGCTGCAGGCGCGGGAGGTGCACACCCGGGTGGAGACGTTGCTAGACGAACCGGTGCGCTGGACCTCGGTCAAGGCGACGCTCGCCGGCAACATCCAGGGCGCTGCGCCAAGATTCGTCCGGGTGGCTCGCGGCCGTTACGCGATTCCGGCAACCCGGTGTTCAGGCTCCTGATCAAAATGGCGCGGCCGACGCGGTTCGTGACCGCGTTCCCGGTTATGAAAACGCTGTTGGCCGCCGAGATCGCCGCGATGGCATGGGCGCATCTCGGGAAGCTCAGCGGCGCCCAGCGTCGCAGAGCGCTCACGCTCCTCGTGCAATCGCGAGGCCGGCCAGGCTCCCTCAGCGACGCGGAGCGCAGCGAGCTCGCGGCTCTCCTCGCGAGCCTCGAACCACGCCTCTTCGCCGGCTCGGTCGCGAGACGGCTCAGCCCGCTGCCGGTGCCGAAGAGGGTGCTCTACGGCCCGCGCGGCGCTCCCGCCCGGAAGGCCGTGGCAGAGCCTCACTGAGCACGACCCGCGTCCGGCACGTCCGCGAGGATCGAAGACGATGCTGACTGAAGTGCTGGGTGCGTCATGGCTGGAGGTTCGCGACGTCTTCCGCGCCGCGACCACGACCCATCGGCGCCTGCGCAACATCCTGGTGACGGTCGCTGTCGCGACCGTCGGCATCGACCTGCTGTGCGCCGTCCTCGGCTATTTCCTCGAGCGTCACACGCACGAAACCGAGATCAAGACGTTCGGCAGCGCCGCTGTTCTGGACGACGACCCAGCTGCTCACGGTGTCATCGTCGGTGAAGAACCCGATCTCGGCCGGCGGACGCGTGTTGGATGTGTTCATGGAGATCTATGCGATCACCGTGATCGCGACGCTCGCCGGCGGCATCGGCAGCTTCCTGCAGAAGCGGGGCGTGGAGATGGACGAAAAGGCCTGACCGCTCGCGCTGGGCCGGTGCTCGTCTCAGCCGTCCACGAGGAGGCTGTCGATCGGGCCGAGCAGCGCCATCGACCGGCGCGAGACGCCCGGCAGCTCTCGCAGCCGATGGGTCAGCGTCTCGCCGCGTTCGGAGCGCTCACGCTGCTCGGTTGCGATGGGACGCCAGAGCTCGTCGATGACCGAGGCCGGGTCTCCGGCGACCTCGTCCGCCGAGCGGTCCAGATGCTCGGCCCAGAGCCGCAGCCGCGTGTTGCGGGCGATCGTCGGGTCGCAGGTGATGACGTTCATCTCGGTGTCGTTGAAGAACGAGTGCTCGTTGAGATTGGCTGAGCCGATCGTCATCCAGGCGTCGTCGACGATCCCCACCTTGGCGTGAACGTAGAGCGGGCCCGCCAGGAGCCCGGTGCGCGCCGTGATGGTGGTCGCCAGAAACCGCCCGCAGCCGTCGTCGGCGCGAACGAGCGCAGCGAGCTGGCCGCGCGTCGTGTCGGCGCCGTTGTTCGGTTTGGACGGCAACAGCACGACCACGCGGAAGCGATCGCTCGGCGGATTGCGCAGCTTGTCGGCGAGTGATTTCGACCACCTGGGCCGACCAGAGAAACTGGCTCTCGAGATAGACGAACTCCCGGGCCGATCGCAAAGCCCGCGTGTAGGCCTCGAGGATGCGGAAGTCGCCCTCGGGCAGGAACTCGTAGATCTTCTCCGGGACGGTTCGGACCACCTGCAGCTCGACGTCGCCGCTTCGGCTCGGGGTCGGCGCCCGGTCGAGCTGCTCGCCCGTAGCGGCGTGCCAGCGAGCGCCGAAGTGGGCACCCACATCCGCCACAGCCGGTCCTGTCACGCGACTGGAGGCGTCGTGCCATCCCAGGGAACCGCGCATCGAGTGATCACTCGCGTCAAACCGGTCGCCGCCAAGCGAGGTGAGGTCGATCCCGCCGACGAACGCGACCTCGCCGTCGACGATGACCAGCTTCTCGTGATGGCAGTGCATCGGACGCTCATGTCTGTCGAGTGCGCACTGGACGCGCGTGCCACGCATCAGCTCCTTGCGAACCTCGCGAACGGCTGCTCGAGACGGCTTGAAGACCGGCAGCGGGGCGCCCGCCCAGAGGAGAACCCTGACGTCGATGGACGCAGCGCGATCGCCGAGCAGATCGCGCAGGCTCCTCGCCTCCTCGTCACGCGTGAGGCCGAACTCCGGAGTGATGTGCCAGCCGGCGATGTGGACATGCGAGCGGGCGCCCGCGATCGCTTCGGCGATGCGGGGCAGGGCGTCCGCGCCGTCGACCAGCACCTCCAGCTCACAGCCCGGCCGCGGCGGAGGGTCGCCGGCTGCCCAGAGCGTTCCGTCGGATGGCGGGCGCAACTGGTCGAGGCGACGGGCGCGACGAAGGCGCCGGCGGTGATGGGCGCCGATCGCCGCCTCGAGGCCTTCGCCTACGCGGGCGTCGACGCGGTCGATCAGGGTTTCGGGCACCGGGGGGAGTCTAGGCCCGGGTCGCGGGGCGCCGAGTGCCTGGTGGGGTTTCCTCGGGGAGCGGCGGTCCGCTGACCGGGCCGGCCCTCGCTAACGTGCGTGTCATGTCCGGACTCAGGCTGTCCTTCGTCGAGTTTCCCGCCGACGATCCGGACCGTGCGCGGCGATTCTGGAGCGGCCTCCTCGGCGAGGAGCTCGAGCCTCGCGAGCCTTCCGACGGGGAGGGCTGGCAGACAGGCGCCGAGGCCCCCGCGATCGGAGTCCATTCACGTGGGCGCGGGCCCGGCGACTCGTTCTCCCTTCCCTACTTCGCGGTCAGCGACATTGCCGAGGCGTTGCAGTCCGTCACTGCCCTCGGCGGGAGCGTCATCCATCCCGGCGAGCGGTGGGCGATCTGCAAGGACTCCGAGGGCAACCCCTTCGCGCTCGCCGGCAAATCGCAGGACGGGTGAGCGCCCCGACCTTTCGGACTTCGCACGTCGATGTTTCGCCGCCGATACGACCGGCCGGAAGCGTGGTGAGCTTCCGGCGCGAGCAGCGGCTCCATTGCGCGGCCTAACCTCCCCAGTCGCGCTTGGCCTGCTCCTCCATCTTCTCCAGTCGCGTGTAGTAGTCGGGAAACTCGTTGAGGTGCGCGAGCGCGATCTTCCCGGTGAACTGCGGGTCGTCGTCCGTCACGTTGGTCGACGCGTCGAAGGTGCCGTGCTCGAGCTCGACATCCATGCCCTTGCGAAACTGCTCGACGTCGAACGGCGCGGTGTCCCAGTCGATGCCGATCTCCCGGCCGACGCTGCGGGCGTCCTCCGCGCTGAACCTCTTCGACTCGGCCATCACCGCAGTCTAGGAGCCGGGGATCCGGTGCGCAAGCGCTCGACGAGGCCGTCTATGTCGGCGACGGTCACGGTGAGCTCGGGGTGGCGCAGCAGCCCCGTCGGCTCGAGGCCCGGCACCGGCGTGCGGAACGAGATCAGCACGCCGCGCTCGCCGTTGGTGGCGAACGTCAGCCCGCGGTCGGTGACCGCCAACCGCGCCGGTCCGGCGGTCTTCAGGAACGCGTACGGCCCCGTGACCGCGACCGTCCTGATGTTGGCGAGCGGCGTGGTCACGCGCCAACGGCCGAAGCGTGCCCGCAGCGTGTCCGCGTCGACGTCCACCCAGGCAGTCTTGGGGGTGATGCCGAACAGCCGCGCGGGCCGCCGGTACGCATCGGCGAAACGGAAAGCGAAGCGCTCGGCACCGGTCATGCTGCCGAGGCTAGCGCGGGCGGCCGGGCGCGCGGTCCTCGGCGGCCGAACCGCCGTTTCCAGCCGGGACAGAGCCGCAGATGCGCAATCCTCAGTCGCTTTCGTCGCGCTCGGCCGGCGCCGCTGATCGCTCGCTATCGGGTACGCTGAAACCAAGTCGTGATGGGGGAATTCGAGCCTACGCATGGATGCGCTCGGAGCGTGGAGCGGCGGGCGCGTTCGCGCCGCCCGGCTTCTCTGATCGCCGCGCCCTCGAGGCACCGGTAGGGCGTCAGGCCGGAGCTCGCTGTGCAGATCAGGCGTGGCCATCTCAGGTACCTTCTCGCCGTCGCGGAGGAGGGCCAGATGACTCGCGCCGCTGCGAAGCTGCACCTCGCACAGCCCGCCCTTTCCCAAGCCATCTCTCGGCTCGAATCCGATCTCGGCATTCAACTCTTCGAGCGACATGCCCGGGGTGTCAGGCTGACGTCCGACGGTGAGAGGCTCGTCGCGAAGGCGCGACAGGCGATCGACGCAGAGCAGGATGCCATCCAGACTGCCCAGGCCCTCGCCCGGGCGGACGGCGGCCAGGTCGAGTTCGGATTCGTGGGCGCGCCCCCCGGCCTGGACGCACGGGGCCCGTTGGTGAGATTCGGTCGCGAGCATCCCGAGATCGACATCCGATACCGGGAACTCCCCTTCCCGGGCAGCTCGGCCAGCCAGTGGCTGTCGGAGGTCGACATCGCCGTCTGCCACCTGCCGCCCGCGGATGAGAACGTCTGGACGCAGACCGTGCGTGTGGAGCCGCGCGCGGTGATCGTGCCCTACGGCCACCGGCTGGCGAAACGCGCCCACGTCACCGTCTCGGAGGTGATCGACGAGACCTTCATCGGCTACCACCCGAGCGTCGATCCGGACTGGGCTGGGTTCTGGAGCCTCGACGGGCACCGCGGCGGGCCTCCTGCGCGCGTCACACCCGATCGGGTGTCGACGCCACAGGAGGTGTTCGCGGCGCTCGCCGTTCGCGACGCGATCACCACGGTGCCCGGCTCCTCCGCGGCACTTCTGGTGAACCGCACCACGGGCATCAGCGCCGTCCTGATCCCCGACGCTGAGCCGACGACGTTCGTGCTCGCGGGACGGCGAGATCGACGCACCGCACACGTCGAGAGCTTCGTCGCGTTCGCGCGCGAGGACATCAGGCGCAGGGCGGACGCCGGCCGCGCGGCCTGACCGCCCGACACCGCTGGTGATGTCGAGCCGGGCGCTCTGCGTGCTACGGCGCTGCGCGCGCCGCCGGTCCGGAGCGCGGGAAGAACTCGGCCTCCGCTTGCCCGAGCGGCGTGACCGGTGAAGCCCCGTGCAGGTACTCGGCGGCGATCGCGCCCCAGTCGGCTCCGGCGCGGAGCTGCCGCAGGACGATCGCGACAACACCGTGCATCCGCCGGATCAGGATTGCTTCTGGCGGCAGGCTGAACTGGTTGACCTGCATCCTCGCCGCAGCCCGTTCCTCGCTGTCGAGCGGCTCTCGATCTCGTCGTCGACGATCGCTGTCGGCCGCGAAGCGCCGGTGCCCGGGAACCGCGTACCACTTGGTCGCCATCCGCATCATTCCGAGCGCGAAGTCGGCGTCGACCGCGTCGGCTCCGCCTGCTGGGAGATAGCCGCCGGCGAGCAGTGCTGCCTTGACACCTTCCCCGTCCCCGTCGCGAACAGCGAGGGCGATCGCCCGCTCCGCCGCCACGCGATCGGGGGTGACGTAGCGAACGAGTCCGAAGTCCAAGAAGCAGACCCGGCCGTCCGGGGTCAGCAGGTAGTTACCGGGGTGAGGGTCGCCAAGGCCGATCCGGTCGCGATAGAGCAATCCGAAGTGGAACCGGAAGACGATCTCACCGTAGCGGTCGCGCTGCGCCTCATCGGCTCGGCGCACCGCCTCGAAACCTTCTCCCTCGACGTATTCGGAGACGAGTACCCGTCGAGTCGAAAGGTCGGTGTGAACTTTCGGGACGAGGACGAACGGATGCCCGCGCATGAGGCGTCCGATGCGGCGCTGGTTCTGCGCCTCGAGCTCGTAGTCGAGCTCCTCTGAGATGCGCTCGCGCATCTCAGAAGCGAGCGCCTTTGCGTCCAGCCCGGGGGCGAGCCGTTTCACGAGCGGCAGAAGCAGCGTCACATTGCGCAGATCAGTCTCGACGGCCTCCGCCACCCCTGGATACTGGATCTTCACGGCCACCTCGTCGCCGTCCAGCGTGGTGGCGCGGTGCACCTGGCCGATGGAGGCGGCGGCGAATGCCTGCTTGTCGAAGTCGCGGAACACGCGCCCGAGCGGGCCGCCGAACTCCTTGCGCATCAGCTTCTCGAGATCCTCGAACCGCACCGGCGGGACGTCGTCGCGAAGCGCGGCGAGGCGGCGCTGCAGCTCATCCCGCTCGTCCTCCGGGAGGCCGTCGAACTCGACCATGGAGATCATCTGCCCGACCTTCATCGCAGCGCCGCGCATCTGCCCAAGCTGGTCGACGAGCTGCTGGACAAGTGCGGCCGTCCGCTCGCTTTCGGCCGAAGCGGCACGCTCGGGGGTGCGAACCCTGTTGGCGGTACGCATTCCCGCCCACCGCAGGCCTTGACCCGTCACCAGTCCGCCCACGCGAGCCGTCCGGGCAAGCCGACCGGTGGGCAGCTTGCCCGCCTCAGGCGGATCGTCGGCGCGAGCACCCATTCATCGAGCCTAGCGGCAAGCCTCCGGCGCGACTCGAAGAGACCTGGACATCCCCGGCGCGCACCAGAGGCACCCCACCATGCCTGCCGGCAGGTGCTTGGTCGGATGGCGCGAACGCTGGGCCGGCCGCTCAAGGACCGGTCAGTTGCAGACCAGGCAGCGCCCGAGGCCGCACTCGCAGACCGGTGGCAGCGCGCCCGTGGCGCGCGGCCCCCACTGTCGCACCCACTCGAGGGCGACGGTCTTCGTGTGGTCGCCCATGCCCCCCGGCCAGCAGTGACTGCCGATCGCCGAATACAGACGAGCCGTGTCCGACGCGGTACGGGTGGACACCGACGCGACATGCGCCTCGATCCGCGGATCATCCCTATGCGCTCCCACCGCAGAAGCATCTACCCGTGGGGCGCGACACTTGAATCATGCGATCCCGCGTGCGCCCTGCGGAAGTCGCGCCGGGCGCCGCGAGATCAGCGTGCCGCGTCAGGCGGTCTGTGGGACCCGCGCGATGCTTTCCTGGTAGAGAGCCATCTCTCGGGCGATGCCATCGTTGGTGAAGCCTTCGACGAGACGGATGTCTTCCACTATCAGGCTTGCGTCCGCGAGCGTCCGGCGGAACTCGTCGGTTTGGCGTACAGCATTCAGCTGCTCAGCGGAACCATGGAGCTCGATGTAGCCGCTGAGCCCAGGATTCGGGTCGAGCAGCACCACGTCGAACTTCTCGATGCGGCCGTCCTGCTGCAACCGCCCGTAGAGGCCTATCGCCTCGTTGAAGACCTCGAGGCCGTGCTCCTCGCGCCCGCGTACAGGCGCGCCCCATCCGACAAAGAGCATTCGGTCAGCCATTGCCGACCCCCTTCTCCTCACGGTCCGGCCCGACGCCGGGCCTGTCCCGCGAACCTACCACCCGGACGGTTGCTCGAGGCCCTCATCTCCGGGGCCGACCTACTCGAGAGCTTGGGGCGGCGCGACCGCGGACCGGGTTGGGTTGGGAGGCGATCCAGGCAGCTCCCCGGCGATCACGCCGCCCCCACAAGGGTGGCTGGGGCGCCGACGATCGGGGCCGTGTGACGATCAGGCGGGGTACCGGTGCAAACCGGCATAAGGGGAGCCTATGCTCGTGCGCCGCATCCGTATTGAGGGAGCACCGCGCGAGATCAGGTGCCGCTCGCCGCGCCCGGTCCATAAGGTCGGGGGCCCGCGATACGTTGCTGAGATGGCTGCGACGCCGGAGCGCCCCGCAGGAGAGGCATCGATTGGAGACGGGACCCGCCGGACGGCTCTGGCCGCGGAGCGGACGTGGCTGGCGTGGTGGCGCACCGGCCTGGGCGCCTCGGCCGTTGCGATCGGGGTCGGACGCATTCTGCCCGGGCTTGCCGCGGGCCCTCGCTGGCCGCTCACGCTGCTGGGCATCGGTTACGGAGTACTCGCAGTGGCGATCCTGATCATCGGTGCGCTGCGCCAGAACCGGGTCGCGGGGGCGTTGCGCGCAGGTGCCTACACCGAGCTCTCCCCGGCCTTGGTGTGGTCGCTCACCCTCGGCACCATCGTCCTTGGTCTGGGGACGCTGTTCGCAGTCGCGGTCGAGCTCTAACCGGATCCGCAGGAGTCCGGGCTGCCCCCTGACGGCGCTGCCGAGCAAGTCGCTGCGGAGCGGAGGCTTCCATGCCCCCGCTTCACGCAGGACACGACGCTCATCCTTGTCGTGACGGGGGATTCCCTCCAGCCCCCGATCTGTTAAACGCCCAGGCTGCCCCTGTGTCGCGCCGTGTCGCGTCGATGCTGCAACGGTATGACTGGCCCCCCATGATGTGAAATGAGCGCTTTGCCTGCGCTTCGCGGTGCTTCTGGGGGCGGTGACTACCGGCGATCAGCGTAGAGTCGGCCGCATGCCCACGTTCGTCCTGCGGCTCATCGCCCCGCGCCCGAACTTCGCCCAGACCCTGACCGACTCGGAGCGCGAGATCATGGGCAGCCACGCTACCCATTGGCGCCCGTATCTCGAGCGCGGCGAGATGGTCGTGTTCGGGCCGGTCCTCACCGAGGAGGACTCCTACGGTCTCGCCGTTGTGGAGACCGACGACGAGCAGGCGCTGCGTGAGTTCGCCGCGCAGGACCCGGTCGTCACGACCGGCACCGCGGCCTTTGAGCTCGGGCAACTCGCCGCGGGCCACGTTCGCGGCAGTAGCTGAAGCGGCGCTCGCCCGCGGCGCGAACGAGCGAGGGTTACCCGGCGCCGGTATCGAGGTCGATATCAGGAGACAGCTCTCCACTGCTCACCCCGGCTTGAGCCCATGGACACAAGTAGCCGGCCCGGGCTGCCGATGAGTAAACAACCCTCTTCGGGAGCCACGGCATGCCTTCAAACAACGCGATCAGCGCGGGCCTCGATGCCTTGCTCGACATGGCACGCGTCGTGCGCGACGAGAACGACCTCCGCCGGGTCCTCTCGCAGTTGGTCGCGCTGGTCGCCGAGCTGCTCGACATGCAGTCGGTCGTGCTCAACCTGTACAGGCCGGAGTGGGACGACTTCCTGGTAAGCGATGTGAGCGGATCCGAGGCCGCACGCGAGGCGCTGCTTGGGACGACGAGCGCCTGGTCGGACTGGACTCCGCTGCTGAGCGACGAGCATCTCCGTTGCGGCGTGTACCACGTGCCTGCGGGTGCCGTTGACTGGACCACGCTGGGGTCCTCGACCTACGTACCTCCGGCGACCGAGGCGTCCGACGAGTCCGCGTGGCACCACGAGGATGCGCTGTTCGCGAGGCTGCAGGGCCGCGACCACGCCACGCTCGGGATCCTCTCGGTCGATGAGCCTGTCTCCGGGCGGCGGCCCGGCGACGACGAGCTGCGGATGCTCGAGGCCGTCGCCCGGCACGCCGCCCGGTCGATCGAGGAGGCGAAGGCCAACGCGCGGGCACGCAGGCACCGGCTGGCGCTCGAGTCGCTGCTGGGGGTCTCGTCCGAGTTGGGCCGCGACCCCGAGCCGGCCGCCGCCATCCAGAGGATGTGCGACACGATCGGCTACGTGTTCGGGTTCCGTCGCGTCGCCCTTGCGGTCGCCGACGCCGAGGGGATGCTCCGGCGAGTCGCGGCGGTCGGGGTGAACCTGTTCGACGACCCGGCGGTCCGGACGCTCAGCGAGCTCAAGGCGCTCTGCGAGGAGCGTTTCGTGCGCGAGGGCTGCTACCTGCTCGAGCCGCAGGACGTCGACCGAGTGCTGAAGGACCGTGTTTGTTTTCACTCGCAGTTCAACGGGCGAGGACCGCTCGCTTGGCGTGATCATGCGCTGCTCGTGCCGCTCGAGTCGTACGCAGGGAGACCGCTGGGCTACCTGTGGGTAGACGAGCCGTCCGACCGGCTCCTGCCCGATGCGGAGGTGCTGCATGCGCTGCGCACGTTCGCCAACCAGGCAGCCATGGCGCTCGAGGTGTACGAGCGAGTCGAGGCGCTGCGGGAAAGCGAGGAGCGCAACGCTGCCGTATTGGAAGCTGCCTTGGACGCCTTCGTCACGATCGACGCCACCGGGACGATCCTTGCCTTCAACCCCGCGGCCGAGCTGATGTTCGGCTACCCGGCAAACGAAGCGCTCGGCCGGGACATGGCGTCGCTGCTGGTACCCGCGCGAAGCATGAAACGCCACCGCGCCGGCTTCGCGGCAGCCGTCGCGAGCGGCCACAGCTCGGTGCTCGGCCAGAGGATCGAGACCGAGCTCCGTCGTAGTGACGGCGGCGAGTTCCCGGTCGAGCTCGTGATCGCCCGCACCTCGACTGACGCTGCGACCAGCTACACGGCGTACATCCGCGACGTGTCGGAGCGAAAGCGTCACGAGCGCCATATCGCCCGGCTCGCCTATCGAGACCAGCTCACGGGGCTGCCCAACCGCGCGAGCCTCGAGGAGCAGCTCGCCGAGACGGTCGCGGAGGCGCGCGGCGCCTGGCGCTCGGCGGCACTCCTCTATATCGACCTCGATGACTTCAAGCTGGTGAACGACTCGCTCGGCCATGCCGCCGGCGACGAGCTGCTGCGGGCCGTCGCGCTGCGGCTCGCCGGGGCGACCCGCGCCGGGGACGATCTGCTCGCCCGCCACGGCGGCGATGAGTTCCTCCTGCTGCTGCGCGACCTGGGCAGCGCCCCAGCGGCGGCCGCCGAGGCCGTCGCGGAGAAGCTGATCGCCGCCCTGGAGAAGCCCTTCCGGATCGACAACGCCGAGCTCTGGATCGGAGCCAGCGTCGGGATCTCGCTGTTCCCCGGGGACGCAGCGGACGCCGAAGGA
Source organism: uncultured Solirubrobacteraceae bacterium (assembly GCA_963775385.1). Taxonomy (GTDB): domain Bacteria; phylum Actinomycetota; class Thermoleophilia; order Solirubrobacterales; family Solirubrobacteraceae; genus Palsa-744. Next base: position 1,433,747 of record CAVZIR010000003.1, on the reverse strand, counting down.
CTGCTCAACAACGCAGACGCGGCCATGTACCAAGCAAAGAACGGTGGCCGTGGACGCTACGCGCTCTATCGCACAGGAGGGCCCGACCCCCGGCTGAAGCTCGGTCTCACCACCCGCCTTCGCCGCGCTCTCGCGGGCGATGAGCTGGAGCTCCATTACCAGCCGCTCATCGGCCTGGCGGACATGGAGTTGGTGTCCGTCGAGGCGCTGCTTCGCTGGCGCGACGGGGACCGGTTGGTTCCACCGGGCGAGTTCATTCCCGTCGCGGAGGAGACCGGCCTGATCGAGCCCATCGGCGAGTGGGTGATCGCGCAGGCCTGCGCGCAGGCGCGAGAATGGGAGGGTCGTGCCTTCCGCCCCCTGATCTCGTTCAACGTCTCGCCTCGACAGCTGCTGAGGCCTGACTTCGCCGAAACGGTGTCGGCCGCGATGGCCCAGCACGGGGTCGATCCAGGACGGTTCGTGGCTGAGATCACCGAGACCGCGTTCATGCGCCCCGGCGGACGCGGGAGCCGAGCGATCTCGGCGCTCCACGATCTCGGGCTGCTGCTCGCGATCGACGACTTCGGCGCGGCCTACTCGTCCCTCAGTCGCCTTCGCGATCTGCCGGTGGACATCCTCAAGATCGACCGCAGCTTCTTGGCGGCTGTTCCCGCCGACCCGGCCGCGGGTGAGATCGTCGGCTCCATCCTCGCCCTCTCACGTGCCCTCGGAGTGACGGCAGTCGCCGAGGGCATCGAGCGCGACGACCAGCTCGAGTTCCTGCGCGAACGGGCCTGCCCGATCGGCCAGGGATTCAGGCTCGGGCGACCTATGCCGCCGGACCAGCTGGAGCTCATCTTCGGCTCGGCTCGCGGTCGTTCCAACAGGCGCAACCTGACGGGCAGCCCTTCGTTGTCGCTGGGTCGCACCTAGCCGGACACAGGGCTCCGCAGATCGAGGTCAGGCCGGATCGCAACTGCCCTGTTTACTGGCACGGCGGCACGGGAGCGCGTCAGGGTCCCGAGGGGGCCGCGACGTATTGCTCCGCGTGCACCTCGAAGCCGGTCAGCGTCAGAGGACCGAACGATGTGATCAGTGCGACATCGACGGCGTCTCGGCCGCGCCCCACGACCACGCGCCCGATGCGCGGGGTGTTGTTCCGGGCGTCGAACGTGTGCCAGCGCCCGTCGAGATACGCCTCGAACCACGCCGCAAAATCCATCTTCTCGTCGGGCGCTGAGCTCCCAATCGCCGGCAGGTAGCCGAACACATACCGAGCCGGGATGTTCAGGGCGCGACAGAACGTGATCGCTAGGTGGGCGAAGTCTCGACACACGCCCTGGCCGGCCCTGTAGGCGTCGGACGCCGTGGTCCATGGATTGGACGCCCCCGGCACGAACTCGAGGCACCCGTGGACGTAGTCGACGACAGCCTGTACCCGTCCCCAACCGGGGCTGATGTCCCCGAATCGCTGCCACGCCTCGTGGCCGAGCTCATCGGGCAGACAGAAGCGGCTCGGCATCACGAAGCTCAGGACCTGGGCAGGCAGCGCCGCGACGGGTGTCTCAGGAGTGTCAGGCGCGATCAGATCAGAGGGGCTGAGAAGGTTCGTCTGCGCCTCGAAGGCGACTTGCGAACTGCCTCGAGCAAACGCGAATCGCTCGCATCTATTCCCGTAGCCATCGAGGTAGCTGTAGTGCTCGACAGCGGTATCCCACCGTTCGCAGCGAATCGACACTGCCGGCTCGGGGTACGGGGCGACCTGCAGGATCGCCGTGACCGGCTGCAAAGAGTGCACGGCGAACCGACATCCGACCGCGAGCGCCAAATCATGCTGAGCCTCCGCGCCCACACCACTCGCAAGCATGTCATCGGCCACTTGCGTCTGAGCATGCCACCTATCGTGCCGGCGCTGCGCTGGCAGGTGTCCGAGCGCTGGCCGAGCATGCTGGACGGGCGGCCATACACATCGACCGCCTGCGCCGCCACGCTTCGAGCACCGCATCGCGAAACCGATCTCTGAGGAGTCACGCATGCCACGAATCATTGTCGCGACCGAGGACCCGCACATCCCCGACGGCGCCGGCGTCACCCTCGACGAGGACGTCCGCGCCGTCCACCTGTCCACCGGCCATGCAGCGTCGCAGCTCGTGGAGCGCATCACCTGGGCCGTCAGGGATGCCGAAGCCCACAGCCGGCGGAAGCACGGGATGACCATCGGTCGGGATGCGGCAGGAGTGCGTTAAGACCTCGCGGGGTCGCCGCGACGCTTGCGGGCTACTGCGCCCGATCCCGTCGGCCAGTCGCAAGCTCTAGCCGGCCGGGGTTTCTCGCTCGGCAGACGTCGGGGAGGCGTTGACCCTGCGCGGCATCTGTGACTTCTTGCCAACGTCGCAGGGACTCGGCCAAGCGGCGTATTCCGTCCAGCACGCGGTTCACCTGTCCGCTGCTCTGTTGTGACGTGGGCGGCGGGCAGGCCGGCCGGCATCGCCGAGGCTCAGGTGCGGTGCTTCATCTTTCGCGTGTCGCGCGGCTCGAGGAACGGCTCGCGTTCGGCCGGCTCGCCGGCCTGCAGTCGACGCCCCCGGTCGAGCTCGGCGTTGAACTCCGCGCCGAGCAGGAGGGCGATGTTCGAGATCCACAGCCACACGAGGAACACGATCATGGCGGCAAGCGCACCGTAGGTCTTGTTGTAGGAGGAGAAATTGGCGACGTACAGCGCGAATGCGGCCGAGGCGAGGAGCCAGATCCCGACGGCGAGGACCCCACCCGGCGAGATCCACCGGAAGCCCGGCTGCTTGGCGTTCGGAGATGCCCAGTACAGGACCGAGAACATGAAGCTGACGACGAGCAGCAGTACCGGCCACTTGACGATGTCCCATACCGTCACCGCGGTGCCGCCGACCCCGACCAGGTTCCCGACCTGCTTCGCCAGTCCACCCGTCAGCACGACGGCCACAGCAGAGACAGCGAGGAGAGTGATCATCAGGAGAGTCACGGCGAGCCTGATCGGGACGGTCTTGTAGAACGGGCGCCCCTCTTCGACGGCGTAGATCGTGTTCGACGCACGCATGAACGCAGATACGTAGGCCGACGCCGACCACAGCGCGCCGGCCAAGCCGAGGACGAAGATCACGCCGGCGGTGCCTCGGCCCTTCTGGAGGTTCTGGATCGCACTCGTGAAGATCGTCTTCGCGGGTCCGGGCGCGACCGTCCCGAGGTTTTCGATCAGCGGCTGTGTCGCGGACCGTCCGATCAAACCGAGCACCGAGACGAGCGCGATCAGGGCGGGGAAGATCGCGAGCACCCCGTAATACGTCAACGCTGCTGCGAGGTCGGTCAGATTGTCCTCTTTGAACTCTCTGGCGGTCCGCGCGAGCACGCGGCGCCAACTGCGCCCCGACAGCCGGGAGGGTGACTCGGGAGCGCCCGCTCCGCGTTCGCCGCGGCCGTCCTGCCACCGCGCCTCGGGCGCCGGAGCACGGTCTAGTTGATCTTGCCTCACCGACATGGTCAGCCTCTAGTTACCCGCCCAAGCCGGAAATCTCGCTCCCCGTTGCGGCGCAGAGCCGATTTCTGCGCCGCTTCGCCGTCTGCCGCCCCTGCTCGGCCCCTGCCCCCATCGCGGGTGGTTCATCGTGGGCGCTACCGATTTCCGGCCGCGGCCCCCGGGCCCGCTCGTGCTCCCGGAGGGTCGATTCCGTCTGACACCGGGGATCGCCGGGTAACTGAACCCTCTAGCCGCCTTGACAAGTCAATCCAGGGCGCCCGTTGCACCCTCGCCTCCCACTGGGGCTGCCGCCGATGTTCTCCAAGACCCTCTCTTATTCTGCAAAATCCGAGGAAGCGCCTGATGCGGCGGCCGCGATCGGCTCGGCGGATGAGGATCAGATCTCTGCCGAGCTGGCCCGGGACGAGCCGACCCAGGAGGTCGTCGACGACATCCGCGCTCGTGCCGAGGCGCAGGCGGGCGTTACGACGAAGACAGCGTTCGGCGAGGTCGGAGAGCCGTTCGATCGCAATGGGCCGTTCTTCATCGGGTTCCTCGGCGCGCTCGGCGTCGCATGCGCGGTGGCGCTCGCCTGGACGTTCGTCGCAGCCGGCCAGGTACTCGTGTTGTTGGGCCTGGCCTTCTTCATCGCGGTCGGGCTCGAGCCCGTGGTGCTGTGGATGTACCGTCGCGGGATCCCGCGATGGGCAGCCGTCTCGATCGTCGTGCTCGTGATGATCGGAGTCCTCGGCGGGTTCCTCGCCCAAGCGGTCCCGCTCGTCACAGAAGAGGCAGCGAAACTGTCAAACGAGATCCCTCAGTACTTGCACAGCCTCGACAGGAAGAGCAGCTCGTTCAGTCAGCTGGACGCGAAATTCCACATCGTCCATGGCCTGCAAGGGATCCTCCGGGGCGGCGGGTCCCTCGAAAGCGTGGTCGGGCTGGGAAAGGCGATCCTCGGCTTCGTCACATCGTTCGTACTTGTGACGGTGGTCGCCATCTATTTCCTCGTCGATCTGCCCCGGGTGCGTCGTTCCCTGTATCTGCTCGCCCCCCGCAGCCGCAGGCCGCGGATGGTGCTGCTGACCGACGAGATGCTCGACCGCGTGGGTGGGTATGTGCTCGGCAATCTCCTGCTCTCGCTGATCTCCGCGGTGCTCACGACCGTGTGGGCGCTTGCTCTTGGAATCCCATACGCCGTGCTGCAAGGGCTGCTTGTCGGCCTGCTCGACCTGATACCGATAATCGGCTCGACGATCGGCGGGATCATCGTGTCACTCGTCGCGCTCACCGTCTCCGTTCCGGTCGCGCTGGCCACCGCCGGTTTCTATGTCCTGTATCGCTTCCTCGAGGACTATCTGCTCATGCCGCGAATCATGCGCAGAACGGTGGCCGTCCCCGGCCTCGTGACAGTGGTGGCCACCGTGCTCGGCGCCGCGCTGCTCGGGATCGTCGGCGCGCTCGTCGCGATCCCGATCGCGGCGGCCGTGAAGTTGCTGCACGACGAGATCACGTTGCCCCGACTCGAGGACAGCTAGCCCGCGGCGTCAACGGCCATCGCTGTCCTGCCGCGGATGCCTGGTCTTCGATCAACCTGATGGCAGGACCGCCATCAGCTCCCCTTCTTCATCAGCTGGCGCCAGCCGCGGACCTCGATGTCGACGCCGTAGCTGCGCGCGGCAGCGCGGATGCGCTTCCAGGCGGCGTCGCGTTCGCTGTCACTTACGCCCTCGACCTGATTGAAGCGCGCGACGGCGTTACGAACATGTCGGGCGTCGCCGATCGGCTCCTTCTTCTTGGCCGGGAATGCGAATGCCTGTGCTTTTGCGCGGGTGCTTGCCATGAGCGGGCCTTCCTTTCGGTTGCAAGGTTCTTGCTTGGGTGTGCACTACCCACTAGGACGGCGCTGTAAGTCCTGGGCCTCCTCGGCGCGGGCGTTGGCCTCCCTCACCGTCGCCGGGGCGCGGACCGTCGGGCCTCGCCGGCAGCGCAGCGCATGCAGAGCGAGCTGTCCGGTCTCGCGCGGAGACGGGCCGGGTCGATCGCCTCACTGCAGGAGTCGCATCGACCGTAGCTGCCCTCGTCGAGCTTCGCGAGCGCTCGCTCGATTCGGGTGAGGGCCGCTTCGAGCGATTCGCCCACGCCGATCTCAGTTAGTCGGCTGACGGCCTCGACCGTGCCGTCGCCGATGCGCTTGCCAAAGCCCTGGGCGGTTCCGAGCTCGGGGCGCCGCGCGAGCTCCGCAACGCGGGCCTGCGTGTCGGCCCGGCGCGACACGAGCCATGCTCGCACCTGCTCGAGATCAACCGGGGCGGGAGGCGAGCCCATTCTTCGCAAGTACCCGATTGCGGCCGTTGAGGCGCGGGGGGAGCCCACCCGCCTGCTCACCGCCGGGCGCCCTCCGACGACGAGCGCCCGCGATACGCAGCGCGTCGCATACGTACCCGCGAACACCTGGCTGTCCGGCGACAGACGCGCGCGGGCGCAATGCCGGGCCACCTGACGGCAGCGCGGCTTGCGGCACTGACGGCGCAAGCTGGGCCGGCTGAGCGGCGGCCAACTGCGGACGGCTCGGACCGGTGCAAGAGCCTACGGTTGACGCATGGAGAGCACCTCGGCCCAGACCACCTCGCAGGACCGCGACCGGGCGCCGAGCCAGGGCGAGGTCCCTCGGTTTGGCGCAGACGAAGCGGAACTGCAGGGCCAAAGCGTGCAGGCGAGTGCCGGCGGGTGGGCTACGTTCAAACGGTCATTCCGGTGCGAACAGTGGTTTCCTGTCGAGGTACAGTCGCCCGCCTCCCGGTCGGGCGCTACCTGCTCGTTATGACCGCCAAAGACGCGGCTGCGCAGTCGGCGCGCGCTGCGCTGGCGTTTACGATCGCCGGGTGACGCTGGTCCGAAGGTTCTCGGCCGGGGCGTACCGACTGCTCCGCGACGGCGTTCCCCTCACAAAGCGCGGCGAGCTCGAGACCGCGCCTGGGATGGCTCCGTGGCATTCACGCGAGGACATCAGGCCGGCGACAACCGGCCCGGACGGTTTGACTCACCGCGTTGCCTGCGTCTTGACGAGGAGTGACCTTCCGTCCCGCAGGCGGTGTCAGCTGCGAGGGTCGTCGGCTTCCGCTACCCGCCCCGCCTCATCGTTCTTCTCTACGACCAGGTAATCGCTCTGAGTGTCCACGATCCTCTCCGCCTCTGGCTCCTCGTGACCGGGGTGCACCATGAACCGGCGGGGGTGGGCGCGGACACGCTCGTACTCGCGCAGTGTGGCCTGGACGACGTGGGGGCAGTCTGGGCGAGCGCACTCACACAGGAACGCTGTGGACGAGCCCTCCTCGGCCTCCCAGAGCGCCTTCTCGATTGCCTCGTTGGCCTCGCGAGACATCGACTCGTTTTCGGCGACGCGTCGCTGGCGATCCTCATCCACCCGGACGATCCTACTCCGAGGACACCGTGCTCGCCGGCGCCCGGCGGGCAGCCAGATGACTTCGGATGTAACGGGCCCGGAGCTTTCGGCGGGCGCGAAGGACTCCGACGGCTACGCTCGCCCAACATCGAGATAGGACTGCGCGCCTGACCAGCGACCGACGCGTGGCTACTGGGCGGCGCATGGGCTTCCCTGACCGTGCCCGCTGGGGCAGCCGATCTCTGGCTCGCGAGATGGGACGGCTCGGCGAGAGCCTGGCAGTTGAGCGGGTCTGCCGCTCCGGCGTAGTCGTCATGTCGCGCCACGCCCGGCGGAGGGAGAGGCGGCCGGGGAACGTCGGCTGTCAGTGGTGTTGCTCGATGAGCAGGCGTGCCATCGACTTGCCGCGCTGCGCGGCCTCGACGTCGCCCTCGGCTGCGACGACGATCGAGCCCTGAATGAGGATGTGCCACGAGCGCGCGAACGACTCGGTGTCGCGCAGGCCGGCTTCCTCGGCTAAGTGGCGTGCGATCGCGCGGAGCTGCTCGAGGTGGCGAACGCTGGCGCCGCCTGCGGGATGCTTAGGGCCGAGTTCGAGCAGTACCTTGATGAACGAGCCCGCCTCGAAGTCGTCGCGGTGGAACCACTCGTCGAGTACATCGAAGATGGCGAGTAGTCGCTCCTCGGGGTTCGAGCCGCGACGCATGGCCCCGGCTTCAATGAGGTCTTTGGTCCAGCGCTGTTCGCGGAGGTCGAGGAACGCGAGCACGAGCTTCTCCTTGGAGGGGAAGTGCCGGTAGAGCGTCGCGGTCGCGACGCCCGCGTGCTCGATCACCTCGTTGACCCCAACTGCTTGGATGCCGCGCCGCGAGAACAGCTCGTAGGCGGCATCCAGAATCCGCTCGCGAGCGCTGGACCCCACCGCGCCGCTTCTTGGCGGGTCTGGTGCATCCTCGAAACCTTAGCACTAGACAGAGCGCTCTCTCTGTGCTAGAAAGAATGCTCTCTCTCTGCTAGAAAGAACGTTCTCTGCTCCCTCGGTTTGCCGAGGAGCCTCAACAAAGGAAGGTCCCTATGGGACTGATAGAGTTGCTTTTGATCGTCCTGGTAGTCGCTGGCCGTCGCGGGCGGGATCGGTGTAAGCCCGTTGCTTTGGCTGCTGCTGTTGGTAGCCCTCGTCCTCTTCCTCACGGGCGGCGGGTTCGGCTATCGCAGAGGCGGGAGGGTCTAGGTATGCCTTTCGGCACGTCGATCTTCCTCATCGCCGTCGGCGCGATCATCCGCTACGGCCTGACATTTCACGTGTCCGGCGTATCGCGGCCAACGATCGGCCTGATCCTCATCATCGCCGGCATCGTCGGTGTGGTGCTGTCGCTGTTCTACTATGGCCAGCGCTCGACGGCGAGTAGTCGGCGGACCGTACGAAGAACGGCGCCTATAGCGCCGTAGTGACCCCCTGCGCGCTGCGCCGCAGGGGGTCGGGCCCTCGCCGCAGCCGTCATCTATCTGCCCGTCGGCCACCGACCGTGATGACCACGCAGCGATGCGCTCATCGCAGCGGCGTGCCGGGCAACAACCCAAACGAGGAGGGACTGTGACCGACCAGAACATCGACCAAGCGAAGGGACGCGTCAAGGAGGCTGCCGGTGCCTTGACCGGAGATCAAGGCCTGAAGAACAAGGGACAGGCCGACCAGGCGAAGGGGTCCCTAAAGAAAGCCGTAGATCGGGTCGCCGACGCGCTCGCGGGGGACAAACGGAGCAGCGGGCGCGGCTAGCCGGTAACTCGCGAAGTCGATCGAGCTATAGGAGGAACCATGAGCACCGGAGCGATCATCGCAATTGCTGTTGGCGCCGTGTTGGTGCTGCTGTTCATTGTCGTCGTCGCTCGCGCCGCTAGCCGCAGGCGTGACGAACGTCGTCGGGAGCGGGCCGGCGAGCTCCGCCAGGAGGCCAGAAGCCGTTCGATCCAAGCCGAAAGTGCGCGCGCCTCGGCCGATGAGCAGGCCGCGCAAGCCAAGCGTGCTCAGGCCGAAGCCGAGGAACGCGCCGCTCAGGCGCGGCAGGGACATGCCGCTGCCGAGCGACAGGCGGTTGAGGCTGAGCATCTGACCGAGTCTGCCCGCGATCAGCACGAGCAGGCACGTACGATCGACCCGGACGCGAGCGACAGCGGCGAAGACGAGGCAATCGCGATCAATCAACGTTCCACCGGACGAGTTTCAGCGGAAGCGACGGAGTGACGTGATGTCGTCGGCTGAGTGAGAACTCAGTGGTGGTGGCTGCTTCCGATCGCGCATGGCGGTCCGCTAACGATCGGTGTCACAACCGACGTTGTGGGTCAGCGAAAGTTAAGAGGAACAAATCCTGAGGAGGAACAAATGGCTAAGAGCGAAACCGACCTATTCAAGAGCTTGAGGGCCCGAGGCGTGCGCAAGAAGATCGCCAAGCAGTTGAGCCGTGCGACTAGCGGGGCTGGTAAGCCAAAGGTGGCCAGGCGCGCGATGGCGGACCTGAGCTCGGTTGTCGGCGACGTCAGCGATCGCCTTCGCCACGGACCGGAGAAGCGGAGTGCGGCAGCGAAGAAGGCCGCGCGTACGCGTAAGCGAAAGGCTCGCAAGCGCAGCGACGCTGCCAAGCGGGGAGCCCGGACTCGCGCTCGGGCTTAGGGGATGTTTCGGTGGCGTGCCACGCACGCCCACCGTTGGTCGCGGGGCGCCTGAGCGGCCGTGCCGAGGCTGCGGCGCTCCAGGTGTCGATATCCCAGATGCGCACGGCGCTGAACCTACACGCTCCGGCGGGGCCCGGCTGGAACGCGCAAGCACGCGGGTACCCTGAGACAACATGGGCGCGGCGCTTACGGCGAGCAGAGGCTGATGGCCGGTCGAGCCCTTGTCACGGGCGCCACCGGGTTCATCGGCGGCCGCCTTGCGGTTTCGCTGGGTCAGGAGGGGTGGGAGGTGCGCTGCATGGTCCGCGACCACGCCAGCACGCGCGCTCGGGAACTGGAGCGCAGCGGGTTCGCTCTTCATGAGGGTGACGTCATGCGCCCGGAGAGTCTCCGATACGCCGGTCGGGGCATCGACGTTGCGTACTACCTGATCCACTCGATGGGCCGTGGCGCCGATCGCGACTTCGCGGCCAGCGAGGTCGCTGCAGCGGCATCCTTCGGGGAGATGGCGCGCGACGAGGGGGTGGAGAAGGTGGTCTATCTCGGTGGGCTTGGCGGTCGTCCTGAGTCAAGGCATCTACGCAGCCGTCATGAGACTGCACTAGCTCTCGCGAGGCACGGTCCACCGCTGACTTACTTCCGCGCGGGCATGGTCGTAGGAGCGCAGAGCGAGTCCTACCGCACACTTCGCTACCTCGTGCAGCGACTGCCAGCCATGATCGCTCCAGCGTGGCTGAAGAACGCTACGCAGCCGATCGCAATCGACGACGCGCTCAGCTACCTGGTGCAGGCCCCGTCGGTCGCCGCGGCAACGGGTGAGGAGATACAGATCGGCGGCCCGGACGTCCTGTCCTACGGCGAGATGCTCGACTGCATGTCGGCAGTGCTGGGACTGCGTCGCCGCCCACGGGTACCAGTCCCGCTGATCACACCGTGGCTGTCTTCACTGTGGATCGGGTTGGTCACGCCCGTCGACGCTGGCGTGGCGAGGCCTCTGATCGAGGGACTGGGCGTACCCACGGTGGTAACGGACCCGCGGGGGATGTCACTGTTTGGCGTTCAGCCAATCGGGTTCGACGAGGCGCTGCGCCGTGCAGTCGCCGATGATCCCGAGGTGAGGCCGCGCTAAGAGTCGCAGGGGTCTTCACTTAGGGACGATCGCGCAGGAGAGAGCGGTGGCGCTTCGACCGGTTACCCGCTGCGTCGGTACCAGTGATGGTGACGGTGTAGCTCTCTCGGCGAAAGTGCCCGGCGACCGATCCGCCCGGAGAACGGCATCACGGTGCTGCCGGAACTGACCTCCTGTCAGCGACGCAGGCGGTCGCGCAGTCCGCAATCGCGACCGACCGGACGCCGCCATAGGTCGCCACTGCGGTGCCGCAACCGTGCGAAAGCAGCACCGCGAAGCAGCCCACACGGGAGGCTTTTCGTCCGTTGCGCTCGTCTCCTCGGTGCTCGGTCGGACGCTCGCTGTGCCCAGCAAGCGCGAGCGCGGGAGATGGGTGGCCCATGCCCGTGGGCACAGGCGACCTTGGCTGTCGTCTACTCGAACGCGACGGTCGTACCGGTGAATGTGCCCTTCTTGACCGCCTTCGCTGGCTTCCCGCCCGCCGGCACGCCGCACGTCGAGCCGCCTGTGAAGGTCATCGAGGTGCTCCCGGACAGTGCAAGCGGCGAGAACGGACCGGCGGTCAGCGCGCCCGAGAACGCCGCCGACCGTGTTTCGGTCAAGAGCATTTCGAGTGTCCCGGTCGAGGTGCCCGGTTTCGTTTTCGGTGCCCACTTGAACTTCGCCGCACCCGACGCCAGTTCGCCTGCCGTGTTCAGCGCCGGGCAGCCGACCATTCCGCTTGTTTGTAGCGTCGCCGTGTACGTCGCGCCGGTGAAGCTCTCACCAGTGCACCCAGTGAGCGCGCCCTTGATCTTCAACGTCTGAGCTGCCGCCGTGTTTGTCAGGCCCGGCGAGAGCGTGACGGTCCCACTGTTGGTCGTGCACTGCGCCTCCACGACCGTATAGCTGATTTCCGCTTTGGCGGTCTGTCCGTCTTTGCTGGTCGCGGTCACTGTGTAGGTGTGCGGGCCGACGGTCGAGGTGTCTAGCGTACCGGAGGTCCCGGAGCCGCCGTGCGAGTCCGTGCACGATTCAATGCCGGGGCCTTCTGCGCCCTCCGTGCACGAGACGTCGGTCGATACGACTTGGCCCACGGCATAGGTGCCGCCACCCACCGGGGAGCCGATCGACGCTGTTGGCAGACCGGCCACGTGGACTTCCGTCGTGGCCCTCAGCCCATCGATCGTTGCGGTGATCGCGCTCGTTCCGGGACTGACGGCATGGACGCTCCCAGCGGCGTTGACGGTGGCCACGGACGGTTCGCTGAAGCCCACGTCGCTTCACCCGTCACACTCTGAGTTGGGCCTTCGGAGTAGGTCCCCGTGTCGTTCAGCTGCTCGTCGGCACCGACCGCGACGATCGAGCTCGCCGGGGTCACGGCAGTCGAGAGCAGCGTCGGCGTGAACGCGTTTGCGTTTACCGTGACGTTGCTCGATTCGGGCGTTTCGATCGCCGGCCCCGAGAACCCTGCAAACGTGTTGTGGTTGACGACCAGTTCGTTCACGCCTTTCGCGTAGATGCCGTTGAGGGCACTCGGCGTCGTGCCGTCGCCGTGCAGGCGTATCCCGGAGATCGTGACGTTTTCCGCCGTCACGTGGATCAGGGAGCCGCCCGATTCGATGCCGATGAGCAGCGGCGCGTCCGGGTCAGCGCCTTCCGGCTGCGTACCAACGTTGCCGGTGAGCGTCAGGTTCGCCTCAGATATCGTCAGGTTCTCGGCGTATTGACCAGCGGACACCACAACGGTGACAGGCGCGCTGGGCGAGGAGGCGTCGATCGCTTGCTGGATGCTCGCCGCGTTGCTGAGCACGTTGGCCTGGGTCGCGGTGCCGAACACGCGGCTGGGGGCGATCGTCATGCCGCCCGAGGTGATGCGGGCGTTGAGGTTCAACGTGTTGCAAGTGACAATGAGGTCACCAGCCGCAGCGAGATTGAGACTCCCGTCAACGTTAAGCGTGGGCGTTACGAGGGCTAGGTTGAACTGCGGCGTTCCATTTGGGCTTGTCGACAGATCGCTCTGTTCGGCGATGGTGATCTCCCCGCTGGCCTGGACCGTGAAGCTGGTGAAAACGAGGTCGTTGGCTATCTGCTGCGCGTTCACGTACGATCCGTTCGTCTTCTGAGGGCCGTTGCCGATGGTCACATTCGCGACCGCGCTAGCGGTCGCCGGGGCGAACAGGACGCAGAGAATCGCGAGCACCGAGGCGAACCCGAATGCTCGGCCTCGCGCGGAGCCAAGCGACCATCCGGCGCTGCATGTCTTCAGCCCCCTCAACTGCCGCCCCCTGTTGTAGAGCGTCCCCCCTCGTGCCCCGCGATCGTAACGCATCCACGAAGCCGGTGTCTGGCGTATAAATCCTCATAAGCTCCCCCTGACAAAACGATCGGGTCCGCGTCCCGCGCACGGCTAATCCTTTCGATGCGCGAGGCCAGCCGCCAGCCCGCCGAGCCAAGAGTCGAGGAAGCTCGCGCCCATGCTCGCGCGATTGGAACCACGATCTCCTACACAAACCAGGGGTCTCGTGCGCGGGTTCTCCACGGCTGACGCCCGCTCGGCGAGCAACGCGAGCGTCTCACCACGTCCGCGCCTCGCTTGCGCCAAGGACGACGAGCAGCAGTGCGACGCGGAATCGGCCGGCGCTGCCCTTTTGCGAGAAAAGCAGGACAGCATGACTCCCTGCCCTCACCGCAGGGAGTCGTCGGGGGTGCGCCATAAGACCGCTTATCGGGTTATGCGCGGCCTTCGTGCGACCTGCCACGGCGGTGTCCACCTGCCGGGGGGCCCATATTTCAGGTTCCGAGCGGCGTACGCCGCAGCTGCGACGGGATCCGCCGCCGAAAAGCATTAGAGCTGAGCCTCAACCTTTCACGGCGAGCGCGCCCGGCAGCCAGCCCGAAGAGGGCGTCGGGCTACCTGGGGCGAGCCCCGGCGTCAGTGCCTGCCGGTGTGGCGGTGGACGCGCGGGCGCCCGGCGAAGGTTGACGCGGGGCCACCGATCGGCGCATTACTTGAAGGCCTAAGTGGTGAACGGTTTTGGACGGTCTTCTTTTTGTCTACCATCGCCCGTCTGCGGGCCTTGCGGCGCCCCTTAGTCGGCTTCGGCTTCGGCTTCGGCTTGGCCTTCAGCTTCGGATTCGGGCTGATGTAGGTGAGCAGCCGGTGGTCTTCCTTGCTCGCGCCGCGCGGTCCGAGTATCGCTAGCGGGAGCCGATACTCCTTGATAGCTTTGCCGTCTTCGGCCGCGGCCACGAGAATCGTGCCGTCTCGGGCGCGCGCCGCCATTGTCATTCCCGGGATGGCACGGCCGCTTCGCCCAGCGGGAACCGCGACCCGCACGCAAACTCTGAGTTGGGTTAGTTCCCTCAGATCCACCCAATCCACGCGTCCGATCATACGCTCGAGGCTCGAGGGGAGGCCTGCGACCGCCGGCGGCGTTCTTTCGCGGCCGCGAGCAGCGCGCCGCTAGTGCAGTTCGACGTCGGCCGGGTTGATACCGAGCCCGTCGCGGGCGATGAGGGCGAGCACGTCGGGGCTCGGCGCTCTCGAGAGGCGAAGGCGCACCTGGCTGCGTGCTCGGCCTGCAGGGCTGCGGGGGTCGCCGCCGCAGACACTCGCCTTGCCGCCTCAGCGGGAGCGCTGCTCGCGGCTATCTCGGTCGCTTGGGGCTGGCTCCGCAGAGCGGTGGGCGCCGGCGGCGTAAGCGCGAAAGTAACCGCCGCGGTATTCGCGGGTGGTTGTCGCGGCCGCTAGCACTCTCGGCACTAACCAAGGACTCGCTGCTCGGCATCGGGAGGCTCGTTGCGGGGAGATTTGGTTGGTGCCGCGCAACCACATCGAGGCATACGGAAGAAATGGATCCGTCGGTTCTGGGGAGGGAGGTTTGTGATTGTCGATAACGCCGATTTTCAGCCCGAACGTGTTTGGTCGGTTCCCCGACGGACAGCTCTGGGGTGCGCCAGCGCGACACCTAGGTTGTTGGTCGGAGCCCGTTTGCACGCGGCGAGCGCTGCGTTTACGCCCCGTAGGCCGCCTGCCGTAGCAGCAAGGGTCATGCGGCTTTCCGGGGTGAGTTCGCCAAACCTGAGATCCGCGCAGGAAGTTGATGGATCGCCGGCCGCGGCTCCTGACGGCGATCTGTTCGTCGGGATCGTTCGATGCCCTTGACTGTCGGGACGTGCTCGGGCTAGATTCATGCGGGAGAGCGACGCTACCGCGAGGGGGGATGGTGCGGAGACCAGTGGACGTGGGGAGAGGCGGTTGGCGGCGTAGGCCGCTGGAGATCTTGGTCGCGTGCGCCGCGGCCAGTGTGTGCTCCTCGGCCGTGTTTGTTTCGACCGCAGCTGCCGGCGTTCAGCCGACGCAGGTGTTACGAGGCTATGCGGTCTCGTCGCCTGTTGCGGACGATGGCGAAGCCTCGACGCTCGAAGTCAACGTGAGCTTCACGAAGAAGACCGCGGAAGGTGTCTTGACGACTCGGGGACGGACGGAACCCGAAGAACATCACGGATTCACGGGCGCTGTGACTTGCGTGAGGACGAAAGGCGCCAAGGTCGTGATCGCGGCGTTCGGTACAGCATTCGAAGAATATTGGGAATACGACCTGGAACGCGAAGAACGAATCCCACGCCGGACTTCGTTCCCCGGAAGTTACATGCAGGTTGTGGTGCTCGAATACGGCAGCTTTGGGAACATTTTCGACGAAAGCGAGTTCTTCCCCGATCGGTGGGGCTACTTGGGCAGTTACGGCGAAGGTCAGCGCAGTGACACTGCCGCCTCTTGTACGGCACCCAAGACGATCAAACCGTTTTGGGTAGGAGAAGAGGGCGGCGGAGTGCTGTTGTCGCCGGCGATCACGTCACCAAAGCTCGGAGCGTCCGAGAGGGCGACTTCGGTCACGTTGAAGGGCACCGGCGAACCGTACTCGACCATCGAGGTGAGCGAACCGGGCCATTCGGCGACGACGGTCGCGGTGAGCTCGAAGGGCAAGTGGAGGTTGACGGTCGCTGGGCTTGCGGTGGGGTCCCATGAATTCGTTGCGCAGTCGTTGGCGCATCCAGAACTTCCGCGAGCCCACACCGCGTTTACCGTTACGTAGCGAACAGGATGATTCTTGCG
Source organism: uncultured Solirubrobacteraceae bacterium (assembly GCA_963775385.1). Lineage (GTDB taxonomy): Bacteria > Actinomycetota > Thermoleophilia > Solirubrobacterales > Solirubrobacteraceae > Palsa-744. Next base: position 1,417,972 of record CAVZIR010000003.1, on the reverse strand, counting down.
CTCGGCGCGCCGACGAACATCGGCAGGACGTCTGAACCAGCGAACAACCGTGTCTCGGGCGAGGGACCTCCTGCTGGTGGAGCAGAGCATCGTTTGACGCGCTACGGCACGTTCAAATCCTGTCTCACCGGCTACTGAGCGGTGGGGTACCTGACGTTGTGCGGTCCGTGACAGCCGAAGCGCTCAACCGGCCGCCGCGGCAGCCAGCTTGGTGAGAACCGCGGCTTGTCGCTCAAGCGTCTCCTGGTGGCTGTCGAGGGCATAACGGCCGGCCAACTCTCGGGGGTCCAGGTAGCCGACATGGGTCCCTCCTGGGTCCTGCCAGATCAGCATTCGCAGCGGCAGCTCGATCCCGACGCGGGGATCTGCGCGCATCAGGGGGGTGCCGACGTGCACGTTGCCGAAGATCAGCAGGACGTTCGGTTCCAATTCGACGTCTGCTTTGCGGCCTCCGGCGGCATGGTCGATACGCGCGAACAGCTGCAGGCCATGCGCGTCCAGCGCGTCACGCAGCCTCGCCTCGACCTGATCGGCGCTATCGGTGGCGGTCATCTCAACCATGTGCTCACCCTGCCCACGCCGCCGAGACCGTCGCTGGAATCAGAGCCTCGCCCCCGGCGGATACTGTCGCGTCCGGCCTGTTCGTCGCCGAGCGCCGACTTCACCGGTGTGGGTGCGTCGGATCTCGTCATCGCTCGCCAACTCCCGCTGCAGCGACGCCGAGGGGCTGTGGATCCGTCGCGGCTTCAATCCACGTGAGAGTCGCTTCGGCGACTTCCCGCCAGCCGCTGTCGATGGTCAGCGAATGGCCCCGCCCCTCGAACTGCTTGAGCTCGGTGATCGCGTCCGAGTGCCGGTACTGCTTGAACGTTGAGCGAGTGCTCACGTCCGGCACCGTGTGGTCCTTGGTCCCGGAGATCAGCAGCAACGGCCCGCGCGCCGCGTTGCCGGTGTCGACCTTCGCCTGGGAGTGGGGGGCGAAGTTCGCGGCAGCCGCCTGGAAGAATGGACGCGCGGGGGCCGGGATCGCCCACTTCTCGTACAGCGCGTCGGACTCCTCCTCGGAGAGCTCGTTGCCGAAGCCGTAGCGGAACTGCGTTGCGGTCAGCGAGACGGCCTTGTGAAGGTTGGCCGGGTTTCCGAGCGCCGGTAGCGCTGAGCGCAGTTGCGCGAGGGGAAGCGGGAGCACACCCTTGATCTGCGTCGGGTCGATCGCGACGGCCGCCACCGCGACGTCCATGCCGAGCATCTTCTCGGCCAGCAGTCCACCGAACGAGTGCCCGATCAAGATCGGCTTCGCCGGAAGTGCGTCGACGACCTCCGAGAAGTGCGACACGGCGTCGTCGATGCTCGTGTTCGCAACGAGGTCGGGGTGTTCCCGAGCCTCGGCGACGGTTGCCGGCTCCCCCGGCCACCCTGGCGCAATCGGGTCATAGCCGGCCTCGCGATATAGATCCAACCACTTGGCCCAGCTCGACGCGTGCAGCCAAAGACCGTTGATGAAGACGACCGGTGTAGGTGAAGTGCTCATTGTGTTCCTCCTGAGTATCTGGGGTTCCGCCTGTGGTCGGCGTTAGCGGTTGGGCTCACAACGTGACGATCCCCGTTCGCAGGAGCTCTCGCGCCCGCAATACCACTGGTCGTCGACTCCGGCCCGCGGCGCAGGCCGGATAGCGTCGCCGACAGCGGTCCCGTCGTCGAGCAGCGAGGGAGACACCTCCGCGCCTTCGGTTACTCCTGACCACTCGGCCGAGATCAACCCGTACTACCACGGGCGCGAAGGCGGATCGAAACCGCGACGCTGGCCTCACTGCAAGCGAACCATCCCGGCCCGACCGGGGTACGAAAGGCACCGATGAGCCCACAGCAGCCCACCTACACCGCGAACATCGCACCTGCGGACGGTACGACCGATTACTACCCGGCCTGGCTGGACCGCCTGGCCGATGACGTCACCCTGGAGGGTGCCGCGATGAACGGCGCCGCCGAAGGCGCCGAGACGGTTCACGCCATCGTCACGACCGCGCGCACGCTCTACGAACACCAGGTGTTCGCCTACGCAGGTCCTTACGGCGATAGGCGGTTCGTGGAGCAGTACACCACGCCGATACACGGTGAGCCCACTGGCGTAGTCGTCACGGTCGAGTTCAACGACATCGGCGAAGCCGAGCACCTCACCGTAAATCACCGGCCGCGCAGCTCAGTGCTCCTCTTTTCGCGTCTGATGGGCGAGAAATTCGCCGACAGTCCGATCGGTGAGCACTTCATAACCGGCGAATCCTGACGGCGACAGCACGTGTGATCGCCGACCGCCAACCTGACGAGCTGAAAGAGGAAAAACGATGAACACTGTCAGCGTGACGAACGAGCGGAAGCTCGCCGAGACCCAACTGGTCGAGGCCGCGGGCGTCGAGTTTGCGTACCGTCGCTTTGGTAGCCAGACCGGAGTGCCCCTCGTGATGCTCCAGCACTTCCGCGGGAACCTCGACAACTGGGATCCCGCGTTGACCACCGCGCTTGCGACGGAGCGAGAGGTGGTCGTCGTCGACTATCCAGGGGTTGGCAGCTCGACCGGGGGGCCTGCACCCACGATCGCCGCAAGCGCGCGGCAGATGATCGCATTCGTCTCCGCGCTCGGCCTAGCCCAGGTGGATCTGCTCGGTTTCTCGATCGGCGGGTTCGTCGCGCAGGAGATCGCCCTGGTACGTCCCGCGATGATCCGCCGACTCATCCTCGCGGCCACCGGTCCTAAGGGCGCGCCACAGATGCACGGCTGGCGCGAGGACATCGCCGCGGCCGCGCTCGGCGAGAGCAACCCCGAAAACCTTCTCTACATCATGTTCGCGCAGACCGAGACGAGCCGGCAGAAGGGACGAGAGTTCGTGGCGCGGTTTCTCGAAAGGCAGCAGGGACGCGACGCCCCGGTCAGCGACGCCGCGCGCGACGCCCAATACGACGCGGTCGTCGAGTGGGGGATACCCGACCACGCGGCGTTGCAGCGCCTGACGGGGATCACGATCCCGACGCTTGTCATCCAAGGCGACAACGACCTGATGATCCCCACCAAGCTCAGCCACCTGATGGCGGGGCTGATTCCGGATGCTCGCATCAAGATCTATCCAGACGCAGCCCACGGCTTCTTGTTCCAGTACCCGGACGAAGTCGCCGCCGACATCAACGCGTTCACGGCGGGTGATGACTCATGACGCCCGCATCGGGACTCGACTACCAGGGCATTGTCGGACGGACAGGACCCGCTCCGGCATGCAGTAGGGCATCGGAGCGGGGTCCCTCACCGCGCTGGGCTTCCGCGACGGCCTGCCGTTCGGCGGGGTGGTCTCGGTGAGCGGCTACGTCGTCCTTGCGGCCGCCAGATGTTACGAGCCGGTCTGGCGCTACGACCCTGAGACACTGGCAGACGACCTGGCTGCGCATTATCTCTACGGTTTGACCACGGCGGCCCCTGTTGAGGCCGTCTCCGCGTGAGCCCGCGCCAATCCCGAATGGCGGTCCCGGCAAGATCAGCGATGGACGCGCACTTTCGACTGCGCGCCCAAGCGGGGATCGTCCGGGAAAGGATTCCTGGAGTAGCCTTTCGGGCGCACCCGCACTCGCGGAAGGCGCTCGAGGATCGACGACGTGTAGCGACGCTGGCCGCGCGTCAGCGAGGGGACGCTGGGACCATGGAGAGCCGGTTCGCAGCAACAGAGCACACCGCCCTGCTGGGGCGCTCGAACGAGTGCGCGGTGATCGATCAACTCGTCAGAGATATCTGCAACGGCGACGCCAGGTCGCTGCTGCTGCTTGGCGAGGCAGGAATAGGCAAGACGGCGCTGCTGAACTACCTCGTCGATTCAGCGACGGACGTGACGGTTCTCCAGGCAGTTGGGGTGCAATCGGACATTCAGCTCGCCTACGCAAGCCTGCATCAGCTTTGCGGGCCGCTTCTCGATCGACTGGACGCGCTCCCCGCTCCACAACGGGAGGCTATGGAGATCGTGTTCGGCCGCAGCGCCGGCGCCGCTCCGAATCGATTCTTGGTCGGGGTGGGAGCGTTGAACATGCTTTCCCAGGCCTCCGACGAGCGCACAGTTCTGTGTGTCGTCGACGACGCCCAATGGCTCGATCAAGCCTCCGCATCGACGCTCGCGTTCGTCGCTCGTCGCCTCCTCGCGGAGCGGGTAGGTGTGGTGTTCGCAGCGCGCGAAACCAGTGAGGAGCTCCGGAACCTCTCCACTCTCGCGGTGGAAGGCGTGAGCAAGGCAGACGCTCGTTCCCTCTTGGACGGATCGGTGCAATTCAAGCTCGATGAGCAGGTCCGCGACCGAATCGTCCTCGAGACACGCGGTAATCCGCTCGCGCTGCTCGAACTGCCGCAAAAGCTCACCGCGGCCGAGCTCGCTGGAGGGTTTGGGCTGGTTGAGGATCAGAGCCTGTCGGGGCGAATCGAGGAGACGTTCGCCCGCCGACTAAACACGCTTTCCGACGACGCCAAGCGCCTGCTGCTCGTCGCGGCCGCGGAGCCGGTGGGTGATCCCCTGCTGCTCTGGCGAGCGGCGGCACGTCTGGGTATGAGCGGAGCATCCGCCAACAGCATCGACACAGAGGGGCTGCTCACCATCGGCGACCGCGTTGCCTTCCGGCACCCGCTGGTACGGTCGGCCGTGTACGCCTCGGCTGCATCGGACGAGCGCCGCGCGGTGCACATGGCGCTTGCGCAGGAAACAGACGGGACGCTGGACCCGGACCGCCGCGCCTGGCACCTCGCCAAGGCAACAACCGAACCAGATGAGGAAGTCGCGCTCGAGCTGGAGCGTTCAGCCGAAAGGGCACAGGCGCGCGGTGGCCTCGCGGCCGCGGCGGCGTTCTTGAAGCGCGCCCTGGCGCTCACCGAGGACGGGTCGCGGCGGGGGGACAGAGCCCTGGGCGCGGCGGGAGCGAGCCTGCACGCGGGTGCCTTCGATCTTGCAGGCGAAATGCTGGCGGTCGCAGATGACGGCTCCCTCGACGAGCTTCAGCGTGTTCGGGCGGAACTGCTTCGAGCACGCCTCGCCTTTGCGCTCAACCGCGGCTCCGACGCACCCGCACACCTCCTACATGCCGCCCGCAGGCTCGAGCAACTCAACGTCGAGCTCGCGAGGGACACGTACCTGGAGGCTGTCGCCGCAGCGATGTTCGCCGCCCGGCTTGCGAGCCCCGGCGAGGATGTCTTGGCGGTCGCACAGGCCGCGCTGTCCGCGCCGCAGTCACCAGACCCCCGTCCTTCAGACCTACTGCTCGACGGGCTCGCCACGTTGATCGTCAGCGGCTACTCGGCCGGCGTTCCGTCCGTGCAGCGTGGGCTGATCGCGTTCCGCGATGGCACCGCAACCGCACGGCAGCCCATCCGCTGGACGTCGATAGCGTGCCGCACCGCTGTCGATACGTGGGACTTCGACGCGTGGGAGGATCTGGCAGACCAGATGGTGACGCGGGCCCGCGAGCTGGGCGCTCCCGGGGCACTGGCTACCGCGCTGACATTGCGGCTGGTAGCGCACCTGCACGCGGGCGAGATGGGAGCCCTCAACTCACTGCTCGACGAGGTCGAGGCGCTAATACACGCAACCGGAGTCCCGTCTTCCCCATACGGCCCCCTGATGCTCATGGCGTGGCGCGGCCGGGAGCGGGAGGCCTGCGCACTCATCGAAACAACCATTGCCGAAGCCTCCCTCCGCGGTGAAGGTCAGGGCCTCTCGCTTGCCCATTGCGCTCACGCGGTGTTGTTGAACGGTGCCGGTCGCTACAACGAGGCGCTCGAGGCCGCGACGAAGGCAGGCGCCTATCTTCCCGACCTGACCTTCCGCAACTGGAGCCTGGCCGAGCTCGTCGAGGCCGGAGTGCGAAGCGGCCACCGTGAGGCCGCAGAGCAGGCGCTCGAGGCCCTGGCGAAAACGACACAGCCCTGTGGCACAGACTGGGCCTACGGCACAGAGGCTCGCTGCAGGGCTCTCCTCAGGACCGGGCGCGATGCCGAGGCGCTTTATCGGGAGGCGATCACGACGCTTGAGCGGAGTCGGGTCCGTCCTGCGCTCGCCCGCGCACACCTCCTCTACGGCGAATGGCTGCGCGCAGAGGGGCGCAACGACGACGCCCGCTCCCAGCTCCGGACGGCGCACGACATGTTCTCCACGATGGGGATGGACGGATTCGCGGAGCGGGCTCGCAAAGAGCTGCATGCTGCTGGCGAGAGAGCACGCAGACGGATTGCTCCGACGCGCGATGATCTGACTGCGCAGGAGCGCCAGATCGCCCAGCTTGCGCGCGATGGGCACTCAAACTCGGAGATCGCTACCCGGCTGTTTCTCAGCCCGCGCACCATCGAGTGGCACCTGCGGAAGGTGTTCGCCAAGCTCGATATTCAGCGTCGGGGGAGCTCGCGAGTGTACTCCCGAACTCGGATTCGCAGCTGAGCCACGCAGGAGCCTGAACGCCCGATCTGGGTTGGACAGCCTGTGGGTTGGATGATCGGTTCGCCTGCGGGGACCCAGGTCATCGCCTGGAGCACCAAGATCGTCCACTACGCCCAAATCGGATTGGCCCGGAGCGCTCTTCACTGACGACGTTCCGAGTCGATGCAGGCATGATTCCGCGCTTGCCACGCGGGGATGACTACCGGCCGGTGGTTTAGCCAGCGTAATCCCGGGCGCGAAGCGACATCGACTCCACGAAGGTGAATAGCGGATTACGCGTCAGCCTTCGAATCTCGCAATGGCATGCGTCGTCCTATTCAAGTTAATAGCACGGCACCGCGCAAGCGGTTCTGCTGCGAGTCGAGAAAGGAACTAGTCATGTTCAAGAAATACAAGAGGCTGGCCGTCCTCGCGACCCTGGCGTTGACCGGCACGCTCTCGGTGGCGACGACGACGGTGCCCGCCGGCGCGGCGACCGCGGCCTGCGGCGAACACTGCATCGAGGTCTACAGCACTCTCTTTGGAACCGAAGCAAGCCCGCGGTTTGTCGAGACCGTGTTCGACGGAAAGGCACGAGCTGGCCAGCCGACGGTCCTGGCGCCCGCAAGCGCAACGAATCCAGCGTCTGACCTGATCGCGAATCTCAGCACGACGTCGGGTCTCTACGCCCAGGGACTCGTGTCCTCCGCTGTCGCCGCCCACTACGGCCCGCTGCACGCGCTGCAGCTTCTGTATGCGCCGTCAGGCAAACCGACCGGGCTCTGTGTGGGGCTGAAGAAGGCTGCATACCCGAACGAGGGACTCAGCCTCCTATCGTGCAAGGTGCCGACGCTCACCGTGTTCATCATCGACACGCCCGACGCTCCGGCCGCCGCCGCGCAGCACCATTTCCCGATCGTCGTCGCATCGACGAGCGATTTCGCTCACCCTTACGCGATGACGTTCCTCGGGAACAAGGCGCCGAACGAAGAGCGGTTCGCCCCGATTCGCGTCGACAAGCTGGTCGGCAACCCGACGAGTGTGCCGAGCCGCCAGCTTTGGGGCTCGATCACGGGGCCGGTGAAGTAAGAAGCTCACGCTGACCCTGAGGACACCCGGTTGGCGCTGCCCTACGGGGCAGCGCCACTCCGGGCAAGAGGAGCGCCAGCGTTGAAGCCACGTCCGACCCGTAGAAACACGGGCGCGACCGAAGCACTTAGACGAGAAGCTGACACCAACGCAGAATCAACTGACGGAGGTCGAAATGAGCGTCACAGATGTCAGCACCAACGCAGCAACAGCACTCCCAGAGACGGCGTGCATGGACATGAAAATCGAGGTGATCACGCTACCCGTCTCGGACGTCGACCGAGCCAAGGCCTTCTACGCGCAACTAGGCTGGCGCTTGGACGTCGACCTGGCTCGCGGCGAGAACTTTCGGGCGGTCCAGTTCACACCGCCTCACTCGGGATGTTCGATCTCGTTCGGGAAGGGACTCACCACGGCCGAGCCCGGGTCGGCGAAGCGTATGGAGCTCGTCGTCGCGGACATCGAAGCGGCCCGTGAGGAACTGCTCGCGCGCGGCGTCGAGGTCGGTGAGGTGTTCCATCTCGATGGCGGCCCGGTCCCCGGACCTGACCCCGAACGGCGCTCGTACCAGAGCTATGCCGGGTTCAGCGACCCGGACGGGAACGAGTGGCTGCTTCAGGAGATCACGACCCGCCTTCCCGGCAGGGAATGGGACGAGTAGCCCGGGTCGAGGTCGATCCGCTTGCCGATCTGCTGCACGAGACCTTTGAACGTACCGGTCGCTGAGAGTGGCGGGGCGATCACCAACAGCGGTGATCGCCCCGGTCAGGTGGCGCCGGCATCGAGCCATTCGTGCTTGCGCATGGAGCGATCTTCGACCTGAGCATCGCCTAGCGGCTGACATTCACCACGACTACGGATTTGACCATGGCGAGCAGGGACACCGATGCAGTGATGGCAGACTCGCACAGCGAAGACTGGCGCATCGGCGTGACGTGGCTGGAGCTCGACCAGCGCGACGCTGATGGGCTCATCACCACGCTTGAGTGGTGCCCGCATACCAACGAGGTGTGGGTTCATTGCGAGCATGAGGGAGTGACGAGACCGCTACTCGTTTGCCGCGTTGCGGCGACCGACGCCCGACGCGCGCTTCGCTATCCATTCGCGTACGCGTACTCCAAACTCATGTCGGTACAGAGTGCAACGGACGCCGACGAACGCTGGCGGGGAAAGTCGTCGAGGCAGTAGGGAGTGGGGCGCAGGGTGCGCAGCGTATGTCTCGGTGGGCGCGCTGTATCCGAGTCTGCCGGCGCGTGATCAGCGGCTTGTCGTGGATCAACGACGATCTCGTTGATCCGCCAGAACTCTGGGGGTGAGCAGCGCACGGCCTTTCCCGGATGCCCGGAGTGGCGCCCCAGCACCCACGCTCTGGACCGACGCTCGACCACCTTGCTACTCGCCGTCGCGGGGCCCGAGCTCGTCGAGGATTTCAAGGAACCGTTCCTGGTGCGACCGTCCTCATCCTGCGTGCGGTCTGCGGCGGAGCCGGCGCCCGAACATCGTTGCGCCCGTAGCCGTCGGCTTGTCACCGCTGTCCTGGACGGCAACATCGGCTCGCGATCGTGCACTTCTGCGGCCGACGGGTCGCTGAGCGTCGCGGCCGCTATCCGTTCCTCACGCCCGCGCGACGGGAGAAGGCGACGGGTTCTTCGCACGCCACAGCGGCAGGGTCATCACGATCGCCAGGTTCGTTGAGGGACCGCGACAACCGACGGCATCGTCGCTTGCACCACGGGATGCTTCGATGCGGTTCCTCCTTTTCGATGCGATTGGAGGGCGGCGCGGGTCGCCGTCTGGGCGAGCATCGACTACCTCTCGGGAAGTCGCGTCAACGCGATCTCAGCGAAACATCGCGCTACGAGAAGTGCGTCGCGGCCGCGCTTGGCGCTTTGGTTCTCGGCCACGTCGTGCGGGAGCCTTCGCGGCCGCACGACGGCGCTCTGAGCGCTCCGACGACTCGCGAGGTACGCGTTGAGTCAGGTGAGTCCGCCGTGCGGTGCGTCCAGCGACCCTCGCCCGCGTTCCGCGACGAGTCGGGTGGCGGACGCTTGCGGTGGGCGCACGGGTTCCCAGTTCGACGCGGGCTGGCCACGTCGCGCCGGCCCGGGCGTTCGACGCCCGTCGATTACCGACGCGACGCGCCAGTCGCGTTCATCGCGTGGCAGCGGGGGGAGGGTGCCGCCGTGCGATGCCGGCGTTTCGACGGCGCGAGGCGCGATAGGCGCTCGTGACCGTCGTCGCCGCCGGTCGGCGCGGCTCTTGTCTTCCGACGTTTGCCTTGGCTCTTCACGATGCACAGATTCGCTCAGGCCGCATGTGTTCGCGCCTGCATAAACACCGGTCCAGCTACGGGCGGCCAGGGACTTCTGGAGCTCTCCGGAGGCGCTCGAATCTGCTGTAGCCCTGCAAGCCGTACTGCGCGCGGCGCTTGCTTGATGCAGGTAGTAGGTTTTCGAGGGGACGAGAACTCAAGGGTGGACGGCTCGCGACGGGCTATGTCGTGCGGCCGGGAGGGGCCTCAAGACGTGGTGAGTCGGTTTGCGCAGCGGGAGCACCGGGCGCTGCTGGGGCGCACAAAGGAGTGCGCCGTGCTCGTTCAGCTCGTCGAGGGCGTGCGGAATGGGGAGGGCAGCGCGCTTGTGGTGCGCGGTGAGGCAGGAATCGGGAAGTCCGCCCTCTTGGACTATCTCGGCAACAGCTGTGGTGATTGCCAGCTCGCGCGCACCGCGGGTGTCGAGTCGGAGATGGACTTCCCGATGGCAGCGGTGCAGCAGTTGTTCGGGCCGGCACTGTTGGAGCGAGCGGAGGCGCTACCGGGTCCGCAGCGTGACGCCCTCAGACTGTCCTTCGGGCTCTTCGAGGGTTCCCCACCGGATCTGTCTCTTGTTGGTATGGCCGTACTCGCTGCCGTTTCGGATCTCGCTCACAACCGCCCCCTGTTGTGTCTGGTAGACGACGTGCAGTGGCTCGACCGCGCGTCGGCGCAGGTGTTGACCTTCGTCGCCCGGCGCCTCGAGGCGGAGCCTGTCGGGATCATTTTCGCCACTCGAACCGGCAGCGCCGAGTTGGCCCGGGTTCCGGAGCTGGAGATCCAAGGCCTCGCGGATCGCGACGCCGCTGAGCTGCTCGACTCAGTCCTCGGGGGCCGGATCGACGAGCGCGTCCGAGACCAGATCGTTGGCGAGAGCCATGGCAATCCGCTCGCGCTGCTGGAGCTCCCGCACGCGCTTACCCCGCACGAGCTCGCAGGAGGCTTTGGCGTCCCCGGCAGGGTCACCGTCTCGGGAGGAATCGAGCAGCTCTTTCAGCGACAGCTGGCCGATCTGACACCCCAGACGAGGCGGCTTCTGCAGGTCGCGGCGGCAGACCCGACCGGCGAACTGCCCCTCGTGTGGCAGGCCGCCGAGCGACTGGGCGTCGAGCCCGACGCAGCTGAGCCTGCGGTGCAGTCTGGTCTGATCGAGCTCGGGCTCGATCTCCGGTTCCGACATCCTCTGATTCGCTCGGCCGCTTACCGCTCGGCGTCTCTCGCCGAGCGCCAGGATGCACATCGCGCCCTGGCCGATGCGACAGACGGTCAGCGAGATCCGGATCGGCGTGCGTGGCATCGCGGCCAAGCCACGCAGATCCCTGTGGAGGATGTGGCTGCCGAACTTGAGAGTTCGGCAGGAAGGGCGCGTGCACGAGGTGGCATGGCTGCTGCAGCTGCCTTTCTGTCTCGCGCGGTTGCCCTCACGCCGGATCCGGTCGAGCGTGGCCGAAGGGCCGTGGCCGCAGCAGAGGCGACAGTCTCATCTGGTTCGCCGAACGATGCGCTGGAGCTTCTGTCCGTAGCGGAGCGGAGCCCACTGGACGAGAGCCTGCGCGCGCAGGTGGACCTCATACGGGCGGTCGTCGCCTTCTCGCTGAATCGAGGCAGCGATGCTCCACCGCTGCTTCTCGCCGCCGCGAAGCGGCTCGAGCCGCTCAGCCCGTCGCAAGCCCGAGACACCCACCTGGACGCTCTTCGCGCGGCTCTCTACGCCGGGCGCTTCTACCTGGGCGGCATGCAAGAGGTCGGGACGGCTGCGCTCGCCGCCCCAGCGGCGTCTACCCCGCCACGCCCCGTCGACCTCCTGTTGGACGGGCTCGCCCTGACGGTTACCGAGGGCTACACAGGCGGCGCCGACGTACTCAAACGGGCGCTGGCCGCGTTCGCTGACCCGGACTGTCCGGTCGAGGACCTGATGAGATGGGGCGACCTGGCATCCCATGCGGCATTCGTGCTGTGGGACGATCGCTGGGGCTTGATCTCAGAGAGGATGCTCGCCGCGGCCAGGGAAGCAGGTGCTGCGGGGGTACTTCCACTCGCGCTGACGGTTGCGTGCGGTTGGCGGCAGGCATGTGGCGAGCTTGACGCGTCGGCGGCGCTCGTACGCGAGCTCGACAGCGTTGCTGAGGCGACCGGCAACTCAACCCCGCACCTTGGCGGCCACGGCCCAGGCCGCATGGACGGGAGATGAGCCCTACACGCGGGACCTCGTCGAAGCGATACGACGGGACGCAGCGATCCGCGGCGAGGGGCTTGCTGTCACGTTCACAGACTGGGCCGAAGCCGTCCTCTACAACGGGCTCGGCCAGTACGACCGAGCGCTGACCGCGGCGGCAACGGCGTACGAGCAGTCCGAGCGGGAGAAATGGTCGCCTCTGTGGATGCACGAGCTCGTCGAGGCCGCTGCGCGTAACGGTGACCTCCGAGCGCTCCCTCCCCGTCGTGGAGACAGATGTCAGCGCTCGCGCCGGCACGTCCGAACGCATAAGGGCTCTCGGGCTTGCGCCGCGCGCTCGCGCGCACTGGTCACAGAGGGCGAGGCGGCGGAGGGCCTCTACCTGGACGCGATCGACCATCTCGCTCGGACGCCGGCAGCGCGGGGTCGAGCTCGCTCGCGCGCACCCCCTCTACGGCGAATGGCTACGGCGCGCTAACAGACGGGTCGATAGTCGTGCTCAACTGCGTACCGCCCACGAGACCTTGTCCAAGCTCGGTGTGCACGCCTTTGCCGAGCGGGCCCGCAACGAGCTCCAAGCCACCGGCGAGAAAGTGCGCAAGCGCTCGGTCGAGACGCGCGACGAACTCACTCCCCAGGAGCGACAGATCGCCCTTCTCGCTCGCGACGGCTTGTCGAACGCGGAGATAGCTACCCGACTCTTTCTCAGCCCGCGCACCGTCGAGTGGCATCTGCGCAAGGTGTTCGCCAAGCTCGGGATCCGGCGCCGCGGCGAGCTCACGAAGGCACTCGGCGGCGCCGATCCCGTACTGGTCCACGCGGAGCCATAGTGCACCGCTGCTCCTTACGGCTTGCAGTCCGCGCCGGTGCCATCGGACGACAACAGCACCGTTGGGGCGTCGTGAGCCTCTGCGTGTAGAGCAGGAGATCTGCGCGCACGGGTCTCGCAGTGGCAGCAAAGCCCCAATCGAAGCCATGGCGCGAAATCACTTGCGACAGCGCCAATCTGGCGCTAGAATCGTGGCATGCCGAGCGTACAGATCAAGGATGTCCCGCCCGACGTGCACGCCACTCTTCGCAGGCGAGCAGCCGACGCCGGCCAATCGCTGCAGGAGTACCTGCTCGGCCGACTTGTTCGCCGAGGCGAGCCGCCCGACGGTCGATGAAGTGCTCGGCCGCGCCGGGGACGCGCTGGGGGCTCGGTCACGCTCAAGGACGCGACACGTACCGTGCGTACCGACCGCGAAGCGGCGTGATCGTCATCGACGCGAGCGTGCTCGCGACTGCGCTCGGTGACGACGGCGGCGATGGTGATCGCATGCGCGACGCCCTCGCCGGGGAGGAGCTCGCCGCCCCCGAGATCATCGATCTCGAGGTCGCCTCTGTCTGGCGCCGTACGCTCACAGACGACCGGCGAGCGGCGCTCGCGCTCTCCGACTTGGAAGACCTCCCGCTCGCGCGTGCGCCGCACCTTCCGCTCCTGGCTCGCTGCTGGGAGCTGCGGCACAACCTCACTCCCTACGACGCACGTACGTCGCCCTCGCGGAGGCGCTCGGCAGTGAGCTCGTGACGGCCGATCGGCGGCTCGCACGCGCCCCTGGACTCGCCTGTTCGATCAAGGTCGTGGGATAGCCAGCGATCCGCTACGCGCCGCTGACCGTGTGCGCGTCGAACAGGCGGTCGAGAAGAGAGAAGGAGGAGGGGAGAATGGAGAAGAAGAAAAGCGGAAAAACGGCTAAATCAGAAGGCGGTCCTGCGACAAGAAAACGACTCCACGAGATTCGATGGTTCTGTGGGCTGCAGGGCTTGGTGGTGGAGCAGTGAGGGTTCGGGTCGCGTTCATCAGAAGGTTCAGTTTGACGCGTGCTCCTCGCCTCTTCATAGGTGGCTCAAGAGCTTCGCAGCGCAGCTTACGCACACATTCGCCTTAGCGCTGCTCAGCCAAAATTGCGATGGAGCCAACCGGGATCGAACCGGTGACCTCCTGCTTGCAAAGCAGGCGCTCTCCCAGCTGAGCTATGGCCCCAGGCCCCGAAGGTTAGCCCGCCGGGCGTCCGACCCCCCCCGGCCATCCCCCTCCGGGGCATCCGCCCCCCGCCCGGCTAACCTACCGCCCCCATGGGCAAGGACGCCGCCGCGGCGAAACACGCAGCAACCGAATCGCCGCAACCCCGCGACGCCGCGCCCGCGCCGACGATCTCCAGCACACGGCACCCTGCGCAATTCGTCCAGAAACGCCGCGAGGCGTCTCCCAAGGGCAACCCTCACGAGGTGCCCCTCACCGTCTCACCGCGCGAAGCCCCGGCACGCGCCCGCACTGCAGCTGCGGCGCTTATCGCCTGTGCCTGCCTCCTCGCGGCGCTAGTAACGGCAGCAGTCCCCGCAGCCCGCGCGAACCCCGCCTGGACGACCTACCACCACGACGCCTCGCGCACCGGCGCGGACCCCGACGGCACGAGCCCGCTGCCCCCGACGCTCGCCTGGCAGTCCCCGAACCTGGGCGCGGCGATGTGGAACCAGCCGCTCGTCGTCGGCGGCGTCGTCTACGCGGCGACGATCGGCGACGACGTCTACGCGCTGGATGCCTCCAGCGGCGCCGTGATCTGGCACGCGAGCGCCGGCACGCCGGTGCCGTCGAACAAGCTGCCCTGCGGAGATGTCACGCCGACGGTCGGCATCGTCTCGACGCCCGTGATCGACCCGGCGACGGGCGTCCTCTACGTGGTCGCCGACACGTGGAACGGCACCCAGGCGCAGCACCTGCTCGAGGGCTTCAGCCTGAGCAGCGGCGCGCGTGTCCTCGCGACGCCCGTGGACCCGCCCGGCGCCGACCCGAAGGCGATCCTGCAGCGCGGCGCGCTGACGCTCGACGGCGGCGGCGTCGTGTTCGGGTTCGGCGGCAACGACGGCGACTGTTCCGTATATCGCGGCGCCGTCGTGTCAGCGCCCGAGAACGGCGGCGCGCCCTCCTACTGGCAGGTGCCGATCGGCGCCGAATCCACGGGTGGCGGCGCGATCTGGGCCACGGCGGGGCCGTCGGTGGACGCTGCCGGGAACGTCTACGTCTCGACGGGAAACCCCAATCCAAAGAGCGGCCAGGAAGCGAGCACCTTCGACGACTCCGACGCGGTCGTCGCGCTGAGCCCGTCGCTCGCCCTCACCGGTTACTACGAGCCCCCCACGTGGAAGGTCGACTCGAACACCGACAAAGACCTCTCCTCTGCGGCGCCGGAGCTGCTCCCCGGCGGGCTCGTCTTCCAGGCGGGCAAGAGCGGCACCGGCTACCTGATCGCGGCGGCCACGATGTCTGCCGGCGCCGGCGCGGTCTACAGCCACCAGGTCTGCAACGGCGCGGGCAGCTTCGGTGGCGACTCCTACTCGGGCGGGGTCATCTACATGCCGTGCACCAACGGCACGATGGCGCTCTCCTACAACGCCGCCGCGCGCACCTTCACGCCGCTGTGGCAGGGCCCCTCGGACGCCTGCGGATCGCCGATCGCATCCGCCGGGCTGATCTGGACGCCCGCTACCGGGATCTGCGGCGCCGGCGGGACGAAGCTCTACGGCCTGGATCCCGACGACGGGCAAACCGCGCTACACCCTCACCCTGCCTAGCCCGATCACCGACCACTTCGGCTCGCCGAGCGCTGCCGGCGGGCGCGTGTACGCGGCCACCGGAGCGACCATCACCGCCTATCAGACCGCGGTGCTGACGCCGCTGGAATCGCCACTGGTCCCCGTGCCCGGGGCGGTGGCGAAACCGCTCGCGGCGAAGCAGGTCGCGCTGGCGCTCCTGGCGACGAACCTGCGCGCCGGCAGGCACGGCTTCGTGAAGCTCCGTCTGCGCTGCCCGGCCGGTCGCACGTGCCGTGGGGCGGTCACCCTCCACGCTCTGTTCACCCGGCGCATACACGGCCACGCCAGGACCGTCCGCGTCACGATCGGGCGCACCGCGTTCGCCGGGCGCCGAGGCACCTTCATGATCGCCCTCAGGCTGAACCGCATCGGCCGGGCGCTGCTGGGAGAGCACCACCATCGCCTGCGCGTGGCCGTCACGCTCGCGCTCTCCGGCGGCGCGGCGCGCACCGCCATTGCCGTGCTTCGCGGCTGAGCAGTCGCGCTGCGGGGCATAAGTTCCGCATATCGCAAACTCCGTAGAACTATTGGACGCGAGTGCGCCGGTTGTAGGAGACTGAGCTATGTCGCGCGTATGCGCGGCGGAAGCGAGGGAGGGGACGTACGTGAGACGTCGATGCCGCCGGGGCCGGACGCCCGCCGCAGAGCATGTCTTTCCGACCTGGAGGGCGCGCGAGCGGGCGGGGATCCGCTCGTCACTCTCCTGCCGGTGCGCGGCGCTCACCCTCCCGCACCGCGAGCCGGCCACCGGGAGCGCGGGCGCGACGGAACGCGCCCGCGCGCCCGGCCGGCCCCGCACCGTCCCCATGCCACGTCGGGGTGGCGCCGACAACCACTTCCGGGAGGGAACACCGTGTCAAGGAGAGTCTTTCGCGCGCTGGCGCTGACTACGTCCGCGCTCTGCCTGATGGCGGTCGCCGCGAGCGCGGCCGACGCGTCCAAGGTCTGGGTCTCGAACAGCGCCCCGGCTGTCGCCGGCGGCAAAAGCTGCGCCCAGCCTGGCTTCAACACCGTCCAGGCGGCCGTCTCGAGCGGCGCGCCGAGGATCGAAGTGTGCTCGGGGACCTACACAGAACAGGTCGAAATCGCCGGGACCACGAAGCTCAATGCCGCCAACGGCGCCGGCACCGCGACGCTTGCGATGCCCGAAACCCCGGCGCGCTCGGAATCGGCGTGCGACACCAAATCGAACGAATCGGAAGGTCCGCTCGACCAGTCCGATGAGATCTCGATCTGCACCGGCGGCACCGTCACGCTGACGGGGATCGCCGTCGAGGCCGTGATCCCGCTCGAAACCTGTGCGAACGGGTTGAACGGGATCTTCATCGGCGGCGGCGGAACGCTGAACGCGACGCACGTCTCGGTCGACGGCGCCGGCTCGAGCGTCGCAGCCTTCAAGGGCTGCCAGCACGGCATCGCCGTGCGCGTCGGCTCGGAGAGCCGCGAAGAGGTCGGTCACGCGCTGCTGAAATCGGACACGATCAGCGGCTACGAGAAGAACGGGCCGACGGTCAGCGGCGCCGGCTCGACGATGGTGATCAAGGGCTCGACGATCACAGGCGAAGGCGCCTCGCCCTACATCGCCCAGAACGGGGTTCAGATCTCCTTCGGCGGCGTGGGCACGGTGCAGAGCACGACGATCAGCGGCAACGAGTGCAACGAGGAAGCGTGCGGCCCGCAGGGGAGCCAGGGCGCCGGCGTGCTCTTCTACGAAGCCGCGGCGGGGTCCAAGCTGACGAGCTCGACGGTCAGCGCCAACGACATGGGCGCCTACTACGCCTCGGGCTCCTCGACGGTGCCCGCGTCGCCCGACGTCACGATCAACAAGGTCAAATTCAACGGCAACCGCTACGAGGGGGTCGCCCTCGAAGAAGGCAAGGCCCTGCTGAGCTCGGACACGATCAACGGTCCCGGACGGGTGGGGATCGGCCTTTATCAGTTCGAAGGCGCGCTCTCCGCCTCCGAATCGAGTGCCACGAAAGTCGCCGTCAACAACCAGTCCGAAGCCGCGATCAAGGTCGAATCCGACAAACAGCCAGGCGACATCGCGGGCAAGTTCACCTTCTCGCACTCGACCCACAGCGGCGGCGGGGCGACGCTCATCAACGAAAGCAGCAACTTCGAAGTGATCTTCTCCTAGGCCTTCGAAGGGCGGCCGCGGGGGGGCGCCGCACAGCGTCTCCCCGCGGGTGGCCGTGCCCGTTCCCCCGGACGGGGCGCGCCGGCAGCTCGCGACGCGAACCCTCCCCCCCCAAAAAAATCGCCTGGGCGTACCGCCGCCCCGGCTAGGGCGTCACGAGATCTTCCAGGTCGATCATCATCACCTGCTCGGCTGCGCTCACGCCATTCGCCTGCAATGCGGGCGTGAGGGTCTCCTGCTCGTAGCGGTGGACGTACTCGGGCCCGTCCCACACCTGGGCCACCTGCAGCTCACCGTCCACCTCGCTGACCCCATGCATGATCAGCCCGATCGGATGCTGGGTGTGCAGCCGCATCGAGGCCATGACCGCGTCGTATGCCTCGCGGGACACCCGGTATCTAGCCAATCTGAGGACGGTCACGCACGCCTCTCGACGTCGGTCTCACCGGACCCCCCGATCCAGCTTCCAAGACGAGCGTAACGGGTATTCGCCGAACGGGACAGACCGCGCCATAAGCCCGGATTATGGATCTCGCGCAACGCGTATGGCGGACGGCGAAGGGGAGAAACCCGTGCGCGGGTATCCAGGTAGATCAACCCTGCGGCCGCCAGGCCGGGGTCCACTCGATGCTCGATCTGCGCCAACTCCACTACTTCGTCGTCGTCGTCGAGGAGGGGCAGATGACGCGCGCGGCTGCGCGCCTGCACATCGCCCAGCCGGCGCTCTCGCAGGCGATCGGCAAGCTCGAGGCCGATCTCGGCGTGAGGCTGTTCGAGCGCCATCCGCGTGGCGTCACGCCGACCGAGGCGGGTGCGGCGTTCTACGAACGCGCGTCGCGCGCGCTGATGGCCGTCGACGAAGCCCAGGAGGCCGTCGAGCCGTGGCTGCGCGCCGGGCCGCGGCTGGTGATCGGGTTCCACGAGGCCGCCGGCGATCTCGCGCGCGCGCTGATCCGCCGTTTCATGCTCGCCCGCCCCGAGGTGGAGGTCGAAACGCGCCACCTGCAGCCGGCGGACCGCCTCGTCGAACTCAAGCGCGGGCGCGTCGACGCGGAGCTGATCTACCCGCCCACGGGCGACGAGCAGCTCGTCGAGCAGCTGGTCGCGATCGCGCCCCGCTACGTGCTCGTCGGCGAGCATCACCACCTCGCCGGCGAGAGCTCGCTCACCTTCGATCAGATCGAGCACGAGATGCTCCCTGGCCGTCATCCGACCGTCGACCAGCGCCTGGCCGAAGAGACCTGGCTGATGAAGTACCGCTCGGCGCCCCCGCGTCTCGCCTCCGGGTCGCCGACATCGCTCGACGAGCTGTGGGCGCTCGTGTCCCGCGGCAAGGCGATCGCGATCCTGCCCCTGTTCATGATCTCCCGCCTGCAGGGGGACGGGGTGCGCGCGATCCCGCTGCTGGGCGTCGACGGCGTCCCGGTCGTCGTGGCCTGCCTGCGCGGCGACGCGAGGCCGGTCCTCCGCGAGCTGCGCAGCGCGCTCGAGGGGCTGGCCACCGAGGCGGCAGACGAGACGGGCGCCGCTGGCGCTGGCGACGGGACTGCCGCGAAGGCGCGCGAGCGCCGTTCGCCGGGGGAAGGCGCCCCCGCCGGGCGGCTGCGATAACCGCCGCCTATACGAAAGGCTGAACTTGTATTGGACAGGACCCGCGCCCGGCGCGAGAGTTCTGACCTTGAACGTTCGAGCTGTCGGGAGACACTCGTGGGCGCTCAGGGGCGTCCTCGCCAACGGCGGCGCGCCGCCGGCGCGTCGCGACGACTCGGCGGCGTACCTCGGGGACGGGGAGGGGGACCTCTACTCGAGGGACACGCTGCCGCAGTCGCGGACGAACCCGGCGGACCGCGCGTTCTACGTCGAGACCGGCGCCGACGAGCACTGCGGGGTGATCACGCCCGTCGGCGAGTTCGACTCCTCCGCGCTCGGTCCGTTCGAGGAGGCGCTCACCGAGCTGATGGACGACGAGCGGCCGATCCTGATCGACCTCTCGCGCCTCACGTTCATCGACTCCTCGGGCCTGTGGGCGATCACCCTGACCCAGCGCATCTGTCGCAGGCGCGGGATCGGTCTCCTGATCAGGCCGGGCCCCGAGCGCGTACAGAGCGTGTTCGAAGTCACCGGCCTCGCCGATCTGCTGCCGTTCACCTCCGCCCTCCGGGCTTCCGAGGCCCTCTAGACGCGGGCTGCTCCTCGATGGCCGGGGCGCGACCGCGTCCCGGCCATCGCCGGGTCAGGGCGCGCCCGGGGCTGGGCGCGCGCTCTCCTCCGCCGCGGCGAAGAGGGCGATCACGGTCGCGCGCGTGTCCGCGGCGCGGCGCACGAGCGCCACCTCGACCTCCTCGACGTCGGCCAGCGGCACCGCGCGCACGCCCTGGCCCGTGGCGCCGGCGACGATGAACCCCGGGAGCACCGAGATCGCCTTGCCCGCCGCGACCAGCGCCCACACCTCATCCGCACTCGTCGGGCGCTCCTTGGTGACTTCGGGTTCGGAGCCGCGGAAGTTCATCAGCCAGGCCTCCTGCGCCCAGTCGGCCGGCACGCTCGGGTGCCGCGCGGGGACGCGCTCGTGGGCGATCTGTGCGTACTCCACGGAGGACGCTCCCGCGAGCGGATGCCCCTCGTGCATCAGCACGAAGCGGGGCGAGCGCAGCACCACGAGATACTCGAGGTCGGGATCGTGTGGCGGCGGGAACATCAGCTCGGCGTCGATGCGTCCGCGCCTCAGCTCGACGATCCGCTCCTGAGGGGTGAGGTGGCGCGTCTGTAGCTCGACGCCGGGGTGCCCGGCGATGAAGCGCCGCAGCCACGGCCGGGACAACGGGCCCAGCACGGGCAGGAACCCCAAGGCGAGGCGCGCCTCCGAGCGCGCCCACGGATGCACGACGTCCTCCGCCTCCTCGACGGCGCTCAACGCCTCCCTCGCCTTCTCGAAGAACGCTTCACCCGCCGGCGTCGGCTCGATGCCCCGCGGGAGCCGCTCGAGCAGTCGCACGCCGAGCTGGCTCTCGAGCCGCGAGATCGCCTGCGAGAGCGCGGGCTGCGCGACGCGCAGACGTTGTGCCGCGCGCGTGATCTGCCCCTCTTCGACAATCACCACCAGGTACTGCAGCTGGCGCAGGTCGATCGCTGGGTGGATGCTCTGTGTCACGGGCGCGTGGGGAGCCGAGCGTACCGACTCCTCGGAACTCTCCCGATAGGTGTTGGGGCGCGGAGCATCGCTCCTGCTTATGGGCGGTGCGCGGCCGCCCGTTCGCGAGCGGGGGCGCGAGGCGCGCCGCTCAGATCCTGCGGCCGGCGGCGAAGCCGGCCCCGAGCCCGACCGCGATCCCCGCGCCGAGCAAACCGGCGCTGCGCAGCGGCTTTCGCTGGGCCTTCGCCGATACGCCGTGAACGGTGTGCTTGGCGGCCGCCTTCGTCGCCTTGATGCCGATCATCCGCTTCAGTCGTGACATGGGACCTCCCGGGGTGGCGTTCAACCCGTTCCTACCCGGGCGGCGGGCGCGCGAGACACTGCCGGACCGCGCCGCTAGAGGCCCGCGGCCTCGAGCGCGGCCTCCTTCGATCCGTGGTCCTCGAAGCGCGCGATTCGCCCGTCGCGCAAAGTGACGAGTCCGCCGAAAGGGATCTCCGACTCGATCCCGCTCAGCCGCGCGCGGAAGTGGATGGTGCCCCAGCCGAGCACCTGCTCGCCGAGATCCAGCAGCTCGTAGCGCAGCTCGAAGACGTCGAACATCTCGCGCGTGTCCTCGGCGAAGCGCCGGATGCCCTCGATCCCGTGATAGGTGCCCTCGGTGAGGCTCCGGTGGGGGAGCCATTCGAGCTCCGGGTCGTACGCGTTCGGGACCACCCATTCGCCGCTGTTCCAGCGGTCCAGGACCGAAGCGATGAGTCTCACGTTCTCCTGGGACATCGCACGGTCAGTATCGCGCTCCGCCCCCGCCCGGCGCCCCTACTGCACGGTCAGCGTCGCGTGCATCCCTTTGGCCTCGTGTTCGGGCAGGGAGCAGAACAGCGTGAAGCTGCCTTTGCGCAGGTTCACCGTCGTTTCGCGCACGCCGTGGGAGACGGTCTTGGGGAAGGAGGTTTCGAGTTCGCCTTCGCCCGAGAGCACGTTGAGGTTGTGTTCGTCCTGGCCGTTGTTGACGAACTGCAGCGCCACCTTGCCCGCGGGCACGGTCGTGCGCGACAGCGTGTAGTGGTACTCGACCGCGATCACCTGCACGTGCGGGACCGACGGCGGCGCGGGTTCTTCGTTCCCGCCCGGGCCTGCGCCCGGGCTTCCGGATCCGCCTGTGCCGGGTGTGGGTACACCCTGCAGCGTGGGCGACAGCTGTTCGGCCGCCCCGGCGCCGGCGCCCGTCCCGGCTTCCGGAGCCGGCCCCGCGGTCGGCTTCGTCGAGCTGGTCCCGTGGCGCGGCTTGTGCTTGCAGCGCCGGTGCCCGTGGCTCGCGTGGGCACGCGGAGCGCACGGCTGCCGCTTGCGCGCCTCGGCGTGCGCGAGGAGCCGCGCCTGCAGCGCGGCCCATTCTCCGCCGCCGCCGCCCCAGCCGGTGGGGGCGGCCTCGCCGATCGCCGCGGCGCACAGCAGGGCCGACGCGCATCCGCCGAGCATCAGCGCTACGCGGCGGGGCCCGAAGCGCATCACACGAAGAGGTCGGGGACCGTGCCGTAGGTGCTGGGGCCTGGCAGGCCGGTTCCGGCGCCGGGAATCACGAGACCGGCTTCGGTCTGGAACCACTGCGCGAGCACGCCGGAGTAGAGCGCCCGGAAGTCAGAGGTGTTGACGAGGTTTTCGTTCGGGTCGAGTTTCGTGAGACCCGGGAATTCGCCGACCATCTGGCCTTTCACGCGGCTGCCGATCAGGAACGAGACACCGGCCGCGCCGTGGTCGGTGCCCGAGCCGTTTTCCTGTGGCCGGCGCCCGAACTCCGACCAGAGCTGGATCACGACGCGGTCGTCGATCCCCCGGGCTTCGAGATCCCGCTGGAAAGCGAGCACCGATTCGACTGTCTGGCCGAGGTTCGTGGCCAGGGTTTCCACCTCGTCCGAGTGCGTGTCGTAACCGCCGACCGCGTTCATCGAGACGCATTTGATCGGCAGTGCTTCGTCGTCGATCATCGCCGCCAGCGCCGCGAGGCGCTTCGGGAACTCATCGCCCGAGGTCGGGTAGGTGACCGGCGAGGTGAAACCCGGTTTGCCTTCGTGTTCGCCGAACGGCGCGATCTGCGTGCGGATGATGTCGGTGTTCTGCGCCGCGCCGCGCGCCTGGGCGAGCGCCGGCGAGGGCGCCGCGAGCGCGCCGAGCGCGCCGAACTCTTCCATCGTCGGCGAGATCAGCGGTTCGTCCAGGCCGTAGGCCCAGAAGTTGTAGTCCGAGGGCGAGGAGACGGCGGCGACCGGCACGCGCGTGGTCGCGAGCGCGGGCGCCAGCGAGTAGTCGAGCGAGAGGCCCTGCAGGGGGTTGCCGGGATTTCCGGCCACGTCGAGGTAGCGCCCCATCCAGCCCGAGCGCGTCTGCGTGTTGAGTTCCCCGACCTCCCAGTAGTGACGGCTCGTGAAGTGGCTCTCGTCGGGCGGGTCGTATCCGATCGCCGGGAACACCGCCACCTTGCCCTCGCCGTGCAGCTGCGCCAGGCCGCCCGCCTGCGGGTGCCACATCAGGGTCGGGTCCTCGGTGTACTGGACCCCTTCGCCTTCTTTGCGGCCCAGCGACGGGCGCAGTTCGTGGTAGCGCGCTTCGCCCACCGGCGCGAGCACCGAGAGCGCGTCCCAGCCGCCTTCCATGAAGATCGAGACGAGCACCGGCTGGTTCGGTTCGGCGGCCGCGGCGGCCGCGATGCCGTCCTCGAACGCGCGCGGGGCGAGCGCCGCCGCGCCGTAGACCGACAGCACCGCGCCGGCGCTGCGCAGCAGGAACGAGCGCCGGTCCATGCCGGTCCCGGCCGGCAGCGGCATGCCGGGCTCGATCGAGGGCAGCCCGCGACCGGCACGGGCGATGCCGGCGCGCAGCACCTGCGCACGGTTGAAGTCCTGACACGAGCAGCTCCCAGCCATCTCAGACCCCCTCAGCTCACCTGCATGTCCGGAGACGTCGCGATCAGCATCCGCAGCGCGTTCTGGCGCATCGCCTTGTACGGGCTCTTCTGCCACTGCGCGAGTTTCATCCCGCCCAGCGCGGAATGCGCGAAGGCCGCGATGCTCGCTTCCGATTCGCCGCCCAGCAGCGGCGCGCCCCAGTAGGCCATCGCGCTCGCCATCGCTTCGGCCGGTTCCTCGGAGGCGCCGTAGTGCGGTTCGCCGGTGGCGGGCCACGGGTTGGGGTACGTCTTCGCCGTCACGTAGCTGGCGATTTCCCATCTCGCCTTCGCCGTCGAGGTGTCGAGCCAGTGGGTGAAATCCCAGCCCGAGACGTTCGGCGGGTAGAAGAGCTGCTGTCCGGCGCCCGAGGACAGCCAGGCCCAGGCCGTGGTGTCGATCGGGCGTCCGATCGCGCGCAGCAGCCCCGCGTTGTAGACGACGGGCGGGGTGACGAGCTCGGGGCCGTCGAGGAAGTCGGGGTGCTGCAGGATCGCCTCCACGACGGGCCTGATGCCGTAGCCCGAGCCGAGATATAGCCCCTCGAGTGATGCGAGTGTCGCTTCGCTCGGCGGCGTGGGGACGAAGTAGCTCCAGAGCTTCGCGCAGAAGAAGGAGGGGTGAAGCGGGTTCGACAGGCACAGCCGCACCGCGTCTTCCCAGCTCCACTTGCCGGTCTGGCCGAAGACGGTCTTGTTGCCGGCGTCGTGGCGAGAGGCCTGGAAGCGGAAGTTCTGCAGCCCCGCGCTTTCGGTCCATTCGGCAGTCCACCCGCTCAACGAGCGGGCCATTTCTTTGACGTCCTTCTCGGTGTAGGCGCCGCGGTCCGCGCCGAGCGAGAACAGCTCCATCATCTCGCGCCCGTAGTTCTCGTTCGGTTCCCACTTCGAGTTGTAGATGCCGTCGAGGAACACGAGCATCGCCGGGTTCGCCGTCACGGCCATGAAGAGGTCCTGGAAGCTGCCGAGCGCGTGTTCGCGGAACAGCTCGTTCTGGTCCAGCATGCGCTGCTGGTCGTTGACCTTTTCGTTGGAGTTCGCGAACCAGTCATGCCAGATGAACGTCATCCGCTCCACGAGCGGCTGGTCGCTTCGCACCATCCGGTCCAGCCACCAGCAGTGGTCCTGGCCCCACACGTCGGCGGGTTCCAGGGCGTGGCCTTCTTCATCCGTCGGCGCGGGCCCGTGCAGAACGGCCGGCCCGGACGGACGGGTGAGCGACTGGACGACCGCTTCCAGCGGCTGTCCGGCCATCGCCTCGGCCTGCCCCGGAGCGGGGCCGAAGCCTGCGCGCCAGAGAAGCCGGTGAGCCTGTGCGAGCGAGATCGTCGCCGGCGGCGGGGGCAGCGGCGCGCTCGAGGGGGGCGGCGCGGCCACCGGGATCGCCGGCGGCGCGGGAGCGCCCGCGAGCCCTGACACGTGCGGCGGCGGCGCTTTCTTCTTGTGGTGCTTGCGGTGCTTCTTTCGATGGTGGCGGGCCGCGTGCTTGGATGGCTTGCCGTGCTCAGGCTTGGCGTGCGCGTGCGGCTTCGGATGCGCCGCGCCCGCCGCGGCTTTGCCGTGCCTGTCTGTCACCGGTGTCACCCCGCTCATCGCGACCCGTCCCCCATCTGGAAGTGCGTTTCGGCGCACGGTAGGGGCGTGATGAGCGCTTCGGGGCCGGGCTAGACATCTGTTGCAGCGGCGGTTGCAGGACTCAAGGGGGCGCCACGCGCTCGGCGGACGCTCTGCCCGGCCTGTGCTCCTCACCGACCGGCCCGCTGCCGCCGCAGTGGGGGCCTAAGAGCGCTCGAAACCGCTCGCCATCCGGCTCCCGGAGCCGCTGCCCCCGCAGCGCGGGCACGGGTCCGCTTCGTCGAAGCTCACCCCCCGAGCTGCTGCACCAGATCCGCCACCGACTCGACGATGAGAGAGGCCCGGAACGGGAAGCGCTCGGCCATCTCGCGCGTCGTCACTCCGCTCAGCACGAGGATCGTCTCCATCCCGGCCTCGAGGCCCGAGACGATGTCGGTGTCCATGCGGTCGCCGATCATCGCCGAGGTCTCGGAGTGGGCCTCGATCGCGTTGAGCGCCGAGCGCATCATCAGCGGGTTGGGCTTGCCGACGAAGTAGGGCTCCACTTCGGTCGCCCGGCTGATCAGGGCGGCGACCGAGCCGGTCGCAGGCAGCGGCCCGGCGGTGCTCGGTCCGGTCGGATCGGGGTTCGTGGCGATGAAGCGGGACCCGTCGCCGATCAGCCTGATCGCGCGGGTGATGCGCTCGAAGGAGTACGTGCGTGTCTCGCCGAGCACGACGTAGTCCGGCGCGCGATCGTCCAGCGTGTAGCCCGCCTCGTGCAGAGCCGTCGTCAGCCCCGACTCCCCGATCACGTAAGCGGTGCCGCCGGGGCGCTGGTCGTGCAGGAAGCGGGCGGTCGCCAGCGCGGAGGTCCAGATCGCGCGCTCGGGCACCTCGAGGCCGCTGGCCGCCAGCCGGGCGACGAGGTCACGGGGCGTGTAGATCGAGTTGTTCGTCAGCAGCAGGAACGGGATCTCCAGCTCGCGCAGACGATCGAGGAAGCGGTTGGCGCCCGGGATCGCTTCTTCCTCGCGCACGAGCACGCCGTCCATGTCCATGAGCCACGAGCGGATCTCTCTTTTGTGCGCCGGCGCCAAGGACAACAAGCATGACGCACGCGCTGGGCGGCGCCGCGCCGGGCGGGCTCGCACTCGCGAGGTCACAGATCTTCAACGCCTTCGTCACAGCAGCGAAACGAGGTGAAGGGCGCCTCGGGGAAGCCTTCAAGCCGAGTGCGCGGCGCCGCGGGGCGGGCGTGTGCGACAGGCAATCACGAGCGAAGGAGAACAAGGATGAGGTACAGAGGCAGGGTGGGAGCGCTCGCAGCAGCGCTCGCGGTCTCGGGGGGCGCGATCGCCGCCTCGACGGCTGCGGCCGGCGGCGCGCACAGTCACGGCCCGGCGGCCCGGCACGCCAGGACGGCGGAAACGGCGAGCACCACACCGATCAAGCACGTCGTCGTGATCTTCCAGGAGAACGTCTCCTTCGACCACTACTTCGGGACCTACCCGCAGGCGGCGAACAGCGACGGCCAGCCGTTCAAGGCGGCCAAGAACACTCCCGCCGTGGACGGGCTGACCCCCGCCACTGCGGAATCGCTGCCGCCGGCGCTGCGCCACAAAGAAGACCTCCGCTTCAGCAACCCGAACGCCGCCTCGCCGCAGCGGCTGGACAGCAGCGCGACCGGCCTGCAGAACTCGGCGGGCGGCCAGCTCACCTGCGACCAGGACCACAACTACTCCGACGAGCAGCAGGCCTTCGACGGCGGCAAGATGGACCACTTCGTCCAGTCCGTCGGCACCGGCACCGGCACGAGCCCGTTCGGAGCCGCGTGCAACCCGGCGCAGGTCATGGACTACTACGACGGCAACACGGTCACTGCGCTGTGGAACTACGCCCAGCACTTCTCGATGAGCGACAACTCCTACGGCACGACCTTCGGGCCGTCGGCGCCGGGCGCGATCAACCTCGTCGCCGGCGACACCGGTGAAGTCGACACCGAACACCTCGCGAACAGCCCGTCGATCGCGACGGCCACGAAACCGGACGCGGACCTCACCGAAAACGGCCTCGGCGGCTACGCCCTGACGAGCGACGCCCAGCCCTACTGGGACGACTGCTCGACCCGCGACGCGGTCGCGATGAAGGGCACGAACATCGGCGAGGAGCTCAACGAAAAGGGTCTCTCGTGGGGCTGGTTCCAGGGCGGCTTCCGGCCGAACCAGAGCTACCAGGAAGCGCTCGCGGCGACCGGCCACGCGGGTCAGCCGACGAGCGAATTCAAACCCGACGAGTTCTCGTCGTACTACGGAAGCGCCGAACACCGTCCGGCGCACTCGAGCAACCAGAACAACTGCTCGACGGTCCATCCCGTCGGCGTCGCCCTCGGCGGCACCGGGCAGTGGGGCTACAAGGACGACTACATCCCCCACCATGAGCCGTTCCAGTTCTACGCCTCGACGGCCAACCCCCACCACCTGACGATCCCGACCAACGGGAGCGGCCAGGACACGCTCGCGGGCCTTCAGTCGATCGGCCACGACACGCAGTCCTACGTGGAAGGCACGCCGCAGTTCAACACGCCGAACCACAACTACGACATGAGCGACTTCAACCAGCTCGTCGAAGCGATCAACAAGGGCGAAGTGCCGTCCTCGGCGCTGCCGGCCGTCTCGTTCCTGAAGGCGCCGGGCTGGCAGGACGGACACGCCGCGTACTCGGACCCGGCCGACGAGCAGGCGTTCGTCACGAGCGTGATCAACGAGCTCGAGCACTCGCCGGACTGGAAGAGCACCGCGGTGTTCGTCAACTACGACGACTCCGACGGCTGGTATGACCACGCCTACTCCGGGGTCACCAACCCGTCGCTGTCGCCGGCCGACAACCTCACGAACACGTCGTTCACGGTGTCGAGCACCGGCACCTCGGGCCAGTGCGGCCCGAGCCCCCAGACGACGGCGCCGCTGGCCGGCGAACAGGGTCGCTGCGGGTTCGGCCCCAGGCTGCCGCTGCTGCTGATCTCCCCGTTCGCCAAGAAGAACGCGGTCGACCACGACCTCTCCAACCAGGCCTCGATGATCAACTTCGTCGAGTACAACTGGGGCCTGCCGGGTATCCCAGGCTCGGTGGACCAGGCAGAGGCCGCGACCGACGCCTCCGAGGGTGTGCCGTTCGACCTCGCGGGCATGTTCCAGCTCTCCGGCAAGAAGGCCGGCAAGCTGTTCCTGAACCCGACGACGGGCCAGAAGCAGCCTTAGGGCAGGAGGCCCACGCGAGGAGGGCCCGCGGCCTGGCACCGGCCGCGGGCCCCTCCGGCGTGTTGTGACGAAGGGGCGTGCTCGGACGTAGGTTCTTTTGATGGGGATGATCCAACGAGCGCAGCGCCCCTCCGGGCGCGACCGTCAACTGGGTGCCGCGCCCTTCGACGCGCTCTATCGCGAGTCCGTCGCCGATGTGCACTCCTACGCGCTGTCGCTGCTGGGCGACCGCGCAAGCGCCGAGGATGTGACGGCGCTGGCGTTCGAGCGCCTGCTGCGGGCTCAGAGCAGGCTCGACCCCCGGCGCGGCAGCCCGCGCGCGCTGCTGTTCACGATCGCGCGCAACGCTGCCCTGGACGAGCTGCGCCGCCGCAAGCGCCGCCAGCCGGCGGCGCCCAGCGCCGAGGAGAGCCTCGCGGCGGCTGCGCTGCCCGGCTCGGACCCGGAGGACGTCGAGCGCCGCGACAGCGTCCGCCGCGCGCTCGCGCAGCTGTCCCCGCGTGACCGCGAGGTGGTGCTGCTGAAGTTCCACGGCCAGCTCACCAACGCGGAGCTGGCGCGCGCGCTCGGCATCAGCGAGTCGAACGCCGGCACGCGGCTGCATCGCGCTCTGGAACGTCTGCGGGAGACCCCGCTCGGCGAAAGGGAGGTCGCATGAGGGTGATCCCGTTCCCCGGACCGTGACGGCGTGCCGGCTCGGCGCCGAGATCGACGCCGCCCTGAACGGCGAGCTCGCCGGTCCCGAGGCGAGCGCGCTGCGCGAGCTCGGCGAGGACGTGCGCGCGCTGTCTGCCGAGCCGGACGCCGAGTTCGAGCGCGAGCTGCAGGCGCGCGTCGCCGCGTGGGCGCGCGAGCGGCCCGAGCCACGGCGCGCGCGGCTGCGCGGCGGCCTCCGGCGCGTGCCCGTACGCGGCTGGGCGACCGGGGGCGCCGCTGCGGCGGCTCTGGCGGCGCTCGTCACGCTGCTCGTCACGGTGGGGCCGCTGCGCTCGGGAGCGCCACCCATCTCTGAACGATCTTTTGCGGTCCCGGACGCCGGCGAGCAGTTGACGACGGCCCACCATGGCGCTGCGGCCAAGGGGCAGCTCGAAGAAGCGGCCAAACTTCCCGAAGGCCCGCGTGCCGGCGCAGGCGAAGCCGCGAGCTCGGCGGCCGCAGAACCAGCCCCCGGCCGAAAGCAGCAGCTAGGCGCCTCGGTGACGCTCGCGACCAGCTCGGAAGGAGTCCAGGAAGCCGCGGACGCGGTCTCGCGCCTCGGCACGAGCTACGGCGGCTACGTCGCGAGCTCCCACGTGCAGGTCCACAAGGGCGGGACAAGCGAAGCGCAGCTCGTGCTGAGCCTGCCCAGCGCGAAGCTGAGCCAGGCGATCGCGGCGCTGGGGCGGATCGCACCCGAGCGCGCCGTGAACCAGGAATCGCAGGACATCACGAGCTCTTACGAAGCGGCGCGCCGCCGCCTCGGCGACGACGAAGCCGTCCGCCGCGCGCTGCTTCGAGCGCTCGCCGCGGCCACCACGCAGGGCGAGATCGAAAGCCTGCGCGATCGGCTCGCGGGCAACCGCACCGCGCTCGCGGGCGACCGCGCAGCGGTGAAAGCGGTCTCGCGCCGCGCTTCCACCTCCCAGCTCGAAGTGACGATCGCGGGCGCCTCCTCCGAGCACGCGCTGACGCTCGGGCGCGGGCTTCACGACGCGGGCGACGTGCTTGCGGTGGCGGGCGCCGTCGTCCTGATCGCGCTCGCGGTGCTGCTGCCGCTCGGCCTGCTCACACTCGCGGGCGCCGCCGTCTCGCGGGCGTGGCGGCGCCGGCGCCGCGAGGCCGCGCTCGAGCCCTGAGCGCGCGAGCCCCGTTGTAGACCGGGCGCTCCGCGGGTACGTTTCCTCCGACATTGGGATGCGAAGCCGCCGTCGTGCGGCAAGGAGGCCGCATGAGCTACCCCCGTTTGACCGCCGTCCTCGGCTCGATCGTGGCGCTGACGCTGATCGCAGCGCCCCTCGCAGCCGCCGGCCAGTCCGTCGTGCAGGCGGCCTCGCCACTCGCCCAGCAGGCAACCCCGGAAGGAGCCACGCCGGCCTCCACCCCGATCGAATTCATCGTCGGGCTGACGCCGACCGACCAGCCGTCCGCGGAAGCGCTCGCGCAGGGAGTCTCGACCCCGGGCAGTCCGCTCTACCGCCATTTCCTGACACCGGCCCAGTGGGAGCAGCGCTTCTCGCCGAAAGCCTCCTCGGTGACCGCGGTCGAGCGCTGGCTGACCGAACAGAAGATCACGGTCGAAGGCGTCTCCGCGGACCGCCTCGCGATCAGCGCGTCGGCCAGCGCGGCGACGATCGAACACGTCTTCGGCACCTCGCTGCACCAGTACAGGCGCCACGGCAGGAGCGTGCATCTCGCCTCCACCGCGCTGACGGTGCCCGCCTCGGTGGCCGGCCTGATCTCCGGCATCAGCGGCGTCGATCAGCATCTCGCCACGCCCGACCACGTGCGCGAAGCCGAAGCGCGGCCCGCCAAGAAAGGCAAAGAAGAAATCCCCCAGCCCGGAGGCTTCCGCAACGCCTCGCCGTGCTCGAGCTACCTACGGCGAAAAGCTCGACGCGACCGACCCTGAATTCGGCGGCGGCTACCCCGCGCACCTGCCCTACTCGACATGCGGCTACACGCCGCCGCAGCTGCAGGGCGCCTACGGCCTCAGCGCGCCGATCGGCGAAGGCCTCACCGGCGCGGGGGTGAGGGTCGCGGTCGTCGACGCCTACGCCTCGCCGACGCTGCTCTCCGACGCGCAGGAATACGCGAACCGCAACCAGCCCGGCCAACCGCTGAGCTCCGGCCAGTTCAGCGAGAGCGTCGCGCCCAAGTTCAACCAGATCGAAAGCTGCGAAGCCAACGAATGGTACGGCGAGCAGACACTCGACATCGAGGCCGTCCACGCGACGGCGCCCGGCGCGAACATCCTCTACGTCGGGGCCAAGAACTGCGGCACGGGTCTCTACAAGTCCGTCCAGCAGGTGGTCGACGGCCACCTCGCCGACATCATCACCGACTCCTGGAGCGAAGACGGCGGCGACCTCTTCGAATCGCCCGGTTCGCGCCGCTCCTTCGACAACGTGCTGCTGATGGCGGCCGGTACCGGGATCGGCGTGCAGTTCTCCTCGGGCGACGAAGGCGACGAATACATCAACTTCGGCGTCAACGTCGGCGATTACCCCACGACGAACCCCTACGTCACCGCCGTCGGCGGCACGAGCCTGCAGGTCGGCTCAGCCGGCCAGCGGCTGGGCGAGCTGGGCTGGTCCACCTCGAAGGGCCTGCTGTGCACCGCCGAACTCGCGGCCGCGAAGGAATGCCCGAAGAGCAAGGTCGGCTCCTACATCCCGAAGGCGCCGGGCGAATACCTGTACGGCAGCGGTGGCGCCACCAGCTACGTCTACGGCGAGCCGCGTTACCAGGAAGGCGTCGTGCCGCCCGCGCTCGCCGAACGCAACTCGGCGCTGACCCGCACGCGCAACCGCGTGCTGCCCGACGTGTCGATGGACGCCGACCCGACGACCGGGATGCTGGTCGGCGAGACCCAGACGTTCCCCGACGGCGTCTACTACGACCAGTACCGGATCGGCGGGACCAGCCTCTCCTCGCCGCTGTTCGCCGGCGTGATGGCGCTCGCCGACCAGGCCTCGGGCGGCCCGCTCGGCTTCGCCAACCCGCTGCTCTACAAGCTCGCTCGTGACGACTCGAGCGTGCTCTTCGACGTCGTGCCGCAGCCGCTGCAGGCGCTCGTGCGCCAGGACTTCGCAGACGGCGTGGACGCCGAAGAAGGCATCCTGACGTCGGTGCGCACGCTCGAATACGAGGGCAAGGAGCAGTACTGCAAGCCGAACGGCAAGTGCACCACGCAGAAGGTGAGCCTGTTCACGGCTCCCGGCTACGACGACATGACCGGGATCGGCACGCCGGCCGGCGGGCTGATCGCGGCGCTCGCGAAAGGCTAGGAGAGAGGTTGAAAGGGGTTGGCCGGCGCCCTTGCCGGCCAACCGTGGCAAGCCCCGCGGTTCGGGCCGGCTCGAACCGCGGCGCTCAGCCGCGCGGGTGGCGCCGCCGGTCGCTTTCCTCGCTCTGACCCACGATCAGGAAGATCAGCGAGACGAACGCGATCCCCGCGATCCCGAGCAGCATCGCCGCCGCGATCGTGGCACCCGTGCCGCCCGCGACGGCCAGCACCACCACGCCGGCGATCAGCGCGAGCGCGCCGACGGCGATCGCGA
Organism: uncultured Solirubrobacteraceae bacterium; assembly: GCA_963775385.1. Lineage (GTDB taxonomy): Bacteria > Actinomycetota > Thermoleophilia > Solirubrobacterales > Solirubrobacteraceae > Palsa-744. The sequence continues at coordinate 1,385,042 of CAVZIR010000003.1, read as the reverse complement.
CGCGGTTCTCTACCGGCGCGGTCGCTGCGCGCCGCGGCGGCTGCGGGGCTCCGCTGGAAGGCGTCTCTCTCACGCCTCCAACGGTACCCCGCCGCGCCGCTGCCCACGGGCGTGTCAGGCGCCCTGGCTCGGCGGCTGGCCGCCCTGCGGCGGGCCGCCCATCGGGCCCGGGCCGTGGCCTTCGCCGGGCTTGAACGAGGAGTCGGTCGCGAACACGTTCGTCCCTTCCGAAGAGGAGGAGATCGAGACGTGGTCTCCTTCCTTCAGCTTTTCGAGCGAGCTGGAGGACCCGTCGAGCGTCACGGTCGCCCCCGAGGGGATCGTGATCGTCGGCGTGGCATAGGTGACCGAGGAGGTGCCCTCCTTGAGGGTGATGGTGCCGGCGCTCGCATCCACGGCGGTGACCGTTCCGTTGTCCTCGGTGACGCTGATGTAGGCGGTGCCGGCTTTGTTCAGCACGACCTCCACCGCGTGCACCTCGCCGCCGGGCCCGCCGTGTCCGAAGTGACCGCCTCCGGGAGGCCCAGCGATCGAAGCGGCCTTCCCGGCTTTGGAGCTCGATTTGCCGGGCGACGAGCTCGCCGCGCTCTGGCTGATGCCCGCGGCGGCGCCGGCCAGGGCGCACGTCCCTGCGACGGCTACGACGGCGAGCCTTCTGGGAGCCTGCATGGTTGGTCTCCTTCTGTCGGTGCGCAGGGCGCCTTCAGCGCCCCACGGGATGCAGTCAGGCTCGCGCGGGCTTGTTGGATAGCGCTCGGTGCGCCCTGGGAGTTCGCTGGGCGCCCGAGGCCCCAGGGCCGGCACGGAGCGCGCCGGCCGACCCATCAAAGCCCGGCACGGAGCGCCGGCGGACTCTCCTAGATCTCGGCGAGAAAGCCGAGCAGCTCTGCGTTGACAGCCTCGGGCGCCTGCTGCTGCACCCAGTGGCCCGCCTCGGGCACGTTGACGCTGCGACGCAGGTCGGTGGCCCACCCGTCCATCGCCTCGACCGGCATGAAGCTCTTGACCAGGTCCAGCTCGCCGGTCAGGAACAGCGCGGGCTGTTCGATACGGCGCTCCTGGAAGGGCGCGGTCAGCTCCCAGTTGCGGTCGATGTTGCGGTACCAGTTCAGCCCGCCTGTGAAGCCCGTGCGCTCGAACGCGTCCACGTACACCTGCAGCTCCTCCTCGCTGAGCCACTCGGGACGTTTCTTCTCTGCGCCCTCCTCCTCGGCCCACTGCGCGGTCCACTGCCGCGAGGTCGTCAAGGTGCGGCGCACATCGCCGCCCGAGCGCCGCGTCGGCGACGCCCGGGCTCTGGAACCACACGATGTAGAACTCCTCGCCGAGATTCGCCCGCATGATCGGGATCGGCGCGGCCGGCGCTCGCGGCACGAACGGCACGCTCAGCCCCGCCACCGCGCGCACGCGCTCCGGGTGGATCCACGCCATCTGCCAGACCAGGAACGCGCCCCAGTCGTGGCCGATGAAGATCGCGTTCTCCTCGCCGAGCGCGTCGAGCAGCCCGGTCATGTCGCCGCAGAGGGAGAGCACGTCGTACTCCTCGATCTCCTGCGGCGCCGAGCTGGCGCCGTAGCCGCGCATGTCGGGCACGATCACCCGGTAGCCGGCGTCGGCGAGCGGCGCGATCTGGTGGCGCCAGGAGAACCCCAGCTCGGGGAACCCGTGGCAGAGCACGACCGCCGGTCCGGTGCCCGCCTCGGCCACGCTCAGCTCGACCCCGTCGCCGACGGCCACGCGGCGCCCCGGCGGCATCACGGCGCTCATATCGCCCGCTCCATCCCGGCCCAGTAGGGCTCGCGCAGGCGGCGCTTGAAGATCTTGCCCGAGTCCTCTCGCGGCAGGTCCTCCGCGAAGACGACGACCTTCGGCGTCTTGTAGCCGGCGAGGCCGGCGCGGACGTGCGCGCGCACATCGTCCTCGCCGAGCGAGGCGCCCTCGTCGAGTTCGACGTGCGCGGCGAGCGCCTCGCCGAACTCCTCGTCCGGGATGCCGAAGACCGCGCAGTCGCGCACGCCGTCGAGTGCCGAGCAGGCAGGCCTCGATCTCCGCCGGGTAGATGTTGACGCCGCCGCTGATCACCATGTCCGAGCGGCGGTCGTTCAGGTACAGGAACCCCTCGTCGTCGAGGTAGCCGATGTCGCCGACGCTGACGAGGCCGTCGCGTTCGATCGAGCGCCGCTTCTCCTCGTCGCCTTCGTAGGTGAAGTTCGGGAACAGGTCGAGCCAGGCGTAGACCTCGCCCGACTCGCCGGCCGGAAGCTCGGTGCCGTCCTCGCCGACCACCTTCACCCGCGCGGCGCCGACGGGCCTGCCGACCGTGCCGGGATGCGCGAGCCACTCCTCGCTCGTGCAGTAGGTGACGGGCCCGGTCTCGGTGCCGCCGTAGTACTCGGCGACGATCGGGCCGAGCCAGTCGATCATCTGCCGCTTGACCTCCGGCGGGCACGGCGCGGCCGCGTGCACCACCCAGCGCAGCGAGGAGAGGTCGTAGGAGCGGCGCACCTCCTCGGGCAGCGCCAGCAGCCGTACGAACATCGTCGGCACCATCTGCACGACCGTCACGCGCTGGTCCTGGACGATGCGCAGGAACTCCTCCGCGTCGAAGCGCTCCATGATCGTCATGTCCATGCCGGCGAGCGCGCTCGCGAGCGCATACACGTTCGGCGCCGTGTGGTACATCGGCGCGGGGATCACCGTCCTCTCTCCCTCGCCGAGCTGGAAGAGCTCGGCCAGCAGCGCGCGCGTTTCCTCGCGTTTCTCGTCTGTGGACTGCTCTCGCACGACGCCCTTCGGCTTGCCGGTCGTGCCCGAGGTGTAGATGATCGAGACCGGGGCGGCTTCGGGGGCCTCCAGCCACGGCTCCAACGACCCCATCCACTCCTCCCAGCGCAGCGCGCCCGGGCTGCGGCTCGGAGCGGGTCGGCCGGCGCTCCGTGCCGGCCTCCCGACCGGACCAGCGCGACGCCGTCCGGAACCCGGCCCTCGAGAGCCGGCCACAGGTCGGCGTGCATCACGAGCGCCTTCGCGCCGCTGTCGGCGAGCACGTGGGCGATCTCCTCGCCGCGCCAGTGCCAGTTGATCGGCACGGCGCTCGCCCCCAGCGGCACGGTCGCGATCGAGGCCTGCAGGAACTCGAGCGAGTTGCGAAGCAGCAGCCCGACGCGGTCGCCGGCGCCGACCCCCAGCGCCGCGAGTCCGCGGCTCGCCCGCAGGGCCGCCCCGAACAGCTCGGGGTAGCTCGCTTCGCTGCCGCCGCAGCGGACCCCGATCTCTGCGCTCCCCTCCATCACGCCGGATGCTAACCGCCGTTAGGGTGTCAGCGCGTGAACGTCTCCCCGCGAGCGATCCACCACCTCAACTGCGGCACGATGTGTCCGCGCGGCGCGCGCTTCTTCGCCGGCGAAGGCGGCCTGCTGGAGCGCTCGCGCTCGGTCTGCCACGTGTTGCTGATCGAGGGGGCCGACGGTCTCGTCCTCGTCGACACCGGCTTCGGGCGCGGCGACGTCGCGAACCGGCCCCAGCTCGGCCGCCTCTTCAACGCGACCGTCAGCCCGCAGCTGATCGCATCCGAGACCGCCCACGCCCAGGTCCTCGCGAGCGGCTTCCAACCCGAGGATGTGCGGCACATCGTCACGACCCATCTCGACCTCGACCATTCGGGCGGTCTGCCCGACTTCCCCCAGGCGGAGGTCCACCTCCTGGGGCCCGAGCTGGCGGCCGCGCTGTCGCCCGACTGGCGTTCCCGCACGCGCTACATCCCGGCTCATTGGCTGCACGGGCCGCGCTGGGTCGAGCACGAGCCGGGGGGAGACGAGTGGCTCGGCTTCCGCTCCGTGCGGATCCTGCCGGACGCAGACGAGGAGATCCTCCTGATCCCGCTCCCCGGCCACACACTGGGGCACACCGGCGTCGCGATCCGCCGCGGCGAGGGTTGGCTGCTGCACTGCGGCGACGCCTTCTTCCACCACGGCGAGGTGCAGACCCCGCCGAGCTGTCCCCCCGGCCTGCGCTTCTTTCAGAACCTCAACCAGACCGACGGCAAAACGCGCCACGAGAACCGCGAACGGCTGCGCGAGCTGGCCGCCCGCCACGGCGGCGAGGTCGAGCTGATCTGCTCGCACGACTCGCATCTGCTCGACCGCCACACGGCCGAGCCGGCGCCCGCGCCCGCCTGATCGCGCAGCCGGCCGGGGCCCCAGCCGGGCGGACGCCGGCGTTGCATGTTGGCCGTCCGGGGAGTTTGTGCGTATCCTCTCTAGCGGGATGGCAGTAGCGGGAGGAGCAGTGGAGGCGCCGGTTGCGCCCCTGTGGGGCGAGCTGCGCTATGGAGGTGAGCTGGCGAGGCTGCTTGCCGAGGGCGCGCTCTCGAGGGCGCTGTCGCTGCGCCGCCGCAGCACGCACAGACGCCGGCCGGTGATGCTGATCCCCGGCTTCATGGCTGGTGACAGCTCGCTGACCGTGATGCGCGCCTGGCTGCGCCGCCACGGCCACGCGGTCTCGATGAGCGGGATGCGGCTGAACGCGGGCTGCGCGGAGGAGATCGTCAGCCGGCTGCAGGAAGAGCTGTGGAGCTTGGCCGGGCGTCACGAGGAGCCGGTCCTGCTGATCGGGCAGAGCCGCGGCGGCGCGCTCGCGCGCTCGCTCGCCGTGCGCGAGCCCGAGAGCGTCTCGTCGCTCGTGATGCTGGGCTCGCCGGTCGCGGACCCGCTCGCCGTCGCTCCAGGGGTTCTTCGCACGGTGCGGCTGATGGCAACGCTCGGCGACCTCGGCATCCCGCGCCTGTTCTCCAGCGGCTGCGCCGACGGGGATTGCTGCGAGTCCTTCTGGGCCGACCTCGATGCCCCGCTCGAGGAGCACATCGAGGCCGTGTCGGTGTACTCGCGCAGCGACGGCATCGTCGATTGGCACGCATGCCTGGACCCGCAGGCGCGCAACGTCGAGGTCTCATCGAGCCACTGCGGGATGTCGGTGCACCCGGCGGTGTACCGCGTGCTGGACGAACTGCTGGAAACGGGTGGGGAGCCGGCATGGAATGGATGAGCTCGATCGACTCCTCGTTCCTGCACATCGAGAACGACGTGACGCCGATGCACATCGGCGGGGTGAGCCTCTTCGAGGGCCCGCCGCCGCCGTTCGCGGATCTCAAGGAGATGGTCGCGGGCAAGCTCGACCTCGTGCCCCGCTACCGCCAGAAGGTGCGCTTCGTCCCGCTCGGGTTCGGCACGCCCGCCTGGATTGACGACCCGCACTTCAGCCTCGACTACCACCTTCGCCACACCGCGATCCCGAAGCCGGGCAGCGAGGAGCAGCTGCGCAACATGGCGGCGCGCGTCTTCTCCCAGCACCTCGACCGCAACAAGCCGCTGTGGGAGCTGTGGTCCGTGGAGGGTCTCTCGGACGGGCGCTGGGCGCTGCTCTCGAAGGTCCACCACTGCATGGTCGACGGGGTCGCCGCGACCGACCTGATGTCGGTGATGTTCTCCGACACGATCGGCGGCGGCGCCGGCGCGAGTTCTCGCCCCCGCCGGAGCCTTCCGACGTGGAGGTCCTGGCGCGCACGCTGGCCCACAAACTCAGCCCCTCGGGCGGGGTGCAGACGATCCAGCACGCCCTCTCGCGCCCGCGCGAAACCCTCGCGACGGCGGTCGAGACCGCCAAGGCGGCGGCCGCCGCGAGCTCGCACATGCGCCCGGTCGCATCCTCCTCGCTGACCGGCGCGATCGGCCCGCACCGGCGCTGGAGCTGGGCGGAGGTGCGCCTGAGCGACGTCAAGACCATTCGCGCAGTTTTGGGCGGCACCGTCAACGACGTCGTGCTGACGATGATCACCGGCGGCTTCAGAGCGCTCCTGGACTCGCGCGGCGAGCCGCCCGGCCCGGACGACATCGTGCGCACGATGGTGCCGGTCTCTGTGCGCCGGCGCGGCGAGCGCGGCGTCTACAACAACCGTGTCTCGGCGGTCTTCGCGGGCCTGCCCGTGGGACTCGATGACCCGCGGGCGCGCCTGTCGCGCATCCGCGCCGAGATGGATGGCATCAAGGAGAGCAAGCAGGCCGTCGCCGGTGATGTGCTCTCGTCGTTGTCCGGGTTCGCGCCGCCGATGCTGCTCGCGCTCGGCAGCCGCGCTCGTGACGGCCTCCCCGCGCCTGAACATGCACACGGCCACCACCAACGTGCCCGGTCCCCAGCAGCCCGTCCAGACACTCGGCCGGCGGATGCTCGAGTCCTACCCGTTCGTCCCGGTTGTGGGCTCGATCCGGATCGTCGTGGCGATCTTCTCCTATGACGGCGGGCTCTACTTCGGCGTCACCGGCGATTACGACGGGGCACCGGACATCGAGCGTGCTCACGGACGGCATCGGCGACGCCATGAAGGACCTGCTCGCGCTCGCCGAACCGCCGCCGAAGGCTGCGAAGGCGGCCCGGAAGCCGAGGCAGAAGGGCAAGACGGCAGCAACCGCCGACGCGCGCGGCTGACTACGCGCTCTCAGCCGATCGGAACATCGCGGCGGCGGCGGCGCGGGGGGCCCGGCCACACGAGCGCGCCCGCGGTCGGGCGCCGCTCCAGAGGCGCCTCCAGCGGCGCTCCGCCGAGGTCGGCGAGCCGGCCCGCCGCCAGCACCTCTTCGGCGATGTGCTCGAGCGCGTCCTCGCGCAGCCAGCGCCCGACGTTCTGTGCGGGCATCGGGCGGGAGAACAGATAGCCCTGGGCGAACGGGCACTCGAAGCCGCGCAGCATCTCGAGCTGCCCGGCGGTCTCGATCCCCTCCGCGACCACCTCGATCCCGAGCCGCCGCGCGAGCCCGATCACAGCCGCGACGATCGTCGCCGTGTCGCGGTCGCTCATCATCGCGGTGACGAACGAGCGGTCGATCTTGATCTCGGTCACCGGCAGCTCGCGCAGGTAGGAGAGCGGCGAGTAGCCGGTCCCGAAGTCATCCAGCGAGAGCAGCACACCGAGGTCGCCCAGCGAGTCGATCACGCGCCGCACGCGCGAGCCCTCGGCGATCAGGACCGACTCCGTGATCTCGAGCCGCAGCGTGCCGGGGGGCGTGCGCCAGTGCTCCAGGCGCTGCTGCAGATCGCCGAGGAACGCGGCGTCCAGCAGGTTGGTCGCGGAGACGTTGACGGCGAGGTTGAGCTCGCGGCCTTCGTCCAGCCACGCGCGGTGTTGACCCAACGCCTGCTCCAGTACCGAGGCCGTCAGCTCGCGCATGACGCCGATCTGCTCGGCGATGCCCACGAACGCGTCAGCGCCCAGCAGCCCGCGCACCGGGTGCTGCCAGCGCACGAGCGCCTCGACGCCGCTGACGGTGTTCGTGCGCAGGTCCACCTGCGGCTGGTAGTGCACGACGAGGCCGCCCTGCTCGACCGCCCGCTTGAGCTCGGTGACAAGGCCGAGCCGCTCGCGGCTGCCGTGATCGGCGGCCGGCGTGTAGAAGAAGTAGCGGCTGCGCTCGTCCTTGGCCTGGTACATCGCCATGTCCGCGCGCTGCAGCAGCCCGTCGGTGCTCTGCGCGTCCTTCGGGAACACCGCGATGCCGATCGACGCCTGCACCGCCACGGTCAGCTCGTCCAGCTCGAACGGGCGCGCGAGCGCCCTCTGGATGCGCTCCGCGGTGGCCGCCGCGGCCGACTCGTCGCGCAGGATCACCCCGAACTCGTCGCCGCCGAGCCGCGCCACGGCAGCGTCCCGCACGACGGCTTGCATGCGCGTGCCGACCTGCTGGAGCAGCTGGTCCCCGGCGTAGTGGCCGAGCGTGTCGTTGAGTTCCTTGAAGCGGTCCAGGTCGATCGACAGCAGCGCGAAGCTCGTTCCCCGTTGCCGGCAGACGTCGATCGTGTCGTTCAGCTGCCCGTAGAAGTGACGCCGGTTCGCGAGCCCGGTCAGGTAGTCGGTGCGCGCTTGGTGCTCGCGCAGCGAGGACATGTTGCGCACGTCGTTGAACGAGACGGCGAAGCGCAGGCCCGCGACGAGGAGGGCCGCGCCGGCGAGCGTCTCGGGGATCACGTCGAGGTGGTTGTAGTTGCTGCGGATCAGCAGCATCAGCGCGACGGCGCCGAAGAAGCAAGGCACCACCATCACCGCGATGCTCGCCAGCGGGTTGCCCTCGCGCGGGCGCGGCGGCGACCAGGCGGCGAAGGCCAGCAGCGCGAGCCCGATCGGCCACAGCGCATCCAGGAAGGTACCTGCGTGGTAGGTGCCTTCCGCGACCCGGAACAGGTAGATGCTGTCCGCGACCGCGGTGATGCCCAGCCCGAACAGGATCAGCAGCCACGCGCGGCCCGGGCGCCATCCGGTCAGCGCGAACACTCCGAACACGAAGACGATCAGCAGCAGGTCGCCGATCGGATAGGCGAGGTTGGTGGCGACGAGGGCGGTGTTGCCGTGCGTGGCGTGGATCACCGGCTCGAGCACGAGGGCCGAGCCGACGGCGGCGAGCGTCAGCCCGCCGATCGCGCCGTCGAGCCAGACGTTGGCGTGGACGTCGCGCACGTGCGCGCCGACGAGGCGGGCGAGCGCTACGTAGGCGAAGGGGTAGAAGAGGAGGTAGCCCGCGTCGGCCGGCGAAGGGGTGGGGATCGATGCGGCGCCTTCGAGCACCAGCGTGTAGTAGAGGTCGCCGGCCGTGTAGAAGGCGATCCCGATCCCGAGCGCGAGCCACGCGCCGCGGTCCTGGGCGATCGTGAACGCGCGCGTCAGCACGAGGGCACAGACGAGCACCTCGATCCCCGTGTACACCCAGACGTTGAAGAGTTCGTCGAGCTGCGGGCCGCCGAGCGCGCCCGCGTCGTGCAGGCCGAGTGCGACCGCGAGCACGCCGATCAGGATCCCGGCGCCGCGCAGCGTGCGCCGGACCGCGGGCGAGAGCCCGGCGGTGAGCGGCATCAGGGTGGGGGATCCCCCTCTAAAACTCATATCGGAACGGCTATCGACTTATGAGACGCCGCAACGGCGGGGTGTTTCAGGGGTCTAGACAAATATGCGACACAATCTCCGCGTGTCCCCGGCTACCCCGCGCCCCCGCTCGGGCAGGCGCGCAACCCGTGGTTTCGCGCTGCTTGTGGCTTTTCTCGCGCTCGTCTCCCTCATAGGGGTGATGGCGACTGCCGCGCAGGCGGCCGGAGCGCCCACGATCACGAAACCGGCCGATCAGACGAGCACCGTGGGCACGCCGATCCCGCCGGTCCTCGTCACCGGCACCAACATCCAGGCCTTGAAAGCGGTCGGCCTGCCCAAAGGGCTGATGCTCGTAGACGAAAACGCGACCGAAGCAACGATCAGCGGCACGCCGACCCAGGCCGAAGCGGTCGAAGTCACGCTCGAAGCCGAAAACGAAGGCGAAAAAGCGACCCCCACAACCTTCAAATGGACGGTCGCAGCGGAAGCCGTGGCGGTGATCAACGTGCCCGGACCTCAGACGAGCCAGGCCGGAACCGCGATCACGCCGCTGAAAATCACGGGCGAACACATGCACGAACTGACTGCGGAAGACCTTCCCGAAGGGTTGACGCTCCAACGGCTCTCCGAAACCGAAGCGGTGGTCACGGGTACGCCGGCAAAAGCGGAAGAACCCGTGGTCGGGCTACACGCGAAGAACAACGAAGGCGTCGAAACGAGCACGACGTTCAGCTGGAAGGTGGAAGCCGAAGCCCTGCCCGCGATCACCCAGCCGCCGGGCCAGGTGAGCGCGGCCGGCTCCGCCATCGCGACGCTCACGATCACCGGCGCGCGCATGCACGAACTGACCGCGGAAGGCCTTCCCAAAGGACTGCACCTCGAACGTCGCTCGGAAGTCGAAGCGGTTGTGACGGGCACCCCGACGCGCGCCGAAACGACGACCGTGACGCTGCACGCGAAGAACAGGGAAGGCCCCGGGGAAGCGACGTCGAGCTTCGAATGGACGGTCGAACCCGAAGGCGCGGCGACGATCACGAAACCGCCCGATCAGGCGAGCGTGGAAGGCACGGCGATCTCAGCGCTGCACATCATCGGCGCCAACATGGCCCAGCTGACCGCCGAAGGGCTCCCCGCCGGCCTCGCGCTCGAACGCTCTCGCCCACCGAAGCGGTGATCGCCGGCACCCCGTCGCGCGCCGAAACGGCGACCGTCTCGCTGAAGGCGAAGAACCCCGAAGGCGCCGCCTTCGAAGTGAAGTTCGCGTGGCGCGTCACGCCCCACGGCCCGACTGCGCCCGGGACGCCGAGCGTCACCCCCGGCGTCGTGTTCTCCGCCGCGCGCGCCACCTGCAACGGCGCGGGCTGGAGCGGCGGCGCCGTCGTCACCCAGTGGCTGCTCGACGGCGCGCCGATCGCCGGGGCGAGCGCAGGCACCTTCGTGCCTCCGCGCAGCGACGACGGCCATTCGCTCTCTTGCCGGCAGATCGCGACGGCCAGCGGCGTCTCGACTACGCTGACCAGCGCGACGCGCACGATCCACGAGCAGCCGCCGCAGCCGTCGTGGCCGATCTCGGCTGCCGCGCTGCACTGCGCGAGCGCCGTCTGCATGGAGCAGGGCGCCGCGCCCGGCGCCGTCGGCCAGGCCTACCAGCAGGAAGGCTCGTGGTGGGCCTCCCAGCAGGTGCGGTGTGTCTCCGCGCCGTGGACGAGCTCCGTCGGCTCCTCCGCCCAGCCGGCCGTGCGCGCGCTCGCCGAAGCGCACACGGTCCGGATCTCGCTGCAACGTGTCAGCGCGTCCGGCGTCGTGACCGTTGCCTCCGAGGAAACGGGCGAACTCGGCGCCGTGCGCGATGAGCTCGACGGCAGCCCGAGCCCGTTCGGCGGCGCGGTCGTGGTGCCGTTCGGGGCTCAGCCTTTCGCAGCCGGTGAACTCTGGACCGCTCTGTACCCCGGAGCCGCCGGACGTCCGAACTGGTTCGCGCCGGGAGGCGGCGTCCTCACCTACGGCGTCGCCGGCGCTCCGGGCGCGGCGCGATCCTTCCAGCTCACCTACACGTTGACGAGCGCAGACCTCGGCTCGCGGCTGCGGTGCGTGGCCGGAGCCGACGACGGGCCCGCCGCGGCGCCGACCGCCGCCAGCTCCGCCGGTCCCGAATACGCGGTCGCGAGCGCGGCCGTCTGCGGTCCCCGCCGGCTCGGCGCCGGCTCGCTGCCGCAGCCGGCCGTCGTCCTCGCCGGCGAAGCGCGCTGCCTGCCCGCGCCGTCCTCGCTGGCGTCGCTCGGCTCGGCGTCACGGCAGGTGGCCGTCAGGGGCTCGAAGGCGGCGGTCGCGCTCGTCTGCGGTCTCCACGGAGGCTGCCGCGGCAAGCTGGCCCTGACGGCGGTGATCGGAGGCCGTCGCACCAAGCTCGCGCATGCGGCCGTGCACGTCGGGAACGCCGCCCAGAAGGTCGTGACCCTGAAGCTCAGCTCACGCGCCCGCCGGGCGCTGCGCGCCGCCGGATCTCATGGCCTCGCCGCGAATGTCGAACTCGAATCGAAGCGCCTGCCTCAGCGCGTCGCCAGCGTGCTGCTCGTCGCGAGCGGCTGAGTCTCAGCCGGGCTGCGCGTCGCGCGCTTCGCGCACGATCCGGCGCATGCCCCGCAGCCAGCGCTCGGGCTCCGCGCGCCTTGAGCGCCATGAAGCCCGCGACGTTCTCGTGCGTGAGGATCAGCGTCTGCTCGGCGCGGATGCCCTCGACCACCGCGTCGGCGACGTCCTCCGGTTCGATCAGCCCGCCGGAGTTCAGCGCGGCCGCGCCGGCCGCGTCGGTCCATCGCCAGGTCGAGCATCGGCGTGCGCACGCCCTGGGGGCAGATGCACGAGACGCGCACGCCCGCGTTCGGCGTATTCGATCGACATCCACTCGGCCAGCGAGACCGCGGCGTGCTTGGTCACGCTGTAGACGAGCGAGGAGACCTGCGTCAGCAGGCCGGCCGCGGAGGCGGTGTTGATCAGATAGCCCTCGCCGCGCTCGAGCATCTCCGGGCAGCAGCGCTCGCGAGGCCCAGACGTGGGCCATCACGTTCACGCGCCATGCCTCGTCCCACGCCTCGTCGGGCGACTCGGGGCCGCCGAGCGCGCCGGGCACGCCGGCGTTGGAGATGAAGATGTCGATCGGGCCGTTGGCCTCCGCTCGCGGTCTCGATCAGCGCGAGCACGCTGGGCTCGCTGCCGGCGTCGAGCTCGACCGCCAGCCCGTCCACCTGCTCGGCGATCGCCCTCGCGCCCGCGAAGTCGCGATCGGCCAGCGTCAGCGCCGAGGGACCCTCCTCGCGGAAGCGCCGCGCGAGCGCGCGCCCGATCCCCCCGGCCGCGCCCGTGACCACCACATGCCTGCCCGCCAGCTCCACGATCCGGGACTCTATTAGCCTTCGCGCCCGATGGCGAGAGCAATGCAGAGCGGATGCTCGCGGTGGCCTCCGGGCGCACCGAGGAGCTGGCCGCGCCGGGGCTGAGCCCCCGTCCCCGCCGCAAGGTGGCGGTGCTCTCGTGCATGGACACGCGCATCGACCTGTTCCCGATGCTGGGAATCGAGCGCGGCGACGCCCACATCATCCGCAACGCCGGTGGGCTCGCGACCGACGACGCGATCCGCTCGCTGTCGATCTCCCAGCGCCTGCTCGGCACGGAGGAGATCGTCGTCGTGATGCACGACGGCTGCGGTCTGCACGGCGCCTCCGAGGACGAGTACGCACGGGCGCTCGCGGCCGACGGCGCGCGGCCGAGCTGGCGGCTCGGCGCCTTCGAGGACGTCGAGGACGCCCTGCGCGACAGTCTGCAGCGGCTGCGCTCGGCTCCGCGAGCTGACCGCGCGAGAACGTATCCGCGGCCTTGTGTTCGACCCCGAGAGCGGCCGGCTGCGCGAGCCGGCGCAGGAGTAGTCCGACGAGCCTCCTCGCGCTCTCCGCCGCCTGCGCGGGGGCTATGTTCTGTGCCGGTGGCCGTCGAGGGCGCGAAGCGAGGACTGCGGTGACCCGCGTGGCCGTGCTCGGCACGGGCCCGACCGCGGCTCAGGTCGGCTGCGAGTACGCCCTCGGGGGCTGCTCGGTGCTCTGGAGCAGCGACGACGCCGGCGCCGAGCGTGCGCGTCGAGGAGGCGCTTCGCTTCGCGGCCACCTACGGCCTGGCCGACCCGCCGGAGCTCGAGCGCGCCCGGTCGCTGATGACGCGCGGGGACCCCACGATCTCCTCGGTGGAACGGCTAACCCTGATCGTCGACGCCCAGTCGGCGCCCGCTCGCGGCGCGGGCGGCCGCGATCGCCGAGATCGCCGGCCGCCACCCGGAGGCGCTCGTCGCGACGACGGCGCTCGTGCCGGCGCCGACCGAGCTCGGCGAGGCCGCGGCGGTCGGCGAGCGGATGCTCTCGACGCGCTACGGGGATCCGCCGCTGCTCTGTCCGGTCGTCGAGCTGCTGGCCGCGCGCGACACGCCCCGCCGCCTGCTCGACCGCGTCTCGCAGCTGCTGCGCGCGCTCGGCAAGCGCCCCGTCGCGTTGCGGCGCGAGGTGCCCGGTCTGGTCTCCGGGCGGCTGGAGCTCGCGCTGCTGCGGGAGACGTCGTGGCTGCTCGAGCGCGGGGCCATCGACGCCGAGGACCTCGACGAGCTCGTGCGCGACTCGCTCGCTCGTCGCTGGGCGCTCGCTCGGGCCCGTGGAGTCAGGTGCGCTCGCCGCCTCGCGAGGAGCTGATCGAGCTGGCAGCCGGCGGCGCCGACGCGCGCGCGCTCGACTCCCTCGCCGGCGCTGGCGGAGGAGATCGAGCCCCGAGCGCGTGCCGCGGCGCTGCGAGAGCGGCGCGATCAAGGGCTCGCGGCCGCGTTGCGCGCCGGCCGGGCGGCGTCGGAACGGTCGCCGGCCGAGGAGGGCTGAAGGCCTCGTCGCGCTGTTCGTGGCGGGTGTCGCCGCCTCCTCGCACGCCGGCGCTATTGAAATGCGCCCGCCGACTTTGCGACGATCATTGGTGCAGAGGGGACTGGAGGACGAGAGAGGCCCCTTCGGGGTCAGGAAGGGAGGGCAGTGCCAAAGCTCGGTATGGGGCCCATACGGCGTCAGCAGATCTGCCGTGCGGCGGCGGCCGTGATCGCACGCGAGGGTTTCGCCGGGACGACGATGCGGATGGTGGCTGACGAGGCGGGAGTCAGCACGGGGATGCTCAACCACTACTTCGCCAATCGCGCGGAGCTGCTGACGCAGGCGCTGGTGCATGTCTCCGAGCGCAGCCAGAAGCGCTACGCGCGGGCGATCGAGGGTATCCCGCCGGGCGTGGAGCGCCTGGAAGCGCTGCTCGACAGCGTGCTCGGTGCCGACGACGAGGCGATCGAGACCTGGCGCGTGTGGATCAACGCGACCGGCGAGGCGGTGCGCCTGCCGGAGTTGCGGCGCACGATCGAGGAGCGCCTCGGCCACTGGTTCGAGCTCGTCGACCTGGCGCTCGAGGGCCTCGTCGACCCCGACGCCGGCGCCGCGGTCGTGCCGTGGGCGTGGCGCGTCGACGCGCTGCTCACCGGGCTCGCCACGCAGGCCCTGACCTCCGAAGCCGAGCTCCAGCGCGAGCGCATCCGCGACGAGGTCGTGCGGATGGTGCTGGCGGGCGGCGGCCGCGAGCAGATCGCCGTGAGCCGCGAGCTGCGCTGACGACGTACGGGCCGACGTTTCCGCGTCCCCGAGTCCGCGGGCCGGCCGCCCGCCCGGTAGGCTCCCGCGCCGATGCGCGCAGTCACCTTCCAGGCTCCCGGCGAGGTCGCCGTCGAGGAGCGCCCCGAGCCCGAGCTGCTCGACCGCCGCGACGCGATCGTGCGCATCGAGGCGACCGGCGTGTGCGGCTCCGACCTGCACATCTACCACGGCCGCGTCCAGATCGAGCCGGGCTTCACGATCGGCCACGAGTACGTCGGCACGGTCCTCGCCGCCGGCGACGGCGGTCACGCGCGTCGCCGTCGGCGACCGCGTGCTGGGCTGCTTCCACACCGCCTGCGGGGAATGCTGGTTCTGCCGCCGCGCCCTCTTCCACCGCTGCGTCCACTCGCGCACGTTCGGCCACGGCGCCACGCTCGGCTCGCTGCAGGGCACCCAGGCCGAGATGGCGCTGGTCCCGAACGCCGACCTCGTGCTGCGCAAGGTGCCAGAGGGGATGAGCAGCGAGGTCGCGCTGTTCGCGGGCGACGTGATGGGCACGGGCTTCCACGCCGTCGCCGCGAGCGGCATGCGCCCCGGCGACGTCGTCGCCGTGCTCGGCCTCGGCCCCGTGGGGCTGTGCGCCGTCCAGGTCGGCGCGCGCGTGCGGGCGCCGCCCAGGTGCTCGCGATCGACACCGTGCCCGAGCGGCTGGAGCTGGCCGCCGCCTTCGGCGCCGAGGCGGTCCACCTCACCGAGCAGGACCCGAAAGCCGCGGTCGCGCGCGGCCACCGAAGGCCGCGGCGTCGACGTCGCGATCGACGCCGTCGGCGACCCGCGTGCGCTGGAGATGGCGATCCGGCTCACCCGGCCCTGCGGCAGCGTGCAGTGCATCGGCGTCTACGCCGAGCGGGCCGAGGTGCACATGGGCCTGCTGTGGCTGAAGGCGATCACGCTGCGCGGCGGCCAGGCGAACGTGATCGCGCACGTCGACCCGGTGCTGGCGATGTTGTCCGCGGGCGTGCTCGACCCCTCGCCGCTGGTCACCCGCCACATGGCGCTCGACGACGCCCCCGAGGCCTACGCCGTCTACGACCGGCGCGAGGCGCTGAAGATCATCCTCACTCCGTGAGCAGCTCCCCGCGCCGCGCGCCGCCGTGCAGACGATCGTCTAGGCCCAGCCGAGCGAGCGCTCCACCGCGCGGCGCCATTGGGCGAGACTCGCGCTCGACGCGCGCCCGTGTCCACCGCCGGCTCCCAGCGGCGCTCCTCGTGCCAGCGCTCGCGCAGCTCCTGCTGGTCGCTCCAGAAGCCCGTAGCGAGTCCGGCGGCGAACGCCGCGCCGAGCGCGGTGGTCTCCGCGACGGCGGGGCGCACGACCGGGACGCCGAGGACGTCCGCCTGGAACTGCATCAGCAGCTCGTTGGCCGTCATGCCGCCGTCGACGCGCAGCTCGCGCGAGCGCTCGTCCCGCGACTCCTCGCGCACGGCGTCGACGACTTCACGGGTCTGCCAGGCGGTCGCCTCCAGCACGGCGCGCGCGATGTGGCCCGCGCGCGCGAACGCCGTCAGCCCCACGATCACCCCGCGCGCATCTTCGCGCCAGCGCGGCGCGAACAGCCCCGAGAACGCGGGCACGAAGTACACGCCGCCGTTGTCGGGCACGCCGGCGGCGAGCGTCCTCTACCTCGGCGGCGGTGGAGATCAGCCCGAGCCGATCGCGCAGCCATTGCACCGCTGCCCCCGTGACCGCGATCGAGCCCTCCAGCACGTAGCTGGTCGGTCCGTCGCCGACCCTGCCCGCGACGCTCGTCAGCAGCTCGCGGCAGCGCACGATCTCCGCGCCTGTGTTCACGAGCAGGAACGAGCCGGTGCCGTATGTGTTCTTCGCCTCGCCGGCCTCGAAGCAGGTCTGCCCGAACAGCGCCGCCTGCTGGTCTCCGATCATCCCCGCCACCGGCGCGCCCGCCGAGCGCCGTGCCGGCGCGCCTCGCCGTAGAGCTCGCTCGAGGAGCGGATCTCGGGCAGCAGCGCCGCGCGGTATCCCCATCAGCTCGAGGCTCGGCTCGTGCCAGTCGAGCGTCTGCAGGTCCATCAGCATCGTGCGGCTCGCGTTCGTCACGTCGGTGGCGTGCAGGCCGCCGGCCCCGTCAGGTTCCACAGCAGCCAGCTGTCGATCGTGCCGAAGGCGAGCTCGCCCCGCCTCGGCGCGCGCGCGCGCGCCGGGGACCGCGTCGAGCATCCACGCGAGCTTCGGGCCCGAGAAGTAGGTCGAGAGCGGCAGCCCGACCGCGTCGCGCAGGCGGTCGGGGCCCTCCGTCGCCGGCCAGCTCGCGGACGAGCGGGGCGGTGCGCGTGTCCTGCCAGACGATCGCGTTGTGCAGCGGCTGGCCGCTCTCGCGGTCCCACAGCACCGCCGTCTCGCGCTGGTTGGTGATGCCGATCGCGGCGACGTCGCCCGCCGCGGCGCCGCCCCGGCGAGCGCGCCCGCGATCACCTCCTGCGTGCGCCGCCAGATCTCGAGCGCGTCGTGCTCGACCCATCCCGCACGGGGATGGATCTGCTCGTGCTCGCGCTGGTCCGAGCGCCGCGATCGCGCCGTCGCGGTCGAACAGGATCACGCGCGTGCTGGTCGTACCCTGGTCGATCGCGGCGACGAAGCGTGACATGCGGGAACCCTATGCGGGCGGGCGGGGTCACGTTCCCGGACATTCGACGGTTGCGGGCGATCCCGAGCCAGCCGTGGAGGTATGTTGACTCGCCGTGCGCGTCCGCCTGCCGAGCCGTTCCGTTCACTCCACCCGTGTCGGCGCGCGCTCCGCGGGGGCCCTGCTGGCGGCGGCGGCGACGCTCGTGGTGCTCAGCGTGCTCGTCGCCCTACCGGGACACGAGCACGTGCTCGACGTCCAGCCGGCGGTCGCCCAGCAGCCCGCGAAGCCCACCCAGCCGCCGCTGTATCGAGTCGTCGGCTGTCGCAGCTCCGGCTCTGCCGCGCACCGCGAAGGCCCACCGCGGCGGGAGGTCGCGATCGGCTTCGACGACGGCCCCTGGATCGACACGCCCGCGTTCGTCTCGATGCTCGAACGCGCCAGCGCACGCGCGACCTTCTTCATGATCGGTCGCCAGATCACCTCCCAGGACCAGTCGTTGCTGCTGCGCGAGCTGCGTGACGGCGACGTGCTCGGCGACCACACCTACAGCCACCCGGATCTCCTCACGAGCGGCGAAGTGCGCTCGCAGCTGCTGCGGACGATCGGGCGCATCAGGGCGGTCAGCGGCTACACGCCGTGTGTGTTCAGGCCGCCCTACGGCGACACTGACTCCTCAGTCCAGGAGACCGCGCGCTCACTGGGCCTGTCCACGGTGCTCTGGAACGTCGATCCCGCCGACTACACCCAACCGGGGACCGGGGCGATCGAAGCGCGGGTGCTCGCGCAGGTCCGTCCGGGCTCGATCATCATCAGCCACGACGGCGGCGGCCCGCGCGGACAGACGCTCGCGGCCTACCCGGGCATCATCGCGAAGCTGCGCGCCCGCGGATACCGGATCGTGACCGTGCTCGAAATGCTGGGCTACCGCCCCGTCTACGTGCCCTGCGTCAAGCTCTGCGACGGGATCGGCATGCCGCGGGAGAAGCTGCCACGCGGCGCGATCATCACCCGCGCGCCGTGAGCCCGCGCGCTGGTTTCTGGCAGGCTTGACGACGTGATCGTCGATGCGTGGATGCAGCATCCGACGCGGCGCTTCCTCGAACAGGAGATGTTCGCCTCGCTGCGCCGCTGGACGGGCGGCGCGATCCCCGAGGGGGAGCTGCCGATCGCGGCCACGGTCGCGGCGATGGACGCGGCCGGCGTCGAGCTGGGTGTGCTGTGTGCGTGGCACGGGCCGCAGGGCGCGCTGATCTCAAACGATGAGGTGGCGTCCTTCGTGGCGGCCCATCCGACGCGCTTCGCCGCGCTCGCGTCCGTCCCCCTGGACCGCCCGATGGAGGCGGTCCGCGAGCTGCGCCGCTGTATCACCGAGCTCGGGTTCGCAGGGCTGCGGATGCTGCCGTGGTTGTGGGAGGTGCCGCCCACGGACCGCCGCTTCTACCCGCTCTACGCGACCTGCGTGGAGCTCGGCGTGCCGTTCTGCACCCAGGTCGGGCACACGGGACCGTTGCGACCCTCGGAGCCGGGGCGGCCGATCCCGTACGTCGATCAGATCGCCATCGACTTCCCCGAGCTCGTGATCGTCGGCGGCCACGTGGGCTATCCGTGGACCGAGGAGATGATCGCGGTCGCGCGCAAGCACGAGAACGTCTACATCGACACCTCCGCATACACGAGTCGCCGCCTGCCGCCGGAGCTGATGGCCTACATGCGCACCAAGGGTGGCGCGCGCAAGGTGCTGTTCGGGAGCAACTACCCGATGATCGCCCCCGGCGCAGCGCTCGAGGACCTGGACGGGATCGGTCTGGACGAGACAGCTGCGAGGCTCTACCTGCACGAGAACGCGCGCCGCGTGTTCGCGCTCGGGAAGGGGGCACCCCCTCGGTCTGATCCGCTCAGCGCGGCTCAGCCGTCTAGGGCGTGAACGAGGCCGCCGAGGACACGGTCCCGGCCGGCGATTCGTTCGTGACGGTGATCGGGCCGGTGCCCGCGCCGGCGGGCACGAGCACCCTCAGCTTCTTGGCCGACATGTAGGCGACGCTCGCGGCGGGCAGCCCGTCGAACTGCACCGAGGAGGAGGGCGTGAAGCCCTCGCCTTTGATCGTGACCCTCGCGCCGGCCGCCGCCGAGAGCGGCGAGAACGAGGTGATGCCGAACGTCGGCACGAACTTCGTCTTGGGCGTGACGCTGCCGTGAGCGGTCGTGACCGTGAGCTTGGCCTTCTTGGCGCCGTTGGGCACCGTCACTTCGATCTGCACCGGCGATATGACCGTGAAAGTCGCCGCGAGCGCGCCGAGCGCCACCTGCGTCGTCGAGTCGAGTGCGGTCCCTTTCACGATCAGCGTCGAGCCGGTGAACCCGCTTGTCGGGCTGAAGCTCGAGATCGTCGGCACGTTCGAGGCCACCGGCCCGACCGGCGCTGAGTCTTCATAGCCGGTGCCGGTGCCGTTGGTGGCTCCCTCGCGCACGCGGATCTGGTGGCCGATGTCTTCCGCCACCGGGGTGTAGGAGCTACCCGTCGCGCCGGGGAGCGGCTGGCAGATCTTGCCGTCGAAGCCGCAGCGTTCCCACTGGTGGGTGAAGCTCGTCGGGCTCCCGGTCCAGCCGCCCTGTTCGACCGTCAGCGGCTGGCCCTGCTCGGCGTAGCCCGAGATCGTCGGGGCGCCGGTGCTCTTGGGGGTGCCCGAGACTGCGAACGCACCCAGCCCGACGGGACTCCCGATACCCGTCGGTCCGTCGAAGCCGGCGACCGCTTTGCAGATCGTGGCCGTGCCGCAGGCGCCGTTTTCCCCGCTCACGACGTCGTACAGCGCCGACGCTTCGCCCGCGTGCCCGTACAGCGTCGCGGCCGGGTAGGAGACGCCCTGCGAGCCGCCTGCCAGCGCGAACTCGGCGGCGACGATCGGGGAGGCGACGGAGGTCCCGCCCCAGACCCCCCAGCCCGTCGGCCCGCCGGGGAATTCCGGCGTCGAGTCGTAGGTGTCGACACCCGTGTTCGGGTCGCCCACCGCGGATACGTCCGCGACCGCGCGCCCGCTGCCGCAGCCCGTCGCCGCGAAGCCGCCGACGCCGCTCTCCCAGAGCGGTGCGGTGAACAGCGCACTGCATCCGCTGCCGCCGTCTTTCCACACGCTGCTGGTCCAGACGCCGCCGTTTTCGTGCACCGAGGTGCCGCCGACGGCGACGACGTGGGGGGAGTCCGCTGGGAATTCGGTGCCTTCGGGGAGTTCTTCCGGGCAGGCGCGGTTCAGATACGCGCAGTCGCCGGAGCTGACGGTGAGGACCACGCCCGGGTGGTTGTAGGAGCTCGACTCGAGTTCTTTCAGCCCTGTTTCCTCGGTGGAGCCGTAGGAGTTGCTGACCTCGGTGGCGCCGAGGTTGACCGCGGCGTTGACGCCCGCGGCGAGGTCGCTGAATTCTTCGGTTTTGGCCTCCACGAGCAGGATGTGGCAGGTCTGGCAGACCCCGTGGGCCATCTGGACGTCGATCGAGACCTCGCTCGCCCAGCCGCCGTTGACCGGCGGCAGGGGCGAGGCCTGCCCGTTCTGGTTGACCTTCTTGAAGCAGCCGTTTTCGGCGGTGCAGGCCGGCAGCCCGAACTGCTTGCTGTAGACCGCGAGGTCGGATTCGGCGGTTGGGTCGTCGAATGCGTCGACCAGGGCGATCGTCTGCGTGGAGCCGGCCGCCGTTTCTTCCGGCAGCGCATACAGTTCTCGCAGCCTCTGGGGCGTCTGGAACCCAGGTATCGGCCGCGAGCTGGGGAGCGCCGAGCGCCCGGCGCGGGTGGCCGTCAGCGGCTGCGCCGCGCCGGTTCCTTCGACGAGCAACCGCAGCGCGAGGCAACGCGCGTGGCCGGGCTCCCGTGGGGCGCTGCACGCGTCCCTGGTGGGAAGCGCGCTCGCGGACGCGGCCAGGATCGAGACGAGGACCAGCGCCAGCGCCACGGGCGCCATCCTCCGCCTCGCGCGGCGCTGCCCCCTGCGGGCGCGGCGTGCCGTCCCGCTGTATCCGTGTTCCCGCATCCCTCTCGGCTCCCTCGAGGGCCGGCATGCCGTGCCGGCCCGACCTTCCCAGGGTCGGCATGGAGCGCCGGCCCGTCCCTCTATGGGCCGGCATGGAGCGCCGGCCCGACCTTCCCATCCCTGCGCTCTGCGAAGCGCGTCGATCCAAGGTACGGACGCGTGCCTGGGGTGTCAAGCTGCTTACAACTCGCTGCCTCGTTGCAATCAGCCGGCCGACCCTGCTTAGATTACGTCCGCGGCCGATAAGGTCGCCGCAGCGCGCGCCCGTAGCTCAGTGGTCAACGGTTCTCTTCGGGGAGCCAAAGAGCAGCGGTCTTTCAAGCCGCAGGCCGCGGGTTCGATTCCCGCCGGGCGCATCCTCCACCCCCGTCGCCGCTCTCTAAGGCGCCGGCTGGGGCGGCGGCGCCCACACTCTCCGCACCGCGCCGCGCTCGGCAGCACACCTCGCCGGCACGTCCTTCCAAGCCTCGGTCTCGAAGGCGCCGTTTTCGGCTCTGGGAACGGGTTTGTCTACTTAAGTCAGTTGATCTGTTTAAGTTGACAATCTGCGTAAATCGTGATTTATATGTCCGCCTTGATCGGCGGACGCAGCGTCAGGAGGGGCTGGTTCGATGGGCTTGGGATCGTGGACGATCCCAGTGCGCCTTGGAGGGGCGCTGGGGACATGGAGGTGAGGGCTTCGGCCTGCCACCAGCCGCGCATGATGCGCAGCCTGCACGGACGCTGGCCGTACCGCCGCTCGCACTGCCGGCACGACCATCACTGGCTCGTGCAGGTCCAGAGCGAGCAGTCCTGGTGCGCGAGCTCGCGCACCCACACACTGAGCGGGCTGCGCTCCTGCAGCCGTCGGCCCTAGGGGGACGAGCGGGGGCGCGAGGGGAACCTGTCCCTGCGGGCCCTATCGGGGGATGGGGGCGGCCCGCAGGGATGGGTCGCGCTGCCCGTCCCGTGAGCCCGGGTCCTCGCGGTGCTCGGCGGCCCGGGCGTCCGCATCGGCCGCGTGGGCGGCGATCGCGTCGATGAGCTGCGGCCAGAGCCCCTGTGGGAGGTCGTGGCCCATGCCGTCGACCATCATCAGGCGCGCGCCGCGAATCGCCTCCGCGGTCGCGCGTCCGCCCGAAGGGCCGACGAGGCGGTCGGCGGTGCCGTGGATCACGAGCGTCGGCGCGACGATGCGGTGGAGTTCGGAGGTGCGGTTGCCGGCGGCGATGATCGCAGCGAGCTGGCGGCCCGGCCCCGCGGGATCGTGGTCGCGGTCGTAGCTCACGCCGATCAGCTCGCGCACCCGGTCGAGGTCGCGCAGCGGCGGCGGCGAGCCGATCAGCTTGAAGACGCCGGCCATGTGCTCGATGAAGGCATCACGCTCGGGTGGGGCTGCGCGCAGGAACGTCGAGTACACGCGCAGCGAGGGCTGCCCGCTGCGCAGGCTGCCGGTGTTCGACATGATCGAGACCAGCGAGCGCACCGACAGGGGGTGCCGTGCGGACAGCGTCTGGGCGATCATGCCGCCCATCGAGGCGCCGATCACGTGCGCCGGAGACAGCTCCAGCTCGCGCAGCAGCAGCGCCGCGTCTTCGGCCATGTCCGCCAGCGAGTAGCGCGCGGCGCGGCGAGAGCGCGTCAGCAGCTGTGGGATCGTGGGCGGAGCGCCGGTCAGGTGGGTGGAGTGCCCGACGTCGCGGTTGTCGAAGCGCACCACGAACAGCCCGCGCGAGGCGAGCTCGCGGCAGAAGTCCTCGTGCCAGGCGATCATCTGCGTGCCGAGGCCCATGACGAGCAGCGCCGGCGGGTCGCCGGCGTCGCCGAAGGTCTCGTAGCAGAGGTCGATCCCCCTGCCCACGTTGCAGGTCTGCTCGGTCACGATCAGAGCAGGTTACAGACCTTCACAACCTTTTCTGCCCGCTTGCGCTGACCGCAGTACTCCGAGTGGGTAGGATCGGATCGATGGCCGCCACGAGCCAGACGCGCAGTGCCGCCGGCCCGGCCGCGGGTGTGGACACAGAGCTGCGCCGTCTGTCGATCGACACGATCCGCGCGCTCGCGATGGACGCGGTCCAGAAGGCGAACGCCGGACATCCCGGGACGGCGATGTCGCTTGCGCCCCTCGCCTACACGATCTTCGAGCGCTTCCTGCGCGCCAACCCGAACGACCCGGAGTGGCCCGACCGCGATCGCTTCGTGCTGAGCTCGGGCCACGCCTGCATGCTGCAGTACGCGCTGCTGCATCTGACGGGCTACGACCTCGGCATCGCGGACCTCGAACAGTTCCGCCAGTGGGGCTCGCGCACGCCCGGCCACCCCGAGCGCGGCCACACGCCCGGCATCGAGGTGGCGACGGGGCCGCTCGGGCAGGGCGTCTCCAACGCTGTCGGGATGGCGATCGCCGAGCGTTTCCTCGCGGACCGCTTCAACCGTCCCGGCAGCGACATCGTCGACCACCACGTCTACGTGATCTGCTCCGACGGCGACATGATGGAGGGCGTCAGCCAGGAAGCGTCGTCCATCGCGGGCAACTTCGCGCTTGGCAAGCTGATCGTCTGCTACGACGACAACCGGATCACGATCGACGGCACGACCGCTCTTTCCTTCGACGGGGAGAACCACGGCGCGCGCTACGAGGCCGACGGCTGGCACGTCCAGCACGTCCAGGACTCGGAGAACGTCGAGGAGATCGAGGCGGCGCTGGCGGCGGCGCGCGAGGAAGCCGAGCGGCCGTCGTTCATCCAGATCCGCTCACACATCGCCTACCCGGCGCCGAAAGCGATCGACACCGCGAAATCGCATGGCTCGGCGCTCGGCGAGGACGAAGTCCGGCGCACGAAGGAAGCGATGGGCTTCGATCCGGACAAGCACTTCTGGGTCGATGAGCGCGTCTACGAGCACATGTCGCTCGCGGCCGGCGGCGGCGAGGAGCAGGAGCGCTGGACGGCGCGCTTCCGCTCCTGGCGCGAGGCCAACCCCGAGCTCGCCGCCGACTGGGACCTCGCATGGTCGGGGCGGCTGCGCGACGGCTGGCGCGAGGCTCTGCCGAGCTTCGAGGCAGGCGAGAAGATCGCCACGCGCTCGGCCGGGCAGAAGGTGATGCAGGGCTTCGCCGAGTACGCGCCGACGATGATCGGCGGCGCCGCCGACCTGGTCGAGTCGACCAAGACGGTGTTCGAAGGCGCCGGGCAGTTCTCCGCCGTGCACTCCGGACGCAACATCCCGTTCGGGATCCGCGAGCACGGCATGGGTGCGATCGTCAACGGCGCCGCGGCGCATGGCGGCATCGTCAAGCCCTACGGCTCGACGTTCCTTGTCTTCTCCGACTACATGCGCGGGTCGATCAGGCTCTCCGCGTTGATGAGGCTGCCGGTGCTGTGGGTCTACACCCACGACTCGGTCGGCCTCGGCGAGGACGGCCCCACGCACCAGCCGGTCGAGCACTACGCGGCGCTGCGCGCGATCCCCCATCTGTGGTTCATGCGCCCGGCCGACGCGAACGAGACGGCGCTCGCTTGGCGGATCGCGCTGGAACGTGAGGACGGTCCGGTCGCGTTCGCGCTCTCGCGTCAGAACATCGAGACGCTGGACCGCAACGAGGTCGCCTCCGCCGAGGGCGTCCTGCGTGGCGGCTACGTGCTCTGGGACGCCCCAGGCGGAGAGCCCGAGCTGATCCTGATCTCGACCGGAGCCGAGGTCGGCCCCACGCTCGCCGCTGCGAAGATCCTCGAGCGCGACGGCCTGCGTGCGCGCGTCGTCTCGATGCCGTGCATGGAGCTCTTCGAAGAGCAGGGCGACGACTACCGCGAGGAGGTCCTGCCCGCTTCGATCACTGCCCGGCTCGCCGTCGAGCCCGGCGCGCGAATGAGCTGGTGGCGCTGGGTCGGCGACCGCGGCGAGGTGCTCGGCCTCGATCGCTTCGGTGCTTCTGCGCCCGGGACCACAGTCCTCGAGAAGCTCGGCTTCACCGCCGAGAACATCGCGGAGCGCGCACGCGCTCTGCTGTGAACGCGAACGACAAAGGAGACGCAATGCCCTCCGACCCATCCAAGCCTCTGCAGCGCCTCTCCGCGCTCGGCCAGAGCGTCTGGATCGACTTCCTCTCGCGCGAGTCGATCCGCGGTGGGCACCTGCAGGAACTGATCGACGACTACGCGGTCGTCGGTGCGACCTCGAACCCGTCCATCTTCCAGAAGGCGATGGCCGATGGCGACGCCTACGACGAGCAGTTGGCTGAGCTGATCAAGGAAGGCGCCGATGCCGAGCAGTGCTTCTGGGCGCTGGCAGAGCAGGACATCCGGGACGCCTGCGACGTGTTCGCGCCCGTCTTCGAGTCGACGGCGCACCGCGACGGGTACGTCTCGTTGGAGGTCGACCCCCGCCTGGCCTACGACACGCTTGCGACGTTCCGCGAGGCGATGCGCCTGCACGAGACCGTGGACAAGCCGAACCTGATGGTGAAGATCCCGGCGACCAGGCCCGGCCTCGGTGCGATCGAGGACGCGATCGCCAAGGGCCGCTCGATCAACATCACTTTGATCTTCTCGCTGGAGCGCTACGCCGAGGTGGCCGAGTCCTACGTGCGCGGCCTCGAGCGCCTCGTCGCCGAGGGCGGCGACCCGAGCAAGGTCGCATCGGTCGCGAGCTTCTTCGTCTCGCGCATCGACACCGAGGCCGACCGGCGCCTCGAGGAGGCGGGCGCCCCCAAGGAGCTCCAGGGGAAGCTCGCGATCGCCAATGCGAAGCTCGCCTACCAGCACTACAAGGAGGTGTTCTCCGGCGATCGCTGGGAGTACCTCGTCGGCAAGGGCGCGAGCGCGCAGCGGGTGCTGTGGGCGTCGACCTCGACCAAGAACCCCGACTACCCCGACGTGCTCTACGTCGAAGAGCTGCTCGGCCCCGACACCGTCAACACGATGCCCGAGGAGACAGTCAAGGACTTCGACGACCACGGCAAACCCGAGGCCCGCCTGGAGCGCGACCTCGACGGTGCGCGGCGCGTGTTCGAGCAGCTCGCGGAGGCCGGCGTCGACTATAAGGACGTCACCGACACCCTCGAGCGCGAGGGCGTCGACAAATTCTCAGTCGCCTTCGAGGAGCTGACCGCCGCGCTGGCCGAGAAGCGGGGCTCGCTGGTCAGCGCCTGAGGCCGGCACGGAGCGCCGGCCGTCCCTCCCATCCCCGGCACGGAGCGCCGGCCGACTCTCCCATCCCCGGCACGGAGCGCCGGCCGACCCTCCCATCCCCGGCACGGAGCGCCGGCCGACCCTCCCATCCCCGGGCACGGAGCGCCGGCCGACCCTCCCATCCCCGGGCACGGAGCGCCGGCCGACCCTCACAGCCAGCTCAGGAGTAGGGCATCGGCATGAGCACGCGGATCGTGAGCGGCCCGCTCGGGAACGCCTCGGCGTTGACCGTGAAGACGCGGAAGTGGCGGCCTCTGTAGGTGAACGGGCCTTCCGCCGGCACCGAGTCGAGCCCGCCGACACCTGGGCCGAGGCTGTTCTTGACCAGCTGCATGTGGCCGTTCGCGCCGCGCATGTACATCAGCACGCTCAGCCCGACCAGCCTGCGCGTGAGCCGCAGGTAGCCTTCGTCGTCCTGGATCGAGACCACGATCTGGCCGATCGTCCTTCCGTGGAGGCGCAGGTCGGCGTGCACGGGGCCGAGCACGTAGGGTCCGCCGAGGTCGTAGAGCAGCCTGCCGCCGCTGCTCACGCGCAGGCGCACGAGGTGGTGGTGCAGCAGCGCTTCCGAGGCCGCCTTGACGCCGGCGATGTCGTGCGCGGCGACGGCCTGCAGCAGCGGTTGGTTGCTCTGCACGCGGTGCACCTGGACCAGCGTGCGGGGGCCGCGCTCGCCCTGGTAGATCAGGTTCGCGATCCGCTCGAGCGTCCTGACCTGCGTGTCTTCGGGGCTCGAGCCGCACAGCGCTTCGGTCGCCGTCACCGTCTTGAGCAGGTAGATCCGCACCGGCGCGCCCGCCGGGTAGGCGGTGGCGGGCAGCGAGTCGTACTGGTAGACGACGCCGCCGCGGGTGATCGTGCCCTGGGCCGGCAGGGCCCCGGCCGGCAGCGCGAGCGAGCCGGCGATGCTGTGGCTTCCGCGGCGCAGCGCGATCAGCCCTTCCGCGACGCCGGTCCCCTCCGAGACGAACCCGTGCGCCGACCAGACGCTTGCCAGGTAGGTCGCGATGGGGCGTCCCGCGGCGCCGTGGATCGTGCCCTTGATCGGCGCGAGAGCCTCGCCGCCGGCATCGGCCAGGCGCCGCCCGCCGGCGCTCGTCACCTCCACGTTGGTCATGTGGCCCGTGGCGATCAGGGCCCGCACCGCCGCGCCCGCCGCCTTCGGGTCTTCCGCTTCGATCGCCCGGCGCAGCGGCGCGGAGCGCTCGATCATGTGTTCGGCGCTCGCGGTCCGTTCGCTGGAGATGCCCTCGCGGTAGACCCGGCCGAGCACGCTCACGAGCGTTGACATCACTGTCTGGGGGCAGCTCTCGGCCTGCGCCGCGCGGGCGCGGGTGTCGGTGGCGACCTCGGAGCCGCAACCGGCCAGGGCCACCAGCAGCGCGAGGAGCAGCGCCGTCCGCCCCCGCGTCGGCCCCTTTTTGAGGGCCCGTCCGCCCGGGGAGAGGTAATTCACAGCTGTCAATCCTAGGTCGAACGGGGGGACGCGCGCGCCATGCCGGGTCCTCCGTGCGCCTCGTCACGGCCCGTCATGCCGCACTGAGGTAGGTTGGCCGCTGTGCCCAGCGCGCTGATCACCGGAGCTTCGACGGGGATCGGCCAGGCGACCTCGCTGCGGCTGGCACGGGCGGGCTGGACCGTGCTTGCGGGTGTCCGCAAGAGCGAGGACGGCGAGCGGCTGGCAGGGGAAGAACCCGGCGGGCGCATCCAGCCGGTGCAGCTCGACGTCACGGACGCCGCCCAGATCGCCGCCGCGGCCGCGCGGGTCGGCGAGGGCGGGCTCGATGCGCTCGTGAACAACGCCGGGATGGGTATCGGGGGTCCGCTGGAGGTCCTCACCGATGAGGAATGGCGGCGCCAGTTCGACGTCAACTTCTTCGGGCAGATCGCGGTCACGCGGGCGCTGCTGGGAGCGTTGCGCCGCGCGCGCGGCCGCATCGTCTTCATCTCTTCCATCGGCGGCCGCGTGGCAATGGGCTTCAACGGCCCCTACGCGGCCTCCAAGCACGCGATCGAGGCCGTCGGCGACGCGCTCCGCGTCGAGCTCCACAACTCGGGTATCCAGGTCGCGCTGATCGAGCCGGGCTCGGTCGCGACGCCGATCTGGGACAAGAGCCGCGGGGAGGCGGAGCGGCTGACGATTCCGCCGCAGCTCGAGCAGCAGTACGGCGGTGTCGCTCAAAAGCTCGACAAGGTGCTCGAGGAGACCGGACGGCGCGGCATCCCGCCGGAGGCCGTCGCCGAGACGATCGAGAAGGCGCTGACGGCCTCGCGGATGCCTTCCCGGGTCCTCGTCGGCAAAGACGCGAAGATGATGTTCGCCGTCAGGCGTGTGCTGCCGGACCGCGTCTTCGACCGCATCGTCCGCTCGCGGCTCGGCCTCTGAGCGCTGGCTTTCCCGCTCAGCTCGGCGGCTGGTAGACCGCGAGCCAGGCGAACAGGCTGCTCGTCGCGGCCTGGGTCTGGATCATTCCCGGCTTCGGAGCGTTGGCGGCGGACAGCGTCTCGCCGTTCCAGCCTTTGAGGTAGAGCCCGTTCGGTTCGAGCGCCCGCGTCTGCGCGTCGCGGGCGTTGTCGGCGGCCATCCGGTAGAGCGTCGGGTCCCCTTCGAGCCCGTACACGGCGAGCATCCATTGCAGATAGATCGCGTCGTACTGCGGCGAGAAGTCGAGCAGATAGCCGAACCGCGAGAGAGCCCTCGCCTTCAGCTGCCCGGCCACGGCGCATTCCGCCGGGTTCGCCGTCAGTCGGCAGAGCGTCGCCTGCGCGTAGATCAACGGCCCCTCGATGTAGTCCACCGGTGTCGGGTTGACCGAGCTGTCGTCGTGCAGCCCGCTGCTCGCGTTCATGCCCGCGGTGTTCGCCCACGCGAGGAAGCGGCGCGCCTGGCCGAGAGCGAAGCCGGAGTGGGTCTGCTGGTAGAGCAGGACCGCGAGCAGCGTGTCGGAGGCGCTCGCCGGGCCGGACTTGAAGGGGTGCGCGGTGTTCCACCAGATCCCGCCCGAGGCCGGGTCCCAGCCGGCGGCGGCGATGTAGCGCAGGGCTCGTTCGGCGTCGCTCAGCAGCCGCCTGCTGCCGGTCGCGCGGTAGGCCTCGACGAAGGCGAGCCCCCACCAGCCGTTGTCGTCGAACCAGGTCTCGGTGTTGGCCGTGCGGTCGCCGGGGTAGGGGGAGTAGCCCGGCACGGGGCGCAGGCCGGGATTCAGGTAACGAGCGGCGCCTTTTGCGAAATGGAGCACCGCGGCGCGGTGGGCCGGCGTCGGTGAGGCGATCGCGATCGCGTCCAGCGACTGGAACAGCGGCACGATGTCCCAGATCGTCGCCAGGGGATAGCGGTCGCGGTCGCCGAGGCGCGAGTCGTACCAGCCCAGGCGCCGGTCGCGCCAGCGCGACTGGGCCAGCGCGACGCCGTGTTCGGCGAGGCCGAGGTAGCGCTGCTGCGCGGCGCTGAGTGGCGGCTCCGCGGCGCCGGCGGGGGAGGCGAAGGCGCAGAGCAGGACGGCTCCGCCGAGCAGGGCGATGAACTTCCCTCTCATCCCCATCCACAACCCAACCGGCGGTCATACGTCGCGGTGGCGGCTACCGTGACCCGAGCTATGTCCAACGCGGACAGCCAGGCCCAGGCGCTCGACCGGGCACGCATCCCCAGCCCGCCCTCGGAATGGCGAGCCTGGGCGCTCGCGGCGTGCGTCGCCGCGACGGGGCTCGCCGTGCTCGTGGCGGTGCTCGCGGGTGCCGTCGGGCGCAGCCCCAGCTCGGCGCCCCCGCCGGTGCCGACGGTGGCTGCGCACCCCCCAGCCGGCCCTCCTCGCGGCAGCCGTCTCATCCGGCGCCGGAGCGATCGTGGCGCGGCCCACGAGCGCGCAGCAGCAGGCCGCCGCGCGCCGGCTGGCCGCGCGCCCGCCGGGGGGTGGCGGCGCACCGCAGGTGCACATCGAACGGCGCTGGATGGAAGGCTTCTATCCGATCTATGAGACAGCGCAGGCGACGTTCCGAGTCGACTGGCTGCTGCTGGCCTCGATCCACATGCAGGAGTCGGCGTTCTCGACGGCGCCCGGAACCTATGCCGGGCTCAACTTCGCCGGCTGCTGCGGCGGCCCGATGCAGTTCAACGTCACGAACGGGCCCGTGAGCACCTGGGACCTCGTCAAGGACAGCTACATCTACGGCCCGCGCCCGGCCCACTACGACCATATGACCGCGAGGCACCCTTCGATCTACGACGACTTCGACGCGGTCATGGCGGCTGGACGCCTGCTCTCGGCCGACGGCGCGGTGATGGCGCTCGACGGCTCGGCCTGGGCAGCCGCCTACGACTACTACGGCCACGACACGACGGGCGTCGCCTACGCCGATCGCGTGCTCGCGCGGGCGATCGGCTGGTCCCAGCACGGCTTCTGCATCAACTGCGGCGTCAGCGCGTCGCTCGTGGCGGCCGTGCACGCCGCCTACGGGGCGCCGGTGCAGGCTGCGCTCGAAGCAGCCCCGGCGCCCTCACGCCAGCGGATGCGCCGGCGGCGGGAAAGCGAGGAGCCACCGCGGCTAGCCGCGGTGGCCCTCCTCCGTCCTCGCCGATCTAGGCCTGCGACAGCAGCTCGCCGGCGACGCGGTCGGTCGCGCCGGCGGTGCCGCCGAGGAGCCGCCGCGAGAGCTGCGCGCGGCGGAAGTACAGGGGAGCGTCGTGCTCCCAGGTGGCGCCGATGCCGCCGTGCACCGAGATCATCGTGCGGGCGGCGTCGTCGAACGCTTTGCCCGCGACCGAGCGCGCCGCGCTGGCGGCCAGCGGGAACTCGCCCGGCGCGCCGTGGCGGGCCCAGCCCGCGTAGTAGAGCAGCGAGCGCCCGTTCTCGAGCTCGCGCAGCACCTCGGTCAGAGAGTGCTTGACGGCCTGGTAGGAGCCGATCGCGCGCCCGAACGTGAAGCGCTCCTTCGCGTAGGCGACCGACGTGTCCAGCGCCGTCTCCACGCTGCCGAGCGACTCGGCGGCGATCAGCGACTGCGCGAGGTGCCAGGCCGCCGCGAGCGTCTCCTCGGGCGTGTCCAGAACCGTCGCGGGCGCGTTCTCGAGCGTCACGTGGCCCAGCGAGCGGGTCGCGTCGTAGCGCTCGACCGCCTCGACCGTGACGCCCTGCGCCCCGGCCTCGATCGCGACGCCGACGGGCTTGCCGCCGTCGAGCGCCACGCCGACCAGAAGGTCGGCGCCGGGCGCGTCCGGGACGAAGTGCAGCGAGCCGCTGACGGTGCCGCTGCTGAGCGTGGGGGCAGCGCCCCGCTCGATCCCGCTCGCGGGGTCCACGGTCCAGTCCGCGACGACGTCGCCGGGAGGAGAGACGGGCAGGTACGCCGCGCGCTTCTCGCCCGTCGCCAGCTCGTCGATCATCGGCTTCTCGCCCGCGGACGCGTCGAGCACCGCCGTGGCCGGCAGATGGCCGAGCAGCTGCACCCCTGCGATCACGCGGCCGCACTCGCCGAGCACCAGCATCGCGTCGAAGGCGTCGAGGCCCGCGCCGCCGTGATCCTCGGAGATCGAGAAGGCCGGGCCAGCCGGCCTCGCAGGCGGTCGGCCAGAGGTCCGGCAGCGCTGCCTCGTCGCCGTCCAGCGCCTCGCGGGCCGCCTCCAGCGTCTTGAAGCGCGAAAGCGCGCCACGGGCGGCCTCGCGCAGGAACACCTGCTCGTCAGAGAGTGCGAGGTTCATGCCGCGGCCCCTTCCTTGCTGCGCAGCTCCGAGAACGGGATGCCCTTGTCCAGGCGCGGCTCGGGCGGCAGCCCGAGGACGCGCTCGCCGATCGTGTTGCGCAGGATCTCTTCTGTCCCGCCGGCGGACTTCAGGCCGGGCAGGAACGAGATCATGTACGCCCACTCGCTGTCCTCATCCAGTGCGTCGGGACCGAGCACATCGGCGATCAGGTCGCCGGCCTTGATCGCGCCGCTGACGAGTGTGACCTTGGCGAGGCCCGCCTCCGGGCCCGGAACCTGGCCTTTCTGCAGCGCCGTCAGCGTGCGGTAGCCGGTGAAGCGGATCGCGAGCAGTTCCGCCGCGATCTCGCCGAGCCGGTGGCGCACCTCGGGGTCGCGGCGTGCGCCCTCGTCGGCGGCGAGCGCCGAGGCGAAGCGCGTCGAGTTGTAGCCCATGCCCTCGCTGCCGAGGCCGATCGTCACGCGCTCGAACATCAAGGTCGTGAGCGCCGTGCCCCAGCCGTTGCCGACGCCGCCGACGACCGCGCCCTCATCCAGGGAGACGTCGTCGAAGAAGACCTCGTTGAACTCGGCCTCGCCGGAGATCTGGCGCAGGCCGCGCACGGTGACGCCCTCGGCGTCCATCGGCACGATGAACATCGTCAGGCCCTTGTGCTTGGGCACGTCCGCGTCGGTGCGGGCGAGCAGCAGCCCGTAGGAGGCGAACTGGGCGTTGGTCGTCCATACCTTCTGCCCGGAGAGGCGCCAGCTGCCGTCGTCCTGCCGGCGGGCGCGCGCCTGCACGGCCGCCAGGTCAGAGCCGGCGGCCGGCTCGGAGAAGAGCTGGCACCAGACCTCGTCACCGTGCAGCAGCGGCGCGAGATACCGCGACTTCTGCTCGTCGGTGCCGTGGGCGATGATCGTCGGCCCGAGCATGCCGACGCCGATCGCGTCGAGGATGCCCGGGACTTTCGCCCGCCCGATCTCCTGGTTGCAGATCACCTGGTCGATCGGCCCGAGGCCCTGGCCGCCGTACTCCTTCGGCCATGTCACGCCGGCGAGCCCGCCCTCGGCGAGCTTGCCCTGCCACTTGCGGCGGGCGGCGATGATCGCGTCCTCGTCCTGGATCGCATCCGGGCCGGTGACGATGGGGGCTTCAGATTTGTGCTCCTCGAGCCAGCTGCGCACCTGAGCGCGGTATGCAGCCTGGTCGGGTGTGTCGTCGAGATCCACGGCGGCTCCTCCTTTGGCTGACTAGCCAGTCAAACTCGTAACAGGGAAAGGTAGCCGACCGCGGGCGCAAGCGGCGCCAGCTCTGGAGCGCGTGCCCGGCGGCCCTCAGGCGCCCGGCGGCATCGGCGGCTCGGTGGGGATGCGCTCGTGGTAGACATGCTCGAAGCCGCGGTCGAGCAGCTGTTTGGACTGGGTTCCCGGGGCGTCGGAGTTCAGCACCACCACGCCGAGCTTCACGCCGCCGCGCTCCGCGGTCGCCACGAGGCAGCGGCCGGCAGCGTCTGTGAAGCCGGTCTTCATCCCGGTCGTGCCCGGGTAGTGGTAGATCAGCAGCGGGTTGTTGTTGTAGAGGTAGAGCTTGCCGCCCTTGATCGGGAACGGAAGCACGGCGGAGAGCGTGTGGGTGATGCGCGCGATCCGAGGCTGGCCGAGATCGACGTGGGCGAGCATCGCCAGGTCGGCAGCGCAGGAGAAGTTGCCCTGGTCGACGTAGCCCGACGGCGAGGAGTAGCGCGTGCAACCCATCCCCAGTCGCGCGGATTCGGCGTTCATGCGTCGCACGAACGCGCTCTCGTTGCCCGCGACGTGCTGGGAGATGGCGATCGCGGCGTCGTTGCCCGAGGGCAGCAGCAGCCCGTAGAGCATCGTCTCCATGCGCACGTGCTTGTGGAGCGGCAGCACGCCGACCTTCGACCCGGCCGCTTCGACCGCCGCCTTGGTGACGAGCACCCTCGCGTCCGGCGGCGCCGACTCGACCGCGATCAGCGCGGTCATCATCTTCGTGAGGCTCGCGATGCGCACGCGCTTATACGCGTTGCGCTGCCAGAGCACCTGCCCCGTTTCGAGGTTGAAGAGGATGCCGGCGCGCGGCGGGTTGCGGAAGCTGACCTGGATCGGGTCCGAGGCGGGGTGCGAGATCCCGCGCAGCGCGAGCGCGGCCGGCCCGAGCGCAAGCCCGTCGGGCGAGAGGGCGGGGGCTTTCGTCGCGGCGTGCGAGGCGCCGGCGCCCGCCGAGGCGGAAGCGCGGTGATGGGGTGAGCTGCCGCGCAGCGCGATCACGATCGCGGCGCCGGCGCAGATCGCGACCAGCAGCACGAGCGCGCCGATCCGGCGGCGCCGGCGCCGGCGCGCGGCCTCCAGGCGGCGCAGCCGGCTCTGGTCCGGCGTCATGAAGGGGGTGATGCTCATCGCCCCGGAGGATTGCGCAGTGCGCCGACGATTCCCACCGCCAACAGGAGCAGGATGAACACCGAGATGACGGTGGCGACCGTGATTCCCTGTTCGGTGGCGGCGACCACGGTGAGGAACGCGAAGCCCGCGATGAACACCAGCGCCACGGCGAGAACGCCGGTCCTCATCGTCTCGCCCTGCCAGGCGCGCTCGCCTTCATGCGAGCCCCACGGCGGGCCGTCCGCCTCGCGGCGGCACGCGTTTCGCGAACGCCCGGATCGCGGCGAGGCCAAACAGGAAGCCGCCGATGTGGGCGAAGTAGGCGACGCCTTCGCTGCCCGCCGAGTTGATCGCGCCGGCGACCCCGTCGAGGACGAACCAGACGCCGAGCAGCGCGAACGCCGGGATCTCGACGATCGTGACGAAGAAGATGATGAAGATCAGCGTGATCACGCGGGCCCGGGGATAGAGCAGGATGTAGCCGCCCAGCACCGCCGCGATCGCACCGGAGGCCCCGAGGGTCGGATCGGTCGAGTTCGGGCCGGCGGCGACCTGCGCGGCCAGCGCGACGATCCCGCCGAGAACGTAGAAGACGGCGAAGCGCGGCCGGCTCATCGCGTCCTCGACGGTGGGTCCGAAGACGGCAAGGAACAGCATGTTGCCGAAGATGTGCAGGAAGCCGCCGTGCAGGAACATCGATGTGAAGACGGTGACCGGAGTCGCGGGCTGCGGCGCCGGCGTGCCGGTGACGCCGTGCTGCCCCTGGCAGACGATCGCGCTCGCGCTGCCGCCGGGCAGCGCGTGCGTGATCAGTTCGCAGTGATCGCCGGGGTGCGTGAGCTCGTACGGGATCGCCCCCCAGCGCACCGCGGTCTGCTCGGTCGGGCCCCCGAAGAAGCTGCCGCCGTGGCGGATCTCAAGCAGATAGACGACGACGTTTATGAGGACGATCGCGATCGTGACGACGGGCACCCGCGAGAGCGGGATGTTGTCTCTCAGCGGGAAGATCGCGCGAGCTTATCCCGCGCGTGATGGCCCGACTGCAGCTAGCCGCCCGCTGCCGCCAGCGGCCCCGTGCCCTCCGCGCGCTGCGGCACGTGCTGGTCCGCGTGGTAGCTCGAGCGCACGAGCGGTCCCGCTGCCACGTGATCGAAGCCGAGCGCGTAGGCGGCCGCCTCGAGCGCGGCGAACTCGTCGGGGTGCCAGTAGCGGACCACGGGGAGGTGGCGCTCGGAGGGGCGCAGATACTGGCCGACGGTGAGGACGCGGACGCCGGCCTCGCGCAGCGCGCCGAACGTCTCGACCATCTCCTCGTGGGTCTCGCCGAGACCCACCATCAGCCCGGACTTGGTGACGACCTCTTCCCCGCCCATCTGACCGGCCATGCGCAGGACACGGCATGAGCGCGCGAACTCCGAGCCGCGGCGGGCGAGCGGGTACAGGCGCGGCACGACCTCGACGTTGTGGTTGAACACGTCCGGGCGCTCGGCGATGACCTTGGCCAGCGGCATCTCCTGGCCCTGGAAGTCGGGCGTCAGCACCTCGATCTGGCAGCCGGGGGCCTGGCGGCGGACCTGGCGGATCACGCCGACGAACGCGGAGGCGCCCTTGTCGGGCAGGTCGTCGCGGTCCACCGAGGTGATGACGGCGTGACGCAGCCCCATCCTCGCGATCGAGCGCGCGACGCGGGCCGGCTCGAGCGGGTCGTTCCAGGTCGGCTTGCCGGTCTTGACGTTGCAGAAGCCGCAGCGGCGCGTGCACGTGTCGCCGAGGATCATGAAGGTGGCGGTGCCGCGCTCCCAGCACTCGCCGACGTTGGGGCAGGCGGCCTCCTGGCAGACGGTGTGGAGGTTCTCCGAGCGGATCAGCTCGGTCAGCTCGCGGTAGCGCTCGCCGCCGGGCGGCGGCACCTTGAACCAGGGCGGCTTGCGCTCGCGGAGCGGCCGCACGTCGGGCCCGAGGACCGTCAGCGGGTCGATGCCGCCGGGATTGGCTCGCGAACGTGTCGCGCTCACGCGTGCACCGCCGCGAGGGTTGGGTTGGGGGGCTCCGGCCCTGGCGGGCCTGCGCCGTGGGGGGGTGGTGCGGCGATGCCGAGGCGGGCCGGGGTCACGATCCGCTGGCGCGCGCCGTGCTCGCGGGCGAAGGCGAACGCCATGCGCTTGCGGAAGCAGGCGAGGCCCTCGCCGGCGCCGCCGGTCTCGGCGGCGAGCGAGGTCATCTGCACATCGGGCAGTCCGCAGGCCACGACCCAGCTGAAGGGCTCGAGATCGTTGTCGACGTTCACGGCGAAGCCGTGGGTCGAGATGCCGCGCGAGACGTGCACGCCGAGCGAGGCGATCTTGCGGTCCTCGGTCCAAACGCCGGTGTAGTCGGGCCCGTCCTCCACGCGCCCGCGCGATCTCAGGCCGGCCTCGGCCAGGGCGGCCACGATCGCGCGCTCCATCGCGCGCAGATGCTCGATCACGTCGGGCGCCGCCATGATCGGGTAGCCGACGAGCTGGCCCGGGCCGTGGTAGGTGATGCGCCCGCCGCGGTCGGTGCCGTGCACCTCGATCCCTTTCCCCGCGTAGAACTCGCGCGGGAACGGCAGCTCCTCGGCGGCGGCGCGGCGGCCGACGGTGTAGGTCGGCGAGTGCTCGAGGAGCAGGAGCAGGTCGGGAAGCTCGCCTGCCAGGCGGCGCGCGCGCAACTCGGCTTGCAGGGCAACGCCCTGCGCGTAGGGGACCGTGCCCAGGTGGCAGACCCAGATCTCAGGCGATGTCTGCGGCGCGGCGCCCATCGGTTTCAGCCTAGCGCCGTGGGTTAGGGTGGCCCGATGGAGCCCGTGCACGCAGGCGGTTACGGGAGGGCGACGGCACCGCACGCGTTCGTGGCGCTGCTGCTCGCGACGTGCCTCGCGCTGAGCGCCGCGCCCGCCCGGGCAGAAGTCCCCGCCGAAGCGTGTCCGGTCTCGCCGTCCCAGGCTGCCGCGTCCGTCCCCCCGGCGAACGTGCCGGAAGCCGCGCCGCCCTCGAACCAGATCCTCGTCTGTGTGCAGCAGCTGTCGATCACCGGTGCGGTCTTCAGGCACTGGGCCGACGTGGCCCGCAGGAGCGAAGCGCCCCCGGGCGCCGATCACGTCGAAACCGCGGCCAAGAAGCCCGGAGAGCACCGCGCGACGGCCAAGGCGGTGGCTGAAGAGGTGCTCGGGTTCCTGATCTCCTCCGACTGGATCATCGAGGAAGCCGACGCGCTGCACATCCACCTCAGCGCGCGCACCGTGCGCCACAGATTCGAGCGGGTTCGAGCCGAGCAGTTCCGCAAGCCCGGGGAATTCGGGAGGTTCCTGACCGACTCCGGGCAGACCGCCGAAGACATCATGTTCCGCGTCAAGCTCAACCTGCTGTCGATGAGGATCCAGCGTCACGTGCTGGCCGGCCGTCACGGCGCGCACGCCCAGCAGCAGGCGCTGAGCCGGTTCATCCGCGGCTTCAAAGGCCGCTGGCAGGCACGCACCTACTGCACGCCCTCCTACGCGGTCGTTGACTGCGGCCACATCGTCGCACCGCCTCTGTAGCGGCCGCGCTCAGAGGGTGAGCGCCGCGGGCGCCTGCAGCAGCTCGCGCACGCGCGCCAGGAACAGCGCGGCTTCCGCGCCGTAGAGGATGCGGTGGTCGCAGACCAGGGTGAGCGTGAGCATCGAGCGCGCGACTATCCCATCCCCGTCCTCGTCGACGACCGCGCGCTTTGCGAGCGCCCCGACGGACATGATCGCGGCCTGGGGCGGGTTGATGATCGCCGCGAACGCGCTGATCCCGAACATGCCGAGGTTCGAGACGGTGAAGGTGCCGCCGCCGAGCTCCGGCGGCGTGATCGCTTTCGAGCGGACGCGCTCGGCGAGCGCGCGCGTTTCGCGCGCGATCTCGCCCAGGGCCTTGATGTCGGCGTCGAACACCGTCGGCACCACGAGCGCCGCGTCGGCTGAAACCGCCACGCCGACGTTCACGCGCGAGTGCAGCAGCGCCCGTCCGTCGCGGTAGCTGCCGTTCGCCGTCGGGTGCTCGCGCAGGGCCAGCGCACAGGCCTTCACGACCATGTCGTTGTAGGTCGGCGCCACCTCCGAGCCCTCGCGCGCGATCTGCTTCAGCTGCTCGCGCAGGCGCACGCACTCCTCCATGTCGACCTCGATCTGGACGTTGAAATCGGGGATCGTGGCCTTCGACTCGGCCATCCGCCGCGCGACCGTCTGCTGCAGCTTGCTGAGCTCGACCTCGGTGGTCGCGCCCTTCGCGGTGGCCACCGCCTCGGTCGCGGCGGCTGCCGACGCGGGCGCCGGCGCGCTCGTGCTCTCGACATCCGCCTTGACGATCCGCCCGCCCGGGCCAGTGCCCGCGACCGCCGCGAGGTCGACGCCGCGCTCGCTCGCGACACGGCGCGCCAGCGGCGAGGCTTTCAGGCGCTGGTGGGCGGGCCCCCCATCGACGTCGGTCGAGGGGGCGACCGGGGCGCTCTGCTCCACGGTGCCGGCAGCATCATCCGCAACGCTGTCCCGTTGGACGGGAGCCGCGGTAGCCGGCGACGCCAACCCACCCTCCCCTCCAACCCCGTCGCCCACGCGCGCGATCGTCGCTCCCACCGGCAGTGTGTCGCCCTCCGTCGCCAGCAGCTTCAGCGTTCCCGCCTGGTCGGACTCGTACACCATCGTCGCCTTGTCGGTCTCGATCTCGACCAGCTCCTCGCCGCGCGCCACCTCCTCGCCGTCCGCCTTCAGCCAGCGCAGGATCGTGCCCTCCTCCATCGTGTCCGACAGGCGCGGCATCACGATCTCGCTCATCGGCTCGCTCCGTCGCCGCGGCCCACCGTCGCCAGCACGGCGGCGACGACCTGCGGCTCGTGCGGGTAGGCGATGTCCTCCAGGGGCTTCGAGTACGGCATCGGCACGTCCGCGCCCGTGACGCGCTGCACCGGCGCATCGAGATCGTCGAAGGCCTGTTCGCCGATCAGCGCCGCCAGGTTCGCGCCGACGCCGCCGTGCGGCCAGCCCTCCTCGACGATCACACAGCGATTGGTGCGCCGCACCGAGCTCAGGATCGTGTCGAGGTCCAGCGGCCGCACCGTGCGCGGGTCGATCACCTCCGCCTCGATCCCGTGCTCGGAGGACAGCGTCGCCGCCGCGCGCTCGGCGGTGATCGCCATCCGCGAGATGCCCACGATGGTCACATCCGAGCCCTCGCGCGCGACGCGCGCCACCCCGAACGGCACGAGGTGATCCTCATCCTCGGGGACCTCCCCGCGCGCGCCGTAGAGCGACTCGTGCTCGATGAAGATCACCGGGTTCTCGTCGCGGATCGCGGTCTTGAGCAGGCCCTTCGCGTCGGCTGCCGTGGCGGGCACCGCGACGAGGAGGCCGGGGGTCTGGAGGTACAGCGCCTCGAAGCAGTGGGAGTGCGTCGGCCCGAGCTGGTGGCCGGCGCCCTGCGGCATCCGCACGACCAGCGGCACGCGCGCCTGGCCGCCGAACATGTAGTGGATCTTCGACGCGTGGTTGACGATCTGGTCGAAGGCGAGCAGCGAGAAGTTGATCGTCATCAGCTCCACGACCGGGCGCAGGCCCGTCATCGCCGCGCCGACGCCCATGCCGACGATCGTGTTCTCGGAGATCGGGGTGTCGCGCACGCGCCTCTCGCCGAACTCCTCCAGCAGACCCTCGGTGACCTTGAAGGCGCCGCCGAACACGCCGATGTCCTCGCCCATCAGCATCACGCGCTCGTCGCGCTGCAGCTCCTCGCGCAGCGCCGCGCCGAGCGCCTCGCGGTAACGCATCTCGGCCATCAGCCGCCCTCCCGGCCCGGCACGGTCTCTCCGCCCGGCTCCCCGCCCTCTTCGCCGGCGGCGAGCGCGCTCGTGAGCTGCTGGGGGATCTCGTCGTTGCGCGCCCCGTCCGGCGAGGGCGCGCCCGCGCCGCGCTCCTCGGTGGTCTCGACGGAGTACCAGCCTGTTGCCGCGTCACCCAGTACATAGACGTCGTCGAACAGCTCGCCGGGCTCGGGGAACGGTGAGGCGTCGGCGAACTCGACGGCGGCGTCCACGCGCGCGATCGCCGCCGCGTCGATTGCCTCGATCTCGCCGGCGGCGAGGACGCCCTCCGCCACGAGCCGCTCGCCGAACGTCGGGATCGGGTCGCGCTTGCGCCACGCTTCGACCTCGTCCTTGGTCCGGTACTGCTCCGGGTCGGCCATCGAGTGGCCGCGAAAGCGGTACGTCACGGCCTCGATCAACAGGGGGCGGCGCTCCTCGCGCACGCGCTCCACGGCTTCGGCCACCACCGCATGCGTGTCCAGCACATCCATGCCGTCGCAGCGCATGCCGGGAACGCCGAGGCTCTCGCCCTTGCGCTGCAGGTCGGTCACCGCGGAGTGGCGGCCGAGCGCGGTGCCCATGCCGAACTGGTTGTTGGTCACCATGAAGACGACCGGGAGCCGCCAGAGCGCGGCCAGGTTGAGCGATTCGCCGAACGTGCCCTGGTTGGACGCGCCGTCGCCGAACTGGCAGAGCGTCACCTCGTCGCGGCCGGCGTAGTCGCTCGCCATCGCGATGCCGGCGGCGATCGGCAGGTTGCCGCCGACGATGCCGTAGCCGCCCATGAAGCGCCGCGCGAGGTCGAACATGTGCATCGAGCCGCCGCGGCCGTGGCAGATGCCGTCCCTGCGCCCGAACAGCTCGGCCATCACCTTCTCCGGCGGTGTGCCGCGCACGAGCGCGTGGCCGTGCGAGCGGTACGTCGAGATCAGGTAGTCGCTGTCGCGCAGCGCCCGCGCGCTGCCGACGATCGTGGCCTCCTCGCCGATCGACAGGTGCAGGAAGCCGCCGATCTTCGCCCGCGCGTACTGCTCCCCCGCGCGCTCCTCGAAGCGGCGGATCAGCGTCATCGTCTCCAGCCACTCGCGCGCCGCGCCGGGCGCGGGCAGAACGCGGGCGGAGGAACCGTCGGTCACGACTCCACCGTACCCCAGCGGGCCCGGAACTCCTCTGCGTCGAGGCGGTTCAGGTCCGCGCGCATCGCGCGAGCGAGCTTCGACGCCGCGTGCGGGGGGCGATCGACGAGCAGCACCGCTTCGCCGCTGGCGACCTCCACCAGCTCGATGTGATCGATCCGGTTCGGGTCGGCGAGCATGGCGGGCGCGCGCCCGCCGCGCGTCACGATCAGCCTGTAGGCGTCCTTGGCCCTCATCCGCTGCGGTGGATCGTCAGCGGCGATTCGCCGGCTCCGGGCCCGGCGGCCTGCAACACGGCGGCGGCCTCGTGCAGAGCGCGCTCGCCGTGGAAGACCCGTCCCTGAGCGATCACCGCCGGGACGTCGCGCACGCCCGCGTCCGCCGCCTCGGCGGTGGCGACCCGGAGCTGCTCGGCAACCGTGCGCATCGAGGCTGCGCGCACCACCGCGGACGGGTGCATCTCGCAGGCAGCGGCCGCGATCAGCACCGAGTCCTCATCGGCGAGCGAGCGGCCACCCGCGAAGGCTTGGCGGAACGCCGCCTGGGCGAACGGGACGGTGCGCCCGATCGACTTCGCGTAGGTCGCTACGCGCATCGCCAGGGCGCTGTCGAACGGGAAGGGCTGAGGCCAGCGCACCGGCTGCAACCCGAGTTCCGCAGCGCGGCGCTCGACCTCGCTGCGGAAGACGTCCTGCTCGGTCTCCCAGCGGTGCGCCTCGAAGGTCTCGCCAGCGGGCAGCGCCGCGGCGCTGACGGGGATCCACTCGACCGGCTCCGGCGCGCCTGCGAAGGCCGCGAGCGCCTGCTCCGCCGCCAGGTAGGCGAGCGGGCTCGAGAGGTCGAAGTAGAAGGCGGAGCGCGCCGGCATCGACCGGTCCGCGCTAGCCGTGGATGAGCCAGCCGTCCGCGGCGCGGCCGGCTTCCATCACCGCCTCGGACAGCGTGGGATGCCCGTGGATGATCCTTCCCAGCTCCGGGAAGCCGCCCTCGAGCGCGCGCACGTTGACGAGCTCCTGGATCAGCTCGGTCGCGCGCGAGCCGACGATGTGGCCGCCGAGCAGCTCGCCGTAGCGCTTCTCGCCGACGACCTTGACCAGCCCGGTGCGGTCGCCGTAGACGGTGCCGCCGCCGACCGCCCCGTAGGGGACCTTGCCCACGACGACGTCGTGGCCCTGCTCGCGCGCCTGCTCCTCGGTGAGCCCGAACGAGCCGACGTTCGGAGTGCAGAACGTCGCCCGCGGGATGTCCACATACGCGATCGGGTGCGTCTGAAGCCCGGCGATGTCCTCGGCGGCGATGATGCCCTCATCAGAGGCCTTGTGCGCGAGCGCCGGCCCGTGGACCAGGTCGCCGATCGCGTAGACGCCGGCGCGCGAGGTCCGCTGAGCACCGTCCACCTTGATCAGCCGCCCGTCCAGTTCGATCCCGGCCTCGGCCAGGCCGAGCCCCTCGACGTCCGCCGCGCGGCCCGCGGCGATCACGACGTAGTCGACCTCGGCGCGCTCCTCGCCGTAGGAGAACGAGACGCCGGCGTCGCTCGCCTGCACGTCGCCGATCGGCGTTTTGGTGTGGATGTCGATGCCCTGGCGCTTGAGCCCGCGCTCGACCAGGCGCGAGATGTCCTTGTCCTCGGCGGGCAGCGCGGTATCGGCCGCCTCCAGCAGGATCACCTCGCTGCCGAGACGCACGAAGCCGGAGGCGATCTCCGCGCCGGAGGCGCCGCAGCCGACCACCGCGAGTCGCGCGGGGAGCTCCTGCAGCGCCCACGCCTCCTCGGTGCCGAGCACCCGCCCGCCGAGCTCCACGCCCGGGATGCCGAGCGGGACCGAGCCCGTCGCGAGGATCACGCTGCCGGCGCCGATCAGGAGCTCGTCGCCGTTCGCCGCCAGCACGCGCACGTCGCCGTCGGCCGTCAGCGCCGCGTCGCCCTCGATCAGGTCGATGCCGCCTTTCTTGAACAGCCCGGAGACGCCCGAGGTGAGCGTTTCGACGACTTTCGCGCGGCGCGCCTGGATCGCGGCGTAGTCGACGCCCACCGATCCCACCTGGATGCCGAAGTCACCCGCCTCGCGCACCTCGCTCAGCAGATCGGCCGAGCGCAGGACCGCCTTCGCCGGGATGCACGCGTAGTTCAGGCACCGCCCGCCGACCTTGTCGCGCTCGACGACGGCGGTCTTCTTGCCGAGCTGCGCTGCCCGGATCGCGGCCACGTAGCCACCGGGGCCCGAGCCGATCACGATCACCTCGTAAGCGCTCTCTGCCATGCGGGGCCCACCCTATCGCGCGGCGGAGGCCGGCACGGAGCGCCGGCCGACCCCCAAATCCTTCGCGGCCGACCTATTCCAGTTCCCCCGCCTGGATCCGCCCCATCACCCGCACGAGCTTCCAGAACAGCCAGCCGCCGAGCCCGATCGCGACCGTGCACACGAGCGCGGCCACGATCGTCGAGGCGACGACCAGCGCGAGCGAGGTGACGACCACCTGGAAGCCGAGCAGCGCCTCGAAGCCGAGCACCGCCCAGTAGCGCCCTTTCCACATCCCCTGAGCGAGAGCTCCGAGCACGAGCACGATCAGGATCGCGCCGGGCACCGAGCCTCCGTGGCGGCTGAGGTCGTGGATCGTCAGTGCTCCGAGGAGCACCGCGACGGCCAAGATTCCGCAGACCGCGATCGCCACGAGCAGCGCGGGCGGGCGCTCGCCGGGGGCCAGCGGCTCCAGCGCGGCCCGGGCCGCCTCCTCGCGGGCCCCGCGGGACGGGCGGCCGGCGCCGGGGCGGGGCGGCTCCTGCGGGGGCGCCTTCTCGGCCGGGGGGCCGTCCGGGCCGCTCATCCTCACGCGCCGGCGCCGACGAGCTTCTCGCGCAGCTCGCGAGCCGCCGCCTCCGGGTCGCCCGCGTCGGCGATCGCGCGGAGCACCACGGCGCGCCCGGCACCCGCCTCCGTGACCTCGGCGATGTTGCCCGCGTTCAGGCCGCCGATGGCGAAGAACGGCACGCGCGCGTGCGCCGCCGCGTAGCGGACCAGCTCGACCCCGACGGCGGGGCGGCCCTCCTTGGTCGGCGTCTCGTGCACCGGGC
Organism: uncultured Solirubrobacteraceae bacterium; assembly: GCA_963775385.1. Classification (GTDB taxonomy): domain Bacteria; phylum Actinomycetota; class Thermoleophilia; order Solirubrobacterales; family Solirubrobacteraceae; genus Palsa-744. Next base: position 1,340,509 of record CAVZIR010000003.1, on the reverse strand, counting down.
CGACCCCGAAGTAATCCACGAGCGCGGGGTCGACCGCGTCGATCTCGGACTCGGCGTGGGTGGAGAGGCCGATCAGCACCTCGGGCCCGACGATCTCACGCACCTGCTCCACCGGCATGTCGTCCTGGCCCACGTGCACGCCGTCGGCCTGGACCTCGGAGGCCACCCACGGGCGGTCGTTGACGACGAACAGGGCGCCGATTCGCTCGCAGAGCGCGCGCGCGGCGTGCGCGACAGCCGTCAGCTCGTCATCGGAGAGACGCTTGTCCCGAAGCTGCACGATGTCCGTCCCGCCCGCGACCGCGGCGCGCAGCAGATCGGGCAGCCGCCCCGCGTCGGGCGGGTCTCCCGGCACGCCGCACACGAGGTAGAGGCGGCTCGCCCGCAGGCGCTCGCGCCGATCGGCTCCGGCTTGCTCTCCGAGCATCGCCGAAGAGTCTCGCACGGCCGCGCCGGGCCCTCTGTCGCAGTCTCGCGCGTCGGCGTGGTGGGTGGGGAGGGTGGGCCGAATTACCAGCGCGGACTAGCATCATCGGCATGAGCAGCGAAGGCGCAGGAGACCTGCTCGTCGTGGGCGGCGGCGTGATCGGCCTGGCCACCGCGTGGCGGGCCGCGGCTCGCGGCATGACGGTCACGCTGATCGAGCGCGACGGCCTCGGCGAGGGCACCTCGCGGATCGCGGCGGGCATGCTCGCGCCGGTGGCGGAGGTCGAGTTCGGCGGCGCCGGCAGGCGCATGCTCGAGCTGGCGATGCGATCCGCCCGGCTGTGGCCGGGGTTCGCCGAGGAGCTCCGGGCCGCGTCCGGGACGGAGATCGCGCTGCGGCCGACGGGCACGCTCCTGCTCGCACGCGACGCCGACGAGGAGGCCGAGCTCGAGCGCCAGCTCGAGTTCCGCCGCTCGCTGGGCCTGGACGTGAAGCGGCTGCGACCGAGTGCCGCCCGCGAGCTCGAGCCGGCGCTCGCGCCCACGCTGCGCGCGGCCCTGGAGGCGCCCGGCGACCACTCGCTCGACCCGCGGCCGGTGCTGCGGGCGCTGCGCCAGGCGTGCGAGGCCGCAGGCGTGCGGATCCGCGAGCGCTCGCCGCTCGCCGGCCTGGAGCACGACGGGCGCCGGCTCGGAGCCGTCGTCCTCGCGGACGGCGAGCGGCTGTCCGCCGGGGCAGTGGTGCTCGCCGTCGGCCCGTGGAGCGGGCGGCTGCCGGGACTCCCGGACGGCGCCGGTGTGCCGGTACGCCCTGTCAAGGGCCAGATCCTGCGGTTGCGCGACCCGGCGGGGCCGGGGCTGCTCGAACGGGTGATCCGATACGCGGGCGGCTACGTCGTCCCCCGCGGCGACGGGCGCTACGTCCTCGGCGGGACCGTCGAGGAGCGGGGGTTCGACACGAGCGCGACAGCGGGGGCGGTCTACGAGCTGCTGCGCGTGGCCCGCGAGCTCTTGCCCGGCATCACCGAGATGGAGATCGAGGAGCTCTCCGTGGGGATGCGGCCGGGCACGCCCGACAACCTCCCGGCGATCGGCCCGGCTCGCCTCGCCGGTCTGTGGTGGGCGACCGGGCACTACCGCAACGGCATCCTGCTCGCACCGCTGACCGCGGAGCTGCTGAGCGGTGCGCTCTGCGGCGAGGAGGCAACGGAGATGCTCGGGTGGTGCGACCCGGCGCGCTTCGCGCTCGCGGGCGACGCCGGACCCGCCGTGGACGTCGCCCGTGCGGAGGCGCTCCGGTGATCGTGCTGAACGGCCACGCGCGCGAGCTGCCCGCGCCCTCGACGCTCGCATCCGCGCTCGCCGAGCTGGACGTCGCGCCGAACGCCCGGGGCGTCGCGGTTGCGGTCGACGGCGAGGTGATCCCGCGGGCGCGCTGGGGCGATCTGGAGCTGGACGAGGGGGCACACGTGGAGGTCCTGACCGCGATGCAGGGAGGCTGAATGGGCACGCGCGAGACGAGCGTCGCCGTCGAGGACCCGCTTGTGATCGCGGGCCGCGAGCTGCGCTCGCGCCTGTTCCTGGGGACCGGCGGCTTCCCGTCGCTGGAGCTGCTGGCGGAGTCGATCGCGTTGAGCGGCAGCGAGCTCGTCACCGTCGCTCTGCGCCGGGTGCAGGGCGCCGAGCGAGGCTCCCTGCTGGCTGTGCTCGAGGGCGCCGGGGTGCAGGTGCTGCCCAACACGGCCGGCTGTCACACCGCGCGCGACGCCGTGCTCACGGCGCAGATGGCGCGGGAGGCGTTCGAGACGGACTGGGTGAAGCTCGAGGTGATCGGCGACGAGGACACGCTGCTGCCCGATGCGCCGGAGCTCCTGCGGGCGGCCGAGCAGCTCGTCGGCGAGGGCTTCGTGGTGCTCCCTTACACGACCGATGACCCGGTGCTCGCACGCCGGCTCGCGGACCTGGGGTGCGCGGCCGTGATGCCGCTCGGCTCGCCGATCGGCAGCGGCATGGGTATCCGCAACCCCTACAACATCGCGCTGATCCGAGAGGCGGTCGAGGTGCCGGTGGTGCTCGACGCCGGCGTCGGCACGGCCTCGGACGCGGCGCTCGCGATGGAGCTCGGTTGCGATGCGGTGATGGCGGCCTCGGCGATCTCGCGCGCGCAGGACCCGGCCGCGATGGCGCTCGCGATCCGCCGGGCCGTGGAGGCCGGGCGCCTGGCGCGCGGCGCCGGCAGGATCCCCCGGCGGCGCTACGCGAGCGCCTCGACGAGCGACGAGGGCCTGGCGGAGTTCTAGAGGACTTCGATCGTCCCGTTGATCGTCGCGGGGTGGATCGTGCACTCGAAATGCACGATGCCCGGATGTGTGAGCTTCACTTCGAAGCTCCCGCCTTCACCGAAGTTCTTGGAGTGGAACTGCTGAGGCCCGCCCACGCTGGTCGCGTTGTGCTGGATCGGGTCGTAGTTGGTGAAGCGCACCGTCGTGCCCGCTGTGACGCGCAACGTGGTCGGCCTGGCGGTGACGTTGCGATAGGAGATCTGGACGGTGCCGCTCTGGACCGGTTCGGAGGCGGACGGGGTGGCGAACTGGGGGCGTGTGATTGCCTTCAGGCTGCTTCCCGAGGTGCCGGTCTGCGGGGCCGGGGAGGTGCCCTGCCGGGTGGTCGGCGGGGCGCTCGTCGTGGCTCCGGAGGAGCCGCACCCCGCCAGCAGCCCCCCGGCCACGAGCGCCGCTGCTGCGAGCAGGGCGGCGGGTGCGAGCGGGCGGCGGAAGCTCATGGGGGCACGATCCCACATCGCCCCGGCGTCTCGTGCAGGTCCGCCCTCTGCGAGCGCCTACACTGGCCGCTTCGATGAGCCGCCACCTTCTGACAGGAGCCGAGCTGAGCCGCGAGGAGCTGGACGCGCTGCTCGACCGCGCCCAGCAGCTCGCCGATGCGCCGCTGTCGAGCCGCGCGCTGGAGGGGCGCAGCGTCGCCCTGATCTTCCAGAAGCCCTCCACCCGCACCCGCGTCTCCTTCGAGGTGGGCATCGACGAGCTGGGCGGCCACGCCGTCGTGCTGCGCTCCGACGAGCTGCAGCTCTCACGCGGTGAGGCGCTGCGCGACACGGCGCTCGTGCTCTCGCGCCACGTGGCCGCGATCGGGCTGCGCACGGGGCCCGACGAGGCGCTCGAGGAGCTCGCCCGCTACAGCGCGGTCCCCGTGATCAACATGCTGAGCGCGCGCCACCACCCCTGCCAGGCGCTCGCCGACCTGCTGACGCTGCGCCAGTCCTACGGCCGCCTCGACGGGCTGCGGCTGGCCTACGTCGGGGACGGCAACAACATCGCGCGCTCGCTGGCGCTCCTCGGCTCGCTGGCCGGCCTGCACGTGGCGGTGGCCTCGCCCTCCGGCTACGCGCTCGAGGACGCCCTTGAGCCGCCGCCGGGCGCGACCGGCCAGATCAGCCTGCACACCGATCCGCGCGAGGCCGTGGAGGGCGCGGCGGCCATCTACACCGACGTCTGGGTCAGCATGGGCGACGAGGAGACCGCCGAGGAGCGCCGGCGCGACCTCGCCGCCTACCGCCTCGACGACGCGCTGCTCGACGCAGCCGCCCCCGGCGCCTTCGCGATGCACGATCTGCCCGCGCATCCCGGCGAGGAGATCACCGCCGAGGTTCTCTACGGCACGCGCGAGCACATCTGGGATCAGGCGGAGAACCGGCGTCACGCGCAGAAGGCGCTGCTCGAGCTGCTGGTCGGATCGGCATGACAGCGGCGCCCGCGCAGGCCCGGCCACAGCGCGGCGACGAGCTCGAGCTGTCGATCGAGTCGCTGGCGTTCGGCGGCGAGGGCGTGGCGCGCCTTGGAGATTCCGGCTACGTCGTGTTCGTGGCCGGAGCGATTCCCGGCGACCGTGTCCGCGCGGTCGTGCACAAGCGCAAGCGCTCCTACGCCCACGCGCGCACGCTCGAGGTGCTGACGCCGAGCCCCGAGCGCATCGCGCCCCGCGCGGACCACCCCGGCGTGCCGTGGCAGGTGCTCCCCTACGAGCGCCAGCTCGAGATCAAGCGCGCGCAGGTGCGCGAGGCGCTCGAGCGCATCGGCGGCCTGGAGGGCTTCGCGCTCGAGGAGATCGTGCCGGCGCTCGAGCAGTGGCGCTACCGCAACAAGCTCGAGTACTCGTTCGGCAACGCCGCCGACGGCTCGCTGCAGTGCGGCTTCCACGCTCCTGCGGGCGGCAACGCGGTGGTGCCGATGGGCGACTGCCTGCTCGCCTCCGAGCTGGGCAACCGCGCGCGCGAGCTGGCCGCGGCCTGGTGCCGCGCGCAGGGGCTCGGCGCGTGGGAGCGCGGCCGCGGGCCGGGCCGTGAGCGGGGCGCGCCGGTCGGCCCGGCGCCCGACGGGCGCGTGCAGCTGCGCAACCTCGTGGTCCGCGAGGGGCGGCGAACCGGCCGCGTGCAGGTGCGGTTGGTCAGCAGCGGCGGGGAGCTGGACGCCGGTGGGCTCGCGGCCGCGCTCGCCGAGGGCCTCGGCGAGCAGCTGAGCGGCGTGCTGTGGACGCGTACGCGGCCGCCCGGCGGAGACGACGCAGGGTGGCGAAACGGAGCTCGTGTGGGGCGAGGAAGAGCTGCCCGAGCGCCTCGGCCGGCTCGACCTGCGCATCTCCCCCGAAGCGTTCTTCCAGACCAACACCGAGATGGCCGAGGTGCTCTACGGGGTCGCTGAGGAGTACGCGGGGCTGCAGGGCTGGGAGCGCGTCTATGACCTCTACTGCGGGATCGGGACGATCGCGCTGACGCTCGCACCGCGAGCCGGCCAGATCTGGGGGATCGAGCTCGTCGAACCCGCCGTCGCCGACGCGATCGCGGGGGCGCGGCGCAACGCGATCACGAACGTGAGCTTCTTCGCGGGCGACACGCGCCTGGCGTTGCCGGAGCTCCTGGAGCGCGCGGGGCGTCCCGATCTGATCGTCCTCGACCCGCCGCGCGCCGGCCTCTCGAAGAAGGTCGTGCACCGGATCATCGACGCCGCGCCGAAGCGCATCGTCTATGTCTCGTGCAACCCCACGACGCTGGCCCCCAACGCCGCGGAAATGGTGCAGGCGGGCTGGACGCTGAAGAGGGTGCGCCCGGTGGACATGTTCCCGCAGACGCACCACATCGAGTGCGTCGCGCTGTTCGAGCGCGGCTGAGCTGCAAAGCGCCGGGCAGGTCAGGTCTGCCGTCGGCTCCCGGCGGGGGCGCGCTAGGGCGTGACGAGGTGCTCGAGGTGGAAGGTGGCGACGTCGGCGTCACCCGAGAGGCCTAAATCGGCGAGCGCGGGCACCAGTGTGTCCTCGTCGAAGCGTTTCGCGTACCAGTCGGACTCCCAGATCTGCGCGACGCGCATCTTGCCGTCGACTTCGGTCGCGCCGTGCAGGATCAGGCCGAGCGGATGGCGGTGGTCGATGTCCAGCCGCGCCCGCAGCTGGTCGTAGGTACCACGGTCCATCCCCCGATCGATGATCCTCAGAACCACGCTGCCCCCTTCTCGTTGGCGGTCAAGTCTAAGCGGCTAGGCTTGCGCGGTGCGTGCCGCGACGATCCGCGACCAGGAGATCGTGATCGAGGAGCACTCCGACCCGGAGCCGATCGGGGAAGAGGTGCTCGTGCGGGTGCGCGCGGCGGGGTTGAACGGCGGCGACATGATGCAGAAGCGGGGTCTGTACCCGGCGCCGCCCGGCTACCCCGTGGACATCCCCGGGATGGAGCTGGCGGGTGAGGTCGTTGCGACCGGGCCGAAGGCCACCCGTTTCGAGGAGGGTGCGCGCGTGATGGCGATCGTCGGCGGCGGCGCTCAGGCCGAGCTCGCGGCCGTGCACGAGCGGCTGCTGATGGGAGTGCCGGCCGGGTTGGGCTGGCCCGCGGCAGGCGGCCTGCCCGAGGTCTTCACCACCGCGCACGACGCCGTCTTCGTCCAGGCGGGCCTGCGTCCGGGCGAGCACCTGCTGGTGCACGGCGGCGCGGGCGGCGTCGGCACAGCCGCGATCCAGCTGGCGCGCGCGGCGGGCGCGCGGGTCACCGCGACCGTGCGCAGCGCTGCGCTTCGCGACGAGGTGGCTGCGCTCGGCGCCATGGCGGTGCCCTGCGAGGAGTTCGCCGAGCGCGGGCCCTTCGACGTGATCCTCGAGCTCGTGGGCGGACCGAACATGCCCGAGAACCTGATGGCCCTGGCGACCGGCGGGCGGATCAGCGTGATCGGCGTCTCGGCGGGCGCCAAGAGCGAGCTCAACCTGCTGGCGCTGATGGGCAAGCGCGCACGCATCCACGGCTCGACGCTGCGTGCCCGTTCGCTGGAGGAGAAAGCGATCAACGCGCGCCTGGTCGAACGCGAAGTGCTGCCGTTTTTCGAGCGCGGCGAGGTATCGGTGCCGGTCGCCGACACCTTCCCGCTCCAGGAAGCGGCTGCGGCGTATGAGCGTTTCGACGCCGGGGGGAAGCTGGGCAAGGTCGTGCTCGTCTCCGGCGAGTAGGCGGCCCGTGTACGAGACGGAGCGCGACTTCGAGCGGCTTCAGGCGCTACTGGACGCGAGCTACGCGCGCGCGGGCTCGCATCTGCGCTCGATCTGGGGGGAGGAGACGCGGCTGGACGCGCGCGCCCTGAGCAAGGCGCTCGCGGGTGTTCAGATCTTCGATCTCGCGACCGTGACGGCGCGCGGGGAGCCGCGCGTCGCGCCCGTGGACGGCCTGTTCTACCGCGGGCGCTTCTGGTTCGGCTCGGCTGAGAGCTCACAGCGCTTCCGCAACATCCGCGCGAACCCTGCGGTCAGCGGCGCTGTCACGAAGGGGCTCGAGACGTTCCTGGTCCTCGTCCACGGCCGCGCGATCGAGACAGACCCTCGCTCGTCTGAGGCTGAAGGCTTCGCGGCCTATCCGCGCGAGCTCTACGACTTCGACTGGGATCAGGCGCATCCCGACGCGCCGTATGCGTGGATCGAGGCGAGCACGCTGCTCGCGTTCCGGCGCCCCTAGACGCCAGGCCCCCGCAACTTCCGACATCCGGAATATGTTCTGGAGGGCATGAGGGGGCGAACCGGGGTCCGAGCAGCGCTGGCGGCGATCGTGCTGGTCGCGGCGCTGGGAGTGCTCGAAGCGAAAGCGCACGCTGCGGTCCCGGCGATCGCCGGGCGGCTAGTAGGGCGGCTGCGCGTCGTACCAGTCGCCGAGCACCCTGAACGCCGCCCAGAACTCGCTCTTGGCAGCCTGCTCGTCGAGCGAGTCGTCGATGTCCGGCACGAAGAGCGCGTCGATCGTCGGCGTCAGCTGCTGGACCTGGCCTGGCATCGGGTCGAGGGGACGCGCGAGCGGGATCTCCATCTCGTTCAGCGCCGTCAGCGCCTCGGCCCCCATCACGACGACGATCTTGGGCTGGACGATCGCGATCTCTTCGACCACGCGTGAGATGCACGCGAAGTCGGCGAGCGAGGAGTCGCCGAGCGGGCACTTGACGCAGAGCGTGCCGTACACGGCGAGCGGGTCGATCTGCAGCCGCTTCAGCGACTTCATGATCGCGCCGCCGGCGCGACCGTAGAACGCGACCCCCTCCTCGATCTCCGAAGGCACGGGTGCGTGCTTGAGCAGCATGATGTCGGCCTGCGGGTGGCCGGAGCCGAGGACGGGCATCAGGTTGCCGCGCGGGCAGTGCGGGCAGGCCTGCAGATCGCGCGTCAGGGCGTTGAGCTCGCGGATGGCGCGCTCGAGGTACTTCTCGCGAATCTCGTCGTCGGTCACGGGCATCGGTCCGGACGGATTTGACGGGACACGCGCTTGTCCTTGACCGTGCATCATCGGTTGCGTCGCGGCGAGCTAGCGCCGGGTGCCGTGTCGCACCCTCTTCAGCCTCCTCGCCCTGCTGGCGCGGCGCGCTGCGCGGGGCGTCGCGCGTGTCTGCAGGAACTTCAGCGCCTGCACGTAGAGCAGTGAGGACGGGCGCGTGAGGATGTCGGCGTCGCGCAGGGACTGCAGGAACTCGGCGGGCCCGTCGAAGTCACGCATCCGGATGCGCACCGAGCCGAGCCCCTGGGCGACGTGGGAGTCCGAACCGGCTCCGGCGACGATGCGGTACTTGGCGGCGAAGCGTGCCGCCTCGTCGTTGAAGGCGTTGATCGCAACGCGCGGGTTGAAGACCTCGATCGCGTCCACCTCGCCGAGGTGGGAGAGCAGGTGCTCGTAGTCCGGGACCGCGTGCATGCGGTCGAAGGGGTGGGGAACGTAGACGACGCCACCCTGCTCGCGGATCGCCGCGATCGTTTCCTGCAGGCTCAGCCCGCGGGGGATCTTCTCCTCCAGGAAGAGGCCGATCACCTCGCCCTGGCTGGCCGTCTTGATCTCCTCGCCGACGATCACCTTGACGCCGGCGGCCGCGGCCCGCTCGCGGGCCTCCAGCGCGCCCGAGATCTCGTTGTGATCCGTCACCGCGATCGCGCCGAGGCCGCGCTCGCGGGCAGTCGCGAGGAGCACCTCCACCGGCGTCGCGCAGTCCGGCGAGTGGTCCGTGTGCATGTGCAGGTCGACGTCGATCAGCGGGCGCTGGGAGAGCGCGCCGCGGAGCTGCTCGTCGCCCTCGGCGGAGTGGCGCCTGGCGGCGAGCTCGCGGTAGGTGCGCTCCAGCTGCTCGGCGGCGTCCGGGTCGTCGTCGCCGACGAGGCGGTACTCGGCGGGGAAGTGCCGGCGCATCACCTCTGCCGTGTCCTCGTTGCTCGCGATGCGCGCGTCGAGGCGGCCGAAGAAGCTCTCGACGAAACGGCGCGCGAGCAGCGTGGTCAGCAAGCGCTCCGCCGAGGAGTGGAACGAGCCGACGTTCAGCGCGCGCGAGTGGCGCAGGGCGGCGTTCGAGGTGCTCGGCGCAAACGGCTCGTGGACGTGGACGAAGTCGAGCTCGACCGAGCCGAGCAGTTCCTCGACGGTGCGCGCCACGTCGATCGGCAGCGCGACAGGCCGGCGGCGGGCGCCGGGGACGACGTCGAGGACCTCGCCGACGGCGAACACGCGCGGCTCGCCCTCATCGGTCCCGGCCAGCAGCGCGGCGGCGTTGCCGCGCCCGGCGCGCAGCGCGCGGCGGGAGTCGCGCACGCGCTCCTGCGAGCGCGACGGCGCGACGATCAACACGCGGTGACCGCGCCGCGAGAGCTCGCGGGCCACGCGTCCGACGTGCGCGTTCACCTCGTTGTCCTCGGCCTCCCACGGGTAGGGCGTGACATGGGCGATCGAGAACGTCTCGGGCATCGACTCCACGAGGTTATCCGCTCCGGGCAGGCTCCGAGCAGCGGCCCGGCCCTTCGATGCACGTGGCGCCCGACTCGGCCGGCGCACGCGCGCGGCGCTCCGGGCCGGCTCCGAGCGCCGGCCCGGCACCTGCCTATTTCGCCGCAGCGGCCTTCGCGCGAGCCGGAGCTTTGCGGCCCTTCGGACGCGTGCCCGGCTTCCGCGAGTGCTTGGCGATGAAGGTCTCCGTGTCCCGGCGCGCCTGCTCGTCAGGGCGCTGGTTGTGGGGCGACTTCATCAGGTAGGAGGAGGGGCCGTCGAGCTGGCCGCCGATGCCGTTGTTGAGCGCGAGCTTGCAGCAGCGCACGGCGTCGATCACGATCCCGGCCGAGTTCGGCGAGTCCCACACCTCGAGCTTCAGCTCGACGTTGAGCGGCACGTCGCCGAAGGCCTGGCCCTCGACGCGGATGTGCGCCCACTTGCGGTCGGTCAGCCACGGCACGTAGTCCGACGGGCCGACGTGGATGTCGCTCGGCGGGCAGCTCGTGATCCATGATCGAGGTCACGGCGTTGGTCTTGGAGATCTTCTTGGACTCGAGACGCTCGCGCTCGAGCATGTTGTAGAAGTCCATGTTGCCGCCGACGTTCAACTGCGAGGTGCGCTCGATCTCGACGCCCCGCTCGGCGAACAGCCGAGCGAGCGTGCGGTGCACGATCGTCGCGCCGACCTGGGACTTGATGTCGTCGCCGACGATCGGCAGGTTCGCCTTTTTGAAGCGCTTGTCCCAGTAGTCCTCGCGCGCGATGAACACCGGGATGCAGTTGACGAAGCCGCAGCCGGCCTCGAGCACCTGCTCGACGTACCACTTGGTCGCCTGCTCGGAGCCGACCGGCAGGTAGGAGACGACGACGTCGGTGTGCGTGTCCTTGAGGATCTTGACGATGTCGGCCGTCTCGCCCGGCGCCTTCTTGATCTTCTCTTTGAGGTACTTGCCGAGGCCGTCGTGGGTCATGCCGCGGTAGACGGGCACGCCTAGCTTCTTGGGGACCTTGGCGAACTTCATCGTGTTGTTCTGCCCGGCCCAGATCGCTTCGCCGAGGTCCTTGCCGACCTTGGTCGCGTCGATGTCGAAGGCGGCCGTGAATTCGATGTCCGAGACGTGGTAGCCGCCGAGGTCGACGTGCATCAGGCCGGGAACCCGCTCTGAGGGGTCGGCGTCCTTGTAGTAGTGGATGCCCTGAACGAAGGCGGAGGCGCAGTTGCCGACGCCGACGATGGCGACGCGGACCTTGTCCGACTGGTAGCGCGCCGCGCCGTTGGTGGAGGCGGCGCCGTTGCCGTTGGCGCGGCCGTTGCTGTCCTGCTTGCTCACGAGTGCGATGTCCTTTGCGGGGCGCGGTGGCCCGGTCGAGGGGCCGCGTCGTCGCGGGCTCCCTGGCTTGCCTTTGGGCCGTGTGGGGTGACGGCCGCTCGCAGGAGACTACCCCCGCCCCGAGCGAAGGTCACACCGTCAGTGCGCGTCGCACGTGCCAGACGCGCTGCCCGACCGTGATCACGCTGAGCGCGGCAAGCACGTAGACGGCGGGCTCGAGCAGTTCGAAGTTGCCGAGCGAGGCCCCCTTCGCGAACAGCAGCCCGATCGAGAGGATCACGACGCGGACGGGCCTGGTCGCGATCCCGACCTTGCACTCGACGCCGAGTGCCTCCGCCCGGGCGCGCGTGTAGCTGACCATCAGCGAGGCGAGCACGGCGACCACCACGCCGACGACGGCCCAGCGGTTCTGCTGCAGCGCGAAGTAGCTCGCGACCGCCGCCAGCACGATCCCCTCCTCGATGCGGTCCAGCGTGGAGTCCAGGAACGCGCCGAACGGCGTGCCCTTGCCCGACATCCGCGAGTAGCGGCCGTCGAGCGTGTCCATGACCGAGCCGAGGACGAACGCGACCCCGCCGAGAAAGAAGAGCTGTTCCCAGACGAGCACGGCCGCGACGAGGTTTCCGAACAGGCCGGTGAGCGAGATCGCGTTCGGGGTGAGCCTGGACTCGATCAGGCGGTTGCGGACCAGCTCGCGCCGCTCTCCCTGGCCGATCGGCGCGCGTGTCGCGCGCGCGGCGCGCGCGGCGTTGCGCCGTGCCCGGCGGGTCGGGGCGTGCTGCCGCGGCGGCATCCGGCTGCTACCCGCTCGCGGTCAGCCGTGGCGCGACGGCGGAGAAGCGCCAGACCGCTGGTCGCGCCCGCGCGAGCCAGGTCGCGCCGTAGGCCGAGGCGCCCGCCGTCAGCGCGCCGAGCATCGCGTCGACGAGGAAGTGGTTGGCGGTCACGACGATCACGAAGGTCATCAGAAACGGGTACAGGAACCACGCGACGCGCGCGACGCTGTGGCGGACCAGGCGGGCGAGCGACCAGCCGATCATGAGCGCGAACGCGACGTGCATCGAGGGCACCGCCGCGTAGAGGTTGGTGATGGCGCTGACGGAGTGGTTGCCGCTGTCGACCTTCATGCCGGTCACGTCCGCGACGCTGTCGATGAAGCCCCACTCCGGGAAGAAGCGCGGCGGCGCCGTCGGGAAGGCCGTGTAACCGATCAACGCGATCGCCATCGCGATCATGAACATGTTGCGCACGAAGTAGAAGTTCTTGTTGTGGCGGAAGTAGAGGTAGACGAGCGCGCCGATCGTCACGGACGTCTGGCCGTTGACGTAGATCCAGCTGGAGACGACCATCACGAAATGGCTGCCCGAGGCCCAGGTCTGGATCGACGGCTCGACGAACACATGCATGCCGCGCTCCAGCGAGATCAGATCGCGGGCGTGCGCGAAGGCCTCGCTCGCATCGCCCTCGACGAGGCCCCGCACGAGCGAGTAGCCGAGGTATGCCAGACCGAACAGGGTGACCTGCCGCAGCACGTCGATCCAGCCTTGAGGGAGGACGCGCGCTTGCAGCTCGCGTACGCGGGCGACCATCGCGACCAAGCCTAGACGATGCTCAGCGGCAGCGGGCGCCGTGGTCGAAGACGCGCGCAAGCGAGAAGTCGATTCCGACGTGGACGGTCCCGGGTCGGGCGAGGCGCAGCGCGGTCCAGCCCCCCGGCGCTTCCTCGACGCAGCCCCGGCCGCTCGCGAGCGACCAGTACGGCGTGAAACGGAGCCTCACCTCGAACGTGCCGGCGGACGGCGCGTCCAGCACGAAGGAGTCCGTCCGTGCGCTCGCCAGCCGTGCCGGCGGCGTCGCGAGCGGCCGCGGGGTGAGGACGGCGAACAGACGCCAGTGGTGTGAGCGCCACACTTCGCGCAGCAGACCGCGCGCACGCGGCGAAGCGACGAGCCTCGCCTCCGCCGTGCCGGAGTAGTCCAGCGGCGCGTCCGGGAGGGCGACGTAGGAGACCGCCTGCTCTGCGAGCCAGGCGCCGTAGGTGCTCGCGGCGAGCGGGGTGGGCGGGCCGTCTTCGTAGAAGAGCTTGTTGCGGTAGCGGTCGAGCTGGCGCTCCCAGCCGCGCGCGATCATCGCCGCCGGCGCGACGTAGCGCGCCTCCCAGTGGTCGACGGTCGGGACGACCTCGATCCGCGCGGGCCGCGCGCCGTAGCCGACGCCGAGCCTGCGCAGCTCGGCGAGCAGCGGCGCGTAGTAGGACTCGTTGACGGCCGGGTTCGACACCGTCGAGACGTAGTCCGTCACCGGGGCGTTGACCTGCCAGTAGGCCAGCGGCGCGATCAGCCCCAGCGCGGCGATATGGCGCCATCGCGGCTTCGCGTCGAGCAGGCCGCAGATCGCGATCGGTCCCGCCGCGAGCGCGCCCAGGCGGTCGATGTTCCCGCCCACGGCGCTCGGCACCACGTAGGCGCCCAGCAGCGCGAGGGCGTAGAGCAGCGCGCCGATCCGCAACATGCGCTGTTCGCGCGGCAGCGCGAGCCCGATGGCGGCGACTGCGACGAACGCGGGCCAGAAGGCCGATGCGACGAACGGTTGCGTGCCGCCTTCGGGGAACGCGACGCTCAGCAGGGCGATCGGCACGAGCCCGCAGGCGGCGAGCGCGGCGCAGCGGAGGCGCTCGGCGGGCACGGCGATCCCCCAGGTGACGGCGCACAGCGCGAGGAACGCTCCGGCGACAGGGCTCGCCAGCGCGGTCACGACCCCCGCCGCGAGCGCGCCGGCCCAGCGCCCGCGCTGAGCGAGCACGAGCGAGCCCAGCCCGATCGCCAGCCCGAGGTCGAACGGCACGCGGCTGGAGAGCAGGGCGATGCCCGCGCCGAAGGCGAAGAAGAAGGCGCCGGCACGCGCCGCGCGAGGCGGGAAGCGCCCGGCTATCGCGAGCTCGAACAGCGCCGTCGCCACCACCATCGAGACCGCCGCCAGCAGCGCCGGGCCGAGCAGCGCGCCGAGCGCCGGGGCGAGCATGGAGTAGGCGGGCAGGTGGTGGCCGCCGTACCAGCTGTTGTCCCAGAGCGTGAAGCCGAAGCTCGAGAAGAGATGGCTGCGGTAGGAAGCGGCGGCGAGGTCCGGGCTCTGCGGGGCGAGGATCAGGTAGGCGATCGCAAGCAGGGCCGTGAGCGTCCACGCCGGCGGCCTGCGCAGCAACGCCGCCCGGCCGCGCGGCGCCGCGGGCGCGGCTTGCGCCAGCGCGCTCACCCTGCGCTCAGGAAGGCGGCGACGCGGTCGACCATGTCCGGCCGGTCGAGCCACCCCCAGTGCCCGGCGTCCGGGTACTCCGCCAGCTCGCCCTGCGGCAGCGCCGCCGCGTAGTCGCGCCCGAAGTGCGCGGGGATGTAGGGATCGCGCGTGCCCCAGATCACCAGCGCCGGCACGTCCAGCTCGGAGAGCCTCCTCCCGGCTGCGGCGAGCTTGTCCTCGGGGGAGCTCCTGTAGAGGCGCAGGATCGCGCGCTGGGTGCCCTGGTCGAAGTGCTCCCACGTGCTCGCGATCCACTCCTCGGGCAGCGGGCCCGGCGTCACGTTCGACTCGCGGCTCAGCTGTCGCAGCGTGTAGCGGAAGGTCATCCCCATCGAGAACTCGCCCAGCACCGGCGTCCGCCAGATGCGTGCCGTGCGATGCCAGCGGTAGCCGGCCAGGAACGGCACCGCGTTGATGATCACGATGCGCTCGATCCGCTCGGGCATCCGCTGCGCGGTCAGCAGGCCGACGGCCCCCCAGTCGTGCACGACGAGGCTCACGCGGTCGAGCCCGCGCTCGTCGAGGAAGCGCTCGAGGAAGGCGTCGTACTCCTCCATCGTGTAGCTGAGATAGCCGGGCTTGCCGGAGCGGCCGAAGCCCGGCAGGTCGGGTGCGATCCCGCCCGTGCGCTCCAGGAATCCGAGCCAGTCATCGGAGCTGGTGGGCACGCCGTGCAGGTAGAGCGGCGTGGCGCCGCCGCCGGGGACCGGCGCGCTGCGCCAGAAGACCGGGATCGGCCCGCCGGTCGTCGACGGGATCGTGATCTCGTCATGGTGCTCGCTGACCTCGGCCACGCGGCAAAAATACAGCCAGTACGGTGCTCGGCGTGACAGCCGCAGCCGAGAGCCGCCGCCGCGCCTCCGCCTGGCGTGCTCCGTCGCCCGCGCGTGTGCGCCGGGTGCGCGACCGCTTGCGCGAGGTCTACGGCATCCCTCTGATGGCCCCGCACGGGCACCCGATCGCCGAGCTGATCCTGACCGTGCTCTCCCAGTCGACGAACGACCGCAACCGCGACGTCGCCTATCTGCGGCTGCGCAACCGCATGCCTGCATGGGAGCAGGTGCGCGATGCGCCGGTGTCCGAGGTCGAGGAGGCGATTCGCCCCGGCGGCATCTCGAAGGTGAAGTCCGGGCGCATCCAGGCGATCCTGCGCGCGATCACCGACGATCCCCGAGACCCGGAGCACGATCTGTCGCTGGACTGGCTGCCGCTCGTGCCGTTGCTCCAGGCGCGCGAATACCTCGTGGCCCTGCCGGGCGTGGGGCGCAAGACGGCCGCGTGCGTGCTGCTGTTCGCGTACGGGCTGCACGACGTCCCGGTGGACACGCACGTCTCGCGGGTCGGCGGGCGCCTCGCGCTGCTGCGCGAGGGCGCCCCCTTCGAGGAGCTCCACGACGAGATGCTCGCGCTCACGCCGCCGGGCGAAGAGCTCGAGCTGCACGTGAACCTGCTGCGACACGGCCGTCGCACCTGCCACGCGCGCCGGCCCGCGTGCGCCGAATGCGCGCTCGCGCGGATGTGCCCGAGCCGGCATCTGTTCGTGTAGATAGGGAGTCGGGCCGGCGCTCCGTGCCGGCCCTCGTGGCGAGTCGGGTCGGCGCTCCGTGCCCGCCCTCGTGGGGAGTCGGGCCGGCGCTCGGCGTGCCGGCTCAGCCGCGGGGCAGAACCGCGAAGGCGATCACCGCGTAGTGCAGCGCCGCCGCCACGATCACGAGCGCGTGAAAGATCTCGTGGTACCCGAAGGTCTTCGGCCAGGGGTTGGGCCGGCCGGACGCGTAGATGACGGCGCCCACCGCGTAGAGCAGACCGCCGCCGGCGAGGCCCGCTACACCCAGCCAGCCGACAGCGGCGGGCAGCTCGCCCAAGACCGCAGCCACGACCGAGCCCAGCGCCACGTAGACGAGCGCGAGCAGCCACTTCGGCGCGTCGATCCAGAGCAGCTTGAAGACGACCCCGCCAAGTGCGCCGGCCCAGACCACGATCAGCACGATGCGAGCCAGCGAGCCGTGCAGCGCGAGCAGGCACACCGGCGTGTAGGTGCCGGCGATCAGCACGAAGATCATCGAGTGGTCGAGGCGGCGCATCCAGCGCCGCGTGCCCGGGCGCCAGGTGACTCGGTGGTAAAGCGCACTGGTGCCAAGAAGGCCGGTGACCGCGACGGCGTAGACCGAGGCCGCCAGCCGCGCGCGGCCGTCGGACGCAGTCGCTATCAGCGCCACGCCCATGGCGATCGAGACGAAGAAGGCGTACTCGTGCGAGACGCCCCGCAGGCGCGGCTTGACCTTCGAGGCGACGCCCCCCTCTTGCAGTCCGGCCGTGGTCATCCCTCTAAACGTACCCGCCCCGGCCCGCACGGGCGCCGGCGGTGTCCGGCGCGCGATTCGCCCCCCTCCCCATCCCAAAAAATCAGACGGAGACAGCGCGCTCTGCCAGCTTCGCGCGCGCCTTCTCCGGCGAGACCTTCACCACGTCCCACGCCAGGCCCGTGCGCTCCATGCCGAGGATCAGCCAGCCCGACGGGTCCAGCTCATACCAGCGCAGCCCGTGGAAGGCCGAGCGCGGGAACGCGTGGTGGTTGTGGTGCCAGGCCTCGCCGAACGAGGGCAGCGCGAGCCAGAACACGTTCGTCGAGTGGTCGTCGGTGTCGAAGCGGCGCCGACCGAAGAAGTGGCAGATCGAGTTGATGCTCCAGGTCACGTGGTGTAGGACGAAGACCCGCACGAGTCCCGCCCACAGCAGCGCCGAGAGGCCGCCCGCCACCAATGAGCCGCTCAGCGCAAACCCGGCCAGGAACGGCACCAGCAGGCTGCCGAGCGCGATCAGCGGGAAGCCGCGGTTGATGCGGCGCATCGTCGGGTCCTTCACGAGGTCGGGCGCGAACCGTTTCGAGGACGCCTGGCCCTGGGTCTCGAAGAGCCAGCCGACATGTGCGTGCCACAGCCCGCTCGCCATCCCGCGCAGCCCCGCTCCGGCGCCTGCGTGGGGGCTGTGCGGGTCGCCGTCTTCGTCGGTGAACGTGTGGTGCTTGCGGTGGTCGGCGACCCAGTCGATCACGCCGCCCTGCAGCGAGAGCGAGCCGAGCAACGCGAGCGTGTAGCGCATCCATCTGTGGGTCTCGAACGCCCGGTGGGTCAGCAGGCGGTGGTAGCCGACCGTCACGCCGATGGCGCTGAGCACGTACATCACCGCGAAGATCACGAGGTCGCGGGGCCCGAGGAAGTGGTGCCACAGGAGCACGGCCGCGGCGATCACGCCCACGAACGGGATCACGACCGCCGCGATGTTGGCGTTGCGCTCGAGACGTGTCACCGCCTCTCCTTTCCGTTGACGAGGCTCCTCGGAAGTCCGGCGATCGCCGCCAGCACGAGCGCGGAGCGTGCTTCGTAAGCCGCCGTCCACAGCCCGCCGTGCGCAGCGCCGTCGCTGAACAGCTGCTCGGGCTCGCGGTCTCTCGCGGGCTCGGTGTTCAGGTCGTGAACAAGCAGCGCCGCCATCAAGACCCGCGTCGTGTCGGGCTCGAAGATCTCGATCCCGAACAGCCCGGCGCCCGCGTAGGCGGCCGCGAGCACGCGGTTCTTCGTGACCGAGCGCGTCCATGTCGCCGGCGCGACGTTGAAGGAGACGGGCTGGCCGTCCTGCGCAGCGCAGACGCCGCGCCAGCGCTGCAGCCGCTTGGCGATCGCGTAGTTCGGTCCCTGCTGCTCGATCAGCGCATCCGCGACGGGTACCGGCTCGGCGTACGCCGGGCGGTACAGGCGTCCTCCCGAGAGGACCTTCAGCGGCGCCTGCGCGAGCTTCGTGGCGCGTCGCGCGTCGTAGGCGGCGCGCGCCCGTTCGGCCGTGGCCGCGGGGACCACATAGGCGTCGGTCGGCGTAGCGAGATACGCGAGCGCCGTGGATGGGTCCTCGCCGGCCAGGCGCGTGGCGAGCGCGTCGAAGGCGCCGCTCAGGAGCACGTGGGCGCCGCCGTCCGCGTAGGCGTACATGCCGAGCACCGGGCTGCCCTCGCTCCCGGCGAGGCTCTGCGCGAGCCAGTCGTGGACCGCGGCGAGACCGCCGACGACGTCGACGCCCGGGCTGCCGTCTTCCGCTACAGGCATGCGGACGCGGCCGCTGCCGCTGCGGGCGCCCTCGAGCACGCGCGACCACACCGTGCTGTCGGGCACGTCGATTGCGAGAAGGTCGGCTCCCCACGCGCAGAGCGGGCCGAACGGGCCGATCTCCGAGCCGGCTCCGATCACCGCCACCGTCCGGCCGGGCAGCGCCAGCCACTCGGGGTGCTCGGCGACCAGGCCCACGGCCGCCGCGAAGGACTCCTCGACGATGCCGGTGTCGACCCACACCTCGAGCTGCTCTCGCAGCTCGGCGCCGTGGAGCTTGCGGCCGCGGTAGGGGACCTCGAGCCTCTCCGGCGGAGCTCCGGTGCCGTGGACCTCGCCGGTCCCGAGCCGCGGCGTCCCGGCCGCCGCCCCGAGCGCGTCGTCCAACGGGACCTCGCCGTCGCCGGTCTCGAGCACGAGCCGCCCGCGCATCGAGTCGAGGCCGGCCCGGGCGATCGCGAGGGCGTCGCCCGGCTCGGCGGCGAGCGTCGTCAGCGTGCGCAGGAACGCCGCGTATCCGCCACGCCATGACTCGCAGGCGGCGATCCGCGTGGCCAGCAGCGGATCGGCCGCGCGCGCCGCGTCAGCCACGATCGCGCGCGTCGTCGCGGTGGTCGACCGGCGACCGTCGGATTCCGGAAAGCGCACCGCGCCCTCCGTGGCATCTCGGCGGGAGGCTTCGGACTCCTGCACGGAGCGTCGGCCGACCCCTTCGGACTCCGGCACGGAGCGCGGGCCGACCCCCTCGGAATCGGAGGCGGTCGGCGCAGAGCGGGCCGGGTTGTCCACATCAGCGACCTTATGTGTGTCTCGAATATGTTTCTTGAAGCATGAGCGTCAACGAGACATGGAAAAACTATGTCGAGAGCACAGATGAGTGGCTCGACAAGGACGCCCTGGGTCGCATCCGCGCCTCGCTCGGCCCGATCGCCGACGCCGTGGTCGAGGCGATCCAGCGCGAGGTTCCCTCCTACGCGCGGCCGCTGGAGGGAGACTTCGGGAGGGGGATCAGGATGGGAACCGAGGTGGCGCTGCGCCGCTTCGTCGGCGACGAGCAGGATGCGCGCTCCGACGACGTCTACCGCCGGCTCGGCGCCGGCGAGTACCGGGCGGGCCGCGGGCTCGACGCGCTGCAGTCGGCTTACAGGGTCGGCGCGCGCGTGGCCTGGCGCGAGATCAGCGACACGGCGGCCGCGGCAGGCGCGTCCTCGCGCGCCCAGCGCAACCTCGCCGAGGCCATGTTCGCCTACATCGACCGGATCGCCGGCGAGTCGATCGAGGGCTACGCGGAGGCGCAGCTTCGCGATGCCGGGGACCTCGACCGGCGCCGCTCCGAGCTCGCCGAGATGCTGCTGGCGGGGGTGGCCCGGGACGACGCGGAGCTGGCACGGGTCGCCGACGGCGCTCGCTGGCCGCTGCCGCGAACCGTCGCGTGCCTTGCGGTCGCGGGCGAGCGGGCCGACGGCGCGCGGCGGCTGCTGAGCGGCGAGACCTTGGGCGTGCGGGTGGGGGAGACGGTCGGCATCGTCGTGCCGCACCCCGTGGCGCTCGAACGCGAGGCGGGGCGGCTGGCGGAGCGGCTCGGGCTGAGCGTCGCGGTCGGCCCCATCGTCGAGCTCGCGGAGACGCAGGCGTCGATGCGGCTCGCGCGCCGAGCGCTCACGCTCGCTGTCCCGGGAGGCCGCCCGGTTCTCGCCGAGCAGCGGCTGGCCGAGATCGCGCTGCGCGGTGCCCCCGAGGTGGCGGCTTTGAGGCGTCTGCTGCTCGCCCCGCTCGAGGAGGAGACACCCGCGAGCCGAGCGCGTCTGGAAGCGACGTTGCTGCAATGGCTGCGCCATCGCGGGGCGCAGGGCGCGATCGCGGCCGAGCTCGGAGTGCACCCGCAGACGGTGCGCTACCGGATGGCGCGGCTGCGCGAGCTGATGGGCGAGGTGCTCGAGGATCCGGAGCAGCGCTTCGCGTTGGAGATGGCGCTGCGGGGCTAGGGCATCGGCGCCGTGCGCTGCGCGCCCGCGTCTGTCCAGCTCAGCGTCGCCCTCGACAACGCGAGCGAGCCGGCGTCGATCGCCGGGCCGCTGTCGAGCAGGGCCGCCGGGCCTTCCCGCGGGGCGGCCCAGACCGACTCGAGCGGGGGTTCGCTGTGATCTTCGCGGGTAAGAGTCCATGCGACCGACCCGTGAGAGGTGAGGAGATAGCGAATCACCTTTTCGCTGAAGATCAGCCCTGCGTCCGCGTAGGAACCCGCTTCGATCGAGCGCAGCACGCGGCGCGCGCCGACGTCCACGACGACGAGTTTCGTCGTGCCGGAGTCGACGCCGAACTGCGTCGCGAGGTAGGCGGCCACGTGGCCGGCGAGCTCGAAGCGCGTGAGCGAGATGTGCAGGTTCAGGCGTGTGGGGGCGAGCAGGGTCATGTGGCCGCTGTGCCCGGACAGGCAGGCCAGGACGGATCGGGGCTGCGCAGCAGATCGCGAGCGGGTTTCGTAGATGTGGATCGCAGCGTTGTGCACGAGCACACGCGCTCCGTGCGGGACGCAGCTGCGGGCGCGGCCGTCCGGCGTCCGCGCGAGCCCCGCCGGCGGCGCGCCCAGGCAAGCGGCCAGGGTCGCAAGCGCCGCTACGGTCCCCCGCCTCATTGCGCTCACACTACCCGCTGATCCGGGTAGCTCCAAGACAGAAAGGCCCGATTTCCAGGCATTTTCCTCTATTGAACACGCTGAGCAAATCTGCCATAATGTCACTCAGATTTGTAAAGCCCCATCGAAGGAGACAACAACCCCATGGCCAAGACCATAGGCATCGACCTCGGCACGACGAACTCGTGCATGGCGGTGCTCGAGGGCGGCGAGCCGACCGTCATCGAGAACGCCGAGGGCGGCCGCACGACCCCGTCGGTCGTGGCCTTCACGAGCTCAGGCGAGCGCCTCGTCGGCACCGTCGCCAAGCGCCAGGCCGTCACCAACCCCCAGAACACGATCTTCTCCATCAAGCGCTTCATGGGCCGCAAGGAGGCCGAAGTGCGCGAGGAGGAGTCGATCGTCCCGTACAAGGTCGTCGCAGGCCCGAACGGCGACGCGCGCGTCGAAGCCAACGGCGAGCAGTTCTCACCGCCGGAGATCTCGGCGATGATCCTGCAGAAGCTGAAGGCGGACGCGGAGGCCTACCTCGGCGAAGCGGTCGACTCGGCCGTGATCACCGTCCCGGCCTACTTCAACGACGACCAGCGCCAGGCCACGAAGGACGCCGGCACGGTCGCCGGGCTGGACGTCAAGCGCATCATCAACGAGCCGACGGCGGCCTCGCTCGCCTACGGGCTCGACAAGGAGTCCGACCAGACGATCCTCGTCTTCGACCTCGGCGGCGGCACCTTCGACGTGTCCGTGCTCGAGATCGGCGACGGCGTCTTCGAGGTCAAGTCGACCGCGGGTGACAACCACCTCGGCGGCGACAACTTCGACAAGGCGATCGTCGACTGGCTCGTCGCGGAGTTCCGCAAGGACCAGGCGATCGACCTCTCGCAGGACCCGATGGCCCTGCAGCGCCTCTACGAGGCTGCCGAGAAGGCGAAGATCGAGCTCTCCACCACCCAGGAGACGCAGATCAACCTGCCGTTCATCACGGCTGACGCCTCCGGGCCGAAGCACCTCGACACACGACTGACGCGCGCGAAGCTCTCGGAACTCACATCCGACCTGCTCGACCGCGTCATCAAGCCTGTCCGCCAGGCGCTCGACGACGCCAAAGGCAAGGGCGTCAAGGAGATCGAGCACGTGGTCCTGGTCGGCGGCATGACCCGCATGCCGGCGGTGCAGGAGAAGGTCAAGGAGCTCACCGGGAAGGAGCCCCACCGCGGGGTCAACCCGGACGAGGTCGTGGCGGTAGGCGCCGCGATCCAGGCCGGCGTGCTCGCCGGCGACGTCAAGGACGTGCTGCTGCTCGACGTGACCCCGCTGACGCTGGGCATCGAGACCAAGGGCGGCGTGATGACGAAGCTGATCGAGCGCAACACCACGATCCCGACCCGCAAGGGCGAGGTCTTCTCGACGGCTGAGGACAACCAGCCCTCGGTCGAGATCCATGTCCTGCAGGGCGAGCGCGAGATGGCCCAGTACAACAAGTCGCTCGGCAAGTTCCAGCTCACCGGCATCCCGCCGGCCCCGCGCGGGATCCCGCAGATCGAGGTCGCGTTCGACATCGACGCAAACGGCATCCTCAACGTGTCGGCGAAGGACCTCGGCACGGGCAAGGAGCAGAAGATCGAGATCAAGGCCGGCTCCGGCCTCTCGGACGACGAAATCAAGAACATGGTCTCCGACGCCGAGTCTCACGCCGAGGAGGACCGCCGTGCGCGCGAGCTGGCGGAGGCCCGCAACAACGCGGAGAACGCCGCCTACCAGGCCGAGCGCCAGCTGACCGATCTCGGCGACCAGGTGGACGCCGAGTCCAAGACGCGGATCGAAGAGGCCATCAAGGAGGTCCGCGAGGTGCTCGAGTCCGATGACCCGGCGACGATCAACGGCAAGGCGGAGGCGCTGCAGAGCGCGTTCCACGCTGTGTCCGAGTCGATGTACCAGCGCGCGCAGGAGCAGGCCGCGGCGTCCGGAAACGGCGCAGCCGCGGACGGCGACGCGGGCGGGACCGCATCCGAGGACGAGGAAGACGTCGTGGATGCCGAGGTTGTCGACGAGCCGAAGGCGTAGGCGCAGATGGACGACACCGACCGCACGATCACCAATCACGAGTCCGCGGCTCGCGACGCGGCTGAGACCACCCCCGGCGCTCCGGCGCCGGGGGAGGCGTCCGGTGCCATCCCCGGGCCGCCGATCGCAGGCGACGGCGCGGCCGAGCTCGCGGGCGACCTCGACGAGCTGGTGAAGGTGGCCGCGCAGCGCGACGAGTACCTCGCGCTCGCCCAGCGGACCCAGGCCGACTTCGAGAACTACCGCAAGCGCGTCGCGCGCGACGTCGCGGGCGCCCAGGAGCGGGGCGCGGCCACGCTGGCCAAGGAGCTGCTGCCCGCGCTCGACAACCTCGACCGTGCGCTCGAGGCCGCCCCCGAGGACGACCCGCTGCTGGAAGGCGTGAAGCTGGTCCGAGCCGAGATCGCGGCAGCGTTGGGGCGCGCGGGCATCGAGGCGTTCAGCCCCCTCGGCGAGCCGTTCGACCCGAACCTGCACGAGGCCGTGGCGACCGTGGCCGCCCCGAACGGCGGCGCCGGCAGCGTCGTCGAGGTCTACCAGGACGGCTACAGGCAGGGCGAGAGCATCATCCGCCCCGCGCGCGTGGTGGTGGGGGCCTAGGAGCCGATGGCTGCGCGACCCGACTACTACAAGACGCTCGGCGTCGACAAGCGCGCGAGCGCGGACGAGATCAAGAAGGCGTATCGAAAACTCGCGCGGCAGTACCACCCTGATCGCAACCCGGACAACAAGGACGCCGAGGCGCGCTTCAAGGAGATCTCGCAGGCGCATGACGTGCTCGGCGATCCCGAGAAGCGCAAGCAGTACGACAGCGGCACGGGCCCCTTCACCACGGGCGCCGGACCCGGCGGCGGCTTCGGCGGCTTCGGCAACTTCGACTTCGACGGCGCGTCGATGGGCGACATCCTGTCCAACCTCTTCGGCGGCTCCACGAGCGGCCGGCGCGTGCGCACCAGGCCCCGCTCGGAAAGGGGCGCCGACCTCGAGGCGCAGGTGTCGATCACCTTCGACCAGGCGGTCTCGGGCGCGCAGGTTCCGCTCCAGGTGCCGATGCACGCGACCTGCCCGACCTGCCACGGCACCGGCGCGAAGCCCGGGACGACCCCGAAGGTCTGTCCCCGCTGCGAGGGCCGCGGCATCGAGACACAGGGGCAGGGGATGTTCTCCATCTCCCAGCCCTGCTCGCAGTGCGGCGGCGCCGGAACCGTGATCGAGGACCCATGCCCGACCTGCCATGGCGCGGGCGCGGTCCGCACCGTCAAGAAACTTCGCGTCAACATCCCGGCCGGCGTCAAGGACGGCAGCCGCATCCGCCTCGCCGGCAAGGGCGAGCCCGGACGCAGCGGCGGCCCCAACGGCGACCTGTACCTGATCACCCGCGTCAGCGAGTCGCCGACGTTCAAGCGCAAGGGCGAGAACCTCGAGGTCGAGGTGCCGCTGACGATCCCCGAGGCGCTGCGCGGCGCCGACATCAAAGTCCCGACCCTGCACGGCACCAAGACGCTGCGCGTGCAGCCGGGGACGCAGAGCGGCACGGTGCAGCGGCTGCGCGGCGAGGGTCCGCCGAAGCTGAGCGGCTCCGGCAACGGCGACATCCACTACCGGTTCGTCATCGACGTGCCCGACCACCTGAGCGACGAGCAGCAGAAAGCCGTCGACGAGCTGTCGCGGACGTTCGGTGAGGACCCGCGCGCGAACCTGTTCGACAACGGCTCCGCTGAGCCCGCGGGTGACGCGAAAGCGGGGAGCGAGCGATGAGCGCTCCGAACGACGGCGGCGTACCCCACAAGGGGGCACAGGCGGACAGGCCCGCGAGGCGGCGGCCCACGGTGACGCGCATCGAGGTCGAGACCGACCGCGGCGTGTTCATGATCTCGGTGGCGGCGGAGCTCGCCAACATGCACCCGCAGACGCTTCGCATGTACGAGGCGCGCGGCCTGATCGAGCCGCAGCGCTCCCCGAAGGGCACGCGGCTCTACTCCCAGGACGACGTCGAGAGGCTGCGCCGCATCCAGGGGATGACGGCCGAGCTCGGCCTCAACCTCGCCGGAGTGGAGCGCGTCCTCGACCTCGAGCGCGAGATCGATCAGATGCACACGCGCATGGAGAAGCTGGAAGTCGAGGCGCTGCAGGCCCAGGTGAGGATGGCCGAGGAGCTCGAGCGCGTACGGCGCTCGTTCCGCGCCGAGCTCGTGCCGAGCAGCCGGGCGAACCTCGAGCTGGTGCGAGCGGCCGATGTCCGCTCGCCCTTCCCGCCCCTGCGCCCGCCCGCGAAAACCAACGGCCCTGGAGGCACAGATGCAGCCTGACCGCTTCACGATCAAGTCCCAGGAAGCGCTGGCGTCGGCGGCGCGCCTGGCGCAGGAGGCCCGCAACCCGCAGGTCGTCCCGTCGCACCTGATGCGTGTCCTGCTGGGTGATGGATCGAACCTGGCGGCGGCCGAGTCTCCGGGTGGCGTCGTGCCCGGCGTGCTCGTCAGGCTCGAGGTCAACCTCAAAGCCTTCACCGACCAGCTCGACGGCGAGCTGGGCCGGCTCCCCAAATTCAGCGACGGCGTTCCGAGCGAGGGCACGCAGCCCTCCGAGGACCTGACGAAGACGCTGCGCGGCGCCGATGACGAGGCGCGCAAACTGGGCGACGACTACGTCTCGACCGAGCACCTGCTGCTCGCCCTGGCGAGCACCAGCGGCCAGCCCGGCGAGCTGCTGCGCTCCTACGGCGCCGAGCGCGAGCAGGTGCTGAAGGCGATCGGCGAGGTGCGCGGCTCCAATCGCGTCACCGACCCCAGTCCCGAGGAGAAATACGAGGCGCTCGAGCGCTTCGGGCGGGATCTCACAGAGGTCGCTGAACAGGGCGCTCTCGACCCCGTGATCGGACGCGACGAGGAGATCCGCCGCGTGATCCAGGTGCTCTCGCGCCGCACAAAGAACAACCCCGTGCTGATCGGCGAGCCCGGCGTCGGCAAGACGGCGATCGTCGAGGGGCTCGCCCAGCGGATCGTCTCCGGCGACGTCCCCGAGTCGCTGCGCGACCGCCGCGTGATCGCGCTGGACATCGGCGCGCTCGTCGCCGGCGCGAAGTACCGCGGCGAGTTCGAGGACCGTCTGAAGGCCGTCCTGAAAGAGGTCTCCGAGGCCCAGGGGACGATCATCCTCTTCCTCGACGAGCTCCACACGATCGTCGGCGCCGGCGCCGCCGAAGGCGCCGTCGACGCGGCCAACCTGCTCAAGCCGATGCTCGCCCGCGGCGAACTGCGCGCGGTCGGCGCGACCACCCTCGACGAGTACCGCAAGCACATCGAGAAGGACGCCGCGCTCGAGCGCCGCTTTCAGCCGGTGATGGTCGGCGAGCCCTCGGTGGAGGACTCGATCGCGATCCTGCGCGGCCTGAAGGGGCGCTACGAAGAGCACCACAAAGTCCGCATCCAGGACAGCGCCCTGATCGCGGCCGCGACGCTGTCGGCCCGCTACATCGCCGATCGCTTCCTGCCCGACAAGGCGATCGACCTCGTCGACGAGGCCGCCTCCGGGATCAGGATCGAGATCGACTCGGTGCCTGTCGAGATCGACGAGGTGGACCGGCGCGTGATGCAGCTCGAGATCGAGCTGACCTCGCTCGAGAAGGAGACCGACCAGGCCTCGGCCGACCGCCGCGAGGCGCTCGAGCGCGAGCTCGCCGAGTTGAAGGAGCGCTCCTCGGAGATGAAGGCGCGCTGGCAGAACGAGAAGCACGCGATCGACGAGGTCTCCGACCTGAAAGAGCGGCTCGAGTCCTCGCGCATCGAGGTCGAGCGCGCCCAGCGCGAGTCCGACTACGAGCGCGCCTCCCAGCTGCTCTACCAGGAGATCCCCGAGCTCGAACGCCAGCTCGCCGAGCACGAGGACGGCGAGTCCGAGCAGCGCGACGGAGCGGCGCCGGTGTTCCTGAAGGAGGAGGTCGACGCCGACGACGTCGCCGAGGTGGTGGCGCGCTGGACGGGCGTCCCCGTCAGCCGGCTGCTCGAGGGCGAGACCGAGAAGCTGATCCACATGGAGGACCGGCTGCACGAACGGGTCGTGGGCCAGGACGAGGCCGTCGAGGCCGTCGCGACCGCGCTGCGCCGTTCACGCGCTGGCCTGCAGGACCCCAATCGTCCCATCGGCACGTTCCTCTTCCTCGGCCCGACCGGCGTCGGCAAGACCGAGCTGGCGCGCGCGCTGGCCGAGTTCATGTTCGACTCGCAGGAGGCGATGATCCGAATCGACATGTCCGAGTACATGGAGAAACACTCCGTGTCCCGGCTCGTCGGCGCGCCCCCCGGCTACGTCGGCTACGAGGAGGGCGGCCAGCTCACCGAGGCCGTCCGCCGCCGTCCCTACTCGGTCGTGCTGCTCGACGAGATCGAGAAGGCCAGCGGCGACGTCTTCAACATCCTGCTGCAGGTGTTCGACGACGGGCGCCTGACCGACGGACAGGGACGCACCGTGGACTTCAAGAACACGGTGCTGATCATGACCTCGAACATCCCGGTGCCCGAGGGCGCATCGGACTCGGAAGCCCGCGAGGTCCTGCTCCAGCACTTCAAACCCGAGTTCATCAACAGGCTCGACGACATCGTGCGCTTCATGCCGCTGCGCCGCGAGCAGATCTCCGAGATCGTGGACCTGCAGGTGCGCCTCGTGGTGGCGCGTGTCGCCGAGCGCGGCGTCGCGGTGACCCTGACCGATGAGGCCCGGACGCTGCTCGGAAACCTCGGCTACGACCCGGCTTACGGCGCGCGGCCGCTGCGGCGCGTGATCCAGAAGCAGCTCACCGACAAGCTCGCGCTGGCGCTGCTGAAAGGCGACGTGCGCGAAGGGGATTCGGTGAACGTGGACGCGGCCGACGGGGAACTGGTGCTGGAGAAGGCCGGGGAGCGGCTGGCGGTGGTGGCGTAGGGCCGGCGGGCGGCGGTTCTACCGCGCGCCGCCCCGCGGCTTCTGCTCAGGAGATCTGCGTGACCCCGCCGTCGGAGCCTGCGCCCGTCTCGTGCGGTCCCGTTCCCCCGGCTCGGGCGGGCGCTGCCGTCACGGCGCGGTGTAAGCCCAGGTTCCGAGCATTTCGGGTTCGCAGGTCTTGCACCCTCCGGTGGGGATCGGAACGAAGATCG
The DNA here is from genome assembly GCA_963775385.1 of uncultured Solirubrobacteraceae bacterium. GTDB lineage: Bacteria > Actinomycetota > Thermoleophilia > Solirubrobacterales > Solirubrobacteraceae > Palsa-744. The sequence continues at coordinate 1,312,256 of CAVZIR010000003.1, read as the reverse complement.
CCGCCCCGGCCCGGAAGTCGCCGGCGCCGTCGGAGGTGCCCTTCACGGTGGGGCTGAGCGTGACGTCGTTCAGCCTGCCCATGTAGATGCAGAGGTGACCCTTTTCCGCAGCCGGCGCAGCTGGGCTGCCCGGGCAGCCCGGCATCGACTGCCCGTAGAGAGCGACCTGCGGCGTCGGGTTGGTCGCCGCGACCGGGTAGGAGATCGACGCGACGAGATGTCCTCCTTCTTGGCCGGGAGTCGCGCTGTCCGCGAAGCTGCCGGTGATCGTCTCCCCGCTCGACAGCTGCGAGGAATCTCGCCCGGCCGGTCCCTGCGGTCCGCGGGGACCGGTGTTGCCTCGCAGCTTCCTCAGGACCTTCGGGTTGATCTGCCCTGTCGAGTTGATCAGGTAATGCGTCGCCGCCACCGCCCCGCCGCACATGGCGAGCACGAGTGCGATCGTCGCAGCGACGTTCGCGTATGTCAGATGCCGTCTCACACCGCCCCCGCCCGATTCCGATTGTGTGGATGAAACCGGTGAGAGGGCGGGGAGTTGCGGCGCGGGATGGCCGCGGGCGGCTAGGGCCCCGTGCGCGAGAGTGTCGCGACCTGCACGGCGTCGATCTGCGCTTTTTCTCCTCTCAGCACTTCTTTGTTGGCCGAGCCGCTGCATTTCAGCAGCCAGTGGCCGGGGCGCGCGAGCGTCGAGGACGCCTGAACCGTGATCTCGTCCTGTCCGTTGAAGTGCTTGCCTTCCAGCGGTTCGACGGTGACCGACGATTCGCCGTGGTCTTCGTTGACGTCGTTCACCAGTTCGCAGGCGGCCTTCTGGCGTTCGTTCGTCTGGTTGTTCGCCTCCATGCCGCCGATGACCACGTAGCTCCCCGCAGGCACGGCCACCGAGGCAACCGTCGGGTTTTCTGGGAACTGCAGGTTGACGAACGGTTCGGTGACGGCCGAATAGGCGTTGCTGGGGCCGATCGGGCCCTGCACCCCCGGCTGGCCTGGCACTCCCTGCGAACCCTGTCTGCCCTGGGCCCCCGCAGCTCCGGTCGCCCCTTTCGCGCCTCTGAGCTTCTTCAACACCTTCGGGCTGATCTGCTTGGTCGAGCTGATCAGGTAGTGCTTGGCGGCGATCGCGCCGCCCGTCATCGCGAAGACGAGCGCCAGCGTGGCCGCCACGTTGGCGTAGGTCAGGTGCCTGCGCATGGGAACCCCCCGGTTCGGGTGTGGACTCCCCGCCGGGAGTCGCCTAGCGGTCGGACCCTACCGTTGCCGTGGAGGGACGTGCGAGCCGGGACGGGATTCGAGCCGGCCGGGAAGAGGGGGCGGCGGACAGCATCCGCCGCCCCCTTGAGGCGTCAGACGACCGCGAAGGTGAACGGCTCGTCTTTGAAGGAGCTCAGGATCCCGGTTCCTGTTTCTTTGTAGATGAAGGTGTCGACCTCGAACTTGCCCGCGGGGCAGTTCGAGCCGGACTCTCGGACCATCGCGGTCTGTCCATTCGTTCCCGACGAGTCCGGGGACGCCAGCGCGAGCGAGTTCGAGGGCGAGACACCGGGGGTCGTGACCGTTATGCAGTAGACGCCTTCACTCGGGTTGGTCACGCCCGAGACGCCTGACACCGGGGCGCCGCTCGTGAGCGTGCCCACTGCCATGACCGAGGCGAAGGCCTTGGCGCTTCCCGCCGGCCCGGGTTCACCCGTTTTGCCGGTCCCCCCTTCTTTGCCCTGGGCGCCCGCAGCGCCGGGCGCCCCCTGGGCGCCGGTTTTGCCCGTCGCGCCCTTCAGCTTCTTGAGGACCTTCGGGCTGATCTGGCTCGTCGAGTTGATCAGGTAGTGCTTGGCGGCCAGCGCGCCGCCCGTCATCGAGAAGACCAGCGCGAGCGTCGCAGCGACGTTCGCGTAGGTGATGCGCTTACGCATGCTTCCCCCTTCGCGATTGGTTCTGGTGCCCCCGCTCGGGGCAGCCTCGCGAAAACCGTAGGGCTCGCGCCGGTCAGAAGCTCCGCTTTCGGACTGATGGATGAGCGTCGTCACGTTGTCGCGCGCGTCGCTCCTGCTCGACGGCGCTCAGCCCGCTGAACGGGTCGCCTTGCGAGGCTCGGGGCGGCCCGGCGCCGTCGGAGCTCGCACGATCCTCCCGGATCGTTGCCGGTGTCGTGCAGATCGGGTAGAAACGAACCGCAGCCGTCTACGCCGACCACCCACCCAGGAGACCCGATGCCCACCTACATCATGCTCACGACCCTCACCCCCGAGGGCGTCCAGACGGTCAAGAACAACCCGAGCCGGATCCAGGAGGTCAACAAGGAGGTCGAGCAGATGGGGGCGACTGTCAAGGCGCAGTGGGCGACGCTCGGGCACGTCGACTTCATCTCGATCATCGAGGCGCCCGACGAGGGCACGATGGCGCGTGTGTCGCTGGAGCTGGGCTCGCGAGGGACTGGGCGCTACGAGACGCTCGGGGCGATCCCGATCGACGATTTCATCGCGTCGCTGTAGGCGGGCGCCCGAGCCGGGCGGCGCTCAGCCGGCGACCGCGTAGCCCGAGAAGTAGCAGGCCGGTTTCGCTTTGCCTTCGAGGAAGAGGCCATCGTTGGCGGCGCCGTCGATCGAGTGTTCGCCCGCCGGCACGTAGGCCGAGAAAACGCCTTCGTTGGGGCCGATGTAGAGCGGTTCGGCTTCGGCCGTCGTTTCGACCGCGGGTTCGCCCGTCAGGGGCTTTTCTTCGGTGCCTTTGAGTTCCGCGCCTTCGGCTTCGCTCGACTCGCTGACGAAGCCGGTGAGCGCGCCCGAGGTCAGTGTCATGTAGGTGTCCGCCGTGGTGGTGGTGCCTTCTTTGAAGCAGCGGCCGACGACCTTGAACGGGGGGGCTTCCAGGAGGGTCGTCTTGATGGGGGCGGCAGGGCTCGCGCCCGCTTCAGAGGTCGCGTGCCAGCGCGGCGTGTCGCCCGCCAGTTTGCCTTCGGGCCCCTGAGCGCCCTGTTTGCCTTCCGTCCCCGGGGCGCCGTTGGTTCCGTTGGCGCCCGCAGGCCCGGCGGGCCCGGTCTCTCCGTGCGCCCCCGCAGGCCCGGTCGCGCCCGTCGCTCCGGGCTTCTTCAGTTCCTTGAGGACCTTCGGGCTGATCTGCTTGCTCGAGGTGATCAGGTAGTGGCTCGCAGCGGCCGCGCCGCCCGCCATCGCGAACACGAGCGCCAGCGTGGCGACGACGTTCGCGTAGGTCATCCTTGCCCTGATTCGACGCCTCATGTCTCCAGGAGGCTACCGGCGGCGGCCTGCTCTCGCGCTGGACCAATGTGTAGGTCGCACATCGGTAGGAGCGTCCGTGCCCGGCAGCTCGCGCCGCCCGCGCGAGCGCATATGCTCACGCCGGATGAGCCCCGAGAACAGCAGCGACAGCCCGCGCGGAGAGCAGTCCAGGGGCGAGGGGCGCCCGACCGGCACACCTGGCATCTCGCTCGTGCCGGAGCCGACGACCGGGGAGGAGGCGCAGGCGCAGCTCGAGGAGTTCGACGTCGACGGCGTCCTCGTCGGCATCGTGATGGGCTCCGAGAGCGACATGGAGCAGATGCAGAAGGCCGCCGACGAGCTCGAGAAACGCGGCATCTCCCACGAGGTCCACGTGATGTCGGCGCACCGCCAGCCCGACCTTGTCGCCGCCTATGCGAAGGGCGCGCGCGCCCGCGGCCTGCGCGTGATCATCGCCGGCGCCGGGATCTCTGCGGCGCTGCCCGGTGCCGTCGCCGCCCACACCGAGCTGCCGGTCGTCGGCGTCCCGCTGTCGGGGCGCCTGACCGCCGCGGGCGGCCTCGACGCGATCCTCTCCATCGTCCAGATGCCTCCGGGTGTCCCCGTCGCCTGCGTCGGGCTCGACAACGCGCGCAACGCGGCCGTGCTCGCGGCCAAGATCCTCGGCGCCTGAGCGGCGCCGCGCCGGACGGCTCGCGGCACCTGGCTCCGCTCGCGCCCTGCCGCGCTCGGCGATCGCGGCTCCAGGCCATGACCCCGCCGATGAGATAATCCGCTGAAGTGATCTCTCGCTACACCCGCCCTGCCCTCGGCGCCCTCTGGACCGACGAGGCGCGCATGGAGACCTGGCGGCGGGTCGAGGTCGCCGCCTGCGAAGAGCTGCCCGCGCTGCTCGGGGATGCCGGGCCCACGGCGGAGGATCTCGACGCGATCCGCGCGGCGAGGTTCACGGTCGAGGCGGTCAACGAGCGCGAGAAGGTCACCGACCACGACATGGCGGCGTTCGTCGACGTCCTCGGCGCCTCAGCCGGGCCGGCCGGGCGCTGGATCCACTTCGGGCTCACGTCATCCGACGTGCTCGACACCGCGCTGGCGCTGCAGCTGAAAGCAGTCGGCGAGGTCGTTCTCGGCGGCTCCGATGAGCTCGTCACGACGTTCGCGCGGCGCGCACGCGAGCACGCGGGCACGCTCTGCGTCGGTCGCACCCACGGTGTCCACGCCGAGCCGACGACGTTCGGGGTCAAGCTGGCGGGGTTCGCGTTCGAGGCCGATCGCAACCGCCGCCGCCTGCGCGCGGCATTCGAGCAGGTGGCGGTCGGCGCCCTCTCGGGCGCGGTCGGCACCTATGCGGGCACCGACCCTGATTTCGAGGGGCGCGTGCTGGCCCGGCTCGGGCTCGCGCGCGAGGACGTCTCGACGCAGGTCGTCGCCCGCGACCGCCACGCGGAGCTGCTGAGCGCGATCGCGCTGGCCGGCGCGGGCCTCGAGCGCTTCGCGCTGGAGATCCGCAACCTGCAGCGCACCGAGGTGCGCGAGGTCCAGGAGCCGTTCCGCGCCGGTCAGAAGGGCTCCTCGGCGATGCCCCACAAGCGCAACCCGATCAAGGCCGAGCAGATCACGGGCCTCGCCCGCGTCCTTCGCGGCAACGCGGTCGCCGGTTTCGAGGACGTCGCCCTCTGGCACGAGCGCGACATCTCCCACTCCTCGGTGGAGCGCGTCGTGCTTCCAGACTCGACGATCCTGATCGACTACCTGCAGCACCGCGCGATCGGCCTGATCGACGGCATGACCGTCGATCGCAACCGCATGCTCGAGAACCTCGAGCTGACCCACGGCGCGCTGTTCTCCCAGCGCGTCCTGCTGGCGCTCATCGAGGCCGGAGCCGAGCGCGACGACGCCTACCGGGTGGTCCAGGAGCTGGCCCAGCACGCCTGGGATCAGGGCATCCCGATGCGCGAGCTGCTGGCCGCCGACGAGCGCGCGGCCGGGCTCGACCTCGACGCGATCTTCGACTTCGGGCACTACATCCGCTACTCGAACGAGATCGTCTCCCGGCTCGACGAGATCGCCTGAGCGCGGGCTCCGCTCCGCCCGCCGCCGCTGTTAGCATCGCCTCACGTGACGAGCCTCGCCGACCTCCCTTTGATCGCCAGCGGGAAGGTCCGTGAGATGTACTCGCTGAACGGCGCCGGAGACGGCTCGGCGGGACGCCTGCTGATGGTCGCGAGCGACCGCATCTCGACCTACGACGCCGTCCATCCGACGCCGATCCCCGACAAGGGCAAGGTGCTCAGCGGTCTGTCGGTCTTCTGGTTCGAGAAGACCGGCCACATCGTTCCCAACCACCTGATCTCGGCGACCGATGGTGTCCCCGAGGAGGCACGCAGGACGCGCGCTCGTCGTCAAGCGGCTGGAGATGCTGCCGGTCGAGTGCATCGTGCGCGGCTACATCACCGGCTCGGGCTGGAAGGACTACCAGGCGAGCGGCTCCGTCGCGGGCATCCCGCTGCCGGCGGGGCTGCAGGAGTCCGAGCAGCTCCCCGAACCCATCTTCACCCCCTCCACCAAGGCCGAGGAGGGTCACGACGAGACGATCGACTTCGATGCCGCAGCGGGCCTCGTGGGGGACCCCGAGCTGATGGAGCGCGTCAAGCGGGCCTCGGTCGAGCTCTACTCGTTCGCGGCGCAGCACGCGCGCGAGCACGGCGTGATCCTCGCCGACACGAAGTTCGAGTTCGGCCTCGACGAGGACGGCGCGCTGGTGGTGGGCGACGAGGTGCTGACGCCCGACTCCTCGCGATACTGGCCCGCCGACGGATACGAGGTCGGTCGCGGCCAGCCGAGCTTCGACAAGCAGTACGTGCGCGACTGGGCCTCCGGCAGCGGATGGGACAAGTTGCCGCCCGCCCCGGCGATCCCCGACGACGTCGTCGAGGGCACCCGGCAGCGGTACATCGAGGCCTACGAGCGCATCACCGGCCGCTCGTTCTCCGAGTGGCTGGCCGAGACCGCCGCCGGATGAGAGCCCGCGTCCTGATCCGGCCGAAGGCCGGCATCCTCGACCCCCAGGGGGTCGCGGTCGAGCGCGCTCTCCCCGCACTGGGCTTCGCGGGCGTCGAGAACGTCCACGTCGGCAGGCTCGTGGAGCTCGACGTGGCCGAGGAGGGGCAGCTGGAGCCGCTGTGCGAGAAGCTGCTCGCGAACCCGCTGGTCGAGGACTACGAGATCGAGATTGTTGGCTAGGCGGTTCGACGTGCGGTCACGGGCGTCCAGACCAAGCAGATCAAGGACGCAGGGCCGCAGCTTTGGTGGGCCAAAGCAAGGCCCGAGGACGCAGAGCTGCGCAGTGTCTGGGCGCCCGTGATGAAGTTCGGGGTCCTGCAGTTCCCCGGCTCCTGCGACGAGGTCGACGCGCTGGAGGCGGCGCGCATGGTCGGTGAGGCGGAGCTGATCTGGCACCGCGACCGCGACCTCCAAGGGACCGACGCGATCATCGTCCCCGGCGGCTTCTCCTACGGCGACTACCTGCGGGCCGGGGCGATCGCGCGTTTCTCGCCGGCGATGGAGTCGGTGATCGAGTTCGCGCGCGAAGGCGGGCCCGTGCTCGGCATCTGCAACGGCTTCCAGGTCCTCTGCGAGGCGCACCTGCTCCCGGGGGCGCTGCTGCCGAACGTCAACCTGCGCTTCACCTCGCGCCAGGTCCGCCTGGAGGTGGTCCAGGGCGAGACCATGTTCACGGGCGCGTGCGCGCCCGGGCGCGAGCTGAGCATCCCGGCCAAGCACTCGTGGGGCCGGTACCACGCCGACGCCGAGACCTTGGAGGATTTGGAGGGGGGAGGGGGGGTGGTCCTGCGATATGCACAGGGCGAGAACTTCAACGGCTCGGTCAACGACATCGCGGGGGTGCGCAACGAGGCCGGGAACGTGATGGGGCTGATGCCGCATCCCGAGCACGCCGTGAGCGAGCTGACCGGCGGCTCCACCGACGGCCTCTGCATCTTCCGCTCGATCCGCCTCGCGGTCGAGGGGGTGGCGGCGTGAGCGCGCCGGCGGAGGCCGAAACGGAGACCTTGCCGACGCTCGCGGACGCGCTCGCGCTCGGCCTGACCGAGAGCGAGTACGAGCTGATCTGCGCCAAGCAGGCCGGCCCGCCGAACCAGGTCGAGCTGGCGATGTACTCGCTGCTGTGGAGCGAGCACTGCGCCTACAAGCACTCGAAGAAGCTGCTGCGCACGCTCCCCACCGAGGGCGAGCACGTCGTCATGGGTCCCGGCGAGAACGCGGGGGCGGTCGACGCGGGCTCGGGGCTCATCTGCGCCTTCAAGGTCGAGTCCCACAACCACCCGAGCGCGGTCGAGCCCTTCCAGGGCGCGGCGACGGGGGTCGGGGGCATCCTGCGCGACATCTTCGCGATCGGCGCGCGCCCGGTAGCGGTGCTCGACTCGCTGCGCTTCGGCGAGCCGGCGCAGAGCGCGCGCGCCCGCTACCTCCTCGACGGCGCCGTCGCCGGGATCGGCCACTACGGCAACTCGATCGGGGTGCCCACGATCGGGGGCGAGGTCTACTTCGAGGGACCCTACGAGCACAACTGCCTCATCAACGCGATGGCGCTCGGGCTCGCGCCCCGCGAGCAGCTCATCCGGAGCGCCGCCGCGGGCCCGGGCAACGTCGTCGTGCTGTTCGGCGCCTCGACCGGGCGCGACGGCATCGGCGGCGCCTCGGTGCTGGCCTCCGCGGAGCTGGGCGAGGACGAGGACAAGCGGCCGACCGTGCAGGTCGGCGACCCCTTCGAGGAGAGCAAGCTGCTCGAGTGCTCGCTGGAGCTGCTCGAGCTGGGCCTGATCGTCGCGCTCCAGGACCTGGGCGCAGCCGGCCTCACGTCCTCCGCCTCGGAGATGGCCGCCAAAGGCGAGGTCGGGATCGACATCGACATCGCCGCGGTGCCGTTGCGCGAGGCCGACATGGAGCCGTTCGAGGTGATGGTCTCGGAGTCTCAGGAGCGGATGCTGTGTGTCGTGGAGCCGCGCAACGTGGAGGCGGTGCTGGCGGTCTGCGAGAAGTGGGAGGTCAACGGCGCCGCGATCGGCGCGGTCACCGACTCGGGCCGCATGCGGGTGCTGCGCGACGGCGAGCTGCTCGGCGACATGCCGGTGCGGGCGCTCGTCGACGACTGCCCGCTGTACGACCTCGCGCCGGCCAAGCCCGAGCAGCCGCTGTACGAGCCCCCGACCGCGGTGCTCGGGCTCCAGGCCTCGCCGCAGGAGATCCTCCGAGCGCTGCTGGCGAGCCCGAACATCGCCTCCCGCCGAGCGCTCTTCGAGCAGTACGACTCGATCGTCGGCTCGCGGACGATCCGCCGCCCCGAGCAGGCGGACGCCGCGGTGCTGGCGCTGCCGGACGGCAGCGCGCTCGCGGTCAGCATCGACGGCAACGGCCGCCGCGTCGCTGCCGACCCTCGGCGCGGGACGATCGCCGTCGTGCTCGAGTGTGCCGCGAACCTCGCCTGCGTGGGCGCCGAGCCGCTGGGCACGACCAACAACCTCAACTTCGGCAACCCCGAGAAGCCGCACATCGCCTGGCAGCTGACTGAGGCGGTCGCGGGCCTCGGCGAAGCCTGCCGCGCGCTGCGCGCGCCGATCGTGGGCGGCAACGTCTCGCTCTACAACGAGGGCGCCACCGGCCCGATCTACCCGACGCCGGTGATCGGCATGGTCGGGCGCCTGCCCGACGGCGGGCGCGCCGGGCGGCTCGGCTTCGTCAGCCCCGGCGACGGGATCGCGATCGTCGGTCCCTTCGCGCCGTCGCAGGCGGCCTCCGAGCTGGCCAAGCTGCGCGGCCAGCAGCTCCCCGACGGCCTCCCCGAGATCGATCTCGACGGTGCGGTGGCGGCGCTCGCGGCGGTGCGGGACGCCGTGCGCTCGGGCGCGCTCTCCAGCGCCCACGACATCGCCGAGGGCGGCGTCGCGGTCGCGCTGGCCGAGTCCGCCATCGCCGGCCGGCTCGGCGCACGGGTCACGCTCGGCGAGGGCCACTGGGAGGCGCTCGGGCCCGCCGGCAGCGTGCCGGATCCGGGCTGGCCCGAGGGCTCCGCGACGGCCGGGCTGTTCGGAGAGGGCTCAGGAGGCATCCTCGTCAGCGGCCCCGAGGCCGGCCTGCGGGCGCTCGCGGGCCGCACGCACGTGCGACTGATCGGACGGGTCGCCGGGGGCGCCGCCGCCGAAGGCGGTGGTCGGTTGCAGATCGCGCTCGACGGCCACGAGCTGATCGACGCCGACCTCGAGGAGCTCGCCTCCGTCCACGCCGAGGGGCTCGCGGGGTTCTTCGCGTGAGCCGCGGCGGTCCAGAGGCGGAGCGGGTGTCCGAGCGGGGCTTGCTAGCGTTGGACGCGATGCGTGATGGACCGCGCGACGAGTGCGGCGTGTTCGGCTTGTACGCGCCGGGACACGAGGTTGCCCGCCTGTCGTACTTTGCCCTGTACGCGCTCCAACACAGGGGCCAGGAGTCTGCGGGCATAGCCGCCGCGGACCGGGGCGGGCACATCATCACGCGCCGCGAGCTCGGCCTCGTCAGCCAGGTGTTCAGCGAGAACGACCTCCGCACCCTCGCCGGCGACATCGCGATCGGCCACGTCCGCTACTCGACGACCGGCTCGAACGCGTGGGAGAACTCGCAGCCCGTCCAGCGCTCCGAGGGCACCAACGGCTCGCGCCGCGAGATCGCGCTGGGCCACAACGGCAACCTCATCAACGCCCAGGAGCTGCAGGCCGAGCTGCTCGAGCGGGGCGTCACGTTCAGCTCCACATCGGACTCGGAGATCATCGCCGCGATGATCGCCACGCACCCGGCGAACGCGATCGAGGACGCGATCGCCGACGTGTTGCCGCGCCTGCGCGGCGCCTTCTCGATCGTCGCGATGACCAAAGACCGCGTCGTCGCGTTCCGCGATCCCCATGGGCTGCGCCCGCTCTCGATCGGCGTGCTGGACCCCGCCGAGCCGGGCGGCAAAGAGCAGTACTGCGTGGCCAGCGAGTCGTGCGCCTTCGACATCATCGGCGCGCGCCTGCTGCGCGACGTCGAGCCCGGCGAGGTCGTGACGCTCGGCGAGGACGGCCTGCAGAGCCGGATCGTCGCCGGAGGGCAGCGCCGCGCCTTCTGCGTCTTCGAGTACATCTACTTCGCGCGGCCGGACTCGCGCATGAACGAGCAGGTGCTCCAGGTCGCGCGCGGGAAGATGGGCGAGATCCTCTGGCGCGAGGCGCCGGTCGACGCCGACCTCGTGATCGCGGTGCCCGACTCCGGCAACGCCGCGGCCCGCGGCCTGGCCCGCGCCGCCGGCCTGCCCCAGGACGACGGCTTCGTCAAGAACCGGTACGTCGCGCGCACCTTCATCCAGCCCGGCCAGGAGCTGCGCAAGCACGGTCTGCGGCTGAAGTTCAACCCGCTCCCCGAGGTGGTCGAGGGCAAACGGCTCGTCGTCGTCGACGACTCGATCGTGCGCGGCAACACGACGCGGCAGATCGTCCAGATGCTGCGCGACTCCGGGGCGGCCGAGGTTCACATGAGGATCTCGGCGCCGCCGATCAAGCACCCGTGCCACTACGGCATCGACATGTCAACGCGCGAGGAGATGATCGCGCACGGCCGCAGCACCGATGAGGTCGCAGCCGAGCTCGGCTGCGACTCGCTGCACTACCTCTCGCTGGAGGGCGTCTACGAAGCGGTCGCCGGCTCGCGTGAGACCCACTGCGACGCCTGCTTCACCGGCTCCTACCCCCTCGCCGGCACCGCCGAGGCGGGCGGCAAGTACTCGCTCGAGCCGGGCGAGGAAAGCCTCGACATCGTCGAGGCCTCCCTCAGCAGCGCCTAGCCGGCGCGGTCAGCCCGCGCCCGCCAGCCGGGCGCGCTCAGTCGACGCGGTCGTGGCGGGCAGCAGACGCGTCGTTGTAACGGTTGTTGTAGGCGTGCTCGGAGATCACGCCGTACCCACGCGCCGCACGCGCGCCGGCGCCGAGGCCGACTGCGACGAGGAGGGCAATGAGGAGTGACATGGTCTTGTCCTTCGGTCCGGTGTTGCAGGACCTCTCCGCCCTTCCCTACATATCGGCAGATGCGGTACCGCATCTGTGTGATGTGCATCACTGTTCTCGGGATGGTCGACCCCGGCGGACGGCTGCGCTTCCAGGTCATCGCCTCGATACGCGGCGTCTACAAGAAGGTGTCGCCGGCCTATTTGCAGACGTATTTGGACGAGTACTCTTGGCGACACAACGCGGGACGCGCCGACGGGACATCGTTTGGTCAGCTGCTCAGGCGGGCTCCGACCGGTAGGCCCTAAGCGGAAGAAAATCGCGATATCGCTTTCAGAAATGCCGCTGATTCAACGGTGCGCGGTCGTCGGCTGGGCCTGCGCCGGAGTGATCTTCGTGCCTATCGTCGTCGCGCTCGACATAGCCGAGTACTCCTCGGGAACCGTCGTCCAAGCGGCGTTGTTCGGGATCTTCGAGGCGTCCGTCGCCGCGGTGATCATCGGCGGCGGGCTGGGCCTCGCCGTGGGCCTGATGGCGTATGTCATACGTGGCGCTGGACGCGCCGCGCGGCGTCGCTCCTAACGCTCGCTGCCGCCGATTCGCAGCCTCGAAGGCGGGCGCGAACGCTCAACCAGGCTCGGAGCGGTGGGCTCCTCAGACATGGCGGCCAGACAATCCTCGTCGTGGTGTGCGTCGCACGCGGCCTCGTCGCCGTCCTAGTCCGTGCGCCCGAACGTCTCCTCGCCGGTGGGCGCCGCCGCCTCCTCAGCGGGCTCCCGGAGCGACTCCGGCGGCGCCGCGTCCGCCCCGGTGTGACCGAGCACGCTCGTCTCGTCGTAGAACCAGCCCTGCGTGCGCGGCCAGCGCGGCACGGTCCGTGCTTCCAGCCACCGCGCTAAGCGCGGCGACATGAACGCCCCCATCGCGACGACGAACGCGATGCCGATGATCACCAGCGGGATCGACATGACCAGTTCGAGGGCGAGCAAGAGCTAGATCACCGTCCCGGGCGCAAGCTCGCCGATCGCCGAAGGCGCGACCGCGGTCTCCAGTGCCGGCTCGGCGACCTCGCTCACTCCAGGGGGCCGCGGCGATTCCTGTTGCGCAGCCCCACGAGCACGCCGTAGGCGAGGCCGCACCCCACGATGACCAACCCGAAGGTCATCCGGGCCGCTTCTCAGCGGAAGCGCTCATCTTTGTTGCCGAGGTAGCCAAGACGGTATGCCGCGAACAGAAGCAGCACGACCAGCACGACCCCTCCGATCACGGTGATCATGGCCGGAAGCCTCGCCGATGGCGCAGCTCCTGTCAAAGCGTCCTCGGCGCTCGCGGGTAGGCTGAGCGCGTGCAGACCCCCCGGCAAGCTCGCACCCCCGCGTGAGCGAGCCTCTGCCCATCGCCGTCCTCGTCTCGGGCGGCGGCACCAACCTCCAGGCGCTGCTCGACACAGTCCACGGCAACGAGGCGCGGGTCGTCGCCGTCGCGTCGAGCACCCCGGACGCCCATGCGCTCGAACGCGCTCAGCAGCGCGAGGTGCCCACGGCCGTGTTCGCGCGCGGCGAGTATCCGGACCGCGCCGCCCGCGACGATGGGCTTGCCGAGTGGGTTGAGCAGTCCGGCGCGCGCCTCGTGGTCCTCGCCGGCTACATGGAGCTGCTGGGGGACGCCTTCCTGGACCGCTTCCCCGGCGCGGTGATCAACGTCCACCCCTCCCTGCTGCCGGCGTTCCCCGGACTCCACGCCGTCGAGCAGGCGCTCGCGTACGGAGTCAAGGTATTCGGGGTCACGGTTCACTTCGTCGACTCCGGCGTGGACACCGGCCCGGTGATCCTCCAGCGCGCGATCGAGCTGCCCCAGCCGGGGACCGCCGAGGACGTGCTCGCGGCGCTGCGCCCCCTCGAGCACTCCCTGCTGCCGGAGGCCGTGCGCCTGTTCGCGGCGGGCGCCCTCTCTGCGGACCCGTCCAACCCCCGGCGAATCGCGAGCGCTGGGTAGGCTCTGGGCATGAGCACCGACAGCGAGCTGGCGAGCCAGATGAACGGGGTCGAGCCTGCGCAGCCGGGCGAGGTGCGGATCCGCCGCGCGCTGCTCTCGGTATCGGACAAGCGCGAATTGGTCGAGCTCGCCCGCGGCCTGCGCGAGCTGGACATCGAGATCGTCTCGACGGGGGGCAGCGCCCGGGAGCTCTCCGACGCGGGCATCGAGGTCCGCTCGATCGAGGACTACACGGGCTTCCCCGAGATCATGGACGGGCGCGTCAAGACGCTGAACCCGCGCCTCTACGCGGGTCTGCTCGCGCGACGCGACGACGAGAGTCACCTGCAGCAGGCGGCGGACCAGCAGATCGAGCAGGTCGACCTCGTGTGCGTGAACCTGTACCCGTTCGAGCAGACCGTCGCGCGCCCCGACGCCACCGATCAGGAAGCGATCGAGAACATCGACATCGGCGGCCCGACCATGATCCGCGCGGCCGCCAAGAACAGCGACTTCGCTGCGGTGCTGACGGATCCGGCCGACTACGCCCCGGTGCTCGCCGAGCTGCGCGACAGCGGCGGCCGGCTGAGCCTGGAGACCAGGCGCCGGCTCGCGGCGAGCGCCTTCGCGACCACCGCGCGCTACGACGCCGCGATCTCGACCTGGTTCGCCGCGCGCGAGTCCGGCGAGGAGGAGTTGCCCGGGACGTTCGCCGAGTCCTTCGAGAAGGTGATGGATCTCCGCTACGGCGAGAACCCGCACCAGCGCGCCGCCTTCTACGCGCGCGAGGGCGCGCCGACGCATCTGCTCGACGGCGTCAACCAGCTCCACGGCAAGGAGCTGTCGTTCAACAACCTGCTCGATCTCGCCTCGGCCCGCGAGCTGGTCGAGGAGTTCGACCGTCCCGCCTGCGTGATCGTCAAGCACAACAACCCGTGCGGCTGCGCTGTCGGCGAGGACGTCCGCGCCGCCTACGAACGCGCCTTCGCGTGCGATCCCGAAAGCGCCTACGGCGGCGTGATCGCCGTCAACCGCCGCGTCGACGCGGCCGCCGCCGAGCAGCTCGGCAAGCAGTTCATCGAGGTGCTGCTCGCGCCCGGCTACGAGCCCGAGGCGCTGGCGGTGCTGCAGGAGAAGAAGAACGTGCGCCTGCTCGAGCTCCCGCACTGGCCCGCGCCCACGAGCGAGCTGGAAGGCAAGCCCGTCCTCGGCGGCAGGCTCGTGCAGAGCCGTGACACAGTCGAGGAGACCCGCGAGCAGATGGAGGTCATCAGCGCCAGGCAGCCGAGCGAGCAGGAGTGGGACGACATGCTGTTCGCCTGGGTCGTGTGCCGCCACGTGCGCTCGAACGCGATCGTGCTCGCGCGCGACGGCGCGACCGTCGGCATCGGCGCCGGCCAGATGAGCCGCGTGGACGCAGTGCGGATCGCCGTCGAGAAGGCGCAGGCCGCGCAGCCTCAGCTCCTCGCGGGATCCTCGCTCGCCTCCGACGCCTACTTCCCGTTCGCGGACGGGCCGGAACTGGCGATGGGGGCCGGCATCACGGCGCTGATCCAGCCGGGCGGCTCGATCCGAGACGCGGACGTCGTGGCCGCCGTGGATGCGGCGGGGGCGGCGATGGTCGCCACCGGGCGCAGGCACTTCCGGCACTGAGGGTCGGCACCCGCCGGCCGACTGTTCGCGCGAGGCTGGGCCGGAGCGCCGGCCGACCCCTCCCCGAACACCCGCGGCGATACCATCGCCGCATGTGCCGAAACATCCGCAACCTCTACAACTTCGAGCCGCCCGCCACGGCTGAGGAGGTCCAGGCCTCCTCGCTGCAGTACGTGCGGAAGATCAGCGGCTTCACCAAGCCCTCGCAGGCCAACGAGGCTGCGTTCGAGCGTGCCGTCGAGGCCGTCGCTGAAGTGTCGCGACGGCTGCTGGACGAACTCGTGACGAACGCGCCGCCGAAGGACCGCGAGGTCGAGGCCGCGAAGGCCCGCGCCCGCTCCGCTCAGCGCTACGCGGCGTAGGCGCCGGGAACCGCAGCCCGCCCGGTGACATGAGCCCGCGGCGGCGGGGGGGTTGAAGATTCCGGTGTATTACGATATATCGTGATAGCGCAATGGTATTTCACGATAGGAGTTTCGAAATGCACGGATTTTCATCCGATCCGTCCGGCTGCCGACCTGGCCCCGGACAACACCGTCATCGCCGCCACGGCTTCGGCCCCGGCGGCCCGCGGGGCGAGGGCTTCGGCCCGCGCGGACCGCGCGGCCGCGGCCGCAGGGCGCGCCGCGGAGACATCCGGACGGCGGCGCTGTTGCTGCTGGCCGAGGAGCCGCGCAACGGCTACCAGATCATGCAGGAGGTCGAGGAGCGCAGCCAAGGGTCCTGGAGCCCGAGCCCCGGCTCGGTCTACCCGGCGCTCTCGCAGCTCGAGGACGAAGGCCTGATCGCCACCGGCGAGCAGGAGGGACGCAAGCTCTACACGCTTACCGACGCAGGCCGCAAGGCCGTCGAGGAGCGTGGCGAGCGGCCCGCGCCGTGGGAGCAGATGAGCGACGAGCTGAGCCCGCTCGCACACCAGCTCGGGAAGCTGATCCGCGAGGTCGGCTTCGCGTTCGCGCAGGTCATGCGCACCGGCAGCGAGGCGCAGATGCGCAGCGCCAAGGACGTCCTCACCCAGGCCCGGCGTGACCTGTACAAGATCCTCGCCGAGGGCGAGGACGAGGACGCTACGGTGGGCGAGGACTGATCTCGCCCACCATGCCCGACGCCTCCGCCCCCGCCGTAACCGTCGACGGCCTCGTCAAGCGCTACGACGAGGTCGAGGCGGTGCGCGGGATCGACTTCGAGGTGCAGCGCGGCGAGACGTTCGGCTTCCTGGGCCCCAACGGCGCCGGCAAGTCGACCACGATCAACATGCTCTGCACGCTCGTGCGCCCCAGCGGGGGCGAGGCGCGGGTGGCAGGCCACGACGTCGTCACCGAACGCGACGAGGTGCGGCGCAACATCGGCCTCGTCTTCCAGGACACGACGCTCGACGGTTACCTGACCGCCGAGCAGAACCTGCGCCTGCACGCGGAGCTCTACGGCGTCCCCCGCGAGGCCGTCAGGCCGCGCATGGAGCAGGTGATGGAGATGGTCGGGCTGTGGGAGCGGCGCGGCAGCCTCGTCAACACCTTCTCGGGCGGCATGAAGCGCCGGCTGGAGATCGCGCGCGGGTTGCTGCACTCCCCGCACGTGCTGTTCCTGGACGAGCCGACCGTCGGCCTGGACCCGCAGACGCGCAGCTCGATCTGGCGCTACATCCGCGAACTGAAGGCGAGCGAGGACATCACGATCTTCCTCACGACGCACTACATGGACGAGGCCGAGTACTGCGATCGCATCGCGATCATGGACCAGGGCAAGATCATCGTCCTGGACACCCCCGAGGCCCTGAAGGCGAGCGTCGGCCACGACCGCGTGCAGATCGAGACCGACGACGAGCAGGCCACGATCGAGGAGCTGGGCGAGCGCTTCGGCATCGACGCGACGATCGCGGAGGGCGCCGTCATCTTCGGCGTGCCGGAAGGCGAGCACTTCGTGCCGCGGCTGTTCGCCGAGCTGGAACAGCCGATCCGCGCGGTCAACGTCTCCCGGCCCTCCCTGGATGATGTCTTTATGTCCTACACCGGGACCACGATCCGCGACGCCGAGACGGACAACTCCGACCAGCGCCGCAAAGCGGCGCAGATGATGAGGCGCTGATGGCCAGCACTGCCGGCACGGAGTCCGCCGAGCGCCTGCTGGACGCCGCCGACGGGCCGCGCCCCGTCAAGGTGCGCGTGCCCGCGCGCAGCGCCCGCGGCGAGCTGCGCGCGATCAAGGTTGTCTGGCAGCGCGAGCTGATCCGCTTCTCGCGCGACCGGCTGCGCATCATCACCTCCCTGGTCCAGCCGTTCCTGTTCCTGTTCGTGCTGGGTACGGGCCTCTCGCATGTCGCCGCAGCGGGCACCCACGGCGTCAACCTCAAAACCTTCGTCTACCCCGGCGTGCTCTGCATCGCGGTCATGTTCACGGCCATGTTCTCGGCCGCCTCGCTGGTCTGGGACCGCGAGTTCGGGTTCCTGCGCGAGATGATGGTCGCGCCCGTCAAACGCAGCTCGCTCGTGCTCGGGAAGTGCTTTGGAGGGGCGACTGTGGCGGGCTTCCAGGGCCTGATCGTGCTCTTCCTGGCGCCGCTCGTCGGCATTCCCTACGGCAGCTGGATCCCGGCGGTGTTCGCGATCCAGCTCGCCCTCGCCTTCGCGATCACCGCCTTCGGCGTCATGGTCGCCGCGAGGATCACACAGATGCAGGCGTTCATGGCGCTGATGCAGATGGTGATCCTGCCGATGTACTTCCTCTCCGGCGCGCTCTTCCCGGTCGCCGGACTGCCCCGTTGGCTTGAGATCCTCAACCGGGTCGACCCGCTCACCTACGCCGTCGACCCGATCCGGCGGATCATCTTTGCCAGCCTCTCGATCTCCGTCGCCGCGCGCCGCACGCTCGACCCGGGCGTGAGCTGGTGGGGCTGGCACGTCCCCGCGGGCGCCGAGGTCGCCGTCATCGCGCTGCTCGGCACGATCATGCTCAGCATCGCGATCTGGCAGTTCAGCCGCGCGGAGTAGGGGCCGTTCAGCCGAGCGGTGCGGGCGAGCGCTCGGACTCGTGCAGCGCGTTGGCCGAGACCCCCAGCAGGGGGTCCATCGTGTCCGCCTCGTGCGAGGTCTCGGCGATCAGGACGTTCGCGCGCAGCGACTCCATGTCGCGCAGCGCCTGGCGTTCGAGCAGTGGCTGGAGCACGCCGCGGAGGTAGATCAACGGGCCGACCCACCGCGGCGACCACACCCGCGCCGAGCGGCGGCTGATGCCGCGCTCGATCGCGTCGATCGCCTTCGCCGAGCGGGGCCGGCTTGCGCATCCAGTCGGGCATCTGCTGCTGCATCGCTTCGGTGGAGGGCGTGGCGAAGCTGGCTTTGACGAGGTCGGTGTCGAGGAACCCGAAGTAGGCGCACCCGACGCCCACCCCATGCGGAGCGAGCTCGAGTGCGCAGCGCGTCGCTGAGCGCCTCGACGCCGGCCTTCGCGGAGGTGTAGGGCCCCATCATCGGCGAGTGCGTGACCGCCGCCAGCGACGCGATGTTGAGCAGGTAGCCGCGGCTGCGGCGCAGCTCCTCGAGCACCGCGCGGTCGGTCCGCCACACCCCGAGCAGGTTCACGGCGAGCGTGCGCTCGACCTGCTCGACGGGAGCCGTGGAGAGCGTGCCGGTGAACGCGATGCCGGCGTTCGCGATCGCGACGTCGATGCCGCCGAAGCGCTCGACGGTGGCGGCGACGGCGTCCTGCAGGGCCGCCATGTCGGTGACGTCGGCCTCGAACCAGGCCGCCCGCTCGCCGAGGCGCTCGGCGTTCTCGCGCAGCCGCTCGGGCTCGAGCCCGACGAGTGCGACGTTCGCGCCGCGGGCGTACAGCGCGCTCGGCGCACGCGGCGCCGATGCCGCGAGCCGCACCGGTTATGAAGACCGTCTTGCCGCGCATCGCCGCTCGCAAGTCTAGACCGCACACATCCGTGTAGGCTCGCGCCCATGGCCGACCTGAGCCCGTTCACGCCCGCGCTCGAGCTCGCCGGGGCGCTCCGCCGCCGCGAGGTCTCCGCCGTCGAGCTGCTCGACGCGTGCCTCGCCGACGTCGACCGCCTCAACCCGGACCTGAACGAGGTCACCTGGCGCAACGACGCAGGAAGCGCGCGCCGCCGCCGGCGAGGCCGACCGCCGGCTGCGCCGACGGCGACGGCGCGTCGCCGTTCCTCGGCGTGCCGATCCCGATCAAGGACCTGACGCCGGTCGCCGGCTGGCCGGTCACGTTCGGCTCGCGTGGCGCGCCGGAGGGGCCGAGCGAGGAGAGCGAGCTCGTCGTCGGCGCGCTGGCGGCGGCCGGCTTCGTGCTCTGCGGACGCACCAACACGCCCGAGTTCGGCGTCATCACCGCGGCCGAGAACCTGCGCTTCGGCCCGAGCCGCAACCCCTGGGACCTGTCGCGCTCGCCGGGCGGCTCCAGCGGCGGCGCCGCCGGCGCGGTCGCGGCCGGCATGTTCCCGATCGCGCACGCCAACGACGGCGGCGGCTCGATCCGCATCCCCGCCTCCTACTGCGGGCTCGTGGGCTTGAAGCCGAGCCGCGGGCGCGTGCCACGGCTCGCACAGAGCTGGCTCGGCGCTGTCGTCGAGGGCGTGGTCTCGCGGACCGTCGCCGACTCGGCCGCGGTGCTCGACGCGATCGCCGGCCCCGATCACGACGCCTGGTACAACGCGCCGGCGCCGGAGCACCCGTTCGCGCAGGACGCGGGCGCCGCGTATCGGCGCGCTGCGCGTCGGGCTGATGGCCGCAGGCGCCGCTCGGCATCCCGACGGACGAGAACTGCGTGGCCGCCGCCCGCGCCGCCGCCGGCCTGCTCGAAGAGCTCGGCCACGCGGTCGAGGAGGTCGAGGTGCCGACGATCTCCGAAGAGATGGTGCCGCCGTTCATCGCGCTGACCCAGGGCGGCCTGGCCGACTACGACGGCGTCGACTGGGACGCCGACCGAGCCGCACATCCGCCACCAGCGCCAGCTCGCCGGCGAGACGGGCGCCTACGACTACGTCCTGGCGGCCAAGCAGCTGGAGCTGCTCAGCCGCCGCGAGGTCGCGCGCTGGGGCCGGGACTTCGACGTGCTGCTGACGCCGACCTCGGCGATCCTGCCGCCGATGGCGGGGGCGATCGATGGAGGCGCAGCACGCGGCCCCCGACCAGCCGATACTTCGACGTCGTCGCGAGCGTGTCGTTCACCGCCTTCGGCAACGTCACCGGGCTGCCGGCCGTGAGCCTGCCGCTGCACTGGACCGAGGAGAGCCTTCCGGTCGGCGTCCAGCTCACCGGCGGGCCGTGGAACGAGGCCCAGCTGATCGCGCTCGCCGCCCAGCTCGAAGCGGCGCGCCCGTGGGCCGAGCGCCGTCCGGCCGCGCTTGCCGCCGGCTGAACTTGCCCCGGAGCGCACCGGCGGGCGCCGGCCGGCGCGCGGCCTCTAGCATGCGGGCATGACTTCAGCGCCCCCGAACGTCTGCATCATCGGCGCCGGCGTCAGCGGGCTCACGGCCTGCAAGGCGCTCGACGACTTCGGCGTCCCGCACAGCTGCTTCGAGGCCTCCGACGAGGTCGGCGGCAACTGGTACTTCCAGAACCCCAACGGCGTCTCCTCGGCCTACCGCTCGCTGCACATCGACATCTCCAAGCCGTCGATCTCCTTCCGCGACTTCCCGATGCCGGACCGCTACCCGGACTACCCGCACCACAGCCACATCTTCGAGTGGCTGTGCGACTACGCCGACGCCTTCGACGTGCGCCGCAGCATCCGCTTCAACACGCGCGTCACGCGCGCCGAGCGCGGCCCGCGGGGCGGCTGGGCGATCACGCTCGACGACGGCACCACGCACGCCTTCGACGCGCTGCTCGTCTGCAACGGGCACCACTGGGACTCGCGCATGCCGTCCTTCCCGGGCTCCTTCGACGGGCCGCAGATCCACTCGCACGACTACGTCGACCCGGCCGACCCGCTCGACCTCAAAGGCAAGCGCGTGCTCGTCGTGGGGATCGGCAACAGCGCCGTGGACATCGTCTCCGAGCTCGGCCGCAAGACGATGTGCGAGACGGTCTTCCTCTCGACCCGCTCGGGCGCCTACGTGGTGCCGAAGTACCTGTTCGGCAAACCGGCCGACCAGGTCGTCAAGACCAACCCGATGCTGCCCGCCAAGCTGCAGCGGCGGATGGCGCGCCTGCTGCCGCTGATCTTCTCGGGGCGGATGGAGGACTTCGGGCTGCCGACCCCCAACCACAACTTCCTCGACGCGCACCCGACGGTCTCCAGCGAGCTGCTCGGCCGTCTCGGCGCCGGCGACGCGGTCGCCAAGGGCGACGTCTCCGAGCTGCTGGGCGACTCGGTGCGCTTCGCCGACGGCTCGGTCGAGCGCGTCGACGTGATCATCTACGCGACCGGCTACAAGGTCAGCTTCCCGTTCTTCGACGAGGACTTCCTGAGCGCCCCTGACAACGTGCTGCCTCTGTTCAAGCGGATGCTCAAACCGGGCATCGACGACCTCGCGTTCGTCGGGCTCGGGCAGCCGATCCCGACGATCTTCCCGTTCGCGGAGCTGCAGTCGAAGCTCGCCGCGCGCTGGCTGAGCGGCGACTGGGCGCCGCCGCCGGACGCCGAGATGGAGCGCGAGATCGTCGACCGACGAGGCCTTCCACAAGGGCCACTTCGTCGACAAGCCGCGCCACACGATGCAGCTCGAGTGGTACTCCTACAAGCGCGAGCTGGAACACCGCACGATCCCGAACGGCCAGCAGCGTGCGCGCTCGGGCGCGCCCACGGGCCGCGAGGCCGCGGGCCGCGCCGCGGCGCTCGACGTGGGCGCGCTCGCATATCCCATGGCGGGGCACAAGTGAGCGCAGTCGAGTTCACGAGCGGCGGCGAGCTGATCGCGGCCGTGCACCTGCGCGGCCAGGGCGACGCCTTCGCCGACGCCGCCGGGCCGGCGCCCGTGCGTGGTGCTCGCGCACGGCTTCGGCGGCACGGTCGACTCGGGCCTGCTGCCCTACGCCGAGCGCTTCGCGGCCGCGGGCTCGACGCGCTCGCCTTCGACTACCGCCACTTCGGCGCGAGCGGCGGCGAGCCGCGCCAGCTCGTGTCGGTCCGCGCACCAGCTCGAGGACTACGCGGCCGCGATCGCCTTCGCGCGCGCTCTGGACGGCGTCGACCCCGAGCGGATCGTGGTGTGGGGGACCTCCTTCTCCGGCGGCCACGTCGTCGAGGTCGCGGTCGCCGACGGGCGGGTCGCCGCGGCGATCGCGCAGACGCCCGCGATGGACGGGCGTGCGGCGCTGCTCAACATCGCCCGCTACGCAGGGCTCGGCGCGCTGAACCGCATCACGGTTGCCGGCTTTGCGGGACTGGCTTGGCGTCGCTCCGCGGGCGCGCAGCCGGTGACGCTCCCGGTCGTCGGCCCCGCCTGGCACGCTCGCCGCGATGAGCACGCCCGACGCCGAGCCGGGCTACCGTGCGATCACCGGGCCGACCTGGAAGAACGAGGTCGCTCGCGCGCTTCGGCCTCACCGCGGCGCTCTACCGCCCGGGCCTGAAGGCCGACAGGCTGCCCTGTCCGATCCTCGTGCAGATCGCCGACCGCGACGCGATCGCCCCGCCCAAGGCCGCGCAGGACGCCGCGTGGCTGGCCACCGGCCGTGCCGAGGTGCGCACCTACCCGATCGGGCACTTCGACGTCTACGTCGGCGAGCCGTTCGAGCGCTCGGTTGCCGACCAGCTGCTGTTTCTCTCTCGCCATCTCGCCGCCGCGCGGTCACGCAAGAACCGTCTGAGGGCCGCCGAGCACACCTTCTGAGGCTGTCGCGCGGGGACAGGGGCGCGGCGCCCGGATTGTCCCCGCGGAACAAGTTTCACCCCCGTTTTCGCGTCCCGCGCGGGATTCGTGAAAAAGGGGTTGACTCGTGTGAATTACCGTGATTAGGGTAGGTGCACCAGTGCCCCGGGGAGAAGCCAGCCACCCCGGCATAGCGGAGGGACAAGGACGGCTTCGGGGCTAATTCACGGAAGGGGAGAGAGAGCAGATGGGGAGAACCACCCGCATCGTAGGTCTCGCTGCGCTGATGGTCGCGTTCCTGATACCGGCCGCGTCGGCGGCGGCCTCGCAGTACGCGGCGCTCGGGGACTCGTACTCGTCCGGCGTCGGGACGCGCGTGTTCTACGAAGAATCCGGTGAATGCAGTCGCAGCCCTGATGCATACGGGCCGAAGATCGCCGCGAAACACGGCTACACGCTCAACTTCGAAGCGTGCAGCGGCGCCAAGACGCCCGAAGTGATCGAAAAACAGCTCGGCAAACTCACCAGCAGCACCGCGCTGGTGACGATCACGATCGGCGGCAACGACGCCGGCTTCAGCAACGTGATCATCAACTGCGCGCTGTACTACTTCACCTGTGGCAGCGCGATCAGCGAAGCTGACTCCTACATCGAAAAAACGCTGCCTGGCAAGCTCGAAACCACCTACAAAGACATCCGCGCCAAGGCCACGACCGCTGAGGTGATCGTTCTCGGATACCCGAAGCTGTTCACCAAAGAAGGCACGACCTGCAACGTCAACTTCCTGACGTCAGGCAACGAGAAGAAAATGAACGAATCGGCTGAAAAACTCGACTCGGTCGATCAAGAAACAGGCGGAAGCCAGAGGGTTCAAGTTCGTCAACCCGACGAGCGCCTTCGAAGCGCACGAGGTTTGCGCGAAAGAAGAATGGCTCAACGGCCAGTCGAACCCGCTGGCCGAAAGCTACCACCCGAACGTCAAAGGCCAGGAAGAGTTCACCACGCTGGTGAACGCGGCCATCTAGCGAGAGAGAACCCCCCTATCGGGGCCGCCCGCGGCGACGACGGTGCCGCGGGCGGCCCGCGACGGGCAGGGTGATCCGGCGAGGGCGCCTGCGCGAGAGCCGCTCAGCTCGGTCGCCGGTAGACGCCGACGACGGCGGCCCCGCCGAGCCCGATGTTGTGCTGCAGCGCCACTGCGGCGTCGGGGACCTGACGCGCGTCGGCCGTGCCGCGCAGCTGCCACGTCAGCTCCGAGCACTGCGCGAGCCCGGTGGCGCCCAGCGGATGGCCCTTGGAGATCAGGCCGCCCGAGGGGTTCACCACGGGGCCGGCGCCGCCGTAGGTCGTCGCTTCGCTCGCGACGAGCTCGTGCCCGTGGCCCTCGGCGGCGAAGCCGAGCGCCTCGTAGGTGATCAGCTCGTTGGCGCTGAAGCAGTCGTGCAGCTCGCAGACGTCGACCTCGCTCGCGTCGAGCCCCGCCTGCTCGTAGGCCTGATCGGCGGCGGCCTTCGACATGTCGTAGCCCACGACCCTGATCGAGGAGCCGGCGTCGAACGTTGCAGGTCAGGTCGGTCACCATCGACTGGCCGGCGAGCTCGATCGCGCGGTCCCACAGGTCGTGCTGCTCGACGAAGCGCTCAGAGGCGACGATCGCCGCGGCGCTGCCGTCGGAGGTCGGCGAGCACTGAAGCTTGGTCAGCGGCGCGTAGATCTCGGGAGCTTCCTTGATCTGATCGAGCGTGTAGTCGGTCTGGAACTGCGCGTAGGGGTTGTTGACCGAGTGGTGGTGGTTCTTCCAGCCGATCCACGCGAAGTGCTCGGGCTCGGAGCCGTGCTTCTCCATGTGCTCGCGCCCCGCCGCCCCGAACATCTGAGGCGCGGGCGGGGCCTCCTCCCACGGGCGCAGCTCGATCAGCGCCTGGAAGTGGCGGTCCATCGGGTTCGTGCGGTCGGTGTACTTGGCGGCGAGCGACCCGCGCTCCATCTTCTCGAAGCCCAGCGCGAGCGCGCAATCGGCGAGCCCGCCCCTGACAGCCTGGCGCGCGAGGTACAGCGCGCTCGAGCCCGTCGAGCAGTTGTTGTTGACGTTGACGACCGGGATGCCGGTGAGGCCGAGCCCGTAGACGGCGCGCTGGCCGCAGGTCGAGTCGCCGTAGCAGTAGCCGACGAAGGCCTGCTCGACCTCCTCGTATCCGATCCCCGCGTCCGCCAGCGCGGCGGTGCCCGCCTCCCGCGCCCAGTCCGGGTAGTCGCCCTCCTTCGTTCCCGGCTTGGCGAACTTCGTCATGCCGACGCCGACGATGAACGTGCGGGTGCTCATTTCTCCTCCTCGGGGATGTTCTCGAACGCCGCGACCAGGTAGTCGCGGCAGGACGGCCACTGGCGGCGGTTGCGCCCGGCGCCGGGCTGGAGCGTGTCGAGCAGCGCCAGGCCGCGCATGGTCGCGTGCGCCATCTCGATCAGGTGGCCGAAGCCCGGCCGGTCGGCCAGCGCGCCGAACACCGTCCGGCTGACGCGCAGGGTCTGGCGGTCGAGCTCGCGCTCGACTCCGATCAGGCGCTCCCGCAGCTCGGGGTCGGTGCGGGCGTGGGTCCACAGATCGAGCGCCGCCTGATAGAGGGGGCTGGCGTAGCTTTTCCACAGCAGGTCGAGCCCCTCCGCCAGCCGCTCGCTTGCCGGCCGGGAGCTTCTCGGCTGCTTCGAGAAGGCTCTCGCCCGCGGCGCTCGGCGAGATGCTCCATCGCCGCGGCCAGCAGCGCCTGGCGCGTCTGGAAGTGGTGCAGGTGGGCGCCGCGCGAGAGGCCGGCGCGCTCGGACACGCGGGCGGTGGTGGTGTTGGCGTAGCCGTCCTCGACCAGGCAGGCGATCGTCGCGTCCAGCAGCGCTTCGCGCGTCGAGGCGCTGCGCTCGGCCTGGCTGCGGCGCGTGGGTCGAGGTTCGGCTCTGGTGCTCATCGTTCGATCCTAATCATATTTGCGTTCACGCATGAACGTTTTCTGGTAGCGTCCGGCGCCGCAACAGGCATTGAGAGCTACGACCGGGAGGTCTTTGGAGATGGCAGCCGCAGAGGCGCTGGTGTTCGACGCGATCCGAACGCCGCGCGGCAAGGGCAAGTTGAACGGGTCGCTGCACGCCACCAAGCCGGTGGACCTCGTCGTCGGCCTGATGCACGAGACCCTCGTGCGCAACGAGAAGCTCGACCCCAACCGCGTGGACGACGTCGTCCTCGGCTGCGTCTCGCCCGTCGGCGACCAGGGCGCGGACATCGCCAAGACCGCCGCGATCAAGGCCGGGCTCCCGGACACCGTCGCCGGGGTCCAGGTCAACCGCTTCTGCGCCTCGGGTCTCGAGGCCGTGAACATCGCCGCCCAGAAGGTCGCCTCCGGCTGGGAGGACCTCGTGTTCGCCGGCGGCGTGGAGTCGATGTCGCGCATCCCGATGGGCTCCGACGGCGGCGCCTGGGCGATGGACCCCGAGACGAACTACGACACCTCGTTCGTGCCCGCAGGGCGTGAGCGCGGACCTGATCGCCACGATCGAGGAGTTCAGCCGCGAGGACGTCGACGCCTACGCCGCCCGCTCGCAGGAGCGCGCGTGGAACGCCCAGCAGGAGGGCCGCTTCGCCAACACCGTGATCCCGGTCAAGGACCTCAACGACAACGTCCTCCTCGACCACGACGAGTTCATCCGTCCCGGCACGACCGTCGAGACGCTCGGCGGCCTGAAGCCGTCGTTCGCCGCGATCGGCGACATGGGCGGCTTCGACGCGGTGGCGCTGCAGAAGTACCACTGGGTCGAGAAGATCGAGCACGTTCACACGCCCGGCAACTCCTCCGGGATCGTCGACGGCGCCTCGCTCGTCACGATCGGCAACGAGAAGACCGGCGAAGAGCTGGGCATGAAGCCGAAGGCGCGGATCCTCGCGACCGCCCTCTCCGGCGCCGACCCGACGATCATGCTGACCGGTCCTGCGCCGGCCTCCAAGAAGGCCCTCGCAAAGGCCGGCCTGACGGTCGAGGACCTCGACCTGGTCGAGATCAACGAGGCCTTCGCGGCGGTCGTGCTGCGCTTCGTGCGGGATATGGGACTGGATATGGAGAAGGTGAATGTGAACGGCGGCGCGATCGCGATGGGTCACCCGCTGGGCGCGACCGGGGGCATGATCCTCGGCACGCTGATCGAAGAGCTGCACCGCACCGGCGGCCGCTACGGGCTGGCCACGCTCTGCGTCGGCGGCGGCATGGGAATCGCGACCGTCGTGGAGGCGATCTAGATGGCAGACACAATCCGCTGGGAGCAGGACGCCGACGGCATCGTCGTCCTCACGCTGGATGACCCCAACCAGTCGGCGAACACGATGAACCGCGATTACGGGGAGTCGATCGCGGCGACGGTCGAGCGCCTCGAGTCCGAGAAGGACTCGATCACGGGCGTCGTGATCACCTCGGCGAAGAAGACCTTCTTCGCCGGCGGCGACCTCAACGACCTGCGCGCGGCGGGCAAGGACGACGCCCCGCAGTGGCCGAGATGGTCCGCGCGCGGCAAGGCGCAACTGCGCCGCCTGGAGACGCTGGGCAAGCCGGTCGTCGCGGCGATCAACGGCGCGGCGCTCGGCGGCGGGCTGGAGATCTGCCTCGCCTGCCACCACCGCGTCGCGCTGGACGACCCGAAGGTCAAGCTGGGCTTCCCCGAGGTCAAGCTCGGGCTGCTGCCGGGCGCCGGCGGCGTCGTGCGCTCGGTGCGCATGTTCGGGATCGTCGACGCGCTGATGAACCTGCTCATGCAGGGTCAGGAAGTGCGGCCCGGCCAAGGCGCTGGAGATGGGCCTCGTCGACGAGGTCGTGGCCACCCGCGAGGAGCTCGTGCCCGCCGCCAAGGCGTGGATCAAGGCGCAGCCGAGCGGACGAGCCGACGGTGCAGCCGTGGGACGTCAAGGGCTACAAGATGCCGGGCGGAACCCCGAGCGAACCCGAAGCTCGCGATGAACCTGCCGGCGTTCCCTGCCAACCTGCGCAAGCAGCTGAAGGGCGCGAACTACCCGGCCCCGCACCACATCATGGCCGCGGCGGTCGAGGGCGCGCAGGTCGACTTCGACAACGCCAGCGAGATCGAGGGCCGCTACTTCGTGGACCTCGTCACCAGCCAGGTGGCGAAGAACATGATCCAGGCGTTCTTCTTCGACCTGCAGCGCGTCAACGGCGACCGCGACCGTCCGGAGGGCATCGAGCGCTTCCAGGCCAAGAAGGTCGTGGTGCTCGGCGCCGGCATGATGGGCGCCGCGATCTCCTACGTGTGCGCCAAAGCGGGCATCGAGGTCGTGCTCAAGGACGTCTCGCTCCAGGCCGCGGACCGCGGCAAGTCCTACTCCGCGGGTCTGCTCGAGAAGGCCGTCTCGCGAGGCCGCTCCACCCAGGAGGCCGCCGACGCGCTGCTCGCTCGGATCACGCCGACCGACGACCCGGCGGCAGCCGCCGGCGCCGACCTCGTGATCGAGGCCGTGTTCGAGGACCCGGCCGTGAAGGCGCAGGTCTTCGCGGAGATCGAGCCCCACCTCGCGGAGGGCGCGCTGCTCGGCTCGAACACCTCGACGCTGCCGATCACCGGCCTCGCCGAGGGCGTCAGCCGGCCTGAGGAATTCATCGGCCTGCACTTCTTCAGCCCGGTGGACAAGATGCCGCTGCTCGAGATCATCAAGGGCGAGAAGACCAGCGAGGAAACGCTGTACCGCGCGCTGGATCTCGCCAGGCAGATCTCCAAGACGCCGATCGTCGTCAACGACAGCCGCGGCTTCTTCACGAGCCGCGTGATCGGGACCTTCATCAACGAGGGCGTGGGCATGCTGCTGGAGGGCATCCCCGCCGCGTCGATCGAGCAGGCCTCCAACCAGGCCGGTTACCCGGCGCCGGTGCTGCAGCTCTCCGACGAGCTCAACCTGCGGCTCGCCAGGAAGATCCGCGACGCCACGAAGGCGGCGATCGAGGCCGACGGCGGGGTCTTCGAGGACCGCGCCTCCTTCCAGGTGGTCGACAAGATGCTCGAGGTCGAACCGCGCCGGCAAGCTCGAGGGCGCGGGCTACTACGACTACGAGGACGGCAAGCGCACGGGTCTGTGGAAGGGGCTCAAAGAGATGTTCCCCGAGACGGACGACCCGGCCTCGATCTCGCTGAAGGACCTCGAGGAGCGGATGCTGTTCGCCGAGGCGATCGAGACCGTCAAGTGCCTCGACGAGGGCGTCATCGAGTCCGTCGCGGACGCGAACATCGGCTCCATCTTCGGGATCGGCTTCCCGGGCTGGACCGGCGGCGTGCTCCAGTACATCAACGGTTACGAGGGCGGCGTGCCCGGCTTCGTCGCGCGCGCCCGCGAGCTCGCCGAGACCTACGGCGAGCGTTTCGAGCCGCCGGCCTCGCTGGTCGAGAAGGCCGAGCGCGGCGAGATCTACAGCGACGAAGAGGTCCTCGCCACCGCCTGAGATGCGGCGACCGGGGCCCCCGACGGAGGGGCGCCCCGGTCGTGTCTGCGCTGCCGGGAGCGGTTGCTCAGGCGGGCCGGGTGCGGGCCGGACCGTGGCGCGGGCCGATGCTCATCGCTGCCACGGCGCCGAGCGCGACGGTTGCGATCGCCTCGGAGACCAGGGCGACCGTGATCGCGCTGGTTTTCGCGGTCTCGAGCCACCCGAACAGCGGCGTCTGCTGGCTGATCAACAGGAACGCGAACGCCGTCGCGGCCATCGCCGCTCCGGTGAATGCGAGCAGCGGGACTGCGATCGTCCCGGCGCGGCCGGGAAGGCGCTCGACGGGCAACAGCAGGGCCAGGCCGAGCGCGACCCCGCCCACGAAGCTGAGCAGGAAGAGCGTGCCGATCGTGGGAATCGCCGAGTAGCCGGCGTCGTAGTACTGCTGCAGGTGGAGCGCGCCCATCGCCAGCAGCGCGAGTGCGCCGATGGCGCGAAGCGCCATGACGGCCGAGCGGCGTAGGAGCGGGGTGGTGGGACTTGCCAACGTTCTCACCTCCGGTGAGTTGTCGTGGAAGCCTCTCCTCACCTATACGGACGCCGCGTGCGCCGTAAACCTTCCGGCGCACGCGTGGCGGGCCGTTCGTACGCTCGTCTTATCGATCGCTAGAGTGAGTCCATGGCCCAGGACACCCGCCGGCAGATGATCCTCACGGCCTCCAGGATGTTCCAGCGCGACGGCTATCACGCGACGAGCTGGCGAAGCCTGGTCGAGGAGGCCGGTGCCCCCTGGGGCTCGATCCACCACCACTTTCCGGCGGGCAAGAGTGAACTCGGCGTCGCGGCGATCGAGGTCGGCAGCGACGGCGTGCTGGCGCTGATCGAGCACTGCTTCGCCGAGCAGAGCGACGCCGGGCGAGCCGTGGCGAGGTGGTTCGAGCTGAGCGGGATGCTGCTGGTCGACAGCGACTACTCATCGGGCTGTCCGGTGGCCACCGTCGCGCTCGAGACGGCTACGACGCCCGGACCGGTACACGACGCCACGCGTACCGCGTTCGATGCTTGGGAGAGGAGCCTCGCCTCGCATCTGCGGCGCTTGGGAGCGAGCCGGCGGGACGCCGCCTCCGCGGCCGTCACGGTCCTCGCCCTGCTGGAGGGCGCGCTGCTGCTCTCCCGCGTCCGTGGGAGCACAGATCCGATGAAGGTCGCCGCGCGCAACGCCGAGGCTGCCGCGGCGGATGCCGTCGGGGCCGCGTCCTCCGCCCAGGGGAAGGGGCGCTAGGCCGCTCCGGCGTCCGGCGCGGACCGCCGATCGAACCGGGCCGCGACGCCGAGCAGCCGTTCGCGGTCGCTGATCTTCTCGCTGCTCTGCATCCGGGCTGCCGCCGCTACCGCCCGGCTGCGCACCGCGAACATGTCCGACGCCGGTTGCAGCAGCCCGCGCAGAACGACTGCCCCGCCGACGTAGCGCGGGGCCCAGATGCGCCGGCGGCGCCTCATCACGCCGTCTACGATCGCTGTCACGGCCTCGGTCGTCGGGCGAGGTCTGCTCACGAACGACGGCACGAGCCCTTTGAGCGAGGGCGCGGAGGGGTCCGTGAAGTTGCCGCGGACGAGGTCGGTGTCGAAGAACCCGAGGTAGGCGCAGCCGACGTCGACACCGAGGTGCGCGACCTCTGCGCGCAGGCAGTCCGTGGCGGCCTCGACGCCGGCCTTGGACGCCGCGTAGGAGCCCATCATCGGAAGGTGGGCGCTCGCTGCCAGCGAGGCGATGTTGAGCAGGTAGCCGCGGGACTCGGTCAGCGCGGGCATCACGGCGCGGTCCGTCAGCAGCGTGCCGCTGAGGTTGACCCCGATCTCGCGCATCAGTTGCTCGGTGGGAGTGGACATGACGGTCCCCGCAAAATGAAGTCCCGCGTTTGCGATCGCGATGTCGATACGGCCAAAGCGGGACCTTGCCGTCGCCACCGCATCGGCCAGCGCCCCCTCGTCGACGATGTCCGCCTCGGCCCACGCGACTCGGTCCTCGCCGAGCTCGTCCGCCAATGCACTGAGGCGCTCCGCCTCCAATCCCACCAGCATCGCGTTCGCGCCGAGGCCCACCACGCGCCGCGCCGTCTCGGCGCCGATGCCGCGTGCGGCGCCCGTGATGAGAACTGTCTGTCCAACCAGCAACCTGTACTTCATCCGGTCCTCGTTTCTCGCGGGGCTTGACTAGGACGCCCGTATTAGCTACGGTGGTGGCGGATCGTAGGACGTTCGTACTAATCAGTCAAGGCATCCCGAGCAAGGAGCGACCCGTGGCTCTCCCGCCCACCCCGCACCAACGAGCTCCCGAACCTGCAGCGAGCTGCCGTCGCCTGACAGGGCGGCGGCGATGAGCGCCCTGGGCGACAGGGTGCGGCGCTCGATGGTGAACGCCAACAAGCGGGTGCTCGCTGCCCTGCGCTCGGCGGACGCGGGCACGGTTCTGCGCCTGCCCGTCCAGCGCGGCGGCTTCGCGGCCTTGCGCGGGCACAAGCACTGCCTCGTGGTCACCTACCGCAAGGACGGCAGTCCGGTCGCCCAACCGGTCTGGCCGGGATGCGAGGGCGACCGCGTGTACATCTGGACCGAGGTCGAGGCGTACAAGGCCAAGCGGCTGCGCAACGACCCGCGTGCGTTGATCGCCCCGTGCACCTTCCGCGGTCAACCACTCGGCCCCCCGACCGCCGCGCGTGGTCGCATCCTCGAGAGCGAGGAGGAGCGCCGGCACGCGGAGTCGGTGATCCGCTCGGAGTGGGGCTGGAAGCGAAAGGCCTTCGAGCGGGCGTCTCGGCCCCTGACGGGCGTCCACTACATCGAGCTGGTCCCCGAGCCGCGGAGAACCGTGGCCCACACCACACCGACAGGAGAGCGAAGATGACTTCATCGAGGGTCGGCCGTTCGGCAGCGTCGCCCTGGAAAGCTGAGCAGCGGGCGCAAGGAGAGACGACGTCCAGCCCTGCGTCCCCGCTGCAGCTACGGGTCCTCACCAGCCCGACCTTCCCGATAGCCGCGGGCGGCACCTTCTCGCCTACGACGGCAACACTCGTCACGGGTCCGACCGAGGCTGTGCTTGTCGACACCCTTTACCGCCCCGCGGAGGTCGACCGCCTTGCGGACGCGGTCGCCGCGAGCGGCAAGACGCTGACCACGATCTACATCACCCATGCGCACTTCGACCACTACTTCGGCCTCGGTGCGCTGCTGGCCCGCTTTCCCCGGTGCGCGCGCGGTGGCCCTGCCGCAGGTGGCCGCCTTCCTGCGTGAGACCCACCAGATCAATCGTCTCCTGGCGGGCCAGTGGTTCCCCGAGGACCCGGCCCGCAACGAGTCACTGCCGGAACCACTGGAGCACGAGACGATCTCGCTCGACGGTCACGACCTGCATCCGATCGAGGTCGGCCAGGGTGACATCCCCCACAGCAGCGTCCTTCACATTCCCTCGCTCGCGGCGGTGATCGCCGGGGACGTCGTCTACAACGGGGTCCACCAGATGCTCGGGGTGTCCGGCCCCGATGAGTGGCCGCTGTGGATCCAGAGTGTCGAGAGGGTCGCGGCGCTCGATCCCCGCGTTGTTGTCGCGGGACACAAGCGCCCGGATGCGCCCGACGACGACATACCCGAGATCCTGTTCGGCACCCAGGCATATATCGCCGCGTTCATCGAGGAGCTGGACGAGGCCGAGGACGCCCCGGCGCTGGTCCTGCGCATGACGGAGCGCTTCCCCGATCGCATCAACCTCCCGACGCTGGATTTCTCCGCCGCCGCGGCCATCGAGAGGCGGACGAGCCTGGACGACTCTCGGACCTAGACCGGGTTGCAGTATAATGCTTGCCGATAAGCAAATACTTGGAGGCAAGCGTGGTA
Source organism: uncultured Solirubrobacteraceae bacterium (assembly GCA_963775385.1). Taxonomy (GTDB): domain Bacteria; phylum Actinomycetota; class Thermoleophilia; order Solirubrobacterales; family Solirubrobacteraceae; genus Palsa-744. The sequence goes on along the minus strand of CAVZIR010000003.1, from coordinate 1,279,249 downwards.
ACGGCGACGCCGAGTCGTACGGCGGAGAAGCGCAAGCACGGTGAGGACGACCGTGTCGACCGTCTGCGGGCGGCGATCGGCAAGCTGAGCCGCGGGCTGCGCCTGAGCCACAGCGAGATCTCGCTGACGCCCTCACAGGTCTCCGTGCTGTTCACGATCGCGCGCCGTGGCCCGCTGAAGCTCTCCGAGGTGGTCGACATCGAGCGCCTCAACCCGACGATGCTCTCGCGCATCACGGCGCAACTCGCCGAGCAGGGCCTGATCCGCCGCCGGCCCGACAGCGTCGACCGGCGGGCCGCCGTCGTCGAGGCGACCGCCGCGGGACGGCGAATGCGCGAGCGGATCCACCGGGCACGCAGCCACGAGCTCGCCCAGCACATCGATCGGCTCGACGGCGAGGACCAGCAGGTGCTCTGGGACGCGCTGCCGGTGCTCGAGGAGCTGGTCGAGTCCCTGGTGGCGCGACGCCGATGAGCAGGATCCGCGGCGCCGGCCGCGTCACGTTCGCAGCGCTTGCGGTGCCGAACTACCGGACCTACATCGGCGGCCAGGCGGTCTCCCTGATCGGCACCTGGATGCAGATGGCCGCGCAGGCGTGGCTCGTGCTCACGATCAGCCACTCGGCCGGCGCGCTCGGCGTGATCGTCGCGCTGCAGACGCTGCCGGTGCTCCTGCTCGGACCCTACGGCGGCGTCGTCGCCGACCGCGTCGACAAGCGGCGCCTGATGATCGCGCTGCAAGCGGCGATGGGCGTGCAGGCGGCGATCCTGGCGGCGCTCACGCTGAACGGCTCGGTGCAGCTGTGGCAGATCGGGCTGCTCGCGCTTCTGCTGGGGCTAAACAACGCGTTCGAGAACCCCGCGCGGCAGGCGTTCATGCTCGAGATGGTGGGCACCGACAGCCTGCGCAACGCGGTCAGCCTCAACTCGGTGCTCGTCAACGTCGCCCGTACGATCGGACCCGCCGTCGCGGGGCTGCTGATCGCCTCGGCCGGCGAGGGCTGGTGCTTCTTGCTCAACGCCGTGAGCTTCGTGGCCGTGATCGCCTCCCTGTTGCGTCTCGACACGGCCCAGATCAACCCCAGCCCGCCGAACAGGCGTGAGCCGGGACAGCTCCGCGAGGGCCTGCGCTACGTGCGCTCGACGCCGGAGCTGGCGGTGCCGCTCCTGATGATGGCGCTGGTCGGCGCGCTCGCATACGAGTTCCAGGTGACCCTGCCCGTGATGGCCGAGCGCGCTCTGCACGCGGGCGCCGCGGGCTACGGCTTCATGACCGCCGCGATGGGTGTGGGCGCCGTCATGGGCGGCCTGCTGGTGGCCGCGCGCGGGCGCACCGGCGTGCCGATGCTGGTCGCCGCCTCGACGGCGTTCGGGGTGCTGCTCGCGCTGGCCGCGGGCGCGCCGGGCCTGGACACAGAGCTGGTCGCGCTGGCGCTCGTCGGCGGAGCCAGCATCGCGTTCATGTCGAGCGGCAACTCGACGCTCCAGCTGAGCGCCGCGCCGGAGATGCGCGGCCGTGTGATGTCGCTCTGGTTCGTGGCCTTCCAGGGCTCGACGCCGATCGGCGGCCCGATCGTCGGCTGGGTGATCGGGTGGGCGGGAGCCCGCGCGGGTCTCGGCCTGGGCGCGGTCACATGCCTCGTCGCGGCGCTGCTCGGCATGCTCGTGATGCGCCGCAACGGCTGGCGCCTGCAGCTGCTGAGGCCGCGGCTGCACCACGCGAGCTAAGGAGCGATCGCCAGCACTCCCGCACCGACTCCGATCAACGCCACCGTCACCCGCTCGTCGCCCTCGGCGAGCGCGCGGAATTCGGCCATCTCCTCGGCATGGGAGATCGCGTTGTCGACCAGCAGCAGCCCGGGCCGCGCGAGCACCCGCAGGAGATCGGGCCAGTAGGAGACGTAGGCGGGGCGTTCGGCGTCCAGGAACATGAGGTCCACGGCGTCGTCGGGCAGCCCTCTCAGCGTCTCCGCGGCATCCTCGATACGCAGCTCGACGGTCTCTGAGAGCCCGGCACGGCGGATGTTCTCGACCGCCTGAGCGCCGCGGCCGGTGTCGGCCTCGACGCTCAGCAGACGTCCGCCGGTCTCCTCCGCGGCGTCGCCGAGCCAGATCGTCGAGTAGCCGTTGGAGGTGCCCAGCTCGAGCAGGCGCCGGGCGCCGAGCGCACGGACCAGCACCGCCATCATCCGCGCCGTCTCGGGCTCCACGTTGCGCAGGCGCCGGGTGCGGTCCGCGAGCTGCGCGTCGTGCTCGCGGCCGTGGCTCTCGAGCTCTCGCAGGATCAGTTCGCGCTGCTCGCGCACGGCGCTCTGTGCCCGCACCCGGCCAACAGTACCGCCCTGGCTCCGGCGCGTCAGGCGGCGGGCACGACGATGCCGGGCGCGGCCGGCACCGGGCGCGGGCGGGGCTCGAACGGCGCGAGGTTGCCGCTCATCAGCCGCGCGAGCTTCTCGGCGGTTTCGTTCTCCGGCAGCGGCGAGTAGAGCACCAGCCGCTGCTCGGACTCCTCGGCGGGGTGGAAGACGGCGTGCGAGAAGGACAACATGCCCGGCGACGGGGTGGCGCAGGTCCTTGCGGCCCTCGCCGACGCGTGCGACCTCGTGGCAGCTTCCACGCGCGGCAGAACTCGGGGCTCGACTTGCGCAGCGCCGCGATCAGCTCCTCGAACTCGGGGTCGCCGAGATGCCGCGCGCTGTCGGCGCGGAACTTCGCCACGAGCAGCCGCGAGCTGCGCTCCCAGTCGGTGAACATCTCGCGGCGTGCAGGATCGGTGAACGTCAGCCAAGCGTGGTTGCGGCCGGCGCGCGGGATCTTGCCCGAAGTCGCCGAGCAGCGCGACGGCGGCGTCGTTCCAGGCCAGGTAGTCCCAGCGGCGGCCGAGGATGAAGGCGGGGTTGCGCGCCGAGGTTCTCGATCAGCCTGCGCATGCGTCGGCGAGACCCGCTCGGCCGGCGCTTGCACGGCGGCGCCTGCTCGCCGCGGCCGAGCAGGATCAGGTGCTTGCGCTCGGCCTGGTCAGCCGCAGCGCGCGCGCGATCGCCTCCAGCACGTCCAGCGAGGCGCGCACGTCGCGCCCCTGCTCCAGCCACGTGTACCAGGTGGTGCCGACCCCGGCGAGCTGGGCGACCTCCTCGCGGCGCAGGCCCGGGCGTGCGCCGTGCGCCCGCCGGCCGGGAGCCCGACGTCCTCGGGCTGGAGCGCTCGCGCGGCGCGTGCGCAGGAAGTCCGCCAGCTCGGCGCGGCGGCGCGCGCCCGACGCGGGTGTCTCACGAATGCGCGGTGCCGCGACGTTTGATGTCGAGAGAGCGGTGCCGTCTTCGTCCATATCCGTGAAAGCTCCTGAAGGTGGCATATCTACTACCAGGATAAACCCTTCTCTACTACCTGGATAAGGCTTCCCCCACAATATACCCATGAGCACTCTGCGAACGCCTCCCCCCGACGCGCCCGTCACCCAAGACGGCGCTGCTGCTGATCGTCTGCCTGGCGCAGTTCATGGTCATCCTCGACGTCTCGATCGTCAACGTCGCCCTGCCCTCGATCCACGACGGGCTGCACTTCTCCCCGAGCGGCCTGCAGTGGGTCGTCAACGCCTACACGCTCACCTTCGCCGGCTTCCTGATGCTCGGCGGGCGCTGCGCCGACCTGCTCGGCCGCAAGCGGGTGTTCATCTTCGGGACCGCGCTGTTCTCGCTCGCCTCGCTCGCGTGCGCGCTGGCGGACACGAAGGGCGCTGCTGCTGGGCGCGCGGGCGCTGCAGGGCCTCGGCGGCGCGGTGCTCTCGCCGGCCACGCTGTCGATCGTCACGAGCTCGTTCGAGGCCGGTCCCGAGCGCAACCGCGCGGTCGGCATGTGGGGCGCGATGGGCGCGCTCGGCGCCTCCTCGGGCGCGCTGCTCGGCGGCGTGCTCACGCAGGCCTTCGGCTGGCCCGCGATCTTCGCCGTCAACGTGCCGCTCGGCGTCGTCGTGATCGCGCTCGGGCATGCGCCTGATCCCGGCCGGCCGCGAGGTGCGCGGCACGCGCAACTTCGACGTCGCCGGCGCGGTGCTGATCACCGCCAGCCTCGTCAGCCTCACGTTCGGGATCGTGCGCACGGACACGCTCGGCTGGGGCTCGGCCGGCGTGCTCGTGCCGCTCGCCGTCGGGTTTCGCGCTGCTCGGCGCCTTCGTGCTCGTCGAGGCGCGCTCCGCGAGCGCAGCCGCTGATCCCGCTCTCGATCCTGCGCCACGCCCAGCTGCGGATCGCGAACCTCGTCGTCGCGCTGCTCTACGCCGTCTTCTTCCCGGTGTGGTTCTTCCTGACCCTCTACGTGCAGGAAGTGCTCCGCTACGACGCGATCGAGGCCGGGCTGTCGCTTCCTGCCGATGACGCTCTCGATCTTCGTCGCCTCGACGCTCGCGCCGCGACTCGTCGGGCGGCTCGGGCCGCGCCGGGTGATCACCGGCGGCATGCTGCTCGCGACGCGCCGGGATGCGGCTGCTCGTCGGCATCGCCCCGGGCGGCTCCTACTTCGGCAGCGTGCTTCCCGGGCGCGCTGCTGTCGGCGATCGGCATGGGCCTCTCGCTGGTGCCGGCGACGATCGTCGCGATGCAGTCGCTGCCGGCCGAGCAGAGCGGCATCGGCTCGGGCCTGCTGAACACCTCGCGGCTGATGGGCGGGGCGCTCGGGCTCGCGATGCTCTCGACGATCGCCGACTCGCAGACGCGCGCCGACGCCGCCTCGGGTGCGGCGCACGCGCTCACCAACGGCTTCGATCTCGCGTTCGGCGTCGGCGCCGCGGTCTCGCTCGCCGGTGCCGCCCTGGCCGGCTTCCGGCTCCGTGACCCGACGCCGGCGCAGCTCGCCGCGCTCGAGGTCCGGCCGAGACCGAGGCCGAGATCGAGGAGGGCGAGGCGCTGGCCGCGTAGCGCTCAGCGGCCGGTCGAGCCGAGACCGCCGGCGCCCCGCGCGGTCGCCTCGAGCTCGGCCTCGGCCGCGACGAGCGTCGCGTCCTCGCCCCGCGCGATCAGCAGCTGGGCGATGCGGTCGCCGCGCTCGATCGCAAACGGCTCGCGCCGCGTCGGTGTTCAGCAGGACCACCATCACCTCGCCGCGGTAGCCGGGGTCGATCAGGCCCGGCGCGTTGAGCACGGTGATCCCGTGGCGCGCCGCGAGGCCCGACCGCGGCAGCACGAGGCCCGCAGGTGCCCGGCGGCAGCGCCAGGGCGATCCCGGTCGCGACCGCCGCGCGCTCGCCCGGCGCGAGCGCGAGCGCCTCGTCGGCGTAGAGGTCGAAGGCGGCGTCGTCCTCGTGGGCGCGCGAGGGCAGCCGCGCCGTCTCGCTGAGCAAGCGAACCGGGACTTCCATCGGCCATCCTAGAGTAGGTCGGCCGGCGCTCCGTCCGGGCTCAGGCGGGGTCGGCCGGCGCTCCGTGCCGGCCTCGGCGGCCCTCGCCCCGAAGCTCCGCCTCGATCCGCTCCAGGCGCGGTGCGGCGCTCGTGTCGCGGTGGCTCATCGCGGCCGCGACGGCGGGGTGCACCGCGGCGATCAGCTCGTGCATCCGCATGTGCGATCGCCCGGTAGGACTCGTGGCCCTCGCGCCCCGAGCGCAGCTCGATCAGGTGCATCGCCTCGCGCGCGTTCATGTCGAGCACGTAGCGGATGCGGAACGCCAGGCAGAGCGCGTAGGGCGCCTGCGCGTGCAGGCCGGCGTCCGCGAGGCGCTGCCAGGCCGAGGCCGAGCGCTCGAACGCGCGCTCGAAGAGCTCGCCGAGCCCTGCCTGCCGTGCCTGCTCGGGCAGCGCCGGCGCCGAGGTGCGGGCCGAGCGGCTGCCATTGCGCCGTGAGCATGCGGTGGCGCTGCAGGTCGCGGAACGCGCCGTAGTCCGAGACGATCTCGAAGCGGTAGCGCAGCGCCTCCAGACCGCGCCCGGGCAGGTGGCGGCGGTTCTCGCGCCCGCCGAGCAGTTCGCGCGAGCAGCTCCGCGCGCTCCTCGGAGTCGAGCGCCGCGACCGCCGCCTCGACCCGCTTCTCGCTGACGGCGGCCCGCTCGAACACGAGCGCGCTCAGCAGCCTGCGCTCGTCGCCCTCGGCGGCGAGCAGCCGGACGCCCTCGCCGCCCTCGCCGGAAGGGCGACGGACGCCGAGTGCGTCCGGCGGCGAGCGTCTCGGCCGCGGCGCGGCGGCGCAGGAACTCGGTCCAGGCGCCGCCGCGCTCGGGGCGGTCCACGCGCGTCATGAAGCGCGGGGGCGACCGCGCGCAGCGCCGCCGAGCATCTCCTCCGCCGCAGCGCCGCGCCTCGGGCAGCGCCTCGGCGCGCAGGTGCATGACCAGCCGCTCGAAGGTCTGCCCGCTCGCGAAGATGCCGACGTGCGAGAGCGTCGCCGCGGGCAGCAGGCCGCGAGCGAGGTCGAGCGCCTTCGCGCGGACCGCCCGCTCGTGCGCGCGCTCGGAGCGAGCCGGGCTCGCGCGCGAAGCGCTCGGCGAGCCACGGGCGCAGCGCCGTCGAGCGCCTCGCCGTAGTGCTCGAACAGCGCGTCCATGTCGCGTTCGTAGTCCGGCCCCAGCTCCGCTTCGCGGTGGTAGCGGTAGCCCAGCCCGGGCATCGGCTGATCGAAGGCGATGTAGCGCGTGGACTGCTCCAGGTAGGCGCCGAGGCGCGGGCGCTCCAGCACCTTCGTCATCAGGTTCGAGACCCACTCGCAGGCGACGTGCAGGCCGCCGAGCTGCGCGACCGAGTCGTCCCCGTACTCGCCGAGCACGCGCTCGTAGAGCTCCTGGGCCGCGCGCCTCCGTCGCGCGCGCGGGCGCGTCGGCCTGCAGCTCTCCGGCGAACTCGTCCAGCATCAGCCGCCGCAGCGTGCCCTCCGTAGCGCGAGTAGCGCGCGAACAGCGCGCCGCGCGTCGTCTCCGGCAGCCCGCGCAGCGCGAACACCGGCGCGTCGAGATCGGTCACGAACGGTGCCGAGCCGCGCGCGCTCCTGCTCGCTGAAGGGCTCCGCCACGCGCACGCGCACATCCTCTCAGGACCGGCACCTGGCGCCAGACGACCTCCGGCCCGTCAGAATCCGCAGCCGTGAGGGGTCTCTTTCGATGGCGCGGCGCTGTTCGCTCGCGCTCGCGGCGCGTCGCCGCTCCGGCGTGGTTCGTGACCGCTGCGGGCGCGGCCGCCGGACGCGCCAACCCACCAATCCAAGAAGAAGAAGAAGAAGCAGGCCGCCGACGCCGACGCTCACGCTGACGCCGCGAGCCTGACCACCGGGCCGGGAGAGCAGCTCGCGCGGCCGCCCGTCGGGATCTCGATCGAGTACCCGCTGATGGCCGCCGACCTCGGCGCCGGCGCGTGCCCGCCGCCCGCGCTCGCCGCCGAGCTCCAGCGGCTCGGCTCGCCGCGGCTCGCGCTCGGCGGGCAGAGCCAGGACTTCACCTCGCCCGTGCCCGCCTCCGGCGCGCCGTCCAACTGGGAAACGCTCACGACCTACTCGCTGCCCGCCCCGTTCTGGTCGCAGCTGCACTGCCTGCTGGGTGCCACGAACGAGCCGCTCACCGTCGGCCTGAACGCGCGCATCGGCCAGCTCGGCTGGGCGGAAGCGATGGTCGCGGGCGCCCAGCAGGCCGCGACCGCCGGCGCTGCAGTTCTCGATCGGCAACGAGCCCGACCTCTACTACCTGCCCGAACTACCTCTCGCTCGCCAAGCCCCAGCCGGGCGAAGAAGCGCAAGGAGGTCGCCCTCTACCTGCAGGCCGCGGGCTACCTGCGCGCGGCGCTCGGCTCGGAGGCCGCTGATCGGCCCCGAACTCGCCAACCCCGCCCACTGGCAGGCCGCGCTCCCGGGCGTGCTCGCGACGCTCGCACCCGCAGACCGTCGGCGTGCACAGCTACCCGCTCTCGGTCTGCCGCTCCGAACGCGAAGCGACCATCCACGGCCTGCTCGCGAGCAGCGTCGGCAACGCCCCGCGGCGGCTCGCCTGGGTCGTCGCCGACGCGCGCGCGGCGGGCGCGCCGGCCGTGATCTCCGAGGCCAACTCCGTCTCCTGCGGCGGCAAGGCCGGCGTCTCCGACAGCAGCGCGTCGGCCGTGTGGGCGCTGCGCTTCGTGCTCGCGGCGCTCGAGACGGGCTTCGCCGAAGTCAGCTTCCACCTCAGCGGCAACCCCTACGACCCCTTCTACCTGCGCGGCGCGGAAGTCGTCCGCCGTCCCATCGAGGGCGCGCTCGTCGCCCTGCAGCAGTGGCTCCCGGCGGGCGCGACGGTGCGGATCGGCCGTTCCGTCGGCAACGTCGCGGTCGCCGCGATCTCGGCGAACGGCGCATCAACCGCTGCTGATCCTCGACAACGAGAGCGCCAAGCCGGCGACGCTCGCGCTGCGCGGGGCCGCGACCGCCATCCCGGTCCAGACGTTCAGCCCGGCCGGCAGCTCGCGTCGGCGTCGTCGCGCCGGCCGGCGCCGGGCGCTTCGTCGCGAAGTTGCCGGCGAACGCTGTGCTCGCGCTGCGCTACACGCCTTAGCGCTGGTCCGCCTCGGCTTCGATCGCCGGCGTGCCGGCGCCGTCCGCCGCGGCGCGGGCAAGGGTAAGCTGGCACCGAGATGGCGAGCACATCCGAGCCCCAGGTCGACCTCGGCGCACTCGATTTCTGGGGCCGCCCGGCGGAGGAGCGCGACCGCTACTTCGCCTGGCTGCGCGACGAGCGGCCGCTCTCCCAGCACGAGCCGCCGGAGGACATCCTCGGCCTGCCCGACCAGGGCCGCCAGCCCTACTGGGCGGTCGTCCGCTACGAGGACGTGCGGGCGATCTCGCGCGACCCCAAGACCTTCTGCTCGGGCGAGGGCACGCAGTTCGGGGACGCGCCCGCCCGAGTTCCTCGAGGCCTCGATGTCGTTCCTGGCGATGGACGCGCCGCGACACACGAAGCTGCGCGGGCTCGTGTCCAGCGGCGTTCACGCCGCGGCAGGTCGCGCGCATCGAGGACGGCATCCGCGAGAACGCGAAGCGCATCGTCGAGGAGGCGGCGCCGAGCGGCGGCGGCGACTTCGTCGAGCTGATCGCCAAGCGGCTGCCGCTGGTGACGATCTCCGACATGATCGGCGTGCCCGAGGCCGACCGCGAGCGCGTCGTCGAGGCGGCCGACCTGCTCGTGACGACCTCCGACCCCGAGGTCTTCGGCGACAGGGCGCCGATCGAAGTGCTCGGCGAGGCGCTGTGGACGCTTGACGGCGTTCGCGAAGGAGCTGGCCGCGCACCGCGAGCAGAACCCCGGCGAGGATCTGATGACCGGGCTCGTGCAGGCCGAGGTCGACGGCGAGCGCCTGACCCACGACGAGATCGCGGCGTTCTTCGTGCTGCTCTCGGTCGCGGGCAACGACACGACGCGGCACACGACCTCGCACGCGATGCGGGCGCTGACGCTGAACCCGCGAGGAGCGCGCGGTGCTGCTCGCCGACCCGGAGGCGACGCTGCCGACGGCGGTCGAGGAGTTCGTGCGCTGGGCCTCACCCGTGCTGACGTTCCGCCGCACGACCACGCGGCCGGTCGAGCTGCACGGCGTCGAGCTGGCCGGCCGGCGAGAAGATCGTGCTCTTCTACCACTCGGGCAACCGCGACGAGCGGGCGTTCGCGGACCCGTGGCGCTTCGACATCTCGCGCGACCCGAACCGCCACCTCGGCTTCGGCGGCGGCGGCCCGCACTACTGCCTGGGCGCCTCGCTTGCGCGCACCCAGCTGCGCTCGATCTTCGGCGAGATGATGCGCGTGATGCCCGACATCGAGGCGGGCGAGCCCGAGCTGCTGCGCAGCGCGTTCGTGGCCGGGGTCAAGCGCATGGAGTGCTCGTTCAGGGCGAGCGCTTGACGCCGCGCCGCCGCCAGGTCTGAGGAGGCGGGCCGGGACTGATCCCGGCCATCGGACGGCCTCAAGCGTGGACGTTGACTCGACGGGACGACGCGGCAGCGCGTGCGGCGGCGTCGCCGTCGTTCAGGGCCGCGGACCCGGTCCTGCCGTCCCCATCGCTGTTCGCCCGCTGCACGATTGCCGCGGAGACCTGCGATGCGACGACGACGCTGGCCGCCGTGGTCTTTGCTCCGGCCGGAGCGGAGTTCGTCTTTTCGACAGCAGAGGGCGCCGGGGCCGCCTGAGTCACAGAGTTGATCTGCACGGTTCACCTTCCTTGGTCTGGTTGCCGTTCAGCTATCGACTCGTCTCCTCGCGCGTGTGAGCGTTTGTGGTGAGGGTGCTCTTAGGCTTCGCAGCCGCGGCGTCGTCTCGAGCGTGCCGAAGCGAACTGTCGCCGAGCCGCTTCGATGGTCCGCCCGTCGGAGTGCTTGCGCGAGCGGACGCGGGTCGCGATTCCCCGTGTTCAGAACCCACCCATGCCCCTCCCATGCCCCGTGCGGGACTCGAACCCGCCCCACCGGATTAAAGTCCGGCGCTCTACCAGATGAGCTAACGGGGCCTGCGGCCGAACAGTGTCGCAGATGCCCGGAGGGGCGGGGGCGTCTCGCGGGCCGAGGCAGTCGGGCGCGATCCGCCGCGCCGGCGAGCGGCGCCGGTGGGCCCTGCGCGCAGTCCGGAGCGGGGTCCGCCCGCCTCGATCGGGAGGGCCAGCAGCGCCGATCCGCGGGCGGCGTAGGTCCGCCCCAACCGCCGCTCGGGCTCCGCCCGCCTGTCAAGGCGAGATCCACCGGACAGCTCCCACGCGGGGGGCGGGCCCGGCGGCAGTCGGGCCCGCCCCCTTGTTGGGCGTCGAGGGAGGCGGTGGGGTCAGCGGAAGGTCAGCGGCACGCGTCGCCGACGAGCTCGCTCCGCTCACCGGCTTGAAGGTCACCTTGACCGGCACCTTCAGGCCGCGCTTGTGGCTCTTGCGCACCGAGGCGGCGCCGGCGCGCGTGAGCGTCGGGTGAAGCGTCACGCGCTCCGCCTTCGCGGTCTCGTGGCGCACGGCGAGCAGCTTCTTGCCAGCGAGCGTCAGCACGCCGGCCGAAGGGACCTGGACGACGATCGTCGCGCGGTGGCCCTTGAAGCTGTGGCTCGAGCACCTTCACCTTGCCGGCCTTCGCGGCGGCGACGCCTGTGGCCGGCGCGGGGCGCCGGCGTCGGGTGCTCGCACCCGGAGGGGCCGCCTGTGCCGCCGGGTCCGCCCGTTGCCGCCGGTCGCGCCGATCGTGTCGCCGGCGCCTTTGATCGAGGCCGAGGGTCAGCCCTTCGGCGCCGTTGACGACGCCGAGTTTTTCGCCGTTGGCGAGCGGCGCGACGAGCGCCATCGCCGTGCCGGGAAGCTGTTCGGCGGTCTTGCCGAACTGCCCGGCGAGTGCCTGAGGCGTGGTGCCGAGCTGGCCAGCGAGCTGTTCGAGGGTCGTGGTTCGATCGGTGCGCCGGCGAGGACGGTGCCGAGCAGGGACTGCAGCTTTTCGGGGTCAGCCCGGCGAGGATCTGCTCGATCAGCGCCTGCGGTTCGCCGGAGCCCGACAGCAGCTTGCCGAGCAGTTCGCTGATTCCGAGCGTGCTCGAGGACTTCTTCGAGCTTGGCCTGCGGGTTGCCGCCGAGCATTTCTTCGAGTTTGGCGGCCAGCGGGCCGAGCGCTTCGGCGAGCTTTTCTTTCAGCAGCGTCGCGCCTTCGCCGCCTTTAGCAGTTCTTCGAGGTTCCCGCCTTTGGCCTTCAGCAGTTCAACGACTTCCTTGACTGCTTTTTCGAGCGCGCCGGGTTCGACACCTTCGAGGGCCGGAAGCCCGGACAGCGTTTCGGTCAGCCCGCCGGTCGGCAGGGATTCCGAGGGGCGTCTGGCCGAGCAGCTTCTTCGACCTGTTCGGTGGGAGGCACGCTGACCTGAGCGCCGCCCGGCCGCGCCCGCGCTTGCGGTGGGCAGCGCGGCGAGTGCTGCGACGGTCGCGGTCGCGAGCAGCAACGAGGCGAGGAGCCGCACCCTGCGAGTGGGCAGGGCACCGGTGGCGATCAGGTGTGGCATCGGTTCCTTCCGTGGGGGGAGAGGGGTACTCAGAGGGCAGCGATACCCCGCGTCCCGAGGAGAGGAACTTTCTTCAAACAGACGTCCAGCTATCCGAGCGGCTGAGCCCGGCACGCCGCGGGGCTCGCGATCAGCCGTCTACGGCGTTTCCGAGGCGGCGATGCGCAGCATCTCCTCGATGCTCGTCACCTTCACCCGCGGCCGGCCGGCGGGCTCGCCGAGCGCGCGCTCGTGGCGGTCGATCGCTTCCCAGCCGGCGTAGGTGACGAGGTCGGGCTGGCGTTCGCGCAGGAGCGCCTCGATCGCGCTCGGCGTCGGGGCGCTCGGGCGCGTGGACGCGCGCCGTTGGCGGAGGCGAGGTCGGCGATCATCGCGTCGACCGTCTCCTGCGCGTCCTTCTTGTTGGTGCCGATCACGCCGGAGGGGCCGCGCTTGATCCAGCCGACCACGTACTCGCCGGCCAGCGGCCTGGCCGGACTCGGGGTCGTGCACGCGCCCGCTCTCGTTCGGGATCACGCCGCCGCGCTCGTCGAACGGCACGCGCGGGAGCGGGATGCCGCGGTAGCCGATCGCGCGGAACACGAGCCCCGCCGCCAGCGTCTCGCGCTCCTCGCCTGGCCTGGGCGCGCAGCCTGCCGTCGGGCCCGGCGACGAGCTCGTTGCGGCACCAGCTCGACGGCGCCGAGGTGGCCCGTGCTCGTCGGCGAGCAGCTCGACCGGGGAGGCCAGGAACCGCAGCACCACGCGCTTCGGTCTTGCCCGGTCGGCTCACGCTGCGCGTAGGCGCGCAGGATCTCGACGTTGCGGCGCGCGGTCGCGTCCTGCTCGGCGGCCTCGTCGTGGACGGCGAGCCCGCGCTCGAGCTCCGCCTCGTCGACGATCACGTCGGCGTCCGTGAGCTCGCCGAGCTCCAGCAGCTCGGGGTTGGTGAACGCGGCCTGCGCCGGCCCGCGGCGGCCGACGACGACGACCTCTTTGACCTGGCTCGCCGCGAGCACGTCGAGCGCGTGGTCGGCGGTGTCGGTCGGCGCCAGCTCCTCCGGGCGTCAGGACGAGCATCCGGGCGACGTCGATCGCGACGTTGCCGTTGCCGATCACGACCGCGCGCTCGGCCGAGAGCAGATCGACCTCGAGGTCGGTGTGGTCGGGGTGGCCGTTGTACCAGCCGACGAACTCGGTGGCCGCGTGAGATCCGGGCAGACGTTCGCCCGGGATGCCGAGCGGGCGGTCCGACGGCGAGCCCGTCGCGTAGACGATCGCGTGGTAGTGGCGCAGCAGGTCCTCGCGCGAGACGTGCAGCCCGAAGGTGACGTTGCCGAAGTAGCGGAAGCGCGGGTGCGCGGCGGTCTTCTCGTACACGCGCGTGACCGACTTGATCTTGGGGTGGTCCGGGGCCACGCCGGAGCGCACGAGACCCCAGGGCGTCGGCAGCCGCTCGAACATGTCGACCTCGAAGCCCGCGTCGCCGTCCTTGAGCAGGTGCCCGGCGGCGTAGAAGCCGGCGGGGCCCGAGCCGATCACGGCGATGCGGATGGGCGTTTGCGTCTGTCAAATCTGCTCCTTGCGATGCCGCGGAGACATGGGCGCGGCCCGACTCGAACGGGCGACCCCCTCGGTGTAAGCGAGGTGCTCTAGCCAGCTGAGCTACGCGCCCCGGACGATTCGCCATCAAGGCTAGCGAGCAGGAGCTGGGAGCCTCCTGGGAGACTGGCGCGTGCCGAGCGGGGTAGGCTACGGGCCAGGCCACCCCGGCCGGGAGCATCCTTGAGCCGCCGAGACAACGCCCACCTGGAGGGGCCGTCTGCGCTACCCGCAGGCGGCGGAGCTGGAGCTGCGCCACGTCAGCAAGCGCTATCCCGGCGAGCGCGAGCCCGCGATCGGCGACCTCTCGTTCACGGTCGCCGGCGGGCGACGTTCTGCGTGCTGGTCGGCCCTTCGGGCTGCGGGCAAGACGACGACGATGCGCCTGATCAACCGCATGATCGCCGCTGACCGGCGGCGAGATCCTGCTCGGCGGGCAGCAGCGTGCTGGACCGCGACGTGCGCGAGCTGCGCCGCGAGATCGGCTACGTGATCCAGCAGATCGGCCTGTTCCCGCACCTGACCGTCGCCGAGAACATCGCGACCGTGCCGCGGCTGCTCGGCTGGCCGAAGGACCGCATCGACGCGCGCGTGCGAGGAGCTGCTGGAGCTGATCGGCCTCGACGCCGAGGAGTCTGGCGGGCCGCTATCCGGCGCAGCTCTCCGGCGGCCAGCGCCAGCGCGTCGGCGTCGCGCGCGCGCTCGCGGCCGACCCGCCGCTGATGCTGATGGACGAGCCGTTCGGCGCGATCGACCCGATCAACCGCGCCAAGCCTGCAGGACGAGTTCCTCGCGCCTGCAGGCGACAGGTCAAGAAGACGATCGTGTTCGTCACGCACGACATCGACGAGGCGATCAAGATGGGCGACCGCATCGCGATCCTGCGCAAGGGCGGCGTGCTCGCGCAGTACGACACGCCCGAGGAGATCCTGGCGCGCCCGGCCGACGACTTCGTCGCCCAGTTCGTCGGCGCCGACCGCGGCATCAAGCGCCTCTCGCTGACGACGCTCGCGGACGATCACGCTGCTCGACGACGCGACGGCGCAGCGCCGAGGCGCAGCGGGTCCCGTCGAGCTACTCGCTCAAGGACGCGCTCTCGATCCTGCTCACCGACGCCGGCAGGCCGCTCGCCGTCGTCGATGCCCAGACGGACGGCGCGAGCGGCGAGCGCGTGCGGGGCTGCCTCACGCTCGTCGCACCTCGAGCGCCTGATCGCCGAGGAGTCCGAACGCGAGGGCGACGGCGACGTCGCCGCGGCCGCGCAGCGCGCCGCCGCCGGGGAGGCCGCCGCGTGAGCGGATCGCTGCAGCTCGCGGCCGCCGGGCCCGTGATCCCCGAGTTCGGCAAGGGCAGCTCGAGCTGCGTCGTGCACAACCACCTCTTCTGCTGGGAATGGGTCGAACAGCAACTGGAGCCCGGTGCTGTGGCCGGCGCTGCGCCAGCACGTCGTGCTGTCGCTGATCGCGGTCGGCGATCGGCTTCGTGATCGCGATGGCCCTCGCGCTGAGTCGCGCACCGCTACCGGCTGGATCGAACAGCCGACGATCCTGCTCACGACGTTCCTCTACACGATCCCCTCGCTGGCGCTGTTCGAGCTGCTCGTGGCGCCGGTCGGGGCCAACATCTTCGCGGCCGAGATCGCGCTCGTCTCCTACACGCTGCTGATCCTCTTCCGCAACATCCTCACCGGCCTGCGCGACGTGCCCGCGCGAGGTGCTCGACGCCGCCGAGGGGATGGGCATGACGCGCACCCAGCAGCTGCTGCGCGATCGAACTGCCGCTGGCGCTGCCGGCGATCATCGCCGGCCTGCGGATCGCGGTCGTGACGATCGATCGCGCTGGCCACGATCGTCTACACGATCTACGACGCCGGGCTCGGCGTGCCGATCCACGCCGCGCTCGGGCGAGGGGCCGTTCAAGACCGAGCTGATCGCGGCCGGCGTGCTGACGATCGGCTTGGCGATCCTGTGCCGACGCGCTGCTGGTGCGGTCTCCAGCGCGCGCTGACGCCGTGGGCGCGGGCGCGCCAGGAGGACCTAGCCGATGAACGAATTCGTCGAAGCCTTCGACTTCATCGCGCACAACGGCGCGGTCGCCGGGCAACCCGAACCTGCCGAGCCTCGCGCACCTGGCGCTCGAGACGCTCAAGGTCGGCGCGATCGGCGTCGCGATCTCGATCGTGATCGCCGTCCCGATCGGCGTGCTGGCTCGGCCACCTGCACCGCGGCAGCTTCCTCGCGATCAACGTCGGCAACATCGGACGTGCGCTGCCGAGCCTCGTGATCCTGGCGATCGGCGACGCCTTCCTGGGCCTCGGCCTCACCGTCGTGGAGCTGGCGCTCGTGATCCTGGCGGTGCCGCCGATCATCACCAACGCCTACTACGCGATCGACGGGGTCGACCCGGACCTCGTCGACGCCGCCCGCGGGATGGGCATGAGCGAGCGCGAGGTGCTCTTCGCGTCGAGCTGCCGCTGGCGGTCCCGGGGCTGTTCGCCGGCATCCGCACGGCCGCGGTGTTCGTGATCAGCACCACGACGATCGCATCGCTGGCCGGCTTCAGCGGCAGCCTCGGCGACATCATCGCCAACGAGACGAGCTACCACTTCTCGGGCGTGCTCGGCGCGGCGATCTGCGTGGCGCTGCTGGCGCTCGCGGTGGAGGCTGTGCTCACGCTTGCTGCAGCACGCGCTCACGCCGCGCGGGCTGCGAGGCTGCGCGGCGATCGCCGCGACAGCGGCTCGATCGGAGCAGGCAACGTCGGTGGCGCGCAAGCGCCTGATCTCGTTCATTACTCTCGATCAACAAATATGAAAGAAACCAGGAGGCGGCGGATGACACATGCAGCACGATCAGGCTCGAGAGCTGCAGGGCGGGGTACTGGCGTTGGCGGCGATCCTGCTCGCGGGCGCGCTGCTGACTGCGTGCGGCAGCTCGAAATCGAGCAGTCGGCACGACCGCGACAGCTCGAGCGCAAGCTCGACGGCCGGGCGCCGGCAAGCCGGCCGTGACGCTCGGCAGCAAGAACTTCGCCGAGTCGAACATCATCGGCGCAGCTCTACGCGCAGGCGCTGCGGGCGAAGGGCTTCACGGTCAACCTGAAGTCCGAAATCGGCTCCACGGAGCTGATCTACAAGGCGCTGAAGGCCGGACAGATCGACGGCTACCCCGAGTACACGGGCGTGCTGCTGTCGGCCGTCGCCGAACAGAAGAAGGAACCGACGAGCGAACAGCAGGCCTACGAACAAGCGAAGGCGTTCGTCGAAAAAGAAGGCTTCACGCTGCTCGAAAAAACGCCGTTCTACGACACCAACGTGCTGATCACGCTGCCGAAGTACGCGAGCGAACACAGCCTCTCGAGCATCGGCGACCTGAAGCCGCTGAACAACAAGTTCACGATCGGCGGCGCGCCCGAACTCGCGACCCGCGAAGAGGGTCTGCCGGGCATCAAGAAGCTATACGGCGTCGAAGGCAAGTTCAAGCCGATCTCGATCGAACTCTCCTACCAGGCGATCGAAGGCGGCCAGGTGGACGTGCAGAGCGTGTTCAGCACCGACGGCCAGCTGCTCGGCGGCAAGTTCAAGACGCTCGTCGGACCCGAAGCACGTGTTCGGCTTCCAGAACGTCGCGCCGATCATCAAGAAGAGCGTGGTCGAAGCGCGAGGGCCCGGCTTTCTCCGAAACGATCAACAAGGTCAGCGCGCTGCTGACGATCCCGGCGATGCAGCAGATGAACAAGGCCGTGAGCATCGACAAGCAGTCGCCCGAAAGCGTCGCCAAGCAGTTCCTGACAGGCCAACGGGCTCGCGTAGCGCGGGACCGTATGCACGCCGGGCCGGCACGGAGCGCCGGCCCGGCGCCTCCCGGTGGCCCCAGACCATCACATCCCTGCCAAGCTCTCAGGGATGCGGCGCGACGGCGGTTCCAGGGCGATCCGGATCGCCGCGATCGTCGCGGCGGCCGTCCTCGTTGCTGCTCGTCCTCGCGCAGCTCGTGCTGCCGCGGATCGCGGCTTCGCGGATCTCCTCGCGGGTCGGGCGCTACGGCCACGTCGAGCACGTATCGCGTCTCGGCCTTTCCGGCGATCGAGCTGCTGTGGGGTGACGCCGACTCGGTCGAAGTCGAGGCCGGGCTCGCTCGCGCTCTCGCCCGGCCAGGCCGCTCGCTGCTGCGCGAAGGGCGCGGCGTCGTCGCGTATCGACATCGAGCGCGCGCTCGGTGCGCGTCGGCCCACTCGCGCTGACCGACGCGGTGCTGCGAAAGCGCGGCATCCAGCTCGAGCGCGCACGCCCACACGACGCAGGCCGCGGCTCAGCGCCGCGCTCGGCCCGGGCATCGGCGTGCGCCTGCTCGGCAGCGAAGGCGGGACGCGTGCGGGTCGCCGCGACCGGCAGCCTGTTCGGGGTCGGCGCGACGGTCCCCGCGGTCGCCGAATCCGAAGACGGCGAGCTCGATCGTCCACCCCGAAGGCTTCCTGCTCGAAGGCTTCCGGCTGACGCTCTTCTACGACCCGCACGTGCACGTCGTGGGCGTAGCCGCGACGCAGGACGCCGTCCGGCTACGTGCTCGGGATGACGGCGCTGCTGCGCTGACGTCAGGCCGGCGGCGCGCAGCGGCTCGCCCGCGGTGCGCGGCGCCGGCGACGACGCACCGGCAGGCCCGTCCTTCGGGCTGATCGTCGGCATCTGGCGGATCGTCAGCTCGAAGTCACGCGGCAGCGAGAGCGAGCGCTCCTGCACGAGAGCAGCGCGGCGATCGTCCGCACCTCGAGCTGGCCGAAGCGCATGCCGATGCAGGTGCGCGAGCCGCCGCCGAACGGGACGTAGGCGCCCTTCGCGAGCGCGGCCCGGCCCTCGGGCGGTGAAGCGCTCGGGCCGGAACTCCTCCGGCTCGGGCCACACGTCGGGCAGGTGGTGCGAGGCCCAGGAGGAGTAGTTGACGAAGGCGCGGGCGGGGATCGGCATCGCCTTCGAACTCGATGTCGCGCAGCGTCCGGCGCGGGCCGACCCACGCCGGCGGGTACTTGCGCAGCGTCTCGTCGATCGTCATCTCGAGCTCGGGCAGCTCGCCGCCGAGCAGCTGCGCTGCCGTCGGGCGCCCGCCGGGCGCCAGCTCGCGCTGCTCCGCACGCAGGCGGTCGGCGATCTCCGGCTGGCGGGCGAGCTCGTAGAACATGAACGAGATCGTCGAGGTGGTGGTGTCGTGGCCCGCGAACAGCAGCGTCATCACCTCGTCGCGGATCTGCGTGTCGTTGAGGCGGTTGCCGTCCTCGTCCTCGGCGTCGAGCAGCAGGCTGAGGATGTCGCTGCCGCGCCGGCCCGAGGCGCGCCGGTCTGCGATCTCCGCGTAGATCAGGACGTCGAGCTTGCGCGCTGCCTGCCTGCATCCGTCCCCACGGCGAGCGCTTGCCGCGGAACACTCGCAGCAGGTAGTCGCTGGCGTAGAACGCGAGCGCCTCCTCGAACAGGGAGGCGGCGTCGATCGCGCGCGCCTGCGGGCCGTCGGGATCGAGCCCGAACAGCGCGCGCATCGCGACCCGCATCGCGAGGTGGCGCGTCCAGTCGTAGAGGTCCACGTCGGTGCCCGGCTCGAGCTGCTCGATCGCCCGCTCGGTCTCCTCGTGGATCGTCTCGACCGAGTCGGCGATGTTCTCGCGGTGGAAGGCGGGCAGCATGATGCGGCGGGAGCGGCGGTGGAAGTCGCCGTCGATCGTCAGCAGCCCGTCGCCCATCAGCCCGATCAGGTCGCGGAAGCTCCCTTCGCGCCACTGGAAGTCGGAGGCGTGCGAGACGAGGATGTAGTGGTTCGCCGCCGGCCCGAGCATGAAGACGATGTTGCTGTGCAGCAGCCGCAGCGTGAAGACGGGGCCGAAGCGCTCGTAGCTCTCGAGCAGCATCTCCAGCGGTTCCGTCGGCGAAGCGGCGCGTGCGCGGCAGCGAGAAGCGCGTCTCGCCCGGCGGGTAGGGGACGCGCGCCCGGCGCTCGTCGCGGAGGTCGTCGAGAAGAACCCGCACGCGGGCTCCGGTTGAGCATCGGAGGAGGGCCGACGAGCGCCACGCCAGAAGCGTAGCCGAGGAGCTGGCCGTCTGGCCAGTTTCGTCTCTGGCGGGGCCCGGCGCGCGGGCTTGGCATACTGTTCGTCCCGCGCGCGGGCCTTCGCGGTTCGCTGCAATCGCGGGGGTGTAGCTCAGCAGGTTAGAGCGCTGCCCTGTCACGGCAGAGGTCGCGGGTTCGAGTCCCGTCACTCCCGCTTCGCGGCCCTCTGGGCCCGCCCGCACGAAACCGCAAGGAGGCGGTCATGCCGCGTAAGAACACCGATCCGGAGGCTCGCTTTTGAGTCGATGAGCAAGCGCCGCACCGGGTTCCCGTCCGAGGCCCAGGTGAAGCGCGGGCCGCGGACGATCAAGGGCGGCGAGGTGGAGCTCGTCGAGCGGCTCGGGAACAACGATCCGTGCCCGTGCGGATCAGCGCGCCGATTCAAGAACTGCTGCCGCAACAGCGGCCGCTTTTGACGGCGCGGGCCGCGGCCACTACGAACGCTGAGACCGCCGGGACGCACGGCTACGCTGGCTGCGATGACCGACTGGGCAGCCTGGGGCACATCGGTCGGCACGCTCGTGCTCGCCGGCGCGACGTTCGCTGCCGTGCGCTCCTCGAACCGCTCCGCGCGGATCGCGGAGCGCTCGCTGCTGGCAGGGCTGCGTCCGCTGCTGACGCCTTCCCGCCCGGAGGATCCCGACGTGCAGGTCCAGTTCGCAGACGGGCGCGTGTTCGCGATAGGGGGCGGGCGGGCGCTGATACGCGAGGACGGCGCCGTTCTCTACCTCGCGATCCCCCTGCGAAACGCCGGCGCGGGCATGGCGCTGCTGCGCGGTTACCACCTGGAAGGCGAGTCGGCGGAGCACGCGAGAGAGGACCCGCAGGGCATTGCGCGCCACCGCCGCGGCGAGGAGGCGCCGCCGCTCGAGTCCTTCAGCGAGCAGCAGCGCGACCTCTACGTTCCGCCGGGCGGCCTCGGTCATTGGCAGGCGGCGCTCCGCGACCCCGCCGAGGAGCGGCATAGGCGCGTGCGGGGGGCGATCGCGACGGAAGGGCGCATCACCGTCGATCTCCTCTACACCGACCACGAGGACGGCCAGCCGGCGATCACGCGGTTCGTGGCGCTGCCCGAGGAGGGCGGGCGCTGGCGCTGCGAGGTAGCGCGGCACTGGAGCGCCGCGGCGCCGTAGCTCGGTGTCCGAGTCGCCGGCGCCCGGCGCGCCGTATGTTCCACACATCGCCGCCTCGAGCGCTCAGCCCGCCATCCTCACGCGAGGCCTCTCGAAGGACTTCGGCTCCGGGCACGGCCTGTTCGGGCTCGATCTGGAGGTCGAGAGGGGCGAGGTGTTCGGCTTCCTCGGACCCAACGGCGCCGGCAAGTCGACCACGATGCGGCTGCTGCTGGACCTGATCGAGCCGTCCTCCGGCTCCGCCGAGCTGCTCGGCCTCGACACGCGCCGCGAGAGCCTCGAGATTCGGCGGCGGATCGGCTTCCTGCCCGGAGATCTCGCGATGTATCCGAAGCTGACCGGGCGCGCCATGCTCGACTACCTCGCGGCGCTGCGCGGCGGCGTCGAGAAGCGCGTGCGCGACGCGCTCGTCGAACGTTTCAGCGCGGAGCTCGACCGGCCGGTCCACCAGCTCTCGACCGGAAACCGCCAGAAGCTCGGCCTCGTCCAGGCGTTCATGCACGAGCCCGAGCTGCTGATCCTGGACGAGCCCATCGCGGGGCTGGATCCCCTGGTTCAGCAGAGCTTTCACGCCCTGCTGGCGGAGGTCAGCGCCGAAGGCCGCACGGTGTTCCTCTCCTCCCACACGCTCTCCGAGGTCGAGCGCGTGACGCAGCGCCTGGCGATCCTGCGCGAGGGCCGGCTCGTGGTCGTGGACTCGCTCGAGAACCTCCGCAAGGTCGCGATCCAGCGGCTCGAGATCGAGTTCGCGGCCCCCGTTGATCCGGCCGAGTTCCGCGCGCTGCCGGGCGTCCGGGAAGCCGACGCCGCCGGGGCCACGGTGACGGTCGGGATCGAGGGCTCAGCCGACGCGGTCGTGAAGGCCGCCGCCCGGCACGAGGTGCGCGCGATCCGTCCGCGCGAAGACGACCTCGAGGACATCTTCCTGCGCTACTACCGGGAGCATCCGCAGTGAGCTGGGACACCACGCGGCTCGCCCTGCGTCTGCGCTGGCCCGCTGCGGCCTCGGCCGCGCTCGGCCTGATCGCGGTGATGATCGCCGTCGGGGCGCTGTTCCCTGCCGTCGGTCACACGATCGGCAAGCTCAACGTGCCGAGCAGCGTCTCGAACCTACTCGGGGGCGGGGACTACGGGACGATCACGGGCTGGTTCCGGAGCGAGATCGCGGCCATCTACGGTCCGCTCGTGATCGGTGCGCTCGCGATCACGGGAGCCTCGGCCGCGACCGCGGGCGAGGAGGAGGACCGGATCCTCGGGCTCGTCCTCTCATACCCTGTCCGGCGCTCGGAGCTGATCGCCGCCAAGGCGGTCGCGATCGCCGGGATCGTGCTCGTCATCGCCCTCGCGACGTGGGTCGGGCTGATCGCCGGGGTGGCGGTGGGCGGGGGCGGCATCACGCTCGGCCACATCACGGCGCTCGCTCTGCAGCTCGCCTTCTTCGGGTTCGCGACGGGCGCGGTCGCGCTGGCGATCGGCGCCGGCACCGGGCGGCGCTCCCTCGCCACCGGCGTCGCCGCGGCCGTCGGCGTGCTCGGCTGGCTGGTCAACAGCTTCGCGCCGCTGGTGAGCGGGCTCGGCTGGCTGAAGTACCTCTCGCCTTTCTACTACTACGCAGGCCACGACCCCCTGAGCCAGGGCGTCGACGTCCCGGGGCTCGCCGTCCTCGGGGTCCTCGCCGCTGGCGCTCACCGCGGCGGCGATGGTGGGCATCGAACGTCGCGATCTGCGGATGTAGACGGGGGAGGCGATGAACGCGAGCGACCTCCGCGAATGCTGTCTGTCCTTCACCGGCGCCGAGGAGACGTTCCCCTTCGGCCCGCAGACGTCCGTCTTCAAGGTCGAGGGCAAGCTGTTCGCGCTCTCGGCCCTCGGCTCCGCGTCGCTGCGCGTGAGCGTCAAGTGCGAGCCCGCGCTGGCCGAAGCGCTGCGTGAGGCGCACCCCGCGATCACGGCCGGCTACCACCTCAACAAGCGCCACTGGAACACCGTCGAGCTGGACGGCTCGCTCTCGGATGAGACGGTGCGCGACATGATCGAGGACTCCTACGATCTGGTTGTGAGCAAGCTGCCGCGAGCCAAGCGCCTGGCGCTGGGATGGGACGGCGAGGGGTGATGCGCCCGCTCGCCGAGCAGACGATCCTCATCACCGGCGCCACCGACGGCCTCGGCCGGGCGCTCGCTACAGAACTCGCGAGCGAGGGTGCAGAGCTCCTGCTCCATGGCCGCGACGAGCAGAAGGGCGCGGCCACGCTCGCCGCGATCCGCGAGGAGACCGGCAATGAGCGCATGCGCTTCCTGCGGGCCGATCTCGCCTCCCTCGACGAGGTTCGAGGCCTCGGCGAGCTCGTCCTCGGCGAGACGGACCGCCTCGACGTGCTCGTCAACAACGCCGGCATCGGCACGAGCACGCCCGGGTTCGTCGGGCGCGAGGAGAGCCGGGACGGCTTCGAGCTGCGGTTCGCGGTCAACTACCTCGCGGGCTACCTGCTCACGCGCCTGTTGCTCGATCAGCTGCGAAGCTCGGCTCCCGCGCGCATCGTCAACGTCAGCTCTGCTGGGCAGGCGCCGATCGATTTCGACGACGTGATGCTGACGCAGGGCTACAGCGGCGTGCAGGCGTACTGCCAGAGCAAGCTCGCGCAGGTCATGTTCACCTTCGACCTTGCCGCCGAGCTGCTGGACTCGGGCGTGACCGCGACCTGCCTGCATCCTGCGACCTACATGCCGACGAACATGGTCCGGGCCGCCGGTGTCTCGCCCCTCAGCACGCTCGAGCAGGGCACCGCGGCGACGCTGCGGCTCGTCGCCGATCCCGCCCTCGCCGGCGTCAGCGGCCTCTACTTCAACGGCCTCCACGAGGCTGAGCCCGATCCGCAGGCCGAGGACCCCGCGGCGCGGGCGCGGCTGCGCGAGCTGAGCGACGGTCTGTGCGGGCTGGAGGCCATCTAACGGAGGCGTAGTATCGGTCGCTCCCAGCGGCGAGACGAAGGGGGTTTGGGTGATGAGCCCAGCGGGCGAGCAGAACGGCAGGCCGTACACGGTCGCCGGGCGTGAGCAGGCGCTCGACTTCATGGCCGAGTACCCGGAGTACGGCGAGATGCGTTGGTACAGCGACGCGCTCGGGACCGAGCAGGTGTCGTTCAGCTGGCGGCGGATGTCCCCGGGAACCGGCGGGCGCGGCAGCTACGGGCACGCACACCCCGGCCAGGAGGAGGTCTACTTCGTGATCGCCGGCACCGTCACGTTCAAGGTCGGCGACGAGGTGTTCGAGGCGGGGCCGCAGATGGCGGTGAGGGTCCCGGGCGAGCAGCTCCGCTCCGTCCACAACGACACCGGCGAGGAGGCGCAGCTGATCGTCTTCTCCCGGCGCCTGGCTGAGCCGCCGCTCGAGAAACAGGACGGGTTCTGGCCATGAGCACGACTGAGGCACGAGACTCCGCCTCGGCGCTGGAGACGGCGATCGACCGCTACAACGCGGCGTGGAACGCGCACGACGTCGAGGCCATCGTCGCGATGCACGCCCCGGACATGGTCTTCGCCAACCACACCGCGGGGGAGTCGGCGGAGGGTGAGGCTGCGCGCGCGCACATCGCCGCGATCTTCGAGGCGTGGCCCGACATCCGCTTCGAGACCAAGCGGCTCTATGTGCGCGACGGGCTCGTCGCCCAGGAGTGGATCGCGAGCGCCACGCACAGCCGCACGATGCGGCGAGGCGACATCGTCGCCGAGCCCACCGGCAGGCGCATCGAGTGGGCCGGCGCCGACGTGATCCCGTTCGAGAACGGTCTCGTCAAGCGCAAGGACGTGTACTCCGACTCCGTGTCGATCCTGCGCCAGGTGGGGCTGCTGGACTGAGGCGCGAGGCGCCGCAGCGTGTGCGGGGCCACGCGGCCCCGCACACAGCGCACGGTTGGATCAGACGACCGAGTTCAGCTCGACTTCTTCTTCAGAGGTCAGCGTGGTCGTGTCGTTGAGGCCGACCGCTTCGAACGCGCCGCCGTTGATGGACGCTTCGAGCACTTCGGGCGTGGTGCCTTCTTCGAACTCGTCGAGATGCTGTTTTCCTTTCGTGGCGTTGAATTTGATTTTGTAGACCGTGTTCATCGAGTTGACCGGGCTGATGGTCGCGAACACGGCACCGCGGACTTCGGTGGTCGTCGTCCCGCACGTGAACGTCACGAACGGTTCTTCTGCGACCGGGAACATCTCGATGGCGGCGTTGTTCAGTTCGCGGTTTTCCCACCCGACGACGCCTTCCAGCGTCGCCATGCGGAGTTCGCCTTCGGCCGCGCCGGGCGAGGTGCAGGCCGTTTTTTTGCCCACTTTCCCGACCGCGCACCCGATGAACGTCATGCTCGTGCGGATCTCCTTTTCGCCTGCGAATTCGCCCGAGCCGCCTCCTGAGCTGCAGCTGACGAGGGCGCCTTCGGCTGTCGCCAGTTCGGCTTCTTTGCTGGACAGGGAGAAGCCCTTTTTCGCGATTTCAGAGGTCCATTCGTCTTTGCCTTCGGAAAGCAGTTCCGTGCATTTCCCGTTTTTGTATTTGCCTTTTTTCGCGCCGACGTTCTGGCAGCGCCCGAAGGTCAGCGAGCCCGGGGGTTCGATGCGGAACTGGGCGCTCGGAACCGGGCCGCTTTCGCCGTCCGGCGTCACGACGGCCACGAGGACCTCTTTCGGCGACCCGGAGGGCGACGCGACCTTGAGTTTGCTCGCCGTGTCTTCGGTGATCGCCGTGTCCGAGATGCCGCCGAATTCAACCGAGGACGCTTCGCCCAGGTTGAAACCTTCGACCGTCACGACCGTTCCCGGCAGCCCGTTCCCGGGCGAGCTTTTCGTCACGACGGGAACTTCGACGCCGCCCGCGAGGCTGTCCTCCCAGCCGGCGGTGAGCTCGGTGGCGCCTTTGATGCCGGCGACGGTCGTCGGCGAATCCTCGTTTTCGCCGTCCGGGATGTTGCCCCAGTCCTTGACGGTTCCGCCACTGAGCAGCACGAGGTCGTGCGGGAGGCCGACGCCGTCCTTCTCACCCGCCGCCACCCCGATGGCCGTGCTGATCCCCGGCACTTCGAGCGGGACGTCGGAGGGTTCGACCCCCGCGGTGCCCTGCCCGAGCTCGCCGTTCTGGTTGGTCCCCCAGGCGTAGAGCTTGCCGTTCGCGGTGGTGGCGAGGCTCGTGTCGCCCCCGCCCGAGACCGCGGTCACTTCGCTCAGGCCGCTGACGGCTTTCGGTTCGGTCACGGTCGTCGTGCGGACACCGGTGCCGAGCTCGCCTTCGCCGTCGGCGCCCCACGCCATCAGCGTGCCGTTTTCGAGCAGCGCGAAGTTGCTGCCGCCGCCGGCCGAGATGGCGACGACGTGTTCGAGGCCTTTGACTTTCACCGGCGAGCAGCTGTTTTCGGTTGTGCCGTTGCCGAGCTGGCCGTGTTCGTTGTTGCCCCACGCCATCACCGTGCCGTTTTCCAGGAGCGCGAGCTCGTGGTCCCCGTTGTCGGCTCTGTTCGTGAGACCCGAGGCTCCGCTGCCGGCCGAGACCGCTGTCGCCGTGCTGATCCCCGACACCGCTTTCGGTTCCGAGAAGTGTTCGGCGACGCCTTCGAATTCGCACGGCTGCTGGCCCCAGGCGTAGACGGCACCCGATTTCAATGCCAGCGCGGTCTGGTCCCCCGCAGCGACGCCGCTCACGCCGCTCAGCGACGAGACCTGCTGTGGGATGGTGGTACTGGCGCCCACGGGTCCGAGCTGACCTTCGTTGTCGTTCCCCCACGTGTAGACCGTGCCGCCGGAGTGCAGGGCGATCCCGAAGTTCGCGCCGGCGTCGAGTGCGGTGACTTCCGCTAGGCCGCTGACGCCGGCCGGTTTGGCCCGGTCTTTTGTGGAGTTGCTACCGAGCTCGCCGTCTTTGCCCTGGCCCCAGCTCACCGCGGCCGGTGTTGCCGAGGCGATCGCGGGCGTCGTGCAGATCGCCAGCAGCACCACGGAGATGGCTCCAAGAAGGCGTGATCGACCGCGCCCCCTCTCGGGGGTTCGAATGAGTCGCATCATCTCTCCCTTATGGGTGTTGTCGGCAGCCCGGCCGCCTCGCTTCGTGCCCCTCTGCGAGCCAGGGCTGCCCGTGACCCGAGTATCTTCGGGGGTGATCCTGGCGTCAACCCTCTTATCAAAAAAGTTTCCGTCAGCCGAATATGTCTCGGCAGCCGGACGCCCCGTGCGCTATCCGCCGACGCGCGCTCCGAGCGGGAAGGAGACCCCGGTGAGCGTTTCGGAGACTTCCCACAGCCGCCGCGCCACATCCATGTCCTTCGCCTGGCTGGTGCGTCCCACGAGCTTGGCGGGACCGCGTGACTCCATGAAGCCGCTCGGGCCCGCGAAGCTGTTGCCCGGCACATCTGCAGTCGCCGCGTAGAGCGTCGGCAGCGCGCCGCCCTCCTCGCCCTGCGCGAGCACGACGTTGCCGAGGTGGCTGACCCAGTCCTGGAGTTTTTTGCCGCTGTGGAACTGGAGGTTGGTCGCCGTGTAGCCGGGGTGGGCGGCCATCGCGAGCACCGGGGAGCCGGCCTCGGTGAGGCGGCGCTGCAGCTCGGCCGTGAACAGGAGGTTCGCGAGCTTGGACTGTCCGTAGGCAGACCACGCGCGGTAGGAGCGCCGTTCCCAGTTCAGGTCGTCGAAGTCGATCTTCCCCATGCGGTGAGCGGTCGAGGACACAGTGACGACGCGACCCGTGATCTGCTCGAGGAGCAGGTTGGTGAGGGCGAAGTGGCCGAGGTGGTTGGTGCCGAACTGCAGCTCGAAGCCCTCGGCGGTGCGGCTCAGCGGCGGCACCATCACGCCGGCGTTGTTGATCAGCACGTCGATCTCGCCGCCGTCCCAGCTCTCGGCGAACTCGCGGACCGACGCGAGGCTGGCGAGGTCGAGCGCGCGGACCTCGGTCTGCCCGCTCATCTGTGCCGCCGCCTGCTCGCCCTTCTCAGCCGAGCGAACCGCGAGCACAACGCGGGCCCCGGAGGCGGCGAGCGCGGTGGCGGCGGCGCGTCCGATACCGCTGTTGGCGCCGGTCACGATGACGGTCCGGCCGTTCAAGTCGGGGAGGGAGGTGGAGCTCGAAGTTGTCATGGGCAACAATGTAGTCGATGACTACAAAGCTGTCAACGTCTACTTTTCCCGGTACCCTCCCGGGCATGGACGCACGCCCCTACCACCACGGCAACCTGCGCACGGCTCTGCTCGACGCAGCGGAGCGGACGCTGCGCGAGCGCGGCGTGCAGGCGCTCTCGCTGCGCGAGCTCGCGCGCGAGGTGGGCGTGAGCCACGGCGCGCCGCGCCGGCACTTCCCCGACCGCCAGTCGCTGCTCGACGCGCTCGCCCGCGCGGGATTCGAGCGGCTGGGGGCCGAGCTGCGCGCCGCGAGCCGCGGCGCCGGTGAGGGCTTCGAGCCGCGGCTGCGCGCTGTCGGCGCCGCGTACGTCCGCTTCGCGACGGAGGACGCGGCGCTGCTCGAGCTGATGTTCGCCGGCAAGCACCGGGAGGGAGCGGACGACCTCGCCGACCTGGCCGAGCGCACGTTTGCGGTGATGCTCGAGCTGATCGAGCAGGGTCAGCGCGAGGGGGTGCTGGAGAAGGGAGAGCCCAAGCGGGTGGGGCTCGTTCTCTTCGCGACGATCCAGGGCATCGCCGCCCTCGTCACAGCGGGGCTGGTCGCGCCGGATGAAGTCGGCGCGCTGCTCGCCGATGCCGCCGACAGCTTCCTGCGCGGGGCGCAGGTCCACCGCACGCGCTCGCGGCGTGCCCCGGCGAGCCCCACGGCGCCGCGCCGCGCCGCGGCTTGAGCGAGGACCCCTTCGCGCTCGCGCGCTTCGTGCGGGCCCAGGACGAGGCCGGCACCTACGAGCGGGCGCTCGCCGAGCTGCGCGCCGGGCGCAAGCGCAGTCACTGGATGTGGTTCGTGTTCCCGCAGCTCGCCGGGCTGGGGTCGAGCGCAATGGCGCAGAGGTACGCGATCGGCTCCCTTGCGGAGGCGCGCGCGTATCTGGCCGACCCGGTGCTCGGGGTGCGGCTGCGGGAGTGCGCTCGGGCGCTGCTCGGGCTGCGGGAGATCGGTGCTGAGGAGGTTCTGGGCAGCGTGGACGCGCTCAAGCTTCGCTCCTCGATGACGCTGTTCGCGATCGCGGATCCCGGCGAGGCGCTGTTCAGCGAGGTGCTCCGGCGCTATTTCGACGCCGCGACGGACGAGCGCACCGAGCAGGCGCTCGGAACCGCCCCTTGAGCCGAGGCGGTCGAACTTCCCGCAATTAGCGGCTTCACGCGGAGGGTTTCCTCGGTTCGTCCAGAAGACTCTGGTTCGCGTCTACAGGGAGGGAACGGATGAGGGGCAAGAGGCGTGCTGCGTGGTGGTTGGCTGCTGTCCTGGCTGCGGTCCTGCTGCTCGCGGCTCTGAGCGCGAGCGCCGACGCAGCCCCGTCCGCGACGGCTCCCGGCTGGGGTCTGCCGTCGTCGCTGGCGCACCCCCGCTCGGCTGCTCATCGGCTCCTCGCCGCTCGCCTGCGCCGGATCGAGCGCGGGGTGATGCGCCGTGGCGGCCATGCCGCCGCTTCGCGTGCGGCGGCGCGCCCCGACATCACCGCCAGCGGCTTCGAAGGCACGGTGACCGACGCGAGCACGAAAGCAGGCATCACCGGCATCGAAGTCTGCGCGTACGACGTCGAATTCCTCGAAGAGGGCCTCTATCAGGACGAAGAACTCGAACCGTCGTGCGGGACGGTGCTCGAATCCACCGGGCACTACCGGATCGGGGTGCCGGCCGGCGAATACTACGTCGAATTCTTCGACCCCTCGCGCAGCTACATACAGCAGTTCTACGACGGCAGATCCATCGACGAATCACCCGACCCTGTGATCGTGAAAGCCAAACCGGTGACGCCGAACATCGATGCCGCACTCGTCGAAGGAGGCCGCATCGAAGGGGCCGTCACCGCGGCTGAAGGTGGCGCGCCGTTGACGGGGATACTCGCCTGCGCCTTCGACGTCGAAGCCGGCGGCTTTGGCTGCGGCGAAACCGGCGGCGGGGGCACCTATCGGATACGGGGCCTTCCCACCGGCTCCTACCGGGTGATCTTCCTGGTGCCGCCGGAGGCGGGTCAGAACTACCTCGACGAGCCGCTCGAAGAAGTGCCGGTCACCGCGGGCCAGACAACGACCGCCGCGAACAGGGCGCTGCCCTCCGGCGGCGAGGTCGAGGGCACCGTCACGGTGGCCTCGAGCGGCGCGGCCCTGGAAGGCGTCACCGTCTGCGCGTTCCCCTCGCTCGCATTCGGCGAAGAAGAAGAACTCGAAGAATGCACCAACAGTGGGGCGCACGGGCGATACACGATCGAACGGCTCCAGCCGGGCTCGTACTTCGTCGAATTCTTCGGCCTGCCGGTGTATGCGACCCAGTTCTACGACGGCGCAACCTACGGCGCGCCGCTGCTCGCAGGCGCCCTCGCGCTGAACGTGACCCCGTCCACGGCGAGCACCGGGATCGACGGCGCGATGCTCCGCGTCGGCGAAGAACCGCCCAGGCCGGCGCCGGTGGTGACGCCACCCGCGCCACAGACCGCGACGCCCGCCGCGCCGGCTCCCACGATCGCTGTCCTGTCGACGAAAGCCGTCCTTCCTGCGCTCACGGCCGAAGGCCGCGTGCAAGTCTCCGGACACCGGGCGAGCGTCAAGCTCCGGTGCCGCGTTGGACCGTGCAAAGGCACGATCCAGCTCACGATCACGGTCGTCAAGCGCGTCCGATCCCACGGCCGTACGGTGACGCGGCGGGTGACGCTCCTCGTCGGGAGCGGCAGCTTCTCGCTGGCCCAGGGAGCATCGGCGACGGCGACCATCCGCCTCACCTCACAGGGGGCCCGGCTGCTCGCCTCAGCGGCTCGGCATCCGCAGGCGGGGAAGCTGAAGCTGGTCCTTCACGGCGCAAAAACGACGCAGCGCGCGGTCGTCGTCCGCTAGGGGGTTCGAGCGCACCTCGCGCTCCCTGAGGTGCAGGGCACAATCGCAGCGGCTCGATGACCTCGTGTCCCGGCGCTCGCGGTCGGACCCCCGCGCTTGACCGCGTTCGACTGACTGGTATCTTCCCGGCGTTGCCGGACCTCCGGCAGCCTTTCACAGGGAGGGAGAGATGAGGGGACACATCGGTCCACGGAGGGCGATCGCAGGCATCCTCGGTGTGTTCGCGCTTGCTCTTGCGATGGCGGCCGTTGCGGCCACCGGTGCATCCGCCGCGCGGCCCTCAGATGCCTCCGCGTGGAGGCTGCCTTCCTCCCTCTCGCGCTGTGCGGCGCACTGCTCGCTCCAGCGGCGGTTCTTGGGCGCGCGGCTGCACCGCGCCGAGACCGCGTCGATGCGCCGCCACGGCATCGCGAGCAGAGCCGCGGCGGCTCGCCCGGACGTGACGGCCGGTGGCTTCAAGGGCGAAGTCATCGATGCCACGACGAAAGCCGGACTGACCGGGGTCGAAGTCTGCGCCTATGAACTCAAAGCGCTCGAAGAAGGGGCCTACGAAGAAGAACTCGAACCGGCCTGCGCGACGGTGACCGAGGCCAGCGGCAAATACCAGCTTGCCTTGCCGGCGGGCGAATACGCCGTCGAATTCTTCGACCCGCTGCGCAACTACGTCACGCAGCTCTACAACGGCCGCTCGCTCGCCGAAAAACCGAATCCGGTGAAAGTCAAAGCGGAAACGTTCACCACGAAAATCAACGCGGCGCTCGTCGAAGGCGGGCGCATCGAAGGCACCCTGACCGCGGCCAAAGGGGGCGCCCCGCTCGAAGGGTTCCTGGCTTGCGCGTTCGACTTCGCCGTGGGTGGTGTCGACTGCTCGGAAACCGGCAGTGGCGGCAAGTACCTGCTCAAGGGCCTGCCGGCCGGCTCGTACGAAGTCGCGTTCCTCGTGCCGCCGGTGCCGGGTGACAACTACGTGGACACGCCGCTCACGGGCGTCAAAGTGACGCTGGGGGCCACGACGACGGGAGCCGATGCCGCGCTGCCGTCAGGAGGGGAGATCCAGGGAACGGTGACGGCGGCCGAAGGCGGGGGGCCGCTCGCGCACGTCCTCGTCTGCGCCTTCCTGGCCAACGGAGAAGAAGTCGAAGAATGCACCCACACAGCGTCCGACGGCACATATTCCGTCGAACGGCTTCCCACGGGCGTCTACGAGGTCGAATTCTACGACGCGCCCGAATACCTGACCCAGTTCTACGCGGGCGCGCCGCACCTCGCAGGAGCGAAATCGATCTCCGTCACGGCCGGCGCCGCGGCGGCCACGGGCATCGACGCGCAGATGCTGTCGTCCGCGGCGCACAGCGGCTCGATCGAAGGGCAGGTCACGTCCGCGGCGACGAGCGCGCCGCTGGGCTCGGTTCAGGTCTGCGCGATCGCCCTCCCCGAAGAACCCGTCAAATGCGCGCTCAGCCAAGCCGACGGCGACTACAGGCTCGAAGGCCTGCCCGAAGGCAGCTACGGGATCGAATTCGAAGATCAGCCCGACTACGTCCCGCAGTTCTACGCCGACAAGGAAAAACTCGCCGAAGCGACGCCCGTGGCCGTGACTGTGGGCGCGACGGTCAAAGCGATCGACGCCGCGCTGGTGCCCACCGGCATCCACAACGAAGGCGGCTCGATCGAAGGTCGTGTCACATCGGCCGCGACGGGCCTGCCCTTGGCCGATGTCGAAGTCTGCGCGCTCGAACCGCCGGAAGAAACCGTCGAATGCGCGCTAAGCGAACCGGATGGCGATTACACCATCGAAGACCTGCCCGCAGGCAGCTACAAGGTCGAATTCTACGATGTGCCCGGCTACGCCACGCAGTTCTACGCGGGCAAGGCGACGCTCGCGGAAGCCACGCCGGTGTCGGTTTCCACGGGCGTATCGACAAAAGGCATCGACGCCGCGCTGGCGCCGGCCGAAAGCAGCCACCTTGGCGGCGGTTCGATCGAAGGCCGCGTGATCGCCCAGGCAACAGGCCTGCCGCTCAGCGGAGTCCAGGTGTGCGCCATTCCCGGCGCGCCGGCAAAGTGCGCCCTCACCGGGTCCAACGGCACGTACTCGATCGTGAACCTGGCGGCAGGCGACTACAAGGTCGAATTCAACGACGGCCCGGGGTTCCAGATCCAGTTCTACGACGAAGCGTCATCCATCGCGGGAGCGACCGCGGTGCACATCGCCGGCGAAGCCAAGGAGACCGGGATCGACGCGAAGCTCAAGGCGTTCGTGCCCGCGCCGCAGCTGCCCAGCGGCATCCAGACAGAGTCGGGGACGGGGTCCGGGACAACCGTGCCGAACGGGTCCGTGCTGCCGGCGAAAGCCGTCGTGCCGTCGGTCACGGCCGGCGCCCGCGTGCGCGTGTCCGGCCGGCGGGCGAGCGTCAAGCTCAGCTGCGCACTCGGCCCGTGCCACGGCACCGTCGAGCTCACGATCACCGTGGCCAGGCGCACGCGCTCACACGGGCGCACGGTCACGCGCCACGTGACGCTCCTCGTGGGCAGCGCCGGCTTCTCGCTGGCGCAGGGCGCCTCCGGCAACGAGACTGTCCATCTCACCGCCCAGGGGGCGCGGATGCTCGCCACGGCGGCGCGACATCCGCGGGCCGGCAAGCTCAAGCTCGTCCTGCAGGGCGCGGGCCCGACGCTGCGCACCGTCCTCGTCAGCTAGGAGCCCGAGCGCGCCTGCAGCTCCGCGGCCAGCTTCGGCGGGGCCCGCGCGAACCACGCTTCGGTCACGACCTCCTCGAGCTCGGGCAGGCCGATGCGCTCGAGCGCGCACCAGCACCGAGGGGTGCCCGTCGAAGTGCGAGGTGGTGAAGAACACCTCCGGCTCGGAGGCGCACAGCGCCTCCTTCGCGTGCAGGTTCTCGACCCGCGCCCCCAGGATCGGCCCCGTCCGGCGGCGCCTGCCAGCTCCTCGACTTCCCTCGCGCGCAGCGGGCGCTCCCAGACGAAGAGCTTGCCGCCGACCCGCCACTGCAGGCGCTCGCGCGAGGTGCGCTCCTCGCTGGCCGGGCAGCGACATCGCGATCCGGCGCACGTCCTCGAGGCTCGCCATGCGCTCACTCCTCGCCGAGCGCGAAATCCGCCATCTGCTGGAACGCCTCCAGCGGGTTCGGCGGCCCCTCGCCCGTCAGCTCGCCGTAGATCGTGGCGATGTTGACGACGAGGCGCTCGCGCTCGCCCCAGTCGGCCCAGCGGTCGAGCTCGAGGCGGCGCGCGGCCTGCAGCGGGGTCAGGCCGTCGCCGTGCGCGGCGCGCGCCTGCTCGTAGAGGTATTCGAGGTAGGCGCGCAGCTCGCGGACGTCCGCGATCGTCGCGAGCGGGCCGTGGCCCGGGACGATCGCCGCCGGCGCGAGCGCCTCGATGCGCTCGCAGGCGGCGAGCCAGTTCGAGACGGGGCCGGCCCAGGCGATCGGGTGCGCGCCGTTGAAGAGGATGTCGCCGGTGAAGAGCACGCGCTCGGCGGGCAGCCAGGCCATCGTGTCGCCGCGCGTGTGCGCCGGCCCGACCTCGAGCAGCCGGACCTCGCGGTCGCCGACGCGCAGCTCGAGCTCGCCGCTGAAGGTCTCCTGCGGCGGGGCCGGCTCGATTCCCTGGAAGCTGAAGCTCCCGAAGCAGCGCAGGAAGAACTCGCCGAGGCGGCCCATGTTCGGCGCCTGCTCGACCAGCGCGGCCATCGCCGCCGGCGGCAGCTCGCTCATCTCCTCGGCGGTGCGCTCGGAGGCCACGATCCGCGCGCCCGACGACGAGCTGGTTGCCGTAGCAGTGGTCGCCGTTGGCGTGCGTGTTGACGAGCGTGCCGATCCGCTCCGCGGCGGGCACCGCGCGGCGCATGTCCGCCGAGCATCGCCTCGGTCAGCGCCGAGGTCGAACAGCGTGTCGATCGAGGAGCGTCGCCTCGCCGTCGCAGACGAGCCCCGCGTTCGACCAGCCCCAGCCGCCGTCGGGCTGCAGGTAGGCGTAGACGCCGTCCGCCGACCTCCGCCAGCCCCCGCTCGTAGCTTGCGCCCATCGGCGCAGACGCTAGCGGCTGGCGGCCGGCGGGGCGCGCCGCGACGCTCGCCCCGCCGGCCTGCCGGTCGGCCCTGCTACGCGCTCAGCTCCGCGAGATCGCGTACCTGGGTCAGCCGGATCGAGTTGCCCGACGGGTCGCGGAAGCCGGAGTCGATGCCGTACGGGCGCTCTTCCGGGGCTTCGTTGAACTCGACGCCGCGGGCACGCAGCTCCTCGTAGGAGGCGCGGCAGTCGTCGGTTTCGAGGAACACGGTGCCGGCGAAGCCCTTGGACATCAGCTCGCGCACCTGCTCGGCCGTCTCGGCGTCCATCAGCGGCGGCGCCCGGGATCGCCATCAGCACGATCGCGAAGTCATCCTGGCCGGGGACGCCGACCGTCAGCCAGCGAAAGCCCCCGAGCTCGGGCAGCGTCACGTCGGCGCGCACCTCCATCCCGACCTTCTCCGTCCAGAACGCGAGCGCCTCGTCCTGGTCGTGCACCCAGAGCTGGGCGGTTCCGACTTTCATCATCTCGGTCTCCTTTGTCGTCGTCGTTGCGATGGGAGGAAACTACGCGCGCTCATCCGAGCTGTCTTCTCGAAAAGTGCGGCGTTGCGGGCGCCCGTATGCGCGCACCACGCAGCCCGGCACGAGCGCCATGTCGGCGGCCGGCGGGTAGCGCTCGCGGTAGGCGGTGGGCGAGACCCCGTAGGTGCGCTTGAAGCTCGTCGTGAACGAGCCGAGGCTGCTGAGGCCGACCGAGTAGCAGATGTCCGCGACCTGGCGGTCGGTCGAGCGCAGCAGCGCCGCGGCTCGCTCCAGCCGCCGGGTCAGCAGATACGCGTGCGGGGAGTCGCCGAACGCGCGGCGGAACTCGCGGATGAAGTGCGCGCGCGAGAGCCCGGCCTCGCGGGCCATGTCCTCGACCCCGAGCGGCTCGGCGTAGTGCGCGTCAGCCAGGTCCTTGGCGCGCAGCAGGTGGCGGGCGGGCGGAGCGTAGGCCACGGCGCCAGTATGGCGCGGGCACTACAGTCACGGCGATGTTCGACCTCGACGCCTACCTGGCTCGGATCGGGGCGGACCGCGGGGCGAGCCTTGCCGAGCTGCACCGGGCGCACGCCACCTCGATCACCTTCGAGGGTCTCAGCGCCCACATCGGCGAGGGCGTGCCCTTGGACCCTGCGAACCTCGTGGCCAAGCTCGTCGACGGTGGGCGCGGCGGCTACTGCTTCGAGCAGAACCTGCTCCTGCGAGCCGCGCTCGAAGCGCTCGGCTACGAGGTCGAGCCCCACCTTGCGCGGGTCCGGGTCGGGGCCGCGCCCGGCGAGACCCGGGGACGCACCCATCTGCTGCTGCGCGTCGGCGACGGCGAGCGCAACTGGCACGCCGACGTCGGCTTCGGCACCGGCACGCTCTCCGAGCCGATCCCGTGGGGTCCGGGCGAGGAGCACGAGCAGGCGGGCTGGCGCTTCCGGGTGGTCGAGGACCGCGGGGAATGGGCGTTGCAGACGATGCAGGAGGAGACCTGGAGCGATCTGTACGCCTTCGTCCCCGAGCCTTCGTCGATGATCGACATCGAGATCAACAACTGGTGGACCGCCACCGCCCCGGAGTCGCCGTTCGTCGCCGGGTTCCTCGTCGGGCGCCAGTGGGCCGACGGGCGCCGTCTCGCCCTCTCCGACTGGGGCGGGCTGAAGCTGCTGGAGAGCACGCCGGCGGGGACCGTTGAGACGCCGCTCGAGCCGGGGCAGGTGCCGGCAGTGCTGGCCGAGCGCTTCGAGCTGCCGGGCTTCGAGCTGGGGCCGGACGGGAGGCTGCGGGCGCGCACGGGGCGCTAGGCTGGCCGAGATGCGCCGCACCCCCACCGCAGCGATCGCCGCCGCCGCGCTGATCGGCGGCTACGCCGTCGCAGCCGGAACCGGCTCGCGCCCGCTCGGAGGTGTCGTGCTGGTGGCCGGCGGGCTCTACTGCGCGCGTGTCTGGACGCGGCGCGACGGCCCTCGCACCGCCGCTGCGCTGACCGGCGTCGGCCTGGTCGCGTTCGCCGCCTCGCACGTGCTCGCGCCGCAGATCGGCGCCTGGCCCGCGGTCCTCAGCGTCTCCGCCGTCACGGCAGCCGCCGCCTGGGCGTGCTCGGACGCGCCCGCGTCGCGGCGCGCAGCAGCCGGCGCCTAGCCGGCCGCGAGGAAGCGCTCGAAGCCCGCCAGCAGGGCCTGCGCGATGCGCTCGCGGTACGCGGGGCGCTCCATCGGCGCCTCGTCGGCGTGGTTCTGCATGTTCGCGACCTCGACGAAGACCTTCGGCACCCGCGAGAGGTTCAGGCCGCCGAGGTCGGTGCGCGGGGCGAGGCCGTCGGTGCCGTCGTAGGTGGAGGTGTGCAGCCCCGTCGCCAGCAGCGTCGAGCGCAGATCCACGGCCAGGCGCCGGGAGGGCGCGATGATCGCGCGGTCGCCACCGCCGGGGATCGGGGCGGGAATCAGGATCGCGAAGCCGGAGCCACCAGGGGGTCCGCCGTCTGCGTGGATCGAGATCGCGGCGTCGCTGTGCGCGCGGTTGCCGATGGCTGCGCGTTCGTTCACGCACGGGCCGACGCCGGTGTTCGAGGAGCGCGTCATCACGACCTTCGCGCCGGCCGCCTGCAGCAGCGCCCGCAGCCGCTCCGCCACGCTCCAGTTGAAATCCGCCTCGCGGTAGCCGTCGGGCGCCGCGGTGCCGGTCGTGTCGCATTCCTTCTCGCCGTCGCCGTCGGGCACGAGCCGGGAGATCTGGAGGGGGTGGGTGAAGTTGCCGCCGTTGTGGCCGGGGTCGACCGTGATCGTGCGTCCTTTCAGAGGCAGGGGCGGCGTCGCGTTGCCCACCGTGATCGTGGAAGCGGTGGACGCCTGCGCGACGGCCGGGGCGCCCGGCGCGAAAGAGACGGCCGTCGTCGTGTGCGGCGGCGGAGGGGATGTGGAACCGCAGGCTGCAGCCAGCATCGAGGCGGACGCGAGCAGCGTCGCGGCGCCGATTACGCGAGCGCCCACTCGATCCGATGCGCTCAGCCCGCCTTGAACTGCGCCGCTTCGCCGGAGCCGCCTGTCGCGTCGCCCTCGCTGTAGGAGTGCGCGCCCGTGCCCGCGAGCCTGCCGCCGTCGACGATCAGATACTCCTCGCGGATCGGCGTGCCTGCGAAATAGCACTCGAGGATCTCGCGCGTGCCCGCGGCGTAACGGGCCTGCGCGGAGAGGCTCGTGCCGGAGGTGTGCGGGGTCATGCCGTGGTGGGGCATCGTGCGCCACGGATGGTCGCGCGGGGCGGGCTGGGGGAACCAGACGTCGCCGGCGTAGCCGGCGAGCTGGCCGCTCTCGCACGCGCGCACGATCGCGTCGCGGTCGCAGATCTTGCCGCGGGCCGTGTTGATCAGGTAGGCGCCCCGCTTCATCTTCGCGAGCATGCTCTCGTCGAACAGGCCCTCGGTCTCCGGGTGAAGCGGCGCGTTGATCGTGACGACGTCGCAGACGCCCACCATCGACTCGGCGTCCTCGTGGAAGGTGACACCGAGCTCGCGCTCGACCTCCTCGGGCAGGCGGTGGCGGTCGGTGTAGTGCAGGCCCGACCTCGAACGGCTTCAGCCGGCGCAGCACGGCGGAGCCGATGCGCCC
Organism: uncultured Solirubrobacteraceae bacterium; assembly: GCA_963775385.1. Classification (GTDB taxonomy): domain Bacteria; phylum Actinomycetota; class Thermoleophilia; order Solirubrobacterales; family Solirubrobacteraceae; genus Palsa-744. Next base: position 1,240,834 of record CAVZIR010000003.1, on the reverse strand, counting down.
CGCGGCGACCGTCCCGACCTGCATCCCCTCGAGGTCATACGAGCGCGAGACGACCTCGGCGATGCTCCAGCCGCCGGCGACGACGTCCTGGTACATCGGGATGTAGTTGCGCACGAGCGCGAGGATCATCATCACCACGTGCTCGGCGACGCTGATGCTGTTCGAGTAGGTCACCTCGGCGACGGTCACCCCGGCGTCGATGGCGGCCTGCAGGTCGACGTGATCGGAGCCGATGCCGGCGGTCAGCGCGAGCTTCAGGTTCGGCGCCTTCGCGATCCGCTCGGCGGTCAGGTACGCGGGCCAGAAGGGCTGGGAGATGACCACCTCGGCGTCCGGGCAGCTCGCGCTCGAAGACCGAGTCCGGGCCGTCCTTGTCGGAGGTCACGACGAGCTCGTGGCCGAGCCCCTCGAGGAACTCGCGCAGCCCGAGCTCTCCCGAGACGCAGCCGACGAGCTCGCCCGGCTGGAAGCCGAGCCCTTTCGGCGTCGGCGCGGTCTGCCCGTCGTAGTAGCTCTCGATGCGCGGAATGCCGTCGCGCGCGTAGGCGGGCGGATAGCCACCGGCGGGATCGTCATAGAGAACGCAGAGCACCTTCGCCATCACCGGCTCCTTCCCTCGGAGACCCCGCCGCGCGCCGCGGGCTGGCTTGGACAATAATCCCCCGCCATGAGAGCGATCCAGATCGTCAACGAGGAAGGCCCCGACAAGGCGCTGTCGCTGGTGGAGCTGCCCGACCCCGAGGCCTCGCACATGATGACGCCCGGCGAGGGGGTGCTGATCGAGGTCCACGCCGCCGGCGTCTCCTTCCCCGAGCTGCTGCAGACCCGGGGCGAGTACCAGATGAAACCGCCGCTGCCCTACGTGCCCGGCAGCGAGGTCGGCGGCGTCGTCATCAGCGCGCCCGAGGCGGCGGCGGTGAAGGCCGGCGACCGCGTGGCCGGCTTCTGCGCGCTCGGCGGCTGGGCCGAGACGGCGGTCGCACCGGAGTTCTTCGTCTTCCCGCTTCAGGGGCTCGACTTCGCCCAGGGAGCCTCGCTCGTCCTCAACTACCACACCGCCTACTTCTGCCTGAAGCTGCGCGGCCGGCTCACCGAGGGCGAGAGCGTGCTCGTGCACGGCGCGGCGGGCGGGGTCGGCACCGCGTCGATCCAGGTCGCCGAACGCGCTCGGCGCGACCACGATCGCAACCGTCTCGACCGAGGAGAAGAAGAAGGTCGCCGAAGAGGCCGGCGCCGACCACGTGGTGATGGTCGCCGACGGCTGGAAGGACGAGGTCGTCGAGCTCTCCGGGGGCGGCGTGAACATGGTCCTCGACCCCGTCGGCGGCGAGCGCTTCCTCGACAGCCTGCGCTCGCTGCGCGAGGACGGCCGGCTGGTCGTCGTCGGCTTCACCGGCGGCTCGATCCCCGAGGTCAGGGTCAACCGGCTGCTGCTCAAGAACACCGAGGTGATCGGCGCCGGCTGGGGCGCCTACGTGATGGGCAAGCCCGACCTGAACCGCGAGATCGGGGCCGCGATCTCGAAGATGATCGCCACCGGCGTCGTCAAGCCGCTCGTCGGCCAGCGCTTCCCGTTCGAGGACGCTGCGCAGGCCCTGCACACCCTTGACGAGCGCCGCGCGCTCGGCAAGGTCGTGCTCGACGTGCGTTCCTGACCCCTGAACCGGCGCGCGCCCTCGCCATGGGCGCCACGGCGAGCACGCGGCTCGCCGCGCGCGGTGCCCCCCAATCTCAAATCTCCAGGTCACGCGCGCGCGACCTCTGCCGCCGCCTGCGCGCCCAGGAACGGCGCCAGCGCGAAGTACGTCAGCTGCGGCGCGGCCTCCGGCAGCTCCGCGATCGCGCCCCGCTCGATGTAGCGGTGGAGCACCTGCCAGATGCCGCCCACGACCGCCTCGGCCGCGACGTCGGCTCGCCCTGCTCGCTCGCGAGCTCGATCCCGGGCGCGAGCTGGGAGCGGAAGCCCTCCATCGCCCGCTCGCGGATCAGCCAGCGCCTCCGGGCTCGCCGCGAAGGTGTCGACCAGCGTGAGGTGGGCGTGCTCGGGCTCGGAGACCACGTACTCGACGAGCGCGCCGATGCCCGCGCGCACGGCCTCCGGCCAGTCCTCGCTCGCCGCTCTCGAAGGCCGCGACCGTCACCCGCAGCGCCTGGTGCATGCCGACCTTCTGCGCGCCCAGGAACGCCGCGTCCTTGGACTCGTAGATGGCGTAGAAGGTCTGGTTCGAGACGCTCGCGCGCCGGGCGATCTCGGGGATCGTCAGCGCCGCCAGCCCCTTCTCGGCGACGATCGCCGCGGTCGCGTCGACGATCCGTTCGCGCTGGCTTTTCACGATCACCTCGCGCGGCAGATCGCTGGGCCCGCTCCGAAGCGGCCGCGCGGCGCGCGCCGCGGGGCCCTCGAGCGCGACCGTCGGCTCCTCGATCGGCTCCGGCGCCTGCGCTCCCGGCGCGACCGCCAGCCCCTCCGGCAGCGCGCCGGGGTAGGTCGCCGCCCAGCCCGTCAGAGCGGAGGCTAGCCGCGGCAGCTCGGCGTGGCGGCCTTGACGCAAGCGGCTCGCCGTCACCTCGCGGATGCCGCCGACGAGCGCCGCGACCATCAGGTCGCCGCCCTCGACCGGGGCGTGCGGCGAGCGGTTCGCGTGGATGTACGCCTCGAGCGCGTCGAGCGCGAGGCGCCGTTTGCGGCGCACCTGCGGCCCCGCGCCGAACGCCCCGAGCACGAGCAGCGACACCGCCTGCGGCTCCTCGGCCGCCAGCTCAGCGAACGCGCCCAGCGCCGCCGAGCAGGCGCCGCCGTGGCGGGTCCTCGGCACGGTGCGCGGCGGCGATCGCCAGTCCCGCGCGCCTCGCGATGTCCTCGTAGGCCCCCGCCAGCAGCTGTTCCTTGTCGGCGTAGAGGCTGTACAGCGTCGGCGGTGAGACGTGTGCGAGCCGCGCCAGGTCGGCGATCCTCACAGCGGGGTAGCCCTTCGCCGCGATCAGCTCGACCATCGCCGCGCGCAGCCGCCGCGCCTGGTCCTCGCGCACCAGCTCGGGGTCCATCCCGTGGGTGCCCGCGGGCAAGCGGCTGTAGCGGCCGCCGCGCGCGCCGGCGGGACGGCGGCGCTCGCGACGGATCGGCTTGTCGGTCACCTGCTCGCGTCGCGCGGCGGGCTCAGCCCGCGATCGTCTTCGAGGTGCCGATCACGGCTCCGCTCGCGTCGAGCGCCTGCACCGCGACGTAGGCCGCCGGCGTCGGGCGCGTGCAGGGCGGTCTCGAAGCCCGCGCGCGGGTCGCTCGCGACCGGGGCGAGGCTCGACGGCGTGGGCCCGTCGAGCAGCCGCCAGGTCGCGGTCCGGGTGTCGCCGTTCCAGCTCACGTACACCGTCAGCTTCCCGGCAGCGGTGCTCGCAAGCGCGGCCGGGTGCCCGCCGGGGGCGCCGGTCCATCGCGAAGCGGTAGCCGCGGTAGGCCTGGTAGGTGCCGTGGAAATGGGCGTCGTACAGCAGCGTGCCCGGCGCGCTGAACTCCGAGAAGTAGGGCTCGGCGCCCCAGCCGACGAACACGTCGCCGTTGGCGAGGTTCTGGACGTTGCCCTGGCTGCCCGAGCGCAGCGCGCTCGGGTGCTCGTACTGGGCGACGAGGGCCGTGCCGGCCGTGGGGCTGAAGCTCTCGATCAGCGCGCGCGACTGCGGGTGGACCATCGGCACGCCGCCGTTGTCGAAGATGCTGATGTTGCCGTCGGGGAGCAGTTCCGCGTCGTGCTGGTAGGCGGTGTGGGTGCCGCTCGCAAGCTTGACGTTCGAGTGCTTGCCGCCGATCGTCAGCAGGATCTGACCGGTCTGCGTGTTCAGTTCGTACAGCGACCAGGTGTTGCGCGCCGAGATCAGGGTGTGGCCGTCGCCGAGCGGGTCGATCGAGTTCAGGTGGAAGAAGTCGAAGGGGAGGCTCGTGCTCGTCGTCGACGGCGGTGCTGTAGGAGCTCGCGAGCGGGACGTGGTCGAGGCTGTGCCACTCCTTGCGCACGAGCCCGGTGCGCAGGTCGATTTCCTGCATCAGGCTGTCGGTCACCGCGCCGCCGCGCGGGCCGCCGAGCGCTCGAGAGGTCGCAGCGCATCGGCTCGAAGGAGGTGAAGATCGCCGTTCCCTGAGGGGTGATTTTGAATTCGTGAAGGTCGACCTTGTAGCCGTTGCCCGCGTGCACGCGGCCGATCTGGTGGTAGGAGGCGTCGTCGATCACCTCTTCGCCCTTGCCGAAGCCGGCCGGCGGGATGTAGCCCTGCCACCACGTCAGCACGGGCTTGCCGCCCAGCTGCTGCACCTTCAGGTCGGCCGCCGCGTCGTTCGGCGGCACCGGCTGGAACCAGACGAGGTTCGCCGGCTTCGTCGAAGATCATCGGGCCCGCCTGCCCGGGGCCGTTGTAGGGCGCGGTGAAGATGTCGCCGCCGGCCGTCGCGGCATTGGTGTCGGTGACGACGACCGCGGGCGGTTCGAGCGTCGGGCGGGAGTGGAAGTGCATCTTCTCGTTCGGGTCCAGCGAGGGATGCACCGACGGCGGTTCGGGGATTTCGTCTTCGCTGGGCGACGACGAAATGGAAGGCGAACCCGTGCCGTCCGGAGGCCGAGTCGATCGCGCCCGTGACGGTGACGGTCTCGCCGGAGACGAACGGCGCGCTCGGCACGAAGCTCGCGCCGTCTCCCTGCGAGTAGGCGCGCAGGCGCCCCGAGTGCTCGCCGCTCTCGGAGCCGCGGACGCCGACGGCGGAGAGGTCGGCCGGCGCCACGCCCAGGAGGCTGATCTGGGTCCGCGGCAGCGCGTCGTAGGAGTCGGGCAGGGGCGTCACCGCGAGCGTCGTGCCGGGCAGCACGGCCGAGCGGTTGAGCGTGGTCGGCACGCAGCGCCCTGCGGCCGGCAGCGTGAACGCGGCCTCCTCGGCTTCGATGCGCTTCGAGGCGAACGCCAGCGCGGTGAGGCTCGAGAGCACGACGAGCAGCGAGCCGACGAGCAGCAGGCGGCGGTGCCGCTTGAGATGCGGTCGGTGCAGGTGCCTCACAGGGGTTGATCTATTGACACCACGAGCGACGGAAGGTTGCGAGCCGCAATTGCGCTCTCGCCGGGGCCTAGAAGACGGGGGTCTCGGCGTAGTCGCCGAAGACCTGCTGCAGTGACTCGACGATCTCGCCCTCGCTGGCGTGGGCGCGGGCGCACGTCAGGAGGGGCTCCATCAGGTTGTGATCAGCGTGCGCCGCGTGTCTCGCGCAGCTCTGCCAGCGCGCGCTCGACGGCGGCGCCGTCGCGTTTGGCGCGCGCGCCCTGGAGGCGGTCGAGCTGCTTGCGCTCGAGCGCCGGGTCGACCCGCAGCGTCGGGATCGGCTCTTCGTCGGCGGCGACGAAGCTGTTCACGCCCACCACCTTGCGTTCGCCCGCGTCGATCTGCTGCTGCAGGGCGAACGACGCCTCGGCGATCTCGCGCTGGGGGTAGTTGAGCTTGACCGCCTCGACCATCCCGCCCAGCTCGTCGATCTTGCGGAAGTAGTCGTAGGCCGCGCCGCTCCATCTCGTCGGTGAGCGCCTCGAGGAAGTAGGAGCCGCCGAGCGGGTCGACGGTGCTCGTGACGCCCGTCTCGTGCGCGATCACCTGCTGGGTGCGCAGCGCGACTTTGACCGCCTCCTCCGTCGGCAGCGCGAGCGCCTCGTCGTAGGAGTTCGTGTGCAGCGACTGGGTGCCGCCGAGCACCGCCGCGAGCGCCTCGATCGCCGTGCGCACGACGTTGTTCAGCGGCTGCTGGGCGGTGAGGCTGACGCCGGCGGTCTGGGTGTGGAAGCGCATCTGCCACGACCTCGGGTTCTTGGCGCCGAACGTCTCCCTGAGCTCGCGCGCCCAGATGCGGCGGGCGGCGCGGTACTTGGCGATCTCCTCGAAGAAGTCGATCTGGGCGTTGAAGAAGAACGACAGGCGCGGGGCGAAGTCGTCGACGTCGAGCCCTCGTTCGACGGCCTGCTCGACGTAGGTGAGCCCGTCCTTGAGCGTGAAAGCGAGCTCCTGCTGCGCGGTCGAGCCGGCCTCGCGGATGTGGTAGCCGGAGATCGAGATCGGATGCCAGCGCGGCATCCGGTGCGTGCACCACTCGATCATGTCGCCGCACAGGCGCATCGCGGGGTCGATCGGGAAGCACCACTCCTTCTGGGCGATGTACTCCTTGAGGATGTCGGCCTGGATCGTCCCCGACAGGCGCTCGGGCGGCGGTCGGGTGGACCGGATCCTGCTCGGCCGCGACGACGTAGAAGGCGAGCATGATCGCGGCGGGCGCGTTGATCGTCATCGAGACCGAGACCTCGCCGAGGTCGATGCCGTCGAAGAGGGTCTGCATGTCGTCGAGCGTGTCGACGGCGACGCCCTCGCGGCCGACCTCGCCGAGCGAGCGGGCGTGGTCGGAGTCGTGGCCCATCAGCGAGGGCATGTCGAAGGCCGTCGAGAGCCCTGTCTGGCCGTGCTCGAGCAGGTAGTGGAAGCGCTCGTTGGTCTCCTCGCTCGTCCCGAAGCCCGCGAACTGGCGCATCGTCCACAGGCGCCCGCGGTACATCGAGGCGTGGATGCCGCGGGTGTAGGGGTAGGCGCCGGGCAGGCCGATCGGGTCCGTCTCGGACGCCGGTGCCCGCCCCCGGCGGCAGGTCGGCGGCCGTGTAGAGCTCGTTGACCGGCTCGCCCGAGAGCGTCTTGAAGGACGCCTCGCCAGGCGCGTCCTGGGCCTGCTGGGTGGGAGGGGCTTCCCTCTCTGGCTTTGCGCCCACTGCCATCGCTGGTGTCAATGGTACTTGGCGGGGGGTGCGCCGATCGGGCGCGGGCGCCCTGCGCGCCGCGGTCAGGCGCGTGGCGGACGGCGCCGGGGTGGCCCCTAGCCAGGTCGCGGGGCGGCGCCTGGATTCGTGAGAATGGGGAAATGGCCGCGGCGATATCTGCGGAGCTCGGCCGGCTCGTCGGCGCCGAGCACGTGCTCGACCCGCCGCCTGGCTCGGAGTACAACCGCGACGCGAGCGGCCGGCGCGGGCTCGACGGCCGCGCTGAGGCGGTGGTGCTGCCGGGCAGCGCGGAGGAGGTCGCGGCGGTGCTGGGCTGGTGCTACGAGCACGACGTGCCGCTGGTGACCCGCGGGGGTGGCACCGGGCTGGTCGGCGGCGCCGTGCCGACGCCGGGCAGCGTGGTGTGCTCGCTGGAGCGGCTGCGCGCCGTGCGCGAGCTGGAGCCGGGGCTCTGGCGGATGTGCGCGGAGGCCGGCGTGACGACGCGCAACGTGCAGCGGCTCGCGCGCGAGAACGGGCTGCTGTTCGGCCCCGGACCCGGGCGCCGCCGAGCAGTCGCAGATCGGCGGCAACGTCGCGACGAACGCCGGCGGCCCGCATGCGCTGAAGTACGGCGTGACCGGCGCCTGGGTGAGCGGCCTGGAGGTCGCGCTCGCGCCGGGCGAGCTGGCCGGGCTCGGCGGCTGGATCCGCAAGGACGTCGCCGGCTACGACATCAAGGACCTGCTGATCGGCTCGGAGGGCACGCTCGGGATCGTCACCGCGGTGCGGCTGCGGCTGCTGCCGCGCGCCGGAGAGCACGGCTGTGCTCGTCGCCTTCGCTCGCACGCGAGCGAGGGCTGCGCGCGCGATCCTCGACCTGTTCGCCGCGGGCATGCGCCCGTCGGTCCTCGACTTCCTCGACGAGCGGGCGCTCGCGCTCGGAGGCGGCGCTATCCGGCCTCGTCGAGCGTTTCCGGCGGCGGCTCGCGAGGGCCGCGGCACGGGCGCCCGGAGTGGGCGGGCTTCGCGCTGATCGTCGAGCTCGACGGCAGCGCCGATGAGGTCGCGCCGCAGCGGCGCGGAGGCGCTCGAGCTGCTCGGCGAGACGGCGCCGGAGATCCACGAGCCCGTCGAGCAGGCGCGCGCTGTGGCGCTGGCGCGACGGTCTGAACCCGGCGATCACGAGCGTGCGCGGAGCGAAGGTCAGCGGCGATGTCGTCGTGCCGATGGAGCGGCTGGGCGAGACGCTCGACAGCTTCGACGCGATCGCCGCGCGCCACGGGCTGCGATCGTGCGCGTGGGGCCACGCCGGCGAGGGCAACCTGCACGCGACCGTGCTGGTCGATCCGTCCTCGGAGGCCGAGCTGGACGCCGCCGAGGAGGTGATGGAGGAGCTTTACGAGCTGGTCGCTCGAGCGGCGGCTCGATCGCCGGAGAGCACGGCGTCGGCCTGCTCAAGCGCGGGCGCCTTGCGCGCCAGTGGTCGCCGCAGGCGGTCGCGCTGCACGAGCAGATCAAGCGCGCCTTCGACCCCAAGGACCTCCTCAACCCCGGCAAGAAGCTCGCCAGGTAGCCTGGCCTCGCGATGGCCCTCGTCAGCGAGCTCGAGCTCCCGGTCTTCGACTACACCGACCCGTCGCTGCGCGGCGAGCGCTTCCACGAGGCGATGGCCGAGGTGCGCGAGCAGGGCTGGCTGGCGCAGGCGCCGTTCGGCTACATGGTGCTCGACCGCGAGGCCGGCGAGCACTTCCTGCGCACGCGCTCGGCGATCTTCCCGGGCATGAAGATCGCGGAGATCTTCGGGGTGACGGAGGGGCCGCTCTACGAGCAGATGGTGCGCAACATCCTGCACGTCAACGGGCCCGACCACTCGCGTCTGCGCAGCCTCGTGAACCCGTCTCTCTCGCCCCGCGCGGTCGAGCGCTACCGGCCGCGCATGCGCGGGTTCCTGGAAGGGCTGCTCGAGGAGGCTGTCGCTGCGTCCGGCGCCGCCGGCAGGGCGAGCGAGGTCTGCGCTGCGACTTCGTCGAGGCGTTCGCCAAGCCCTATCCCTCGCAGGTGATCGCCTCGGTGATGGGCGCGCCGATCGAGGACGCGCCGCGGCTGCACCACTGGTCGAACTGGATCCAGAAGCAGTTCGACGCGGGCAGCATGGCCAGCGAGAAGGACAAGATCGAGGAGGCCGTCGAGGAGTTCTACGAGTACGCCGAAGGGCTGCTGCGCGCGCGCCGTGCCGAACCCGGCGAGGACCTGATGTCGATGCTGATCGCCACCGAAGAGGAGGGCGAGAAGCTCTCCGACGTCGAGTGCATCAACCTCGTCTTCAACATCCTCGCGGGCGGCGTCGACACGACCCAGAGCCAGATGGCGCACGCGATCCGCCTGCTCGCCGAGCACCCCGAGCAATGGCGGCTCCTCGCCGAGCGTCCTGAGCTGGCGGGCGCGGCGGTCGAGGAGGCGCTTCGCTACGAGCCGATCACGCCGTTCACCGCTCGCATCCTCACGGAGGAGGTCGTCTACCGCGACGTGACGTTCCCGCAGGACACGGTCGTGATGGTCTGTGCGTTCACCGGCAACCGCGACCTCGACGACGGCTCGGCGGGGGGCGACGTCGTCGGCCGCTTCCGCGGGCGGCGCTGCGACGGCGGTGGCCGCTGACGTCTTCGACATCGCCGCCGAGCGGGGCCGGGCGCGGCCGCTCACCTTCGGCGCGGGCGTGCACTACTGCCTCGGCGCGAACCTCGCGCGGCTGGAGATGCAGGAGGGACTCGTGTTCCTCTCCGAGCGCCTGCGCGACCTGGCGCTGGACGGCGAGCCCGTCTACGGCACCGTCTCAGGGATCTACGGGCTGGAAGAGCTGCCCGTGCGGTTCACGCTGCGGGACTAGCAGCGGCCGGGCGCCGGGCGCGCACGGCGCGTGTGGCCGGCTCGGCGCGTGCGATGCTCGGCGCGGGGCGTCACGGGCTGCATTCCGGTGGTCGGAAACATTCCGGTATCGGACGGATGGCCAGAACGCGGGATCGAGGGGGGTGGCAATGGGCCGTTCGGCTCGACTTACCGCGCGAGATGACACAGATACGACAAGACCTTCCTCGCATTCACATTGCTGCTCCTCGCCGTAGCCGGCTCCGCCCAGGCCGGGAAGTACCACGTCTATTCGTGCAGGACGCCCTCGGGGCGGCGGCCCCGGTTGATGGGTGGAGCGGGTCGCGCACGAGCGGCACCTTCACCTACGCCACCAACACGTGCTGCGAACCGGCGGGGCGCTTGCTCGCTGCGCTGGGTGATCAAGACGTGCGCACTGGCGAACACGGACGTCGCGACGTGGAGTTTCGCGTCGCCGGCCGGTGCGACGCTGGCGGGCGCGACGATTGCTGGCGGGCCGGCGACGCGGATGGCGGGAGCGCGATCAACGCGTCCTACCAGTTCTGGCTCGCCGCGCCGGGAGAACACGAAGTGTTCGACCAGTGCGTCAACGGGCTCGGCTGCTCTCACGAGGGCGTCGATCGGCGAACCGTCTCGCAAGCGCGAACCGACGTCGCGTGTGCCGACTGCGCAAAGCTCGGTCGCCACTTCTACCTTCAGCGCTCGTTGCGGGGGAGCACGCCGAAGTACGAATGCCCAGCCGGCCAAGGCGACCCCAACAACTACGCCGCCGCCATCTACCTCTACGCCGCCGACCTGACCCTCGAACAAACCGCCGGCCCGACCGCCAGCTCCGTCGGCGGCGAACTCGCGACCTCCGCGCGACCGTCGCAGGCACGACCGACGTCACGTTCACCGCCACGCGACCCCGGCGCAGGCATCTACGCGGCGGAATTCACGGTCGACGGCACACCGTCCAGACGTCGGTCCTCGACGAAGCCGGAGGCCGCTGCCGCAACGTGGGCGAGACGACCGACGGCCTGCCGGCGTTCCTGTACCTGCAGCCGTGCCCGTCCTCGGTGAGCGCCGACGTCGGCCTCGACACCAGCTCGCTCTCGCAACGGCGCGCACCACCTGATCGTCCGCGTCCTCGACGCCGCCGGCAACTCGGCGCCGGTGCTCGACCGCACGATCACGGTCGACAACCAGTCCACGGCGGGCTCCCCGCCCGGCGCCGGGGCGCCAGGCACGACCGGCAGCCAACCGCCGACCCAGCCCGCCGCGAGCGCGGGCCAGGCGAACGGCCAGGGAGCCTCCCCCAGGCGACGCTCCGGCGCGCTGGCGGCGCACCGCCCGCGCTGCTCCTCACGAGCACGTTCGCCCGCCGCGAGACGATCACAGGGCGGCTGACCGACCCATCGCGGCGCGCCGATCGCGGGCGCCCAGATCGAACTCAGCGCCACGCCGGCGTTCGCCGGCGCCGCCGCGCTCGCGATGAAGGGCGCAGAACGCGCAGCGACGGCACCTTCGTCGTGACCCTCCCGTCGCATCTCTCCTCGCGCACCATCCGCCTCGCCTACCGGGCGAGCGCGAGCGAACCCGCGCGCCGCGGCCACGAGCACGCTGCGCCTCGCGGTCCAGGCGCCCCTGACGCTGGCGATCTCCCCCCGCACGACCCGTCAGGGCGGCACGATCCGTTTCAGCGGCCGGCTCCTCGCGGGCCCGATCCCCAAGGGCGGCAAGCCGCTGATCCTCGAGGCGCGCTCGGGCCGCGGCGCGTGGATCCAGTTCCACGTCGTCAGGACCGATCGCCGCGGGCGCTATCGCGGCGAGCTACCGCTTCAAGTTCCCGGGCCCGGCGCGCTACCAGCTTCCGCGTCGTCTGCGAATCCGAAGCCGACTACCCCTTCGCGACCGGCACCTCGCCGACGGTGACAGTGACCGAGCGCTGACACTCGAACACGACCGCGGCGACAGGGCTCCGGCTAGGCTCGGCGAACACATATCGCGCCGCCGCTGCCGCCGCGCGGCCCGCCGCTACCTGCGTCCGGGCCGCGTGTTCGAGTTCAGTGTCGGCGAGTGGGTTCGACGGCCGGCCCGGCCGGCGGCGGAGCGCGAGCGGAAGGCGGACGATGCAAGAAAGCGCAGGGAGGCGGGGCCGCGAGATCTCGGCCCTGGCGGTCACGATCGCCATCCTCCTGGGCGCATCCGCGAGCGCCGCCGCGGCGGCTCCGCAGGTCGCGATCTCGCCGCTGAACGGCACCCCGGACGCCTCGCCCTACACGCAGATCAGCTTCCTCGGCGTCCCGGCGAGCGAAATCTCCTCGGTCAGCGTGCGCGGCTCGCAGCACGGGCTCGCACACGCGGGAAGCTGCGCCCCTACGTCTCGGCGCCCGGTGCGAGCTTCGTCGTGGCGACAGCCGTTCTCGCAGGGCGAGAACGTCACGGCAACCGCGCTGATCGGCCCCAAGGGCCACCAGAGCGAGGATGAGCACCGCGTTCACGGTCGCGCGCCTCGCTGCCTTACCTGCCCACCCTCGGGCCAACCGTCGCGCTGAGCGGTCACGGGCTCGAACAGAGCTTCGTCTCCCAGCCGACGCTGAAACCGCCCGTCGTGCGCGTGACCGCGAACGCCGGCGCGCACGCAGGCGACATCTTCCTGACGCCCACGCACGGCTACGGGCAGTCCGGCGCCATGATCCTGGACCGCCAGGGCCGCCTCGTCTGGTTCCACCCGGTCCCGAAGGGCGATCGCGGCCGCGAACCTCCAGGTCCAGAGCTACCAGGGCGCGCCGGTGCTCACGTGGTGGCGCGGGTGCGTGCCGGCCGAGTCTCGGCGTCGGCTTCGGGCGCGACGTGATCATGAACTCCTCCTACCAGCAGATCGCCGCCGTCGACGCCGGCAACGGCTACCAGGCGGACCTGCACGAATTCCAGATCACCCCGCAGGGCTCCGCCTTCCTGACCGCCTACTCGCTCGTCTCTGCCGACCTCTCCTCTGCCGGCGGCACGTCGCAACGGCATCCTCCAGGACGCGATCATGCAGGAGGTCGACATCCCGACGGGCCTCGTGATGTTCGAGTGGCACGCCGACGGGCACGTCGCGCTGTGGGACTCCTACGCCACGCGCCCCGCACGACTCCAACCAGCCCTTCGACTACTTCCACATCAACTCGGTCTCGCCCGACCCGTCGGGCGACGGCGACTTCATCATCTCCTCGCGCAACACCTGGGCGGCCTACGAGATCAACCACATCACCGGCGGCATCCTGTGGCGGCTCGGCGGGCGGCACTCGAGCTTCAAAATGGGCCCGGGCACGGGCACGGCCTATCAGCACGACGTGCGCTGGCAGCCCGACGGCACGCTGACGATCTTCGACAACGGCGCGGTGCCGAAAGTGCACTCGGAATCGCGCGTCCTGCGCGAGCACTTCGACTACGTCCACCGCAAGGTGACGCTCGTCGGCCGCCTCGGCGCGAAGATCCTCGCGGGCAGCCAGGGCAACGCGGAGACCCTGCGCCGGCGGCGACTTCTTTGTCGGCTGGGGCGAAGAGCCCTACCTCACCGAATTCGGCCCGGCCGGCCAGATCCTGTTCAGCGCGCGCTTCCCGCAGCCGGGGCAGTCCTACCGCGCCTTCCGCTTCGCCTGGCAGGCGACGCCCGCCTCGCACCCGGCGCTCGCCGTGAGGCCGGGCGCGAACGGCGCGGCGACCGCCTACGCGAGCTGGAACGGCGCGACCGGCGTGGCCGCGTGGCGGCTCGTCGGCGGCCCCGGCGAATCGAGCCTGACGCCGCTGGTGACGGTGCCCTCGAGCGGCTTCGAGACGGCGATCGGCGTGCCGGCCGGGACCGCCGTCGTGGCCGTGCAGGCGCTGGCGGCCGACGGGAGCGTGCTCTCGACCTCGGTGGCAGCCCCCGGATGAGGGCTCCAGTCCGTTCAATAACCTGAGCGCGGTGAAGGCGGTGATCCTCGCCGGCGGTCTCGGCTCGCGCCTCAGCGAGGAGACCGCCGTGCGCCCGAAGCCGATGGTCGAGATCGGCGGCAAGCCGATCCTCTGGCACATCATGAAGATCTACGCCGCCCACGGCATCGAGGACTTCGTGATCTGCCTCGGCTACAAGGGCTACATGATCAAGGAGTACTTCGCCAACTACTACCTGCACACGTGCGACGTCACCTTCGACCTGGCCAAGGGCGACATGGAGGTGCACCGCTCGGAGACCGAGCCCTGGCGGGTGACGCTCGTCGACACCGGCGAGGCGACGATGACCGGCGGGCGCCTGCAAGCGCGTGCTGCCCTACGTCGGCGACGAGGACTTCTGCTTCACCTACGGCGACGGCGTCGCCGACGTCGACATCACCGCGCTCGATCGCCTTCCACCGCGCGCAGGGCGCGACGCGCGACGGTCACCGCGGTGCAGCCGCCCGGGCGCTTCGGCGCGCTCGACGTCGAGGGCGAGCGCGTGCGCGAGTTCGAGGAGAAGCCGCGCGGCGACGGCGGCTGGACCAACGGCGGCTTCTTCGTGCTCTCGCCGAAGGTCGAGCGCTACCTCGAGGGCGACGGACACGGTCTGGGAGCAGGAGCCGATGCGCGCGCTCGCGCGCGAGGGCCAGCTCGCCTGCCTTCCGCCACGACGGCTTCTGGCAGGCGATGGACACGCTGCGCGACCGCAACCACCTCGAGGCGCTGTGGCAGGACGGCGCACGCGCCGTGGCGGACGTGGTAGAGCCGGCGGAGCTCGCCCTCGCCGCAGCCGTGGACCCGTCGTTCTGGCGGGGCCGGCGCGTGCTGGTGACCGGCCACACGGGCTTCAAGGGCGCCTGGCTGTCGCTGTGGCTGCAGTCGCTCGGCGCGCGAGTGACGGGCTTCGCCGACGCGCGTCCCGACGGAGCCGTCGCTGTACGAGCTGGCGCGCGTCGGGGAGGGCATGGAGTGGCATCGATTGGCGACGTGCGCGACCGCGCGCAGGTGGCGCGCGGCGGTCGCGGAGTGCCGGCCGGAGGTCGTCATCCACATGGCGGCGCAGTCGCTCGTGCGCCGCTCGTTCGCGAGCCGCGCGAGACCTACGAGACCAACGTGATGGGCACGGTCAACGTGCTCGACGCCGTGCGCGTCGAGGGAGCGAGCGTGCGCGCGGTCGTGAACGTGACCTCCGACAAGTGCTACGAGAACCGCGAGTGGGAGTGGGGCTACCGCGAGGACGAGCCGATGGGCGGCCACGACCCCTACTCGAGCTCCAAGGGCTGCGCCGAGCTCGTCACCGAGCGCCTTCCGCCGCTCGTTCTTCGCCGACCCGGACGGCACGCGCGCTCGCCTCCGCGCGCGCGGGCAACGTGATCGGCGGCGGCGACTGGGGCGAGGACCGGCTCGTCGCCGGACATCATGCGCGCCGCGCTCGCCGGCGAGCAGGTGCGCGTGCGCAACCCCAACTCGATCCGCCCGTGGCAGCACGTGCTCAACCCGCTCAGCGGCTATCTGGTGCTCGCGCAGGCGCTGTGGGACTCGCCCGAGCACGCGAGCCGGCTGGAACTTCGGCCCGCCGGAGGAGGACGCGCGCCCGGTCGGCTGGCTCGTCGAGCGGCTCGCCGAGCTGTGGCCGGGCGGCGTGCGCTGGACGCTCGACGACGGCCCGCACCCGCACGAGGCGCGCTACCTGAAGCTCGACTCCTCGCTGGCCCGCGCGCGCCTGGGCTGGCGCCCGCTGCGTGGGCCTCGAGGACACGCTGCGAGAGCATCGTCGACTGGTACCGCGCGCTGCGCGACGGCAGCCGACATGCGCGCGGTGACGCTCGGACAGATCGACGCGCTTCACTACGCTGCTGCCGGCGACATGAGCCAGACCACCTGCCGATTCTGCGGCGCCCCGCTGGAAGCGGTCTTCGCCGACCTCGGCATGTCGCCGCTGGCGAACTCCTACCTGCCGCCCGAGCGCGTCAACGCGATGGAGCCGTTCTACCCGCTGCGCGCGCTGGTCTGCGGCAACTGCTTCCTCGTGCAGCTGGAGGAGTTCGAGACGCCCGAGGCAGATCTTCTCCGACTACGCCTACTTCTCCTCGTACTCATCGAGCTGGCTCGAGCACAGCCGCCGCTACGCCGAGCAGATGATCGAGCGCCTCGGCCTCGGTCCGTCCAGCCACGTCGTCGAGATCGCCTCCAACGACGGCTACCTGCTGCAGTTCTTCCACGAGCGCCAGATCCCCGTGCTCGGCATCGAGCCGGCGGCCAACGTCGCCAAGGTCGCCCTGCAGAAGGGCATCCCGACGCTCGTCGAGTTCTTCGGCGTGAAGACCGCCAGCTCGCTCGCCGGCGAGTCCGCCGCCGACCTGCTGCTCGGCAACAACGTGCTCGCCCACGTCCCCGACCTCAACGACTTCGTCGCCGGCATGAAGATGCTGCTGAAGCCCGGCGGCGTGATCACGATGGAGTTCCCCCACCTGATGCGCCTGATCGAGGAGAACCAGTGGGACACGATCTACCACGAGCACTTCTCCTACTTCTCCTTCCTGACCGTCGAGCCGCGTGTTCGAGGCCCACGGGCTGCGCCTGTTCGACGTCGAGGAGCTGCCGACCCACGGCGGCTCGCTGCGCGATCTACGGCGCGCCACGCGGAGGACACCGACAAGCCCGAGACCGACGCCGCGCGCGAGCTGCGCGAGCGCGAGCGCGCCGCCGGCTACGAGCAGCTCGACACCTACCTCGGCTACGGGCGCCGCGTCGCAGGCAGGACAAGCGCCAGATCCTCGACTTCCTGATCGGCCTGAAGCGCGAAGGGCTGCGCGTCGCCGGCTACGGCGCGCCCGCGAAGGGCAACACGCTCCTGAACTACTGCGGCGTCGGGCCGGACTTCATCGACTTCACCTGCGACCTGAACCCGCACAAGCAGGGCCACTTCCTGCCGGGCAGCCACATCCCGATCCGCTCGCCCGAGGCAGATCCGCGAGGACCGGCCCGACGTCGTCGTTGATCCTGCCGTGGAACCTCAAGGACGAGATCGTCGCAGCAGCTCGACTTCATCCGCGAGTGGGGCGGGCGCTTCGCGGCGCGCACGCCGGAGCTGACGCTGCTCTCGTAGGACGGATGCGCTTCGTCGAGACCCCGCTGCCCGGCGTGATCGTGATCGAGCCCGAGCGGCTCAGCGACGAGCGCGGCTGGTTCGCGCGCACATTCGACCGCGACGAGTTCCGCGCGCGCGGCATGAACCCGGACGTCGATCCAGTGCAACGCCTCCTTCAACACCCGGCGGGCACGCTGCGCGGCATGCACTACCAGGCCGACCCGCACGGCGAGACCAAGCTCGTGCGCTGCGTGCGCGGGGCCATCTTCGACGTCGCCGTCGACCTGCGGGCGGACTCGCCGACGCGCGGCCGCTGGCACGGCGTCGAGCTGAGCGCCGAGAACGGCCTCGCGCTTCTACATCCCGGCCGGGTCTCGCGCACGGCTTCCAGACGCTCAGCGACGACAGCGAGGTCCTCTACCAGATGGGCACCCCCTACGTGCCCGAGGCGGCGCGCGGCGTGCGCTGGGACGACCCCGCGTTCGGGATCGAGTGGCCCGCTCGCCGCCGGAAGGGCAGCGTGTGATCTCCGAGCGCGACGCCGGCCTACCCCGACTCGCAAGCATGAGCGTGCCCAGGCGCCGCCGACCGTGCCGGCGGATGCCCGCTGTGCGGCGGCGAGCTCCGAGTTCGCCCTGCGCGCGCGTCGACCGCAATCGCGGCCTCGGCGACGGACGGTTCACATACCGGCGCTGCCTGTCGTGCGAGACCCTGTTCATCGAGCGAGTTCCCGACGACCTCGGCGACTACTACGTGTCTGCCGGCTACGGCTCGCTGCAGGACGCGCCCGATCCCGCGCCTCGAGGCCGGCGAGCGTTTCAAGCTCGAGCTGCTGCAGGGTATCTGCCCGGAGCGGCGGTGGTCGAGATC
This sequence comes from uncultured Solirubrobacteraceae bacterium, assembly GCA_963775385.1. Classification (GTDB taxonomy): domain Bacteria; phylum Actinomycetota; class Thermoleophilia; order Solirubrobacterales; family Solirubrobacteraceae; genus Palsa-744. Next base: position 1,223,274 of record CAVZIR010000003.1, on the reverse strand, counting down.
GGCCCGGGCGCCGGAAGCTTCGCGCGCGTCGCCATGCGAGGCGGGTCTGACATGTGACCGCGATCGAGATGGACGAGCACTACTGCCGGGAGCTGGAGCGGCACCTGGATGTGCGGGCGATCTGCAGCGACGCTCCGGCGAGCGCGCTGGAGGCACCGTCGCGCCGTCTGACGGCATCGCGATGTGGCACTCGATCGAGCACCTGCCGGGCGTCGCCGATGTTCTGGACGGCGCCGTGCGGCGGCTGGTGCCCGGGGGCGTTCTCGCCTTCTCCACCCCCAAGCCCCGACGCGTTGCAGTTCCGGGTCCTCGGGCGCACCTGGGCACACCTGGACGCGCCGCGCCACCTGCAGCTACTCCCCGAGCCGGCGGTGCGACGCCGCCTCGAAGGGCTCGGCATGGAGCACCTGCTGACGATCACCGACGATCCGATCGGGCTCGCGTGCAACCGGCTCGGCTGGGACTACGCCGCCCGGCTCCATCCCGCGCGCTACCGCGCGCACGCCGTCACCAACGCCGTCACCGCCTCGACCGGCGTCGCCCTCGACGAGGCTGCTGCGGCCGCTCGAACGGCGCGGGCTGGCGGGCTCGACCTACACGTCCCTTTACCGGCGGGCCTCCGCGCAGCCGTGAGCTTGCCGGGCGAGCTGTGCGCAGTCCATCTCGTGCGAGTCGGCGAGCCCGTGGGCTTCGCTGCGCCGCTTCCTGGAGTCCTATGCGGCGCACTCCGCCGGAGCGATCATCGGCTGGTGCTCCTCTACAAGGGCTTCGAGCGCAGACGTGCCGGCGCTTGCGCCTTCCGCGCCGCGGCCGCGGACGTGACCACGAGGAGCTGCACGTCAGCGACGCCGGCTTCGATCTGACCGCCTATCGAGCCGCCGCCGAGTCGCTGCGAGCCGACTCGCTACTGCTTCCTGAACTCTCACAGCCAGATCCTCGCGGAGCGCTGGCTCGGATCTGCTCGCGGGGGGCGCTCGAGAGGCCGGCGTCGGCGTCGCCGGCGCCACGGGATCGTGGGCGAGCCAGGCTTCGCTGGCGCGGCTCCTGCTGCGCCTGCCCGGCCCGTACAGCGGCCTGCTCGACCGCGGTCGGTGACACGGATGCTTGATCGGCTCCAGGATGCGGGTCCGAGAGTGACGGGGGCGCCGTCGAGGCGTCCGCCGGCCCCGGACGTGTCGCCTCTGCTGCGGCGATGCTTCGCAGCGTGCCGCACGCGCTGCGCCTGACTGCTGCGATCGCACCCTTCCCCGCTGCTCATCTGCGCACCAACGCCTTCCTCGTCCGCCACCGCGACTTCGTAGCGCTCGACGGGTTCGCCGCCACGACCAAGCTGCAGGCCCATGCCGTCGAGAGCGGACGCAAGAGCATGACCCGCCAGCTCGAGCCGCGCGCGGCCTGAGGGCCGTCGTCGTCGATCGCGTCGGCAAGATTCACGATTCTGAGTACTGGCCCGAAGCGAGACGTTCTGGCAGGGCCGGCAGCAGGGCCTGATCGTGGCTGACAACCAGACCGAGCTTTACCAGCGGGCGGACGCCGACTCCCGGTCGCGCTGTCGCGCCTTGCCTGGGGCGCGCTCGCACCACGGCGAACAGGCGAGCGCGCGCCGTGAGGGCAGGCGGCGCGGGGGTGACACCGTCAGCGTCCCCGCCCGGGCGATCAAGACGTGCTCGGCACCGCCGCCGCGGGCCGGCGGCGGTGCGGGGCGGAGCGTTCCGGCGTCGTCGGCTACCTGCTCGGGGCGCTGGCGGGCGCCGCTTCGGCGCCCTGATGTTCCGGCACCTGGGCGTGGATGCAAACCGGTCGCTACGGCATCGCGGTGGCGCTGGTCGCGATCGTCGCAGCGCTCTCCGATCTCGGCCTGAACGCGGTCGGGGTGCGCGAGATCTCGACCAGCCCGCTCGAGGAGCGCTGGCGCCTGGCCCAGGAGCTGCTCGGACTGCGCATCCTGTTGACCATCTGCGGCGTTCGTGCTGATGACCGCGTCGCCGCCGTTGCCTACGAAGCCACGATCGCCGGCGGCGTCGCGCTCGCGGGAGTCGGCCTCCTCGTGCAGGCCACCCAGGACAACTTCGCGATGCCCCTCGTCGTCGAGCTCAGGCTCGGCTGGATCTCGGCCTTCGAACTGCTGCGCCAGGTGCTCAACACGGTCGTGATCCTGATCCTGGTCGTCCTCGGTGCGCATCTGCTGCCGTTCCTCGGCGCGTCGATCCCCGTCGGCGTCGTCGTGCTCGTTGCGACCGTCCGAGTGGTCAGGGGACGGCGGGCGCTCAGGCCGGTGTTCGACGGGCACCGCTGGCGCGCACTGGATGAAGATGGTGCTCCCCTACGCGGCCGCCGTGGCTGCGGCCACGCTCTATGTCCGCGTGTCGATCCTGCTCGTCTCCGCGCTTGGCGACCTCGACCCAGCTCGGCTACTTCACCGCCTCGTTCAGTATTGTCGAAGTCCTGATGGCGGTGCCCGGCGCTGCTGGCGGGCGCCGCCTTCCCGATCTTCGCCCGCGCCGCGCGCGAGGACCACGCGCGCTCGGCTACGCGCTGGGCCGCGTCTTCGAGGTCGCGCTGGTCGTTGGCGCATGGCTCGGGGTCTCGGTCGCCGTCGCCGCGCCGCTGGCGATCTCGCTTGATCGGCGGACCGTCCTTCAAGCCGGCAGACCAGATCCTCGCGCTGCAGGGACTGACGCTGGGCGCGATGTTCGTGAGCGCGGTCTGGGCGAACGGCCTGCTCGGCCTTGGCCTCTTTCGCCAGATCCTGGTCGTCAACGTGCTCGGGCTCGCCGTCAACGCCGCCGCTGGTCTCGGTGCTCGTGATGGCCGACGGCGCGCGGGGCGCGGCGATCGGCACCGGCGTGGCGGAGGTCTTCGCCGCCTCCGCCGCCGCCTTCTGCGTCATCCGCGGGCGGCCCGGCGCTGAGGCCATCGCTGCGGGTCGTGCCGCCCGTGATCCTCGCCACCGCGCTCGGCCTCGCTCCGCTTGCGCTGGAAGATGTACCGGTGATCCTTCGGCTGGCGATCTCCGTGACGTTGTTCGCTCGACGATCCTGCTGACGCGGGCGCTGCCACCCGAGGTGTTGGCGGTGCTGCCCGACTGGCTGAGCGGACGGTTGGACCTCGGCGCCGATCAGGGGGTGCCGACTGACGGGACCACGATGCCCGCTGGAATATCCTCCGGGCGGTGAAGGCGACTGAGGCGGTTCCCGAGCGGGGCCGCGTCCTGCTGACAGGGGCCACGGGTTCCTCGGCTCACATGTGATCGGGCACCTCCTCGAGTTGGGCTACGAGGTGCACGCGGTCGCCGCCGGTTCCCGGGGCCGACGCCGATGTGAGCTGGCACGCGGCGGACCTGCTCGATGACAGGCAGGCGCGCGCCCTGGTGCAGGAGCTCGCGCCCGGCCACCTGGTCCATCTCGCCTGGTACGCCGAGCATGGGCGCTTCTGGACGGCGCCCGAGAACGCCGACTGGGTAGCCGCGACGCTCCGCCTGCTCTCGTGCTTCGCGGCCGCGGGGGGGCGGCGCGCGGTGATTGCGGGCAGCTGCGCCGAGTACGACTGGGGGCACGATTACGAGCGCTGCCGCGAGCTGGACGGGCCGCACGGACCGGCGACGCCCCTGCGGCCGTCGACGATGTACGGGGTCGCCAAGCACGCGGCACACAGCGTCTGCGAGGCCTATGCGCTCGCGTCCGGCGTGAGCCTCGCGTGGGCGCGGGTGTTCCTGCTTTATGGCCCCGGCGAGGACCCGCGCCGGCTCGTGCCGTCGGTCGCGCGGTCGTTGCTCGCCGGTGAGCGGGCGCAGAGCACCGATGGCGCCCAGATCCGCGACCTCATGCACGTCGAGGACGTGGCCGCGGGCATCGTGGCGCTGCTCGCCAGCGGCGTCGAGGGACCCGTCAACGTGGCCTCCGGGGAGGGAGTTGCGATCCGCACGGTGCTCGAGCTGCTCGCTGATGCCTGCGAGCGCCCCGAGCTGCTGCGGCTCGGTGCGCTGCCGCGGCGCGAGGGAGAGCCGCAGAGGCTCGTCGCCGCGACCGAGCGCCTTCGTGAGGAGGTCGGCTTCAACGGGCGGATCGCGCTCGCCGATGGGCTGCGCCAGAGCGTCGAGTGGTGGCGGGCACAGGCTGTGCGCGAGGTCTCCGAGGGTGCCGGAGGACGGCCGTGACCACGCTCGCCCGACGGGTCGCCGCCACGCTGCCGCAGCCCGTGGTGGACTCGATGGCAGAGCCGGTCTCGCGAGCGATGACCGCTTGGAGGCTTCTGCGCAGACGGCGCTCGGCGTTCGTGTCCGGATACCTGGACGGGCTCCGCGGCGTCGAGATCGGCGCCTCGAGCCACAACCCGTACTACCTGGACGCGATCAACGTCGACCGTTACCCCTCCGAGGACACGATCTACAAGCGGCACGAGCTGCGTATGGCCGGCCGGGTCGCGCCGGTCGACGTCGTCGCCCCGGGCGACGCGCTGCCGTTCGACGACGAGAGCTACGACTTCGTGTTCTCCGCCCACGTGATCGAGCACTTCCCGGATCCGCTGAAGGCGCTGTACGAGTGGGTTCGCGTTGCGCGCCGCTACGTCGTCGCGGTCGTGCCGCATCGTGATCGCACGTTCGACGCCGAGCGGCCGCTGACCGAGATCGACGAGCTCCTGGACCGGCACCGGCGAGGCTTCGAGGCGCAGGAGGACAGGCACTGGAGCGTTTGGAATCGAGAGACGTTCCTGCAGATGTGCGAGGCGGCGGGTCTGCGCGTGATCGACTCGCAGGATCCCGACGACAAAGTCGGCAACGGCTTCGCCGTCGTGATCGACGCCGGCGCCCCGGCGCCCGCCCGCCCTGGGTCTTGAAGAGCCGGTCCTCGCGCGGCCGCGGCTCCGGAGAGCGGTAATCGAGCGAGGTGTCGCGGTGCGACGCTACGCGCGCTCGCCGGCCATCGTGGCGGCGCCCGCTGCTCCCTCGGCGTCGCTCGAGCCGCGGTGGGCGACCAGCGCGAGCGCCGGCCCGTTCGGGTGGTGGGGTTCGTCGAATGCGACCTGGATGTCGCCCCAGCCGAAGTGCTCCAGGGCGACGAACAGATCCGACCGGCGAAGCCAGGTGCTGTAGGGAGCGGTTCCGCCCCAGAACCCGCGCATCGCCGGTCGACGCCATAGCTGTGGCGGTGCGCCCGGTACTCGAGGCCCTGGTAGTTGCACACCTGCTCGGGGCCGAGTTTCTGGGCAAGCGCGGCGTTGCTCAGGGCGGCATCGTCATAGACGTGCGTCCACATCACGAGCTTGGATGCGGACTGCGAGATCAGGTCGATGAGCCTGAGCGGATCGGCCATGTGGTAGAGGATCCCGCAGGCGATGCAGAGGTCGAACTTCTCCTCGCTCGACGCCAGATACGCGTTCGCCTCGCCGCACAGGAACGAGCATCGCTCCATTGCCAGCAGCTCCTTCGTCACGAGGCACTTCAGAAACGCCATCTGGTTGGCCTCGACGCCGACAACCCGGCGCGCGCCGGCACGTTCAGCCATGTAGCTGTAGGCGCCCTCGAGCGGGCCGAGGTCGAGGACCGACATGCCCTTGACCCCCCCGAGTTGCTCAAAGGCCCAGTGGATGCGAGCGTCGTCGAACAGGTTCGCCTCGCCGGCCCGCAGTACCCCGGAACCCTCCGGGAACCGCGAGGCCCAGGCGTCCGGCACCGCTTCGATCGCCGTCTGGGCCGACGGTGCGCTGTCCACGAGCTGAGAGCCTCTGGAGATCGGTTCCCCGGCGGCCAGCCTTCGGCCGATCGCGATCGCTCGCTGCACGCGGACGTATGCGCCCTCCAACATGCGGGGGACTATATGCCGTTGGATTGAGGAGGGCCCCTCGACGCGAGCCCCCTGAGCCCGGGCGTCAGGAGGCGCCCGCGATCGCGGGCACCTCGCCTTTGATCAGCAGCTGCCACCCCGCCCGGCGCACGTCGCGCCACGCCGCCGCCTCCTCGGGCCGGCTGCGCGCAGCGCAGCGACCAAGTCAGGCTGACCGCGATGGTCAGACCACCGACGAGCACGCGCCCCGGCCAGCCGAAGTGCGCGTCGGCGTAGTGGAGCATCCCGTGGTAGAGCGAGCGGACCTCCCTGACGCGGTCCCAGCGGCTGAAGCTCGCGCCGCCGAGGTGCTCGAACGGCGCCGTCGGCACCCACAGCACCTTGCCGAGCCGGCTGAGGCGCTGCAGCAGGTCGGAATCCTCGAACCAGAACCAGAAGCGCTCGTCGAAGCCGTTGACGCGATCGAACGCGTCCCGTCGGACCATCAGCGCCGCGGCGGCCGGTTGCGCCACCTCCTGCGTCACGTCCTCGCGCAGCTCGAGCCCGTGGTAGCGGCGCGAGACCGGGTTCCCCGGCCAGCGCGCCTCGACGCCGCTGATGACCGCGGCAAGGCTGAGCGCGCTCGGGAAGCGGCGCGGCCGGTAGCGCGCCTGCGTGTCAAAGGTCCCCGGGTCCACCAGTCGCCCGCCCGCGGCGACCGTCCCGGGTCGGCCTCGAGCGCGGCGCGCAGCAGCTCGACCGACCCCGGCTCGGCGACGATGTCGGAGTTCAGGAACAGCACGTAGGGCGCGCTCCCTGTGGCGGCGCCGATGTTGCAGGCGCGGCCGAAGCCCGTGCTCTGTTCGAGGCGGGTGACCGCCACCTCCGCCGAAGCGCGAGCGCACCGCGTCCTGCGTCCCGTCGTCGAGTCGTTGTCGACGAGCGCGATGTGCAGGCCCTCGACTCCCTCCAGCGAGTCGAGGCATTCGAGGACCATCTCCCGCGTGTCGGCGGTCACGATCACGACGTCGATCCCCCTGTCGCCCGCGTCCGCGGGCGCGGTTCGGGTTTCGCTCTGCCCTTCCTGCACCGGATAGATCAGTCGCTAGGCTCTCGCGCGTGAGCGAGCAGGAACACGTGCCGGGCGCCGCTTCCCCGCGCGTGACGGTCGCCGTCCTCTCCTACGACGGCCGGCATCTGCTGGAGAAAGCGCTTCCATCGGTCGCCGGGCAACGCTATCGCGATTCGAGCGTCCTGGTGGTCGACAACGGCTCCAGCGACGGCACCGCCGAGTGGCTGGCCGGCAGTGGCCGCAGGTCCGCGTCATCGCGCACGAGCAACATCGGCGTCACGGCCGCGCTGAACGTGTGCGTGGCGGAGGCCGCCGGCGAGTTCGTGGCGCTGCTCAACAACGACGTCGAGCTCGAGCCGGACTGCCTGGAGCGGCTCGTCGCGGCGCTCGACGCGCACCCCGCGGCCGGCCGGCCCCGCCGAAGCTGCTCGACTTCCACGACCGCGCGATCCTCGACGGCGCCGGCGACGTGTTCACCTGGCCCGGCATCGCGGGCCGCCGCGGGCACGGCGAGCCCGACCGCGGCCAGTACGACGGGCCGAGCAGCCGATCTTCGGCGCCTGCGGCGGCGCGGCTCTACCGCCCGAGGCGATCGAGCGCGTCGGCGGCTTCGACGAGGACTTCTTCGCCTACCACGAGGACGTCGACTGGTCGCTGCGGGCACAGCTCGCGGGCTTCGAATGCCGCTACGTGCCCCCCGCCGTCGCCTACCACATGGGCAGCGCCACGCTGGGCGCGGGCCGAGCGACTTCACCCTCTTCCACATCTGGCGCAACGGGGTCTGGATGCTCGCCAAGGACCTGCCCGCGGCCCTGCTGCTGCGCCACCCGCCGCAGCTCCTCGCGGCCAGCTCTGGAACCTCGCGATGGCCATTCGCGAGCGGCGCATCGGCCTGCTCGCGCGGCCTGGCGCGACGCGCTGCGCGGGCTGCCGCGGATGCTCGCGAAGCGCCGCGACTTCAGGCCGCCCGCCGGGCAACCGCCGGAGCTCGATCGCGGATCGCCGCGCGCTGAGCTTCTTGCCTACGCCGAGCCCGGGCGCGCACCGGCCGCGCGGTAGGCGTGGTGCTGGCGCAGCGCGCCGAGCCAGCCCGAGCGGGCGAGGACAGCGCGACCTCGCGCCGCCGCGGCGCTCGCGCGCGCATCGCCCGCCAGCCCGCAGCCCGGCGAGCCGGCCCCGCAGGGGCGCCAGCGTGCGGTCGGTCAACGCGACGTAGGCGACGTAGGCGCGGTCGTAGAGGAGGATCCCCGGCAGGTGCGCGCGAGCTGGCGCGCCGGTCATGTTGCGCGCCAGCAGCCACATGCGGTTGCGGCCCACGAGCCAGTACTTCTCGCCGAGCCCTCGCCGGTGCTCGCCGAGCCCCGGTGGGGGGCGACGGCGCGGGCTCATAGACGGCCCCCAGCCCGCCGCGCGGGCCCGCCAGGCGAGGTCCACGTCCTCCTGGTAGGCGAAGAAGCGCCGTCCAAGCCGCCGAGCTGCGCGAGCATCGCGGCGCGGTAGAGCGCGACGCAGCCGCTCGCCCCGAACACCTCGCCTGCTTCGGAGGCGGCTGACGGCGAGCCGGCAAGACGCTCGCTGGCGACGCCCAGCGAGTCCACGACGATCCCTGCGGAGTTGATCGTGCCGGGGTCCGCCGAAGCGGATCTGGGCCGCGACCGCGCCGATCCGCGTCGCCGCCCCGTCCGAGCAGGCGCCGAGCGCCTCCGGCTCCACGTTGCGTCGTCGTTGACGAGCGCCATCCACTCACCGGTGGCCGCCTCGATGCCGGCCTGCACCCGCGGCGAAGCCGACGTTGCCGTGCGGCTCGAGCACCCGCGCCTCGGGCGGTGCTCGCGCACCAGCTCGGCCAGGCCGCCGTTGTCGACGACGATCAGCTCGCTCGACCGCGCCGTCCTGCGCCCTCGCGCTCCTCCTCGGAGGCCCGATCGCCGCCAGGCATTCCACCAGCGCCTCGCGCTGACGGTAGGCGACGACGACGACCGAGACCAGCGGCGAGGCGCTCACAGCGACGGCAGCCGTTCGACCCCGAGCGCGCAGTGCGTGCGAGCGCGGCACGGAAGCCGGCGTGCGCACGCGTTGGCCGGGACCTCGCCCCGCGCGTTCGCGCGCGCCGGCATCGGGCGGCGGTCATCCAGCGACCAGCGGCGCGGCGACGCCCGGCCAGGCATACCGGGGCGCAACCGCGGCGAGCCGCGCGCGGCAGGGCTCGACCCCGTCGCCCCAGACCCGATCACCGCATCGGCGATCGCCGCTCGTCCCCGGGCGGAACGCGGCGCCGAGCCGCTCGCGCTCGACCTGCTCGGCGAGGTCATCGCCGCCCGTGCAGACGATCGGCACCCCCGCCCAGATCGCGTCCAGCAGCCGCGTGCGGAAAGCGAACCGCGTCTCGAGGTGATCGGTCTGGGCCGAGAGCACGCAGCTCGCCCGAGCAGCCAGTCGGCGCGCTGTTCGTATGGCACCCACTCGTCGTTGAAGAACACATGGGTGTCGAGCAGGCCCAGCCGCCGGCGAGCTCACGCGCCTCGCCCCGCGGCGCGCGCGGCGGGTAGCGTCGAGGCGCCCATGAAGACGAGCTTCGCCCGCGGCCGGCGCTCGCCAGCAGCGCGACCGCGCGGATCGCCAGCGTGCGTCCAGCCACGCCCAGATGCCGCCGTTCCAGAGGATCAGCTCGTCCTCCGCGCCGATCTGCGGGAAGCGCCGCACGGCCCGCTGCCGCTCGGCCGGCGCCTCGGCGGGGATCCCGAAGGGCACGCAGTCGATCCGCCGCGCAGCGAAGGATCGCGGTCGTATTCCTCCGGCGCGAGCGCCCGCCCGCCGAGCATCGCGCCCAGCCACAGGTCGCGCTGCTTCTCCGAGGCGCACATCAGGTGGTCGGCGTCGGCGAGCGCCCGAGCACGCGGTCGATCGTCAGCGTGGAGACGAGCCGGCGCAGCGCGGCCGCCTCGCGCAGGCGCTCGGCGACCTCGAAGGGCTCGGGGTCGTAGACGTCGTAGACGAGCCGCGCGCGAGCGCGCAGCCACCTGGCGAGCTCGGCCAGGGCGGCTGGGCGACGATCGCGTCGGCCCGTGCGACCAGCTCGCCCAGGCCGCTGCGGCGCGGGCTGCCGAACGCTTGTACGCGACGACCGGCACCCCGCGCGCGGCGGGAGGGCGCGACCCCCGCGATCGTCACCTCGGCGTGGCGGTAGCACCGCGCCAGCTCGAGCGTCCGGATCGCGACGCCGGGCGCGCGCCGCGACCGGCCCGGCGCATATGAACAGCACGCGGGGCCGGGCGTCGCTCAGGTGTAGAAGCCGCCGAGCGTCATCAGCTGCCCGGCGTAGCAGAGGCCGATCATCGCGACGACCAAGGCGGTGACGATCGGGACGTGCAAGCGCCTGCCGAGCCCGAAGGTGCCGAGCACGGCCAGCCCCGCGAGGGCGCCGATCGCGGGGAAGATGTAGCGGCCCTGTTCGGCCACCACGGTACGGCCGCCGTTCGGGGCGAAGAACGCCGCCTCCACGGCGACGAGGACGCAGATCGGCACGAGGATCAGCAGCAGGATCTCCCAGCCGCGGGAGGCCAGCCGGGCACGCCAGCGCCACGCCCCACAGAGCCCGCGACCGCGACGCGCACCATCAGATCAGATCACGACGAAGACCCAGCGCGGGAACAGGATCGAGTACCAGCCGAATGCTCCCCAGCCGCGCTCGATGTAGACCTGGAAGAACGGCCACCCCGGCGGGAACAGCCGGCCCATGAACACGATCGGCGGCAGGAACAGCTGCCACACGTACTCGACGAACCGCAGCGGCATGTGGAACGCGGTGCTGACGGCGCTCGAGGCCGAGATCGCGCCGCCGCCGCCGCTCCCGGCGACGCCTTTTTCGGCCGGGTAGAAGATCGGGCGCAGGATCCGGTAGCCGCCCTGGACGAGCACGAACGATCCGATCAGCACCGCCCACGGTTGCCAGCGAAGCGGCGCCGGTAACGCCACAGCATCCCGAGCACGCCCACGGCTGCCACGGGGTAGAGCTCATAGCCCGTCTCCTTCATCAGCGGCGTGAGCGCCAGCGCCAGGCCGAGGCCGAGCGCGATCCGCCAGCTCAGCCCGCGGCGCAGCGCGCGTATCAGCAGGTAGAGGGCGATCGCCGCCGTCGCGTTGACGCCGTTGTCGTTGTTCGCGGCGCCGCCGATGAACGAGAACATCGGCTGGAAGGACACGAGCAGGCCCGCGCCGACCGCGGCCGTCGGCCAGCGCGGCAGCAGCTCGCGCATGATCCCGAACGCGCAGGCCGCGACGATCGCCGCGAACAGCGCCGAGATCAGCCGCACGGCGGTCAGCTGCGAGTAGGTCGAGGCGCCGCTGACGAGCTCGTAGCCCGCCGCGGCGGTCAGGTAGTACGGAGGGGCGTGGCCCGCCGCGCCGAGCGTGAAGCCGCCGCCGTTGTCCTGCGGGTGCGAGCCGGTGCTGTTGGCGTGTTCCCAGCGCGACTGGTAGAGCGGCTCCCATGGCGGCAGCCCGTCGGCCGAGCCGATCAGGCCGTAGGAGTGCGCGCCTTCCAGGGCCAGCGTCTGGCTGCTGGAGAATGGGGGGCGGGCGCTGGGGTGGTCGAGGGGGCGTGCCCCGTTTCGGCGATGTACTGCGCGTAGGCGAAGTGATCGGGCTCGTCAGGCGTCTGGAACGGCGGTGTGATCAGCGCCCAGCTGCCGGCGTTCAGGAAGGCGATCAGCGCGATCGCCGCGGCGGGGCGGATCCGGCGTCCGCGCAGCCGCAGCTCGCGTCCCCCCGCGGCGCGAGCGAGCAGCACGAGCGCGAGCAGCCAGCTCAGCGGCAGCACGACGAACAGCAGCACCGGGTAGGTCCACGAGCCGACGATGCCGGGCGGAACAGCGCCGCGCGGGAGAAGATCGTGCCGGCCTGCGAGAGCAGCGAGCGTTCGGCGTGACCCGGCGGCAGGTACCAGACCGCGAGGCTGCTGGGGATCGACGCCCGCCGACGTTCAGCGGGGGCGGCCCGCCGAGCTGGAGCCCCGGCATGCCCGCGAGGCTGACCGGCGCCGAGAGCGCGGTCACGCAGATCGTCGCGGGCGCGACCGGGGGGTCTCGGGATCGCCTGTTCGAGCGCGATCGGCACCCGGCGGCGCCGTTGACCGTCTGCACGCCGGTGACGCGCGCCCGAGCGCCGGCGTGCCGACCGTCACTCGCACGCGCGTGTCCGACTGGCTGATGTACGCCAGCAGCCGCACGATCCCGGTGCCGCCGGGGATCTGCTCACCGGGGCTGCGCATCGTCTGCCCCCGGGGCACCGTGCGGCGATGCCGTGGTTGCCGACCGAGGCGCTGCCCGTGTAGTACGGGCGGGGCTTCAGGACCTGCCAGAGCGTGAGCGCAACCATGAGCGCGCCGACAGCCGCCGCGACGGCCCACACCACGCGACCCCCATCCCAAATCAAAAAAAAGACGGAACCCGGCGCGCCCGGCTCCGCGCATGCGCGGGCGCGGGCATCGTGCCGGCCCGACTCATCTACCTGCGGCGCAGCCCGAGGATCGAGAGCAGGAAGGAGGAGAAGAAGATCTGGATGCCGATGATGATCAGCGTCGCGCCGATCACGGCGAGCTTTTCCTCGCCCAGCGCGCCGAACCCGGAGTTGATCCAGTCGATCACGATCACGCCGAGGCAGACGAAGCCGACCAGCGCCGCCACGCCGCCCAGGATCAGGCCGTGCTCGAGCCTGAAGGTCGCCCGCATGCGGTCGAACCAGGGGTCCCTCTCGCCCATGAAGTAGGTCCCGTAGGCGTGCGCGCACAGACCCAGCGCCAGAACCTGGGTGCCCACGATCGCCAGCAGCGCGCCCGCGATCAGCGTGTGCACCCCCCAGCCGCGGCTGAAGAAGCTGACGCCGCTGATGACCAGCACGTCGGCCAGCACGCCGAGGCTCACCATCACGACGCCGGGGACGATGAACAGGTGGGTCGGGCTGTGGACGAGCAGGAAGCGCAGGTGGCGCCAGCCGTCGCGGAACGATGAGAGCTTGCTCTCGCCGCCGCGCGGGTGGTATTCGATCGGGATCTGGTCGATCCGCAGGTTCTCCTTCGCGGCGCGGATCACCATCTCCGAGGCGAACTCCATACCGGTCGTCCGCAGGTCCAGGCGCTCGAGCACGTCCGCGCGCAGCGCGCGCATGCCGCAGTGGGCGTCGGTCACGCCGGTGCGGAAGAACAGGTTCAGCAGCCCCGTCAGCAGCGGGTTGCCGACATACCGGTGCAGCCACGGCATCGCGCCCGGCTTGATGTTGTCCATGCGGTCGCCGATCACCATCTCGGCGCCGTCCTCCATCTTCGCCAGGAAGCGCGGGATCTCCTCGAAGTCGTAGGTCAGGTCGGCGTCGAGCATCACGATGTAGTTGCCCTGCGCCGCATCGAGCCCCGCCAGGTAGGCCGAGCCGTAGCCGGCGCGGCGCTCGCGGATCACCTTCGCGCCGGCGCGCGCGGCGATCTCGCCGCTGCCGTCCGTCGAGTTGTTGTCGACGACGATCACCTCGCCGTCGATCCCGGCCTTGCCAGCACCGCGCGTGAGCGGTCGACGCACTGTTCGATGTTCTCGGCCTCGTTCAGGCACGGGATCACGACCGACAGCGTCAGCCCCTTCTCGGGCCGCTGGCGGGGGTCTTCGAGCGCGGTCGGGCGCTCGCCGGTGACTTGCATTGACGGGCTTCTCATCGATGGCCTCTGCGGTGCCTCAGCTCCCCTTTGGAGCCATCAGCGACTTCAACGATTCTGCGCAGACGAAGTTGCGGGCGCGGCTGCACTCGGGGCCCAGACTATCGGACGTCCCGGCGCGCGCCCGGGCCGCTCGCTGCATGGTCGGCGTCCCAATAATCGGGCAGCGCGCTCAGCCGCGCTTCAGCCACAGCGGCAGGCGGCGTGCTGGGCGCCGAGCACCAGCCCCGCCCCCTTGGCGAGCTCGTAGAGCACGGTGTAGGGGATCCAGCGCGCCTGCCCGGTGTGCACGAGCCAGCCGAGCTCGCCGCGCGCGTAGCGCACGGCCGCTTCGCGCAGGACCCGGTTGGACTCGGCTTTGCCCGCCAGGTAGGCGCGTTCGGCCGAGGCGCCCGAGTCGAAGAAGCGCCGGAACGCCGAGCGCAGCGTGTAGGCGTGCGAGTGGCGCACGGCCGCCTCGGGCTCGTAGACGATCGTCGCGCCCGCGAGCAGGGCGCGCCGGCTCCAGTCCTGGTCCTCGCTCATGATGATGTCCTCGACGAACGGGAACTCTTCCCAGAGCGAGCGCCGGATCGCGCCGTTCGCGTTCGAGAACAGCGTCGTCTCCATCGACAGCTCGGCTACCCCGCCCGCCCGCTGCACTCGCGCCGCGGGCCCGTAGAGGAAGTCCAGGAAGTAGCGCTCCGGCGGCGTGGCGTCCTCGTTGGCGATCTGGCGCCCGTAGACGCCCGCGACCTCCGGGCGCTCGCGCAGGGGCGCCGTCAGCCGCTCGAGCCAGCGCTCGCCGATCGGCGTCGCGTCCTGGCTGATGAAGACCAGCAGCTCGCCGCTGGAGGCGGCCGCGCCGAGGTTGCGCGAGGAGCCGTGGTTGAACTCGTGCGGCGGGATCTCGCGCACGATCGCGCCGTGGCTGCGCGCGAACTCGACGCTGCGGTCGCTCGACCCCGAGTCGACGACCACGAGCTCGGGACGCTCGCCGCTCGCGAGAGCGCTGGGCCGCGATCGCGTCCAGGCAGCGTTCGAGGTCCGAGCCCCCGTCCTTGACGGGGATCACGATCGAGACGCTCACCGCGCGGCCCCGCTGCGGCGCGAGCCCGGCCTGCTCCTCTCGCTCGCGCAGGGCGTGGCGCAGCCCCGCTTCGACTTCGTCGGTCGCGTGGTCCCAGGTGTGGGAGGCGACGAACTCGATGCCCTCCCGCGAGCGCCGCTCCCACTCGTCCTCGTTCTCGAGCAGCCGCTCCATCGAGTCGGCGAGCGGTTCGAGTCCAGCGGCGCCAGCTCGAGCGGCCCGCCGTCCGCGCCGAAGATCGACTCGGCGCTGACCCCGGCGAGCTCGACGCAGGGCAGCCCGCAGGCGAGCATCTCCTTCGGCATCAGCGAGAAGTTCGTCAGCGACAGGCACAGGCCGACGGTCGCCTCGGAGTACAGACCGACAGCTGCTCGGGGCTCAGCACGCCGAGGTGCTCGTAGGGGAAGGAGGCGTCGGGGATCGTGTCGGTCGCCGAACAGCACGATCCGCACGTCGGGCCGGCGGCGCTTCAGCTCCGCCAGCGCCATCAGCCCGATCGGCACGGCGCGCCGCGGGGTCGCGTGGCGCGCGTAGTAGATCGACCGTGTCGCGGCGGCGCTGCGACCGGCCGCGGCTGGTAGATGTCGTGGTCGACGCCGAGCTGGAACGCCTCGGCGCTCGCCCCGTAGCGCTCGATCAGCAGGTCGCGCAGCCACGGGCTGGCGGCGATGCAGTGCATGCCGTAGCGGTAGGTGTCCGCGCTCAGCGAGTGCTCGGCCGAGGTCGCGAAGAACTCGGGCTCGTGGTCGTTGACGACGTAGGCGCGGGCGCGGCACTGGTCGAGCAGCAGCGCCGCGTGCACCGTCTGCCAGCCGGTCGCGATCACGACGTCGGCGCCCTGCCAGTGCGTCGAAGCCCTTGTAGACCGGGCCCGTCGAACGGCGCGAAGTACTCGCGGATTTCGCGGCGCAGCACGGCGGGCCAGACGGCGTTCGCGATAGCCGTAGTAGTCGGCGAGCCAGACGCTGCACACGTGGCCGCGCCGCTCGAGGCGGGTGAAGATCTGAAGCAGCGTGTTGTGGCCGCCGCTGCCGCGGCTGAAGGGCGGGATCACCATCGCGAGGCGCAGCCGCTCGCGCTCGGCCACCCGGCGCCGGGTCGAGCAGCGGCGCCGGGCCGTTGGCCCAGACCTGCGCGGCCACCTCGTAGACCTCGCGCGAGAGCTTGCGCTCGCACGTGGGTGGTCGGCGGGAGCGCCGGCGCGCCGTGCGCCGGCGTGCCGTTGCTGGCCGCCGCCGGCGCTCGACGCGCCGCCGTCGGCGCGGCCCTCGAGCGAGAGCCCCGGCGCACGCGGCGCGGGCAGGCCTCCGCGCGCGAGCCGAGCGCCGAGAACACCTTGCGGCCCGCGTGGTGGACGGTCGAGCGCGCGGTCCAGCGCGCCGCCTCGGGCCCGTGATGCCCTGCTCGGCCATCCAGCGCCGGTCGGCGCGCGACCGCGCGCCGCACGTGCCCAGCCGATCGGGCGAGCGCGAACGGCTCGACGTGGCCGGTGGCCTCGCGCAGGCCGCGGTACTCGTCGAAGTAGCGGCGCATGAACTCGACGGGCCGTAGTCGTGGGCGTGCAGGACGGCGGCGCCCGGGTGGTAGACCTTGATCCAGCCGGCGGCGAGCATGTCCTCGCCGAAGGCCTGGTCCTCGGAGTAGGCGACGTCGCGGAAGCGGATCTCCTCCCAGCAGGCGCGCGCGTAGCAGGCGTTGACGTTCGAGAGGAACGTCGGGTCGCCGGCGCGCTGCACGACGGGCGCGCCGTCGGGGGAGAAGCCCGCGAAGAACTCGGTCAGCTCGCGGGCGATCATCGGGCTCGTGTCGGGGCGCGGCAGGTGCGGGCCGTAGGCGGCGCCGACGCGCGCGTCGAGCGTGAACGCCTCGCGGTAGGCGGCGAGCCAGCCGGGGCAGGGCGTCGCGTCCTGGGTCAGGAAGCAGATCAGCTCGCCGCGCGTCCGTTCGGCGCCGAGGTTGCGGGTGCGCCCGTGGCCGAACTCGCCCGGCTCGATCTCGCAGCAGCTCGGCCGCCGGCCGCGCGGCGATCTCGACCGAGCGGTCCTGCGAGCCCGAGTCGATCACGAGGATCTCGTCGACGCCCTCGCGGGCGAGCGCGTCGAGCAGCTCCTCCAGGTAGCGCTCCCCGTCCTTGACGGGGATCACGACCGAGACGCCGCTCACGCGCGCGAGAGCGATCGGCGCTGGCGCTTGAAGAAGCGCGCGACGGAGCGCACCGCGCGCAGGCCCGCGCGGAACTCCGCCGCGCCCGGCTTGCGCATCAGCGCGTTGAGGTCGAGGTGCCAGCGGTCGAGCCAGTAGGCGCGCTCCTGCCACTCGGCGACCGCCGCGTTGGCGCGCGCCTGGACCTCGACGAGCTCGGCCTCGAGCGCGCGCACGCGGCCCGCAGCCGCTCGTTCTCGGCCTGCAGGTCCTGCGTCGAGCGCTCGGTTGTCTCGACGTTCTCCATCTGCTACAGGTTCTCCGCGATCCGGGCCGCGGACGGTCGAAGACCGCGAAGCCGACGCGAAGATGCGACGACGATCGCCGAGCGGGATCGAGCAGCGCCGCCCAGCTCCCCAGCAGCTGTGCCGGCGCTCGGCGTCGCGTGGGTGACCATCGCGTGGCGGAACTGCTGGAGGATCACGGCGAGCGGGTTGAGCATGTAGCACGTGCAGCACCGTGCGGGCTGAGCTTTGCTTGCACGGTCTGCGACCGAGATAGATGATCGGCGAGGCGTAGAACAGGATCTGCGAGATGACTTCCCAGATCGGCTGGATGTCGCGGAAGCGCACGAACAGCGCCGAAGCAGCATCGCCGACGCCGGCGGCAGAGCAGCACGAGCCCGCCGACGATCAGCGGCAGCTCGAGCCAGCTCAACATCGGCTCGACGCCGGTGGCGAGCGCGAAGATGAACACGACGATCAGGTTCAGGCCAGGTTGAACAGCGCGAGCAGCACGACCGAGCTGGGGATCACCAGGCGCGGGAAGTGGATCTTGCGCAGCAGGTTCTCGCGGTCGACCAGGCTCCGCACGCGCCGCGCGGTCGCTTCGGCGAAGAACGTGAACAGGATGATCGAGCCGAGCAGCTGGACGCCGTAGAATTCGGGCTCGGCGCGCTCTGGTCGTTGACGTGGCCGATCTTCGTGAAGAAGACCACAGCACGCCGAACAGCAGCAGCGGGCGCACCAGCGTCCACACGTAGCCGAGCACCGAGCCGAAGAAGCGCAGCTTGAATTCGGTGCGCGCGAGCGTGAACGTCAGCGACCAGAAGCGGCGCAGGTCGCCGCCGAGCGCCGAGGGCCCGTGACGCGGTGGCCGGCGGGCGTGCGGCCGGGGAGCGGGATCCGGGCGGTGCTCACGAGCGCTCGATCTTCACCTCGACCGGCAGCTCGAGGATGCCGCCGCTGGAGTTGCCGTGGACGACGATCGAGGCCATGTCCTCGACCAGCGCGAGCGCGTCGGCGCCCGTGCCCTCGCGCGCGACCGAGGGCGTCAGCGTGTAGCGGCTCGGCGTCAGCCAGTTCGGCAGCTCGAAGCGCACGACCACGCTCTCGCCGGCCTTGAACGAGCCGCTCGTGCCGCCGCGCTCGTCGCTGCGCGCGACGATGATCGTGTGGCCCGAGCTCGGTGCGCAGCGTCGCGGCGAAGACCGGCTCGTCGAGGTCCTCGGCGAAGCGCACCTCGAAGCACATCCGCAGCGGTGTCCTCCTGGCGAGGCCTCGTCACGCGCTCGCCGTCGGCGTCCTCGAACCAGGCGTCGGCGATCGCGGTGCCGCCCTCGCAGCGGCCCGTCGCCGGGCGCCTCGTGCGGGAGCGTGCCGAAGTTGAGCTCGTGGTAGGCGCGGGCGATCGTCGCGCGGGTCGCCGATCTGCCGTATCACGCCTCGCTCCATCAGCATCGCGCGGTCGCAGAAGCGCTCGACCGAGTGCATGTCGTGGGAGACGAACACGATCGTCCGGCCCTCGCGCTTGAGGCGGAAGAACTCCTCGAAGCACTTCTGCTGGAAGGCGGCGTCGCCGACCGCCAGCACCTCGTCGATCAGCAGGATCTCGGCGTCGACCTGGATCGCGGTCGCGAACGCGAGCCGCACGAGCATCCCCGAGGAGTAGTTCTTGAGCCTCAGGTCGATGAACTCCTCGAGCTCGGCGAAGGCGATCACGTGCGTCGAAGCGCGCGCGGGCCTCGCGCCTGCTCAGCCCGAGCATGATCGCGTTGATCATCACGTTGTCGCGCGCGGTCAGGTCCATGTTGAAGCCGACGCCGAGCTCGATGAACGGCGACAGCCGCCCGGCGATCGAGATCCGGCCCGTGTCGACGCCGTAGATGCCGGCGATGCACTTCAGCAGCGTGCTCTTGCCGCTGCCGTTGCGCCCGACGATCCCGAAGAACTCGCCCTCGGCGATCTCGAGCTGATGTCCTGGACGGCGTGCAGCTCGTCGTAGTCGGTGCTGCGGAACGGGTGCAGCACCCGCTCCTTCAGCGTCGAGTACTGCTGGTGGGGCAGCCGGAAGGTCTTGCTGACGTCCTCGACCGAGACGGCCGGGGGACGGTCGGCTCGGTGGCCTGCGGGCTCGCTGCGGGTCGGTGGATGGTGGTCGACAAGGGTCAGTGAACGCTAGCAATCGGAGAGGGACGGACCGGCGCTCGGGCCGGTCCTCGCGCCCGGAGTAGCGGGCTGTCTGACACCCTCAGACCCGCTGCAGCACGTAGACGTCCTGGTTTTCCTGGTTGCGGCCGGGGGCAAACTCAAGGACACGCCAGCGCGGGCAGAGTTGCGTGAGCACCCACTCGGGCGAGAGGAAGGCGGTGCCCCAGTCGGGGTTGACCACGCCCCAGTCGCCCTCTCGCCGAACTCGGCGCGTACCACCAGCCCTGGCGGTAGAGCGCATCGAGGATCTCGTGCGACTGCTCTGCGGCGCGCAGACCGAGCTCGGCGTAGTAGACGACCGAGGTCAGGCCGTGCGTCGTCAGCACCAGATGCCCCCCGGGCGGATCAGACGGCGCATCTCCTCGAACCAGCTGCAGCCCGAGCTCGGGCGCGAAGTGCGACCAGATCGAGATCGCGTAGGCCAGGTCGAGCGAGCCGTCGTCCAGGGGCAGCGGCGGGTCGTCGCCGCTTGACGAAGAACTCGATCCCGGCAGGTTCTCGGCGGCCCACTCGATCGCGCGGCCGTTGGGATCGCAGCCGTGCCAGCTCGACTCGGGGTAGGCGGCGGCGAGAACGCGCACCACGCGCCCGGAGGAGCAGCCGAAGTCCAGCGCGGCGTCCACGGCGGCGATGCTCGACGCCGACGCGCGCGCAGCGCGTCGGCGACCATGTCCGCCTCGTACAGCCCGCCGGCCGCCGTGAGGCCGCGGGCCATCGCATGGACGTCCTCGGGAGGCTCGCCGGGGAGAGGCCGGTGCGCTCGAGCACCAGCTCGGAGCCGAGCCACATGCCGACGCGAGCAGCAGCTCGTGGTTGTCGGCGCGCGGCGTCGCCGAAGTAGTGCTCCCAGGCGCCCGGGGTGTCGCGGACGAGTTGCTCGGCGGTTGTGACGTGGGTTGGGGTGAGGCGGTAGAAGAGGAGCCTTGTGACGGTGGAGTCCTCGCGTGCCAAGATGCTGGGGAGGCAGCTCTTTCTGGCGTCCCAGCAGCGTCGACGGCTGCTCTCGTCCGATGGAGCAGCCATGAACGTACAGCGCCTCCGATCCCCTCGCGGCGCTCTCGGAGCTTCCGCCGCACCCCGGCCAGCCGAACGCGCGAAAACACAGCTTCTGGCTGGAGGGTGCGCTCCGACACAGCGCGTCAAACTATCGACCGCGTTGCCGGCGCCGACGATGAGCGCGGTGGGCGTCGTTCGACGCAGTTGTCGGACGCCCGCTCGTAGGGGAGCTGCGACTCCCAGTCCCAACTCGATGGATTTCCGTCGGGCTGGACTTCACAGCTTGCCAGCCCAGATCGGACCGTATTCTCGTGCAGATGAGCGAGTTGTGTCGCAGGGACGTCGACGCCCTCGAGCTGGCAGCTCGTGGATCTTGGTCTCGCGTCCGGTGACCCGCTGGATCAGCTTCGAGCATCTCGGCGAGGGACACCGAGGACGTCTCGGAGCCGTCCTTGTCAACGACGGGACCTTCCGCGCGAAGCCCGGCAAGGGTGGTGGCCGCGATGGCGTCCTTCTCGACGAACACGAAGTCCCGCTTCACGCCGGCCCCGCCGAACACCGTGATCGGCTGATTGCCGGCGAGCCCGTCGGCCAGACTGCGACGCTCCCTGACCGTGGCGCGGGAGCTCGCCGGGGCCGTGGGGTTGGGGGCGCGCAGCGCGATCGGTTCGAAGCCGTAGCGCTCCGCGAAGAAACCGGCATAGCGCTCGATCGTCAAGGAGTTGTGCTCCGTGGAGGCTGATCGGCTCGGCGGGGTGGGTCTCGTCAGTGGGCAGTTGGGTGGCAGTCCGTAGACCGTGCCGCCGGATGACGCGATCCGGCACAGGGGGTCGCCGTCGGCCGCATCAGATCGAGGACAGCAGCGGCCGGGACGACCGAGCGCGTGATCGAAACGACATCCGGGGTCGGACTGGGCCGTAGGAGGCGTGCTGGGACCCGCCATGTAGAAGAGCACATCCGCGGCCTCGATCAGCTCCGACAGCCCGCGTCCATCCGGAAGTGTGCCCTCGACCACGTCGAGATGCCCCCCTCGCCCGACCGATCCTCGCGGACGAGCCACTCGCTGAACGAGCGGCTGTATACACGCACCATATGGCCTTCCTGGGACAGCCGACGAGCCGCATCCGAACCCAGGAACCCGCCGCCACGACCAAGCACGGGCTCACCGGTGCGCACCCGGCGACCGGAAGCCGACACTCATCGCGAGGGCCCCGGATGTCCGCTCGCGAAGCACCGCCGGGAGGATATCGGCATCCGCGGGCCTGGAGCGAAGACGTCAAGAGCGGGGTGGGGTCGCCCGACATATACCGATTTGGACCACTCACTGGTGCGCTCGATGAATGACGCGCGGGACCTCGCGGCACTGTCTCGTGGCCGCACGACACGATTGCGCGAGTTGGTCGAGGCCGAGCCGGTGGAGCGCGCGAGCATTCTGAGCTTCGTCGCCGTCGGGCCCGGCGGGCTCTCTCGGGGGCTCGGGTGATCGACGTGGGCGCGGGGGACGCGCCCTACGCGAGCTGTTCGTGAGCAGGTTACACCACGCTGGATCGCGCCGAAACGCCGCACTCGGGGGAAGTCGATCTCGTGGGAAACGCCGAAGCCATCCGCCGCGGCACATACGTTGACGCCCTCGTGTGCACACAGGTGCTCGAGCGCGTGCCGGCTCCGCTCGACGCGCTCGGGAGTTCCATCGGGTGCTCGTGTCCGCGAGGTTCCTGATAGCGACCGTTCCGTTCGCGTGGGAGGAGCCGAGCTGAGTACAACTTCTTAGGTACACCGCTACGGAATCGCCGAGCTGACGTCGTCGGCCGGCTTGACGGAGATAGAGGTGCACCCGCGGGGACTGCTTCACCACCTTGGCGCAATTGCTGAGTAACTCGGCGTCGGCCATGGGTAGTGCACAGGACGGGATGGACGATCTCCGCCGAGAGGCTCGCAAGGCGCTGTTGGAAATCGCAGTGCGGTGGCCTCTTTCGCCGCGCTCGACGTAGATGATCTTGCCTCTCGGATTCGCGCTGCGGGCATGCGCGGCGGGGCGGCGTCGAGGCCATGAAAAACCCGGCGGGCCGGCGTGCTGTACCTCGCGCCGTTGGTCAACTACGGCGGCTCGGACACGACACCATCGACTGGTTCCGATGGCTGGATCGCGCTCGCTTCGCGCCTTCGCTGATCACGACCCAGCCTCGTCGAATCGACGCCTCGGCGAGGTGGCGCCGTACGCCGAGGAGGTCTGGGTGTTGCCGGAGCTGATGGAGGGGAAGGAGTTTCCACCGTTCATCGCGAGCTTCATCGAATCGCGGGAGATCGAGCTCGTCCACGTGATGAACTCGCGCATCGGCTTCGACCTGCTGCCCGACCTGCGGGGTCTTCCAAGGCGGCCGAAGGTCGTCGTGCAACTTCACGTCGAGGAGCCCACGCGCGATGGCTACGTCCGCTACGTCACGACACGCTACGGCAACCTTGTCGACGCGTTCTCTGTCTCGAGGCGGCAGGTCGGCGAGGCCGTGGTCGGTACGGCATCCCGGCTGAGCGCGTCCCGCGATCCCGACCGGTATCGACACCGCGGTGTTCGCCCTGAAGAGTAGACTCGGCCGGGCTTCGCCCAGGGCTCGTCCACATCCTGTACGTCGCACGGCTGACCGCCCAGAAGGACCCGCTCATGATGGTCGAGGTTGCGAGCGAGCTCGCGCCGGCGGGGCTTTCGTTCTGTATTCACCTGATCGGGGGCGGCGAGCTCGAGGGGGACGTCCGCGACCGCATCGAGGAGTACGGGCTACGGACCAGGTCGTCTTCGAGGCGCCGACGCACGAGCTGCGACCTTGGTACGGCGCGGCTATCTCCTGCTGATGACGAGTGTCTTCGAGGGCGTTCCGGTGATCGTGTATGAAGCGATGTCGATGGCCGTGCCGGTCGTCGCGCCTGACCTTCCAGGAATCCGCGAGCTGCTCGGAGAAGGGGGAGGCGTCCTGGTCGGCCAGCGCGACCGCGCCCGGACTACGCGGACGCGATTGCGCCGCTGATCTCCGATCCTCGGCGCCGCGCGGAGGTCGGCCGTGAAGCTCGTTCACGAATACAGGAGCGGTTCAGCGTCCAGGAGATGGCCGATCAGCACGGCCGTCTCTACGACCGGCTCTCTGCAGGAGTCGGCGGAGGCGGCCGGCAGCGTCTGGGGTGGCTCCCGCCCGGCGGCCGCTTCACCTCGCGTCCCGTCCGGACACGCCTCGTGTCTCGGTGGTGACGCCCTGCTTCAACCATGGGCGCGAGCTCGCCGAGTGTGTCGGGTCGATCCGCGCCAGACGTATCCCGATATCGAGATGATCGTCGTCGACGACGCATCACCTGACCTCCAGACGCGCGCGTACCTGGATCGGCTCGCGGAGGAGGGCGACGTTCGGGTGTTCAGGATGTCCGAGAACCGCGGTCCAAGCGTTGCTCGGAACCGCGCGATCGCCGAGTGCACCGGACGTTATGTGCTGCCCGTGGACGCGGACAACATCCTGCTGCCCGATGCGGTAGAGAGGCCGTGAGCCAACTCCAGATGGCAGGCGAGCAGATCGGCTTCATCTACCAGAATTGCCAGTACTTCGGTAATCGCGAGGACTACTACGAGCCTCCCGTTTACAACGCCTGGGTACTGACCGCCAGAACTTCATCGACACCTGTGCGCTGATCGATCGCGAGGTATTCGACCGCGGGCTTGACTATGCCGAGGACATCGTGTTCGGCCACGAGGACTGGGACTTCTTTCTGAAGCTCGCCGCTGCCGGTATCCGGGGCGAGCCGGCGAGAGGCAAGACGCTTCTGTACCGCAAGGAGTTCTTCACACGGTCCGACTTGGTCGAGTGGACCGGCACGAGCTACCACCGCGAGCAGGCCGGGCGCCATCCGAGTCTGATCGCAGATCCCTCCGACACGGCGCGGCCGTCGCCCCAGAGCATGCGCGTCAAGGCGCACTGGGCGCCCGCCGTGTCGCTCATCGCACTCTCCCCTTTCAGCGTGAACCAACCCGCTTGGCGACTTGTCAGTGCCGCCACGGGACATCAACGGTTCCGGGATTTCGAGCTGCTTGTCTCACTCGACGCCGAGCTCGATGAAGTCGCGGGTGTCACGATCAGGCCGTTGGCTCGACGGCTGGATGGCAGTCCGGCTGAGCAGCTCGAGCGGGCGTTCGAGCTTGCCCGGGGGCGGCACGTCGTTCTGACCTACGGCGCCCTGCCCGATCTCCTGGCCGATCCGGGAGTGTCGAACGTGTCGTGCGGCTTCTCGAGCGATCGAGCGCGGGTGTTCTCTGCCTGGCGGACGGTCAAGCATCAGACTCCACCCGTTTGCCATCTCTGAACGGAGACCAACGGGCGTGGTGCCGAACACGGTCGCAGTCGCCGACGTCGCCGATCTGGCCCTGCCGGAGATGCTCGACAGCGGCGATCCGATCGGCGGACTCGCTCGCTCCCTGCTGATCGACGGGCACGGGCTCGAGTGGCGTCACCTGCGCTCGGCTTGGGCGCGTAGCGCGGGGCCGAGCGGTGAGTTTCACGTGCCTGCCCCGCTCCCTCGTCCGCCTCGCCCGCAGCGTGCCGAGCGGGGCCTTCGGATGCTGGCTCCCGTCAACTATCCGGCGCCGAGGGGCCCAGTCGATCGGTGGAACGCGCTCCCGAGCTGGCTGCCCGCGTGCACTGCCCCGCTCGTCCGGCACCGCAGTCTCGGTGGGCACACTCGAATCACGACCACCAGTGTCATCGCGCCCTCCGGCTACCAGCCCGAGTGGTACCTCGGCGTCGTGCACCTCAGATCGCTCGAGGGCACGGCCCGAGTCGTTGCTCGTGGCAGAGCGGCTATGCGCTGGTTCCCAAGGGATCCAGCCCCGATTCCGACGAGATGGACGACAGCCTCGGCTACGTCGACCAGGTGGCGTTTGCGCTGCTCGAGCCGCTTCTCGTCTGCCGCCACCGGGATTCGGGACAGACGGTGCTGATCTGCGGCGAGGAAGATCCGCTGCGCGGGTCAGTCGAGTTCCCTCACCTCGACGTCCTGGGGTATGTCGACCGCTTTCCGATCCTTCCTCATGACGTCCCGACGAGCCGCTCGACTCGCGCTTGGCTGCGCGGGCTGGTCCGCATCAAGGACGGCGCGGCGCGACGGCATCGCATATCCCTGACCAACCCGGACGGCCCGGAGGGCTGGGAGCTGGGGGCGCTTCTCGATCGCGATCCGGGCGGTGGTATCCCGGCGTGGGTCGACGGCGCCGGACGCCTGCACACCTCGCGCTACTCGCCGACTCGCCATCCGTTCGATGCTGGGTCAACCCTGCGCTGGGTCGGGGCGCCGGCACGCTGGAAGGGGTTTTCCGATCCTCGGGCGCGAGGGCGGGCGGTTCTCCGTCGGGGTGTCGACGGCCTCCGTCACGCTCTCGTCAGGCCAGGGATCGCCTCGCCGCCCGCCCATGACGATATGGTGGACGGCTGGCTGCTCGCGCAAGCCGGTGCTGGACGGGCCGCCATCTACTCGGCCGTTCATCCGGTCACTGCGGATCAGCTCGTGACTCGCGATCCAAGCGAAGCGCGCGAGCTCGGCTATGGTCCCGCTCAGGTTCTCGGCTACGCCCTGACCATGGCGCCGGCGACAGGTACGTCTGGGGCGCCCGGCAGTGAGCATCCCCTGGGGCTCGCGCTTCGGTGAAGCCCTGACTCGTTCGGAGGACCCGGTGGTGAGCAGCGTGAGACACGATTCGACGTCTGAGGAAACGCCGCCCGACGCGCCGGCACCGAGGAGCGCGCGCAGGTCGAGGCGGCGCTGGAGGTGATGCGGGGCGACGTGGCGCGCCAGATCGGTCAGATCGGCAAGGCGGGCGCGCCGGACGATCTCTCGGCGCTGCCGCGGTTCTCCGGTGATCTGCGCGAGGAGCTCCCCGCGGAACGCGTGGCGGAGCTGCAACGCCAGATCGACGCCCTCGAGCCGTGGCTTCAGGGACCGTTCGTGCTGGCGGAGAACCTCGTCATCCCGGGACTCTGGCGGAACGACGAGCGCTGGGCCTCGCTCGGCGACCACGTCCCCGATCTCGAGGGCAAGCGCGTGCTCGACGTCGGCTCCAACGCGGGCTATGACCCGTTCATGTTCAAGCTGCTGGGGGCGAGCGAGGTGCTCGCCTGCGAGCCGTTCGAGTTCATTCATCAGGCTCGCTTCCTCGAGTCGATCTACCGCAGCCGGCGTGGACTTCCAGCAGATCGGCTGGCAGCAGCTCGATCCCGAGCTGCACGGCGCAATTCGACTTCGTTCACTGCAACGGCGTCCTCTACCACGAGCCCGACCCGATGGGGATGCTGCAGCGGCTGCGCTTGATGCTCGCCGACGACGGCGAGATGCTCTTCGGCTCGATGCTCCATGCGTCGGCCGATCAGCTCCGAGTATGTGCGGTTCGTACGCGACGCCTACGCCGGCGACCCGACGTGGTGGTTCGTGCCCGGCGTCTTGCGATGCGCTGGATGATCGACGTCTGCGGCTTCAGCGCTCGAGAGCTGATCCTCAGCGAGGGGCCCCGCGGCGAGTTCGCACGTGAACGGCTACTTCCGTCGCGACGCCGGCGGAGCTCGCGCCCGAGCTCGAGCTTCCCACGCGGCGGAGCCCAGCGGCGGAGCGACCGGCCCCGCAGACGACCGCTTCGCTCCCGGGCCACTACTACTCGCCGATGTACGACGCTCGTGAGCTGGCGCACGCAGCGTGAGCAGATCTGGCCGCGCCAGCCGCGCAAGACGCCGGACATCGACTGGCGCGACGAGTGAGCAGCTCGAGCTCTGCGCGAGACGTGTTCGCTGCCCAGCACAATTCGAGTTCGCCGAGGACGAGCCGGGACGATCCGACCGAGTACCGGGCGCTGAACGACCAGTATCCGCCGCTCGACGCCTGGGTCCTTGCGGGCTTCTCGAGCACCTTCGTCCCGCGACGATGATCGAGGTCGGCTCCGGTTACTCGTCGCTCGTGACCGCGCGCGTCAACCGCGAGCGGCTTGGACGACTCGATGCGGCTTCATGTGCATCGAGCCCTATCCGCGCCCGTTCCTCGTCGACGGCGTCCCGGGCATCACAGAGCTGCGCGTAGAGCAGATCCAGGAGCACGCCGCTCGAGTTGTTCGACGAGCTGGCGGCCGGAGACGTCCTGTTCATCGACACCTCCCACACGGTCAAGACCGGCGGCGATGTCGTGTGGATCTTCCACGAGATCATCCCGCGCCTAGCGCCCGGGGTGCTACGTGCACATTCACGATGTTTTCCTGCCGGGCGATTACCCCGAGCCGTGGGTGATGGAGGGCTGGGGCTGGAACGAGAGCTACCTCGTGCGCTCGTTCCTGAGCTACAACGAGCTCATTCGAGGTTGTGTGGGCTCGCAGTACATGACCCACCTGCACCCCGAGGTTCTGTCCGCCACGTTCCCCGAGCTCCACCGTTACGCCGACCGCGCCGGTGCGTCACTCTGGCTCCGGCGCGTCGCTTGACGGCAGCCGGCGCACCGCACGAGCGCGGATCTATTCAGGCGGAGCGGCGCCGGGTCTGAAGCGGGACTCGTAGTGGTCGGTGACAACCGTGTCGACCATGGCGAAGCGAACCCCAGCGCGCATCATGCGGCGGCAGAGCGACCAGTCTCCTGGTGACCCGAACAGCGAGTCTGCGAGCTCCATTCGAAGAAGCGCAGGCCTGCGTGGAAGACAGCCGACTGCCAGCCGAAGTGGCCATAGCGCGGTGGGAAGGCCCCCCAGAGGGAACTCGGTGCCGTCGTTCATGACGCACCGCATCAGTCCGTAGGCGACCTCGCAGTGCTCCTGTCGCGCCAGGTCGAGTAGCTGCTCGACGTGGTCGGTGGAACGCATCGTCATCGTCGAGGGGCGCGATCCACTCCCCGTGGGCCAGCGCCACGGCGGCGTTGCGCGCCGGCACTCCGGCAACATGCCAGCGGTCCCGGGCGTCCTCGGGGTAGGGCCCTCTGAGTGTGAGGTTCCTGTACGTGATCCGTGGGTCGCCGAGATCGCGCAGCCGTTCGCCGGTCGACTCCGGCGCGGCATCCCCGACCACCACGATCTCGACGTTCTCGTATGTCTGAGCAAGGACGGACGGGATCGCCCTGTTGACGAGCAGCTCGCCGCGGTCGTACGTGGGGATCACGACGGAGACGAGGGGCGTGTCGCTGCTCGTACGCTCCCTCGTAGGCTGTGCTCGCCCGCAGGCCGGCCAAGCGCTCTCGCATTTCAGGCTCGCGGTCATAGCTGACCTGGAGGATCTGCGCAAGCCGCTCGAAGCGCGCGTCGGTGGTCGCCGAGAGTTTCGAGACCTCACGCTCGAGCCTGTCGAGCGAAGCCCGCATCTCCGTAGAGGCGTCTCCGGATCCGACGAGCCGGGAGGCGGCTTCGCGCAATCTGGCTCGAATCTTGAGCACTCATCTCGCGCGTAGCCTAGAAACTCGACCCGCCGGTACGCTCCGCGGCAATGCGAGTGGTGATCTACGGTTCGCGTCCCGACGGGCATGCGCGTGTCGTCGCGGAGACAGCGGCGAAGTCGGCGGGTTCGAGATCGTCGGCCTGATCGACGACTTCCCTGAGAACGCTGTCACGTCGTGTCGGGCGCTGGAGGTGCTCGGGACCGTTGCTGACTCTCGCGTCTTCGTGGTGACGGCGTCGAAGGGGTGCTGCTGGGCTTCGGAAGCGCCCACGGCAGGCGTCCTGCCGTGGAGAAGGTCACCGCGGCCGAGATGGAGTTGCCGCAGATCGTCCATCCGGCCGCGCATGCCTTGCCCGAGCGTCACGGTGCTCCCAGGGGCCCAGGTGCTCGCCACCGCCGTCGTCGGCCCTGCGGCCGTGGTCCGGACAGGCGTGCTTGTGAACACCGCCGCGATCGTCGAGCACGATGTGGTCTTCGAGGAAGGCGCCGTGGTCGGCCCCGGCGCCGTCGTCACGGGGCGCGCGCGCGTACGGGCCGGCGCGGCGATCGGGGCAGGCGCTGTGCTGCTGCCGGATGTCGAGGTCGGCGCGGGCGCGATCGTTGGCGCGGGTGCCGTGGTCGCGGACTCCGTGGCCCCCGGCACGAGTGTCGCCGGCGTACCCTGCGAGGAGGCTCGGCCGCGGGCGGGCGCCGCGGCTAGCGAGGGCTCGTGTGGAGCTGACGCAGCGGCCCTCCGATCGCTGCGATCTCCTGCTCTGAGAGGTCGTTGGCCATGGGGAGGCAGAGCAAGCTCTCGGCGAGCCGGTCGGTCTCCTCCAGGGAGCCTTCCACCGTCAACATGTCTCGCAGCGCGGGGATCGTGTGGAGCGGCTCGTAATAAGTCCGAACCTCGACACGACCCGCGAGGTTCTGCGTCACGCGATCCCTGTGCTCGCTGTCGGCGAAGCGAGCCGGGACGAACTGCCAGGTCGAGCGCGGGCAGCCCTCTTGCCAGGCGATCGCCGGATCCGCTCGGAGACGGATCTGCTCAGCCGCGCCTCGCCGCGCCGCGAGGATCTCGTCGATCCGGTCGAGGACCGCAAGAGCGGTAGCGGCGTGAACCTCACTCATCTTCGCGTTGAGTGCGGTCCCGACGACGAGGGTGCGATCCGCCGCGAACCCGAAATTGCTCACCGCCAGCAACTGCTCGTATATGTCCTTTCGGCGCGTGAACACGGCCCCGCCCTCGCCGATGGCGAACGGCTTGGTCGCGTGGAACGAGACCACCTCGATGTCGCCTCCTGCTCCGACCGGCGTGCCGTCATCGGCGCTGGCACCGAACCCGGCGGCGGATCGATGATCAGCGGGAGGTCTGCCCGAGCGCATGCGCGTTCCCACCGCTCTCGCGTCTCCGCGGCCGGCGGCGTGCCGAAGGCGCTCACCGCGACGGTCACGCCGATATCGCTTCTGCTGCGGAGGGCGCGCTCGAGAAGCGCTGGGTCCAGATGCCATCCCTGAGGCTCGACGTCGACCATCAGAGGCGCGAATCCCGTCCAGATCGCGGCCTGCGCTGTCGCCGGGAAGGTGAACGACGGCATCGCAGCATCGCCCCTGCGCCCCACGCTTCCCTCCGGCGACGGACATCGCGGCGATGAGCCCGAGCGTGCCGCTGGCGACCGGCAGGCAGTAGGCGCCGACGCGGTCTTCGAGCCGGCTCCTCAACAGCCGCCAGCACGGGCCGCCGTTGCTGTACCAGCGCTCCGAGCGTGCGAGCTCGAAGTAGCGCTCGACCTCGGCGGAACTCGGCAGCGCCGGCCGCTGAAAGCGCAGTAGGGGCTGCTCGCTCGTCAAGGGAGCAACCCTAGTTGTCCGTTCGCCCTTTCGGACGCCTGGCGCCGACCGATCCGGTAGTACCAGGCAGATGCCGTTCGTGGAGATGGTCGACCTCTTTGACCTGCCGGCCCGTGACAGGGCACAGGAGCACCCGGGGGTCGTTGGCGGATCCCTGCTGCCGGCGTTCCGATACCGGATGGGACGCCGCCCCAGACGACTGGCCTATCTCGACAGCACGTTCCCCGGATGCGCAGCGGCTTTCGCTACCACGAGGCCGAGGCGATTCTCGAGGAGGCGCCCACCTCCCTCTTCTTCTCCACGTTCGAGATGACCGACGCGTTCCCGGCGCCGGTGCACCCGTTGTCCGAGTTCCCGAAACATGCGCTCCGGGAGGGGGTCACCGATGCGTACGGGGTGTTCGAGTACTTCCTCGAGGGCCTCGTCGGAATGCACCCGACCGATCAGCGCGACCCCCACTTCATGGAGGGCCCGGACATGGGCGCGTTCCTGCGCCGCTCGGGAATCCGTCTGCACGGGAGCATCTACCCGGGCGGCGGCCTGAAAGTCACGCCCGAGGGGCTGGATCGCGTGCGGCAGCTGACGGGTCGCCTGGCGACGGCCTTCAGCTATGTGCCCGAGGTCCTCGCGGCCGTGCCGCAGGTCGTCGAGGTCTCCCCGGCCTTCACGGAGACGCGGTTCTACGCCTACGACGCGTGCCGCTGGGACTCGCGCGAGAAGCTCGTGTGTCTGTTCGCTGCCGATGCGCCGCCGAGGAAGGGCGCGGACGTGGTCCTCGACGCGTTCCGCGCCCTTCCCGCGGAGCGGTTCCACCTGCACGTCGTGGGTCCACATCTGCACCGCCGCGGCGAGCTGCCGGAGGACCTCGCGACGTTCCACGGATGGCTGTCCCCCGAGCGGTTGCGCGATCTGCATCGTGAGGTTCACGTGTTCCTCTCGCCGGTGTCGGCCGAACCTGCGGGGCCGAACAGCGACAGAATCACCGACGGCTTCCCCACCCAGGCCGCAGCCGACGCCATCAGCAGCGGGTGCCTGCTGGTATCAGCCAACCCGGCCGGTGACCGGCGCGTCCTGCTCCCCGGGGTCCACTATCTGGAGTGCGACCCGGACCCGGACCGCCTGCGGCAGCTCGTATGCGCAGCTCGCCGGCGAGCCCGCACGGCTGCGCCCGATCGCCGATGCCGGGTCCGCCCGGGTGCGCGAGCGGATGGACGTCAGGCGCGGGATCGCGGAGAAGCTCCGCCCGATGGGCTTCGCTCCACGCTTGGATTGACTGAGCGGCCCGCGCCGCGTACCGCGGGTATAGGGTGGCCCAAGCCGCGCCCGGGACGCCGAGGAACACCGTCATGCGATCAGTCCTCGACCGTCTGCACAGGGCCCCACGAGCGAACCCCCGTCCCGGACCGGTCTCGGGACCGATCGGGTCCGGCGCGTTGCTGCCCGAGCACGTTCGTGCGAGGATCGGGCGACGTCGAGGCGATCGAGGTTGACACGGGGGCGGGGCGTCCCTGGCGAAGGCGCTGATGCTCGGCGATCTGGTGATGGCGCTACCCGTGACGTCGCAGTCGAGATCGGGGTCTACCGAGGCCGGCTGCTCCTGCCGCTGGCGATCGCCCTCGTCGAGCGTGGCGGACAGATCTACGGCGTGGACCCGTACTCGGCCGTGGCTGCGGTCCAGCTCGATGAGCATGGGTCGGGTTCGATCTGCGCGCTGGCCGCGCTCCGTCGACTGGGATCGTCTCCATGAGGAGGTGCTGGAGCGCATCGAGGCGCTCGCCCTCGCCGATACGTGCCATCTCCTGCGACCCGCTCGGACGAGGCGATCGTCACCTGCGCGGAACGACCCTCGACCTGCTCCACTCGACGGCAACCACGACGCGGCGGACGTCGCCGCCGACCTGCGCGACTACGTCCCGCTGGTGCGGCCCGGCGGCTATGTCGTGCTCGACGATGCGGGATGGGACTCGGTGAAGCCCGTTTACGAGTTCCTGCGTCGCCACCACGAGCTGGTCTTCCAGATCCAGGATTGCCGTGGGTTCGCTTCGACGGGAGGGCGGAAACGACTTCGCCGTCTTCCGCGTCCGGATCGCTCGCCGCCGGTATCCCGCCGCCGAACCCGCGGCTACCTGAGTCCACCGCTCTCCGCTGCCCGCGACGCCGTCACCGTCGCGAAGCCCACCCACTCGTCGATCCGTCGAACCTAAGCCTGTGTTCCCACCCCCGTGGGTAGCACCGCCGATGTGCCGAAGATGTTCCGACCGCAGGAGCCCGGGCCGCAGCCTCCGCCGCCGTCCAGGCGTCGCGCACTGTCTCGCCCTCTGCCCTCCTCGCCGCCGCGCCTCCTGAGCGCCCCGACCGCCCAAGCCGCTGAACCCAGGCTTCAACATCCCCGGCCCCGAAGCCGGCCACGCCCTCCAGGCGCAGCAGCTCGGCACCCACTGGGTGCGCATGTTCCTGCCCTGGAACGTGATCGAGCCCGCCCGCAGCATCGTACGCCCCGAACTGGCTCGCCGCCTACGAACAGGCCTTCCACGCATATCCCGCCGGCACGAAATTCCTGCTCGACGTCGTCGGCAGCCCGCAGTGGGAGACGGGCTCCCCCGACGAACACGTGCCGCCGGCGAACCCGCCAGGACTACGCCTCGATGCTCGCGACGATCGCGCAGCGCTTCGGCAGCCGCGTGGCGGCGTACGAAATCTGGAACGAGGAGGACGAACCGCGCTGGTGGACCGGCGCGCCCGACCCGGCGGGCTACGTGAAGCTGCTGAAGGCGGCGTATCCGGCGGTCAAGGGCGCCGAACCGAAAGCGACGGTCGTGCTCGGCGGGCTGACCGGCAACGACTACCCGTTCCTGGAACGCGTCTACGCCGCGGGCGGCAAGGGCTACTTCGACGCCGTCGGCGTCCACACTCGACACCTCCTGCGACATCCTCTCGCCCTACGAATACCTGCGCGGCAGCGACAACCGCATGATCCCCGACTCGTTCCTGGCCTACCGCGAAGTGCACGCGGTGATGGTGGCCAACGGCGACGACAAGCCGATCTGGATGACCGAGCTGAGCTGGCGCACGACGAGCGCGGTCTGCTCGGAGGGCATGTGGGCCGGGCAGAAGCCCGAAGGCGTGAGCGAAGAAACGCAGGCGACGTTCCTGCGCCAGGCCTACCACTGCCTCGCACAGGACCCCTACGTGCAGGTTGCGCTGTGGTTCCCGCTCGTGGACGAACGCGCTCCACCGCCGGGCTGATCCGCGCCAACGGCTCGCACAAGCCCTCGTTCGAGGCGATGCGCGAATACGCCCACAAAGGCGACAGCCTGAGCGAACCGTGCGGCACCTTCACAGGCCCGTCGATCGACGTCAGATCTCCCTCCAACCACTTTGCCTACAGCGGCCCGCTGCCGATCGTGGTCTCGGCGAGCAGCAAGGTCGGCGTGTTCCGCATCCGCCTGGAGATCGACGGCAAGCTGATCCGCAACTACGACGGCGGCAACTACCCGCACCTGCTGTCGGGGCGCCTGGACTGGCAGCACGCCAAGCACATCTCTTTCGGCCGCCACACGCTGACGTTCCTGGCCTACGACCGGCTGCGCAACGTCACGCGGCGCTCGATCACGATCATCCACCTGAGGCCCAAGCCGAAGCGCCGGCGGGGGCACAAGCACCACTAGCTCCGCGCTAACCTGCGCGCTCGTGCAGGTACGGCCCACGCGTCTGGAAGGCCTCGTCGCGCTCGAGCCCGCGGTTCACGGCGACGAGCGCGGCTTCTTCGCCGAGACCTACCGCCAGGAGTGGCACGAGGCGCTCGGCATCCCCGATCGTGAGCGCTTCGTGCAGGACAACCACTCGCGCTCCTCGCGCGGGGTCGTGCGGGGCATGCACTTCCAGATCGGCGACGGGGTCGCCAAGCTCGTCCGCTGCGCGCGCGGGGTGATCGTCGATGTTGCGATCGACCTGCGCGCGGGCTCACCCACCTACGGACAGTGGGAGGGGGTGGAGCTCGACGACGAGAGCATGCGCGAGCTGTTCGTCCCCGTCGGCTTCGCCCACGGCTTCTGCGTGCTCAGCGAGACCGCAGACGTGCTCTACAAGCAGACCGCCTACTACGACCAGGCGGTCGAACGGGGCATCGCCTGGGATGACCCGGACGTCGGCATCGAATGGCCGCTGCCCGTCGAGGAGCTGATCGTCTCGGCGCGGGACGCCGAAGCGCCGCGCCTGTCGGCGATCGCCGACGAACTGCCGTTCCGGTGGCATCCTTAAGTCGGATGGCGGCAACGCTCCGCGAACGGACCAACGGCTACACGGTCACGGCGGGCCAGTACCTGGTGCTGGCGCGCGTCGCGCTGGGCGCGCTGACGCTGATCGTGCTGACCGGGCGCGGCCGTGCGGCTGACGGGCTCGGGCCTGGGTTGCCCGACGTGGCCGAAGTGCTACGGCAACTACTACCCGCCGCTGAACACGCACTCGGTGATCGAGTTCTCCAACCGGGCGGTGAGCGTGCCCGTGGTGATCGCGGCGGGTCTCGCGTGGGTGGGAGCGCTGCGCCGGCGCCCATACCGCCGCGACCTGGTCTGGAACGCGGCGCTGCTGCCGCTGGGCGTGATCGGCCAGGCGATCCTGGGCGGCCTGACGGTCAAGGGCCAGCTCGACTACGGCTGGGTGATGGCGCACTTCGCGCTTTCGATGCTGATCCTGCTGGCCGGCGTCGTGCTGGTGTGGCGCAGCGGCATCGAGTCCCCCGGGGAGGGGGATGGGGAGGGGGAGGGCGGCGTCGCGGAGCGACGCGCCTGGGGCGGCCTTCGCGCGCTGGCGCTCGACCGCGGCCTGTTGCGGGCGCTCGTCGGCCTGGCCGCGCTCGGCGCGCTGACGATCTTCGCGGGCACCGCCGCGACGGCGGCCGGCCCGCATGCCGGAGGCTCGCCGGGGCAGAAGATCAACCGGCTGTCCTTCGACGGCACCGGCACGATGGACTTCGTGATCCACCGCCACGGCGAGATCGCGCTCGCCTTCGGCCTCGCGGCCGTCGCGGCCTGGTTCTTCGCACGCCGCAGGGGGGCCGAAGAGGAGGTGCAGCGCCCGCTCACCGTGCTCTGCTGGCTGCTCCTGCTGCAGGGGGCCGTGGGGCTCGACCAGTACGAGACGCACCTCCCGGCGGGCCTGGTCTGGGTCCACGTCGCCCTGGCCAGCCTCTCCTGGATCGCGACGCTGTGGGCCGCCTGCGCCGCTGGCGCGGCCGACGGCAGGCTCTGGGCGCGCGCCCGCAGTGGCTCCCCGAAGGCGCCCGTGCGGGACCTCGCGCCACTCGAGTTCCCCGGAAATTAGGGGCTTCGCGGGGCGTAAGTCCCGTGTTTTCGGGCCTGTCGTCCGCGGGAAGGGTTAGCCTGCGCGCAGCAAAGACACTCGAGAAGGGAGTGGCATGACCAAGAACGACCTAGCTGAGAGGGTCGCTTCGAAAACCGGCATGAGCGCCAGCCAGGCACGAGGCGCGGTCGAGGCGGCGATCGAAACGATCTCCGACGAGCTGGCCTCCGGCGGCGAGGTCGCGCTTGCAGGCTTCGGCAAGTTCAGCGTCAGCCAGCGGGCCGCGCGCACTGGGCGCAACCCCTCGACCGGTGCGACGATCCAGATCGCGGCCTCCAAAGCGGCCAAATTCTCCGCTGCCAGCGCGCTGAAGAAGCGCCTGAACCCCTGATAGACGAGCCGGCCGGCGCTCCAAGCCGGCCCCTCGGACGCACTCGAGTGTCACCGGTTCGGCAGAACCGGTGACACACGTTTCCTCTCCCGAACGGCGCAGAACGCGCCGTTCTCGACGAATCCTTACGACTCGGTAACCGCTCGTTTAGCCGGGAGCGGGAAGGTGCTTGTCACGAACCTTCCTCCTCGACGATGGGTGGTATCGATGGATTTCGACGACGACCGGCCGGCGGGGCAGCGCTATCCCTCGCTGGTCGCGTTCTACAGCGCCGACGCCGCGCGGCTGACCTCGCGCGAGCGCGACGTCGGTCTCTGGTGGCGCAGCGACGAGGAGGGCCCGATGCACCGCGCCGCCTGGGTGCACGACACGGGCGAGCTGTACCTGGTCAGGCTGGGCCCCGCCGCCGAGGGCGGCGGTGGCGTCGAGGTGATCGCGCGCGTCTCCGACGCGGACGCGCTCGAGCGCGCGCTGCGTGGCTGGCGCGAGCGCTGCGGGATGCCCGGCTCGCTGGAGTGGCTGCGCGTGCGTGCGGCGCGGCTCGGGCGGCTCGGGCCGCCCAAGAAGCCGCGGCTCGCGCTCGGCGGCGCCACAAGGCTGCTCGTATAGACGTCCACCCGGGCGTGAGACAGGCCTCGAATGGGTGTCTCAAGGGGGTCCTGACAACCACGGCCGCCGGCTGCATCCGGTGGCAAGGAGGATTGCCAGATGAGACGGACCCTGACCGCAGCGCTCGCATCCGCGTTCCTGGTGCTCGCCGTCCCCGCGGCGGCGTCGGCCCACCATCGGGGCCGCCACGACGCGCGCGGCGCGCGGGCCCACCATCGCCGACACCACCACCGGACGGTCGTGTTCGCGCCGGCGGCGAAGCCGTCGGACACGCCCGGCACGCCACCCGCGCCGGCGAGCGAAGAACCGGTTGCGACGGTCGCCTCCTTCGAAGGCGGCGTGCTGAAGATCACCCTTCCCGACGGCTCGACCGCCTCCGGCAAGGTGACCGAAGAAACGTGGATCAGCTGTGGCTGTGACCACAGCTTCCAGCACGAAGGCTGGCAGGGAGACCAGGGAGACGAGAGCAACGGCGGCCCCGGCTTCCAGCACCACGACGACGCGCAGATGCCCGACAGCGAATCCTGCGGCGTCTCCGCGCTCGTCCCCGGCGCCAAGATCAAGGACGCGGAGCTGAGCGTCAGCGGCGCGGGCGCCGTCTGGGAGAAGGTCGAGCTGCTCCCGAAGTCCTAGGCAGCACTCCGAGCAGGACAGACAGGAGGGGCTCGGAGCCGTGGCGCCGGGCCCCTCCGCTGCTCGGAGATCCGTCTAGAGCCTGCAACGATCTGCCGTGAGCGGGGTTTCTCGTCGGTGAGGGCGGCGGACGCGCACCCGCCGCCCTTCGTTTTCCTAGGCCGAGCGCGGGCCCGGGTAGCGCGTCAGCCCGTCCTCGGGCAGCCGATCCCAGCGTGCTGCGAAGTCCACGAACATGCGGTACTCCGGGCGGATGCCGGGATCGCCGTCGAGCGTGCCCAGCCGTACGGCGACCTCCTCGTCCGCGAGTGGGTCGCCGCTGAAGACCGCCGAGCCGCACTCGCTGCAGAACAGCTTTCGCGCCCCTCCTGCGGGCGGGCTGTAGCCCTTCAGCTGCTGCTCGCCTGCGAGCAGCCGGAAGCCGCTCTGGGGCACGCGGCCGTTGACCGAGGACCCGGTGCCCGTGCGCCGCTGGCAGCGCGTGCAGTGGCAGTAGCCCGCGGACAGGAACGGCGCGGTGATCTCGTAGCGGACCGCGCCGCAGAGGCAGCCGCCCTGCAGCGGGCGCTCGGGCGAAGGTGGGTCTGCGAGCGGGTCCACGCGCCCCGATGGTAGGCGTTGGGCGCAGCCGCTAGGGTTGCCGTGGCAATGTCCAGGGGCTGCGTCACGTCGGGGTGTCGCAAGCGGCGGGGGGTTCGCTCTGCCCCGCGCGTTGGTCGGCGCCTGCGCGGAGCCGGGCGATGATCCCGAGGCCGCGCTTTCCCGGTGCGGTCGCCCACTCCGACGCGCGACTGGTCGAACTCGCCCGCCGGGGCGACGAGCGCGCCTTCGAGCTGATCGTCCGGCGCCACCGTCCGTCGCTTGTCGCCTACGCCCGGCGGCTTGGCCTTGGCGACGCGCGCGCCGAGGACGCGGTGCAGCAGGCCGTGCTGAGCGCGTGGCTGGCGCTGTGCCGCGGCGACGACGTCCGCGACGTCGGCCCATGGCTCGGGCGCATCACTCACAACAGGTCCGTGAACTTGCTGCGCTCCGGTGCTCGCGCTCAGCCCCTGCCCCCGGACATCGAGCGCGCCGTCAGCGCGCCGTTCGCCCTGGAGGATGGTCTCGCGCTGCGCCAGACGCTCGACGCAGTCGCGGCGCTCCCGCCTCGTCAGCGCGACGCGCTGGTGCTGAGCGCGGTCGAGGGCCGCTCCTACGAGGAGGTCGCAAGCGCGCTGGGTGTCAGCCCTGGAGCGGTCCGGGGCCTGCTGCACCGGGCTCGCGAGAATCTGCGGGCGGCGAGCGCTGCGCTCGCGCCGCTGCCCCTCGCCCGCGCTCTCGGCGATGCGCTCCGCCGCCCCGGCGCCGGGCGTCTGGCCGAAGCCGCCGCGCCGGGATCCACCGGCGCCACGTCGCTCGCCGGACTACGAGCCGCCGCGGCCGCCGTGGCGACGGCCGTGCTGGCCGCCGGGGTGGCCGTCGGGCCCGGGCTGATCTCAGGGCACCACGGCCGGCCCGGGAGGCCGGACACCGCCGCCGCGAGCAGCGGCCCCGTGGCGGCCGTCCAGTCGGGCGCACGCTCGCACTCCTCGGCGTCGCCGCGTCGCCCCGTCGCCGCCCACTCGCACCTCGCCGCCACGCACCTCGCCGCCGGCGGCGCAGGCGCTCGGCCGGCGCCGCGCGCCGGCGCCCCCGTCCACCAGACGCCCCGCAGCACGCCACGACATGCCGGCGGTGGCGGGACGAACGCCGAAGAACCGGTATCGACCTCGCCGTCCCAAGCTGTCGCAGCGGCCACCCCGCCAACCGGCGAACCGGCCGCCGAAGCGCCGGTCACATCCTCGCCGGCGCCCGAACCGCCGCCGGTCACCGTCGAACCCGAAGCCCCGCGCACGCGCGAAGCGCCCGAGAAAGAGGAAGAGCCCCCGGGACAAGAGGAAGAGAAAGAGACTCCAGGCGAAACGCCGTCCCCGACCGAACGGGAACGGCCCTCGGGCAAAGACAACTAGCGTCCGATCACTTGCGGGCCGGGCATCGCCCCGCTCGCGGCAGGCAGCCCGCGCAGAGAGGACCGGCGGCTGCCGGTCCTCTCGTTGTGTGACTGTGCCATTCAGGTGCCGCCGGCTTCTTCCCCGGAAGCTCCCGGGGCCGGGCCCTGCTGGCCGGACGGGGGAGCGCCCCCGCCGCCGAACGAGCCTTTCAGCACGCCGCGGCACTTGCTCTGGGCGTTCTTGAACGCCGTGCTCGAGGTGTCGATCCCTTTGGTGTCGAACACCGAGTCCGACTGCGACATCAAAGGCCACGCCGTCTACGCCGCGTGGTGGGAGATCGTGCCGGCGGCGCCGGTCGGCATCCACCTCACCGTCCATCCCGGCGACACGGTGAGCGCCTCCGCGACGGTCGCGGGGCGCTCCGTGACGCTGCGGCTCAGGGACCTGACGAGCGGGAAGCGCTTCTCGCTCACCCGCCGCGTGTCCGCGACCGATGCCTCGACGGCGGAGTGGATCGTCGAGGCGCCGTCGGTCTGTCGGAGCAGCGGGTCGTGTACGACGCTCGCGCTCGCCGACTTCGGCACCGCCGCGTTCGGGAGCGCGACCGCGACGGCCGCGGGTGTGACGGCTGGCGCAGGCGATCCGGGCTGGAGGCTCACAGCCGTCGAACTGGTACAGGAAGGCGTAGCGTTCGCGGCGGTCGGCCGTGGCGCCGGGCGGGCGCCCACGCGCTCCGTGGTCAGCGCCGTGCCCTCAGCGGTCGCGGCACCGACCGGCGCGTTCGCCGTCACGCGCAGCGAACAGACCGCCGAATCGACCGCGCCGGCCGCTCCGACTCTTCCGGGCTTCGGGGGCGAAGGCACCTAGCGCTTCCCGAGTTCTGCGGAGCGCGACGGCGAGAGAGCTGTGCGTCGCAACGGCTCCCGGGGCCCGTATCCCGGGAGCCGGCGCTGCGCCTCCCGCCAACGACGGAGGGCCGGCGATCGCCGGCCCTCTCGATCACGTCATGGTGCCTGGCGCCTCAGCCGCAGCCCGTGTTGTTGCCGCACGAGCTGCACGTGTAGCAGCTGCCCGTCCTCTGCATCATCCCGCCGCACTGGCTGCACGCCGGGCCGAGGTCGAGTCCCTGCATCGCCGCCGGGACGACCGGCGGCGTGTCGGTCAGAGCGTTCGTCGGGGCGGATGCCTCGCCGCCGCCTGCCGCGCGCTGCGGTGTCGCGACCGGGCCGCTCTCGATCTCGTCGGCGGGGCCGGCCGTGTCGCCGCCATAGGTGAGCGCGTCCTGGGCCGCTTTGCGCGCTCGGACCGCCGGCGTGAGGATGCCGAGCTCCTCCTGCGCGTCGGTGTCGAGGAAGCGCGAGGCCAGCCAGCGCATGATGTAGTCGGGCATCGACTTGGCGAACGGGATCTCCGGGTTGCCGGTGATCCCCTCGGGCTCGAAGCGCATGTAGCTGAACTTCTGCACGAGTGTTTCGAGCGGGACGCCGTACTGCAGGGAGATCGAGATCGCGGTCGCGAAGGAGTTCATCATCCCGCGCAGCGTCGAGCCCTCCTTGCCGATGTCGGTGAGGAAGATCTCGCCGACCGTGCCGTCCTCGTACATGCCTGCGGTGATGTAGCCCTCGTGGCCGCCGATCGAGAACTTGTGCGTGATCGACTGGCGCTCGCGTGGCATGCGCTTGCGCCGCGGGCCCGCCTCGGCGAGCGCCTTGGCGACGGCCTGCTCGACGATCGCCTCGACGTCCTGCGCGGCAGGTGCCTCCGTCCTGAGCGTCCGTGCGCAGCGCCTGCGCGGTCTTCGAGCCGTCGCGGTAGAT
Organism: uncultured Solirubrobacteraceae bacterium; assembly: GCA_963775385.1. Taxonomy (GTDB): domain Bacteria; phylum Actinomycetota; class Thermoleophilia; order Solirubrobacterales; family Solirubrobacteraceae; genus Palsa-744. The sequence goes on along the minus strand of CAVZIR010000003.1, from coordinate 1,182,070 downwards.
CGCGAGCGCCTTGATGCCCTGGCGCCAGGCCTGGATGTAGGCGTCCGCGATGTCCTCGACGGTGGACTCCTGCGGCAGGTTCACGGTCTTTGAGATCGCGCCCGAGATGAACGGCTGGACGGCGCCCATCATCTTGATGTGGCCCATGTGCGAGATCGCGCGCTCGCCGACGGCGACGTCGAACACGGGCAGGTGCGCCTCGTCGAGCCCCGGCGCGCCGACGATCGTGCCGTGCTCGGCCAGGTGCGCCTCGATCTGCTCGATCTGCGGCTCGGAGTAGCCGAGCGTCTGCAGCGCGAGCGGGACGGTGCGGTTGACGATCGTCATCTGACCGCCGCCGACCAGCTCCTTGAACTTGACCAGCGAGAAGTCGGGCTCGACGCCCGTCGTGTCGCAGTCCATCAGGAACGAGATCGTCCCGGTCGGCGCGAGCACGGTTGCCTGCGCGTTGCGGTAGCCGAGCTGCTCGCCCAGCTCGACCGCCTCGTCCCACGAGCGGCGCGCGGCCGCGAGCAGCTCGCCGTCGGCGCATGACTCCCCGCCGATCGCGTAGGCGGCGTCCCGGTGCATCCGCATGACCGCGTTGTGCGGCTCGCGGTTCTCCTCGTAACGGTCGTAGGGGCCGAGGGCGCCGGCGGCCTCGGCCGAGCGGCGGTAGGCGCGGCCGGTCATCAGCGCGGTGATCGCGGCGGCAGTCGTACGGCCCTCGTCGGAGTCGTAAGGCATGCCGTTGCTCATCAGGTACGCGCCGAGGTTGGCGTAGCCGAGGCCGAGCTGACGGAACGCGCGCGCGTTCTCGCCGATCTCGGGCGTCGGGTAGCTGGAGGGGCCGACGATGATCTCCTGCGCCAGCAGCACGATGTCGACGGTGTGCTCGAAGTCCTCGACGTCGAGCGTGCCGTCGGCGCGGCGGAACTTCATCAGGTTCAGTGACGCCAGATTGCAAGCCGAATCATCGACGTGCATGTACTCGCTGCACGGGTTCGAGGCGTTGATGCGGCCGCTCGCCGGGCAGGTGTGCCAGTTGTTGATGGTGGTGTCGAACTGCACGCCCGGGTCGGCGCAGCGCCAGGCGGCCTCGGCGATCTCCTGCATCAGCTGGCGCGCGGACACGGCCTCGCCGATCTGCTCCCCGGTCGTACGCGAGAGCAGGTGCCAGTCGCCGTCCTCCTCGACGGCCTTCATGAAGTCGTCGGTGATCCGCACCGAGTTGTTGGCGTTCTGGTACTGGATCGAGTAGAAGCCGTCGCCGTCGATCGACATGTCGAAGCCGGCGTCTCGCAGGGCCGCGGCCTTGTCCTCCTCCTTGGCCTTGCACCAGATGAACTCGCGGATGTCGGGGTGGTCGATGTTGAGCACGACCATCTTCGCCGCGCGCCTGGTCTTGCCGCCGGACTTGATCGTCCCGGCCCAGGAGTCGGCGCCGCGCATGAAGGAGACGGGGCCCGAGGCGGTGCCGCCCTTGGCCAGCGGCTCCATCGAGCCGCGGATGTTCGAGAGGTTGATGCCCGAGCCGGAGCCGCCGCGGAAGATCATGCCCTCGTGCGTGTTCCACTCGAGGATCGACTCCATCGTGTCCTTGACCGAGAGGATGAAGCACGCGCTGCACTGCGGGCTCTCCTCGAAGCCGACGTTGAACCAGACGGGCGAGTTGAACGCCGCCATCTGGTGGAGCAGGATGTGGGTCAGCTCGTGGTTGAAGGCGTTCGCGTCGTCCTCGCTCGCGAAGTAGCCGCCGGCGCGGCCCCAGCCGGTGATGGTCCCGGCGACGCGGCTGATCATCTGCTTGACCGAGCTCTCGCGCTCGGGCGAGCCGAGCTGGCCGCGGAAGTACTTCTGGGCGACGATGTTGGTCGCGTTCTGGGACCAGCTCATCGGGAACTCGACGCCGGCCTGCTCGAAGGCGACGTGGTCGCCGTGGCCGATGTGGGCGTCGCGCAGCTCCCACGACACGGAATCGAACGGATGGGTCCCCGCGCTCGTGAACCTGCGTCTGATCGACAGCGCTCGGCCGGCCGCTACGTCGTGGGCTGTCTGCGGGGTGCCTGCCATCTCTTCTCTCCTCTTATCCGGCCGCGAATCCCCCAAACATGCGGCAAAAACAGGGTCCTGAGGGGGTAACACCGGATCATCCGTCTCGGCCCGGACGGACCGGTTTTCCGGGCCGAATGCAGGGAAAAAGGTCAACTACCATTGTATCCGCGGGAGGCTCGGGAGCCGGATCGGCGAACCCGCTCACAGCGGGGTTTTTGCCAGATGATCGACGCGACGGCGGCGCGCCGGTTCTCCGGTGGTGCGGATGGCCGAGACTGCCGCGGACGCAAGCCGCAGGCCTTGCTGGAGGCAAGGCCAAGGCCGAGGACAAGGCAGGCGAAGGTCAGGCGCGCCAGCGGCGGCGCGGCGCCGTCGCGTCGGTCATCTAGTGCCCGAGCCGGGCCCAGTCGGTGAATTCGGCCCAGGTGGCCGAAGCGCGGTAGCCGGCCTCGGCGGCCGCGTGGCGCCAGGAGGCGAGCCAGTGCGGTTCGTAGGCGCCGATGCGGAAGACGGCCCAGGCGATGCAGGCGAGCACGATCAGCGCGCCGAGCGCGGCGGCGAGGATCGCCCATCCGGAGACGCCGCCGCCCTTCGACGGGGCCTTCGCGGTCGCGGCCGTCGCGGGGGACGTCGCCGTCGGCTGCGGCGTGCCGGCGGCCGCCGGGGTAAGCGTGGTCGTTCCCGGTGACACGGGGGCGGTGGTGGCCGTGCCGGGCGTCGTCGTGGCCGCGCCCGTGCTCGTCGTGGTCGTGGCCGGCGGAGCTCCGGTGGACGGAGCCGCGGTGCCCCCGACGGGCGCGCCCGTGGCGGTGGCCGGGGGCGTCGTCGGGATGGTGGGTGTGCTCGCCGTCGTCCCGCCCGCTGCGAGGGCGCCGGCCGGCGAGATCGCAACGGCGCCGGCGGCGAGCGCCGCGGCGAGGGAGCGCAGAGCCGTCACGCTCCGCATGGTAGTAACGCGCTCAGAGCAGATCGCCGATGGCCTCGAGCGCCGCCGCCAGCACGGCGTCCTGGGGGGCGCTCGCGTCGAGCACCACGAAGCGGCCGGGCTCGGCCTCGGCCAGCTGCTCGTAGGCGGAGGCGATCTCCACGAAGAAGGCGTCGGGCTCGCGCTCCAGGCGATCGGGCAGATGCCCCCCGGCGTCCAGGCGGGCGCGCGCCAGCTCCGGATCGAGCGCCAGCAGCAGCGTGCGCCGGGGGCGCACGCCGGCGGTCGCGAACTCGTTGAGCGCCCGCACCTGCTCGATCCCCAGCCCGCGTCCCGCTCCCTGGTAGGCCAGCGAGGAGTCGGCGAAGCGGTCCATCAGCACGATGCTCCCTTCGCCGAGCAGCGGCACCAGCAGCTCCTGCACCAGCTGGGCGCGCGCGGCGGCGTAGAGGAGCGCCTCCGTCTGCGAGGCGATGCGGAGCTCCGGGTCCGCGAGCAGCGTGCGCAGGCGCTCGGCGAGCGCGACGCCGCCCGGCTCGCGCACGAGCTGCACCTCGAGGCCGCGGGCGCCGAGCGCCTCGCGCAGCGCGGCGGCGAGCGTCGTCTTGCCGGCGCCGTCGATGCCCTCGATCGTGATCAGCAGGCCTTCGGCCACCGGGGCAAGGTAGTTGAAACGCACGCGGGTGAGGCATCTAGCATGCGGGCCATGGATCGGGAGACCTGGCCCCCCGCCGAGGGGCACGCCCACGCCGCTGCTGTCCTCGGCGCAGCTGCGAGGAACGCAAGCCCCCCCTCCCATTCCTATCTCTTCCATGGGCCGGCCGGCGCAGGCAAGCGTGCGCTCGCGCGGGAGTTCGCGGCAGCCCTCCTCGCCGACGGGGCCACCAACTCCGCCACCGTCGCCGAGCGCGTGCGCCGCGAGACCCATCCCGACCTCGACCTGGGTGCGCGCCTCGGGCGCCGCCGAGATGCTCGTCGGCGACATCGACGAGCCGGTCGTGGCGGCCGCCAGCATGACCCCGTTCGAGTCCGCCCGGCGCGTGTTCGTGATCGAGGGCGCCGAGCGCATGAACGACCAGGCGGCCAACCGGCTGCTGAAGACGCTCGAGGAGCCGCCGCCGTTCGCCCATCTGGTGCTGATCACCGACCGCCTGCAGGACGTGCTGCCGACGATCGCCTCGCGCTGCCAGCGCGTGCGTTTCGACCCGCCGCCGCCCGCCGCGATCGAGGCGGGCCTTCTGGAGGGTCAGGGAGTGGACCCCGAGCGCGCCCGCGCCTGCGCGCGCCTGGCGCTCGGCGACGCGGCGCTCGCGCGCCGCTCGCCGGGAGAGGGCGGCACCGCCTTGCGGGCGGCCGCCGAGACGTTCGTGCGCGCCTCGCTCGCGGATGAGACCGCGGGCGCGCCGTGGAAGGGGCTGCTCGAGGCCGCGCGCGGCGGCGGGGGCGCTGGCCGGCGACGCAGGCCGAGCAGCGCGTCGAGGACGAGCTGGAGCTGATCCCGAGCAAGGAGCGCAAACGCCACCAGCGCGAAGGCGCCGAAGCGCGGCGGCGCGTCGAGCGCCGGGCGCGCACCGAGACGCTGGAGCTCGGGCTGCGCCTCGCCGAGCTGTGGCTGCGCGACCTGCTCTGCCTCGAGCTGGACGCCGCAGAGCTGATCCACGCGGTCGACCGGCGCGGGCAGCTCGAGGCGGACGCGGGGCGGATCGGGTGGACGCGGCTGGCGCGCGCGATCGAGCTCGTCGGCTCGACCCGGCTGAGCCTGGCCGTGAACGTCTCGGAGGAGCTGGCGCTGGAGGCGCTGGCCTACGAGCTCGCGGCGCTGGGCTGACCACGGCTCTCCCGGAGCCGCGGCGCGCGGGACCCCCACGCGAGCACCCCCAAATCAGGAGGCGATCGGCCCGAGGTTCGGCTCGATGCCGTAGGTCTCGAAGGCCATGAAGCTGTGGAACTGGCGGTTTTCGGGGCCGTGGAAGTCGGCGGAGCCGGTCGTGAGCATGCCCAGCTCCGCGGCGCGTCGGTCAGCAGGCGCGTCTGCGGCTCGTCGTGGGTGATGTAGAAGGCCTCGACGCCGTCGATGCCGAGACCATGGAACCGTCGCAGGCTGTCCAGGACTTCGTCCGGGTCGGCGATGTCCCAGAAGGGTGCGCCCAGATCGCGACGCCGCCGGCCGCGTGGATCGCCTCGATCGCCTGGCCGACCGTCGGCGTCTCGCGCAGGCGGAATGCCGGCTTGCCCTCGATCAGATAGCCGCGGATCAGCGAGCCGATGTCGTCGATGTTCTCCTCCTTCAGCCGCTGGCGCGTTGGCCTCGGCGCGGAGCACGGCGCCGGCGAGGTGCGGGCGGCCGATCGGTTTGCCCGCGGCGATGCGCTCCTCGATCTCGGCTTCGTCGAGGTCGAAGCCGACCTCGCGCAGGCCGTCGCGCATGCGCAGCGTGCGCTTCTCGCGGTCGGCCAGGAACTCCTGGAGGCTGCTCGGTCATCGGCGGCGCCGGTGTAGTCGATGCGGTAGCCGAGGATGTGCAGTTCGCGCGCGGTGGCGGCGCCGTCGTCCACCGCGGAGATCTCCACGGCAGGGACCACCTCGACGCCGACGCGCTCGCCGGTCGCGACCGCCTCGGCGACGCCCGAGATCGTGTCGTGGTCTGAGAGCGCGAGCAGCTCGACGCCGGCCTCGCCGGCCCTCGTCACGACCTCCTCGGCGGAGAGCACGCCGTCGGAGTGCGTGGAATGGGATTGGAGATCGAAGCGCGGAGCCACGGCGCGCAAGGCTACGCGATCGGGCGCCGCCCGGGTCCTACGCGTCGGTGTGGTCCCTCGCGGCCCCGGACCGCGGGAAGGGGCCGCGGCGCTCGCGCGGGACGCGGCTCAACCGCCGGTGAGATCCCCCGGCGGCCTCGCCCTCGCGCGGCAATGACGGCGCGAACCCGCCGGTCGACGACCTGGCGCAGACGGCGCACTGCGGCGTGGTAGCGGTTGGCCTTCTCCGCCAGGAAAGCAGCTTCCGAGCAGGACGCATGGAGGGCGTCGGCCGCGGCGTCCGTCTCGGTCGCGCGGAGGCCCGCTTCGAGCCACAGCACTTCCATGAAGGCCAGCGCTGCGTCGAGCTCCTCGGGCGCGATCGCGCCGGGCTCCTCGAGCTGGCGCACGGCCGGGATCACCTTGGACACGAGCCAGCGCTGCTCGCCGTGGACGCGCAGGAGCAGGCATATGTCGGGTGGATGCTCTGTGGTGAGCGTCTGGGTCATCGTTCCAGCTGTCGGGATCTCGGGGGAGAGGGGGTGATGCTGTGCCGTTGGCTTCGACCGCCCTCCGAGGCTGCTTTAGGAGAACTCCGGCGGCTCCACGCATCGGCCGGGAAGTGGCCCTTCTCGGGGTCCGAACGGGCCTCGCGCGAGGTTCTGGGGGATCGAGATTCAAGCGGCGCGCCCGCACGGGCCGATGAAGCTATGAGGAGGTGTGAACAGAGAGAAGACGATGACGCTCCTCGAACGCGACCCGATCGGCCGGACGCCCGGGCAGTACGCCCGCGCGACCTGGCGGCGCCTGCGCATGCGCAGCATCGTCGCGCTGGGCCTCGCCGCGACCGCGACGGCCCTGCTCGGCCGCTCCTTCGGCCTGAGAGACCCGCGCTTCCTGGCCGCCGAGGTGGCACTGCTGGTGACGATGTTCGTGATCAGCCGCTACGTGCTGCCGCTCGTGGAGCGCCGCGACCGGGGCGCGATGGCCGAGGAGCAGGTCGGCGGCGTTCTCGACCAGCTGGATCGCTCGCGCTGGCGCGTGATCCACGACGCGACGCTCGGCCGCGGCAACGTCGACCACATCGTGATCGGGCCGCCCGGCGTGTTCACGATCGAGACCAAGAGCCATCCCGGGCCGATCCGCGTGAAGCGCGTCCACGGCGCGATGCTGGCCCAGGCGCAGGCTCAGGGCAAGGCGATCGGATGGGTCACCGGGGCCGAGGTCGAGCCGCTGATCGTCTTCAGCCGCGCCTGGGTGGACCGCCCGGGCGCGCGTCGCAAGGGCGTGCGCGTGCTGCCCGCGCGGATGCTGCTCAGCCACCTCGAACACGGGCAGATGCGGCTGAGCTCGAGCGACGTGGAGGAGGCACACAGACTGCTGGCCGAGGCGCTGCTCGAGCACCACGGGCGGACGCGGCTGCTCGGGGATCGCTGGAGCGTCCGGCTCTAGGGGTTTCTTGGGTTGGGGGATGCGGGTGCCGAGCGCGGCCGGTCGTGCGCGCGGCGCGCGCATGGTGGCCCCGACGGCTGAAGGGCGGCGCCGTGGGTCCCAGCCGCAGGCGGCGCTAGCGTGGGGCGCCGATGACGAGCGTCGATGCAGACACGGTCGCGGCGACACCCGAGGCGCTGCTCGCGCGCTTCGGGCTGGAGATTTTCCGGGCGGGACAGCGCGAGGCGGTCCAGGCCGCGCTCGACGGCCGCGACAGCTTGGTCGTGATGCCGACCGGGGGCGGGAAGTCGCTCTGCTACCAGCTCCCCGCGCTCGCCGACGGCGTCGGCCTCGTCGTCGTCGTGAGCCCGCTGATCGCCCTGATGTCCGACCAGCTGCGCCGCCTCCAGGACGCGGGCGTGGCGGCGGCGATGCTCGCCTCGGGCATGGGCGAGGGGCACAACGAGGCGCGCCTGCGCGAGATCGAAGACGGCTCGGCGCAGCTCGTGCTGGCGGCGCCCGAGCGCTTCGCTTCCGGCGCGTTCAGGCGCGCGCTCGCGACGAGGCCGATCGGCCTGTTCGTCGTCGACGAGGCCCACTGCGTCGCCGAGTGGGGTCACGACTTCCGGCCCGACTACCTGCGCCTCGGCGAGGCGATCTCCTCGCTCGGGCGTCCGCCGGTGATGGCCGCGACGGCGACCGCGACGCAGGCCGTCGCCGAGGAGATCGTCGCGCGACTGGGCCTGCGCGAGCCGCTGATGGTGCGCTCCGGCTTCGACCGCCCGAACCTCTCCTTCGAGGTGGTGAGCGTGGAGGGAAAGGGCGCACAGGCGCGGAAGCTGGCCGCGCTCATGCACGTGCTCTCCGAGCCCGCGTCCCGGCCGGGGATCGTCTACTGCGGGACGCGCCGGGACACCGAGCGGCTTGCGGGCGAGCTCTCGGCCGCCGGGTTGGCCACCGTGGCCTACCACGCGGGGATGAGCCCGGATGCGCGGCGTTCCTCGCAGGAGGCGTTCATGGACGGCCGCGCCGAGGTGGTGGTGGCGACGAACGCCTTCGGCATGGGCGTCGACAAGGCCGACGTGCGGACGGTCGCGCACTGGGCGCTGCCGACGAGCCTCGAGGCCTACTACCAGGAGGCGGGCCGAGGCGGGCGCGACGGCCTGCCCGCGCGGGCGCTCCTGCTGGCATCCCGCAGCGACCTCGGGCGGCTGATCAGGTTCATCAAAGAGCGTGAGACGAGCGTCGAGGACGTGCGCCGTTACGTGGGCCGGCTGCGCGGGGGAGGCGAGGCCGAAGGTCAGGTCGCGATCGGGCACGGCGAACTGGGCGAGCGCGAGCGGGTGCTGCTCTCGATCGCCGAGCGGGCGGGCGCCGTCGAGCTCGAGCCGGGCGGGTCCGCGGGGCTGCTCGTGACCCTGACCGGTCGCGGCAGCCCCCGGCTGGCGGCGCAGGCGATCCGCGTCGCGCGCAATCGCGCGTGGGAGTCCTACCGCTCGATCGAGCGCTACGCCTCCGAGGCCGAGCGCTGCCGGCGCGCGCAGATCCTCGAGCACTTCGGCGACCCCGACGGCGCCGGCGGCGAGCGGACGCTGCTGCGACGTTTGCGATCCCGATCCGGCGCTCGCCGAGGCGATGGCGGCGGCGAGCAGCGGCTCGCGGCGACGGCGGGGCGCCGCGAAGGGCTCATCCCGCGCGGGCGGGCCGGCGCGCGAGGCCGCCGCGAAGGGCGCGGTGCGCGACGTGCCCGAGGAGCAGTTCGAGGCGCTGCGCACCTGGCGGTGGGGGCGGGCGGAAGGCAAGCCCGCGTTCATCGTGGCGAGCGATGCGACGCTTCGCGAGCTCCTGCACAGCCGCCCGTCGAGCCTGCGCGAGCTGATCGACGTGCGCGGAATCGGGCCCTCGTTCTGTGAGCGCCACGGGGAGTCCCTGCTGGAGGAGCTCGCGCGGATCGACTCTGGCGCGGGCGTGGTCGCGACCGGCACAGGCGGTTGAGTTCCCAGTCGCCGAACGCTCGGTAGCATCAGGGGCGCGCCGACGTAGCTCAGCTGGTAGAGCACTTCACTCGTAATGAAGGGGTCCGGGGTTCGAGTCCCCGCGTCGGCTCTGGGGTTCTGGTAGCTTCGCCGGGCACGGTGCGCCGGTCGGAGGGAGTCGAGGATCGGCGGCGACGAAGACGAGCTCAAGGAGGACCTCAGATGCGACGTTTCGTGTTGCGCCCGACGGCCGTTGTCATGCTCTCGGCGATCGCGGTCTTCCTGTTGGTGGCGGTGCCGGCGGCCTCGGCTTGGAGCTCTCATCATCACCGTCCGGGTCACGTGCACCACGACTCTTCGCCTCAGCCGACGCTCTACGTGAGCGGGATGCTCTCGGGATACGGCTACGTCAGCCCGCAGTGCCAGAGCGCGCACTATTCGACGATCCAGTCGGCAGTCGACGCCGCGTCGCCAGGCAGCAGGATCTTCGTCTGTCCCGGCACCTACGACGAAGGCGTGGTGATCGGCAAGCAGCTCTCACTCGACGGCCACTGGGCCACGATCGACGCGACGTCATCGTCGACCGGCAACGGGATCCAGATCGTCGGCCCCGGAGGGTCGGGCACCACAGTGAGCGGATTCCGGATCGAGAACGCCAAGTTCGAGGGCATCCTCGTCGGCAGTCCGCCGGTGGCACCAACCGAAACCGAAGGCAAGCCGAACACGGCAGGCGGGCAGCCGGTCGCCCACGTGACGATCGCCGCGAACACGATTGTCGAAAACGACAAAGGCTTCGGGAGCAAGCTCGGCCAGTGCTTCTCGACACCGGAAGCGCCGGGCGATTGCGGCGAGGCGGTGCACCTGGTTTCGGTGACCAACTCCACGGTGATCGGGAACAACATCGCCCACAACGCCGGCGGCATCCTGATGACCGACGAGTTCGGGCCAACGTCGGGCAACACGATCCGCTTCAACAACTCAAACCACAACGAAACCGACTGCGGCATCACGCTCGCGGGCCACTCGCCCGCCGCGGTCGATCCCGAAACGGGACTGCCCACGGGCAAAGCCGGCGTCTTCGACAACCTGATCGAACACAACTCCTCGACTGACAACGGCGTTCTGGGCCAGGGGGCCGGGATCCTGATGGGCGGCGGCGGCCCCTACACGGGCGTCTACGGCAACCGGATCATCGGCAACTACGCCGCCGGCAACGGGCTCGCCGGGATCACGATCCACCAGCATCTGATCGGGGACCTGAACGGCAACGTGCTCGAACACAACGCGCTCGGTACGAACAACCTCGACGGCGACTTCGACTTCAAAGCCGCGGCGGCCAAGGAAACCACGGGGATCCTGGTTGCCTCCGGCGAACCGCCTACGGGCTTGCCACCGTTCCTGCTGCCCGCGCCGATCAAGAACACGGTCATCCGCGGCAACTGGATCGGCTTCAACAAGGTCGGGATCTGGACGCTGAACGTCGACCCGGCGACTACGACTATCGCCGGCAACGCCTTCGGCCCCGGAGTGCTCACGCCGGTGAGCACCAACTGACGGCCGACGGGCGGGGGCTCGCGTCGAGCCTCTCCCCACGGATCGTCAGGTCACTGCGTTTTGTCGCGAGCCGCCTTGCCGGCTTCGTCGCTCAAGCGCGCCAATTCCTCATCGCTGAAGCCTTCATCGACCTCGAGCATCGCTCGCGCGCGGTCCAGGTCCTGCTCATCGACGTACAAGTCACGGGCAGCCGCTGCGCCCAACCGGATGCCGCCGCTCGCCAGTCGTACCGTGAAGCGGATGCCCGCCTCGGAGAGGCGCTCGGCGACCATTTCAGCCTCGGCCTCGTTGCTGACGCTGGTGACGAGCTTCAGTTGATCGGACACCGAGGAGGAGCATAGCTCGGGCAAGGTCGCCGCACACGCAAGGGCTCGAAGGCCTGTCAGTCGTGGGCGTCGCCGACCGGTTTGACGATTTCCCGGCGCCGGGGATACGGCACTCACGGGTAGGGCGGGCAGGCCAGGCAAGCGGTGCGGTTTGATGGGATACGCTCGGCCCACCCAAAGGGAGGATCATCAATGGCATACCTGATCACGCATTTCTGGCCGGGCGCAACGGAGGATCAGTACAACGCGACAGTCGCGGTGGTGCATCCGCAGGGAGGCCTTCCTGAGGGCCAGATCCACCATGCCGCCGGGCTTGCCGACGGCGGGATACTGATCGCAGCCGTGTGGGGCTCCAAGGAGCAATATGACCGCTTCCTCCGGGAGAAGCTGATGGCGAGCATGCCCATCGAGGGGGGCTTTGTGGGTCAGCCCGAGGAGCGGACCGCGGAGATCGTCAACCTCATCACTGCGTAAGGCACGGGTCAGGGCCGGTATCGCGGCGTTCGCGTCGCCGCTGTCGAACGTCGCGCGCTCGGCTTGAGAGCGCGCCTTGGCGCCCCCGAAAAGAAGAGGCGCACGGGGCCCATGGGGCCCCGCACGCCTCTTCAGATACTGCGGGCGCTGTCAGCTAGGAGCTCACAGCAACCGTGAGGACCGGGTCCTTACGGTTTCACCATCAGGGGTTCGCCCTTCTCGTTCGCTACGCCTTCCTGACCCGAGGGCAGGTTGCCGGCCGGTTTTTCGTGGCCGGCTTCCGTCACTTCGGTGATCAGGAAGTGTTCGCCAGGCGCCCCACCCGTCACGTGCGTCGGGTTGTTGACGATCGGCGTGTACTTTTTGCCGGGCGCGAATTCGACTTCGCCCAGCTCCGGGCCCACTTCGTAGTGGTCCGCAGCTTCCTTGCTGATCACGCCGACATCGCCCGTGTGTTCGGAGATGACCGAGCCGTGGACGACGGACGTGCCAACTTCGGTGCAGGTGAACGACGCGAGCACCCCGGTCGGGCCGGATTCCGCCCCGAGGAGCGTGCCGACGCCGCTGCCTTTTTCGATGGACACCATTTCACCGGCGAGAGCGTTGGTGACGATCACGCCTTTTTTGCTGCCGCTCTGGCAAGGAGCCGCCAGAACGGTGCAACCCTTGAATTCGATCGTGACTTTGGTGACCACGTTCGGGAGGCCCGGCTGACCGCCGCCCTTGGCCGAGGTGCATTTCACGTTGAGTTCGGCGCCGCCGCCGAACGGACCTTCGCCCGTCGGAGGAATGACGACGTGAAGGACGGCTTCGGTGCCCTTCGCTTTGAACGCCTTGCCCTTGCCGAGACCGGGTTTGAGTTCGTACTTGTTCTTCTTGCCTTCGGCTTCCTGTTCAGCGGTCGCGTTGACCGTGCACAGCTTGTCCATGAATTTGCCGGTGTATTTGCCTTCGACCTTGGCGAGTTTGGCGCATTCGTACCAAGCAGGCGTGGCGGAAGCACCGGACGCGGCGATCGCGGCGAGCGCGAACACAGCCACCAGGGCAATCCCCAAGACCCTCATTCGTTTCATCACTGAATCCTCTTTCCCCCCTCCCCTGACCAGGTGACGGCCTGGAACGGCCTATCAAAAAGGCTGCCGCCAAGTCCGTCGTAGCCGCGTCGCTGCCCCTCAGCTGCGCGGTGTTGCCGAGACCTCGGCAGAAAGCGTCTCTTGCGTCGAGGTCAAGCCGTCTGACTGCTGACAGGGAAGGATACCCGCCTTTCCCGCGTGGGAAACGCACGCGTCGCCGGGTGTCTGGGCCGCCCGAGCCCGGAGCGGAACGCTACGGCAACGATGGGGCGAGCGGGGACCCGGCGCAGGCGCGCTTTCATGCTGTCGCCCTCTCGTAATGAAGGGGTCCGGGGTTCGAGTCCCCATCGGCTCTGGGGAGCCCCGAACGGTAGGCTGCGACCTTCGACGCAACTCCTGACGATGTCTCCCGGCGCCACCCCAACTCGCGGCCGCAGCCTGCGGTCCACCATCTCCTCCAGCGGCGAGCTCCGTCTGCGGCTCGCTGAGGACGACACCCCGGAGCCGTCCGGGAGCGAGGTGCTGGTGGCCGTCGAAGCGTCTCCCATCAACCCCTCTGATCTCGGTGTGCTGCTCGGTGCGGTCGACCCCGGAGCGCTCAGCTCCGACGGCCCGGACCTCGTAGCCGCGGTACCGGACGGCGCGCTGTCGTTCTATCGCGACCGCCTGGACAAGCCGTTGCCGGTCGGCAACGAGGGCGCGGGCACCGTCGTCGCCGCCGGACCGGACGCGGCCGCGATGGTCGGTCGTCGCGTCGCGACCTTCGGCGGTTCGATGTGGGCCGACTACCGCCTCGCCGACGCGGCCGCGGTCGTGGAGATTCCCGACGACGTCAGCACCGTCGAGGGGGCGGCTCTGTTCATCAACCCGCTGACCGCGCTCTCGATGGTCGAGACGATGCGCGCCGAGGGTCACAGCGCTCTCGTCCACACCGCCGCGGCGTCCAACCTGGGGCGGATGCTCGTGCGGATCTGCGCCGCCGACGGCATCGGCCTTGTGAACATCGTGCGGAGCCAGGAGCAGGCTGAGGCTCTGCGTGAGCTCGGTGCGGTCCATGTCGTGGACTCCTCTCAGCCGGGCTTCGCAGATCAGCTCACCGAGGCCGTGCGTGAGACCGGTGCAACGCTGGCCTTCGATGCGATCGGCGGGGGGACGATGGCCAGTGACATCCTCGCCGCGATGGAGCGCGCCCAGCCGCCGCTCGCCTCCTACACGCCGTACGGAACGACGGTGCTCAAGCAGGTCTACATCTACGGTTCTCTGGATTTCTCCCCGACCGTCATCGAGCGCCGGTTCGGGCTGACCTGGGCTGTCGGCGGATACCTGCTGACGACCGCGCTCGGTCGTCTCGGCGGCGAGGCCGTCGGCCGGATGCGCGCTCGTGTTCTCGCCGAGGCCAACACGACGTTCGCCTGTGGGTACGCGCAGACGATCGGGCTGAGCGAGGTCCTCGAGCCCGCGAACCTGGCCGTGTTCGCACGCCGCAATACCGGCATGAAGTACCTCATCGACCCGTCGAGCGACCGTCCCGCCTGAGCTGATCGGCCGTCGGGCGCCGGCCGCAGCGCGCGGCCGCCGCTTCGCAGCTGCGGACATGGGGGTTCCTCCCTCTGGGAGTGGCTAGCCTGGGCTCATGGCGACGGTGGAGATGGGAATGGCCGACTACTTCTTGCAAGGCTTCGGCTCGATGCTGCCCGACGAACATCCGGCTCGGGCGGAGCTTCTGCAAGCGGCGCGATTCGGCAAAGAGAAGCACACGGGCCTGGTCGCATATGAGCTCACCGATCTCGCCGTGGACTGGCTTCAGGAGCTCGTCGGCGAGGATGGCGGCGACATGGCGGTGCTCGACAACCTTCCGGCTCCCAACGTCGACCTCGAGGGGAGGCGCAAGCGGATCCTCAACGTTCGGGGAACGGGGCCGCGCTCGCGCGAGGCAGCAGACCACGTCCTCAAAGTGCAGGAACTGTTCTCTGAGGGCCGCCTTTTCCCGGAGTCCGAACGCGCAGGCGCGTGCTTCTACGTCCTGCTCGTCGGCCGAGCGGCGCCGGACGACTCGCTCGCCGCCGAAGCGACGCGCCAGGCGGTTGCCCTCAATGCACTCGGCAACCGGCACGACCCCGAAGACCTGTCCGAGCCGGATCAGCGGACCTAGCGCCGACCCGCGCCGCGCCGGCGCTCAGACTCCCGTCTCGGCCTTGATGCGTCCCGATTTGACCGCCTGGGCGAGCGCTTTGTAGTCGCGTTCGTTCTGCTCGGCGTAGGCGTGTGAGAACTCGACGATCGCACGGCCGAAGGTGCTGCCTTTGCCGAGGTAGCCGGCGATCGCGACCCGGTCGCCGCTGCGGGCATGTGCACGGGCGAGTGTCCAGCCGCACAGGCGGCCGTAGGCGGCCATACCGCTCGGGACCATCTGCTCGATTTCGGCAGAGCCCTTCCAGTCCTTCAGCTGCCGTCCGTAGAAGTCGCGTTCTTTGCCGTCGATGCCGGACGCGACGTGCACCCAGCCGAGGAAGATGTCGCTCGAGGCCTGCATGAGTCGCTGCCCCGCGACGACCCGCTGACCGTGGTTGTCGAACTCGCTCGGCGCGAGGAACTCCTCGAGCACCGAGGACTCGGCCTCCTTCATCTGCAGAAAGAGCGGATCATCGCCGTCTCGGCCCAGCATCAGCGCGATCCAGGCGCGGGTGCCGACGCTTCCCACGCCGACCACCTTGCGCGCGAAGTCGGTGAGTTGATACTCCTCGAGCAGCACGCGTCGGTCGAACTCGAGCGTTGCTCGGTAGGAGCGCAGCAACTCGTGCAGCCAACCGAGCACTTGGTCGCGCTGATCGCCCTCCAGGAGGTCGTCGAGCGGCACGATCAGCGGCGGTTCGGCCACGATGCGCGCTTCCCCGTCCACCACGCGCGTCAGTTTGGAGAACGCCGCCATGCTGTCCTTCGTACGCGCCTTGGCGAGCGCCTTCTTCGTCTTCTCCACTGCTTTGGGCTTCACCTGCGAGCCGAGTTCCGCAAGTGCGCCTTCGATCTCGAGGTG
This sequence comes from uncultured Solirubrobacteraceae bacterium, assembly GCA_963775385.1. Taxonomy (GTDB): domain Bacteria; phylum Actinomycetota; class Thermoleophilia; order Solirubrobacterales; family Solirubrobacteraceae; genus Palsa-744. The sequence goes on along the minus strand of CAVZIR010000003.1, from coordinate 1,166,505 downwards.
GGTGTACCAGAGCTCGAGGTTCTTCATCGCGGCAAAGCCCTCCATCGCGCTGCGGTAGGCCTCGACGGTGTCCAGCACGATCTGCTCCTGGGCCTTGAGCGCGAAGTCGTTGTTGCGCGCGGCGATCATCATGCTCACCGCGAGGCGCTTGACGTCCCACTCCCACGGTCCGGGGAGAGTCTCGTCGAAGTCGTTGAGGTCGAACACCAGCCGCCGCTCGGGGGATGCGAACACCCCGAAGTTCGACAGGTGGGCATCCCCGCAGCACTGGACCTGGAGGCCTGAACGCGGGGTGGTGGCCAGGTCGCTCGCCATGATCAACGCCGCCCCCCGATAGAACGTGAACGGCGAAACCAGCATCCGTCCGTAACGGATCGGAACGAGTTCCGGCACGCGCGTCTCGGCCTGCCGTTCCAGCAGCGAGATCGGATCGGGGCGGTGCGGGGCCGGCTCGAAGACGGCGTGGCTCGAGCGTGGCACCTCGGCGCGAGCGGCCTTGCCGTGGGCGATGCGCTCAGCCACACTCAGGTGCACCACCGGAACGCTGCCGTTCCTCTCGGCCTGCTTCACACCGGAATCGCCATCGCCCGTGCCTGCCCGGGCCGGTCGCTGCGCTCTCGATGAAGCACGTGGGGTCGAAGGCATGGACCCTCCCTGCGGGTTGTTTCGCGAGCTGCGCCTCTCGCGTGGCTCGCCTACGTGGAATGGTCCTCGAAGGCGGTACCGGATCAGTCATTCGATTGAGATGAAGCGCGGTCCGCGGCAGCCGCGGCGTGGCGCGTGCTTCTGCCGGTCCGCCCGCCTCGCCGCTGTCGCTCGCAAACGAAGGGATCGGGGATTCGAGTCCTCCCTTCGGCGAAGGAGACGGGCCCCGCAGCCTCGGCCGACGCTGAGCTTGACGGCGAAATCGACTGCTCCTAAGGTCGGCACATGGCCGAGGGCTCCAACTGGTACGGCGAGACGGACGCCGAGCCATCGGGGTGGGAGGAGCTCTTCTGGCTGGTCTTCGATCGAACGTCGAACGCGATCTTCGTCCTCGACGACGAGCGGCGTATCGTCGCGGTGAATCGCGCTGCGCTCTCGCTCCTCGGTCGCCGGCGAGAGGATCTTGTGGGCACGTCGATGCTCGCGACGATGAGAAGCGCCGATCGAGCCGAGGCCCTCAGGAACTGGCAGGCCTTCCGTGCCTCCGGCGAATACTTCGGGCGACGGGCGCTCGTGCGAGCAAACGGCTCCGGGGTCGAGATCGACTTCGCGGCCCGGCTGGCTCACGTGCGGGGGCAACAGGTGGCGATCTACGTGGCGCTGCCCGGTCCGCGCTCACAGCCGACGCGGTCCTCCGCGATCGCAGGCGAGCTTCTCTTGACGGCCCGCGAGCGAGAGGTGATCACGCACGTGGCCCTCGGCGAAGAGACCGACCAGATCGCCGAAGCGCTGTACATCTCGCCCACGACCGTGCGCACCCACGTGCGCAATGCGATGGTCAAGCTGGGCGCTCACACGCGGGCCCAGCTGGTGGCGATAGTCCTGTGCACCGACGAGGCGATCCATACGACCGTCCTCGAACGGATCTCGGACTAGTGCTTCGGGCGCAACCCGGCCGGCGGCCACCGTGGCCGCCGGCCGGTTCGCGGTGTTGCTGGTGCTCAGCCGACGTGCACGGTGGTCGCCGCCGTGTTGCCGGCTCCGTCCGTGACCGTCACGGTGGCATCCACGTTGCCCTTGGGCAGAGTGATCGTGGCGCCGTAGGCGGTCTTCCCGTGGGAGAGCGTCCACTGCGCCGCGAGCACGTTCCCCTCGCCGCCCTGCGCCGAGGCGCTGAGAACGACGCTCTTGCCGGGGCCGGGGGTCTGGATCACCGACGCGCTGCAGTGGCGAGTCGATGTGCACCTGCTGGGTCCAGCTGTAGGTGTTCCCGAGGTTGTCAGCCACGCTCGCCGTCACGGTGTAGACACCGGGGCCGGGGAATGTGTGGGCGAAGCGGGTCGACGTCGGGCCGGACTTCGGTCGTACCGTCGCCGAAGCTCCAGCTGATCGAGCCGTCGCCCTGCGTTCCCACGCTCGAGCCGAACGTTTTCGATTCCGAGTGGGACGCCGGGTCCGCCGCGTGGGCCGAGGCGTAGAAGCTCACCGTCGGTTCGTCGGTCTCCTCGTTGTCGGGGTAGAACTGGAGCCCGGGCTCGACCACGCTTCTGCGGGTTGATGAGATCTGCGGTCACCGTCTCGGCCGCCGGATCGAGGCCGAGGCTTTCGCCGGCCTGCACTGCGGCGTCGACCGTGTCCTGCCCCACGTTGGGGCCGATGTTGAATGTCTTGAGGTCGCCCTCCATCTGGCCCGCCGGGTAGGCGGCATAGTCGCCGAAGTAGCCGAACGTGTCGCTGCCCTCGTCGATGACGTGCTCGCCTTCGATGCCGGGCGACGCCTTGAAGATACGCTCGAGCGCTTCTGTGACCTCGGCGAATCCCTCGCCGGGGACCGTGGCGTACACCTGGTTCCCGATGCGGGCGACGGTCGTCGAGGAGCCGACGGTGTCTTCTCCCGCAGTGAAGTACGGCGCTTCCACGGAGCGGTTGATCGTGAAGAGTTCGCCGAGTTCCCAGTACCAGGTTCCCTTGTGTTGCCCTTGGGCTGCACCGCCGGGGCAGCCGAGCGGCCCACCGGGGTGGTTGCACGACATCGCGAGCATCAGACCGGTGTTCGAGGCTTTGGTCGTGAACTGTTCGTTGTCGGCGGCGAGTGTGGTGTCCGTGATCGGATGCGCGTGGGTGAGCGCAGTCGTTATCGCGTTCGTGACGAACGTGCCCTGCTTTTCGACCTCGTTGTAGTGAGGTTCGTTGCCGATCGTCTCCTGCCGGCCGAGCGTGGCGACCGCGATCACCGAGGTGCCGCCGAGCAGCTGAGCGAGGCGATTGCGGACGAACCCGGGGTAGTCGGCGCTCCACTGGTTGTTTCCTGTCGGCGGTCGGCGTCGTATTCGTCCGCGTGGACGGGCACGTCGGCGTAGGTGCCGATCGTTGCACCGGTCCCGGGCTGGCGCGCCCACAGGATCGGCAGTTCCTGGTCGATCGAGAACCCGGCCGTCTGGTCGGTGCCCTGCTGCTGCGAGACGAGGTCGTGGATCGTGCCCGTCGCCGACCACAGTTCGGCTTCGTGGGTGTGCGAGGCAGCCTTCAGGACGGCCTTCACGGCCGCCTCCCGGACATGGTGCAGATAGCCGGGGTCGGTGTGGCCCCAGATGCCCATCAGCGTCGGCGCCGCGTGGCTGTGCGTGGCGGACAGGACGATGTTGGCCGCGTTGACTTCGTAGCCTTTGGCGGCAAGGGCGGCGGCCGCGTCCGCGCGTGCGGAGTCGGCTCCGTCGCCCACGTTCGGCGACTGGTATTCGGCGAACCAGCCCTGCGAGTCGACGGACACGAACACGACGGCGTGGTTGCCGTGGCCGATGAAGAACGCCCGCACCTGAAGCGGGTCGTGTGCGCCGCCGGTGACGATGTAGTCCGAGCCGTAGCCGCCGTCGGCCATCGGCTTGCGGGGCGTGATGTCGACCACCGAGGTACCGACCTGGAAGATGCCGGCTTGCGCCTTGGGGCTCGCCGCCTCGCGGGCGTGCGTGCCAGGGGTTGGCGTGTGCGGCGCGGCGGAGGCCAAGGACGCTCCCGCAGTCCCCATGAACAGCGCCGCCGAGGCAGCCGCGACCGCGGCAGATTTGCATTTTCCAGACAACGTTTCTCCCTCTCCGTGAACAGTCAAATTTCGAGCCGGGCAACATAACCGTCGGCAGACGCGCAGTTGCGGTCTCGGCCGCAAAGATCATCTGTGTGTATGAGGTGAGCGGCGCCGGCGAGGGTGCTTCCAGCCTCTGCGCCGAGCCGGTTGCCACCGAGACCGCCCCGCCCGCCGGCGGGCGACCGGCGAGCGGGTCCCGCGCCTCGATCCCCGTCAGCTCTTGCTCGCGCTCCAGCTGCCCCCGCCGCCGGGCGTCCGATAGCTGCCCGACATCGAGCTGCCTGACACGGTGCCCGTGTAGGTGATGGCCAGCGAGCCGACCGTGCCGAAGGTGATCGAGCTCCCGTGCAGGGTGCCGTTGACATCGAGCGTGGATTCCGGCGAGGAAATCGTGATTTTCCCGCTGAGGCTCGACCCCGACTGCTGCCAGTGCAGGACGAAGGTGCCGTTGTACGCGCCCCCGTACTGACCCTGCCACTGTCCCGACAGGCCGCTTTCCGAGGCCGGGGCGCTCGTGGCCGCGGTCGTGGTCGCAGTCGCGGCCGGCGTGCTGGACGCGGTCGTGCCTGTCGTGGCGGTGTTGCTCGAGCTGCTGCCGCACCCGGCGCCCATCAGGGCGAGCGCCGCGACGACGGCGAGCCCCGCCGCCTGGGTGCTCGCCCGTGTTCGGCCGCCCCCCCTCGGAGAGATACGGCCGCCCATCGTGCCGAGGCTCCTCTGCTTCGTGCGCTCGTCCCCGCCGCCACTGGCCGGGAGCCGCAGACCTTCTCGCAACATGTGATCACCCCTGTAGTCGCTGATTGACGCGAGTCCGTCGCCCGCGTTTTGATCGTCCCTGGCGGGCGGCGCTGCGGGGGCGACCCAAGGTGTAGGAGGGGGCACCCTGCTGACCCGGCTCTGCGAGGCGACGGGACCGACCCGGCCGCGCCCCGACCTGTTAGCGTCGCCCGGCAGCGGATCGAGGGGGTTCGCGCGAGCGAGGAGGGGGACACGATGATCTCGACCCGTTGGGGCGTCGCCGCTGCGATGGCATTCGCGCTGCTGAGCGCCGTTGCGCCGGTCGCGACGGCCGCCGGCCTGAGCGAAGGCATCACGGTGGAAACCTCGGCCGGACCGGTCACCTGCGCGCCCGATCCCGAACACGAACCCGGTCCCGAAGCGATCTCGGCGACGCCGTTCGCCCACGGTGAGCGGATCACGATTCGCGAAACGGGAGCGCTCCGCTGCCAGACCCCGACGTTCGGCGAAGTCGAGGTCACCGGCGCGGGACTTCCCTGGCTCCTGACGCTGAACGAGAAGACGCTGAGCGCGCGTCTGAGGGGCACACGCAAGCCCGGCCTGCTCGTCCATCCTGTGGGGTTCCCGTCGCTCTCCTGCCTCTATCAAGCCGGCAAGGTCCTCGGGACGATCGCTCCGGGGAGCCCGGTGTCGGTGAGCGTCAGCGCTTCCCGTGTGCGCCTGAACAAGTCCCTCAGCAGCGTCCTGTGCCCGGCGCTCGGCCCGCTGAACCTCGAGCTCGCCCTGCCTTAGGCGACGAAGCTCGGGTCGCCGCCACCGGGCGGCTTATTCGCGGTCGGCCTCGCTCCGAAGCGCGACGTACTCCGGCGTCGCGCCCAGCGTCGGCCTGACGTCCTCCGCGATCCCCGCCGCCGGCTGGATATCCGGCTTGGCGATCGCCAGGTAGGACACGAGCAGGAACACCGACGCTGCGAACGCGACCGCGGTGGGCCCATCGCCGAACCCGAGCCCCGTCCCGGCGACCGGCTTGCTGATCCAGTCGGCATAGGACGCGCCGAGCGGTCGCGTCACGACGTAGGAGGCCCAGAACGCAGCGATGCTGTTGAGCCCGAACCGCGCATGCGCGAGCCACGGGATCAGGATGATGACCGAGAAGATGATCCCGGACGCGAGGTAGCCCCAGCCGAACGCGATCGCCGTCAGGTCGCCGAGCGCGGTGCCGAGCGCGAACGTCGCGAACACCGTCGCCCAGTAGAACCCCTCGCGCCGCTGCGTCGTGATGCTGTGGATCGAGAGCGTGCCCTCGCTGCGCTGCCAGCCCCAGAACACGGCCGCGAGGACGATCGCCCACAGGATCGACGTGCCCGCGTACGGGATGTGAACGTCGAGATGGAGAAAATCGGCGACACCCGTCCCGGTCGTCGCGACCGCGTAGGCGAGGTACCAGTACGCGAAGGCCTGGTAGCGGCGCGTCGAGAACTGCCACGCGAGACCGACGACGATCAGCGCGATCTCGATGCCGCCGGCGCCGAAGTTGCCGAAGTGCTTGAGGTAGTCCGACGTCGCCTCCCCGCCGGCCGTGGTCAGGATCTTCACCACCCAGAACAGGGCGATGACTTCGGGGACCTTCGAGGCGAGGGGGGAGGGGAAGTACCTCCCGAGCACGGGCACCTGGTCCTCAGCGCGCACGGCGGCAGGTCGGGCTGCGGATGGGTGGCGGGAACTTGCTGGGCTCATGAAGCGGGGGTCTTCACGACTGCGGTACTACCGAGCGCGACAACCTAGCCCACGACCGGCCGCGGCGTCGCGCTTCGACGGCGTCGCTCCTCGCCGCCTCGTTGTCAGAAAAGCCCTGTAAACGGGGCCTTCTCCAGAGGGACGGGAACCGATCCGGCGCTCACACGCCCCGCGTTTGTGAGCGAACTCTCAGACGTCTTCGCCGTCAGCAGAAAGCCGATCGTGAGCAGCGCGCAGGCGGACGCCAGCCCGGCCAACACGAGCCGCTGCGAGAGCGGCCCGTGCCATGACAACCGTTTGCGCTGCTCCATCGGCACAGCTTCGTTCGGACCGGCGACGCGCGCAACCCGGCCCCCGCTACGGAGCCGGGGCTGTCCCGTCGCTCAGCGGGCCGCCCCCGATCGCCTGCAGCGCGATCGAAACCGCCTGCGTCCGGTTCGCGGCCCCTAGCCGTCCGTAGACCCCCTCGAAGTGCTTTTCCACAGTCCGCGCGCTGAGGCACAGCGCAAACGCGATCTGCCTGCTCGTCTTTCCCTCCAGCGCGAGCGCCAAGACCTCGGCCTGCCGCGGCGTGAGCCCCAGCGAGCGCAGCGCCTCCGGTCCGGGTGGCTCCTCGACAGGCGTCAGGTGCAGCGCGTCCAGCCCGGGGTAGGCCTCGCAGACGAGCCGCGGCCGGACACGCAGCCGCAGGCTCGCATCGACCAACGGTCGCGCACGCTCGCCGTCCTTCGCCGATGCGCGCCCCCCCAACCCCCCCTGCCGTCCGCGCTCGCCCTCCACCCACCGCCGGAGCACGGCCGGCAGCCGCTCCCCGACCACCAACCCGAGGCCCGCGCGTGCGGCGGCCGAGCTCCAGGCGACCACGCCCTCGCGCCCGACGAGCACCAACCACCGCGAGCCCTCGCCGGCCTCCCCCTGCGCCAGCGCCCGCAGCAGCGCCAGCTCGTGCAGCCGCGCGAGCGTCGCCGCGAACGGATCCCGCAGCCCTTCCAGGAGCACCCGCTCGCCCTCGCTGAAGTCGCGCCGCCCCCGGCTGACGGTGAGACCGATGACCTCGCCGGGCCGGTCCATGCCGTTGCGTGGCGCGGGCAGCGTGATCGCGAGCTGGTGATCGAGGTCGAGCTGGCGGTAGACGAGGTCGTAGAGCTCGGTCCGGTGCAGCTCGCGAACCGTCATGAAGTCAGAGATGCGCAGCGCCCGGCCGTCTCCCGTGGCGGCGTAGTGGCTGACGAGCGGGTTCTGGTGGATGTAGGCCGCGAGCACGTCGATGCCCCCCTCGAACATGCTGTCGCCGGGGTCCGCGGCGACGGTCGCCTGCTGTGTGGTCGGGTCGACCGCGTTGTAGGAGGCGACGTCGCACGGGATCAGCCCGCGCAGCGCCGTCGCGCTCCAGGCAGGGAACTCCGCGAGCTCCCGGAGCTCGGCCAGGCCCCGGGCGACATCCAGCGCCCGGCGCAGCGCTGCGTTGTTCAGGTGCTCCATGACCCCCTGCCGCTGTCCCCCCGGAGCGGCGGCTCGGTAAATGCCATCGCGCGAGGACGAGAGCTCGTGCGACTACGTGATTTTACCCTGGTCTGAGCTCGCGGTGCCGGGTAGCCTGCCCTCCGGGCTATGCCGGAACGTCGGGCGATGGAACCGGCCCGGGCCCGTCGCCTGGGGTGGGGCGAGCCAAGGAGGGCGCGTCTCGCGCCTTCCCCATTCGAACAAGAAGGGGGTACCGATGCGACGGACCTTCGCAAAGCTCGGCCTGATCGCCGCAGCAGTCGTGCTCGGCACGGCGTTCCTCGCCGGGACGGCGTTCGCGAAAGCGCCGAAACCGCCGGAAATCAAAACCGTCAAATTCAAGGGGACGCCGGCGGAACCCCTGGTCGTCGTCAAAGGCCGCGGGCTCGGCTCGCTGCCCGTCGAAGCCGCCGAAGAAGTGCCGAACTGCTTCGGGGAAGAACCGGGCGGGCTCGGGAACGACTTCGGCGGCGAAGCAGCTGTCTTCGCCGACAACACCCCGGGCTGGCAGGCGGGCTCGGGCCCCGGCGACTGCATCGGTCTGATCTTCAAAAGCTGGACCGAAACCGAAGTGAGCTTCACATTCGGGTCGAGCTACCACCAGGAACAGTACGCGCCGCTTCACAAGGGCGACGAATACGCACTGATCCTGCGCGGGCTCACGAAGTCCGGGATCGTGAAGATCAAAGAACCGAAGAAAAAATAGTGCGGCTGCGGGGGCGGCCCGCGAGCGTCGCGGGCCGCCCCCGGCAGAGCCTCCGCATCTCGCCGGCTATTCCGCGTCCGTCGTGAGGCCGTTCAGCGAGGCCGACAGCGCCTCGATGTAGTCCTCCGGCAGCGCGCGTTCGCGCGCCGCCTCGATCAGCCCTCGCGCGTACGCCGCCGACGGCGCGATCTCCACGGGCGACCTCGTGAGCACGACGTATGCCACGGCATCGTGCGCCGCGCCGTCGTCGGCGTGCACGGACACGCGCGTCCGCTCGTATGCCCATCCCGCCCCCTCCTTGCGGTCGAGCGCCTCGAGATCCTCGCCCTCGAGCGCGTAGAGGGCGCCCCAGACCTCGCGCTCCGGATCCGCGACCACGTCGGCGACGCCGGTTCCGGTGCGCACCGACCTGCGCGTGAACGCGAGCCGGTGGCCCGCCAGCCGCGCGCGGCCGAGGTAGCGATGCTGCGGGCAGGCCTCCTTCATCACCACGCTCGCCATGTTGCTCCCGTACGCGAAGTACTCCGTCATGGCCGGGCGCGACTCCGAGCGGGCCGCTCAACGGCGATGGGCCCACCCGGGCCTCTCGGCAGCCGCCTGGTGGCTCGACTGCAGCCGCAGATCCGAAAGGGGGACCGAGTACCGGCGCGAGCGCCTCCTACAACGGTGTGATCGAGCGGTAATGAGACTTGACTCATGTCTACCGCCTCGTTTACGGTCCGGCCAGAGGGGCGGCGGTCTTCGGATCTCCGAAACTAAACCAGAGGGATAGGGGCACGAGGATGAGACGCTCGATGCACGGACGCGGCCGCCGCCTGAAGGCGGCCCGCGGCAAGACGCTCATGTCGATCGTGGCGGTGCTGGCGCTGGCGCTGGCAGCGCTCGCGAGCGGCGTCGTCGCAAACGCCAGCGGCAGCGCGCCGACCGCCGTCACCGAACCCACGAACCCGGTGGGCTTCACGACCGCGACCGTCAAAGGCACCGTCAACCCGCACGGCGGCGAAGTCACCGAATGCACCTTCCGGTACGGGACGACGCCCGCACTCGGGCACAGCGTCGCCTGCTCCTATCTGCCGGGTCACGGCGTGACGCCGGTCACGGTCGAAGCGGCGGTGGCGGGGCTCACCGAATCGCAGACCTACCACGTCAAGGTGTTCGCCAAGAACGCTAACGGCGAAAGCCTCGGCGAAGAACGCGAATTCACGACGCTGCCGACCGCGCCGCACTCGAACACGAACGCGGCTCACAACATCACGCACACGAGCGGTCTGCTGACGGGTGCCGTCGACCCCGACGGCGCTGAAGTCACCGAATGCTATTTCGAATACGGGAACGAACCGTTGTCGCTGACGAACCACGCGCCGTGCGCGCAGACGCCGGGCTCGGGCACCGAACCGGTGGCCGTGAGCGCGCAGCTCGAAGGTCTGCCGGAATCGGATTCGGTCTACTTCAGGCTCGTGTCGAAAAACTCGTTCGGCTCCGACTCAGGAGTGCGCGAACACTTCTTCACGCCGCCCAACCAGCCGAACGCGAACGGCGAAGTCGCGAACCCGGTGGGGCGCACAACGGCGACCCTGCGCGGGTTCGTCGACCCGAGGGACTCGCTGGTGGAATCGTGCTACTTCGAGTGGGGCCCGGCGAGCGTCACCGAAAACACCACGCCGTGCGAAACGCTGCCCGGCGGAGGGGAAGGTCTCGTGCCCGTGTCGGCGTCGCTGAGCGGCCTCGCCGAAAGCACGACCTACTTCTTCCGGGTCGTCGCCACGAACGCGTTCGGCGAAAACACGAGCGGCCAGCGCAACTTCACGACCGAGCCGACGCTGCCGCGCGACCGGTTGGAGGCGACCAACGAGGTGGCCGCGCGCTCGGCGCTCCTGAAGGGCGTCGTCAACCCGGAAAGCACAACGATCACCGAATGCACCTTCGAATACGGCACCACGCCGGCGCTGCTTCAGTCGGCACCTTGCAACCTGCTGCCCTCTGGCGAAGGCTTCCAGAAAGTGCAGGCACGGATCACCGGCCTGACGCCGTCGACGAAGTACTACTACCGTCTCGCGGCGACCAACTCGTTCGGGACCGAATACAGCGGCGAACAGAGCATCACGACGTTCGAACCGGGCCTGCTGCCCGTGATCTCGAAGCTGTCGCCGAAGAAGGGGGCGGCGACCGGTGGCAACTCGGTCGCGATCAAGGGCACGAACCTCGGCGAAGTGACCTCCGTGAGCTTCGGCGGCGTTGAAGCCGAAACAGTCACGGTGGATGGGGTCGGCGAGGTCACCGCGACCGCCCCGCCCGGAGCGGGCGTGGTGGACGTGACCGTGACCTCGATCGACGGGACGAACGAACTCACGCCCAACGACCACTACACCTACGGCAAGGCTTCGATCACCGAAGTCAGCCCGGGGAGCGGTCCGATCGCAGGCGGCACGGAAGTGACCGTCACCGGCACCGGCTTCCTGCCGGGCGCCGGCCAGACGACGTTCCTGTTCGGCAAAGCCGCGGCCACGAACGTGCAGTGCTCCTCGATCAACACCTGCACGATGACCACGCCTGCCGAACCGAAAGGCAAAGCCAAGACGGTCAAGGTAAACGCCGTCACGCTCGGGAAGAAAAGCCCGAACGCGCCGGGCGCAGTGTTCACCTACACGCCGTAGAGAAGGCCGGCGTGCGCCCCGGTCCGCTCAGCGCGGGCCGGGGCGGCGCTGCCGATCGGCGCGCTAGGGCGTGACGATCGGGAAGTTCGGATCGGGCGGGTCGATGAGGCCTGCGAGTCGAGCCAGGATGTCCCGGTCGCCCTCGATCGTCACGCTGCCGGCGGCGGCCAGCGCTTCGGGTGTGGCCGCCCCGGTGAGGAACTCGTCCAGCGCCGCGCGCGTGATGCTCACCCCGAGATCGACCGCGCCAGCCGGCGGCCCGGGCCGGTGCGTCAGCACCCCGTTCGAGAGCGTGAGCCTGAACTGCTCGCCGGTGTCGGGCAGGCTCAGGTGGATCGTGAGGTCGGCCTCGGCCGCGCGCGGGCCGTCCAGCCGGACCGCGAACGCATCGAGGAGCTGCCTGGTCGCGAGCCCTTTCAGCATGTCCGGCGGCACCGTGGCGGCCGTTCCCGCGACCCCGTCGCGCAGCTCCTTGGCTCCCATCAGGAAGAAGTTGCGCCAGGTCGCGTTCTCCGCGCCGAAGGCGAGCTGCTCGAATGCGCGCGCCTGCAGCTCCTTGGCCTCCTCGTTGCCGGGGTCGGCGAAGACGAGGTGGTTGACCACCTCCACGACCCAGCGCAGATCGCCCTCCTCGAAGGCTCGGCGAGCGTGCGCGAGCAGCGGCTCGGCCCCTCCCGCGAGCGCGACGTAGCGCTCGGCCGCGGCCTGTGGCGGGTGCGGCCAGAGGTGGGCGGGGTTGCCGTCGAACCAGCCGAGGTAGCGCTGGTAGACGGCCTTCGTGTTGTGGTTGAGCGACCCGTAGTAGCCGCGGCAGTGCCACTCGCTGCGCGAGGCCGGCGGGAAGCTCGAGCGTCTCGGCGATCTCGCTTGCGACGAGTCCCTTGTTGAGCAGGCGCAGTGTCTGGTCGTGGATGTAGGCGTAGAGGTCGCGCTGCTTCGAGAGGAAGTCCACGATCCGCTCCCGGCCCCAGCGCGGCCAGTGGTGCTGGGCGAAGACGACGTCGGCGCGCTCGGAGAACAGCTCGATCGCCTCGTCGAGATAGGCGGCCCACACGCGTGCGTCGCGCACGAGCGCGCCGCGCAGGGTCAGCACGTTGTGGAGGTTGTGGGTCGCGTTCTCAGCCATGCAGAGCGCGCCGCGGTCGGGGAAGAGGAAGTTCATCTCGGCGGGCGCCTCGGTGCCGGGTGTCATCTGGAACTCCATGCGGATGCCGTCGATGCTCAGCTGCTGCCCGGTGTGGGTGATCTCGATCGTGGGCGGCACGAGGCTGACGGTGCCCAGCGAGGTGGTCTGCCCGAGCCCGGCGCCGACGCCGCCGGCGGGCCCCTTTCCCAGCAGGGCGCCGTACATATAGGTGGCGCGCCGGGTCATCGCTGTACCCGCGTAGACGTTCTCGGCGACAGCGTGGTCGAGGAACCCTTCGGGGGCGATGATGGGGAGGGGGGAGGGGGGCCTGCGTCCTCCCCACGCGCCGCGATGACACCCCGTGCGCCGCCGAAGTGATCGATGTGACTATGGGTGTAGAGCAGCCCGGTCACCGGGCGCTCGCCGCGGTGCGCGCGGTAGAGCGCGAGCGCTGCGGCAGCCGTCTCGCACGAGATCAGGGGATCGATCACGAGCACGCCTTCGTCGCCCTCGACGATCGTCATGTTCGAGAGGTCCAGGCCGCGCACCTGGTAGATGCCGTCCGCGACCTCGAACAGCCCGTGGATCGCGTTCAGGCGGCTCTGCCGCCAAAGGCTCGGGTTGACCGTCGGCGGGCACTCGCCGTCGAGGAACCCGTAGGCGTCCGCGTCCCAGGCGATGCGACCGCCCGTGGAGCGGATCAGGGGGTCGGACAGCGAGCCGACGCGCCCGCGGCGCGCGTCCTCGAAGTCCTCCTCGTCGTCGAAGGGCAGCTCCATGCGGACTGCCTCGTTGCGCGCGGCGATCTGCGGCGATGCCTCGGACATTGCTCCCCCTCTGTCGTGGCGTCAGCGGCCAACCCTACTTCTCTCATACGATTGGCCGTCCATGGCCGGCGCATCCGCAGAGGCTGTCCTTCCCTCCCAGGAGGAGCTCCTCCTGCGGGAGGCGGTCGCGGGCATCTGCGCCGGCTTCGGACAGGAGTACATGAAGCGCAAGCGCGATGCGGAGGAACCGCCGCGTGAGCTCTGGGATGCGCTTGCGTCGCGCGGCTACATGGGGGTGAACATCCCCGAGTCCTACGGCGGTGGCGGCCTCGGCATGCAGGCGCTCTCATGGGTCGGCGAGGAGATCGCCGCGGCCGGCTGCTCGCTGCTGCTGATCGTCGTCTCGCCGGCGATCGTCGGCAGCATCCTCACCAAGCACGGCACCCCGGCGCAGAAAGAACGCTGGCTCAGCGGCATCGGCGCCGGTACGACGAAGGTCGCGTTCGCGATCACCGAGGCCGATGCCGGCAGCAACTCGCACAAGCTCTCCACCTCGCTGCGCCGCGACGGCGAGCGCTACATCCTGAACGGGCAGAAGACCTTCATCTCGGGAGTCGAGGACGCAGACCATCTGCTCGTCGTCGCGCGGACGCGGCTGGCGAGCGGCGAGCTCGGCCTGCCCTCGCTGGCGATCGTCGACGTCGACGCCCCGGGGATGACCCGCCAGCCGATCCCGATGGCGATCCGCGGCGCCGACCGGCAGTGGACGCTGTTCTTCGACGACGTCGAGCTGGAGGAGGAACGGTTGATCGGCGGTGAGAACGGCGGCCTCGGCGTGGTCTTCGACGGGCTCAACCCGGAGCGGATCATGGGCGCCTCGATCTCGACCGGCGTTGCGCGGCTGGCGCTCGAGCGCGGCGCGGCCTACGCCCGCGAGCGGGAGGTGTGGGGACAGCCGATCGGCGCACACCAGGCGGTCGCCCACCCCTTGGCCGAGGCGAAGATCCAGCTCGAGCTGGCGCGGCTGATGACGCGCAAGGCGGCCTCGCTCTACGACGCGGGCGCGCCCGGCGCAGGCGAGTCGGCGAACATGGCCAAGTACGCCGCCGCCGAGGCCGCGATCCACTGCGTGGACAGCGCGATCCAGGCGCACGGCGGCAACGGCTTCGCCCTCGAGTACGGGCTCACCGACCTGTGGTGGGCAGCGCGCGTCGCGCGCACCGCCCCGGTCTCGCGCGAGATGGTCCTCAACTACGTCGCCGAGCACTCACTCGGCCTGCCGAAGTCCTACTAGGAGGCGGGGCGCGGGGCTTTCGCCGGGGCGTGAGCGGTCTTGGCGGCCTGCACTTCGGCGTGACAGGTGGCGATGTGCTCGTCGGTGATCTTCCCGTCGGAGGGAACGTCGGGATGGTGGACGTGGCACAGCCGGTAGTGCCCGCAGCGGAAGCGCCCGCGACGGAAGCAGCCCTTGCGGTGGCAGATCAGCGTCGAGACGATCCCGCCGATGCCGATCAGGCTGATCGCGGCAACGATCAGCCCGATCCATTCCGCGTGGGAGGTCGTGAAGGGAAGCGTCGCGAGCATCGGCGAGGACCGTAGAGCGCGGCGCGGACATTTCATCGCGCCGGGCGCCGGCTCGGCGAGCGCTCTCTGTGCGACCGGGCGCTGCCGGCGCCGATGCGCGCAATACTGATCCTGTGCTCGCCTCGTTCCTTCGCGCGCTACTCGGGCTGCGCCGCTCGCCGGCCGGCCGCGAGCACGCGATCACCGAGCTGAAGGCGCGCTACGCCGAAGGTCGCATCAGCACCCGGCAGCTCGAGACGCGCGTCGAGCGCGTCCTTCGCTCCGGGCCGACGATCGACTACCCGCCCGTCTACAGCCTCTGGGGCTTGCTCGCCCGGCGCGTGCGGCGCTTCCAGCGCGCGCTGCTGCGCATGCACGCGCTGGGATACCTCGCCATCAACGCGTCGGCCCTCGGCATCTGGGCGCTGATGGGCGAGGGGGTGTTCTGGCCCGCGCTGTTCCTGGTCCCGAGCACCGTCGTGCTCGGCGGGCACGCGCTCGCCTCGCGCAAGCTGACGCGGGCGATGTCGCGGCTGCGCCTCACCAGCTGAACACGGTCGCGCTCTCCTCGCCGACCGACTCCCGCAGCGGCCGGGGCGATGCGGGCGACTGCGGTATCGCTCACACGAGCGGCTCGACGCGGTCCTGCCAGAGCCCGGCGTAGAGCCCGCCGGTCGCGAGCAACCGCTCGTGGCTCCCGCGTTCGAGCACGCGCCCGGCGTCGAGCACCACGATCTCGTCGAAGGAGCCGAGAGCGCCCAGCTCGTGGGTGATCAGCAGCACGGTGCGCCCGCCCGCCGCGTCCAGCAGGTCGGCCAGGATCGCCTCGGCGGCCTCGGCCTCGACGTGCTCGCCGGGCTCGTCGAGGATCAGGATCGGGAAGTCCGCGAGCAGCGCCCGCGCGAGGCCGAGCCGCTGGCGCTGGCCGCCGGAGATCCGCTCCCCCTGCGCGCCGAGGTGCGTCTCCAGACCCTCCGGAAGCGAGCCGACCCAGCCGTCCAGCCGCACTCGCCCGAGCGCTGAGAGCAGCTCCTCCTCAGTGGCCTCCGGCCGCGCGAGGCGCAGGTTGGCGGCCAGCGTGCCGGCGAACACGTGCGGGTCCTGCTCGACCATCCCGACCGTTCGCCGCACCTCCGCCTCGTCCAGCTCGGCCAGCTCGACACCGTCGATCGTGACCGAGCCGCCGCCGTAGGCGAGGAAGCGCAGCAGCACCCAGCCGAGCGTCGTCTTGCCCGCCCCGCTCGGGCCGACCAGCGCGACCCGCGCCCCCGCGGGCAGATCCAGGTCGACGCCCTGCAGCGTCCAGTCGTCCTGCCCCGGGTAGCGGCACTTCAGCGAGCGCACCGCGAGCGAGCGGGCTGCGCCCGCCGGCAGGAGGGCGGCGTGCGCCGGCTCGGCCACCGGCAGCGGCGCCCGGATCACCTCGCTCAGGCGAGCGCCCGAGCGCCGCACGGCCTGACCGGACTGGGCCGCGGCCGGCAGCGGGCTGAGCACCTCGAACAGAGCGAGCGGCACGAGCGCGAGGCCCGCGAGCAGGACCGGGTTCAGCCGCCCGTCGGCGACTGCCGCGACGCCCACGGCCAGCGAGCCCCACATCGCGAGCCCGCTGAGGCCGCGGACGAGGCCCTGGCCCACACCGGCGGTGCGGGCTTCGGCGCGCGCCAGCGAGTCGAGGTGCCCGTCCAGAGCGCGCGTGCGGCTCAGCGCCGCGTCCATCGCCCCGGCGACGAGCAGCTCCTGGGCGCCCGCGAACAGGTCCACGATCTCCGCCGAAAGCTCGCCGCGGGCGTCGGCGCGACGCGCTGCCGCGCGCGCGGCCAGCCGCCCGGCCAGCCACGGCACGGCGGTGGCTGCCAGGACGAGGAGCGCGAGCTCGATTGCGCCCGCCGCGGGGAGCGCCGCGAACGCGGCCAGCGCGGTCGCCCCGCCGACGAGCACGGCCACAGCGAACGGAGGACCGACGCGCAGGAGCAGGTCCTGGATCGAGTCGACGTCGTCCACGAGGCGCGTCAGCAGGTCCCCGCTGCGGAAGGCGGGCAGCCCCGCCGGGGCAAGCCGCTCCAGCCGCTCGTAGACGCGGACGCGCAGCGAGGCGAGCACGCGCAGAGCGGCGTCGTGGCCCGCGAGGCGTTCGCAGTAGCGGAGCAGCCCGCGCCCGAGGGCGAAGAACTGCACTCCGACGATCGCAAGCGCGAGGGCGGACTCCTCCGGGCGCTGCGCCGAACGGGAGATCAGCCATCCCGAGGTGGCGATCAAGGCCACCGCGCACGCGGCCGCGCCCACGCCCAGGAGCACGGCAAGCACGAGCCGGGGCGCGAACGGCCGCGCCGCCTCCGTGAACGGGCTCTCCTTCATGCCGCGACCGCCTCGCGTCCAAGGGTCACGACCCGGTCGCAGAGCGCGAGCGGCGCGGGGCGGTGGGTCACGATCAGGGCGGTACGGCCGCGAACGGCCTCCCGCAGGCCCTCGAGCACGCCGCGCTCGGTGGCCAGGTCGAGGCCGGCCGTCGGCTCGTCGAGCAGCCACAGCGGGGCGTCGCGCAGGATCGCGCGCGCAAGCGAGAGGCGGCGCCGCTCGCCGGCTGAGAGGCCCCGGCCGCCCTCGCCGAGCGGGGTGTCGAGACCGGCGGGCAGGCGCGCCACCGTCTCGCCGAGCCCGGCCTGCTCGAGCGCCGTGCGGACAGCGCTCTCATCGGCCTGCGCGAGCCCGAGGCGAACGTTCTCGAGCACGGTGCCGCGGAACACGTGCGGCCGCTGGGGGACCCACGCGATGCTGCGGTGCCACGCGGCGGCGTCCAGGTCGGCGATCTCGACCTCGCCCACCCGCGCCACGCCCGACTCCGGCGCGAGCAGTCCGAGGACGGCCGCGACCACGGTCGACTTGCCGCAGCCGCTCGGGCCGAGCAGCCCGAGCGCTTCGCCCGCGAGCAGCTCGAACGAGGCGCCGCTCACCGCCGGCTCGGTCCGCCCCTGGTAGCGGATCGTCACGTCTTCGAGCGCGATCTGGGAGACGGCGAGGTCGGGGACCGGGGCGCGTCCCGGCGAGCGTCCCGCGGGCGCGTCGATGACCTCGAACGCGCTGCGCGCCGCGGCGAGCCCTTCCGCGCTGGCGTGCCAGCTGGAGGCCAGCCGGCGCAGGGGGAGGTAGGCCTCCGGGGCCAGCACCAGGGCGAACAGCCCGGCGCGCAGGCCGAGAGCGCCGCCCGTCAGCCGGATGCCGATCGCGACCGCGACCATCGCCACGGAGACCGTCGCGACCAGCTCGAGGATCAGCGAGGAGAGGAACGTGACCCTGAGCGTCTCCAGCGTGCTCGCGCGGTAGGACTCGCTGACGCGTGCGATCGCGCCGAGCTGGACGCGCCCGCGCCCGAAGATCTTCAGCGTCGGCAGGCCGGTGACGACGTCGAGGAAGTGGCCCGCTAGCCGCTCGAGCCCCGCCAGCTGACGCTCGACGCGTTCCCCGGTGACGGCACCCACAAGCGCCATGAAGACCGGGATCAGCGGCAGCGTGAGCAGCACGATCAGCCCGGAGATCCAGTCGTCGGCGAGGATCGCGATCGCGATCGCCGCGGGGGCGATGAAGGCGAGCAGCAGATGGGGGAGGTAGAGCGAGAACCAGCCGTCGAGCGCCTCGATGCCGCGGGAGGCGAGGATCGTGAGCTCCCCCGTGCGAGCCCGCTGATCGCGCCGGGCCGCCAGCTCGGTCCCGCGCGCGAGGAGCGCGCCGCGGAGCTCGGACTTCGCCCGCGAGCCGGCCCGGACGGCGCTCAGCTCCGCCGCCCACGCGAGCGCCGCCCGCGCGAGCACCACGGCGAGCAGCCCCACCAGGCCGCTCTGGAGCTGCGAGACGCCCTTGCGGCCGCCGAACGCTTCGGTGACGAGGTAGGCGATCAGCCAGGCCTGCGCGACGATCAGCAGCGTGTCGGCGAACCCCAGCGCGGCCGAGACGCCGACGAACCTGCGAGCAGCGCCGGCGTGCCCGAGCAGCCTGCGGTCGATGCCCGCCGTGCCGTCGGCGCGACTCATCCGACCAAGATACGGGGGACCTCGCGCGGCCGTTCACCCGCATCGAATGATGCTCGGCAGCGCTGGCCGAGATACCTCTAGGCACATCCCACCCCCGGGGCAGAGGGCCGTTCGCGCTCTCGACACGACAGAAAGGGAGGAGCCCATGAGCAGTCCGTCATCGCCTCGCTCCGGAACGCCCGCGACGGCCGACGTGCTGGTCATCTTCGGGATCACCGGCGACCTCGCGAAGGTGATGACGTTTCGCTCGCTCTACCGGCTCGAGCGCCGGGGTCTCCTGGACTGCCCGATCGTGGGCGTGGCGGCCGACGATTGGACCGTGGAGCAGCTGCGCAAGCACGCCGCCGAATGCATCGAAGGGACCGGAGAGACGCTCGACCGCGACGTCTTCGACCGCTTTGCCGCCCGTCTTTCCTACGTGAGCGGGGACTTCAAGGACGCGTCGACCTATGAGCGGGTGCGAGACGCGATGGCCGGCGCCCGCACCCCGGTCTTCTACCTGGAGATCCCGCCGTTCCTGTTCGGAGGCGTGATCGGTGAGCTCTCGAAAGCGGGACTCACGAAGACCGGTCGCGTCGTGGTCGAGAAGCCCTTCGGGCACGACCTCGCCTCGGCGCGCGCGCTCGCGGCGGAAATCCACCAGTACATCGACGAGCCGCAGCTCTACAGGATCGACCACTTCCTCGGGAAGATGGGCACCGACGAGTTCCTCTACCTGCGCTTCGCCAACACGATGGTCGAGCCGGTCTGGAACCGCAACCACATCGCTTGCGTCCAGATCACGATGGCCGAGAGCTTCGGCGTCGAGGACCGCGGCCACTTCTACGACCCCGTCGGAGCGGTGCGCGACGTGGTCGTCAACCACCTCATGCAGGTCGTCGCGGTCGCGGCGATGGAGCCGCCCGCGACCGCGGACCCAGAAAGCCTCAAGGACGCCAAGTTCGCACTTTTCCACGCCGTCCACGCGGGCGAGCCCGCGCACTACGTCCGTGGCCAGTACGACGGCTACCGCGACATCGACGGCGTCGCGAAGGACTCGACCACCGAGACCTATGCCGCACTGCGACTGGAGATCGACAACTGGCGCTGGAGCGGCGTGCCGTGGTTCATCCGCACCGGCAAGCGCCTCCCGGTCACGCAGACCGAGCTGCGCGCCGTGTTCCGCCATCCTCCGCAGCTCGGGTTCATCGAGCACGGCCGCCGCCGCCCGGAACCGAACCAGTTCGTGATCAAGCTCGATCCCACGACGGGCACGCGCTTGATCCTCGACGCGCACCGCGCCGATCTCGCAGGCCCGGAGGAGATCCACTTCGACGTCGAGTTCGCCGATCAGGGTGGCGAGGCCCCCACCCCGTATGAGGTCCTGCTGCTGGATGCCATGCGCGGCAACAGCAGTCGCTTCACCCGTCAGGACGGGGTCGAAGAAACGTGGCGGATCTTCGAACCGCTCCTGACAGCGCCACCCGAGGTGCACGGCTACGCGCCCGGGACGTGGGGACCGGCTGACGCGGACCGCCTCGTCGAGCGCTTCGGCGGCTGGCACGGACCGTGGGTGGAACCGTGAGCGCCGACGGCAAAGACGGCAAGGGCGCGGACGCGATGCCGCAGAGCGCCGCGATGCCCTCGCCCTTCCCTCCCATCGCCGATTACGGGTTCCTCTCGAACTGTCACACCGGCGCGCTGGTGGCCCTCGACGGCGCCGTCGACTGGCTGTGCGTGCCGCGCTTCGACTCGCCGAGCGTGTTCGGGATGCTGCTCGACCGCCAGGCGGGCAACTTCCGCTTCGGGCCGTTCGGCATCAACGTCCCCTCGGCGCGCGTCTACGAGCCGGGGACGAACATGCTCCTGACGACGTGGAAGACCGGCAGCGGCTGGCTGATCGTGCGCGACGCGCTGACGCTCGGGCCGCGTACGCATGTGGACGAGGTCACGCCGCACACCCGCCCGCCCACCGACGAGGACGCGCGCCACGTGCTCGTGAGGACGGCGATGTGCCTGGAGGGCGAAGTCGAGGTCGAGCTGACCTGCGAACCGGTCTTCGACTACGGCCGCGTCCCGGCGACCTGGACGACCGCCGACGGCGACCACGTGGCCGACGCGACGGGCGGCGACGTCACGATCCGGCTGCGCTCGGACCTCGCCCTCGGCATCGAGGGCGACCGCGTGCGCGCGCGCCACGTGCTGCGCCAGGGCGAGATGGCGTTCTGCTCGCTGTCCTGGGCGGAGCAGCTGGCCGGCCCGGAGAGCACCGACGAGGCCAACGCCCAGCTCGCCGAGACCGCGCGATTCTGGCGCGACTGGCTCGGGAAAGCGCGCATCCCCGACCACCGCTGGCGCGACCCGATGCAGCGCTCGGCGCTCGCCATCAAGGGGCTCACCTACATGCCGACGGGGGCGACGGTCGCCGCCCTGACGACCTCGCTGCCCGAGACGCCGGGCGGCGAACGCAACTGGGACTACCGCTTCACCTGGCTGCGCGACTCCACCTTCACCCTGCAGGCGCTCTTCTACCTGAACCTCGACTGGGAGGCCCAGGAGTTCATGCAGTTCGTCGCCGACCTCGAGCCGAACAGCGACGGAGGGCTGCAGATCATGTACGGGATCGACGGGCGGCGCGACCTGACCGAGGAGGTGATCGAGGAGCTCTGCGGCTACGCGGGCGCGCACCCGGTCAGGATCGGCAACGGCGCGTACAACCAGCGCCAGAACGACGTCTACGGCGCCGCGCTCGACTCGATCCTGCTGCACACCCGGCGCAGCCAGCGGATGCCGCGCCGCCTCTGGCCGATCGTGCAGGCGCAGGCCGAGTGCGCGACGGCCGTGTGGCGCGAACCCGACCAGGGCATCTGGGAGGCGCGCGGCGACCCCAAGCACTACGTCTCCTCCAAGCTGATGTGCTGGGTTGCGATGGACCGCGCCGCGAAGCTCGCGGATATCGGGGCGAGGGCGAGAAGCAGACGACGCTGGGGCGCGGTCGCGGACGAGATCCGCGAGGACATCCTCTCCCACGGCGTGACCGAGCAGGGGGTGCTGCGCCAGCACTACGACACCGACGCCCTCGACGCGTCCAACCTGCTGGCGGCGATCTTCGGCTTCCTGCCCGGCTCCGACGAGCGACTGCGCGCGAGCGTGCTCGCGATCGCGGACGATCTGACGGAGGACGGCTTCGTGCTGCGCTACCGCACCGAAGAGACCGACGACGGGCTGAGCGGCAAGGAGGGCAGCTTCCTGATCTGCTCGTTCTGGCTGGTCTCGGGCCTCGCGGTCATCGGCGAGGAGCAACGCGCGCGAGACCTGATGGAACGCCTGCTGCGGGTCGCCTCGCCGCTGGGGCTGTACGCCGAGGAGTTCGACACGAGCACCGCGCGGCACCTCGGCAACTTCCCGCAGGCCTTCTCCCACCTCGCGCTGATCGAGGCCGCGGGGCGCATCATCCTCATGCGAGCGGCTGGCGGAGCTCGGATGAGCGACCGCTACGACGTGATCGTGATCCGCGTCGGCGGTCACCTGCTCGAACGCCTGGGCGCATGACCAACGATCTCGCCCGCTGGCAGTTCGCGACGACGAGCATCTACCACTTCTTCTTCGTGCCCGTGACGATCGGGCTCGCGTTCCTGATCGCGCTGCTGCAGACGGCCTGGTACCGGAGCGGGAACGACGAGTACAAGCGCCTCGCGAAATTCTTCGGCGTGCTGCTGCTGATCAACGTCGCCGTCGGCGTCGTCACCGGGCTCGTTCAGGAGTTCGAGTTCGGGATGAACTGGTCGCAGTACTCGCGCTTCGTCGGCGACGTGTTCGGCGCGCCGCTGGCGATGGAGGGGCTCGCGGCCTTCTTCCTGGAGTCGACGTTCCTCGGGCTATGGCTGTTCGGGTGGGACCGTCTGCCGAAGCGGATTCACCTCGCGTGCATCTGGCTCGTCTCGCTCGGGCAGCGCCTTGTCGGCCATGTTCATCCTCGCCGCGAACTCGTGGATGCAGCACCCCGTCGGCTACGCGTTGAACAGCCACGGGCAGCCAGAACTGAACAACATCGGCGCCCTCTTCACCAACCCGACGTTCCTGTGGGGCTACGTGCACGTGCTGCTCGCCTCGCTCGTGACGGGCTCGCTGGTGATGCTCGGCGATCTCGGCGTGGTACCTGCGCAAGCAGCGCGAGGTCGACGTCTTCTCCAAGAGCGCGCGGCTGTCCCTCGTCGTGCTGCTGCCCGTGATCGTGCTGCAGCTGTTCGTCGGCAACAAGCTCGGTGAAATCGAGACGAAATACCAGCCGATGAAGATCGCTGCCTCCGAGGCGCAGTGGGAAACGTGCAAGCCGTGCTCCTTCTCCGCATTCCAGATCGGCGGCGGCAAAAACGACAAGACGCCCTCGCAGATCATCGAAATCCCGCACCTGCTCTCGCTGCTCGCGACCGGCAAATGGAACGGCGAAGTCAAAGGCCTGAACCAGCTGCAGAAGGAATACGAACAGAAATACGGCCCCGGCAACTACGTGCCCGACGTGTTCATCCAGTACTGGTCGATGCGGGTGATGGCCTACGTCGCCTCGCTCGTGTTCCTGCTGGCGGCTGTGGGGCGCGCTGGCTGCTGCGCAAGGGGACCCTCGACCGCTCGAAGTGGTTCCTGCGCCTGTCGATTTGGGCGGTCCTCGCCCCGTTCGTGATGAACACCGCCGGCTGGCTGCTGACCGAGAACGGGCGCCAGCCCTGGATCGTGCAGGGGCTGATGAAGACGGCGGTCGCGAACTCGCCGTCGGTGAGCGCGACCGACATCTGGATCAGCCTGATCGCTTTCGTGCTCGTCTACATCGTGCTCGGCGCCGCCGACCTGTTCCTGATGCTGCGCTACTCGCGCCGAGGGCTCGAGGGCCATGAGGAGATCGGCGCCGGGGCGGCGCCGGCGATGGGGTACTAGCGATGCTCCACCTGCACACGCTCTGGTTCATGATCCTCGCGATCCTGTGGGTCGGCTTCTTCGTGCTCGAGGGCTTCGACTTCGGGGTCGGGATGCTGCACAGGTTCATCGGGCGCGACGAGCCCGAGCGCGAGCACACGATCAGCACGATCGGGCCGTGGTGGGACGGCAACGAGGTGTGGCTGGTCGTCGCCGGGCGCCGGGACGTTCGCCGCCTTCCCGCAGTGGTACGCGACGATGTTCTCCGCCTTCTACCTGCCCCTGCTGATCGTGCTGCTCGCCCTGATGGCGCGGGGCGTCGGCCTGGAGTTCACGACCAAGCGCGAGGACGCCGCGCTGGCGGCGCGCTGGCGCTGGGCGGTCATCGCTCGGGAGCCTGCTGGCGCCGCTGCTGCTCGGCGTCGCGCTCGGCGACCTCCTGCACGGGCTGCCGATCGACTCCAGCCACGAGTACACCGGCGACTTCTTCGACCTGCTTGACGGGCTACGGGATCTGGACCGGCCTGACGCTGGTCGGCCTGTGCCTGCTGCATGGCGCGACCTTCATGAAGCTGCGGACGACCGGCCCCGTGCGCGAGCGTGCGCGCGCGCTTGGCCGCCCGCTCGGCTGGGCGGCGATCGCGCTCGTCGTCGGCTTCATCGTGTGGACGCGGACCGTCGGCGGCCCGGACGTCCCCGATCCCGTCCAGATCCTCGCCCTGCTCGCGGTCATCGCCGCGGTGACGCTGACCGCCACCGACCACGACGGCTTCGCGTTCGCCGCCTCGGGGGTGGCGATCGCAGCGTGCGTCGGCTCGATCTTCATCGACCTCTATCCGAACGTGATGGTCTCCAGCACCAACTGGCCTTCAACCTGACGGTCTCGAACGCCGCCTCCGGCGGCTACGCGCTGAAGGTGATGACGATCGTCACCGTCGCGATCTTCCCGATCGTGCTGCTCTACCAGGGCTGGTCCTTCTACGTGTTCCGTGCGCGCGTGCGCGGTCCCGACGCGGGCACCGAGCGCGCGCGCCGGCAGAGCCCCACGGGCAGCCCGGCTGATGGCCGGCGAGCCGCACCGCGTCGTGATCGTCGGCGGCGGCTTCGGCGGCCTGTTCGCCGCGAAGTTCCTGCGCCGCGCGCCGGTCGAGGTGACGCTGATCGACCGCACCAACCATCACACCTTCCAGCCGCTGCTCTACCAGCTCGCCACCGGCATCCTCTCCGAGGGCGCCGTCGCGCCGCCGCTGCGCGAGGTCCTGCGCAAGCACCGCAACGTGACCGTCGAGCTCGCCGACGTCCAGGGCTTCGACCTCGACGCGCGCACCGTCACGGCCGCCCGCCCGCTCGGGCCGCCGCTGTCGGTGCCCTACGACTCGCTGATCGTCGCGGCCGGCGCGACCGGCTCCTACTTCGGCCACGACGAGTTCTGCCAGTTCGCGCCGGGCATGAAGACCGTCGACGACGCGCTGGAGCTGCGCGCGCGGATCTTCGGCGCCTTCGAGATGGCCGAGCTCGAGGAGGACCCCGAGGAGCGCCGGGCCTGGCTCACGTTCGCCGTCATCGGCGCCGGCCCGACCGGCGTCGAGATGGCGGGGCAGATCGCCGAGCTCTCGCGCCGCGCGCTGAAGGACAACTTCCGCCGCATCGACCCGGCGAGCGCGCGCGTGCTGCTGCTCGACGGCGGCGAGGAGCCGCTCGCGACCTTCGGCGACAAGCTCTGCGCGATCGCCACGAAGGAGATCGAACGCACCGGCGTCGAGCTGCGGATGCGCACGCGCGTCACCGACGTGGGACCTGAGGGGATCACGCTGCAGGGGCCCGACGGGGAGGAGCAGATCGCCTGCCGGGCGAAGGTCTGGGCCGCGGGCGTGCAGGCTTCGCCGCTCGCTGCCGCGCTGCCGCAGGCCACCGGCGCGGAGACCGACCGCGCGGGGCATGTCGCGGTGCTCCCGGACTGCACGCTGCCGGGCCATCCCGAGGTCTTCGTGGTGGGCGACATGATGGCGCTCGAGGCCATCTGCCCGGCGTGGCCGAGGTGGCGATGCAGTCCGGGGATCCACGCCGCGCGCACGATCAAGCGGCGCCTGCAGCGGCGATCGACGAAGCCAAGCCGTTCGTCTATCGCGACCTCGGCAGCATGGCGACGATCTCGCGGTTCCGGCGCGATCGTCAGCTTCAAGGGCATCAAGGTCGGCGGCTTCCTCGGCTGGCTGATGTGGGCGTTCGTCCACTCACCTTCCTGACCGGTTTCAAGAACCGCTGGTTCGCGCTGTTGAAGTGGCTCTCCGCGTTCGTCGGGCGGCGGCCGCGACGAGCGCACGATCACGATCCAGCAGGCCTCGGCGCGCGTGATCGCGATGCGGATCGGCGTTCACCCGGGCCAGGAAGACCTCTCGCCCTTCGTGCGCCCGCCCGCCCGCGGCGCGCCAGAGCCGAGCGGCTAGGTTCCCTGGCGATGACCGAGCTCGCCGTCTGGCAGGCCGAGCGCGTGGCGCGTTTCCGCGCGCTTGCACGAGCGGGGCTGCTTCGCGATCCCGAACCCGTGGGACCCCGGCACCGTGCGCGCGCTGGAGGCGCTCGGGTTCGAGGCGCTCGCGACGACGAGCGCCGGCTTCGCGTTCTCGCGCGGGCGCCCCGACGCAGTCGATGCGCTCGACCTCGGCGAGGTGCTCGACCACGTCGCCGAGATCGCCGCGGCGGCGCGCAGTGCCGGTGAACGCCGACTTCCAGTCGGGCTACGCGAGACACCGCTGAGGGCGTCGCCGCCAACGTGCGCCGTTGCGTCGAGACGGGTGTCGCCGGCCTCTCGATCGAGGACACGAGCGGCCGGAGGGGCTGTACCCGCTCGACGAGGCCGTGGAGCGCGTGCGCGCGGCGCGCGGCGCGATCGACGAAAGCGGGACCGGCGTGCTGCTGACCGGCGCGCGCGGAGTGCTTCCTCTACCGGGAGCCCCGATCCGCTCGCCGAGTCGATCGAGCGCCTGCAGGCCTACGCGGCGGCGGGCGCCGATGTGCTGTTCGCGCCCGGGCGTGCGCGAGCGCGAGCACATCGAGGCGATCGTGGGCGCCGTCGCGCCGAAGCCGGTCAACGTCCTGATGAGCACCGACACCGGGCTGACGGTCTCCGATCTGGCGGCGCTCGGGGTCCGGCGCGATCAGCGTCGGCTCGGCGCTCGCCCGCGTCGCGTGGAAGGCGTTCCTCGACGCGGCGGGCGCGATCGCGCGCGAGGGGAGCTTCGCGGGCCTCGGCGCCGCGGCGCCGTTCGCCGAGCTGAACGAGCTGTTCTCCTGACAGCGCCGCTCCTGATCGAGCCGCTTGCGCGCCCGCGAGCGCGGGACCGGCTCCAGGCTCGCGCGGTCCGAAGGAAGGCTCGCCCGACGCGCCCTCAGGGGGCGCCCGTCCACCGGTCCCGGAGGCCGCCGCCGGGACCGTCCTCGCGCCGGCTGCGGCCGCGGTGGGCCACGATCGCCCACGCGACCAGCGCCGCGGCGGCGGCGCCGATCAGCCCCCAGGCCCATCCGGGCAGGCCGCCTTCTTCTTCCTTCGGTTTTTCGGCGGCAGCGGCGCCGAGCGCGGCGGCCGCCCCCGGATTCGCGCCGGTCGTCGTGGTGGCGGTCGCGGTCGCGGTCTCGGTCCTGATCACGGTGTTGGTCTGCACCGGCGCCGTCACCGTCTTCGTGGTCGTCACGGTTTTTGCCGGGCTTCTCTTTTTCCGCCGGTTTCGGTGTCGGTCGTCGGCGTCCGTGCGCGGGGTTCGTCGCCGCGGCGGCTTTCGGCCGTCTGCGTCTTGTCGGAGTGCCGCCGTCTTCGCGGCGCTCGGAGCCGTCTCGGCGGCTTCGGCGCCTTCGCTTCGCTCGGTCGCGCTCGCCGCTTTGGCTTTCACGCTCTGCAGCCGCCTGGCTCGCGCTGCTCGCGACGTCGCTCGCGCTCGACCCGCACGCCGCGAGCGAGAGCACTGCGAGCACCGCCACGAAGCTCGCTGCCGACAGCCGTCTCAACGCGGTGTACGAACTCGCGCACCTCACGCCCCCGGCGTAGCGCTCCAGGAACAGCGCCTCGGCGAGCGCCAGGTGCTCGATCTCGGATGGGTCCACGCTCTCGTTCGGCGCGTGGATCATGGCACTTCGGCTCCTCCACGCCCATAAGGAAGATCTCCGCCTTGCGGGTAGGTCTCGGCGAGCACGTTGCACAGCGGGATCGAGCCGCCCTGGCCCTCGGTCGTCATCTCCCGCCCGTACGCCTCCTCCATCGCGGCCTTCAGCGCGTCGAACGCCGGCCCCTCCAGCGAGCCGACGAACGGCTCGCCGGCCGCCGACGCGCTCGATCTCGCAGCGAAGCCCCCACGGCACCCGCTTCCGCAGGTGCGCGATCAGCGCGTCCTGCGGCGGCCTTCGCGCTCGCTCCGGGCGGCACCCGCAGGCTGACGCGCGCGGCGGCGCCGGCCTGGATCGCGTTGACCGAGCCCTCCACGGGCGGTACGTCGATGCCCAGCACCGTCACCGCCGGCCGCGCCCACAGCATGTCCGCGACCGAGCCGCTGCCGATCAGCTCCACGCCGTCGAGCACCTGGGCGTCGGCCCGGAACCGCTCGGGCGGATAGTCCACGCCCTCCCACCTCCCGGAGGCGTCGAGGCCGTCGATCGTCGTGTCGCCGCGCTCGTCCTGCATCGAGGCGAGCATCGCCAGCAGCCCCGCGACCGGGTCGGGCGCGGCCCCGCCGAACATGCCCGAGTGCACCGCGCTCGCGAGCGCGCTCAGCTTCACGTCGACGTTCGCCACCCCGCGCAGCGTGGTGGTCAGCGTCGGCACGCCGACGGCGAAGTTGCCCGCGTCGCAGACGAGGATCGCGTCGGCGGCGAGCAGCTCCGCGTTCTCGGGCACGAACGCCTCGAGCCCGCCGGTGCCCTGCTCCTCGGAGCCCTCGCAGATCACCTTCACGCCGGTCGGGAACCCGCCGTGCAACTTCTTGCAGCGCCCGCAGCGCCGCGAGGTGCATGACGATGTTGCCCTTGCAGTCGGCCGCGCCGCGGCCGTACCAGCGCCCGTCGCGCTCGGTCAGCTCGAAGCGTCGGCGTCTCCCACTCCGCCTCGCCGAGCGGCGGCTGTACGTCGTAGTGGGAGTAGAGGAGCACGGTGGGAGCGCCGTCCGGGCCCGGGCGCGTGGCCGTGGACCGCCAGGCTGCCGTCGGGGGTGCGCGACAGGGCCGCGTCCTCCAGCCCGACCTCGGCGAACGCGTCGCGCACCCACTCCGCCGCCTTCTCGCACTCCTCGGGCGGGTACTGCTCGGGGTCGGCGACGGACTTGAACGAGACGAGCTCGGCGAGGTCCGAGCGGACCCGCTCCATCTGGCCCTTGACGGCCTCGCGCAGATCCCTGCTCATGACGTGATCGTCCCTCATCGGCGTGCGGATCTCTCGTGTCGCCGATCCCCCTGCTTCGGCGTCGACAGCCTCGCCGCCCGCGGGTGCCCGATCGGAAGTGGACCCACAGGCGTCGGCAGCCCGTCGCGTCCCGGCGCTCGCCGCGCCCGCTCGCCGTCGCCGTCCGCCGCCGGGTCGACCGGGCGCAGCCCGAGGCGCTCGAGCGCGCCCGCGGAGCACAGGATCAGCTCGAGCGTCGCGCAGTCCTCGAGCTCCAGCAGCGGTTCGTCCAGGTGCAACCCGTCCGCCTCCGTGATCGCGTGCTGGATACGGAACAGCGAACGGCCGTCGGTGAGGTAGGTGCCGGTGACCGAGGGCTCTCGGTCCGCGTGGGGCTCCTCCTGCCGGGCGGCGCGGCCTCTCGCGTCGCCGCCGTCGCCCGCGGCCGGGATCCTCGGCCTTGCCCGGCGCCGGAAGCTCATCAGCGCGGCCCGCCCCGGCCCGAGGCGCCTGATGCCGGTGGTCCGGCGGCGCCCGCGGATGCGAACGGGACGCTCACGCGGCCGAGCCTCGCGCACCCGGGCGCGCCGCGGCATCACCTCGAAGGGATGACCGGTCGATACCCGATCATCTGCTGCGGGGCGATGGCTGGATCCGGAGCAACGGACGGCGGGGAGCGGCTGCCGGGACCGGCGGCGGCTGATGAAGCGGCGACGAGGCGGTCCAGCGGCGCACGACCGGTTCGACCAGCCGCGCGAGTTCCGGCCGAGACGGCCAAATGCATCCGCGGCGAGCGGCGGGCGCGCTCGCCGAGCACGGGGTCGACCGCAACCGAACTGGCGCCGTACGCCTCGCTGCTCGCGCTGCTCGCCGTCGTGTTCCTCGTCGAGGGGATCGTCGCCACCCCTCCGACGCGGTCATCGTCTTGCTCACCGCGCTGCTCGCGACCACGACGGTGCTCGCGCTCCACATCGGCGCACGTGCGCCGCTGGGTGCTCATCGGCGGCGCCGTCGTCGGCGCGGCGCTGGTGCTGACGCACGCTGATCCAGGCCCTCACCGGGGGCGTCGACGAGGCGACCGTCGCGATCGCGAACGCGTTCCTCGTCGCGCTCGCTCCGGCCGCGATCCTGACCGGCGTGATCAGGCGGCTCACCGCGCCCGCGCGGTCACGTCGAGGCCGTCATCGGCGTGCTCTCGGTCTACCTGCTGCTCGGCATGCTGTTCGCGTTCGTCTACGCCGCGATCGACCGCCTCGGCAGCGCCCGTTCTTCGTCGCAGAACGTCGCCGCGACGGTCGTCGCAGTGCCAGTACTTCAGCTTCACGACGCTCGCCACCGTCGGCTACGGCGACCTCACGGCAAGGTCCAACCTCGGCCACACGCTCTCGGTGAATTCGAGGCGATGCTCGGCCAGGTCTACCTGGTCACCGTCGTGTCGCTGATCGTCGGCAACCTCGGCCGGCGCCGGCGCGACGCCGCACCTCGCGACTGACTAGCGCCGCTACATGCCTTTGACGGCCTTCAGCCGTTTCTTGCGGACCGCCCGCAGCAGCGCGCGGTGGT
The DNA here is from genome assembly GCA_963775385.1 of uncultured Solirubrobacteraceae bacterium. Taxonomy (GTDB): domain Bacteria; phylum Actinomycetota; class Thermoleophilia; order Solirubrobacterales; family Solirubrobacteraceae; genus Palsa-744. Next base: position 1,136,141 of record CAVZIR010000003.1, on the reverse strand, counting down.
CGCTTTCGTTCTGGTCGGCGTAGGCGACGGCGAACGTCGCGAGCGCCTGGTCGAGCTGCTCGCCGCCCGCCGACGTAGGCCGCGATCGCGATCGGGTCGCCCGAGCGCGCGTGCGCATGGGCGAGCGACCAGCCGCAGATGCGGGCGAACGCTGCCATCCCCTTCGGCTCCATGTGCTCGATGTCGGGCGAGAGCTTCCAGTCCCAGAGCTGGCGGATGTAGAAGTCGCGATGGACGCCATCGGTAGTTCGCGTCCGTGCCGAGCCAGCCGAGGAAGACGTCGCTGCTGGCCTGCATCATGCGCTGGCCTTCGACGACGCGCCGGCCCTGGTTGGAATAGGCGGTTTCGTCGCAGATCTGCGAGAGCACCGACGGCTGCGCTTCCTTGCACTGCAGGAACAGCGGGTCGGACTCGTCGCGGCCGATCAGCAGGACGATCCAGCAGCGGGTGCCGACGCTGCCGACGCCCGACGACCTTCCGCGCCAGATCGGCGAAGTTGTAGCGTTTCGAGCAGCTGCCGCCGGTCGCCCTGGAGGCACGCCGTGTACTGCTCGAGCAGGCCGCGGATGCCGTCTTCGATCTCGCTCGCTTCGGCCTCCGGAACGAGCTCGTGGACCGGGACGATGAGCGGTGGGTCGCTGACGATCTGCGGCACCTCGCCGGTCGTCTGGGCGAGCTTCGCGAACGCGCGCGTGGAGTCCTTGCGACGCGCCTTCAACCCGGCCTGCTCGACCACGCGCGCCTGGCGCGCATGGGCCTCGGCGCGCAACGCGGCCGTCAGCGTGGCCTCGTCCAGGCGGCTGTACCAGAGCTCGAGTTCGCCCATCCCGGCGAACCGCCGCATCGCTTCGCGGTACTGGCGCACCGTGTCCTTGACCATCTTCTCCCGGCGCGGCGTCCGCGATTCCCCGCTCGCGGGCGTAGATCTCGACGCTTGCGACGAGACGCTTGAGGTCGAGCTCGAACGAGCCCGGGCAACGTCTCGTCGAAGTCGTTGAGGTCGAACACGAGCGCGCGATCGGGCGAGGCGAAGCCGCCGAAGTTCGACATGTGCGCGTCGCCGCAGAGCTGCGTCTGCAAGCCGGTCACGGGCCCGCGGCCAGGTCGGAGGCCATCACGATCGCGGCGCCGCGGTAGAACGTCGCCGGTGAGACCATCATGCGCCCGTAGCGGATCGGCACGAGCTCCGGGCACCCGCGTCTCGGCCTGCTGTTCGAGCAGGTCGATCGGGTCCGGCCGGTCTGGCGCCGGGGTCCATTCGCCGTGCGCGGAGCGGGGCACGTCGGCTCTCGCCTGGCGGCCCCGCTGCGCACGGTCCTCGACGGACCCGAGGGAGGGAGCAGCTTGTTCTGCCGTCGCCGCCACGTGCTCACGATCTCCTCGTCGCCGCGGGCGCCGTCATCATGCGCATCGGGTGATGGTCGGTGCCGCAGGCGCGCCTAGCGTTCGCCCGAGGCCCCGGCGCGCCCCGGGGAAATTTGCAATGGGCCTGCTGGAGTCGACCTACAAGACGGGAGTCGGGCTGGCGATGCTTCCCGCCCGCACCGCCATGGCCGGGCTGGAGGGCGCGGCCGAGCTCGAGCGGCGGGCGCGGCAGAGAGGTGACGAGCGCCGCGGACCGCGCGTTGATGGGCTCGATCGATCTCGCGCTCGAGCGCCTGCTCTCCGACGACGTGCTCGACCGGCACTCCCGCGCCTGCTCTCCGACAACGTGCTCGAGCGCGTGCTGGTGCAGCTCGAGCGCACGGCGTCGCGCAGCGCGTCGTCGAGCGCCTGCTCGACGACGGCACCGTCGAGCAGATCGTGCAGCGCGTGCTCGCCGGACCCGAGGCCGAGCGGATCCTCGCGGCCACGCTGGAAGGCCCGCTCGTCGAGGAGACGGTTTCCCAGCTGCTCGAGAACCAGGCGGTGTGGGTGCTGGTCGACGAGATCGCACGCAGCCCGTCGGTGACCGAAGCGATCGCGCATCAGGGCACGGGCTTCGTCGACCAGGTCGCCGAACGCGCGCGCGACCGCTCGCGCAACGCGGACGCGCTGCTGGAGCGGGTCGCGCGCCGGCTGGTCAAGCGCCGCGCGAGGACGGCCGGCCCGCCGCCGGCGCTCCCCGAAGGCTCCGCGACGTGAGTTCGAGATCCAGGAGGACGCCGACCCGCGAAGCGCAGCGCGCCGCCGCGGCGAGGCTGCGCCCGCCGGTGCCCCCGGCGCTCCTCGCAACGACGCCCTATGCCGGCCTCGCCACGCGCCCGTCGCCCTCGCGCTCGACGCCGTCGTCGTCGACGGCGTCGCGCTGTTCGTGGCTGTGACCGTCGGCCTCGGACTCTCGTTGCTGCACATGCCGAGCGAGGTGAACGTGATCCTCGCCGCCCTCGGCGCGCTGCATCTGGGTGCTGTGGTCGATCGGCTACTTCGTGTTCTTCTGGTCGACGACGGGCCAGACGCCCGGCTCGCGGATGATGTCGATCGTCGTCCTCGACACCGAGGGCCGGGGGCGGCTGAAGCCTCGCCGGGCGCTGCTGCGCTTCCTGGCGCTGTGCGTCGGAGCTGCCGCGCTCCTCCTCGGGATCCTGATCATGCTCTGGGACGGCCGGCGGCGCTGCTTCCACGACCGCGTCGCGCGCACGGTCGTCGTCTACGCGCCGCCGCGGCCGCTCTCTGAGCGGCACGCCCGCGCCGGTTCCGGCGCGGGCAAGGCGCACCGCGCCCGCGCGGGACGGAGCCGAGGCCCCGCCCGGCGGGCGTGCGCGTCCGGGCGAGTCCGGGACTCAGGTCCCTTCCATCCTTCCGCCGTAGCAGATCAGCCCGTAGATCACGAGGATGTCCATCGCGAACAGCGCGAGCGACAGCCACGGGTTCGCGGCCACGAACAGCAGCTGGGCGATCGCGTTCAGCGAGGCGATGAACACGCCCAGCCAACGGGCCGCCTGCGAGCGGGCCCAGATGCCGGCGCCGACGAGGATCTGGATCGCGCCGATGATGGTGAGGATCCAGCCCCATGTCTTCAGGTCGGTGATCACGAATTTCGTGTTGCCGATGTAGAATTTCGATTCGTCGATCGCGGCGATCCCGTAGATGAAGTTCAGGATTCCGACGATCATGATCATCACGCCGGTGAAGACGATCCAGCCGAACCCGCGTTCGTCTTCGTAGTCGTAGCCCGACGTTCCGGCCGCGTCGGCCTCCCGGCCGAGGGATCGGTGATGCTGCTCATCAGTGCACTACCTCCTGTTTGGTGGACCGCTGGCCGCGAATGGCGGCAATACGCCATCGCGAGCGTACGTCGTCCAAGGCGTCGAGACATCACCCGTGTCGGGTGACGCGAACGTCCGCGCCCGCAAGTGATGCTGCCCGCAATGACTGCTGAGGCGCAGAGCGGCACCGCGGTGCGCTCGCACCGCGTGCTCACACGACGCTGCGTCACCGTCGCGACGATCCTCGCCTTCTTCGCCTGCTTCGCGGTGTGGGCGAATCGGCAGGCGCTGAACACCGACAACTGGACCGAAACCAGCAGCAACCTGCTCGCCAACCACGCCGTGCAGAACGCGCTCAGCGTCTATCTGGTCAACCAGGTCTTCACGTCGATGAACGTCTCGCACAGCTCGAAGAAGCGCTCCCCGGGGCAACTCAAGGGAGCTCTCAGGACCCGTGGCGGCAGGGCTGCGCCAGCTTGCGGCCAGGCCGTGCCGAAACTGCTCGCGACCGCGCAGGTGCAGGAACTCTGGCGCCAGGCCAACCGCAATGCGCACCGACAGCTGCTCGCGATCCTCAACGGCGGCAACACGCTCGATCTCGACGAAGAACGGCGTGGTTGTGCTGAACCTGCACGAACTCGTCACCCAGCTCGCGGCCCAGCTCGGGCGTCTCGCAGTCAGGTCGAACGGCCCGGGAAAAACTGTCGGCACGTCCGGGGCGAAGTCGCGCGGGCGACCGCGGAACAGAAACTCGGAATCACACTGCCGCCCGACGACCGGCAGCATCACGATCCTGCGCGCGAGCCAGCTCAAAACCGCGCAGGACATCGCGAAAGCGTCAAAGGTCTTGCGATCCTGCTGCCGCTGCTGGGGATCGCGCTCTACGCGCTTGCGATCTGGCTCGCCGAGGGGCGGCGCAGGCGCATGCTGCGCACCGTCGGATGGTGCTTCTTCGGAGTCGGCTTGGTGCTGCTGCTCGCGCGACGGTCGCGGGCGACGAAGTCGTCGACGAATCTCGTCAAAGTGCAGGCCAACAAGCCGGCGGGCGAAGCCGTGTGGGCGATCGGGACCGGGCTCCTCCACGACATCGCGTCGCGATGGTCCTCTACGGGCTCGCTCTCGTGATCGCCGCCTGGATCGCCGGGCGCACGCGCGTCGCGACCAGCGCTGCGCCACGCGGCGCGCGCCGTGGATGCGCGAACACACGAGGCGGGCTCCTACGCCGTCGCCGGGGTGCTGCTGCTGCTGATCGTGCTGTGGGGCCCGACCGCCGCGACGCGCGAGATCCTGCCGGTTCTCGGCTTCGCCGTGCTGTTCGCGCTCGGTGTGCGCTGCTGCGACGACAGACGCGAGGCGAGTTCCCCGACGCGCAGCCGGGCGAAACGATGGGGTGCTGCGCTCCATGTTCGACCACCAGGCACGCCGCGGTCGCCAAGCCGCGGCCGGAGACCGCCCGCACCCGCCCCGGCTGCCGCCGCTGCCGAGGCTCCGACAGACGGCGCCTAGGCGACTGCCGCCCCGGACCGGTGCGTCGTCGCCTGCGAGGAAGAGCAGCGCGGCCTTCACCCGCCGGCTGACGTCCTCGGCTTCGGTCAGCCCGAGCTTGGCGAAGATCGAGTTGACGTGCTTCTCGACCGCGCGCTTGGTCAGACGAGCGACTCGGCGATCGACGCGTTGCTCGCGCCTTCGGCGATCAGCGACAGGACCTCGCGCTCGCGGTCGGTCAGCGCGGTGAGCGGCGAGCTCTGCTTGCGCTGCTGAGCCTCGATCAGCGCCTCGACGACGGCGGGGTCGACGACCGAACCGCCCTCGTTGACGGCGTGGATCGCCCGCACCAGCTCGGGCGCGTCCGCGACGCGGTCCTTGAGCAGGTAGGCGCGCCTGCTGCTGCCGTCGCTCATCAGCTCGATCGCGAACTCCGGCTCGACGTACTGGCTGAGCACGACGACGCCGATCTGCGGGTGCGAGCGGCGCAGCCGCGTCGCGATCCGGATGCCCTCGCGCCCTCCCGAGGGCGGCATCCGCAGATCTGTCACGACCACGTCCGGGTGCGCTGTGGCGACCAGCTCGTCGAGCTCCTCTCCGTCGCTGCCGGCGCCCGCGAACTCGAGGTCGGCCCGGCCACTGAGCATCGCCTCCAGGCCCCGGCGTATCAGCGCGGAGTCATCGGCGATGACGACGCGGACGGGCGGCGGCTCATGGCCGCCGCCGTCAGACATCTCCCAGCACGTGCCACGCGTCGTGGCTCGGCTCCTCTGCGGCCGACCTCGGCGAACACCGGCACGGCGCCGGTGACGGCGGTCCCGGCACCGATCGTGGAGCGCACCTGCATCGTGCCCGCCGAGCGCCGTGATGCGATCACGCATGTTGACGAGGCCCTTGCTCTCGCCGAGCTCTCCGGGGCGGAAGCCGCACCCGTCGTCGGTGACCTCGAAGCGCAGGCTGCCTTCCTCGCGCCACAGCCGCACCTTCGTGCCGGCGCCGTCGCCCGCGTGCTTGGCGACGTTCTGCAGCGCCTCCAGGCAAGTGAAGTAGACCGCGCCCTCGACCGGCGTGGGGAAGCGCCCGACGCTCTCGTCGCTGATCACGACGTCGCCCGTCATCCCCCTGCTCGACGGCGCGCAGCGCTCGGGCGAGGCCGTACTCGACGAGCAGCGGCGGGTAGACGCCCTCGGCGAGCGAGCGCACCTCGGCGAGCGTCTCGGCCAGCTCCTGGCGGATCTCGAACAGCGCATCCCGGCGCGCCGGGGTCTCGCCCGGGTCCTCGAGCAGCCGCGTGACCGCGGCGCGCATCGCGAGCAGCCGCTGCTGGGCGCCGTCGTGGAGGTCGCGCTGAATGCGCCGGCGCTCCTCGACCGCGGCTTCCTGGACGCGCCGGCGCGAGACGGCGAGCTCGAAGCGCGAGATCGCGCGGTCGGACTCCAGACGGCTCTTCTGCATCGACATCAGCGCCGCCTCTCCCGGCCGCCTGCACGTAGCGCTCCTGCTCGGCGAGCTCGGAGTCGAACAGCACTGCGGCGGCCTCCTCGCCGTTGCGTCGCAGCACGACCGCGGAGCGCTGCTCGTCGTGCGGAGGGATCTGCGACCGGCGCCCCGTCGGCGTCGACGAACCGCCCCGGCACTCCGGCTCCGTAGGCGACCGTGAGCGTGGGGTCGTGGAGGGTGTCGGCGAGGACGTCCTCGATGTCGGCGGCGTCCGGGGCGGTCAGGCGGTCGAGCAGGTCGGCGAGCGCCCTGCCCATGAACAGCCGCTCGAGCAGCAGCCCGAGCAGGATCGCCGCGGGCGTGAGGACCGCGGTCGCCAGGTAGGCGCCGCGAACGCGCTCTGCGCCGCCCCACCCCGGCCGCTGGGCGACGAGGAACGCGACGAGGAAGACCGCATACCCGCGGCCACGACGAAGGCCGGGCCGATCACCCGCCGCACCGGCGCGTTCGCGCGGGCGAGACGCTGGACGAGCAGCACCAGCGTCCCGGTGCAGAGCATGATCCAGGCGACCTTGACCACGGCGGCGAGTGGCCCCGACCGCGACGTTGGCGATCGACGCGAGGTTCGTCGGGCAGTGCGGTGCGCAGTGGATCAGCGGGGTGTCGAACGGCGGCTGGCCGTGGATCAGGACGAGCAGCGCCCACAGCGCCGCGCCCGGAACGCCGACACCACCCGATCAGCCGCCGTTCGGCCTTGCGAGCGCAGCCTCCCCGACGGGTGCGCGAGCAGCAGGTAGCTGAACACGACCGGGCCGACGCCGGCGAACAGCAGCCCGATCGTGAACGGCACCGGTCGCTCGGAGCCGTTGAGCAGCCACAGCGTCGCGAGCGGCACGGCGGCGAGGAGCGTGATGCCCATGCGGGCGTGCAGGCGCGCGGTGCGCGCGAAGATCCCCGCCAGCAGCAGCGCGACGATCACCGCGACGCGGAACCCGGCGGCGAGGTGCGGCCGGCTGCGCGTCCGGGTTGGCGGCCGCAAGCCCGCCGTCGATCGCCGCCCCGAAGACCCCGAGAACGGCGATCACCTGCAGCGGCAGCCGCTCCCACACCGAACCGTCCACCGCGCTCGCCCAGCACCGATCGAAGCGAGCGCGAACCGCCGGCCGCGAGAGCCGGCATCGGCGACCGAGGCGGTCCGCCGGTGGCGGTCCGCGTTCCTCTTCGCCGCCTGTCTGTCCCCCAGCGCTGCCCACCGAGCCGCCTTCCGCTTTCTGCGCGTCTGCTCCGGCCCGGGACCGGCGCCGGATGAGCATCGGACCATATCCCTCGCGTTTGGGGCTTGCAAACTCGTACTACGCATCGGCTCGATGGAGGGCTCCGGAGCCCGCGGCACCGACGGCCTCAGCGGCGCGAGGCCGGGCGGGGCGCCCGCCTCGGACCCGACGCGTCGCCGCGCTCTCGCGTGCCGGCGCGGCACGGCCGCAGGAGATCATCCCCATTGGATGAGGGCCGGCCTCCGCCGAGCGCTTACCTTTCGCTCCGGCAGCGAGAAGTGCGAACCGCTAACCAAGGAGGCGCCAATGGCAACCCTGGTCGCCATCGGCTACGACAAAGAGGGGACCGCCGCCGAAGCGGCGGAAGAGGTGCGGCGACTCAGCCAGGACCTGGTGATCGAACCCGACGCCGTCGCGGTGATCGCGCGCGACTCCAAGGGCGAGTACCACGTCACGACGAGCCATCACGCCGTCGGCGTCGGCGCGAGCTGGGGGATGTTCTGGGGCCTGCTGTTCGGTCTGCTGTTCTTCGTCCCCGTGTTCGGCATGGCGCTCGGAGCCGGGCTCGGCGCGCTGATGGGGAAGGTGGAGAAGACCGGCATCAACAAGGAGTTCCAGGCGCAGGTCCGCGACCTCGTCCAGCCCGGCACCTCCGCGCTGTTCATGATCGTCGAGCGCGCCACCCCCGACAAGGCGATCGCCGCGCTCAGCGTCTACGGCGGCACGGTCCTGAAGTCCTCGCTCTCCGAGGAGGACGAAAAGCAGCTCCAAGAGGCGCTGCACGGCGGCGTTGCCGCGACCGCCTGAGCCGCGGCGCCGAACGACGGCCTTCGCCCGGGCCGCCGGGCGCCGCCGTCAGACGATCGTCACGTCGATCAGCCCGATCGACGCGGCCTTCGCGACCGCCTCGCTGCGCGACCCCGCGCCGAGCTTCGTGTAGACGGCGTGGGCCTGTGTCTTGACCGTGTTGCCCGACACGTGCAGCCGTTCGCCGATCTCGCGGAAGGAGAGGTGGGTGGGCAGGAAGCGCAGGATTCGCAGCTCGGCGATCGTCAGCAGCCCCGGTCCGTCCGCGGCCGCCGCGCACACGTCGTCGACCTCGCCCCACGCTGTGTCGAGCGCGGCGACGAGGCTCTCGACCCGGTTCGTCCGCCGCGCCCAGCGCGACGCCTCGGCGAGCAGCGCGCGCGCCCGCGAGACGTCCGCGAGGCGCACGAACGCGCGCGCCATCACGGTCCGGACCTGGACTTCGTACCAGCCCATGTAGTGGCCGAGCTCGCCGAGCAGCCGGCCGGCCGTCGCGAGGTCGCGCTTGGCGTCGTCGCCGCGGCCCTGCTCGCTCGCGACGAGCGCTCCGGCCGCGTAGACGATCGCGAACGTCGGGTCGTGCTCGAGGTCGTGCTCGGCCAGCACCTCGCGGGCGCGCACGAGCCGGTCGGCGGCCAGCTCCCACTCGCCGTCGGCGGTGTCGGCGAGCGCCCAGCTCGGCAAGGCCGAGCGCTTCGACGCGGATCGTCGGCTCCGGCGCTGCCGTGCACCGCCTCTTCGAGCGCGGCGCGGCCGTCGGCGCGCTCCCCGAGGAGCTGCAGCGCGACGCCGCGGAGCAGGCGACGCGAGTGGTCGCATCGGGCTGCCCTCCTCGAGCAGCTCGCAGGCGGAGCCGCCTCCGCTGCCATCTCCGGAATGCCCGCGGGGCGCGCCGGCGGCGCGTGTCAGCGACAGCCCCGCCGTCATCGCGCCGTCGCTCGACCTCGCCGCCTTCGCTCGCTCGCCGTCGCGGCGCATCGCGGCGGCCGTCCTCAGTCCCCACCGCTCGCAGGCCTCTGCGTCGCCGCGTCGCCAGCGCCTCGAACGCGGCCGCCAGCGAAACGCAGGGCGACTGCGCGACCTGCTCGTCGCCGAGCGCAGCGAGCCAGCCGCCGAGCCGTCCGTCCATGCAGGAGATGTAGCGCGCTCCCTGGCTCCACACGAGCTCGCCGGCGCGGAGGGGTCGCGCGCCGCGACCGCGTGGTCGATCGCGCCGTCGAAGTCCTCGTTCTCGGCGAGCCACACGCTCGCGCGTGCGTGAAGCGCCGAGACCTCCTCGGGTTCGCGGCGCTCCAGCCCGCGACGCAGCACGTCGCGGACCAGCGCATGACAGCGGTAGGAGCCGGGCGCGCCGTGCAGCGGGGTGACCATCAGGCTCCTGTTCGCGACCGCGAGCATCAGCCTCGCCTGAGCCCTTGGTCTCGAGCACGGCGTCGCAGAGCCCTGGCGAGAGCCACGGGAGCACGGAGGTGCGCGTCAGGAAGCTGCGCTGCCCTGCGGGCAGCGGCGCGAGGATCTCTTCCCGCACGTATTCGTGGACCTCGGCCGCGTCGCGGATCGCCTCGACCGCACCGGCTCCTGCGTCCTGGCGGGACCGCAGGAGGACCGCGGCCAGGAAGAGCCCGGCCGCCCAGCCCTCGGTGTAGTCGACGAGGTCGAGCAGGTCCGGCTCGTCCATCTGCAGCCCGGCGGCGGCGAGCAGGCGCCGCGCCTCGTCGGCGGTCATCTCGAGGTCCTCCGGGCCGAGCTGGATCAGCTGTCCGGAGGCGCGCAGGCGTCCGAGGCCCAGGGCAGGCTCGGCCCGCGAGGCGACCGCCACCTGGAGCTGGGCGCAGCCGGCGCCGATCAGGTCCGCGAGTATCCGCATCGCGTCCGGCGAGCGCAGGTTGTGGACGTCATCGAGCACCAGCAGCCGGTCGCAGCCGAGGGCGTTGAGCGTCGCGGCCTGCGAGCGAAGCGCGCGCGGGCAGGCGGTCGAGGTCGGTCCGCTTCGACGCCGTCGCGCCGTCCTCCTCGCCCCGGACGGGCCATGGGCGCGGCGAGCTGGGTCAGCGCCTCGGAGAGGCGCTCGAGCAGCAGCTCCGGGTCGTTGTCGAGCGCGCTCAGGGTGAGCCACGCGACGGGCGGCTCTCGCGCTGGGCCCAGTCGGAGAGCAGCGCCGACTTGCCGTAGCCCGCCGGCGCGGCGAGCAGGATCACCGAGGCCTCCTCCGCTCCCTGCAGCCGGCGTAGCAGTCGCGGCCGCGGGACGTGCCGGGCGGGTGTCGGGGGCGGGAGCAGGTCGGCGCCCGCGGCCGGACTCCTCGGCGAGCAGCGCGTGGAAGGCGGCGACGGCCGCGGAGCCGTCGGCGTGACCGCGCCGGCGGCGCGGGCGCTCCTGCGAGTCGGTGCGTGAGCCGGCACCCGGGCGGCGCACGGCGGTCTGGTGGTTCCCCTGATCGAGCGTCGGCATTGTGCCCCCCTCGCTCGCGATGGACGGTGGTCAGCCAGAGCTTGGCTGGGCTCTGGAGCTTGCGCAAGCAGGCGGGCCGGTGTGTCGCACTCGTGTACGCACCACCCGATTCGGGTTAACCCGTTTGGATCGACTCCAGCGCGGGGTCGCCGCGCGTGCTCGCGGCGGCGATCGTCTGCGCCTCGATCGAAGGCGCCCGCACTCGCAACGCCGCTGCGACTGAGCGGAAACGCAGCGGCGGCGCGAGCCTGCAGAGCTCGCCGTCGACGTCCACCACGAGCTCTCCCCGCAGAGCCAGCTGGAAGCGAGCGCAGGTGCGCTCGTGGAAGCCGGCCGCGCGCAGCGCGGCGAACGACCGGTCGGTTCCGGGCGTCTCGAAGGTCACGATCTGGAGCTGTCCCGAGCTCGGCCAGTCCCGCAGCCCGAGCCGATCGACGGAGAGCGCGAAGCGGTTGTTGCAGACCAGGAGCGCGGGCAGCGGGGTCTCGCTGGCGGCGGTGCGCGGTTCCGCCTGCCGCTCCCCCGATGAGCGGCGGCCGCGGCTGCGGGCCACGGGGGTGGGCAGTGCGACGCCGACGGCGACGCGGTTGACGAACGGGAGCCCGTTCACCTCTCCCAGGTCGATCGTCCGCTCGGCGTCGGAGAACGGCAGCTTCAGCGCCTCGAAGGGGTCATCGAGCGGCATCCCCAGATCCCGCGCGAGCAGGTCGTCGGGTCCGGCGGGCATGCACACATAGGGCAGGTCCCGCGCCGCCGCGACCCCGGCCGCAGCGGCCTGCACGGGCGCGTCCCCGCAGACGACCACCGACGTCGGCCTGCGTCGCCTCGACGATCAGGTCGATCGCGCGCACGCGGTCGGCGGGTTTGAGCACCGCGACCATCATCGCGCGGCGCTCCGCCTCGGCGATCAGCCTCGCGCGGACGCGGCTGCCTCGCGGCCGGCCGGCCGCGAGGATGAGCAGTGGCCGCCGTGCCGCCCGCGCGCCCCCCTCCGTCCGTGTGCCCACGCGATCCTCCGCTCCGTCGGGCGCCCTTCCGGCGCCTCGCAGATGGCGCTGCTACTGATCCGTTCCTCGCACGCTACGTTCGCGACCGCCGCCCCGCATCACCCCAAGGGGGTGAGCGGCCGGCTCAGCTGCACTTGATCGGCGCGAGCGCCGTTTCGTAGGACTTCTGGAGTCCCGTCAGCGCTGAGCGAAGCGCGGTTTCGACCGAGCTGATCGACCCCGCTGTTCTTTAGCGATCCGACGGCTTCGCTCGCCTCCTTGGCGAACGTTTCGGTCGCTTTCGTCACTTCTTCCTTGCGCGGCGCGGAGAGATCGGGGATCGCGGCGCGGATCTTCTTCAGGTCTTCCACGATCCCGTTGACGTCGGTCTTCAGCGTCGAGATCGAGCGGTGGTCGGCGTCAGCGACTGCAGCGAGGTGACCTTCGCCTTGATGTCGGCCCGCGCCGCGCACACGCTCTTTTCCGCCTTCTGCTCCTTCGATTCGCCGCAGCCGTACAGACCGAGCGCGACAGGAGCGAGCGCGAGCAGCACCCAGGCCCTCGCGCGGCGCGCGTTGCGGCGCGGTCGCGGGAGCGGCGTCATCGGGCGAGAGCTTGGCCGGCGGGCCGGACGCCCGCATCACCCGATTCGGGCGAGCCTCCCTCCGTCAGCTCGCGGACTCGCGGCGGGCTTGCGAGGCCGCCGGCGACAGCGCGGCGTTGAGCTTGATCGCCCGGACCGCACCCGTCGCCCCCGCCTGCAGCGTGGCGCCGACGACCAGGAGCAGGATGCCCGGGATCAGCAGGACGGGCGAGCCGAGCATCAGGATCCCCAGCCGCGCGACGATGTAGGGCGGCGTGCACACCGTGGTCCCGATCACCGTGCTCAGAACCGAGGCCGTCAGGCGGTCGCGCCGCGGCGCGTCGGTGCGCGTGCCGATCAGCCGCGCGGGAACGGCGACGTAGCTGACCATCAGGACCCCCACCACGGCGCCGAGGCAGTAGCGCGAACCACGGTTTCCCCCAGCGGGGAGCGATCACCGTGGCGATGGCCAGCGGGATGCCGACGAGCGCGCCCGCCGTCAGCACCGGCTTCAGGTTGCCGCGCGCCCGCCGGAAGGCCTGCCCGACGTCCGGCGGCCGCGGCCCGTCGACCGCGAACGCGAACACGGCGTTGAGGAAGAAGCAGGCCATCGTGAGGACGACCACGCCGACGCAGATCGGGATCACGACCGGGCCTTTGATGACGCTCAGCGTGCGGCCGCGCAGGACGTGGGCCTTCAGGTCGTAGGTCGCGAGCCAGATCAGGGACGCCGCGGGGATCGAGACGAACAGCAGGCGGCGGTTGGAGATCAGCAGCCGCAGCCCGTCCACCAGCATCGACATCGCGGTGACCGTGAACGCGAGCGGCGCCAGCGTGCGATGCGTGCGGGTGAACCGCTCGTAGGTGCGGGTGACCGTTTCGTCGTCGGAGTCGACGGCCCGCACCAGGACGGTGAGCGCCTCGACTGCCCTGCCGGGCCGCGGCTCTCAGGCGGGATACGCGACCGGCGGCGCGGCGTCCTTCCTCGACGCCGCGCCCATCTTGCGGGGGGATCGCCCCCGGAGGGCTGTCGCCCCGCGCTCAGGCTGCGAGCGCCTTCTGCTTGATGCTGTCGAACTCCGCCTGATCGATTGTGCCTTCGTCGAGCAGTTTCTTCGCCGAGGCGATCTGATCGGTCGGCGAGGCGCCGGCCACGCCTTTGACGTAGTCCGCGAATTCGCCTTCGGCCGCTTTCTGCTGTTTGATGCTGCGTTCGGTGAGCCCCTTGTGCTCGGCGATCAGGTAGATGAAGACGCCGAAGTAGGGCAGGACGACCAGCACCAGGATCCAGGCCGTCTTCGCCCACCCCCCGATGTCGTGGCGACGGAACAGGTCGCCGATCACGACGAACAGCATCCACAGCCAGATGACGAATGCGAAGAAGATCAGCATCGTCCAGAAGACTTCGAGCAGCGGATAGCTGACGACTGCGAGCATGTGACTCCTTTCCTCTCGCCGCCGGCTCCGCTCGCGGCTCCTCGCCGGCAGCGCGCTTGCGGCCGTAGTGGGGGTTGGGGCGATGCTCGCCCCGGCACCGGACGTGATCATCACCCGATCGGGGTGAGCCGCGTCGTTCGTCGGGATCGGGTGATGGCCCGGCGCGGGCGGGCCGGTAGACCTTTCGGCGTGGGCATCGTGCGCAGGCTCTGGGCGATCGCAGCGCTCGCGTCGCTGGCCGCGGCGGTGGGACTGGCAGTGGCGCTCACCGTCGAAGGGTTCCCGCGGGGGCTCTCGGTGCTCGCCTGTCTCCTCATCGCCGTGTTCGCCGGCTGGCGTGGACTGCTCGCGCTCGGGGTGGCGCGGCGGCTGTGGACGGCGCTCGCCGTCGTAGCGGCGGCCGGGGCCGTGGCGATCGTGTTCCTCGAGGGCCGGCCCCTGGGCAACGCGCTAGTGATCGTGCTCTTCGCGCTCTCGATCCCGGCGGCGAGGGAGGCGTTCAGGGTCCGCGTGCACCTGCCCGCCGCGCCGCCTCCGCGCCGGCCGGTGCTGTTCTACAACCCGAAGTCGGGCGGCGGCAAGGCGGAGCGGTTCCGGCTGGCCGATGAGGCGGCCGCAAGGGGGATCGAGGCGATCGAGCTGACGCTGGGGGTCGACCTGCGCGATCTCGTCGCCGATGCGGTCGCGCGGGGGGCGGACGCGCTCGCGATGGCCGGAGGCGACGGCTCGCAGGCGATCGTCGCGGCGATCGCAGCCGAGCACGACCTGCCGTACGCGTGCATCCCCGCGGGCACGCGCAACCACTTCGCACTGGACCTCGGCGTCGATCGCGACGACGTGGTCGGGGCGCTCGACGCGTTCGCCGGCGGCGGGGAGCGGCGGGTGGACCTGGCGACGATCAACGGCCGCGTGTTCGTCAACAACGTCTCGCTGGGCGTCTACGCCGAGGCCGTTCAGCGCGAGGAGTACCGCGACGCCAAGATGCGCACGCTCGCGGCGACCGCGGCTGAGTCGCTGGCGGGCGAGCGCCCGCCTGAGCTGCACTGGAAGGGCGAGCGCGGACCGGAATCGGGGACCGTGATCCTCGTCTCGAACAACGTCTACCGCCTCGGGCGGGGGCTCGGCTCCGGGATGCGCCCGAGGATGGACGCGGGGCGGCTCGGGATCGCCGTGCTGGGGAGATCCGAACTGCTCGAGGCGGGGGCCGGCGACGAGCCGGGCGGGCGCAAGGGGCGCGTGCGGCTGACCGCCACGCGGAATTGGAGCGCGCCGCGCTTCGAGGTCAAGGCGGCGACGCCGGTCCCGGCGGGGATCGACGGCGAGGCCGCCATGCTCGAGCCGCCGCTGAGCTTCCGGATCATGCCGGGAGCACTGCGCGTGCGCATCGCCCCCGAACACCCGGGTGCCTCGCCTGCGGCGGCGCTCCCCGAGGGACCGTTGGGGCTGATCGTGGCGCTCGGACGGATAGCGTTCTGGCCCTCGCACCGCGGGGGGCCGGGCGGGCGAGGAGCCGCGCGCGAGACCGGCGAGCTCCCCGAGCCGTCGTGAGGGCGTGGCTCAAAGAGGCCGACCGCCTGGACCGCGCGCTCTACCGCGTGCCCGCCCGCGCGCACACCCCGCGGCTCGACATCGCGATGCGCCGGCTCTCCCACGCGGCCAACTACTCGCGCCTGTCGATCGCGTCCGCTGCGCTGCTCGCGCTGACGGGCCCGCGCGGCAGGCGGGCGGCTGCGTCCGGTCTGCTCGCGGCGTTCAGCACAGCCGCGCTCGTCAACGCGCTGCTGAAACCGTTCGGCCGCCGCCGGCGTCCGGACAGGCTTCGGGCGCGCATCCCGCGCACCCGCCACGTCCGCATGCCGGACTCGCACTCATTTCCTTCCGGGCACACCGCGGCGGCGGTCGCGTTCGCCGCGGGCGCCGGGCGCGAGCTTCCCGCGGCGCGTCTGCCGCTGGGCGCGCTGGCCGCCGCAGTCGGGTACTCACGGGTGCACACCGGCGTGCACTACCCGGGCGACGTGCTCGCGGGCGCTGCGCTGGGCGTCCTGGTCGCCTCGGGTACATCGCGTCTCTGCCGGGTGCTGTGGCCGCATCCCGGAGCCGACGCGAAGCTTTAGTCGGGATCGGGTGATGTGCCGCTCGCGGCAGGGCGGCGAGACTTGCCCGCATGTGTCGCTGGATGGGATGGCACGGGCAACCGTTGCTGATCGAGGAGCTGCTGTTCAACACCGAACACAGCCTCGTCGACCAGAGCCTTCACTCGCGCATGGGCGCCGAGACCACCAACGGCGACGGCTTCGGGCTGGGCTGGTACGGCCTCGGCCAGGGCCCGGGCCTGTACCGAAGCGTGGCGCCGGCGTGGGGCGACCGCAACCTGCGCCATCTGGCGGGCCACGTCGAGTCGCCGCTGTTCCTCGCGCACGTGCGGGCCACGACCGGCACCGCGATCCAAGAGACCAACTGCCATCCGTTCTCGCATGGCGACTGGCTGATGGTGCACAACGGCCTCGTCAACGACTTCCACCTCATACGGCGAGAGCTGATGCTCGGGCTCGACCACGACTCGTTCGCGGAGATCGAAGGGTCGGCCGACTCCGAGGTGCTGTTCCATCTCGCCCTCGCGCGCGGCCTGGAGGACGATCCGCTCGGCGCGCTGGAGCAGACGGTGGGCCTGGTCGAAGACGTCCAGCGCCGCTACGGCATCGAGCCGGCACTGCAGATGAGCGTCGGCGTGAGCG
This sequence comes from uncultured Solirubrobacteraceae bacterium, assembly GCA_963775385.1. Classification (GTDB taxonomy): domain Bacteria; phylum Actinomycetota; class Thermoleophilia; order Solirubrobacterales; family Solirubrobacteraceae; genus Palsa-744. Next base: position 1,119,754 of record CAVZIR010000003.1, on the reverse strand, counting down.
ATGGCGCGACGCTGTGGGCGATCCGCTACTCGAGCGCGCACGAATCGCGGACGCTGTTCCGCTCTGAAGACGCAGACGCGATCCGCCGGCTCCACCCGGACAACGAGCGCATACAGCGGCTGCTCGACACGGATCGGATCGTCGTCTCGGAGCCCCTCGGGGGGCTCGACGGCGCCTGGCACGAGCTCGAGGAGTCCACGACGCTGACCATCCACCCCGGCGGCGAAGCCGAGACCGGGGTCTTCCGCCCGCAGGCCGTCTAACCCGTCGGCTGCGGCGGAACGCCGGGGGGGAGGGCCGTCTGCGCGCCGGTTCGGCGCACGGACGCGAGCATCTTTCTCCGAACCGCTCGGGAAGAAGCTGAGGGGTTCAGGCATTTAGGAGGGCACGGCGGATCCCTCACCCGCCGCCTCGGATGCCGGCGCCGCGGTTGGTCGCGGCCGGGGGGCTCGAGGTCACAAAGGGCGTCGCTGCGGGCCCAGGTCCGCGGCGGGGCCCGACCTGGTGGTGCCCGAAGCGGCCGCCGCGGTGGCCGGCGTCAGCCTGCAATCAACCAAGAAGGAGACAGCAATCCAGACAAACCGGACAACCCCGGCCGAGCCCGGAGCGAGATCGTGATCGGGCACGGCAGGCTCTTGATCGAGTCCTCTCCCCACCGCGACGCGTCGCCGACGCTGCTCGCAAAGGCGGACGGGGCACGAACGATGGCCCGCCGGCACACGCCGGCAGCGCGGCGCCCACAGGAGCGCGAGCAGCGCATCGCTGCGGTGCGCGCCGTCCTGGGAGCCCTCGCGGCGCAGGCGCGCCCGCGGCGCCAGGCTCGCTCCTAGCGCCGCGGGCCGTCCGCGCTGGAGCCCTCTTCGTGTAGGAAGCTGTCGATCGGGGCGGCGCTCGTTCGTCCAGACCGTGACGACCGACGAAATGGAGCAGCTTTGCGCTACATGATGCTGATCTACCAGGGCAGCACACCGCTGCCGGGCACGCCGGAGTGGGAGGCGCTCGGCCCCGAGGGGCAGGGGGCGGTCTACGCCGGCTACCAGGAGCTGAACGCGACGCCGGGGATGGAGCCCGGGCGGCGGATGGACGGGCCGGACACGGCGACGACGGTCAGGGTCAAGGACGGCTCGACGCTCACGACGGACGGCCCGTTCGCGGAGACGAAGGAGGCGCTCGGCGGCTACTTCTTCTTCGACGCGGAGGACCTGCAGGCTGCGATCCAGGTCGCGGCGAAGGTGCCGGCGGCGGCGATGGGCGGCGCCGTCGAGGTGCGCGAGGTCGTCGAACGCTAGTCGCCTTGACTTTCCTACGATCATTAGTTATTCTCCTAACCTCATTAGGAAACGGTCGTAGGAAAGGACGGCACAGATGCGGACCACCCAGATCACCCCCAACCTCATCCAGATCACCAGGCTCAGCTTTGTCAACGCCTACCTCGTGCGTGAGGACGACGGCTTCACGCTGATCGACACCACGCTCGGCGGCAAGGCCGCCCAGGACCTGATCGGGGCCGCGCAGAAGGCGGGCGGCGAGATCCGCCGCATCGCCCTGACCCACGGCCACGGCGACCACGCCGGCGGGCTCGACGCGATCATGGGCCGGCTGGGCGACGGCGTCGAAGTGCTGCTGGGCGAGCCGGACGCGCGGGTGTGGGCCGGTGAGAAGGAGATCGACGGCACCAAGGTGACGGGCTTCTGGAAAGACATCGACACCAAACCCGATGTGCTCCTGCGCGGCGGCGAGCGGATCGGCAGCTTGGAGGTCGTGCCCTCCCCGGGCCACACGGCCGGCCACGTCGCCTTCCTGGACACACGCGACCGCTCGCTGATCGCCGGCGACGTCTTCACCGCCTACGGACGCCCGGAAGTGAGCAACCACTTCTACTGGCGCTTCCCGCTCGCCTACGGGGCGACCGCAGACCGTGCGCGCGACCTCGCCTCCGCGCGGGCGCTGCGCGCGCTCGACCCATCCCGTCTCGCCGTCGGCCACGGGCCGGTCGCCGAGGCGCCTTCGGCGTTGATGGACGCCGCGATCGCGCGCTCGGCGAAGTCGCTCGGCGAGCCGGCCTGATGCCGCGCGCCGGGTTGACGGCGCAGACGGTCACGGACGCCGCGGCCGAGCTCGCCGACGCCAACGGGCTCGAGGCGGTGACGCTTGCAGCTCTTGCGTCGCGGCTCGGCGTGCGCGCCCCCTCGCTCTACGCCCATGTCGAGGGCCTCGACGATCTGCGCGGGCGCATCGCCGCGCGCGGCGCCGAGCAGCTCGCCGACCGTCTGCAGGCTGCCGTCGCGGGGCGCTCGGGCGCGACTGCGCTGCGCGCGCTGGCGGCGGCATATCGGGACTACGCGCGCGAGCACCCCGGCGCCTACGCGGCGCTGCAGCGGGTCACGGTCCGCAATGCGGGGGCGGCCGAGGCGGCGGAGCGGACCGTCGGCGTGGTGCTCGCCGTCCTGGAGGGGTTCGGGATCGAGGGCGACGCGGCTCTCCACGCAACGAGGGCGATCCGCTCGGCGCTCCACGGGTTCGTGCTGCTCGAGGCGCAGGAGGGCTTCGGCCTCCCGCTCGACGTGGACGAGAGCTTCGGCGTGCTCGTCGAGGTGCTCGACCGCGGCCTCTGCGGCGAGGCGGGAACCTAGGCGAGCTCGACGAGGGCGAGCGGCCCGCCGGCGCCGGCGGTCAGCCGCGCGCGGAGGGCCGCGCCAGCCAGCTCGAAGCGCTCGGAACGCCCGCCGGGATCGAGCTCGGCGACGAGCTCTGCCAGCCATGCCTCACCGGCGGCCGGCGCTCCGGCAACGAGAACTCCGTCCAGTCCCTCCGCTCGCGCAGCCTTCGCGAACATCGTGAGCGGCTCGCGGACGCGGGCCGCGCGCTCGCCGACGGACTCCCCGGGGGCCGGCTCCGGGGCGCCCCACAGTCTCGGCGGCAGATCAGCGGGATGCGAGTCGAGCACGGACGCGGTGCCGGGGTCGAAGCCCTCGCGGCCGAAGCGCTCGATGTCCCCGCGCGCGTGGATGTGGGCGATCTTCGCTGCGACGGCGTCCGCGAGGTCGACGCGTCGCGCCGCCGCGAAAGCCTGCAGCGCCATGTGGAAGCCGGCGATCGAGCCCTGCAGCGTCGGCATCGGCTCGCCCTCCCGCGGGACCTTCGGCCCGTCGTAGTGGTTCACGACCCGCGCGATCGGGCCCGCCGCCGCCACCAGCACGGCGAAGTCGGCCTCCGCCTCCGAGCCCCTCCCGGGCTCGTCCACCTCGGCCAGGAACTGGTCGGCGAGAGCGGTCGTGATGATCCACAGGTCCGCGAGCTCGCCCGCGATCCCGCCGGTCGGCTCCTCGCCGACGAACAGCAGCTCGCTGAGCTCGCCGAGCTCCTCCAGCAGCCGCGCGACGGCCGCCAGCGGCCGCCAGTAGCCGCCGGCCGCGATCATCGTCTCGCGCACCAGCAGCTGCGAGGTCCCCGCGGCCATCTTCAGGCGACGTGAAGCAGCTCGACGCCCGCGCCGCGCAGCACGTCCTCGCCGTCGAGCACCGCGTAACCGTCGCGGAAGTACACGCGCTCGATGCCCGCGGCCGCGATCAGCTTCGCGCAGGGCGGACAGGGGAAGTCGGTGACGTACATGACGGCGCCCTCGGTGCTGCGCCCTTCGCGGGCGGCGCTCGCGATCAGCCGCGCCTCCGCGTGGCGCGCCGTGGACAGCTCCAGCGCCACGCCTTTGTAGAAGTTCGAGCGCGGATCGCCGGCGGCGTACGCGGAGAGCCGATGGGGGAGATGCTCGTTGCACGCGACCTCGACGGTGCCGTCGGCGAAGCGGATCGCGGCGCCGACGCGCCGCCACCAGTCGACGCTCTGCCCGGCCGCGGCCGCCGCCGCTGCCGCCAGCTCCGCCAGCGCCTCGTCGCCCTCGACGGCCGGCGGAGCCTCGGGCGTGAGCAGCGCCGCGGTACGCGTCTTGTCCCAGCGCAGGAAGACCGTGTCGTAGCGGACCTCGCAGCGCGCGAAGAAGCGCTCGACGACCGCGTAGCTGACGTCCTCGGCGGGGGCGATCAGAGCCGGGGCCTCGGCGGCGAGCTCCTCCGCGCCCGCGACGTCGAGGACGCTCACGGTCGTGCAGATGCCCCACGCGTCGATGGCGGAGGCGGCCTGCTCCGCCGGAAGCGCGCGTATGTCCTTCGCGAGCGGACGCTCCTCGGCGTAGAGCTCAGGGCCGATCAGATACAGCGCGCGCCCCGGGCCGTGGGACTCGAGAAAGCGCCGGTAGCCCTCGTGGAGCACCGGCACGTAGGCGAGCAGCGCCTCGCTCATGGACGGTGCAGGATGCCGTCGATCAGCCCCGGCAGCACCTCGGCCAGCCTCGGGCCGAGCCGCTCGCCGAGGTTCATGTACATCTGGCGGATGCGCTCGCTGGTGGTCACCGACGCCTGGCGCGGCAGCACCTCGATGCGCCCGACGACGTCCTCCAGCGCCGCCAGGTCCTCGGCGCTGTATGAGTGGTCCTCGGTCAGCACGAGCACGTCTGGCGCGACGGCCTTGACCAGCGCCCAGCGCGTTTCGCCCTCCTCCTTCTTGTAGATCAGGTCGACGGGGCGCTGGAAGGCGAGCAGCTCCAAGCGCTCGACCTCCGGGACCATCGGCCGGTCCTCGCCCTTGCGGCGGCGGATCTTCTCGTCGCTGTCGACGCCGACCACGAGCACGTCGCCCTGCTGCTTGGCTGCTTCGAGGTACTTGACGTGCCCGAGGTGGATCAGATCGAAGGAGCCCGAGGTGAGCACGACCGCGTAGCCCAGCCCCTTCAGGTGGGTGACCGTGCGGGTCATCTCCTCCAGCGAAGGGATGAGCCGCTCCGCGAAGTTGACGTTGGGGCTGAGGATGCCGGTGCTGGCTGCCATGAAAAAAGTCGCTCTGACGAGGAACTCGCACGATATCGGCGGTGACATCTGGATAGACGTTCACACTCGATCGCCCCGATGCCCGACTACCTCCCCTACGACGAGCGACGGCCCAGCACCGCGTATCGCGACATGCTCGCGGCGATCCGCGACGGCGGCTCGCGCGTGCAGACCAAGCAGGGCGAGGAGGCGCTCGCGCTCGCCGGGCACTGCATGCGCTTCCCGATGGCACACGGCGCGGCCGTGATCACCGAGCGCTCGATCAAGGGCTTCGTGGCGAAGGCGATCGGCGAGCTGTGCGCCTTCATCAACGGGGCACGGACGCTGGCTGAGCTGAGCGAGTTCGGCTGCGACTGGTGGGACGCCTGGGCGACGGAGGAGAAGTGCCGCGCGCGCGGGCTCGAGCCGGGCGACCTCGGGCCCGGCTCCTACGGGCACGCCTTCCGCAACTTCACGACCGATCTCGACGGCGGAGAGGAGGGCTTCGACCAGCTGCCGCACCTGGTGCGCAAGCTGCGCGACCTGCCGCTCGACCGCACCGCGGTGATGAGCCCCTGGATCCCGAACGCCAACCATCGCGAGGCAGGCGTGCGCTCGCGCAACACGATCGCTCCGTGTCACGGCTGGATCCACGCGCTCGTGTTCGGTGAGGAGCTGCACCTGATCCACAACCAGCGCTCGGGCGACACGCCGATCGGCGTGCCGTCGAACATGGCGCAGTACACCGCGCTCGGGCTGATGCTCGAGCAGCTGACCGGATACCGCTTCGCCGAGTATGTGCACTGGATCCAGTACGCGCACATCTACGTCAACCAGCTGCCGGCCGTGGAGGAGATGCTCGCCCGAGAGCCGCGGCGGCTGCCGACCCTGCGCCTGACCGAGGCGGGACGCCGGATCGAGGACATCCACGACTTCCGTGCCGAGCATTTCGAGCTGAGCGACTACGACCCGCACCCGGGGATCGCCGGCATCCCTGTCGCGACATGATCGCGATCGTCGTGGCGCATTCGAGCAACCGCGTGATCGGACGGGACGGAGAGCTGCCCTGGCGTCTGCCCTCGGATCTGCGCCGCTTCCGCGAGCTGACGAGCGGCCACACGGTGCTGATGGGGCGCCGTACCTTCGAGTCGCTGCCCGACGCCTACCGACCCCTGCCGCAGCGCCGCAATCTCGTGCTGTCCGCGGACCCCGGCTACCGCGCCGAGGGCGCGGAGGTCTTCGGCTCGTTGCAGGAAGCCCTCGCCGCGTGCGAGGGCGACTGCTTCGTGATCGGCGGCGAGGTCACATACCGCGACGCGCTGCCGCTGTGCCAGCGTCTCTACGCGACCGAGATCGAGGCGGAGATCGACGGCGATGCGTTCTTCCCGGAGCTCGACCCGGCCGAGTGGTCCCTTGTCGAGGACGCCGGCGCGCAGGTCGAGAACGAGCTCGGCTTCGCGTTCCGCACCTATGAGCGCGCTCTATAACCTCGACGCGGCGCGCGGCGCCGAGCAGCTCGAGCGGATGCGCGCGCTCGAAGCCCGGGGCGTCTGCATCTTCTGCCCCGAGCACGCCGGCGAGTGGCAGCGCGAGCCGGTGGAGCACGAAGGCGAGCACTGGTACGTGACGCGCAACGACTTCCCCTACGAGGGCACCGCGGCGCACTACCTGATCGTCGCGCGTCGCCACGTGCAGGCCTTCGAGCAGCTCCCCGACGAGGCCGGAGCGGAGCTGTGGCGGATCCGTCGCGAGCTGGCCGGGCGCCTCGGCGCACCGGCATATGCGACCGTCGAACGCAGCGGCGACATGCGCCTGAACGGTGGCTCGGTCGAGCACCTGCACGTGCATTTCGTCGCGCTCACACCGGAGCCGGCGCGCACCGTGCGATTCCGGGTGAGCGCGCGCGGCGCGGACGAGCCGGCCTAGGCGGCACGCGCCAGAGGAGCAGGGCGTATCCTCGCCCGCAGCCGTTGCGCTGCCAAAGATCGGGAGGGAGTCCGCCATGATCCGCACGTCACGATCGGCCCTGGCCACGAGCCTGGCGCTTGCTGCAATGTGCGTGCTGCCCGCGGCCGCGAGCGCCGAGCCGAGCGTCGAAACCGGCCTCGTCCCCCGTGTCGAAGCCCTCGCGCCTGCAGCCGTCCCGCTCGCCTCGCTCGGTCTCGCCGCGCGTCCCCGCGGCGCGCGTCACCGGCACGGGCGCGCCGGCAGCGGCGCGAGCGCTCCAGCCGCCGGGTCGCCGGCCGCCACGCCGGGTGCGATGCCGCTCGTGAACTTCAACGGCGTCAGCTCGCGGGACAGCGCCGAAACCAACTTCGGCCAGCAGTTCGAGCCGCCGGATCAGGGGCTGTGCGTGGGCAACGGCTTCGTGATGGAGCCGGTCAACTCCGCCTACACGGTGTACGACGAAGCAGGGCACGCGCTGGCCGGGCCCTTCAACGTCAACGGGCCGTTCGACGAAGGGCTGCGCGAATTCACCAGCGACCCCCGCTGCTACTACGACGCGGCCGACCACACCTGGCTCGCGATCATTCTCGCGATCGGGCCGACCGAAGAAAGCTCGAGCCTCGACATCGCCGTCAACAGCTCGGGCGATCCGCGCACGCTGTGGACCGCCTACAAGCTCGACACGAGCGATCCCCACGGCCACGAATGTCCCTGCTTCGGCGACCAGCCGAAGCTCGGTATCGACGCCTCCAACCTCTACGTCGCCGACGACGAGTTCTCGATCCTCGGGCCCGCGTTCAACGGCGATCAGATCTACGCGTTCGCCTTGAAGGACCTCGTCGCCGGCAAGCCCGCGGTGCACTTCGCCCACTTCTCGAAGTTGAAGATCGGCGGCGAACCGGCGAACACCATCCAGCCGGCGATCACCACCGGTGAAGCCCCCGCCGAGTACTTGATGAACTCGATCGACCCGACCGAAACCGAAGGCGACACGATCGGGGTGTGGGCGCTGACCGGCGTGAAGGCGGTCGCGAAAGGCGGGACGCCGACGCTGTCCAGCACGGTGCTGTCCTCGGAGCGATTCACGATCCCGCAGCCGGCGGCCCAGAAGGGGTCGCGCTCCAAGATCGAAGCCGGCGACGACCGCATGCAGCAGACGCAGTTCATCGGCGGGCGGCTGTGGGGCGAGCTGACGACGAGCGTCGTGCCGCCGGGCGAAAAGAAGCTGCACGACGGCGCCGGATGGTTCGAGGTCGAACCGTCGCTGCACAAGGGCGAAGTGGGGCCGGCGACGCGGATCGTCGGACAGGGCTACGTGACCGCGCCGGGAGAAGACTTCATCTACCCCGCGCTGCAGGTGACGCCGTCCGGCAACGGCGCGATGGTCGGCACGCTCACGGGCGCGAAGCGCTATCCGAGCGCCGCGTACTCGCTGCTCTCGCCCGGGGTGGGTGGGATCGAATTCAGTCCGGTCCAGGTCGCTGCCGAAGGGACGACCAACTACGACCCCAAGGCCGAACGCTGGGGCGACTACTCGTGGGCGATCCTGGCCCCCAACTCGAAAGCCGTCTGGATGGCGACGGAGTACGTCCCGCCGGCGGCCAGCCAGACTGCGGACGGCAAGCGAGACTGGGGCACGCGCGTGTTCGAGGTGCCGACGGGCTGAGGCCCATCCTCGGCGGCGATGACGGCGAACATCGCCTTTGCGCTGAGCGCGGCGGTCCTTTCGCTGTTCGTCGTCGTGGGCGCGGCGCTGAAAGGCCACTGGTGGGTCGCGGCGGTCTACGCGCTGCTCGTCGCGGGGTTCCTCGCGCGCGCGGCCTACGGGCGCCGCCGCGAGGAGCAGCCGGAGCCGCCGACGGGTCCCGAGCACCAGTCCGAGCGGAAGCTGAGGCAGGCTCGCTTCAAACGCCGCTGACGCACCCTTGACCGACGCTCGCCCCGGCGGGAGGACGCGTCCGGCGGGTGAGCTGACCTGAGAGACTCCTCCCGTGCCTCGCTACGACCTCAACGGCAAGGTCGCGCTCGTCACCGGCGCCGCCCGCGGCATCGGCTTCGAGACGGCGCGCGCGCTGATCGCCAGAGGCGCCTCGGTGACCGTGCTGGACCTCGACGAGGAGGCGACGCGCCAGGCCGCCGCCCAGCTGCACGACAGCCGCGCGCTCGGCGTCGCCGCCGACGTCACCGATCGCGGCGCGCTCCAGCGGGCGGTCGCCGCGACGGTCGAGCGCTTCGGCGGGCTCGACGTCGTGGTCGCGAACGCGGGCATCGTCAGCCGCGTCGCCTCGTTCCGCGCGATGTCCAGCGAGAACTTCGAGCGCGTGCTCGACGTGAACCTGATGGGCGTCTGCCGCACTGTCGAGGCCGCGCTTCCCGAGATCGTGCCGCGGCGCGGGCACGTGGTCGTGATCTCCTCGATCTACGCCTTCTTCAACGGCATCGGCGTCGACCCCCTACGCGATGAGCAAGGCGGCCGTCGAGCAGTTCGGCCGTGCCCTGCGCGTCGAGCTCGCGCCGCATGGCGCAAGCGCCAGCGTGGCCTACTTCGGCTTCATCGACACGGAGATGGTCCACCGCGCGCTCGACGACGATCCGCTCGTCGACCAGGATGCTCGTGACGCTGCCCAAGCCGCTGCACAAGCGGCTGGCGCCGGCCGTCGCGGGCGAGGCGATCGTGTCCGGCATCGAGCGGCGGGCCCCGCGCATCATCAGGCCGCGGCGGTGGGCGGTGTGGTCGGTGCTGCGAGGCATCCTCAACCCGCTCGCCGACGCGCGCGCCGAGCGCGAAGAGGAGACGCTCGCGATCGTGCGGGAGTTCGACGCGCGGGCGGGCGAAGACCAACCGACGACGGCGTAGGGACGCGCCGCTAGATTCACTGCACCGCTCTGCCGGGGCTCCTGGCAGGTTGTAGCTGTACGTGACCAACGCAAAGACACCGCCCCGCCGTCTCGCCGTGCTCGCGCTGTGCGCGTGCGCGGCCCTGCTCATACTCGGGCGCGCGGCGCCGGCGGGCGCGGCCAGCACGCCCCAGATCATCAAGCTGCTGAACACGCGAGCGCGCGGCGCAACGGGATTCCGGCGGGAATCGCCGAAAACGCCGTCTGGAACGTCGCCTGCCAGCTGCACGACGCCTACGAGCACCGCTACAACGAACTCAGCCACTCCGAGACCGAAGGCAAGCCCGGCTACTCGAGCGCGGGCAACCTGATCGCTGCAGACCTCGGTGCTCGCGCAGGGGATCTTCTGGGGTCCCGCCGACCCCTACGACAACGCGCCCTTCCACCTCTTCGACCTGCTGAACCCGCGCATCTCGAGCACCGGCGCGGCCGACTCCGAAGGCTTCGGCTGCGTGGAGATCGAGCTCGGCACGCTGCGCACCGCACCGGCCGCGGTGACCGCCTACAGCTACCCCGGCAACCACCGCCGCGACGTGCCGCGTCTCCCAGCACGCGCGAAGAGATGCCCGAAACGCCGGCTCAGGCGGTCGGGCTCGGGAAGAAGACGACCGGGCCGAACCTGTTCGTGTACTTCGACGGGCCCTGGACCAACGGCTCGCGCGCGCAGCGTCTCCTCGGCGACGATGCGCTCCTCGCGCGGCTCGGTCGCGCTGCGCTGGATCGACAACTCCAGCTCCAACCTGCTGCCGCCGACCGGGGCGATCCTCGTGCCGGTCACCAAGCTGCAGCCGGGCACCACCTACAAGGTCTCGGTGCGCCGGGACCGTCACGGGCGTGATGCCGGGGACGAGCATCGAACAGGCGCTCTCCTCCTGCCAGGAGGAAGCGGGCGGCGCCGTCGGCTGTGGCCAGCCGCCGAGCACGGCCTGCTTCGCAGACTTCGCGACGCAGCTCGCCGTCTGCGGTCTCAGCCGCAGCTGGGACGTATCCGAGAGCTTCTCGTTCAAGACCGCCGGGCACGCGCGCAAGCGCTGAGCGCCGTGGCGCCGCGCGTCGATCAGGTGGGCGCAGCGGCCCCCGGGATCTGCAGGGCGCGATCGCGCTGCGCGAGGAGGTCTTCGTGCGCGAGCAGAACGTGCCCGCCGAGGAGGAGGTCGACGGCCGCGACGACGAGGCTCTGCACCTGCTCGCGCTGGAGCGACGCGCGCGTGGTCGGCACGCTGCGGCTGCTGTTCGACGGCACGACCGTGAAAGTCGGGCGGGTGGCGGTCGGCGCGCAGCGCGCGACGGCGGGGGCTCGCGGCGGCGATGCTCGACGAGGCGCTCGCCGAGGCCCGCAGGCGCGGCTGCACGCGTGCCCGGCTCGCCTCGCAGGTGGAGGTCGTGCCGCTGTACGAGCGTGCCGGCTTCGTGGTGGAGTCGGGGGTGTTCGAGGAGGCGGGGATCCCCCACGTCTGGATGGGCCGGCCGCTGGACGAGGAGGCATGAGCGCTCGCTCGTCCCGCGCTGCTGATCTTCGACTGCGACGGGGTCCTCGTCGATTCCGAGCCGATCTCGAACGGCGTGCTCGCCGAGATGCTGGGCGAGCAGGGCCTCGAGATCAGCCTGACCGAGGCGCGCGCGCGGTTCCAGGGGCTGTTGCTCTCGCGAGGTGCTCGTTAGCGCGGAGCTGATGCTGGGGCGGCCGCTGCCGCCGGGGTGGCTTGATCGAGTACGTCGAGCGGCGCGCCGCCGTCTTCGCCGCCGAGCTGCGCCCCGTCGACGGCGCCGGCGCGCTGGTGCGCGACGTCGCCGCGACCGGCACCCGCGTGTGCGTCGCCTCGCAGGGAAGCCTCGCCAAGACCGGCCGCTCGCTCGCGCTGACCGGGCTCGATCCGCTGTTCGCGCCCGCGGCGCGCTTCTCCGCCGAGCAGGTGCCGCGCGGCAAGCCGCACCCCGACCTGTTCCTGCTCGCCGCGAGCCGCATGGGCGCAGCCCCCGGGGAGACCGCGGTCGTCGAGGACACGCCGTCAGGGGTCACGGCAGCACGAAGCGCGGGGATGACCGTCTACGGCCTTGCCGCCGACAGCGATCCCGGCGCGCTGCAAGCGGCCGGGGCGATCGTGGTCGGCTCGCTCGGGGAGCTGCGCGGGCCGCTGCTCGGCTCCGACGGGCCGGCCGCTTCCTGTTCGCAGGGTTGACAGTTAGTCACCGCTCTGACAGGATCACCGGCCAGCACGGGTGGAGGGGCCGTGCCACGACACGGAGGGATATCTGTGGCACTCAGGGCTGCCCGTACCCGTAGCCTCGTCGCGGTGCTCGTTTACGCGATCCCGCTTCTCGTCGCCGCCTCGGCACAGGCCGCACCGCTGGCAGGCGCGCCGCCGAGCATCGCCGGCAAAGCCGTCGACGGCAAGCGCCTGAAGGCGAGCACAGGCAGCTGGAGCGGCGCCAAGCCGTTTTCCTACTCCTACCTCTGGAAGCGCTGCGACGCGAGCGGCGCCGGGTGTGCACCGATCGAAGGCGCGGCGACTTCGCGCTACACGCCGAGCTCGGCCGACGTCGGGCACAGGCTCGTCGTCGTCGTGCAGGCGACGGACGGCGAAGGCACCGGCGAAGCGACGAGCGGGCCGTCCGCCGTCGTCGCCCCAGCGCCGCCCCGGCACAAGGGCGCGGCGCCGGCGATCGTCGGCAACGCGCAGGACGGCCAGGTCCTGAGCGCCACCAACGGCGGCTGGACGGGCACCGGGCCGCTCACCTTCGCCTACCAGTGGCAGTCGTGCGCGGGCAGCTCCTGCGCCCCCATCGGCGGCGCCACCGCGTCGACGTACCGTCCGGCCGGCGAACAGCTGGGCCACAAGCTGCGCGTCCTCGTGACGGCGTCCAACGGCGGCGGCGCCGTCTCGAGGACCTCGAAGAAGACCGCTGCGATCGTGCCCGGGCCGCCGGTCGACACAGCTCTGCCCACGGTCTCCGGCCTGCCGGTCGTCGAGCAGAAGCTCAGCGCTGAACCAGGCACCTGGGCCGGCACCGGTCCGTTCACCTACACCTACCAGTGGCGCGGGTGCAACCTCGTTGGGGAATGCGAAGACATCTCGGGCGCGCACGAACCGACCTACACCGTCGGGCCGCTGCAGATCGCCAACTCGATCGAGGTGGAAGTAACGGCGCACAGCGCACTGGGCTCCAGCTCGGCCACCTCCGAACCGACCGACCTGATCACCGCGCTGCTGCCGAAGAACCTGGGGCTGCCGTCGATCGCCGGCCTGCTGCAGGACGGCGGGCTGCTGTCGGCGCTGACCGGCTCCTGGGAAGGCAGCGAACCGCTCGGCTTCAGCTACGCGTGGGAGCTGTGCGACGCCGCCGGCGTCGAATGCGAACAGCTGAAAGGGGCCGTGGACACGACGCTCGGGCTGCTCTCGAGCGCTGTCGGGCGCACCGTCCGCGTGATCGTCACCGCGACCAACTCTGCCGGGTCGAGCAGCGCAACCTCTGAACCGACCAGCCTGGTCGGGGCGCTGCTGCCGTCGAACACGGGCCTGCCGTCGATCACCGGCCTGCTGCAGGACGGCTCGCTGCTCTCGGCGCTGACCGGGAGCTGGACCGGCACCGGGCCGCTGGGCTACGCCTTCCAGTGGGAACAGTGCAACTCCGCCGGTGCCGAATGCGAACCGATCTCGGGCGAAACCGGTTCGACGCTGAAACTGCTGACCGGCCTGATCGGCTCGACCGTCCGCGTAGCGGTGACGGCGACGAACTCGGGCGGGTCGAGCACCGTCACCTCGCCCGCGACCGATCTCGTCAAAGCGCTGCTGCCGTCGAACGCCGGCCTGCCCTCGATCACCGGGCTGCTCGAAGACGGCGGGCTGCTCACCGCCTTCGACGGGACCTGGACGGGCAGCGGGCCCCTCGGCTTCACCTACGCCTGGGAACTGTGCAACGCGGCCGGGGCCGCCTGCGCTCCGATCGAAGGCGCGCTCGGCTCGACGCTCTCGCTCGTCTCGGGCTTCGTCGGGCACACCGTCCGCCTGGCCGTCACGGCGGCCAACGGGGCGGGCTCGCAGACCGCCTACTCGGAACCGACCAGCCTGGTCGGGGCGCTGCTGCCGTCGAACACCGGCCTGCCCTCGATCGGGGGACTGCTCGAAGACGGGCAGACCCTGAGCGGCGCCAAAGGCACGTGGAGCGGCTCGGAACCGAGCTTCTCCTACCAGTGGCTGCTCTGCAACGGCGCCGGCAGCGAATGCAAAGAAATCTCGAATGCGACCGGAACCACGCTCGGGCTGCTGACGAGCGAGATCGGCAAGACGGTGCGGCTCGCGGTGACCGCCGCCAACTCGGCGGGGTCGACGAAGGCCACCTCGGAACCGAGCAGCGCGATCCTCGCGATCCTCCCGAAAGCGCTGTCGGTGCCCTCGATCGCCGGCCTCGCCGAAGACGGGCAGACCCTGACCGGGGCGAAGGGCTCGTGGGAAGGCTCCGAACCGGGCTTCACCTACCAGTGGAAGTCGTGCAACGCCACCGGCGGCTCGTGCGAAAGCATCTCCAAAGCGACCGCGACGACGTTCGGCCTGACCGAAGGGCTGATCGGCAGAACGCTGCGGCTCGCCGTGACCGCGACCAACTCCCGGGGCTCGGCGACCGCCGAATCGCCGGCGACGAGCGGGGTGCTCGCGATCCTGCCGTTCAAGGCGGCGGCGCCGAGCATCGCGGGGATCCTGCAGGTCGGGAAAGTGCTCGAAGTCGTGCCAAACGGCGAATGGGGTGGGAGCGAAAAACCGAAAGTGAGCTGGCAGTGGCAGACGTGCGGCCTGCTCGGCAAAGAAAGCGAATGCGTGAGCATCGCCGAAGCCGTCAAAAAAACGCTCAAACTCGAACTGCTCTGGGCCGGCCTGACCCTGCGCGTGCTCGAATCGGCCACCAACTCGCGCGGCACGGTCACCAAGGCGTCGCCGATCACCAGCACGATCCTCGGCTTGATCCTGACGCCGAACAAAGGCTCGACCGAAGGCGGCACCGCGGTGAAGCTCGCGGCTCCCGGGGTCGGCAAAGCGAGCGCAGTCAGCTTCGGAGCAGCGAAGACGACCGAAATCGAAGTCGACTCGCCGAACGAAATCACGGTCGCATCGCCGGCGGCCTCGACCGAAGGGACGGTGCCGGTGACCGTCTCGACGCCCGAGGGCACGACGCACGAAACGCCCGAAACGCAGTTCACCTACACGGAACCGTGAGGTCAGTTTGCTGACAGAGCATCCGGGGTAGAGGGTTTGACAACAAGGGGACCCTTTGGAACCCTTGCCGGAGCACGGGTGGAGGGGTCGTGCTGGGACGCGGAGGAGGAATCCGTGAGGAGAATGGTGTTCCGGATTCCAATCCGGGTTTCGGCAACGGTTGCGGTCGTCTGCGCCACGATGGCGACGGCGAGCGGTATGAGCGCGACGGCGGCCGGGGCGCATAGCTCCGGCCCGCCGGTCAAGACGACGCCGCCGACGGTTATCGGGCGGGCGCTCGACGGCTCCAAGCTGCACGCCGGCACCGGCAAATGGACTGGGAGCGCGCCGATCACCCACGCCTACCTGTGGGAACGGTGCAACGCCGCCGGCGCTGAATGTGAACCCATCGCCGGCGCCAGCGCGAGCCACTACCAGCTGACACACACCGACGTCGGCCACAAGCTCCTCGTCGCCGAGACCGCGAGCAACGGCGAAGGTTCGGACACCGAGCGCTCGGCGCCTTCCGCGACGATCGCCGCGCTGGCGCCCAAACACCGGGGCAAGGTGACCCCGACGGGAGAAGTCCTCGACGGCCGGATCGTCACCATCGGGACGGGAACGTGGAAGGGAACCCCGCCGTTCGAATTCACCTACCAGTGGAATCGCTGCGCCCGCAGCTGCGAACGGATCGAAGGCGCCACGGGCTCGAGCTACCGCGTCCAGACCGCCGACATCGGCAAACACCTTCGCGCCGCGATCACCGCCAAGAACGCCGCGGGGTCAGCCACGCTGCGCTCGGCCGCGACCGCCAAGGCCGTCCCGGGTTCGCCGCTGAACCTCTCGCCCCCCACGGTTTCGGGCACGCCGCTGATCGGGCAGACGCTCACCGCCGAAAACGGCACCTGGGTCGGGACGCCGCCGATCGAATACGCCTACCAGTGGTACGCATGCACGATGTCCGGCTGCGAAAAGATCGCCGGGCAGACCGAACAGACTCACGCCGTCGGCCTCGGTGAAATCGGCGACGGCTTCGAGGTCGAAGTGACCGCCACGAACGCCGAGGGCAAAGCGGCCGCGACCTCCGAAGAGACCAACCTCGTCGGCGGCAACGCGCCCGTCAACTCCGAAGCGCCGTCGATTTCCGGGACTCCCGCGGCAGGGCAGCTGCTGACGGCGTCGAGCGGCAAATGGTCGGGCACCGAACCGATCTCATACGTCTACGAATGGCTTCGCTGCAACACCGAAGGCGCCGAATGCACGCAGGCCGCGGCCCCCTCCGCCCTGCCCCTCTACGACGCGGCGGGCGCCGATGTCGGCCACACGCTGCGGGTGAAGGTGATCGCCACCAACCTCTCCGGCAAAGGCGAAGCGGAATCGGCACCGACCGCGATCGTCAGCGGCGTCGGCCCGTCGAACGCGCTCGCGCCGACGGTGCTCGGGCTCGACATCACCGGGCAGACGCTGACGGCAACCGAAGGCCTCTGGACGGGGACCGAACCGATCTCCTACTCGTTCCGCTGGCAGCAGTGCAGCAAAGCCGGGACGGAATGCGAAGACATCGCCGGCGAAACGAAATCGAGCTACGTGCTGCGGAACGGCGACGCCGGGCACACAATCCGCGTGGTCGTGACGGCGGAAAACGTCGCGGGCTCGGCCGAAAAGGAATCGGCGGTGACGGGCGAAGTCCTCGGCGTCGGACCCGAAAACAACGAAGCGCCGAAAGTCACCGGCACCGCGACCGCCGGCCAGCTGCTGACGGCGTCCAGCGGCAAATGGAGCGGCACCGAACCGATCGTCTTCGAATACGAATGGCTGCGCTGCAACGCCTCCGGCGCGGAATGCGCCCAGGCAGCGGCGGCCTCGCTGCTGCCGACCTACACCGTTGCGGCTGCCGACGTGGGCCACACGCTGCGCGTGAAGGTGCTGGCGAAAAACATCGCCGGCAGCGGCAGCGCCGAATCGGCGCCGACCGCCACGGCAACGGGCGTGACGCCGTCCAACGTGCTCGCGCCGACGGTGCTGGGGCTCGACATCACGGGTCAGACGCTGAGCGCGACCGAAGGCATCTGGACGGGGACCGAACCGATCTCCTACTCGTTCCGCTGGCAGCAATGCAGCAAAGCCGGGACGGAATGCAAAGACATCGGGGGCGAAACCAAATCGACCTACGTGATCCAGAACGGGGACGCCGGGCACACGCTGCGCGTGATCGTGACGGCGAAAAACGTCGCGGGCTCGACCGAAAAGGAATCGTCGACCACCGGTGAAGTCGTAGGGGTCGGACCGAAAAACACGGAAGCTCCGAGCGTCTCGGGCGAAGCCAAAGAAGGTCAGCTGCTGACGGCGTCCAGCGGCAAATGGAGCGGCACCGAACCGATCGTCTACGAATACGAATGGCTGCGCTGCAACACCAGCGGCGCATCGTGTGCCCAGGCGCAAGCGGCTTCGCTGCTGCCGACGTACTCCGCGGTCGCCGCCGACGTGGGCCACACGCTGCGGGTGAAGGTGCTGGCGAAAAACATCGCCGGCAGCGCGAGCGCGGAATCGGAAAAGACCGCGACGGTCAAAGGCGTGCTGCCGGCGAACACGGTGCTGCCGGTGACCTTGCCCGCGGTGACGGTGACCGAAGGCGGCAGCGTCGAAGCGACCACCGAAGGCACGTGGACGGGCACCCAGCCGATCACCTATGAAATCCAGAATGGAAGATCTGCAGCTCGGCGACGAGCTGCAAAGTCGAACTCGAAGGGCCGTATTCGGCGAACAAGAAATTCAAAGTTCCGTCGGGCACGAGCGGCAAGAAACTCAGGATCAACGTGATCGCCACGAACGCTGCCGGCAAAGCCGAAAAGGAAGCGCTCGAACTCACGATCCTTCTCTAGCTTGCACCCACAGCGCGAGGCGCATGGGGAGCCGGGCGGCTTTTGGACGGGCCGCCCGGCGCGCCGCTGCGGGCTAGGAGAGCAGCGCGGCGGCGACGCGCTGCGGCGCTTCCAGCGGCGGCCAGTGCGCGACGTCGTCCATCGCCATGAACGGCGCGTCCGGCAGCCGCTCGCGGATGCGCTCGGCCATGTGCGCGCCGGAGACCGGGTCGAGCATGCCCCAGGCGAAACCCAGCGGCACCGCGGTCCGCTCGAGCGCTCCCGTCCAGCGCTCCCCGTGGCGTGCGCGGTCGGAGATGTAGCGGATCAGGAGATGGCCGATCCGCTCGCCGCCGGCGTTGCTGGTCGCGGCCCAGATGTCGGCGCTGTCCGCCGCCGCGTCGTAGCCGGGCGCGAAGGTCGGTCCCAGGCCGGCGATGAACAGCTCCTCCGTCACGAGCTGGGAGATCTGCGGCCCCTGCTCGGGGTCCAGCAGTGCCGTCTGCAGCGGTTGCGGGCGGTGCAGCTCGGGGTAGATGCCGCCGTTCATGAAGTGCGCCTCGCGCAGCTCGACGCCCAGGGAGCCCTCGCCCGCTCGCGCGAGCAGCTCCTGGGCCACGGAGACGCCGTAGTCGTGGGCGACGAGCACCGTCTCCTCTACGCCCTCGGCTGCCCACAGCGCCTCGATCGAGATCGGCCTGCTCGTGCAGGGAGTAGTCGTGGTCCGCCGGCTTCTCCGAGGCGCCGAAGCCGAGGAAGTCCGGCGCCAGCAGCGTGTGGCGCGCGGCGAGCTGCGGCGCCGCCTTGGCCCAGTCGTGCGAGGAGCTCGGGAAGCCGTGCAGCAGCGTCATCGCCGGCCCTTTGCCGAGGCGGGCGCGGAAGACCGTCCACTCGGCGCCTGAGAACGACAGCCGCACCCGCTCCCCCTCCCCCCACCAAGCTTCCAGACCGTCGCTCACGGCGCCATTATCGCCCGGATGGAATGGGCAGCCGGGCGAGCACCCCGGAGCGCGGCCTGCCCACGCGCCGAATAGGCTGTCCGCGTGCGCGCCCATCACGTGATCGTCGACCACGACTTCGCCAAGCCGCCCGAGCGCGTCTTCGAGTACATGGTCGAGCACGAGAACCTCGCCGAGCTGTTCGGCGCGAAGGTGACCCGCCTGCAGGACGGGCGCGACGGGGAGCGCAACGGCGTCGGCTCCGTGCGTCAGCTGAAAATCGGTCCCGCGCCGCCGTTCGAGGAGACCGTCACCGAGTTCGAGCGCCCCAGCCGGATCGTCTACCGGATCACGAAGGGCAGCCCGCTGCGCGGCCACGTCGGCGTCATGACCTTCGAGCCCGACGGCCGCGGCGGCACCCACCTGCACTACGACATCCGCCTCGCCTCGCCGATCCCGGGCCTCGCCGCGCTCGTGCGCGCCTCGCTGACCCGGTCGGTGAACAAGGGCCTGGCGGTCGTCGAGCAGAACGCCTAGCCGCCGCTCCTCGCGGCTCTGATCATCGGGTAGGTCACCGCCGGGCCCTATCGTGCATGGGCCGTGCCCGCCGCGACCTTCACAGCCACGCTGCAGAGCGACGAGGCGGTGCTCCGCTTCCCCTACGACGACAGCCTGCGCCGGCTGCTCCGCGCGATCCCCGGCCGCCGTTGGGATCCCGAGGATCGTGCGTGGCGGCTACCGCTCGAAGCCGAGCAGGCCGAGGCGCTCGCGCGGCTGCTCGAGGGCCTGCCCTCTCCGCCCGACGTCGACGAGCGCCTGGCGCGCACGATCGAGCGCCGGCGCCGTCGTCGCGGCCGGCGCGAGTGCCTGGTCGACCTCGCGCGCCCCGACGAGCGGTGGTGGCTGAGCTTCTCGACCGACGGGCCGCCCGAGCTGCTCGAGCGGCTGCTCGACCACCCCGAGGCAGACCGGCTCGACGCGATCGGGCGCGCCCACGTGCCGCTCGACGACGACTCGGCGGCGACGGTGCGCTCGCTACGCGACGCCGGGGTGCGGCTCAGCGAGGCGGCGGCCCAGGCGCTGCGCCAGCGCGAGCGCAAGGAGAGCGAGCCCTCGCGGGCGCCCGCCGCGGCGCGCCACGACGTCGAGTTCCGTCGCGACCGGCGTGGCGAGCACTGGATCCTGATCGGTGGACGCCTGGCGGCGCTCGCGCGGGTGCTCGCCGCGCGCGCGGGGCTGCGTGGAGCGGAGGGGCCGGGGGGGAGCGTCGGGCTGGCGGCCAGCGAGCGCGACGCCGAGGCGCTGCAGGAGCTGCTCGGACATCTCGAGGACGCATCGGTCGACGAGCGGGTGAGGGTGTGGCTCACGCGGGCAACGAGCTGGCGGGGGAACATCGACGTCGGGCGCCCGTCCGCCCCGGGCGAGCCCGCCGAGCTGCTTCTCCTGGGCGAGTTCGACCGGCTTCCGCGCGCTGTGCGCGAGAGCGCGCGCGAAACCCCCGGTGGCGCCTCGCTGCCGCTCACGCTCGCGAGCTGGCGGCTCGCCCGCGAGGAGCTGGACGGTTGGATCAGCCCGGCTGCACGGCGCTGCGGGCAGGCGCTCGAGGAGGGCCGGCCTGCGCCACCGGCGGTGCTGGAGCTCTCGACCGCGCACGAGCAGCCGACGTTCGTGCTCGCCCCCGGTCACGACTCCTCGCTGCCGCAGGCGTTCGCGGGAATCGACGGTGTCGCGACGCCACGCACGGGCGGCTCACGTCGTCCGCCGGGCACGCGGGCCGACCACGCCGCGCTGCCGGCGATCAGCGCCGACCCCTTCTGTGTCCCCGAGCTCGACCGCTTCCTCGACGAGCACGGCGTCTGGGTGGCGCCCGGCGCCCTCGCGCTGCTGCAGGAGGCTCGTGAGGAGCACGCCCGCTCCGCGGGCCTCGTGGCGCTCTCGGCCGCGCACGACGCCGAGCTCGAGGTCGCCGGCCTCGGCGGCGAGCTGAAGCCGTTCCAGCGCGCCGGGGTCGCATACCTGCTCGAGCGCCGGCGCGCGTTCCTCGCCGACGAGCAGGGGCTCGGCAAGACGATCGAGGCGCTCGCGGCGCTCCAGGCAGACGAGGCGTTCCCAGCGGTCGTCGTCTGCCCCGCCAACCTGAAGCTCAACTGGGTGCGCGAGGCGCGCGCGTGGCTGCCCGGGCGCAGCGTCGAACGCTGGTCGGGCCTCGGCGGGCGCGGACGCGGCGAGGAGCAGGGCGGCGAGGCTGAGCCGCAGGCGCTCGCCGATCTCACGATCGTCAACTTCGACATCCTCGCGGCCCGCCTGCCGGAGCTGCTGGCGGGCGCGCCGCGCGCGCTCGTGATCGACGAGGCGCACCTGTGCAAGAACGCCGGCGCCAAGCGCACCCAGGCCGCGCAGCGGCTCGCGGCCGCGATCCCGCTGGACGGGCTCGTGCTCGCGCTCAGCGGCACGCCGGTCGTGAACCGCCCCGCCGAGCTGGTCGCGCAGCTGCGCATCCTCGGGCGGCTGGACGAGTTCGGCTCGGGCGCCCGCTTCAGCGCGCGCTTCAAGGGTCCAGATGCCCACCAGCGGCTGCACTGGCATCTGCGCGCACGGTGCTTCGCCAGACGCCTCAAGCGCGACGTGCTCCCGCAGCTGCCCCCGAAGACCCGCTCGGTGGTACCGATCGAGCTGGACAACGAAGCCGAGTACCGGCTCGCCGAGCGCGACCTCGTCGCATGGCTGCGCAGCCAGCCGCTCGACCTGCGGGACCTGGATGCGAAGGTGGCGGCGGCGCTGCGGGCCGAACGGCTCGTGCGGCTCAACGCTCTGAAGCTGCTGGCGGCGCGCGGCAAGCTGGCGGCCGCGCTCGCGTGGCTGCACGACTTCCGCTGCTCGGGCGAGCCGCTGGTCGTGTTCGCGCGCCACCGCGAGATCCAGCGCGCCGTGATCGAGCGCTTCCCCGAGGCGCTGCACATCCTGGGGGAGGACAGCCAGCCGGCACGCGAGGGCGCCCTGAAGGCCTTCCAGGAGGGGGAGGGGGAGGGGATGATCGTGTGCTCTCTGGAGGTGGCGGGCCAGGGCATCACGCTCACCCGTGCCTCGAACGTCGCGTTCCTGGAGCTCGACTGGACCCCTGCGCGCCACGACCAGGCCGAGGACCGCTGTCACCGCATCGGCCAGCGGGACGCCGTGAACGCCTACTACCTGCTCGCGGCGGAGACCGTGGACGAGACGATCGCGCGCCTGCTCGAGCGCAAGCGGTCGGTCATCGGCGCAGTGACCGACGGGCTTGCCGAGGACGAGGAGGGCGTCGTCGACGCGCTCGTGCGGGAGCTGCGCGGAGCGGCCTACCGGCACCTGCGGGCTGTGGCCTAGGCGGGAGCTCGACCTGCGGGCTGGGGCCTAAGGCCAGAGTTCCAGGGCGTCCATGACGCTGCCCCAGGTTTCGACCGCTTCCGCTTCCACGTTGGTGAGCTGGTATTCGAACCGGCCCGCGCTCGCGGCGAGGCTCCGGTCCTGGGAGCTCTCGAAGCGCGCGATCCCGGGCGGGACCAGGCCCAGGGCGACCCAGTTGGGGTAGAAGGTCTTGTCGAAGGACAGTGTGCTCGCGGGCAGCGTCTTGTAGCCGGTGGCTGCCCACGCCTGCACATCGCCACAGAGATCAGGGACCTGCAGCGCGTAGAGCCTGCCGAGCATCGCCGCGTAGCTCGAGACGGCATGCGTGACGGCGCCGCTGCTCCAGTGCAGCCCTGTGACCGCGCGCAGGTAGGTCGCGATCGCAGGGCGGTCGGGTTTGCCCGCGCTCAGCACCATCGCCCCGATCACCTCGTTGCTCAGTTCGGTCGACATCGGGTTCTGCGGCGAGCCCTGCCCGGCGCGGGGGCACTGGCTGCGGACCTTCGAGAGCACGCCTTTGTAGCCGGCGATCGAGGCGCCGAGGTGTGCGTGCCCCGCTGCCACCAATCGATAGTTCGCGCGCAGATAGGCGTTTGTCGCGGAGGCGTCGCTCCCCCACGCCTGGCCGGCGGCGGTGAGCGCGAGCGCGCACGCCACGGCAGTCGCGACCACCCACCTCCTCATCATGGGAAAGAGCCTACGTGATCGGTCTGGCGCATACGCCGGGCGCGTGCCACGCCCGCCGCGGCGGGTATCCTGCGCCTGCCCGCGCTCTCGCCGCACCGTGCGGGCAACGCTCTTTCGTGTCTCGGACCGTGTTCTCAAACCCGATGCTGCGCATCTCCACCCCTGCTCTCGGTGCGCTCGCCTGCGGCGTCGCGCTGATCGCGTGCGGCGGCGCGTCCTCGGCCGACGTGCCAGGGCCGCCCCCGGCCGCCACGACGGCGAGCGCCAACCCGGTTGCGGTCTCGCCGCAGCCCGGAACGCCGGATGCCTCCCCCACGACCCAGATCAGCTTCCTCGGCGGCGCGGGCACGACCGTCTCGGGCGTGACCGTGAAGGGCTCGAGCAGCGGCTCGCACAGCGGCGTGCTGCGTGCCTACTCCACGGGCACCGGCGAGAGCTTCATCCCGAGCAAGCCGTTCCGGGAAGGCGAGAAGGTCACCGTCAGCGCCGAGGTCACGGGCGGTCCGAGCACCGGCGCGGTCACGACCAGCTTCACGGTCGCGCACCAGTACGCACCCAGCCAGAAACCGTTCCCGCTCAACCCGGGCAATGCGGCGGAGGTCCAGCACTACCGCTCTGCGCCCTCGCTGACGCCCTCCTCGGTGCGCATCTACACCCATGCGAAGCCCGGCGCAGCGCCTGGAGACCTGTTCCTAGCCCCCTATCAGGGGAAGGGCACCCCGGGTCCGATGATCACCGACCAGGAAGGCAACCTGATCTGGTTCAAACCGCTGCCGAGCGGCATGTCGGCGACGAACTTCCAAGTCGTCCAGCTCGGTGGCCAGCCCGCTCTGGTCTGGTGGCAGGGGCATATCCTCGAAGTCGGCTTCGGCCAGGGCGAATACGTCATCGCCAACTCGAGCTACCAGCAGATCGGCCATGTGCGCGCGGGTAACGGCTACCACGCCGACCTGCACGAGATCCGCTTGACGGCCGACGGGACCGCCTGGATCGACGAGTTCGACCCGATCCACATGAACCTCTCCTCGCGTGGCGGGCCGTCGAACGGCGTCATCACCGACTCGGTGATCCAGCAGATCGACCTGAAGACCGGACTCGTCATGTGGGAGTGGCACGCGCTCGGGAACATCCCGATCTCGGAATCGCTCAATCCGATTCCCAAGCCGCCGAAGATCTGGGACTACATCCACCTCAACTCGATCAGCCCGGGCCCCTCCGGCGACGTGCTGCTGTCCGCTCGCAACTCGTGGACGCTGTATGACGTCGACATCCGCAGCGGCGCGATCAAGTGGCGCCTGGGCGGCTCGCATTCGAACTTCAAACAGGGGTCGGGCGCGCACTTCTACTGGCAGCACGACGCCGAGTGGCAGCCGGGCGGCGAGATCTCCGTCTTCGACAACGGCTCCACGCCTCCGAAGGAGAAGGAGTCCCGCGGCCTCTTGCTCGAACCAGACCTTCCTGCTCACACGGTGACGCTCAAGCGCGCGTTCACGAACCCCTCGCGCACGCTGCTCGCCCCTGCCCAGGGGAACACGCTCTCGCTGCCCGGCGGCGACTGGCTGATGGGCTACGGGAACCTCCCGGACTTCACCGAGTACGACTCCTCCGGGCACGTCCTGCTCGACGGCACCCTCGGCAAGAACGTGCAGGACTTCCGCACGTACCTGTCGCCGTGGAGCGGGCACCCTCACAGCTCACCGGCGCTTGCCGTGTCGGGCTCCGGGCCGCTGACCGCCTACGCGAGCTGGAACGGCGCCACCGAAGTCGCGAGCTGGCGCTTGCTGGCCGGCGCTTCGGCCTCGTCGCTCGCGCCGGTCGCGACGGCGTCCCGTCACGGCTTCCAGACCGCGATCAAGCTGTCGAGCGCAGGCCCCTACGTGCAGGTGCAGGCGCTCGACGGCAGCGGCAACGTGATCGGGACCTCGGCGGCGGTCAAAGGCTGAGACCCGCCCGCTTCCTGATCCTGGCTGCCGCGGTCGCGGTTCTCGTACTGGCCCATGCAGGACGGGTCAGCTCGACGCGAGGCCTTGCGCTGAGCGCCGACGCCGTGAGCGCCGCCGCCCCACCGATCGCGGCGGTGGATCAGGCGGAAACGGGGCAGGCGTCCTGCGCTCCCGCGAAGCTCAACCGCTCGGCGCTGCTCGCCGGCGCCGTCACGGTGTCACCGCTGCCGGGCAGCCGTGACGCCTCGCCGCTGACCCAGATCAGCTTCCTCGGCGCGCCCGCCGCCGAGCTCTCGGCGGTCCAGGTCCGCGGCTCGCGCAGCGGCTCGCACGCCGGCCGCCTCGAGCCCTACTCGCAGGGCGACGGTGCGAGCTTCCTGCCATCGCACCCGTTCCGGGCGGGGGAGACGGTCTCCGTCCGCGCGTCGCTGACGAGCTCTGCGGGCGCGGTCCCGATCGCCTTCTCCTTCCTCATCGCCGTGCCCGACACCTTCGGGGAAGCGGGCGGCAGCACGCCGCCCGCGCCGAAGCCGAGCGAATACCAGGCGTTCCGATCGCGTCCCGATCTGCGGCCGCCGACGGTGACGGTCACGGCCCGCGCGCCCGGCACGAGCCCGGGCGACGTGCTGCTGGGGCCCTACTCCGGGCCCGGGCAGTACGGCCCGATGATCCTCGACGAACAGGGGCGCCTGCTCTGGTTCAAGCCGCTGCTGCCCGCCGGCAGCCGCGCCGCCGACGTGCGGGTGCAGAGCTACCTCGGCAAACAGGTTCTGACCTGGTGGCAGGACCCGCTCGTGACGCCGGGCAGCCGCCGCGCGGGGATCGTGATCGACGACTCCTCCTACAACCAGATCGCGGTCGTCAGGGCGGGCAACGGCTACCAGGCCGACCTCCACGAATTCCAGATCACACCTCAGGGCACGGCGCTGATCACCGTGTACGACGGCATCGAGTGCAACCTGTCCGGGGTCGGTGGCCCGGCGCGGGGCGCGGTCGCCGACACGCTGATGCAGGAACTAGATCTTGCGACCGGGCTCGTCCGCTACGAGTGGCACAGCCTCGACCACGTGCCGCTCAGCGACACCTACGTCTCCCCGCAACCGGGCAGCCTCAAGGAACCGTTCGACTTCTTCCACATCAACTCAGTCGCTCCGATGCAGGACGGCTCGCTGCTGATCGACGCCCGCAACACCTGGGCCGCCTACGACGTCGAGCAGCGCACGGGCCGCGTGCTGTGGCGGCTCGGCGGGCGCCGCAGCAGCTTCAAGATGGGCGCCGGGACGGCGACCGCCTATCAGCACGACGCGCGCGAGCAGCCGAACGGCGACATCACGTTCTTCGACAACGGCGGCACCCCGATGGCCCACCCGCAGTCGCGGGCGATCGAACTCGCGCTGAACACGCACGCGATGACCGCCACCCTCGTGCGCCGCGTCGAGCACGCGCCGCCGCTGCTCGCCGGAAGCCAGGGCAACACGCAGGCGCTCCCGGACGGCTCGTGGATGGTCGGGTGGGGCGAGGAACCGTGGATGAGCGAATACGGCTCGGGCGGGCAGGTCCTGTTCGATGCCCACCTCCCTGCCCATTGGGAGTCCTACCGCGTCTACCGGCAGGCCTGGAGCGGCCGCCCCTCTACGCCGCCTGCTTTGGCGCTCTCGCGCGCCGGCTCGAAGGCGACCGTCTACGCGAGCTGGAACGGCGCCACCGAAGTGGCGAGCTGGCGCGTGCTCGCGGGCGCTTCGCCGGCGGCTCTGGCCCCGGTCGCGGCGGTCGCGCGCAACGGTTTCGAGACGGCGATCCCGCTGGCCTCCGCGCCGCCCGCTCCCAGCTTCTTCGAGGTCCAGGCGCTCGACGCTAGCGGCGCACTTCTCGCTGCCTCCGCCCCCCGGAAGGGCTGAGGCCCGGGCGCTCGCGCGGCGGCGGGCCGCCCTGCCCGAGCGTGAGGTCGCCGACGGAGCTTTCGACGTGTTGGTGGCGCCGCACGGCGGCCTTCGCGGCGGCCGTGCGCGCGGTCGAGAAGAAGTCGGCGAAGCCGCGGCCATGGGCGGCCTCCAGCCGGGCGGGCAGCGGCTGGCGCAGCTCGTCGTAGAACGCTCGGTGCAGGTTTTCGCGCATCGTCTGCTCGAGCTGGGTGTTCTCCCCGGCCGAGTTGTGCAGCTCGAGACGCCCGCTCGGGGTGCCGTAGTCGTATAGCTCCGATTCCTCGCCTTCGGCGAGCGGCGCGATGCCTTCTTCGGGCCAGTTCGAGTAGGTCGCGTACTTGGCTTCCTGCGTGCGCATCGCGACGACGTGCCGGGGCGCGCCGGCCGCATACTCCTCAACGGCGAACTCGGTCACGGTCTCGTCGGTGGCGTGGAGCACGTATTCGCGTCCCGGCGCCGACGGTTCGGTGAGCATCGCTGCGAGGTCGCGCGCGCCCGGCGATGTGCGAGTAGTGAGCGTCGCTGCGCCAGTGGTCGCCGCCACTGCCGATCGTCAGCAGGAGGGGGGCGAGGTCGACGCTGGAGGTGAGCTGGTTGCGGACCGTCTGGGGCGCGCTCGTCAGCTTGCCCCGCAGGTCCTTGACGATCAGCGGCACGCGGATCGCCTCCTCGTAGGCGCCGGCTCCCTTGCCGCGCAGGCCGTGAGAGGCGCCGTACTCGCCGTGGTCGGAGGTGAACACGATCACCGTGTTCTCGGCCACGCGCGGGTGGCTCTGGAGCGTCGCCAGGACCGAGCCGACGTGCCGGTCGACCTCGCGCTGGAGCTTCGTGTAGAGGTCCAGGAAGCTGAGCCAGATCAGCTCGGCTTCGGGGCCGGAGAAGGGCACCGGCCCGAACGAGGCGGCGGCCGTGTCCTGCAGCGAGCGCTGCAGGCGCGGCTTGCCGCGGTGGATCAGGTCTTCGGGCGTCTCGAAGTTGGGGGGCAGGCGGGCGACCGTGCGCCGCGCCGTGGCCTCGGCCGGAACGCGGTCGCTCCAGACGTACCACCAGGCGATGTCGTGCGGGTTCACGAAGGAGACGGTCACGTGCCACGGCTCGGCGCCCGCTTCTTCGCCGAACCATTCCGTGAAGTGGCGCGCGACCTGCGGGTCCTTGTGCCAGCCCTGGCCGGGCCCGCCGTCCGGGGACGGGTACATCCCGCCCGCGAACCCGTAGCCCTCCAGGGCTTCTTCGCCCGTCGCCGGCGTCCAGTGGTTGTCGCCGTGGGTGACGTGCCACTTGCCGAGCCAGCGTGTGTGGTATCCGTGCTCGCGCAGCATCGTGCCCCAGGTGGGGAAGCCGGGGTCGAGCGTGCTGCCGCCGGTGATCATGCAGCCGGTCTGGTGCGTGTAGAGGCCGGTGAGCATCGCCGCGCGCGAGGGGCTGCAGTCGTTCGAGACCGTGTAGTGGTGCCCGAACGACACTGCGTCCTGACGCAGGCGCTGGACGTTGGGCGGCAGCGAGGTCCCGATCGCGCTCGCGCCGAACCACTGCGGGAAGCGCAGCTGGTCGACCATGATCACGAGGATGTTGGGCTGCTTCGGAGTGGGCCGCGCCGCTGTCCGGTCCCGTGCGGGTCGCGGCGTCTTCTGCTGATCGCCGTCGGCCTCGGCGAGCGCCTTGATGCCGAGGCCGGCTCCGGCCAGCACGCCACCGGCAACCGCCCCGCGCTTCAGGAACGTGCGGCGGTCAACTCTCATATCCTGCTTCGGGTCCATGCCGTCGATGCGTGCTCTCGTCCTGGGGCCGGTAGTGGCCCTTGGTCTGGGGTTCGCCGGCCTGACCACCTCCGCCGCAGCGCAATCTGCGCCCACGTGCGTCCCCACGAGCATCGACAACTCTGCTCTGCAGGCCGGCGCCATAACAGTATCGCCACTGCCGGGCAGTCGCGACGCATCGCCCGAGACGCAGATCAGCTTCCTCGGAGTTTCCGTCAGGCACCTGACCGTCCAGAGCGTCGCGGGATCTCGCAGCGGCGCCCACAGCGGGCATCTGGCCGCCTACTCGCTCGGCAACGGCGCCAGCTGGCTGCCCACTCGTCCTTTCGTCGAAGGCGAGCGCGTGAGCGTGCACGCGCGCGCACGCATATCCGGGCGCTGGCAGCCGATCACCGACGTGTTCGCGGTCGCCAAGCCCGACCAGCTCAGCTCGACGCCCGAGACGATCCATCCCGGCAGCGCCGCCGAAGAACAGCATTTCGTCTCGCGGCCTGACCTGCACCCGCCGGCCGTGACGGTGACCGCCGACTCGCCGGGGCAGGCCCCGGGCGACATCTTCGTCGCGCCGTACACCGGGCCCGGGCAGGCCGGACCGATGATCCTCGACCCCTCCGGCGCGATGCTCTGGTTCAAGCCGCTGCCGCGCGATGTCTTCGCGACCAACCTGCGCGTGCAGGAATACGGGGGCAAGCCGGTGCTCACCTGGTGGCAGGGCGACATCTCGATCCACGGCTTCGGGGTGGGGGAAGACGTGATCTACTCGAGCTCCTACGCCGAAGCCGGGCGCGTGCGGGGCGGCAACGGGCACCAGCCGGACCTGCACGACTTCTTCCTCGCTCCGAACGGCACGGCGCTCGTCACCTCCTACTTCCCGGTGCTCTGCAACCTGTCCGCCTACGGCGGCTCCTCATACGCCGGGCTGACCGACGGGGTGATGCAGGAGATCGACGTCCGGACCGGGCTCGTGATGTACGAATGGACGAGCCTCGACCACGTCGCGATCTCAGAATCCTATTCCTCGGCGCACGCCTCGAACACGGGCTTTCCCTTCGACTTCTTCCACATCAACTCGCTGGACCTCGAGCGCGACGGGAGCTTCCTGATCTCTGCTCGCAACACCTGGACCGTCTACGACCTGGACCCGGCGACGGGGCAGATCCGCTGGCAGCTCGGGGGCAAGCACTCGAGCTTCGGCGGCGCCGCCGCGACCCGCACGGCCTGGCAGCACGACCCGCGCGAACTTCCGGACGGCGCGATCAGCATCTTCGACAACGGCTCCTCGCCGACGGTGCACCCGCAGTCGCGCGTGGTGGTGATCTCGCTGAACCCCCAGACCGGCACCGCAACGCTCGAAACGCAGCTGACCCATACGCCGGGCCTGGTCGTGGAAAGCCAGGGCAACGCCGAGGCGCTCGCGAACGGCGACTGGTTCGTCGGCTGGGGGCAGGAGCCGTTCTTCTCGGAGCTGAGCCCGAGCGGCCAAGAGCTCTTCGACGCGCATTTCCCGGCGCACACGCAGTCCTACCGAAGCTTCCGCATGCTGTGGACCGGGGCCCCGATCCATGCTCCGGCGCTCGCCTTCGTTCCCGGCGGCAGCGGAGCGGGCACGGCGTACGCGAGCTGGAACGGCGACACCCAGGTCGCCTCCTGGCGCCTGCTCGCGGGCGGCTCCGCGAGCGCGCTGCACGCGATCCTGACGGTCCCCCGCAGCGGCTTCGAGACCGCCATCACGGTTCCGGCAGGGACGATCGGCCCGTACGTCGCTGCGCAGGCCCTCGACGCGGCCGGTCAGCCCCTGTCGAGCTCGAGCCCGGTCGAAGAGGCGGTCCTGCGCTGATGGCGGATCGGGAGGGTCGGCCGGCGCTCCGTGCCGGCCTCCGCGTCGTCGGCGCCGGCCTCGGACGGACCGGAACGAGCTCGCTCAAGACGGCGCTCGAGCTGTTGCTCGGGGGGCGCTGCTACCACATGTACGAGTTGCGCGAGCGCCCCGAGGACGTGGAGCGCTGGGAGCGCGCCACCGCCGGCGAGCCGCTCGAATGGGAAACGGTCTTCGGGGAGTTCCGGGCGACGGTCGACTGGCCCGCCGCGTCATTCTGGCCGGAGCTGGCCGCGGCCTATCCGGACGCGCCGGTGCTGCTCTCGCGACGGGCCTCCGCCGAGGAGTGGTGGGCGAGCATGGAGAAGACGATCGTGGCGCTCCTGCGCGAGCCGCTTCCAGAGGACAACCCGCAGCTCGCCCGCCAGCGGCGGATGACGATGGGGATCCTCGCCCGGCGCCTCGACGAGCGCTGGTGGGAGCCCGACCGCGCCCTCGCCGCCTACGCGCGCCACAACGAACGTGTGCGCAGCGAGGTTCCCCGCGAGAGGCTGATCGAGTGGACCGCCGGCGACGGATGGGGGCCGCTCTGCGAGGGGCTCGGCCTGCCCGAACCGGCGGAGCCGTTCCCGCACCTGAACACGACGCCGGAGTTCCGGCAGATCGTGGGGCTCGACGAGCAGGCCTGAGGGGACGGCGCCGGACCGACCCTGTCCCTACCACGACCGTGGGATTGAAGGACCGCGCCTCTGGCGCGATCCTGCTGAACGCAACCGACGTAGATCTTCCGCGGCTCGACGAGAGGGAGCCGTCCGGCGTCTTGTTCCGGGCGGTGTCGAGCAGAGAGGGATGCGCCGGCCGCGGTCAGGCGAAGCCGGCAACGAGCAGCCCGCCCAAGCCTTTCCGCGGCCGCGCGCGTCGGGCCGGGCTCTCCTCGCTCTCAGGCGAAGTCGGCGACGAGCGCCGGCACGGTCTCGTCGCGCCCGCGCGCATCGAGCTCCTGGCGCCGCGCCTGCGGCAGTTCGGCCGCGAGATCCTCGAGCAGGTCGGCGCTGACGACGAGCTGGCCCTCGCCTGCGCTGCCCTGCAGCCGCGCGGCGATGTTCACCGCGTCGCCGAGCGCAGTGAAGTCGACGACGGCGGTGCCGACGTTGCCGACGTACGCCTGCCCGGCATTCAGCCCGACGCCGATCGGCAGCCACGGCCCGCCGGGGCCGCCGTATCCGACCGCCGCCAGCAGTTCCCGCGCGGCTGCCAGCGCGCGGCGACGGTAGTCCGGGCCGGCGACGCCGGGGATGAACAGCGCCATCGCCTCGTCACCGATCAGCTTGTCGATCAGCCCGTCGTGCCGGAGGATCACCTCGGTCGCGACCGCGTAGAAGCGGTTCAGCAGCGCGGCGAACTCGCTGGCGCCCGAGCGCTCCCCGAGTGTCGTGGAGCCGCGCACGTCGGCGAACAGCACCGCCACGTCGACCTCCGCGCCGCCCGGCGGCATCTGGTCGCAGCAGCGAGCGCACAGGTTCGGGTTCTTGCGCGAGGGCGCCCAGCCGATCCTCGTCACGACGGCTCCGCCGACGCCGGCGAACGGGCTCGAGCAGACCTTGCAGCGGGGCGAGGAGGGGACGTAGCGCCAGAAATGACGCGAGGCGCTCATCGAACGGTGTCCCTCGAGGAGGATCTTCAGCCATTCGCTGTTGTCGGGCTCCGGCATCTGGTGGATTCTCCCACTGGGGCGGGGAGGCCGGCTTTCGCGGTCTCCGTGCCCGCGAAGCGTGCACGCCGAGCACCCAGCGCCCCAGGGGACTGAGTTCGCTCTTTGCTTCGAGGACTCGTCGCACCGACTGCGGGCTCGCGGTCAGGCTCGCTTCGGGTCGCTTGGCGAGCGGAGCCTGCAAGCCATGGACGGAAGGCAGGGGTGATGGCTACGTTGGCCCCCGCACCGGGGCGTGTTGGCGTGAGCGCTGCCCGCGGGTGGGGTGGAAGTGGGATGCTTGGCCTACTCGAGCCTGGGAGGCGGCCTTATGGACCGGATCGTGAAGGCAGTGCGGGGGAACCTGGTCGCGTGGCTGGCCTTGTTTGTGGCGCTGGGTGGCACGAGCCTCGCCGCGTCGCACTATGTCATTACCTCGACGAAGCAGATCAAGCCGAGTGTCCTGAAGAAGCTGACGGGCAAACCGGGCAAGACGGGCCCGAGAGGGCCCGCAGGCTCAGGCGGGGCCGCAGGGTCGCAGGGCAGCCCGGGAGGTCAAGGAGCCGCGGGACTGTCGGCGCCCGCAGCGTTGGCCTCGGGCGCCAGCGAGAGTGGAGAGTTCGGATTCGGGAAATCGAACGCGGAAGAACACGAAGAAGCGTCGGACGCGGTGACTTTCCCGATCCCGCTTGCGGCGGCGATTCCTGCCGCGAACGCGATCTACACGACCGCGACTGCTCCGGTCGCGCACTGCAGCGGCGTGGGCCACGCGGACCCCGGGTTCCTGTGTCTGTACAGCGCTGCGAGGGAAGACGCTAAAGCCGGCAGTCCACCGATCATCTCGGGCGAGCGCGAATTCGCGTCGGAAACGGGACGCTTCGGGTTCGTGGCGCTCTGGGAAATCCCGGGAGCGTCGTTCGCCGCCTTCGACGAGGGGAGTTGGACCGTGACCGCTCCCTAACCACGACACCGGCCGGGAGGCGTGATGGCTGAGGCACCCACCGCCGACAAACCGGGTTTCGCGCCCGATGGGCCCGAGGGCTGTGCGCAGAAACCCGGCCATGTCCCCATTCGCTCCTCCGTGAGCGCCTCCGTGGCCCGGGGTCACTCTATTCGGCCCGACGCGCTGTTCACGGTCAGAGGTGTGACTGGGGAATCCGGGCCGGGAGCTTGATGGCTACCCGCGGCTACGACTCGGAGAGAGCAGGAGTTTCGTCTCGAGCTCGTCCACGTCGAACACCGCTCGGGAGTGTGGGCAGCGCCGGCGCTCGATGCTCTCGGCCTCCCACTGTTCGGGAGCTGAGCGCTTGCCGCAGGCTGGGCAGTCGAAGGCGATCGCCATAGGCCGAGGCTACCGGTCGGCCACGCCCTGCTCGCGGGATACTGAGCGGACGATGTCTGAGGAGTCCACGACCCCCGACCTGATAGGGGTCCTGCAGGGAATGGCGAAGGCTGCGAGCGAAGGGGACTTCGCCACGTCGGATAGCTTCTACGCGGTCGACGCGGTGTGGGATGCCTCCCGCACGGGGGTCGGCATCTTCGAGGGCTTGCCAGCGATCCGGCGTCTTTTTGACGACTGGCGGAGTGGTTTCGAGGAGTGGGAGATCAGCCTGGAGGAGCTCGTTGATCTCGGCAACGGGGTCATCTTCACGCTTGTTCGCCAAGCGGGCCGCCCCCTCGGCGCCACCGGCTCCGTGCGGCAGCGCGAGGCCTGGATCTGGGTGTGGATTGAGGGTCTGATCGCCCACGTCGCCACCTATCCCGACACCGACATCGACCAGGCCCGTGCTGCCGCCGAACGCCTCGCCGAGGGACGGGGGTAGGCGATGTCTGAGGAGTCCACGACCCCCGACGTTGTGGAGCGCATGCGAGCGCTCTTCGAGGACCTGGCCCAGCGTGACTGGGATGCGCTCCTGTGTCACTCGCCTGGACGGGTCTGGCGGAGATGGCAGAGAGTTTCCGCGCTTGGCTTAGCCTCTGGAAGGAGTTCCGTTTGACCGCGGACGAGTACCGTCCTCTTGGGCCTGAGAGCGTCATCGTGCTCGACCACTGGAGTGGCCGCGGCAAAACGAGCGGGGTGAACCTCGGGCAGATCCAGACAAGGGGAGCCTGGGTCTTCCGCATCCGCGACGGCAAGGTCATGCGGATGACCCGTTACTTGGACCGCGAACGTGCTTTCGCCGACCTCGGGCTGGAGGAGTAGGCGATGTCTGAGGAGCCCGCGACCCCCGACCTGACTGAGTTGATGCAGCGCGCGATAGAAGCCGGGAACCGGCGTGACATCGACGCGGTGATGAGCTTCTACTCCCCCGACGCCTGCCAGGACATGACGCGGACGCTCGGCGTCGCACCTCAGGGGCGAGCCGCCATCCGCGCCTTCGTTGAAGACTGGATGGCTGCATACGAGGACATGGAGTGGGCACCTGACGAGCCTCTCGATCTTGGTAACGGCGTTGTCTTCGCGGCTGTCAACCAACGGGCTCGCCCTGTCGGCATCGCCGGCTACGTCCACCAGCAGGAGGGGTGGGTCGTAACTTGGGCGGACGGCCTGATCGTCAACTCCACGATCTACGCCGACGTAGACGAGGCGCGTGCTGCCGCCGAAGCACTCGCCGGGTCGAGGGGTTAGGCGATGTCGCAGGAGAACGCAGAGATCGTGCGCCGCGCGGTGGCTGCGATCAACGACCGGGACCTTGACGGGTACATGGCCTGCTGCAGCGAGCATGTCGAGTTGCGCACGCCACTCACCGGCGGGGTTTACGAAGGCCGGAAAGGCATACAGCGATATTTCACTGACGTCGAGGATGCCGCTCCCGACTTCCAAATCGACATCAACCGTGTGGAACCGGTCGGCCCCGACCAGGTTCTCGCGTTCATACGCACTCGCAGTACCGGGCGGGCGACCGGCATCCCGCTCGGAGTCGAGGCGACGAACGTCTACGACCTTGTAGACGGCCAGATCACGCGGGTCCGAATCTTCCTCAACGCCAATGAGGCCCTCAAAGCCGTGGGGCTGGAGGAGTAGGCGATGTCGCAGGAGAACGTGAACCTCGTTCGCACGATCTATGACCGGTGGCTGCGGGGCGACATGGGTATCGACCTGTTCGATCCGGAGATCGCGATGTTCGAGTCGAGCACGCTTCCGGGTGCCGTGTCGGCACAGGGGATCGGGGCGGTCAGGAGATACATGGAGAGCTTCGAGAAGTACTGGGAGGACATCCGCTTCGAGCCGCACGAGTTCATCGATGCCGGCGATCGGGTGGTGGTGGTCGCGCGTCTGCTGGGTCACGGCAAGGCGAGCGGCGTCGCGGTCGAGCGCACCTGGGCTTACGTCTGGACCGTCCGGGGGGAGAAGGCTCTGCGGATGGACGGCTATGAGACCCGCAGCGAGGCTCTCAAAGCTGTGGGGCTCGAGGAGTAGTCGATGGCGCAGGTGAACATTGACGCGTTCGCTGAGGGCCTCCGTGCGGCACAGCGCGCGTTCAATACGGGGGATTTCGAGACTGCGTTCGCGGGCCTCGCGGGGGACGTGGAGTGGAACTCGGGGGCCAGGGTTATCGACGCGGGTCCGCTCAAGGGCCGAGACGCAGTGATCGACTTCTTCTGCCGAGTGCGGGATGCGGGCGATTGGCAGGTCGAGGCGCAAGAGTTCGTCGTCGCGGAGGACGGGCAGGTCATGGTGCATCAACGCGGACGATCCGTGGGGAGAACGACGAGGATCGAGGGGACGATGGACTTCTTCCAGGTCTGGGAGTTCGGGGCCGACGGCCTTGTCCATCGGGTTAGCGAGTACGAGTCGCGCCAAGACGCACTCAAAGCCATGGGGCTGGCGGAGGCGCCGCTCGGCGACGAGGAGGGCGCCGTGGACGCCTACGAAGCGTGACTCGACGCGGCGGAGGCAGGTGTGCCCGCGGTGGACGCGAGCTACGCAAGTACGAGGACGGTGCGTGATGGCCTCGCGCGAGCCTTGGGCGACCGGGGGCTATGGCCGCAGCCGAGGGCCTTAGACATCCGAGCACCATCCCAACCTGCTTCGACCCGGCAGGGGCGGGGGCGTTGAGCGGTTGGTGAGCGCCCCGTCGAGGACGCTATTCGCGGCGCTCTGTGCGCTCTCGCACGCGTGTGACTAAGTGTGGACGCCGCGCACCAGTCCGCGCACCAGTCGCGCACCAGCGACTGCGGTTTCCTGCACCCCTACTGCGGCGATTCGCGGTCGCTCCGGCCCAGGGCGATGGGCAATAAAGCGCCTGGAAATGGGCGGGCTTTGGCGCCCGAGAGCGGAAGGGGGGGGATTCGAACCCCCGAGACGGGTTTCCCCGCCTAACGGTTTTCAAGACCGCCGCATTCAACCGCTCTGCCACCCTTCCGCGCCCCATGCTACGGGGTGACGGTGCGCCTTCAGCCGCGTGTGCGCGCGCTGCGCCGAGCCGCCCGTGAGGCGCGCCGGGCCGCCTGCAGTTCGGCGCGGGCCGCCCGCTCCGCCGCGCCGCGTGCCGCCCCGCTTGGAGGCGTGGGCCTGCGCGTAGAAGACGTCGGGCGCGACGGTCCCCGGGTACGCGCCCGCGTCCAGCGTCAGCAGCCGGGAGAGCGAGTTGCGGTAGCTGATGCCGTAGTCGTGTTCGATTTCGGCGAGCACCGGGTCGTTTTCGTAGAAGAAGCGGTCGCCGTCGCGCAGGGCTTCGAACTGCTTGCGCCACAGGGCGAGCTGCAGTTCGCCGAGCTCGCTGCCGGCAACGTGGGGCTCGGAGAGCATGCCCACGAACGCGTCGAGCTTGTCGACCGAGCCGTAGATCGCCTTCAGCCGCGAGGCCAGAGTCGAGCGCCGCGTGCCTGATACGGCGCGTTCGCCGGAGCCCGGCGCGATGGTTTCGCCGTTCATATTGCGCAGCGATGTGAATTCGAGGATGCCGGGGTCGTTGATGCTCTCCCCGGCCGGCAGTTCTTCGCTGCTCTCGCCGGTGACTTCGTCGAAGGTGCTCTGTGGCGCGAGTCCGAGCGCTTCGCGCATCTGGTTGTAGCTCGGCATGCCGTTGTCGCGGCTGCGCTGGAGGTCGATCGCGCCCAGGTCGATGACGCCGCTGAAGCATCCCGGCGTTGCCGGTTCGGCGTCGCAGGTGGCCGGGTCAGCACCGGGGCCCGGCACCCCGAACAGCACGCTGCGCAGCGAGTTGTCGATCTGCTCGTCGTTCTTGTAGCCCGGTTCTTCGCCGAGCCCTTCGAGGATCGGCTTCAGCCCGACCCCGGGAACGACCTGCGGATCGAAGAACGCGGCGTTCGTGGGAATCGTGAATTCGAGCTGGTTGCGACGGCCCGGGGCGACGATCACGCCCGCTGCTTCGAGCGCCTGGATGCGGGCCGGCGAGAATTCGTGGCTGCGGGCGTGCGCCCGGAGCTCGCCGTTCACCATCGAGTGCGCGCGGTAGCCGACGGTCGCGAATTCGTCGCTCAGCTCGGGATCGACCGAGGGGTCATAGCCTTGGTAGGGGCTGAGCGTGACGCCTGCCGCCGGGAGGAATTCGTTGTAGGTGATGTATTGCTCCTCGGCTCCGACGACGCGGCGCGCGATCTGGAAGCGCTGTTCGTTCGTCAGCGTCGCGGGCAGTTTGGCGACGATGCGGTTGTGCTCGCGGGCGAACAGGGTCGTGACCGACGTGAGCTCGATGTTCTCGTTGGCGCGCACGTCGCCCGCCTCGACCGCGTCCTGCGGGTCCGCCGCGAGCGCGCCTTCGGTTTCCATCGGCGGCGCGGCGGCCGCGTCGCCGCGTGCGCTCGCGGTCGGCAGGTAGCGGTTGGGCAGCAGCAGACGCGCGTGCTGCCTCGCCGGGTTCCCGTCGTCGGGTCCAGCACGAAGCCATTCAAGCCGCGAGGGGCTGTTGCCGTAGAGCGCCGAGGCATCGATGAACGAGCTGACGCCGTTGACCTGCTGGCGCGGGTTCGCCGGGCTCGTGCCGGTGCCGGGGGCGACCGCGTCGCGCGCGAACGGGATCTCGCCGAGCGTGTCGCTGAAGGACTCCAGCGGATCTTCGGCGTCGAAGGCGATCGGCGTTTCTTCGCTGCCGCTCTCGGCGTGACCGAAGGTGTGGTCGACGAACTGCCCCCACACCCACTCCCACTGGCTGACGTTGCGTTCGGAGAACAGGTCCTGTCCCCCGGAGTTGAAGATCCGGTTGCTGACGTAGCGGGCGTTCGGGCCTTCGACCATCGCGCCGGTGCCGTCTGCGTAGCGTGCGGGCGCCAGACGGACGTAGTTGCTGGCAGCCGAGCCCCATTCGGGATGGGCGAGGTTGTTGCCCCAGTCGTTCAGCGTGCGCGCTTCGAACTGCGGCATCGCGGCCTGGGCGCTCGGCGCGGCGAGCGCAAGAGCCAGCCCTGCGAGCACGCCCGCGAGCCCGCGGGCCAGGCTGCGCCCATCCTCCTTGACTTGCATCCGACCCCTCCGTGAGCGCCACGCGCTCCGTCTCTCTCGAACACCCGCCCCGGGCCCGACACCCGGACGCGAGCCGGGAGTCTCGCATCTGCGCCCGGGGCAGTCAACGGTACGAATGGGCGATCGGTCACTCTCCGGCGGCCGCGACGAGCGCCGAGGGCGGGTGCGTCGGGGCAGTGTCGGGCTGCTCGGCCTCCGCGGAAGGGAAGGCGGGCAGCAGCAGGGCGGCCATCAGGGCGCCGACAGCGGCGACGCCGCCGGCGACCACGCAGCCCAGCGACAGGCCGTCGATGAACGCGCCGGAGGCGGCGCGGGCGACGCCGCCTCCGAGCACGAGATGGCCTGTCGCCGCGAGGCCACGGGCCACGCCGAGCGCCGCCCCGACCGAGTTGTGCGCGAGCTGCGCCAGCCCGGCGGGCAGGCGCGCGGGCAGATGCTCGGTCAGCCTGCTCGAGTAGAGCGAGGCATAGACGCTGCCGATGATCGCGACCCCGAGGGTGCCGCCCAGCAGCCTCGTGGTGTCGTTGACCGCGGAGCCGACGCCGGCCTTCGCACGCGGCACGACGCCCATGATCGCCTCCGTCGCAGGTGCGCTCGTCAGGCCCATGCCGACGCCGTACAGGACCATCTGCGCGGCGATCGTGCCGTATGGCGTCCCGGGCTCCACGACGGCGGCGACCCAGGCGTAGAACGCGGCGACCATCGCCAGTCCGGCCGCCACGACGAGCTTGGTCCCGAAGCGCACCGCCAAGCGCGTCCCGAGCACCGACGCGATGCCGACCGAGATGGCGACCGGAAGCAGGTGCACGCCGGTCGAGAGCGGCCCGTAGCGCTTGATGAACTGGAAGTACTGCGTCATCAGGAAGATGAACCCGAACAGCGAGAAGAACGCGACCGTGACCGAGCCGCTCGCCGCCGTGAAGCGCGGGTTGGCGAAGAGGCGCACATCCAGCATGGGTTCCTCGGTGCTGCGCTCACGGATGATGAAGCCGGCCAGCAGCACGGCGGCGAGCGCGAAGCCGCCGAGTGTCCGAGCGCTCGACCAGCCGTGCAGGGGCGCCTCGATGATCGTGTAGATGAGGGCGGCCATCGCTGTGCTCGAGAGCAGGAAGCCCGGCCGGTCCAGCCTCGGCGCGCTGGGGTCGCGGGAGGTCGGGACGGCGCGCGCGACGAGCAGCGCTGCGACCGCCGCGACCGGCGTCATCGCGAAGAAGATGCTCGACCACGAGAAGCGTTCGAGCAGCCATCCGCCGACGATCGGGCCGAGCGCGATCGCGATCCCTGCGGTCGCGCCCCACAGCCCGATCGCGCGTGCCCGCTCGACGCGCTCGACGAAGATGTTCGAGATCAGCGACAGCGTCGCCGGGAAGACCATCGCGGCGCCGAGGCCCATCACCGCGCGCGCAGCGATCAGCCCGCCCGAGCTCGTCATCAGCCCGCCCGCGGCGCTGGCCGTGCCGAACAGCGCGAGGCCCGCGAGCAGCATGCCCTTGCGACCGAAGCGATCGGACAGCGACCCGGCGACGAGCAGGAACGCGGCGAAGACGAGGTTGTATGCGTCGACGATCCACTGCAGCTGGCTGTTGGAGGAGTGCAGCTCGCGCACCAGCGTGGGCAGCGCGACGTTGACGATCGTCGTGTCGAGGTTGATCGCGAACGCTGCCAGCAGCAGCGCCGGGAGGATGAGAGCTCGGTTCCGCATCGCTACACCTCTTTCTCAAGCAGCAAGACAAGAAAATCAAGTCTTAGCACAACTTGATCAAGCTTGAGGTAGACTTGGTGTATGCGTTCCTACCGCCAGTACTGCGCCGTGGCGAAGACGCTCGACGTGCTCGGCGACCGCTGGACGCTGCTGATCGTGCGCGAGCTCATGCTCGGAGGGCCCAGCCGCTACACCGACCTGCGCAACGGCCTGCCCGGGATCGCCACCAACCTGCTCTCCGAGCGGCTGCGTGAGCTCGAGGCCGCCGGCGTCGTCGCGCGCGAGGAGGCGCCGCCGCCCGTCGCGACCACGCTGTTCTCGCTGACCGAGCGCGGGGAGGCGCTGCGAGGAGTGCTCGACGAGCTCGGATCGTGGGGCGTGCCCTACATGGCCGAGGGCCCGGCGCCCGAGGACGCGTTCAGGGGACGGTGGCTGGCCTGGCCCGCTGAGCAGTTTCTGCTCGACGGCGAACCCGGCAAGCCCCCCGTCTCGATCGAGTTGCAGGCCGGCGAGGACACGGTCATGGTCGAGACGACCGACGGCGGTGTGCGCGCCCGTCCCGCCGTTCCGGGCGAGAGCGCCGACCTCGTCCTGCGCGGCGCGCCGCATGCGATCCTCGGCCTCCTGAGCGGCCAGATCGACGTCGCCGAGGCCCGGCGGAGGGGGCTGGACGTCGACGGGGAGGAGCGCGTGCTGTCCCGTCTGCGCCCGGCCGGCGCCCCCGCGAGCTCATGAGCGCGCCCGCGACGGGCGCTGCGCCAGCCTCTAAACTGGCTGCTCACCCTCGGGAGAGGTGGCCGAGTGGCTGAAGGCACTCGCCTGCTAAGCGAGTATGGGGATCAAACTCCATCGCGGGTTCGAATCCCGCCCTCTCCGTACAGAGCAGAGTCGCCCCGGGCCCGCGTTAGGAGCGCGGAGGCGTGCCCTCCAGCAGGATCTCTGAGTCCTCGCCGCCGAACACCTGGCGCCAGCCGCCTCGCGTGTCCATGTACTCGCGAATCGCGGTGATGAGCCCGTCGGAGACCTCGTAGGCGAAGCAGTAATCGTTCACGTACCGCCGACCGTTGGGAAGCGTCGCTGACATGCGGTGCTCGGTCAGCACCACATCGCCCTCGGCGACCATCGACCGGGGCTCGAAAGCGACATCGGTGAAGAACCGCGGATAGTCGTACGCCATGAAGGTGACGATCGCATCGCGGTCCAGGTCGTTGAGGCCCCGCGGCGGCCCGGCGTCGCCGGGCGCTCCGAGGCCGAGCGCGACCTGCGTTGCGTTCCCGGCGGGCGCAACCCAGATCACATCGGGATGCAGCAACGCCCTGATGCCGTCCGGGCTCCCTGCGGCGTAGGCCGCATAGAGCGCTTGCACGGCTGCCTTCGCGTCCATCGCTCCGAGGGTAGTTTGCGCCGCCGCGAAAAGCTCGCGGGATTCGGACATCAACACCCGGGCGCCCGCCCGTGGCGCCCGCGGGCTGTCACTGCTCCTCGCTCGATGCGGCCCAGAGGTTGATCCCGCCGTCGGTCGCGTGCCGATCGATCGCCTCCAGTTCTCCGGCGCTGAAGTCCAGACGCGCGAGTGCGGCCACGTTCTGCTCGAGCTGCTCGGTGCTGCTCGCCCCGAGCAGCGCGGAGGTGACCCGCTCGTCTCTGAGGGCCCACGCGATCGCCAGCTGCGCGAGCGACTGCCCCCGTCCGCCGGCGATCTCGTTCAGCGCCCGGACCCGTTCGAGGTTCTCGTCGCTGATCATGCCCTCCGACATGTAGTTGCCGGCCCGCAGGCGCGAGTCCTCCGGGACGCCGTGCAGGTAGCGGTCGGTGAGCAATCCCTGCGCCAGCGGCGAGAACACGATCGCGC
Source organism: uncultured Solirubrobacteraceae bacterium (assembly GCA_963775385.1). GTDB lineage: Bacteria > Actinomycetota > Thermoleophilia > Solirubrobacterales > Solirubrobacteraceae > Palsa-744. The sequence goes on along the minus strand of CAVZIR010000003.1, from coordinate 1,077,885 downwards.
CGACGCCCTCGCGTCCGAGCACGTCGAGCAGCCCGTCCTCGATCCAGCGGTTGAGCATCGAGTAGGAGGGCTGGTGGATCAGCAGCGGCGTACCCAGCCGGCGAAGGATCTCGGCGGCCTCGGTGGTCCGCTCCGGTCCGTAGGAGGAGATGCCGACGTAGCGCGTCAGGCCGCGGCGCCTTGCCTCGTCCAGCGCCCCCATCGTCTCCTCCAACGGGGTCTCCGGGTCGAACCGGTGCGAGTAGAAGATGTCGACGTGATCGAGGCCCATGCGGATCAGGCTCTGCTCGAGGCTGGCCAGGAGGTACTTGCGCGAGCCCCACTCCCCGTAGGGGCCGGGCCACATGTCGTAGCCGGCCTTGGTCGAGATCACCAGCTCCTCGCGCAGTCCGCCGAAGTCCTCGGCGAGGACGCGGCCGAAGTTCTTCTCCGCGCTGCCGTACGGCGGGCCGTAGTTGTTGGCCAGGTCGAAGTGGGTGATGCCGAGGTCGAACGCCCGCCGCAGGATCGCGCGGCTGCGCTCGAGCGGCCGGTCGTCGCCGAAGTTCTGCCACAGGCCGAGCGAGATCGCCGGCAGCTTCAGGCCGCTGCGCCCGCAGCGGCGGTAGGGCATCGACTCGTAACGGTCTTCGGCCGGGACGTACCTCGTCGGTGCGAGCCGCGCGTTGAAGGGCATCGGCGCCGCCAATGCTAGCCGGGACCGCGCTCTTTGTCAGCGCCGTGAGACGTCTTCGAGGTAGTTCTGCACCCAGCTCTCGGAGAGCTCGTCGGACTGCCTGCTCGGGGTGCGCTCCGGGAGCGACCAGCCGTCGGGGGCGGCGATCCCGACCTCGGCGAGCACACGGGTGACAGAGCCTTCGAGGTCGCCGACGACATCCTCGTAGACGATCGAGAGCGGGCGCTGCCCGATCCGGAAGAAGAAGCCGCGCCAGCCGTCCTCGTGCCGGCGAAGCCGGTCGAGCAGGTGGTCGATGGCGTCGAACGAGTACACCGCGCGCTGCGCGGGCAGCGGCTCGTCTGCGGGCGCACCCGCCTCCTTGCGCCAGACCCAGGTCTGCAGGGCGCGCCAGAGGGACACGGCCTGGCGCACCTTGTCGTTGCGCGAGATGAAGACGTAGTGCAGCCCGGGGAAGGCCGCGTTCAGCAGCGAGCCGTCGCCCATGCCCCCGAAACGAGGGATGCCGCGAGCCAGCTCGAGGAAGTCGTTGAAGTAGCCCCACATCATCTTCGCGCCGAACACCCCGTTGGGAGTGGTGCCCTCCGCGATCGCCCAGTCGAGATGGCGCCGGTAGTCCTCCCGCTCCCACGTGGCGCTGCGTTCGGCGCTCGTGTCGATGTTCGCGTCATGGGGCAGCAGCCGGATCACTTCGGGGCTGCGCAGCCCCCAGAAGTACTCGCGCGGGCGCCTCGGCAGCCCGGTCTCCTTGAGCGCCTCGAAGTACTCGCGGGGGCGCCCGGCCACACCCGTCGCGAGGAGCGTCTCGCACAGGAGCGTGCTCCCGCTGCGCGGCGTGGCGCAGACGAGGTAGCTCCGCGTCGCCTGCGTCTGATCGTCGCCCCCGTTCATCCGATCACCGTCACCGGTTCGGTGGCCGAGAGCTGATCGGGCAGGTTGATTTCGGCTCCGGACGGAGGCTGGGGGTCGCCGTGCAGGAGCGGGTCCCCCGTGACGTGCATCCAGCGCTCGAGGCTCTCGGAGAGATCGCCGAGCACGCCGGCGTAGGCGGGGTCCCCGGCGATGTTGTCGGCCTCGTTCGGATCGAACACGAGGTCGTAGAGCTGTTCGAAGGGGACCGGACGCTCCGCCCACCCTTCGCTGATGAGAAGCGTCTTGCTCGGCGAGTCATCGCAGTTCGCCAGCACCGGCAGCGCGCGGTCGCCGAAGCGGCGGACGTACTTGAAGCGCTGGGTGCGGACGGCCCGCTGCGGCTCGTACGCGGCATGCCAGGTCATCTCTGCGAACAGCTCCTCCCGCAGCGAGGCGACTTCGCCCCGCATCAGCGGCAGCAGAGAGTGCCCCTGCACGTAGTCGGGCGTCGGCACGCCGGCGAGCTCGCACAGCGTGGGGTAGATGTCGAGGTGCGAGACCATCGCATCGTGTACGCGGCCGCCGGTGAACCCTCCCGGGCCGCGCATCAGGAGCATCACGCCGAGCCCGCGGTCGAAGAGCGTCGCCTTCGCGCCCGGAAACGCCAGCCCGTGGTCCGTGGTGAGGAAGATCAGCGTGTTCTCCGTGCGGCCCGCCGCGTCGAGGGCCTCGAGCACCGTCCCGACCCCCTGATCGAGCGAGCGCGCGCTGGCGCGGTAGGCGGCCATGTCGTGGCGCGTCTCGGGCGTGTCGGGGAGGTTCGCGGGCGGCAGCGAGTACAGCGCGTCCCGCAGGGAGGGAGGGCTCAGCCAGTCGCGGTGGGTCTCGAAGAAGCCGACCGAGAGGAAGAACGGCTCGGGCAGCTCCCCGATGACCTCGCGGGCGACCGGCGCGACACTCTCGACGCGCGTCGTGGGGATCTTCTCGACACGATCGAAGCCGATCGCCTCGGGATGCTTGGCGATGTGCTGCTCGCCGATCAGGACCGAGTAGTAACCCGCCTCGCGCAGCGCGTGCACGATGTGGTGGTGGTAGTCGTTCAGGGACCAGCCGCGGTGGGCGAGCCCGAGCATGCCGTTGTTGTGGCCGTACTCCCCGGTGAGCAGGCACGCGCGCGAGGTCGAGCAGGTCGGCGTGGCGCAGAAGGCGCGGCGGAACAGCACCCCCTGGTCGGCGAGGTGCTGGATGTTCGGAGTCGGTACCGGATGACCGTACGGCTGCACGTAGCGCCCGGTGTCGTGCGAGTGCAGGTAGAGGATGTTCGGAGGCGACGGGCTCATCGCGAGGACAGGAAAAGACTACTTGTCAAGTGAGGATTCGGCCTCCTACATCGCGTCTGGGGAGCCTGTTCCCTCCGCCGAGCGCTCCGTAACCTTCCTGTCATGTCCGAGCAGAGCGAGCTGGCGGGACGGGCGCGAGAGTTCTGGCGCGCGCACCAGGAGGCGATCTGCGACCAGAAGGAGCCGTGGGCGCACGGGACGGTGCTGCGCGCGAGCCGTCACCCGAGCTACTACGCGTTCAACCTGGTGCGTGTCGAGGAGGAGCCGGAGCTGGACGCGGCGGAGCTCGCGGCCTTCACGGACGGCGCGCTCGGCGGCCTGCAGCACCGCCGCATCGACTTCGAGCAGATCGAGCCCGCACAGGCGCGGCGCAACGACTTCGAGCGCATGGGCTGGAAAGCCACGGCGCTCCTGTGGATGCACCATGCCGACCCGCGCGCCGTCGACCCCGGCGAGGGGTTCGAGGTCGAGCAGGCGCCCTACGAGGCGGCCGACGCGTTGCGGCTCGCCTGGAACACGGAGGATCACGAGGACTACGCCTTCGACGAGTCGTTCCGCGCGGGCGCCCGGGAAGTGGCGGAGGCGCGCGACGTGCGCCTGCTGATCGTCCGCGAGGGCTCCGAGCCGGTCGCGTTCGCCCAGATCGAGCGCTCGGGCGAGCAGGCGGAGATCACCCAGGTCTACGTGCGTCCCGACCGCCGTGGCGGCGGGCGCGGCACGGCGATGACGCGGGCGGCGATCCGCGCTGCCGCCGATGTCCGGCACCTGTGGATCGTCGCCGACGACGAGGATCGTCCGAAGCGGCTCTACGAGCGCCTGGGCTTCGAGCCCGTCTGCCGCAACATGGAGCTCACGTGGCTGCCATGAGCCGGCCGCCGGACCAGACCCGCTTTCTGCTCGCCAAGCGCACGGCGATGGTGGCCGCGACCGCCTTCCTCGCGATCAACCTGTGGACGGGGGCGCCCCTGGTCGCGCTGTGGGTCGGCTCACAGCTCGTCCGGCGGTCGACGCTCAGCATGACGGCGGTGATCGTGGTGGTGGTCGTTCTCGCCGTGCTGGTCTTCTCGATGTCGATCGCGCTCACGTGGCTGAGCCACGAATACGACAGGCTGTCCGGCCGCGACCCGGGCGAACGCCGCCTGCCCTGGCTGCGCGGGATGAGCGGGGACGAAGGCATCGAGCAGCCGGGCTATGGCGCCGGCATCACGCCCCTGGAGCGCGTCGTGATGGTCAGCGTTTACCTGGCCGTACTCGCCTTCCTGCTGTGGTTCATCCTGCTGGCGGGCGCGCCGACGCCGTCGTTGTAGGAAGCCAGGGTCTGATGCTGTTCGGGCCGGCACATGTGCCGGCCCGCGAGGCGGCGCATGCGCCGCCTCGGGCATCCGCACATGTGCGGATGCCGGGGTCCGCGCATGCGCGGACCCCTGGGCGCGCAGCGCCCGCTAGACCTTCACCATCACCTTGCCGGTGTTGCCGCCGGTGAACAGCAGGTTCAGAGCGTCGGGGCAGCGCTCGAGGCCCTCCACGATGTGCTCCGAGGACTTGAGCTTGCCTTCGGCGAGCCAGCCCGCGAGGGCGCCCTGGGCCTCCGGGAGGCGCCCGAAGAAGTCGAGCACGATGAAGCCTTCCATGCGCCCGCGCCTGATCAGCAGGTTGATGTAGTTCGCCGGGCCCGGGGGCGGGCCGTCCTCGTTGTAGGCGGAGATCGCACCGCAGAGTACGACTCGGCCGCGCATCGCGAGGTTGCCCAGGCAGTCGTTGAGGATCGACCCGCCGACGTTGTCGAAGTAGAGGTCGATTCCCTCGGGGCACGCTTCGTGCAGGCGCGCGGCGACCTTCTCGTTCTTGTAGTCGATGGCCTCGTCGAACCCCAGCTCGTCGACGATGTAGGCGCACTTCTCTGGACCGCCGGCGATCCCGACGACCTTCTTGGCGCCCTTGATCTTCGCGATCTGGCCCGCCGTCGAGCCGGTCGCGCCCGCGGCCCCGGAGACGACCACGACGTCGCCCTCCTTCAGGCCGCCGACGTCGTTCATCCCGAAGTAGGCGGTGACGCCGGTCAGCCCCAGGATGCCCAGAGCGATCGTCGCCGGCACGCCGTCCGGGATCGACTGCATCGCGCGCTCGGCGCTGTCGGCGATCACGTAGTCCTGCCAGCCGGTCATGCCGAACAGCAGCTGCCCGACCGGGTAGGCGTCCGAGCGGCTCTCGACCACCTCGCCGATCCCGCCCGCACGGATCACGTCGTCGATCTGGATCGGGGGCAGGTAGCCGGGGGCGTCGTCCATCCAGGTGCGGATCGTGGGGTCGATCGAGACGTAGCGGACCTTCACGAGCGCCTCGCCGTCGTTCAGCGGCTCGAGATCGATGTGCTCCAGGCGTGTCGTGCTGTCGCCGACCATCCCGGAGGGACGCTCGGCCAGGACCACGCGCCGGTTCTTCTCACTCATCTGCACTCCCTCCTCACCGCCCGCGGGGGCGTTGGTGCTTGCCACGCCGATCCTAGTGCGCGCGGCCGGCCCCCGGCCGTGTCAGCTCCTCGAGCAGGAGCACGAACGAGCCGTGCTCGTGGCCGGTCGCGGCGCTCAGGCCGATCTCGCAGGTGCGGTTGCTGCACAGGTGCGCGGCCGCGGGCTCATCGCCGCGTTCGATCTGCTCGGAGCGCGCCGAGGCCTCGGGCAGCTCGGGGTGCAGCAGGCCGCGGTCGCCGGCGGTGCCGCAGCAGCTCGGCCCAGCCGGCGCGAGGACGCGGTCGGCCAGCGCCCCGGCGACGGCGGTCAGCTCGTCGGCGAGCCCGAGGTGGCTGGCCGCGCACGGCGGGTGCACGGCGACCGTGTCGAGCTTCGCCGCCGGCGGCAGCGCGCCGAGCAGCTCGTCGTGGACCCACGAGATCGAGTCGACGATCCTGACCTGGGCGTAGCGCTCTCGCAGCGCGTCGTCGAGCCGCTCGGGGATCTCCGAGAGCAGCCCGAGGGTGCAGGAGCTCGCGTCGACGAGGAGGGGCAGCCGTCCGCCCTCGGTCCAGTCGAGCACCGCCGCGGCGGTCGCGCGCGCCATCTCGGCGTGGCCGTCCTCGAAGCCCTTCGAGCTCCACGGCGTGCCGCAGCAGCGGCCCGACACGTCGGGGGGGATCCACAGTGGGCGCCCGGCCCTTGCCGAGACCGTGAGCAGCGCCTCCGGCAGCGAGGGGCGGGCGGCCGAGCCGCGCGGGTTGCCGAAGATGCGGTTCACGCAGGCGGGGAAGTACACGGCGGCCGCGCCCTCGCGCGCCGTCCAGGGCGGGGGCGGCGCCGGGTCGGGCATCGACTCGCCCCAAGCCGGGACGAGATCGTGCGAGACCGCGGTGCGGGCGATGCCCGTGAGCGCGGCGGCCGGGCCGTCCCCGAGCGTCCGGCCGGCGCGCAGCGCAGCGCGCGCGGAGCGTTCGACGGCACCCCAGCGCCGCGCAGCCTCCCGGGCGGCGCGTTCGGTGGAGGCGCTGTGGCGCCGGGCGCGCAGCGACTTGACGAGCTTGCCCGTGTCGATGCCGACAGGGCATTGCAGGCTGCAGAGCCCGTCGGCGGCGCAGGTCTCGAGGCCGTCGTAGCCGTACTCCTGGAGCAGCGCGGCGAGCACCGGCGAGCCCTCCGGCTGGCGCGCCATCTCGCGCCGCAGCACGATCCGCTGGCGCGGCGTCGTCGTGAGGTCCCGGCTCGGGCAGACGGGCTCGCAGAACCCGCACTCGATGCACTGGTTGGCCACGTCCTCGATCCGCGGCGCGGACTTGAGGTTGCGGAGATGCGCGCCGGGGTCATCGGTCAGCACGATCCCCGGCCCCAAGACCCCGTCCGGGTCGGCGAGCCGCTTCACGCGCCACATCAGCTCGGTCGCCTTCGGACCCCACTCGCGCTCGACGTAGTGCGCCATGTTGACGCCGGTCCCGTGCTCGGCCTTCAGCGAGCCGTCGTAGCGGTCCACGATCAGATCGACCAGCTCGCCCATGAACGCCTCGTAGCGGTCGAGGTCCTCCTGTGCGCCGAAGTTGGGCGTGAGCAGGAAGTGCAGGTTTCCCGCCGAGGCGTGGCCGGCCACGCCCTGCAGGAAGCCGTGGCGCCCCAGCAGCTCCTGCAGGTCCTTGGCCGCCTCGCCGACGCGGGCGGGCGGCACGCAAACGTCCTCGATGATCATCGTCACGCCCGGCCCGCGCACCGCGGCGAGCAGGCCCTGCATGCCCTCGCGTACGTGCCACAGCATCGCGACCTCTGCGCGATCGCGGCTGAAGCGCGGCGGATCGATCGGGCTGCGGGCAGCGAGGGTCGCCAGCGCCGCTTGCTCCCCCTCATCCAGCTCGCCTTCCTCCTCCGCGCGGAACTCGACCAGCAGGGCGGCCGAGGTGGATGGCAGCTCCTTCCAGCGCTCCGGCGTCCCGGGCATGTTCCAGGCGGCGGCGATCAGCGTTGGAGCGACCATCAGCTCCGTTGCGCTTGCGCCGCTCGCGACCAGCTCGGGCACGGCGTCGACGGCCGTGTCGATGTCCTCGAAGAACGAGAGCGAGAGTGTCGTGTGGCGCCCGAGCGGGACCGTGTTCATCACCGCCTCGCCGATGAACGCGAGCGTGCCCTCGGAGCCGATCAAGAGGTGCGCGAAGATCTCCAATGGGTCGTCGTGGTCGAGGAACGCACACAGGCGGTAGCCGGTGGTGTTCTTGATCTCGAACTTCCGCGCGACGCGCTCGGCGAGCTCGCGGTCGGCGCGGAGCTCGTCGCGGATCTCGGCGATCCCGGCGGCGAGCTCGGGGGCCGCGGCGGCGAACCGCTCGGTGGCGCCCGGCGCCGCGGTGTCGATCACCGTGCCGTCAGCGAGCGCGAACGTCAGCGAGGCCAGCGTGCGGTAGGAGTCGGCGTGGACGCCGCACCTCATGCCGCCCGAGTTGTTGGCGAGCACGCCCCCGAGGCAGGCGATCTCGGTGCTCGCAGGATCGGGACCCACGCGGCGCCCGTGCTGCAGGAGCCGCCGGTTGACGCGGCCCAGCACCGCGCCGGGCTGTACGCGTACGCGCGCGCCGTCGTCCTCGACCGTGACGCTTTTGAAGTGGCGGCGGCAGTCCACGAGGATGCCGTCGGTCTGCGACTGGCCGTTGAGGCTCGTGCCGCCCGCGCGGAAGACGAGCGGCGTGCCGGTCCTTCGCGCCACAGCCATCACCGCGGCGACCTCGCCGATGTCGCGGGGCACGGCGACGGCGCGCGGGATCGAGCGGTAGCAGCTCGCATCCGACGCGTAGCGGATCAGGTCGGACGCGCGCCCGGCGAGCCCGCCGTCGGAGAGCGCGGCCCGCAGCTCTCCCGCCAGCTCGGCCGGTGTGCCCTGGGCGACCCAGTCCGGAGCGGCGTCCGGCGCGGGCCGCGGCACCGGCCAGTCGCCGGGGGGCTCCGGCGCGATCCGCTCGATGCCGCCCTGCCTGCCTGCCCGCCGTGATGGGGGGTGCTCCGTCATGGGGTACGCCGTCGCCACGGCTATTCCAGCCACATGCCGCTGGCGCAGCGGACCTGCACGAGCCGGGGGCCGTCCTGTGCGGCGATCGCTCCCGAGAGCGCGTCGATCAGCTCTTCGGTGCCCTCGACTTCACGTGAGGGCACGCCGTAGCCGCTCGCGACGGCGGCCACGTCGAGGCCGGGCAGGTCGAGTCCCGGCAGCCCCTGCTCCTGCTCGAATTCGGCGAACCACTTGAGGATCATGTACTCCTCGTTGCGGAGCACCAGGAAGGTGACCGGGAGCTTGTACGCCACGGCCGTCCACAGCGCGGTGATGCCGTACTGGGCGGAGCCCTCGCCGAGCACGCACACGACGGGCCTCGACGCCTCCGCCAGTTGGACCCCGACCGCCGCTGAGATCCCAAACCCGAGGCCGCCGCTCGATGAGAAGTAGTAGCTGCCGGGCTTCGACAGGCGCAGGCGGTTGCGCAGTGCGGCGGTGCTCGAGGGCGTCTCGACGACGGCGATGCCGTCCTCCGGCCAGGCGACCGCGAGCGCCTGCATCGCCTGCGAGCCGGTGAGCGGATCGCCCTCGGGGGGCGGCCCGGGCTCTGGGCGCGCCGGCGGCTGCTCGCGCTCGGAGTCCGTGAGCGCATCGTTCAGCGCGCGCAGCGCCAGCCCGACGTCGGCGACGATCGCCTCGCCCATCGGCGCGCGCGCGGCCTCGGCCGGGTCGGAGGTGATCTGCACGAGCTGGGTACCGCCGGCGAGCAGCTCGCCGGGGATGTAGGGGTAGTAGGGGAAGACGGAGGAGCCGACGACGAGAACGAGGTCGTACTCCGCGAGCTGCATGCCCGCAGGGCCGATCGCGGGGGCGAGCAGTCCCTGGAAGTTGGGGTGGCTCTCCGGGAAGCCGAGCCGGCCGCCGCCCGTAGCCGGCGTGGCGAGCACCGCCATCCGCTGGCGCTCGGCGAGCGCGACCGCGTCATCCCATGCGTGGGCCGCTTCGATGTCGGGGCCGGCGACCATCACGGGCTTGCGCGCCGCGGCGATCCGTCCCGCCAGCTCGGCGATCCGGTCCGGGTTGGGCACGGCGCGGCCGTCGACGCGGCGGGCGAGTGTGTGCGGCAACGTCGCCGCGTCCGCCTCCTGACTCCAGTCGTCCATCGGGATCGAGACGAAGGCGGGGCCGCGGGGCGGCAGCGAGGCGGCGTGGATGCCTCGCGCCAATGCCGCCGGAACATCCTGCGCCCGCGGCGGCTCGTGGCTCCACTTCACGTACGGCTGCGGACCGTAGGTCGGTTCGCGGTTCGTCAGGTTCGCCTCCATCGTGATCTGGGCACGCACCTGCTGGCCGGCGGTCACGAGCAGCGGCGACTTGTTCGACTGCGCGTTGAAGATCCCGCCGACGGCGTTGCCGACGCCTGGCGCGGTGTGCAGGTTGACGTGGGTGACGCGGCCCGTGGCCTGGGCGTAGCCGTCGGCCATCCCTACGACCACCAGCTCCTGTAGCCCCAGGACATAGCGGAAGTCCGAAGGCAGCTCAGCCAGCATCGGCAGCTCGGTCGATCCCGGGTTGCCGAAGATCGTCGTCATCTCATGCGCCCTGAAGAGATCGAGGGCGGCCTCGCGCACGGTGCCCATCAGGCGCGTAATCCTTTCAGAAGGGAGGGCTCGCCCGGCGCGTGATGAGGCGGGGGTCGGCCGGCGCTCCGTGACGTGAGCGTCGGCCGGCGCTCCTTGCCGCCCTCGGGCCTCAGACCTCGTCCTGTGCCGCGACCGCGAAGACGATGTGGCGGCGCGCGAGCGACATGTACGGGTGCAGCTCGAGCGGCCCGCCCTCCAGCGGTGCCACCGTCACCTCGGTGAGCGTGATGAAGTCGCGCTCAGAGGCGTTCAGCACGTCCGAGACGCGGCTGCGGTACCCGTCGCGCGCGAGCGTGAGCACCCCCTCGATGCGGTGGCGGGGAGTCTCGATCCGCACGCGTTCCTGGCGCTGGTCGACGTTGCCTGTCTGCTCGGCCATCCCCGGCATTATCGGGCCTTCCGCCTCAGCGGGTCACGAGATAGGTCCGGTGCACCGTCGTGCGCCGCCCCGTGGGGCCGACGGCGACGATCGTCACGCGGGCGCGCATCCCCCGCCGCGAGCCGAGCGCTGAGCGCAGCCGCGCGACGGCGCGCGCGGGGACGACGAGCCGCACATGCCCGCTGCGGGCGGCCGGCAGGCCGCGCGCGACCGCCGTCAGCCTGGCCGCCGCGCGGGAGCCACCGCGGGGTTCGACCACCGCTGTGACCAAGACCTTGCAGCCCCGCTGGCAGGCGATCGTCATCGCCACCGCGCGCCGCGCGAGCACGCCGCTCGAGCGCAGCAGGTTCACCGTCAGCACCGGCGCGACGTCCAGCGGCGGCGGCCAGGCCGTCGCCGGCAGGCAGCCGCTGCCCGCCGGGTGGACGGGTTCGAAGCGCTGCACGCGGTTGTTGTTCGTGTCCGCGACGTAGACGTCGCCTTCGCAGCCGACGGCCAGCGCAGTCGGCTGGGAGAACTGCCCCGCGGCTGCCCCGCGGTTGCCCCAGCCGTTCAGCCAGCGGCCGTTCGCGTCGAAGACCTGCACCCGGTTGTTGTTCGTGTCGGCGACGTAGACGTTCCCGGCCGCGTCGATGCCGATGCCCGTCGGCCCGCGGAAGCCGCCGTTGCCGCCCCCCGTCTGCCCCCACTGGCCGAGCACCGCCCCCGAGGGGGAGAGCCTGACGACCCGATCGTTGCCCGTGTCGGCCACGTAGACGCTGCCGTCAGGCCCGACGGCGACCCCTTCGGGCCGGTTGAAAGAGCCCGCCGCGCTGCCGGCCGCGCCGTTGCCTTCGCCTGCTCCCCAGCGCGCGAGCAGCGTGCCTTCTGCGCTGAACACGAGGATGCGGTTGTGCCCCGCGTCGGCGACGAACGTCTGATGGGTCGCCGGGGAGACCGCGACCGCGTCGTTGCCGCTGAGCTGGACGCCGCCGCGGGAGGCGGGTCCGCCCGTTTCGGCCAGCCACGTGCCGTCGCCCCAGAGCTTCAGCAGGCGCCCGTAGCCGCGGTCTGCGACGTAGACGGAGCCCGCCGGATCGACGCCGATCCCGGTTGGCCTGTAGAAGCTCGCCGACACACCGCCGGCGACGCTCCACTGCCCCCCGAAGGCGAACGCCGGCGATGGGAACAGCTCGATGCGGTCGTTGGTCGTGTCGGAGACCAGCAGCCGTCCCGTTGGATCGACGGCCAGCCCGCGGGGGGCGGTCAGCTCGGCTCCTCCGCGCGAGGAGATGCCGATCGTGCGCAGGTAGTTGCCGGTGGGGTCGAACACCTGCACCCGCTGGTTCGCCGTGTCCGCGACGTAGGTGTCTCCCGCCGGATCGCTGGCGATCGCGCGGGGGAACGCGAACTGGCCCGGTTTGGCGCCGAAGCCGCCCCAGGCGCTCACGAAGCCGAGCTGAGGGTTGAGCTTCACCACGCGGTGGTTGAGATCGTCCGCAACGTAGACGTTGCCGGCCGCGTCGAGCGCAACGCCGTAGGGGAAGCCGAACTGCCCCGCCCCCGTGCCCTGGGAGCCGGCTTCGGCCACGTAGGCGCCTTCGGTCGTGAACTCCTCGACGCGGTGGTTGTCGTCGTCGGCGACCACGACCTCGTGTTCGTTGGCGGCCAGGCCGCGCGGGTAGAGGAGCTGGCCGGGTGCGCTGCCCTTCGTCCCCCACACCATCGGTTCCCGGCCCTGCAGGTTGAAGCGCTCGATGCGGTTGTTGCCGCTGTCGGCGACGAAGACGTAGCTGCCGTTCACGGCGATGCCGCCGCCGGGTGGCTTGGTCGGGTCCTGCGAGGAACCGAAGCTGAACTGCCCCGGTTCTGAGCCGTGCCTGCCCCAGCTCGTGATGTATTCGCCGTTCGGGCCGAACTTCTCGATCCGGTTGTGTTCGGAGTCCACGACGTAGACGGCGCCGGTCGCGTCGACCGCCAGCCCGCCGATCGGCCCGAACTGGCCGTGGCCGCCGCCGAAGGAGCCCCACTGGGCCTCCAGCGTCCCTTCCGGGCTGAACTTCTGCACGGCGTAGCTGAGCTGGTCGGCGACGTAGATGTCGCCCTGCGGGCCGATCGCGACGGCCTCGGGGAAGCGCAGCACGCCTTCGGCGCGCTGGCCGATCAGCTGTATGCCCGAATAGGGGCACGCGCTGGCGCCGGGGCAGCCGGACGCGCGCGCGTCGGTCGGCACGAGCCAGCTCGTGCTCAGCAGCGACAGCAGCGCGAGCAGCACGAGCCCGGCCGTCTCGCGCAGCGCCGAGCGTATCGTCGGGGAGGCCTCCCCGAAGGCGGGGACGGCGGCGGGGCGGAGGCGCATCGTTGCATCACAACACGCCTCCGCCTCCGGTGTCGCGGTCCCTACAGGCCGAGCCTGCTCAGGTGGGCGAGGTCGTACTGCCCGACGCGCTCGCCGGGTGCTGCTCAGGCCTCGAACCGAGGCCCGCCCGCTCCCCCGCGACATCGCGCGGAGGGGCGGGCGGGCACACGGCCAGGAGGGGCGGCGGGGAGGGGGACCCGCCGCAGGGAGGAACTGAGGATCCCTTTCATGATGACCATATTCTCGATCATCATTATGAACAACATAGCACAGCGCCAGTGACGATCCGGTGAAAGCGCTCGAGATCTGCGGCGAGGACTAGGGGACGCGCTCGGGGGTGCGTGCCCCGAGTCCGGCGCGCGCGACCGGGACCACCGCTGCGCGGCCCGAGGCCGCGGGGTGGTTCAGCTCCTCGCGCACGATGTACAGCGGCCGGTGCTTGACCTCGTCGTAGATGCGCCCGACGTACTCGCCGATCACGCCGATCGCGATCAGCTGGATGCCGCCGAGCAGCAGGATCGCGATCGTGATCGAGCCGAAGCCCGGCAGGTAGGAGTCGGCGATCCGCAGCGCGATCACGACCGGGATCGCGATGAAGGCGAGCCCCGCCGAGAGGATGCCGGCATACGTCGCCAGCTGCAGCGGCAAATGGGAGAAGGACGCGATCGCGTCGAGTGAGAAGCGCAGCATCTTGCGCAGGGTGTACTTCGTCTCGCCCGCGTGCCGGGCGTCGCGCTCGTAGGAGATCGCGGTCTGGTTGAAGCCGATCCAGACGGTCATCCCGCGCAGGAAGCGCGAGCGCTCGGTCATCGCGAGCAGCGCGTTCAGCGCGCGGCGGTCGAGCAGGCGGAAGTCGCCCGAGTTCGGCTCCAGGTCGACCTGGGCGAGCTTGTCGAACAGCTTGTAGAACCACGATGCCGTGGCGAGCTTGAAGGCCGTCTCGCCTTCGCGCTGCTTGCGCACCGCGTAGACGACGTCCGCGCCCTGGCTCCACTGGGCGATCATGTCCGGGATCAGCTCCGGGGGATCCTGCAGGTCGGCGTCGATCATCGCGACGACGTCGCCGATCGCGTGCTCCAGCCCGGCGGTCAGCGCCGCCTGGTGGCCGAAGTTCCGCGAGAGGTGGATCACACGGACGCGCGGGTCGGCGGCGGCGATCCCGTCGAGCAGCTCGGGCGTGCGGTCCGTGCTGCCGTCGTCGACCAGCACCAACTCGAAGTCGTAGTCCGCCAGCGCCGCCGTTGCGCGGGTGACGAACTCCTCGATCAGGAGCTCCTCGTCGTAGACCGGCGCGACGAGGCTCAGCAGCTTGGGGGTGCGGGGAGGTGTGTCCTGCATCGAGGTGATTGTGCCCGGTATGCCGCTCGGTGACGCGGTATAGGGGCCATGATCGACGAAATCCCTAAGCCGACGCTCAATTTATCGTGCATCCTTCCTGGGGATGAACTCGACAGAGAATGGGCCGCAGGCTCCTGGGGAGCGTCCTGGGAGGGTACCGCCCGCAGGCGACTCTCGGCTGCCGGCGCACCGTCGCGTGCAGGTGCCGCACGTGGTCGTGCAGTTCGTGAAGTTCGGGATCGTCGGGATCTCGAACACCCTGATCACCTTCGCCGTCTACACGGTGCTGCTGAAGGTGTTCGGGGTCTGGTACATCGCGGCCTCGGCGATCGGCTTCGTCGTCGGCGCCACGAACGGCTTCCTCCTCAACCGGCGCTGGACGTTCGCCGACCACGTCGGCGACGCCTACACGCCGGTGCGCTGGGGAATCGTGCAGTCCGGCGGGCTCGGGTTGAACCTCGGGCTGCTCTACCTGCTGGTGCACGACGCCGGCATGGACGAACTCATCGCGCAGGCGCTCGCCACCGTCGCGGTGACGATCACCACCTTCCTCGTCAATCGCGCCTGGACCTTCCGCCACGTGCCGCTCGCGGAGGAGCCCTCCGAGCTCATCAACCTCTAGCGGAACACGCTGAGGAGCGAGAGCCCCGCGGGGATCCGCCCTCCGTGGGCGATCAGCTGCGACTCGAGCGTGAGCGGCACCTCGAGCGTCCGGTTGACCAGTTCCGGCGGCACCCACAGGTCGAGGCTCGACTCCGTCGTCTTGCGGTTGAAGCGATCGAGCACCCGCAGCACGATCGCGACCGGGAGCAGCAGCGAGTTGAAGTAGCTCGTGCGCTCCTCGCGCCAGCCGGCCTGCTCGGCGACGGCCCGCAGCGATCGCATCGTGTAGCGGCGCTGGTGATGGTTGATCTCGTCGTGCCCGCTCCACAGCCAGCCGTACGCGGGGACCGTCACCAGCAGCGCCCCCCCGGGGGCGACGACGCGGCGCAGCTCCCGCAGCGCGCCGAGATCGTCCTCGAGGTGCTCGATCACGTCCAGCGACACGGCGAGGTCGAAGCTCGCGTCTGCGAAGGGCATCTCGAGCACCGAGCCTTCGACGACCTCGCCGCATCCGCGCTCGCGGGCCTTCTCCACGCTGGGCTGCGAGAGCTCCACGCCGGTGACCGTGCCCCGCCGCGCGAGATCGACCATGTTGCGGCCGCTGCCGCAGCCGGCGTCCAGGATGCGGAGCGGCTCGCCCAGGGCAAGCCCGTCCAGCACACGCTCCAGTACCGTTCTCCGGCCCCGGTACCACCAGTGGCGGTCCTCCGCCTGGAACGTCTGCTGCTCGTAGTCGCGATCCATCAGCGGCCCATCTTTTCCTAAATACCTCGCTTCGCGTCTGCCGACCGGAATCCCGCTCAGCCCTGGGCGCCGCCTTGCACGGCGTAGTCGATCGCCCCGTCGGCGCCGCGCCACGCGGCGAGCGCACGGTCTGTACCCGGCTCGATCGCCAAGGTTGCACCTGAAACCGGGCCCGGCGGGGCCACGAGCTGGGGCGGGGCGAACAGGGTACGCCCGGGCGCGGCGTCGATGCCGCGCGAGGCGAGCAGCGCGACCTGCCTCGGCACCGGAGCGCCCGAGGAGCTCCGCACCGGCTGGCCCAGCAGCGCCACCGCCTCGCCGCTCGGACCCGGCGCAAGCGCGCTCAGGTAGAGATCGCCGCCCGCGGGCGCTGCGAGCGTGGAGACGGCTCGCAGCCCGTGCTGATCGACGGGCGCCGTCCGCACGACCCAGCGGCCTTCGCTCGCGCCGGTCCAGGCGCACATCACGCTCTCCGAGCTGAGGCGCACGAGCTGCGGCGATCCTTCGGGCGCGAGGAGCCCCGAAGCGTGCTCGATCCGGCTCGCGGGACCGAAGCGCGGGCCGGTCGCCGACTGGTCGAAGTACACGTCGGTCGCGCCGGAGCGCTCGGTCGACCACATCACGATCGCGCGGTTGTCGTCGCTGAGCAGAGCCGCGATCCGGGTGCTCGCGCCGGCGGGGCCGAGGCGCTGCGCGGGCAGCACGCGGCCGCTCGCCGGCATCGCCCGGGCCCAGACCCCGCCGCCCGCCGTCCACACGGCGAGCGCGTCGCTGCGGTAGTCCATCGCGATCGCGAGACTGCCCGCGGCCACCGGCCGGGGGATCACCTGCCTCGGCGCGCCCGCGGGGCCCCCGAACCACCGCTGCACCTGGAACACGAGCCCATCGCGGGCCGGGGCGAGCAGTGCGAGGTCGCCGAGGTAGGCGGTGCTGAGCGCCGCCGCGGGAGCTGTGGCGGCGGCGCCGGGCAGCGCTCGGAACGTCCCTTCCGCGCTGCCCTCCAGCGCGAGCGCGCGCCCTGCGTGCCGCGGGTCCGCGCCGACGATCGCGATGCGCCCGTTCGGCGCGGCGGCGACGGCCAGGGGCGCAAGCGGGTCCGAACCCGAGGAGCGCGGCGCGAGGGGAGGTCCGGGCGCGGCGTCCGGCCGGAGCGCGTCGAGGCGCGCGCCGGCGCCCCCGGGGCACGCGGGGCCGGCGGGCCAGACGATCGCGCCGGCGCCGGTGGCGGTCGACGGCGAGCTCGACGGGAACACGACGCTCGGGGCACCCGTGGCCGGGCAGGAGGAGAGCGGCGCAGGAGTGCTCCAGGCGCCAGCGGCGGCCGGCGTGCTCCAGAGCGCAAGCGCGCAGGCGCACAGGAAGGCCCGCACCGAGCGTGCGCCGAGCCTGTCAGCGGGCATATATGGTGACGGCGCCCGCTACGGCTGGGCGCGGAATGGAAATCGACCGAATGGCGGTGACGATGGAGATTCGCTTCCTTGGCCACGCGGCCTTCGAGCTGAACGACGGATCGACCCGTGTTCTGATCGACCCCTTTCTCACCGGCAACCCGAAGGCGGCGGTGGCGGCCGATGAGCTTAGCCCGGACGCGCTGCTGCTGACGCACGGTCACGCCGATCACTACGGCGACACGGTGTCGATCGCACAGCGCGCGAAGCCCGACGTCGTCGCGATCGTGGAGATCGCGAACGAGCTGACGGACGAGGGCGTCGAGAAAGTGCACGACCCCAACCTGGGCGGCACGGTGCGCTTCGATTGGGGATGGGTCAAGCTCGTGCCGGCGTGGCACACCTCGACCACCCCGAAGGGGGCGGTCAACACACCTGCCGGGCTGATCGTCAATCTCGGCGGGCGCACGATCTACCACCTCGGCGACACCTCGCTGTTCTCCGACCTCTCGCTGATGCGCGCGACCGCCGCACGGGCCGCGAGCTCCTCGGCGCTTGGCGACGGCGAGATCGACGTGGCGTTGATGTGCATCGGCGGCCACTACACGATGGACCGCTTCGACGCCGTCGAGGCGGCGAGGCTCGTGGGGGCACGCCAGGTGATCCCCTGCCACTACGACACGTTCCCTCCGATCGAGACCGACGCGCAGGCGTTCAAGTCCGACGTCGAGGGAGCCGGGCACGGCGAGGTGGTCGTGCTCGAGCCGGGCGCCTCGCACACGCTCTGAGCAAAGTGGATACCTACCGCGTGGCGGCTGCCGGCCGCCACGCGGCGGGGTCATGTGGAAGGGTCGGCCGGCGCTCCGTGCCGGCCTTTGGGAAGGAGTCGGCCGCCGCTCCGTGCCGGCCTTTGGGAAAGGGTCGGCCGGCGCTCCGTGCCGGCCTTCGCAACCTTCGCGACTCCTGATTGTTCTAGCCGGTGCTCGATCTACTTGGCGGAACTCTGCCGATGGCCGGGCATCCAGAAACCTGAACGAAGGGGGAGGCGCAATGCGACGGGTTGCGAGGATCGTGCTTGCCGCGATCGCGGTGTGGGCACTGGCCGGAACGGCCGCGGCGAGCGCCGCTCCGGTGTCGGTCGGGATCTCCGGGTGGACGTGGGGCGATCCGGTGCCGCAGGGCGAAACGCTCAACAGCGTCGCTTTCCAGGGCGCTCGCGGATACGCCGCCGGCGAAGGCGGCACGGTCCTGCGAAGCGATGACGGCGGGGCCACCTGGACCGGGCTGTCCAGCGGCTCGTCGTCGGACCTCACGCTCCTGCAGGAGGTCGATCCCAACACCGTGGTCGTCGGGGGCGGCTGCACCGTGCGCGAGTCCACCGACGGCGGCGCAACGTTCCACCGCCTGCCCGTGAACGAATCCGAACAGGGCTGCGCGACCAAGGTCGCCGCGGTCTCCTTCCTCGACGCGAACACGGGCTACGTCGAGCAGGCCGATGGCTCGATCTTCCTGACCAAAGACGCCGGCCAGACCCTCGAACCGAAGACCAGCGTGCCGCTGGCGGGAGCCACCGCCGGGCAGATCGCGTTCGTCTCGCCGACGGTCGGCTTCGCGCTCGTCAACCAGGGCGGCGGGAAGATCTACCGCACGACCGACGGCGCCGGCTCGTGGACACAGGTGGCCGGCAGCGGCCAGCCGCTGTACGGCGTCACGTTCGTCAGCCCGACGGTCGCCTACGCGGTCGGCGCCGCGGGCACCCTGCTCCACAGCGGCGACGGGGGAGCGACCTGGACGCCGCTGGCGCTGGCGCTCCCGGCCGGGGCGCCGCGCCCGACGCTCACGCAGATCTCGTGCAGCGACGGCGAACACTGCCTGATCGCGACCGCGCCGCAACCGGCTCCCGGGACGAACATGCTCGTGCGCACGACCGACGGCGGGGCGACCGGGACACTCGTGTCCCCGGCCGACCAGAACCTGCTGTCGGTCGCCTTCTCGACGGCCGGCAGCGCAGTGGCCGTCGGCGCCGCCGGCGAGACGGTGCTCTCGACGGACGGGGGCGCCACGTTCCCGACCTCGATCACACGCCGCTTCGGCGTGCAGCTCGGCGACGTCCTGAGAGTCGGGGCAGGGCCCGAAGACGCCTACGTCCCCTCCCATTCCGGCGTGATCGCGGCGACCACGAACGGCGGCGCCAGCTGGGGGGCCCTGCGCGTGCCGACCTCCTCCACGATCGAGGACGCGGCGTTCCCGACGACGACGGTCGGATACGCGGTCAACGAAGGCGGAACCGTCTACAAGACGGCGAACGGCGGCCTGAGCTGGTCGATTCTCAACGCGGGCGGCGGTGCGCCCGCCGCGCTCCTCGCACCCAGCGCAGGGACGGTCGTGCTCGTGGGTCCGACCGGCCTGCGTCGCAGCACGAATGCGGGAGCGAGCTTCGGCCCGGTGTCGGGCAGCGTCGTGCTCGGCTCCAGGCACCGCAAGGTGCTGCGGCGCCGCCTCTCGGTGTTCCCGCTGTTCGCGGGCGGGGAGACCGTCGGCTCGGCGATGCTCGCGTGGGGCGATGAAGCGATCGAGTCGCGCGACGGGGGCGCGCACTGGACGCTGATCCCGCGCCCGCTGAAGCACGGCAACATCGAATCGCTCTCGTTCGTGTCCCCGACCACCGGCTACGCGGTGTCGCTCCAGCGCCTGTTCTTCACGCGCAACGGCGGCGGCAGCTGGAAGGAGATCAACTCGATGGGCAGCATGGCGCTCGGTGGCCAGGGCGCGATCTCGTTCAGCTCCGCCGCCGATGGCTACGCGATGTTCGCGGGCGGCGACAAGGAGGTGCTGCGCACCTCCGACGGCGGTCGTACCTGGACGCGCGAGACGCTGCCGCGGAAGGTCGAAGACGTTGCGGCCGCCGGTCTCGTGGACTACCTGCTCGGCGAAGGCGGGCTGTTCCAGACGGAGAGCGGCGGGTTGAACACGACGAGCTCGACGCTCACCATTTCGATCGCCGGCCCACACAAGCTCACGCGCAAGAAGCTGGGGCAGGCGCACGGACGCGTCAAGCTCAAGGGCATGCTCAGGCCGGCGCTGGGCGGGGAGACGGTCGATGTCGGGTACCGCACCGCGGGCCGGGCGGTCTGGCGGCAGGCGACCGCGACCGTCGCGTCCAACGGCGCCTTCACGCTGAATGTCTCGGGCATCTTCGCGACCACCGACTTCGTCGCCCAGTGGGCCGGCGAGGGACCGGTCGCCGGTGCGGGGACCCCCGCGGTCGAACTGCGCGTCACGCGCCACTAGCCCAAGACCGGCCCAAGCCGCCGCGCGGGACAGTGCCCCGCGCGGCGGCGGCCGCGGCCGTCAGCCAGTCGGCAGGGTGACGGTCACGTCGCTGGCTTCCACAGAGAACACGCCGTTGCTCGCCCGGTAGTAGGGCGCGTCGCGTCCGAGCAGCTGCAGCTTCACCGTGTCGCCGGCGGCGAAGCGGTAGCCGTTGCCGTGCAGCTGGAAGGTGACGATGCCGTCCTCGCCTTCGTCCAGCCGGTAGACACCGCGGCTGATCAGCCGCTGTTCGCCGGAGGGCAGCACGTCCCAGAGCCGAGCGGCGATCTCGCCGTAGGACCCGGACTCGACGACGTGCGCGCTGACCGTCGGCAGCCCGAGCATCGTGAAGCCCGAGCTGAGCGTCGTGTAGTTCGCGGTGTCCGGCTCTTCTTCGGCGGTCACCGTCTTGCACGCTTCGCTCGTGCCGGCGATCGGATCGAACGCCGCGGCCGTTGCCGGGTTCCCGCCGGCCGAGGTGAACGTCTGCGGGGTCGCGGAGCCGAACGTGACGGCGCCCGTCCGGAGCTTGGCCCAGCTCTTGGCGGTGAACGGCCCTTCGGCCGGGGCTTCGGTCGGGCAGGTCTGTGTGTAAGCCGTCGCCGAGCCGTTGGCCGGCCCCTTGCCGGAGTGCTCCAGGCGCGCGGTGAAGAATCCGGCGCTCTCTTCGTTGAAGGCGTGGTCGGTGTTCTGCTTGTTGTCGCCGCGGCTGTGCCCGAGGTCGCCGAACATCAGAGCCGCGTAGCCCTTGGCCGCGCGCACCTGGTTGTAGACGCGCAGCGACTGCTCGGGCGGGAACAGGTCGTCGGTCCAGCCGCTCTCGAGCAGCATCGGCGCCGCCTTGCCGTCCAACGGGATCGAGTAGCCGTCGTGGTAGTCATAGATCTGGTTCTCGATCGTTTCGCCTTCGACCGGGAACGGCTCGCCCGCGTTGATCAGCGCGAACCACTTGGTCAGGTCCGCTTCTTCGTCGGCGCCGGGCGGCGCTATGTACCCGCCCGCGGCACCGTCTGCGAACAGGCCTGTCACGTAGCTCTGGATCTCGACGCCGATCGGTTCCCGGCTCTGCTCGGGCGAGGCGATCTGGGTGTCGAGGAAGCGGCCGTTCGGCTCGAGCGCGTCGACGAGGTCCGACCACGGCCAGCGCGGGAACGCGGCCTTGATTTCCATCGTCTTCCCGCCGGGGCTCTTCCACGGCTGGAATTCGCCGTTCGGAAGCCGTATGCGGTTCTTCAGGTACGCGAGCTCGATCGACTGACCGCCGCCGTAGGAGATCCCCGTGACCCCGATCGCCTTTGGCTTGGCGATCTTCTCGTCGGCGAGCAGGCCGAGCAGGTACTGGGTGTCGCGTGCCTCGTAGCGCTGGTCGGCAAGCCTGATCCACCCTTCTTTGCAGCCCGGTTCCGTGCGGGATTCCGAGGTGCCGCACGAGCGCCCCCAGCCGCGGGCGGAGTAGTTGACGACCGCGAAGCCGTGCTGGGCGAAGTAGACGTTGTTGTAGTCGAAGGTCTCGTTGCCGTCGCCCGCCGCGGTGGTCGACTCGAACGAGGTCTTGCTGCCGCCCCAGCCGTGCATCATCACGATGGTGGGGAACGGGCCGCTGCCGCTCGCGGGCAGTGTCACGTCGACGTCGAGCGGCACGCCGTCGAAGCTGGGGACGCGTTCTTCGAGGCCGGAGGTGGGGCAGAAGCGCACACCGTCCTGGGTGGCGCAGGGGTGGCCGAACGGCGCCGGTTCGGCCTTCGGCCTGGCGGCGGCGGCCGCCGCCGGAGCGAGCGCGAGCGCGCATGCGCAAGCGGCCGAGAGGATCGTGGTGCGGCGGCGGCGACCGCCGAAGGGCGTCGGCATCTGCTGTCTCCTGAGTCGCCCCCTCCCCGGACTGTTGACAGGTGGGTGTACCCGGCGGTCGCGGGATCTCAAACCGGGGCGGCGGTCAGCAGCCCAACCCCGTTCGGGCGCCCGGAACTAGCGCGGGAGCGACAGCACGTGCGCCCGCGACGGGTCGATGTGCCCGTCGAGCAGATCCAGGTAGGTCGCACGCAGAGCGTCCGGACCCTCCTCGCGAGTCACCTCGATCCAGCCGTCGGTCCACTTCACGTACGGCTCCCAGGCCTCCGCGAGGCGCTTTTCGAGCTGCTCGCGGCCCCAATCGCCCGAGCGCTTCGCGACGCGATCGGGCGCGAAGAAGAAGGTCGGTCGCGGCCCGGGGAGATCGTCCGGAACCGTGCCCATCTGGTCGTGATGGGTGGCGCCCACGACGGCCGAGTGCGCGAGCTCGGCGCCGTAGCGTCGGTGCACGCCCTCACGGACAGCGGCGTCGCCGGACATATCGACGTAGACAGCGCGCCCCGCCGGCAGGTCATCGAGCTCGTCATAGGTGAGGACCGCGTCGTAGACGCCGATCGAGCGCGCGTACTCCGCGCCGCGGGCTGAGGTGAGGCCGATCACCTCGGCGCCGCCGTCTCGCGAGAGCAGGAACGCGAGCCCGCTCGCGGTCTTGCTCGAGGCGCTCGAGAGCACCACCGAGCCCGCGCCGAAGATGTCGCTGTCGCGCAGGAAGTCGTCGATCAGCCAGGACGTGAAGAACAGCGGCCGCAGCAGCATCTGCTGGTCCTCGCGCTCGGGATCGTAGGAGGGGTCCGCGTCGGCGCGCAGGTAGCTGTTGTACGCGGCCGGCAGGGCCGCGCGATGTCCCGCCGCGTCCACGAAGCCGTGCGGGCTCACGCGCTCGGGGGTCACGATCAGCTCGCTCGAAGGCGGCAGGTAGCCGTAGATCCGAACCCCCTCCTCCAGCCCCTCGACGCGGCTCTTGGCGACGGTCGCGAATCCCCAAACGGGCATCCGACCCCAGCCGTCGGGCGCGGGGAAGAACTTCCAGTAGGACATCGCCTCCCCGAACGCCGCGTAGGTGATGTTGTTCGAGGTGAGCCCGAACCGGTCGACGCTCAGCACGGCCTGGCCGGGCTCCGGACCGGGCGCCGGCGTCTCATCGAAGCGGGTCTCGTGCAGGTCCCCGCGTGCGATCAGGAAGTCCACGGCGGCAAGCTTATGGCCCGGCGGGCGCCGCCGCCGCGCGGTTGCTGGTATTCAAGCGTCATGACGACCGCCGCCGCGCGTCCTGCGCCTGCCCGTCGCGCATCGAGCCCGAGGGTCGCCCGGTGAGCCCGGAACGGCTCTGGCGGATCTCGGCGTTCCTGCGGCGTAGGGGCCTGCGACGGCTGGCCCTCTTCGTGAAGAAAGTCAACTCCGCGATCTACCGCAACTCGCTCGCGCCGGGGGTGCAGTTCAGCCCCGACGTGCGGTTCCTGCACTCCGGCTTCGGCACCGTGATCCACAGCAACGTGACGATCGGGAGCGGCGTGAGGATCGGGCAGAACGTCACCATCGCCGTGCGCGCCGCGACCGGCTCCGAGCACGGCATCGTGATCGAGGACGACGTCGGCATCGGAGCCGGGTCGATCATCCTCGCGCCGCGCGGGCGCAGCGTGCGGGTCGGGAAGGGCGCGCGCATCGGAGCAGGGGCGCTGGTCGTCGGCGACGTGCCGGACGGCGCCACGGTGGTCGCCGAGCCCTCGCGGATCGTCGAGCGCGGAGCGGAGGAATCGCGCTCGCTGGAAGCGCTGGAAGCGAAGCTGGACGGCGGCGCCGAGTGAGTAGGCTGGGGGAGTGGCCGAGCCGCTGATCATGAACATCGCGGACTGGCCGGCGCAGGTGCATCCGCGCCGTTCGATGCAGCTCGATCCCGAGGACGACGCCGCGCCCTGGGCCGACACGGGCGTGAACGTCCAGATCTTGCAGCCGGGGCAGCCGAACTGCCGCTACCACTCAGAGCCGGTCCAGGAGGACTTCCTCGTCCTGCACGGCGAGTGCATCGCGATCGTCGAAGGGGAGGAGCACCGGTTGCGGCGCTGGGATTTCTTGCACTGCCCGGCGGGCGTCGAGCACGTCTTCGTCGGTGCCGGCGAGGGGCCGTGCGCGATCCTGATGATCGGGTCGCGCCGCATCGACCAGGCCCACTACCCGGTCAACGAGGTCGCGGCGCGCTACGACGCCTCGGTCTCCGAGGAGACCGACGATCCCGAGGAGGCTTACGCCGACTGGCGCCGGGAGCCGTGGCGTCCCGCGGAGAACCCCTGGCCCCTCGGGGACTGAGCTAGCCGCAGCCGGTGATGCCGCCGTCGAGCGGGATCACCGTGCCGGTCATGTAGGAGCCGGCCCGCGAGCACAGGAAGATGATCAGCCCGGCAACGTCGTCGGGGTGCCCGATGCGCTTCAGCGGCACGGTCCCTTCGACGGCCGCGCGCGACTCCGGGTCGTCGAGCAGGAACGCCATCATCTTGCTCTGAAACGGCCCGGGCGCGATCGCGTTGACGGTGATGTTCTCGGCGGCGAGCCGCTTGGCGAGGTGGCGCGTGAGCATGTGCACCGCCGCCTTGCTCGCGCTGTAGCTGTAGTTCTCCACCGACGGCGTGCGGATGCCGTCGATCGAGCCGATGTTGACCACCCGCGCGGGGTCCTCTCTCGTCGCGGCGCCGCGCAGGGCACCGAGCAGCGCGACCGTGAGATGGAACGCACCCTCGACGTTCGTGTGCGCGACGCGGTCCCAGCCCTTCGCCGGGAACTCCTCGAGCGGCGCACCCCACGTCGTGCCCGCGTTGTTGACGAGGATGTCGAGCTTGCCGAAGCGCTCTGTCGTCGCCTGCGCCAGCGCGGCCGCCCCCTCGGGGGTCGCGACGTCGCCCGGGATGCCGACGCAGTCGCCGGTCGCCGCGAGCTCTGCGGCCGCCTCCTGGACCGGGCCCTCCTTGCGCGAGGAGACGATCACGCGCGCGCCTCCCTTGACGAGGCCGTGCGCGATCATCAGCCCGATCCCGCGCGAGCCTCCGGTCACGAGCGCCGTCTTGCCCGAGATGTCGAAGAGCTCTGCCATCAGTCGGCGAACTCCGCCGGGCGCTTCTCCAGGAAGGCGGCGATCGCCTCCGGCGGCGCGAGGCCGAACGTGCTCATGATCTGCTGGCGATCCTCGTACTCGACGGCGGCCTGCTCGGAGGGGATCTCCAGAGCCGCCCACATTCCCTGCTTGGTCAGCTGGACCCCCCACGGCGCGAGCTCGGCGATCTGGCCGGCGGCCTGGAGCGCCCGGTCCGCGAGCGCCGCCTGCGCGACGACGTCGGCGACCAGGCCGATGCGCAACGCCTCTTGGGCGTCGACGCGACGCCCGGTCAGCATCAGCTCGTGCGCGCGCGAAGCGCCGATCAGCCGGGGCAGCAGCCAGCTGGTGCCCATGTCGCAGTTCGAGACGCCGATGTTGACGAACGCGACGCGGAACACGGCCTCCTCGGCTGCGAGGCGGATGTCGCTGCCGAGCGCGAGCGCGAGACCGAAGCCCGCCGAGGGCCCGTTGACCGCGGCGATCACCGGCTGGGGCAGCGCGCGCAGCGCAAGCACCAGGCGCGACATGTGCTGCTGGTTGGCGAGCCGGTCGCGCGACTCGTCCTCGCCGGTGTTGCCCGGTGCGCGCCCGTAGCCGCCGAGATCGAGACCGGCGCAGAAGCCGCGGCCGGCTCCGGTCAGCACGACGGCCCGGCAGGAGCGGTCGCGGCCGATCTCCTCGAGCGCCGCGTGCACCGCGCCGCACAGCTCGGCCGTCATCGTGTTGAGACGCTCGGGCCGGTTCATCGTCAAGCGCCGTACGTGCGGCGCAGGCTGCTCATCGATCAGGATCTGCTCGGGCATCGGCGGCATCCTATTCGCGGAGGGCCGGCATGGAGCGCCGGCGCGGCCCTCTTGAACTACTCCCGCGGGTAGTGGAAGGCCTGCGTCTGCGTCACCTTCGCCACGAGCGCGCCGTCGCTCTCGCGCGCCAGCTCCGTCTCGATCACGACCGTCGTGCGCCCCTTGTGGAGCACGCGGCTGGTCGCGGTCACCGCGCCGTCGCGGACGCCGCGCAGGAAGTTCGTCTTGGACTCGATCGTCGCGGTGCCGACCGCCCCCTCCGGCAGGTTCAGGAACGCGAGCGCGCCCCCGCCGCCGTCGGCCATCGCCATCAGGGCGCCGCCATGGAGCAGCCCGCCGGCGGTGCAGCGCTCGGGCGCCCACTCCATGCGCCCGCGGACGACCTCGGGTGTCGCCTCGAGGAGCTCGGCGCCGATCAGGGCGGCGAAGGGCATCAGGTCGCGCATCTGCTCGGGGGTGGCCATGCGGGCATCTTCGCCGAAACGGCTCGGGTGATTCTGTGAGACTCCGGCCGTGTCCGCTGATTCGCCCTCCGTCGCCGTCGTCGGTCATGTGGAGTGGGTCCTGTTCGGCCGTGTCCAGCGGCTCCCGTCCGCCGGCGAGGTCGCGCATGCCACAGGCGCCTTCGAGGAGCCCGCGGGGGGCGGCGCGGTCGCGGCCGTCCAGCTCGCGCGCCTGGCTGGGTCCTCGCGCCTGTTCACCGTGCTCGGCGACGACGAGTCCGGGCGTGCGTCGCGCCGGCGGCTCGGAGAGCTGGGCGTTCGCGTGCTCGACGAGACGGCCGCCAAGCCCACGCTCGAGCCCGTCGTGGAGGCCGGAGACGCGGCCGATCGGCTCCAGTGGTCGCGCGAGGAGGCGTCGCGCTCGCCGCGACGCGGCGCGCGGTGACCGTCGTGGACGATCAGCGGGAGCGCACGATCACCACCTTCGGCGAGCGGCTCGACCCGGCCGGGGACTCCGGCTCCTCCCACTGGGAGGAGCTTCGCGACCTGGATTCCGTGTACTTCACCGCGGGCGACGTTCCGGCGCTGAAGCGCGCCCGGGAGGCCGTGCGCGTGCTGGTCGCGAGCCCGCGGGCCCGTCACGCTCTGGGCCACGGCGTCGCGATCGACGCGCTCGTGCTGAGCGCCGAGGATGAGATCGAGCTCGCCGCGGCCGAGCCGGTCGAGCACGAAGCCGAGCTGGTGGTCCACACCGAAGGCGCGCGCGGCGGCCGCTGGCGCCGGCGCGGCGGGGAGGAGGGACGGTGGGACGCGGTCCCGCCGCCGGGCGCTGCCGTCGACTCCTACGGATGCGGCGACTCGTTCGCGGCGGGCCTGACCTTCGGCCTCGGGGCGGGGCTCGCGCTCGAGGATGCGCTCGCTGTGGCCGCGCGCTGCGGCGCGACGTGCCTGACCGGCGCCGGCCCCTACGAGCGCCAGCTCACGGCACGCGAGCTGCGCGAGTCGCGTCCGTCGTGAAAGGATGCCCCGCGCGATGACCTACGAGCAGATCCTCACGGAGAAGGACGACGGCGTTCTCACCATCACGTTGAACCGGCCGGAGCGGCTCAACGCGTGGACCGGGCGGATGGGACAGGAGCTGCGCGAAGCCTTCGACGCCGCCGACGCGGACGACGAGGTCCGCGCGATCATCGTCACGGGGGCCGGCCGCGGCTTCTGCGCCGGCGCCGACCTCGAGGGCGGCGGCGACACGTTCGACTACAGCAAGCGCGACACGGCGGGCGCCGCCGGGCGCGACAACGGCGGCGAATTCACGCTCCGCGTCTTCGAATCGACCAAGCCCGTGATCGCCGCGATCAATGGCCCGGCGGTGGGGATCGGCGCGACGATGACGCTGCCGATGGATGTGCGCCTCGCGGCCGACGACGCTCGCATCGGCTTCGTGTTCGCGCGGCGCGGCATCATCCCGGAGGCCGCTTCGAGCTGGTTCCTGCCCCGCGTCGTCGGCATCAGCCAGGCGATGGAATGGGTGGCGACGGGCCGCGTCTTCGACGCTCAGGAGGGCCTCGAACGCGGCCTGCTGCGCAGCCTGCACCCCAAAGCCGAGCTGCTCGACGCCGCGCGCGCCCTGGCGCGCGAGATCGCCGACAACACCGCACCGGTGTCGGTGGCGCTGGCGCGGCGGCTGATGTGGCGGATGCTCGGCGCCGAGCACCCGATGTACGCGCACCGCGCCGACTCGCGCGGGATGGTGGCGCGGGGGCAGTCCGCGGACGCCGTCGAGGGGGTCACCTCCTTCCTCGAGAAGCGCCCGGCCGCGTTCACCGACAGGGTGAGCGAGGGGCTGCCGGACGTGATGCCCGGCTGGCGCGCGCCCGAGTTCGAGTAGCGGCGGAGGCCGGGAGGCCGGGAGGCCGGGAGGCCGGCACGGAGCGCCGGCCGACCCCTTCGATCTCGAGGAGCGCCGGCCGACCCCTTCGATCTCGAGGAGCGCCGGCCGACCCCTTCGATCTCGAGGAGCGCCGGCCGACCCTCCCGTCGCCGATCAGCCCGGCTTGAATGCGGGCAGCCGCTGTTTGAGCGACAGCACGGAGGCGAACAGGTCGCCCTGCTCGGCCACCCGTCCGAGCGCCTGGGCGGCTTCGAAGACGAGCGCCGCAGGGTCGCCGCCCGCGAGGGCCGCCGACACCTCATCCCAGTCGAGCGGCGTCGCCGCGGTCGGGTGAGGTCTGGCCCGCAGCGAGTAGACGCAGACGGTCGTCTTGTTGCGATCGTTCTGGCTCCAGTCGATCAGCACCTTGCCGTCTCGGCGCGCCTTGGTCATGCGCGAGACGACGCGGTCGGGCTCGGTCTGCTCGAACAGCTCGGCGACGGCTTTCGCGAACGCCTTCGTGCGTGCGAAGTCGACGTCCTCGACGTTGAGCGGCACGTACACCTGAAGGCCCTTCGAGCCGGAGGTCTTCACGAAGCTGGCAAGGCCGAGGTTCTCGAACAGGCCTCTCAGGTCGAGCGCGAGGCGCGCGCAGTCGAGCACGTCTGTGCCCTCCCCGGGATCGAGATCGAAGACCATCGAGGTCGGCCGCTCCGGGGCCGTGGCGAGCGCGAGCGGCGTGTGCAGCTCGATCGCGGCGAGGTTGGCGAGCCACACGAGCGTCGGCAGGTCGTCGGCGAGGGTGTAGTCGATCTTCTTGCCACCCGCGGGAAGCGTCGCGGTGCGGACCCACTCCGGACGGTGGGCCGGGGACTGCTTCTGGAAGAAGGACTTGCCCGCGACGCCGTCAGGCCAGCGCGTGACGGTCAGAGCCCTGCCTCGAAGGTGCGCGAGCAGGACAGGCGCGATCGTGGCGTAGTACTCGATCAGCTGCCCCTTCGTGAACCCCGTCTCGGGATAGAGGACCTTGCCCGAGTTCGAGAGCTTCAGCTCGCGGCCACCCACGAGCGCCGTCTCCGAGGCTGCTGATTTGGAGATGATCGTGAGCGTCGTCGCCTCGGCGTCGCGCAGTTCGGCCGGGCCTTCGGCCGCCGCCCGCGCGGAGGCGGCGGCGCCGGTCGTGTCCTCGCGGACGACGAGCTCCGGCGGCTTGTCCTCGCGCAGCCCCTTGTAGGAGGGGTGGCGGATGTTGCCGGCGCTCGTCCACTCCGCGAAGTCGACCTCGGCGACGAGCCGTGGCTCGACGAACTCGGCCTCACGGGGCGGGCGCTCGCCGGCGCCGAACGGAGACCCCTCGCGACGGAGCGGCCCGAGCAGTCCCTGCAGGCGCTGAAGCTCCTTCTCGCTGAAGCCGGTGCCGACGCGCCCGACGTAGCGCAGCGAGCCGTTCGCCTCGAACACTCCCAGCAGCAGGGCGCCGATCGTCGTGCTGCGCCTGCCCTTGCCCGGCAGCCATCCCCCGATCACGAACTCCTGGCGCCCGAACGTCTTGATCTTCAGCCAGGATCCGCCTCGCCGGCCCGGTTCGTAGCGTGAGGAGAGGCGCTTGGCGACGACACCCTCGAGGCGCTGTTCCTGGCTCGCCTTCAACAGCTGCCGGCCGTGCCCGACGACGTGCTCGGGCGTCTGCCAGGCCTCGCCGTCGAGCGCGAGTCCCGTCAGGCGCTCGCGGCGTTCGGCGTAGGGCAGGTCCATCAGCGAGTGCCCGTCGAGCCACAGCAGGTCGAAGATCATGTAGCTCACGGGCGTCTGCTTGGAGAGCCGCCGCGCATGCTCGCGCGAGGCGATGTGCATGCGCTGCTGCAGGAGCCCGAAGTTCGGGCGACCCTCGGCGTCGAAGGCGACGATCTCCCCGTCGAGGACGGCCTCGTGGGAGCCGAGCCCGCGGTCCAGGCGCCCGAGCTCCGGGTAGCTGTCGCTGATCTCTTTGAGGTTGCGGCTTTCGAGCCGCACCTCGCCGGGCGCACAGTAGGCGATCGCGCGCACGCCGTCCCACTTGATCTCGAAACCCCAGGCGTCGTCGTCCGCAGGCAGCTCGCCGGTGCGCGCGAGCATCGGCACGATCCGCTCTGGAATCGGTTCGCGCTCGGGGTCGGCGGGCGGGTCCATGCGGTGGATCATCCAGTCCTTCGGCTGCTCCTCCTTGTCGATGGCGAACAGCGCGTAGCGCGCCTGCAGGCGCTCGCCGTCGAGCCGCACCTCGACCTTGCGCGGCTCCCACTTGAGCAGCTCGTACGTGCCGTGATCCCAGATCGTCATGTCTCCGGCGCCGTAGTTGCCCTTCGGGATCTCGCCGTGGAAGTCGAGGTACTCGATCGGGTGATCCTCGGTATGAGCCGCGAAGCGGTTCTCGCCCGGCTCCTCGGGCATCCCCTTCGGCACGGCCCAGGAGGCGAGCACGCCATCGTGCTCCAGGCGCAGATCCCAGTGCAACCGGCGGGCGCTGTGCTGAT
The DNA here is from genome assembly GCA_963775385.1 of uncultured Solirubrobacteraceae bacterium. Taxonomy (GTDB): domain Bacteria; phylum Actinomycetota; class Thermoleophilia; order Solirubrobacterales; family Solirubrobacteraceae; genus Palsa-744. The sequence continues at coordinate 1,047,256 of CAVZIR010000003.1, read as the reverse complement.
GGATCACGAAACGGGGGAGCCCGCCGGGCTCCTCGCCGGCGCCGGCGGCGTCGGGCTCGGGTGTCGCCGCGAAGTCGCGTTTGCGCTCGTAGCGAGTCAGCTTCGACGCGCCGGTCCTTGTCTGCGTCGCGCTGGGTTTCGCCGCGGCCTTGGGTTTCGCGGCGGCCTTGGGTTTCGCGGCGGCCTTGGGTTTCGCGGCGGCCTTGGGTTTCGCCGCGCCTTTGGGCCTCGACGCAGCTTTGGGTGTGGCCGTGCCCTTGGCTTTCCCCGCGGCTCTGGCTTTGGCCGTGGCCTTCACCGCCGCTTTGCGAGTGGCTGCGGCCTTTGGTTCGGCTGCGCCGCCGCTGCTCGTCCCGCTCGCCGGGCGCTCCTTCTTGCCGGACGCTTCCCGGCGGGCGCCCACCTAGCTTTTCGCGGTCGCGCGCGAGCTGCGTTTGGTTCCCGAGCCGGCGCCTTTCTTGCCTGCCGATTTCGGCGCTTTCTTGGCGGCGGCTTTTTTCGCAGCGGGTTTGCGCTTGGCGGCTTTCGGCTTGGCACCGTCCTCGCCCTCGCGCGCACGGACGGCTTCGAGGCTGGCCTTCAGGGCCCCCATCAGGTCGGGCGCGGGGGTGCCCTCCTCTTCGGGCTCGGGCTGCACGGCGATGTGCTCGCCCTGCGCCTTGCGCTCGATCATGTCGAGCACCTGCTCGCGGTAGGTGTCGCTGTACTTGTCCGGTTCGAAATCGCCTGCGAGGGAGTCGACCAGCTGCTTGGCGATGTCCAGCTCGCGCTTCGTGGTCTTGACCTCCCGGACCTCGGCGATCTCGTCGATGCTGTCGGCCGGCAGCACTTCGTCGGCGAAGATCATCGTCGCCATCCCCAGCGCGTCGCCCATCGGGCGCAGCGCGACGAGCTGCTCCTTGGAGCGGATCACGACGCGGGCGATCGCCACCCTGCCGGTCTCGGCCATCGCCTCGAGCAGCAGGCGGTACGGTTTCGCCCCGCCCGGGCCGGGCGCGAGGTAGTAGGGGTGGTCGTAGAAGATCGGGTCGATCTGGGCCAGCTCGACGAAGTCCTCGATCTCGATCGTCTTCGTCTTCTTCGGTGCGAGCGCCTCGAGCTCGCCGGGCTCGATCACCACGTAGCGGTCCTGGGCGATCTCATAGCCCTTGACGATGTCCTCGTAGGAGACCTCCTCGCCGCTGGCGGGATCGACCCGCTTCTGGGCGATGCGCACGCCGCTCTTGCCGTTGAGCTGGTGGAAGCGGACGTTCTTGCGGTTGATCGCGCTGTACAGCTTGACCGGCACGGTGACGAGTCCGAAGCTGATCGCGCCGGTCCAGATCGAACGGGGCATCGTCCGTAGTGTTACCAGTTATTTGCATGCGCAAACAGCGCTGCAAGGCCGGGCCCGATCGGCGAGACTGAGGCGATGAGCACGACCCCGGCGCCCGCGCAGGACGCGATCCAGGATCGCCCGGCGCAGCTGCTCGCGCAGCTGCTGCGCTTCGACACGACCAACCCCCCGGGCAACGAGCGTGAGTGCATCGACTGGGTGCGCGGGCTGCTGGAGCAGATCGGATGCGACGTACGGGTGGTGGCGGCCGATCCCGAGCGGCCCAGCCTCGTCGCCCGCATCGCAGGCGAGGGCAGCTCCCCGCCGCTGCTCCTGCAGGGCCATGTCGACGTCGTCGCCGCTCCCGGAGACTGGCGCCACCCTCCGTTCGGCGGCGAGGAGCACGACGGCTTCGTCTGGGGCCGCGGCGCGCTCGACATGAAGGGCGGTGTGGCGATGATGCTGGCCGCGTTCATGCGCGCGAAGGCGGCCGGACGCCGGCCGCCCGGCGACGTGATCCTCTGTCTGATGGCCGACGAGGAGGCCGGCAGCGCGCTCGGCGCCGAGTTCCTCGTGCGCGAGCACCCCGGGCTGTTCGACGGCGTCCGTTACTCGGTCGGTGAGTTCGGCGCCTTCCGCATGGACGTCGCGGGGCGCGCGTTCTACCCGGTGATGGTGGCCGAGAAGCAGGTCTGCTGGACGCGCGCGACGCTCCGCGGCCGCGCCGGGCACGGCTCGATGCCGGTCAAAGGCGGGGCGATGGGATCGCTGGGCCGGCTGCTCGAGCGGCTGGACGGCAAGCGGCTCCCGGTGCACGTGCCTGCGGTCACGCGCATGATGGTCGAGGCGATCGCGGGGGAGCTGCCGGTCGCAGCCGCCCTGCCGCTGCGGGGCCTGCTGCGCCCGCGCGTCACCGACAGGGTGCTCGACGCGCTGGGCGACCGCGGCCGCCTGTTCGACCCCCTGCTGCACAACACCGTCTCGCCGACGATCGTCCGCGGTGGCGAGAAGATCAACGTGATCCCCGGCGAGACCAGCGTCGAGCTGGATATCCGCCTGCTGCCGGGCTCGAGCCCCGAGCAGGCGTTCGCCGAGCTGCGCGACCTCGCCGGCGTCGAGGTCGAGCTGGAGCTGCTGCGCCACGACCCGGCGCCCGCGCTGCCAGACATGGCGCTGTTCGGGACGCTCTCCGGCGTCCTGCGCGAGCTCGACTCGGCGGCGAAGCCGGTCCCGCTGCTCCTGCCGGGCGTGACGGACGGGCGCTTCTTCTCGAAGCTCGGCATCCAGACCTACGGCTTCCTGCCGATGCAGCTCCCGGCCGAGATGCGCTTCATGGAGCTGATCCACGCCGAGGACGAGCGCCTCCCGGTCGAGGCCGTCGAGTTCGGGACGAGCGCGATCGAGCGCGTGCTCGAACGGTTCTAGGGGAGGCGGCTTCGCCGCCAGGCGCTCGCACATGTGCGAGCGCACGACCCGGCGCATGCGCCGGGTCGAGGTCGGCCGCATGCGGCCGACCAGGGGTCGGCACATGTGCCGACCCCGCCGGCCGTCAGGCCGGCATCCCTTCGCGTTCAGCGGCGGCGGCCGCCTCCTCCTCCTCGCGCCCCACCGTCAGCCGCGCCGAGTAGATCGAGTGCGCGCCCATGCGGCGCGAGACCAGCGTCGCCCCGACCACCGCCAGCAGGATCGGCACCAGCAGCCCCTCGGCCTTGTGCGTCAGCTCGAGCATCAGCACGATCCCGGCGAGCGGGGCCTGCATCGAGGCGGCCAGCACAGCCGCGCCGCCGATCACCGCGTAGGTGCCGAGCGGCGCTCCGGGCCACAGCAGCTCCCACGCCCGGCCGCCCAGGCTGCCGAGAAGGACGCCGACGGCGAGCGTGGGGGTGAAGAGGCCGCCGGGGGCGCCGGAGCCAAGGCAGCCCGCCGTGGACAGCGGCTTGAGCACGAGCAACACCGCCGTCAGGCCCGCGGCGAGCTCCCCCACGAGCGTCAGCTGCACGACGCTGCGGCCGTTGCCCAGGACCTGGGGGTAGGCGATCGCCAGCACGCCGAGCGCGGCGAACACCGCGACCGGCGCCAGCAGCCGCGGGACGGTCGTGCGCGGCCGGAGCCGGTTGGCGCCGACGATGAGGCGCACGTAGAGCACCGAGACGACACCCGCGATCGGCCCGGCGATCGCCGCCCACACGATCTGCGTGGGGTGCGTGATGTGTTCGGCGATCAGGTACGTGGGCGCTTTCGGGATGTAGACCCAGGCGACGGCCGTCGCGATCAGCGCGGTTGCGAGGGCCGGGAGCACGAAGGGCAGGGCGAGCGTGCCGAGAAGAACCTCCAGCGCGAACAGCGCGCCGCCGAGCGGGATGTTGTAGACCGCCGCCATGCCCGCGCCGGCACCGCAGGCGACGAGCAGGCGCCGCTGCCATTCGGGAAGACCGGCGCGGTCGCCGAGGGTGCTTGCAATCGCTGCTCCCGCCTGCTGCGGTGCGGCCTCGCGGCCGAGCGATGCGCCCAGCGCGACGATCACGATCGAGTGCACCGCCCGCGCGAAGCTGGCAAGCAGGGGCAGCCGCGCCCGGCGCAGCCACAGCGCCTCGGAGACGTCGGAGGTGTTGAAGCGCGCCAGCGCGACGACGCCGAGTCCCGCCACGACGCCGCCGATGCTCAGCACGATCACGCGATGCGCGGAGGAGGTCTGTTCGACCGCGTGCACGAAGGGCCCCGAGCTGTAATCCCAGGCGAGGTGCTGGACGGCGCGCAGCAGGACGATCAGCGCCGCCGCGCCCAGCCCGGCGCCGACCCCGACCACCACCACCGCTCCCCAGAAGCGGCGGCTGTAGGACGCCGTGATCCCGCGGCCCGGCACGTTGGGCTGGGCTGAGGGGTGCGCGGAGCTCACCTCCGCGCAGTCTGACGAGCGTCACCGACGAGCAGGTGAAGCGCCTGTGTCGGCGGCGGTGACGGTGCTCACACAAAACTGGCCAGCCAGCCAGTATGATCCCCGCGCAACCAGCCAGTGCCGGGGAAGAGCGGAGGTCGAGATGGCGACAGTCGGGCGTGACATCGAGAGCGTCGAACTGACCGAGGCCAAGCTGTGGGCCGACGGCCCGCCCTATGAGATGTTCAAGGAGATGCGGGCGAAGTGCCCGATCCACTGGACCGAGAAGTTCGAAGAATTCCCGGAAGAGGATGGCTTCTGGTCGGTCACGACCGTGGATGACATCCACACCGTCAGCCGCGACTGGGAGACCTACTCCTCGGAACTCGGCGGCGTGCTCGCGGCCCGCGGCGATTTCCCGCTCGAGCTCGCGCGGGCGATGTTCATCGGCATGGACCCGCCGAAGCACGACCGCGTCAAGGCGCTGTTCCAGCGCGGCTTCACGCCGAAGCGGATCGCCGACCACGAGCAGGCGATCCGAGCGATCACGAACCGAGTGCTGGACAGGCTCGACGGCCGCGAGAACGCAGACCTCGTCGAGGATGTGGCCCAGCCGGTCGTCTCGCGCGTGATCCACAGCTTCATGGGGGTGCCCGAGGAGGACGACGCGACCTGGGCGCGCCTGATGAACTCGGTGCTGGCCGCCGGCGACCCGGACATCAACCCGGACGGCGTCGAAGGCGCGGTCCAGAAAGACATCCCCGAGATCTTCGAGCGCTGCCGCGAGCTCATCGCCGCGCGGCGCGAGTCGCCCACCGACGACCTGACGAGCGTGCTGATCAACGCCGAGGTCGACGGCGAGAAGCTCGAGGAGCACGAGATCGTGATGGGCTTTTTCCTGCTCGTCGCGGCCGGGAACGACTCGACGAAGGCGACCTTCTGCAGCGCGATGCGCGCGCTGATGGAAGACCCGGCCCAGAAGCAGCTGCTGCTCGACGACCTGGCGCTCGTGCCAGACGCCGTCGAGGAGGCGCTGCGGATGTTCCCCGCTTTCGCGCACTTCCGCCGCACCGCCACCCGCGACACCGAGCTCCACGGCCAGGAGATCAAGGCCGGCGAGAAGGTCGTGATGTGGTACGTCTCCTCCAACCGCGACGAGAGCCGCTACGAGGACGCCGACACCTTCGACCTGCGCAGGAAACCCGAGCACCAGGCCTTCGGCGCGGGCGGCCGGCACTTCTGCCTGGGGACCGCGCTGGCGCGTCTGGAGCTGCGGATCCTGATCGAGGAGACGCTGAAGCGCTACCCGCGGATCGAGCTGGGCGGGGCGCCGCGTGCCGCGGAATCGCTCTTCGTCAACCAGCTCAAGTCACTGCCCGTCCGGCTCAACCCCTGACGCGGAAGCGCGCCCTGACGGGGGGCGCTGCGAGCGCCGCCCGGGTACGTCGCGCGCGCTTCGAGCTGGTAGCTGCCGGCGCGCAGCCGGCGGCCCCGGACGCGCCCGGTGAACCAGAACGAGTTCACCGTGAGCCCGGCCGGCAGGTCGACGCGCACGAATTCGGCCGCGCTGTCGGACGTGTTCAGCGTGAACTTCGTGAACGCCACGTCGGGGTGGCCACCGGCTTGGGTGAAGTAGTCAGAGGACTGCGGGTTGGCGACGTTTTCGTCGTTCAGGACGCCGGCGCTGAAGCTCGTGATCAGGGCTGCCGAGGCCTGGCCCGCCGCCGCGCCGAGCCCCGCCAGGGCCAGGGCGGCAGCTGCTGCTAGGCGGGCCGCCGTGCGACCCCGGCGTCGCGCACTCGTGTTGGACTGGACGAACATTCGATGGGGGGTTGGACTTCTGGGGGGTGTCTGTCTGCGAACCTGATTCGGCCCGATCGATCCACCTGATTAGCGCTGGGCGCGCCGGTCATCCTTCCGTCGGCCGGCCTCCTCCCACAGATGGATTAGACGCCTGCCCGCACCCGCTCAAAGGTCCGGGAACGGACCTAAACGAAACCGAACGGACGGTCGATTACTCGCCCATGGCCGGTGAGCCGCAGCACCTCGACGAGTTGATTCGTCACACCATCGATCCGCTGCAGCTGATGCAGCGCGTCGGCGACCAGCTCGTCGCGATGGTCGATGGCGCCGACGGTGCGATCGTGGGTCTCCAGATCGATGAGAGCCGCCTGCGGTTCGTCAGCGGCTCGGGTCATCTCGCGCCGCAGGTCGGCAACACGCTCCCGATGGAGGGGAGCCTGTGCGGAGAGACGATCCGCACGGGCTCCACGCAGGTGACCGACGACACCGAGTCCGACGAGCGGGTCCACAGACGTACGACGCGCGCGTGGGGCGTCGGCTCGGCGGTCTGCGTGCCGCTCGGGCGCGGCGAGAGGTCGATCGGCATGCTCGCGGTGTGCTCCCAGCGTTCGCACGCGTTCGGCTCGGCCGACCTCGGCCTGCTGTCCGGGCTGGCCGAGTTCATCAGCACCGCGATCGGCGCCGCCACCGACCTCATGGAGATCACCGCGAGGCTCTGCTCGCGCCAGCCGCGGGAGCTCGCACCGGGCGAGGAGGCGGAGCGCACCAGCAAGTTCGTCGCGAGCGTGCTCGACCCTCGCGGGCTCGAGCTGCTCGCTGCGCGCCAGCGCATCGAGAGCGTGCTCGCCGAGCAGCGCTTCCAGATCGCGCTGCAGCCGATCTTCGATCTGCGCGACGGCTCGATCTTCGCCGTCGAGGCTCTCGCCCGCTTCGCCGATGAGCCCTACCGCGCACCCGATCTGTGGCTCGCCGAGGCGCACGCCGCCGGCCTGGGGGTCCAGCTCGAGGCGGCGCTCCTGCGCGCGGCCCTCGCCCTCCTCGCGAAGCTGCCCGCGAACGTCGTGCTGACGGTGAACGCGGGTCCCGACGCACTCGCGGAGGCGGACATCGGCGCGCTGCTCGAGGGCGTCGACGCGTCGCGCATCGTGGTGGAGCTGACCGAGCACGCGGCCGTCGAGGACTACCCGCAGCTCGCCGCATCGATCGAGGGCCTGCGTGCCGCCGGCGTGCGCCTCGCGATCGACGACGCCGGCGCCGGGTTCGCCAGCCTCATGCACATCCTGCGTCTCGCGCCCGACTTCATCAAGCTCGATCGCCAGTTGATCCAGGGGCTGGACACGGACCCGGCGAAGCGCTCGCTGGCCGCCTCCCTGATGCGTTTCGCGGAGGAATCGGGCGCCAGGATCGTCGCCGAGGGCGTCGAGACGGCCGCCGAACTGCGAGCGCTCGAGCAGCTCGGTGTGATCCACGCGCAGGGCTTCTACCTCGGCCGCCCCGCTCCGCTCTCCGAGATCGCGAGGATGGGCCGCTCGGGAAGCGCACGGGTGCGCCGCCAGGCCCGGGGCAGCCGCCTCGCCAAGCCGCGCGCGCCCCGCTCGCCGGCGGCGGCGAGCCGGGCCTAGACGCGAACGTCGACGACGACCGGCGCGTGGTCCGAGGGCTTCGTGCCCTTGCGCGCGTCGCGGTCGATGTAGGCGTCCTCCAGAAGCGGAGCAAGGCGACCGTCGAGCAGCACGAGGTCGATCCGCATGCCTTCGCCTTTGTGGAACATGCCCGCGCGGTAGTCCCAGTAGGTGTAGGGGGCGCCCTTCAGCGCGCGCGGCATCACGTCCGTCATGCCGAGGGCGAGCAGCGCCGCGATCGCTTCGCGCTCCGGCACCGTGACGTGCGTTGAGCCCGTGAACGCCGACGGGTCCCATACGTCGGCGTCGGTGGGGGCGACGTTGAAGTCGCCGCAGAGGGCGAGCGGCGCGCCGGCGCCGAGCTCGGACTCGACCGCCACGGCGAGGGCGCGCAGCCACTCGAGCTTGTAGGCGTAGTGCGGGTCCTCGACGGTGCGGCCGTTGGGGACGTAGACCGACCACACCCGGACGCCGCCGCAAACCGCCGAGATCGACCGGCGCTCGGGATCCGGGAACCCGGGCTCGCCTTCGAACCCGCGCTTCACATCCTCGATGCCGACGCGCGAGAGGATCGCCACGCCGTTGTAGGCGCCGTCGCCCTCGGCGACGGACTGGAAGCCGGCGCTCTCGAGGTCCGCGGCGGGGAAGGCGGCGGCGGTGGTCTTCGTCTCCTGCAGACACACGACGTCGGGCTGCACGGCCGTCAGCCACTCGACGACGCGCGGCAGCCGCGCCGGCAGCGAGTTGACGTTCCAGGTTGCGATCCGCATCGGCTCGCGGCGAACCCTAGACGGCGCGCCACGGGTCCGTGCGCTGACGTACGCGAGGTCGCGTTTTCCGTGATCGCAGAGCCAAATCCGGGTAACAGCAGCTCAAGGATGGCCATTCCTGCGCAACACACCGCTGCAGGCCGCCGTGGCCGCGCACTCCGGGGCTGTGGGGCGTTGCTCGGTTCCCTCTTGACGCCGCGCGCCCAGGCGCACGCAGTTGCCGTCCCGCTCCCGCTCGTGTCCGTGACCTCGTCCTCGGGCGGGAGCAGCGGTGGCGCCGTTCTGCGCCGCGACCATCTGCCCCCACGGAGGCCGGCGTGGCCGTAGCGAGGACCGCCGCCCGTCGACTCGCCGCAGCGCTTGCCTGCTGCCTCATCTTCGCCGCAGCTGCGCGCGCCGATACGCCGCCGCCGAGCCTTCTGCGCACAGCGACCTCGGTGGTGCAGCGGACGGTCGCCCAGGCCGGCGCCCTGCCCGCCGCAGCCCTTCCCGCCCCCGTGGCCGTCCCCCCGGCCGTCCCCGCAGCGGTGCAGGACGTGAGCGGCCGTGCAGATGCCGTCGCAGGCGCGGTGGTCGAACAAGCAGGCGCCGGCGTCGGGGCGATCGCCGAGACGCTCCCGCAGCCCGCCCCCGCCGCGCACACGCTGCGCACCGTCGCGCGCACGCTGCAGCCCGCGCCCGGCTCGGCGCGAACCTCCGCGCCGGCGCCCTCGGGACCCGCGCTTTCCGCCGGTCCGTCCCCGGCGCCTCGCTCAGGCCCCGCGCCGGCCACGATCCCGAGGACGGCGACTCCGGCGCCCGCGAGCGCGCCGAACGCGCCGCCTGCACCGGCGGCCACTCCTTCGGTCTCCATGAGCGCGCGCGGCCGGGGCGGCCCGGCAGATGCCGCGTCCGAGCCGCGCACGCTCGCTTCGATGTCCATCCCGTCCCTGACGGCGCCGGAGATGCCGTCCGCCTCGACCGCAGACCCGGCCGCGCGGCCGGGCCACGGCGGCGCCCAGCAGCCCGCGCCGTTGAGCGGGCAGGGTGGCGGCGTGGCTCAGGCGGTCGCGGGCTGCGGCGGCAGCGCCGGGCTGGCGATGGTGCTCGTGATGGTGCTGCTCGGGTGGCTCGCGAGCTTCGCCCGGCGCCTGCAGCCCCCCGGAGACGCCGCGCCTGACGTGCGTCTCCTGCTGATCCTCGACAGACCCGGCTAGCTCCGCGCGCTCGCCGCACGCCTAGCCGTCTCGGGCGCAGCCCGGCGGCTCGTGATTGCCACGACCTCGAGAGGAGAAGCCAGATGGACCAGCGAGAGTGGTCTCGCCGCGGCCGCAGCCACACGGCTCGCCGCACGCTGACCCACCCACAACCCATTCGCATCCACCGGCTCGCGCTGAGCGGCGAGCTGGGGCATGACAGCGCGGTCGCGCTCGAAGCCGCGATCGACGAGCTCTGCGCGGCCGGCGTGAACCGGCTTGTCCTCGACCTCGCGGGGCTCGAGGCGATCGATCGCACCGGCGTCAGCGTGATCGCGATGCGCTGCCGCCTCTGTGGCAGCCGCGGTGTCGCGGTCGAGCTCGTCGGTGTGCGCCCGAACGTAGCGGCGGCCTTCCGCGGCGCCGGTCTCTGGGACCTGCCCTTCCGTGAGAATTCACTTGTCGGAGCGTGAGCTGACCCCTCCTCGCGCTGTCTAATGGGGAGGAACAGGGGGCCGTTGTCGCTGTTCCTCCGCCGCAGACAGCCACCGACAAAAAGGGGAGCCGCCGTGAGAACCCGCCGCGCCGCCGTCTTCGCGACCGCCGCCGCCTTGACCTTCTTGATCGCCGTGCCCGCAGCCGAGGCTTCATCCCCGGTCAGGCTCGTGCTCGACCAGGGCTCGGCGTTCTCGCTGCTCGGGCACTCCTGTGGTGGCATCCAGGAGCGGGTGTACGTGACGGGCTTCTCCTCAGGGCCCGGCGGATATCCCGAAGGCAACGCCTACCTCTCCACCCGCTGCGGCGGCAGTGGACGTGGCGGGGGCTACAAAACCACCGAATACACCGCCGCCGCGTCGGTGGTGTGGAACTGGTTCGGCGAGACCCGCTCCTTCGCACGGCTTGAAGGCCCGGGCGGCGGCGGACCGGAATTCTCAGCGGAAGACAGCCACGGGGACCGCATCTACAACTCGGGCACCGTGGCGTATCTCGAAACCGGCGAACCGCCGCTGCAGCCGCCCGCGGCGCCGACGGGCGTCGGCGTCACCCTCTCAACCTATGAAACCGCCGAAGAGGCGCCGCCGACGCTCCGCTTCGGAGTGAGCTGGACGCCGGACCCGGCCAACAACGGCGCGATCACCTCCTCGACGGTCACCGCAACGCCGACGGGAGGATCGCCCGCGCCGGTCCTGACGGCTGTCGTCGGGGGCTCGAGCGCGACCCTCGAACCGCTCGCACGCAACACCACCTATCTGATCACGGTCACGAGCACCGATGCTGAAGGCACGAGTGGGCCGAGCGAACCCTTCGAAGCCAACAGCGTCACCGGCGGCGGTCCTCCCCCTCCTCCGCCGCCGGTGCCGCTCGCGAGCTGCGAAACGAACACGGGGACGATCAAGCTCTCTCCCGGCCTCACCGAAACGCCGCAGGTCCAGAGCATCACGATCAAGGGCACCCTGGGCAGCTGCGACGGCGCCTCCGGCGTCGAATCGGCGAGCTACGTCGCGCACCTGAAGACGGCCGAAGAAGTCACCTGCTCGGCGCTCCAGAGCTACGCGAGCGAACCGACGACCGTGCCGGTCTCGCTGTCGGTCAAATGGGCGCCGCACGAACTCGGAACCTCGCACGGCACCCTGGCGGTGCCGATCACCGAAGCCTCGGCGGCTCCCCTCACCGGCAGTCTCGAAGGCGGCCCCTTCGCCGCGCCCGAGCCGATCATCGGCGGCGAGATCTTCGAGACGTTCGAAGGGGGCTACGCGTGTGGTCTCAGCGAAGGGAAGAGGAAGGCGAAGCCCGTGAAGAAGGGGTCGTTCTCCGGCACGACGCTCGAAGTCGGGGAAGCCGGCGCCTAGGTCTTGGTGGGGCGGGCCGGCGGGGGGACTCAGACCGCCGCCGGGGCCTCGGTGCGCTCGAATGCGCGCTGGAAGGCGGGGCGCTCGCGAAGCCGTCCGACGTAGGCCTGCAGGCTCTCGGGCAGCAGGTCGGGCCGCCCGGCCCGGATCGTGAACGCCAGGGCGGAGCCGACCATGACGTCCGCGACGCTGAAGGCGCCCCCGACGAGGTACTCCTCCTCGCCCAGCGCCTCGGCGACCGCGTCGACCGCTTTGCTGAAGCGCTGCTGCGCCTTCTCCGAGCGCTCGGGGTCGCTCTGTGCGTACATGGCGCTCTCGATCAGCGGCGGCTCGAGCTCGGCGGGACCGAAGACCACCCACTGGTAGACGAGCCCGCGCTCGTGGGTGCCCGGGGCCGGGATCAGTCCCGCGCCGGGGTGCGTGTCGGCGACCTGAAGGCAGACCGCGGCGGACTCGAAGAGCAGCCGCCCGCTGTCGTCTTCGAGGACGGGGACGCGGCCCAGGGGATGGCGTGCGCGATGCTCCTCACCCTTGCCCTCCTCGTAGCTCATCTTGACGATCTCATACGGCTCGCCGGCCTCCTCGAGCGTCCAGGCCGCGCGGATCGGGCGACCCGCATGGTCGCGGTGGTAGATGCGCATGAGCGGACCATATAGGCGGGGGGTTGGCAGCGGTCAGGAGAGCCGGGCGAGGGACGCCGCCGGGAGCTGCAGCGCGAGTGCGCGCCGGAGCTCGCGCGCCCGCGCCGAGGTCACCGGGCCGGGCTGGCAGAGGCGCGTCACGAGTCGGCTCCTCGAGTAGAGCGGGACGTCGTTGACCTGCAGCGAGCGGAACATCGGCAGCTCGGCCTCGGTGAGCCAGCCGCGGGGTGCGAGGACGCAGAGGCAACCGTGCACGGGCACATCGGCTGCGATCGCCGCGATCGCGTTCGCGACCAGCTCGACCTGGCGTTCAAGGCCCGTGATCAGCTCGGTCCGGTTGCGCCCGGCGATCACGAGCCGCGTCTCCGAGCCGAACCGCAGGACACGGATCTTGCCGCGGTAGCGCTTCGCATCGATCACGTGCACGCCGCTGGGCGCGAACGCCACATGGTCGATGTTGGCGCGCCCGCCGGGCGTCCCGAGATCGTGCAGGAACAGCGCGTCCGGGCATCGCCGTTCGAGCGTCGCCGCCAGGAGCCTCTCACCGTCGGCCCCGTTCCGCCAGTTGCGCTCGCGTTCCAGCAGCCGCTGCTCGCTCGCCGACGGCCCGTAGATCGCCCTGATCGCCCTCCCCATCGGGCTGCGTCCAGCGCGCAGGGCATCGAGCTGGGCGCGGATCTGCTCGGCCTTGGCCGCGGCGCTGGCACCGGGACGGCCGGCGGAGGACTGGACGGTCGCCGGCATACCACCCTCTCCGACGGGGGCCCGGCGACGGTGACCGCCTAGTGGATGACCCTGCGCGCCCACGCGAAGCTGCCCGAGCTGATCACGCCTTTGCATCGGCGCGATCGCGTTATGGGTTAGCGGGGCGCGGGGGGCCTGGACGCCCGCGGGGTCTCGGGTACCGTCGCGGGCGTGGCAGCCCAAGGCTTTGAGATCAAGGTCGTGCCGCGCGCGGGCCGTGACGAGATCGCCGGGGAGCGCGACGGGTGCGTGCTCGTGCGGGTCCGCGCGGCGCCCGAGGACGGGAGGGCCAACGACGCTGTGCGGCGGTTGATCGCGGCCAAGCTCGGGCTGCGGGCGGCCGAGGTCGAGCTCCTCCGCGGCGAGCGCTCGCGCCGCAAGAGCGTCAGGGTCGCGGGCCTGGCCGCCGCCGAGGCGCGGCGGCGGCTGCTCGCGGGCGGCTGAGCCGGCCGCTGCGGGCCTCAGGCGTTCAGTTCGACCGGGAGGGTCTTGAGCTGGTTGGCGAACGGCGACTCGACGAACTTCGGCTCGCCGGCGATCTCCATCCGCGGATAGCGGGCGAGCGTCTCCTCCGTAAGCACCCGGAGCTCCAGGCGCGCGAGCGCGGTGCCGAGGCAGAAGTGGCGCCCGCCGGCCCCGAACGCCTGGTGCTCGGTGTCCCGGCGCAGGTCGAAGCGGTCGGCCTCCTCGTAGATGGTCTCGTCCCGGTTCGAGGACGGGTACCACATGACGACCTTCTCCCCCTTGCGGATCGGCTGTCCATGCAGCTCGGTGTCGCGCGTCGCGGTCCTCGCGAAGTGCGCGAACGCGGGGTACATGCGCAGCGCCTCCTCGACCACCGCAGGCACCAGCGAGGGGTCCTGGAGCACCATCTCGCGCTGCTCTGGGTCCTCCATCAGCGCCCGCATGCCGCTGCAGTAGGTCGCCTTGGTCGAGTCGTTGCCGGCCGCCATCAGCAGGAAGAAGCCCATCACGATCTCGTGGTCCTCGAGCTTCTCGCCGTCGACCTCGGCGTGGACGAGGACCGACGTGAGGTCGTCGGTCGGCGACTCACGCCGTTCGGAGATCAGCTTCGCGCAGCGTTCGAAGACCTGCGGAACCTCGTTCTCCATCACGGTTTGCGCGCCGCCCGGCGTCCGGTCCGGGTCGCCCGCTCCCAGGATCGTGTTCATGATCGCGGCCCAGATCGCGTCGTCCTCGGGCGGGACGCCCATGAAGCGCCCGATCACACGCGCCACGAAGGGCTGCGCGACGTCGTCGACCAGGTCGCACTGCTCGCGTCCGTCGAGTTCGTCGAGCACTTCGATCGCGATCTGCCTGATCGCGGGCTCGTGCTCTGCGATCCGCTTGGGCGTGAACCCGCGCTGGAAGAGCGCCTTGAGCCGGTCGTGCTTGGGCGGGTCCATGCCGATGAACATCGCCTGCTGGAGCTCCAGCGGCAGGATCGCGTTCTTCAGCGCGGTGAAGCCGCCGACCTCCGAGGAGTAGGTCTGCCAGTCGCGGCTGACCTCGTGGACGTCCTCGGCGGTCGTGACCGACCAGAAGCCCTCCTCGTCGGGGTACTCGCTGATGCCGTCGGTCCAGTGCACCGGGCAGCGGGCCCGCATGTCCTTGAAAAGCTCGTGCGGCGGACCGTCTGCGAAGTTCTCACGGTCCCCGACTCGCACGCTCTCGAGTGAGCGCGCATCGTTGCTCGTGGATGCCATTTTTGTCTCTCCTCCCCCGCTTGCGCTTGGGGTGAGCGTAGCCGAACGCGGCGACCCCTGGGTACGGGAGACCTCAGCCGGACGGTGGCGGGCGGCGGCTCTGGAACTGGTTGGCGAGCGCGTTGAGCCGAGCGGCGAGGGCGGCCGGGACGACGGCCCCGGCGCGGCCCGCCCCTTCCCTGTCGATCACCTGCTGGATCGTGGCCTCAGGCACACCCGCGGCCCGTGCGTGGGCGATCGCCCTGTTGATCATCGCCTGATCCGCGGGACCCATCATCCTCATCGCGTCACCGCCGAGCCTGCCGGCATAGAGGTTCTGGGCGGTGAGTCACGCGCGTAGGACTTCCCCTTCTCGGAGCGGCTCATGGGCGCGGCGGGTTTCGAACCTGCGACCTCTCGCGTGTGAAGCGAGCGCTCTCCCACTGAGCTACGCGCCCTGAGCGGCGGATTCTATTGCGCGCGCGGCACAGGCCCTACGGAAGCGCGGCCGGAGCCGCGGCCTGCCACGCGAACGCGAGCATCGAGCTGGCGGTGAGGTCGATCGCGGGCTCGGTCGTGGTGAACGATTCGACGTCGTCGGCGAACACGGCGCCGCCCCCGCCGAAGCGCGCGTAGAGGTCGCCGCCGCCCGGCGGGCACGCCCGCATCCCTTCCACGTCCCCGGTGCTCGTTTCGTTGCTCGGCCCCTCGACGACGCCCCCGGCGAGCACGGGCGGCGATCCGTCGAGCGAGCCGGCGAGGTTGGCGACCTGGTGGGAGGGGCAGCGCGGGAAGACGGTGCCGTCGCCGATCACCATCGAGACGCCCCAGGCGTCGGCGCCCAGCACGTTGCCCAGCCAGCGCGCGGCGTCGCCTGCGAACACCTCTTCACCGGTCAGCCCGTCGTACTCGGCCGCCATCACTGCCAGGCCGTCGCCGTGGGAGGCGGTGTCGGCTTCCGCCCACGGGAAGCCGAAGCCGAAGGGGTCCTTGCCGGCCTGCGCGGTGGCCGATCCCAGCTCGGCGCGCAGGCTTTCGAGAAGCCCCGTTTCGCCGATCGCGAGCCCGGACGGGCTGCCGTCGGCGCGCAGCGCGCGAACGAGGTCGTAGTGGGCGAGGCCGCTGACGTCGTAGAGGTTGAGCGTTTCCGAGTTGCGCTTGGCGTGCTTGACGTATTCCTTGGCCCAGCTCGCCGCTTCGGCGAGGTAGAAACCGGGGTCGGTGTGGGCGAGCCCCGAGGGGAGGGCACCTCCGGAGGACAGCGCGAGCGACAGCTCGGTCGCCCCCAGCTCGAGGTCGTCCCGCCATTCGCGCTCGGGATAGAAGCCGAACGGGATCGCCGTGAGGAGGCGGCCCTTGTGCTTCGTTTCGGCCAACGCAAAGATCCGCTCGCCGGCTTGCAGGCAGCGGTCGGCGAACGCCGGGTCGGCGGCGTGGAAGACCTGGAAGCAGAGACCGAACGCCGCCGCGTCGCGCCCGGCGAGGTTCGGGCTGATCGGCGTCCCCGGCGCGCCCGCACGAAAGACGGGCCGGTGCCGGATGTAGCGGTAGAGCGGGTTTTCGCCGCCGAAAGTGTCGTCGGCCTGAGGCAGCCGCCAGATGTCGTGGTCCCCGGCGGTCTGGCGGTTGCCCTCGCCGATCCCGACCTGGTAGTAGAGCGTCCCGGTTTCGGAGTCGAACATCCGCAGAAGCCATTCCAGGCCGAACCGGGCCTCGCCCGTGAAGTCTTGCGAGGCGTGTGCGCCGGAGCCCATCAGCGCGGGGAAGTCGCGGACGCCGGCGAGCATCTCATCGACCGTGTAGCTGGTGGTCTCGACGAACTTGAGGTAGTCGCCCGCGTCCCACCATCCGCCCGAGGCGTCCAGCGTGGTGCCGAGGCTGTGGAGGTCGCCCTTGAAGGCGCCCTGGCCGTTCACCT
This sequence comes from uncultured Solirubrobacteraceae bacterium, assembly GCA_963775385.1. Taxonomy (GTDB): domain Bacteria; phylum Actinomycetota; class Thermoleophilia; order Solirubrobacterales; family Solirubrobacteraceae; genus Palsa-744. The sequence continues at coordinate 1,030,858 of CAVZIR010000003.1, read as the reverse complement.
TCGGCGTGCTGTACGCGCTCGCGTGCTCGTCGTTCAGGTGCGCGGGCGCGGTCCTCAACGCCGAGGGCACGTACTGCGGCCCGTCGCGCTCGTTCTCGTAGAAGGACAGCGCGTTGGCGAGCGCCGGGCCGTAGATCGCGCCGGGCGCGGCGACGGCGAACGGCGGCGAGCCGGCGCCGTCGGCAGCGAGCGTGTAGGAGCCCGGCGCCTGCAGAGCGTCGAAGTCGAGCGGGTAGACGAACGGGAAGCTCTTGCTCCACGACCCGGCGGACGCACCGACCGTGCCGCTGAAGACGGCCGGGCCGCCTTCGCTCGAGATGGTGAAGGGCGTGCCCGCCGCGTCGAAGTTGGTCATCAGGTAGGCGCGCTTCGGCGCCAGGGCGCCGTAGCCGAGCTGGTCGACCCTGAGGAACGCTTCCTGCGCGGCGAACGCCGGCGCCGCGAGCGCGCAGGCGGCGAGGCACGCGAGCAGCGACATCCTGAGCAGCCTGCGCGTCATCGCAGAGAGTCTGACGGAGCCACGGCTCAACCTGCCACGAGCTGCAGGGCGATCACCGACGCGATCGCCGCGAACTCGAAGACGTGCTGCGCGAGGATCGCGCGGGCGAGAGCGCTCTGGACCTGCGGCGGGTCGCTGCGGGTGCCGAGCCGGACCGCCGCCGGCACGGTGCGCGCGCCCGCCAGCCCGATCGCGGCCAGCGCCAGGCCCAGAGAGACCCAGCCCAGCCACGCCGGCTCGCCGCTGCCGGCGACCTCGACCACGATCGCAGCGAGCGTGGCCGCCATGACCGCGGCGATCAGCCTGTTCATCGGGCGCGCGGCCGTCGTCACGCGGGCGTAGTAGGCCGCGATCGACGCGAGTGCCGGCGCGGGCACCTCGGCCTTGCCCGCGGACTGCACGTCGAACATGAGGTCGAACCACAGCACGGCCAGCAGGAAGCCTGCCCCGGCTGCCACGAACGCGTTCACGACCCGAGCTTGACGCCCGGATGCGGGTGCAGCTGCACCGCCGGCTCGGAGTAGGCCGCCGCGAGGCGTTCCACTTCGCCCTCGGTCAGCGCCGCCCCGAAAGCCGCCGGGCCACCGAGCTTCTGATAGCCGGCACGGAGGTTCTTGCCGATCTGCGCGAGGCCGAAATGCCCGTCGTAGAGGGACTCGATGTAGAGCGGCGAGTTGACGCGGGCGAAGCCCGCTCCCGAGCCGCCTGCGCTGGTTGCCGCGAGCGCATGCTCGATCATCGTCCAGCCGGTGCCGGCCAGACCGACGTAGGCGCGGTAGGTGCCGGCGAGCGAGGAGCCCGGGCCGGTGAGGCCCGCGGCCCGCTGTTCGGTGAACAGGCTCGGGAGCCGCAGCGCCCGCGCGGTGCGGGTGGCGGTCGCGATCTGCGCGCGGCCCTGGCCGCCGGAGGGCAGGCCGTTGGCGACGAGCGGCCAGGCTGCTTTCGTCGCGGCCACCTCCGAGGCAGCTTCAGGGCGGGCCTGGGAGAGCGCCCGCGCCGTTGCGATCAGGTCTTCGCGCTGCAGCCGCAGTTCCGCGGTGCTCGAAGCCGTGCTGGACCCGCACCCGGCGGCCGCGAACGCCGCCCCGAGCGCCAGCAGCATCGCCGCCCTGCGGGAGCTGCCGGCGCGCACGTCAGGTTCTTATTCGGACGTCGGCACCCCGGACGCCTGTGCCTGTTCCTTGACCGAGGTGACCTTCAGGAGGTCGACCACGAAGATCAGCGTTTCGTTCTTGGGGATCTTCGGCGGGGAGCCCTGTGCTCCGTAGGCGAGCGACGGCGGGATGATGAGTTCGCGCCGGCCACCTTCCTTCATGCCGATCACGCCTTTTTCCCAGCCGGCGATCACTTCGCCGATACCGGGCGTGAACAGGAACGGTTCGTTGCGCGACCAGGAGGAGTCGAATTCCTTGCCGTTGGACCAGAGCGCCCCGACGTAGTTCACGTAGATGCCGTTTTTGGTGGTCGCTTCCTTGCCGGTGCCTTTGACGATTTCCTTCGTCACCAGTGTCTTCGGCGGCGTGCCTTTGCCGGCTTCGACCGTGGGCTTCGTGGAGAGCGGGCCGGAGGTCGGCGTCTTGGGCACGGACGGGTCGTTCTCGTGGACAAGCGCGTTGTCGGTCGTGCTCTCGTTGCCGATCGTGATCGTGCTCGAGTTGCTCGAGCTGCCGCAGCCGGTGGCGAGCGCCGCCACGGCGAGCAGGGCGAGGACGCTGAGCAGGGACACGAGCAGGCGCCGGCTGGCGCCGGGGCGGGGGGTTTGGGCTTCGGTTGTCTGGTTCACGGTCGCGCAGCCTACCGGAACCCCGCCTCCTCGGCGGCGATAGGATCGACGGCGGACCGTGCTAGGCGGGGAGGTAGCGGTGCCCTGCACCCGCAATCCGCTCTAGCGGGGCTGAATTCCTCTCCGAGGGATTTCGCTCCGGTCGCTCCGCAGTCCAGGGGCGTCGATGGTCCGGGTCCCGCGCGGTGACGGCTCGCGAATCAGGTCAGGTCCGGAAGGAAGCAGCCTTAAGCGATGTCCGGCAGGCGCAGCGGGAGCTCCCGGACCGGAGCCCAGGATTGCGATCAGGCGGCCGGCGGCGGGCTCTCGACGAGGGGTGCACGGTCCATTTTTTGGGGTGGGGAGGGGGATCGGCCGGCGTGAGATGCCGGCCGCGGTGAGGGCGAGCTCGCCGTGCCGGATTTGGTGGGTCGGCCGGCGCTCCGTGCCGGCCTTAGAGACATCGGTGGAAGACGAGCCATGAGCGGTTTTTCGCGGCCGGCGTGAAGCCCGGCGGCACCGACACCGCCTCGTGGGGGTCGTTCTTGTCGAGCACGTAGTCGCGTTCGACTTCGCCGCTGGCCGGGTCGAGATAGACGCCCGTGGCGATGTGGCCGACCTGCGCGCTGCGGATCCGCGCCGGGCTCGTCCGCAGGTACAGCGCCAGCAGCGGGATCGGCGCGTGGTTGGGAACCCCGACCGGGCCACAGCGGAGGTTGACTGCGCCCGTTGCCACCAGCGCCTCGAGGTCGCCTTCGATCCGTTCCTGGGAGGCGAGTTCGCGCAGCTGGTCATGGGCGCTGCGGTACTGAGAGGGCGCCGTGGCGATGAGCGCCAGGGCGATCAGCGCCCCCGCGATCATCCACGGCCGTCTGCGGCGGTCGTCGTGGCGGAGCGCCGTCCATCCGAACACGGCGGCGCCGCAGAACAGGCACCCGAAGGCCGCGGCGAGAAACGCGTAGCGCGTGTTGATCGGGAGGCCGAGCGTCGCGAACGCCGCGAAGATCGCCACCGCCAGCGCGGCCGCGAGCGCCGGGACGATCGCTCGCGCGCGCAGCCACCACAGCGACAGCACGGCGCCCACCGCCGCACCGGCGAGCGCGGCCGCCTGCAGCACCTCGCCGATCCGGCGCGGCACGTACTCGGGGACGTTGGCGATACCGGTCTTGCGGTCCAGCGCCGTGGCGGTGTGGCGGGTGTTGGTGAGCGACCACAGCGGGTTGCCGGTGACCAGCAGATCGCTCCCGAGCCACAGGATCGGCGCGGCGGCTGCGAGCAGGGTCAGCTTCACGAGCGCCGCGCGCTCGGACACGGGCTCACCCGCCGGCAGATGTCCGCGCAGGCGGCGCGGCACGAGGCCGACGAGATACAGCCAGTACAGGCCGGAGAACACCCACGCCTCCGGTCGCAGCAGCCCCGCCACCGCAAGCAGGGCCAGGACGGGGGCGCCGGCGCGGGGCCGGCGCGTGGCGATCAGCAGGGCCCAGAGCACCAGCAGCACGTAGGGCACGTCGAGATAGGCCCGGACCCCGTAGGAGATCACGGGCACCCGGCTCACGAACAGCAGCGCCGCCAACCCGCCCGCCGCCGCACCGAACCACTGCTGGCCGAGCCGGAACAACACCCATCCACAGCCCGCGAGGGCCAGGAAGCCGAGCCAGACGACGACCTCGATCTCCGCGTGCGGCGAGAGCGGCCGCAGCACGATCCCCAGCAGCTCGAGCAGGGGGTGCGGGGTGGGAGCGATCGGCACCCCGTAAGCGGGTGTTTCGCCCTGCGCGGCCTGGCCGCCCCAGGCGAGCGCGTAGAGCGTGTCGTAGTTGGCGAAGCCGACTCCCGCGATCGCGCGCAGCACGGCGGCGCCGCCGACGACGGCCACGAGACCCGGAAGCCAGCCGCCCGCGCGCTTGCCGATGCCCGTCACCGCGCGGACGCTATCCGCTGAGGAGGGGGAGGCTAGACTCACCGAAGGTGGCCGCATCCGAGGAGCATTTCGAGCACGAGGGACGGGTGGGGTCGCTTTACCGCCGCCACCGCCCCCGCAGCTTCGCCGACGTCGTCGGCCAGGAGTCCGTGGTGCGCACGCTGCGGAACGCGGTCGAGCGGGGCAAGGTCCATCACGCCTACCTGTTCGTCGGCTCGCGGGGCACGGGCAAGACCTCGATGGCGAAGATCCTCGCCGCCTGCCTGAACTGCGAGCACGGCCCGACGATCGAGCCGTGCGGGCGCTGCGAATCCTGCAGGGCGATCGCAGCCGCGACCTCGCTCGATGTGATCGAGATGGACGCGGCATCGAACAACTCGGTCGACGACATCCGGGATCTTCGCGAGAGCGTCGCCTATGCGCCGGTCAGCGGGCGCCGCAAGGTCTACATCCTCGACGAGGCGCACATGCTCTCCACCGCGGCATGGAACGCGTTCCTGAAGACGCTCGAGGAGCCGCCGCCGAACACCGTGTTCGTGCTTGCCACGACCGAGGCGGCGAAGGTGCCGGCCACGGTCATCGACCGCTGCCATCGCTTCGACTTCCGCCGCCCGACCGTGGAGCAGATCGCCGGCGTCGTGCGCCGCGCCGCGGACGCCGACTCGATCTCGATCCCGCCCCCCGCGGTCGCCGCGATCGCCCGCTCGGCGACCGGGAGCTTCCGCGACGCGCTGGGCACCCTCGAGCAGCTCGTCACCTACAGCGGCAGCGAGATCTCGCTCGAGGACGTGCTGGCCGTGCTGGGTGTCGCCGACTCCCGCCTGATCGCGGAGGCGATCGACGCGGTCGCCGCTCACGACGCCCGCGGCGCGCTGGCTGCGCTCGAGCGCTGCGCGGCGCAGGGCCGGGATCCGGCCGCTTTCGCGGGCGATCTCGAGGCGCGGCTGCGCGAGACGATGATCGTCCAGACGGTCGGAGGCGTCCCGCCCGAGCTCTCGCTGACACCTGAGTCCGACGCTGCGCTCGCCGAGCAGGCCGAGCGCGTGCCGCATGCCACCGTGGTGCGGATGCTCGAGCTGCTCGGAGAGGCGCTCGAGGCGATTCGCGCCGGTGCCGATGGGCGGACGCGCCTCGAGCTCGCGCTCGTGAAGGCGGCGCAGCCCGAGGTCGACAGCTCATTGCGCGCGCTGCTCGCCCGCATCGAGGCCCTCGAACAGAGCGCCCGCCCGATGACCTCAGCGGTCGCGGCGCAGCGCGAGGTCCCCGCGCCGGCTCCGCCGCGCGGGGGCGGCGCGGACCCAGAGACGCCCGCCGCCGAGCCGGACGCCGCCGCACCGCCAGCGCCCGGCGGGTCGTCGCCGAGCGCAGCCGCTCCGGCCGCAGCGCCGGCGTCCAGCGCCGCTGCGCCGCAGTCCGCCGCGAGCCCGGCCGCCCCCGCCGCGGGCGAGCCCGCGACCGCCGCAGCCGCAGCGCTGGCCAGAGCCTCAACCGAGGAGCCGTCCGTCGCCGAGCCGCAGTCGCTGGCGGCCGTCGAGGAGCTCTGGCCCGCGGTGGTGGACCTGGTCCGCGGTGAGAACGCGAGGCTCGGCGCCGCGATCGAGCGGGCCCGCCCGGTCGAGGTCAAGGGAGAGGAGCTGACGATCGCGTTCGGCTCCTCGTTTCTCAAGAAGCAGGCCGAGGGCCCCGCCGACCGTATGACCGTCGGCGAGTCGCTGACCGCGCTCACGCGGGTGCGCTGGCGCCTGGCGTACGAGCTGCGCGCGGATCTGGATGCCGGGGCGGAGCAGGACACCGAGGACGCGGGCGCCGGCTCGGACGAGCGCTGGCTGGCGCGCTTCATGGAGGAGTTCGACGCCGAGGAGATCGGGTATGAAGGCCCGCCCACCCCGCCCTCCCCGGGCGAGCCGAAGCTCACCAGCAACGAGAAAGGCGCCTGATGCCCAAGCAGCCCCGCATGCCCCGACAGCCCGGGATGGGAAACGTGCAGCAGATGATGCAGCAGGTCCAGAAGATGCAGCAGGACATGGCGGCCGCCCAGGAGGAGCTGAAGAACGAAGTCGTGGAGGCCTCCGCCGGCGGCGGGATGGTGACCGTCAAGGTCAGCGGCGCCCTCGAGCTCAAGGAGGTCCGCGTCGACCCGGCCGCCGTCGATCCCGAGGACGTCGAGATCCTCTCCGACATGATCCTTGCGGCCGTCAACGAGGGGCTGCGCTCAGCCCAGGAGCTGGCCGAGCGCAAGATGGGCGGTGCCACCGCCGGACTCGACCTGGGCGCGCTGGGCGGCCAGCTCGGCGGTCTCGGGCTCCCCGGGCTGTGAGCACCTCCTACGCGCCGCCGGTCCAGCGGCTGGTCACAGAGCTCTCGAAGCTCCCCGGAGTCGGCAACCGCACCGCGCAGCGGCTGGCCTTCCACCTCCTGCGCAGCTCGGCCGAGGACGCGAACGCGCTCGCCGAGGCGATCGTCGAGGTCAAGGAGAAGATCGGCCTCTGCGAGGTCTGCTTCAACCTCACCGACGAGCCGCGCTGCCGGATCTGCCAGGACTCCCGCCGCGACCACGCGCTCGTGTGCGTCGTCGAGGAGCCCAGCGATGTGATCCCGATGGAGCGCACGCACGAGTATCACGGCGTCTACCACGTCCTCGGCGGCGCTCTTTCGCCGATCGACGGCGTGGATCCCGAGGACCTCAAGATCGCCGAGCTGCTCGCGCGGGTCCAGCCCGGCGATGGGACCCCACCCGCCCCGCCGATGCGCGAGGTGGTGCTCGCCACGAACCCCACGACGACCGGCGAGGCGACGGCGCTTCACATCGCCGAGGAGCTGCGCCGGATCGCCCCCGAGGTGACGGTGACACGCTTGGCGAGCGGCCTGCCGGTGGGCTCCGATCTGGAGTACGCCGACGAGGTCACGCTCGGCAAGGCGCTTGCCGGACGCCGCGCTGTGTAATTCTCGGGTCGATGACCGAGTTGATCTGCATGAAGTTCGGCGGCACCTCCGTGGCCGATGCCGAGCGCATCAAGCGGGCGGCGCGGCGCATCGTCGAGAAGCGCGAAGCGGGCTACGGCGTCGTCGCGGTGCTCTCGGCGCGGGGCAAGACGACCGATGAGCTGATCGGGATGGCTCAGGAGGTCTCCCCGCGCCCGGATCCACGCGAGATGGACATGCTCCTCAGCTCCGGCGAGCGTATCTCCTGCGCGCTGTGCGCGATGGCGATCAACGACCTCGGGCACCGCGCGATCTCCCTGACGGGCTCGCAGGCGGGGATCGTCACCGACGAGTCCCACACGAAGGCGCTGATCCTCGATGTGCGGGCGGATCGCATCAAAGCGGCGCTCGCAGAGGACCAGATCGTGCTGGTGGCCGGCTTCCAGGGCGTTTCGCAGACCGCCAAGAACGTGACCACGCTCGGCCGCGGTGGCTCCGACACGAGCGCGGTGGCGGTGGCGGCGGCTCTTGGCGCCGCGGTCTGCGAGATCTACACGGATGTCTCGGGCGTCTACTCAGCCGACCCGCGGATCGTGCCGAACGCGCGCAAGCTGAACACGGTCTCCTTCGAGGAGATGCTGGAGATGGCGGCCTCTGGCGCCGGCGTCCTGCAGCTGCGCTCCGTCGAGTACGCGCGCAACCACGGCGTGCGCATCCACTGCCGCTCCTCGTTCGACTCCGAGCCCGGTACCTTTGTCGTCGCCGAGGAGGAAACCGTGGAGCAGCCACTCATCACAGCCGTCACCCACTCGATCGCGGAGGCCCGCATCAGCCTCACCGGGGTGCCCGACACGCCCGGCGCGGCGGCGCGCATCTTCGAGGCGCTGGCCGGGGCGAACGTCAACGTGGACATGATCGTCCAGAACGAGCCCGTGTCCGCGGGCGGGAAGGCCGAGATCTCCTTCACGGTGCCCCGCGACGACCTGCCCACCGCCGGCTTCGCGCTCGCGCCGCTCGCGGGCGAGGCGTTCGTGGAGATGACCGCGCACGAGGACACCGGCAAGGTCTCGATCGTGGGAGCGGGGATGCGCTCGCACCCGGGCGTGGCGGCGAAGGTGTTCGACGTGCTCGCCCGCGACGGGATCAACATCGAGATGATCTCCACCTCGCCGATCAAGATCTCCTGCGTGATCGACCGTGACCGCGTCGAGGAGGCGGTGCGCGCGCTGCACAGCGCGTTCGGGCTCGAGGGCGAGGACACGATCGCCGTCGAGGAGCCGTTCCGCCCCGCTTCCTAGCGCCCCTGCGCTGCGCCGCCGCGACGAACGCGCTCCTCCGCGGTCATCTGTCACAATCCCTACGCATCGCTTCTCGCATCTCGCGACTTTCAAGGACGAAAGGGATATGCGCACCGTCAAGAGGCCACGCCGCTACGTAGCACCCCGCTTGATCGCCATCGGAAGGCCGGTCCTGCGCTACAGCCAACCCCGCGATGCCTACGTGCTCCGCGTCGTCGGCCGCAAATGGGGGCCAGTGCTGCGCTCGGACCGCCGGCGCCCGCGCCTGCTCAGCGAGGCCACGGAGCTGCGCACCAGCACCGAGCGCCGCGGCTCCCACGCCCGCGTCGCCTGAGCGAGGCTCAGGCCTCGTCGAGTGAGCGCTGGAGCGACTCGAGCACCCGCACGACGCGCAGCCCGCTGACGCCGTCCGACCGCGGCGTCGCGCCCGTGCGCACACACTCGATGAAGTGCTCGCACTCGAGCCGCAGCGGCTCGCGGTTTGAGATCTGCGGGGAGTAGATGTCCCCGGAGCGGGCGATGTACTCGCCCCACGAGCTCGTGTCCTGGTCGAAGCCCTTGTCGTAGAGGGCCAGCTTGCCCTCGATCAGCATGTCGTCGAATGTCGCCATCCGCTTGGCGCCCACGACCGTCATGCGGCGCTCCTTGTGGGGGTCGAGCCAGGAGAGGTGCAGGTGCGCCACGACCCCGGAGGGGAAGCGCAAGAAGCAGAAGGCGACGTCCTGAACCTGCTCACGCACGTACGCCGCCCCCTGGGCCACGCATTCGACCGGCTCCTCTCCGATCAGGTGCAGCGCCACCGAGACGTCGTGGGCCCCGAGGCTCCACAGCGCGTTCTCGTCGGCGCGCAGCTGCCCCAGATTCAGACGGTTGCCATAGATGTAGAAGAGGGGGCCGAGCTCCTGCGCGTCGATCATCTCCTTCAGCCGCGTCACGGCGGGGTGGTACTCGAGCAGGTGACCGACCATGAGCAGGCGTCCGGCGCGCTCGCCCGCCTGCACGGCGCGTTCGGCGTCGGCGGCGCTGGTCGCCAACGGCTTCTCGACGAAGCAGTGCTTGCCCGCCTGGAGCACGGCGACGGCCAGGTCCGCGTGCGTAGGAACGGGGGTCGCCAGCACGATCGCATCGAGCGTTTCGTCGCCCAGGAGGTCAGACAGCTCGCCGGTGGTGCGGGCGCCTGGGTACGCCGGGGCGAGCTTGTCCCGCTTCGCCGCGTCGGCATCGCACAGCCAGAGGAGCTCGCAGCCGGGGATCGCGGCGAAGTTGCGCGCGAGATTGGGCCCCCAGTAGCCGAGGCCCGCGACGCCGACGCGCACGGTTCTGTCCGCGCCGCTCATGCCGGGGCTCCCGCGAGCCTGGAGGCGAACGCGTCGATCGCGGCCACGCAGCGCTCGGCTGCGCGTCCGTCGCCGTATAGAGCCGGGCGCTCCGGCGGGGGCCTGCGATCGAGCGCCGCCAAGGCGGCCGCCGAGTCGAGGTCGACCAGGGTGTTCCAGCCGTTCTGGACGGTCTCGACCCACTCCGTCGTGGCTCTCAGCGTCACGCAGGGCACGCCGGCAAGGTACGCCTCCTTCTGGACGCCCCCGGAGTCGGTGACCACGGCGCGCGACTGGCAGAGCAGCGCGCTGAACTCGAGATAGCCGAGCGGTTCGCTCAGCACGAGCCCCGGGATCTCGCGCAGCTCACCGCGCAGGCCGAACTCGTCGAGCCGCGCGGCAGTGCGCGGATGCAGCGCCAGCAGCACCGGGGCCGGCAGGGCGCCGAGCAGCTCGACCAGCGCCGCCAGCCGCACGGGGTCGTCGACGTTGCCGGCCCGGTGGGCGGTCGCCAGCAGGTAGCCGCCGGGCTCCACTCCGTGCTCGCGCGGGACCGCGGCTTCGGCGCGGGCGGCGGGCTGAAGGCGCATCGCGACGTCCACCATCACATCGCCGACGACCACGGCCTCGCCGCGGGCGGACTCCTCGCGGAGGTTCGCTGCCGCGGTGTCCGAGGAGCAGAGCAGCAGCTCGGCGATGTGGTCGGTGAGGACGCGGTTGAGCTCCTCCGGCATCGCCCTGTCGAACGAGCGCATGCCGGCCTCGACGTGGATCACAGGGAAGCGGGCCTGCGCGGCCGCGAGCGCCCCGGCGAGCGTGGAGTTCGTGTCGCCGTACACGAGCACGGCGTCGGGCTCGGCGTCGGCGAGCAGCGGCTCGAGCGCCGCCAGCATGCGCGCGGTCTGGGAGCCGTTGGTGCCCCCGGAGATGCCCAGTTCCCGGTCCGGGCGCGCGAGTCCCAGCTCGGCGAAGAACACCCGGGAGAGCGTGTCGTCGTGGTGCTGGCCGGTGTGCACAAGCACCTCCTCGTGGTGCTCGCGCAGGGGCCCGGACACCGCCGCGGCCTTGATGAACTGAGGCCGGTTGCCCACGACGGTCAGGATCCGCACGGGCTAAGCCTAGAAGGCGGCCATGCGGCGGGACTAGTCTCTCGCTTTGTGAGCGTCGTACACGAGATCCCGAACCTCGTCGTGACCGAGCGCGAGCACTCGGTTCCGCTCGACCACGCCGATCGGAGCGGCCCGCATATCACGGTCTTCTCGCGCGAGCTGGCCGACCCGGGCGGACGCGAGCGGCCGCTGCTCGTGTTCTTCGAGGGCGGCCCCGGCTTCGAGGCCCCGCGGCCGGTCCGGACGGGCGAATCGCCGCCGTGGCTCGAGCGCGCGCTCACCGACTTCCGGGTGCTGATGCTGGACCAGCGCGGGACCGGCCGATCGACGCCGGTCGGGACCTCGCTCCCGGGCGGGCCCGAGGAGCAGGCCGCCTACCTCCGCCACTTCCGCGCCGACGCGATCGTCGCCGACGCCGAGGCGATCCGCGCCGAGCTGGGCGTCGAGCGCTGGAGCGTGCTCGGCCAGAGCTTCGGCGGCTTCTGCGCGATGCGCTATCTCTCGGCCGCGCCCGGGTCGCTGCGCGAGGTGCTGTTCACCGGCGGCGTGCCGCCGATCGGCGTGCCGGCGGATGCGGTCTACGGGGCCACGTTCGCCCGCCAGCGGGACCGGAACGCGCGCTACTACCGGCGCTATCCGGAGGACCGCGAGCGGGTGCTCGCCCTGCTCGAGCGCACCGCGCGCGAGCCGATCGCGCTGCCCGGCGGCGATCCGCTCACCCCTGGGCGGGTGCGCCAGTTCGGCCACGGGTTCGGCCTGAGCGACGGCTTCGAGCGCCTGCACTACCTGCTGGAGCTGCCTCACGACTCGCCCGCGTTCCTGCACGACGCCGAGCAGATGACGAGCTTCGCGCGCAACCCGATCTACGCGGTGCTGCACGAGGCGTGCTGGGCCGACGGCGGCGCGAGCGCCTGGTCGGCCGAGCGCGTTCTGGGCGAGCAGGACGACTGGCCGCAGGAGTACCTGACCGGCGAGCACATCTTCCCGTGGATGTTCGATGCGCCGTCACTCGCGCCCTTGCGGGAGGCCGCCGGGCTGCTCGCCGCGCACGACTGGCCGCGTCTCTACGACGCGGCGGCGCTGGCGCGCAACGAGGTTCCGGGCGCCGCGGCGGTCTACGCGGAGGATCCGTACGTCGAGCGCGCCTTCTCCGAGCGCACGGCTGCCGCCGTCCCGGGGCTGCGGGTGTGGCTGACGAGCGAGTACGACCACGACGGCCTGCGCAGGGACGGCGAGCGGGTGCTGGGCCGGTTGCTCGACCTCGCGAGGGGGAGGATCTAGCCGAGGCAGGCGCAAGGTCTGCGCCGGCTGCTCGATGAAGAAGAGGTGGCCCGCGCCGCCGCGGGCATGGCGAGGAGCTCAGACTGCGGCGGAGGAGACCACGCTGGTCGACCAGTCGATCACCGAGGTCGGGCGCACGACGTGGCGGTTCAGGCCCAGCTCCTTCGGGTCGAGCCCGAGGGCCAGCCCCACGAGCTGCGGCAGGTGCAGGACCGGCATGTTCAGCTCGCGCCCGACGGTGCGCTCGGCCAGGGGCTGCTGCAGGTCGAGGTTGAGGTGGCACAGCGGGCAGGGTGTGACGAGGCAGTCAGCATCGGCATCCACGGCGTCGCCCAAGTGGCGCCCCGCCTGTTTCAGCGAGGCGTCCTTGTTCATGGTGATGATCGGGAAGCCGCAGCACTTGCGCATGCCGGCGTAGTCGATCACCGTGCCGCCCAGCGCGGCGATCAGCTCGTGCAGGTAGTTGTCGCGCGGGTGCTCGGCGTCGATCCCGAGGCGGTTGCGGGGGCGCACGATGTAGCAGCCGTAGAAGGGGCCGACGCGCAGGTTGGTCAGCGGGCGCTTCACTTTCGCCGCCATCTCCTCGAGGCCGATCTCCTCGACGAGCAGCCACAGGAAGTTCTTGTTGGTGAGGCCCTTCTCGTAGCTGAGCCCCTCGGGGGCGAGCGTCGAGTTGACGTGCTCGCGGTACTCCGCGTTCGCGTCGAGGCGCTCCTGGCACTCGCTCTGTGCGCCCTGGCAGGTGGAGCAGATGTTCATCATCAGCTCGGCCCCCTGGACCTGCTGGGCGAGCGCGAAGGTGCGCGCGTTCAGGGTGTCGGCAAGCTCCTGGTTGTGCTCGGCGATCACGCCCGCGCCGCAGCAGCTCGCGCGGTCGAGCTGCACCAGCTCGATGTCGAGCAGCGGCGCGACCTTCGCCATCGATCCATGCAGCTCCGGGGTGAAGCCGCGGCTGACACAGCCGGGCCAGTAGGCGACCTTCATCAACCCTCGTTTCCTGTCTCGGTGTCCTCGCCGGGCTCGGCCTCTTCGCCGGCCGCCTCGACCTCGGGCGCCTGGCCCGTGCCCTCGGGCGCCGGCGAGCTCTCCGACGCCGCCTCGCCTGCCGGGGCAGACTCCGCCGCGCCGGTCGCGACCCCTGCGGTCACGAGCTCGTCGGCCGCGGCTTCGTCCTCGCCTGCGATGTAGAGGTTCAGCTCGTAGCGCTGATCGCGGCTCTCGACGCGGTCGTAGATCGCCTGCACGCGCTTGAGGTCCTCGCGCGGGATCTTGTGCGGTTTCAGCGCGCCCGCCGGCGTCACCTTGCCGCGCAGGAGCGCCTTCAGGATCGCCGGCAGCGAGCTCACGAGCTCTTTGCCGGCAGCGGGGTGGAATTTTCCGAAGAACGAGTTGCCGCCGTAGGAGCGCGGCAGCAGCTCGGCCTCCCAGAGCAGGCCGTTGTCCTTGATCAGGCCTGTGAAGGCCGCCTCGTGGCGCTCGCCGTTGTTCTGGTCGACGATGTGCTGGTCGGAGGTGGCGATGCGCCTCAGCCGCATGATCTGGCCCATCGGGTTGACGTCCTTCGGGCACGCCTCGACGCACTTGAAGCAGTGGGTGCAGTCGAAGATCCCCTGCGGGTCCTGCGCCAGGTCCTCGAGACGCTCGTGCTGCTCGGCGTCGCGCGGGTCGCCGACGAAGCGGTACGCCTTGGCGAGCGCGGCCGGGCCGATGAAGCCCGGGTCGACCTCCATCGCAAGGCAGTCCGAGACGCAGGCGCCGCATTGGATGCAGGCCATCGTCTGCGTGACGTCGACCATCGCCTCTTTCTCGACGATGTACTCGCGCTCGGGCACCGGCTGCTTGGCGAGCAGCCATGGCGTCACGCGTTGGATCTTCTTCCAGTGGACATCGTCCATGTCGACGATCAGGTCCTTGATCACGGGCATGTTGCCCATCGGCTCGATCTCGATCACGCCTTCGGGCGAGCTGCTGAGCGCGGCATCCAGATGGGTGTGGCAGGCCAGGGCCGGTTCGCCGTTGACGCGCACGCCGCAGGAGCCGCAGATCGCCTGGCGGCAGGAGCAGCGGATGCCGATCGAGCCGTCGAAGCGGTCGCGTGCCTGCAGCACGGCCTCGAGCACCGAGCGGTGCGGCTCGAGCTCGACCGTGTGCTCGTCCCAGTAGGGCGCCTGGCCCGACTCCGGGTCATAACGGCGGAGCCTGAGCTTGAACTGCTGCGGCGGGCGGTCGTGGGCTTCGGGCATCAGTATTTCCGCTCCTCGGGCTCCCATTGGGTGATCGTCACCGGCGAGTAGCTGATCTTCGGCTCGCCGTCGACCAGCGTGATGTCGATGTGCTTCAGCCACTCCTCGTCGTTGCGCTCGGGGTAGTCGGTGCGGAACTGCGCTCCGCGTGACTCCTTGCGCTCGATCGCGCCCAGCACGGTGGCCTCGGCGCAGTCGATCATGTACCCCAGCTCGAGCGCCCCGAGCACGTCCTGGTTGAAGACCGTGCCGCGGTCGTCGATCCACGCGCCCTGGGCCTCCTCTTTGAGGCGGCGCACCGTCTCGAGCGCGCCCTGCAGACCCTCCTCGTCGCGGAACACGGCGGCGTATTTGTTCATCGTCTCGCCGAGCTCGTTCTTGATCTCCGAGACGCGGCGGCCCTCGCGCGGGCGCGAGATGATCGCCTGGAGCTCCTCTTCGTCGCGTCGGAGCTGGGGGCCCGCGTCGAGCTTCGGCTGGCCCATCGCGGCGGCGCGCGCGGCGGCGTGTTCGCCCGAGCGGCGCCCGAAGATCAGGGTGTCAAGGAGCGAGTTGGCGCCCAGGCGGTTGCCGCCGTGCACCGACACACAGGCAACCTCGCCCGCAGCGTAGAGGCCCTCGATCGGCGTGCGGCCGTCGATGTCGGTCTTGACGCCGCCCATGATGTAGTGCTGGCCCGGGCGGATCATGATCGGTTCGCGCGTGATGTCCACGCCCGCGAAGTCGCGCCCGAGGTTGACGATCTCGCGCAGCGCCTCGAGCGTGCGCTTGCGGGGGACCACGGTCACGTCGAGGAAGATGCCCTCGCCGCCCGGCCCGACGCCCCGGCCCTCGTTGATCTCGACCTGCTCGGCGCGCGAGACGACGTCGCGCGAGGCGAGCTCCATCTTGTTGGGAGCCGATTTCTCCATGAAGCGTTCACCGTTGCTGTTCAGCAGGTGGGCGCCCTCGCCGCGGGCGCCCTCGGTGATCAGGATGCCGGTCTCGACGAGGCAGGTCGGGTGGTACTGGACCATCTCCATGTCCATCAGCGGCGCGCCCACGCGGTAGGCCAGCGCGATCCCGTCGCCGGTGACGATCAGGCCGTTCGTGGTCGGCTTGTAGGCCTGCCCGGCGCCGCCGCAGGCGAGGATCACGTTCTTGGCGTGGAACGCCTCCAGGCGCCCGCTGCGCACGTCGCGGGCGATCACGCCGCAGCAGACCCCGGCCTCGTTCAGCAGCAGCGACGTGGTGAACCACTCCTCATAGCGCTCGACGGTCTCGTGGTGCTTCATGAGCTGCTCGTAGAGGACGTGCAGCAGGGCCTGGCCGGTGATGTCGGCGACGTAGGCGGTGCGCTTCATCGAGGCTCCGCCGAACGCGCGGAGGTCCATCTCGCCCTTCTCGTTGCGGTGGAAGGTGACGCCGATGTGCTCGAGGTGGATCACCTCCGCGGGCGCCTCCGAGCACATCACTTCGATCGCGTCCTGGTCGCCCAGGAAGTCCGAGCCCTTGACGGTGTCGTACGCGTGCGAGCGCCAGTCGTCGTCGACGCTGATCGCCGCGTTGATCCCGCCGGCTGCCGCGACCGAGTGCGAGCGGACGGGGTGAACCTTGCTCATGATCGCCACGCTGGCGCCCTCCTGCGCGGCCGCGAGGGCGGCGCGCTGGCCGGCGAGGCCGGCGCCGATGATCAGGACGTCGTGTGCTGGCATGGCTCCTTCGGGGGGTTCGGGTGGGGCGGCTGCGGCGGGGACTCTATAACGGCTCCGGGAGAACGGGCGTTCGCGCCCGCCCGGGAACGCCGTTTCTCAGCCGGCCGGCGCCAGGGCCCGCCGCACCTGGGCGAGCGTGACCACTCCCTGGAGCACGCCGTCGGCGTCGACGGCGACCATCGCGCCGAGCCGGCCGAGCCCTTCGGAGCTCAGGACCGACTCCAGCGGCGCCTCTTCGCCGATCCGCACGGGCAGATCCGCCTCGAGCGTCTCGACGACCTGGAGCGCGGGCCTCCCGGCCTCGATCTCGGCTTCCACGCGCTGCTGGCGCACGACTCCGAGGAAGTGCCGCGCCGGGTCGACCACGGCGAACCAGGGCCAGTGGTAGCGCATGAACCACTGCTCCTGAGCGTCGAGCAGGGTCACATCCGCCGGGATCGTCACCGGCTCGCGATCCATGATGTCGGCGACCTTGATGTTCTGGATCCGGCGTCCCACGGCGCCCTGCAGGACCGCCGCGCCCGCCGCCTGGTAGAGGAAGAAGGCGAGCACGATCGTGAAGACGTCGAAGAACGAGCTCGACTGCGCGTAGCTGACGATGCCGAGGACGCCGAGTGCCAGCGCCAGCGCCTGACCCGCTCTTCCGGTGCCCGACGTGGCCCGGTTGCGGTCTCCCGTGACGCGCCAGATCACCGCGCGCGCGATCCGCCCGCCATCCAGCGGGAAGGCCGGGATGATGTTGAAGACGAACAGCGCCGCGTTGACGAAGGCGAGCCAGCCGAGCAGCGCGATCCCCGGCGAGGTGACGAAGCCTTCCTTGGTGATCGAGTCGACGAAGGGGTGCCCCGAGGAGAGGGCCACACCCGCCCCCGCGCAGATGACGAGCAGCGCGAAGGTGACCGCGGGCCCGGCCGCCGCGACCTTGAACTCCTCCCCGGGAGTCGCGGGCTCTCGCCGCATCTGGGAGAGGCCGCCGAAGAACCAGAGGTCGATGCCGGCGATGCCGATGCCGATCCGCCGTGCCACCAGCGCATGCCCGAGCTCGTGGAGGATCAGCGACAGGAAGTAGCCGAAGGCGGCCGCCACGGCGACCAGGTAGTCGGTCGTCTGGGAGCCCTGGATGATCCGAGGGAAGTATTCGTGCCCGAGCCAGTAGATCAGGACGAAGAGGACGACGAACCAGCTGCCGCTGACGCCGACCCTGATCCCGAAGACCCGCGCGAGCTGAAAGCTCGTACGCCGACGCGGAGGCATGGCTAGATGGTAGGCGCCCCGGGCGTCTGCACCCGTCCTGCGCGGTCCTGCGCGGCTTGCTGTGGGCGCCTCAGAGCTCGGGTCGCGAGCGCGCGATGATCGCCTCGAAGTCGCAGCCCGCGGGCAGCGTGCCGTACTCGAGCCCGCCGTCGCCGCCGAGGCGCGAGGCGCAGAAGGCATCCGCGACCGCGGCGTCGCCGTGGCGGACGAGCAGCGAGCCCTGCAGGCACAGTGCCATCGATTCGACCACGCGGCGAGCGCGCGTCTCGAGCGTGCCCGGGTCCGAGAACTGGCCCTTCAGGTCGGCCACCCGCGCGTCGAGGCGCGCGTCGGCGCCGGCGGTGAGCTCGACCTCGGCGAGGTAGATCTCGAGCGAGCGCGGCGAGCGCGTGAGCGCGCGCAGCACGTCGAGGCTCATCACGTTCCCCGAGCCCTCCCAGATCGAGGCCAGCGGCGCCTCGCGGTAGAGCCGGGGCATCCCCGACTCCTCCACGTAGCCCGCGCCGCCCAGGCACTCGAGCGACTCGAACGCGTGGTTCGGCGCGCGCTTGCAGGTCCAGAACTTTCCGACCGCCGTCGCGAGACGCTTGAACAGCTGCGCATCGGCCTCGTCCTCGCCGGCGTCAGCATCGTCGCGGGCTTCGTCGTAGGCGCGCGCGAGCCGCATCGCCAGCGCCGTCGTCGCCTCGGACTCGACGCAGAGGTCTGCGAGCACGTTGCGCATCAGCGGCTGGTCTGCCAGCACCTTCCCGAAAGCGCTGCGGTGCGCGGTGTGCCAGGTGGCGCTGACCACCCCGCTGCGCATGCCTGCCGCCGAGCCGATCACGCAATCCAGGCGGGTGTGCCCGACCATCTCGATGATCGTCGGCACGCCGCGCCCGGGCTCGCCCACCATCCGCGACCAGGCGCCATGGAACTCCACCTCCGAGGAGGCGTTCGAGCGGTTGCCGAGCTTGTCCTTCAGGCGCTGGATGTGGAACTCGTTGCGCGTGCCGTCGGGCAGTATCCGCGGCATCAAGAAGCAGGAGACGCCCTCGTCGGTCTGCGCGAGCACGAGGAACATGTCCGACATCGGCGCCGAGCAGAACCACTTGTGCCCCACGAGCTCGTACTCGGCCCCCGCGCCGCCGCCGTTCAGCGGCCGCGCGACCGTCGTGTTGGCGCGGACGTCCGAGCCGCCCTGCTTCTCGGTCATCGCCATCCCCGAGATCGCACTGCCCTTCTCACCCGCCTGGATCAGCTCAGGGTCATAGCTCCTCGACATCAGCAGGTGCTCCCACTCCGCGGCCAGCTCCGGCTGGGCGCGCAGGGCGGGCACGACGGCGAAGGTCATCGTGATCGGGCAGGCGTAGCCGGCCTCGGCCTGCATCGCGGTCATGTAGAGCGCCGCGCGCGCTGTGTGGGGGAAGGGCTCGCTGCTCGTCCACGGCAGCGAGTGCAGCTCGTTCTCGACCCCCATCTGCATCAGTTTGTGCCAGGCCGGATGGAACTCGACCTCGTCGATGCGGTTCCCGTAACGATCGAAGGTCCGCAGCACGGGCGTGTTCTCGTTGGCCAGGCGCCCCCATTCCTGCTGCGGGGCGCCCCCGACGAAGCGGCCCAGCTCCGCTGCGCGCTCGAGCACCCAGCCGGCGCCCTCGCGCTGGGTCGCCTCGACCAGCGGCCGGTTGCTCGAGAAGACGTCGAGCCCTTCGAGCGGCGGCACCTGGTTGAAGACCTCGTGGGTCTTGAACGGGGCGGCGCTCTCTCCGCTGGCCTGCGACACGGTGGCCATGGGGCGAAGTGTCGCAGATGGCGGCTCCGCGGCTTCGCCGGGGTATGCTCGAATCGATGCAGGTGCCGGGGGGCAGACGTGCCGTTCACGCAGCCGCGATGTTGCTCGCGCTGGCGGCGCTCGCCGCCGTGGCGCCGGGCGCGGCGCTCGCCCGGCCCGCTCCGGCCCGCACGGCCGCGACCGGGCTCGAGCCGTCGCCCGCTCCGGGACGCATCGCCTACGTCACCTCCAGCGAAGCCCAGCCCGAATCGCGCGTCTGGACCGCGCTCGCCAACGGTGGCGAATCGAGGCCGCTCGGCCCCGGCGACGAGCCGCTGCTTGCGCCCGACGGCGCGACGGTCGCGGCCGGCCTGTTCGGGGCGGGCACGGGAAAAGGCCCCTCGCTCGCCCTCTACCCCTCATCGGGCGGGCGCCCCTCGACCTTCGGCTCGCTGACCGCGCAGAGCGCGACGCCGCTCGCGTGGTCGCCGGACTCCCGCTACCTGGCGGTGCTGCTGACCTCGACCGCGGTGAAGGGGTTCGTCAAGAAATCCGGCCTCGGCATCCTCGACACCACCACGGGAATCCTGCGGACGATCGCTAGCGGGATCGTCTACGGCGCGAGCTTCGCGCCCGACGGGAGCGACCGCATCGTGTTCGGCCGGGCCATGGGACAGAACCTCCAAGCGCGCGTGAACCTCTACACAGCCGGGGCGGGGGGTGGCTCGCTCAGGCGGATCACCTCCGACGGGCGCAGCCTCAACCCCGTCTGGGGCCCACGGTTCATCGCCTACGACCGCGAGCGCCTGCGCCGCAACGACGCGCCGGTCTATGAGATCTGGCTGCGCGGCTCGAGCGCCGGCGCCGCCCGCCGGCTGACGTCGATTCGCGTGCGCTCGCTCGTGTCGGGCCTGATGCCGCTCGGCTTCTCCGCCGACGGACGGCGGCTGCTGGCCGAGTTCGTGGGCCAGGACACGAGCGAAGCCTGGACCGTGCAGATCCCCACGGGCAAGGCGCGGGCCGTGAGGGTGAAACGCCTGCCGGTCGTCGGCGCGGCGATCTCGCGCGACGGCTCGCGGCTGCTCGTCTTCGAAGGCGGGCTCGAGGGGCCCGCCCAGGGGGACGACGTCGTCACCGTGCCCTTCTCGGGCGGCGCGCCCACGCTGCTGGTCGCCCACGCGGCGCAGCCGAGCTGGAACGAATAGCCGGCGCGTCAGCGCTGGCGCGGCCTGCGCGGGACCGGCCGCGTCGCCGCCGCGCGTTTGAGCAGCGTCGCCCGGCGCTGCTCGCGCTCCTGTTGGACGATCCAGAGCCTGATCCGGCGCTCGATCCTGCGTTCGACATCACGTTGCATCATGAGAGGAATCCTCGCCGGGCGAGTGCCTGCGGGCATTGGACGGCTGTCCGAATTTCGACGCTCGCGACGGGACATCCGCCGACGCCCCGGACGAGAACGCGAACCCACGGTCGATAGCATCGGCGCCGCCCGGCTTCGGAGCCCCTCCCCGGCGTGCCCGAGCCGCGGCCGGCCAGGACAGAGCACAAGCAGAACGGCGGCCGCGCGCCAATCCCCCAAATCAAAACAAAGAAGGACCCGAACATGGCGAAGATCAAGGTGAAGAACCCTGTCGTCGAGCTCGACGGCGACGAGATGACGAGGATCATCTGGGAGTTCATCAAGCAGCAGCTGATCCTGCCCTATCTCGACGTCGAGCTGGAGTACTACGACCTCGGCATCGAGAGCCGCGACGCGACCGACGATGCGATCACGGTCGAAGCGGCCGAAGCCATCAAGCGGCACGGTGTGGGAGTGAAGTGCGCGACGATCACGCCCGACGAGGCGCGCGTCGAGGAGTTCGGCCTCAAACGCATGTACCGCTCGCCCAACGGCACCATCAGGAACATCCTCGGCGGTGTGATCTTCCGCGAGCCGATCGTGATCTCGAACATCCCGCGGCTGGTCCCGACCTGGACCAAGCCGATCGTGATCGGCCGCCACGCGTTCGGGGACCAGTACCGCGCGACCGACCTCGTCGTGCCCGGCGAGGGCAAGCTCACGATGACCTTCACACCGTCGAACGGCGATCGGCCGATCGAGCTCGAGGTGTACGACTTCCCGGGCGCCGGCGTCGCGCTGTCGATGTACAACCTCGACGCTTCGATCCGCGACTTCGCGCGCGCCTCGCTGCGCTACGGGCTCGACCGCGGCTACCCCGTCTACATGTCGACGAAGAACACGATCCTGAAAAGCTACGACGGCCGCTTCAAGGACATCTTCGCCGAGATCTACGAGGAGGAGTTCAAGACCGACTTCGAGGCTGCGGGCATCACCTACGAACACCGCCTTATCGACGACATGGTCGCCGCGGCGTTGAAGTGGGAAGGCGGCTACGTCTGGGCCTGCAAGAACTACGACGGCGATGTGCAGTCGGACACCGTGGCGCAGGGGTTCGGCTCGCTGGGTCTGATGACAAGCGTCCTCGCGACCGCTGACGGCAAGACCGTCGAGGCCGAGGCCGCCCACGGCACCGTGACCCGCCATTACCGCCTTCACCAGCAAGGCAAGCCGACCTCCACGAACCCGATCGCCTCGATCTTCGCGTGGACGCGCGGCCTGGCCGCGCGCGGGCGCATGGACGAGACGCCGGAGGTCACGGAGTTCGCCCAGACGCTCGAGCGCGTCTGCATCGAGACGGTCGAAGCTGGGAAGATGACAAAGGACCTCGCGCTGCTCGTCGGACCGGATCAGCCCTGGCAGACGACCGAGGAGTTCCTCGGCTCGATCGACGAGCGGCTGCGCGAGGTCGTCCCCGCTTGATCAGACACTGCAAACACCCCCCAGGAGATGAGCCTGTGAGCAACCCCGTACGCGTGACCGTTACCGGCGCAGCCGGCCAGATCGGCTACAGCCTCGTGTTCCGCATTGCCAGCGGACAGCTGCTCGGCCCCGACCAGCCCGTCGACCTGCGCCTGCTGGAGATCCCTCCTGCGATGGGAGCGCTCGAAGGTGTCGCGATGGAGCTCGTGGACTGCGCCTTTCCGCTGCTCGCGGGCCTCGACCTGCACGACAACCCGGAGGAAGGCTTCGACGGTGTGAACGTCGCGCTGCTGGTCGGTTCGCGCCCGCGCACGAAAGGCATGGAGCGCGCCGAGCTGCTGGCCGAGAACGGCAAGATCTTCACCGGGCAGGGCAAGGCGCTGAACGACAAGGCGGCAGACGACGTGAAGGTGCTCGTCGTCGGCAACCCGGCGAACACGAACTGCCTGATCGCGATGAACAACGCGCCCGACATCCCGCGCGAGCGCTTCACCTCGATGATGCGCCTGGACCACAACCGCGCGGTCGCCCAGCTCGCGAACAAGCTCCAGAAGCCCGTCACCGACGTCACCCAGATGGGGGTTTGGGGGAACCACTCGCCCACCATGTACCCGGACCTGTTCCACGCGAAGGTGGGTGGCCACATCGCGGCGGTTGCGGTCGACGACCAGGAATGGATCGAAGACGAGTTCCTGCCCGGCGTCGGCAAACGCGGCGCGGCGATCATCGAGGCCCGCGGCGCCTCCTCGGCTGCCTCGGCGGCGAGCGCCGCCATCGACCACGTCAACGACTGGGTCAAAGGCACAGGCTCGGAATGGGTCTCGATGGGCGTCGTCTCCGACGGCTCCTACGACGTCCCCGAGGGGCTCATCAGCGGTTTCCCGTGCACCTGCGAGGGAGGAGAGTGGAAGATCGTCGAGGGACTCGAGCTGGACGATTTCTCACGTGGCAAGATCGACGCCTCGGTCAACGAGCTCGTCGGCGAGCGCTCCACGGTCGCCGATCAGGGGATGATCTGAGCCGCCGTTGACTCTGCAACGACCGAGGGGCGCGGTGTCAGAAACCGCGCCCCTCGTCGTTAACGACTGAATATCGGAACTTGGAGGGCCGGCGCGGCCCTCCAAGTGTTACTCGGAACTACGCTTTGGGGAACCAGCCGCGGCCTTTCTTGGTGACCTTTTTTTCCTGCTCGAGGCCGGGCAGGACCCGGTAAAGGTAGTTCTGCTTGATTCCCATCTTGGCCGCGAGCTCGGGGATCGTGATCCCCGGCTGGCCCTGCACGAGCGACAGCGCCTCAGCGGCGCGGGTGCCGCTTCCTTTGCGCCTGCCGGCACGCCGTTTCGTCGTACCCCTGGCTTTGCGGGTCGTTTTGGTCGCAGCTTTGGAAGCGGCGCCGCGCGGGCGCCCGGGACCGCGTTTGCTGAGCGCGGAGCGCGCCGAGCTGACGGCCGAGCCGCCGACACCGGCGAGCGCGCCGGCCGCAGCCTCGAGGCGGTGGTACTCGTCCACCAGCGGCTTCAGCTCTTTGAGCCTGTCGGTGATCTCCTTGCGCTTCTCATCGAGGAAGTCAGTCACAGTCAGTTTCCTGTTCACCGGTTTGGATGTGTGGGTTTCACATCCCGTGTGCCTCCACACTACACCAGCCTCAGCCGCCCCGCTCGATCTTCTCCTTCAGCGCATCCAGCGTACGGTTCGCCTCGCGGAGCGGGATTCCGCCGACGAGGGCACGGCTGACCAACGCGCCGACGGCACCGAGCGGAGCCTTGAACTCGTTCTGGTAGTCGAAGCGGGTCCGGCCATCCTCCGGCGTCAGCAGGTATTCGGTATGAGCGCGCGAGCGCGCCGGCCCGCGCCCCTCCCAGACGGCACGGCGCGGTGGCTTGCACTCGACGAGTTCCCAGTGCACGTCGAGGGTCACACCGCGGATGTGGATCGCCTGATCCATCTCGAAGCCGACCCTGGGCGGGCCGGTGTCTGCACGCAGCAGGCGACGGTGAATTGTCACCCAATGCTCCAGGCACCGGGGGTCCATCACCGTCTCCCACACCCGCTCGGGGGGAGCGGCGATCTCGATCGAGGCGGTGACCAGGCTCATCAGCGGGCGGCGAGTGGCTCGGCGCGCTCCCATTCTGCCAGCGCGTGTTCGACGGCAGAGTCGAAGCTGTGCAGGCTCACCCCGAGCCGCTCGGCGGCGTGGTCATCGCGCGCGAGCAGGTCGCCCTGCAGACCCTCCATCAGCGGCAGCACGAGCTCGGGCCGCTCGGCGGCGATGGCGGCCGCCAGCCGGCCGGCGAGGCCGGTCATCGTGACGCGCAGCCGCAGCGCCGGGCGGCCCACCAGCATCGCCTCCGCGATCCGTTCCAGCATCTCCCCGTAGCTCAGCACGTCAGGGCCCCCGACCTCGAGGACCTCACCGCCGATCGGGCTCGTCGCCGCGCTCACGAGCATCGCGACGATGTCCCGCTCGTCGATCGGCTGGGTGCGATACCGCTGCCAGGCGGGCAGCGTCAGCACCGGCATCCGCTCGACCAGCCTCACGAGCAGGCGGAACGAGCGCGACCGCGCCCCGATCACGATCGAGGCGCGAAGGGCGAGCGAGTCGGGCACCGCCGCGAGCAGCTCGCCCTCGACCGCCTCGCGGCTCGCGAGGTGCTTCGAACGTCGCTCGCCGGCACGGCGCCCGCGGGCCGGCTCCCAGCGGGGCACGAGGCCGCCCAGGTAGACGATCCTCCGCACCCCGGACTCGCGCGCCGCGGCGGCGAAGTTGCGTGCCGCCAAGCGCTCGCGCTCGACGAAACCCGTTCCGGCGGGCGACGGCTCCATGGAGTGGATCAGGTAGTAGGCGAGGTCTGCGCCGAGGAGCGCCCGCTCCAGGCCCTCGCCCGTCACCGCGTCCCCCCGCACGACGTGCAGCGCGCCGCCCGGCCCGGGCGCAGCGGCGAGGCGTGCGGGGTCCCGCGTCATCGCGCGCACCGAGTGTCCGTCCTTCAGCAGCGCGGGCAACAGCGCCGAGCCGACGAATCCGCTGGCGCCGGTGAGCAGTATCTCCACTGCCCAGATGATGATCGGAGCGACCGGAAACCGCGGCTTCGCAACGGCGATAGTCACAGGAAAGTGACGCGACGGCTCCTCGTTGCGGGGCCAGAAGCGTTTTCTCTGGCATTTGCGCAATGCCCATCGCGGGCGCCGGAAGCCTGTGATTTGATCGTCGCGTCCCATCGACAGCGAGCGAACCGGGGGAAGGAATTGGGAGCGAACCGCAGCAGCCGCAGGATCACGCCTGCCGCCACCGGGCGGCGCGCGGCGCCGAAGCCGACCTGCGAGGGCTGCTATTTCCGCGTCAACCTCCTCTGCGCTCTAGAGGTGGAGGAGCCGTGCTCCACGTTCCGTCCCCATGAGGCGCAGCTGCGGCCGCCCCAGCAGATGCGGTTCGTGTTCCGCCAGGAGCGGCGCACCCGGGCCGCGTGGTCGTTCCCATCGGCGCAGGAGCAGGCGGCGCTCCACGCTTGATGATCGATCTCGGAAGGCCGTCCGGGTCGTGTGCTCACGGCACCCCCGCCCGGGTATATTGATCGCTGGACCTGAAAGCTTTCGGCAAGGGCGGTGGCGAGATGGCATCGAAGGACAGACTTGGAAAGGCGTCCGAAGCGGCCAAGGCCGCACAGGAAAACCGGTACGTGCAGCGTCTGATCGAAGACGACGAGCTGCGCGCGAACCTGCTCGCCGCCTACGGCGCCGCGCGCAGCGCCTACGGACGCATGACGAACGGGAAGCCGGCCGGCAAGGCGTTGATGGAGGACCGCAAGCTGCAGGCGGAGCTGCGCAGCGCGGTCGAGTCTCTGCGCGAGGCCGGCGGACAGCTGCGCGAAGAGCCCGGCCGCAGGCGGCGGCGCCGCGGCGGCCTCGGCCGCACGCTGCTGCTCGTCAGCTTCGGAGCGGTTCTCGCCGTCGCCCTGAACGAGGGGCTGCGCTCGAAGGTCCTCGATCTCCTGTTCGGCGCCGAGGAGCAGTTCGACTACAGCTCGACCACGGCGCCGGCCACGCCAGAGCCAGCCGGCGTGAACGCCTGAGCGCGACTCCGGACGGGGAGCATCGTTGAGCTCCGACGCGACCGCAGCAGCGCTGCGCGCCAAGACCGACGACGGCCCTGAGCAGCAGAGCGGGGCCACCAAGCGCCCGCTCTCGGGTGACAAGGCCCGGCGCATCATCGACGCGATGCGCCACAGCGTCGCCAAGCGGGGGACGACTGGTTCGACCTTCGACCACGTCTCCCGCGAGGCCGGCGTCTCGCGCGGGCTGCTGCACTACTACTTCGGCACCAAGGAGCAGCTGCTGGTCGAGGCCGTGCGCCGCGACGGAGACGTTCGTCTCGAGCGCCTGCAGGCCCAGCTCGCGACGGCGGCGACGGCCGATGACCTGATCGATGTGATGGTCCAGAACCTGCAGGAGACGGTGCGGGAGGATCCCGACTTCCTGACGCTCGTCTTCGAGCTGTTCACGCTCGCGCGGCGCAACGAGGACATCGCCGTCGAGTACGCCGCGCTGCTCCGCCGCACCCGTGAGCAGGTCGCCGAACTGCTCGCGGTCGCGCAGCAGGAGGGAGTGCTCCACCTCCACGCCGAGCCGGAGGCGATCGCGGAGATCCTGTTCTCGCTCGCCGACGGCTTCGCGCTGCGCATGCTCAGCGAGCCCGAGCGCGACTTCACGGCCTCGATCGAAGCCGGCATCACCGCCGTCCGGGCGCTGCTCACCGACTGAGCCGCGCCCCCGCGCGGCGCCTCGCCGCGTGGGCCACGCCAAGACCCGCACCTATAATCGGCTCCCCGATGCCGATCTACGAGTACAGGCGCCCAGACGGTACGACCTTCGAGCTGGTGCAGTCGTTCAGCGACGATCCGCTCGAGGTGGATCCGGACAGCGGCGTGCCGGTCGAGCGGGTGCTCCACGCCCCCGCGGTCCACTTCAAGGGCAAAGGCTTCTACAACACCGACTACGGCACGAAGCGCCGCCAGCGCGAGAACGCGGCGGCCGCCGAGAAGTCCTCCGCCGCCGAGAAGTCCTCCGCCGCCGAGAAGTCCTCCGACTCCTCGAGCTCCGGCGATTCGAAGTCGAGCTCATCGGAGAGCACGAAGAAGACCGAGCCGGCCAAGAAACAGCCGAAAACGGTCACCTCCAAGAGCTGAGCGGGTTTGGAAGGTCGGCCGGCGCGCCGTGCCGGCCTTGGAGCGTCGGCCGGCGCTCCGTGTCCGGCCTCAGCCCCTCATGAAGGCTTCGACGTCGCGGCGCTTCTCGGATTCCGAGACCGTGAGCCCGGCCTCGCCGTCCGGCAGCGTCTCGGCGCCCGTCGGCTTCAGCACGTGCGTCGGCGGCGTGCCCGATACGGCCATCCCGGCGAACAGGGACAGCAACGTCCCTCCGCTCATGTCCGAGATGATCGCCGGCGGCGCGTTCCATGCGATCAGCGGCAGCCGGAAGAAGCTGGAAGGTGACAGCAGTCGCGATTTCATCGCGTTGAACAGCGCCTGCTGATGTTCCTCGCGCTGGATGTCGTTCGCGTTCGGCTGGCAGAGGTTCTCGCGGGTGCGCGCGAGGGCGAGCGCCTGCTTGCCGTCGATGTGGTGCGTGCCGGCCGGGAGCCTCAGCGTGTAGCCGCCGTTGGCGAAGCCGCCGTCGACCTTGGAGATGACGCAGCCGCCGCTGTAGTCGACGCCGCCCATCGCGTCGATCAGCTGCGGGAAGTTTTCGAAGTTGACTTCGACGACGTGGTTGATCGGCACGCCAAGCCATTTTTTGATCACTTCCACCGACTCACGCGCGCCGCCGAACGCGTGCGCGGCGTTGATCTTCTGCAGGCCCTGCCCGTTCGGCAGCTGCACGATCGTGTCGCGGGGTATCGACAGCCGCGCGGAGTGGCCGCCGCCGGTGCGAATCAGCAGGATCGTGTCCGAGCGCCCCGGCCCGGACTTTTCGGCCCCGGGTTCCTTGCTGTTCTTCTGGCGCCTGTCGGAACCGAGCACGAGGATGTTGTTGGCGGAGGTCAGCGGGTTGCCTGCCGGGTCCAGGGCGCCGGCCACGTTCGCTTCCAGCGGGGTGCGGTTGAAGTGCGAGCTGATCAGGAACAGCAGCAGCGAGAGCACCAGCCAGCCGGCGATCAGGGCCAGCAATCCCAGCACGATCCGTTTCGGGGTCGCCCGGCGCCGCCAGCCGCCGCCCCGAAGGCGGGGCCGCGAGCGTCCGCGCCCGGCGCCGCCCGAGCGGATTTCGCCTGCGTCGGGTGCGCCGCTGCTCCGTGGCCCGTCCGGCCCGCTCGGGGGCGGGTCGGCGACCCTGTTTTCGGGCACGCTTTCGCGCGGCGCCGTGACGGCGTCGCGGGAGGCGCCGCCGAGCAGCCGGCGCCGAGCCCGATAACGGGTGTACTGAGGCGGCTCCTCGCTGCCCATCGGTCGGACCCTATATTTGCCGCATGACCGCTCCGGGGGCGCCGGTCGGACGCCTGACCGTCTGCCCGACGCCGATCGGCAACCTGGCTGACATCACGCTGCGCGCGCTCGAGGAGCTCGCGGCGGCCGACGTGATCGCGTGCGAGGACACCCGCCGCACCCGGGTCCTGCTCGACCGTCACGGCATCGCCGCGAGGTCGCTGGTGAGCCTGCACGAGCACAACGAAGCGGCCCGGGCGCGGGAGCTGGCCGGGCGGATCGGCGCCGGGGAGCACGTGGTGCTCGTCTCCGATGCCGGCACCCCGCTCGTCAGCGATCCCGGGCACGCGCTGCTGCGCGAGTGCCTGCGCGATGAGCTGCCGGTCGAGGTCCTGCCCGGCGCCAGCGCCGCCATCACGGCTCTGGTCGCCTCGGGCTGCCCGGTGCGAGCTGGTGCTTCGTCGGGTTCCTTCCGCGCAAGCGCGGCGAGCTGCGCGAGCTGCTCGCCGGGGCGGGGGAGACCCTTGTCGCCTACGAGTCCCCGCGCCGTCTCGCGGCGACGCTTGCGCTGCTCGCCGAGATCGATGCGCACCGCCCGGTGGCGGTCTGCCGTGAGTTGACCAAGCTGCACGAGGAGGTCGCCCGAGGCAGCGCCGCGGAGCTGGCCGAGCACTTCGGCCGCGGCGAGGTCCGCGGTGAGGTGACGCTGGTCCTCGGCGCCGCCGCCGCGGCGGAAGGCCTTCCCCGTGCGGAGGCGGTGGCGGCCCTCCACGAGTTGGTCGCGGCCGGCGCCAAGCCCCGAGCCGCGGCAGCGGCGCTGGCGAAGCTCACCGGACTCGGCGCGAACGAGCTCTACCGCGGCCTCACAGGTCCCTCCGAGTAGCCTGGGCGCAGCCGATGCCCTTCTACGTCACCACCCCGATCTACTACGTCAACGCGGCGCCCCACCTGGGACACGCCTACACCACGATCGCGGCCGACGTGATGGCCCGTCACCACCGCCAGCGCCGCGAGCCCGTCTTCTTCCTCACGGGCACCGACGAGCACGGCGAGCCGGTCGCCGACGCCGCGCACGCGCTCGGCGTCGAGCCGCAGGAGCTGGCCGATCGCAACGCGGAGCGCTTCCGCGCGCTGCCGCCGCAGCTCGGCGCGAGCAACGACTTCTTCATACGCACCACCGACCCGCAACACGAAGCCGTCGTCCAGCGCGTGCTCACGCAGGTGCGCGAGAACGGCTACGTCTACATGGGCACGTATGAAGGCTGGTACTGCCCGCGCTGCGCCGATTTCAAGGCTGAGAACGAGATCGACGAGGGCAACCGCTGCCCGATTCACCACATCGAGTTGACGCGGGAGCAGGAGGACAACTACTTCTTCAAGCTGTCCGCCTTCCAGGAGCGCCTCGAGGAGCTCTACGAGCAGCGTCCCGGCTTCGTCGCGCCCCGCACCCGCTTCAACGAGGCGCTGTCGTTCATCCGCTCGGGCCTGCGCGACGTGCCGCTCACCAGGCACAAGCTCACGTGGGGGGTGCAGGTGCCCTGGGATCCAGACCACGTCTTCTACGTGTGGTTCGACGCGCTTCTGAACTACTACAGCGCGCTCTCCTACGCCCGCCCGGGCGAGGATCTGACGGCGGAGTTCTGGCCGGCGAGCTACCACCTGATCGGGAAGGACATCCTGCGCTTCCACACGGTCTACTGGCCGGCGCTGCTGATGGCAGCAGGGATCGAGCTGCCGGAGCGGATCTTCGTCCACGGCTACCTGCTGCTCGAAGGGGAGAAGATGAGCAAGTCGCTGGGGAACGTGCTGGACCCGTTCGAGGTGATCGAGCGCTTCGGCGCGGACGCGCTGCGCTTCTACCTGCTGCGCGACGTCTCCTTCGGCCAGGACGGCTCTGTCTCGACGGCCTCCTTCGAGCTGCGCTACGAGACCGAGCTGGCCAACGAGCTCGGCAACCTCGCGAGCCGTTCGATCTCGATGCTGCACCGCTATCGCGACGGCGTCGTCGCAGAGGTGGCGCCCGACCCCGTGATCGCCGCCGATTTCGAGGGCCTCGCCGCGCGGGTCTCGCAGCTCATCGACGGCGCCGAGCTGACTGCCGCGCTCGATGAGATCTGGCAGCGGGTGCGCCGTCTGAACCGTTACGTGGAGGAACGCGCGCCCTGGCAGCTGGCCAAGGACGATGCGGCTGCCGGCGAGCTCGACCTCGTTCTCGCCACGCTGGCCGAGGGTCTGCGCGTGCTCGCCGTGCTGCTGTGGCCCTATCTGCCCGCCAGCACCGAGCGGCTGCTGGCCGCGCTCGGCGCCGAGGACACCTCGCTGGACGGCGCGGAGCTCGGGCGCGGCGGGATCTCCGCCGTGCAGGCAATCGAGGCGCTGTTCCCGAAGGAGCCGCGCGAGGCCGGCGCGGCTTGATCGACTCCCACACCCACCTCGACCTCTGCGACCCTCCCGACGCCGACCTCGTCGCGGCCGCGGAGGCGGCCGGCGTGAGCCGCATCCTCACGGTCGGGATCGACAGCGCCTCATGCCGCGCCGCGCTCGCCGCGGCCGAGGCCTTCCCGCAGGTCTACGCCGCGGTCGGGCGCCATCCCAACGCGGCCCGGGGCTTCGACGACGCCGACCTCGCCGAGCTGCGCGCGCTCGCCGCGCACGAGCGCTGCGTCGCGATCGGCGAGACCGGCCTGGACTTCTACCGCGACAGCGCCCCGCCGGCTGCGGATCAGGAGCGTGCGTTCGCGGCCCAGATCGAGGTGGCGCGGGAGACGGGCAAGCCGCTCGTGATCCACACGCGCGCCGCCGAGGAGGCCACGCTGGCCCAGCTCGGCGCCGAAGCCGGCGGTGTGTCGGTCGTGATGCACTGCTTCTCGATGCCGGACCGGCTCGGCGAGTGCCTGGAGCGCGGTTACGCGATCTCGTTCGCCGGCAACGTCACCTATCCCAGCGCGAAGGATCTGGCCGCGGCCGCGCAGGCGGTGCCGGTGGACCGCATCCTGGTCGAGACCGACGCTCCGTTCCTCACCCCGCAGCCGGTTCGGCGCGAGCGCAACCAGCCGGCCTTCGTCGCCCACACGCTGGCGTTCGTCGCGGCGCAACGCGGCGCCGAGGAGCGCGCGCTCGGCGCGGCCGTCGAGGCGAACGGTGCGCGCATCTTCGGTTGGGGTTGAGCGCAATCGCAGACGCCGGGCAGCCGAGCCTGCGGCGGATGCGGCGCTTCGGCGTGCGCCCGGACCGTGACCTCGGCCAGAACTTCCTGATCGACTCGAACATCCTCGGCGTGATCGAGCGCGCCGCGGAGCTGGGCGCCGACGACGTCGTGCTCGAGATCGGCGGTGGACTCGGTGTCCTGAGCGAGCACCTCGCCGAGCGGGTCGCCCACGTGCACGTCGTCGAGGTCGACGAGCGGCTGCGAGAGCCACTGCTCGACGCCACCGGCCCGCACCCGAACGTGACCGTCCACTGGGGCGATGCGATGGCGCTCGACCTCGCCGACCTGAGCCCGGCCCCGGGCAAGGTGGTCGCGAACCTTCCCTACGGGATCGCGGCCACGGTGCTGCTGAAGACGATCGAGGAGCTCCCCACGGTTGGGCTCTGGGTGGCGATGACGCAGAAGGAGGTGGGTGAGCGCCTGGCCGCGGCGGCCGGCTCGCGCTCCTACGGGGCGCCGTCCGTGCTCGCCCAGCTCGACTGCGAGGTGCGCGTCGCGCGCGCGATCCCGCGCACCGTCTTCCATCCGGTGCCGAACGTCGACTCGGTGCTGGTCGAGATGCGCCGCCGTCCAGGCGATCACGCGCCGCAGCCCGCGGCGTTGCGAGCGCTGGTCGCCGGCGCCTTCGCGCACCGCCGCAAGACGCTCGCCGGGTCGCTCGCGCTCGCCGGCGCCGCGGGGGCTGCCGGCTCGCGCGAGCAGGTTCGGGCCGCCCTCGAGGAAATCGGGCAGCCGCCGGACGCGCGCGCCGAGCGCCTGGAGCCGCAGGACTTCCGCGCCCTGGCCGGAATCCTTGGGCTGTGACGGCCGGGCTGCCAACGCTCCGCGCGCTCGCGCCGGCCAAGATCAACCTCGGCCTGTTCCTCGGTCCCGTGCGCGAGAGCGACTCGCGCCACGAGCTCGTCTCCGTGATGCAGTCGATCTCGCTCGCCGACGAGCTCACGCTTGGCCCGGCGCCCCCGGGGCGGGTGGGCGACGAGCTCGTCTGTCCCGATGTGCCGGGGCGCCCGGAGGACAACCTCGCCGCACGCGCCCTGCGCGAGTTCCGCCAGCGGACCGGCTGGCAGGCGCCGCCGCTGCGCCTGACGGTCGAGAAGCGGATCCCGCTCGCCGCGGGGCTGGCCGGCGGCTCGGCTGACGCCGCGGCGGCGCTGCGGCTGGCCCGGGCAGCCTCCGGGCTCGGCGACGAGGCGCTGCTGCTCGAGATCGCCGCAGGGCTGGGCGCCGACGTGCCCGCCCAGGTGGCGCCGGGACGCTGGCTCGCCTCGGGCGCCGGCGAGCGGCTCGAGCGCCTGCCGCCGCCCCGTCTGGGCTTCGGGGTGCTCGTGCTGGGAGCGACCTTCGAGCTTTCCACCGCTGCCGTGTTCGCCGAGGCCGACCGTCTCGGGCTGGCGCGCGAGGGCTCCGAGCTGGGCCGGCTCCACGAGGAGCTGGCCTCCGCGCTCGGCCAGGGGGCCGCCGTGCCTGCCGCGATCGAGCTGCTCCACAACGACCTGCAGCGCGCGGCGGTCTCGCTGCGCGGCGAGATCGCCGAGGCCCTGCGGACGCTCGGCGCCGCCGGTGCCTCCCCGGCCCTCGTGAGCGGCTCCGGACCGACGGCCATCGGCCTGTTCGCGCGTCCCCGCGAGGAGGGCGTCACGCTTGCGCGAGCGGCTGCGGCTGCGCTCGCCGAGCGCCGGCCGGCTCCGGTCACGGCGGTCCCCGTGGAGGCCGCCTTCGGCGAGCCCGAGCGCGTCGCAGGCGACCCGGCGCCCGGCCGATAGCGCCCGGGACGCCGCCACGGCGCCGCGCCGCCCGGCGCCGTCGCCCCGCCAGAGTCCGGCTGCGACTGCTGCTTGCGCAACAATCGTGCGCTACACGTATGAGCAGATCACAGATCAACGAGCTCGTAGCGGGCGCCAGCGCCGTCATCGGCTTGGCCGTGTACGGCGGTCTGATCCTGCGTCCCGCATGGACCGCGTACTCGCGGCTGTGGGAGCGGGTGGCCGCCGCCGTCCTGTCCCTGTACGTGCTCGCCGTGTTCGTCGGCGCAGGCGTAGCGGGCGCCCTCGCCGTCGTCTACTTCTGGGGCTAGATGGTCGATTCCACGACAACGCACCGCCGCTGGCACGCCTGGCCTTCGCCTGCCTTTGTCCTCGGCCTTGCCCTTGCCTCCAGCAAGGGCTGCGGCCTGCGTCCGCGGCAGACTCGACCATCCGCACCAGCGGAAACACGGCACGCTGTCGTGGAATCGACCATCTGATTCATGTCAGACCTCGAGGCGCTCGACGCGATCACCGAGGCGGTCGAGTCCGGAGCCGGGCTCCCGGAGGTCGTGCGCGCGGCGGCGCGGGCCCTCGACGCCAGCCTCGCGGTGACGGACCCCTGGGGCGCGACGCTCGCGGTCGCGGCGCGCTCGCCCGCGGAGGAGCGGACGCTGCTGGGCCGCGGCGACAGCGTCGCCAGCTCGCCCTTGCGCGTGGCCGACACCGTCGTCGGAACGCTGCACATGCGAGCCAAGTCCGCGCCCTCGGCCCCGATGCAGCGGCTGCTGCTGACCATGATCGCCTCGGAGGTCGAGCGCGTGCGAGCGCCG
Organism: uncultured Solirubrobacteraceae bacterium; assembly: GCA_963775385.1. Taxonomy (GTDB): domain Bacteria; phylum Actinomycetota; class Thermoleophilia; order Solirubrobacterales; family Solirubrobacteraceae; genus Palsa-744. The sequence goes on along the minus strand of CAVZIR010000003.1, from coordinate 996,783 downwards.
GAGCGCGTCTCGGAATCGGCCTCCGCCGACTTCCTGCGTGCGATCCTCGCGCGCAGGCTGACCGACCGCGAGGAGCTGCTCGCGCGCGCCCGTGAGCTCTCGCTCGAGATCGAGGACGGCGCGTCGATGATCGTCGCGCGGGCGCACCCGCAGGCCCCCACCGACGATGGCTGGCGCGGCCGCGTGCGAGCGGTCGCCGAGCGCGGCGCGCGGGCCGTCGCGAGCCGCTCGATCGCCGCTCTCTCCGAGCGCGAGGGCCATCCCGCGGCCGAGGTGCTCGTGCTCGTCCCGGGGGGCGATGAGGCGGCCGCCGCCCGTGCCGCCGACACCGTGCTGCGCGAGATGGAAGCCGGGCTCTCCGGGTACACCTTCACGCTCGGACGGAGCCGCGTGACGGGCGATCCCAGCGAGCTGCCGCGTGCCGCGAGCGAGGCCCTGCTGGCCGCAAACGTCGCCCAGGGCTCGCCGGACGGCGGCGTGGGCCTCGCCTTCGAGGAGACCGGCGCGTACCGGCTGCTGCTCTCGGCGATGAGCGAGAACCCCGCCGAGCTGGAGCGCTTCTACGCCGAGACCGTCGAGCCTCTCGTCGCCTACGACGAGCAGTACGAGACGGATCTCGTGCGCACCCTGGAGACCTTCCTGGAGGCGGACGGGAACGTCGCCGGAACGGCTCAGCGGCTGTTCACGCACCGGCACACCGTGTACTACCGGCTGGAGCGGGTGCGCGAGCTGTCCGGGCTGGACGTCAGCTCCAGCGACGGCCGCGAGAAGCTGAGTCTCGGGCTGAAGTCGATGAGGGTGCTCGGCATCGCCTCGCCGGGCGGCCCCGCCTCCGAGGCGGGAGCGGCGGGCGGGCGCGTGCCTCGACGCGGCGGGCGCCGCTCCTGAGCGGGCGGCCGTCCGAGGCCGGCCGGAGCGCCGGCCACCCCGCCTCAGAAGCGCCGGACGCCGAACTCCATCGCGTAGGTCGCTCCGCCCTGGCCGGCGCGCAGCACGCCGGGCAACGCCGGGGTCACGGCGACGCCCGCGTCGCGGTAGGCGGCTGTGAGGATGATCGCCCGGTGCGGGGGCGAGGCCATCCATTCGGCGACGATGTGTTCGGGGCTGGCGAACGACGCGGTGCCCCAAGCGATGTTCTGGCCGACCGCGAAGGCGGCGGCGTGGGCCGGGTAGTGGGTGACCCCGACGAGCGAGAGCGGCGTCTGGCCGGTGGGGCGCACGTCGGCGAAGTAGTCCCAGCGGATCATCGTCGCGACCTGGCTCGTCGCGACTTTGGCGAGCTGCCCGTTCGAGCGCAGGGCGTGCAGGTGGTAGGCCGCGCGAACCTCGTTCACGAGGCACAGCGTCGCCGAGTCGATGGCCGCCCCGTCGGCGACCGTGGGGCTCAGAGTTGCGCCCGGGCAGGGACTGGCCGCTGCGCGGGCGCGCGGCGCCGCCGTCGCGACGGAGCAGGCCAGGGCCGAGGGGGCGCATAGCAACACGACCGCCGCGAGCGTGGCGCGCAGCCCCCTGACCGTTCTCGAAGGTGCGGCTCGCAAGGTGCGAGACCGGTTACCCATTTTTCGCCAGGTGCACGCATCGACGCAATGCGATCGCAAAACGAAGACCTCTCTCGTGAGCCTGCGGGGTTAGCTGACGGACTAGCGCTGAAAGAGCCTGCGCTTCTGCGGTCTCTGCCGCGGATTCGCCCCAACAACTTGGGTCCCCCGCTCCCTGACGCCCGGCCAGGGACTCGGCGTTTCGTGGGGCGGCACGCTAGCAAAGTGACATGACGGTTGCAGTGCTTGACGGGGGGCCGCGAGCGTGCACGCGGAGGCTCACCGGCCCCGGCCGGTCGCGCTCCCGCGCTCCTCGCGGCGACTATCCTTGCGGCATCTGCCCTTGGGGGGTCGTCCAATGGCAGGACATCAGGTTTTGGTCCTGAGAATCGGGGTTCGAATCCCTGCCCCCCAGCTCCGCGTCATGCGCCCCCGGCGGGCCTGCGCGGTCGCCGGGAGCGTTTAGCATCAAGCTCGTGAGCGCCCCGACCGCACTGATCCTGGCCGCCGGCCAGGGCACGCGCATGCGCTCGCAGGTGCCGAAGGTGCTTCACGACCTCTGCGGGGTGCCGATGGTGCTGTGGCCGGTGCGCGCCGCCAGGGCGGCCGGCGCCGGGCGCACAGTCGTCGTGGACTCGCCGGCCCGCGCCCTGCGCGAGGTCCTGCCCGAGGAGATCGAGGTCGTCGTCCAGGAGCGCCCTGACGGGACGGGCGGCGCCGTCGCCGCCGCCCTCTCGGCCCTGGGCCCCGAGCTGGACGACGCCGCGGCGGTGCTCGTTCTCAGCGGCGACGTGCCGCTCGTGAGCCCCGAGGCGCTGCGCGAGCTGCTCGACGCGCACGGCGACGCGGGCGCCGCCGCGACGATGGCGACGACCGTGCTCGAGGATCCGAGCGGCTATGGGCGGGTGGTCCGTGATGCCGACGGCGCGGTCGAGCGCGTCGTCGAGACCAAGAGCCAGGGCGACTCGACCCAGGCCGAGCGCGAGATCCGCGAGATCAACACCGGCATCTTCGTGTTCGCAGCCGGTCCCCTGCGCGCCGCCCTGCCGCACCTGGACTCCGAGAACGCGCAGGGCGAGCTCTATCTGCCGCAGGTGCTCGAGATCCTCCACGCCGGCGGCGCCCTGGTCGCCGGGCACGAGATCGACGACCCGCGCCTCGTGCTGGGGGTCAACGACCGCGCCGCCCTGGCCGAGGTCCGAGCCGTGGCCCAGGGAGCGATCCACCGCCGGCACATGCTGGCCGGCGTCACGATCGTCGACCCCGCCGCAACCGTGATCGACGTCGACGTCGAGATCGGCGAGGACACCGTGATCGAGCCGTTCACGAGCATCCACGGCGCGACGCGGATCGGGCGCGAGTGCCGGATCAGACACGCCTACATCCTCGACAGCGTCCTCGAGGACCGAGCGTCGGTCGGCCCCTTCGCCTACCTGCGCCCGGGGACCGTGCTGCGCACCGGCGCCAAGGTCGGCACCTACGTCGAGGTCAAGAACTCCGACATCGGCCCCGGCGCGAAAATCCCCCACCTCTCCTACATCGGCGACGCCGATGTGGGCGCGCGCACCAACCTCGGCGCGGCGACGATCACGGCCAACTACGACGGCCGGTCAAAGCACCGCACCACGGTCGGCGACGACGTCTCCACGAGCGTCGACACGACGCTCGTCGCGCCCGTCACGCTTGGCGACGGCGCCTACACCGGCGCGGGCTCGGTGATCACCGAGGACGTGCCGCCGGGAGCGCTGGGGATCGCCCGGGCGCGGCAGGTCAACAAGGAGGGTTATTCGGGGGAGGGGTGGGGGTGGTCCCCAGAAGCCGGGCGCCGCCGGCGAGGGCAACGCCGGCGGGGATGAGGCGGGGGCGGCGATGGAGGACGCAGAGCCGTGAGCGATCCAGCCGTGACCACCACACAGACGTTTACACTGCCAGGGGAGATGAGCGCGATGGACACGTCCACGCAGCCCTCGCGCGCGAGCCTGCCGATCGAATACAACAAGCGGCTCATGGTCGTCAGTGGGCGGGCGAACCCCCAGCTCGCCGTCGACATCGCCGAGAAGCTCGGCGTCGAGGTCGGCCCGGTGACCCTGAAGACGTTCTCCAACGGCGAGGTCTACTGCCGCTACGAGGAATCGATCCGCGGCGCGGACATCTTCATCGTGCAGCCGATGTGCGGAAACCCGCGCGAACAGCTGAGCGCCAACGACGCGCTGATGGAGCTGCTGCTGATGATCGACGCGGCCGTCGGCGCCTCGGCGCACCGCGTGATCGCGGTCACGCCGTGGTTCGGGTACTCGCGCCAGGACAAGAAGTCCGCCCCTCGCGAGCCGATCTCGGCCCGTATGGTCGCCCGCATGCTGGAGGCTGCAGGGATCGACCGCGTGCTGACGATGGATCTGCACGCCGGGCAGATCCAGGGCTTCTTCCAGAAGCCGGTCGACCACATGACGGCCCTGTTCATGCTCACGCAGTACTTCACGGACCTCGCCCTCGACGACCTCGTCGTCGTCGCCCCGGATGCCGGCCGCGTCAAGCTGAACAAGAAATTCGCCTCGAAGATCGGCGCCGAGCTCGCGATCCTCGACAAGGAGCGCCCTGCCCAGCAGGTCGCGGAGATCGGCTATGTGATCGGTGACGTGCGCGGCAAGACGGCGTTGATCGTCGACGATCTGATCGATACGGCCGGGACGCTCAAGGCCGCCGCGCTCACGGTCAAGGAAGCCGGTGCGGCGAAGGTCTACGCCGCTGCCACGCACGCGGTCTTCTCCGGCAACGCCTTCGAGAACCTGCGCGACGCCGAGTTCGAGCAGATCGTCGTCACCGACACGATCCCGGTGCGCCCCGGGCTGCCCGGCAACGTGCGGGTGCTGCCGTGCGCCGAGCTGCTCACCGACTCGATCCGCCGCATCTTCGTCGACGACTCGGTGAGCGAGGTCTTCGGCGGCGAGAACCAGCTGTTCTAGGTCCCATCCGTGCGCCGGCGTGGCTCGCGCCCGCCTTGCGCCATCCTGTCGGGCATGCCAGGCAGGACGACACCCCCGGCGCCCGACCCTGACGCGATCGAGGACCATCTCGCCTCGGCGCTCGGCGTCACACCAGGGCCGCCGACCGGCGCCCCCGGGCCGCGCGCCTGGTGGCGCGGGCTCGACCCGCGCACGCGCAAACGGCTGCGCAACGCGACCATCGCCGGGCTCGCCTTCGTGATCCTGGCCAGCATCGTGCTGGCGCGGTTCCTGGAGGCCGAGAACGTCGAACGCGACGCCGACGCAGCCGTGCTGCGGGCCGAGGTGCGCGGCGATGCCGCGGGCATGCTCGCGAACCTGAGCGGGTGCTCGCACGAGTCCTGGTGCGTGGCGCGCGTGCGCGCGAACGCCGCCAGTCCGCGGCTGCGCCGCAAAGGCGCGGTGAAGATCCTGCTGATCAACTCGAAGACGTCCTACACCCCATTCGGGGCCACCGGCGCCTCACGAGTGGCCTGGACCGTGATCGGCACGCTCCCCGTCGTGCAATGCATCAACGTCAAGCGGACAGGGAACTTCCTGACCGGCATCCACGTGCATCTTCTGTCGATCAGCGCCCCGATCGAAAACGAAGGGGTGTGCGGCAAGCGGACCGCGCAGGAAAAGGAAGAAATCGAGGAAGGCAAGGAACTCAGTGGCCAGTAGGCCCGCCGTTGCTAGAGTCTCTGCTCGCTCGTGGCCTCCACGTCCTCAAAGCTCTCAGTCACCAGCCGCTCCGCCGCGGGCTCGCGCGCTGCCCGGCGCCTGCGCCGCGAGGGGCGCGTGCTCGGCGTCGTGTACGGCGGCGGGCAGGACCCGCTGGGCTTCGACGCCGACGCTCGCGACCTGCGCATCGCGCTCGCCGGCTCGGGCGCGGTCCTGGACCTGAGCGTCGACGGCGCCAAAGCGACGCCGGTCGTGCTCAAGGAAGCCCAGCGCCACCCCGTGCGTGGCGAGACCATCCACGTCGATCTTCTGCGCGTTCGCCTCGATGAGGAGATCGGCGCCGTCGTGCCGCTGGAGCTGACCGGCGTCGACGACGCCCCCGGCGTCAAGGAAGGCGGCGTGCTCGAGCAGATCACACGCGAGCTCAACGTCGAAGCGCTGCCGACGGCGATCCCCGAGTCGATCTCGCACGACGTCGGCGAGATGCAGATCGGCGACACGATCATGCTCTCCGCGATCCCCGCTCCCGAGGGCGTGAAGCTCACCGACGACGTCGAGGAGACCGTCGTGGCCACGCTCTCGCCGCCCAAACTGCAGGCCGAAGTCGAGGACGAAATCGAGTCCGAGACCGAGCTCGTGGGCGAGGGCGCTGCCGAGGGCGAGGCCGCTGCGGACGAGGGCTCCGAGGAGTCCTCCTCAGACAGCGAGGAGTAGCCGGCCCTGAAACGCCTGCTCGGCGGCGGCGGCGCTCCGGTCGACTGGCTGATCGTCGGACTCGGCAATCCCGGAGCGGAGTACGCGCGCAGCCGGCACAACGTCGGCTTCAAAACGCTCGAGCGGCTGGCCGAGCGCTGGGAGATGAAGTGGGGCCGCGACCGCTACAAGGCCCATCTCGCGGAGGGGCGGCCGCCGCTGTGGACACTTCCGGACGGAGCGGAGCGGCCGCGGGTGGCGCTGCTCTGCCCGCAGACCTTCTACAACGACGCGGGCCGTTCGGTCGGCCCCGCGCGCGGCTCCTTCAAGCTCCCGCTTGATCGGGTCCTCGTCGTCCACGACGAGATCGACCTTCCCTTCGCTCAGATCCGGACGCGCCTCGGTGGCGGGCTGGCCGGCAACAACGGCCTGAAGTCGATCAAGCGCGCGCTCGGCGGGGACGGCTTCATGCGCGTGCGCGTCGGCGTGGGACGTCCCGACTCGACCGACCCGGAGATCGTCGCTGCCTACGTTCTCTCTCGCTTCGCCGAGCCCGACGAGGAGGTCCGTGCGCTGGTCGAGGCTGCATGTGACGCGGTCGAGCTGGCCGTGACCGGGGATGCGAGCACATCGGCGGTGGGGGAATGACGCCCGCCGCCGAATCGCTGCGCACGCTGCTCGGCGCGATCGAGCAGGACGCCGGCGCCATGCGGCTCGCGAGGGAGGGAGGCCGCGCCTTCGTGTCGGCCTCGCTTCGCCCGTACCTGATCGCCGCCCTCGCCGACCGCGACGAGGAGTCCCGGCGCCGGCCCCTGCTGGTCGTCGTCGGCGACGACCGCGCCGCGCGCGACCTCGCCGCCGACCTGCGCTCGTGGCTGGCGCCGCGGCGTGTCCGCTACTACCCCTCCCGGGGCGTGGCCTACGAGTCTCATCTGGCGCCGCCTCCGCATCTCGTCGGCCTGCGCGTGGCGGCGCTCGACGCGCTGCTCGGCGCAGCGGGCGCGCGCGCCGGCGAGACGGACGCGCCGGTCGTCGTCGTGAGCGCCGCGGCGCTCTCCGAGAAGGTGCCGGACCCCGCGCTGCGCCCGCATTCGTTCACGCTGCGCGTCGGGGAGCTGCTCGACCTCGACGAGTGCGCTGCCGACCTGGTCGCGGCCGGATACGAACGCGTCGACCAGGTCGAGGAGCGCGGCCAGTTCGCGATGCGCGGCGGGCTGCTCGACGTGTTCCCGGCCACGGAGGACCGGGCCGTGCGTGTCGACATGTTCGACGTCGAGATCGAATCGCTGCGCTGGTTCTCGACCTTCACGCAGCGCTCCCTGGGCGACGCCGAAGAAGTCGAGATCGCGCCCGCCGCCGAGCTCGCGCCCGAGCACCGTGAGCTCGCCGAGCTCGCGGCCGAGGAGCTGCCCGCCGCCGGCGAGGAGCAGGCCCAGGAGCGCCCCGACATCGCCGAGCTGCTCCCCGTCGAGCGCTTCGTCGCGCTGCTCGATCTGATCGACGCCGCCGCCGAAGAGGGCGAGCGCGCCGAGCTCCTGGTCGCCGCCGAGGAGGAGATCGGGCCCGCGCTGAAGGACCTCTGGGACGACGTCTGCGCGGCCTTCGGCGACACCGATGCGCACCACCTCTACGTGAGCCCGGAGGAGATCGCGGGCGCCCTCGCCGGGCGCGCCCGCATCCAGCTCTCGGCTCACTCCGGCGACCAGGAGATCGAGCTGCGCGCGCAGTCCTCGGACTCCGCAGCCCGCTCGCTGGCCGAAGCCGAGCCCGAGCTGGAGCGGCTGGTGCGGTCGGGCTATCGCGCGGTCGTCACGTTCCCGCGCCGGGGCGAGGGGGAGCGCGCCGCCTACAACCTCGGACGGCTGAAAGCGAGCTGGCTGGGCGAGGGCGTGGACGTGGGCCGGCAGGACCTCGAGCCCTCGCTGCGCTTCGCGGCCGCCTCGCTGCGCGAGGGCTTCATCGCTCCTGCGCTCAAGCTCGCGGTGTACCCGGACCACAGGCTGATCCGCCGCCGCCGAACCGAGCGCGCGGGCGACGGGACGGGGGCGGGACCGCGCCGCCGGGGCGCCCTACGGTCGTTCACCGACCTGCGCACCGGCGACATCGTCGTCCACGAGGACCACGGCGTCGCACGCTTCGCCGGCTTTGAGACCCGCACCGTCGCTGACGTGACGCGCGACTACCTGTATCTCGAATACCAGGGCGACGACCGCGTCTACGTGCCCACCGACCAGCTCGCGAAGATCTCGCGCTACCTCGGCTACGGCGGTGACACGCACCCACCGCTGTCGAAGCTGGGCGGCACGCGGTGGGAGACGATGAAGGCGCGGGCCCGCCGCGCGGCGCAGGAGCTGGCGGGCGAGCTGCTCGGCCTGTACGCCGAGCGCCGCCGGCGCAGCGGCTTCGCCTTCGCCCCCGACGGCGACTGGCAGCGGGAGTTCGAGGAGCGCTTCCCCTTCACCGAGACGCCGGACCAGCGCGACGCGATCGAGCTGGTGAAGGCGGACATGGAGGCGCCGCGGCCGATGGACCGCCTGATCTGCGGGGATGTCGGCTACGGCAAGACAGAGGTGGCGCTGCGAGCCGCCTTCAAGTGCGCGGCGGAGGGCAAGCAGGTGCTGATGCTGGTGCCGACCACGATCCTCGCCCAGCAGCACTACGGGACCTTCGCCGAGCGGCTCGCCGACTACCCGTTCACGATCGAGCACGTCTCGCGCTTTCGCACGGCCGCGGAGCAGAAAGCGGCCATCGACGGCTTCGCGAAGGGGCGCGTCGACATCCTCATCGGCACACACCGCGTGCTCTCGCGCGACGTGCGCGCGAAGGACCTCGGACTGTTGATCGTGGATGAGGAGCAGCGCTTCGGCGTCAAGCAGAAGGAGCTTCTGCGCCAGCTGAAGCTGCGCGTCGATGTGATCTCGATGTCCGCCACGCCGATCCCGCGCACGCTGCAGATGTCGCTCGCGGGCCTGCGCGACATCTCCGTGATCGAGACGCCGCCTGAGGGCCGGCGCCCGGTTCGCACCTACGTCGGCGAGTACGAGGAGGAGCTCGTGCGCCGTTCGATCGAACGCGAGCACGGCCGCGACGGCCAGGCGTTCTTCCTGCACAACCGCGTCGAGACGATCGACGAGACGGCCGAGCGGCTGCGAGCGCTCTGCCCGGGGGTTCGCTTCGCCGTGGCGCACGGGCAGATGCCCGAGGGCGAGCTCGAGGCCGTGATGATGGACTACCTGCGCGGCGGCGCCGACGTGCTCGTCTGCACCTCGATCATCGAGTCGGGTATCGACATCCCGCAGGCGAACACCCTGATCGTCGAGCACTCCGACCGGTTCGGGCTCGCGCAGCTCTACCAGATCCGCGGGCGCGTCGGGCGCAGCCGCGAGCGCGCGTACGCCTACCTGCTCTACGACTCGGCGGCCGCGCTCACGCCGGAGGCGGCGCAGCGGCTCTCCGCGCTCTCCGACTACACCGAGCTGGGCGCCGGCTTCAAGATCGCGATGCGCGACCTGGAGATCCGCGGCGCCGGCAACCTGCTCGGCGACGAGCAGTCCGGTCACGTCGCGGCCCTCGGGTTCGAGCTCTACATGCAGATGCTCGACGAGGCGGTGCGCGCGGCCGGCAGCGCCGAGGAGGGTGAGGAGCTGCCCGAGCCCGTGCGGCTCGACGTCAACGTCGACGCCTACGTGCCGGCCGACTACGTGCCCTACGAGCAGGCCAAGATCGAGGTCCACCGCCGGGTCGCCGCCGCGGTCGAGGTGGCCGACGTGGAACGGCTGCGCGAGGATCTCCAGGACCGGTTCGGGCCGATCCCCGAGCCGCTGGAGAACCTGCTCTCGCTGCAGCGCGCCCGCATCAAGTTCGGCCAGGCCGGGGCGCGGACGGTCAGCTTCCGCGGCGACCGCCTCGCGGTCGTGCCGATCGAGCTGGACTCGGCACGTGCGCGCAGGCTGCGCGAGGAGTTGCCCGAGGCGCTGTACGAGTCGGGGCGCTCGCAGGTCTCGATGCGTGTTCCACGGGACGCCCAGGAGCGGTTCCCGAGCGTTGTGAGAGCGGCGGACACGCTTCTCTCGGTGATCCGCGAGGCCGCCTAGCGGCATGGCGCGAAGTCTTAGACGGGCTTGAGATCCCGCTTACGCAAACCCAAGCTTTGATCCGCTAGAGTGCCCGACTCGTGATGAAGCCCTTCCGTCTCACCGCGGCGCTCAGCGCCGTTTTGTTTGCAATCGTGGGCCTTGCCGCCTGCGGCGGCGGCGTGCCCGGCAACGCGGTCGTGAACGTCGAAGGCTCGCAGGCCATCACCAAGGCTGCGTTCGCGCACTGGCTGACGGTCGCCGCCTCGGGCACCGGCGGGGAAAAGCCCGTCGTGCCGGAACCGCCGAACTACACGGCCTGCATCGCCCATCTCAAAGCGACGACGGCGGCGACTGCCAAAGGCCAGAAAACGCCGACCGAAGCCGAACTCAAGAAACAGTGCGAAACGCAGTACAAATCGCTGCAGCAGGAGGTCCTCGGCTTCCTCACCTCATCCGCCTGGGTTCTCGGCGAAGCGAAGTCGCTGGGCGTCAAACTGAGCGACAAGGAAGTTCGGGAACAGTTCCTGAAAATCAAGCACCAGCAGTTCAAAAAACCGGCGGAATTCGAAAAATTCCTGGCGACGTCCGGCCAGTCGGTATCGGACCTTCTCCTGCGCGTGAAGCTGAACATGCTCTCGCAGAAAATCCAGGCCAAGATCGTCAAGGAAAAACCGAAGGTCAGCCAGGCCGAAATCCAGAAGTACTACACCGAAAACAAGTCCCGGTACGGCACGCCTGAAAAGCGCGACGCGCAGATCATCCTCACCAAGACCGAAGAACAGGCGAAGGAAGCCAAGAAAGAAATCGAATCGGGCAAGAGCTTCAGCGAAGTTGCCAAGAAGCGGTCGATCGACCCGACCAGCAAGGCCAAAGGCGGCGCGCTCGGAGAAGTCGTGAAGGGTCAGAACGACCAGACTCTCGACAACGCGATGTTCGCGGCCAAGGCCAACGAACTCGGCGGTCCCGTCAAGAGCCCGTTCGGCTACTACCTGTACGAGGTCACGGGCATCAAGCCCGGCAACTCCCAGCCGCTGTCGAAGGTGGAATCGTCGATCAAGCAGACGCTGACCACGCAGGCCCAGCAGAAGAAGCTGAGCGAATTCATCAAGAACTTCAAAAAGAAGTGGCAGTCGAAGACGGATTGCCAGAGCGGTTACGTGGTCGCCAACTGCAAGCAGTACAAAGCGCCGAAGACGACCAGCACCGGCGCCGCGGGCACGACCAGCACGGGCTGACCAGCACGGGCTGAGGCCCGCGCCCACCGGGCAGCGAATCCCCATGAGGGGGCACAAGTGAGCGCGATCGAGCAGGTCCACGCCCGGCAGATCCTCGACAGTCGAGGCAACCCGACCGTCGAGGTCGACGTGCGGCTCGCATCCGGCGCGAGCGGGCGCGCTGCGGTTCCCTCCGGCGCCTCGACCGGCGAGTTCGAGGCCACCGAGCTGCGCGACGGCGGCGAGGCCTGGGCCGGCAAGGGCGTCACGCGCGCGGTCGCGAACGTGGACGGGGAGATCGCCGGCGCCGTCCGCGGCCTCGACGCGGACGACCAGGCGGGCCTCGACCGCGCGCTCGTCGAGCTGGACGGCACGCCCAACAAGTCGCGCCTCGGGGCGAACGCGATCCTCGGCGTCTCGCTCGCGAACGCCCACGCCGCCGCCGCCGAGCAGGGCGAGCCGCTGTGGCGCTACCTGGGCGGCGCGGACGCCGGCGTCCTGCCGGTTCCGATGATGAACGTGCTCAACGGCGGCGCGCATGCCGACAACAAAGTCGACTTCCAGGAGTTCATGGTCGTCCCGTGCGGCGCCGAGACCTTCTCGCGCTGCCTGCAGATGGGCACAGAGGTCTTCCACGCGCTCAAGGGCACCCTCCACGAGCGCGGGCTCGCGACCGCCGTCGGGGACGAGGGCGGCTTCGCGCCCGACCTGGGCTCGAACGAGGAGGCGCTGCAGATGCTCGTCGCGGGCATCGAGGCCGCCGGCCTGCGCCCGGGCGAGGACGTCGCGATCGCGCTCGACCCGGCGACGAGCGAGCTGTTCGAGGACGGCGCCTATGAGCTCGAGCACGAGGGCCGCACCCTCAGCGCCGCGGAGCTGACCGACTACTGGGCCGACCTCGCCGGCCGGTACCCGATCGTCTCGATCGAGGACGGCATGGATGAGCAGGATTGGGATGGCTGGAAGGCGCTGACCGACCGGCTCGGCGACCGCGTGCAGCTTGTCGGAGACGACCTGTTCGTGACCAACACCGAGCGGCTGCGCCGCGGCATCGAGATGGGGGTCGCGAACTCGATCCTCATCAAGGTCAACCAGATCGGCACGCTGACCGAGACCTTCGAAGCGATCGAGATGGCGCGCGGCGCCGGCTACACCGCCGTCATGAGCCATCGCTCGGGTGAGACCGAGGACGTCACGATCGCCGACCTCGCGGTCGCGACTGGCTGCGGCCAGATCAAGACCGGCGCCCCCTCGCGCTCGGACCGGGTCGCGAAGTACAACCAGCTGCTGAGGATCGAGGAGCAGCTCGGCGATCGCGCTCGCTTCCCGGGCCGCGCGGCCTTCGGACGCGCCTGATTCCCCCGGGCCAGGGAGGAGGATCCGGGGCAGCCGCGAATGTCCCGGGAGATGCCCGCCGCCTCATACGCCCCGTCGCGACGCGCAGGCCAACGCCGTAGCGGCCGCCGCGCCCCTGGGCCCCTGCAGGCCGCCGCGCGCGTGCGCTGGGATCGTCTCGGGAGGATCGCGATGCTGTTCGTGCTCCTCGCCCTCGTGTTCCTGTACCTGAGCACGGGACTGCACATGCTCTCCACCTGGCGCCAGTCACGCCACACCGGCGCGCGCGTGGCCCAGATGCAGGCCGAACACGGGCGGCTCGTCACCGAACACAACCGGCTCAGCAGCCAGGCCAACCTCGAACAGTCCGCGCGCGCCCTCGGCATGCAGCGGCCCGACGAGCAGACCTACATCATCGGCGGGCTGCCGAAGAACTAGACGGGCACCGGCTCGGTCCGGCGCCGCGCGGCCGCTGCTAGCCTCGCCGCGTGTCCTTCGAGACGGCGCTCTACCAGTGGCAACAGGGCGAGCGGCGCTTGCAGGCGGCGCCCGACGAGCGCCGGCGGCTGCTCGAACGCGTCACCGACGCTCTGGTCGCAGAGCTCCGCCGCCGCTTGGGCGGGCGCTTCTCCGCGGGCGAGCTCGCCGACCTCTATGACGCGGGCACCGGCTGGACCCAGCAGGTCGCCATGAGGGTCGCGCCGGAGGACCCGTGGGCCTGGGACGCCGGGCTCGTGGCCGACGCCGCCTTCGCGCGCTACCTCCGTGAGGCCTCGGATTTCGCCGGCGGGCGTCTCGAGATCGCCGAGAGCTGACGCCCAGGCACCGAGAGCCCGGCTGAACACCTCTGAGGCCCGGCACGGTGCGCCCGGGCCGACTTACCTACTCGTCGTCGTCCCCGTCGATACGGCGGATGACGATCCGGTCCTCCTCCACGGCGACCTCGATCGGCCGGTGGCCCGCCCAGTGCTCCGCGTAGACCGGGTTGTCCTGGATCGCAGGGTCGAGCCAGAGCCCGAAGCCCTCCTCGCCGTGGTCGAACGTGCCCTCGAGCGGCGCCGTGCGCGCGCCTGAGCGGCGGCGCCCGCCGCGCCGGCTGCGGCGGCGGGGCGCGGAGCCCTCCTCGGCCTCCTCCTCATCCTCGCCGTCGCCCTTCTCGGCGGCCTCGGCGAGCGCGCGCTCGGCCTCGGCTTCGGCGGCTTCGAGCTCGGCGGCGATCAGCGCGTCGTCCTCGGCGCGCAGGTCGATCTCCTCGAACTCGGCGGCGGCGCCGTCGCCGTTGTCCTCACCCGCGAGGTCGTTCTGGCGCTTGAACTGCTCGATGTCGCGCACGCTCACCTCGAGCTGATGAGCGACCCAGGCGTCGGTGCGGCCCTGGCGCGCCCAGGCGCGGATCTGATTGAGGTGCGGGCGCAATGATTTCCGGGGCATCGACGGTCCGGGAGACTAGCGCAAAGGAGCGGTGCGGCGCGGCGCTCGGTGGCGGCGGTCCGCGCACGGACCAGATGGTGCCCGCGGGCCGGCGTCGCCTCGACCGACGTGATCGGACTGCTCGAATCTCTCAGCTGTCGCGGGTCTCCCGCAGGCAGCGGGATCGTTGTCTGCGCGGTATCGCTTTCCCCCGGTGCTCGGACTATGCTTGCCAGACTTGGTGGGTGGGGCTCCCGCCGGGGTGGCCAGTCGGCAAACAGGAAGGTGCACCCAGAATGCTGGTTCTGACGCGAAAGTCCAACCAGAGCATCATGATCGGGGACGAAATCGAGGTCTCGGTGCTTTCGGTCATGGGCGAGAAGGTGCGGATCGGCATTCAGGCGCCACAGAAGGTGCCGGTCTTCCGGAAGGAGATCTACCTCGAGATCCACCGCGAAGCCACGGGCGTGACGATGCCGCAGGACGGCCACCAGCCGGAGAAGATCGCCGAGGTGGACGACTCCCTGCGCGAGCTCGGCGAGGGTGGCCGCGGCGGCGCCTGACCGCGCCCGCGAAGCACCCCGCATAGGGTGAGATCGCGGCCCGGGGCGCGAAGCGCGCCCGCTCGTCTCTAACCCAGCAGCAGGTAGAGCGTGCGGAACATGACCACCGTCACGACGACGGCCGTCAGGATCAGCGTCGCAACGAGCAGCAGGAAGCGCAGCTTGCCCCGCTGATGACGCTTCTGGACTTCGCGCTTGGCCGTCCGCTGCTCGGCGGTGCGGCGCAGCGAGTCCCGGCGGACACGATCCTGGGTGATCTCGCGGACGAAGGCCTGCTCCCAGTCCGCCAAGCTCTGGCGCATCTTCACGACGGCGCCTCCTACGACGCTGCCGCGGCCTTCGTCGCCCGCTCGTAGACGGAGACGAAACGCAGGTAGTTCTCGGCGATGCGGCGCGCGCCCTCGGCGCGCTCGATCTTGCCGTCGACGTAGGCCTTGAGCGGGTCCCACCAGATGGAGCGCCCGATCGCGAAGCCGACGTAGCCCTCGACCGGGGCGGCGGCCGTGAGCCATTCGTCGACCTTGGCGTCGTCGGCGCCGCGGCCGAGCACGACGCAGACGACGCCGTCGCGGCCGCCCACGCGGGTCTGCTCGGCGAGCATCTCGCAGTCCGAGCGCTCGTCGACGCCCTCGATCTTCCAGATGTCGACCTCGATGCCGTAGTCCTGGATCTCGGCGATCGCCCGGCGCATCAGCTCCGGCCGCAGCTCGGCGTCGTAGCGGTCGGTCTCGCCGCCCACCGACTCGAGCTGGTCCGGCTCCGCCGGGACGAGCAGCTCGAACAGGAACTTGCGGTCGTTGGCGTGCAGCCAGTCGGCGAGGATCTTCAGCTTGCGCAGCTGCTCGGCGTTCTCGCGCGCGTCGCCGTCAGGGTTGTAGCGGACAAGGACCTTGGTGAAGTCGGGGTCGAAGGCGAGGATGTGCTCGCCGAAGTCCTCGCCGTACTGGAAGTCGAACATGTTCTGCCCCGAGCGCTCGGCGGGCATCGCGAGCTTGAGGCCGGCCGCCTTGGCCTCCTGCGGGACGGTCGAGCCGAACTGCTCGTCGACGAGCACGCCGGTGACGCCCGGCTCCGCGCCTGCGCTCACCGCCTGGAGCATGCCCTCGAAGATGAGGTGCTTGGCATCGGCGATGATCGCGGTCTGCTCGGCGTCCGGCTCGCCCTCGATCCCGAAGAACTTCTTCTGGAAGGAGCCGCGATGGTCGAAGGCGAGGATGTAGAGCTTGTGGTCGTATCCGAGGTTCATGACCACTGAGTATTCCAAAGGGCCCCGGGAGCCTGTCGAGCGCCTGCGGGGCGGGGGCGGGCGGGGCATCGGACCCGGCGGGCGTTCGGGCACAGGACCCTAGAATGGCCTGGTGGGGTCCGGAGCTGATCTTTTCGTCGTCTGCAAGCAGTGCGGATCTGAGGTCAGCCCCTACGTGACGGAGTGCCCGTACTGCGGGCACCGGCTGCGCAAGCGGGCCCCGAAGCTCCCGCGGGTGCAGGCCGACGCGGGAGCGGGCTCCCGCCGCGGGGGCATCGGCACGCTGCTCGGGCGCAGCCGCTCCGGGCGCACCCGGCCGGCGCCGCGGCCCGTGCGCACCCGTTCGAGCCGCTGGGCGGTCACCCGGCCCTACGCCACGATCGCGCTGGTCGTGGTCTCGATCGGCATGTGGGTGGCGATCCAGGCCGAACCCGAACTGCTGCGCCACACCGTTGTCGCCGGACCGATCGACGGCGACTGGTGGCGGATCTTCACCTACCAGTTCGCCTACTTCGAGGGCGGGGGCGGCGGGCTGTACGCCTTCGTCGCGATCCTCGCGACGGGGCTGTTCGGGTGGCTGCTGGAGCGCCGCCACGGACCTGGCGTCGTGCTGGGGCTGTTCCTCGGCGCCGGCGCTCTCGGCGCGCTCGTCGCCGACGCCATCTACGTGGACCCGTTTCTCGCCGGTGCCAACGCCGGTGCGCTGGCGTTGCTCGGCGCCTGGGCCGCGCCCGACCTGAGGGCGCTGCGCCGGGGCGAGTACTACGAAGGCGATCTGCTCGGCGCGGGCGCCTTCGCGGCGCTGCTGCTCGCGATCCCGTTCGCGCGCCCGGAGGCGAGCTGGCTGGCCGGCGTGATCGGCGGCCTGCTCGGCCTGCTGGTCGGGCTCGGGTTGAGCGGGCTCGGCGAGCAGGAGGGGTGACGGGGCCCGGGCCGGACCGCGGCCGTGGCCGGCGTGATCTTGCTCTGGCCGATCCGGCCGCGCTGTACAGTGAGCTGAGTGCTTGACCCCGCCGCCCCCGGAGGCATGAGAGCGTGACCATGACCAACGCCGTCGTGCTCATCGAGGCCGAGCGCAACGCCCTGTCGAGCCTGGGCGGAGAGCTGGCCGACATCGAGGGCGTGGCCGAGGCCTACTCCGTCACCGGCGAGTGGGACTTCGTGGCGATCGTGCGGGTTCCCCGCCACGAGCAGCTCGCCGACGTCGTCACCGCCGAGATCGGCGGTCTCGGCGGCGTCGTGCGGACGCAGACCATGGTCGCCTTCGCCGCCTACTCCCGCCACGACCTCGAATCGCTCTTCTCGGTCGGCGAGTAGCCCGATGGCGATCCGGGTCAAGCCCGAGTACGGGCCCACGCTCGGGCGCATGCTGGAGCCGCGCTGGCGGCGCGCCGGCGGCGCTACGCGGGCCCTCGTCCTGGCGGCCGGCGTGGCGTTCCTGGTGCTCGCCGCGGCGGTCGTGCTGACGCTGGAGCCCGCGCGCTACTCCCAGGGCGGCAGCTTCCCGTTCTCGTTCACCTACCGCGGCCTCTACCGCGAGAAGCCGGAACCCGGTGGCTACGCCCGCGTCGTCGCGCGCTACCCGGACGGCTCGATCAAGTACCTCTACGCGGTCAACCCGCTGGTGCTGCCCCCGTATCAGGGGGAACCGTCCGGGGCCCTGCCCGTCTACGCGACCGGCTACGCCCGCTCGCTGCCGGCGCGCTTCCCCGGTCTGAGGCGCACGGGGAGGGCAAGACGCGTGTCAACAAGGTTCCGGCGTACCAGGTCCTCTACAAGGTGCGCATCGACGGCCGTGAGATGTACGGCCGCAACGTGCTCCTGCTGCCCGAACGGCCGGGCGCGCGTCGCGGCGTCGAGATCGTGATGCTGACCGCGGCGGGGGCGACCTCGGAAGTCAAAGAACCCAGCGAAGTCGCCTCCGGCGGCGTCCTGCTGCGGCCGCTGAAGACCTTCAGCTTCGGCTGAGAGCGAGGGCGGCTCAGCCGGCGTGGCGCGCGGCGCGGATCAGCGCGCGTTCCGCATGGCTGCCCAGCCCCAGCACCACGACGTCCGAGGGGGCCTCGGTACCGCCGGTGCGGTGGTGCGCGCGGATCGGCGCGGGCGGGGGCATGGTCACGGGCGCTTCGGTCGTGACCGGCGCGGTCGTTGCCGGCGCCGTCGTGACCGGAGCTTCTTCGCTGGTGGGGACGGTCGGAGGCGTGCCGGTCGTCGGCGTCGTGATCGGCGGCGGTGTGGATTCCGTCGTCTCCGTCGTGGCCGAGGTCGGAAGCGTTGTCGTCTCGCTGGTCACCTCAGTCACCTGTTCGGGCGTCGCGGGCGTCGCGGGCGGGGGCGTGGTCGCCGGGGCGGTCGCGGGCGCCGGCGGCGTGGCGAGGGGCAGCGCGGCCGTCGCGGGGGTCACAGCGGCGGGCACGACCACCGGCTTCGCGGCATGCGCGCGCTTGGCCGTGCGGGCGTGGGCCGGGACGGCGCCCGCGCTCAGCGGCTGCTCGCGGACACGCGCGACGACGGGAGCGGCGACGGCAGCGACCGCGACGGTCGAGGCCGAGGCGACGGCCGCGGCTGCCTGACGGCGGTGGTGATGCGAAGGCGCCGAGGCCACCTGCTGGTCGGTCGCGACGGCGCCCGCGGTCACAAGCGCGGCGGCAGCCAGCCCGGCCGCGGCTTTGGTCGCGAGAGCACCCGCGCCGGCGGTCATCATGCCGCCCGCGAAGCTGCTGCCGCCGGCTGCCGCTCCGGCCGCAGCACCGGCTCCGACCGTCGCGCCGGCGCCTGCGCCGCTCGCGACGTGGGCGCCGCCGGCCGAGGCGGTGATGCCGAGCTTGGCGAGGACCATCTTCTTCAGCATCAGCAGCGGTGCGACCGGCAGCACGGCGGCAAGCGCGGTGTTTGTCGTCTTGAGCTGCTTCTTGAAGCCGGCGCAGCGGTCGCAGGTGCGCAGGTGGCGGCGCGCCGGGGCGGTCAGCTTGGTCAGGCCCTCGGCGGCTTCGCCAAGCTCGAACCGGACTTCCTCGCAGCTCAGCTTGCGCGACTCGGCAGCCTCGGCGAGCGAGATGCGAGCGCGCACGAGCAGCGACTTCACCGACGGCACGGTCGTGTCCATCGCCTCGGCGATCTGGTCGTAGGAGAGCGCGTCGATCTCGCGCAGCAGCAGGGCGGTGCGCTGCGTCTCGGGGAGCTGGTGGACGTCGGCGATCAGCTCACGGAAGCTCTCGCGGCGCAGGACCTTGTCGCTCGTCGAGATGCCGTTTTCGGCGAAGTGGATGTCCATCGAGTCCACGCCGGTGGCGGTGGCGCGGCGCAGGTGGTTGAGCGAGCGGTTGCGTGCGATCCGGTACAGCCACGGCCGCACGTTGATCGGACGGTCATCGGCGAGCACCGCGTTGAAGGCGGCGGCGAAGACCTCCTGCAGCACGTCCTCCGCGTCCTCCTTGGAGGCGAGCATGTGGCGGCAGAACGACAGCAGCCGCGACTGGTAGCGCGAGCACAGCACCTCGAAGGCGGCGTGGTGGCCGCGGCGGGTCAGCGCGATCAGGCGTTCGTCGGACTGCAGGCGCAGCAGAGCCGAGGGGCCGCGCAGGCCCGAGATGCTGCTGGGTTGTGGTAGAGCGGAGACCTCCATGGACAGTGCACCCTCTGTCGCCGTTGCCCGTTGAGACACGGTAGCAATCGCCTAGTTGCGCTCTCCTAAGCGGAAGTTCAAGGTTTCATAAGGCTCTGTGGGGCGGCGGGCCGGCCCCTAAACTCGGGCCCACAGGACACGCCCGGGTGGCGGAACGGCTATACGCAGTCGACTTAAAATCGGCGGCCTGAAAGGGCGTGTGGGTTCGACTCCCACCCCGGGCATGGGCGGATCGATCGCCCTTCATCCAATAGAGTCGCGCCCGATGTCAGCCGAACCGACCGAGGCCGCTCCGGCGGCCGCCACCTACCACGGCGGGCGCCTGATCGCGCGGCGTCTGAAGGCGCACGGCGTCAGCCAGCTGTTCACGCTCTCCGGCGGGCACCTGTTCTCGATATACGACGGCTGCCGCGAGGAGGGCATCGCGATCGTCGACGTCCGCCACGAGTCAACCGCGGCGTTCGCCGCCGAGGGCTGGGCGAAGGTGACCCGCGAGCCGGGCGTGTGCGCGCTGACCGCCGGCCCGGGCGTGACCAACGGCATGAGCGCGATGGCCTCCGCCCAGGCCAACCACTCGCCGGTCGTCGTCCTCGGCGGGCGCGCGCCGGCGTTGCGCTGGGGCCAGGGGTCGCTGCAGGAGATCGACCACGTGCCGTTCGTGCGCCCGCTGTGCAAGCTGGCGGCGACGCCCCAGTCGACCGCGGAGATCCCCGGGCTCGTCGACGACGCGTTCGCGGCCGCACTCGCCCCTCACAGCGGCCCCGCGTTCGTGGACTTCCCGCTCGACTACGTGTTCATGGAGGCGGCCGAGCAGGGCGCCTCCGCCGCGGACGGCGAGGAGGGCGCGCCGCGCGGGGAGGACGGCGCCTCGCATCTGCCGCGCGCCTCGGGCGCGGCGCTCGAGCGGGCGGCCGAGCTGCTGAGAGGCGCCGAACGGCCGGTCGTGATGGCGGGCACCGACCTTTACTGGGGGCGTGGTGAGCAGGCGCTGCTCGAGCTGGCGGAGGAGCTGCGCATCCCCGTGTTCCTGAACGGGCTCGCGCGCGGCTGTGTCCCGGCCGACCACGAGCTGTTCTTCTCGCGCGCGCGCTCGGCGGGGCTGAAGGGCGCCGACGTGGCGCTCGTGATCGGCGTGCCGATGGACTTCCGGCTCGCCTTCGGCGCGGCCTTCGGCGAGGACACCGAGATCGTGGTCGTGGACACCGCCGAGCCCGAGCGCAGCCACCCGCGCCCGGTCGCGGCCGAGTGCTACGGCGAGCTCGCGCACACGCTCACCGAGCTGCGACGCGCGGGCGGGCCGCTGCCGACGGAGTCCTGGATCGGCGAGCTGCGCAAGGTCGAGGAGGAGCGCCGCGACGCCGAGCGCGCGGAGTTCGAGGACGACCGCTCCCCGCTTCACCCGATGCGCCTCTACGCGGAGCTGGCGAAGACGCTCGACCGCGACGCGATCGTGATCGGCGACGGCGGCGACTTCGTCTCCTACGCCGGGCGCGTGATCAACAGCTACCGGCCCGGCTGCTGGCTGGACCCCGGCCCGTTCGGCTGCCTCGGCACCGGCCCCGGCTACGCGCTGGCCGCGAAGCTCGCGCACCCCGAGCGCCAGGTCGTGATGATGCTCGGCGACGGCGCGTTCGGCTTCTCGGGGATGGAGTTCGACACGCTCGCCCGCCACGGCGTGAACGTCGTCGGAATAATGGGAAATAACGGGATCTGGGCCTTGGAGAAGCACCCGATGGAGTTCCTCTACGGCTACTCGGTGGCGGCGGATCTGCGCCCGGGCACCCGCTACGACGAGGTCGTGAGCGCGCTGGGCGGGCACGGCGAGCTGGTGGAACGCCCGCAGGACGTGGCGCCGGCGATCGAGCGCGCGTTCGCAGCCGGGCTGCCGGCGCTGGTGAACGTGCTGACGGACCCGAGCGTGGTGTACCCGCGCAAGTCCAACCTCGCTTGAGGTCCTGTTTGGTGGGCTTCACGCGCAGCGTCGGCCCGGGCGCGCGGGCGCCAAGCGCGACGAGCGCTCTAGTTGCCGTTGGCGAGTCGCAGCGCGCCGCCGTAGAGGATGTCGTGCTCGGAGACCTCGACCTCCTCGAGGCCCATCGCGCTCATCGCCTCTGAGAGCAGGATCATCCCGGCGACGATCGTCGGCGCGCGGTCGGGGTGCAGCCCCACGACTTCGCGGCGCTGTGCTTCGCTCATCTCGGCGAGCCGGGCCTCGAGCAGTTCGACGGTCGCCAGCAGCAGCCGGTGCCCGTGCACCCGTTCGGGGTCGTAGGGGTCGAGCTCCATCTCGATCGAGGCCGCCGAGGTGGCGGTGCCGGCGACCGCGACCCCGCGCTTGACGGGCGCGCGCTCCTCCTCGGGCAGGTGCTCTGCGAACACGCCGCGCGTGTCCTCACGCAGCGCCTGCAGCTCCTCGCCGCGGGGCGGGTCGCTGTGTATGTGGCGCTCTGACATGCGCACCACCCCCGCGGGCGTGGAGACGTGGAAACCGGCGCTCCGGCCGGTCCCGACCACGAACTCGGTCGAGCCGCCGCCGATGTCGATCACGACCGTCGGCTCGATCGCCGCCGGCCGGCCGGCCATCGCACCGAGGAACGTGAGCTGCGCCTCTTCGTCGCCGCTCAGCACTTTCGCGTCCAGCCCGAGCTCGTCGCGCACGCGCGCCGCGAACTCCGGGCCGTTCGAGGCGTCGCGCACGGCCGAGGTCAGCACCGCGAGGTTCGCCTCGCAGCCCTGCTCTTCGATCTCGTTGCGGTAGCCGGTCAGCACGCGCCAGGTCCGCTCGACCGAGTCGGGATCGAGGGTCCCGTTGGCGTCGACCCCGTGACCGAGACGCGTTACCTGCGAGCGCCTGACGACCGACTCGACGGCGCTCGATCCGGCCGCCACGTCGGCGATCAGCAGCCGGGTCGAGTTGGTCCCGATGTCGACGACGGCGACGCGCACTGCCGAGATCCTAAAGCGACGCGCGCAGCACTGGAAGACGGCCGCAAACAGGCGCCTGGAAGGCTGGTCGAAGCTGGCCTTCTCTGCTAAAACTGAACATAGCGACGCGGGGTGGAGCAGTCTGGTAGCTCGTCGGGCTCATAACCCGAAGGTCGCGGGTTCGAATCCCGCCCCCGCTATCGAGGCCGACCGAAGGGGAGACTCCGAAAGGGGCCCTGCCGGAGGCCGACTGAGAGCGGAGGCCGCCCACCAGGGTGGCCTTCGTCGTTGTGGGCGGTCCCAGCCGAGTGCGGAGCGCGTCGTGCGCGATCGAATCGCGGCGACGGGATGGTCCGGCCCCGCTGTCGGACTCCGTGCGCTTCATTCCTCGTGGATAATCAGAGAGTGCTGACGGGGGGCTCGGGGGGATTGGAGCCGGCGATAAAGCGTCGATGGCCTGCGCGCGGCGCAGTGGCGGTGTGTGCGCTCGCGGCGGGCGCGGGAGTCGGGGTGGCGCTGGCCGGCTCCGGCGGCCTGGATCCGACGTTCGGGACGGGGGGAGCGACGATCCTCGAACGCCAGGTGTCCACGTGGCCGACCCCGGCGGCACCCGATCCCGGTGGGAAGCTCGTCGCGGTGACCAGCCCGAGCAACGGCACCGTGGTGGTATCGAGGTTTCTGCCCAACGGCGCGCCCGACCCCAGCTTCGGCAGCGGCGGTCAAGCCGTGATCAAAACCGAAGGGACCAATTCGGGCCAGGGTGTCGCCGTCGCACCCGACGGCAAGATCGTCGTCGTCGGGATCAGCGATACCGTCGGTGGCGAGGACGCGACCGTCTGGCGGCTCACAGCGAGTGGCGAACTCGACCCCACGTTCGGTGACAGTACGACCGGGACGACGCAGATCGACACTGGCACCTTGAACTTCGCGAAAGCGGTCGCGATCCAGTCGAACGGGAAGATCGTCGTGGCGGGGACGATCCAGACATCTCCGGCGCCGCAGAAGGTCGGCGTGTGGCGGCTGACGGCGAGCGGTGCCCCTGACCCGGAATTCGGCACCGCCGGCGCCGTCGAAATCAGCGACAGCAAAGAAGACTCCGCCAACGCGATCGCGCTGGCGCCGGAAGGGAAGATCGTTGTCGCCGGAGCGAGCAAGCTTGCGGCCAATCCGAGAGACGCAGTGGCGTGGCGACTGACAGCAGGTGGAGCTCCCGATAACACCTTCGACACCGATGGGCAGGCGGATGTCGACAGCGGCGGCGACGAGGTCGCCAACGCCGTCGCGGTGCAGCCCGACGGCAAGATCGTGATGGCCGGCCTTACTCAGGGCGGGCCGCTCGGCGACGACGCGATGGTGTGGCGCCTGAAGGCCGATGGTGGCCCGGGCGTCACCAACGAAGCGCTCGACCCGACCTTCGACACCAACGGCACCGCCGCGATCGAAGGCGGCGGCTTCGCCGCCGCTACGTCGCTGGCGCTGCAGCCCGACGGCAAGATCCTCGTCGGGGGGACCGCGGAAATGAGTCCGAAACCGAGGGCGGCGGTCGTCTGGCGCCTGGCTGCGAACGGGGGAACCGGAGCAGTGAACAGCGCGCTCGACCCGACGTTCGGCAGCGGCGGCGTCGCCACGGTCACCGAGACGGCCAGCGCCGAAGCGGACGCGATCGCGCTGGAGCCCGATCGGCGGATCGTGGCGGCAGGTCCGATCGAGAACGTCCCCTTCGGGAGCCTGCTCGTGTTCCGCGCGCTCGGCGATCCATTCACCGCGAACGTCGCGAAGGCAGGGACGGGGTCAGGCTCGGTGCAGTCCTCGCCGCCGGGCATCGACTGTGGATCGTCGTGCTCAGGCCCGTTCGATGACGGCTCGCAGGTGACGCTGACAGCCACGCCCGCGGCCGGGTCGGCATTCGGGGGCTGGTCCGGCGCCGGCTGTAGCGGCACCGGGGCATGCCCGCTGACCATGAGTGCCGATCAGACGGTGACCGCGACCTTCAACGCCGCCCCACCGGCACCACAGCCGACGAAGCCGAGGAAGGCGACGATTTCGGCGCTGCGCGAGAGCAATTCGACCTTCACCGTCGGACCTTCCTCGACGCCGCTGACCGGCAAGGCTTCGTCGGTCCACCCCAAGCGGGGCACCGTCTTCTCGTTCCGCCTCGATCAGCCGGCCACGGTGACGATCGCGATACAGAAGAAGACGCGCGGCCGCCGCGTCGGTCGCAGCTGCCGCCCCGACAGCCGAAGCCTGCGCCACAAGCCCAGCTGCACTCGCACCATCACAGTCGCGACGCTGACCCGCTCCGCGCACACGGGACTGAACAAGGTCGCGTTCAGCGGGCGAGTCCGCGGCAAGGCCCTTGCCCCCGGCCGCTACCAGTTCGTCTTCATCGCCGTCGACAGCGCCGGTGCCTCCCCCCCCAAGACGCTAACCCTCACCATCGTCAAACGCTCGACCTAGTTCGCGCTTGACGTCGTGAAGCGATTTCTCCTCGTCGTCGACGGCGAGGATGATCCGGCGTACCGTAGGCCACTCGGGCTGGCGCGTGTCGCCGGTAGCCAAGGAGCGACGCCACGGCTGCGATGACCCAGACGTCGCTCCGGGAGATGAGTCCCGCCCCCGCTATCGAGGCCGACCGAAGGGGAGACTCCGAGAGGGGCCCCGCCGGAGGCCGACTGAGAGCGAGAGCCGACTCCGGGCGGCTCTCGTGGTTCAGGCGCGAGCTCGCCGTCGGGGCTACTGGAACTCGGTGACCGCGTAGACCTCGGACTGGTGCAGCACGAGCGGGTCGGGCGACTCCTCCTGATCGGCGCTGAGGTGGTGCACGGTGTAGGTGCTGCGGCCCAGTTGGATGATCGCCGTCACGGTCTGTCCGTTGCCCGCGTCGAGCTCGCCCACGCGCAGCTCGCAGTCCTGTCCGCTACGCCGGCACAGGACACCTTCGATGCGCCGCTCGCGCGAAACGGAACCGATGCACGCCTCGGCCTGGTCGCGCAGCTCGCGATAGGTGCGCTCGGTCGCCGGGCCCGTGCCCTCGAGCGACGGGATGAAGAAAGCGGCCATCAGCGTCGCTTTCCGCGGGCGTTCGGCGTCGTCGCCTTCGGCGGGAAACGCTTGCGCTCATCCGAGGTCATCTGGCGGATCACGAGCTTGCCGTTGGCAACCTGGTCGCGGATCTCGCGCAGCTTCTTCTCGTGCTGCTCCTGCCGTCGCAGCTGCTGCTGGGATGTGGGCACGCGCATCTCCTTGCGATCGTGCGTTGGAGCTGGCCCTGCCCCGGCGCCGGTTTCGGCGAGCACACGCTGGAAGGTCACCCCTCTCCGCAGGCCTCGGGCCTGCGGGGGCTGCGTAGCCGCATAAATGAGTCTTCTACAAGGGTACCGCGCCGGGGCCCGCGCGCGCCCGGGGCGCCGCTGAGCGCGGGCGTGGGTGGGGGAGGGGCGCCGTCCGCGGGCGGAAAACGCTACGGTCTTGGCATCAGGCTGGGCACTTGCCCAGTGACCGTGTGCCCGCGCTCGTAGCCTTTGCGTCAGCAATTCCCGCGTCCGCAGCACGATCGACGCCGGAGGAAATCATGGCTACCGGAACCGTGAAGTGGTTCAGCGACGACAAGGGCTTCGGGTTCATCACACCCGATGACCAGTCGAAGGACCTCTTTGTTCATCACTCAGCGATCCTCGGTGAGGGCTACCGCTCGCTACCGGAAGGCGCCAAGGTCACCTACGACGCCGAACCGGGCGACAAGGGACCCAAGGCCGCCAACGTCCAAGTCGTCTAGGCGCGGCTAGGGCTCGACACCGCGGACGGCGGGACGGCCTCCGGTCGGTTCCGTCGCCGCGCGAGCAACCGAAGGGATCGACAGCGATGGCCTCGAGCAGCAAGAAGCGAACCACGATGGCCAAGCTCGCTCGCGAACACAAGCTTCGCGAGCGGCGCATGGAGAAGCAGGCGCGCAAGGACGCGCGCAGGGATGCCGCGGCTGACACTCGACTCGGCGTCGAGACCGAGCCACCCGCGTCGCCCGATCACGATCCGACGGCGACCGACGCGCCTCCAGTCACGGACGAGACCGGGGCGGTCCCGCCGCCGGCCGGCTGAGAGCGAGAGCCGCCCCCGGGCGGCTCTTGTGGTTTTTGAGGGGCAGGGCTCGCCGCGTCAGGCCGCGGCTTGGTGGTGGGCGCGGCGCGGCTGCGCTGTGTGGCGGGGGTGTCGATGCAACGCGCCGCCCACGAACAGAACTGCCATGAGCAGCGCTCCCAGGGCGACGAGCAGGACGCCGAACGTCAGCGCGTACGCGTTGAGCACCCACTGCACCGTGCCGACGTCCGTGTCGAACTGCTTCTCGATCGCAGGGAGCGCCACGCTCAGCGCGTTGAAGTCGTTGGCGAGGACCACCACCCAGGCGCCCATCGCCACCAGCGCGAGGACGGTGGCGCGATCGAGCGGTCGCTCCTCCTCGGGGCTCGCGGGTGTCGCAGCGGCCGCCACCGAGGCGGAAGTAACGCGGGCGTCGGCGACTACTGGAACTCTCTCAGCGGATGGACAGCGGGCCCGCGCGCCCGGCAACCCCCGGTCAAGGTGCCTGGCTTCTCGCGGCTCGAGACGGTCTGAGGTCGCTCGAGCGCTCCGTGGCCCGCAGCTTCGCCGCCAGCCCTTCGAACATCGGATAGACCCCCGGCCCGTGCGCCTCGTGGAGCGCCGGCTGCCACATCTCCCAGCGCCCGACGAGCGTCGGCCCGAGCAGCAGCCTGATCAGCTCGAGGTCGAACGCGCCCCGGCTCTCGAGCGCGGCGAGCTGCTCGAAGAAGTCGAGTTCGCGGTAGAAGACATAGGCCTCCGGGGCATCGACAGCCACGTAGGCGACGAACGCGTCTCGGAGCTCCTCGGGCGTGGGGTAGCGGGCGAACATCCGCCGGGCCTCCACCAGCGAGTCGTCGTTCCAGCGCCGGAAGAACTCGGCCGCCATCAGCGCCTCGCGGCTGATGCGCGCCTCGCGCACCTGCTGCGCACCGAACACGGCGGCGCCGAGCGCGCCCACGAGGCCGAGCGCGAGCACCGCGGTCGCGATCGCGGTGACCTCGCTCCAATCGACGGCGGAGATGATCACGCCGAGCCAGCTTACGTGCGAGCGCCGTCAGGGCAGGCGCGCTGCGAAGCCCCGAGCCCGTCCTGGCGGCGGTACGCGGCGCCGCCCTGAGCGCTCAAAGGCACGAGCGCAGCGCGTCGAGCAGACGTCGGTTCCGTGCCGTCTGCCAGCGCCGCCCTTCGCAGCGGTTGCAGACGTAGGCGAACACGACCTCGGCGTCGGGGTCGTGGAAGCCGAGCGAGCCGCCGGCCCCGAAGTGCCCGTAGGCGCGGGGCCCGGTCCCCAGTGGCCGGTCGGGCTGGGACAGCTGGAAGCCGAGCCCGAACCGCGTGTGGCGCCCGAGCACGAAGTCCTCGCCCTCCGACCACGGGCGCGTCGCCTCGGTGAGCAGCTCGTCGCCCAGCACCTGCGGGATGCGAGCGAACACGCCGGCCACCCCGCGCGCGCTCGCGTGCGCGTTCGCGCTCGGGATTTCGGCCGCCCGCCACTCCGGCGTGTTGACCGTCCCGAGCCCGTTGATCCCCGGGGGGTTGAAGTAGGCGCGCGCGAGCAGCAGCCGCTGATCCTCATCGAGCTCGGCGCCGTCGGATTCGCCGGTGCCGTCCTCGAGGTCCCAGACGAACTCTGCGACCTCGGCTCCGCGTGGCGCGCCGAACGCGGCGCTGCACTCGGCGCCCGCGAGCGCGGCGAAGCGCTCGCCGAGCGTCTGCCCGGTCGCCCGGCGCACGATCTCGCCGCAGAGAAAGCCGAACGTGTTGACGTGGTAGCCGTGGGCGGTCCCCGGCTGCCACCACGGCTCCTGGGACTCGAGCGCCGCCACCAGCCGCTCCCAGTCGTAGGTCGCCTCGGCCGGCAGCTCCTCGCGGATCGCCGGGTGGCCGGCCTGGTGCGCGAGCACCTGCCTGAGCGTCGCGTCCTGCCACGCGGGCGCGTCGAGGTCGCGGCCCAGGGAGAGCACCGTCAGCGCGACGAACGCCTTGCCGGTGCTGAACACGTCGACGACCGTGTCCGGCCGCCAGGGCCGCGTGCGCGCAGCGTCGGCCCAGCCGCCGGCCAGGTCGACAACGGTCCGGCCGCCGACGCTCACCACGACAGCGGCGCCGATCTCCTCGCCGAGGTTCTCGCCGAATGCGTCCTGCACCGCCGCGAAGCGGGGATCGCAGTGCCCCTCCATCGCGCGCATTCTCGCCGGTCGTGGCGCCGGCCGCCGCAGGAAGCCATAGGCTCGGCCGATGGCGAAACGGGGGGTCCTGATCGTCCTGGCTGCGGCGCAGTTCCTGATGGTCCTCGACCAGGCGGTGATGAACGTCGCGATCTCGCAGCTCGTCGCCGACTTCCACACCACGGTCACGACGATCCAGGCGGTGATCGCGCTGTACGCGCTCGTGATGGCCGCGCTGATGCTCACCGGCGGCAAGCTCGGCGATCTGCTCGGGCGCAGGCGTGCGTTCCGGATCGGCTGCTGCATCTACGCCGCGGGCTCCGCCCTGACCGCGGCGTCGTGGAGCGTCGCTTCGCTGACGATCGGCTGGTCGGTGCTGGAGGGGATCGGCGCAGCGCTCGTGATGCCCGCGATGGTCGCCCTCGTCGCCTCCAGCTATGAGGGCCAGCAGCGCGCGGTCGCCTACGGCGTGCTCGGCGGCGTGGCGGGCGCAGGCATCGCTGTCGGGCCGATCCTCGGCGGCTGGGCGACGACCGAGCTGAGCTGGCGGGTCGTCTTCGCCGGGGAGGTCGTGGTCGCGGCCGGGATCCTCGCGGGCTCGGGGATGATCGCCGAACCTCCGCGGACCGACACGAAGGGGCGGCTCGACTGGGTCGGCAGCGTGCTGTCGGCGCTCGGGCTTGGGCTGCTCGTGACGGGCGTGCTGCAGGCGAGCAACTGGGGCTGGCTGCACCCGCACAACTCGCCGGTCGAACCGTTCGGCTTCTCGCTGACCCCGTTCGTCGTCGGCGCCGGCGCGCTGCTGATCTGGGCCTTCGCCGCGTGGGAGCGCAGACACGAGGCGAGGGGCGGCGATCCGCTGCTGCACCTGCGCCTGCTCCGCCTCCCCACGATGCGCTCCGGCCTCTGGACCATGCTCGCCCAGAACATGATCCTGATGGGTGTCTTCTTCACGGTGCCGCTGTTCCTGCAGATCGTGCAGGGCCTCGACGCGCTCGAAACGGGCGTGCGGATGCTGCCGGCCTCCTTCGGCCTGTTCGCCAGCGCGATCGCCGGGTCGGCGCTGGCCAAGCGCATCCCGCCGAAGCCGCTTGTGCGGGTCGGCCTCGCGATCGTCTTCGTATCCATCCTGCTTCTGCTCGGGACGATCGAACCCGAACTCGACAACACCTCGTTCCTGGTCGCGATGGGCGTGCTGGGGATCGGCATGGGCCTGGTCGTCTCCCAGCTCGGCAACGTCGTGCAGTCCGCGGTCGGCGACAGCGACCGCAGCGAGGCCGGCGGCCTTCAGTTCACCGCCCAGCAGCTCGGCTCCTCACTGGGAACGGCCTTCCTCGGCGCCGTCGTCATCACCGGTCTGATCGCCGCCTTCTCTGCGAAAGTCGCCACGGACCCGAAGATCTCCGCGGGGGTCAACCAGCAGGTCGAGCAACGGCTGGCGGCTGGTACGAGCTTCGTCTCAGCGGCGGAGGTTCGCAAGAGCGCCGAAGCGGCGGGCATCGACCAGGCGAGCACCGACGAGCTGGTGCGCCACTACGAAGACGCGCAGCTCGAAGCGCTGAAGCTCGCCCTGCTCGTCGCCGCCGGCCTCGTGCTCGTCTCGTTCCCGGCCACGCGGCGGCTGCCCGCGAGGCGCTTCGACGAGCTCGCCGAGGAAGCTGCCGCCGCGCCGGGCGCGGTCGGGATCGCGGCGGCGTAGAGTCCGCCCCTTGACGTGAAGGGCCGCGGTGTCAGCTCCTCTGACATCAGCGGCGGCTCATGTTTGAGCCCGGCGGCGACGGGGTATTTCCCAACGCGCGCGAGCGCCGCGAGGCGCTCACGGGGGAGAAGCCGGGGACCGCAGGGGTCCCCCGCTCAGCAACCATCCATCTCGTCAGGAGCGTCAATGGATCGTCCAGTCGCGCGCGCCGGGCGCCTGCAGCCGCAGGCGAGAACTTCGACCGGTGCGCGTGCGCCGCGGCGGCTGCGCCGGGTGCTCGCCGTCACCGCCTTCGCGCTCGCCGCCTTCGCGGTGGCGGGTGCCTCCACCGCGAGCGCGAGCGTCGCGATGTGCGACGTGCCGATCACGATGAGCGACGGGGTGGTGCTGCGGGCGAACATCTACCTGCCGTCGAGCACCGGCCACTACCCGACGGTGCTGACGGTCACCGGCTACAACAAGAACGCGGGCAACCCGACCGGCGAATGCGCCAACTCGACATCGGTGATCGCGGGCGGCGAAACGGCGCTCGCCGAAAAGGGCTTCGCGGTGATGGTGCTGGACGATCGCGGCACCGGCGACAGCGGCGGCAAGTGGGAATCCTGGGGCGAACGCACCCAGCAGGACTACAAGGAGGTCCTCGACTGGATCCAGGCACAGGGCTGGTCCGACGGCAGCGTCGCGACGCACCGGCGCGTCCTACATGGGCATCACCTCGCTGCTGATCGCCGAGGCCGACGCGGCGCGCGTGAAGGAAGGCAAGCCGCGCGCGGTCAAGGCGGTCTGGGCCGACATCCCGATGGCCGACGCCTACCGCGACGTGACCTTCCAGGGCGGCTCGGTCGACACGCGGCTTCATCCCGCTGTGGCTCGGGCTCGTCGACGGGCTCTCGGACCTGCCGCCGTCCTCGGCGTCCGAAAACCCGCAGGAAGCCGCGCACGGTCTACCTCGAACACCTCCTCGGCAACGCCGAATTCAGCGTCTCGCACATCCTCGGCGCGGCGCTCGGCGAAGAAGACGCCTACGACGGGCCGTTCTACAGGCTGCGCTCGCCGGTCGTGCGCGCCGGCGAAATCACGGTGCCGGTCGTGATCCAGGGCGGCTGGTGGGACCTCTTCCAGCGCGGCGAGCCGCTGCTGTGGGAATCGCTGAAGAACTCGAAGGACCGGGTGCTGTTCATGTCGGCCGCACTACCACATCACCTCGGGCCCGGCCTATGAAGACCCGAACATCAAGGAAGAATGGTTCAGCCACTGGCTGAAAGGGACGAAGAACGGCGTGCAGAAGACGCCGAAGGTCAACCTGTACCCGATCAACGGCACGCACTGGGAACACTTCAAGACGCTTCCCGCTGCCGAAGACGAACTACCAGCGCCTGTACCTGAGCGGCGAATCGTCGGGCTCGGCGCCGCTCTCGGTGCACGACGGCTCGCTCGCGCAGCGCGCCGCCGAAGACGCGAAGCGGGCGACCTGGCGCCGCTGCTGCCCGCTTCGAGCCCCTGCTCGCGCGAGACCGCGCAGTGGACGGCGGGCGTCGGCGTCGAACCCGATCTGCGACACCACCAACAACACCTACGAGGCCAGCTCGCTGACCTACTCGACCGCGCCGCTGGCCGCGCCCGAGAAGATCGAGGGCCTGCTCAAGACGAACCTGTGGGCGAGCCTCAGCACCACCGACGCGACGCTGGTCGCGGTGCTGAGCGAGGTCGAACCGGACGGCAAATCCGAACAGATCACGGCCGGCTTCCTGCAGGCGAGCCAGCGGGCGACCGACCCGAGCCTCGCGACCTACGGGCCGAAGCACGTCATCACCCGGCCCTGGCACCCGTTCACGAAAGAAAGCCAGCAGGCCGTCACGCCCGGCCAGCCGACCGAATACGAAGTCGAGATCTACCCGACCGGCGTGATCGTCCCGGCGGGCGACCGGCTGCGCCTGACGATCGGCACGGCCAACACGTTCACCGGCACGCCGACGCGTGCCGACGCTCGGGCAGGAGCTCGGCGGAACGATCACTCTGCTCCACGGCGGCGCGCACGACTCCTACGTGCAGCTGCCGATCGTCCCCTAGGAGAGGGACGGCGCGCGGGGGCGGACCGGCGGCCCCGCGCCGCCGGCCCGGCGTGCGACTGCTCGTCAGGGCCGCGAGGTGAGGCGCGCGAGCGGTGTGTCTGCGGCTGCCGCGGCGACCCGGGCCGGGGCGCCGGGCGCTCCGTCGAGGTAGGAGCCGAGGAACGCGATCGTCGTGCGCTCGACGAGCGCGAGCTGTGCCGTCTCGGTCGTGTAGGGAGGCAGGTGCCCGGCGCCGAGCAGGCGCAGCAGGTACTTGGGGCGGGACGCGGCGTCGAAGTAGGCATACGTGTTCCGCGGCGCGTTGGTGGTGTCGGCGGTGCCCTGAACCGCCAGTAGCGGCGGCTCCCCGGCATGAAAGGGGTAGCCGCCGAATCCTGAAAGCTCGGCCCCCGAGAGGACCACGGCGGCCTTGATCCGGGGGTCGTGCGTGCGCAGCCCGTACGCGGCCGCAAGCGCAGCGATCCCGCCGTCGGACTGGCCGGCCACCGCGATTCGCGCCGGGTCGATCACCCCGGCGAGCGGATCGCCCGGGGCCGCTGTCGCCGCGAGCAGGCGTGAGATCACGTAGCTGATGTCGGCCGGCTCGTTGACGAGGTCGGCCTCGTCGGGACCTCCGGGCGCGGTCGAGCTCTCGAGCGGGAACACGGGCGCCGCGACCACGTAGCCGGCCCGCGCCCACGCGCGCAGCAGCCGGGAGTAGGTCGCCGGCGTGACGTCGAAGCCGTGGGCGAACACGATCAGCGGCAAAGCGCCTGCGCCACGCGCCGCGGGCGCGTCGAAGGAGTCGTCTTCGCCAGCGCTCCCTGTCGCCGGATAGCGGAGGACCACTGTGAGCGCCCTCGGGAACGGCCGGCCGCGCTCCGGGCGCGCCAGCCGGCTGCGGTCGATGAGGCGCAGCACGCGCAGGCCGACCGCCGGCCCGGCGGCGGTCGACTCGCCCGGAGCGCCGGCGCCGCCGGTCGTGGCGAGCACGACGCTCGGAGCCGCGGCGGCGATCGCGGCGAGGGCCGCCGTGGCCAGCGCGCGGCGGCTCCTCATCGCTGCGGAGCGATGGCGGCGGGCCGCGTTTCGGGCGCGAGGGTCACGGCTCGAACGATGACGGGCGGCCGCGCGCTCGTCCAGGGGCGAATGTCCTCAGCGCTGGCTCGGGTGCACCTCGCGCATGTCCGGCGGCGGCGGCGGGCGCAGCCGCTGGTAGGCGAACGCGCCCGCCAGCAGCAGCAGCCCGAGCACCATGAACGAGACCACGCGGGCGATCGATTCGAGCGTCGAGAGGTCGTAGAGGAAGACCTTCGCGATCGTCACCATCAGCAGCCCGAGGGCGGCGTTGCGGAGCGCCGCGGTGCAGCGAGCGCAGCCCGCCGATGAGCGCGAGCACGCCGGTCACGCCCCACAGCGCGCTGAGCGCGACCTGTCCGTCGGGGAGCGTCACGACTGCCAGCGAGGCCATGTAGAGCGCCGCGGCCGCGGCGGCGAGCCCGACAGCGCGCGCTCGGAGCTCGCCGCGCTCGCGCCAGCCGCGCGGCGCGCCAGGCGAGCGCACCGAGCGCGGCCAGCGCGATCGCCGCCGGCCAGAGTTCCACGGCTTCGCCCGCGAGGCCGTCGGCGGGGCGATCGCGAGCAGCGTGTAGGTGCTCGCCAGCGCGGCGAACGCCGAGCCCGCCGAGGTGTGCGACGCGCTCGCCGCGACGGCGGCCCAGCTCCAGCAGCGCGGCGGCCTCAGAGGCCCACGCGGCGGCGAGTGCGGCGCCGTCGAGCGTCGCCGCCGTCAGGTACGCGAGGCCGGCGAGTCCAGCCGCCGCGAACGCCTCGCGGGCCCGCCCGCCGCGCCCCTCGAGCCTGGCGCAGAGCAGGCACGCGCAGGCGAACGAAGCGACCGCGACGACGCCGGCGAGCTGCGGCTCGCCGCTCAGCAGCGTGCTCGGCGGCGCGCCGATCAGCGTCCGCACGAGTGCGAGGGAGAGCTGCAGCCCGACGCCGAGGTCGCGCAGCGCTCGGTCGCGCGCCGCCGTCCCCTCCGGCGCGTGAGCGCGGCGAGCGCGACGGCGCTCGCGGACCAGCCGATCGCCAGCACGAGGCCGTCGAAGCTGAGCGCGAAGGCCACGTCGCCAGCACCAGGCCGAGAGCAGAGGAGCGCGGCGCGAAGCGAGCGCACCGAGCGCCGGACGCCGCAGGCGCCGAGCCCGAGGTGCACGGCGGCGAGGGCGGCGAGCCAGACTTCGCGATCGTCTCCCCGCCGGCTTCGGCCAGCGCGAAGCGCCCGACGAGGCCGGTCGCGGTGGCGCTCAGCACCAGCGCCGCGAGCGCTGAGGCCGGCACGCCGTGCCGCGCCCTCGCGGCCGGCGGCGACGGCGCCGGCGAGGCCGAGCGCCGCGAACGCGCCGAGCACGAACAGGTCTTCGCCCGGCTCTGGCCTTCGAGCATCGGCACCGCCCACTGCGGGGCGCATACGACCACGGTCGCGAGCGTCAGCCACGGCCAGCGCCGGCGCGCGGCCAGCCACATCGCAAAGCCGGCCGTCGCCAGCATCATCGCGAGCGTCGGCCATTCCGCGGGCGCCCCGACGAGCGCGGGCGCGGCGAGCGCGCCGAGCAAGCCGATGCCGGCCACGGCGCGCCCCGCCCAGCGAATCGCGAGCACCGTCGCGGTCGCGCCGACCGCGAGCGCCCCCGCCAGCGCCACCAGGCCGGGTATCAGCTCGTAGACGGAGCTCGCCACGACGAGCGTCGCGAACAGCCCGGCCACCGCGCGCCGACCATCGCGACCGCCGCCTCCGTCCGACCGCGACGGTCGTGCAGCCACGTCCGGCAGCCGAGCAGCGCGAGCGACACGGCCCCGGCGAGCAGCACGCGCGCCTCCTCGCCGATCCAGCCGTGCGAGATCGCGAGCGCCAGAAACAGCGCGATTCCGAGCAGCGTGGCGGCACCGCCGACCCACGCCAGCACGCGCCCGCCGATCAGGTCGCCGAGCGAGCTCACCGGCGCGCGGCGCCGGTGGCGCGCGGGGCGGCGTCCGGCCTCACCGCCGCGTGGGGCCTTCGTGCGAAGCGTACCCTCGCACGGCGCGGCGCCCGGCCGCCCGGGCCGTCGGCGGCCGACCGGGTCGCCCAAGCGTGCCGTGCGCTCAGAGCCGACGGGTGCCGCCGGCGCTGGGCTGCCGCGGCGCGCGCCGCTCGATCTGCCGCATCCGCGTCTCGAGCTCGCCGAGCTCCCCGCCGAAGCCTCGATCGTCGCCGCGAGCCGGTCTTCGAGCGCGACGATGCGCGCGTCCTGGTGTCCTGCGTCGCCGGTGGCAGTCATTGCCTTCCCCCTAGTTGACCGGCGGTAAACAGGAACGTAGAGGATCGGCTATGCTTGTCAACCGATGGTCAACAACTGTTGACCGGCGATCGACTAGGCTGCGGAGCCGATGGCAGCAACAGAACCCGCATACACCCGGCTGCAGGTGGACGAGCGTCGCCGCCAGCTGCTCGACGCCGGCGCCGACGCTGTTCGCGGCCAACTCCTTCGAGGAGATCTCGATGCGCCAGATCGCAGAGGCGGCCGGCGTCTCCAAGCCGCTGCTCTACCACTACTTCCCCTCCAAGGACGATCTCTTCATCGCGGCGGTCACCGAGGCCGCCTCCGAACTGCAGGCGCTGATCGAGCCGAGCGGAGAGGGCACGCCGGTCGAGCAGCTGACGGCGACAGCCTCGACGGCTACCTGGGCTGGATCGAGGACAACGGCGAGGCGTGGGCGAAGCTGATGCAGAGCGCGGCCTCGCTGCCCGCCGCGCGCGATCTCGTCGAAGGCTTCCGCGAGCGCACGCTCGAGCTGGCGCTGCGAGGAGCTCACGGGCGCGCGCAAGCCGCGTCCCGCGCTGCGCACGGCCGTCAAAGGCTGGCTCGGCTTCATGGACGCCGCGATCCTCGATTGGATCTCGGCGCGCGACCTGCCGCGCGAGAAGCTGCGCGACCTGCTGCTCGCCGCGTTCGTCGCCGCGCTGCTCGCCGCCCAGCAGATCGACCCGAAGATCGAGCTGAAGCTCGGCTGAGCTCGCCGGTGCGCGTGCGCGCCCGCGCCCGCGACGAAGCGGGCGGGAGCGTCGCGCACCGGACGATCACCCGGCCGTCAGCACATGCGGCCCTAGCCGCGCCCGCGCCGGTCGTGGGCGGAGTGCCGGGGGGAGCGCACGCGCGAGGCGTGGCCCTCCCAGCTGCCGCCACCGGGGTTCCAGCGGCAGCAGGTAGGCGCGGTAGCTGTTCACGCCCGCGGGGAACTCGGCGTTGAAGAGCAGATCGCCCCACTGGTCGAACTCCGAGAAGTAGGGCAGCGAGCCCCAGCCGACGAGCAGGTTGCCGTCGGCGGTCGTCTGGGCGTTGCCCTGCGACGGCGCGGTCAGCGCGTCGGGCTGGTTGAAGGAGTTGACCAGCGTCGCCGTGTGGCTGGATGGAGTCGAGCTTGAACACGACCGCGCGGCTGAGCCCGAGCTCGGCCGTCGAGCCCGATCCGCTGTTGCCGGCGCCGGCTGACTCGTTGTCGAACACGCTGTAGTAGCCGTGCCCGAGCGCCTCGGGGTCGTGCTGCCAGGCGAACAGGTCGCCGGCCTGGTTCAGCGACTGGCCCGGGGCGGCCTGGATCTTGAAGCTGCTCGCCTTGCCGCCGAGCTGCCAGATCACCGCGCCGCTGTGGCGGTCGACCTTGTAGGTCGTCCACGTGTCGCGCGCGTCGACCAGCAGGTTGCCGTCGGTGTCGAGGTGCACGGCGTTGACGTGGAACCAGTCCCACGGCGTGCTCGCCGACGCCGGCAGCGGCTGCTCCTACTGGGAGTAGGGGACGTGGTCGGAGGCCTTCCACTGGAACAGCACCTTGCCGGTCGGGATGTCGATCTCCTGGACGATGCCGTCGATCACGGTCTGGTTCGCGGGCCCGCCGATCGAGGTCAGGTCGGCGGTCTCGGTCGTGTAGGAGAGGACCAGCGCCGTGTTCTGGGGCGTGATCAGGAACTCGTGGCCGTCGGCGTTGTAGCCGTTGCCGGCTTTGACCGTGGCGATCTGCTGGTAGTGGCTGTTGTAGATGTAGTCGGTGCCGTTGGCGACGCCGCCGAGGCCGGTGCCCTGCCACCAGGTCAGCACCGGCTGGCCGCGGTAGGTCTGGGTGCGGAAGTCGGACGCCTCCTGGCCCGCCGGCACGGCCTGGAACCAGACGACGTTGCCCTGCTGGTCGAGGATCTCCGGGCCGTTGGCGTAGGTCGACTGGTCGCCGAAGGGCGAGACGAAGAAGTCGCCGTGGCCGACGCGTCCGTGGGTGAGGATCGTGACGGGCGGCGGCGCGCGTCGGCGCTGCTGCGGCCGGTGCGGCGGCGGCGATCGCGAGCGCGCCGGCGAGCCCGAGGACGGCTCGGATGCGATGTGTGCGTCGGGGCATTTCCGTTGCTCCTTTTTCGGGGGGTACCCGGGCCCAGTGCTGGCCCGGCGGAGCCAAGGTAGCACTAATCCCATAAATTACTATTATTTTTATGAGAAATAGGGCCGCGCGGTGTGGCCGGCCAGGGCGCTCGGCCTCGACTAGGGCCGTTGCAGCGCGCGGTTGACGCGCCCGCGGCGCCCGCTGAGCTGCCACGGCCCGGGCGTCGCGTCGAGCACCATGTTCACGAGCCAGACGATCACGGTCGCGAGGACCAGCGTCCAGAAGCCGTCGATCGAGAAGCCGCCCACGATCGCGTCGGTGAGGTCGAGCATCAGCATCGCGACGAAGAACCAGGCGATGCCCAGGGTGAGGATCGCCAGCGGGAAGGTGATGAAGAGCAGCAGCGGCTTCAGGATCGTGTTGAGCACGCCGAACACGGCGGCGGCGGCGATCAGCGCGCCGGCGCTGTGGACGTGCACGTTCGGAAGCAGCGCACACGACCGCGAGCACGAGCGCGTTGGTCAGCCACGAGATCGCCAGGCGCGCGAGCAGCGGCGGTCCGGGGCGCCGCAGCCCGACCACTTCGCCCTGTACCCCGCGGCGGGGATCGGGTCCGGAACCTCGCTGGACATGGCTCCAGCGTAGGGGGTTCGTCCCGCGGCGCGGGCGTGCGAAGCTGGAGCGATCCCCTCGGAAAGGACACGGCGATGAGCGAGAGCACCGCGGCGGGCCAGCGCCCGTCAAGATCCCCGGCCCGGAGCACCCGATCACGATCGAGCCGAACCCCGGCCGCGTGATCGTCTCCATCGACGGGCAGCAGCTCGCCGACACGCGCGAAGCGCTGACGCTGAGCGAGGCCGGCTATGCGCCGGTCCAGTACATCCCGCTCGGCGACGTCGACCGCGAGCTGCTGACCCCGAGCGACCACGAGAGCTACTGCCCGTTCAAGGGCGACGCGAGCTACTACAGCGTCCCGTCCGCGGGCGAGCGCGGGGTGAACGTGGTCTGGGAGTACCGCGAGCCGTATGAGGCGGTCGCGCAGATCCGCGGGCACGTCGCGTTCTACGCCGACCGCGCAGAGATCGACGAGCGTTTGCTAGACCGAGCGCAGCCGCCTCGAGCCGGTCGAGCAGCTCGGCCTGCGCCTTGACGAGGCGCACGCGTGCGAGCGCGGGCTCGCACCACTCGAAGCGGTCGATCTCGGGGAACTCCTGCAGCGCGGCCCGAGCGCGGCGGCCACTCGAGCTCGAAGGTGTTGCTGTGCAGGCCCGCCGCGTCGAGGTCGGCCTCGACCGCCCAGGCGGTCACGCGCTTGCCGCCTGACTGGCGCACCTCGCCGAGCTCGAGCAGCGGGGCCGTCCGGGCGCCGGCGTCGCCGGTCTCCTCCTGCGAACTCGCGCCGCGCCGCCGCGAGCGGCTCCTCGTGCTCGTCGTGCTCGCCCTTGATCATCGACCACGCGCCCTCTTCGCGCCGCGCCCAGAGCGGGCCGCCCATGTGGGCGATCAGCACCTCGACGCGCCCGTCGCGGACGCGGTAGGGGAGCAGCCCGGCGCTCGTTCGCGCTACCACGATCGGGGTATGCTCACCGGATGGGCGACCCCCGTGGGGGAACGGGATGGGAGCGGCTGTTCTGGCTGGTGTTCGAGCGCACCTCCAACCCGGTCGCGCTGCTCGACGAATCGCGCCGCATCGTCGAGCTGAACCCGGCCGCGGCCGAGCTGCTCGGAGGAACCCGCGAGCAGCTGATCGGCACCTCGCTGCGCGACAAACTCGGCGCCGAGCAGGGCGAGCGCGCCGACGCGGAGTGGAGCGACTTCCTGCGCACGGGCGAATACGCGGGAACGCGCGACCTCGTGAAGACCGACGGCAGCGAGGTCCACGTCGACTTCGCCGCGCGGATGGCGGACATCGGCGGACGCCGGATGGCGATCTTCGTCGCGATGGCCGGCGGCGAGCCCGAAGAGGCGGCGATCGCGCGCGGCGCCGCGAACCTCGGGCTCACCGAGCGCGAGCGCGAGGTCGTGACGCTGATCGCGATGGGCCTCGACACGGGCGACATCGCGGGCGAACTGCACATCTCGCCCGAGACGGTCCGCACCCATGTGCGCAACGCGATGGGCAAGCTCAACGTCCACACGCGCGCCCAGCTCGTCGCGGTCGTGCTGTGCGGCGATCAGGCGACGCTTCACGACGGGCACGTCGGCCTCGCCAGAACGCGGCGGCGCTAGTCGCGCTCGCTGTCGAGCATCGCCATCTGCGGCGCCGGGTAGCGATCCCCGGCCGCGGCCCCGGCCGGCGCCGCGCTGCGCAAGCTCCGCCATCGCCTCTTCGCCCAGCTCGAGCTCGAGCGCTCCGAGCGCCTCGGCGAGCCGCTCGCGCGTGCGCGCGCCCACGAGCGGGACGATCTCCTCGCCGCGGGCGAGCACCCACGCGATCGCGAGCTGCGCGACCGTCGCGCCGTGGCGCTCCGCGAGCGCGCGCAGCGCCTCGACCAGCTCCAGGTTGCGCTCCCGGTTGCCGGCCGCGAAGCGCGGCGCGCGCGAGCGGAAGTCCGTCGGCGCGAGCTCGCGCTCGGGCGAGAAGTGGCCGCTGATCAGGCCGCGGCTCAGCACGCCGTAGGCCGTGACCGCGATGCCCAGCTCGCGGCACGCCGGCAGGATCGCCTCCTCGATCCCGCGCGAGATCAGCGAGTACTCGAGCTGCACGTCGCAGATCGGGTGCACCGCCGCGGCGCGGCGGATCGTCTCGGCGCCGACCTCCGAGAGCCCGATGTAGCGGACGTAGCCCTCGCTCACGAGCTCGGCGATCGCGCCGATCGTCTCCTCGATCGGGACGTTCACGATCGAGGCGCGCCGGACGGTAGACGTCGACGTGGTCGGTGCCGAGACGCGTCAGCGAGTAGGCGAGCGCCGTGCGCAGCGCCGCCGGGCGCGCGTCGTAGCCGAGCCACGCACCGTCGGGCCCGCGCTGCGCGCCGAACTTCACGCTCAGCAGATAGCGCTCGCGCGGGATCCCGCGCAGCGCCTCGGCGATCAGCAGCTCGTTGTGCCCCATGCCGTAGAAGTCGCCGGTGTCGAGCAGGTCGACGCCCGCGTCCAGCGCGGCGTGGATCGTCGCGATGCTCTCGGCGCGATCGGCCGGCCCGTACATGCCGGACATGCCCATGCAGCCGAGCCCGAGCGCCGACACCTCGGGCCCGTCGCTTCCGAGCCGGCGTCGCTTCATGCGCGTGACCTGGTCACGACAGCCACACTACCCGCACGCCCGGTGGTTTTGCGCGCGGCGCACGGGTAAGGCGGGAGTTGGCTCCACGACGCCGCGGCGCGCAAGACGGCGCGATCGCCAGAGCGATGCCACGCGCGGACGTGAAGGGGAGAACCGACCGACTGGAGGACCCGATGGCAGACCTTGCCACCCGCGACGCGAAGCTCGTTCAGTACCTCAACGAGGCATACGGCAAGGAGAAGGAGCTCGAGACTGCGCTCGAGGCGCACATCGCGATGACCACGCGCGCGCCGTACCGGAAGCGCCTGCGCGAGCACCTGACGCGAGACCAAGCGCCACGCTCGCGAGGTCCAGCGCCGGGTCAAACAGCTCGGCGGCGAGGTGGTCGACGCTGGATATCCCGGGTCCCGACGTGATCTCGAGAGGGGCGGGCGCAGCAGTCGAGCTGGGAACGCGCGCCGTCGGCCGCCGCGAAGGGCCCGCTGCACGCGATCCGCGGCACCGGCGAGCAGGAGAAGATGCTCAAGAACGCCAAGAGCGAGTACTCCGACGAGCACGAGGAGATCGCGACCTACCAGGCGATCGAGACGCTCGCCGACGTCGGTCGGCGACAGGGCCACCGCTGAGCTCGCGCGAGCGATCCGCCGCGAGGAGGAGCGCATGGCCGCCTTCCTCGCGCGGCTGATCCCGATGCTCGCCAAGGGCGTCGTCCAGGAGGAGGTGCCGGCGGCCGAAGCGGCGCGGGACGAGAGCAACGGGCGCGAAACGCGCGAGCACGGCGAAACGCGCGAGCACGGCGAAACGGACGGGCGCGAAACGCCCGGCTGCGAAAGCTGCCGCAGCAAAAGGCGCAGCCGCGGCGAAAGGCGGAGGCGCCAGAAGCCCGGTCGACGCCAAAAGCAGGGCCCGCCCGCAAGGCTGGCGAGAAACCGCGGCGCCCCCGCAGCGCCGGGCGCGCGGCTAGACGAGCTCGTCGGTCTCGCGCAACGGCAGGTCGTCGATCACGCCTGTGATCTCGAACAGGCGCCGGCAGGCCGCGCCCGGGCACCAGCATCAGCTCGCAGCCGTGCAGGCGGCACATGTCCATCGAGGCCAGCACCGTGCGCAGCCCGGAGGAGTCCATGAACACGACCTGGCGCATGTCGAGCGTGAGCTCGCGCACGCCCTCCAGGCACAGCGCGGCGACCGTGTCCTCGAGCTCGGGCGCGGTGACGAGATCCAGTTCGCCCTGCAGGACGAGCGTGTGCTGCGCCTCCTCGCGGCTGCGGCTGATGACGAGCTGTCCCACCGAAGGCATGGTGCAACCTCTCGCGTTCGACTGGAGCTGCCGGTCTGCCTCCGCCCTCTCTCGTGAACTCGGACCTACCGCCGGCTTTCGCGTCGTCGGCGGCCCCACTGCGATCAGGGCCTCCGCGACGCAGATCGTATCAGCGGCCAGTGCCTCGCTGAAGGGATCCGGGCCGCGATCGGGCGGGGGAGGAGGGTCGCCTGGTCAGCGGCCGCCGGAACCGCTCGCCATCTCCCGCAGCTCCGCGAGCGAGCGCGCGAGGATCCGCGAAACCTGCATCTGGGAGACGCCGATCTCAGCCGCGATCTCGCTCTGGCTCATTTCGCCGACGAAGCGCAGGTGCAGCACGCGGCGGTCGCGTTCGCCGAGCGAGCGGATCGCCGGCACGACGCTGGCGTCCGCCTCGATCAGCTCGTAGGAGACGTCCTCCTGCCGATCAGCTCGAGCGGCGAGCGGCCGTCCTCCTCGCCGCCGCCGTTCGGCGCGTCCAGCGACTCGGCTTCATAGGCCTTCACTGCCAGCAGCCCGTCGAGCACCTCCTCCTCCGGGAGCCCCAGGTACTCGGCGATCTGCCGCGACCGTCGGGCGCGCGGCGCTCGGTGCAGCGAAGCTGCTCCTGCGCCGCTTCGATCGCGATCGCCCGCTCCTGTGCCCCGCGCGGCACGTGCACCGCCCAGGTCGCGTCGCGGAAGTAGCGGCGGAGCTCGCCGAGGATCGTCGGGATCGCGAACGAGGCGAACGTCGGACCGCGGCCCGGGTCGAAGCGCTCGATCGCCTTCACGAGCCCGACGCAGGCGACCTGCACGAGATCCTCGCGCGGCTCGGATGAGCGTACGTAGCGCTGCGCGAGCCGCTTCGCGAGCGGAAGGTACATCGCGGCGATGCTCTCTCCTGCGCTCGCGTCGCCGTTGCGGAACCGCTCGAACAGCGCCTCGGCGGACGGCCCGGTGCGCTGGCCCGGGCCGGTGCTCGAGCAGGCCCGGCGCCGGATCGCCGCCATCGCTGGACGAGCGCTCGTGCCGGCGCGCTCTCGCACTGCTGCCGCTTCTCGGGTGTGCGATCAGCTGCTGGTGCAGTAGCGACCGCCACTCGAACCCCACTCGAACCGAAACGCACAGATCCCCGTCACGGTTGGCGCGAACGCACACAGAAGGTGCCTGTGTCACGCCTGTTCTTGGGTCTGCCGGGAATCCCACGTCATGACCTCTTATCGGGACAAGCTCGATGGCTTCTTACCCGCCGGGCGCCCCGCGGAAAACATGAGATCGCGCGCGGATTGCGGGGCTCCGGCGGCCGCCGGATACGCGGCCGGCACGCGCCCCTTACCCGGCCGCCCTTCAGGCGGTGCCCTGCGTCGCCCCGGCGTGCGCCACCTCGTGCTCGCCCTCGGCGAACTCCTCGAC
Source organism: uncultured Solirubrobacteraceae bacterium (assembly GCA_963775385.1). GTDB lineage: Bacteria > Actinomycetota > Thermoleophilia > Solirubrobacterales > Solirubrobacteraceae > Palsa-744. Next base: position 953,172 of record CAVZIR010000003.1, on the reverse strand, counting down.
GATCTTCGCGCAGAATGCGGGTAGATCGTCGGGGTTGCGCGAGGAGACGAGCCCCTGGTCGACGACGACTTCCTCGTCGACCCAGTCGCCGCCTGCGTTGCGGATGTCCGTCTGCAGCGACGGCCACGACGTGATCCGCCGGCCGCGTACGAGGTCCGCCTCGACCAGCGTCCAGGGCCCGTGGCAGATCACGCCGACGGGGTTGCCGGCGGAGAAGAACTCCTGCAGGAACTCGATCGCGTGCGGCTCGGTGCGCAGTTTGTCCGGGTTCGCGACTCCGCCCGGGAGCACGACGCCGTCGTAGTCGTCGGGCGCGCGTCGTCGAGCGTCTTCTGGACCGGGAACGTCGCGCCCTTGTCGAGGTGGTTGAAGGCCTGCACGCTCGCCGTCCTCGGGCGCGATCAGCACGGGCTCGCCGCCCGCCTTCTCGACCGCCTTCCACGGCTCGGTCAGCTCCACCTGCTCGACGCCCTCGTTGGCGACGAGGAACGCGATCTTCCTGCCCGTTCGAGCTCGGATGCCATCTCGTCCTCCTTCCGGTTGCTTGGATGTTCTTCTGCGCCTACCCCCCGCCGCGGGGCGTCAACCCGGGGCGTCAACGCACGGACCGCCTCACCGCTCGAGCGCCCGGTGGCCGCCCGCGCTCGCCCGTTCGGCAAGCAGCTCGAGCACCGCGGACTCGACTGCGCCGCCGCACGCGCGGGCGGGCGAGGTCGGGTCCGTCCCCGCCCGGCGCGCCGAGCGCCGGCGCGATCGTGTCGCCGGCCTTGAAGCGGTCGATCACGCGCGGGTCGACGTAGGAGGCGCGGCACACGGCGGGCGTGTTGCCGAGATAGGCCGCCACGGTCTTGATCGCCGCGCTCGACCGCCCGCTCACGCCGCGCCGGTAGCGACCTCGGCGCGGGCCGCGAGCGCGACGGCCGCCAGCACGGTGGCGTTCCAGGTCCGGAAGTCCTTGGCCGTGAAGTCGCGCCCGGCCGCCTCCTTGATGTACGTCGTTGACCTCCTCGGCGTGGAGCTCGCGCCAGCGCCTGCCGTCGCGATAGGCCAGCAGCTGAGGGCTGCCGCGGCGCCGCTTCAGCGCGCGCACGACCGCGAGCGAGTCCTCGTCGGTCACCGCCTGCACCCGCCGCTGCCCGGACTTCGCCGGGAAGTCGAACACCAGCACGCTGTCCTCGATCGCGACGTGGCTGCGCAGCATCGTCGTCAGCCCGTAGGACTCGTTCTGCTGCGCGTAGTCCTCCGAGCCGATCCTGAAGAAGCCGAGGTCGAGCAGCCGCACCGCGCAGGCGGTCACGAGCCGGGCGGTGAGCGCATCGGATGCGAGCGCGCCCGTCCGGGCTCCGCCGCGGCGCGGAGATCGCGTGCCACGCGCCGGCGCAGCTTCGGCAGCCGCTCCCCGAACTCGGTCATCGACTCGAACTTCGCGCGGTCGCGGTGCGCGCGCCAGCGCTCGTGGTAGAGGTACTGCTTGCGTCCCGCTGCGTCCAGGCCCGTCGCCTGCAGGTGTCCGAGCGGGTCCATGCAGATCCAGACCTCGGTCCATGCCGGCGGGATCGCGAGCTCGGCGATCCGCGCCAGCACCTCCGGATCGTCCGTGCGCTCGCCGCCCGGATCGCGGTATTCGAAGCCGCGCCCGCGGCGGCGTCGCGTGATGCCGGGGGTTGCGCAGTCCGATCGCCTCAGCCGGGGCAGCGTCTCCCCTCGGTCAGAGCGCTACGCAGCCGGCCGCCGCCGGCTCGTCGAGACGTCCCGTCGGACCACCCATCGTCGTGCCACCCGGCGGGCGGGTCGTCATGCAGGCCGTCTACCCCGCGGCCGCTGCGGCGAACCGGCGCTCCTCGTCGCAGCGGTCCGCAGCCCTCGCGCCGGTCGGCGAGCGGTTCAGGCGGGCCGCCGCGCCCGCCCCCCTAGAATCCGCTCCGGTGGAGTCGGGAGCGCAGGCGGGCGGCAACGGGGGGAGCTCGTCGTGCTGCTCGTCGAGGACGACGACGGCGACGCGCTGCTGGTGCAGGACGAGCTCGCCGAAACGCTCCCGGGCTGCATCGCTCCTGCGCCTGCGCACGCTCGGCGAGGCGCTCGCCGATCCGCCGGAGCTGCTCGACTGCGTGCTGCTGGACCTCGGGCTGCCGGACACCGCGGGCGTGCAGACGGTCGCGCGCCTGCGCGCCCGGCTCGGCGGCGCGCCGCTCGTCGTCCTGACCGGCCTCGCCGACGAGTCCGCCGGCATCGCGGCGGTGCAGGCCGGGGCGCAGGACTACCTCGTCAAGGGTCGCCTGGAGCCGGGCCAGCTCGGCCGCTCGATCCGCTATGCGGTCGGCCGCCGCGCGACCGAGGAAGCCGAGCGCGAGCTGCTGCTCGCCGAGGCCCAGGCGCGCGAGGTCGAGCGGCTCGAACGCGGCCTCGCGCCCAGCCCGCTGATCGCGCGACCCGGGGGTCTGGTCGGCCTCGTGCAACCGCCCCGGCCGGCGGCGCGCGCTGCTCGGCGGCGACTTCTTCGACCTCGTCGAAGCCGGCGACGGCCGGCTGCACGCCCTGATCGGCGACGTCTGCGGGCACGGCGCCGACGAAGCGGCGATCGGCGCCGTGCTGCGGGCGACCTGGCGCGGGCTGAGGCTGGCCGGCGCCAGCGCAGACGGTCGTGATCGACACGCTCGGCCGCGTGTTCGAGCAGGAGCGTCACCTGCCGCGGCTGTTCACGACGCTGTGCGAGCTCGAGATCGACCCGGCGCGACGGCGCGCGCTGCTCGTCGCCGCCGGGCACCCGGGTCCGATGCTGCTCGAAGGCGCCGCGGCGCGCGACCGCTCGGAGACGGGCGCACCGGCCCGGCGATCGGCCTCGGCGACGGGCCGTGGCCCGCCGTCGAGGTTGAGCTGCCCGAGACCTGGGCGGTGCTGATGTACACCGACGGGATCGTCGAGGGGAAGATCGGCGAGGGCCCCGAGCGAGTCGGGGAGGACGGCCTGCGGCGGATCGTGCAGGAGCGGATGGCGGCCGACCCGGTCTGGCGCGAGCACCCGGCGTCGCTGCTGGACGGGCTCCTCGACGCGGTCGAAGCGCTCGCTGCGGGTCCGCCCGTCGACGACGTTGCGATGCTGCTGATCGGCAACCGGCTGCGCGGCCGCAGCGGCGGTGCGCGGGTGAGCGCAGGCGCCCGGCGCCGCGGCGGGCTGCGGGCTCGGCTCTCCGCCCTCAGCGTCGGCCAGCTGCTCTCGCTCACGATCGGCGTGCTGCTCGTCCTGGCCGCGATCGGCATCGGCCTCGCGCTGGTCGCGAGCATCCGCCTCTCCCACCAGCGCAGCTTCCTGCTCGATCAGGCGGGGCCCTCGAACCGCGCTTCGCTCGAAATCGAGAACGCGCTCGTGAACGAGGAGACGGGCATCCGCGGCTACCTGATCACGGTCGAATCGCAGTTCCTCCACCCGTACGGCCAAGGGCTGGCGCCGAGGCCGCCGCCTACAAGACGCTCGAAGCGCACCAGCGTCAGGTGGGCGCGCCGGTACCCGCCGGAGATCTCGGCGGTCCGCGCAGCGGCGCGCCGCTGGAAGCACGATTTCGTCTCCCGCGCGCTCCGCGAACCGCGGCGGGTGGTCGCGCGGGGCCCCGCGCCCGACGCGCGCGGGCGACAGCTTTTCGACGCGCTGCGCACACGCCTGACGGCGCTGCATGACACCCTCGAAGCGAAGGTCGCGGCTGCGCGCACCGAACCTGAACCGCGCCTCGACCGAGCTCGACGTCCTGCTGATCTTCGCCGCCGTGCTCGTACTCGGGAGCGTGGCAGTCGCCGGGGTTGTGCTGCGGCGTGCGATCACGGACCCCCTGCGCAGTCTCGGCGGCAGTGCGCGGCGCGTGGCGGGCGGGGAGTTCCACGCACCGCTGCCGATCCCGGCGGGTCCGCGCGAGGTGCGTGAGCTGTCCGAGGAGATCGAGGCGATGCGCGAGCGCATCGTGCACGAGCTGGCGCAGGTCGACTCCGCGCGCGAGAGCGTCGAGCGCCAGGCGCTTGAGCTGTCCAGGTCGAACGCCGACCTCGAGCAGTTCGCGTACGTCGCCTCCCACGACCTCCAGGAGCCGTTGCGGAAGATCGCGAGCTTCTGCCAGGCGCTGCAGACCCGTTACCGCGGCCGCCTCGACGAGCGCGCCGACCAGTACATCGACTTCGCCGTGGACGGGGCGAAGCGCATGCAGACGCTGATCAACGACCTGCTCGCCTTCTCGCGGGTCGGGCGCGAGGGGACCCAGCGGCGGCCGGTCGAGCTCGCCGCGCTCGTCGCGGATGTGCGCGACTCGCTCGCCGGGCCGATCGAGGAGACGGGCGCGCGGATCGAGGCCGGCGAGCTGCCGACGGTGCAAGGTGACGAATCACTGCTGCGCTCCCTGTTCCAGAACCTGCTCGCGAACTCGCTGCGCTTCCATGGCGAGGACCCACCGGTCGTGCGCATCTCTTCCCAGCGGCTGGACGGGGATTGGGAGATCGAGATATCGGACAACGGCATCGGGATCGAGCCCGAATACGCCGAGCGCGTGTTCCTGATCTTCCAGCGCCTGCACGGCCGCGATGCCTACGAGGGCAGCGGCATCGGCCTCGCGCTCGCCCGCAAGATCGTGGAGTACCACGGCGGGCGAATCTGGATCGATACCGACCGCGCAGGAGGCACGAGCTTCCGCTTCACCCTGCCCGCAGTGGAGAATGCTTCCTGATGAACGCGCATCCGGTCAACGTGCTGCTGGTCGAGGACGATCCGGGCGACGTCCTGCTCGTGCGTGAGGCGTTTGCCGAACGCGGCCTCGTGACCCGGCTCGATGTCGTCGGCGACGGGGTTGAGGCGCTTCGCTACGTGCGCGGCGAGGGCGACTACGCCGGCTGCGGGACCCCCGATCTGATCCTGCTCGACCTCAACCTTCCCCGCATGAGCGGCGCCGAGGTGCTGGCCGAGATCAAGGGCGACGCGGCGCTCGCGACGATCCCGGTCGTCGTGCTCACGACCTCCCAAGCCGACGATGACGTCATCCGCGCGTATCGCGATCACGCCAACGCGTACGTCACCAAGCCGGCCGACTTCGCTCGATTCCGTGAGATCGTCGACCGCATCGACGAGTTCTTCGCGGGCGTCGTGCAACTGCCGCCCCGCCCGGCTTGAAGCCTTCCGCCGCCGGGTAGCTCACTCGCCACAGGTGAGGAAGCGGGTCGCACCGGCCCGAGGGAGAAAGGTGGCGGCTGTGAGCACGGGAGTCGAAACAGGCACGATCAAGACGAGGATCCCGGCGCGTCTGGACCGGCTGCCCTGGTCGCGCTTCCACTGGATCGTGATCATCGGTCTGGGCACCGCCTGGATCCTGGACGGGCTCGAGGTCAACATCGTCGGCTCGATCTCCGCGAGACTGGCGGAACCAGGGGCCGGCGCCGGGCTGGCCAAGGCCGACATCTCGAGCTGGGGTGCCTCGCTCTACATCGCCGGCGCCTGTTTCGGCGCGATCGTGTTCGGCCAGCTGACGGATCGCTTCGGGCGCAAGAAGCTCTTCATGATCACGCTCGGGATCTATCTCTTCGGGACCGTGATGACGGCGTTCACGTTCTCGGCCGCGTGGTTCTTCGTGTTCCGCTTCATCACGGGGATGGGGATCGGCGGCGAGTACAGTGCGATCAACTCCGCGATCGACGAGTTGATCCCGGCCAGGCACCGGGGGCGCGTGGACGTCTCGATCAACGGCAGTTACTGGCTGGGCGGAGTAGGCGGGGCGCTGCTCGCAGTGCTGATGCTGAACACCTCGGTGTTCGCGACCGACCTCGGCTGGCGGCTGTCGTTCGTGCTGGGCGCGGTGATCGGACTCGCGGTGCTGCTCGTCCGGCGCAACGTCCCCGAGAGCCCGCGCTGGCTGTTCGTTCACGGGCGCGAGGAGGAGGCGGAGCGGATCGTCGAAGACATCGAGCGCCAGGTGCGCGACTCGACCGGCGGCGAACTGCCGGAGCCACGCGGGGACGAGCTGACCGTGCGTCAGCGTAAAACGATTCCGCTGCCGCTGATCGTGCGGTCGGTGGTGACGATGTACCCCCGGCGGACGATCCTCGGACTCGCGCTCTTCATCGGGCAGGCGTTCATCTACAACTCCGTCCTGTTCGGCTTCGGCCTGCTGCTGACGACCTACTTCCAGACCGCCTCGGGCGATGTCCCCTACTTCCTCGCGGTCTTCGCCGCGGGCAACTTCCTCGGCGCCCTGATCCTGAGCCCGCTGTTCGACACCGTCGGGCGCAAGCCGATGATCGCCGGCACCTACCTGCTCTCCGGCTTGTTGCTCGTCGTCACCGGCCTGCTGTTCAAGGGCCACCACCTCAACGAAATCACCTTCGAGGTCTGCATCTGCATCGTGTTCTTCTTCGCCTCGGCGGGTGCGAGCGCCGCCTACCTGACGGTCTCAGAGGTGTTCCCGCTCGAGACCCGCGCTCTGTGCATCGCCGTCTTCTACGCGGTGGGGACGGGGCTCGGCGGAGTCATCGGTCCACAGATCTTCAACCGGCTGATCGAAAGCGGAAGTTACGAGCAGGTCTTCATCGCCTTCGCCCTGGGCGCGGTGATGATGATGATCGGCGGGGTCGCGGAGCTGTTGTTCGGGGTGGCCGCGGAGGGCGAAGCCCTCGAGAGCATCGCCAAGCCGCTGACCGTCGAGGACGAGCCGACTGCCGAGCCCCGTCGCCACGTCGGCGGGTTGAAGCGGTGCACGAAGGAGGGCAGCAGCTGCTCACGTGAGCTGGGGCGACGGCTGCCTGCTCAGCCGGCGGGCCGTTCCGTCCAGCCGCCGGCGCGCTTCGGCGATCTCGCGTTCGGCCTGCTCGCGCGAGCCCCAGCCCTCGATTACGACGTCGGCTCCGTGCTCGAGCTCCTTGTAGATCGAGAAGAACTGCTCGATCTCCTGGCGCAGCAGCAGTGGCAGGTCCTCGAGCTGTTCGTGGTGGTTCCAGTAGGGGTCCTCAAGCGGCACGCAGATCACCTTGTGGTCGATCCCCTTCTCGTCGCTCATCCCGAACATGCCGACCGGCTTGACCGGGATCAGGCAGCCGGGGAACGTCGGCTCGTACAGGCACACGAGCGCGTCGAGCGGGTCGCCGTCGAGGCCGAGCGTCCCGCGCAGGTAGCCGTAGTCGGCCGGGTACGTGGCGGCGCTCATCAGCAGCCGGTCGAACTTGATTCCGCCGAGTCGCGGGTCGTACTCGTACTTGTTGCGCGAGCCCTTGGGGATCTCGACGACGCAGACCAGATCGGGCTGGGGCTCGCTCGTCTCGGGTGGCGTCACACCGCCAACCTATCGGGCGACGCCTCCTGCTCCTGGTTTTGGGGCGGGCCCGCGGGGTAAGCGGAACATCGATGAAGAATAAGAGCGTCCGGGAGCACGAGCAGGCGGATCTGGCGGCACGCGAAGCAGCTGCGATCGGCGGAGCTTCCCCCACCGCCCACGAGTCCGATCAGGCCCGCGACGAACCGATGCGCCCCGTCGCAGAGGCCGGCGGCGGCGAGTCCGGGGGCTTCGAGGAGGCAGAGGAGATGCTGATCGAGCACGCGGGCCACGGCGATCAGCGGCCTGCCCACACCGTGCTCCACGACACGGCCCCCGGCGAGGAGGACCTGCCCGGCCGCGCCGATGGCGAGGCGGACCGCGAGGAGTTGCCCTCCGAGCAGTAGCGATGCGCGAGTCCGAACAGCGCGGGGGCGACGCACGCCGGGACGAGACCGAGCACGAGCGGCTCGACCGCAACCTCGGCGAGATGACCGGGGAGCTGCGGGTTGTCGTGACCGGCGTGCAGGTGCTGTTCGCGTTCCTGCTGGTCGTGCCGTTCAACGTCGGCTTCGAGCACGTCGGCGGCTTCGAGCGCGCGGTGTACCTCGTCACGCTGCTGCTGGCTGCGCTGGCAGCCGTCTGCACGATCGCGCCCTCGGCCCAGCACCGCTGGCTCTTCCGCCACGACGACAAGCGAAACCTGGTGTTCTCGGCGAACAGGCTGGTGATCGCGGGGATGGCGTTCCTCGCCCTCGCGATGTGCGGCTGTCTGCTGCTCGTGACGACCAAGCTGTTCGGCGCCGGCTGGGGGATCCTGACCGCGGCCCTCGCCTCGATCCCGTTCCTCGCGCTGTGGTTCGCGATCCCGATGCGCCGCGCTGCAGCGCTCGATCGCGACGCCCGCGGCGGCGAGAGCCCGCCGGGCGGCGGAGCTCCGAGTCCGCAGGACCTATCCCCGCCGCGCCGTCAGCGCGGCGCCGAAGAGCCGTTCGAGCCGGTGCCCTAGCGCGCGAGCGCCCCGCGCAGCACGCCGCCCATCGCGGCCAGCGCTTCGCGGGGCCCGCTGTCGCCGACCATGATGTGCGTGAAGCCGTGGACGTAGCCTGGATGCCGGCGCAGCATCGTCGGCACGCCGGCCGACTGCAGCCGCCGTGCGTAAGCCTCGCCCTCGTCGCGCAGAGGGTCGAAGCCCGCCGTGACGAGGAGCGCCGGAGCGAGCCCGGCGAGACCGTCGGCGAGCAGCGGCGAGATGCGCGGATCGCGGCGGTCGTGTGGGCCGATGAAGTTCTCCTCGTACCAGTCCATGTTCTCCTTGGTCAGCAGGAAGCCCTCGGCGAACTCCAGCCGCGAGCGCGAGACCTCGACGCAGTCGGTGACGGGATAGATCAGCAGCTGGAAGGCGGGCGGCTGCTCGTCGCGGGCCGCGAGCTGCGCCGTCACCGCCGCGAGGTGCCCGCCCGCGCTGTCGCCCGCCACTGCGATCCGCTGCGGGTCGGCCCCGATGTCCCTCGCCCGCGCGACCGCGTCGCGGTAGGAGGCGAGGGCGTCTTCGACCGCCGGCCGGGAAAGGGTGCTCGGGAGCGAGCCGGTAGTCGACGCTCAGCACGCGCGCGCCCGAGGAGCGCGCGAGCGCCCGGCAGACGCTGTCGTGCGTGTCGAGGTCGCCCACGACCCAGCCGCCGCCGTGGTAGTAGACGACCAGCGCGCTGCTCTCGGCGGCGATCGCCTCGGCGGGCGAGTAAAGCCGCGCCGGCAGCGATCCGGCGGCGCCCGCGACGTCCAGCGGGCGCACCTCGGCCATCGCGGGCGGGCGAGCGACGACGCGGCCCGCCGAGGACCGCAGCTGGGCGCGCGCCTGCGCCGGCGTGAGCGACCGCAGCGGCGGCTCGGGATCGCGCTCGGCGAGGCGGAGCAGCAACTGGGTCTCGAGGTCGAGCGTGAGCCCGTCGCGCCTCAGCGGCGCTCCGGCGAGGCGGCGCTTGACCGGCTCGGGCAGCGCCAGCAGCGTCCTGAGGACGGCGCGCTCGACACGTTCCCCGGCGCCGTTCCCGATCGCCGGGCGCGCCGTCCCCGCGCCTTCAGCCTCTGCTCCCATCGCTCCCCGCGCGATGCTATCCGGGGCGGCGCTCAGCCGTCGGGCGAGGTGTCCAACGCCAGGTATGAGTAGCTGCCGGGGAAGCCGTCCCTTCGCGTCGGCACCATCCCCGGGCAGCCTTCGCGCATGTCCTCGCAGTCGAACGTCCCACCCTTGGCGAGCTGGATGTCCAGGCGCGAGAGGTAGTAGAAGGAGAAGGCGTTGCCGTCGTGGTTCGGATCGACGGCAGCCTCCACCGGGTCTTCGCGCCAGCGCTCGGTCAGCAGCCGCTTGTCGGCGGCGGGCCTGGTGCTTGATGTACTTGTCGAACCAGGCGGTCGTGTACCAGGCGATCTCGTCGGGGCCGCGCAGCGAGGCGCCGAACGCCTGGTTGGGGATGAAGCTGAAATCGAGGTGCGAGCCACCCCGGATGATGATCTCGCCGGTGTCCGACCCCGGCTTCGCTGTAGGCGAGCGACTCCTTCGACTTCGCGAGCGGTTCCGGCAGCCCGGTGTTCGGCAGCGGCGGCAGGCCGTAGTCGGCGGACATCCCGAGCCCGGGCTTTGTGATCGGCACGACCGTGCGATCGGCGGGGTCGGCCGGGCACGGCTTCTCGCCGATCGAGCTCATCGGGGGCGTGCCGCCCTGCTGGCTCGGCACCGATCCCGCTTCAGGCCCGGGTCCGCCGAGGTTGTCCCACGCCACGACGGCCTTCACGCGCGGGTCCCACTGCGCGATGTAGGAGACGCCGGCGGCGCCGTAGGAGTGGCCCGCCGAGCCCGACCCCGGCCTTCACGTTCAGCATGCTCCAGAAGGGGTCGTAGGGCGCGTCCAGCCCGGCGGCGACGCGTTCGTCCTGCTTGGCGGCGTGGCTCGTGCCGCGTTTCGCAGCTCGGCACCGGCACGTAGGGGTGCTTGGCGCTCGAGAGCAGGAAGTCGATCGCGTCCTCCGTGCCGTCGTAGAACGGACGCCCGTCGGTCTGAGCGGGTACGCCCTCCCCTTCGTCGGGAGCCTGGCCGAGCGTGTCGCTCTGCCCCTGCCCCTGCGGGTCGAAGGTGAGCACGACGTAGCCGTCCTTGGCGAGCGCCTGGGCGGCGTACCAGTACATCTGTTCGTCGGCCTGCACCGAGCCGTCGGTGATCACGATCCCGGGCCGGTGCTTCGGCCCGGCTCTGGTCGCCCACACGCGCCCCGACAGCGTGGCCCCGTCCCGCGCGGTGAAGAGGACCTTCTGGACGAGCCCGTAGCCGTTCTTCTGCCAGTCGTAGAGCCGCACATCGCCGGCGCAGCCGTTGCCGCCGTTCCAGCACAGGTCGTCGGTGAACAGACGGCCTGGGTCGGAGGCCTGCTCGGCCAGCGCTTCTGACAGGTTTTCCGCGCTCTGCGCGGTCAGCTCGGCCTGGTATTCGGGCGTGTCGTAGACCGACTGGCGCTCCTGCGTGATGGAGAAGTTCTGCGCCTCGGTGAGGGGGTTGAATTCGGCCGGCGGCGCCGCCTGCGCGCTCGCCGCCGTGATTCCCGCGATCGCGATCGCCGCTGCAGCGGCGCGCACAGACTTCGTCATCGAGCCAGGCTCCTCCCCCTCCTCACCGAGACCGGCGCCCGCGCGGACGCCGCCGAATGGCTCTGCTGCTACCCGCGTCGCCGCGCGTGCAAACCGAGCCGGGTTCGACTTACAGCTCGATGGCGCGCATCACGTGCTCATCGGGCAGCTTCTCGATGATCCGCCAGAGGATCTCCCGCTCGCCGGCCTGTCCGCGCTGCAGGTCGTTGATCAGGAGTCGCACCGCGAAGAACACGATCTTCATCTCCTTCGCACTCAGCGGCAGGCTCAGCACCCCGAACTCGTCGGGCTCACCCTCGAGACCCGCGAGCGCCTGGCGGCCGAGCGCCTGGATCTCCGGTTGGTGAGCCTCGTCGCCGATGTAAAGCCGCAGCGCGCTCGCCGTGACCGGCACCTCGTTGCGGTCCAGCAGCAGGTGGTAATCGGGTTCCGTCTCCTCCGCGCTCACTTGCCCTCCTCGGTCGGTTATCGCGTGACGGGTCCTGCGGGCCGGTCGGTGGGCGGCGGATCCGCCTCGGGTCCGGCCGGGGAAACCTCTCCGCGCGCAGCCGCACGCTCGCGCTGGTAGCGGGCGAGCCGCCCACCCGCAGCGGTGAGCAGCATGCCGAAGATCGCCGTGATCACCGCGAGCAGCGGCGGGAATTTGCCGAGCGAGACCTTCGCGTCGGTGCCGGCGATCGCGTGCGCCACGAGCAGCGCGACGCCATAGATGAAGCCGGCGACGAGACCGCGGTCAGCGCCGCCCCAGCCGTCCTGGTGCTCGAACCCCGACAAGAAGCCGCCGACCGCCGCGACTGCGCCGACCGCCCAATACGCGCCGGTGGAGACGCCGAGCAGCACACCGGCGAGCGCGCCGAGGGCGGCCGGAATGAGCCCACCCAGCACGATCTGCACCGGACGCGAGCGGTCGCGAAAGAGCGTTGGTTCCAAATCGTTCCTCTCCCCGAGGGTCGGCCGCGAACCCTAGCCTATGCGGCGGCTTTGCCAATCCACGGGGTTCGCTCCGAGGGCCGGGCGACCCGACCGTTTCGGCGGGCACGCGGCGCCGGTCGACACGGGCGGGCGCGCGGCACGGAGCGCCGGGCGCTTTCTCCTACTGTTGTGACGTGAGCGCCGCGCCACTGCGACTTTCGATCCTCGATCAGTCCCCCGTCTCGGAGGGCTCGACGGCGTCGCAGGCGCTGCGCAACACCATCGACCTGGCAGAGCTCGGGGACCGGCTCGGCTATCACCGCTACTGGCTCGCCGAGCACCACGGCGGGCCGATGCTCGCGGGTCCCAGCCCCGAGGCGCTGATCGGTCCGGTGGCGGCGGCGACAGAGCGCATCCGTGTCGGCAGCGGCGGCGTGATGCTGCCCCACTACAGCCCGTTCAAGGTCGCCGAGACCTTCAGCCTGCTCGCCGGGCTCTTCCCCGGACGCATCGACCTCGGGATCGGACGCGCCGCGGGCACGGATCCGATGACGACCTTCGCGCTGCAGCGCGATCGCCGCCAGGCGGCGCCCGACGACTTCCCGCAGCAGCTCGCCGAGCTGCTCGGCCACCTCGAGGACCGGCTGCCGCCGGACCACCCCTTCGCGCGGCTCGCCGCGACGCTTCCCGGCCGCCCGGAGACGCCCGAGGTGTGGCTGCTCGGCTCCTCGCTTCAGAGCGCGATCTGGGCCGCGGAGCTGGGCCTGCCGTACGCGTTCGCCGACTTCATCAACTCAGGCGGCGCAGAGGCTGCGCGCTTGTACCGCGAGCGCTTTGCCGAGCACGAACACGAGGACAAGCACCCGCGCGTCGCGGTGGCCGTGTGGGCGATCGCCGCCGAGGACGAGGCTGCCGCGCGCCGCATCGCGGCGAGCGGGCGCATGACCTTCCACCTCCTGCGCCAGGGCCGGCCGATCGCGGTCCCGCCGCCCGAGCGCGCCGAGCATTTCCTGGAATCGCTGCCCGACGAGCCCTCGCCCGGGATGCGGCGGCGGACCGTCCTCGGAAGCGGCCAGGAGGTCGCCGAGGAGCTGCGCGCCGTCGCCGCGGAGTACGGCGCCGAGGAGGTGATCGCGGTCAACATCACCTACGACCACGGGGACCGCAGGCGCAGTTACGAGCTGATCGCCGAGGCCTTCCGGCCCGGCGAGCCGAGCGGCGCCGCAGACGACGCCCGCGCCGCGCTCGGCTGAGCCGGCGAGGGTCGCCCGCGGCCTATATCTTCAGCCGATGGCCTCGCCGCCGGCCATCCGTCGTGCCACCGAGAGGGACGTCCCTGCTCTTGCCGGCGTGCTCGCACGGGCCTTCTTCGACGATCCCGTCGCGAGCTGGGCCTGGCGAGCAGAGGACCTGCGTTTCGCAGCTCTCGAGCGCTTCCAGGGCACGCGTATGCGCCAGCTGTTGCCACACGAGGAGGTCTGGACGGACGAGAGCACCGGCTGCGCTGCCCTGTGGGCTCCGCCGGGCCACTGGAAAGCCAGCGTCAAGGAAACCCTCGCGCTCGTGCCGTGCTTCACGCGCGCGCGTCTCATCGGCAGGCTGCCGATGGTCACGCTGGGCTGGGAAAAACTCGAGCGCGGTCACCCGCGCGAGCCGCACTACTACCTGGCGGTGCTCGGAACAGACCCGTCCGCGCAGGGGCGCGGGCTCGGCTCGACCGTCCTGCAGGGCGTGCTCGAGCAGTGCGACCGCGACGGCGTCGGTGCGTTCCTCGAGTCCTCGAAGGAGAGCAACATCGCCTTCTACGCACGCCACGGCTTCCGTGTCACCGAGGAGGTCCGGCTCGTGCGCGGGCCCTCGATGTGGAAGATGTGGCGCGACCCGCGCTGAGCGGCCCGAAGCTCCTCCGTCCCCAAGTGATCCGCGCGGCGGTCAGCTGCGCACACACAGGCACACTGCCGTCTCCAGACCACGAGGAGGACACCCGCCATGGGTCTCGACAACCCGCTTCACATCGCATTCCTTTTGATCGTCGCGCTGATGGTCTTCGGCGCCAAGCGCCTGCCGGAGATGGGCCGGTCGCTGGGCTCAGGGATGCGTGGCTTCAAGGACGCGCTGAACCCCGATCCGAGCGACGCCGGATCGCCGGCGCATACGATCTCACCTGGTCCGCTGCCGGCGCCCGAGCAGCAGGAGCAGGAGCAGCTGGCCGCCTAGCGATGTTCAACCCCCTGCGTTCAGCCGGCGGCGAGCGTTCCGCCTCCCACCTCGGCGTTCTCGCCGACGAGGAGCTGATGCAGCTCGTCTACAGGGGGAACGCCGCGGCGTTCGAGGTCGTCTACGACCGCCATGCCGACGCGGCGTACTCGCTTGCCGTGCGCATGTGCGGGCAGCGCTCGCTGGCCGAGGACGTCGTACAGGAGGCGTTCCTCTCGGTCTGGCGAAGCGGCGCGCGCTACGACCGCAACCGTGGCAGCGTGCGGACGTGGACCCTCGGCATCGTGCACAACCGCGCGATCGACGCGCTGCGCAGGCGGGCGGTGCGCGACCGCAGCGTGGTCGCGGACGAGGGGATCGAGGAACGGGTGCCCGCCCGCGAGCGCACCGAGCTGGAGTTCGCGCGCCGCGACGAGGCGCGTGAGATCCGCGAGGCGCTGCAGCAGCTGCCGCGAGAGCAGAGCCACGTGATCGAGCTGGCCTACTTCGGCGGGCTGACGCACGTGGAGATCGCTTCGCTGCTGGATACGCCCATCGGCACGGTGAAGGGGAGGATGCGGCTGGGGCTGGAGAAGATGCGTCTCGCGCTCGGCGAACCAGGGGAGGTGATCGGATGAGCACCGATGAGCAGCACGGTGGCTGCGCGGGGCGCCCCGAGGAGGCTGCCGTCTACGCGCTGGGCGCGTTCGAGGAGCACGAGGCGCACGCCTTCGCCGAGCACCTGCGCACCTGCGCGCGCTGCCGTGAGGAGCTGGCGGCGCTCCAGCCCGTCGTCGAAGCGCTGCCCTCCGCCGTGGAGCAGCGGAATGCGCCCGCGGAGCTGCGCGGGCGGGTTCTCTCGACCGTCCGCTCGGAGGCCGAGCTCCGGGGTGCGAGCAGGGCCCGGGGCACGGTCGACCCTGTGCGGCGGCGCCGGCGGGAGTGGCGGCCGTGGCGTCTCGCGGCGGCGGGGATCGCGATCGCCGCCGTCTCCGCGGCCGTGGCGCTCGCGTTCGCCGCAAGCGGGCCGGTGGTGAACCGCGCGATCGCTGCGCACGCGAGTGCCCCGGGGGCGCGCGCCGTCCTGCGCCTGAGCGAAGGGCACGGCCTGCTCCGGATCGCCGGCATGCCCCAGGCGCCGCGCGGCCACATCTACGAGGTCTGGGTCGAACGCGAAGGCGCCGCGCGCCCGACCGACGCGCTGTTCACGGTCAGCTCGGCGGGCCGCGCCGCCGTCGGGGTACCCGGCTCGCTCACGGGCGCGACGGCCGTGATGGTCACCTCCGAGCCGCTCGGCGGCAGCTCCAAGCCGACCAGCTCGCCGGTGATCATCGCGCGCCTTGGCTAGGCCGCGCGCGTCACGGTCAACTCGCGCCCCGCGGCGAGAACGGAGTCCCCGGGATGGAGCTGGCGACCGCGTCGCGTCTCCGCCTCGCCGTTGACGATCACCGGCTCGGCGGAGAGCAGCGCGCGGGCGTCGCCGCCGCTGTCGACGACGCCCGCGAGCTTCAGCAGCTGTCCGAGCCTGATCGTCTCGCCCGCGATCGCGATCGCCTCGCCGATGGTGTTCTCTGGGGTCGGCCGGCGCTCCATACCGATCTCAGCCTAGCCGCGCCCGAAGGTCCCCGGATCGACGATCGGGTGCGGGTAGTGCAGCCGTGTCCGTTGCGCGGCGGGCAGCCGCCACGGCTCGTGCACGCCGGCGCCGGGAAGCCCGGCCAGCTCCGGGACGTAGCGGCGGACATATGAGCCTTCGGGGTCGAAGCGCCGGGCCTGGCGCAGTGGGTTGAGGACGCGGTTCGGGCGCGTGTCGTTGCCGGTGCCCGCGACCCATTGCCAGTTCCCGGCGTTGTCGGCGAGGTCGGCGTCGCACAGCAGCGCGGCGAAGTGCGCCGCGCCCGAGCGCCAGTCGATGCGCAGGGTCTTTGTCAGCAGCGAGGCGACGATCAGCCGTGCGCGGTTGTGCATCCATCCCTCGCGCGCGAGCTGGCGCATGCCGGCGTCGACGATCGGGTAGCCGGTGCGGGCCTCCCGCCACGCCGCGAGGGCCTCCGGGTCGCGACGCCACGCGCCCGTGCGTGGCCGGTAATCCTCGTGCGCCAGGTCAGGCCGGTCCGCGAGCACCTGGCGGTGGAAGTCGCGCCAGCAGAGCTGGCGCGCGAACTCCTCGGCGCCCCTCCGGCCCTCGGCGCGCGCGAGCACGGTGCCGGCGGATATGCACCCGAAGTGGAGATAGGGGCTGAGCCGCGAGGTCGCGTCGCCGGCCAGGTCGTCGTGCCTCTCGTTGTAGTCCTCGAGGTGCCGGGCGAGGAAGCGCGTGAGGCGCTCGCGGCCCGCGGCCTCACCGCCACGCGGCAGCTCGCGCGAGGCGTGACGCGAGGAGGGGAGACCCCGCAGCCGCATCGCGGGTAGACCGTTCGGCGCGGGGATGCGCCGGGGCGTCGCGGCGGCACCGGAAGGGGGCAACGCTCGCCAGGCGCGCCAGTAGGGCGTGAAGACGCGGTAGTGCCCGCCTCCCGCCGGCAGGACGGCGCCCGGCTGCACCGCCGAGGGGCTGCCCAGCGCGACGATCTCGACGCGCTCCTCGTTGCATGCGCGTGTCAGACGGGCGTGCCGGGCGCGTGCGTAGGGGGTCGTGTCTGCGCTCATGTAGATCGCCTGCGCGCCGAACCTGCGAACCAGCGCGAGCGCCTGCTCGACCACGTCGCCGCGCCTCACGACCAGGCCAGCGCCGCGGGCGCGTAGAGAGCCGTCGAGGTCGCGCAGGCAGTCGCGCAGAAACGCGATCCTGTTCGGGGCCCCGCAGCTGCCGGCGAGCAGCCGCTCGTCGAGCACGAACGCCGGCACCACCTGCTCTTGCTGCGCGAGCGCGGCGGCCAAGGCCGGGTTGTCGCGGACGCGCAGGTCGCAGGTGAAGAGGAAGATCGAGCGTCGCACGCGACTCCGCTCCCCGCGCAGCGGCGCGGGGACGCTCAGCCGGGCTCCTCGGGCGGGTGGCGGTCGGGGGGCGGCAGCGGCGAGCGTCCCCCCGGCAGCGAGTCGAACGGCGGAGCCTCGGGCGCCGATGGGACGGGCGGGGCAGGCGGCGTCCCGGTCTCCTGCTCGCGCTCGGCCAGATCACCTCCCGTCGTCGTGGTCATCATGCGCCGCGCCGCGCCCGCCGACCGCGCGGCGCACGAGCGAGGGGGCGAGGATGCGAAGCGCCGCCGCCAGCCAGTACGGGCGCGGGACGTAGCGCTCGGCGCGCCTGCCGAGACCCGCTTCGCGGATCGCTTCGGCCGCGCGCTCCGGTGTCGAGACCAGACGGCGGGTGAGCGGGTTCTCGACCAACTCCGACTGCGGGAAAGCCCTCGGTGGCGATGAAACCCGGCAGCACGAGCCCGACGTGGACGCCGTGCTCGCGCTCCTCCGCGGTGAGGGAGTCCGACCACCCCGCGAGCGCGAACTTGGATGCGCTGTAGGCGCCGGTACCGGCGCGCGCCACCCGCGCGGCGGTCGAGGCGACGTTCACGATCGCCGACGGGGCACTGCTGCGCAGGAGCGGCAGCAGCTCCTCGGTGAGCCGCAGTTGCGCGTCGAAGTTGATCGCCATCGTCCGCCGCACGTTCTCGTAGCCGCCCTCGGCAGAAGCGCGCGCGCCACGCCGCGCCGGCGTTGTTGACCAGGAGGTCGAGGCGGCCGTGTCGGGCCTCGAGGTGTTCGCGAACCTTCCGCGGCGCGTCGTCGTCGAGCAGGTCCACCGCGACGAAGCTCGCCGGAGCGGGGAGCTCCTCCGCAAGTGGCGCCAGGCGCTCCTGGCGCCTGGCGACGAGCACGATCGCCGCCCCAGGCTCGCGCGCCAGCAGCCGCGCCGTCGCCTCGCCGATGCCGCTGGAGGCGCCCGTGATGAGGATCACCGGCGAAGGACCGTGGGTGGGGTCGGCTGGCATCTGCTCCTCGCTTGGCTCGCGATCGGGTGCCCGAGAGGGCGTCTCGGGCTAGCCTTTCAGATCGCGCACAGATGAGCACGCCGGCACCCACTGCACCGGAGCACCCGGCCTCTCCGCGCAAGGCGGAGGCGCTGGAGCTGTTCAGCGGCCTGCCCTCGCGCTACGACGAGCTGTCCGCCGCGCTCAGCTTCTGGCAGGACCCGCGCTGGCGCCGCGCGCTCGTCGACGCGCTCGATCCGCGTTCCGGTCAGCGCATCCTCGACGTCGCCACGGGGACCGGGATGGTCGCCGCAGAGCTGCTCAGCCGAGCCGACTGCACGGTCGTCGGCGTCGACCAGAGCGCCGCGATGCTCTCCCGCGCCCGCACCCGGTTCGCGACCGAGGCGCAAGGTCGCGTCGAGCTCCGCGAGGCGCAGGCCGAGCAGCTCCCGTTCGGCGACGCGAGCTTCGACGGCCTGAGCTTCACCTACCTGCTGCGCTACGTCGAGGACCCGGCGGCGACGATGGTGGAGCTGGCGCGGGTCGTGCGGCCGGGCGGCCGCGTCGCCTCGCTCGAGTTCGGGGTGCCGCCTTGGGCACCGGCGCGCGCCGCCTGGCGCCTCTACACGGGGGTCGGGCTGCCGGCGCTGGGGCGCATGGCCTCGCCGGAGTGGGGACGGGTCGGCCGGTTCCTCGGCCCGAGCATCCGCGGCTTCTACCGAGCACATCCGCTCGACGCACTGGTTGAAGACTGGCGGGCGGCCGGTCTGGAGGACGTGCGGGTGCGCCGAATGAGCTTCGGCGGCGGCGTCGTCATGTCCGCCACCCGGCGGGCGTGAGCGGATGGTCGCCCGGCCGCAGCGCCCGGCCTTCTACGCGGTGGGGGGCGGGCGGCTCGGCCGACGCGGTCACGCTGCTGCACCCGCCGTACACGCTCTGGCATCTGAGCTACTTCGCGATCGGTGCTGCGCTCGCGCCGCACGTGTACGTCAACCGGCTGCTGTGGGGCCTGGCCGCGTTCGCGTTGGCCGTGGGCGTCTGCGCCCACGCGCTCGACGAGCTGCATGGCCGGCCGCTGCGGACGCGGTTCTCCGACCGCGCGCTATGGGTCGCCGCGATCACCGGCGGCGCCGGCGCGATCGGGATCGGCGTCGGCGGGATCGTGACGGTCTCGGTCTGGCTCGCGCCGCTCGTCGCGATCGGCGCGTTCCTGCTGCCGGCCTACAACCTGGAGCTCGCGGGCGGCCGCTTCCACAGCGACATGTGGTTCGCCGCCGGGTGGGGCGCCTTCCCGGCCTTCACGGGCTACTTCGTCTGCGCGCTGCGCGTCGACGTCACCGGCATCCTGATCGCGGGCGGCTGCATGGCGATGAGCCTCGCGCAACGGCATCTCAGCTCGGCCGCCCGCGATCTGAGGCGCCGGACCGTCGCGGTGGAGGGCGTTCGGAGACTGACCGACGGCAGCTCCGAGCCGCTCACGCTGCCGCGGCTGCTCGGCCCTCTCGACCGGGCGCTTGCGACGATGTCAGTGACCGTGGTGCTGTTCGCGGCGGCGTTGCTGGTGGCGCGACTCTGAGCGGCGCGTCTGGCCGGCTCGTGCGTGGAGGCGCGTGCCGGTTCCGGGCAAGCCCGGCGCGGGACTCGCGTCAGCCGGCCTCGCCGTGCGCACCGGGCCCCGGCGCGACCGCGGTCGTTCCGTCGGGAAGCGGCGTGCGCGGTTCGAACAGGCCGAGCACCGAGCCGCCGAAGCCGCCGCCGATCAGGCGGGCGCCGGCGGCGCCGGCCGCGAGCAGCGCCGAGACGGTCGCCTCCACCGCCGGCGTCGAGACCGCGTAGAGGTCGCGCAGGCTCGCGTGCGATGCGCTCAGCAGGCTCGCGAGCGCGGGCATGTCGCCGTCGCGCAGAGCGCGGGCCGCCGCCAGCACGCGCGCGTTCTCCTCGACGATGTGACGGGCGCGGTCCGCGAGCGGCTGGGGCAGATCCGGGAGCTGCTCGGCCCGGACGTCGCGCAGCGAGGCGACGCCGAGCAGCTCGCACGCCCGGGCGCATTCCTCGCGGCGCTCGTTGTAACCGGAGCTGGAATGCGTGTGCCGTTGCCCCGAATCCGCGACCGCAAAGCGCCAGCCGCCCATCTCGAGGGGCACCGGCTCGACGACGAGGCTGCGGAAGTCGATCAGCAGGGCTGCGTCGCGGGACCCGCAGAGGCTCGCGAGCTGGTCGAGCAACCCGGTGCGCGCGCCGGTCCACTCGTTCTCCACCCGCGAGCACAGCTGCGCGAGGGCCAGCGGGTGGCGCCGCAGGTCCTCGGCTGCGGGGGCGCCGGCGTCGAGCTCGAGCAGGGCCAGGCACACCGCGACCGTCATCGCGGCCGAGGAGGAGAGCCCGCCGCCGCGCGGGACGTCGCCGCTGATCTCCAGCCGCGAGCCGGGCGGCGCCGCCCCGGCCGCGGTCAGCTCGGCGACGGCGCCGCGCACGAACGCCCGCCACCCCTCTGTCCGGCTCGGCTCGCGCAGCAGGAAGCTGTCGCGCTCGTCGAGATCGAGCGCGAGCGCCTCGACGCGCTCGCCCGCGGCGTCCTCACCGGGCACGGCGACGGCGCTGACGGTGACGCCCTGCTCGATCGCGAACGGCAGAGCGAGCCCTTCGTTGTAGTCCGTGTGCTCGCCGATCACGTTGACGCGGCCGGGCGCGAAGGCCGTTGCGCGCCTAGCCGCCAATGCCGATCGCCGCGCGCAGATGCTCCGCGGCCTCCTCGGGCAGCACGTCGCCGATGAAGACGCCGGCTCCCTGCTCGGAGCCGGCGAGGAACTTGAGCTTCTCGGCGGTGCGCAGCGGCGGGTAGAACTCGACGTGCAGATGGCCCTCCTGTGAGTTGGTCGGACCAGCCCAGCCGCCGGTCGGCGCCTGGTGCACGGCCATCACGTAGGGCATCGGGCGGGCGAACAGCGCGTCGTAGCCCCTCACGAGCCGCTGCAGCGCGGAGGCGAGCAGCCGCAGCTCCTCGGGCGCGCAGTCGAGCAGAGAGCGGCGGTGCGCGAGCATCGCGAGGTGGGCTTCATACGGCCAGCGCGCCGCTTCCGGGACATAGCCGACGACCGCCTCGTTCTCCAGCAGCAGCCGCGTGCCGGCCTCGCGCTCGCGCGCGAGAAGCGTGCACGGGGCGCAGCCCCCGAGGCGTGCGTCGGCGGCCCGCTCGAGCGCTGCCACCGGCGGCAGGAAGGGGTAGCCGTAGATCTGCCCGTGCGGATGGTGCAGGGTGACGCCGATCTCGACGCCGCGGTTTTCGAAGATGTAGACGTACTCGACGTCCTCACGCGCTCCCAGCTCCGCGTAGCGGTGGCGCCACACCCACATCAACGCCTCGGCCCGCTCCGGCGCCAACCCGCCGAACGAGCCATCGTGGTCTTCTGTGTAGACGACCACCTCCGCCGCGCCGCGCGGCGACTCGAACGCCGGGAAGCGGTTGTCGAAGACGACGATCTGGAAGCTCTCCAGCGGGATCTCGGTCGGCGGTGCACCCGGCCTGGTCGGGTCGAGCGGGCAGTGGGCGCGGTCGGGGAGGAACGTGCGGTCCTGGCGATGGATGGCGTAGACGACCTCCTCGCCGCGCAGCTCGTTGAAGCGGAGCTCGCTCACTGCGGCGCTGCCGGCTCGCGGCCCTCGGGCGGCTCGACGCGCTCGTAGACGATCTCCGAGCGCCCGTCGTCTTTGACGAGCCGGCGCACGGCGAGCGGCCCGTAGCGCTCCACGGCTGGCTCGCCCGGACCGGGTGCGGAACCGTGCGCGGCGGGGCCGGGTTTTGCGTCCATTCCCCCGAGGGTATATCGACAGGCATGGAGGGTGAGAGCGGCTCGCAACGCGTTTCAGGCTTCTCGGTGCACGCGGGATTGCACCGTGAGTGGGGTTGACCGCGCCGCCGCCAGCGGAGAAGCTAGTGTGCATCGGTGCAAGCCCGGCGTCACGCCGGTCGTACGTCTGATTGGAGGAGAGATGTCAGAAGGCGGTCAGATCCTCGATCCAAACGGATTCGAGGAGCAATCCACTCCGGGCTTCGATCGGCGGGCGTTCCTGCGCCGCACGGCGCTGACAGGGGTCGCGGCGGGGTCGGTCGGAACGATCCTCCAGGCGTGCGGCTCGAGCGCCGCGAGCGGGAGTTCGAACGAAATCTTCGGCTCGCACCCGAGCTACAAATTCGTGTTCGTCAACCACGTCACGACGAACCCGTTCTTCACCCCGACGCAGTACGGCATCGCCGACTGCACCAAGCTGCTGGGTTGCACCTACCAGTGGACCGGCTCGGAAAACAGCAACGTGAGCCAGATGGTCAACGCCATGAACACCGCGATCGCCTCCAAAGCCGATGGCATCGCCGTAGCGCTGATCGACCTGCACGCGTTCAACGAACCGACCGAAAAGGCGCTCGCGGCCGGCATTCCCGTGATCGCCTACAACGCTGACGCCGAAGGCAACAAGCGCCTTGCGTACGTCGGCCAGGACCTCAAACTCGCCGGTGAAAAGATGGCAGAACGGATTCTCGAAAAGGTCCCGTCCGGAGAAGTCGCGCTGTTCATCGCGACCCCCGGCTCGGCGAACCTGCAGCCGCGGATCGAAGGCGCCGAAAAGGTGCTGAAGGCCAAGGGGATCTCGACCCACGCGGTCGCGACCGGCGCGAACGTCTCCGAAGAGCAACCGGCGATCGAAGCCTTCTACAAGAGCCACACGGGCGTGAAGGGCATGTACTCCGTGGACGGCGGCTCGACCGAAAGCCTCGGCAAAGTGATGCAGAAGCTCGGGCTGAAGGGCAAAGTCCACGCCGGCGGCTTCGACCTCACCGAACAGACGCAGAACCTGATCAAAGCCGGCTACCTCGAATTCACGATCGACCAGCAGCCGTACATGCAGGGGTTCGTCCCGGCGATGCAGCTGTTCTTCTACAGGGTGTCGGGCACGCAGACCGGACCGTTCGAAGCGAACACCGGGCTGAAGTTCGTGACGCCTGAAACGGTCGAACCGTATTTGACGAAGTCCCGTTACGAGGGCACGACCGCGTCCCCGGTAGTCGTCAAATAGAGACGTAGACCGGAGCGATCGTGGCGAGCGTGGCACAGGATCCCGCCCCGAGCAGCCCCGGCAGCGCGGAGGGCTCGGCGCAGCCGCGCCGGGCCCTCTGGCGCGAGATCGGCGAGCGGCTGATCTCGTTGCGCGAGGGCAGCATCATCATCATCACGATCGTCGTCGCGATCTACTTCTCGGCGAACACGAGCACCTTCTTCACCAAGGGGAACTTCGAAACGATCCTGCCGTACTTCGCGCCGCTAGCGATCCTCGCGGCGGGCGAGGTGTTCGTGATGATCCTCGGCGAGATCGACCTGTCGATCGCGGCGATGTACCTGTTCGCCCCGATCGTCTACTACAAGCTGAACACGTCGCTCGGGTTCCCGCTCGGCCTGGCGCTCATCGGCGCATTGGTCGTCTCCACGCTGGTCGGCGCCGTCAACGGCGTGTTCGTCGCCGTGATCGGGATCAGTTCCCTTGTTGCGACCCTCGGAACGCTGTTCACGTTCGAGGGACTGTCGCTGATCATCTCTAAAGGGACTCCGGTCGCGACGCCGGGCGGGCAGACCCCCGTCGGCACGTTCGGGAAGGTGTTCGGGGCGGGGACCTACTCGGAGTTGATCTGGGCGGTCGCGATCGTCGTGCTCTTGCAGATCGTCCTCACCTTCACGCGGTGGGGTCTCTACACGGTCGCAGTGGGCTCGAACAAGGTGGGGGCCGCCGAGGCCGGCGTCCGGGTCAACCTGGTCATGATCCGCAACTTCATGCTCTGCGCACTCACCGCCGGCCTGGTCGGCATCTTGGAGGCGATCCGCTCGCAGACGGTGCAGCCGAACCCGGCCGGTCCGAACGAAATCCTGCTCCTGGTGGTCGCAGCGGCGGTGATCGGCGGCACGCTGCTGTCTGGCGGGTCCGGGACAGTGGTCGGCGCGCTGATCGGCGCCCTGTTCCTGGGGATCCTCAAGGACGGCCTGATCCTCCAGGGAGTCCAAGCCAACTACCTGCTCTTCTATACGGGCCTCGCCGTGATCGTCGCGATGGCCGCCAACGTGTACGTCGGGCGTGCGCGACGGGGGCATACGGGCAGTGGCTGACGCGTCGAGCACCGAGGTTCAGGCCGTGGGGCCGTCGAGCTCGCCGGAGGACGTGCTGCGCGTGGAGAACATCTCCAAGCGGTTCGGCCCCGTGACGGCGCTGCGTGACATCAACCTCCATCTGAAGAAGGGCGAGGTGCTCGGCCTTCTGGGGGACAACGGTGCCGGCAAGTCGACCCTCATCAAGATCATCTCCGGCTTCCAGAAACAGGACAGCGGGAAGATGTGGGTGCACGGCAAGCCGTATGAACCAAAAAGCGTCGACGACGCGCGCTCGAACGGCATCGACACCGTCTACCAGGACCTGGCGCTGATCGACGAACTGTCCGTCTACCACAACCTCTTCCTCCGTCGCGAGCGGGTGATGAAACCGATTCCGCTCCTGCGCAACAGCGAGATGAAGCGCGAGGCCAGGAAGGCGCTCGACGAAATCGGCATCAACATCCCGCGCATCGACGTCTCCGTGGCGCGGCTCTCAGGCGGTCAGCGCCAGGCGATCGCGGTCGCGCGCACGGTCAACGGCGACGCCGACATCATCCTGCTGGACGAGCCGCTCGCGGCGATGGGCGTCAAAGAGGGCGCGCAGATCCTCGACCTCATCGCCCGCCTCAAAGAGGAAGGGAACGTCTCGATCATCGTGATCCTCCACAACTACGTGCAGGTGTTCGAAGCCTGCGACCGGGTGTCGCTGATCCAGGACGGGTTGATCACGCTCGACAAGCCGACGTCGGAGACCTCTGTGCAAGAGCTCACCGATCTTGTCGTCAGCGAGTACCGTCGCGCCCGTGAAGAAGACCGCGGCGAACGGCCGCCCGCGCAGCAGGACGCGCCCGCGCAAGACGATGCTCAGGCGGACGGCGGCGCTCAGCCCCCGTCCGGCGAGTCGAGCTAACTGACGCGCGACGCCGGCTTGGGCCGACCGTCGGCACTCAGAAGAGCGGTCTAGCCGACCGCCTGGCCGATCAGCTTCTGGACGTAGGGTTCGAGCACGCTCGAGAGCGCGGCCGCCGTGTCGTGCGCCGGCCCGCTGGGCAGGGCCGCGTAGCTGATCGCGAGCCGCACCAGCACATCACTCAGCAGCTCCGCGTCGCGACGGCGCATCAGCGGCCAGCCAGAGACCATCACCTCGGTGAGGCGGTCGGCCGCCCGCTCCACGAGCGGCTTGCCGTGGGTCGTCAGCAGGGCGAGCAGCTCCTCTGCGCCGTCTTCCACGACGACCGCCCGAAGCAGCGGGTTCTCAGCGGCCTCTGTCAGGAACAGGTCGAGCGCGGCGCCAAGCGCCTTCGACGGGTCCGCGAGGTGCTCGTTGACGCTCTTTTCGACGGCGTCGAGGAAGCTTTCGGCCTCGCGCAGGACGAGGACCTGGGCGAACTCCTCGCGCGAGCCGAACTCCTTGTAAAGGGTCTGGCGGCTGACCCCGGCGGCGACCGCGATGTCGGCCATCGTGATGTCCGCCCACTGCTGCGCCTCGAGCTCGTGACAGGCGGCATCGAGCAGCGTGTTGCGCAGCAGCTCGCGGGCTGCCACCGAATAAGGGACGCGTGGACTCGGGGCTGACATGCGTTTGCTCTCGACACCGGAAGCGGCCGCCCCTCCGGCCATCATGCGACCGCTTCGAAATCGACCTTATCGCGCACGCCGCAGTCGGGGCACGCCCAGTCCTCCGGAACGTCGGCGAAAGGAGTGCCGGCGGGGAAGCCCTCCCGCGGGTGTCCCACCTCCTCGTCGTACTCGTAGCCGCAGCCCGGGCAGCGCCAGCGGCTCACGAAGCGGCCCCGGAGCCGGCGGGCGATCCGTGCATGCCGGCGGCGCGCAGATAGCGGCGGCGCTTGGGCGGATGCAGGTTGGCCAGCTCCGCTTCGCCGGCGTAGTGCGCGAGCACCCGGTGATCCATGACCCGCCGCCAGAGCGGCGGCACGAGGGCCAGGACGATCATGCCCGCGTAGCCGGTGGGGAGCTGCGGCGCCTCTTCGACGTGGCGCAGGGCCTGGTAACGGCGCACCGGGTTGGCGTGGTGGTCGGAGTGTCGCTGCAGGTGATAGAGGAGGACGTTCGAGGCGGCGCTGTTGCTGTTCCAGCTGTGCTCGGGGCGGGTGCGCTCGTAGCGCCCGTCCTCGCGGTGCTGGCGCAGGAGCCCGTAGTGCTCGAGGTAGTTGACGACCTCCAGCAGGCTGAAGCCGACGACGGCCTGGATGAGCAGGAAGGGGAGGAGCACGACGCCGAAGCAGGCAACGAGGACGGCGTACAGCACCACGGTCATCGCCCAGGCGGTGAGGATGTCGTTGCGCGGGGTCCAGGGGCCGCTGCCGAGGCGCCGCAGCCGCGTCGTCTCGAGCTCCCATGCCGAGCGCAGGCTGCCGGTGACGGTCCGGGGCAGGAACGCGTAGAAGCTCTCGCCGAGCCGCGCGCTCGCCGGGTCCTCGGGTGTGGCGACTTTGACGTGGTGTCCCCGGTTGTGCTCGATGAAGAAGTGCCCGTAGCCCGACTGTGCGAGCGCCACGCGGCTGAGCCAGCGCTCGAGGCTCGCGCGCTTGTGGCCGAGCTCGTGCGCGGTGTTGATCGCGACGCCGCTCACCATGCCGACGGTGAGCGCCAGGCCGACCTTGTCGACGGTCGACAGCTCAGAGCGGGAGAACAGCCAGCAGGCGAGTACGAGCCCGGCGTACTGAACCGGGATGTAGAGGTAGGTGCACCAGCGGTAGTAGCGGTCCTGCTCGAGCCACTTGATGACGTCGTCGGGCGGGTTGCGGGCGTCCATTCCGATCGCGAGGTCGAGCAGCGGGAAGATGCCGAACACGAGCACAGGGCCGAAGAACCAGAAGGCACCGACGCCGGTGGCTTCGACCAGGCCCCAGGTGATGAAGGGCAGCGTCGGCACGACGAGGCCGAGCAGCCAAGCGTGGCGCTTGGGGTCTCGCCAGCGCCGCTGGGCCGCCGCAGCGGGAACGCTCGCGGCTGCTTGCCCGGGCCGGTCTTCGGTGGCGATCGCGCGGGCGGTCTCTGGGCTGGCTGACATGGGCGGCTTACCTCCTGGGTCGGGCCTGTCGTGCTCCCTTCCCCTCCGCGCTGCACTTTACACGCTAAGAGGCTCATGTCAACTAGCTGGACATCAGACGAAGGCGCCGCCGGGGCGCTGGGAACTGGATTGCAGGGTCCAACCCGGGCGCTAAACTCGGCAGCCCCGGGAAGTTCGCTGCAGTCGAACAGTTGAGAGGCTGACCTTGGCGGTTACTTCGATGGATCGCGGCGGCGAATCCGCCAGCCGCTGGCGTGGACGCTGGCCGATCGTCGCGGGCGTGCTAGTCGCGCTGCTGGTGGTCCTTGCCCTCGCCGCCTATCTGTACGACCACTCGCGCCGCGACGTGATCGCCAATGGGGTTCGGATCGACGGGATCGCCGTGGGCGGGCTGCACGAGGCGGCTGCGCGCGCAAAGCTCGAACGCGACATCGTTCGCCGGCTCAACGGCGCCGTGGTCGTCCACGCCGACGGCCACACGTGGACCCTGACGGGCCACAGTGCGGGCGTCCACGTGGACGTCCAGAACATGGTCCAGCAGGCCGTCGACGCGAGCCGCGAAGGCTCGATCGTCACCCGTACCTGGCGCTCGGTGTTCGGCGGCAGCGTCAACCGCAACATCCCGTTGGCGGCGAGCTACTCGCACGAGTCCGTGCGCGCGCTGACGGCGAAGATCCGCACGGAGGTCAACCGCCAGCCGCAGGATGCGAACGTCGAACCCAGCGGCAGCGGGCTGCGCAGGATCCCCGGGCTGGACGGGAGGACGGTCGAAAACGACAAGCTGGGCGGGCTCGTCGAGGCCGCCCTGCTGGCGCCGCTCGGCAGCCGCAACGTCACGGTGCCGATGAAGGTCGTCAAGCCGAAGGTCACGACCGCGCAGCTCGCGGCCAAGTACCCCGCCTACATCGTGGTCGACCGCAACACGTTCCGGCTGATGTTCTACAAGCATCTGAAACTGGAACGGACCTACGAAGTCGCCGTGGGGATGGAAGGTCTCGAAACGCCGTCCGGGCTGCACCACATCGAATGGGAGCAGGTCAACCCGCCCTGGTACGTGCCCAAGAAAGCCTGGGCCGGAGCGCTCGCGGGCACCGTCGTCCCGCCGGGGCCGGCCGATCCGCTCAAGGCGCGCTTCATGTCGATCGAAGGCGGCGCGGGCATCCACGGCATCGACCCGAGCGAGTACTCCTCGATCGGCCACGACGCCTCGCACGGGTGCGTGCGGATGCGGATCCCCGACGTGATCTCGCTCTACAGCAAATCGCCGGTCGGCACGCCCGTCTACGTCATCTGAGCGCCCGCCGGCTCACGGCCCGCTCACGGATCTTTGCGCGGCGCCATCCGCGCCGCGGGACTCAGTCCTCGGGCGCGCCGGGCGGCCTGGTCGAGGCGAGGTGGTCCTGGTTCTGCTCGCGCTCGCCGCGGATCTGGACCGCGATGTAGACCACGATGATGTTGACCAGGATGCCGATGCCCACGAAGGTGATGAGCAGGCCGATCGTCTTCGACGTCGCGGGATCTGTCGCGAGCTGGAGCATCGATCTCGGAGGCTATCAACGGTGCGGGCGCCCGGTGTTCTAGCCTTCATCCCGCCGCCGGGCCGCATCGGCCCCAGGACCTGGAGAGGTGCCGGAGCGGTTGAACGGGCGCGACTGGAAATCGCGTAACGGGGGAAACCTCGTTCGAGGGTTCGAATCCCTCCCTCTCCGTGCAGCAGTGGGGGTCCTGCGCCGGTTGGGCAGCGGGCATCTCCGCCGCGCGCCAGCAACCGACGAGAGGAGCGGCGATGAGCCCGGACGGAGCAAACGAAACGGTCGCGCACGGCCGGCAGGCGCTGCCGAGACCAAAGCCGCTACACGCCTGGGTGGTGCCGATGAGGGCCCCCGAGCCGATCAACCCGGCGCTGCTGCACCATGCGGAGGCCCGCGCCAGCTACGCCCAGAACCGGGTTGCCGATCGGATCACCACGTTCGCCGGCTCGATGGCCTTCGTCTACATACACATCGTCTGGTTCGGCTGCTGGATCGGGTTCGGCGTCGAGTCCTACCCCTACGGGCTGCTGACGATGATCGTCTCGCTCGAGGCGATCTTCCTGTCGACGTTCGTGATGATCAGCCAGAACCGCGCCGAAGCCAAGCGGCAGGTCGTCGCCGACGAGCAGTGGCGGACCGTGCAGGAGGAGGACCGTCAGAACAAGGAGCTGATCGGCCTCTCGCAGATGGAGGAGAAGCAGAACACGCAGCTGATCGACGTCACCGGCCAGATCCTCGCCCTGACGAAGGAGGTGCGCTCGCTCACCAGCAAGGCCGACGACGAGAGCGCCGAGCGGCGAGAGCTGCTCGATGTCTCCAAGCGCACGCTGGCGCTGACGGAGAAGATGCAACAGGGGGCGGCCTGAGCGGTGAGCAGACGGCGCAACGGCCGGCATGGCTGCGCCCGACTCGTAGACTGCTGGCCGTGATCGCAGCGGCGAGGAAGGGGTGGGGATGAGCACGAACGGCAACGGAGGCCGCGAGGCTCTCATCTGCGAACCGCTGCGCACTCCGGTGGGGCGTTTCGGCGGCGTGTTCCGGGACCTCGAAGCGGCGACCCTCGCCTCGACTGTGATCGGCGCGCTGATCGAGCGGACGGGCCTGAGCGGCGAGGACGTCGACGACGTCGTCCTCGGTCAGTGCTCGCCGAACGCCGAGGCCCCCGCGATCGGCCGCGTCGCGGCGCTCGACGCCGGCCTGCCGGTCGACGTCCCGGGGGTCCAGGTGGACCGGCGCTGCGGGTCGGCGCTGCAGGCCGTGATCGACGGTTGCATGCGCGTGCAGACAGGCGCCGCCGAGCTGATCCTCGCCGGCGGCGTCGAGAGCATGAGCCAGACCGAGTACTACTCGACTTCGATGCGCTGGGGCGCGCGCATGGGTGAGGTCGACCTGACGGACCGGCTCACGCGCGGGCGGGTCACGGCGGGCGGCACCCACCACCCGGTCCCGGGTGGGATGCTGGAAACCGCGGAGAACCTGCGCCGCGAGTACTCGATCCCGCGCGAGGAGCAGGACCAGCTCGCCCTGCTCTCTCACCAGCGCGCGGTCGCGGCGCAGCAGGACGGCCGCTTCGCGCAGGAGATCGTGCCCGTCCCGGTCAAGCGCGGCGATCCGGTCGCGCTCGACGAGCACCCCCGCGCCGACGCGAGCCTGGAGTCGCTCGCGGGCCTGCGCGCGGTGATGTCGAAGGACGATCCCGAGGCGACGGTGACGGCCGGCAACGCGAGCGGGCAGAACGACGGCGCGGCGATCTGCGTCGTCACGCACGCCGAGAAGGCCGCGGAGCTGGGGCTGCGCCCGCTGGGCCGGCTCGTCGCCTGGGCCGCCGCCGGGGTCCCGCCGGCGACGATGGGCATCGGCCCGGTGCCGGCCACCGAGCGCGCGCTGCGACTCGCCGGGCTGGAGCTGGCGGACCTCGGTCTGATCGAGCTCAACGAGGCGTTCGCCGCGCAGGTGCTCGCCGTGCTGCGCGAGTGGGATCTGCCCGACGGCCTGGAGCGCGTGAACGTGAACGGCTCGGGCATCTCGCTCGGCCACCCCGTCGGCGCGACCGGCGCACGGATTCTGACGACGCTGCTGCGCGAGATGGACCGTCGCGAGGTCCGGTACGGCCTCGAGACGATGTGCATCGGCGGCGGCCAGGGCCTGGCGGCGGTCTTCGAGCGCGTCGAGAGCTGAGCGGGCGGGGACGGCGGCTCGCCGTCGTTAGACTTCGACGCTCTGCGCCCGTAGCTCAGCTGGATAGAGCGTCGGTCTACGGAACCGAAGGTCAGAGGTTCGAATCCTCTCGGGCGCGCTCGCAGTTGGCTCTCTAGAGCCGAATCACGCGGGGCGCCGCGGCGCGGCGCACCGGCAAGCTCTGGAACATGACTGCCGCGGGCGGTTGAGCGCACGGAAGCGCTCGAGCGCGGCGATTGACCCCGGCAGCCGATTCGCCTGGAGCCCCAACCTTCATCTCTCGCCGCTCGGCCGCCGCGCCAGGAACGCAGGTGCGCGTGTCTCCGGGAGGGTCCACCGACTTTGCCCGTTTGGTCGTCGTGTTCCGCTAGTCGGGGCGGAGGCGCACACCTATCATCGCCTCATGGAGCAGACGCGCGAGGAGTACGAGCAGACGCGCCAAGAGTATGAGCGCTACCGCGAGCGGCTCTGGCGCTCATGGAGGCGGGGTTTCTGGATCGCGTTGGCGCTCGCGCTTGCCATCGGTTTCGCCGTCGGCCAAGCGACGGACCTGCTGGTCGGTGCCGCGGTGACGCTCGTGCTGTTCGCGCTTGCCGAGTGCTTGTTGGCCTTCGCAGTCAGGGCCGCCGTCGAGAAGCACTTTCCCGTGATGCGTGAGCATCGAGAGGGGTGGGCGTATGACGGCTGGGTGGTAAAGCTCCCGTTGCGGCGCCGTGCCCGCCAGCCCTGACGCAACGCGAATGCGGGAACCGAAGCGCTCGGCAGGTCAGGACGGAGCGAGGGTTCGAACGCTCGGTCGCCTCACTCCGGCGCGCCTGCCGCTAACAGCTGCGTCGCGTCCACGTCGACGTCGAAGCTACAGCGGCGGAAGGTGCAACCGGTCACGAGCACGAGGTCCCTCCGTCCCGGACCCAGGCGGATCTGGGCGAGGTACTCGAGCGAGTAGGGGGAGGAGCAGTCGATCACGGTGTTATCGCTCCCGACCGGCACGATCGTGGCCGGGCCGATGATCATGCAGTCCTCGAATGTCCTGTCGCGCACCAGGCCGTTCGCGTTCATTTCGTCCTTGATCGCTACGCGTGGCATGGCCCGGCCAGGCTAACGCTCCCTGAGAACCTGCCTACGGCCGCAGGCTCGCCACCACCGGCGCCCCCCCCTCGGCGCTTCCTCGGGGCGGCTATCTCTCAGCCCGTGCTGCAGCTAGCGGGTGCGTCGCCTACACCGCGAGCTGGGCGCAGATGACGATCGCTGTCCCCGATGGCGACTGATAATCGCCGGCCTCCTCCCAGAGCTCCCAGAACGAGAACTGCCACGTGGAGGGTGTGCTCGTCCGCACGTTGCGCCCGGCGATCCGAAGAAGAGTGTCGGGGTAGGACCCAACGAGCTCGACTTGATAGTCGCCTTCGCCCTGGCTCGCGGCCATTCGCTTGACCCATCCGGCGGTTTCCTCCTCGAACGCTCGCTTGTCGGCGACCGCGCTCGGGTCGGGCACGGGCCACTCGGAACGCAAGCCCGGTTCGTCTGTCGAGCCGCTACTCACATGGCGAGGCTAAGGCATCCGTCCGCCCTCGCGTAGACCAGCTCCGGTGAGACTGGTACGCGCTTTCGCCTCCGACACCGTCCCATCGGAGCGCCGCTCACCGCCCGCTGGCGGACTGCCATACAAGCGACCCACCGGTGCTCGGCGTCGGCACCGCACCCCCCGCCGCGCCTGCCGGGCCGCAAACTGCAACACAAGCCGCGCCGAGGCAAGCTCCGAGATACTGGGCGAATGGCATCCTCTCCGGCGGACGGAAGCGACGCACTTCACCGATGGACTCCGGGCGGAGGGGGCACGAGCCGGTGAGCCGGACTGCCTCCGCGGTCGCCGAGCGCCTCGATGCGTATTTGGTGGCTGAGGCGGACACGAACCCGGTCGAGGCGCGCCGGCTCCTGCGCCGGGTCGAGTCAGCGCTCGAGTACCTATTGAGCGAGCTCCTGCTCGAAAAGCACGGTTTCAGCGAGGGGTTCGACGGGTTCACCGAAGCCCCGGGTCACGGCATCGGGCGAAGTGTCACTGCAGATGGCATTCTGGAAATGACGGGTGCCGCATGTGTGTTCGGGCCGCCGTATTCGCTGTGGCCGTTCCACGGAAAACTAGTGCCACACCCGCGGGAGTCTGTCCTGTGTTTGGCGGGTCGCAGCGCGATCGTCGCGATGGGCACCGAGCCGCTCGGCAAGAACGCACCGCGCCAGCTTCGGGCGCGCGCCCATCGCGAAGCCGAAAAGGACCGGGCCAGAGGCCGCAACGTCGCCGTCCCCCCGCAACCACGCACTTGGCGATATGTAATGACCACGATCCTGCCCGACGTCCAGGCAGCCAGATAGGCCGCCGCGCTTCTGTCGGTCAAGACCGGCTGGATCTGCGAAGGCGTGCGCGATCGGCGGACTGAAGACGCGCTGATCGAGGCTTCCCGATCGGGTGCCTGAGGCGAAGGTCTCCGTCGGGGCTCGACGCTCCGTTGGTAACGTCGCCCCGAATGGGGACCGCATTGACGAGCGAGATGGGCCAGGCCGCCAGCCGTTGCCACGGGCCGGGCGCTTTTCGAAGCGACGTCATTGAGTCCTGCGCGCTCATGGGTAGGCGATGACGACGCTGCGCATACACGGACATCTCGTTTCGACGTGGACCCGGACGGCGTGCATGACCTGTGTCGAGAAGGGCGTCGAGTACGAGCTGGTCCCACTTGCTCGCGGCAGTGCCGCCCACGAGGCGATGCACCCGTTCAGCCGCATGCCCATCCTCGAGCACGACGGCCTGATCGTCACCGAGGGCCTCGCGATCACGAGCTACATCGACGAGGCGTTCGACGGTCGAGCCCTTCAGCCCTTGGACCTCGACGGGCGTACCCGGATGCGCGAATGGATGAGCCGATGCGCCGACTACGGGTTTCGAGACGTGGTCCGCACGCTTCCGCGCACACGCACACCGACCGACGAAGAGCTCTCTGCTGCCGGAACGGTCCTTCAGCGCCTCGACACTCTGGTCGGCCCCGGGCCGTTCCTCGTCGGTGCCGAGGTCACACTGGCAGATCTCTACCTCGCGCCCCAGGTCTCGAACGCACGCGAGAAGGCTCCCGAGTTGCTCGGCCCGCTCGCGGCGCTCAACGGCTGGTTCGAGCACATGGCCGCCCGCAAGAGCTTCGAGCTCACCTACTACGACCCAGCAGCCCTCTAGCTACACCGGGTGCCCGAAACTCCGAGAGCAGCTGGGGCTTGCGCTGTCGAGTCCGCCCCTTCGGGGCCGCCCGTGGCGGAGCCTGACGGCCCGGCCTCGACAGAACCCGGGCCCCCCGCTTTGGAGCGGTGAGGTCTGCAGGCAGGGTGCAGACCTTCTGCCAGGAGAGACGATGCGGAGGTGCGGTCAGCTTTCTGAGGGCCCGAGCAGCGGGCGCAGGTCCTCGAGCCGCTCGAAGGTCCACCAGATGTAGCGTCGCGTCCCGTCCTCGCGCAGCGGGTGCAGGTCGGTGAGCTCCGGGTCTGAGAGGAAGCCGTCGAAGGCCTCGCGGCTGGCCCACTCGACGAGGACAAGTGCCTGGCGCGGCTCGTCGGGCCCGAGCTCGGCGGGGTGCGGCTCGTGCCGGCCGAGGGCGATCACCTTGCCTTCGTGCGTCTCGACGGCGTCACGCGAGCGGCGCGAGTAGGCGCGGTAGTCCTCGTTCTCGGCGAGGTCGAACAGGTTCAGCGCGTAGAGCGGCACGCGGCGATCATCCCACGCTGGAAGCGCCGGGCAGGTATTCCACGCGCTCCTTTGCTGCTCGGGGAAGGAGCGCAGCGAACCGGGCCAGCGTTGGCCACGCGAGCGGTGGATGACGGCATTCCCTCCGCCCAACGCCGGCATTCGGGTCTGGGTCGCAAGTCTTCTC
Source organism: uncultured Solirubrobacteraceae bacterium (assembly GCA_963775385.1). GTDB lineage: Bacteria > Actinomycetota > Thermoleophilia > Solirubrobacterales > Solirubrobacteraceae > Palsa-744. The sequence continues at coordinate 918,463 of CAVZIR010000003.1, read as the reverse complement.
GCGATCGCTCCGCCGGCGGCCCCAGAACGAAAGCGACGCGAACCCGGGCCGCTTGAGGAACCTTCCTCGGCGTCCGACCCGAAGGGCGTCTTCCGGTTCCGGTGGCGCGGCCTCACACCTCGGTGGCCTCGCTCTTCGCGGCTCGGTTCCGCGTCGCGACGCAACCTAAGCCGCTCGATCGCGGGTTTCAAGAGCGCCCTGGAGAGGAACCCGCATTCTCCGAGAAAACTCCGGAATCAGACACCCACGCCACGAGCGGCCGAGCCTGGTGAACCCCTTGCGTCGCGATGACGATACTTAGAGCGGCATGCGAGCGCGCGACCTTGCCTGGGTGTGTGGAACCGGCGTGATCGGGGTCGTTCTCGGCGCCGCCGTGTCGTGGACGGTCGGCTGGATCTGGCTGCTCTCGACAGCCGTCGGCTTCTACGTTTCCTCGCGCCTCCGCACCCGGGGTCGCGGCGGGCGGTAGGCATCCCCGGGTCGAGGCCTCCACGCCTCACTTCAGCTCCGCCAGGAAGGCGACCATCGCCCGGAACGTCTCTGGCGGCAGGTGCTTGAACGACGGCATCGGCGCCGTCGGGTTCACAAGCGTCCGCGCGATCGCGAGCTTCGGCAGCCGGTCGGCGACTTCGGTCAGGTCCGGCCCGGGGCCGTTGTTGCCCTGGTCGCCGATGCGGTGGCATGCGAGGCAGCCGCTCTGCGCGACGGCCTGCTTACCGGCTTCGTACTCGGCGAGCTCGCGCCCGCCCGCGCTCCTGATCCTCGCCGGGGTCGCGATCATCGGGCCGAGCTTGCCGCCCGCGGGGATCACTTCGGTTTCCTCAGCCACACGCAGCAGCCGCTTGTCATGTGCGATCGCGGCGGTCCATTCGGCTTCGCTCACGCCATGCGGCGGACGCGCGTAGACCAGTGCGCTCGTGCCGAGCACGTGCGACCCGCGGAATCGACTCGGCGCTCTCACCTTGCCCGTGACGAGGTCGTGTTCGATCTTTCGCAGCGCCGCGGAGATCCGCGCCTGCCTCGCGCCCTGTTCGCTCGCGGACCCGCAGCCACAGAGGAGGAGCGCAGCAGCTACGACGACGCAGACGAAACCGACGCGCATCTCGACGATTCAGAACCTCGCTGAGGGCCGTTTGTCCAGGGTGCGGCGCAGGAGGCGGACGATGATCGCTTGCACGCTCGTGCCCTCCTCGGCCGCCCACGCACGCAGCTTGCGCCACTCCTCTGGGCTCAGCGACACCCGCATCGACTTGACGTTGGGGTCGCCCCGCTTCGGTGCGGGGGATCGGCCTTTGGTCTCGACCATTGCGGCAGCCTACTGCGCGGATTCGGCAGCTTTGCGCGCTCTGCGGATCCTCTCGAGCGCGCTCGGTCTCCCTCGCCTCATCGCGAGACGCAGAGCTGCCGATGCGCTCCTGTGGCACCCGTGCAGACCCGATACCGCAGCAGAGCGCAGGCCTTGTCGCTCGTCGCAGCCGGCGTCTTCTTCGCGCTGCTGTACGCCTCCCAGGCGTCGCGCGCAAGCGTCGCCCCGGATACCGGCGCGAAGGCTGTGTTCGTCGCGCTCGGGCTGATCCTCGGCGGCATCTGCATCTGGGTCGGGACGCGACCGGTCCTGATAGCCGACGCGGCCGGGGTCACTGTGCGAAATCCGGTGAGCACCCATCGGTACGCCTGGTCGCAGATCCGGGCGTTCCGGATTGGGCGCCACAAGCGGCTGGGCGCGGTCGCGATCATCGACCTCGTCGACGGTATCCTCCGTGCCCGCCTTCGCGATCCAGGTGCCCAACATCCCGCTCGGCGGACCGATCGCGCGTGAGTCGCGGATGATCGTCGCGCTCAATGCCCGCCTCGCCACCACGGGGGCCGCCCCGGGCGCGTGACGCTCGGCCTGTGCGCGGCGGCTTCGCTCCGGGCTCTGGGTCCGGAGCAACAGAAGGGGATCGCGTGGCCGGATCGCGCGCTCGCGCGCGTTGCACGATGATGCCGCCTCATGAGCGGCGACGGGCGCGGCGGGTCTATCAGCGAGCGCCCGAGCACGCTCGCCCGGCGGCGCCTGACGCACTTCGCCCGTCGCATCGGCATCCTCGCGGCGATCGCGATCGCGCTGCTGCTGCTGGCGGCGCTCGTGCTCTCGATCAGCGAGCACGAGAGCTATTGGTACTCGTTCCGGTGGGCTCTTGACACCGAGGCGACGGTGGGAGGCTTCCCGCAGCCGCACAGCGTCGCCGGGCAGATCGCGCAGGTCGCTCTGATCGTGCTCGGCGTGGGTACGCTCTTCTACGCTCTCGCCCTTGTCGCCGAGCTGTTCGTTGACGGGCATCTGGGCGAGCTGCTCGCACTGCGCCGCACGCGGAAGATGATCGACTCTCTCACCGACCACTACATCGTGTGCGGCTTCGGGCGCGTCGGCCGCGCCGTCGTGCGCGATCTCCGCGCCGCGGGCGCGGCGTGCGTCGTGCTCGACCAGAACCCCGAGCATCGTGCGCCGGCCGAGTCGCTCGGCGCGCACTTCGCCGAGGGCGACGCGAGCGAGGAGGCCGTGCTTCGCGAGGCCGGCATCCCGCGGGCGCGGGCGATCGTCGTGTGCGCCGACTCCGACGCGGACAACGTGTTCATCACCCTCACCGCTCGCGAGCTCAGGGAGGACATCTCGATCGTCGCCCGTGCGGCGCTGGAGGACACCGAGAAGAAGCTCAAGCGCGCAGGGGCGGACCGCGTGATCTCGCCCTACAAGTCGAGCGGCACCGAGATGGCGCGCCTCGCGATGCATCGCAACCTCAGCGGTGTGGTCGACGTGGACGTCCACTACCGGCTTGAGGAGATCGAGATCGCCGACCACGGCTCAGGCCCGGGCCGAACGGTCCGCGACGTCCGCGGCGACTCGATGATCGTCGGCTTGCGCCGCGGGACGGTGTTCGAGCCGCAGCCCCCGGGCGACACGGTGCTCGCGGCGGGCGACACGATCGTCGCGATCGGAACGCCGGAGACGCTCGCGCGTCTGGAGACGCTGCTGGAAGCGCCGGCCGCCTGAGCGGAGAGCGGTCCTCTCGCGGGAGCGCCGAGCGGGCGCCGCTCCCGAGGAAACCTCAGCCGTGCGCGAGCGCGGACGGCGAAGCGGCCCCGAACTGCAGCGTCTCAGCCGGCAGCGAGGGGCGCAGATCCTCGGCCGCGATCTCCTCCGCCGGAGCCGGCGGCGCTGCCGGGGAAGGCGCCCAGCCGTGCGGTTCGAGCGGCTCCTGGTCCGATCCATCGGCCTGCACCTCGGGCTCCCAGGCCGCCTCCTCGGACGGCGCCTGCCAGAGGGGATCGAGAACGGCGTAGCGGAACTGCCCGCTCTCGTCGCAGACCCAGAACGCGTCGCCGTACTCGGCGCGCTCGTGCAGGATCGAGCGTTCGTAGTGCATCGCGATGCGGGCGAGCGAGTCGATGTCCTCGACGTCGATCACGGCCACCCCGGCCTGCTGCCAGACGGCCGACACCGGCACGATCAGCGAGCCGTAGCGCGAGAGGATCGCCGCGGTCGGGCCGCGCCGGCGGGGGCGGGCCAGGAGGAGCGCCGCCGCAAGCGCGGCACAGGCGACGACAGCGAGCCCGGTCAGCGCGATCGCGCGTGCCGAGGCGACGGTCATCGATAGCGGGCCGATCGCGATGTGCGCCGGCCTGCTCAGCTTCGCCGTCGCGGCACCGCTTTCGGAGTGCTCGAAGCTCGTGGCGGCCTGGGCCGCTTCCGACGGCGCGCCGTTGGCTGCGACCGGGCGGATCTCGAGGCTGTTCAGCGCGAACTTGCTGGCCGGCTCGAAGGTGCCGATCAGCGGAGCCCCCGCCACCTCGCCTCCGAGCACGACCCGGGGAGCGATCGTGAGCGTGTAGGAGCCGCGCACCGCGGTGTCGGCTTCCACGTGCGAGATCAGCGCCAGCAGGGAGCCGAGGTCAAGGCGCGCGCGGAGGACGCCTGCGTCGCCGTGCAGGGGACTCGGCGCCGACAGCGGGATCGTCGTCTGCCAGCCGCTGGTCGAGGTCAGCGTCGCGGCGAGCGAGGCCCGTGCGGAGAGGCGGTGCGGCGCAGAGCTCGCGAAGCGGTATGCGTAGGCGAGCCCGACCGTGCGCACTACGTGGGTGAACAGCGGGTCACCCGTCCGCACCGTCCCGTCGGGGTAGGTGGGCCCGGCCGGCGGGTTCGCGCTGTAGCTGAGCCGGCCGGTCTGGCGGTAGGGGACGTGCACCGCGAGCACCTCCGCGGCGGGACGGGTGAACGCGAGCACCGCCAGCACGAGGAACGGCGTCATCGCCGCCAGCGCGCAGGCTGCGATCACGGCGGCCTGGCCAGAGGGGAGGCCGCCGCGCGCCGCGGGCCGTTCTTCGTTCGGGACGCCCGCGGCGGCCGGAAGCGAGGAGCCGGAACGCTCGCGCCGGCGCCGTCGCCGGCGTTTCGCGAACGACGTGCCTCCGACGAGCAGCGTGCCGAGGGCGAACAGCACGGCGATCAGCGCGGGCGAGCGGATCGAGTCGAGCGTCCGGCCGGCGCCGGGGAAGTGCAGCCAGAGCGCACCGATGAGCTGCGAGCGCGTCGGGTGTTCGAAGTCCTGGAAGTTGTTGTTGTCGCCCTTGAAGACGTAGCGCGAGCCGTCGCGGGCGATGATGCGGTGCAGCACCACGGTGCCCAGCTGGCGGTTGTGGTAGGCGACGATCTGACCGACGCGGTATTCGCCCTCGCCGCGGACCAGTGCGAGATCGCCGGAGTGAAAGCGCGGCTCCATGCTGACGCCGTCGGTGACTACGTAGGTCGTCGAGCCGCCGAGCTCGCTCGGGGCGAACAGGAACCACAGCAACCCGACCAGGGCGAGGCCGAGGGCGCCCCCTAGGAGTCGTCTGATCTGGCGAGGTGCTGGCATCGGGCGTCGCTCGTGGGGGTGATACGCCGACGACGGAGCGGCCGCGCGCCTGAGGCGGGGCCGCTCCGCGTGGGCATATGCCTTATTCGATCGTGACGGTGCCGCTGCTGACGGCTGCAACCGAAAGCTTCAGGCCTTCTCCGTCCGGCACGGGGGTGTTGAACGTGCAGGTCACTGCGAACGGCGACGCGCCTTCAGAAGCGCCGCAGTCGGTCCAGTCGCCTTTCGACGGGGTGGACGCCGTGAGCGCGACCGCAACGTCGGTCGCCGTCTTGTTCAGGTCGAAGGTGACGGCAGTCATCGTTTCGCCGTCGCCGCTGAACGTGTAGTTCGTCGGCGATGCGACCGTGTAGCCGCTGACCGTCGCCGAACCCGCACCTGCAGAGTGGCTCGCGACCGTGTTGCTGGCTGTGAACGCATACGCGCTCACGCCGATCACGCATCGCGACCAGAAAGACCAGAAGGCCCGCGACGCGTCGCCTGCCTCCCGTGCTGCGCCTACCGATGTGCATGGCCACGTCGGGCCCCCTTTTTGGGTTGTGATCACCGGACACTCCCTGTGTCCGAGCGGCACTCCCTGTGTCCGCGGTCTGACCATCGACCGCTGGGGGGCCGGGCTTTACGCCTGCAGGCCCGAATACACGAACTTGGCTAGAGGTTCTTGGTTTCGACGACGCGGGCGGCCTTCGCCCGCAGCAGGCCGAGCGCCCGCTTCTCCTCCGCGAGGGAGATCTGCCCGCGTTTGCGCAGGGTTTCCAGAGCCAGTGCGCGGCCACGCAGGATGCCTTCGATCAGCTGTTGGCGCGAATGCCCGCCGGCGGCCGCGATCTGCGCGAGGGTCTTGCCGGAGCGCAGCTGTTCGCGCAGAGCGGCTTCGTCGATCCCCAGATACCGCGACGCGCTTCGCACCAGCGCGCCGGAGCGGCGCTTGCGGCGAAGCTGCGCCCGCAGCCGCGCCCGCAGTCTGCGGGCGGCGGCAGCGGTCTGGGCCGGAGTCGCGCCCTGCTTGCGCAGTTCTGCGGTGCGTTCCGCGACGATCGCGCCCTCGAGCGCCTGTGCGTTGTGGCCCGGGGTAGAGTTGGCGATTTCTGCAAGGGTTTCGCCGTTACGCAGCCGCCGTCGCACCGTGTTCAGGCCGATCCCGAGGTAGGAGGACGCGGCCTGGGCCGCGCTCTGGGCGCCGCCGGTCGAGCCCGCGTTCTGCTGTTTGTCGTGCGAGTGGCCGCCGCTCAGCGTGATGATCAGCACGGCGGCGATCACCGCCACCAGGGCGACTGCGAGCATCAGGTTGCGCCTGGCGGCGCGGCTCATGATGGTCTCACCTCTGACGTCATCGATTTGTGAATGCTAGACTGGCCGCCCGGCCAGCGCGGAAGGTGTCCTCCGCCGTGTCTGGCAGAACCGGGCCAGCCGAACGCCGGTCCACATGTTCGACTTGCGACGGCCGATCGGCCGCGACGATAGCTGCTCGAACCTCCGCAATCCATGGTATGCTCGCCGGCGTCGATGTCGCGATCTCGGGGGGCCACAGGGGGTGCCCGGAGTGTTCCTGGGTCGCAGGCGTGTTTTACGCAAACCGTCTACCGGCCTCTCCAGGGGAGGCGAAAGCGAGGACTTAGGAGTATGAGGAGACTTAGGATCACGGTCGCGCTGGCCGCGGTTGCGTGCGTTGTCGGGGCGCTCGCATCGCCGGCTCTCGCGAAAGAAAAAGCTTTCTTCGGCGAATTCACCGCCAGCATTCCCACGGGCGGGCCGATCACGCCCGCCACGCCGGCGGTCGCGAAGACAAAAGAAGGCTCGCTGGACGCCTTCACGGTTGGTAACCCCAACCACCCGCTGTTCAACTTCGTCTGCGAATCGCTGCGCTCCGAAGGCAAAGTGACATCAGAACGCAGCACGACCTTCAAGACGGAAATCAAATTCCACAAGTGCAAGGGCTCGCGCCGGCTTGCGGAAAACATCGTCGAAGGCGAACCCGAAGGGTCGGGCCCCTCGCTGAGCACCAAGTTCGGCCCCGGGCTCGAAATGGAATTCCACGCCAATGGCGCCGTCGGCGTGGGCGGAGAACTCGAAAACGAAGCCCAGATCACCAAAGGCACGGATGTTGAAATCCACGTCAAAGGCGCGCTCTGCAAACTCGTGATCCCGCCGCAGACTGTTCCCAAGAACGGCCTGAACGAAGAACACGAATTCGAAAGCGCCGAATACTCGGGCGAACGAGAAGAAACCAATCACCTGAAGACGTACCCCAGCGGTTTCAAGGAAACTGTGTCCGAAATCGACTGGTTCCTGCCGAAAATGATCGTTGAAATCCCGGTCGGCAAAGGCACCGGATGTAGCTACGAAAGAGAACCGGGCGGCAAATTCAACGAAGAAACGCACTCGGTCGTCGAGAAAGCGAACTTCGAAGGCGAACTCGAAGAAATTGAAATCAAGAAGGGCGAGTTCTTCTTCGAAACCGCGCAGGAACACAAAGAAAAAGAAGTCTGAGCAGCTGAGCTGACCGCGCCACGGCGCGAGAGGCATGACGGGAGCGCGGCTGGGCCAAGGCCCGCCGCGCTCTCGGTCGTTAAGGGGTGCTCGCGACGGCGCTAGGCGGTGGCGAGCACGGGCACGCACTGCCCGTCGCTCTTTGAGCGGTACATCGCGGCGTCGGCCTGGCGCACGAGCTCCTCGGCGCTGACGGCGCCGTGCTTGCCGCAGGCGACGCCGATGCTGGCACGGAGGTCGGCCTCGCCGCAGGACAGCTCGAAGCTGCCGCAGACCGTCATGCTGATCCGCTCTGCGACCTGCATGGCGACGTGCGAGGAGGGGACGTCGCGCAGCACGATCAGGAACTCGTCGCCGCCGAGGCGGCCGATCACGTCGCTGTCGCGGCTGGCGAGCTTCAGGCGCTCGCCGACGAGCACGAGCAGCTCATCGCCGGCCGCGTGGCCCAGCGAGTCGTTGACCGGCTTGAACTTGTCGAGGTCGACGTAGACAACGCCGGTGCTGTGCCCGTCCTCGCGCTCGAGCTGCTCCTGCAGCACGGCGAGGATCGAGGAGCGGTTGTGGACGTGGGTGAGCGTGTCGTAGGTCGCGCGGTGCTCGAGCTCCTCGCGCGCACGCGCGCTGTCGGTGATGTCGAGGACGCACGTGATCGCGCCGCCGACCTCGCCGTCGGCGCGGGACAGGGCGCGGACGCTCATCAGCGCGCGCCTCGGCGCGCCCGAGGGGCGGACGATGTCGACCTCGACGTCGCGGTCGACGCCGGCGCCCAGCACCTCGTCGAGCACCGTGGCGAAACTCGCGGTGCTCTCCTCGGTCAGCGTCTGGAGCAGCGCGTTGACCGTCGGCGCCGGCTCGTTGTGGCGCCCCGCCGCTGCCTCCTGCTCGCCGGGCACCAGCGGCGCCGGCTCGGAGGTCATGGCGCTGTCGATGGGCTCCGACCCGTACAGGATCTCGAGCAGACATGCGTTGTTGTAGACCACGTCGCGGGCGACGTCGATCTGGAGCAGCCCGACCGGCATCGCATCGGTCAGGCGGCGGAGCAGCTCCTCGTGTTCGTGGAGCGCCTCCTGGGCGGCCATCTCGGCGGAGATGTCGATGATCTCCACCACGACGCAGTTGCGGCCGGGGTGGTTCAGGTAATTGTGCAGCGTGGTGTCGACCCACACGTAGGAGCCGTCCTTGCGACGGCGGCGCAGGCGTGTCTGCTGGGCGCGGTTGCTGGAGATCACCGCGAGCCAGCCCTCGACGGCGCGGCCCTGGTCGTCGGGGTGGATCTGGTCAAGGACCGACTTGCCGAGGAGCTCCGCCTCGGTGTAGCCGAACATCTCGGTGAAGGCGTCGTCTGCGGCGACGACGCGCGCGCCCTCATCCTCGGTGAGCGTGCAGAAGCGCGGCGCGGCCGGGCTGCTCGGCAGCTCGGCCGGCTCCTCGGCCGCATCCTCGTCGCTCGGCAGGATGGCGCCGAGAAAGACACCGTGGACTTCGCGCAGGTCGATGAAGTGGAGCGTCGACCACTTCGTCGGTGTCGCGAGCATCCTCACCTTGGTTGCGGCGGCGCCTTCCTGCTGCGCGGCCAGCCACAGACGCACGACGGCGGTGCGGTCCGCGGCGACGACGTTGTCGATCAGCGCGCGGCCCTCGATCAGCCCCTGGCCCCACAATCCCACGGTCTGCGGAACCGGGACGATCAGGCCGTTGGACGCAAGCGCGCAGACCTGCGCGCCGGGATGCTCGCGAAGCAGCGCTTCGGCGCCTTCGGCGATCGAATGGCCGTCGCGCACAACGGGTTGGTCCGGCTGTTGAAGAACGTGATCATCCATGTCGGGCTCTCCTGCGTCGAAGCAGTGCATCGGCGCGCCTCGCCGGGGACATGAGTGCTGCCAGAGCCCTTGGACGGGGCTCAGCCCGGCGGATCAGCCGTCGGCGAACGGGGCCAGCGGAACGCCGTGGTCTTGCTCCTGCATCCCGAGCTCGTACGCGCCGCCGTGAGGGCTGCTGAGCACCAGGCGCCCACCCCCGGCGCGTCCGTCGATCGCTAGCTCGAGCGCCGCGACCGAGCAGTTCGCGACGTCGTGCTCCGCGCCGCCCGGATCGGCGTAGCGCCACCCCGCCACGCTCCCGGGTGGCGTGGTGACCCTCGCCCGCACCCTCAGTCCGCCGCGGCCACGTAGCTCGAGCTCCGCGCAGCCGGGATCCTCCCGGACCGCCGGACGGCCGGCGAGCCGGTGCCTGGCGCCGTCGAAGCCGAGCGCGCCGTTGGCGATCCACGGCGTCAGGCGCGAGCCCACGCGCACCCGTCCCACCGCGACGTCCAGCCACGCGTCGCGCGCGCCAGAGAGATCGCAGCCGTGCAGCCAGATCCACCGGGCGGCATGCTCCGCGCCCCAGTTGTGGCCCACCATGCCGTGCCAGCCTGAGAGCTCGATCGGTGCGCGGGAATCGAGCTCGACGATGCCGTCGAAGCGCGCCAGCGGGGCCGGGCTCGTCAGCTTCGTGCGCGGCACCGGCGTCCGGTACAGGAGGGCGGGTCGCAGATGGCGCAGCTCCTCCGCAAGCGCCTCGAAGCCGATCGACCACCGCGCCGGGCCGCACTCGCCCTCCGCGCCGCTCGGACCCATGGAGGCGCGGCCGCCGACGTCGATCCAGCCGCCGGCGGGCACATCCACCTCCGCGAAGGTCACCTTGTGCATGAACGGCCCGCCCCGGCTGGCGTCGAAGAGGGTGCACCAGACCGAGCCGACAGCCGGTCGGCCGGGCGGCTTGTGAACCGTGTGGCGCAGCCAGACGGCGAGTGGCTCGCGCGGAGAGACGGCGCGCAGGTAGAACGACTCGTACATCCCGTCGCCGCTGGCGGCGTGCGGGAAGACCGGCTCGGCTCGCATCTCGGCGATCCTAACCCCGTCACCGCCGCGCTTCCTGGGAGGATTCCACGCTCGATGTCGCGCCGTTCGCTCGTGGAGCTCCCGCCCGCCCTGAGCGCGCCCACCCCGCGCGAGGACGCCCGTTGGCTGCTCGGCGTCGACGGGGGCGCGACCAAGACGCTCGCGGCCGTGCTCGACCTGGAGACCCGCTCCCTGCACCTGGGGCACGCCGGTCCCAGCAACGAGGACGCGGTCGGCGCCGAGGCCGCCGTCGCCGCGCTCACCGGCGCTGCCAGGGCCGCGCTCGAGGGCGCCGGCGTGACCGAACAGGAGCTGCACGCCATCGTGGCGGCGGTCGCCGGCACCGACACCGCGTCGATCGCGGGTCATATCCGCGCCGCCTGCGGCGAGGGGTGGATCGTCGTCAACGACGTCGTCGGCGCGTGGGCGACGGCGACCGGCGGCGCACCCGGCGTCGGCGCGATCTCCGGGACCGGCTCGAACGTGTTCGGGGTCGGCGAGGCCGGCAACGGCTGGCGCACCGGCGGCTGGGGTCACGTGCTCGGCGACGAGGGCTCCGGCTTCTGGCTCGGGTCGGAATCGATCCGCGCCGCGCTGAAGGACCGCGACGCGTCCGGCCCGGCAACGGAGCTCGGGAACGCGGCCTGCCTGTACTTCGACTGCCCGACGGTCGAGGCTGTCGCCTCGCTCGTCTACTCAAAGCCGCTGACGAAGGCGGAGATCTCGGCCTTCGCGGTCCAGAGCGCCCGCCTCGCCGAGGAGGGGGATGAGGTGGCCGCGGAGCTGTTCGTCCGCGGCGCGACGCTGCTCGGTGGCCAGATCTCAGCGGTGATCGAGCAGACCGGGCTCGCCGGGAGCTTCCCGATCGGGCTCATCGGCAGCACGTACAAGGCGGGTGAGATCTACCTCGGCCCGCTGCGCGCCCGCATCGGGCAGGCGGCCCCTTCGGCGGCGATCTCGCAGGTGGAGATGCCGCCGGCAGGTGGGAGTCTGCTGCTCGCGGCTGTCGCCTGCGGGATGCGCGGTCAGCTCGACGCGGACGAGCTCAGCGGGCTGTTGGGCGCGGCGCTCGCCGCCTGAGCTTCGATCTCCCGCCGAGGAGCGATCGCCTGCGGTCCTGAGCCGCCCAGCCGCAGGGCGGCAGCGGCGCCCGCCAGCACGGCTGCCCGTGCGGGTGAGGATCCCTCGGCCAGGGCCACGAAAAGGGTCGCCGCGTAGACGTCGCCGGCGCCGAGGTCGTCGACCGAGCCCTTGACGGGGGAGGCGGAGATCTCGATCGGGGGGCTGTCGTGGTCGGCGAGCAGGACGGTCGCCGCCGGCCCGGCCGTGACCGCGACGAGCGCCCCGCCGCGGCGCGCGAGCTCCAGGCCGGACTCGCAGGCGCCGCGCTCCTGGCGGCTGAGCACAACCGCGCCGCAGTGCTCGAACAACGGCAGCGACTGGTCCGGCAGAGTCCGCTGCACGACCTCCCCGGCGGGCGGCTGCCATTCGCGCAGCAGACCCTGCGGCGTCAGCCCCGCGAACCGCCATTCGCCTGCGGGGCGCGCCGTCAGCTCGGCCGCGACGGGCGCCATGTGGAGGATCGCACCGGGGCCGCTCGCGGCGAGCGTCATCGGCCCCGCCCAGGCCAGCATCCGCTGGCGGCGCTCCTCGCCGCTGCCGGTCGTCTGCAGCGTCGTGGTCGCGGGCGCCGGCTCGACGATCAGCTCCAGCTCCTGCGAGAACGGCGCCAGCAGCTCCCTCAGCTCCGGCTCCCGTCCCCGCGTTACGATCGTCGCGTCCAGCCCGAGTCGCGCCGCCTGCAGCGCGCTGTAGAGCGCGGTGCCGCCGGGGCGGCGTTCGCCGTCGGGGAGCACGTCGATTGTCACGTGTCCGACCGCGACGTACGAGCGGAGACCAAAACCTCCGCGGGGATCGTCTGTTGTGGGTGCTTGAGACATGACCGGGAACGCGAACAGGCTCCATCATCTCCGAGCGGCGCTCGCTGTGGCGCTCGCATGCACCGCAGCCGGGCTCTGCCTCCTCGCCGCGAGCGCTGCTGGGCGTGGCTCGCGCAAGCCGGCGTCGCAGGCCTCTCGTTACCCGGCCGGCGCCACCAAGCCCGCCTTCCGCACGAGCCGCAAGGCGCTGGCCGCCGCCAGCAGGAAGAAGCCCCGCAAGCCGGCGGCGCCCGTGCTCCGCGGCAACCCCGCGCGTGGCCTGCGGGCGTTCGAAGCGATGCAGCGCTCCTACTACCTGCTGGGCTCCGGGCTGTACAAGGGCGAACCCTTCTCGTTCCTCTGGCCCTTCTCCCAGGGATTGGCCGCGACGGTCAGCATGTCGAACGTCCCCGCGATCGCGAAGGTGCCGACGTTGCGCTCCGCCCTGGCTCGCGAACTGAAGGCGCGGCTGATCGGGCTCGCCAACTACTACGACGCCAGCAACTCCGGCGAACCGAACGGCTACTTCACGAGCACGCTGCCTGCGTATGACGGCACTGTGGCGCCGCCGGCGGGACCGGGCGGCGCGAAGTACTACGACGACAACGACTGGGTCGCGATCGAGCTGATGCGGGTCTACAGGCTGACGGCCGAACCCGGCCTGCTCGCGGCGGCCACCGGCATCATGAACTTCGAGATGCAGGGCTGGCAGGCGTCCGCGGAACTTCCCTGCCCCGGGGGATCCCGTTCTCCAACGAATTCGAAAACACCGACCGCAACACGATCACGACGGCGCCCGCCGCGGAGCTGGCTTTGCAGCTCTACCGCGCGACCAAGAACCCCGCGTACCTCAGCTTCGCCGTGCAGGCATACGAATGGGTCCGGCACTGCCTGCTGCTCCCCGACAACATGTACGCCGACCACATCAACCGGCGCGGCATCGTCGAACCGCACCTCTACAGCTACACCCAGGGCGTGATGATCGGGGCCGGAACGCTGCTCTACCAGGCCACCGGCAACTCGGAATACCTCTACCAGGCGCGCCAGACCGCGGCGGCGGCACTCGCCTACTTCACACCCGAACGACTCGGCGCCGAGAACCCGTTCTTCCCCTCGATCTACTTCCGCAACCTGATGTACCTCGACTCGGTCACGCACGATCCGCCCGGGCCGCGGCTCGCGCAGGCCTACGTCGACTACTCGTGGCTGCACCTGCGGCTCACCAACGACCTGTTCGTCGCCGGCTCCCCGCCGACGGGGCAGCTTCTGGTGCAGGCGGCGATCGTCCAGATCTACGCGCTCTTGGCATCCCCGCCCAGCACCTACTTCTGAAAGCTCGGCCCGCCCAGGGGCGGCGAGCCTCGTGCGGGTAGGCTCTTCGCAATGAGCGAAGCAGCCAACCTGATCACGACCGAGGGCCTGCAGCAGCTCGAGGCCGAACTCGAGGAGCTCGAGGGCGACGGGCGCCGCGCGATCGCCGAGCGCATCAAGACCGCGCGCGAATGGGGCGACCTGAAGGAGAACAGCGAGTATCACGACGCCAAGAACGACCAGGCTCACCTCGAGACCAAGATCGTGCGGCTGCGCGAGCGGATCGCGGGGGCCGTGATCGTCGAGGAGGGCGCATCGAGCAGCGGCGTGGTGGGGCTCGGCTCGACCGTGGTCGTGCGCGACGGCGAGGGCGCGGAGGAGACCTGGCAGATCGTCAGCTCCCACGATGCCGCTCCACGTGAGGGACGGCTGTCAGTCGAATCCCCGACCGCCACGGCCCTGCTCGGGCGGGCCGAGGGCGATCAGACGTCCGTGACGCTGCCGCGCGGCAAACGCACGCTGACCGTGCTCAGCGTCAGCTAGGCGCGCCCGCGTCGTAGGCGCGGGCGACGCGCCGCAGGAACGCGCGCGGCTTGCGTGCGTAGAGGCGCCGACCATCGCGCAGGGCACTGCGCCGGAGCTTGCGCCGGCGGCGAACGATCTGCTTGTGAAGCCTGCGCCGTGTGGCGCGGCTTGCGCCCGCCGCCTTGCCGTGGTCGGCGAGCCAGGCGCCGAACACGGCAAGGTCGTGCTCCTCGCCGAGCAGTTCGCCGAGCTCGTCGGCCCGTCCGGCGAGGCGCCGCATCCAGCGAGCCTCGGAGGAGATCCGCTTGCGGCGCTTGCCGGTCAGCCTCGACAGCGGTGCGGGCGCCGGCTCGGCCCGGCGCAGAGCTTCCGCCGCGTAGCGGAGATCCTTCACGCGCTTCCGCCACTGGTGCATGGTGCGCATCCGGCCTCCACGCGAGGAGCCGGCCCGGCGCTTGCGGCGGCGCCCCTGCCGGTAGATGCGGGAGAGTCCGTCTTCGATCGCGCCGATGCCGGGCCGCGGAGCGAGCTCCCAGGCGAGCGCGCGGGCGCGGAACAGGCGCAGTTCGTCGGCGACCAGCATCCGGTTGCGCGGCGCCAGCATGCGCAGTTCGGCCTCATCCCGCTCCGCGGCCAGGTGTCGACGCAGCCGCGCGACCCCGGGACGGCCGCCGAGCTTGCGCGGCTGCCGCGCGACGAGTGCGTCGAGCGTGTCGAGCATCACCTCGGCGTCGCGGGCGCCCGCGAGATGCGCCGCGACCGCGCGCAGCGTCGCCTGCTCGCGGGCGCAGGCCTCCGCGCCGAGCTCGCCTTCGAGCAGGCGCACGATCGTCCGCAGGCGCTTGATCGCCTTGCGTGTCTCGTGCACCGCCTTGCGCGCTCCGCCGCCCTCGGCGCCCGCGATCTGCGCGAGCGCCACGTCGGCCTGCGCGATCGCCATCCGCCGAAGACCCTCGGGCAACCGCTCGTCCGCCTCGAGGCCGAGACGGCGTCGCGGCCGCCGGCTGCCCGGAGGGCGCAGGCTTCCCTTGGCGAGGGCCATCCCGAGGCCGACGGCGGCGCTTGCCGCGAGCGTGGCCGCGAGCGGCGCGACAATGCTGCGATGGGATCGCTTCCGAGCGCGCCGTGGTGGACGGTGCGGCGAGCCGCCAATCGAAAGCCATCGACGTATCGCTGTCCGATCTGTGGTCATCTGCTCCCCGCCCTCAGCGAGCATATGCTGATCGCCCCCGAAGGGGACAGCCGACGGCGCCGCCACGCGCACACGGAGTGCGTGCTGCGAGCGCGCCGCGACGGTCTGCTGCCGCTGCGCGAGGACTGGCTCGCCGCGCAGCCCCGCCGGCCGAGCTTGTGGCGGCGGCTGCTGCGCGGCGGCGAATGAGTCGGTCGGTGCCCGCCGTTCAGCCCGTGTTCACGTGCACGTGCTCGGGCTCGACCGTGATGATCACGCGCTGTTCCCCCGGCTGGCGGTACGGGTAGGAGTCGACGTCGAGGTACTTCTTCGCGAGCGCGTCGATGTGCTCGTCGGCGCCGTCGTGCGTGCGCTCGGCGACCTTGCCGCGGACCTCGACGTACTCGTAGGGGTTCTCCATGTTCTGCACCGTCAGCGTGATGCGTGGGTCGCGTTCGAGGTTGCGCGGCCACGCCCGGCCCTCGGCGGTGTTGAGGACTGGCTTGCCGTCCTGCACGTCGACCCAGACCGGCGCGCTCAGGACCGAGCCGTCTCCACGCAGCGTCGACACGTTGGCGAAGTTCTTGCCGCTCAGCAGCTCCTGGCCGCGACCTTCGATCCGCTCGCTCATCTCTCAGCCTTTCTCTCGAGGGTGTGGCTCCAACATAGGAGCTGAGCGGCGGGCTTCCGGGGCGCGCGGATCAGTACCGGCTGAGGTTGGCGTAGCCGCTCGCCGGCGGGATCGGGTCGAGCGCCTGGAGCTTGCCGTTGTTGAGCGCGAAGTGCACCACCCGTTGCCCGCCGCCCGGGCAGCACAGCGGGTCGTTGCGGCGGTAGAGCGGGTAGGCGATCGCGACTTCGGTGTCGCCCTGGGATACGACCTTGAGCTTCGCGCTCGGTTCCTTGGCGTCGGTGCCGAGGTAGTGGCCGTCGAGGAAGAAGAAAGCCTGCTGGCCGTACCCGTCGCCCGACCCGGTGCGGGTCGCGACCAGCACCTGCAGGGTCTGGGAGGGGTGGTATTCCGAGGTGTCCGCAGGCGTGAACCCGTGCGCGCGCACCGTCGCCACGGCGGCCTGGAGCGACCCTTCCTTGGCCGCGCCTTCGCCTTCCGCGAACGACGGCTCGGGGGCCGTGCGCGTCGTCGAGGTGCCGGTCGAGGGCGGCGTCGTGGTCGTGGTCGTGGTCGCGGGTGGCTGCGTGGTCGTCGTCGGAGCGCTCGCTGTGGTGGAGGCGGTTGCGCCGGGGGGCGCGCTGGAGATCGACACGGTCTTGGTCTGCGAGCCGCAGCCTGCGAGCAGCGCCGCGCCGAGGACGGCGATCGTCAGCAGTCTTCGCATCGGGCCCATGGTAGGCATCCGTCCGCGTGATCGCTGCATGTCCCCGCCCGGCGGCGCCTGCGGGCCGGCATGGAGCCCAGGCCGGCTCGCGACTCGCCCGCTATGGAGCGCCGGCGCGGATCCCACGGGCCGGCATGGAGCGCCGGCCCGGCCCCCCGGGCCGGTATGGAGCGCCGGCCCGGCCCCCACGATCCCCGGCTGGGAGTACGATCGAAGCGATGGCCACGCAGACGCCGCAGGAGAAGGATCGGCCCGCTCAGGCGCAGCGGCGGAGCACCAAGGAGCTCGTTCGTACCGGGTTGGCGGTCGCGCTCGCGATCTACTTCACGCTGTTCGCGGTGCTGAACCTCGACGACGTTCAGGTGGACTGGGTGTTCGGCTCCGGGAAGGCGCCGCTGATCATCGTGATCGTGATCTCGCTCCTGATCGGGATCGTGCTGACCTACTTCGTCGAACGGCGCTCCAAGCGCAAGAGCTAGCGGCCCCGCGCTCAGCGGGCCGCGAGCAGCGCTTCGGCGGCCCCGTCGGGGCCCAGAGCGGGCGCGAGCGCGAACAGCGTGAGGGAACCCGCGGCCGCCGGCAGGCGGCGGATGCTGCGGTCGGCCAGGTGGCAGCGAATGAGATGCCACAGCGCGCCGACCACGGCTGCCCCAGCCGGTTCGCCTCCGCGACCGAGGCCGGTTGCGAGCCGGCGGCCGAGCTCGGTCTCGAGACGGGCGCCGTAAGCCCGGCAGCTGGGGCCGCCGCACGGGGCCGCCACCGTCAGCGCTCGCGCCT
Source organism: uncultured Solirubrobacteraceae bacterium (assembly GCA_963775385.1). Lineage (GTDB taxonomy): Bacteria > Actinomycetota > Thermoleophilia > Solirubrobacterales > Solirubrobacteraceae > Palsa-744. The sequence goes on along the minus strand of CAVZIR010000003.1, from coordinate 901,156 downwards.
GCAGTGGGTGCCGCGCGAGGTGGGACAGCATCCGCTCGAGTGTCTCGCGCAGCGCGGCCGGCTGCGCGGGGCCGCTCTCGGCCGCGCCCTCGGCGATCGCGAGAACCCGCTCGCCGGCGTCCGAGATGGCCGCGCGCAGGCAGGCGTCGTGGTCATCGAACAGCTCGAAGAACGCCCCGAGCGGCACGCGAGCCTCGTCCGCGATCCGGGCAGCGCTCAGCTGAGCGACGCGGTCGTGCGCCGCCACGCGGAGGGCAGCCGCCAGCAGGCGCTCCCTGTCCGTTCCGGGAGTGGTCCGCGCGGGGCGCGCCGCTTCCGCCAGCGATGCGTGGCGCCCGTCGTCGCGCAGCAGCGCAATCACGCGGCGGGCCTCCCGGTCACCCGCGGGGAGCTTCGGGGCGAGCGCCCACCAGCCGAGGTCGCGTTGTAGGCGCCGGCGCGAGGGGCCCTTGCGATCGCGCAGATGCGCGGCCAGGATCCCGTGTATCCCCCCGAGCAGCGTCGCGGCGCTCGCGCCGGTGGGCGCCGGGAGCAGGGGGGTGCGGGCGAGCGAGGCGCAAAGAAGGCGTTCCCATGCAGCGGCGGCCGCGCGCAGCCGCAGCGCGCCGGGCGCGCCGGCAGCCAGCGGGTGGAGCAGCGTCAGCGCGGCGGCCTCCGGGTCGCCCCAGACGGCCTCGGCGCACGTTCCGAGCGCAGCTTCCAGACGGCAGTGGGCGCCGCCGGGCGTGAGCGCGCAGGCCCGCCGCGCCGCGGTTAGGTGCTGCATGGCGATCTCGTCGAAGGTGGCGAGGAAGCAATCCTGCTTGCCGGCGAACTGCTCGTAGAAGGAGCGGCGTGAGACGCCGGCGAGGGCGATCACCTGCCCGACGGTGACCGCTTCGTAGCCGGCGGAAGCCACAGCTCGCACCATCGCTCCGTGGATGCGGATGCGCTGATGCCGTGTGACGGCGTCCCTGTCGAGCCGGTGCGGTCCGCGCGGGAGCCGCTTGTAGAGCGGTCTCGGCGCGCCCGCGTGCTCGCCGGCGGCGGCCTCCCCGGATCCGGTTTCCACGTGCACCTCCTCGGCAGCGCCCGCCCCGGCGGCGAGCTTTCACAACAGTTCCGAGGAATGGATTATCACATATCGAAACGTTTTGTCTACAGCGCTCGGCTAATGAGCAAGCAGCGCCTTCAACGTGATCACGCCCAGACCCATCGCGATGCCCACCGCCGCCTCGAGCAGGATCTCGCCGCGCGTGGCGTGGCTGCGCAGCCCCGCGATCAGCTCCAGGACGACGATGCTCCCGGCGGCGGTCCAGACCGCGATGCTCACCCCCGTTTCGCGGTCGGCGCCGAGGATCGCCGCGATCAGCAGCGCCACCAGCGGGATCGCCGCTCCCCTGACAACCGCCGCCTCGTGGACGAACGACTCCCCGAGCTCTCTCGCCGTCAGCCGCCGGTCGCTGCGCAGGCGCCGGCCTAGCACGTCCGAGTAGGCGTGGGCGATCCAGTAGATCACCGCAGCGAGCGCTCCCGACGCGAACGTCTCGAGATAGGTGTCGTGCAGGCTGCTCTCCGCCGCGAGCAGGGCTCCGGTCACGATCACGCCGAGGACGACCCGCGACGGGTTCCCGGCGGGCGCCAGCCAGTCGGCGCTCTTCGCGAGCGCGCCGAGCATCCCTTTCCGCGAGGCCTGCGTCGTCGTCTGTTCCGACTCGTCAGCGATCTGGTGATTATCTCTGCGGCGCGGTCGGGGTAGGCTTCGCCGGATGCCTCAGGGTCGCCCGTGGTGAGGCTGCGCCAGGCCGTGCTCGTCGCGGCCGATCTCGAGGCGACCGCCTCGCTCCTGCGCGGGCAGCTCGGCCTGGACGAGCCGTTTCGCGACCCGGGCGTCGGGTTGTTCGGGCTCGAGAACGTGGTCTTCGCGATCGGCGACTGCTTCATCGAGGTCGTTTCGCCGGTCACCGACGGCACTGCGGCCGGACGCCAGCTCGAGCGCAACGGGGGCGACGGCGGCTACATGGTGCTGTTCGACATCGAGGACCTCGACGGTGCGCGCACGCGCGCGGAGGAGCTCGGCGTGAGGACGGTCTGGAGCATCGACCTGCCGGACATCTCGGGAACGCACATGCACCCGGCCGACCTGCGCGGGGCGATCGTCTCGCTCGACTCCTCGCGGCCATTCGGCAGCTGGCGCTGGGGAGGACCGGAGTGGACCGAGCGCATCGGCAGCGGTCCGCCCGGCAGGCTGACCGGGATCACCGTCGCCCTCGCGGATCCTCGCCCCGCCGCCGAGCGGTGGGCCGAGGTGCTCGGCGTCGAGCTGGACGGCTCCGAGCAGCCGCGGCTGGCGCTCGACGGCGCAGAGGTGCGCTTCGTCGCCGCGGACGGCGCCGAGGGCATCGTCGAGATCGCCGTCGCGGTTCCGGAGGCCGTGCGCGGCGGTCGCGAGCGGATCGATGTCGGCTCCGCGGCGATCGCGCTCTCGACGCTCGACGCGGGCTGAGCGGCTTGGAGGATCCGCTCGGGCTCCTTGCGGCTCGTGGTCCGTCCCCGGCGCAGGGGGGCGCTCTGCCCTACGTGCTGCTCGACGTCTTCGCCGAGCGGCCGCTGGAGGGGAACCAGCTCGCGGTGTTCGGGGACGGCTCCGGGCTGGGGACCGCCGAGATGCAGGCGATCGCCGGCGAGCTGAAGCTCTCGGAGACGGTCTTCCTGCTCGATGCGCAGGGCGGAGGCGACGCTCGGGCACGCATCTTCACCCCCGCGGTCGAGCTGCCCTTTGCAGGGCACCCGGTTCTGGGCGCAGGCGCCGCGCTGGCGGCGGCGAGGGGCCGCAACCGTGTCGTGCTCGAGACGGGAGCGGGCGAGGTCGAGGTCGAGCTCGGCTCGCACGACGGGCGCACGCTCGCGGGTTCGATGCTGCAGCCGATCCCGACCTGGGAGCCGGTTGAGGAGTCAGGCCCGCTGCTCGCCGCTGTGGGCCTGACCGCCTCGCTGCTTCCGGTCGAGCGCTACTGCAACGGCCCCCGGCACGTGTTCCTCGCAGCCGGCTCCGCCGAGGAGGTTGCCGCCCTCGATCCGGATCTGCGCATGCTGGCCGAGCTCGAGCCGCAGTCGGGCGTGAGCTGCTTCGCCGGGGCCGACGGGCGCTTCAAGACGAGGATGTTCGCTCCCGGGCTGGGCGTGCCAGAGGATCCCGCGACGGGTTCCGCGGCGGGGCCGCTGGCGGTGCATCTCGTGCGCCACGGCTGGGCTGCTCCGGGTCAACGGCTGAAGATCCGCCAGGGCGAGGAGCTGGGGCGCCCGTCGCTGCTGATCGCCCGCGCCGACGGGGACGGGGCGCGCTTCGAGCGCGTCGAGGTCCAGGGAGGGGTGATCGTCGTCGGGCGCGGGGAGCTGCTGCGAGGCTAGGCGCCGGCGGCGCGCTGCTCCTCCACCGTCAGCTCGGCGGTCGGAAGCGCTTCGAGCCGCTCGTCGGGGATCGGCTCGCCACTCTGGACCGAGCGCCCGTACGTGCCCGCCGCGAGTCGCGACTCCGCGCGCTCGACGGCGGCGAGCTGCGCGGCGAGGTCCTCCTGGCGCGCGTCGTCGAGCCCCCGTTCGTTCAGGTCCTCGGAGTCGCGTTCACCGGGTTCGTCCTGCTCGGACTGGCCTTCGGCCTCACGCGAGAGCAAGCCGGCGAGTGCCTGCTCGACTCGCTGGCGCTCTCCTTCGAGCAGTTCGCGTGCGCGCTCCGGATCCATGACCGGCAGCCTACCGTCGGGCGGGGAGCGGTGCCGGCCGCCAAGGCCGTCATGGAGCGCAGGCCGACCGTCCCATCCGACAGCGATCTGCGAGATGATGGCTGGAGGATGTGGGAGGGGACATGCAGGCGCACCCGGCTGGCAGCGATGACGGCTGTGCTCCTCTGTGTCGCGGCGCTCGCGCCGACCGTCGCTGCCGCCACCCCAACGGTCACGTTCAAAGCCGAGCCGCTCCCGATCCCGGGCTTCCCGCACACGGGCTTCATCCTCGGCGCCGGAACCTCGCTGCTGGCCGAATACCGGATCACGGGCACCGAATACGGGGGCTTCCCGCCGCCCCTGATCCACGTCGACTTCTATCTGCCCGAAGGCGTCCAGCTTCATCCCGAAGGGTTCCCGACCTGCCCCACGTCCACGCTCGAACCGAGCGGCAAGGGCCCGAAGGGCTGTCCGAAGGGATCCCTCGCCGGCACTGGATCTGCGAGCGGTTACGTGGCTTTCGGAAAATCGATCGTCGGCGAGACGACGTCGATCGAAGCTTTCTACGCGCCCGGCGGAGGGCTGACGTTCTTCACGTTCGGCCACGAACCGGCGCTGATCGAAATCATCTCCCAGGGACGCTACGTCGCTGCAGGGGGGCCGTTCTCGAAAAAGCTCGAATCCGACATCCCGCTCGTGGAAACGGTGCCGGGGGCCCAGGACGCCTCGGTCAAAACGATCAGGATCGACGTCGGGACGGCGATGCGGCACGGCGGCAAGTCGATCTTCTACGGGCGCCTGCCGAAGAGTTGCCCACGCGGCTACCTCCCCGTCAGGACCGCCCTCACGTTCGCCGGGCTCGGCGGCCTTGCGCAGCAGACGGTGACCGTCGAATACAAGGCTCCCTGTCCGCGACGCTGACTCGCACGGATGCGCGATGTTCGGCCTCTGACCGCCCTTTGGGCGAACCGATCGGCAGGGAGCGGTGTTGGTGTGGGTGAGAGGCAGGGAGCGCAAGACCGCCTGCCCCCAACCAACGATTGGAGAAGGACAGGAATGCGCAGAGCAATTTTCAGCCTTACGGTGGCGAGCGCCGCCGTCCTGGCGCTGGCGCTGGCGGGTGTCGCCTCGGCCGCGCCGACGGTGAAGTTCAAAGCCGCTGCCGTGCCGATCGCCGGGTTCCCCCACACCGGCAACATCAAGGGCGCCGGCGCGGCGTTCGAATCGGAATTCCAGATCTCGGGGACCGAATACGGCGGGTTCCCGCCGCCGCTGGAACACGTCAACGTGTACCTGCCTGCGGGCGTGAAGCTGCACACCTCGGGCTTCCCGACGTGCGCGCCCTCCGTGCTCGAACCGTCGGGCAAAGGCCCGAAGGCCTGCGCCAAGGCGAAGGCCGGCCCGACCGGCTCGGTCCAGGGCTTCGTCGCCTTCGGCAAAGAAGTCGTGCCTGAGAGCGCGACGATCGAATCGTTCTACGCCCCGGGTGGTGGCCTCGAGTTCTTCACGTTCGGCCACGAACCGGTGCTGCTGGAAATTCTCTCCAAGGGCCACTTCGTGGCCTCGAGCGGCCTCTACAGCCAGAAGTTCGAAGCTGTCGTGCCGCTGGTCGAAACGGTGCCCGGCGCGAACGACGCCTCGGTCAAGTCCATCAAGGTCAAGACCGGCTCGGCGATCAAGAAGAACGGCAAAGTGACCTACTACGGCACGATGCCGACGAAGTGCCCGAAGAAATACCTGCCGCTGAAGGCCGAACTCACGTTCGCCGGACTCGGTGGCCTGACCCAGACCACGGTCACGGCCGAATACAAGGCTCCCTGCCCGCGCAGCCACTAGCTGCCGGGTGGGCGCCGGCCGGACGGGCCGGCTGCGGGATGGAGCCCGCAGTCGGCCCGCCCAGGCCGGTGATGTGAAGGTCGGGCCGGCGCTCCATGCCGGCCCTAGGACGGTCGGGCCGGCGCTCCATGCCGGCCCTAGGACGGTCGGGCCGGCGCTCCATGCCGGCCCTAGGAGGGTCGGCCGGCGCTTCGGTGCCGGCCTCCAGGGGCGCGCGGCACCCAGCCGCCCCTTCCAGAGCGGAGTCGCGCACGTCGCGGCTCCGCTCTTTTTGTGCGTAGCCGCACCGGGGGTCCGAAGCTCCCGTGCGCGCCGACCACGGGCCCGGCGTCCGGGAGACCCAGGGGGACTAGCCGGCGGCGACCGTGAAGCCCGTGACCGCGTGGCGGTCGGTCGAGCCGCCGGTCCCGCCGGAGAAGCCGACGTAGGCCGAGCTCGGCAGCGTCACCGAGACGTTGCCGAGCTTCGTGCCGTCGAGCCACACGGCGATCGCCCCGCCGGCGGTGTCGACCTTCACCTTGTGCGTCCCGGTGCGCAGCGACGCTGCGACGTTGAACGTGGTGAGCCAGTGCAGCGTCCCGGCGGTGGTGCCGGCGCCGTCGCTGATGCCGACGAAGTTGTTGGAGGGGTTGGCGGAGTTCTTGTAGGTGTCGAACGCGACCGCCCAGCCGGTGATCTTCGCGAAGCCGAGCCCGCCGCCCTGTTCGCCGAGCGATTTGGCCGTCGCGGTCCGGGTCGCGTCGCCGATCACGAAGGCGAGCCCATCGGCGCCGGTGCCGCCGCCGATCGAGATCGTGAATTCGTAGGCGAGGTTGCGCGGGTCGACCTTGGTCGGCCAGAAGGCGCTGCCCGCCTGATTGGCGGTCGCCTTCGTGAGCACGAGACTCGTGCTTTCGAGCAGTGCGTTGCCGTTGAGCTGCCAGCCGCCGGCGCTCGGATCCGGGATCGTGGGGACGCCGGTTTCTTCTTTCGGTGCGCTGTAGGTGTTCGTGAACGCGACGGTGTTGGCGCCGGCTGCGAGGGCGAAGGTGGGGACCGTGACCTTGCCGGCCGAGGCAGCGATTTCGACGGCGGCGCCGCCGTTGACCGAGACGGTGGTCTTCCAGCCGCTGCCGGTGGGAGCGGTCTCCGCGACCGAGCAGGCGGCGCCCTGGACGGCGCCGGTGAGCGTCGGCGTCGCCGAGCCGCCGTTGGCGAGCGCCGCGGTCGTGAAGCTGGAGGGGCAGCTGCCGCTGTAGGTGAGCGTCGTTTCCGCCTGCGGGGAGCCGCTCGGCGCGCTGATCGCGTTGGTGATCTTCAGGGTCGCCGGCGGCGGTTCGTAGGTGTTCGTGAACGCGACGGTGTTGGCGCCGGCTGCGAGGGCGAAGGTGGGGACCGTGACTTTGCCGGCCGAGGCGGCGATTTCGACGGCGGCGCCGCCGTTGACCGAGACGGTGGTCTTCCAGCCGCTGCCGGTGGGAGCGGTCTCCGCGACCGAGCAGGCGGCGCCCTGGACGGCGCCGGTGAGCGTCGGCGTGGCGGAGCCGCCGTTGGCGAGCGCGGCGGTCGTGAAGCTGGAGGGGCAGCTGCCGCTGTAGGTGAGCGTCGTTTCCGCCTGCGGGGAGCCGCTCGGCGCGCTGATCGCGTTGGTGATCTTCAGCGTCGCCGCCGGCGGTTCTTCTTTGGGGGCCGTGTAGGTGTTCGCGAACGCGACGGTGTTGGCGCCCGCGGCGAGGGCGAAGCTCGGTGCGGTGAGCGCCGATCCCGCTTCTTTGAGTTCGACGGGAGCGCCGCCGTCGATCGAGACGGTGGTCTTCCAGCCGGCACCGCTCGGCGCCGCCTCGGCAACCGAGCAGTTCGCACCCGCGACGGCGCCGGTGAGCGTCGGCGTGGCGGAGCCGCCGTTGGCGAGCGCGGCGGTCGTGAAGCTGGAGGGGCACGTGCCGCTGTAGGTGAGCGAGGTTTCAGCCTGGGGCGAGCCTGAGGGCGCGCTGATCGCGTTCGTGATCTTCAGCGTGGCGGGCTTGGGTTCTTCTTTGGCGCCGGTGCCGACGACGGTGAGGCCGGAGATCGCGTGGCGGTCGGTCGAGCCGCCGGTGCCGCCCGCGAAGCCGACGTAGGCAGAGGCGGGAAGCGCAACCGCGAGGCTGCCGATCTTGGTGCCGTCCATCCAGACCGTGATCGCGCCTTCGCCGGTTTCGATCTTGATCTTGTGGGTGCCCGTTCGCAGGGAGGAGGGGAGGGGGTTGAACGTCGTCAGCCAGTGCAGCGTGCCGGCCGTGGTGCCGGCGCCGTCGCTGATGCCGATGAAGTTGTTCGACGGGTTGACCGAGTTCTGCCACGTGTCGAAGGCGACCGCGTCACCCGAGGTGCCGGCGAAGCCGAGCCCGCCGCCCTGTTCGCCGAGGGCGGTCGGCGCCGACTTGGTTGCGTCGGCGATCACGAAGGCGAGCCCGTCGGCGCCGCTGCCGCCGCCGATCGAGATCGTGAATTCGTAGGCGAGGTTGCGCGGGTCGACCTTGGTCGGCCAGAAGGCGCTGCCCGCCTGATTCGACGCGGCTGCCGTGAGGACGAGGCTCGGGCTTTCGAGCAGTGCGTTGCCGTTGAGCTGCCAGCCGCCGACGCTCGGGTCCGGGATCGTGGGAACGCCGGTTTCTTCTTTCGGTGCGGTGTAGGTGTTCGTGAATGCGACGGTGTTGGCGCCGGCTGCGAGCGTGAAGGTGGGGACTGTGACTTTGCCGGCGGAGGCGGCGATTTCGACGGGGGCGGCGCCGTTGACCGAGGCGGTGGTCTTCCAGCCGGTGCCGGTGGGCGCGGTCTCGGCGACCGAGCAGGCGGCGCCCTGGACGGCGCCGGTGAGCGTCGGCGTGGCGGAGCCGCCGTTGGCGAGCGCCGCGGTCGTGAAGCTGGAGGGGCAGCTGCCGCTGTAGGTGAGCGTCGTTTCCGCCTGCGGGGAGCCACCGGGCGCGCTGATGGCGTTCGTGATCTTCAGCGTCGCCGCCGGCGGTTCTTCTTTGGGCGCCGTGTAGGTGTTCGTGAATGCGACGGTGTTGGCGCCGGCTGCGAGCGTGAAGGTGGGGACTGTGACTTTGCCGGCGGAGGCGGCGATTTCGACGGGGGCGGCGCCGTTGACCGAGGCGGTGGTCTTCCAGCCGGTGCCGGTGGGCGCGGTCTCGGCGACCGAGCAGGCGGCGCCCTGGACGGCGCCGGTGAGCGTCGGCGTGGCGGAGCCGCCGTTGGCGAGCGCTGCGGTCGTGAAGCTCGAGGGGCACGTGCCGCTGTAGGTGAGCGTCGTTTCGGCCTGCGGGGAGCCGCTCGGCGCGGTGATCGCGTCGGTGATCTTCAGCGTGGCCGCGGGCGGTTCTTCTTTCGGTTTTTCGGCGACGGGTTCACCGCTGATCGTGACGTTCGCGGCCTTGTGGATGTCGTTGGAGCCGCCCGTGCCGCCCGTGAAGCCGACGAGCACCTTGGCCGGCAGCGTGACCGCTGTGCTCAAGTACTTCGTGCCTTCCACCCAGACGCTGACGGTGCCGTTCAGCGTTTCGACCTTGACATGGCGGGTCGCTGTGCGCAGCGCCGGGATCGTCGTCGAGGTCGCGAGCCAGTTCAACGTGCCGGCGGTGGTTCCGGCGCCGTTGCTGATGCCCGCGAAGTTGCTCGAGGGGTTGGCGGAGTTCTTGTAGGTGTCGAAGCCGACGGCGATGCCGGAGATGCCCGCGAAGCCGAGGCCGCCGCCCTGTTCGCCCAGCGCGGTCGGCGAGGCTTTGGTGGCGTCGGCGAAGGTCAGCGTCTGGCCGTCGGCGCCGCTGCCGCCGTTGATCGTCTGGTCGAATTCGACCACCAGGTGCTTGCTTTCCAGCGGCGTTTCGTAGAACGCCGAGCCGGCCTGGTTGGAGACGGCGGCGGTCGTCTGCACGACCCCTGAGGTGATCGTCGCCGAGCCGTTGTGCGACCAGCCGGGCCCGGGGGCCGGGACCGTGCCGTTGCCCGTGAACTTGATTTCGTGCAGGCCGCTCGTGTCGGTGCCGTTCAAGGCCCACACCCCGGTGGCGCCGCCGGGCGCGGTGGGGCTGAACGCGACCGTCTCGGTGACCGTTTCGCCGGGCGCGATCGTCGTGCCCTCAGACAGCGTGCTCGTCGCGGTGAAGCTGCCGCCGAGGGGCGGCTTGGACTTCGTCATCGTGACGTTCGTGCCGCCGGTGTTGGTGATCGTGAAGGTCTTGGAGAGGGTCGATCCGACCGGGACGTTGCCGTATTCGACGGTTTCCGGCGCGAACTTCAGGACGCCGGGCTTGCCCCCGGCGCCCGCAAGGGCGACGGTGGATTCACCGGCGCTCGTCTTCAGCGTGAGTTCGCCGCCGAAGTTGCCTTCTTCGGTCGGTTCGAAAGCGACTTCGACGTTCACGGCTTCGCCCGGCTGGAGCACGGTGCCGGGCGCCGGGGCTCCGCTGACCGCGAAGGGCGGGGCCACCGGTGCGACCGATTCGATCGTCAGCGCGGCGCCGCCGACGTTGCGGAAGGTCGCGGCGGCCGAGACCTTGCTGCCCACCGTCGTGCCCCCGAACGAGAGCACGACGGGCGAGGCTTCGATCTTCGGTCCGGCGGGCTGGCCGGTGCCCTGCAGCGAGAAGCTGAACGTGCCGGCGCTCGTTTCGACGGTCAACGGCGCGGCCTGCAGCCCGCTCCCCGTCGGTTTGAACTTGACCGGCACCTGCAGGGTCTGACCCGAGCCGACGCTTGCGGGCAGCACCGGTTTCGTCGCGCCGACGGCGAACTGCGCGTTGCCGGTCGAGACGCCCGTGACGGTGAGCGAGCTGTTGGCCGTCAGCGTGATCGTCTTTTCGTTGCTCTGACCGATCGTGGTCGTACCGAAGCTCGTCGAGGGCCCGCTGAGGGCGGGGGTGACCGGCGAGCCGAACGCCATCACCTTGCCTTCCCGGTTGCCGACGAAGAGTTTGTTCCCGCCGACGCCCGGCGTGCCGAACTTCGAGCCGGTGCCGATCGCCGCGCTCCATCGCAGCACCGGCTTGCCGCTGACAGGCACGGGGTCGTACGCGCGCAGCTGCGCGCCTTCGCCCGTGCCGTTCGGCATCCACTCCGACCAGACCAGCGCCGAGCCCGACGTCGTGCCTTCGGAGGTGATGATCGGGGCGCCGGTGCCGAAGCCCCAGGAGTCCGAGGAGGTTGCCTGCAGGGAGAGCGTCGGCTTGCCTTCGCCGTTGACGCCGTACTGGTAGACGCGCAGGAAGCCGGAGGAGCCGCCTGCCGAGTTGCCCGCCGAGGCCGTCGGGATATACACCCAGCCGCCGTTGCCGGGCCACACGCCGGGCCGCGACCAGACGCCGCCGTTGGGGCCGATCCGCTGGACGACCTTGTCGCCGCCGCCGCTGCCCTGCATGAAGCCGCCGAGTTCGTCGCGATTCAGCAGGTAGACGTAGCCGTCCTTGCCGACCGCCACAGCGAGGTGCGGTATCGAGGCGGTGCCGAAGTATTCGCCGTTCAGACCGGTGATGCCGCCCGAGGCGAAGTCCGCGTCCCCTGCGTCGAGTTCCTGAGCGTCGAAGGGCGTGAAGAAGTTCGTGGGCTTCAGTTCGCCGTTGGCCTGCACCGTGAGGCGCACGATCGACTCGCCGAACGTGTTGGGCGGTTCGTTGCCCGGAGCCGGTTTCGAGGGCGCGCCGGTGTTGCCGGTGCTCACCATCAGGGAGTTGGGGCCGTCGGAGAAGAGCCCGGCGCCGGACTGCCAGATGCCGGCGCCGTTGCCCCCTGGCACGGACACCCAGCGCGCCTTGACCTGGCCCGCCTCCGAGACGCCGAACACCCAGCCCTGCCAGGTGTTCAGGTCGCAGTCCGAGCCGAAGCCCGCGTAGACCACGCCGTTCAGCAGCAGCAGGCCCGGACGCTGCAGCTGGGAGGTCGGGTTGAAGGTCTGGCCCGAGGCGTTCTGCGCGGTGCCCTGCAGCTGGACGGGGAAGCCTTCGCGCTCGGCGCCGGTTTCGAGGTTGATCGCGTCCATGTACCAGCGCACCGTGCCGCTCGAGCCTGAGGCGTAGGCCTTGTGGGTCATATAGGCCGTGTTGGTGGAGGGGTCGACGACGGGCGTCGAGGTCACGCCGACGTTGGGCGCGAGGTCGTTACAGCCGATGTCGGCGGCTTTCCAGGCCGTCCCCGTGAGCGACGTGGTCCATTTCTTCGCGCCCGTGTTCGGGTTGAGCGCGTAGACCTTGTTGTTCTCGGTGGCGATCAGGACCTCGCCGTTCACGAGCAACGGCTGCGCGTAGACCGAGCCTTCGACTTCCGAGGACCAGAGCTGTCCGAAGGTGCCGCCGCTGACGAGCTGGGGCGTGAGCGAGCCCTGTTCCGGATACCAGCCGTCGCGCAGGTTGTCGCCCGAGTTCGTCGGTTCCGAGCCGAGGGCCGCGGGCGCGAGCAGCACGAGGATCGCCAGCAGCGCGGCCAGGACCGCGAACAGCGCCGCCCCCGCGCCGGCGGTGCGTGCATGCTGCGGCGTTCTCATCCTTCGACGCGGCATCCTTGCCGTCCATCCCCCTTCTGTGACTTGTTCTGTCTCCGGTCCGCGCTCCGAGCGCGGACCCACCCGAACGGCGGATGGTAGCCGTCGCCCGTCGATTTGAACAGGCTTCGAGGGGGATGGCGTATCGTCACGGAAAGGCAGCGAATGGGGAGCGCGGGATGACGGGACGGTCTACAGCCAGTGCAGGGCCTTCACGGAGCGCGGTGCAGCCGTGCGCGTGATCCTCAACCTGATCTGGCTCGTGCTCTGCGGCTTCTGGATGGCGCTCGCCTATCTCCTCGCCGCGCTCATCTGCTTCATCCTGATCATCACCATTCCCTTCGGGATCGCCTCGCTGCGGATCGCGCGCTTCGCGTTGTGGCCGTTCGGAAAAACGGTCGTCGAGCGAGCTGACGCGGGGGCGCCCTCGGCGATCGCCAACGTGCTCTGGATCCTGCTGTGCGGCTGGTGGCTCGCGCTGGGGAACCTCGTGACGGGGCTGCTGCTGTGCGTGACGATCATCGGCATCCCGCTGGGCCTGGCGAGCTTCAAACTGATCCCGATCTCGCTGGTCCCGTTCGGCCGCGAGATCGTGTCGGTCGAGGAAGCGAGAGCGCGCGGCCTGGCGACGCGTGTCGCCGTCGAGTAGCGCGCAGTCGTATCGTTCGGAGGAGGGGTCGGCCGGCGCTCCATGCCGGCCTCCGTCCGCCGAAACGAAAGGGGATGCTGTGACGACGAAAGCCGACTTCAGCGAGGAGGAGTGGAAGCTGATCGCCGAGGCGCCGCCGTTGGCGGGCCTGATGGTCTCGGCGGCCGAGCGCGGCGGGACCTTCCGCGAGGCGCTGTCGATGGGCAAGTCCTACACCGAGGCTCGCAAGCAGCACGGCAACAGCGAGCTGCTCGACGAGCTGGTGACGACGCGCCCGAAGGTCGAGCACCCCCACGTCCACTCGCCCGAGGAGCTGCGTGACCTCGTCCTGCAGCGGCTGCGGGAAGCGAGCACGGCGCTGCGCTCCAAGGCGACCGAGCAGGAGATCAGCGACTACAACGGCTTCGTGAGGAGCGTCGCAGAGCACGTTGCGGGCTCCCACAGCGAGGGCGGTCAGGACGTCAGCGACGCCGAGCGTGCGGCGATCACCGCGATTGGCGAAGCGCTGGACGCGCCTGGCGCGTAGCGGCGCCGATTCTGGGCGTTGGCGGCGGTCCCGAGATCGAGGGGCCGGCCGGGGCTGCAAGCCGTCCACCGCGTGTCCGGCGGGGCGATGTGCGGCGCTACGCTCTGCGGAAGCGGCAGAGAAGGGGGAGTCGCGTGGCGCGAGACGCGGCGAGAGATTCGATCCGGCGGCTGGTTCTGGCGGTGCTCGCAGGGGCGCTCCTGGCGGCGGCGTCCGCCCAGGCCGCCCGTGCCGCGTCGGCCGTGACCATCACCGAGCCGCTCGCCGGGGAGATCACGAACGAACGCGCACCAACCTTCGAAGGCGCGGCCGAACAGCTCGGCGGGGCGGTCACGCTCAGTATCTACGCCGGTGCGCTGCCCGTCGGAACCCCCATCCAGACGCCGAGCACCGCGGTCATCGAAGAAGGCAGGTGGTCGCTCGAAGCGCTCGCACCGCTGCCTGACGGGACCTACACGGCGCAGGCCGCCCAGGGCGCGGCCTCGAGCCTTCCCGTCACCTTCACGATCCTCACGACCGCGCCCCTCGTGACGATCGAGCAGCCTGCGCCGGCGCCCGGCGAATCGACGCCTTCCTTCACCGGAACGGCAAGCGACATCACCACGGTGACCGTGCAGATCCACGCGGGCGAATCTGCCTCGGGGACGCTGGTCGCGAGCGCGAGCGCGGTGGGGACGGGCGCGACGTGGCGCTCGAGCCCCGCGAGCCCGGCGCTTTCAGCCGGGCACTACACGGCTGTGGCCGTGCAGCGCAGCTCGCTCAAAGGCAACCCGGCCGGGCGCAGCGAACCGGTGGTGTTCGCCATCGTCGCGGCCCCCGCGCCGCCGGCACCTTCCACGCCCTCCTCTGGGGTGGCCGCCCTCATCCAGGCCGCGCCGCAGCAACTGCGCGGGCCGTCGCTGCTTGCGCCGTTCCCGGTCGTGCGCGTTGCGGGCGTGGCATTCGCCAACGGGATGAGACTGCGCCTGCTCTCGGTTCAGCAGGCGCCGCCGGGCGCGCTCGTGCAGGTGCGCTGCCGCGGCCGCGGCTGCCCGCGTCACGGGGCGCGCCGGACCACCGTCGCGGGTCCGCACGGCGTCCCCGCGATCGTGTTCCGGTCCTTCGAGCGCTTCCTGCGCCCCGGCGCCGTGGTCGAAGTCCTCGTCACGAAGCCGGGCACGCTCGGCAAGTACATGCGGCTGCGGGTGCGACGCGGACGAGTGCCCGAACGCGTTGATCTCTGCCTCGACGCGGCGGGTGTCAAGCCGATCGCCTGCCCCGCCTGATCCGGGAGGGGCCGCCGCCGTGCGCGACGGCCCCGGAGGTGCGTCTAGGCCAGCGCCTTGGCCTTGATCGAGTCGAACTCGGCCTGGGTGATCGTGCCGGCCTTGAGCAGCTCGCCGGCTTTCGCGATCTGCTGCGTCGGGTCGTTCGCCCCCGCGGTTTCGCGGACGTATTCATCCATGCTCGCCTTCGCCTGTTCCTGCTGGGCGATGGTCCGTTCGGTCATGCCCTTGTGCTCGGCGATCAGGTAAACGAACACGCCGAGGTAGGGGAGGATGACGATGAAGATGATCCATCCCGTCTTGCCCCAGCCGCCGAGGTCGCTGCGCCGGAAGATGTCGCCGAAGACCACGAACAGCAGCCAGATCCAGATGAAGAAGGCGAAGAAGATCAGCATCGTCCAGAAGATTTCTAGGAACGGATATTCGGTTGCTGCAAGCAAATGGGCCCCCTTGTCGGCCTTAACGGTGGTGGTGTCGGGATCGATTGTCCCTTGCACCTCGGATGCTGGCGACCCCGGTGCGGTCCGCATCATCCGAAATGGAGGAGCCGGCCCTGGCCTCC
Source organism: uncultured Solirubrobacteraceae bacterium (assembly GCA_963775385.1). GTDB lineage: Bacteria > Actinomycetota > Thermoleophilia > Solirubrobacterales > Solirubrobacteraceae > Palsa-744. Next base: position 886,124 of record CAVZIR010000003.1, on the reverse strand, counting down.
GCGCACCAGCATGAGGGGACCGATCCCGACCCGGAGGTTCCCCCATGTCTGACGAGCCCGACACGCTGTTCGTGGCCGCCGCTTCCTACGACAGCACGGACGCCGCGATCGGCGACTACGAGCTGATCAAGGCGCTCTACTACGAGATCAAAGCCTCCGACGACTTCGACGCAGCAGTGATCGAGAAGAAGGACGGCAAGGTCAAGATCGTCAAGAAGCACGAGCAGCCCACGCGCCACGGTGCCGCTCACGGGCTCGGTTGGGGCCTCGCTGCCGGGGCCGTCGCGGCGCTCTTCCCGGCCATCGGCATCATCGGCGCCCTGACCGTCGGCGGCGGCGCAGGCGCGGCGATCGGGGCCGTCTCCGGCCACGTCCACGGCGGCATGAAGCGCGGTGAGCTCAAGGAGCTCGGCGACGTTCTCGACGAAGGCGACGCCGGCCTGATCGTGGTCTACGCGACCAACATGGCCGACCAGATCGCCGCCAACATCAAGGCCGCGAACCGCATGGTCTCCTACGCGACAGAGATGGCGGCCGACGAGCTCGCGCAGGAGATCAAGGACGCCGAGGCCGAGACGGCCAGCGCTTGAGCCGCTAGCGCGCGCCCGCGTGTGCGGGGCGTGGGGCGCGGGAGTGCTCGATCGGCTTCGGCGAGACGCCGGCCGGCGTCGTCACGAGGGCGATCAGGAACCCGCAGATTGCGCCGGTGGGCCACCGCATGGAGAGCCCGGCAGCGGACTCGAACCGCCCCAGTGGCGGTAGAGAGCCTGGGGATCGTGCAGGTGGATCTCGCTCGTCGCGCTCATGTCCGCGCCGCGGGCGGCTTGCGGGCGCGGATGATCGCTGAGGCGGCGTGCTCGTGGACACGGTGGGTCTGGTCAACCTGGATGTCGACGAGACCTGCCTCCATGAGGGCCTGCTCGAACTGGTGTTGGGTGAGGGCTCCAGCGATGCAGCCGGTCCACTTCTGCATGTCTGCGCGTGTGGCGTCGTCCATGTTCTCATCGGCGATGACGTCGGAGATCGCGAAGCGTCCTCCGGGGCGCAGCACGCGGGCGGCCTCGCGGATCACCTTGGGCTTATCGGCGGAGAGGTTGAGCACGCAGTTCGAGATCACCACGTCGACGCTCGCGTCTGGCAAGGGGATCTCCTCGATGTATCCCTTGTGGAACTCGACGTTCTGTGCGCCTGCCTTCTGGGCGTTCGCGCGGGCGAGTTGGAGCATCTCGTCGGTCATGTCCAAGCCGATCGCCTTGCCGCTGGGTCCGACGCGGCGCGCGGAGATCAGGACGTCGGCGCCGGCGCCAGAGCCGAGGTCGAGGACGGTCTCACCGGCTTCGAGCTGCGCGACGGCGGTGGGCACGCCGCAGCCGAGCGAAGCGGCGACAGCGCTCTCTGGTGCCTCGCCGGCCTCAGCGGACTCGTACAGCGTGCCACCGAACACTTGTCGACCGGAGGCGTCGGTGGTCGCGACGGCTGGGCTGCAACACGACGAGGCGGTGCGGCTCTCGTGCTCCGCAACGGCTCGGGCCGCGGCGGCGTAGCGCTTCCCGACCTCTTCGCGCACGTCCTCAGCTCTGTTCCGTGTGTTGCCTGGGTCGCAGCCGCATCCTTCGCCGTGGCCGCAGCATTCCGCCTTCGCGCTCGGTCTGCAACAAGCGTCCTGCCTTTCGGGCGCGCAGCAGGGATCGGCGGCCGTGCCGGTGCCCATCAGGTCAGCCATGTGGAGAGCTCCCTCAGTGCATCGGGGATGACGTAGTAGTAGGCCCACAGCCCTTGGCGCTCGGAGTCGACGATTCCGGCGTCGCGGAGCTTCTTCAGATGGTGGGAGAGTGTGGGCTGGGAGATGTCGAAGAGGGGCACGAGCTCGCAGACGCATACCTTGCCTGCGTGTTTGCGCAGCACGTCGACGAGTTGCAGGCGTATCGGGTCGCCGAGAGCCTTTGCGACTTCGGCCATGCGCAGCGCGTGGTCGCGTTGCACGTCGGGGTACACGACGGGCTCGCAGCAGCGTTCGCCTGCCGCTCGCTTCTGCTTCGGGGACAGCTCCAGATCGATAGGCATCAATACACATATATCAATAACAGTGACGGCTGTCGATCTAATAAGATGTCGGCCGTTGAATAACACGGTGGCGGTCATCACCGACATACACGGCAACCTCGCGGCGCTGCAGGCGGCGCTCTCGCGGATCGAGGAGCTCGAGATCGAGCAGATCTACTGCGGCGGCGACCTGGTGGGCTACGGGCCGCATCCGAACGAGGTCTGCGAGCTGATCGCTGACCGGGAGATCCCGTCCATCTACGGGAACTACGACTACGCCATCGCGCGCGATGAAGAGGACTGCGGCTGCGCGTACATCACCCCGCACGATCGCGAGCTCGGAAAGCTCTCGGTGGACTGGACGCTCGCGAATACGACCCGGGACTCGAAAGAGTTCATGCTCAGCCTGCCGTTCGATCTGCACTTCCCGGTGGGGAGCACCGATGTCCATCTCGTCCACGGCTCGCCGCGCAAAGTCAACGAGTACCTGTTCGAGGACAAGCCCGCGCGTCTGTATGAGCGGCTCGCCGCCGCCGAGAGCGACCCCGTCCTCGTCTTCGGCCACACCCACAAACCTTGGGTTCACGAGTACGGCGGCGTCCTGTTCGTCAACTGCGGCTCGGTCGGCAAGCCCAAGGATGGCGACCCCCGAGGCGCCTTCGCCCTGCTCACCGCTACCGCGGACGGCGTTGAGGTCGCGATCGAACGGGTGGCCTACGACGCCGACCGGGTCGCCTCGGAAGTCCGCGTCGTGGGGCTCCCCGCTGAGTTCGCAGACAAGCTCCTGATCGCCGCTTGAGAGGCAGAGATGCGCCACGTGCTGTTCGTTTGCAACCACAACGCCGGGCGCTCGCAGATGGCCCAGGCCTTCTTCGAAGGCCTGGCGCCGGAGGACCTGCGCGCCGAGTCGGCGGGTACCGAGCCGGCCAAGGCTGTCTGGCCCGAGGTGGTTCAGGTCATGCGAGAGGTGGGCATCGACCTCTCCGATCGAAAGCCGACCAAGCTCACCTGCGAGATGCAGTTGCACGCCGACTGGGCGATCACGATGGGCTGTGGCGACGCCTGCCCCTACGTCCCCACGATTGTTGAAGACTGGGACCTGCCCGACCCTGCGGGGAGGCCGATCGAGGAGGTCAGGGAGATCCGCGACGCGATCCAGGAGCGTGTAAGCAGGCTCGTCGACGAGCACACGGAGGACATCCGATCTGATCGGACCGCTCACGAGCTGCGCCTGGCAAAGATCCTTCCTGCGCTCGTCCGAGACTTCGAGGGACGACGTTCTGACGCAGAGATCCGCGAGTGCGCAGAGGCCGTACTGTCGAAGTTCGATGACGCTGTCATACGCACCCACGTCGTCACCCTCGCCCTGCGCCAGACCCGTAAGTGCCTACGCAAGGATCACTGCGACGCGATCGTGAGCGCATGATCGCGACGCCGACGATGTGGCGACGGCTGCTCGCCGAGTTCCTCGGCTCCGCGTTTCTCGCCGCGCTGGTAATCGGCTCCGGCATCGCCGCGCAGACCCTCTCGCCCGGCGATACTGGCCTGCAGTTGTTCGAGAACGCAGCCGCCACCGCCGCCGGACTGTTCGCGATCATCCTGATGTTCGGGCCCGTTTCAGGCGGGCACTTCAACCCCGTCGTCTCGCTAACGGACGCAAGCTTCAAGGGAATCAGCTGGCGAGACGCGCTCGCCTACACCCCTGCCCAGATCGCCGGCTGCTTCACCGGAGCGATCGCCGCGAACGGGATGTTCGAACTCGCAGCAGTCAGCATCAGCACCCACCACCGCGCCTCACCAGCGCACCTTTTCTCCGAGATCATCGCCACCGCGGGCCTGATCCTCGTCATCTTCTCGCTCGCCCGGACCAGACGCGGCAACCTCGCTCCGGCCGCCGTCGGGGCGTACATCGGAGCCGCCTACTTCTTCACCAGCTCGGCGAGCTTTGCAAACCCCGCGATCACGATTGGGCGGATGTTCTCCGATACCTTCGCCGGCATCGCCCCGGCATCCGCGCCCGGATTCATCCTCGCCCAGCTCATCGGCGGCATCGTCGCGATCATCACGCTGCGCGCTCTCTATCCGGACGTGACCCCAGAGGAGGCTGCCGACGTGGTCCTCCCGCACGGCGAGCAGCTGGCCGACGCGCGGTAGTCCGCGCCCGGAACGCGCAGCGCGAGCCCAGCCTGCGCACACCGACGCAAACAGACGGCGGCTCCGCGCTTGAGTGGCCCGGAGCGCCCGGCCGTCCTGACCGGCCCCGCCGGTAGCGGGAAGGGCGTCGTGATCGACACCGCCGCCCGCGCCGCGGCCGCCGGAACGGCTAGAGCGGGTCCGGCGCCCCGGCGCCGGCGGGCGCGGGCGCCGCGGCCGCGGCATCCTGCGCCGCGGGCGCCGAGGCCGCGAAGCCGACGGTGATGAGCAGGCCGCCCTCGGCCGGCGCGGAAGCCTGCAGCTCTGCGTCGTGGGCGGCGGCGATCGCGCTGACGATCGACAGGCCGAGACCGTGCCCCTCGCTCTTGCTCGCGCGCGCGGCGCCGAGACGCCGGAACGGCTGGAAGAGGCGCTCGAGCTCGTCCTCCGGCACGACTGGGCCGCTGTTGGCGACCGTGAGGGTCGCCCGGCCATCTGTGGTGCCGGTCGTCACGGTCACCCAACCGTCGCCGAGGTTGTAAGTGAGCGCGTTGTCGATCAGGTTGGCCACGAGCCGCTCCGCCAGGCGCGCGTCGCCGATCGTGTGCGCCGGGCGCAGATCGCTTTCCAGGCGCAGGCCGCGCTCGGGGAACTCCGGCGCGCGCGCGGCGAGGACGTCCGCCGCCAGCCGGCTCAGGTCGAGCTGTTCGGCGCGCTCGAGGCCGCGCTCGCTGCGCGCGAGCGCGAGCAGCGCGTCGATGATCCGCTCCTGTTGCTCGCCGATCGCCAGCACGCGCTCGCAGGTCGCGCGCAAGGTCTCGCTGGTGGCCTGCGGGTCGGCGAGCGCGACCTCGACGACGGCCCGCTCGAGCGTCAGCGGCGTGCGCAGCTCGTGGGAGGCGTTGGCGACGAACTGGCGCTGGGCCTCGAACGAGCGCTCGAGGCGCTCGAGCAGCTCGTCGAAGGTGTCGCCCACCTCGCGCAGCTCGTCGCGTGGGCCGCGCAGCGCCAAGCGCCGGTGCAGGCTCTTCGCGGAGATCTCCCGCACCGCGGAGGTGATCGTCTGCAGCGGGCGCAGCAGCCGGCCGGCGAGGAACCAGCCGAGAACCAGGGAGAGGACCGCGACGATCGCCAAGGCGATGCCGAGATCGACGAGCAGCCGGTGCATTTCTTCTTTGTGCTGCTGGCGCCCGAGCGCTTCGAGTTTGCGCGCCTGTGCGCGCGCCTGCTCGAGCGTCCGCAGCTGGAGCCGGCGCTCCTGTTCGCGGGCTTGGTCGACGGTCTCCAGCCCTCCGCCGGGGAGCTGGCTGGGCGTGGGCTGGCCCGAGCCCCCGGTTTGGTGGAGCGGCTTCAGGGAGCCGCCCTTTCCCTGCGAGGAACCGCTCGGCGTCCGGACGGTGAAGGCCGGCGGCCGGGCGCCTGCCAGCGGGCCGAGGCTGACGCGGCCGCTCGGACCTTTCACGATCACCCCCTTGGCGGTGATTCCGGCCGAGTAGTTCGGGCCGCTGGTCGTCTGCCCGACGAGCAGATAGGTGAGGCCGAGCAGCGCCGCTCCCGAGACCAGGAAGACGCCGCCGTAGAGCAGCGTCAGGCGCAGCCGCACTGTGCGGCGGGGAAGCCGCAGCCGGCGAGGACCGTGTCGCGCAGGCGGGCTCATCTCAGATCCTGTATCCGCCGCGGGGCACGGTCTCGATCACCGGCGGTTCGCCGAGCTTCGCGCGCAGGCGGCGGACCGTGACCTTGACGGTCGTCGTGAACGGGTTCGCGTTCTCGTCCCAGACGCGTTCGAGCAGCTCCTCGGCGGAGACCACGCGGCCCTCGGCCGAGAGCAGGTACTCGAGCAGCGCGAGCTCCTTGGGTGTGAGCGCGAGCGGCTCGCCGCCGCGCGTCGCGACGCGGTGGGCGGGATCGACGCGCAGGTCGCCGCGCTCGAGCACCGGCGCCAGCGGCGAGCCCGAGCGCCGGTCGAGCGCGCGGATCCGCGCGACCAGCTCGGCGAAGGCGAACGGCTTCGCCATGTAGTCGTCGGCCCCGATGCCGAGGCCGCCGACGCGGTCCTCGACCGAGCCCGCGGCGGTCAGCATCAGGATCCTGCTCTCGCGCCCGTCCTCCACGAGCGTGCGGCAGACCTCGTCGCCGCTGATGTCCGGCAGGTCGCGGTCGAGGACGAGCACGTCGTAGTCGGTCACGGCGACGTGCGCGAGCGCCCCGCGTCCGTCGTGGGCGACGTCGACCGCGAGGCCTTCGCGGCGCAGCCCGACCGCGAGCGTCTGCGCCAGTTCGACCTGATCCTCGACCAGCAGCACCCTCATAGGCCGTCTCCCATGCTGCCAGGTTGCAGCAGGCGCGGTTACAGACAGGTGACAGACACTCGTGTCACCGCGGTGTAACCCCCTCGGCCGTAAGACCGCACCTGTGAAGCTCATACGCGAACACGCGCGGTGGATCGCACCGGCGGCCTTGGCGGCGCTGCTCGCAGGCTGCGGCGGCGGCTCCTCCTCGGGTACGGGCGTCGCACACCTCGGCAGGACGGCGGCCTCGACCGGCACGGGCGCGGCTTCGAGCGGGTCGCGCGCCGGTTCCGAATCGGGCTCGCCGGAGAGCCAGGAACTGGCGTTCGCCAAGTGCATGCGCGCCCACGGTCTGCCGAACTTCCCCGACCCGAGCCCGGGCGGGGGCTTCCAGGTCCGGAAGGGCTCCGGGGACGAACCCTCCTCGCCGGCGTTCCAGAGGACACAGGCGAAATGCAAGGGCCTGCTGCCGCCCGGCCCCGGCTCGGGCCCGCCCCCGTCGGCGCAGACGCTCGCGCGCTTCCTGCGGATCGCGCAGTGCATGCGCGCCCACGGCGTGCCCAACTTCCCGGACCCGATGAGCAAGGCCCCCGCCAACCCGTTCGGCTCCGGCAAGGTCGGCGTGCTCAGCGACATCGAAGGCGTGATCCTCGTCTTCCCGAGCACGCTCGAAACGCGGTCGCCCGCCTTCACGCGTGCGGCGGCCGAGTGCGGCTTCCCGCTGCACAACCACTGACGGCCGCCGGCTCCTCGCCCGCAAGCGGGAGCGCGCGGGCCGGGAAAACAGCGCTTGACAGGCTGCTCCTATACATCTAAAGTACTAGTAACCTAGATATATAGAGGGAGTATCCGTGATCGAGTTTCACCTCGACGTCCAGACAGGGGTCTCGCCGTACATGCAGATCGTCCAGCAGGTGCGTCACGCGTTGCGGCTCGGCATGCTGCGCGAGGGCGACCAGCTGCCGACGGTCAAGGAGGTAGTCGCGCAGATCGCGATCAACCCCAACACCGTGCTCAAGGCCTACCGCGAGCTCGAGCACGCCGGGCTCGTAGCCGCGCGCCCGGGCGTCGGCACATTCGTCACCGGCTCGCTCGCCGCGCCGGCGATCGCTGAGCACGCGCCCCTGCGCCGCGAGCTGCGCGGCTGGATCGTCAAGGCGCGGCGCGCCGGCCTCGACGAGGAGTCGATCGAGGCCCTGTTTCGCGACGCTGTCCGCTCCGCGCGGATCGAGGGGGTAGCGTGAGCGTCGCGCTCGCCGCCGCCGGCCTCGGCAGGCGCTACGGGCCCCGCTGGGCGCTCTCGGCGAGCTGAGCCACGAGATGCTCTCCCGGGCGGGCGTCGACGTACGCGAGCCGGCGGTGAAGAACGCCGCCGACGCGTGCGCCGGCGTCACGCACGGGCTCATCACGAAGGCCGTCATCGCACGCTTCGTCGCCGGGCACTGAAGCGCCGGCCGCCGATGCGACGACCGGAGCTCGGCGCGGTGGACACGCCCGGCGATGGCCGCGTCCGCGTTCGGCCGCGGATGAGGCCGGCGCTGAGGGCGGTGGTAGGCCCACGCGTGCGGACGTGCCCGCTGGCGGCCGTAGGAAGCGTCTTCGCCAGCAGGCAGCGGTTACAGGCAAGCGCGGTCTCGTGTCACCACGCTGTAACCGCCGCGGACGTACAACCGGGCCGCATGAGCGCGATCCACGGAGACGGGCCGTGAAATCGGCGATACCTTCCCGAAGCCGGCGGTGCCCTAGACACGACCGGGTGGGTGGTGCGCGGTGAGCGATCCGGTCCCGGGCGAGGCGAGCGCCGTCGCGCAGCCGCCGGCGGCGGCCGAGCCGGCGATCGCGCCGCACGTTCCCGCCGGACGCACGGGCGGTGCCCCGCCCCCCGGCCGCGCCCGGCGCCGCATGCTCGCGGCGACCGGCCTCACGCTGGCCGCGCTCGTCGTGGTCCTGATCGTCACCGACCCGTTCGCCGGCTCCGGGAAACCGACCGGTGGCGTCGCGGACAACGCCGCAGCCACGTCGCTGGTGAGCGTCAAGCGCCAGACGCTCTCGCAGCAGACGCAGGTCAGCGGCACGCTCGGCTACGGGGGCTCGTCGAGCATCCGCGTGCCGCCCGGAACGGCGCCTTCCACCGTGGAACAGGCCGCCCGCCAGGTCGCGAGCGCCGAAGCGATGCTCGCGCGGGCGCGGGAAGCGCTGTCCGCCGACGCACGGGTTCTCGCCGGCAGCCAGGGAGCTCTCGCGGCCGCGCGCGCCAAGGAGCAGGTCGACTGCGCGGGAGCAGGCGCCGCCGAAGCCGTCCCCGCCGGCGGCGAAAGCGGCGGGGGCGGCGGCGCCGCCGGGCCGTGCGCCGGCGACTCGCAGGCCGTCTCCTCGGCGCAGCAGGGCGAGACCGGTGCCGGCGCAAAGGTCGCCGCCGACCGCTTGCAGGTCTCCTCGGCCGAAGCGCAGCTCGCGAGCGCGCGCTCCGGGCTGTCCGCCGCGCGCTCCTCGGCCGCGCTCTACGGGCAGAGCTCGGCGTTCACCTCGCTGCCGCCGGTCGGGCGGATCGTCGCGCGCGGACAGAGCCCGTACGCGATCGGCGGCCAGCCGGTGCTGCTGCTCTACGGCACGGTGCCGCAAACGCGCGCCTTCGTCGCAGGCATGGCGCCGGGAAGCGACGTCGCGGAGCTCAACGCGAACCTGCGCGCGCTCGGCTACGGGGCGGCCCCGGGCGGCGACGCGTTCACCGCCGGCACCGAAGCCGCGATCCGCGCCCTGCAGGCCGCGCGCGGCGCGACGGCGAGCGGCGAGCTGCTGCTCGGCTCGGTCGTGTTCGAGCCGGGCGCCGTTCGCGTCACGAGCGTGACCCCGACGGTCGGCTCGCCCGTGACGCCCGGGCCGGTGCTCGCGATCACCTCGACGTCCCGCCAGGTCAAGCTCGCGTTGGACGCCTCCGAGCAGGACACCGTCAAGGTCGGCGACCCGGTCACGATCACCCTGCCGGACAACTCGACGACTCCGGGCAGGATCACCTACGTGTCGAGCGTCGCGACGGCGCCGGCGACCGGCGGCTCGGGACACGGCGGCGCCGAAGAAGAAGGCTCGCCGACGATCGAAGTCCGGGCCGTCCCGACCGACCCGGCCGCGACCGGCCATCTCGACCAGGCGCCCGTGAACGTGGAGATCACGACCGAAAGCGCCCCGAACGTGCTGGCGGTGCCGGTCGACGCGTTGCTCGCGCTGGCCGGCGGCGGCTACGCCGTCGAGGTCGCCGAAGGCCGCGTGCACCATCTGGTCGCCGTCGGCGTCGGCCTGTTCGACGACGCCGAAGGGCTGGCGCAGGTCAGCGGCAAGCTCTCGCCCGGCGAGCGCGTGGTGGTGCCGGCGCCGTGAGCGACGCCCCCGGTGCCATGCGCAGTGCCGTGCCGCCGGCGGTGCTCGAGTTGCGCGAGGTCAGCAAGGTCTACGGCGCCGAGCCGCCCGTGTACGCGCTGCGCGATGCCAGCCTCACGGTCGGCGAGGGCGAGCTGGTCGCGATCGTCGGCCCGTCCGGTTCGGGCAAGACCACGCTGCTCCACGTGATGGGCACGCTCGAGCGCCCGACCAGCGGCGTCGTCTCGATCACGGGTCTCGACGCCGCGCTGCTGTCCGACCGAGAGCTGGCGACGCTACGCGCGACGCGGATCGGCTTCGTCTTCCAGCAGTTCTTCCTGGCCGAGCACTCGACGGCGCTGGAGAACGTCGCCGACGGGCTGCTCTACGCGGGCGTGGCCGTTGCCGAGCGCCGCGAGCGCGCGGCCGCGGCGCTCGCGCGCGTGGGGCTCGCCGGGCGCGCCGGGTTCCGCCCGAGCAAGCTCTCGGGCGGCGAGCGCCAGCGCGTGGCGATCGCCAGGGCGCTGGTCGGGCGTCCCGCGATCCTGCTCGCCGATGAGCCGACCGGCAACCTCGACAGCGCCGCCGGTGGCGCGCTGCTGGAGCTGCTCGAAGAGCTCAACGGCCAGGGGGCGACGATCGTCGTGATCACCCACGACAACGAGCTCGCCGCGCGGCTGCCGCGGCAGATCCAGGTGCTCGACGGGCAGGTCGTGGCGGACACGTCGAGCAGGGAGACGGTGCTCGGATGAGCTTTCTGCGCCGCTGTCCGGTCGCCTTGGTCTTGGCCGCCGGCGCGCTCGCGGCCGGTCCGGCCGCCGCGTCCGGGGAAGCGGGCGGCTCGCCCGGCGAAGGCGGCGCGGCGAACTGCCCTTCACCCAACCCGCCCAACCAGCTCACGCTGGTCGCCGGCACGCCGCAGACCGCGCCACTGAACTCGGCGTTCGCCGGCAACCTGCAGGTTGCGCTGACGAACAGCGACGGCTGCGCCGTCACCGGCGCCGCAGGTGTGCCGGTCACGTTCAGCGCTCCGGCTGCCGGCGCGAGCGGACGCTTCGCGGCGAGCAACTCGAACACGGTCACGGTCGGCTCCGACGCCGCTGGAGCCGTGGCCGCGCCGGCCTTCCTCGCCAACGGCGCGGCGGGAAGCTACACCGTGACCGCTGCCTCCTCTTACGGAACCGTCTCTTTCGCGTTGACCAACACGGCCGCCGGTGTGCCCGCGCGGGTCGTCGCGTTGCCCGGCGCAAGCAAGGCGAAGGTCACAGCGCGCTTCGCGGCGCCGCTGCGGGCACGCGTGCTGGACGCAGGCGGCGCCCCGGTCGCCGGCGTCGCCGTCACGTTCTCGCTCGCCTCGGGTGCGACCGCGCGATGCGGGAGCACCGTTACGGCCGGCGCGAGCTTCGCGGGCGGCGCGACGCAGGCGACGGCGAGCACGGACGCGAACGGCCTCGCAGTCTCGCCCGCGCTCGTGGCCGGTGCTGCGGCCGGCTCGTTCACCGCGACCGCGTCGGTCTCCGAAGCGGGCGCGGCGGCCGAAGGCGCCGGCAAAGGGGGACCCTCGGCATCCGGCGCGAGACCAGCTGCGTTCGAGCTCGTCGATCTCGCCGGCGCGCCGCACACCATCACCCCCGGCGTCGGCGCGCGGCAGACGGCCCCTTACGGAAGCGCGTTCCCGATCCGGCTCGCCGTGAACGTCACCGACGCCGAGCGCAACCCCGTCCCCGGCGCGCTCGTGACGTTCGCCGCTCCGCGGGCCGGCGCCAGCGGCCGCTTCACGGTGCGCTCCCACGGCCCGCACCGACGGCGCAGCCGCGTATCGGAGCGGCGCACGGTCGCGGTCAGGACCGGCGCATGCGGGATCGCCGTCGCGCCGCGCTTCACCGCGGACGGCGCCACGGGCGGCTACGTCGTCAAGGCCGGCGCAGGGCGTGCCCGACCGGCCGCGTTCGCGCTCGTCAACGACGCGAGATGAGCCGGCGGTGAGCGCCGTCGCCGACCCGCCCCGAGGTCAGGCCGGCCGGCCGGACCTCACGCCGCGCAGGCTACGGGCCTCGGACCTCGCCCGCGTCGCGAGCGTGGGGCTGCGCACGCGCAGGCTGCGCGCGGCGCTCTCGGCGCTCGGCATCGCGATCGGCGTGGCGTCGATCGTCGCGGTGCTCGGCCTGTCGGCGTCCAGCCAGGCGGGGCTGCTCGCCGAGATCGACCGCCTCGGCACGAACCTGCTGACCGTGACCAACGGTCAGAGCTTCAGTGGCAAGACCGCCGAGCTGCCGTTGCCGGCGAGCGCGATGATCGGCCGCATCTACCCCGTCGAAAGCGTGGCGCAGACCGGCAAGGTCGAAGGCAACGTGTACCGCACGCCGCTGATTCCGAGCGTCGACACCAACGCGATCGCCGTCGAGGCGGCGAGCCTCGGCCTGCTGCACACGCTCAACCTCAGGGTCCTCCAGGGGAGCTACCTCAACGCCGCGACCGGCCAGCAGCCGGTGGCGGTTCTCGGGCCGGCCGCCGCGCGGCGGCTCGGTGTCGATCGCATCTACCCCGGCGAGCGCATCTGGGTCGCCAACCAGTGGCTGTACCTGGTCGGCATTCTCGGTCCGTCGGTGCTGACACCTGAAATCGAAAGCTCGGTGCTGGTCGGCTTCGGAGCCGCCGAGCGCTACCTGCACTTCGACGGGCACCCGAACACGATCTACGTGCGCGCACAGACGGGCCAGGTCGCGGCGGTCCAGTCGGTCCTCGCAGCCAGCGCAGACCCGGAAGCCCCCAACGAAGTGAACGTCAGCCAGCCGTCGGCCACGCTGACCGCGCGGGCGGAGGCCCAGAGCGCGCTGAACGGACTGTTCCTCGGCTTGGGGGCCGTCGCGCTGCTGGTCGGAGCGGTCGGGGTAGCGAACATCATGGTCATCTCCGTGCTGGAACGGCGCTCGGAGATCGGGCTGCGCAGGGCGCTCGGCGCGACCCGGGGGCAGATCCGCGGGCAGTTCCTCGCCGAAGCGATCCTGCTCGCGGTCGGGGGCGGGGCGGTCGGGATCGGAGTCGGGTCGCTCGCCACAGCGATCTATGCGGCCGCGAAGGGCTGGACGGTCGTGGTCCCCACTCTCGCGTGGGCGGGAGGATTCGGGGCGGCGCTGCTGATCGGGGCGGTGGCCGGGCTCGTGCCGGCACTGCGAGCGGCACGGCTGTCGCCGACCGAGGCGCTGCGGACAGTTTGAGACTGCTGATCCAGCTCCTCGTCAGAGGCTTGCCGCTAAAGCCGCCCGTGGTGCCCCGCGAACCGTCTATGCCGGCACGGCGGCTGCCGCCGACGCAGAACGCACGAACCTAATCGTCGTGTGTTCCCTACATGTTCCCCGGGCGTCTGAGGGTTCGACTCACACGGCCGCCCGATTTGGCTCTGCAGTACCAAAGCCCAGCAACGGACTCGAACCGTTGACCCCTTCCTTACCATGGAAGTGCTCTACCAACTGAGCTAGCTGGGCGGGGAACGGCAGACTCTAGCGCGCCTCCCGGGCCGCCGAAAGAACTAGGCGATGCCGTCGAGCAGCTGCGCCGGCGAGGCGAGTTGCAGGCCGCGCGAGAGGATCACGATCGTCTCCAGGCGCGGCGAGCGCTTGCAGCGCTCGAGCAGGCTGATCTCGGTGCGGTGGAGGTCGCAGATCGAGGCCAGCGCCTCCTGCGAGAGGCCCGCTGCGTCGCGGTGGTGGCGCAGGTTCCTGGCGAATTGCTGGCGCACTGCGTCCATCGCGGGTCACTCTCGTCACGCGCTGACGAAAGGTCTACAGACAGTTGTCCGCGCCAGGCCGGGCGAGGTACGCGACTATACGTTGTTATCAAGCCCCCGGACCGACCGACCCGGGCCGGGGCACGCGCCGCTAGTCCTGCGGCGTCACCACGTTCACCGGCAGCCCGAGGCCGGTCACCTTGCTCGGCAGGTCCAGGTGCAGCCAGCGCGAGACTTTGCTGGGCAGCGTCGAGATGATCACCTCGTCGAAGCCGCGCAGGTTGATCGCGTCCTGGATCGCCGCGGAGGGGTCGGCGTCGCCGATGAAGCCCTCGACCTTGCTGCCGGCCGCCTCCGAGAGCAGCGGCAGCGCGTGGGCGAGGACGCCCTGCGCCTCGTCGGCGTCCTGGTCCTCGGGGTCGACGGCCTTGTGCAGGCCGTGCGCGGGGTTGGGGACCAGCAGCGTGAAGGTGGCGCCGCCGCGCTGGGCGCGCTCGCGCACGGCGTCGAGCAGCGGCTGTGTGGCGGCCGTCTTGTGCGCCACGACGAGGACTCGTGCGGGGGACTCTGCGGATGACATGCCTCGCTCCCTCCTGGTGATTGACCGGCCCTGCGCATCTTCTACCCCGTCGGGGGCTGCGTTGCAACGGCTGCGAAGCGGGACGCAAGGACGGCCGGCGCTCCGTGCCGCGCGCGTCCGTCATCGCCGCTGCGCCTCAAGGGATAGGGCGCAGACGCCGACTCCTCCCCGGATGGTCATATTCGGCGCCCCTCAGCCGATCGAGCAGGGCGAGCAGATTCTGCGCGCGCGCAGAACCGCGGCGCTGACGCGGGTCGCGATGGGCATCGCCGGCATCGCGATGATCCTCGCCGAGCCGCAGCTCGGCAGCGCGGTCACGCTCGCCGGGTTCGCGACCGTCGCCCTCAGCGCAGGGGTCCAGCTGGCCGCCCCGCGCGCCGGCACGCTCGCGGTGGAGGAGACCGTCTCTGCCGGTGCCGCCGTGCTGATCATCGGCCTGGGCTCGCAGCGCGTGGATGTGATCGCCGTGCTGTGGCTCGTCGCGGTCGCCAGCGGCGTGCTCGCCCGCGGCGGGCGCGCGCACTGGGTCGGCCGCTTCGTCGTGATGGGCGCACTCCTGCTTCCCGTCATCCGCTACGGCTCGCTCGATGCCTCATACGCCGTGTTCGTGATCGCCGTGACCGCGCTGTTGATGACCGCCGGGCGCCTCACCACCGAGCTGAACCTACTGCTGCGGGAGGCGCGGCTGCAGGCCGACAGCGCCGAGACGCTGCTGCTCGCCGGCGACATCGCCGCGCGGGTGAGCGAGCGGGAGCCGCCGGCGCCCGGCTCGGTCCCGGCCGCCCTCTCTGCCGAGGAACGCGCCCGCGCCCGCAGCGGCCTCGCGCAGCTCGTGCGCGGCGAGGGCCTCGAGATCGTCGTGCAGCCGATCGTCGACATCCGGAGCGGCACCGCGCACGCCCACGAGGCGCTGGCGCGCTTCGGCGCCGCGACCGGCGCTCCTCGTGGCACGGCGACCTCGCCGCTTCACTGGTTTGCCCTGGCGGAGCTGATCGGCGGCCGGCCGGCGCTCGAGCGTGCCTGCCTCGGCGCGGCGCTCGGGCTGCTCGGCGAGCGCCCCGAGGGGACGCGGCTGTCGGTCAACGTCTCGGCGCCCGTGTTGATGGAAGCCGCCACGCTCGCGCTGCTGCACGACGCGGGAGACGATCGCCCCGATGATCTCGCCGGGCTGATCGTCGAGCTCACCGAGGAGACGCTCGTCGACGCCGACGGGCAGCTCGCGGAAGCCATCGATCCGCTGCTCGCGCGCGGCGCGGTGCTCGCCGTCGACGACATGGGGGCGGGCTACTCGGGGCTGCGGCAGATCACCGCCGTGCGCCCCCGCTACCTGAAGCTGGACCGCTCGCTCGGCGCGGGGATCGACGCCGACCCGGAGCGCGCGGCGCTGGTCGCCGCGCTCGCGGGCTACTCGCGCCAGGTCGGCGCGCTGCTGGTCGTCGAGGGCATCGAGACCGACGCCGAGCTCGACGCGCTGCAGCGGATCGGCGTGCCGCTGGTGCAGGGGTTCCGGCTCGCGCGGCCGGGGGCGCCGTGGCCGGAGATCGCGCGCAGCGACTCGGTCGGGCCTGGCTCCGGCGGCCCGGACGGAGCGCGCACGACGCGCCGCGCGGGTGAGGTGCCCGCGCGCGAGCACGCCCGCGCTCAAGGACGCAGGCGCCGCGCCCCGGCTCCGACCGGCAGCGGCGCCCCGCGCTGAGCGCAACCTGTCACACGCTGCGCAGGGCGGTTGCGGGCGCGAGCCGCGCAGCGCGGATCGCGGGGTAGAGCCCGGCGAGCGCACCGAGCGCGAGCGCGATCGCGATCGCGCCTGCGACTGATGGCAGCGGGACGACCACCTGCCAGCCCTGGTTGGCCGCATAGGCGGCGGTCGCGAGGGCGCCGAGTCCCACGCCGGCGCAGCCGCCGAGCAGCGACAGCAGGACGGACTCGCCGAGGAACTGCGTGCCGATGTGCACCGAGCGCGCGCCGAGCGCGCGCCGCAGGCCGATCTCGGGACGGCGCTCGAGCACGGAGATCACCATCACGTTCGCGATCCCGACTCCGCCCACGAGCAGCGCCACCGCGCCGAGCGCGAGGAACACGGAGGTGAGCGTGCTCTGCGCCTCGGCGCGCGCCTGCAGGGCATCTGAAGGCCGGCTGACCTGCGTCTGTTCCGGGTTCTGCGGATCGGCCGTGCCGCCGAGCAGCGCGTCCGCTTCCCTGACGCGTTCGGGGTCGGCACGGACGTACACCGTGCTCAGGTGGCGACTCGTGCCGAACAGCCGCGCCGCCACCGGGTAGCCGATCAGCGCGGCGCGTTCGATTTCCGGCGCGAGCGGCAGCGGCCCCACGATCCCCGCGACCGTGAACCACCTGTTCTCGATGTAGACGTTCACCGGCCGCCCGTCCGCCTCGAGCTGCTCGACGCCGAGCCGCTGGGCGGCGACGGTCCCCAGCACGACAAGCGGATAACGCTCGTTCGCGGCGTCCAGGAAGCGGCCCTGGAGCATGCGCCCGCCGAGCGTCCCGAGCAGCTGGGGTTCTGCGGCCTGGACGGTCACGCCGCCCGTTTCGGCCGCTTCGATGAACGGGCTCCGGCGCACGCTCGCGCCGCTCACCGTCGTCACGCCGGCGGCCGAGCGCACGCTCTGCAGATGGCGCACGGCTCGGACCGCGGATTCGGGGAGTTCCGCGTTGGCGCCCAGGAAGGTCTGCCCCGGGCTCACGGTCAGCAGGTTCGTGCCGAGTTCGTTCAGCTCGGCCACGAGCCCGGCCTTGCTGGAGTCGGAGATCCCCAGCACGGCGACCATCGCTGCGATGCCGATCGCGACGCCGATCGCCGACAGCGCGGCGCGCAGGCGCCGGGTGCGCAGCCCGATGCTCGCGACCCTGACGACATCGCCCGGGAGCAGGCGACTCGGCGCGAGCTGCGGCAGCACGGGCTCGCCCGCCGGTAGGCGCCCGCGGGACGGAGCGCGCCGGATGCGAGCCCGGCGCAGGGCGGCCCCCCGCGAGCTCATCCGTCCTGCTCCTCGTCGTGGATCAGCCGCCCGTCGCGCAACTCGACCCGGCGGGGCAGGCTCGCGGCGATCTCGCGGTCGTGGGTGATCACGACGACGGTGGTGCCCTGAGCGTTCAGCGCGTGCAGCAGCTCGAGGATCTCTGCGCCGGTGCGCGTGTCGAGGTTTCCCGTCGGCTCGTCGGCCAGCACGATCGCGGGCTCGGTGACGAGCGCCCGCGCGATCGCGACCCGCTGGCGCTCGCCGCCGGAGAGCAGCGCCGAGGTGTGGCGAAGGCGGTGTCCGAGCCCGACCCGCTCGAGCGCCGCGGCTGCGGCACGCTTGCGTGCGCGTGCGGGCGTGCCGGTGTAAAGGAGTCCTGTGGCGACGTTCTCGAGCGCGCTGTCGGCCTCGATCAGGTGGAACTGCTGGAAGACGAAGCCGATCCGGCGCGCGCGCAGGGCGGCGAGGTAGCGGTCCGAGGCGCGAGCGACGTCGGCGCCGGCGATGCGCACGAGCCCTTCGCTCGGGCGTTCGAGGGTGCCCATGATGTGCAGCAGCGTCGACTTGCCCGAGCCGGACGGGCCGACGATCGCGCACAGCTCGCCCTCCTCGATGAGGAGGTCGACACCGCGGAGCGCCTGCACCGTCCCGCCCGCGTAGCGCTTGACGACGCCCCGGAGCTCGAGGACCGCGCTCATTGCGAGACGATCAGGGTCAGCCCCTCGTGCACGGCGGGCCCTTCCACCTGCACATAGCCGCCCGCGAACATGCCGGGGGTGACCGGCAGCGTATGGCGACGGTCGCCGCTGAGCGCTTCGACGGCATAGCCGCCGCCCGCGGTTGCGATCAGCGCCGTGGCGGGGACGGTGAGCACCCCGTGGCGCACGCTCTCGACGAGCTGCGACGCTGACCGGGGCCTCGTCCAGGTGCGCGACCGTGTGGTCCAGCGTGATCGTGACGGGGATCGTCGGCGATTCGTCGCCGCTGCCGCCCGCTTCCCCGCCGCTGGGTTTCGGGGTGCTCGCGACCGTGCCGACCGAGGTGATCCGCCCGCCGACCGATTCGCCGCCGGGCAGTGTCACCGGCACGTGCTCGCCGACGCGGGCGAGCTGCTGCTGTTCGGCCTTCAGGGCGACCGAGACGAGCTGCTGGGTCGAGGTCGTGGTCAGCGCGAGCTCGCCTGCGCCACTCGGGTTTTCGCTGCCTTTTCCGCTCGGTTCTTTCGAGCCGGTTCTTTCGAGCTTGGATCGCTGCTCGCTTCTTTGCCTTTGGGGGTCTGTGATTTCGCGCCTTCGTGGGGCGATTTCGCTTTGTGGCCTTTGTGCGCCGGTTTTTTGCTCGTGGGGCTCTTTTTTCGAGCCCGCGCCGGGCGACGGTTCTTTTTTGGGGGAGGGGTTGGGGGAGGGCGTGGTGGACCCGCCGGGATGCTGTTCGCCTTTGGGCGCTTCGGCGGCGGCCGACGCCGGTTCGCCTTCGGGCGGGTCCTGGCCGAGGCTCACGTGGACTTCGGTGACGCGCCGCGCCGAGGGGGCGAAGACGACGCGGCCGAGTTCGACGGTGCCGGTCTGGCGCAGCCCCTCGGCCTTCTGCCATCGCTTGACGGCTGCCGCCGTCGCTTCGCTGAAGGCTTCGAGGTCGCCGATCGCGCCGTAAGGGTCATAGCCGAGGGCGATCAGGTTCTCGTTCAGCTCGCTCACGTCCGAGCCGTCGCTCACGCCCGCCTTCAGCGTCCGGTAGGCCGGGAGCGAGCCGTACATCAGCACCACCGGCGTGTTGTCGATGCGGAACAGCGTCCCGCCGCGGGCGATCCGCGCGCCCACGCCCGGGAGCCACGTGAAGGTGCCCGACAGGCGGGCGAAGACTTCGGTCTTGCTCCCGTACCCAAGTGTCCCGTCGACCGTCGAGGATTCGGTCAGCGTCCGGCGCGTGACCGTCGCAGTGGTGTCACCCGCAGGCACGCCGGTGTCGCCGCTGCGACGGGTGGGTGAGCCCTGGGTGGCCAGCACGATCGCGGCTACGGCTGCGCCGACGACGACCACGCCCGCGAGCGCCGCGAGCCGTCGCCGCCGCCGGCGAGGGGCTTCCGCCGGCGGCGGCAGCTCGCGCTCGGCACCCCCCGCGCCGGGCTCGAGGACGTCTGTCTGCGGCCCCTCTGCTCCTTCCAGCACGGGTCAGCTCCCGCCCGGCGCAGAAGGCGCGCCGCCGCCCGGGCCGCCACCCGGCAGCAGCTTCGAGCACGTCTTCTGCGCGGCCTGGAAGGACGGGCTTTCGGGGTTGGGGCCGCCAGGGGTCGCGTGGATGTTGATCTGCGGGCGCCCGCCCGGCGCGCTGACTTCGAGCTGCACGCCGTGTTCGCGCATGCACTTCGCGAAAGCCTGGAGCTTTTCTTGGATGGCGACCCTTTCCTGAGCCGACATGCGATCGGGACCCCGCTGCTCCGGGGGTCGAAACTTGGCGCATGCTTTTTCGGCAGCCTTCATCGCCGCTTCGCTGCGGCCGTTGACCTTGATGCCGTGGCCGTCGGCTTCGGCCTCGATGCCGTGTTCGCGCAGGCACCTGGCGAAGTCCTGGAACTTCACTTCGGCCTTCTGTTCGGCCGCGCCTTCGGAGGCGGCTGCGCGGGGCGGCGTGTTCGAGCTTCCGCAGCCGAGAAGCGCCAGGCCGACGGCGGCGCCCGCCGCTGCGGCGGCGAGCCCGCGTCCTGTCTGCGCGGGCCGGCGTCCCGTCTGTCCATGCGGGGTCACGCTCAGCCGCCGATCGCCTGCACCGCTTCCGAGCTGCCGGAGGCCTTGGCGCCCGGGCCTTCTTCCTTGCCTCCCGAGCCCGGCGGAGGGGCGCCGAAGCCGCCCTTGGACTTCAACTGGAGGTAGCCGGAGCAGGTTTTCTGGGCCGCCTGGAATGCGGGGCTGCTGGGGTTCGGACCGCTGCCCGAGGAACCGCCGTGGACCCCGATCGCGATCGCGCCGCCGCCAACTTCTGTGTGGACGTCGATCCCGTGCTGGCGCATGCACTTCGCGAACTTCAGGACTTCTTCTTCGCGCTTGACCTTTTCCTGCGGCGAGAGCTTGATCTTCTTCGCGTCGGGCCGGTACTTGGCGCAGGCGTTCTGGGCGCCCAGCATCGACTGCTTGCCGGTACCAGGCGAGCCCTGGATCCTGAGCTGGAACCCGCCCCCCGATCCAGAGGCGCTCGCTTTCACGCCGTGTTCGCGCAAGCACTTCGCAAACTCGGTGGCCTGCTGTTCGGCTCGTTGTTCGGCGGCGTGTTCGCTGGCGGCCGCGTCGGTCGCGCTGTTCGAGGAGCCGCAGGCGGCGAGCGCCGCGACGGCGGCCAGCACCGCGATCAGGGCGAGTAGGCGCACGGCGGCGCGGGCGCGCGGACGGTCGGTCTCGGACGGGGGCATCGGGGCTCCTTCTGCTCGACTGCGTGGCTGCGCCGCGGGGGCGCAGCCACATCAAGCGCCCGGCACCTGAGAATCGTCTGAGAGCCGCAGAGGAGCATCGTGAAGGCCGCCCGGCCTTCCGTCCTCGTGGCCGACGGCGCCGGCGAGCACCGGCGTGACGCCGCTGCTGCGCTCTGCGTCGCTCATCACGAGCGCCGGCAGCCTCAGGGTCAGCCGCGCGCCGCCACCGGCGTCGTTGGCGGCCTGCACGGTGCCGCCGTGCATCTCGGCGACCTGCCTGACGATCGCGAGCCCGAGCCCCGAGCCGGGCAGGGACCGCGCCGCGGTGGCGCGGTAGAAGCGGTCGAAAACCCGCGGCAGGTCCTCGGCGGCGATGCCGGGCCCGTGGTCGCGGACCTGCAGCTCGCCGTCGCGCACGCGCACCTCGATCGGCGCACCCCCCGCAGGGTTCCAGCAGCACGCGTTGTCGAGCAGGTTGGCGATCGCGCGATCCAGCCTCGCCGGGGCCGCGCGCACGAGACAGGGCTCGGTGTCGAGCGCGAAAGAGCAGGCGGGGGCATGCAGCCCGGCGCGTTCGACGGCAGAGGCGGCGGCGAGATCGAGCCGCACGTCCTCGACCTCGATCTCATCCACCGCTCCCTTCGACAGGTCGACGAGGTCGCCGACCAGCACGGTCAGCTCGGCGAGCTGCGCCTGCACGGCCGCGACGACGCGGGCGCGCTCGCCCGGGTCGAGGCGCTCGCCGTCGGCCAGCACGTCGAGGTTCGCGCGGACGCTCGTAAGCGGCGTGCGCAGCTCGTGCGAGGCGTCGCTGACGAGCTGGCGCTGGGCCAGACGTGCATCCTCGAGCGCCGAGAGCATCGTGTTGAAGCTGCGCGCCAGGCGGCCGAGCTCGTCCCCGCCCGGCTCCTCTATGCGGTGGCCCAGATCCTGCGTTCGCGCCACCTCTTCGGCGGCCCCCGTGAGCCGCTGGACGGGGCGCAGCGCCGCCCTGGAGACCAGCAGGCCCAGGCCCCCGGCGAGCGCGATGCCGCCGAGGCAGACCAGCGCGAGCACGAGCCGCAGGTGCGAGAGCGTGTTGTCGAGGTCGGTCAGCGGCAGCGCCGCCTGCCAGACCGCGCCCGTGCCGGCGCGCACGGTGAACATCCTCACCGGCGTCCCCTTGATCGTGACGTTCGTGTAGAAGGCCGGATGGGTGCCCGCCGCGACCGCGCGGGTCGCCGCGGTCACCGGCAGCAGCGCCCCGCGATCGCCGCTCTGCACGGTTCCCCCGGGGCTGTAGAGCTGCACGTAGCCGGTTGCGCCGCCGAGCGCCTGCTGCGGGATCACGAGACGGGCCTGCGGCGAGAGTTCGGGCAGGCGCTTGGCGAACGCGCCGGGCAGCGAGGCGGTCCCGTGCTGTTCGACGACGTATCCCTTCGCTTCGCCGAGCGCGTGCACGGTGGCGCTTTCGCCACCCGAGGGGACGCTCACGCCCCCGCTGGAGGCGTGGCCGCTCCCCGGTTCCTTCCCGGCGTGCCTCGCCGGGGTCGTCACGCTCCTCGAGCGGCGAACCACGACGCCGTCGAGGACCTGCACGCCTTCCTGCTGGGTGAACGGTCCCGAGCCCTTGGCGGCCAGGAGCGCGGCGAGGGGCGCCGCCTTCGCTTCCTTGGCGAGGTGCTGGACCTGGGCGGCGCTGAGGCCCGCGAAGGCGACCGTGCGGGGCTTCTCGCGCAGGCTCGCGTCGATCTGCGAGACGAGCTCGTCGCGCGTGACGAAGTAGACCACGACCGACGCGATCACCACCGCCGCGGCGACGGCCCCCGCGGCGAGCATCACGGTGCGCCGGCGGAAGCTCACCGCGGCGCCCTCAGCACGTAGCCGACGCCGCGGACCGTGTGCACCAGCCGCGGCTCCCCGGCCGCCTCGGTCTTGCGGCGCAGATAACCGACGTAGACCTCGAGCGAGTTCGACGAGGGTCCGAAGTCGTAGCCCCACACCTGGTCGAAGATCGCCGTGCGCGTCAGCACCTTGCGGGGATGGCGCATCAGCAGCTCGAGGAACAGGAACTCCGTTCTGGTCAGCTCGAGCACGCGATCGCCCCGGCGCGCCTCGTGCGTGGAGGGGTCGAGCTGCAGGTCCTCGAATCGCAGCGTCGTGTCGTCTCCCTCCCAGCCGGTCCGGCGCAGCAGCGCCCGCAGCCGCGCGACGAGCTCCTCACGCGCGAACGGCTTGGCGAGGTAGTCGTCGGCGCCTGCCTCGAGACCTTCGACGCGCTCGGCGACCTCCGCGCGCGCCGTCAGCATCAGCACCGGCGTCCGGTCGCCCGCGGCGCGCATGCGCCGGCACACCTCGAGGCCGTCGATCCCGGGCATCAGGACGTCGAGCACGACGGCGTCCGGGGGCGTCTCGACCAGCCTTCGGATCGCCTCGCGGCCATCGCAGGCGGTCGTCACGTCGAACCCGTTGAGGTCGAGCACGAGCGCGAGCGCTTCCCTGAGGGAGGGGTCGTCGTCGACCACCAGCAGGCGCATGTGCGGATGGTGAACCTCGAAGCTGAAAGAAACCTGAACCGCGGGCTTCCGCCTCTCGCATCTTTATCTTGGCCTTTCGATGCGGATCAGGCATGCCACGACGCTCGATGCGCCGGTACGCGTGACCGTGCGCGGCAAAGAGGACTGCGCCGGCGACGCGCAGCTCGAAGGTTTTCGCTGCAGCGATGGCCCCGCCGGGCGCGAGGTCGGGCTGATCGTCGGCAACCTTCTGAGCGGCGACGCGGTGCCGCAGAGCGTCGCCTTCGTCAACGACGTCGCCAGCGGTGCGCTGCTGGGGTTCGCCTCGATCCGCCCTGACGGCAACGCCCAGCTGCGAGCCAGGACCTCGACGCCGTGGTTCGTGCGCCGCCTCTCGAAGAACGCTTACGTCAACGCGATCGCCCGCGACGAGCGCTACGTGGGGCGGGTGCTGGGCGACGGCCGCACGCGCCTCGGCGCCGCGATTCTGAGGGCCGGGCTCGAAGCCCTCGCCGCCGAGCTCGGCTCAGAGCGCCTGCCGACCGTGTTCGCCCTGATCCGGCGCGAGAACGAGAGCAGCAAGCGCACCTTCGGCGAATTCGCCTTCTACCCGCACGACCGCTCACGGGAAAACCAGCAGGACGTCTACGTGCGGCGCGCCGGCCGCCGGCTGCCGCCCGCGCCGCCCCTGGACGCCTACATCCCGCTCGGGCACGAGCCCGCGGTCCGGGCGCTGAAGGACGCGCGCACGCGCGAGCAGTCCGTCTGAGCGCCGGGGATCAGCCGCCGGCTGCGCGCCGGTAGCGGTTCACGGCCAGCGCCGAGAACACGGCGATGATGCCGAGCGACCACACGACCGACAGCAGCACGTCGTTGTTGGAGGGCGCCCCGAGCCACAGGTGGCGAATCGCGTCGACGACGATCGTGAACGGGTTCACTTCAGCGAACTGCTGCAGGCCTTCGGGCATCGAGTCGACCGGCACGAACGCCGAGGAGATGAAGGTCAGCGGGAACACGATGATGAAGCCGATCGAGTTGACCGTTTCCGAGGACTTCGCGAGCAGCCCGATGAAGGCGAGCACCCACGAGAACGAGTAGCCGAACAGCAGCAGCAGTGCCACGCCCGCGACGGCGTCGCCGAAGCTGGAGTGGAACGTGAAGCCGATGATCACGCCGGTGATCAGGAGGATCGTGATCGACAGCGCGTTCAGCGCGACGTCGGAGAGCGTGCGCCCGCCGAGCACCGCGCCGCGCGCCATCGGCAGGGAGCGGAAGCGGTCGATCAGGCCCTTGCGAACGTCCTCGTTGAGCCCGAGCGCCGTCGCGAAGCCGCCGAACGCGGTGTTCTGGACGATGATCCCCGGGATCAGGAAGTCGACGTAGGAATAGCCCGGCGTGCTGATGGCGCCACCGAAGACGTAGCGGAACAGCAGTACGAACATGATCGGCTGGATCGTGAAGCCGATCAGGAGTTCAGGGGTGCGCGTCAGGCGCACGATGTTCCGCTCCGCGATGATCAGCGTGTCGGTCGCCAGGCGCCTCATGCGACCTGCTCCTCGCGCTCGCCATCGCGGTGCTCCTCGTCCTCGTCGTCGCTCGCGGCGTGACCGGTCAGGGAGAGGAACACGTCGTCGAGCGTCGGGCGGCGCAGCGCGAGGTCCTCGACCTCGATGCCGGCGTCGCTGAGCTTGCGCACCGCCGCGACGATCACGCCATGCGTGTCGCGCACCCCCACGGTCACATCGTGGCCCGCGTGCTGCGGGGGCTCGTCGGCCAGCGGCGCCAGCACCTCGGCGGCGCGCGCGGCATCCGCGGCCGACTCGAGGCGCACCTCGAGGCGCTCGCCGCCGAGCCGGTCCTTCAGCTCGTTGGGCGTGCCCTTGGCGATCAGCTGCCCGTGGTCGATCACCGCGATGTCGTCGGCGAGGCGATCCGCCTCGTCCAGGTACTGGGTCGTGAGAAGCGCGGTCGTCCCTCCGGCGACGAGTCCCTCGATCACACCCCACAGGCCGAGGCGGCTGCGCGGGTCCAGGCCCGTCGTGGGCTCGTCCAGGAACAGCACGGGCGGTTCGGCGACGAGCGCCGCCGCCAGATCCAGGCGCCGGCGCATCCCGCCCGAGTAGGTCTTCGCGGGCCGGTCCGCGGCGTCGCTCAGATCGAAGCGCTCGAGCAGCTCTCGCGCGCGCGCCTTGGCGGGGGCGCGCTCGGAGCCGTACAGGCGGCCGACCATCGTCAGGTTCTCGAGCCCGGTCAGGTTTTCGTCGACGGCGGCGTACTGCCCGGCCAGGCCGATCCGCTCACGCACGCGGGCGGCGTCGGCGACGACGTCGAGACCCGTGACGCGCGCGGTGCCCTCGTCGGGCTCGATCAGCGTCGCAAGCACGCGCACCAGCGTGGTCTTGCCCGCGCCGTTGGGCCCCAGCAATCCGAGCACCTTCCCCGGCGCGGCTACGAGGTCGACGCCGTCGAGGGCGCGCACGTCGCCGAAGCGCTTGACGATCCCCTCGACTTCGATTGCGGCCTCGGTGCTCATCGCGGTCCCCGCGGGTCGGTCGTTTTTCAGGCGAACGGAGCCCGGCGAGACAGGCGGTGGCCCGCGTCCGGGTAAGCCCCCGAGACTAGCGGGGTGTGGCGCGCCTCCGGGAGGCCGCCGGACCCGTCAGCGGCGCGGGCGCAAGCCATCGCGGGAGCGCGTCGCCTACCCGCCGGGCTGGCCGGGTGAGCGCTCAGCCGGGGTCCGGGGCCGCCGCGTCCTCGGCGTCGGCCGGCGGCGCCAGGAGGTAGACAGCCAGCGCCAGGGCGACCAGGACGCCCGTCTCCCAGAGCGTCGACTCCAGGCCGTCAGCGAGGATCCGGCGTTCGCCCAGCCCCGCGAAGCTGCCGGTCAGGTTGTCCACGATCCCGTAGATGTCCAGGCCGAAGACCGCGAGCGAGGCGCCGAGCAGCCCGCACACCGCGAAGAACGCCAGTCCGCCGACCGGCCCGGGCGCGAGTTCGGGCAGCCAGCGGCTCGCGGCATACACACCGCCCGCCAGACACACACACGAAGATGATCGGAGGGACGGCCACGCGGGCATCCTTATCGGCGAGCCGGACAGAGTGCCCGATCTTCGGAACGGGTCGGGTCACCCGGCCGGGGAGCGGATGCGCGGGTCCGACGGTCTCGCAAGGGGCATTTCGCAGCGTAGGATCAGCGTGCGCAAGCCGCGCCGCGTCATGGCACCCCAAGAGATCACCTCCGCGCTCTCGCCGCCGGCCCGCATCCCGGACCCGCGCGAGCCGCTGCCCGCCGTCGCCAAGCCCACGCTCGCCCTGCTCGCCGGGGGCGTGACGATCTGGGTGGCGGCAAGCGCCCTCTACCTGACCGGGGAGCTCGCCTGGTGGGCGACGATCCTCATCAACGCCGTCGCGAGCTATCTGCTGTTCACGGTCGCCCACGATGCCGGGCACCACAGCGCGGCGGGCGTCGTGTGGCTGAACGACCTGATGGGCCGGATCGCGACCCCGTTCTTCGCTCTGCACGCGGCGTTCCCGGTGTGGCGCTACATCCACATGCAGCACCACCGCTTCACCAACCATCCCGACGGGGCCGACCCCGACCGCTACACGATGGGCGGGCCGGCGTGGCAGGCGCCGCTGCGCTGGGTGACGATCGACTACGCCTATCTGTTCTTCTACCTGCCCCGGGCGCGCACGCGCCCGCGCCGCGAGCGGGTCGAGGCGGTGCTCTGGCTCGCCGTCGCCGTGGCGATTCCCATCGCCCTGATCGCCACCGGCAACGTCGTCGTGTGGCTCGTGCTCCTGTTCGTGCCCTCGCGGCTGACGATCCTGTTCCTCGGCTGGGCCTTCGACTACCTCCCGCACCACCGGCTGCACAAGACTCCTCGCGAGGACCGGCTGAAGACGACGCGCAACCGCATCGGCTCGGAGTGGCTCCTCTCGCCGACGCTCCTCTACCAGAACTACCACCTCGTCCACCACCTGCATCCGGTGATCCCCTTCTACCGCTACCTGGCGGTGTGGCGGCGCAACGAGGACGCCTACCTGGCCGAAGGGCCCGCGCTCAGCACCGTTCGCGGGCGGCCGCTGACGGTCGAGGAGTACCGCCGGCTGCGGGAGTTGCACTAGCGCCCCTGCGTCGTTGCCCGCCCCCTCATGATCACTCCGTGAGGACTCGTCCCTGCCGCTGGACTCTCGATGGCGGGGGAAGGATTCGAACCTTCGAAGGCAGAGCCACGTGGTTTACAGCCACGCCCCTTTGACCGCTCGGGAACCCCGCCGCCGGCTGGTCAGTGTAGTGATCGCAGAAGAGCCGCTGGTGCTGTTCCGACCGGCGCATGCGCCGGTCGGCGGATCGGCACATGTGCCGATCCGTGACGCCCGCACATGTGCGGGCGTCTGGAGGCGCGCATGCGCGCCTCCAAGCCCCGGCGCATGCGCCGGGGCTGCCCGCCGAAGGCGGGCCTCAGCTCCCGCTTCGCGGGCCTAGGAAGCCTCGCGCAGCTGCTGCGCGTCCGGCAGTGTCTGCAGCTTTTTCAGCGTCCGGTTCTCGATCTGGCGTACGCGCTCGCGCGTGATGTTGAACGCGCGCCCGACCTCCTCGAGCGTCCGCGAGCGACCGCCGACGATGCCGTAGCGCATCTCGATCACCTCGCGCTCGCGGCGGGGCAGGGCGGCGAGCACGCGCATCACGTTCTCGCGGCGCAGCGCCTCGGAGGCGATCTCGAACGGGGATGCCGCCGAGACGTCCTCGACGAAGTCCGCGAGCGCGGAATCGTCTTCCTCGCCCACCGGCTTCTCCAGCGAGATCGGCTGCTGGGTGATCCGCATCACGTCGCGGACCTCACGCACGGTGCACTCGAGCTCGTCGGCGAGCTCCGCGGGGCTCGGCTCGCGTCCGAGCTGCTGGATCAGGCGCCGTTCGGCGTGCAGCAGCTTGTTCAGCCGCTCGACCATGTGGACCGGGATCCGAATCGTGCGGCCCTTGTCCGCCAGCGAGCGCGTGACGGCCTGGCGGATCCACCATGTCGCGTAGGTCGAGAACTTGTAGCCGCGGCGGTAGTCGAACTTCTCGACCGCCCTGATCAGGCCCAGCGACCCCTCCTGGATCAGGTCCAGCAGGGTCAGCCCGCGGCCGACGTAGCCCTTCGCGATCGAGACCACCAGACGGAGGTTCGCCTCGACCATGTGCTGCTTGGCGGCGATGTCGCCGCGCTCGATGCGCTTCGCGAGCGCGACCTCCTCCTCGGCGCTCAGCAGTGGCACCCGCCCGATCGAGCGCAGGTACAACCGCAGCGAGTCGAGGCTCGGCTCGACGGTCAGGTCGACCTCCGGCCGTCGCAGCTCCTCGAGGCGGGCGCGCAGCCCGCGACCCTCGTCCTCTCCTGACTGCTCCTCGCCGTCGTCGCCGGCCAGCTCGGAATCGTCGTCGTCGCTTCTCTCGGCAGCGGCGCCGTCCATCGGCTCGCTGAGCTCGGGCGCGGCCTCGCCCGCGGCGAGGAGCTCCACTCCATGCTCCTCCAGATAGCTCAGCAGGTCCTGTGACTGCTGCCCCGACAGCTCGGCCTCGTCGATCGCCGAGGCGATCGCATCGGCTGTCAGAAACCCGCGCTCCTGCCCTTCGGCGATCACGCCCTGCAGCTCTTCCATCTCCGCAACCGGCGTGTCCGCCGTGACCTGCAGTCCCTCCAGCTTCTCGCTCACTTTGACTCCCAAGGATCTAATCCGTATCCCCGTCGCGGCGGCGAGCCGACGCGACCTCCCCGACCTACGCCTAAGCCTCCTGTGCCCTGAGCTCGAATGGCAGTCTGATCGCGTGCACCTGCATATCCCTCGGTTGCTGAACGCCCTGTCCCTTCCCCTGGACGCCGCTTCCGACTAAGTGCGGAGTGATACCAGAATCGGCGGCGCGAGAGTTCGCGGTCAACAGCGCTCCTGCGAGCGCATGCGCGCCCGCAGGAGCGGGCGTGCGGCCGCGGTACGCTAGGCGGCGATGCAGGGCAGCGGAAGCAGCTCCGTCGTCGCGCCTTCGCTGGGCTCCGGCGACGACGTCCAGGCGCGCACGCCCGGCGTCCCGGTCGGCCTCACGCGGGTCGGCGTGACGGGCGTCGAGAAGGTCGTGCGCATCCGCGAGGAGCTCTTCTTCGCGCGGCTCGACTGCTTCGTGGACCTCTCGCGTCACCAGAAGGGCGCGCACATGTCGCGCTTCGACGAGGTCGTCAACGAGGCGATCGGACAGGTCGTGCTGAGCGAGTCGCCGTTCCGCGCCGAGACGCTCGCCAAGCACATCGCCGAGCTCGTCCGCGAGCGCCAGGGCGCCGCGCGCGCCGAGGTCACGATCGCCGCCCGCTACCCCGAGCACAAGCCGGCCCCCGTCTCCGGCGTGCGCACGCAGGAGATCTACACGCTCCACGGCCGCGCGGTCGCCTTCGAGCATGGAACGCGGCGGATCGTCGGCGTCTCGGCCACCGGCATGACCGCCTGCCCGTGCGCCCAGGAGCTCGTTGCCGCGCGCGCCCGCGAGCGGCTCGCAACCGATGTCGAACTGAGCGAGGAGCAGATCGAGGCGGTGCTGCGCGCCGTGCCGGTGGCGACCCACAACCAGCGCGGCCTCGCCACGCTGCAGATCGGCTGCATCGAGGAGTGCGTCGAGGAGATCGACGCGACCACGCTGCTGGAGATCGCCGAGGCGAGCATGTCATCGGAGATCTACGAGCTGATGAAGCGCTCGGACGAGGTCGAGGTCGTCGAGAAGGCGCACCGCCGGCCCCGGTTCGTGGAGGACTGCGTGCGCGAGATGATCGCGGGCGTCGTCGCCGCCTTCCCGGCGCTCGACGGCAGGAGCTTCGTCTCGGCTCGCCAGGAGAACCTGGAGACGATCCATCAGCACAACGTCGTCGCAGAACGCCACAGCCTGCTCTCGGAGGTCCGTGCTGAGATCTCCTCGGGCGACCCCGTCGGACGCCAGACGACGCTTGAGGCCTGGCTCGACGCCGGCGCCGAGCGCGACGCCTGAAGAGCGAGGCTCAGCCGTCGGTCTGGGCGCCGCCGCGCGCGGCCATCAGCCGCCGCACGCCGAAGAAGTAGTCGAGGCCGGAGAGGACCGTCACCGCGACCGCCAGGTAGAGCAGCGCCGACACCCAGAGCGGCTGCCCGTGGACAGCGATCAGCGCGAGGATCGCCGCTATCTGCAGGCAGGTCTTGACCTTGCCGAAGTTGCTCGCCGGCACGATCACCCCGACGCCGCTCGCTCCCATTCGCAGCACGGTGACGGCCAGCTCGCGCGTGATGATGACCATCGCCACCCAGGCCGCGAGTCGGTGCAGCGAGACCAGCGAGATCAGCGCAGCGACCACCAGCAGCTTGTCGGCGAGGGGGTCCATCAGCTTCCCGAAGGTCGTGATCGAGTCGCGCGCGCGCGCGAGGTAGCCGTCGACGAAGTCGGTCAGGGACGCGAGCGCGAACACGACCGCCGCCAGCACGTCGCCCTCAGGCGTGTTCCCGAGCAGCGCGACGACCAGGACCGGGACCAGCATGATCCGCAGCACCGTCAGCAGGTTCGGCAGGTTCAGAGGGAACACGCTCCCAAGAACACTAGTCGCGCGCTCTCACGGCGCGCTGATATACCGGGCGCCGGGGCCGGCCCGCCGCGGGCGGCCGGCGAAGCGCAAGCTGAAGGGAGCTGGAGATGGACAAGCGCAGGCTCGGGCCGGAGGGCCCCGAGGTCTCAGAGATCGGCCTTGGCTGCATGGGCATGTCCGCCTTCTACGGCAGCTCAGACGTTGGCGAATGCATACGCACGATCCACCGCGCCCTGGAGCTCGGCTGCAACTTCCTCGACACCTCCGACATGTACGGCCCGCACACCAACGAGGAACTCCTCGGCCGCGCGATCGCTCCGCGCCGCGAGGAGTTCTTCCTCGCGACGAAGTTCGGCATCAGGATCGAGATGCAGGCCGATGGACCGCCACGGCGCTCGATCGACGGCAGCCCCGCCTACGTCCGCTCAGCCTGCGAGGGCTCGCTGCGCCGGCTCGGCGTCGAGCACATCGACCTCTACTACCAGCACCGCGTCGACCCCTCGACGCCGATCGAGGAGACGGTCGGGGCGATGGCAGAGCTCGTCGCGGCCGGCAAGGTCCGCCACCTCGGGCTCTCCGAGGCGAGCGCCGAGACGATCCGTCGCGCCCACGCCGTCCATCCGATCACCGCGGTGCAGACCGAGTACTCGCTGTGGACGCGCGACGTCGAGGCGCAGGTGCTCCCGACGCTGCGCGAGCTGGGCATCGCGCTCGTCGCCTACTCGCCGCTCGGGCGTGGCTTCCTGTCGGGCCGCTTCACCTCGCCCGAGGAGCTCGACGAGGGGGACTTCCGCCGCTACGGGCCGCGCTTCACGGGCGAGAACCTGCAGGCGAACCTGAAGCTCGCCGAGCGCGTCCGCGAGCTGGCCGCCCAGAAGGGCGTGACGGCTGGGCAGCTCGCGCTCGCATGGGTGCTCGGACGCTGGGAGCACGTGGTTCCGATCCCGGGGACCAAGCGCGTCAGCTACCTCGAAGAGAACCTGGCCGCCGCCGAGGTCGAGCTGACCCCCGAGGAGGTCGAGCAGATCGCGGCCGCAGTCCCGCCTGCAGCGGGTGATCGCTACGACGCGCAGGGCATGCAGACGGTGAACCTCTAGTCCCGTGGCGTCCCCCGGCGGCGAGCGCCACCTCGACTGGGAGGGCGTGTTCAACGCCCGCGACCTCGGCGGCCTGCCCGCCGCCGGGGGCCGGCGCACCGCGCCCGGCGCGCTCGTGCGCTCGGACTCGCTCTCGCGGCTCACCGCGGCGGGCTGGCAGGCGCTGCTCGGCCACGGTGTGCGCACGGTGATCGACCTGCGCAACGCGCGCGAGCGCGAGGAAGCCCCCGACGTGGCGCCGCGCCCGGCCGCGCTGGAAACGGTCCACGCGCCGCTGGACGGCGCCGAGGACACGGCGTTCTGGAAGCCGATCCAGGGGACGCCCGAGTTCGGGACGCCGCTCTACTACCGCGCTCACCTGATGCGAAAGCCGCAGCTCGCGGCGGGGGCGGTCAAGGCGATCGCCGGAGCGGCGCCGGGCGGGGTCGCGTTCCACTGCGTCGGCGGGCGCGACCGGTCGGGCGAGCTCGCGATGGCGGTGCTCGGGCTGCTCGGCGTGCCGCCCGCCGTGATCGCCGCTGACTACGAGCTCAGCGCCGCCCGCCTGGTGGGGCTTTGGGCCGCCCTCGGCGAGCCGGACCAGGCGCCTGCGCTCGAAGCGTTCCTCGCCGAGCGCGGGACGACCGCCGGCGCGGTGATCGAAACGACGCTCGGCTCGCTCGACCTGGCGGCGACGCTCGCCGCCGGCGGGCTCACCGCTGAGGACGTCGAGGCGCTTCGCGCGCGGCTGCTCGGGTCCTCATCGAAGGTGGGCTAGCCCCGCCACGGCGGCGGCTGCGTCCTGCCCGGCCGGCAGGGAGCACTCGGCGCTTCGGCCGGCCGGCTAGTAGCCGACCGAGTAGAAGCTGATGTGGCGGCAGCCCTCGAACTTCCAGTGCGGTTTGGCGTGGTGGCTCGTGTAGACGACCTGCTGCGGGTTTTCGCAGTGGACGATGCCGCCGTTCTCGTGGGCGTGGACGACCGTCCTCGGGTTGTGTCCGGTCCACACGTAGTTGAGGGTGTCGTTGGCGTAGATGAAGTTCTGGCCGGCGCCCGCATGGATCACAGCGGTCTGGCGCTTCTCGCCGGTGGGGTGGTAGTCGCCCCAGATCACGTCGCCGGCGTTGCCGCCTTCGATCGTGTCTTCGCCGTAGCCGCCGAGCAGGTAGTTGTGCTTGCCCGGGACTCCCTTCAGCACGTGGGCGCGCCCGGCCGGGCCCTTGTCCATCACGAGGTGTTCGTCGGGCGGCCAGCCGGCGTGGCTGGTCATCGCGGCGGCGCCGCCCGCCAACGCGAGCGCCGCGCAGATCGTCGCTGCGAGCGCGGCAGGCCTCAGGTGTCGGTGCGGTGTCATCCGTGATCCTCCGTCCGGGTGTTTCGTCCCCAACCCGGCTACCCGGCGACGGTTGCGCCGTGAACTCGGACATTCGTCCGCCGGCGAGGCTCGCGTGGGTGGGCCTCCTCGCTCGGGGTCGGCCTGCGCCGGACGCTAGGGTGGTCCTCCATGCCACTGATCCCGATGGTCATCGAGCGCACGGCGCGCGGGGAACGCGAGTTCGACATCTACTCGCGGCTGCTGAACGAGCGCATCATCTTCCTCGGGACGCCGATCGACGACCAGGTCGCCAACCTCGTGGTCGCCCAGCTCCTGCACCTCGAGAGCGACGATCCCGACAAGGACATCTCGATCTACATCAACTCGCCCGGGGGCAGCATCTACTCGGGTCTGGCGATCTACGACACGATGCGCTTCATCAAACCCGACGTGGCGACGATGTGCGTGGGGGTGGCGATGTCGATGGGTTCGCTGCTGCTGGCCGCCGGCGCCAAAGGCAAGCGCGCCGCGCTGCCGAACTCGCGCATCCTGATCCATCAGCCCTCGGCCGGCTTCGAAGGCCAGTCGACCGACATCGAGATCCACGCGCGCGAGATCCTCAACGTCCGCCGGCGCATCGACCAGATCTACGCCGAGCACACCGGGCTGTCCGAGGAGCAGGTCCGTTCCGACATGGAGCGCGACCGCTTCTTCACGGCTGCTCAGGCGCTCGAGTACGGCCTCGTCGACAAAGTCCTCGACAAACACTAGGGCCGGGCGCCGGCCTCCCCGGCGTGATCCTCGCGACGATGACGCTGCATTGAGGAGTCCCGCCCGGGCGGACGAGGTCAGCCGCCGCTCAGCGGCGCGCCCGGGCGCAGCCCGCAGTCGCCGCCCGCGGCGCGCACCTGCGCCGGTCTCGGTGGGTCGTCGGTCAACAGCTGCGGGACGCTGACGGCGCGAAGGTGGCGGCGCCGCAGCGCCGCGAAGATCGCCAGCATCGCGCGCACCGTCTGTCCGTGGTTCTCGTGCATGAGGACGATCGAGCCCGGCCGCAGCCCGGCGAGGACCGTACGTTCGATCTGCGCGTAGGAGGCGCCGAGCGAGTCGCGGCTGTCGACGTTCCAGAGGATCTCCAGGAGGCCGCGCGATCGCGCGATCTGATCCGTCGTCGCGTCGTGTGCGCCGTAGGGGGGTCGGAACAGGAAGACGGGCCCGCCGCTCGCGGCGGCGACCGCGTCCTGCGTGCGTGCGATCTGCGATTCCTGTGCGTGGCGAGGCAGCATGGGCAGGTCCGGATGCGTCCAGGTGTGGTCGCCGACGGCGCCCGCGCGGCGCTCGCGGGACAGCAGCGAGGGCGCCAGCGCGATGTTGCGCCCGACGATGAAGAACGTCGCTGCGACGTGGTGCTTGGCGAGCTTGTCGAGCGTCAGCTTCGTGTACGGCCCGGGACCGTCGTCGAATGTCAGCGCAACCTCTTTGCCGCGGTCGGGCGCGCAGTAGACGGGCTTGCCCAGGGCGATCAGCCGCCGAACCTCGCGGCTCTCCGGGTACCCGGCTGTCGCCGCCCCGCTCGTCGCGGCCGGGGCCGCCGCCGGGCGCGGGGCCCTCGCAGCGTGCGCTCTGTGCGGGGTCGCGCTGCCACCTGTCCCGGCGAGCACGATCGCCAGCACCACGGCGAGCGCGAGCGCCAGCACCGCGAGCAGGAGCGCTCGTGCGCGCCGGCGGCGAAGGCGTCGGCGGCGATCGCGTGGCGGGGGGCGGCGGGGCCGCGCGGACACCGTTGCGAACCTAGCGTGACGCCTCGCAGCACGCGCCGCAGATCGTCTCGACCCGGTTGGTGCGGCGCCGCGGCAAGCACGCTAGACTGCCTTATACCTCGCGCCTGGGCGGGGTTTTTCTTCGCCCAGGGCCGCTGCAACCACTACTCAAGGGTTTTCCGATCATGGCCCGCGGAGACGTTCGAATCGCTATCACCCTCGCCTGCGAGGACTGCAAGCGACGCAACTACCAGACCAACAAGAGCAAGCGCAACAACCCCGACCGGGTGACGCTGCGCAAGTACTGCCGCTGGTGCCGCAAGCACACCAGTCACCGGGAGACCCGGTAGCGCGGGAGCGCTTCAGTGGCCCGTGATCGCAAACGTGCGAAGCAGCGCCGCCAGCGCGGCACCGCCGGCTCCGGCCGTGGCAAAGCCCCGACGCCGAGCCAGCCGGTGCGCGCCGACCTGCCCGGCTCGCTCGACCACGCCTCCGCCGAGGTCGACGAGTTCGACGCCGCGCTCGTGCGCG
Organism: uncultured Solirubrobacteraceae bacterium; assembly: GCA_963775385.1. Lineage (GTDB taxonomy): Bacteria > Actinomycetota > Thermoleophilia > Solirubrobacterales > Solirubrobacteraceae > Palsa-744. The sequence goes on along the minus strand of CAVZIR010000003.1, from coordinate 850,855 downwards.
GCGCCGGCGGCGTCCCCGCGACGCCCGAGGGCGACGTCGACGTCGAGGCTGACCCGAAGCACCTCTCCGAGCGGGAAATCGAGGAGGAGGCCGCTGCCGAGGGCGACATCAGCGGGGACGAGCTGCAGGAACTGGAGCACGCGCCCGCCGGCGCCGGAGGCAGCAACGGCGACGGCGCAGGCGTCAGCCCCGAGCGTGCGTCGGGTGCGCCGCTGCGCGGCGGCAACCGCGTCATCGGTTTCCTGCGCGCAAGCTGGGCCGAGCTGCAGCGCGTCCAGTGGCCCGACCGCCGTGCGGTCGCCCAGGCCACGGCGGTCGTGCTCGGCTTCGTCGCAATCGCCGGCGCCTACCTCGGCCTGGCCGACTACGTCGCCAAGGAATTCGTCGAATTCATCCTCTGACGCGATGAGCCCCGCCTCGCGTCTGACCATCAACGCCCCCTTCGCAACACCCCTCAGGAGCCTCTGAATGTTTCGCTGGTACGTCGTCAACACCTATTCCGGTCACGAGAACAAGGTCAAGCACAACCTCGAGCACCGCGTCATCTCGCTCGGACAGCAGCGCGCCGTGCGCTCAGTCGTCGTTCCGACCGAGTCGGTCACCGAGATGGAGAACAACCAGAAGGTGCTCAAGGAGAAGCGGACGATGCCCGGCTACGTGCTCGTCAACATGGAGCTGAACGAGGACTCCTGGGGCGTGGTCAAGGGCACGCCCGGCGTGACCGGCTTCGTCGGCGCCTCGCAGGAGCCCGTGCCGCTGACGCAGGTCGAGGTCGACCGCCTCCTCCACAAGGAGGTCGCGACGGCGACGCGCACGCGCGCGCAGTTCTCGATCGGCGAGTCTGTCAAGGTGGTGTCCGGGCCGCTCTCGGACTTCTCCGGCGAGATCTCGGAGATCAACGAGGACGCCGCGAGGCTCAAGGTGCTGGTATCTATCTTCGGGCGGGAGACGCCCGTGGAAGTCGGCTTCGACCAGGTGAAAAAGCTCTAGCTATGGCCAAGAAGGTTCTGACAACGATCAAGCTGCAGGCGAACGCCGGGCAGGCGAGCCCCGCCCCGCCGGTCGGTCCTGCCCTCGGCCAGCACGGCATCAACATCATGGAGTTCTGCAAGGCGTTCAACGCGCAGACCCAGAGCGAAACGGGCACGGTGATCCCGGTCGTCATCACGGTCTATGAGGACCGCTCCTTCACGTTCATCACCAAGACCCCGCCTGCCGCGGTGCTGATCCGCCAGGCGCTCAAGATCGGCAAGGGCTCGGGCGAGCCCAACCGCACGAAGGTGGGGACGCTGAGCCAGGCGCAGCTGCGCGACATCGCCGAGCGCAAGCTCCAGGACCTGAACGCGCACGACGTCGACCAGGCAGCGAAGATCATCGCGGGCACCGCCCGCTCGATGGGCGTAGAGGTGGAGGCATGACGACTCATCACGGCCGCCGCTTCCGCGACGGCGTCGCGAAGGTGGACCGCGAGCGCGAGTACGACCCCGCCGAGGCGGTCGCGCTGGTGAAAAGCCTTGCGAGCGCGAAGTTCGACGAGTCCGTCGAGCTGCACGTGCGCACCGGCCTCAACGTTCGCCACGCCGACGAGCAGCTGCGCGGCACGATCGCGCTGCCGAACGGACTCGGCAAAGACGTGACCGTCGTCGTCTTCGCGCAGGGCGACAAGGTCAAAGAGGCCGAAGAGGCCGGCGCCGACGTGGTCGGGGCCCAGGACCTCGCCAAGCGCATCCAGGACGGCTTCGACGAGTTCGACGTCGCGATCGCGACCCCCGACCTGATGAACGTCGTCGGGCAGCTCGGTCGCATCCTCGGTCCCTCCGGCAAGATGCCGAACCCGAAAGTCGGCACCGTCACGATGGACGTCGCCAAAGCCGTCGAAGAGTCGAAGTCCGGGAAGGTCGAGTACCGCACGGACCGCACGGCGATCGTGCACCTGGTGATCGGCAAGGCGAGCTTCGACGACCGCAAGCTGCTGGAGAACTACGCCGCGGTGATCGAAGAGCTGGTGCGCGCGAAGCCCTCAGCCGCCAAAGGCCGCTATCTGCACTCGATCACGCTGACCTCGACGATGGGCCCGGGCGTGAAAGTCGACCCGAGCCGCACACGCGACATCGCCGAGGAGACCTCGGCGGCGACCGTCGCCGCCTGAGCCGACCGCGCAGCCGATCCCGGCGGCCCGGCGTGAGGCGCATCCCGCGCAGTCTCGGTAGACTGGCAGCGCAAACGCACCGCCCGAGACCCCCGGCACCGCCGCCCCTTTCACCGGCGGAGAAGACCGAGGCAGGCTGGAGCGAGTAGATCGCGGTAGTGCTCGCGCTCTCTCGGCTTCCCGCACCCCGGGCAGAGCACAACGAGAGCGACGAGATAGATGAACCGAGATCAGAAGGCAGTGGCGATCGCTGAGATCGCCGAGAGCATCGATCAGTCGGAGGCGGTCTTCGCCGTCGACTACAGAGGCATCACCGTCGAACAGATCGCCGAGCTGCGCGGCAAGCTGCGCGAAGCCGACGCAAGCTTCACGGTGGTCAAGAACTCACTGACCGAACGTGCGGCCGACCAGGTCGGAGCCGATCTGCTGAAGCCGTATCTGACCGGTCCGACCGCGCTGACCTTCGTGCGGGGCGACGTGGCAGCGGCCGCCAAAGCGGTCGCCGACTACGCCAGAGCCACACAGCTGCTGCCGTTCAAGGGCGGCATGATGGGCGGCGAGGAGCTCGAGGTCGAGCAGATCCGCGCGCTCTCCCGCCTGCCCTCTCGCGACGTGCTCTACGGCCAGCTCGTCGGCATCGTGGCCTCGCCCGTCGGCGGCCTGGTCCGCTCGCTGAACGCGCTGCTGAGCGGCGTCGCGGTCGCGCTCGGGCAGGTGCAGCAGAAGAAGGAGTCCGGCGAGATCCCCGCCGGCGAGGCTCCCGCTGTCGAGGCCGCTCCGGCTGAGGCGGAGGCTGAGGCAGACGCGTCCGCGGAGGCCGAGGCAGAGGCACCCGCGGAGGCTGAGGCACCTGCTGAGGCAGACGCGTCCGCGGAGGCCGAGGCAGAGGCACCCGCGGAGGCTGAGGCACCCGCCGCGGAGGAGGGCGCAGCTGAGCCCGCCGCTGAGGAGCCGGCACAGGACGACGACAAACAGACGGACGTCGCGGCGGAGGCCGAGGACGCCGAGACGAATCCCACCAAGGAGGACTGACACACCATGGCAACCAGCACACAGGATTGGATCGAGGAGCTGAAGGGCATCTCGGTGCTCGAGCTCGCCGAGCGCATCAAAGCGCTCGAGGAGGAGTTCGGCGTCTCGGCGACGGCCGTCGCCGCGGCCGCGCCCGCGGCCGCGGGCGGCGGTGGCGCCGACGCGGCTGACGAGGAAGAAAGCGGCACGGTCGACGTGATCCTCGCCGAGGCGGGCGACAAGAAGATCCAGGTCATCAAGGTCGTCCGCGCGGCGACCGGCCTCGGCCTGAAAGAGGCCAAGGCGCTCGTCGACGAGGCCCCCAAGCCGGTCAAGGAGGGCATCGAAAAAGAGGAGGCCGACAAGCTGAAGACCGAACTCGAGGAGGCAGGGGCGAAGGTCGAGGTCAAGTAACACCGCGATCACCGGTCGCCGCGGCCGTCATGTAGGGTCCCTGCTGAATGCAGAGGGGCATTTTGAGACGGCTGCGGCGCGGTGCCGCGGTGGGTGTTGTTTGCGCGCTCGCGGGCGCGGGGTCCGCGGCCGCCCAGCAGGTTGAGCGCTTCGGCTCCTACTTCGGCGGTACGCAGTACCCCCAGCCGACGCCGGAACCGGTCGAAGGGATCGGGGCCATCTCGCAGATCGACGCCTCGAATGCATCGAGCCTCGCGCTCGACACGAGCGGGCGGGTCTGGGTGTGGGGCAACGGCGAATACGGCGCGCTCGGGGACGGGCTGACGACCGACGCAACCGTCCCCGTCCAGCCCAGCTTTCCGGCGGGGACGAAGATCGTCTCGATCGGTGAGGCCCGCGACGACAGCTACGCGATCGACGCTTCAGGCCATCTCTGGGCATGGGGGATGAACGAATCCGGCTCGCTGTGCCTGGGCACGACGAAGAAACGCCAGCTCGTGCCCAAGCGCGTCGCCGGGATATCGAACGCGGTCGCCGTTCAAGGCGCGCAGAACCACGTGCTGATCCTGCTGTCCGACGGGACGCTCGACGCGTGCGGCACGAACAGCAACGGTCAGCTCGGCGTCGGTGCCGGTGTGAGTGAAACCTCGACGCCGTTGCCCGTGCCCGGTCTTTCCCATGTCGTGGAAATCACCGCCGGCGTGCTGACGTCCGCCGCGCGCACCGAATCGGGCGCGGTCTTCACGTGGGGCGACAACCGCATGGGCCAAGGCGGAACCGGCGCGTCCCCCGGGAGCGTCTTTGCGCCCACGCAGGTCGTGCTGCCGGGGCCGGCGAGCGAGATCTCCTGCGGCGGCGACGCCATCGGCGAAGGCGATGACTCGGGTTTCGACCTCGCGCTCGTCGCCGGCCAGGTCTACGGCTGGGGCACCGATGGTCACGGCCAGATCGGCGACCGCCGCCGGCGCCCGAAAAGAACACCGGTGGCCACGGGCCTTCACTTCGCCAAAGTGGTCGCCTCAGGCGAGAACGCGATCGGGCTGACCGCAACCGGCGAAGTGTTCACCTGGGGCGCCGGCTACCGCTTCTCGCTCGGCACCGGAAACAGCGAATCGTCATCGATCCCCGTACAGATCAGCTCGGGCAACACGATGATCTCGGCGACGGCGCTGAACTCGCTGATCTACTAGCCGGACCGCGCGCGGCGCGAGGCCTTCGGGGGCAGGTATCGTCGGGGGCCGGTGTCCGCCGAGACCGAGACGACCCTCCCCTCCCGCGAGGAAGCCCTCGCCCTCCTGAACGAGTGGGTCAGCTCCGAGCCGCTGCGCCGCCACTGCCTCGCGGTCGAGGCGGCGATGCGCGACCAGGCGCGCCGGCGCGGCGCCGACGAGGAGCTGTGGGGGCTGACTGGACTGCTGCACGACCTCGACTACGAGCGCCACCCCGATCTCGAGACCGGCCATCCGCGCTACGCGATGGCCGAGCTCGAGCGCCGCGGCTACCCGCCCGAGCTGATCCGCGGCGTCGCCTCGCACGCCGACTACATGGGGGTCTCGCGGGACTCCGAGATGGAGCGCGCGCTGGCGGCGGTCGACGAGCTCTCGGGCTTCGTCCTCGCATGCGCCTATGTCCGGCCGGAAGGCCTGATCGGCATGACCCCCAAGTCGGTCAAGAAGAAGCTCAAGCAGCCGAGCTTCGCGGCGGCCGTGAGCCGCGAGGACGTCGTCCGTGGCGCCGAGGAGCTCGGCGTCGAGCTGGACGAGCTGATCGGGCAGGTGATCGAGGCGCTGGCGGCGAGCGCGCAGGAGCTCGGCGTGAGCGGCCAGGGCGCGGGCTGAACGCGAGCGTGCCGGCCGCGAGGAGCCGATGCCGCGGGTGCGGTGGACCGGCGGGGGCTAGCTGCCGCCGGCGGGCGGCCCGCCGGAGGAAGACAGCCTCGCCTCCTCCAGGATCGGCTGGAACAGCTCGATCGGGTTGCCCGGCGGGTCCTCGATGAGGATCTGTTTGCCGCCGAAGCCGGTGACGATGTCGTTGCGGAACCGGGTGCCCGCGTCGCGCAGGATCGCGACGGCCTGCTCGATGTCCTCGACTTCGAGCATCAGCCTGTTCCACCCGCCGGGCGCCGGCACGGTTCCGTCGGGCATCGCCTGACCGCCGCCGCCCTCGCCGCTCGGCGCGCTGAGCGCCAGGCGAAGATCCCCGCGCGTGACCATCGCGAACGTCGGCGCCGGGTGCATCACCTCCTCGAAGCCGAGCCGCTCGCGATAGAACGCGAGCGCCGCGTCGACGTCGTCGACGATGTAACGGACGCTGACGGTTGCCATCTCGGATCCTCCTTCGTCGTCGTCGCCGGAGCCGCGATCACGTGTACAGCTCCGGTTCCTGTTCGTCGATCTGCACCAAGCGTCCCATCCGGCGCGCGCACGAACAGCGACCTGCCCCACTCCTGATCGACCGGCTCGCCCTCCGCCGCGAAGCCCGCGTCGCACAACCGCAGCGCGACCGCCTCGAGAGGCTCCTCCGCGACGAAGCTGAGCAGCACGCCGGCGCGGCCCTCGCCGTCGGCGGCGCTCGCTGCGTCGTGCAGCCCGAGTTCGCCGCCCTCGGCCTGGAGCTCGATCCAGCCGCCGGTTCGTGCCCGCGTCCGAACTTCCAGACCGAGCGCTTCGTAGAAGCGCACTCGCCGCCTCGACATCGGGGACGAAGTGAACCGGCCGGACCCTCATCGGTGCCTTCCCCTCGAGGGCGTCCAGGTGGGCTGTCGAGCGCCTGCCTCCACCAGCTTCGACAGCGAGCCTCCCTGGTCGATCGCTGCGTGCTTGGCACGGCGGATCAGCGCCGGCGGGAGGTAGACGTTGAACTGCTGCTTGCCGGTCTCGCGGCCGGGGTCGTGGGTTTCGGCTTGGTGCCTGCCACGGTTCCGATGCTAGCAAGCTAGCGAGGCGGCCCGCCGTCGCCGGCGCCGGGGGTCGGTCAGGAAATGGTCCTTGCAGGGCCCAATTTCCCGCCCCCGACCGCCCACTTTCCGGTAAGATGCGCCGGCGCTGGTCGATAGTCGCAGCCGCCTGGCAAGCACCTCGCGCCACATACGCGAGCGTCAAGGGCGGGGTCCGTGAGCACCGGCGGCCCTTCAGGGCGCCGCTTGCCTGTGCTATCTTTGCTGGTCGCGCCCCCGGCGCCCTCCTCGTCCGTGTTTCGCCCTCCGAAGGAGTCATTTCTTGGCTGCTGCAGATGCTCTCCGGACGCGCCGTAGCTTCGCGCGTCTGAACAAGACCGTTGATGTCCCCAACCTGATCGACATACAGCGCCGCTCCTTCGAGTGGCTGACGGACCCGCAGAAGGGCGGGCTCCGCGAGACGATCGACGACATCTCGCCGATCGAGGACTACACAGGCAACCTCGCCGTCCAGTTCGGCGAGTTCACCTTCGACGAGCCCGTCGCCTCGCTCGAGCAGTGCCGCGAGAAGGACCTGACCTACGCGCGCCCGCTCACCGTCACGGTCGCCTTCATCAACCGCGAGACCGGCGAGATCCGCGAGCAGTCCGTCTTCATGGGCGACTTCCCGTGGATGACCGAGCGCGGCACGTTCGTGATCAACGGCACCGAGCGCGTCGTCGTGACCCAGCTCGTGCGCTCGCCGGGCGCCTACCTGATGGAGCCGAAGGACCGCGAGAAGCAGGTCTTCATCGCGAACCTGATGCCGGCTCGCGGCTCCTGGCTGGAGCTCGAGATCGACAAGAAGGGCAAGGTCTTCGTCCGCATCGACCGCAAGCGCAAGCTGCCGGTCACGGTGCTGCTGCGCGCGATGGGCTACGCGAGCGACGAGGAGATCCTGAAGCTCTTCGACAACTCGCTCTACATCCGCAACACGATCGACTCCGACACGGAGGCGACACGCAGCGAAGAGGGCGCGCTGATCGAGCTGTTCAAGAAGCAGCGGCCGGGCGAGCCGCCCAGCGTCGACAACGCGAAGGCGCTGCTCAACCAGCTCTTCTTCGACCCCAAGCGCTACGACCTCACGCGCGTCGGGCGCTACAAGCTCAACTCGCGGCTCGGGCTCGACATCGACATCGACACCCGCACGCTGACGCACGACGACATCCTCGCGCTGGTGCGCGAGCTGGTCGAGCTGCCCAAGCGCCTCGGGCTGCCCGAGGAACCGGAGACCGAGATCAAGGACTACGCGGCCGAGGCGATCAGCATGCCGCGCGAGCCCGTGGCCGAGCACCTCGACGAGTACGAGCACTTCGGCAACCGCCGCCTGCGCACCGTCGGCGAGCTGATCCAGGAGGCCTTCCGGATCGGCCTGTACCGCATGGAGCGCGTCGTGCGCGAGCGCCTCACGACCGAGGACGCCGACACGATCACGCCGCAGACGATCATCAACATCCGCCCCGTCGTGGCCGCGCTGAAGGAGTTCTTCGGCTCCTCGCAGCTCTCGCAGTTCATGGACCAGACGAACTCGCTCGCCGGGCTCACGCACCGCCGCCGCCTGTCGGCGCTCGGCGCGGGCGGGCTGACGCGCGAGCGCGCTCCGATCGAGGTCCGCGACGTGCACCCGACCCACTACGGCCGCATGTGCCCGATCGAGACGCCCGAGGGTCCGAACATCGGCCTGATCGGCTCGCTGTCCTCGTTCGCGGAGGTCTCCGAGTACGGCTTCGTCACGACGCCCTACCGGGTCGTCAAGGACGGCGTCGTCACCGAGGAGGTCGTCCGCCTCGACGCGACCCAGGAAGAGGAGCAGCTGATCGCGCAGGCGAACACGCCCGTCGACGCCGAAGACCGGCAAGCTCAAGGGCTCAGAGATCCTCTGCCGCACGCAGGCCGGCCAGTACGTGACCGTCGGGCCGAAAGACGTCGACCTGATCGACGTCTCGCCCGAGCAGATCTGGTCGGTGGCGACGGCGATGATCCCGTTCCTCGAGCACGACGACGCGAACCGCGCGCTGATGGGCTCGAACATGCAGCGCCAGGCGGTGCCGCTGCTGAAGTCCGACGCGCCGCTGGTCGGCACCGGCATGGAGCGCCGCGCGGCGCTCGACACCGGCGACGTGCTGCTCGCGAGGTCGGCCGGCACGCGTCGACTACATCGACGCCGACGGCATCGTGGTCGCGGGCTCCGACGGCAAGAAGGACGAGTACGAGCTGCAGAAGTTCATGCGCTCGAACCAGGGCACGCTGATCCACCAGAAGCCGCTGGTCGCGACCGGCCAGAAAGTCAAGGCCGGCGACGTGCTGGCCGACGGCTCCTCGACCGACAAGGGCGAGATGGCGCTCGGCAAGAACCTGATGGTCGCCTTCATGTCCTGGGAGGGCTACAACTTCGAGGACGCGATCATCCTCTCCAAGCGCCTCGTGCAGGACGACGAGCTCACCTCGATCCACATCGAGGAGTACGAGATCGACGCCCGCACGACGAAGCTCGGCGAGGAGGAGATCACCCGCGACATCCCCAACCGCTCGGAGGAGTCGCTGCGCAACCTCGACGACCGCGGCATCGTCCGCGTCGGCGCCGAGGTCATCTCCGGCGACCTGCTGGTCGGCAAGGTCACGCCGAAGGGCGAGACCGAGCTGACGGCCGAGGAGAAGCTGATCCGCGCGATCTTCAAGGAGAAGGCGCGCGAGGTCCGCGACACCTCGCTGAAGGTGCCGCACGGCGAGGGCGGCGTCGTGATCGACGTCATGACCTTCAGCCGCGACGCCGGCGACGACCTGCCGCCGGGGGTCAACGACCTCGTGCGCGTGTTCGTCGCCAAGAAGCGCAAGATCTCCGAGGGCGACAAGCTCGCGGGCCGTCACGGCAACAAGGGTGTGATCTCGAAGATCGTCGACCAGCAGGACATGCCGTTCCTCGAGGACGGCACGCCGGTCGACGTGATCCTCAACCCGCTGGGCGTGCCCTCGCGCATGAACGTCGGGCAGATCCTCGAGACCCACCTCGGCTGGGCGGCCGCGCAGGGCTGGTACGACGACGGCACCGAGGCCTACAAGGAGGCCGACGCCGCCGACGGCAAGCGCCGCGTCTACGTCTCGACGCCCGTCTTCGACGGCGCGACCGTCGAAGACGTCGACAACGCGCTCGTCAAGTGGCAGGACGCCCACACCGGGCGCATCCGCATGGACATCGACAAGTCCGCGCGAGTCGGCGAGCAGGCGTCGGGCAAGATGACGCTCTTCAACGGCCGCACCGGCGAGCCCTTCGAGGAACAGGTGACGGTCGGCTACATGTACATCCTGAAGCTGCTGCACCTGGTCGACGACAAGATCCACGCCCGCTCGACCGGCCCGTACTCGCTCGTCACCCAGCAGCCGCTGGGCGGCAAGGCGCAGTTCGGCGGCCAGCGCTTCGGCGAGATGGAGGTCTGGGCGCTGGAGGCGTTCGGCGCCGCCTACACCCTGCAGGAGATGCTGACCATCAAGTCCGACGACACGGTCGGCCGCGTGAAGGCCTACGAGGCGATCGTCAAGGGCGAGAACATCGCCGAGCCGTCGATCCCCGAGTCCTTCAAGGTGCTCCTGAAGGAGATGCAGTCGCTGGCGCTCGACGTCAACGTCGTCTCCGAGGAGGGCCAGCGCGCCGAGATGCGCGACGAGGACGACGACCTGCTGAGGGCCGCCGAGGAGCTCGGCATCGACCTCTCGGGCGTCAGGGCCGCGGCCACCGAGTCCAGCGACGAGGAGCTCGAGGGCGAGGACAACACCGACGCCTCCGGCGAGTCCGACGAGGACGGCGACGCCGTACCCGACGTCGACGAGGTCGGCGGCGACCGAGGAGGTCGACCTGGACAGCCTCGTCAGCGAGGAGGCACCCGAGTAGCAACCGGCTCACGGGCGCCACCCGGCAGCGCGCCCTGAGCCAAAGAAGCAGCCGGGCCTAAGGGGCTCCGCCCCCTTACGGACAAGTCCTAACCCCCAGTCACACCCCCGGCACCAAAACATTGATTTCATCCCGGCAAGAAGGGCCACAAATGATTGACATCAACAACTTCGACGCAATCGAGATCTCCCTCGCGTCCTCCAAGCAGATCCGCAGCTGGAGCTCGGGCGAGGTCACCAAGCCGGAGACCATCAACTACCGCACGCTGAAGCCGGAGAAGGACGGCCTCTTCTGCGAGCGCATCTTCGGTCCCACCAAGGACTGGGAGTGCTACTGCGGCAAGTACAAGCGCGTCCGCTACAAGGGCATCGTCTGCGAGCGCTGCGGCGTCGAGGTGACCCGCTCGAAGGTCCGCCGCGAGCGCATGGGCCACGTCGACCTGGCCGCCCCCGTCAGCCACATCTGGTTCTTCAAGGGCGTGCCGAGCCGCATCGGCTACCTGCTCGACATGGCGCCGAAGGAACTCGAGAAGGTCCTCTACTTCGCCGCCTCGATCGTGACGTGGGTCGACGACGAGGCTCGCGCCAAGGACCTCGACTCGCTCGAGAAGGAGGTCAACAAGGTCCTCGACAGCTACGCCGGCGAGCGCGAGGAGCGCGTGCTGGAGCTGCGCGAGTCGCTCGCGCGCCGCGAGAAGTACCTGCAGAACGGCAAACAGACGAACTTCAACGACGAAGACCACCTGTGGGCCGACTCGCTCGACATCAACCTGTCGAAGATCTCCGACGAGGAGCGCGAGAAGCAGGTCAAGGAGCTGACGAAGGCCTTCGAGGCCGACATCACCGACACGGAAGCGTACATCGAGGACGCGGCCGAGCGGATGCGTCAGGTCTGGGAGCTCTTCAAGACGATGGAGCCCAAGCAGATCGAGCACGACGAGTCCACGTTCCGTGAGCTCAAGGAGCGCTTCGGCTCGCCCTACGGCTTCGGCGAGTACTTCCGTGGCGGCATGGGCGCGGAAGCGATCCGCGACCTGCTCCAGCAGGTCGACCTCGAGGCCGAAAGGATCGAGCTCGAGGACCAGGTCAAGACGGGCAAAGGCCAGAAGCAGGCCCGCGCCGTCAAGCGGCTGAAGGTCGTCTCGGCCTTCATCCAGTCCGGCAACAAACCGGACATGATGGTGCTCGACGCGGTGCCGGTGATCCCGCCGGAGCTGCGCCCGATGGTGCAGCTCGACGGTGGCCGCTTCGCGACCTCCGACCTCAACGACCTGTACCGCCGCGTGATCAACCGCAACAACCGCCTCAAGCGGCTGCTCGACCTCGGCGCGCCCGAGATCATCGTCAACAACGAGAAGCGCATGCTGCAGGAGGCCGTCGACGCGCTGTTCGACAACGGCCGCCGCGGCCGGCCCGTCACGGGCCCGGGCAACCGGCCGCTGAAGAGCCTCTCGGACATGCTCAAGGGCAAGCAGGGGCGCTTCCGCCAGAACCTGCTCGGCAAGCGCGTGGACTACTCGGGCCGCTCGGTGATCGTCGCCGGGCCGTACCTGAAGCTGCACCAGTGCGGTCTGCCGAAGATCATGGCGCTGGAGCTCTTCAAGCCGTTCATCATGGCGCGGCTGGTCGAGCGCAAGTCCGCGCAGAACATCAAGGCGGCCAAGAAGATGGTCGACTCGATGATCGCCGAGGTCTGGGACGTGCTCGAGGAGGTCATCCACGAGCACCCGGTGCTGCTCAACCGCGCGCCGACGCTGCACCGTCTGGGCATCCAGGCGTTCGAGCCGCTGCTCGTCGAGGGCAAGGCGATCCAGGTTCACCCGCTGGTGTGCCACGCCTTCAACGCCGACTTCGACGGCGACCAGATGGCTGTCCACCTGCCGCTGTCTGCCGAGGCGCAGGCCGAGGCGCGGATCCTGATGCTGTCGTCGAACAACATCCTGTCCCCCGCGCACGGCGCGCCGCTGGCGACGCCGACGCAGGACATGATCCTCGGCGCCTACTACCTCACCTACGGTCCGGAGGCGGAGGAGCTGGCGAAGATCGACCGCGCGACCCACGACCCGCGACCGCACGTGTTCCGCACGGCGCAGGAGGCCGAACTGTCATACGAGGCGGGCGTCGTGAAGCTGCACGACGTCGCCGAGTTCCGTCCCTACGGGCGCGAGGGCGGCCACGTGCTGACGACGATCGGGCGGATCATCTACAACGACCGCATCGAGCGGGCGCTCGCCGAGGCGCTGGGCGACGACTTCGACCCGTCGAAGTACACGTTCGTCAACCAGTCGATGAAGAAGCGTGACACCACGCGCCTGATCGACCTGCTCGTGCAGAGCTACGGCGCGACGACGATCTCGCTGGTGCTGGACGCGTTCAAGGACCTGGGCTTCAAGTACGCGACCCAGGCGGGGATCACGATCTCCAAGAACGACGTCGTCGTGCCGCCCGAGAAGCAGGACATCCTCGAGAAGTTCGAGGCGCTGGTGGCGGACATCACCGGCCAGTACGAGGACGGCCTGATCACCCAGGAGGAGCGCCACGAGGCGGTTGTCGAGCAGTGGAACGCGGCCACGGACGAGGTCGCCGACGCGATGATCGAGAACTTCGACAAACTCAACCCGATCTACATGATGGCCGACTCCGGGCGCCCGCGGATCGTTCAAGCAGATCCGCCAGCTCGCCGGTATGCGTGGCCTCATGGCCAACCCGAAGGGCGAAATCATCGAGCGCCCGATCAAGGCCAACTTCATGGAGGGCCTGTCGGTGCTCGAGTACTTCATCTCCACCCACGGGGCGCGAAAGGGTCTCGCCGACACCGCTCTGCGCACCGCCGACTCCGGCTACCTCACGAGGCGTCTGGTCGACGTCGCGCAGGACGTGATCATCCGCGAGGCCGACTGCGGCACCGAGGAGTACATCGAGATGGACGTGTTCAAGGCCGACGGCGAGCCCAACGACGGGCTGGTCGGCCGGTTCGCGGCGCTTCCGATCGAGACCAAGCGGCACCGCATGCTGGCCGAGCAGGGCACCGAAATCGGCCGCGAGCAGCTGGCGGACATCGTCAGCGCCTTCGCCGAGGAGCACGAGAAGGGCACCGAGGTGAAGGTGCCGGTGCGCTCCGTGCTCAAGTGCGAGGCCCCGAGCGGGGTCTGCCAGGCCTGCTACGGCACGCGCGATGGCGACCGGCGCGCTCGCGCAGATCGGCGACGCGGTCGGGATCGTCGCCGCCCAGTCGATCGGCGAGCCCGGCACCCAGCTGACGATGCGGACGTTCCACACCGGCGGCGTCGCCGGCGCGGACATCACGCACGGTCTGCCGCGCGTGGTCGAGCTCTTCGAGGCCCGCCGGCCGAAGGGGCTGGCCAAGATCGCCGAGCAGGACGGCACCGTGTCGATCGAGGAGACCGACAAGGCGCTGACCGTGACGATCACCGACGAGGCCGGCGAGGAGCACAAACACGCGTTCCCGCGCCGGACGCGCCTGTTCGTCGCCGACGGCGAGAAGATCAGCGCCGGCAAGCAGCTCAACGAGGGGTCGGTGTACCCGCACGAGCTGCTGGCGATCCGCGGCCGCACCGAGACCGAGCAGTACCTCGTCAAGGAGGTGCAGGAGGTCTACAAGTCCCAGGGCGTGGACATCAACGACAAGCACATCGAGCTGATCGTCCGGCAGATGCTGAAAAAGGTCCGGGTCGACCAGAAGGGCGACACCGACTACCTGCCGGGCCAGTTCGTCGACCGCTTCGAGTTCGCGAAGGCGAACGACGCGGTCATCGACAAGGGCGGCGAGTCCGCGCAGTTCGAGGACATCATCCTCGGCATCACCAAGGCCTCGCTGAACACGGACTCGTTCCTGTCGGCGGCCTCCTTCCAGGAGACGACCAAGGTGCTCACCGACGCCGCGCTCGAAGGCAAGATCGACCGCCTCAACGGGCTCAAGGAGAACGTGATCATCGGCAAGCTGATCCCGGCCGCGACCGGGCTCAAGCGCTACCGCCGGATCGAGATCGAACCCTCCGAGCCGCTGCCGCGGGCGATCGACGACGTCGGCCTGCTCGACCAGGACGAGATCGCGGCCGAGCTCGGCCTCACCGACGGCGACTCGCTCGGCGGCGGCTACGGCCAGGAGTTCGACGCGGACCTCGCCTCGCTGGAGAAGATCGGGGCCGGTGGCACCGACCCCGGCTTCGCCGAGGAGCTGGCCGAGCTCGAGCTCCCCGCCGAGGACTCGAACGAGGGCAAGTAGCGCTCGCCCGCAGATCGATTGGACCCGTCGCCCGCCCTGCGCGGGCGGCGGTCGTTAACGGGCCCGGCGGAATCCTTCGACCCACTGCAGCGGGCCCGCCGCGCACAGCGAGCGCCATGCCCGCGCCTGCGCTCGCACGAGCCGCCCGGACGGCGGCACGCCCGCGGGCGTGAGGAACAACCCCGTGAGTACGGCCGACCCGCGGCCGCCGGGCGTCAGCGCGGGCGACGGGCGGCGCACTTCGATCGTGTGCCCGCCGGCCGCAAGCCGGACCGGCAGCGGCGGGGCGGGTGAGGTGATCAGCGAGTTGCCGCTCACCTGCCCCGACACCGACCCCAGCGGGTGCCCGTCGATGCTCACCCCGATCGAGGGCATCAGCCGTCCGCGGAGCCAGACCTCCCATTCGCCGCCGCTCGGCACCGAGAAGCGCGCCCGCATGACGCCGGCTCGTTTCATCACGAGGCGTTCGCGCGCGCGCCCCCAGGCCGCGGGGCGCCGAGCGCCGGCGAGCGGCACGGCGACGACGTGCGGGGCGAGCGCCGCGGCCAGCGAGCCGCCGGGACCGGCAGCACGCGCCACGGCCGCGACGGCGGGGCAGGAGACCGGCCGATCCGCGCGGGCGAGCGCGACAGCGACGCGCTCCGGCGCGCCCGGCCTGCGTCTCCAAACGAGGTAGTAGCGGCCCGCCCGCGCGAGCGTGTAGGCGGCGGGCGGCCGCGGCGCCTGCGGGTCGCGGCGCGTCACGATCAGCGGGTAGGAAGCGAGCGCCTGCGGGGAGATCGACGCGAGCGCGAACGGACGGCCATAGCCGCCGGCCGCCGAGGCCAGCGCGGGGGAGGGGTAGAGGAAGTTCGGGCTCCCGGGGTCGAGATCGCGCAGCGAGTAGAGCGCGTATTCGTCGAAGTCGGTCAGCAGCGCCGGCCCGCGCCCGGCGAACGCGCGATCGATTTCACCGAGTTCGTCGTAGCGTGCGGTCGTGGCGAGGTCGACAGAGTTGTACTGCAGCTCATCGGAGATCAGGACCCCCCCGAGGATCGCGAACGCCGCCACCGCCGCCGCGCCGAGCGCCAGCGCTCGCGGCGCGAGCCCGGCCAACAGCCCGACGCCGGCCCAGGCCAGCAGCATCACCGCCGGGGCGCTCAGCACGAGCGCCTTCGCGCCCGCCCAGGTCGTGACCGCCTGGCTGACGACGAGCCAGGTGAGGAGCATCGCCGCGATCCACAGGCCGACCCCGCGCGCGCGCCGGCGCAGACACGCGCCGACGCCCGCGACCGCGAACGCGGCGATGAGCGCGCAGAGCGCGTCGGTCAGCCACCCGGCCGTCCCCGGCGGGTCGACTTTGAAGCTGCCGTTCAGCCACACGCCGAGCACCTGTGAGGAGTGCAGCGGCGAGGACAGGTTGCCCGGGTTCGATGTCGAGGCGATTTCGTTGGCGACCTGCACCGCGCCGCCGAGGTGCCGCCAGGTGGGCAGCGCCGCGACCAGTATCACCAGCGCGCCGAGCGCGACCACCGGCACCAGAGCGCGCAGCCCCGCGCGGCCCTCCTCGAGGACGATCACCGCGATCACTGCCGCAGAGCACGCGATCGCCCACGCCCCGAAGGCCGGACCGAGCACCGACAGTCCCGCCGCGAAGAGCAGCGCGAGCGGCACGGCCCCGCGCGCGCCGCGCCCGAGCCAGCTCGAGGGCTTCGAGACGAGGCAGCCGCATGCGAGCAGCAGCGACATCGCGGTCAGCTCCTTCACCGAGCTCTCCAGCGCGTATCCGTAGACGAGGGCGGGCACCACCGCGGTGAGCGCGGCCGCAGCGGCCATCGCCCGCCCCAGCGCGAGCCGCCGCGCGAGCACCCATGCCGGCCCGCAGCCGAGCGCGACCACGAACGCGTTGAACGGCTGGAAGGCCCAGATCAGCGGCAGGCCCAGCAGCAGCCCGCTGCCGCCGAAGATCGTGTCGGCGCCCGACGGGTAGCCCATCCCGTAGTAGCCCTTCAGGAAGCCGCCGTAGGAGTTGGCGAGATCAAGGCCCCCGAAGACCTGTCCGTGGTGGATCAGGTAGTCGGCGCCGATCAGGTGCACGGCGGCGTCCGACAGGGCGCCGGAGGAGAACCCGGGCCGCCCGCTCAGCAGCACCGGTGCGAGCGCGAGCACATACGCGATCACCGAGACGACGAGCGGCAGGGGCTCGGCTGCGAGCGCCGCGCCGAGCTCGCCGAGTCGTCCGCGGCCGGCGAAGAGGCCGGCCGCGGCAAGCGCCGCGAGCAGCCACGGCGTCGCCGGCGCCGACCACGAGAAGGACGTGGCCAGCTGCGAGAGCGCGATCAGCGCCGCCGCCCCCAGCGGCGCGATCAGCGCCGGGCGCAGGCCGACGCCGCCGAGCCGGTCGGCGAGCAGGCCGGCTCCGATGCAGAGGACGGCGAGCGCGAGGGGGTAGAGGAGGGTCGTCGCGACGAACATGCGCGGCGAGCGGGCATACTCGCACCTCGCCGGGCGCATCACGCCGGCGCGCCCCCGCCGCCGGAGCGGTGCGCCTCGGAATTGCAGCCCCGACGCGCTGCGCGGGCCGCCCGCGTGAGGAGGATCTCACCGGCGCCGGCGCGACCGCGGCGGCCGGCGGGTGTTCCGGGGATCGTGGCCGTCCCCGACATGACGCGCCGATCGCTGCTGCGCGCCGGTGCCGGCGCCCTTGCGGGCGCGGCCCTGCGGCCCGCCGGCGCCCTTGCGGTGCCGTGGGCCGGCGCCTCTCTGCGGACGATCGAGCTGGGAACGCTCCACGGCACGCGGGCCGTGGCCCTCCCCGCCGGCGTCGCCATGGCAGGCCTGGCGTGGCAGGGGGGGCGCGGAGCCCGCCCGGAGCTCCGGGTCAGGACGGCCGCGAACGCCTGGGGGCCATGGACTGCGGCGGGGGCGCACGGCCACGGTCCCGACGCTCCCCCGGCGAGGAGGCAGACGGGCGACCCGCTGTGGGTGGGCGGGGCAAGGCTCGCTCAGCTGCGCAGCCCCGCACCGCTCGCCGGAGCGCGCCTGCAGCTCGTGCTCGGCGCCGAGCAGGGGAGCGAGGCGGCCCACGCGGCGGCTCTGCCCCTGGCCCAGCCCGTGCTGGCGGCCGGCCCCGGGCAGCCGCCGATCATCGCCCGCGCCGCCTGGGCCAAAGGCATCCCGCCGCCCCGCGTGGCCCCGATCTACGGGGCTGTGGACCTCGCTTTCGTCCATCACACCGAGAACCCGAACGGCTACTCGGCTCCTCAGGTGCCCGCGATGCTGCGCGCGATCTTCCTCTTCCACCGCGAATTCAACGGCTGGAACGACATCGGCTACAACTTCCTCGTCGACCGCTTCGGGCGCATCTGGGAGGCCCGGGCGGGCGGCATCGACGAACCCGTCGTGGGCGCCCAGGCGGGCGGCTACAACCTCGTCTCGAGCGGGGTCGCCGTGCTCGGCTCCTACTCCGGCACCCAGATCTCGACAGCCGCGCAGGCAGCGGTGCAGCGGCTGCTCGCGTGGAAGCTCGCGCTGCACGGCACGCCGCCGAGCGGGCGGGTGACGGTGCGCGTGAACCCCGCGGGCGCCTCCTACAGCAAATACCCGGCCAACGCGCGCGTCTCGCTGCGGCGCGTCTCGGGGCATCGCGACGCCGACAGCACCGACTGCCCGGGCGATGCGCTCTACGGCCAGCTTCCGGCGATCCGCGCGAGCGTGGCGGGCCTCGCGGGGGACCCCGTCAGGGCGACGCTCGCGCTCGTTGCAGCGCTCGCGCCGTCCCAGCCCCCGCAGCTCGCCGTCACGCTGGTCACGCTCGGCGGCGCGCCCCTGGCCGGGGCGAGCGTCCAGCTGCAGACACGGACGGTCGCGCGGCGCGGGCTCGAAGTCACGGACACGCCCGTGGCGGAAGGAGTGACGGACGCGACGGGGGCCTGGGTCACTCCGGCGAGCTTCGCGGTCGGAGCCGCCAAGCCGGTGTGGGTGCGGGCTCTCCACGCGGGGGGACCCGGCGGCGGGGCGGCGGTCTCCGCGGCGGTCAAGGTCGGCCCCGTTGCCCCGGCTACGCCGCCGCCAGCCCCCGCGCCCACCCCGTGAGCACCGCCGCCTCGGCGTCGGTCAGCCCGCGGCGCGGGTCGGTCTGGACGAGCAGCGTGGGCGCGGCGCGCCGGTGCGCCCACGAGCGGCACTCCTCGTCCAGCGCGTCGTCGACCCACGCCAGCGGCCGCTCGCCGGCATAGCGTTCGATGGCGTCCAGCTTCCAGTGCGCGTTCGAGCGCCCGACAGCCTTCTCGAAGCGCAGGAAGGGCATCCCGGAGGGGAGACCGAGCAGGTACGGCAGGTGATCGCCGGCGCGCTCTTCCCACCCGCTGGCCCAGACGAGCTCGAAATCCCCCGCCAGCGCGAGCAGGTGAGCGGCCGCCGTGGCCGAAAGGAAGTGCGGTATGCCCTCGATCGAGTGGAAGCTGCCCTCGACGGCGCGCTCCGAGGCCTCCGCGGAGCCCGCGAACAGCGAGATCACCCCGTCGATGTCCACCATCAGCAGCGGCGCTCCGGCCGCCGCGCCGCCGCTGGGGGCGCTGTTGGAGGGATCGCTCGAATACCGCACCGTTGCAGGGTCTTTAGGACTTCTCGGGAGGCCTTTAGCTTGCACAGAGGTTCCGACGGGTATCTTGCCAGTGCGGTCGATCCGCCTACCCCCGTCGAGGCGGAGTAAAGCAGTGGCTCCCCGTAGTCGATGCAGGCCACCGCTGTCGACCTTCCCCCTATGACCTTGGACCTCGGAATCTTTCTAGCCCTCGCCTGCGCCTTCGTGGCGAACCTAGGCTTCTTCTACAAGTACAAGGGCGCCAACGCCGTGCCCAAGGTGGAAGTCCTCCACCCGATCCGCTCGGCGATCGGCCTGTACTCCTCGAAGTGGTTCTGCCTGGGCATGCTCACCGCGACGGCGAGCTGGGGCCTGCACGTCGCGGCGCTCTCGCTCGCGCCGATGTCCGTCGTCCAGGTCGCGCTCGCGGCCGGCGTCGTGTTCATCGCCGTGATGGCCGATCGCCTGTTCGGCTTCGAAGTCGGCAAGCGCCAGTGGCTCGGGCTGTTCCTGACCGCCGCCGGGCTCGTCCTGCTCGGTGTGACGCTGCCCGTCATGCACGGCGCCCACTCCCACTTCTCCAACGTCGGCATGATCTCGTTCGAGGCCGGCCTCTTCTTCATCGGCGGCCTGCTGATCATGGGCCCGAGGATGGGCGGCCCGGTCGAGCACCACGGCGTGATGCTCGGCGCGGCGTCCGGCATCCTGTTCGGCGTCTCCGACACCTCGATCAAGGCGCTCACCGGCATCACCGGCGCGCACGGCGTGATGGGCCTCGTCACGAGCCCCTGGCTCGCGGTCGCGATCGCCGCCTCGATCGTCGCCTTCTACGCCTCCGCCAAAGGCCTTCAGGACGGCGAGGCGGTTCCCGTCATCGCCGTCACCGGCACGGCCGCCAACATCGCCGGCATCGCCGGCGGGATCATCGTCTTCGGCGACCCGATGGCCGGCAGCGCGACGGGCGTGACCCTCCAGGCGCTTGCGTTCGTCCTCGTGATCGTCGCCTCGGCGATGATGCCGGCACCGGTCCGCGCCGCGGGCGTGGCGCCTGCCGCAGCAGCGGCCTGAGACAGTCGATGGACGTGCCCTGCCGGGCGGCCTCGGGCTGCTAGCATCCTGCGCCGAATGCCGACCACCTCGCAACTCGTGCGCAAGGGCCGCGTGGCCCCGAAGAAGAAGCTCGCCACCCCGGGACTGAAGTCCGGCAAAGGCCGCAAGAAGAAGGTGGCCGCCCCGCAGCGCCGGGGCGTGTGCACGCGCGTGTACACGACGACCCCGAAGAAGCCGAACTCCGCGCTGCGCAAGGTCGCGCGTGTGCGCATCTCCGGGTCGATGGAGGTCACGGCATACATCCCGGGCGAGGGGCACAACCTGCAGGAGCACTCCGTGGTGCTCGTCCGCGGCGGTCGCGTCAAGGATCTCCCGGGCGTTCGCTACAAGGTCGTGCGCGGGACGCTCGACGCCGCCGGCGTGAGCGACCGCAAGAAGTCGCGCTCGCAGTACGGCGTGAAGAAGAAATAGAACCGCCCGCCGACCGCCTCTAGATGCCCCGCCGCGCAGCCGCCCAGATCCGCCCCGTCGAGCCCGACTCGATCCACCGGTCGAAGCTCGTCCAGCAGGTCATCAACAAGGTGATGCTCGACGGCAAGAAGTCGACCGCCGAGCGGATCGTCTACGACGCGCTGGCGCTGATCGGCGAGCGCAGCGACAAAGAGCCGCTGGAGACCCTGGAGGCGTCGATCCGCACGCTGACCCCGACGCTCGAGGTGCGTTCCCGCCGCGTCGGCGGCGCCACCTACCAGGTGCCGGTGGAGGTCCCCGCTCGCCGCGCGCGCACGCTGGCCGTCCGCTGGCTCGTCGAGTTCGCCCGCCAGCGCCGCGAGAAGACGATGGCCCAGCGCCTCGCCAACGAGCTGCTCGACGCGGTCTCCCAGCAGGGCGGCGCGTACAAGCGCAAGGACGACATCTACCGCATGGCCCAGGCGAACAAGGCGTTCGCTCACTACCGCTGGTAGACGTTCGCGGAGCGCGCCCGCCGAGCCCGCCGCTTGCGGCGGGTTTTTCTTTTTGAGGGGGAGGTGCCGCGCGCGGTCCGTTGCGGCGCGCCGGCGGAGGGGCAACCCGGCCGGGGCGAAAAAGGGGAGACGATCGCGCCGCGATCCGGTACTCTTCGGCGTGCCATGGAGGGCAAGGGGGGATCGCTTTGTTGATGCACACGCTGGGGCTTTTCGCCGTGCTCGCGCTCTGGACTGCGCAGGCGGCGGTCGCCGGCTACGCGGCTGCGCGCAAGGGGCGGAGCTTCAACGTCTGGACGGTCGCGGGCCTGTTCGTGGGCCCGATCGCGATCGTGCTGGCGCTGGTGCTGCCGCGGCGCCGCCGCGTCTACGGCTAGTCGCAGCGCCCCCGCCGCGGCGGATCTGTGAGACGGGTCACACACCCGTCCAGGGGGCTTGAAGGAGATTCGTTAGGTACCTAACATTTCGGTACCGAATGTCTTCCGTCACCGTAGCCAAGCCGGAGCCCGTGAAGATCGAGCGCCACGTCTGGGTGATCTCGGGCGTCGTGATCCTCGGGATGATCATGTCGATCCTCGACACGACGATCGTCAACGTCGCGCTCGACACCCTCTCGAAGGACCTCCACAGCTCGATCTCCGAAGTGCAGTGGGTCGTGACCGGCTACCTGCTGGCGCTCGCCGCGGTGATGCCGATCAGCGGCTGGATGGCCCGCCGCTTCGGCGCCAAGCGCGTCTACCTCGTCTCGCTGGCGCTGTTCACGCTCGGCTCGATCGCCTGTGGGCTCTCGAACACGCTGATCGCGCTGGTCGTGTTCCGCGTGCTGCAGGGCATCGGCGGCGGCATGATCATGCCGCTCGCCCAGCTGATCATGGCCCAGGTCGCGGGCCCGCAGCGCATGGGCCGCGTGATGGGCGTCGTCTCGATGCCAGCGATGCTCGCCCCGATCCTCGGGCCTGTCGTCGGCGGGCTGATCCTCCAGAACCTCCACTGGTCCTGGATCTTCTTCGTGAACGTGCCGATCGGAGCGCTCGCCATCTACCTCGGCTGGCGGATGCTGCCCGACACCGACTCTGGCGAGGCCGGCCCGCTAGACCGGCTGGGCCTGGCGCTGCTCCCCGCGAGCGCCGCGCTGACGATCTTCGGCATCTCCGAACTCGGCTCCGGCGCGCCCTTCGGCTCGGTCGAAGTGCTCGCGCCGCTCGTCGTCGGCATCGTGCTGGGCGTCGCCTTCTGCCTGCACGCGCTGCGCATCCCGCGTCCGCTGCTCGACGTCCGCCTCTACAAGAACAAGGTCTTCGCGGGCGCCTCGTTCACGACCTTCGGCCTCGGCGCCGCGCTGTTCGGGGCGATGATCCTCGTCCCCCTCTACTACCAGACCGTCCGCCACCTGAGCGTGATCGACACGGGCCTGCTGAACGGGCCGCAGGGGATCGGCGCGCTGATCATGATGCCGATCGCAGGGCGGCTGACCGAGCGCTACGGCGGCGGGCGGGTCGCGATCTGCGGCGTGTCGCTGCTGGCACTGAGCACGATCCCGCTCGCGTTCATCGGCGCGCACACCTCCTACTGGGCGATCTCCGCCGTGCTGTTCGTCCGCGGGATCAGCATCGGCCTGGGCTTCATGCCGGCGATGACCGCAGCCTTCGCGTCCATGAAACCGGAGCAGCTCTCCGACGCGACCCCGCAGATCAACGTCGTGATGCGCCTCGGCAGCGCGATCGGCGTCGCGGTGCTGGCGGTCGTGCTCCAGCGCGCGTCGGTGGGCGTGCACACGGACGCCGGGCTCGCCGACGCCTTCGCCCACACCTACTGGTGGGCCTTCGGGATCGCCCTGCTCTCGCTGATCCCGTGCCTGATGCTGCTGAAAGCCGAGCGCCCGTCGGACACCGAGGCGATCGCGTCCGACCACGACGAGGAGTCGCTGCTGCGCCACGAGAGCGCCATGGAGGTCGGGCTCTAGCGATGGCGGCGCCGGACACCTCACCGAAGACAGTCGAAAGCAAGACCGGCGCCGCGACGGGCGCGGACATCTCACCCGAGCTGAACGCGCTCGGCGTCGCGTTCCGCCACCTGTTCCGGGCGGTCAGCCGCATGCGCGGGCGCGACACGCACCTCGTCGGCGCCGAGATCAGCCACGCGCAGTTCGAGCTGATGATCGAGCTCGACGAGCGCGGCGAGCTCTCGGCCGGGGAGCTCGCGCTCGCGGCGCGCATCTCGCCCGCCACCGTCACGCAGATGCTCGACGGCCTGGCCGAGTCGGGCCACGTCGAGCGCACCCGCTCGGACAGCGACCGCCGGGTCGTGATGGCGCGGCTCACGCCGCTCGGCCGCGCGCGCGTCGAAGCCAAGCGCGCGGCGTGGCGCGACCGCTGGGAACGGGCTCTGGCGGACGTCTCCCCGCGCGAGATGCGGGCCGCCACGAAGGTCATGGAACGTCTCGGCGCGGTCTTCTCCGAGGAGCCCGGCGAGCCTCCTCAGAGCCGAGCCGCTGAGAGGCCGAAATCACCCGGCGTGGCGGGCAGGAAGGCCGTTTGGAAGGGCGAACTCCTCTGCTATAGTCGCCGAGGCGCCACGGGCGGGGACATCGCTTGCGAGTGATCCGCTCGTGGACCGTGATCGAAGATGGAGACCTCGAGCAGATAACGACGCGAACCGGTCCGACACGACCAGCAGCGCGCGTGGGCCCGAGGGGCCCATTTTTTTCGCCCGCCACCCTCCCCCAAACCGAAACCGGATCCCGACCGATGCCAAGAAAGTTCTCTCTCGACAAGACCCGCAACATCGGGATCATGGCGCACATCGACGCCGGTAAGACGACGACGACCGAGCGCATCCTCTACTACACCGGCCGCACCTACAAGATCGGCGAGGTGCACGAGGGCGCGGCCGTCATGGACTGGATGGAACAGGAGCAGGAGCGCGGCATCACGATCACCTCGGCTGCCACCACCGCGCAGTGGAACGACCACCGCATCAACATCATCGACACGCCCGGCCACGTCGACTTCACGGTCGAGGTCGAGCGCTCGCTGCGCGTGCTCGACGGCGCGATCGCGCTGTTCGACTCGGTCGCGGGCGTCGAGCCGCAGTCCGAGACGGTCTGGCGCCAGGCCGACAAGTACCACGTCCCGCGCATCGCCTACATCAACAAGATGGACCGCACCGGCGCCGACTTCGAGATGGGCGTGCGCACGATGATCGATCGCCTCGGCGCGCACCCGGTGCCGATCCAGCTGCCGATCGGCGCTGAGGCCGACTTCCTCGGCGTCATCGACCTCGTGAAGATGAAAGCGATCGTCTACAAGGACGATCTC
This sequence comes from uncultured Solirubrobacteraceae bacterium, assembly GCA_963775385.1. Lineage (GTDB taxonomy): Bacteria > Actinomycetota > Thermoleophilia > Solirubrobacterales > Solirubrobacteraceae > Palsa-744. The sequence continues at coordinate 826,319 of CAVZIR010000003.1, read as the reverse complement.
GGCAAGGAACAGGAAGAGACCGAGATCCCGGCCGACCTCGCCGACGCCGCCGCAGCGGCGCGCGAGCACCTGCTCGAGGAGGTCTCCCACTACGACGACGAGCTGCTCGAGCTGATCCTCGAGGAAGCCGAGGTCTCCGAGGAGGCGCTGAAGAAGGCGATCCGCCACGCGACGCTCTCGACCAAGCTGACTCCCGGTCCTGTGCGGCTCATCGTTCAAGAACAAGGGTGTGCAGCCGCTGCTCGACGCCGTGATCGACTACCTGCCCTCGCCGCTCGACGTGCCGCCGGTCGTCGGAACCGAACTGATCAAGGGCGAGGAGCAGGAGCGCGAGGTCGTCCGCAAGGCCGAGGACTCCGAGCCGTTCGCGGCGCTCGCCTTCAAGATCGCCGCCGACCCCTACGTCGGCAAGCTCACCTACTTCCGCGTCTACTCCGGCAAACTCGAGGCCGGCGGGCGCGTGCTGAACGTCAGCACCGGCCGCACCGAGCGGGTGGGGCGCATCCTGATGATGCACGCCAACGATCGCGAGGAGGTCGGGGAGGTCTACGCGGGCGACATCGCCGCCGCCGTCGGCATCAAGCAGGTCATCACCGGCGACACGCTCGCCGCCGTCGACGCGCCGATCCACCTCGAGAACATCATCTTCCCCGAGCCCGTCATCAAGGTCGCCGTCGAGCCCAAGACGAAGGTCGACCAGGAGAAGATGTCGGTTGCGCTCGGGCGCCTGGCCGAAGAGGACCCCACGTTCCAGGTCCGCACCAACGAGGAGACGGGCCAGACCGAGATCTCCGGGATGGGCGAGCTTCACCTGGAGGTCCTCGTCGACCGCATGAAGCGCGAGTTCGGCGTCGAGGCCAACGTCGGGCGCCCGCAGGTCTCCTACCGCGAGACGATCCGCGGCAACGGTCGAGAAGGTCGAAGGCAAGTTCGTCCGCCAGACCGGCGGCTCGGGCCAGTTCGGCGTGGTCTTCATCGACCTCGAGCCCGCCCCGGGCGAGGGCTTCGAGTTCGTCAACAAGATCAAGGGCGGCGCGATCCCCTCGGAATACATCCCCGCGGTCAAGAAGGGCATCGAAGATGCGCTCGAGAACGGCGTCAAGGCCGGCTACCCGATGGTCGACATGAAGGTCACGCTCGTGGACGGCAAGTACCACGACGTGGACTCCTCGGAGATCGCCTTCAAAGTTGCCGGTTCCTACGCTTTCAAGGAGGCGGCGAAACGGGCCAAGCCGGTGCTGCTCGAGCCGATCTTCGCGGTCGAGGTCGTCACCCCCGAGGACTTCCTCGGCGAGGTCATCGGCGACCTCTCGCGCCGTCGCGGGCGTGTCGAGGGCCAGGAGCGCCGCGGCAACGCCTTGGCGGTGACCGCCAGGGTCCCGCTCAGCGAGATGTTCGGATACGCGACCGACCTGCGCTCGAACACGCAGGGCCGCGCCAACTACACGATGCAGTTCGAGAACTACGAAGAGGTCCCGCCGAACATCGCCGAGAAGGTCGTCGAAGCCGCGCACCGGCGAACCGGTGCCCGCTTAGAAGCCTCGGGCCTCACAGCAGCAGTCAAGGAATCACGCAGTTAGATAGATTTCCCCGGTTCGCCCTCATCGAGCGGCGGACCTACAAGACGAGTTAGGAGCGAACAGAAAGTGGCGAAGGAGAAATTCGAGCGCGATAAGCCGCACGTCAACGTCGGGACCATCGGTCACATCGACCACGGCAAGACGACGCTGACCGCTGCCATCACGACCGTGCTGGCCGAGCACGGCGGCGCCGAAGCCAGGAGCTTCGAGGAGATCGACAACGCGCCCGAGGAGAAGGAACGCGGGATCACGATCGCGACCTCTCACGTCGAGTACCAGACCGAGAACCGCCACTACGCGCACGTCGACTGCCCCGGTCACGCCGACTACGTGAAGAACATGATCACCGGCGCGGCGCAGATGGACGGCGCGATCCTGGTCGTCTCGGCGGCCGACGGCCCGATGCCGCAGACGCGCGAGCACATCCTGCTCGCCCGCCAGGTCGGCGTCCCCTACATCGTCGTGTTCCTCAACAAGGCCGACATGGTCGACGACGACGAGCTCCTCGAACTCGTCGAGGTCGAGGTCCGCGAGCTGCTCTCCGAGTACGACTTCCCGGGCGACGACATCCCGTTCATCACGGGCTCGGCGCTGAAGGCGCTCGAAGGCGACGACGCCTACAAGCAGAAGATCCTCGAGCTGGCCGCCGCCCTGGACTCCTACATCCCGCAGCCGACGCGAGCTCGACAAGCCGTTCCTGATGCCGGTCGAGGACGTCTTCTCGATCACCGGCCGCGGCACGGTCGCGACCGGCCGCGTCGAGCAGGGTGTGGTCAACACCGGCGACACGATCGAAATCGTCGGCATCAAAGACTCGGAGCAGACCGTCGTCACCGGCGTCGAGATGTTCCGCAAGATCCTCGACCAGGGCCAGGCCGGCGACAACGTCGGCTGCCTGCTGCGAGGGACCAAGCGTGAGGAGATCGAGCGCGGCCAGGTGCTCTGCAAGCCCGGCTCGATCACGCCGCACACCAAGTACAAGGCCGAGGTCTACGTGCTCAAGAAGGAGGAGGGTGGCCGTCACACTCCGTTCTTCACGGGCTACCGGCCTCAGTTCTATTTCCGCACGACCGACGTCACCGGGGTCGCCAAGCTCCCCGACGGCGTCGAGATGGTCATGCCCGGAGACAACGTCCAGATGGAGATCGAACTGATTCAGCCGATCGCCATGGATCAGGGCCTGCGCTTCGCCATCCGAGAGGGTGGCCGCACGGTTGGCTCGGGCGTGGTCAGCGAGATCATCGAGTAGCACCAGCGCGCCTCCGGCACGACGCCGGAGGCCGCATTTGCAGTCCGATACGACGAAATTCAGGCCCCGCGCCGAAGGCGCGGCGGGAAGGGGCGGGTTCCCCAGGGGAATCCGCTCTTTCTGCGCCGCAGGGGCCCGCGACGCGGGGTCCCGCGCCGTGAGCCGCAGGCGCACCAGACAGAACGAACGCAGAAAGACACCAGAGACAGAGACCCACATGGCAGCCGCCAACCAGAACAAGATCCGCATCCGCCTCAAGGCCTACGACACGTCGGCCATCGAGTCGGCCGCGAAGGAGATCGTCGAGACGGCGACGCGCACCGGCGCGAGCGTCTCCGGTCCCGTTCCGCTGCCCACCGAGAAGAACGTCTACTGCGTGATCCGCTCGCCCTTCAAGGACAAGGACTCGCGCGAGCACTTCGAGATCCGCACGCACAAGCGTCTGATCGACATCCACCAGCCCACCCCGAAGACGGTCGACTCGCTCCAGCGCCTGGACCACCTCCCGGCCGGCGTCGACATCGAGATCCGTCTCGCCACCTGAGCCCCGCGAGCTGCCCGCCGACCAAATGCCCGCGATCCTCGCCAAGAAGCTCGGTATGACCCAGGTCTTCCAGGAGGACGGCAGCGTCGCGCGCGTGACGGTGCTCGAGGCCGGCCCGTGCCCGGTCACCGCGATCCGCACGGTTGAGCGCGACGGCTACGAGGCCGTGCAGCTCGCCTACGGCGCGAGCAAGGAGAAGCACCTCTCCAAAGCCGAGCTCGGCCACCTCGCGAAGGCCGACGCCCCGCCGCTGCGCACGCTCGTCGAGTTCCGCGGCGAGGTCGGCGAGCTCACGCTCGGCGAGACCGTGACCGTCGACGCCTTCGAGGCCGGCGCGCGCGTGAAGATCGCCGGGGTCTCCAAGGGCAAGGGCTTCCAGGGCACGATCAAGCGCCACAACTTCGCCAGCGGCCCCAAGTCCCACGGCTCGCACAACGTCCGTGCGCCGGGATCGATCGGCGCCTCGGCGACGCCCTCGCGCGTCTTCAAAGGCATCCGCGGCCCCGGCCAGATGGGCAACAAGCGCGCCACGCAGAAGGGTCTCGAGGTCGTCCAGGTGGACGCAAAGGAGAACCTGATGCTCGTGCGCGGCTCGGTCCCCGGCCCGCGCGGCGGCATCGTGGAGGTGCGCACCGATGGCTGACGTGCCGATCCTGAGCGCGAGCGGCGGCGCCAGCCGCAAGGCGAAGCTCGACGAGGCCGCGTTCGGCAGCCGCTTCTCCGGCCCGCTCGTGCACCAGAGCGTGCGCGCCGAGCAGGCCGCGCGCCGGCGTGGCACGGCGGCGACGAAAACCCGCGCAGAGGTCTCCGGCGGTGGCGCCAAGCCGTGGCGCCAGAAGGGCACCGGCCGCGCGCGCGCCGGCTCGAGCCGCTCGCCGGTCTGGACCGGCGGCGGGGTCGTGTTCGGCCCCCAGCCGCGTTCCTACACCTTCAAGGTCAACCGCAAGGAGCAGCGCGCGGCCCTGCGCAGCGCGCTCTCGCTGCACGCCGGGCGCGGCTCGCTGGCTGTCCTCGACGCAGGCTCCTTCGAGGCTCCCAAGACCAGCCAGGCCTTCGACCTGCTCGACGACTGGAACCAGCCCCGCCCGACGCTCGTGGTGCTCGGCCCCGAGGAGTCGGCCGCGGCGCTGTCGTTCCGCAACATCGCCCGTGTCGCCGTCGCCGAGGCCGACGGGGTCGGTGTCACCGACATCGTCGGCGCCGCGTCGCTGCTGGTCTCCGAGCAGGCGCTCGAGGCGCTGACCGCGCGCAGCGCGAAGCCGCGCTCGCCGCACGAGGCAGGAGCGTCCTGATGGAGCACACCCAGGTGATCATCCGCCCGGTCGTCTCCGAGAAGAGCTACGTGCTCTCGGCGGCCGACCGCTACACCTTCCGCGTCCACGCCGACGCACACAAGACCGAGATCCGCCAGGCCGTCGAGGCGCTCTTCGACGTCCACGTCGTCGAGGTGCGGACGATCACCATGAAGTCCAAGCCCAAGCGCCGTGGCAACACCAAGCGGCCGCACGCGCCGCTGGAAGAAGGCGATCGTGCAGGTGCGCGCCGGCGAGTCGATCCCCGTGTTCCAAGGCCTCGCGGGACTGGAGGGTTAGAAGATGCCGATCCGCAAGCCCAAGCCCACGAGCCCCGGCCGGCGCTTCGTCTCCTACGCCGATTTCGCGGAGGTCGACGAAGTCCAAGCCCGAGAAGACGCTCGTCGAAGGCCTGAAGAAGAGCGGCGGGCGCAACTCCTACGGGCGCAAGACCGCCCGCCACCGCGGCGGCGGCGCCAAGCGCGCCTACCGGCGCATCGACTTCAAGCGCCGCAAGGACGGCATCCCGGCGAAAGTCGCCGCGATCGAGTACGACCCCAACCGTTCCTCCTACATCGCGCTGCTGCACTACGCCGACGGCGAGAAGCGCTACATCCTCGCGCCGGCCCGGCTCACGGTCGGCATGACCGTGTCCTCGGGCGAGGGCGCCGAAATCACGGTCGGCAACTGCCTGGAGCTGGCGCGGATGCCGGTCGGCACGGTCGTGCACAACATCGAGCTGCAGCCGGGCCGCGGCGGCCAGATGGCGCGCTCCGCCGGCGCCTCCGCGCAGCTGATGGCGCGCGACGGCGACATGGCGACGCTGCGCCTGCCCTCGGGCGAGATGCGGATGGTCCGCGCGGAGTGCCGCGCGACCGTCGGCGTGATCGGCAACGCCGACCACCAGAACGTGAAGGTCGGCAAGGCCGGCCGCAAGCGCCACATGGGCGTGCGCCCGCAGACGCGCGGCACGGCGATGAACCCTGTCGACCACCCGCACGGCGGCGGCGAGGGTTCCACCACGCCGGGCCGCCACCCGGTCACCCCTTGGGGCGTGCCGACGCTCGGCTACCGCACGCGCAGGAAGAACAAGACGTCCGACCGCTACATCGTCCGCGGCCGCAGGCGCGGAAAGGGAAGAAGTAGATGAGCCGCTCGAGCAAGAAGGGCCCGTGGGTCGAAGAGCGGCTGATGAGCCGCATCGAAGCCCTCAACGCGGAGAACAACAAAAAAATGATCCGCACGTGGTCGCGCGCGTCGACGATCTTCCCCGAGATGGTCGGGCACACGATCGCCGTGCACGACGGCAAGAAACACATCCCCGTCTACATCAGCGAGGCGATGGTCGGCCACAAGCTCGGTGAGTTCGCGCCGACGCGCGTGTTCCGCGGCCACGCCGGCTCCGGAAGGGTCCGATGAGCGCCGAGGAGGAGAAGGACGTGGCGCCCGACGAGGAGCCCAAGGCGGATACCCCACAAGGGGGCACAGGGAACAAACCAGCCGCGAAAAAAGCCGCGGCGAAAAAACCCGCTGCGGCGAAAGCCGGCTCCGGCGACGAGCCGAAAGCGAAAGCTGCCGGCAAAAAAGCCGCGGCGAAAAAGGCCAAGGCAGAGGAGCCGAAGGAAGGCGAGAACGCGCCCGAGAAACAGCGCCGCCGCAAAAAAGCTGCCGAGCCCGAGGTCGCCGCTCCCGGTGACGCAACCGAGGCGAAAGAGGCGGCGAAAGCGAAACCGGCCAAAGAGCCCGCGCCCAAAGCTGCCCCGCGCGGCAAAGCGGGCGGTGCCAAACCGGCGCGCCGGCGTGCCGTCAGCGCGCACGCCCGCTACGTGCGCACCTCTGCGCGCAAGGCCCGGATGGTCTGCGGGCACCTGCGCGGCAAGTCCGTTGCGGAGGCCCGCGCTATCCTCGCTTTCACCCCTCGTGAGGTGGCGCGGGACTGGAGCAAGCTGCTCGAGTCGGCCGTGGCCAACGCGGAGAGCAACCACGAACTGCTCCAGGACGATCTGATCGTCCGTGAGGCCTACGCCGACGAAGGACCGACGATCAAGCGCTTCCGCCCGCGCGCGATGGGGCGGGCGACGCCGATCCGCAAGCGTACGAGCCACCTGACGATCACGTTGACAGCCGCCCCCGAGAACGGGTCCGGCAGGAGAGAAGGCTAGGCATGGGACAGAAGGTTCATCCAGAGGCAATGCGCGTGGGCTACATCCACGACTGGAAGTCGAACTGGTTCAACGAGCGCAGCTTCGCCGACTACCTCGCCGAGGACGTCAAGGTCCGCGAGCACATCACCAACAAGCTCGCGCACGCCGGCCTGTCTGACATCACGATCCGCAAGGACTCGAACGAACTCGAGGTCAACATCCACACGGCTCGCCCGGGGATCGTGATCGGCAAGTCCGGGACCGAAGTCGACGCGCTGCGCCGCGATCTGCACCGCATGACCAAAAAGCAGATCAAGGTCAACATCCTCGAGATCAAGCGCCCCGAGCTCGACGCGAAGCTCGTCGCCCAGTCGATCGCCGAGCAGCTGCAGAACCGCGTCGCCTTCCGCCGCGCCATGAAGCGCGCGCTCACGAGCGCGATGCGCTCCGGCGCCAAGGGCGTGAAGGTCCAGGTCGCCGGCCGTCTCGGCGGTGCCGAGATGGCGCGCGTCGAATCGTATTCCGACGGGCGCGTGCCGCTGCACACGATGCGCGCCGACATCGACTACGGCTTCTACGAGGCCCGCACCACGTTCGGCCGCATCGGCGTGAAGTGCTGGGTCAACAAGGGCGAGATCATGCCCGAGGGCTACACGGGCGCCGACCTCACCGACATGACGGCGCCGCCTCCCCCGAGCGACGGCCGCGACGGCCGCGACGGCCGTGACGGCCGCGGACGCGGTCGCGGCGGCAACGGCCGCGGGCCCGGAGGCCCGGGCGGTCGCGGCGGCGGACGTGGCCCGGGCGGCCCGGGCGGCGGCCGTGGCGGACGCGGCGGCGGTCCCGGTGGCGGTCGCGGTCCGGGCGGCCCCGGCGGCGGTCGCGGTCCCGGTGGTCCCGGTGGTGGCGGCGGCGGACGAGGTCCGCGCGGCGGAGGGGGTCGCTAGATGCTCTCTCCCAAGCGCGTCAAGCACCGCAAGCAGCACCGTGGCCGGCGGCGCGGCAACTCGCGCGGGCAGCTCCACGTCCAGTTCGGCGAGTACGGCCTGAAGTCGCTGGAGAGCGGCTGGCTGACGAACCGCCAGATCGAGGCTGCCCGTATCGCGATGACCCGCAAGATCAAGCGTGGCGGGAAGGTGTGGATCAACGTCTTCCCCGACAAGCCGATCACGAAGAAGCCGGCCGAGACCCGCATGGGCTCCGGCAAGGGCTCGCCCGAAGGCTGGGTCGCCGTCGTCAAGCCCGGTCGCGTGATGTTCGAGCTGGCCGGTGTGTCCGAGCCGCTCGCCCGCGAAGCGATCCGGCTGGCCGCGCACAAGCTGCCCGTGAAGTCGAAGTTCGTGCTGCGCGAGGACTAGGGATGAAAGCGAGCGAGTTCAGGGACCTCGAGCCGGCCGAGCTGACCAAACAGCTCGCCGAGCTGCGCAAAGAGGTGTTCGGCCTGCGTTTCTCCAACGCCACCGGCGAACTGGATGACACCGCAGGTATCAGCCGCGCCAAGCGCGACCTGGCACGCGCGCTCACCGTCGTGCGAGAACGCGAGCTCGCCGAGACCGAGAACTAGAGGAACGGAACGAGATGGCAGACGAGCAAGAGAACGAGACGACTGAGACCCCCGAGGGCGAGGCGCCCGCACCCCAGGACGCCGAGGCGGCTGCGCCCGACGCTGCCGCTGATGAGGCCGCTGCCGAGGCTGCGCCCGCCGCCGAGGAGCCTGCCGCGGAGGCTGAGCCTGCGGCCGAGGAGCCTGCCCCGGCCGAGGAGCCCGCTGCCGAGGCTGAGCCCGCGGCGGAGGAGCCTGCCGCGACCGAGGAGCCCGCTGCCGAGGAGGAGCCTGCTGCGGAGGCACCCGCCGATGACGCTGCCGAGGCGGAGCCCGTCGCGGCCGCCGAGCCGGCCGAGCCCGCTGAGCAGCTCTCGTCCAAGGAGCGGCGCCGCCGCACTCGCTCGACGCACGCCGGCGAGGCCAAACCGCAGCGCAGCCCCGAGGAGCGTCACGCCGAGCGTCTCGCGGTGCGCAAGCAGAAGGCCGTGAGCCGTCGCGCGCGCCGTGCCGCCGAACGCACGAAAGCCGCCGAGCGCCGCGCCGTCAAGCCGGCCGCCGAGCCGCTCGCGCCCGTCCACGCGCCCGTCGAGGGCGCGCGCCGCGTGCGCCAAGGCATCGTCGTCTCCGACAAGGCCGAAAAGACGATCACCGTGCGCATCGACATCTCGCGCCGCCACCGGCGCTACGAGAAGATCGTGCGCAGTTCCAGCACCGTGCACGCGCACGACGAGAACAACGACGCCCACGAGGGCGACGTCGTGCGTGTGATCGAGAGCCGGCCGTTGTCCCGCACCAAGCGCTGGGCGCTGGTCGACGTGGTGGAGAGGGCCCGATGATCCAGAACGAGACCCGGCTGCGCGTCGCCGACAACTCGGGCGCGCGCGAGATCCTCTGCATCCGCGTCAAGGGCGGCTCGCGCCGCCGCTACGCGTTCGTGGGCGACGTCATCACCGCGACCGTGAAGCAGGCCAATCCCCAGGGCGCCGTCAAAAAGGGCGAGGTGGTGACGGCCGTCGTGGTGCGGACGAAGAAGCCGATCGGCCGCGACGACGGGACCTACATCGCCTTCGACGAGAACGCCGCCGTGATCATCGACGACCAGAACAACCCGCGCGGTACGCGCGTGTTCGGTCCCGTCGCCAGGGAACTGCGCGAGCGCAACTTCATGAAGATCGTCTCGCTGGCCCCGGAGGTCCTCTGATGGCCGCGAAGCGCACGATGAAGATCCGCTCCGGCGACCGCGTCGAGGTGATCTCGGGCAAGGACCGGGGCAAGAGCGGCCGCGTCATGCGCGTCGATCTCAAGCACGGCCGGGTCTACGTCGAGGGACTGAACATGGTCAAGCGCCACACCCGCCCCCAGCAGGTGGCCGGCGCCAAGAGCGAAGCCGCGCTCGGCGGCGTGATCGAGCGGGAGGGCCCGATCCACGTCTCCAACGTGATGGTGCTCGACGCCAAAGGCAACCGCACCCGCATCGGGATCGAGCGCGAGGACGGTCAGCGCTACCGCGTGGCCCGTTCGACCGGAGTGAGGTTGGACTGAGATGGCAGCGACTGAGACAGCCCCGCCCGCCCGCCTGAAGGTCCGCTACCTCGAGGAGATCCGCCCCTCGCTGATCTCCCGCTTCGGCTACTCGTCTGTGATGCAGGCCCCCAAGCTCGAGAAGGTGACCGTGAACATGGGCGTGGGCCTGGCCAAGCAGGATTCGAAAATGCTCAAAGCCGCGACCGAGCAGCTCGCGACGATCGCCGGGCAGCAGCCGAACGTGAGGCGCGCCCGCAAGTCGATCGCCGCGTTCAAACTGCGCGAGGGCATGCCCGTCGGCGTTGCGGTGACGCTGCGCGGCGAGCGCGGCTACGAGTTCCTCGACCGGCTGATCTCGATCGCGATCCCGCGGATTCGCGACTTCCGCGGCCTGAACCCGCGCTCGTTCGACGGCCGCGGCAACTACTCGATCGGCGTCAAAGAGCAGATCATCTTCCCCGAGATCGACTACGACGCCATCGACCAGGTGCGCGGTCTGGACATAACGATCACGACCAGCGCGGGCAGCGACATCGAGGCCTACGCGCTGCTCGCCGCGTTCGGGATGCCGTTCAGCCCGCAGGGCCGTCCGAAGGGCTACGACCCCGAGGCGGACGACGCCGCGGAACGCGCGCACGAGGAGCAGCAGCAGCAGGCCGCCGCGAAAGCGGCCGAAGCCGCGGCCGCCCTCGCCCAGGCGGAGCCGAAGGCCGCTGCTGAGCCGGAGGCCGAGGCGGCTGCTGAGCCGGAGGCCGAGGCCGCTGCTGAGCCGGAGGCCGAGAGCAGCCGCTGCTGAGCCGGAGGCAGAGGCTGCCGCTGAGCCGGAGGCGAGGCTGCCGCTGAGCCGGAGGCCGAGGTTGCCGCTGAGCCGGAGGCCGAGGCGGCTGCCGAGCCGGAGGCTGCGGCTGAGCCGGAGACCGAGGCGGCTGCTGAGGCTGAGGCCGACGGAGAGCCGCAGGCCGAGGCCGCCGAGACTGAGAACACGCAGGACGCCGAGCCCAGCGAGGCTCAGAACACCGAAGAGGAGAGCAGCGACTGATGGCCAAGACCTCGTTGCGCGTCAAGCAGGCGCGCCCGCCCAAGTACAAGACACAGGCCTATACTCGGTGCACGCGCTGCGGCAGGCCGCGCGCGGTGTATCGCAAGTTCGGGGTGTGCCGCATCTGTCTTCGCGAGCTCGCCCACAACGGCCAGATCCCCGGGATGACCAAGTCCTCCTGGTAGGAGCCTCGACGTTATGTCCATGACCGATCCGATAGCCGACTTCCTGACCCGCGTGCGCAATGCGATCCGTGCTGCCCACGAGACGGTCGACGTGCCCGCCTCCAAGCTGAAGGGCGAGCTGGCACGGATCCTCGACGAGCAGGGTTACATCGATTCCTTCGCGATCATGCCGGCGCCCGACGGCGGGGCCGGCCAGGTGATCCAGATCCGCTTGAAGTACACCGACGAGCGCCGCTCGGCGATCACCGGCCTGCGCCGCGTCTCGCGCCCCGGCCGGCGCACCTACGTCGACTCCAAGAGCATCCCCAAGGTGCTCGGCGGCATGGGCACCTCGATCGTCTCAACCTCCCGCGGCGTGATGACCGGTCACGACGCGCGCGCCGCCGGCATCGGCGGCGAGGTCCTGGCCCAGGTGTGGTGAGCGGTGTCGCGGATCGGTAGACAGCCCATTGCCGTGCCCTCGGGCGTGACCGTCTCGATCGAGCCGGAGGAAGTGCGCGTGAACGGGCCCAAAGGCGAACTCAGCGAGCGCATCCACCGCGACATCGATGTCAAGCAGGACGGCGAGACGCTGCTCGTCTCACGGCCGACCGACCGCGGCGAACACCGCGCCCTGCACGGCCTGACGCGCTCGCTCGTGGCGAACATGGTCGAGGGCGTCACGAACGGCTACGAGAAGCGCCTGGAGATCCAGGGCGTCGGCTACCGCGCGCAGCTCAAGGGCAAGAACCTCGAGCTGGCGGTCGGCTACTCCCACCCGGTGCCGATCGCCGCGCCCGACGGGATCGAATTCGAAGTCCCCCAGCCCACGCGCGTGGTCGTGAAAGGCATCTCCAAGCAGCTCGTGGGCGAGACCGCGGCGATCATCCGCAAGCAGCGCCCGCCGGAGCCTTACAAGGGCAAGGGCATCCGCTACGAGGGCGAGTACGTCGCCAGGAAGGTCGGCAAGCGCGCATGAGCGTCGTCACGAAGGAGAACCGTCGCCTCAAGCGCCGTCGCCGCGTGCGCGCGAAGATCGCCGGCACGAGCTCCGCGTCCGCGCATCTCGGTGTTCCGCTCCAACCGCGGCATCTCGGCGCAGCTGATCGACGACGTGAGCGGCAAGACCCTCGCCGCCGTCGCCTGGTACGAGCCCGAGCTGCGCGGCCTCGGCAAAGCGGAGGCGACGGCACGCGCCGGCACCCTGCTCGCCGAGCGGGCCCAAGCCGCCGGCGTCAGCGAGGCCGTCTTCGACCGCGGCGGCTACCAGTACCACGGCCATGTGCAGAAGCTGGCCGAGGCTATCCGCGAGGCCGGCCTGACGGTCTGAGCCCGGAGTCCCGCTACTCTCTCCCACTCCCCATGTCCTCAGTTTCCACAGATCGCTCAGTCAACCCGGCCGGCCTGGACCTCCAGGAGCGCGTCGTCGAGATCAACCGTGTCGCCAAGGTCGTCAAGGGCGGCCGGCGCTTCTCGTTCACGGCGCTGGTCGTCGTCGGCGACGAACGCGAAGTCGTCGGCGTCGGCTACGGCAAGGCCAACGAGGTGCCGCTCGCGATCCAGAAGGGCGTCGAGCGAGCCAAGAAGGACCTCTTCCGGGTGCCCAAGCACGGCAGCACGATCACCCACCAGACGACCGGCATCTTCGGGTCCGGCCGGGTGCTGCTGAAGCCGGCCTCCCCCGGTACCGGCGTGATCGCCGGCGGCGGCGTGCGCGCGGTGCTCGAGCTCGCCGGGATCCACGACATCCTCTCCAAGAGCCTCGGCACGCAGAACCCGATCAACCTCGTCAAGGCGACGGTCGCCGGCCTGCGGGGCCTGCGCACGCCGGACGAGGTCGGGCGCCTGCGCGGCCTGACCGTGAACCAGGTGCTCGGCCTGGGCGGCGGCGAGGCGGCGCCGGCCGGCTCGATCTCCGCCGAGGGCGAGGCTGCCCCCGCGGATGCCGAGGCGGCGCCTGAGCAGCCGGCCGCCGCGGAGACGCCCGTCGAGGAGACGCCGGCCGGATGAGCTCCCTGGCCGTGACCCAGCGCCGCTCCAAGAACGGCTCGAACCAGAAACAGCTCGACACGCTTCGCTCGCTCGGCCTGCGCCGCATCGGCCACACCGTCGTGGTCAACGACACCGAGCAGTCCCGCGGCATGGTCCACGCCGTGCGCCACCTGGTCGAGGTCGAGGAGAAGAAGCTGATGGCCGACGAGAACGGCAAGGACCGGATCGGCCTGCACAACCTGGCGCCCGCGCCGGGCAGCCGCCGCCCGCGCAAGCGCATCGGCCGCGGCGAAGGCTCGGGCACCGGCAAGACCTCCGGGCGCGGCCAGAAGGGCGCGGGCTCACGCTCGGGCTCCAAGCGCCGCGCGCGCTTCGAGGGCGGTCAGATGCCGATCCACATGCGGATGCGAAAGCTCCGCGGACCGCACATGAAGAAGTCGATGCCGTTCGAGATGTTCCGGACGCACACCCAGCCGGTGAACATCTCCTCGTTGGAGGAGCGCTTCGACGCCGGCACCGAGGTGACCGCTCGAGCTGATGAAGAGCAACGGGCTCGCCACGCGCAAGGACATCCCGGTGAAGGTGCTCGCCAAGGGCGAGATCACCAAGGCGATGACGGTCCACGCCCATGCGTTCAGCGCCAGCGCGCGCGAGCGCATCGAGGCGGCCGGCGGCACCTGCACGGTCGTCGAGTCCTAAGCTCAGCCAAGCCGGAGCCGAAGGCTCGCCCATCGACTAGAATCGGCCGCTCCGCGGGCGTTCGGGCCGCAGGCCCCAGACGAGCCGCGAGGAAACCATGCTCGCTACGATCCTCAACGCCTTCCAGGTCGCGGACATCCGCAAGAAGATCGCCTTCACGGGGGCGATGCTGCTGATCTACCGGTTCGGCTCGCACGTGCCGGTGCCGGGCGTCAACCTCACGGCGGTCAACAACCTCCAGAAGCAGTTCGGCGGCTCGAACATCCTGGGGCTGCTCAACCTCTTCTCGGGCGGCGGGCTCGCGAAACTTGCGATCTTCGCGCTCGGGATCATGCCCTACATCACGGCCTCGATCATCCTGCAGCTGCTGCAGGTGGCCGTGCCCTCGCTGGAAAAGCTCTCGAAGGAAGGCGAGGTCGGGCAGGCGCGCATCACTCAGTACACGCGCTACCTGACGGTCGGCCTGGCCTTCGCGCAGTCGATCGGCTACGTGTTCCTGTTCCACAGCCTGCAGGCGAAAGCGGGCGAATCGGTGGTCAAAACGTTCGATGCGCCCCACATCCTGCTGATCGTCATCTGCCTCACCGCCGGGTGCGTGCTGCTGATGTGGATCGGCGAGCTCATCACCCAGCGCGGGATCGGCAACGGCATCTCGCTGCTGATCTTCGCCTCGATCGTCTCGCGGCTGCCGGCAGGCATCCAGACCTGGTGGACCTCGACCGATCAGGTCTTCAAGGTGATGATGCCGTTCCTCGTGCTCGCCGTCGTCGCCGGCATCGTGTTCGTCCAGGAAGGGCAGCGGCGTATCCCCGTGCAGTACGCCAAGCGCGTGATCGGCCGGCGCATGACCGAGGGCGGCCAGACCTATCTGCCGCTGCGCGTGAACATGGCGGGCGTGATCCCGGTGATCTTCGCGGCCAGCCTGATGGCGTTCCCGCCGACGGTCGGGCAACTCGTCAAAACCCACTGGGGCCAGCAGGTCTCGGACTTCTTCAGCCCCAACGGCTGGCACTACGTGCTGGGCGAGTCGATCCTGATCGTGATCTTCACCTACTTCTACACGGCGGTCACGTTCAACCCCGTCGACCAGGCCGACAACCTGCGCAAGTACGGGGGCTTCATCCCGGGCGTGAGGCCCGGCCGCCCGACGGCGGAATTCCTGGACCGCATCCTCGCGCGGCTGACCTTCCCGGGGGCGCTGTTCCTGGCGGCGGTCGCGGCCCTGCCGGCGATCCTGTTCGCGCGCACCCATCAGAACTTCTTCTTCGGCGGCACGTCGATCCTGATCGTGATCGGCGTCGCGCTCGAAACGATGAAGCAACTCGAGGCGCAGCTGATGATGCGCAGCTACGAGGGCTTCTTGAAGTAGTACTCGCGCGGCCGGCGGGCGTGGTGCGCCCGCTTGTGCCCCGCTATGGGGTGCAGCCGCTGCGACCCTCGCTGCAGGGGGTGTCTGAGCGGCTGCTGAGCGGGTAGGCTGCCTCGGTCTTGTCCGAGCTGAACCTGATCCTGCTCGGCCCCCCCGGGGCGGGCAAGGGCACGCAGGCCGATCGCCTGCGCGACGACTTCGGCCTGCCGCACATCTCGACGGGCGACATCCTCCGCGAGCAGGTCGCGCAGGAGACAGAGCTCGGCCGCGAGGCGAAGAAGTACATGGACGCGGGGGATCTCGTGCCCGACGAGGTGATCATCAAAATGATCACCGAGCGGGTCGGCGCCGGGGATGCCCGCGACGGCTTCCTGCTGGACGGCTTCCCGCGCAACGAGGCGCAGGCCGACGCGCTCACCGAGGCGCTGAACGGGCTCGAGCGCAAGCTCTCCGGCGTGCTGCTGATCGAGGTCCCCGACGACGTCGTCGTGCGGAGGCTGTCGGGGCGGCGGGTCTGCGTGAAGAACCCCTCGCACATCTACCACGTCGACTACGACCCCCCCAAGCACGAGGGCGTCTGCGACCAGGACGGCTCGCGGCTGATCCAGCGCGACGACGACCACGAGGACGTGATCCGAAAGCGCCTGCAGGTCTACCACTCCCAGACCGAGCCGCTGATCGCCTACTACGACGGCAGGGGGCTGCTGCGCCGCTTCGACGGCACCCGCTCGCCGGATGAGGTGCACGCCCACATCCGCGCCACCGTCGCCACGCTGAGGCTCGAGGAGGGGTTCTAGCTTGGTGGGCGACTCGATCATCCGGGCGGCTAAGCTCGTCTGAGTGATCATCAAGAAGTCCCCAGAGGAGATCGCGAAGATGGCAGCCGCCGGCCGGGTGCTGGCGGCCACGCTCGACCTGGTCGGAGAGAACGTCCGGCCCGGCGTCAGCACCGGCGAGCTCGACGCGCTGGCCGAGCGGTTCATCCGCTCCCAGGGCGGCGTGCCGACGTTCAAGGGCTACCGCGGCTTCCCGGGCTCGATCTGCGCCTCGCCGGACTCGATGATCGTCCACGGCATCCCCGGGCGCGATCGCCTGAAGGACGGCGGGATCGTCTCGATCGATGTCGGCGTGACGCTCGACGGATGGGTCGCCGACGCGGCCCGCACGTTCCCCGTCGGCGAGATCGGCGCGCTTCATCGCAACCTGCTGGACGCGACGGAGGAGTCGCTGCATGCAGGCGTCGCGCAGGCGCGTCCCGGCAACCGCATGGGCGACCTCTCGCACGCGATCCAGGAGGTCGCCGAGGGCGCGGGGCTGGCGGTTGTGCGCTCGCTCGTGGGCCACGGTGTCGGGCGCAGCATGCACGAGGACCCGCAGGTCCCCAACCACGGCAAGCCGGGCAAGGGCCCGCTGCTGGAGGAGGGGATGGTGCTCGCGATCGAGCCGATGACGACGTCCGGCGACCCGGCGGTCCGTGTCGGCGGCGACGGCTGGGCGATCTACTCGCAGGACGGCTCGCCGGCGGCGCACTTCGAGTTCACGGTTGCGATCACCGCTGAGGGGCCGCAGATCCTGACGCCGTGGCATATTCCGGCCGCCGAGCGCGCCGGAGCGCTGGCCGCTCAGAGCGCCTAGGCCCGCGGCCCGCGGCGCCTCGGCCGGGACCCGGAAGTTGCTACCATTCGGGGTCGTGCTTTCGCGCGATGGCGGTTGGCGTGCGCGGTGGCAAATCCTCGATTCGGTAGCGGCGGCCCGGGCGGCCGCCAGAGCCGGGTCGCCGGACAAGCGCCTGAAAGGGATCATGAAGGTAAGACCGTCGGTCAAGCCGATGTGCGAGAAATGCAAGGTCATCCGCCGCAACGGCGTGGTGTTGGTGATCTGCCAGAACAAGCGCCACAAGCAGAGGCAGGGCTAGTCCATGGCGCGTATCGCGGGTGTCAACCTTCCGCTCAACAAGCGGTCCGAGATCGGGCTGACCTACATCTTCGGGATCGGCCGCTCGACGTCCAACAAGCTTCTCGCGGAGGTCGGTATCAGCCCCGACACCTACGTCCGCGACCTCACCGAGGACGAGGTCTCCAAGCTGCGCGACGCCATCGACAACGGCCTCATGGTCGAGGGCGACCTGCGCCGGGAGCGCCTGCAGGACATCAAACGCCTGCAGGACATCGGCTCCTACCGCGGCCTTCGCCATCGCCGCGGGCTGCCGGTCCGCGGCCAGAAGACCAAGACCAACGCGCGCACCCGCAAGGGTCCGAAGCGGATGCAGGTCGCCGGCAAGAAGAAAGCCGGCAAGAAGTAATGCCCCCTGCTCCCAAACGCGCGCGCGGCAGGCGCAAGCCGAAAAAGAACATCCCCGTCGGCCAGGCCCACATCAAGACCTCTTTCAACAACACGATCGTCTCGCTGACCGACACCGCGGGCAACGTGATCGCGTGGGAGTCAGCCGGCGGCGCAGGCTTCAAGGGCTCGCGCAAGTCGACGCCCTTCGCCGCGCAGGTGACCGCCGACGCCGCGGCCCGCAAGGGGCTCGAGCAGGGGCTCCAGAAGGTTGAGGTCTACGTCAAGGGCCCGGGCTCCGGGCGCGAGACGGCGATCCGCTCGCTGCAGGCCGCCGGCCTCGAGGTGACCGGCGTCAAGGACGTGACCCCGCAGGCCCACAACGGGTGCCGCCCCCGCAAGCGGCGGAGGGTCTGAGATGGCTCGCGACACCGGCCCGCAGTGCAAGCAGTGCCGCCGCGAGGGGCAGAAGCTGTTCCTGAAGGGCGAGCGCTGCCTCACCGACAAGTGCGGGGTCGAGCGCCGCTCCTACCCGCCCGGCGAGCATGGCCGCGGGCGCATGAAACAGAGCGAGTACCGGGTCCAGCTGCGCGAGAAGCAGAAGGCGCGCCGCTACTACGGGGTGCTCGAGCGCCAGTTCCGCGGCTACTACGACAAGGCTTCGCGCCAGCCCGGCATCACCGGCGAGAACCTGCTCGCCCTCCTCGAGTGCCGTCTCGACAACGTCTTGGTGCGGCTCGGCTTTGCCGCGTCGCGCCGTCAGGCGCGCCAGCTGATCCGCCACGGCCATTGGACGGTCAATGGCCGGCGGGTGAACATCCCCAGCTACCAGGTGCGCCCCGGCGATGTGGTCGCGATCAAGGCGAACACCCCCGCGACGCAGGTGGTGAGGGACGCCACCGAGCTGACCGGGCAGATCCCCGCGTGGCTGCAGGCCGACCACGAGTCGCTGACGGCCAAGGTGCTGCGCAAGCCGGAGCGACGCGAGGTCGCCGCGCCGGTGCAGGAGCAGCTCATCGTCGAGCTGTACTCGAAGTAGAAGCGATTTCCCGCGCCACCGCGATGGGCGGCGGCGCTTGTGAGCCGGAGTCCGCCCGACCCCGGCACGACAACAAAACGACGTAAGGACCCTCATGCTCGACTTTCAAATCCCCCGGATCACCAGCGAGTCCGTGGAGCAGAACCGAGGCACGTTCACGATCGAGCCGCTCGATCGAGGCTTCGGGTACACGTTCGGCAACTCGCTCCGGCGCGTGCTGCTCTCCTCGCTCGCAGGAGCCGCCGTGACGAGCGTGCGCATCGAGGGGGTGGCGCACGAGTTCTCGACGATCTCGGGCGTCAAGGAGGACGTGACGGACATCGTCCTGAACCTCAAGGGTGTCGTGTGCCGCATGCACTCCGACGCGAGCGAGGTCGAGGCGCCCCTGGTCGTCACCGGCCCCGGTGAGATCACCGCCAAGGACATCGACCTGCCCGCCGGCGTGGAGATCCTCAACCCGGACCTCCACATCGCGACGCTCGAGAAGAAAACGAAGCTCGAGCTGTATATGACGATCGGCCGCGGCCGTGGCTACCGCCCGGCAGAGGAGAACAAGTCCTCCGACCAGCCGATCGGCGTGATCCCGATCGACTCGATCTTCTCGCCGGTCCGCCGCGTCGCCTACGCCGTCGAGCAGGCCCGTGTCGGCCAGAAGACCGACTTCGACAAGCTCACGCTCGACATCGAGACCGACGGCTCGATCGACCCGCAGGCCGCGCTGCGCGAGGCGGCCGAGCTGCTGATCAGCCAGCTTGCGATCTTCACCGACGCAGACCGCATCCAGGAGCTGCGTGCGACGCCGGGCGGCCAGCTCGACGGCCACGGCCTGGCGGTCGGCGCGGGTGGCCCCGCCGCCCTCCAGGGCGAGGAGTACGGGATCCTGATCGAGGAGCTCGAGCTCGGCGTGCGCTCGTACAACTGCCTGAAGCGCGCCGGCATCCAGACCGTCGGCGACCTGATCTCCAAGTCGGAGGCCGAGCTGAACGCGATCCCCAACTTCGGCAAAAAGTCGATCGACGAGGTCATCGAAACGCTGCACGCGAGGGGCCTGAACCTCCGCCAGGACTGATGCGGATGGGGCGCGGCGGCTGCGCTGCGCCCCCTCGCAACCCCTAGAATCCCGAGACCATGCGCCACCAGAAGACCCGCAACAAGCTCAGCCGCGACAGCGCCCACCGCAAGGCGCTGCTGATGAACCTTTCCAAGGAGCTGATCGAGCACGAGCGGATCAAGACGACCCAGGCGAAGGCGAAGGCCGTCAAACCCGAGGTCGAGAAGCTGATCACGCTCGCCAAGCGCGGCGATCTGCACGCCCGCCGCCAGGCCCTCTCGACGCTGGCGCAGGACAAGTTCGCGGTCCACAAGCTCTTCTCCGAGGTCGCCCCGCGCTACGCGGAGCGCCCCGGTGGCTACACCCGCATCCTGAAGATCGGCCAGCGTCCTGGGGACGCGACCGAAATGGTCTTCATCGAGCTCGTCTGAGCTTCACGGCCGGGTAGGGCAGGGGGCGGATCGGGCGGGGCGGGCCCCCATCATTGAAGACCAAGCTGACGATCGAGTACGACGGCAAAGGCTTCGCAGGCTGGGCCCGCCAGCCGGACGAGCGCTCCGTCCAGGAGGAGCTCGAACGGGCGCTGCAGACGGTTCTCGGCCCCGAAGGAAGCGACGGCCGGCCGTTGCGGCCGACCGTCGCAGGGCGCACGGATCGCGGCGTGCACGCGTGGGGGCAGGTCGCGAGCTACGCGCACGAGGCGCTCGACCCGGGGCGGCTCAACCGGTTGCTGCCGGCGGACGTCGCCGTGCTGCGCAGCGAACCCGCGGCCGAGGAGTTCGACGCGCGGCGCGACGCCCGCTCGCGCACGTACTGCTACCGGATACTCGCGCGCCGCACGCGCAGCGTCTTCGAGCGCGAGCGCTCTTTTTGGTGGACGGGGCGGCTGGATCGCGACCTGCTCGGCGCCTGCGCCGAGGCGCTCGCCGGGCGCCACGACTTCACGGCCTTCACGCCGACCGAAACCGAACACAAGTGGTTCAACTGCACGGTCACGCGCGCCGAATGGCGCGATCACGGCGAGCTGCTCGAGTTCTGGATCGAGGCGGACATGTTCCTTCGGCACATGAACCGAGTGCTCGTCGGGACGATGCTGGACGTCGCGCGCGGGTGGATGGAGTTCGAGCGCTTCGTCGAGCTGCTGGACGGGGCGCCGCGCTCGCAGGCGGGGAGCACAGTGCCGGCGCACGGGCTGGCGCTGGCGAGCGTGAGCTATCCCGACGGCTGAGAGCCGGCCTTCGGGGGCTGCTTCTTGGTCAGCCCGACGGCTTCGAGCAGTTTCCATTCGGGCATGCGCGATCCGATCCGGTCCAGGGTGCGTTCGATCGTCGCGGTCGTGCGCTTGGCTTCGCGGTCCGCGGTGGACCTTGGCTGCCGGCTGATCAGCCCTGGTACGACCAGCAGAAGCTCGCTCCCGGCGGTCGCGATCCCTGCTTTGCGTTCGCGCGCAATGCGCGCGCTGCCGGGGGAGAGGCGGGTGAAGTCGCTTGCAGCCCACATCTTCATGTCTTCGCAGACGGGTGGGCTGAACGACGCCCTCGCCGCGAGCACGCGATACACGAGGGCGAAGGTACGGGTCTCGCGCCGGTCCTCGAACGGGACCCGTGCGAGACGGTTCAGCGTGTCCCGCGTGACCGAGGCATCGGGCATGAACAGCGCGTCGATCTCGGCTTCGTCGAGCTCCTCGACGATCGCTTCGACTTGGTTGTCGAGCGCGTGGCTGCCGGCGAGTGCGGACACTCCTGACAGCACGCCTGCGCATTCGCTCTCGAACGTGGTCGCGAAGCGTTCGATCGACGCAACCGAGGCGCCCTCGTTCGCGTTCAGGGCCAGCGCCCAGCGGTGGTAGGCGCGCACGTAGCGCTCGGGTCCGCCGGGGGCGAGGCGCAAGTTCCGTGCACTCGCCACGGCTGTGGCGCCCCGGGGAAGGCGCAAGCTTCGTGCATCCGCCGTGGCGGCGAGGACACAAAGCGTCGCCGCGACCAGCGCGACCAGGCCTGCCAGCCGCGGGATCGCCTTGACGGTGCTGAGCCTCATCGTCTCAACGTCGGCCGCTCGCCGGTGTCGGGAGAGCGGCGGCGGGCACGCCTGGACGGATGCGCGCCGGGTGTGGTCATCTCGCGATCAGGGTTCGTCGTAGCCTTCGCAGAACTGCCTGCGGGTGGCCACCATCGTCGACAGGTCGCGGGTTGCGAGGGTCTTGCCGGTCGCGTCGCGGACGATCACCTGTGTCGGCTCTTCGGCGAAGGAGCCGTAGGCGGCCACGGCGTGCATTTGCAGCGACGGCGGCAGCGCGGCCTTGGCGAGCGTCGTGAGCCCCGCACCGGTGCGGGCGAGGATCGTGTCGGCCGGGGCTGACAGCAGCCCGTAGACGACAGCCGCTTCCGGAGGGCCGCAGCGGCTCCGCAGCGACCACTGAAACGGGCCGACGATGTCGTTGAGAGATCCGTCCGGTTCCTCTTCGGGTTCTTCGTCGCCGAGGCCGGCCACCTGGAAGGGGCCCGCCAGGGCCACGCCGAAGTCGCTCAGGCTCCCGCTCGCCGAGACGGATTCGTAGCGGCCGACGATCTGGAACGCGGTGCCGTCTGGAGTCGCACCGCTCGCGATCTGCACCGCCGGGGGGATGGTGGGTTCCTTCGAGCAGCCGGGGTAGCGCAGACGCATCGTCTTCAGCACCCGCCCTCCCGCGCCGAGCTCGGTCAGGCGAACGGGTCGCTGCCGCGCGCCGCGGATCACCTGGAAGTACAGGCCGGTTGGGCCGCCGGCGCGCCTGGGCAGGCGGAGCACGGGGGAGGTGACGCTCCGGCCGCTCGCGAGCCGCAGCCGCACACGCCGCACCGCCGGCGCCGTGAAGGCTTCGATCTTGTCTTCGTCTTCGAAGCACGAGACGTTCGGCTGCTTCGTGGTGGCCCCGATGGACCGGCAGCTCGCAGGTGAGTCGGGTTCGACGTCGACGCTCGGGAGGAAGTCCGTCGTCGAGCGGTATTCGACGTTGGGGATCCACCTGCAGCCGCCTTCCCGCGAGCGTTCGATTCGCAGCACGTAACGCCCGTCGGCGTCCGTCAGGCCCACGCCGGCGATCGTGCCATGGGCACGATCGGGTCCTTCGTTCGGTTCCTGGAGCCCGAGCGCTCGGCTCAGCCTTTCCGACGGAGCGATGCCGTGCCCGGGAAGGAACTGGACGGGAGCGGCGAGTCCTGCGGCGTGCTCTGCCAGCGCGCGCAGGGAGCGGTCCTCGTAGCGTTCGAGCCGTGCGGCGAGCGTCTTGCCTCGGCCGGCGAACAACCCTGCGAACGCGTCGAGTACCGGCGTCTGCACGCTCAACGCGGCTTCCTTGACCGCGGGATCCAGGCGCGCGTTCCCGCTCGCCACCCAGGCGCGCATGTCGGCGCAGACATCGCGCGGCGCGAGCTGCGCGAGCGCCGCGAGCCATGCGCCGGCTTGCGTCGCGAGCCGCGTGACGGCGGGGTCGCTCCAGCGCAGCCCCGCGATCGTCTGGCGGAAGGCCCCGATCGCGCCCGCGTCCGGTGCCAGCGCGGCCGCGCTGTAGCCGCCGAGCAGCTCCAGGCGCAGCGCGGTCAGCTGGACCTCGCGGCGGGCGGCGATCCCGCGTTCGCGAGGTGGCGATTCGGCGCCGGCGGCCGAGTGCTGCGGCGATCTCGCGAGCACGCCGGGGCATTCGTGTTTCACCCGTGCGGAGAACGCTCCCGCGTCCGTGTCAGAGGCGCCGGCGTTGTCGGCGAGCGTCTGGTCGAGCGCGGCGGCAGCCTGCAGGTAGGCGCGCGTCTGCGCCGAGTCAGCGGATTCACCGGGGGATGCACCGGCCGCGCTGGAGCACGCCAGGACCGCGACGGTCGCGAGCGCCGTTCGCAGCGTCCCACGAGACGCGACCATCCGGCGGCCGATTCCAACCATCGGCGCCGAGCATACAGCTGGGCGCCCGGGAGGCCGGCCGGTCTCGACGTTCGGCCTAGCCGCGATCTCGCCGGTGGCTAGACGGCGACCGGCCTGCGATCGGCCTCCTCGCTCGCGAGCAGCCGCGCTCGCGGCTCCGGCGGCCGGCCGATCTCGATCAGCTCGTCGAGGAGCGCCAGCATCCGCAGATGGCTGCGGTCGGTGTGCCGGTGGATCGCGCTCAATGCGAGCGCCCCGGCAGTCTTGTGGCACCGCTCGGGGACGCTGCGAGGGCGCCAGCGCGGGAGCGCTCGCAACGGACGTTCCTCGCGCGCCCAGGCGATGATCCGGGCGCGTCGCTGCTCGGCCACCTCGACCGTGGACCTGGTGCCCAGGATGCGCGCCGCGTAGGGATAGAGGTCCTGGCGCCGCGCGTCGTTGGCGGCATCGTTGTAGCTGCGGATCAGCGATCCGATCACCGGGCAGACCGAAGCCGGGTGATCGCTGAACCGCTCGCCGGCCAGCAGCGAAGCGAGCTCCATCACGCACAGGCCGTGCCGGGGGGACTGATGGCTGCCGCGGCTCAGCTCGAGGTCGTTTCCGGGCGGATCGGGCATGGTCGCTCCTTCGTCGTGGGCGCAGGCCGGCGGTACCGCCCCTCGGGCGCCGGGCTCAGCGAGCAGGCGCCGGGTGTCGGCGTGCAGTCCTCGGCGCTGCCGTATTGACTTGGCATACCCCCTGGAGGGAGGCTCAAATCAACCCATCGCGGCCAGCCACCGCCGGCCCCTCTGCCGCCCCCTCGTTCCAACCATCGGGCGCCAGCATATCTTCACGCCCCGCAACCGAAGCGGCCCCTATGCTGGAAACCCAGATGCTGAACGTGCTGCTGACCAACGACGACGGGATCGAAGCCGACGGGCTGCAGGCGATGCGCCGCGCGCTCGTCGCGCTCGACGACATCAACCTGGCCGTGATCGCGCCCGACGGCAACCGCTCGGCGATGGCGCGCTCGATCACGACGCGCCGGCCGCTGTGGGTCGAGGAGGTGCCGTTCGCCGACGGCACCAAGGGGTACGCCACCGACGGGACGCCCGTCGACTGCGTGCGGCTGGCGGGCCTCGGGCTGATCGAGGGCTTCCAGGCGCAGCTCGTGGTCTCGGGCATCAACCACGGCGCCAACCTCGGCGATGACATCACCTACTCCGGCACCGTCGCCGCGGCGCTCGAGGGCGTGGTCCTCGGACTGCCTGCGATCGCCGTCTCCCAGCAGTCGGGCGGAGCGAAGCTCGACTACACCTTCGACGGCGGCTTCGGCTTCGAGATCTCGGCGGCGTTCGTCGCGGCACTCGTGCGGCGCCTGGAGGAGGTACCGCTCGCGCCGGGAACGCTGCTGAACATCAACGTCCCTGCGGGCGAGCCCGCGGGCGTCGAGGTGGCGGCGCTGGGGAAGCGGATCTACCGTGACGAGCTGAAGCTCGACACCGAGGAGGAGCACCGTCGCCGCTACTGGATCTACGGCGCCTATCCGGGCTTCCAGGACGAGCCGGGGACAGACCTCGCGGCTGTGCATGCCGGGCGCATCGCGGTGACCCCGCTGCACTTCGACCTGACCTACCACACGGGCCTGGAGGCGCTCAGGGGCTTCGACCTCGAGGCTCTGCTCGAGCCGCTCACGCCCGACGCGGCATCGTGAGCGGGACCGCCTCGCGCGCGCCCGCGAAGCTCGCCAAGCGGGCGCAGGAGCTGCGCAGGCAGCTGAACCACCACTCGCACCGCTACTACGTCCTCGACGACCCAGAGATCGGCGACGACGCCTACGACCGGCTGCTCGACGAGCTGCGCGGGATCGAGCGCGAGCACCCCGAGCTGCTGACCGCGGACTCTCCGACGCAGCGGGTCGGCGGCGAGCCGGTCGGACGCCTGGAGAAGGTGGCGCACCTCGAGCCGATGCTCTCGCTCGGCAACGTCCGCTCCGAGGAGGAGCTGCGGGCCTGGGTCGAGCGGATGCGCAACCACCTCGCGCGCGAGGGGATCGATCAGCCGCAGTTCTCCTACGTGGTCGAGCCGAAGATCGACGGGCTCGCGATCAGCCTCGTCTACCGCGACGGCGTGCTCGAGCGCGGCGCCACGCGCGGCAACGGCGAGATCGGCGAGGACGTCACCCACAACCTGCGCACGATCGGGGCGATCCCCCTGCGGATCGAGGACGCGCCGCCGCTCGTCGAGGTGCGCGGCGAGGTCTACATGTCGCTGCGGGACTTCACCGCGCTCAACGAGCGCCGCGCCGAAGCCGGCGAATCGACCTTCATGAACCCGCGCAACTCGGCCGCCGGGACCGTCCGCCAGCTCGACCCCGCTGACGCGGCGAAGCGCCCCCTCTCGATCTGGTGCTACCAGGTGGGGGTCACCGAGGGGCTCAGCTTCAAGCGGCACTCCGAAGGTCTCGACTGGCTGCGCACCCACGGCTTCCGGGTCAACGACGGGATCGCTGTGCTCGGCTCCGAGGACGAGGTGGTTGCACAGTGCGTCGCCTGGGAGCGCCGCCGGGGCGAGCTCGACTTCGAGATCGACGGCGCGGTCGTGAAGGTCGACGAGCTCGAGCTCCAGCGCCGGCTCGGCTCCGTCGGGCGCGACCCGCGCTGGGCGGTGGCCTGGAAGTTCGCCCCCACGACGGCGGTGACGAAGCTCGAGAAGGTGATGTGGAACGTGGGCAAGTTCGGCGACATGCGCCCCTATGCCGTGCTCGCGCCGGTCGAAGTCGGCGGCGTGACGATCAAGCTCGCCACCCTGCACAACGAGGAGGACATCGTCCGCAAGGACATCCGCGCCGGCGAGGACGTGATCGTGGTGCGCGCGGGCGACGTGATCCCGCAGGTCGTCTCGCCCGCACCCCACGTCGTCGAGCACAAGCACCGCCCGCCCCTCCCCAACCCCCCCAAAACCTGCCCGTTCTGCGACACGCCGACCGTCAAGGTCGAGGGCAGCATCTACACGAAATGTCCCAACCGGGTGTGCCCCGAGCGCATCTGGCAGCTGCTCAAGCACTTCGTCTCGCGTGGCGCGATGGACATCGACGGCCTCGGCGAGAAGCAGGTCGACCAGCTTCAGAAACGGGGCCTGGTGGAGACGGCCGCCGATTTCTATCGCCTCACCGAGGAGCAGCTCGTCGAGCTGGAGGGATTCGGTGCGATCTCGGCGGGCAAGCTGCTCGCGGCGATCGAGAGCTCGAAGGAGCGCCCGTTCGCCCGCGTGCTGTTCGCACTCGGGATCGAGGAGGTGGGGGAGGTGACCGGAAGGAACCTGGCGCAGTCGTTCCGCTCGATCGACGCCCTGCTCGCCGCCGACGAGCAGCGCATCGAGCAGGTGCCCGGCGTGGGCGAGAAGATGGCGGTGCTGATCCGCTCACAGCTCCACGACGAGCGGATGCTCCAGCTGATCGCCGACCTGCGCGAGATCGGCCTGCGCTTCGAGGAAGAGGGCCCGCCCCCGTCGGAGGGGCCGCTGGCCGGCAAGACGCTGGTGCTGACCGGGGGCCTCCCCGAGTGGTCGCGCGAGCAGGCGACCGAAGCGATCGGTGCCGCGGGCGGGCGCATCACGAGCTCGGTCTCCAAGAAGACGGATTACGTCGTCGCCGGCGAGAGCCCCGGATCGAAGCTCGAGAAGGCGCAGCGGCTCGGGGTGCAGGTGCTGGACGAGGCGGGGCTGCGGGCGCTGCTCGAAGCGGGCTAGCGCCCGGCCTGTCATCTGCCGAGGCCGGGGTGCCCGCCCCCGCGATCGGGGTAGTCTCAGAACATGAGGCGCAAGCGGTTTGTGATCGTCGCGGCGCTTGCGGTCACCGTGGCGGTGGTCGCCGCGGCCCTGGGCATTGCCTCGGCGGAAGGCCCGGCCGGGTCGAGCTCCGCGCGCGTCGTCGACGTCGAGGGCGTCGGCGTCGTGCCGATTCCCGCCAAGGCCACGGCGGCCCAGGCGACCGCCGTCTATCGCGAAGGTCAGGCCAAGGCGCTCTCGGACGGGCAGGCCAAGGCGCAGTTCATCGCCGAACACGAGGGCGTCGCGCTCGGCGTGCCGATCACCACCGTCGAGGACGGCGGCTCGATCGAATGCTCGGGCTGGGTCGAAGGCGAAGGCTATTCGCGCTATGTGCCCTACGAAGGCGAACAGCCGGACTTCGGGGTGGCGCGTCTCGCGGGCTCCGGCTCCGGCTCGGGACCGGCGAACGTGATGGGCACAGCGGCGCCGGCGGCGCCGTCGGCCCAGCGCGTCGCGCACCGGCCGAAAGGCAAGAAGAAGCGCCACACGGCGAGCAAGGCGTCCGCTTCGGCCCCCGGCTGCAACCTGACGGCTGAAATCACGCTCGCGTACGCGCTCGGATAATCAGCTCGCTGACCCGGGCCGTTTCGGCCCAACTCCGCCCCGCCGCTTGGCCGCCCCGTTCGACTCGGCGGAATTATCCTGTGTGGTGTGGCCGCGCAGATCGCGGCCCTGGGATCGAAGGAGGAGAGAGATGAGAGTCCCGAAGCCCTCGCCGTCGATGGCGGTCGCTGGGCTGGCGCTGGTGCTCGCCTCGAGCGGTACCACGCTGGCCGCCTCGCGTTACCTGATCACGAGTCAGAGCCAGATCAAGCCGAGCGTGCTGCGTTCGCTCGCCACGAGCGCCCGTGGTGAAATCAACGAAGCGATGAGCCCATGGGTGCTCGCCAGGGCGGGCCTCCCGGCAGTGTGGGGCCACGTCCAGTGCCCGGCGGGCACCCACGTGATCTCCGGTGGCTGGGAAGGAGATATGGCGCCGGGAGTGACCGTGCAGTCGAACCACCCGTCGGGCAACGGCTGGGCGGTGTTGGCCTACAACAACGCCAACCCGGCTGCGCTCGGAGAAACGAAACTACGGGTCCACGTGCTCTGCCTGTCGGGCACGCCGTAGGTCAGCCCTTCGCCCGCGCCAGTTCCGCGGCGGAGATCTTCGAGCTCGCGATCGAGATCGTCATGTGATCCTGGAAGACGTGCGCTGCTTCGGTGGAGATGGCGTCGTTGAAGATCGCGAACGCGAGCTCCTCTCCGCCCGCGGACTGGCAGTAGCCGACGAGGTTCGACGCGCCGGTCAGCGTGCCGGTCTTGCCCTGGCAGTGGCCGGCCGCGGAGGTGCCGCGCATGCGTTTTTCGAGCGTCCCGCTCCTGCCCGCCACGGCGAGGCTCGAGCGCAGGACCTGGCCGGTGGGCGTGCCTGACAGGTTCGCCAGCAGGTCCACCACCTGATAGGGCGAGGTGTGGTCCGCGCGCGAGAGCCCGGACCCGTCGACGATCCGCGGTGTGAAGCCGAGCAGCGAGGTGATCGTGCTGGAGACGACGGCCGCGCCGCGCGCGGTGGTCCCGCCGCCGCCGTAGAGGGCACCGAGGTCCTTCACCAGCGTCTCGGCGAAGAAGTTGTCCGAGGGCGGCAGCGTCAGGTCGAGGAGCTGGCCGACGGTGGGGGAGGCCACCGAGGCGAGCGGCAGCGCGCCGGTGGGCGTGCTCGCCGCGCCGCTGGCGCCGCGGATGCTGACGCCGTCGGCTTTCAGCGCCCCCCACAGCGCGTGCGCCGCGTACGCCGCCGGGGCGTGGGCGCCGTGGCCGAGTTCGGCCCCGCGGTTGTAGGCGAGGCCGCTGAGGATGCCTTCCAGGAAGGGGTCGAACGCGTAGCCGCTCGAGGGCTCGCCGCGGCGCGCGTCGAAGAAGCCCTCATCGCCGTACACCGAGCCGGTGATGTGGTGGATGCCCGCGGTGCGGACGAGCTGGGCGACGAGGCTGCTGACGCTCGCCCCGAGCCCTCCGTAGTGTGCGGAGATGAAGCTCTGGCTCCCGAAGGTCGGGTCGCCGCCGCCCCGCAGGTAGAGGCTGCCTTCCCAGGTTCCGTCCGGCAGCAGCTGCCCGACGCCGTAGACGGTGGTGGAGAGGCGGGCTTCCGCCCCCATGCGGGCCAGCACCGCCGTCGCCGTGTAGAGCTTCTCCACCGACGCGGGCGCCCGCAGGGTCGTCGCGCGTTCGGAGAACAGCACCTTCTTGGCGGTGATGTCGTAGACGTAGGCGCCGTCGTGCGGGCCGGCCAGTGCGAGCTGGTGCTTAAGGTCAGATTGCAAACCTTTTAGGCCCGTTTGGGCCCACGCCGCGGACGATCCCCCTGCACCGAGGGCCAAAACGAGGAGGACCCCGAAACAGAGCATCCACGCGGGGGCAGGGCGTTTCCGGGCCACGCAGAACTAGAATGTTGACGATGGGCAAGGTTGTCAAGCTGGAACCCGGCCTCAAGAAGGGGGCCGGCTCCAAAGCCAAGGAACGGCGGCAGCGGTCGGTGGCGCCCAGGGGCGTGGGCCGTCAGGCGGCGCTCGATCGCCGGCGGCGCCCCCGCCGGGACAAGACCGCGCTCGTGCTCGGGGGCGGCGGCTTCACCGGCGGCGTGTACGAGATCGGCGCCCTGCGCGCGCTGGATCTGCTGGCGGTCAACAGCACCGTCAACAACTTCGACGTCTACGTCGGCACCTCGGCGGGGTCGTTCATCGCCACCCTCTGCGCCAACGGCGTCACGCCCGAGGAGATGATGCAGGTGGTCACGCGCAAGGGCAAGGTGCCGTTCAAAGACATCAACATCGGCGACCTGCTGCGGCCGAACGTGCTCGAGTTCGCGATGAAGGGCGCGACGATCCCGTGGAAAGCGCTGTCGGCGCTCAGGCAGTTCGCCGGCACGCGCGGCGGCGTCTCGGCGATGGACCTGGCGATGGGGCTGGCGGACGTGCTCCCGTCGGGCCTCTACACGGGCGCGGGGATCGAGAAGTACCTGCGCGAGGTGCTGAGCGAACCGGGACGGACCGACGACTTCCGCGAGCTCGATTGCGAGCTGTACCTCACCGCGACCGACCTCGACACCTGCGAGCGCGTGGTGTTCGGCGTAGAGGGCACCGACGACGTGCCGATCTCCACGGCGGTGCGCGCCTCGGGGGCGCTGCCGATGGTCTACGCGCCCGTGGAAGTGGGCGGGCGCGAGCTGATCGACGGCGGCATCGTCTCGACCACGAACCTGGACCTGGCGGTGGAGGCTGGCTGCAAGCTCGTGATCGTGATCAACCCGATCGTGCCGTTCGTCAACGACTTCGGGACGAACGTCAAGACCCTGCGCGGCGAGCGCCCGCGGCGCGTCTCGGACATGGGCTTCGCCCAGATCGGCTACCAGGTCTTCAAGCTGGTTGCCCACCAGCGCCTGCACGAACTCGCCAAGGGCTGGGAGGCCCGCTACCCGGGTGTCGACATCGTGCTGATCGAGCCCGAGCCGACCGACGAACTGATGTTCCAGACCTCGATGATGAGCTTCACCTCGCGCGTCGAGATCGCCCGGCACGGCTTCGAGTCGGTGACGCGCCAGCTCGCGGGCGAATACAACCGCTACCAGGAAGTCGCGGAGCGCCACGGCCTCGACATCTCCGGAAAGCGCGTGCGCCAGGTGGTCGCGCACTTCGACACCGAGACCGAGGAAGCGAGGGGCTGGCGCAAGATCCTCGAAGGCACGACCGGCGCGCTGCTGCGTCAGGCGGGGTCGGGTTAGGGGTTTAAGGGATCGGCCGTGCTCGCGCGGCCGGCGTCAGTTTGCGCGGCGCGCGGGGGGATCTGGAGAGAGGGACCGCCTCGCGCGCTCGGGGCGAGGGTTCAGAGGACTTTCGTGACCGCGTCCAGCAGGCGGTCGCTCGCCTGCTCGGAGCGCAGCGCGATGCGGACGTGGTGGGGCTCGCCGAGCGCGTCGCCGGCCGCCACCAGCACGCCCGTCTGCGCCAGCCGCGCGGCCAGCTCTGCGCCGCTGAGCGCCGGGTGCGCAGCCCAGACGAAGTTCGCCTGGCTCGGGTCCACGTCGAAGCCCATCTTCGTGAGCGCCTCGGTGACGCGCGGGCGCTGGACGCTGATCGTGGCGGCGCGGGCGGCAAGGATGTCAAGGCAGCTGTGCAGCGCCTCGAGCGCGCCGGCCTGAGAGAGCTCTGAGACGCCGAGATCCGGCTCGAGCTCGGCCAGCAGCTCGCCGGCGCCCTCCGCGCCGATCACGTAGCCGACGCGCAGACCCGCGAGGCCCCAGGCCTTCGAGAAGCTGCGGAAGACGAGCAGGCGCTGGTGGCGCTCGAACAGCGCAAGGGAGGCGTCGGGCGGCTGGGCGTCGGCGAAGTCGATGAGCGCCTCGTCGAGCAGCACGACGACGCCGTCGGGAAGGCCGGCGAGCAGGCGCTCCACCTCGGCGACTCCGATCAGCTCACCGGTGGGGTCGTTGGGGCTCGCCAGCGCGACCGCGCGCACTTCGGGGTCCTGCCGCGCGGCGTCGATCAGCGCGTCGATGCCGCCCTCGACGCGAACAGCCTGGCCGTGGGCGCGGCGCGCCATCAGCGGGTACAGGGGGTAGGAGGGCCAGCGGGTGAGGAGCTTCTGGCCGGGCCCGATCAGCGCGCGCGTCGCGGCGCTCAGCAGCTCGGCGGCGCCGTTGCCGAGCACGAGACGGTTCGGATCGACACCGTGGCGCTCGGCGAGCACGCTGCGCAGCTCCGTGCCGCGCCGGTACGGGTAGTGGTGCAGGCCGCGGCGCGCGACGAAGGTGATCGCGTTGACGATCCGCGGGCTCGGCAGCTCGGGCCAGGTCGTGTGGGAGAGGTCGAGCGTCTCGACTTTCGTCAGCGCTTTGCGGCGGCGCTCGGCGGCCTCCTCGCGCAGGCCGGCGTTGACCTCCTCCTCGGACATGGCCTCGAACTGCTTGTAGTAGTCCAGCAGCCCCATACGGCCTCGTTCTAGCAGTGCGCGGCGCGCGGAGCGCGCGCTCGGGCCTTACGGCGCGGAAGCCTCACTGGCCGGCGTGGCTGCCGCCGGAGATCGTCGTCGAGCCGGGGCCGTGGATGACGACGAACCAGAACGCGAACACCACGGCACAGACGATCACCGTGATGCCGAAGATGCGGCCCATGACGCCGCCGCGCTGGTCGTGCCCGGCGGCGCGGCGCACGAGGATCCACGCGTTGTCCATGCGCTTCAGCAGCGCGAGCGCGCCGAACAGCAGCGCGAACAGGGCGCCGAACGCGGCCAGGATGCCGAAGCTGACGCTGCCGGTGACGTAGTTGACCTCCGAGCCCACCCACAGGCAGGCGATCGGGATCGGGCCCCAGCAGAGCAGGCTCACGAAGATCATCCCGGCCAGCAGGAAGCCCGCGAGCGATCCGTCCACGCGCTGGCGCTTCTCGCTGCCGCGTTCAGGGGTGTCGCGGTAGTGGACCGGCGCCGTACCTGGGCGGCGCCCGACGAACAGTCCGCCGTTGTCGGCTGGGTCAGATCGCATTGCTTGGATGCTGGTGGTCGTGGCGCCGGGGCTCAGCCGGCATAGAGGGAGTCGAACAGATCGGCGTATTTCTCGTTGACCACGTTGCGCTTGACCTTCATGGTGGGCGTCAGCTCACCGGTCGCCTGCGAGAGGTCGTGGTCGAGGATGCAGAACTTCTTGACCTGCTCCACCTGGGCGTATTTCGAGTTGGCCTTGTCGATTTCCCCCTGGATCAGCGCGAGCACCGCCGGCGCCGTGCAGAGCGTGGCGATGTCCTCCGGCAGGCCGTGTTCGGAGGCGAACACCGGCATCTCTTCCTCATCGAGCGTGATCAGCACGACCGGGTACGGGCGCGCGTCGCCGTGCATGACCGCCTGGGAGATCCAGCGGCTCTGCTTGAGGTCGTTCTCGATGTTCGCGGGGGTCAGGTTCTTGCCGCCCGCGGTGATGATGATGTCCTTCTTGCGCCCGGTGATCGAGAGGTAGCCGTCCTCGTCGATCGAGCCGAGGTCGCCGGTGTGCAGCCAGCCGTCGACGACGGTGCCGAAGCTCGCGTCGGAGCGGTTGTGGTAGCCGTCGAAGATGTTCGGGCCTTTGACGAGGATCTCGCCGTCCTCGGCGATCTTCAGCTCGACGCCGGGCAGCGCGCGCCCGACGGTGCCGAACTTGTGGGCCGCGACCGTCGAGGTCGTGGCGGCCGTCGCGGTCTCCGTCATCCCGTACCCCTCGAGCACCGGAACGCCGCAGGCCCAGAAGAATTCGAGGATCTCTTTGGCGATCGGGGCGGCGCCGCTGGTGGCGTGCCTGACGCGCCCGCCGAAGATCGCGCGGACGTTTGCGAAGAAGCGCTCGTCGGCCTCGTCGAAGGCCGTGCGCATGTCCTCGGGGACGGGCTTGCCGTCGACTTCCATGTTGCGGACCTGCACGCCGAGCGCGATCGCCTTCTCGGCCTCAGCCTGCTCGTCGGCCGGCAGCGCCTGGATCGCGCCGTGGGCGAGCGTGTAGATCTTCTCGAACACGCGCGGCACCGAGGGCAGGTAGGTCGGTTTGACCTCCTGCAGCTCCGGGATGATCTCTTTGGTGTCGCCGCCGAAGTAGGCGAGCGTGCCGCCGAGGTCGAAGACGGCGAGCTGGATCAGCAGCGCGAAGGAGTGGGCGAGGGGCAGGTAGAGGTAGATGACCTCATCGCCCTGGATCTCGCCGGCGTCGCCGACCATGTCCACGATCGCCGCGTAGTTGCCGTGCGTGAGCACGCAGCCCTTCGGCGGGCCGGTCGTGCCGGAGGTGTAGATGAACGTGAAGGGGTCCTCGGGCTTGACGGCGGCGCGGCGCGCTTCGAGCTCCTCAGCGGGCTTGCCCTTGCCCTTGGCGCGGACCTCGTCGAGCGGGACCGCTTTCAACGGAAGCTCCGCGGGGGTCGCGCCGTTGCCGTTGGCGCTCATTCCGGCGGGGGGCGCGTCCATGATGATCACGGTGCGGAGGTTCGGGACCTGGTCTTTGATCGCGACGATCTTCTCGAGCTGGCCCTGGTCCTCGACGACGATCGCTGTCGCTTCCGAATCGGAGATGACCCAGAGGCACTCCTCGGGGGAGTTGGTCTGGTAGATCGGGACCACGACGAGGCCGGCCGAGGTTGCCGCCATGTCCGCGTAGGTCCACTCGGGGCGGGTGTTGCCGAGGATGCAGATGCGTTCGCCGGCCTGGAGGCCGAGCTCGATCATCCCGTTGCCGATCTCCTGGACGATCTCGCCCAGCTCGGTGTAGTTGACGTCGTGCCAGGAGCCGTCGCGCTTGTAGCGGATCGCGACGTTCGCGCCGTGGTCGGCGGCCGCACGCGGGATCAGTCCGGCGATCGTCTTCGACCCCGTCTGTGTCGCTGCCTCCATCACTGCTTCCCCTCTCCTGGGCTCCTCGGAAATTGCTCTCTTGATAGTAGAGGTTGCAGGGAGGGAGCCGGCTCGGCGGCTAGGGGGTTGGCTTGCTTTTCCACGCGCTGGATCGCGCGGTGTTGTGGTCGCCGGATCGTGTTGGTTTTCGAGGCGCCGGCTCTCGCGCCAGACGGGTGCCGCGCGGGTGCGCGTCCGGGTCTCCGCCCGGCCCGTGTCGACGCGTACACGAGATGGGCTCGAGCGGCCTGGCGATCAGACGGGGTTCGGTACGTCGATGAAGACGTGCTCCAGCTCGAAGCGCTCCGCGAGCAGCTCGCCGAGCGCCGTTATCCCGAAGGTCTCGGTTGCGTGGTGGCCCGCGGCGATGACGTGGATGCCCAGCTCGGCGGCCGTCGCCGTCACGCGCTCGGCGGGCTCGCCCGTCAGGAGGGCCTGCGCGCCTGCTTGCGCCGCTTCTTGCGCGTAGTCCGAGCCGGCGCCGGAGACAATCGCCAATCGCTCGACAGTGTCGGGGCCGTCGCCGAGCAGGAGTGGGGGGCGGCCTGTGATGGCTGCCAGCTTCGCGATCAGATCCCCGGCGTGGATGCCGCCGTCTGGGAGGGTCGCGAGGAAGCCGATCGTCTGGCCGTGGTGGTCGCCGAACGGCGTCATCTGCTCGGCGCCCAGGGTGCGCGCCAGTAGCGCGTTGTTGCCCAGCTCGGGATGGGCGTCGAGCGGGAGGTGGTACGCCGCGAGAGCGATGCCGGCTTCAAACAGGAGCTTCAGGCGCGTGGCCAAGGTCTCGTCGATGGCGCGGACGCCTGAGCCCCAGAAGAGGCCGTGGTGGACCAGGAGGAGGTCTGTCCGCTCTCGGGCGGCCCGTTCGAAGAGCTCGGCGTTTGCCGAGACGCCCGTCGCGATCCTCGCGGCCTCGGCTGGGCCGGGGACCTGCAGGCCGTTCACGCAGTAGTCGTCGAAGCGGATCGGTTCCAGGAGGCGGTCTGCCTCGGCGAGGATCTCGGAAACGGGTGCGGGCATGGGGCGACCATAACCCCGTGGGCAGGTTCGGCGCTTGGCGATCAGCTCGCCGGCGCGCGCCGGGTGCGAAGAGACCCGGGAGCGTGCTTGAGTACGAGGTCGTGCCGGCGCTCCTGACCATGCCGCTGCGTCGCGAACTGGCTCGCGCACTCCCCTGGAGGCCGTTCAGCGTGCGTTTCTGGGACGGGTCGACGCTCCCAGCAAGCGTGACGCCGGCCCCCGCGTTCGTGGTGCGCTCGCCCACCGCGATCGCGCAAATGCTCCGCTCCCCGGGCCGGCTGGGACTCGGGCGCGCCTACGTCGAGGGATCGCTGGATGCCGAGGACCTCGACGCTGCGTTCGCCGTGGTGGACGAGTGGACGCCTCCGACGTTCGGACTCGGCCAGCGGCTGAGGCTGATCGGCGCTGCCGCGCTGGCCGCCGCCGGCGCGCCCGTCGCGCGACTCCCGGCGCTCGAGCTCGTGCTGAGGGGTGAGCGCCACACTCGACAGCGCGACGCCGAAGCGGTGCGCTACCACTACGACGCGGGCAACGACTTCTTCGCCCTCTTCCTCGACGAGTCGATGACCTACAGCTGCGCGCTGTTCTCGCGCGGCGCGGAGACGCTCGAGGACGCGCAGCGTGCGAAGCACGCGCTGGTCGCGAGCAAGCTCGGGCTCGAGCCCGGGCAACGCTTGCTGGACGTGGGCTGCGGGTGGGGGGCGTTCGCCATCTACGCCGCGCGAGAGCATGGCGTCGAGGTGCTTGGGGTGACGCTCTCGCGCGAGCAGGCGGAGCTTGCGCGCACGCGCGTGGCGGAGGCTGGACTCGGCGAGCAAGTCGAGATCCGCGTCGCCGACTACCGCGACCTGGGCGGCGAGCAGTTCGACGCGATCGCGAGCGTCGGCATGGTGGAGCACGTCGGCGAGCGGCGCATCGACGAGTACGCGCGGCGCCTCGCCTCGCTGCTTCGGCCAGGGGGGAGGCTGCTCAATCACGGCATCGCGGCGCTGCGTGCCGACGACGATGCCGCCGACGACGAGTTCACCAACCGCTACGTCTTCCCGGACGGGGAGCCGCTGTACCTGTCACGGATCCAGCTGGCCCTCGAGCGGGCCGGCCTGGTCAGCGAGCACGCGGAGGGCTTCGCCGAGGACTATGCGACGACGCTCGCGCACTGGATCGAGCGTCTGGACGCGCACCTCGACGATGCGCAGCGCTTCGCCGGCCCGGAACGCACGCGTGTCTGGCGGCTGTACCTGCGAGGCGTTCGGGTCGGCTTCCAGACGGGCTACACCGCCGTCTATCAGGTGCTCGCCCGCCGGCCCGACTGAGTGTGCCCGGCTCAGTCGCCGCCGGCGACTGCCAGCCGGGAGCGCTGCCGGGCAGGGGAGATGCCGACGACGTCCCATGCGAGGCCCGTGCGGGCGAGCGTGCGGATCAGCCACCAGGAGGGGTCGAGCTGCCACCGCGTCTGTCCGTGGCGCGCCGCCGTGGGGAAGGCGTGATGGTTGTTGTGCCAGGCCTCCCCGAACGTCGGCAGCGCGAGCCAGGCGAGGTTGCGCGACTCGTCCCGGGTCCGGTACGGCCGGCGGCCGAAGAAGTGGCAGAGCGAGTTGATCGAGAAGGTCGCATGGTGCAGCAGGAAGATGCGGACCGCGCCACCCCAGAGCAGCGCTGTCAGCGCGCCCTGGATCGTGCCGGTCAGCGCCGCCCCCAGGGCGAACGGGAGCGCGAGCCCGGCCAGCAGCCAGAGCAGGAACAGCCGGTCGAGAGCGCTCGCGACCGGGTCGGCGAGCAGATCCTTGGCGTAGATCTCGGGCGCCGAGGCGGCGTCGCCGGCAAGGATCCAGCCGACGTGCGCGTGCGCCAGCCCTCGCAGCGCCCCGATCATCCCGCTCCCGTGGTGGTGGGGGCTGTGGGGGTCCTCGGCCTGGTCGGAGTGCTGGTGGTGCTTGCGGTGGTTGGAGACCCACTCGATCAGCGGGCCCTCGATCGCGGCCGAGCCGAGGGCGCCCAGCGCGAACCTGAGCGTTCGGCCCGTCTTGAAGCTCCGGTGCGTGAAGAGGCGGTGGAACCCGACGGTGACGCCGAACCCGGTGAGGACGTAGAAGACGCCCAGCACGACGAGGTCGCTCCAACGCAGCGCGCCGCCCCACGCTCGCCAGGCGGCAAAGCCGAGGAGGGCGAGCGGAACCGTCATCGCGAGCAGGTTCGCCAGATGGTCGAGCCGTTCCGTCTCCTTCGAGCCGGCTGGGGTGGCGTCTGTTCGAGAGGCGGGGATGGTCGTGGCTCGGGGTGGGCCCTGGTCGGGGATGCGCGGCGCCTGCCCTCGAAGGCGTCGCGTGCTCCGAGACGAAAGGTACCGAGAAGGTGCCGGGGCCGAGCCGGCCTTGTGGGATACTGCTGGCTTCATCGGGGCGTGGCGCAGCCTGGTAGCGCGCACCGTTCGGGTCGGTGAGGTCCCCGGTTCAAATCCGGGCGCCCCGATTAGAGGCTGGTTGGTTGTTGGAGTGGGCTGGGGAGGGCCCTGGGCGCGGGGACTGGCTCTGGGGCCGGGATTTCCGCGCGTGCTTGCGCGGAGCGCTCTTTCTCCGTCGTGAGGCAATTACGGGCGGGACCGCCCACGAAACCGCCCACGCCGCAGCGCGTGGGCGGTCTACTGCATCGAGGAGTGCTCAAGTGTTCGAGTCGCGTGGAGTCCTGGCCTCCACCGCCAATGCTGTTGTCGCGCCGACGACACATCATTGACGCTACACTCCGTATCAATGACGCCTCCCCGTCGCATCCTCGCAGACCTGGTCACGATGCAGCCCGCGGATCTAGAAGAGGAGCTTGAGGCGGTTCGGGGCGAGAAGGTTCGCTTGGAGATGCAGGAACAGCTCCTCG
This sequence comes from uncultured Solirubrobacteraceae bacterium, assembly GCA_963775385.1. Lineage (GTDB taxonomy): Bacteria > Actinomycetota > Thermoleophilia > Solirubrobacterales > Solirubrobacteraceae > Palsa-744. The sequence goes on along the minus strand of CAVZIR010000003.1, from coordinate 787,829 downwards.
CGCAGGCGCTGCGCATGCTCCAGTTCGCGAGCACTGGGCCCGCAGAGGCAAGGGAGGGGATCGAGGCCCTGGCGGCCAGCGCACCAGACCTTCGGGAGCAGAACCTCTCCGCCAATGTGCTTGCGATTGTGCAGCAAGCGCAAGGGGAGGAATTGTCACCAGCGGCGATACAAGAGGTGCTTGCCGACTTCAACGTCCACGCGGACCTGAGCTCGATTCGTCAGGCCTTGCGACGGTGGGCGGACCGGCATCGAATCATCAAGAACGGCCACAGATATCGAGCGATTGGAAGCGACGTCGTGAGATCGTGACGAAGAAATGGCGCGTGTCGGGGCGCTGGTGTCCAAAGCTGGCGCACTACGCGACAGAAGCCCCTGGCTGGGGAGTGGCCGCTCCCCAGCCAGGGCTGGCCAAGCAATCGGCCGTCTTGTCGCCCGTCCGCGGGCCCATTGTGCAAAGCTTCGAGCAAATATGACTGTTTCGAATGAGTTGATAGAGGCGGCATACGATGCTCTCGGCGTTGAATACGTTCGGGATCTTCGAGACGGGGGACAGAAGGTCGTGAAGGTGGTGAGGCAGGACGAGCACGAGCTCGTGATCAAGGTCGTGTCAGTCGCCTCGAGTTCTCCGGGCGCTTTGAGCCGAGCAAGGCGCGAGGTCGAGCTGCTTCAGACCATCGACGACCCGCACGTCGTTCGGGCAGCGTCTGACCTGGCTGAGCTTGGTGACCCAGTAGAGGGTGCGGCATGGCTTGAGGAGTTGCTCGATGGAGAGGATCTGCGCGATCTCCTGACGTCCGCTTGGAGTTGGGAGGAAACGGCAGTCATGGCTCGTGACGTCGCTTTGGGGTTGTCGAAGATGCACGCTGTTGGGGTCGTTCACCGCGATCTAAGTGCGAGCAATGTCCGGCGACGGGCAAATGGGAGCTACGTCGTGATGGACCCGGGGTTCGCTCGCCACACGCTGCGTACGGGGCTCACGATCGGCGGACAGCCGGGCACTCTTGGTTTCTTTACACCGGAGCACCTGCAGGCCTCTTCCGGATCGCCGACACCCGCATCAGATGTATTCGGCGTCGGGATTTTGATGTTCCTTGCACTGACAACGCAGTTCCCGATCCCTCATCTGGGCGACGACGCCGACTACCTACGTCGGGTGGGCGAAGGCTCGACTCTTGACCTCGCGACGGTTCGTCCGGATCTCAGCGAGCCCCAGGTTGCCGTCGTGAAGCGCGCGCTGCATCCGCAGTCAGCACGTCGATACCGCAACGCTGAGAAGCTTGCGGCCGCATTGGAGCCGTTGACGTGAGCGTGTGGCTGGAGGACAGCGCTCGAAACGTCCTTGGGGCGTGGGCGATCGAAACACAAGGAGCCGGCCTGGCCGAGGCAGCTGTTCTGTCTCCGTTCTCGACCCCATACGAAAGGGATTGGAAGCCCGGCGCTGTCGAAACCGTTCAGCGTCTGCATGAAGCTGGCGTTAGCGTTTGGCTGGATCCTGAGACCCACGTCCTCCAGATGCCATCGGTCGGGGCCTTCCGTTACTACCAGACGTGGGATCTTTGGTCTGGTACTCCTGGGGTGCTGAACACGCCTGCAGCTCAGCGCGATCACACGGAGCGAGTGTTTGCGGCGCAGGACGCGCTCGGAGTTCCCCATGTCGCACCGACGATCCTCTTGCATTCGGCTCAAAGTCAGACGAGCCAGGAGGCGCTTGACCTCAGCAGAATCGCGGTCGAACTTGACCCCCAGTGCCGTCTTGCGATCGCTGGAGATTCCACGTTCTGGAGCGCTGGACACCTACTGGATGGCCACGTAGGAGCGCTCGCCCAGCTCGACCCAGCCGGCTGGTTCGTTACCGTCGCGAGGCAACTGTCGGTTGTGCCGGTCCCCGCAACCGCGGCCGAGACCCATGGGCTTTGCAGAACGGTGCGTGCACTCAGTGATGACGGCCCCGTTCATGTCTCGCACGGCGACCTCGCTGGGCTGCCGGCTATTGCCGCTGGAGGTACGTCGCTCGGAGCCGGTTGGGACGTTCGTCAGAAGGTGAGCTCGTACGCGAGCTACCTCGCACCGGAACCCCAGGGGGATGGCGGGGGATGGTTCGGACAAGCAACATTTGAGGGCTTGCTCTCATGTCTCGTTCGTAACGACGCGCAAGTGCTTTTCAACCGCCAACCCGCGCTCGCGGCGCAACTCTTGCCAGGGACACTCCCACCGGGTACCGCCGCAAAACCGCCATGGATTCATCACGTGGGAGTGCTACAGCGGGCGTGCGAAGCTCTCGCGGTCCCACACGCACAGGCGTATGCCGAGATGCGTACTCGATACGAAGCCGCTATCGAAGCATGGGGGGCCGTTGCGACGGCACTCGGCTCCCCGTCAAGGGCAAACGAGTGGGTTGCGCCCTTCCTAGACGGCTTGCTTGCTTACGGAGCCGATGAGGGGTACTGATCCGTGCCCGAGAGCGGCGACAACGTACTCGGATCCCCAGAACCGGCGCCAACTCGACGTACGTCGAACTCGTGCTCTGGCGTGCCAGCGGCCGCTGATCACGACGCCCGCTTTGTCTTCGCGCGTTGCCGCAAGTAGGCCCTCGAGGGCGCCTGCGCCTAGCGCGTCCATAACGACGATGTAGGTGTCGCACCAAAGCTCGTAATTGCGACCCTGGCGAACTGCTCTTCGCCAGTTCGCCACCTTCGTCTCGATTGCGTACAGGCGGCCTATGGGCTCCAGTCCAGCGGCGCGAACGACTACGCCAGGTGCGGTCTCTGAGAGGGCACCGATCTCGATGAGCCGGGGCAACTGGGACCGAACCGTGTGTGTGTCCCACCCGAGCCGTCGTGCCAGCGTCGTGACGCTTCGAGCCGCGCGCGGGGCTGTCGTCGCGACGATCGCCGCGTCAAGTTCGTTCAGCAGTGGGGGCACGCCGAGAGCGAGCCGCTCGCGCGCAACTTTGGGGTCGCCGACGACGGCGACCAGGTCGGGAATCCCATATGGCCCCGCCACCTCCTTGATCACGACCAGCCCCGCTTGGGCCCCCGGTAGAGACGCGCACGCTTCAAGCGCTACTCCTTCAAGCGAACGCTCGCGCACGGGTTGGAACCGCCTGCCACCGCGCTCACGGGCGCTGACGAGAGGATCTGGGACAGATGACATTTCTGCAGCCTCCCAGATCATGGTTACTGGCCGATGCGATGGCTCTCGTCGCCGGAGCCTTCGCGGCATGTCTGCGATCTAGCCCTTCGAGGACTAATGACGGTCAGAGCTCTGGCTTGCTGCCTTCCTTTTATCGTTCGCCCCTACGGCTTGTGCAAACACGAACAAGCTCGACGGACTAAATGCACGGGAATTGGCGCCGTTCGCAGCCGCCGAGGCCGTCCCTAATCGCTTTGCCTCGGCACCCATTCAGGGGACCACCACGACGGGGGGCTCCCGTTACGAGCCAGGACCCATCCGCCCCGACCGCTTCAATGCCGCAGGCACGGGTGCCACCACGAGCGGCGCGGGGCGTGCGTCGAGGAGAGATGACCGGGAGTGATACTCGACAAGCTGAAATCGGTTTGGTCCGGTCACGTAGAGCTTGCGCCAGAGGGCGATCCGCTCCTTCTTCCCGAGACGGAGGAGAACGTCGATGCGCTACTCGAAGCAGTGCGCGACCTTCTCGCTGAGGAGGACTCGCGGGATCAGAGCTTCAACACGAGGGGTGTCGGCTTGGCCGGCTTCGTTGGCATCGTAGTTTCTCTCAGTGCGACCCTCGGCCGTGAAGCGCTCAGCGCCAGATGGGGGGCGCCTTGGAAGGGCATTGCTGTCGGTCTCTTCGCAGCGGTGCTCGTCTTCCTGATCCTGAGTGCGATAGCCGTGGTCCAGGGCGTGCTCCAGCCGAAAGAGGCGTCGAGCTTGTCGATGACCGATGTCGAGAAGTTCGCGCTCCCGGAGTTCGTGTTCCGACCAAAGGTCGTGAATCAAGGCTTCATCATGCGGGGGCTAATCGAGGCGCTCGCGATTGAGCGAGGGCGGGCCGGCAGGAAGGCCTCGGGGCTGCGCTGGGGGTATCGGTTCCTGCTCGCTGGTTTGGCCTCCATCTCTATACTGGGGTTTCTGCTTGGGCTCTACGACGCCAAGCTCATCGGGGTCCACCATGGACGACACAAAAGCAAACCCGGAAATGCCTGCCGAGTCTCCGGATGCCACGGTGGAAGCGCCGCCCACCCAGGCGACGAACGAGCCTTCGCCGTTCCCGACGCCGTCGCTCGACGTCGTGCCTAGAGAATCCGACTACGAGGGGGTTGAGCACCGCGATGAGCGATGACAACGCGAGCAGGCCAACGCCTGAGCCTCAAGCGATCCCGCCGTCCGGCGGTCCGCCGCCGAACCAGCCGCCCCCGAACCAGTCTTCACCCTTCCCGCGACCGAAGCTTGACGTCATGCCGTTGAGCCAAGACCCTCCCCGCGACAACAAGAGGTCCCATCAAGATGGCTGACGACGAGAGTCCATTCGGGAAGGCATCGGTTATGAAGGGGTATCCGCTTGACAAGAGCGAGAAGGACGCCGTGGAAAGGACGATCGACTTGGCGAGTCAGGAATCCTCGCGCGGAACTTCGTATTCGATTAGCTCCACGAACGGGGGCAACGTTAACGGCAAGCCGTCGAAACGCCGACGGCGGCTTCGCCGTCTGAAATAGCTCAGCTGAACCCGACCGACGGCCTCCCGGCCTCGCGGGCGGCTTCGAGTTGCTCCTGACTAATGTCTTGATTGATCGCCTCGAGTTCGAGCAGGCCGCTCACATGGCCAGCGAGCTGCCGCAGTAGCGTGGCCGCGTTCCGGGCGACGGTCTCGTTTGATTTCGTACGCTGCGCCTGTTGGTGGAGCGAGCCCGTCCATCGAAAGGACTGCCGGCGCTCTCAGGGAACTGAGCGTCGAACTCCTCCTCGGTGACGCCGATATCGAGCGAAACTAGGCGACAGGCGGCACGCAATCGCACATAGCTCTCGGAAAGGCCACGTGCGTCAGTCTCCTTGACCTGGTCGGGAAGCGCGGCCTGGAGTGCCCCGCTGAGTCGCATGAGGCGCGCGAAAGGGTCGTTTGTCTCCATCGTGGACAACGATAACGACGCCCCTCGTGTTACGCAGGAGGTCTGGATCGCCGGTCTCTCGGTAACAGCCCGATGAGCAATCGCACAGTGCCCGCAGGGCCGTGCATCTAGTCTGTCCGGGCTGTCGTGCTGTTGGCGGCGCGTGTAGCGCTGTTCATGGCTGAGGCTTGAGTTCAGCGGGCAGGGACGGCGGTCCAGCTGCGGTTGAGACGGCGAGAGAGCAGGAGTAGGGCGAGCCGGCCGGGGCGCGCAGGGTGTTCGCGGCGGGCTGCGGAATGGACGAGACGCCGAGCGCGGGTTCCATCGCCGTCGCCCGCTATGAACGGTCGCTACTCATAAACAAAGCGGCCCCGGCGCAGCTTGCGACTGCCCGGGGCCCGGCACGGAAAAGAGGCTTTCCATGCAGGACGAGACTAGCCGCGCGGCCATGCCGGAACGCGGGGACGCGAGACAAGTAGTTCTGGCTTTGCTGCTCACGCCCGAGGATCAGCGGCCCTGGCTGCGCCGGGAGATCGAACTCGAGGTCGGCGATCGCGTCGCCACGGTCGACGCCTTGGACCAGCTCTACGGCGAAGGCCTGGTGCACCGGCTCGGCGAGTTCGTGTTCGCGACGAGGGCGGCGGTAAACATGGAGCGCATCTCGCCATGAGGTCCGCCGCGGTCGTTCCCAAATCGTTGGTTGGCGAACCGGGCTCGCGGTCATCAACATTGATGGCCGCGCCCGCTCCCGCACACCAGCCGAGGGGATTCCCGCTCCACAGTCCCGAGCGCTACGTCACTCGCCGCGAGCTCGCGGCGCTGATGGGCGTCAGCGTCGACACAGTCGACCGGCTCGTCCTCGACGGGATGCCTTCGGTCACTTGGGGGAGACGGACCCGTCGCTTCCGCCCGTCGGTTGCGATTCCGTGGGCGGCTGTCCGCGAGCGGCGCTCATGAGCATCTCTCGGCTCCCCTCGGGCCGCTGGCGTGCCCAGGTCTACGACCCGGCGAGCAAGAGAAACGTCAGCGTGTCGCGGGTGCTCGGCGGAGCGGGCACCTTCAGGACGAAGGCTGAGGCGAAGCGCGCGCGAGAGAAGGCTCGCGAGCGGATCGAGAGCCTCGACCCGCTCGAGACGACGGTCCGCGAGTTCTGGGAGCGTTGGACGACCGACCCGCTGTTTGCGCGCCCCAAGGAGTCGACCGACATCCGCCGTCGTGAGCAGACCAAACGCTTCGTCGATCGCTACGGCGACGCTCCGCTGCGGCGAGTTGGCGATGAGGTCGTCGCCGATTGGCTTGCGAGCGGTGGCAGCGCCGGGTCGATCATGGCTCTCTCCTCGATGTTCAACGACGCTGCCTCCGTCAAGGCCGGGCGGCTCGATCGACCGCCAACCCATTCCAGCGGCTCGGCATCTCCCGTGGTCCGGGGCGCCGCCACCAGCAGCCGCCGAGCGAGCTGCAGCTCCGGCGCATCGTCGCCGCCGCTCGTGAGGTGGCCTGCCCGTCCTTCGCCGCTTGGCTGCAGGTGGCCGCCTTCACCGGCCTGCGGCCGGGCGAGCTCGACGCGCTTAGATGGGAGCGCGTCGATCTCGCGCGAAACCGGATCGTCGTGGCAGAACAGTTCAACGCCGCGACGCGGATCTTCGACACTCCCAAGAACCATCAGCAGCGCGAGGCGCCACTCACCGACCCGGCACGCGCGGCGCTCGAAGCGCTTCCGCGTGAGAGCGAGTTCTGCTTCGTGCCGATCCGCGGCGAGCACTGGACGCCCTCGGCGCGCGCCTACCACTGGAAGGCGGTCCAGGCGGCGTCAGGGTGGACGGGCAGCCTGTATCTCGCAACACGGCACTTCGCCGGCTGGTACATGGTCAACGTGCTGGAGATGTCCTCCGAGGACGTTGCGATCGCGCTCGGGCACCAGGACGGCGGCACCCTTGTTCGCCGCCTCTACGGGCATCGTGACCGCCACCGGGCGCTCGACCGGATCGTCCACGCCTATGCCGGCCGGCCTGCTCCGGGCCGAGCGGACAACCGCGACACGCGGGCCGATCGGCTTCAGGAGCGCTTGTTCTGAACAGCTTCGGTAACGGGGGCGACGGCCTCTCAGCCGTCGCCGCCCGCGAAACTCGGCTGTCCCGCGGCTATGCCGCCGCGACGCTTCGCGCGATCTCGAACAGTCCTCGGGCATCGGGCGTGGAAGTTGCCACGTGAACGAGACCGGCCGCTCGCCGCGGTGATCGACGTAGCTCACTGGCCCGAGGAAGTAGAACGGCTGCCGTCCCGAGCTCAACCTGCTTGCGCTCTCGGACGAACAGCAGGACCCGTGTCCCGCGCTCCGATGATTGATGTAGCGCTGCACCGTCGGCTGCTGCGGCGTTTGGCGGCTCTGCGACTCCCAGTGAAAGAGAGTCCTGTTGATCGCGTAGTCGCGATACATCGTCGTCGGCGAGTAGTCCCGCTCGGCCTTGCGGAGGTCGACGAAGAACACGTCGGCCTCGATCTCGGGCATCCACAGGATGCCGCCCTGAGTGACCTTGTGCTTTACGCCGCCGGCGTGGCCGAGCGGCGGCGATGACCTCGCGGCGCGTGTAGCGGGCGTGGAGCGTCAGCGGCACCTCCGGCGGCAACTCGCTCGGGCGCTCCAGCGTGGTCGAGCGTGTGTCGAGCATGTCGAGTAGCTCGATCGAGCTCATCGCGGACCGTCCGCTCCTGCCAGAGCGCCTGTGAGGAAGCCGTCGAGCGAGTCGTGTTCGCCTGAGCCGGACTCAAGTCCCCACGCGAGCATCGTCACGAGGCGCGTCTGGCGCTCGTCCAGTTGATCCAGCGACGGAGGGCGGGGCGCCTGGAGCAACTCGCGATAGAAGGCGACCCGCTCGGGATCGTCGACGTGCGTGAGCCGGCCAACGCTTTCAGGCACCGCGCCTCGAGCTCGGGGTCAGTGCGCGTTCGGGATTTGGCGGCCGGCGTCGCGCCGCAGCTCGCGTCCAGCTGCGTCTCGTCCGGTAGACGTCCTCGAGTCGATGGCCCGTGGCGTCGAGGAACTCCCCGAGGATGTCGGCCTCACGGTGCGCGCGCAGGTCTGCGACGAGCGTCGCCCAGCGCGAGCGTTGCACGGCCGCTCGGAGGTTTTCGAGGACGATCTCCCGGCTCTGGCGGTCGAGGTCGACCGTGCAGCCGGCCGGTAGGAATGGGAAGTCGTCGCGCGACCTGGTCGCGATCGGCCCGCGGTCGCGGCGTCGACGATCGCGCTGAAGCGCTCCTCGAAGCGGAACTCGCGCCGGTGCTGGCCGATCAGGTCGATCACGGTGAGATGGCTCTTGCCCTCCGCGCGCCGCAGGCCGCGCCCGAGCTGCTGGGTGAAGACCGTCGCCGAGGCCGTCGGGCGCAGCAGCAGCAGCGCAGTCGACGTCGGGCACGTCGACGCCCTCGCCGAGCACCTCGACGGAGAACACGCAGCGCAGCCGGCCCGCCCTGCAGGTCGCGCAGCGCCTTCTGCGCGTACATCGGGCGCGTCGTCGCCGGTCAGCGCGACGCTCTCCAGTCCCGCCTCGGTGAACTTCCGCGCCATGTAGTCGCGCGTGCTCCTTGGAGACGCAGAAGCCGAGCGCCCGCATCCCGCCGGGGTCGAGCACGATGCGCTCGATTCGCCTCGAGTAGCTTGGCGAACGCGGATGTCGTCGTTCGTCAGCAGGTCTGCTGAGTTCCTCGACGGCGTAGCCGCCGCGCCGCCAGGTCAGATCGCGCAGGTCGGTTCCGTCCGCGACGCCGAAGTACTGGAACGGGACGAGGAAGCCCTGGTCGATCGCCTCCCAGAGCCGTAGCTCGACCGCGATCCGGTGGTCGAACCACTCGGTGACGTCCTGGCCGTCCATGCGCTCGGGCGTCGCGGTCAGGCCCGAGCAGCTCCTGCGGCTTGAGGTGGTTGAGCAGCCGGTCGTAGGTGGCGGCGGCCGCGTGATGGAACTCATCGACGACGACCACGTCGAAAGCGTCGGGGGCCGATCCGCTCGAGCTCGGCGCTGCTGCAGCGATTGGATCATCGCGAACACGTGGCGTCCCTTCGCGATTCGCCCGCCGCCGTGGATCTCACCGAACGAGCCGTCGCTGCAGCACGGCTCGGTAGGTAGCGAGCGACTGCTCGAGGATCTCCTCGCGGTGGGCGACGAACAGCAGCGAGAGATCGCGCTCGGCCTGGTCGAGCAGCTGGCGATAGTCGAGCGCCGCGACGACGGTCTTGCCGGTCCCGGTCGCCGCGACGACGAGGTTGCGGTGGCGGTCGTGGCGCTCCCGTTCGATCGTGAGCGCGTCGAGCATCCGCTGCTGGTGCGGGTAGGGGCGGACGTCGAGGTTCGCGAACGAGATCGTCGAGGTCTCGCCGAGTGAGCGGCGGTTGTGCTCGCGCAGCGCTTGCTCGAGCTGCTTCGCCGTTGACCGTCCGGGTCGTAGTGCCTCGAAGTGCTCGGAGGCCCAGTGGCTCTCGAACGACATCCGCACGCGCTCGATGATGTGTGCGGCGTCCTTCGAGAGAGGCGCACGTTCCACTCGAGACCGTCGAACAGCGCGGTGTGCGACAGGTTCGAGGAGCCGACGAACGCCGTGCTCGAGCCCGAGGCCGCTCGAGTAGCCACGCCTTGGCGTGCAGCTTGGTCGTGCGCGCGTCGAACGCCACCCGGACCTCCGCGCCGAGCGCAACAGTCGTCGACGGCGCGCTTTTCGGTCGCGCCCATGTAGGTCGTGGTGACGACGCGGATGCGTCCGCCACGGGCGACGACGTCTGCCAGCGCTCGCGCAAGTGCCGGACGCCCGACCAGATGATGAACGCGCAGATCAGATCGACCGAGTCGGCGCTCGCGAGCTCGGCCCGCAGCTCGGAGCCGATGTTGGGCTGACCCTCGGCATTTATCAGGAGATCGCTCTGGCTGAGCGGGGTCGCCGGCAACGGCGGGAGCGGCACCGGATCGCCGAGCGGGGAGCGCGCCTTGATGCCGATGAGGACGCGTGGTGGTAGCTCAAGCAGCGCGTCCGTCGCGTCGTCGCCCAGGTCCGCGAGGAGTCCGTTTACCTGTTGCGCCTGGTCCTCGGCCGATTCGACGCTCGCGAGGTCGCGCCGAATCTCCTCCATCGCGTGGCGGGCCAGGCGCTCGGGCCCCTCTGCTGGATCGAGCGGTTCCTCCGAACGTAGGTCGGGCTCTAGACCCGCGAGCCGTCGCTCTAGCTGGCGGGTCAGAAGGTGATCGCGAGGCCCCGGGGCTTCGGAGGTCATCCGCGGCAGCGTAATCGGCCTGCGTCACGGGATGCTGGAACCGTCGTCGCTCCTAATGGTGGACTCGTGCCGATGCCTCAACCCGAGTCAGCGAGAGCCCATATTTGAGGTTAGGTCGGAACCTCAAACATGGACGCGGGCCGCAGTGCCAGCAACATCTGTTGCACCGGGCTATCCTCGTATATACTGCTCTCCCATGAAGGTCGTGAAGGTCCGTCGCGTAGGTAACAGCAACGTCATCTCGATCCCCCGGGAGTTCGAGGCACAGGGCTATGCGCCCGGCGCCTCGGTCCTCGTCGAGGGGCTCCCGGACGGCGACCTGCGGGTCATGCCGACCGAGAAGGTGCGCGAGCGCATCCGGGAGCTCGGCGAGCGCCTCGTCGCGGAGCACGGCGAGGCGCTGGACATCCTCGCCAATCACGATCCCGACGCCCCCAAGCGGTAGGCCGAGATGGCTGAGGGTCAGGCCGGCGAGATCGCGCCGGTCTATCTGACGCTGGCAGACGTCCTGGAGCTGTACGGCCTCATCATCGGCGCGGGCGCAGCCGAGGCGGCCGACCAGCTGCGCAACCGCGCGGGGCTGGAGAGCGCGATCGCCCGAGCGGAAACCTATGCCCACTACCAGAACGCCGATCTGCCGCTCCAGGCGGCCGTGCTCGCGCACGGGATCGCGGAGAGCCAGTGCTTCATCGACGGCAACAAGCGCGCGGCGCTGATCGCGATGCTCGCCTTCCTCGAGATCAACGGCTGGCGAGTCGATGCGCCCGATCCCGTTCTCGCCGACTGGATCCTCAGCTTTAGCGCCGGTGCGTCTCCCGAGGACGTCGCAAGTCAGGTCAAGTCAACGATGCGACGGGCTTAGGTGTCGTCGCGTCCGAGCGCGCGCAGGCGCTCGTGGCCCTCGTCGTTGATCGCCCACATGCATCCAGTCTCAGAGTGGCCCCAAGCCTCTACGTAGCCAGCATCCACGAGAGCGTCGAGCAGCGGGTTCACGAGGGGTTCGACCGCGTCCCAGTCAGTCATGTTCTCCGCGCCGTCATCCAACGCATCCCAGAGTCGGCAGAGGGCGTCGTCGGGGTCGACCGCCTTCGCGGGGCCGCCCACATTCCAGTCTCTGGGGTAAGGCCCAGACACGCCTCCACGATAGGCCTTGTCAAACGGCGAGAGTCTTCGGCGGCGGCGCGCCAGCTAGTTGGCCGAAGCGGTCTTGCTCGCCCCGACCCATCGCCGCGTGCCGGGCGCCAGGAGAAGCGCGAGGTGAGCGAGACCGAGCAGATACGAGAAGGGTCCGCGCCAGGAAACGAACGGGGCTAGCAGCAGGCCGATGCCGTCGATGGCCACCATGAACGCCCACGCCCAGTACCACCGCCAGTACACGATCGCCAGGAGCCAGAAGACCGCAAATATCGCCGGGAAGATCACGACGCCGCTGTTCGATTTAGCGACCGAGAGGACGAACGCGACCGTGCTCAGTGCCGCGAACGCGATCACCGAGGGCGGTACTCCCTCAAGCCCCCGTCTTCCCCTCACCCGCTCATCCTACGCGTTGGGCGCTTGTTCCAACTGCTTGATTCGCAGTCTCAAACCTAGTCCGACCGCCCACGAAACCGCCCACGCCGCCAGCAAACCCGCACCCCAAAGCCAACCCCCACCATTCGCCCCGATTGAGTTGTGGTTGGTTGTTGGAGGGGTGGGGAGGGGTCTCGGGCCGCGGATCGGCTTCACGATCAGCGATTCGCCGATCTGCCGCTCCCGGCGGCCGTACTCGTGCACGGCACACCTGGTCTGCCTGTTGACCGGCAACAACATTCTCTGGCGCGTTCGAGATAAGGTGCTCGCGATGCGGCCGCGCCTCACCTACGCGAACGTCGTCGCAACGCTCGCGCTGGTGTTCGCGATGAGCGGCGGCGCGCTTGCCGCAACGCACTATCTGCTCACGTCGACGAAGCAGATCAAGCCAAGCCTGCTCAAACAGCTGCGGGGCAGGAACGGCCCCCGCGGCGCGACCGGCGCCAAAGGCACGAGTGGGGCGATCGGAGCCGCGGGCGCGACCGGTCCGCAAGGTGCGACCGGCCCGAGCGGGGCGACCGAAGGCACGGCCGTGGAACAGGCGTCGGGCGCGACGATCCTGAGCGACTCCGCCGTCGGCGTGAGGGTCGCTGAGAGCACGTTCTTCGCATGGCGGTTCTTCAACACCAATGCCGCCGACGAAATCACGATCAACGGCGTCGTCGAGACGCTCGGGAACAAGGTCGAACCGTGGGAAATCACGCTCAAACCGGGCGAATCAGCGCAGTCGCCGTCCAACGCAGCGCAGACCCGGTACCTCGACGTGGCCGTGGTTCGCGACGGCGCCACCTTCGCGTCCTCGCCGATCGTCCACGTGACGTGCGGTGTCGCAGATAGAGGAGCCGGCGCCTCCACTTGCATCGCTGCGCGTTAGCGGCCCTCGATGTGCAGCCGCCGGCTGCCGTCGCCCTGCTCGACCGAGGACGGCGGGTGGCTTCGAGCAGGTCGAGCAGCTGCGGCCGGCGAGCAACTCAGCATCTCTCGAGACGCGGCACCGCCCACGCCCCCGCCAGCCCGCAGCGCTGAGCCAACCCCGCCGTTCGCCCCGCTCAGCTCTCAGGCGCCGCCCGCGGAAACCGGACAGTAACCGTCAACCCCCCGCCCTCCCGGGGCCTGGCCTCCACCTCAGCATGGTGCGCGTTGGCAATCGAGCGCACAATCGACAGCCCGAGCCCATGGTGCTCCCCGGCATCTCCCCGCCGCAGCTCCTCCACCCGGCCGAAGGGCTCGAACAAGCGCTGAAGCGCCCAAGCAGGCACAGCCGGACCGGTGTTCTCGACAGTCACGTAGGACGTGTCGCCATCCACCCCGGTCGAGACCTCGACCACCCCGCGCTCATCGTTGTGCCCAACAGCGTTGTCAACCAGGTTCCCGATCAGCCGCTCGAGAAGAGCGGGATCGCCGCTGGTGGGCGCTGAGGAGAGCGTCGCCCGCACACGCCCCGCCTCATCCCCGGCCGCAGCCCGCCCAACCAGCACAGCAAGATCAAGGGGCTCGCTCCGCTCCAACCCCCGCTCACTGGAGGCAAGCGTGAGCAGCGCCTCGAGCAGCCGCTCCTGCTCGCGCCCGGAAACCAGCAGCTCCTCGCACGTGGCCCGCAGCTGCGCAGCATCAGCCTCCGGGTTGGCCAGCGCCACCTGCAGCAGCGTCCGGTCCACAGTGAGCGGAGTCCGCAGCTCGTGCGCCGCATTGGCCACGAACCGCCGCTGCGCCTCGAACGCAGCCTGCAGTCTTCCGAGGAGCTCGTCGAAGGTGTCCCCGAGCCGCTTGAACTCATCATCGGGCCCGCTCAACGCAAGCCGCTCGCCGAGGTTCCGAGCGGAGATCGTGTGCGCCGTCTCGGTCATCTGCCGCAGCGGCCGCAGCACCCGCCCGGCGATGAACCACCCGAGCACGGTCGAGCCGATCGCGGTCAGGATCAGAACCAGCCACGACGCGGTCAGCAGCCGCCCCTGGTCGATCGAGTGCTGCTGGCCGCCGAGGTCCGGAACGATCAGCTTCCCGACGGGGCCCACCACCGTGCCGCCGCCGGGGCCGGGCTTCGCGACCGCGACGCTGCTGCCGTGCACGACGGTCCCGACCGAGGTGAACAGGAAGATGATCACCACGACAAGGGTCCCGAGCAGCAGGAACATCCCGCTGTAGAGCAGGGTCAGCCGCAGCCGCGCGCTGCCGCGCGAAGCCGCAGGCGAGGGCAGGCGGAGCGCCATCAGATCCGGTAGCCCCCCTCGCGCACGGTCTCGATCAGCGGCGGATCGCCGAGCTTGGACCGCAGCCGGCCGATCGTCGTCTTGACCGTCGTCGTGAACGGGTTGGTCGCCTCGTCCCACACCCGCGCGAGCATCTCCTCGGCGGACAGCACGCGCCCGTCCGCCGCCAGCAGGCATTCGAGCACCGCGAACTCCTTCGGGCTCAGCTCGAGCCTGCGTTCACCGCGGTAGGCCACGTGCCGCGAGGGGTCGAGCCTCAGACCCGAGCGCACGTACACCGGAGGCAACGGCGCGACGGAGCGGCGCGCGAGCGCCCTCACGCGAGCGACGAGCTCGGGGAACTCGAAGGGCTTGCCGAGGTAGTCGTCGGCGCCGAGGTCCAGGCCCTCGACGCGGTCGCGGATCGTGCTTGCCGCCGTGAGCATCAGCACGCGCGCATGGCCGCCGCCCTCCAGCAGCGCCCGGCACACCTGGTCCCCGTGGACGCCGGGAAGGTCGCGGTCGAGCACGACGACGTCGTAGCTGTTCACCGCCGAGCGCGAGAGCGCCTCAGCGCCGTCGAACGCAAGGTCGACCGCGATGCCCTCGCGGCGCAGCCCCTCGGCCAGCGCGGTTGCCAGACGGTGGTGATCCTCGACGACGAGCACTCTCATCTCGCCACGAAGGATCGCGCACCCACGGTGCCAGCCAGGTGACAGGCGCAGGCACCGTCCTGACACCACCCGCTGCGTAGAACTGCGCCCATGACTACAAGCGCGCACACCACCACCAAGACCAGGCCGTTCCTGCTCGCCGCGGGCGCGGCGCTCCTGCTCGCCGGACTCGCCGGCTGCGGCGGAGGAAACAAGAACAACAACAACCCAACAGGAAACGCCGGCGGCGCCTCATCCCAGAACTTCGTCGCCGACGCCTACCGCTACTCCGCGTGCATGCGCAGTCACGGCGTGCCGAGCTTCCCCGACCCCCACGTCGTTGCGAACACCCCGGGACACCAGGCGATCGGCATCCATCCCATGAGCAAGGCGCTCGTCAACACGCCTCAGTTCAAGGTCGCGCGCGAAGCCTGCAAAGGCATCATGCCGGGACCGGAAAACGGCAACCCCAAGGAAGCCAGCGAACAGGAACACGCCCGCGCCCGCTACATGCTCGCGTTCGCGCAGTGCCTGCGCTCGCACGGCGTCGCCGGCTTCCCCGACCCGACCGCGCAGGGGGAGCTGACGCCCGAGGCCGTCCGCGCCGCGGGCGTCGATCTGCAAGCGCCCTCGTTCCTCGTCGCGGCGAAGGCCTGCGTCGGCGTGACGCGCGGCGCGCTCACCGTCGCGCAGGTCGAACAGGCGATCCACCACCCGTCCGGCTCGCAATCGGGTGGCGGGCAGTGACGCGGCGCTCCTACCCGTACGCAAGATGACGCTCCGCCGACCCGCCGCGGCCGTGGCGCTCCTTGCAACAGCGGGCGCCGCAACCGCGCTTGATACTGGCGGGCGAGGCGCCCTCCAAGAAGCCGCCGGCCACCGCCGGTACCCCCGCGGGCGGCACCGCGACCGTCGAACGTCGCGACCTCGTCGCGACCGACACCGAGTCCGGCACGCTCAGCTACGCGGCACCCCAGACGGTCTACAACCGGCTGAGCGGCACGATCACATGGCTGCCCCGCGTGGGCCAGACGATCAAGCAGGGCGGGGTCCTGTTCAGGGTCGACGGCGCGGCCCGTGGTCCTGCTGGACGGAACGACCCCCGCCTATCGCGGGCTCTCGCCTCAAACCGGCCACGGGGAAGACGTGCTCCAGCTCAACCGCGACCTGGTCGCCCTCGGCTTCGATCCGGACGCGATCACGATCGCCGACGACTGGCAGGCCGCCACGACCGCCGGCGTCGAGGAGCTCCAGCGCTCGCTCGGGGGGACCGGGACGGGCACCCTGGCGTTCGGGCAGGTGGTGTTCCTCCCCGGCACCCAGCTCGTCTCGACGGTGGACGCCACGCTCGGCGGCGACGGCGGCGGGTCGGGGAGCGGCACCCCCTCGACGGGCAGCGCGAGCGACCTCGGCGGCGCGGGGCGGCGCGAGTACGCGACCCTGGAAGGGCCGGCAAGCACCCCGACTTCGCCAGCCACCCCCAAAAACGACAACGCCCGGCGCGGGAGCGCCTGCACCGGCGCCCCGCCGGGTGCGAGCCCTCGAAGCCCAGCTCGCCCGCCTGAAGACCGAGCTCAACCGCCTCAAACAGCAGGGATCGCGCAGCCCGAGCGGATCCGGGAAACCAACGAACAGCGGCTCGCCGGGCTCTGCCGAAAGCCCCCGTGAACCGGAAGGCGCCGCCGGCACGAGCACCCCAACCCCGATCCTCGCCACCACCTCGACCCGGATCGTCGTCAAGGTTGCCCTCGAAGCGAGCAAGCAGAGCGAGGCACGACTCGGCGAGGCGGTGACCGTCGCGCTCCCCGACGGCGAAGAAGTCCCGGGGACCGTCACGGCGGTCAGCGCCGTCGCCCAGGCCGCCACCGGCAGCCAATCCACCGAAACGACCGGCGGCACGGCGAGCTCCACGGTGCCGGTCACCGTCACCCTCCACGGCCGGCACGCCGGAGCGGCTCTCGATGAGGCCCAGGTCAGCGTCAACTTCGTCGGCGCGGTCGCCCGCAATGTCCTCTCGGTCCCGGTCACGGCGCTCCTCGCCACCGGCGGCGCGCGCTACGCCCTCCAGGAAGCCGCCTCGCCGCACCGGGTCATCCCGGTGACGACGGGCCTGTTCGCAGCCGGCGACGTGCAGGTGTCCGGGGCCGGCATCCATCCGGGACTGCAGGTCAGCGACTCGCAGGGATGAGCGCGCTGCGACTCGACGCGGTCAGCAAGCGCTACCCCGGCGGGGTGGTCGCGCTCGACGCCGTCGATGTGCACCTCGCCGCGGGCGAGCGGGTGGCGATCGTCGGCCCGTCGGGCTCGGGCAAGACGACGCTGCTGACCATCATGGGAACGCTCGAGCGTCCCAGCGCCGGTCGCGTCGAGCTCGCCGGCCGTGACCTGGGCAGCGCCTCCGACGCGCAGCTGGCGGCGCTGCGCGCCTACCGCCTCGGCTTCGTGTTCCAGGGCTTCCACCTACAGGACTCTCTGAGCGCGCTCGAGAACGTCGCGACGGGGCTCCTCTACACGGGCCTGCCCGCAGGCAGGCGGCGCGAAGCTGCAGGCGAGGCGCTCGGCAGGGTCGGCCTCGAGGACCGCCTCTCCCATCGCCCGGCGCAGCTCTCCGGGGGCGAGCGCCAACGGGTCGCGATCGCCCGGGCGATCGTCAAGCATCCGCTGCTCCTGCTCGCCGACGAGCCGACGGGCAACCTCGACTCCGCCTCCGGGACCCAGGTCATCGAGCTGCTCCACGAGCTGGCCCGCGACGGCGCGACGCTCGTCCTGATCACCCACGACCAGCAGGTCGCCGCCTCGTTCCCCCGCCGCCTGCACATGCGCGACGGCCGCGTCCTCGCGGACGAACGCGCGTGAGCGCGACAGCCGAAGCCGCGCCCGAGCGGGCCCGCCTGCCGCCGAAGGAGCTCGCCGGCCTCGCCCTCCAAGGCCTCAGAGGCCATCGCCTGAGAGCAGCCCTGTCGGCCCTCGGCGTCGCGATCGGCATCGGTGCGATGGTCGCCGTCGTGGGCGTCTCGGCCTCCTCGCAGGCCAGCCTGCTCGCCGAGATCGACCGGCTCGGCACGAACCTCCTGACCGTCACCCCGGGCCAGAACTTCGGCGGCCAGAACGAGGTGCTGCCTGGCACCGCCCCGGCGATGATCGCCGGCATGTCCGAGGTCAGGGGCGCGGCCGCGGTCTATGAGGTGCAGAACGCCGGCGTGTACCGAACGCCCTTCATACCGGCCGGCGAGGGAGGCGGGATCACCGTCGAGGCGACCGGGGAGGACCTCGCGGCGGTCCTGCAGACGCCCGTGTCCTCCGGTCGCTTCCTCGGCGCCACCGCGCAGCGCTTCCCCGAGGCGGTCCTCGGAGCCGCGGCCGCCGAAACGCTGCAGATCAGACATGTCTCCGGCCACCTGCTCGTCTACATCGCCGGAAGCTGGTTCACGGTCATCGGCGTCCTCGACCCGGTCGTGCTCGACCCCACGCTGGACTCCGACGTGTTCGTCTCGCTGCCCGTCGCCGAGCGGACGTTCGGCCTGAAGCCGAACCCCACGGAGGTCTACGTGCGCGCGAGCGTCAGCGACGTCAACCGCGTCTCGGGGCTGCTCGCCCCGACCGCCGACCCTCAGAACGCAGACGGGGTGCGGGTCGATCGGCCCACCGATGCGCTGGAAGCCCGCGCGGCGGCCAAGGGCCAGTTCACGACGCTCCTGCTCGGTCTCGGCGCGGTCGCGCTGCTCGTCGGCGCGATCGGGATCGCGAACATCATGGTGATCTCGGTGCTCGAGCGCCGCGGGGAGATCGGGCTGCGCCGGGCCCTCGGCGCGACGCGGCGTCACGTGGCCGCGCAGTTCCTCGCGGAGTCTGCGCTGCTGGCGCTGATCGGCGGCGCAGCGGGGCTGGCGTTCGGCGCCGGCGCGACGCTCCTATACGCCGAAATCAAGGGCGTACCGTTCGTGGTTCCGTCCTACGCGCTGCTCGCAGCGCCGGTCGCAGGGGTGCTGATCGGGACCCTCGCCGGGCTCTATCCCGCGGCCAGGGCCGCCCGGCTGAGCCCCACCGAAGCGCTGCGCGGCTGAACCCGGCCAACCCCCCCCAACCCCCCCCAAAAAAAGCCCGTGGCGACGCCCCGCGATCGGGCGCCGCCACGGAACGTCTCAACCGCCGGTCAGGGCAGGCTGGGCAGCCCCAGCCCCGGCAGACCCGGCGTGCTGGGCAGCCCCGGAAGCAGTTCTTTCAATTTCGCCACTGCTTCTTCCAGCTGCGCCGGTCCCGCGCCGCCGCTGGGCAGCGCCGGAAGCTGTTCTTTCAGTTTTTCCACGGCTTCTTCCAGCTGTTTCTGCCCACCCGCGAGCTGTTCGGTGAGCTTCGTCTCGAGCCCGGCGAGCGTTTCTTCGAGTTTCGCCTGGCCGCCGGTCAGCGCTTCTTCGAGCTGCTTCTGGCCGCTCGCGAGCGCTTCTTCGACCTGCTTGCTGTTGGCCGCTTCCTGCAGCTGCTTCTGGCCGCTCGCAAGCGCTTCTTCGAGCTGCTTCTTGCCACCGGCGAGCGCTTCTTCGAGCTGCTGCTTGCCCTTTTCGAGTTCTTCCTGGGGCGCCCCGGCGGGCAGTCCGCCGCCGTTCTGCAGCCCTTCCAGCGCCTTCTGACCCGAAGCGGCTTCCTTCTTCAGCTGCTTCTCGCCCTTCGCGAGCTCGCGCTTGAGCTGCTTTTCGCCCTTCTTCGCCTGCTTTGCAACCGGCCCGAGCGGCGATGCCGACGGGGCGCTGTGCCGGCCCTTCGCAGCGACAGCCGCTTCGCTGCCGAGCGCGCCGATCGCCGGCATCATCGCCAGCGCCGTGCACGCCGCGGTACACAGTGTCGTCCGATTGAGGCGTGGGGATATGCCCATCTCGGTTGGTCCTCTCTGTCGGTGGAACCCCCGCAGCGGGGGCGGTGCGGCCGGCAGCAAATCGACTCCGCGACGCTGCGCTCACCGCGCAGCGGCCTCCGCGACCGTCGTCACCACCGGCCTCGGCCCGAACTACCCACGACCCCGATCCGGAAACCTAAACAAGGTCATGCGTCCAGATCGACCCGCGAGCGCGGGAGTGGCAACATTGAGCCGGGCGCGGCTCGCCGAGCGGTGGCCCGGCGCCGTTCCCCTCGAGTCCCCGATCACGAGAGGACGGTAGACCGATGGCAAGCTCCGACACGCCGGGCGAGGGCTGGGACACGGCCACTGAGAAGTACGACGCGGCGACACGGCGCGAGATGGCGAGCTCGGGCGTCGCGATGCCCGACGGCGCCTACCCCGTGGCCGATGGGGAGGACCTCCACCATGCGATTCGCGCCGTGGGACGGGGCCGTCACGACAACCACGACGCGATCCGCCGCCACATCATCGCCCGGGCCGGGGCGCTGGACATGGAGGACGCGATCCCGGACGACTGGAACGCCGACGGCACGCTCAGCGGCGCCTGAGGAGCATCGCGGCAACAGGCCCCTGCTCACCCCTCCGCCGGAGGCGTGAGCGGGGCCCGAACCGCGCTCACGATCCGGCCTCTCCCTCCCGAAACAGCTCCCTGAAATCCCCGACCGGCCCGAGATGGGAGAGCTTCTCCGGGTTCACGATCGAGCTGATGCTCCTGATCTCCCCGTCGGCGATGTCGAGCGCGATCACGCTGATGACCCGCTCCCGCGAGTCCATGAACATCGCGCCCGCGCCGCCGTTGACCTCGACGGCGTGCCAGGAGGCGCCCGGCAGGCGCGAAGCGAGCCGCGACCAGACGAGAAGCGTCCGCGCGACCCGCGAGCGACCGAAGAGCGAGCGCGCGAGCGCGGGCACGTTCCCGCCGCCGTCGCCGGTCAGCTGGACATCGGCCGCGAGCATCGACTCGAGCCCGGCGAGGTCGCCCTGCTGCGCGGCGGCGACGAAGCGCCGCGCAAGCTCGTCGCGCTGCTCGCGCGTGGTCTGGAACCGCGGCCGGTGCTCCTCCACGTGCCGGCGCGCGCGCGTCCCGAGCTGGCGCACGTTGTCCTCGCTCTTGCCGACGATCTCCGCGATCTCGGCATAGCGGTAGTCGAACACGTCATGCAGCAGCAGCACGGCCCGCTGCTCGGGCGAGAGCCGCTCCAGCAGCGCCAGCATCGCCACCGACAGCGAGTCTGCCGTCTCGGCGTGCCGCGCCGGATCGTCCTCGCCGTCGGTGATGATGGGCTCCGGCAGCCATTCGCCGTAGTAGCGCTCGCGCCTGGCCCGTGCCGAGCGCAGAGCGTTGATCGAGAGCCGCGTCGTCACGGTCGCGACGAAGGCGTGCGCATTTTCGAGCTCCTCGCCCGACTCCAGCGTCTCGTGCACGCGCAGCAGCGCCTCCTGGACGACTTCTTCGGCCTCGGAGACCGTGCCGAGCATCCGGTAGGCGATCGCGAAGGCGACCGGCCGCAGCTCCTCGAGCAGCTGCTCGCGCTCGGTCATGCTGCCACCGGCCGCATCCGCGGACTGCTCGTGCACGCAGTCATCATCGCCCAGCCTCACGCCGCCTGCGCGGTCCGCTCGACGATCTGGCGCACCCAGCCGCCGGTCACCTGGCGCGTGGCGGCGTTCAACCGGTTGAAGGCGTTGATGCCGGCGATCGCGATCACCAGGGCGGCGAGCTGCTCTTCGTTGTAATGGGCCGCGGCCTCGTCCCACACGGAGTCCGGCACGGCCTCGGGGCTGTCGGCGAGCCGGGTCGCGGCCTCGGTGAGCGCCAGCGCCGCGCGCTCGGCGTCGCTGAAGTAGGGCGCCTCGCGCCACGCGGCGACCATGTTGATGCGCTCGCCGCTCTCGCCGGCGAATTCGAGCTCGCGCGAATGGATGTCGACGCACACGCTGCAGCCGTTGATCTGGCTGGCGCGCAGGTGCACCAGGTAGAGGGTGCTCTCGGGGATGCCGGCCGAGGCCGAGGCGTTGCCGAGCTGTTCCAGCGCCTCGAGCGCTCCAGGGACGACGAATGCGGGGTTCTTGATCCTCGCCTGCATGATTCGGTCCTCCTTCGGGGGGTCTTGGTTTCCCATCTGCCCCTATGACAAGACGCGAAGCCGGAACGTGACACCGGCTTCGCGTCTTCTCGACCGAGCGTCATCCCCAGCGGCTGACCTCGCCGTCGGGGTAGGCGCCGAAGCCGCTGCCCTCGGCGCCGTCGCGGAGGCTCGTCAGGTAGGCGCCCCAGTTGGTGGTGCAGCCGCCCATGAACTCGTTGGGCTCCCGCCAGCCGGAGTGCTCGAACAGCAGGGTCGTGCCGTCAGGGGCGGGCTTCAGCGCGAAGGCGATGCGTGTCTGCACCCAGTCGGCGGGGCCCTCCACGCAGCGCCAGACGATCTCCTCGGGCGTGTCGCGGACCACCTCCATGACGGCGGCGGGGTCATCGCCGCGGCTGAAGTAGAGCGTCAGCCGGCCGCCGCCGGCGCCGACCTCGCGGCCGGTCCACCAGCTCTCGATGCCCTTCGGCGTCGCGATCAGATCGTGGACCTCCTCGGGCGGGGCCGCGATCGAGATGCGGTGAAGGATGTCTGCCATGTGAGTTTCCTTTCGATTTTTTTGGGGTTGGGAGGGGTGGTTCTCCGGCTCAAGCCGCGAGCAGCTCCTCTGCCGGCTCGGCGGCGAACGCGCTCGTGGAGCGGTGCGCTCGGATGCCGACGCCGCTGAGCGCGGCCAGCAGGGCGAACGCCGCGCATGCCCACATCGCCGGTTTGAAGCCGGCCGTGACCGCGCTCGCAGAGCCGAGGTGGCCGAAGGCTGAGAAGGCGGCGGTGGCGATCGCGACCGCGAACACCGCGCCGAAGCGCTGGGCCATGTAGTTGACGCCTGAGGCAGTCCCCATCTCCTCCTCGCGGACGGAGCTGAGGACGGCGGTCGGAACGGTCGGGAGAGCCATCGAGATACCGACGCCGGCGACGAGCAGCGCGAGTGCCAGCTCGACCCAGCTCGTCGTGAGCGATCCGCGCGCGGCGACCCAGGCGAAGCCGATCGTCTGCAGCGTGAGCCCGGTCACGATCAGCGGCCGGCGCCCGACACGGTCGGAGACAGCACCCGCGATCGGCGCGACCAACATCGGCGTCGCGAAGAATGGCAGCAGCCGCAGCCCCGTCGAGAGCGGCGAGTAGCCCCGCGCGAACTGGAACTCCTGCGTGACCATGAACGCGGCGGAGAAGGTCGCGCCGGACATCATGAAGGTCGTCACGTTGCCGAACGAGAACTCGCGGCTCCTGAACAGGCGAAGCGGCATCATCGGCGTGGCGACCCGGCCCTCCCAGAGCACGAAGGCGCCGAGCAGCGCCACGCCGCCGGCCAGTGCGGCGATCACCTCGGGGCTCGACCAGCCCGCGTCGTTCGCGCGCACCATGCCCCATACGAGCGCGAGCACGCCGCCGGTCACCAGCACCAGCCCGCCGGGGTCCAGCGGCTTGCGGGTGCCGTAGCTCTCCGGCAGCAGGCGCGTCGCGAGTGCCGCCGCCGCAAGGCCGATTGGCACGTTGATCCAGAAGATCCACTGCCAGTCGATGCCCTGAGTGACCGCACCGCCGACGAGCGGGCCGATCGCCACCGCCAGGCCGGCGAGCCCGCCGTAGATGCCGACGATCCGCCCGCGGCGCTCGGCCGGGAACGCTGTCGTCAGGATCGTGAGGCTCAGCGGCAGCACGATCGCCCCCCCGAGACCCTGCACGGTGCGCGCCGCGATCAGCTCGCCCGCGCTCGGGGCCAGCGCGCAGGCGGCCGACGCGGCGGTGAACAGGATCAGCCCGACGTTGAACACCCGCCGCCGCCCGAAGCGGTCGCCGAGCGCCGCCGCCGTGATGATCCCGGCGGCGAACGCGATGCCGTAGGAGTTCACGGTCCACTGCAGCGAGGAAAGCCCCACGTGCAGGTCCTGCTGCATCCGTGGCAGCGCCGTCACCACGACGAGCGCGTCGAGCGCAACCATGAAGTACGCCGTCGAGGTGAGTGCAAGGACCCAGCCCAGGCGGGGCCGGTCCGTGGTGGACGTGCTCCGAGCGTCCGTCATGAGACCTCCTTGAAGCTGTGCCGCCTCTGTGGGCGGGTCTGCCTCGGTGACGAACGCGCGGACGCGGGACGGACAAAGCGCGGAAGATCTCGGCCGCTGTCCGTCGCGCCCGCCGCCGTTCGTCTAGTACTTGAAACCGCCAACCCGACATCGCGGAGGTGCCCATGAAGTACGCACTGCTGATCTACGGCTCGCAGGACGCAGGCGAGCCGAGAGGCGAGATCGACCCGGCCATCGCGGCCGTGCTCGACGCGCCGAGCGTCATCGACTGGGCTCGCCTTCAGGGCGTCGGCTCGGCGACGACGGTCAGGCGCCTCCAGGCCAGACAGCTCCTCCTCGACGGTCCGTTCGTCGACAGCAAGGAGTACCTCGCCGGCCTCGTGATCGTCGAGTCTTCCGACCTCGACGGCGCGCTTGGGATCGCCAAGGAGCTGCAGGAACTGCGGCCCGAGGTCGCGGTCGAGGTGCGCCCGATGCTCGAAAGCGCCTAGCGACGTGGCGGTCGACGAGGTCTTCCGCGAGCAGTGGGGCCGCGTGCTGGCGACGCTCGCCGGGCTTCTCGGCGATATCGAGCTCGCCGAAGACGCGGCCCAGGAGGCGTTTGCGATCGCCGCGGAGCGCTGGCCACGCGACGGCGAGCCGGCGAATCCCACCGGATGGCTGGTCTCGACCGCGCGCAACCGCGCGATCGATCGCATCAGGCGTCAGAAGACGCTCACACGTAAGACCGAAGAGCTCGGGCGCGAGCTCGCGGAGATGCCGGAGGAGGCCATGACCGAGACGACCGTGTTCCCCGACGAGCGACTGGAGCTGATCTTCGCCTGCTGTCACCCATCGCTGGCGCTCGATGCGCAGGTTGCGCTGACTCTGCGCACGATCGGCGGCCTCTCCACCGAGGAGATCGCCCGCGCCTTCCTGGTCCCGTTCGAGACGATGAGCAAGCGTCTGACGCGGGCCAAGCGCAAGATCCGCGACGCGGGCATCCCGTTCGCGGTCCCGCCCGATCACGAGCTGCCCGAGCGCCTCGACGCGGTGCTGGCCGTCGTCTACCTGATCTTCAACGAAGGGTGGGGAGCAGGACGCACCGACCTGTCCGCCGAGGCGGTCGCCCTCGGCCGTGCGCTGGCCGCGCTGATGCCCGACGAATCCGAGGTGCTCGCCGTGCTCGCGCTGATGCTGTTGGGCGACGCCCGGCGCGAGGCACGCCTGCGCGAGGGCGAGCTGGTGCTGCTCGATGACCAGGACCGCTCCCTGTGGGATGAGCGGGAGCTGGCGGAAGGCCGCGGCCTCGTCGAGCGGGCGATCGCGCTGCGCGGGGCGGGGCAGTACGTGCTGCAGGCCGGCATCGCCTACCTGCATCTGGAGCAGCCGCGCGACTGGCAGCAGATCGCCGCGCTCTACGGCTCGCTCGTCGCCCTCACGGGCTCGCCGGTCGTCGAGCTGAACCGTGCGATCGCAGTTGCCGAGGTCGACGGTCCGGGTGCAGCACTCGAGCTGCTGCAAGGGCTCCCGCTGGAGGACTACCGCTACTTCCACTCGACGCGGGCCGACCTGCTGCGGCGCCTCGGGCGCGACGGCGACGCGCGGGAGGCCTACGCGCGCGCACTGGAGCTGGCCCGGACCGATCCGGAGCGACGCTTCCTTCAGGCGCGCATCGCTTCGCTGCCGACGTGACCCGCTAGCCTCGCCGCCATGCCCCACGTCCTGATCGAGACCCGGCGTGAAGCTTCGGCTGCCGAGGAGACGGCGCTGATCGACGCGGTGCATGGAGCGCTTCTCCGCGCGTTCCGCATCCCCGAGAACGACCGCCATCTCCGTCTCGTCGCCCACGAGCCGCACCGCTTCGCCGTGCCGCCGGCGCTGGCGCATCCCGAGCGCTTCACGCAGATCACAATCGACGCCTTCGCCGGTCGCTCCGTCGAAGCGAAGCGCGCGCTCTACCGAGAAGTCGTCGAGAGCCTCGAGCCCCTCGGCATCCCGCGCGACCACGTCTCGATCCTGGTGCGCGACGCCCCGCGCGAGAACTGGGGCATCCGCGGCGGCCAGGCCGCCAGCGACGTCGACCTCGGGTTCGACGTCAACGTCTGAGCGGAAGGAACCGCCGCGCGGCGGAGTCTCTTAGAGCGGCCGGCAAAGAACCGGTTCGACCACTAGATCGGAAGTGAACACATGCGGCTCCTCACGAAGTTGACGGTCCCGTCCCTCATCGCAGCCTCGCTGCTGTTTGCCGCATGCGGCAGCTCCAGCTCGTCGACAACGACGACCACGACACCGGCGTCGCAGAGCACGAGCGCAACGGCAGTCACCGTGAAGACCGGCTCGACCTCGCTCGGCAAGGTCCTTGTCAACGGGCAGGGGATGACGCTCTACGCGCTGAGCGGCGAGAAGGCCGGTCACTTCATCTGCACCAGCTCGGCCTGCACGACGATCTGGCACCCCGTCAAGGTCAGCGCGGGCGAAACGCCCTCGGGCGAAGTCGCGGCGGTCGCCACCGTCAAGCGGCCCGACGGCACGACCCAGGCCGCCTACAAGGGCGAGCCGCTCTATACGTTCGCCTCCGACCAGGCACCCGGCGAAACCAAGGGCCAGGGCCTCAAAGACGTCGGCACCTGGAGCGTCGTGACCGTGGGCGCGGCTGCGCCTGCGACCAGCACGCCCCCGGCAACCACACAGAGCGAAGGTTCCTCTTCCGGCGGCGAAGGGAAATACGCCTACTGATCGGGCCCGACGGGAGCGCTGGCGGGCCGTGATGCGGCGCGCCGGCGCGCTCGCGATCGTGCTCGGCGCAGGCCTGCTCGGCGGTTGCGGCTCGGACCCGCACGGCGAAGCGGTGCCGCGCGCCGCGATCGAACGCTATCTCGGCGAAGTCGAGCCGACCAGGCTCGGCGTGAACGCGCTGCTCGAAGGCGCCGACCCGATTCTCCGCGCGCGCGAGCGCACCGGCGCGCGCGTGGCCGCCGCCCGCATGGGGCAGCTGGAGCGCCGCTTCGCCGGCTACGCCGTGCGCATCGCCGCGGTCGAACCGGCGAACGCGAAGCTGCGCGCGCTCAACGCGCCCTACGCCGAAACCTACGTCTTCGAGGACGCCTACCTGAGCGCTCTCGCTTCCGGCCTGGCCGACGGCAGCCTCGAGGACCTCCCGAACACCCAGGACGCCCAGCGCGACGCGATCATCCGCTGGCGGATCGCGCTGACGGTGCTGGCGGACAAGGTCCGCGCGCCGTTGCCGGCCGACCTCCAGCAGGCCGGGCGCGGCGAGATCGCGCCCTCGCCCGGCGGCAGCTGAGGGCCGTCTACTGGAGGTATCCCTCGACGGTGCCGGCGTCGCGCTCCTCGGCGTCGTCGGGGTTGCCGCCGGTCTCGCGCAGCGCGCGGCGCTGGCGCAGCAGGTCCCAGCAGCGGTCCAGCTCGACCTCGACGTCGGCGAGCCTGCTCGCGTCGGTCTCCAAGCGCTCGGTGTCGGCGCTGTCCCGCTGCTCGCGGGCCCGCAGCTCCTTCTCCTCGCTGACCAGCCGCTCGATGTGGTTGGCGATGCTCTCGTCGCTCACCCGGGGGATGCTAGCGCCAGGGGAGAGCTCACATCGGGATCGTCAGCCAGGGCACCTGCCCGGGCGCGAATGCCACGGCCAAGCCGAGCGCGGCGAGGAGCACGGCGGTGCCGGCGACGGCGATATCGCGGCGCGGGAGCAGCTTCTCGATCGCGACGAGCGCCGCCACGGCGACCATCCAGGCAAGGTTCATCACCCCGATCGCGAACAGCGCCCCCATCAGCGCCCAGCTGGCGCCGATGCAGAGGCCGCCGTGCTCGAGCCCGGTGCGCACGGCGCCGGAGGAGCCGGCGCGCCAGCGCCCGGCGAGCAGCGCAGGCTGGCGGCAGTGGCGCAGGCACCGTGCTTTCAGCGGCGTCAGCTCATACAGCGCGGCGGCGAAGATCACGCCACCAGCGACGTAGGCGCCGCCGCGGTCCCACGCCAGCCACGGCAGCGAGAGCGAGCCCGCGCCCTTCACGAACGCATATGCGAGCACCCCGGCGCCCAGCCACGCCGCCAGGTAGCCGGCGGCGAACACCGTCGCGGCGCCCGCCGCCCGCGGAGCGCCCACGCGGGCGCTCTCGCGCGCGTGAGCCTGGGCCATCGGCACCAGCGAGGGCAGCATCATCGCGGCCATCATCGTCACCCAGACCCCGGCGAACCAGCCGAGGCCGCCGAGGTCGGTCCCCGGGCCCATGTCCATCCCCTGCATGCGGCGCGCCGTCACCGCCCAGCTCACTCCGGCGACCACCAGCAGCAGGGCGCCCGGCGCGAGCCGCCGCGCCTGCTCGGAGGCGCTCTCACCGGAAGCGAGCGTGCCGACTCGCGCGCGCATCAACCCGCGAGCGCTCGTTCGAGCTGGTCCAAGCAGCCGTTCCAGCCGCGGTCCTGGCTGTCGCGGCGCTCGTCGGTCGCGATCGCCGTGTTGACGAACAGCACCGTCGTCGCGCCCTCGGCCTCGGAGAACGACAGCTCGATGCGCTGTTCGTTCGACGGGTCGTCGTCGAAGCTCCACGTCATCTCCAGGCGCTGCGGGCGATCGATCGTGATGTAGGTGCCGCTGGCGCCGTGATCGTCCCCGTCGGTGTCGCGCATCACGATCCGGACCGCGCCGCCGACCCGCAGGTCGACCTCCGCGACCGGCGTCTCCCAGTCGGGGCCCACGTGGAGCCAGCGCCGCATCACCTCGGGGCTCGTCCACGCGTCGAAGACGTCCTCGGCGCGGGCGGGGAAAGTCCGCTCGATTCGCACCGTCCTGCCGGCCGTGTCTGTCACGTCTGCTCCTTTCGCTCGTCCAGGTACTCGCCAACCACGTCGAACATCCGCTCCCAGCGTTCGCGCTGGCGGTCGATCCAGTCCGCGGTCTCGGCCAGCGCCTCCGAGCGCAGCGACAGCGTGTGCGTCCTGCCGTCGATCACCCGGCTCACGACGCCCGCCTCCTCCAGCGTTCGCAGGTGGCGCGAGATCGTGGGCTTGGAGACCTCGAAGTCGCGCGTGAGCACGCCGACCGTCGCGGGGCCGCTGCTGAGCCGTTCGACGATGTCGCGGCGGAGCGGATGCGCGAGCGCGCGGAAGGGATCGTTAGCCATTCTGCTAACTATATAGCGAAACACACCGAACCACGACGGAGGTGGCAGCGATGGCGGCGCACACGGTCGGAACCCAGGAGCAGTGGAAGGCGCAGCGCGACGAGCTGCTCCGCGAGGAGAAGGAACTGACGCGCCGCGGAGACGAGCTGGCCCGCAAGCGCCGCGAGCTGCCGTGGGTGGCCGTCGAGGAGAACTACGACTTCGAGGCTGCCGAGGGCACCCGCTCGCTCGCCGAGCTGTTCGACGGCAGCTCCCAGCTCGTCGTCTACCACTTCATGTTCGGCCCGCCGTACACGGCGGGCTGCCCGGTGTGCACCTCGATCGCCGACACGCTCTCGCCGCAGGTGCCCCATCTGAGGGCGCGGGACACCAACCTGATCCTGGCCTCGCGCGCGCCGCTGGGGAGGCTGCTCGCCTACAAAGAGCGCATGGGGTGGGGGATCGACTGGGTCTCCACCGGAGACGACTTCAACCGCGAGCTGGGCTTCCTCAACAGCCCCGAGGACCTGAAGGGGTTCCTGGAAGGGGAGCTGCCGCCGACGGTCGTGGTCAACGCCGAGCTGTGCGGCACCGACGCCGCGGGCTACGTGACCGAGGGGCCGGGCCTCAGCGTCTACGCGCTCGAGGACGGGCGGGTGTACCGCACCTACGTGAGCACGAGCCGCGGCCTCGAGGTCGCGATGGGCTACTACGGGCTGCTCGACCGCACCCCCAAAGGACGCGATGAGAGCCCTGCCGAGCCGCTGTGGATCCGCCGCCACGACGAATACGCGACGGCGTAGGGCTACTCCTCGAGCTCGGGCGCCCGCAGCGCCGCCTCCTCACGTGAACGTGGAGCCGCAGGCCGGCGATGAGCCCCTCGCGCCCCGAGCGTTCGGGTCTCGGGGCCGCTCGCGCGGCCGCGCACGTTCGGATCAGCCGGGCAGGACGGCGTCCAGCTCGGCGAGCTGCCGTCGCGCCCCGCCGCACACCTGCTCGCAGAGCTCGAACACCGCGGGATCGCTGATGGAGTAGCGCGCGTGGTTGCCGTCCTTGGTGCGGGTGACCATGCCGGCGTCGTGCAGGATCCCGAGGTGCTTGGAGACGTTCTGCTGCGAGGCGCCGAGCGCTTCCTGCAGCTCCCCGACGGTCGCGTCCGCATCGCGCAAGCAGTCGAGCAGCTTGATGCGCATCGGCTCGCCCAGCACGCGGAAGCGCCTCGCGATCACCTCGATCAGCGGCTCGGGGAGGGGATGGGGGATCTCGGCGGTCACTACGCGTAGTTTACCACAAACACACAGTTGTGTAGTTGACGGATGGAGCGACGTGCGCTACCGTCCCGGTGCACAATCAAACAGTTGTGAAGGAGTGAACGTGGAAGCCGGTACGACAGGCATCAACCAGTGGCTCTGCGTGCCGGCCGGCGCGGGTCCTGCCTCACGTCTGCTCGGCCGTGCCGTCGCGTTGCGCTCGGCACTCCACCCGTCGGCGGAGGCGGGGTCGTGAGTACGCTCGCCCCACCTGCCTCGCAGGCGTCGCGGGCCGCCGCGCCAGCCCACGCCGCCGCGTTCGGCTCGCTCGGACGCCTCGGCCGCTGGACCGCCACGCACTTCCGCGCCGTCCTCGGCGCCTGGCTTGCGATCGCGTTTGCGCTCGGCTTCTTCGCGCCCAAGGTCGAGACGGCCCTCTCGGGGGCCGGCTGGGAAGTGAGCGGCTCGCACTCGGTCCAAGCGCGCAAGCTCGTCGAACGCGACTTCAAGGGCCTGGGCAGCTACGGCCTCATGACCGTCGTCTACTCCCCGCGCGAAACCACGACGGACGCCGGCTTCAAGGCCGTCGTGACCCGCGTCGAAGGGCTGCTGCGCTCGACCGCGGCCGTCAGCACCGTCGTCGCCCCGACGGCGAACATCTCGATCTCCCGCGACGGGCACACGGCGATCGTCCAGGCAGGCGCGGCGAAGGGCCCCGACGAAATGGTCGCCGCCGCCGACAAGCTGAAGGGCAAGCTTCACGCGCTGTCCACGGGCAGCGCAGTCGTGGACCTCACGGGCGCGCCGGGGATGTGGTCGGACTTCAATGCCGCCAACCGCTCCGCGATGCTCAAATCCGAGGTCATCTCCTGGCCGGTGACGCTCGGCATCATGCTGCTCGCGTTCGGGTCCCTCGTGGCCGCGGGGCTGCCGCTGATGCTGACGATGGTCGGACTCGTGTCGGCCGCGGGCGTCCTCTACCTGGGGACGCTGATCTCGCCGATCTCGATCTGGGCCATGAACTTCGCGCTGATGTTCGCACTTGCCCTGGGCATCGACTACGCCCTGTTCATCGTGTACCGCTTCAGGGCCGCGCTGTTCGGCTCGCGGATGGAGCCGGCAGAGGCGGCCGCCACGACGATGGACACCGCGGGCAAGGCGGTCCTCTTCAGCGGCGTCACCGTGCTGATCTCCCTGACCGCGGTGATGCTGGTCCCGAGCCCGGCGTTCCGATCGATGAGCCTCGGGATCATGCTCGCGGTGATCTTTGTGCTCGCGGCCACGCTGACGCTGCTACCGGCCGTCCTCGGCAGGATCGGGCCGAAAGTCGACGGGCTCGCGCTCCCGTGGGCCCACTCCGCTGAGCACCGCTCCGCGCGCTTCGCCGCGTGGGGAGAACGGCTGTGGCGCAGCCCGGCCCTCTACGGCATCCCGGCGCTCGGCGTCCTGCTCGTGCTCGCCTTCCCGGTCACGCAGCTGAAGACGTCGATGCCGTCGATCAAGGTCGTGCCCCGGAGCGACTCCTCCCGCGTCGGCTACGACCGGGTGCAGGCCGCGATGGGCCCGGGGGCGACCGGGCCGCTGCAGATCGTCACCTCCGCGGCCGAGGCCCCCGCCGTCGCGCGCCTCGCGGCTGCCGACCCGGGTGTCGCCGCCGTGCTGCCGGCTCAGCAGGGCGCCGGCGGGCTCGAGCTCGTGACCGCGATCCCGCGACCAGGACCCCTCCGACCCTGCGGTCGGGGCGACCATCGACCGCCTCCGCGGCGATTTGCCGGCCGGCGCGTTCCTCGGCGGCGCGGCGGCGGAAAACCACGACCTCCAGAAGCTCTTGAACCACAAGACGTGGCTCGTGATCGGCGTCGTGATCGCGCTCGGCTTCCTGCTGCTTCTGTTCGCGCTGCAGGCACCGCTGATCGCGGCGGCGGGGGTGCTCACGAACCTGCTCGCCACAGGCGCCGCTTTCGGGATCTCCAAGTGGATCTTCCAGGATGGCGCGCTGCACGCGCTGCTCGGGTTCCAGTCGCAGGGCTTCCTGGACGCCTGGGGGCCCGTGTTCTTCTTCGCGATGATCTTCGCGATCTCGATGGACTACACCGTGTTCCTGCTCTCGAGCGCCAAGGAGCACTGGGACCGCACCCACGACGCGCGGGAGGCGATGGTCGGGGGCCTCGCGCACTCGGGACGCGTGATCTTCGCGGCGGCGGCCGTGATGGTCGCGGTGTTCTTCACGTTCGCCCTCTCCGGCCCCCTGCCCCCGAAGGAGATGGGGATCATCCTCGGCGTCGCGGTGTTGCTCGACGCGTTCCTGATCCGGCTGCTGCTGCTCCCGGTGCTGCTGCGGGTCATGGGCAGCCGGGCCTGGTATCTACCACGCTGGGCTCGTCGGGTTCTCCCGGAAGTCAGCTTCGGTCACGCGTGAGACGGTCCAGGAGATGAGCTTCACCGCATCCGCACGGCCGCTCGCAGGGACGCTCCGACACGAGGTCGACGTCAACGGGCGCCACACGATCCTCACCGACGAGCCGGAACGGCTCGGCGGCACGGATGCAGGGCCCGCTCCGCACGAGCTGCTCGCGGCGATGGTGGCGTCGTGCGTCTCGACGATGGTCGCGCTCTACTCGCACCGCCACGGCTGGCCCGTCGAGGGCCTGCGCGTCGATGTCGACTACGACGCGGGTGAGACACCGCGCCGCGTCGCGGTCCGCCTGACCCTTCCCGACGGCCTGAGTGCCGAGCAGGTGGCACGTCTTCGGCGCGTCGCCGAGACCTGTCCTGTGCGCCGTTCGTTCGAAGCCGGTTTTGAGTTCGAGGAGGAGCTCATTCTCGGGGACGGAGCGCGCGCGGCGGCCTAGCCCGGCACGTGCGTCCGAGCAGATCCGCGACGCCCTGAAACGGTCAGGCACATGCGTGTGCCCGGCGTCGAAGGCCTACTCCTCCAGCGCCAGCGCCTGCAACGCCTCGTCCCGCGACTGGTAGAGGCGCAGCCCCGTGATCAGCCCCTCGGCGAGGGTTATCACCGCAGCGGCGAGCGCTGCGATCTCCAGCCCGCTCGCACGGCCGCGGCCGCGCATGTTGGCGACGATCAGGACCTTGCCGGGCGCCACCTCGCGCAGCTCGGTCTCCTCGAATGTCGCGTCGCCGAGGCCCTCCCAGCGCCCCGTGATCCACCGGCTCCATTGCTCCGGCCCCTGGTAGCGGCCGCTGTCGGGCGCCTCCGAGTCGGTCCAGTCGAGCTCCGCTCCGGGTGCGAGGAGGGCCAGGGCCGCCGGCAGCTCCTGGTCGTTGACGAGCCCGATGAAACGCCGGACGATCTCAGCGTTCTCCATTGCCGGGCAGTATCCCGCAGACGCCGCGGGCGGCGAGACCGTCTGAGCGCCGTGGCGCTGCGCCCCTCGGCGCCTGCCGTCTAGCGGCGCTGGCCGCAGCGGCTGCACTCATACCAGCAGGAGCACGTGTTCTTGCGCCACTGCCAGCGGTGTCCGAACAAGCTGCAAACCCTCATACCCACAGCGTGGCACGTGCTCCGGCTGTCCCGAATCCCACGGTTGGGTGAGTGCCCGCGGCAACGGTTGTCGAAACCGCACTCGTTTGCTTCTTCACGACAGGCCTCTTGCCGAATTCAAGGCTGGATGAGAACACGCGCGGCACTGGGGGCAGTGATTGCGGCGGTCGTCCTGGCAGCGCCGGCGAACGCGTCGCTCGTGGGCTGGGGCATGAACGGCCACGGCGAGCTCGGCACCGGCTTCAAAGGTCCCCCGCATGTTCCGGTCGAAGCGGGGCCCTCGCTGGCAGGCGCCGTCCAGGTTGTCTCGACCTACTTCACGAGCTACGCGCTGATGCCCGATGGCACCGTCTGGTCATGGGGCGGCAATGCCTGGGGCCAGCTCGGTGACGGCGATCGCGTCACGCACATCGCGCCGGTGCAGGTGCACGGCCTCGCGGGCGTCAAGGAAGTCGCGGCGGGCGGCGCCCATGCGATCGCTCTGCTCTCGAACGGACGTGTCGCGACATGGGGCGCCGACGGCTGGGGCACGCTCGGCAACGGCACCACCGCTCACGGCCGCCCGGGCACCGGCGTCCAGCCGGGCCTCGTGCCCCTGCTCCTGAACGTGCAGGGCGCCGTCGCGGTGGCGGCCTCGGGCGCAGACGACGCGGTGCTGCTCGCGAACGGCACCGTGCTCGCCTGGGGTGAAAACCGCGACGGCCAGCTCGGGGACGGCACGACCGAAGAAAAAGACGTGCCGACGCCGGTGGCGGGGCTGACCGGCGTGCGCGCGATCGCGCTCGGCGGCGAATCCTCGCTCGGCGGCCACCTGCTCGCGCTGCGCTCGGACGGCACTCTCTGGGCAGCCGGCGGCAACGCCCGCGGCCAGCTCGGCGACGGCACCACGGTCAGCCACAGCGTCGCCGTGCGGGTCGCCGGCCTCAGCGGCGTGAGCGCGATCTCCAGCTCTTCCGACCACAGCCTCGCGCTGCTCTCCGACGGGAGCGTATGGGCGTGGGGAGGCGACACCTTCGGCCAGCTCGGCGTCAGGCCGACAGCCGTCTGCCACCGCGGCGACTACTGCGTGCTCGCTCCCGCCCGCACCGGCGCGAACGCCACCGCCGTCGCCGCCGGCCGTCTCTACAGCCTCGTGGTCTCGCGCGGGCAGGTGCTTGCGTTCGGCGACGACAACCGGCTCCTGCTCGGCCTGGCGGGACCGTCGCGGACCAAACCGACGGTCGTGCCGGGCCTGAGCGCGGTCAGCGCGATCGCAGCGGGTGAATTCCACTCGCTGGCCATCGGCGTGCTTGGCTGAACGCCCCGCGACCACACAAACGGGGGATCAGGATCTCCGAGGGATGCCCTACTGTGAAGTGAGCGCATGTGGTGGCCCGGCCGTCGTCCCCCCTGACGGCCGCACCCTCACCACTGCGCGCCCCGGTCGCAACAGGCTTTCTGACGAGAGAGGCCGCGCGGCCGGGGCTTTTTTTTCTCTCATCCTCACCGAAGGTATGAGAAAGATGAACGGCGTTCGGCTTTCTGGACAAACGCACAAAGGTCTCTCACAAAAGTCTGGACCGGGGTCCGATTTGGGTGCTGCTTAGGAGTGGAATCGTGGCCGTCGAGTAGTTCCCCCTGCTCCCCCCAAGGAAGGACTCCACGTGACCGTTCCCTCGCTCCGGCGGCTGCTGGCCGCTGCGACAGTGGCTGTGAGCTGCTGTCTGGCCGTCCTCGGCGCCTCAGTGGCGTCGGCCGCACCGCTCGACCTCGAAAACCTGACCGGCGTAGAAGCCGAGAAGCTGATGCAGGAAGGCAAACTGACCTCGGTTCAGCTCGTCAAGGCCTACGAGGCCCGGATTCAGGCGCTGAACAAGGCCGGGCCCGGGCTTGAACGCGGTCACGCAGATCAACCCGAACGCGCTTGCCGAAGCGCAAGCTGATGGACAAAGAACGCGCCAAGCACAGCATCCTCGGTCCCGCCGATGGGCCTGCCGATCCTGCTGAAGGACATCATCGACGCGACCCCCATGTACACCTCCGCCGGCGACTGGGCGCTGCGCGAATCGTTCCCCGAAAAGGACTCCGGCGTCGCCGCAAGCAGCTGCGCGCCCACGGCGTCGTGATCCTCGGCAAGGCGGGCCTGTCCGAGTGGGCCAACAGCTTCGGCAGCCAGCCCTCCGGGTTCAGCAACCTGACGGGCCAGGTGCTCAACGCGAACGACGCGACCGCGGGTCCGAGCGGCTCCTCGTCGGGCTCCGGCGCGGCCGAGGCCTCCGGGCTCGCGACGCTGACGATCGGCACCGAAACCGGCGGCTCGATCATCAGCCCGTCGACCGCCGAGGAGATCGTCGGCCTGAAACCGACGCTCGGCCTCGTGCCCGGGTTACGGGATCGCGCCGATCGACGTCTCGCGTGACACCGCCGGCCCGATGGAGAAGACCGTCTCCGACGTCGCGATCACGCTGCAGTCGCTCGCCGAGGTGCCCGGCACCGACAAAGAAGCCAACGAAGAGTTCGAAGGCATGGAGGGCCCGCACTTCCTCGAAAACGGCGACGTGCTCCCGGCTCCGTTCGCGACCGTGCCGGACTACTCCTCGGCGCTGTCGATGGAATTCGTCAAAGGCAAGCGGATCGGCTTCAACGGCACGACCTGCTCGCCGACCCCCTGCACCCCGACGCCGACGCAGGAAGCGACGGCGAAAGCGGTGAAAGCGCTCGAAGAAGCGGGCGCGATCATGGTGCCCGACGCGCAGACGACCGCGGAAAAAACGCGCTCGCTGCCTTCCGGCTACGAGGCGCACGCGACGATCGACGAGTACTACGCGCACCTGGGCCCGAAAGCTCCCGTGAAAAGCCTCGTCGCAGGAGATCGAAGTCGACGCCACCAACCCGCAGGAGGCGCTTGAAGGACGGCAACTCGACGCATGCCAAAGAGGCAGAAGCGGAAGACACGCCGGGCGGGAAAAACCAGAAAGAATTCGAAGAAGTCCTGCCTGAAGAGAAGAAAGCCACGCAGGCAGCGATCGAAAAGATGATGAGCGAACCGAGCGGCGGTGGCGGCCCGGTGATCGCGGTCGTCGGCTCGGTGCCGGGCGCGCCGCAGGCTGGCATGCCGCTGATGGTGGTGCCGGGCGGCTACACGGCGACCCAGCGGCGACCGATCGGCGTCGGCATCGCCGGCGGCGCCTACGACGAGCTCAACATGATCGGCGTCGGCTACGTGGTCGAACAGTCGACCAAACTGCGCCAGTCGCCGGCCATGATCGACCCGTCGATGTACCGCTGCGCACACACCGAACCGGCTGAGCCGTTCGCCTCGCGCGGGCACTGCAACCCTGACGCGCAGTCGATCAAGCACGAGTTCCCGGCGGTCGAAAGAACGCTGTCCTTCCCGCTCGAAGCGACCTCGGTCGCGAGCCTGGAGGAACTGATGAACTCCGGCCAGCTCACCTCGAAGAAGCTCGTCAAGGCTGAGCTGTACCGGATCGGGCTCACCAACGCCGACGGTCCGGCGATCCAGGCCGTCCGGGACCTCAACCCGGACGGCGGCCGAAGAAGCCGACGCGAGCGACCGCAAGCGCAACGCCATGAAAAAGGCCGGGACGCTCGGGCCGCTGGCGGGCATTCCGGTGCTCGTCAACGACTCGATCGACGCGAGCGGGCTGCCGACGAGCGGCGGCTCGATCGCCCTGGAGGACGACATGCCGGCGAGCGACTCGACGCATCGTCGCGAAGCTCAAGGCGGCCGGCGCGATCGTGCTGGGCGACACCAACATGGGCGAGCTGGGCGGCTTCTTCGACCCGAACATGCCGCAGGGCTACTCCTCGCTCGGCGGCCAGGTGCTACTGCCGTCCGACACCAACAAGTCGATCGGCGGCTCCTCTGCCGGCTCGGCCGCGGCGGTGTCGGTGGGCTACGCGCCGATCGCGATCGGCTCGGAGACCTCGACGGAAGCCGCGCAGATGATCGCTCCCGCCGGCAATGCGGGCGTGGTCGCCCTGAAGCCGACGGTCGGGCCTGATCGGACGCACCGGGACGATGCCGGTGGCCTCCTCGCAGGACGCGCCCGGGCCGATCGGCCAGAGCGATCTCGGACGTCGCGACGGCGCTCGAAGCTCTTGCCGGTCCGGACCCGAGTGACCCCGCCACGGCCGGACAGCCCAACCCGCTGCCCAGCTACACCGCGGGCCTTTCGCCCTCGGCCCTGTCGGGCAAGAAGATCGCCGTCGTCTCGAGTACGACCGTGCCTTACCCGGCGGCCGTGACCGAGCTCGAAACGCTCGGCGCCAAACCGACGACGGTCACGCCCGGCGCGGCGGCGAAAGCGCCGAGCGTGATCCCGTACGAGTTCCACCGCGACCTCGACTCGTTCCTGGCTTCGACGAGCGGGCCGAAATCGCTGAAAGCGGTGACCGAATACAACAGTGAAAACCCCGTCGAGGGCCTGAAGTTCGGGCAGAACAGCCTGCTGGGCGCCCTGGCCGTCGAATACAACGAACCGACCACCAAGTCCACCTACGAAGCCAACCTCGCCGCGGGCAAGGAAGAAAGCAAGGCGGTGATCGACAGCGTCCTGAACAACGGCACGCCCTCCGAACCGGCGGATGACTACTCGGCGATGATGGTGCCGAGCGGAAGCCCGCTGGTGGGGATCGCCGACCGCGCCGGGTATCCGGTGCTGACGGTGCCGGCCGGGTTCGCGGCCCAGAACAGCAGCACCGGAGGCGACCCGATCGGGGTCGACTTCATCGCGGGCTCCTACAGCGAGGCGGAGCTGCTGGCCGACGGCTATGCCTTCGAACAGGGCATGAAAGCCAGGCAGACGGGCCCCGCCTACATGCAGTCGGCGGGCAACCCCGGCCTCTCCGGGGTGCCGAGCGAGACCAACCAGAGCATGTGGCGCTGCGTGCTCGGGAGCTCGTTCTTCAAGCCCTACGAGTGCAACGCCGGCGAAGAAGGATCGCCGTTGCTCGGCCCGATGTGAGCACGCCGGCGGCCTGAGCCGTCCCTGTCCCCGACCGTCTCGGCCCCCCGCTGCGGGGGCCGAGGCGTTTAACGCCTCCATGGCTCGCGTTGGCATCCTGTGAACCGCGTTTCGCGCCCCTCCGCGCGGGCAATGCCAGAGGTGTGCTGACCACGATGCCGAACTTCGCGGGCCGGGTCCGCGGCACCCCGGCGCGCAGGGCGCTGCGGCGGCTCGCGAGCAGGGCGCAGCGCCGCTCGCGGGCTGAGCGACCGCGCGTGAGCCCGGCCGTCATCGAGGAGGAAGCGGCAAGCATCCTTTACGGCGCGCGCAGCGGGATGGTGAACGCCTCGCCGGTCGGCCCTCCGCTCGAGGAGCCGCCCGGCACGGACCGCTAGCCGCGGCGCGTGAGCACCGGCCCTCCCGCACGAGGCGCTGGCACGGGAAGGCGATTCAGATGGCCACCGACGGGGCAGATGCCCCCAAGGTGCCCTCCTTCGGATACACGATGATGTGCGAGCAGTCTTCCGCCGCCGGGCTCGTCGCGGACGTGCGCGCGGCCGAGGCCGCCGGGTTCGACTTCGCGGTCATCTCCGACCACTACCAGCCGTGGCTCGAGGCGCAGGGCCACTCCCCCTACGCCTGGTCCGTGCTCGGGGCCGCGGCCCAGGCGACCGAGCGGATACCGCTGATGACCTACGTGACCTGTCCGCTGATCCGCTACCACCCGGTCGTCGTCGCGCAGAAGGCGGCGACCGTCCAGAACCTCTCCGAAGGGCGCTTCCGGCTCGGTCTCGGGGCCGGCGAGCGGCTCAACGAGCACGTCGTCGGGGTGCCGTGGCCGTCGGTCGGCGTGCGTCACGAGATGCTCGCCGAGGCGCTGGAGATCATCGCCTCGCTGCTCGCCGGCGAGGTGCTCAACCGGCACGCCGGCCACTTCCAGGCCGACCGGGCGCGATTGTGGGACCCGCCGGAGCGGCCGGTCCCGATCGGCGTCGCAGTGTCCGGCCCCGACTCGTGCCGCCTGGCGGGGGCGAAGGCCGACCTGATGATCGCAATCCAGCCCGACGCGGAGCTGCGCGAGATGTATGAGCGGGCGGGGGGGACGGGTCCCCGCGTGGGGCAGCTCGCCGTCTCCTATGACGCCGACCGTGCCGCCGCGATCCGCCGCGCGCACGAGCAGTTCCGTTGGTTCGGCCTCGGCTGGAAGGTGATGGCGGAGCTCCCGAACCCCGACGGGTTCGACGCCGCCAGCGCTTCGGTGACGCCGGAGGACGTTGCCGAATCGATCCCGTGCGGCGACGATGTGGACACGCACGTCGAGGCGGTCAAGCGCTTCCTCGACGCGGGCTTCGACGAAGTCGCCCTCGTCCAGATCGGCGGCGCCCACCAGAGCGGGTTCATCGCCTGGGCCGAGCGCGAGCTACTGCCGGCGCTGCGCTCCCTGTAGGGCGGAGTCGCCGGCGCTCGGAGCCGCCGGCTAGCGCGGGTCCTCGCGGTCGAGGTTCCAGTGGCGCACGACGGCGCACAGCCACAGCCAGCTTTCCTCGTCGGCCGCGTGCTCGCGCGGCGAGAGGAAGAAGCGCGTGATCGTCCGCTGCCCTCCCTCGTGGTCGCCGTAGAGCAGGTCCACGCTCAGGCCCGTGCGGTTGGCGATCGCCGCTTTCGCCGGACCGATACAGCGGGTCCTCCGGGTCACGGAGCGCCGCCTGCCAGAAGTTGACGTCGCCGGCCGGTACGTAGAGGTCGCGGTTGTGGCGGCGGAACTCCTCAACGGGAGCGGGCGGGATCTCGCTGCCGGCGCGTTCGAGGTGCATGTACCAGCCGTGCAGCACGGCGATTCCCTGCGCCACGTTGCGCAGGGGCATCGCCAGGTAGACCTTGCCGTCCTCCTCCTGCACGGCCGCGAGCCCGTCGCGCAGGTGCAGCCAGTGGTTGTCGACGTAGCCGACCTTCTGCGGCGGGTCGTCCTGGCGGGCGTTGAAGAGGACGGGACGGACCCCGACCAGCAGCGCCTCCTCGGAGGCGCGCGCGGCGCGGTTCGCCGAGCGGGTGGAGCCGAAGGTCGCGATCGCGAGGATGAGCGTGCCGCCCGCCGTCCCGAGCGAGGCGATCGTGCTCCATTCGGCCACGGGGGCAGGCTAGAGGGT
Organism: uncultured Solirubrobacteraceae bacterium; assembly: GCA_963775385.1. Taxonomy (GTDB): domain Bacteria; phylum Actinomycetota; class Thermoleophilia; order Solirubrobacterales; family Solirubrobacteraceae; genus Palsa-744. Next base: position 747,132 of record CAVZIR010000003.1, on the reverse strand, counting down.
TGCCGGCGCGTCGGCGATCTAGGAGTCCGGCACGGGCGTCGCCTCCGCGGGCGCGATCCCGAAACGCCGCTGGTAGTCCTCGTTGAGCTCGCTCCAGCCTTCCGGCAGCTCCCGCGCGCTGCCCTTCGCCGGCACCTCGGCGCCGTCGAGAAGCGCGTCCAGCGCGGTCAGGCAGAGGTGCCAGCCCGCGCCGTCGCGCGCGGCCTTGAAGCGGTCCGCGAAGCTGTGTTCGAGCGTCAGCAGGCAGCCGCCGGCGCGCTCCTCGAGCGTCCAGCGCAGCTCGTCGGCGCCCCACGTATAGGCGATCAGCGCCGGCTCTTCGAGCGCCAGCACGCGGCCCGGCCGAAATCGGGCACGCCGGGTGAGGGCAGGAACTCGACCGTCGCGCCGGCGAGCTCGAACGGCGTCGGGTGCCAGGCCTCGCAGCTCGCCGCGCTCGGTCAGCGCACGCCACACGCGCTCACGCGTGCTGGCTCAGCTCGCGCTCGAAGCGGAGCACCGAGCGTCCGTCGCGTTCGCAGCAGCACGGCGTGTCTGTCAGGCATCGCTTTCCTCCAGGTGGGTTTCGAGCGCGCCCAGGCCCTGCCGCCACAGCATCACGTAGGGGGTGAGCCAGCGCGCGAGCTCGGCGAAGCCCTCGCCGCGCAGGGCGTAGAGCCGGCGCTGGCCCGTCGGCGCTGCGCTCGACGAGCCCGGCCTCGCGCAGCACGCGCAGGTGGCGCGAGGTGTTCGGCTGGCTGAGCCCCGTCTCGCGAGCCAGCTCGCCGACCGGCCGCGGCCCGGCGAGCAGCAGGTCGAGCAGCGAGCGCCGGGCGGGCTCGGCGACGACGTCGAACGCGCTGGCGGTCATCAGTCATATATAATCATATAAATATATAAATATAAAATAAATATATTAGTCGATCCGCGGCCGCGTCCCGTTCGTCTCCGCTGCGTCAAACTCTTCCAAAGGAGCCACCATGGACTACCTGATCCAGATCTTACAGCGAAGGCACTCCGCGACGACCTCTCCGAGCGAGCAGCGGGCCGCCGTCACACGCGAGTACATGCAGCTCAACGAGACGCCCGGGCGTGAAGGGCGGCGCCCAGCTGCAGCCGGCCGAGTCGGCGACGACGGTGCGCGTGCAGAACGGCAGCACCCTGACCACCGACGGCCCGTTCGCCGAGACCAAGGAGGCGCTCGGCGGCTACTGGGTGCTCGAGGCGGACGACCTCGACGCGGCGATCGAGTTCGCCGCGCGCATCCCCGCCGCGCGCCTGGGCGGGGCCGTCGAGGTCCGGCCGCTGGTGGCCCTCTGATCGAGCAGCGTCTTCCGCGAGCAGTGGGGGCGGGTGCTCGCCGCCCTGGTCGGCTTCCTCGGCGACTTCGACCGCGCCGAGGAGGCCGCCCAGGAGGCCTTCGCGATCGCCGCCGAGCGCTGGCCCCGCGACGGCACGCCCGAGAACCCGGCCGCCTGGCTGATCGTGACCGCGCGCAACCGGGCGATCGACCGCATCCGCCGCGAGCGCAAGGTCCAGCCTCGCGGCGAGCTGCCCGAGGTCCCCGACGCCGTGCATGAGCTACCCGACGAGCACAGCGAGTTCCGCGACGAACGGCTCGAGCTGTTCTTCACGTGCGCCCACCCGGCGCTCGCGCTCGACGCCCAGGTCGCGCTGATCCTGCGCGCCCTCGGCGGGCTCTCCACGGCCGAGATCGCGCGCGCCTTCCTGGTCTCCGAGCCGACGATGGCGCAGCGGCTCGTCCGCGCGAAGCGCAAGATCTCGCGCCGCCGGCATCCCCTTCCGGGTCCCGCCCGCGCACCTGCTGCCCGACCGCACCGCCGCCGTGCTCGCCGTCGCTCTACCTGATCTTCAACGAGGGCTACGACGGCCGCGCCGGGCTCGCCGACGAGGCGATCCGGCTCGGCGGCGAGCCTCGCCGAGATGATGCCCGACGAGCCCGAGGTGCACGCGCTGCTCGCGCTGATGCTGCTGACGGAGTCGCGCCGCGCCGGCGCGGCTCGCGCGACGGCGAGCTGGTGCTGCTCGCCGACCAGGACCGCTCGCTGTGGGACGAGCGCCGGCTGCGCGGCCGGGCTCGACTCGCTCGCGCCGCGCCCGCGCGCTGCAGGCCTCCGCGCCGCCGGCGGCGCCGTATCCGCTCCAGGCCGAGATCGCGGCGCTGCACTGCGGCGCCGCAGACGCGCTGGGAGCTGATCGCGGCCCGCTACGACGAGCTGGCGGCGCTGACCGGATCGCCGGTCGTCGCGCTCAACCGCGCGGTCGCGATCGCCGAGTCGCAGAGGCCCGGCCGCCGGGCTGGCCGCGACCGAGGGGCTCGACCTCGACGGCTACCACTACCTGCACGCCACCCGCGCCGAGCTGCTGCGGCGGCTGGGCCGCGACGAGGAGGCGCGCGGGGCCTACGAGCGCGCGCTGGAGCTGGTGCGCTCGGAGACCGAGCGGCGCTTCCTGGAGCGGCGCCTGGCGGAGCTCGGCTGACGGCGCATGGCGCGCGCCGCGCGGGTCGATCAGCTCAGGCGAGAACTTCGTCGGCGGAGGCGAGCGTGCGCAGGTGCTCGCCGACGCCGGTCACGCTGAGCAGCCGCTGCACCTGCTGGGAGCCGGGTGTGACCGCGAACTCCTGGCCGCGCCGCCAGCACTGCTCGCGGGCCGAGAGGATGATGCGCAGGCCCGGTCGAGTCCAGGAACGTCAGGCCCTGGAGGTCGAGCACGACGGTCTTGGTCTCCGCCAGCGAGGGCTCCTCGATCGCGCTCTGCAGCAGCGGGGCGTTGGCCATGTCCAGTTCGCCGGTCAGCGCGAGGACCACGCGGTCGGCTCTCCTGCCGGAGCTCGATACGGAGTTGCTCGGGCGCCCCCATGCGTCCAGATTCTAACCGCACTTGGGTGTCGGGAATATGACAGCGCGCAAGACGCCCGCGGCGGGCGGCGCGACTCTCAGTCGAGGCGCTTGTGCATCCGCACCTGGCTGCCGCGCGGCGGAGCTGAAGATCTCGACGAGATCGCAGATCTGCTCGGTGATCCAGAGCCCGCGGCTGGCGCTCGCCAGACGCCCGGGCCGGCGCCGGGTCGAGAGCCGTGTCGCGGATGTAGCCGGCGTCCTGCATCTCGCAGACGAGCTCGTCGCCGGTGCGCCAGAGCCGCAGCATGCCCACGCCGCCGCCGTGACGGACGCTGTTGGTCGCGATCTCGTGGACCGCCAGCACCAGCTCTTCGGTCGGCTTCGGTCCCATCGCCTCTTTCGATCGCCCAGGCGGTCACGAGCTGGCGCAGCTCGAAGAGATCCTCGGCCGAGAACGGGATCTCCCAGACGTCCCCGCGGGGGCGCGGCAGCCCCTCGGCCGGCGCTTCCCGCGCGGGCGCCGCGCTTACGCGGCGCCCGTCCTTCAGCGTGTCGGTGCCACTAGCGGCCATACCACCGCCGCCGGCCTCCGTCGACGCCGCCGAGGAAGAAGCCGATCAGCCACAGGATCAGCGCGACGACCAGGATGATCCACAGCGCGTGGACCGCGAACCCGAGCCCGCCGAAGATGGCAAGTATCAGCAACAGCGCAATGAGAGCTACCACGCCGCACCTCGCTTTCTGTTTCGGAACCGCGCTACCGCGCCGGTGGTGACATGGGAGCGCAGCCTGAAAATTCCCGAATGGGCGGTTCGCCAAACCAAAACCGTAGGCCGCTCCGGCCATCTCGCGGCACCGTTGGACGTTCGGAGACGATTTTGCGGTTCGCCTGTTTAGAGAGCCGCCTTGTGGGCAAGAACGTAATACCGGTGTTGCCCCGCCGACGGATGGCCGCGCGCCCCCTGCGGTCTTCGTCATTACGAGGGTGACAAGGAGTGGCATGTCGGCCGGTCTGCCCCGACGCGGACCGGCCGGCAAGCCACTAGTCGCGGGCCGGTTGATCGGCGATCCACCGGGAGGCGTTGCGCGCGAAGCGCGCCGCACGGTCCCAGCGGTGCCCGCCGTCTGACGGCCTCAGCCGCGCTGCGCCAGCCGCACGTCGAGGATCTCGGCCGAGCCCGCCGGCGAGACCGCGTGGCCGTCGGTCAGGCGCTCGAGCACCGGGCCGAGGCCGTCCAGCGCGGCGTCGCCGAACAGCGCGACGGCATGCCCCGCGCGCAGCGGCCCGACCTTGATCTCGAGGTTGCGCGGCGCGACGCTGACGCCCATGCTCAGGTGCCCGGCGCAGGACCTCGCCGTCGGTGTGCGCGACGAGCGCGTCGGCCAGCATCTGCGTGTCGGAGATGCGGTCGGTCGAGAAGTAGGCGCGCGCGGCGAGCGTCGAGAGCACGCGCGGCACGACGCCGCGGGCGACGGAGGTGGGGCCGACGGTCATCAGCGTCACGTCGCCGGGCGTGCCGTGGTCGATCGCCTCGAGCATCGCGCCCTCCTCGCCAGTCGGTCTCCTCGGGCTGGTTCGAGGCGGCCGCCTCGAAGTGCATCGCGACCTCGGTGCCGCCGCTCGGGCAGGTCGCGGAACTCGACGCTCTCGCTGAGCGCCTGGATCACGGGCAGCCCGATCCCGCCGGAGAGCTCCTCGGCCGCCTTCACGCCGGGGCGGATGCCGACGCCGTGGTCGCGGACGACCGCGTCGACCCCGCCCGGCGCGATCGACAGCTCGACCTCGAGCGGGCCCTCCTCGCCGTCGTAGGCATGCAGGACGACGTTGTTGCTGGCCTCGGTGACGGCGGTGCTAGACGTCGTTCAGCGCGACCGCGATCCAGGCCGACGGCCTCGGCCAGCCCGCTCAGCGCCTGACGCACGAGCAGGACGTTCTCGGCTCTGTTGGTGAGCCTCAGCCGGACGTTGGGCGATCCGGCCATCTGTCCGCTGGCCGGGTCCAGTTCAGTGCGCGCTCCAGCTCCAGGCCGGCTCCCCGAAGCGGTCACGCGTGCTCCTCACACCGCGCCGCATTGTCGTCCTAGGCTAGCGCGCCTGGCCCGGCGCGTCCGTGAGGGCGCGAAGCTGCTCCAGCGAGCGGCGCAGCAGGCGGGAGACCTGCATCTGCGAGATGCCGACCCGCTCGGCGATCTCGGTCTGCGTCAGGTCCTCGACGAACCGCAGCTGCAGCACCAGGCGGTCGCGGGACGGCAGGTGCGCCAGCGCGGAGCTGACGGTCGCGTCGAGCTCGACGAGCTCGTAGCGCTCGTCGTCGCGGCCGATCGTGTCGCCGTAGGGGACGACGTCCTCTTCGCCGCCGCCGCGCGGGGCGTCGAGCGAGACGGTCTCGTACGCGCGGATCGCCTGCAGCGCGTCGATCACCTCCTCGACGTCGAGCTCGAGGTACTCGGCGAGCTGGTTGACGTTCGGCGCGCGGCCGGTCTCGTTGGAGAGGCGCTCCTGCGCGTCGCGCACCTTCAGCGCGCGCTCCTGCGCGCCGCGGGGGACGTGGATCGCCCAGCCGGAGTCGCGGAAGTAGCGGCGCATCTCGCCGAGGATCGTCGGCACGGCGAAGGACTGGAACGGGTGGCCGCGCTCGCCTCGTAGCGGTCGATCGCCTTCAGCAGCCCGAGCGAGGCGACCTGCAGCAGGTCCTCGAAAGGCTCGGACGAGCGGCCGTAGCGGCGCGCGAGGCTGCGCGCCAGCGGCATGAAGCGCGCGACGAGCTGCTCGCGGGCGGCCTCGTCGCCGTCCTGCTGCCAGCGCTCGAACAGCGCGCTGAATCGCTCGGCGTTCTTCGACGCCGGGCGTGTTCCGATAGTGGGGGTGGCGGTCGTGTCCGTCATCGGCTGCCTCCTTCAGTCGGGTTCCTGCATGCTTCAGCACCGGCCTTTCCCCGCCGGTGGACTTGAGTGTAAGCGATCCGTACCGGTTTAGGCAACACCGGAGTCAGGATTCATACGCACAATGGACACAAAAGGCCATCGGTGTCCACGATGCGGCGGAAGGCTAGGCTGGGAACATGCCGGAGCACGTGGCACGCCGACGGCGCAGGGATCGAGCCGGCACCCCGGTCGGCCGCAAGCCGCTCGTCCCGGGCGTCGCGGAGATCATCGCGAGCGGACCGGGGAGGAGATGGGGCTCAACGACCGCCATCTGAACCCGCAGATGGGGCGGATCCTGCGCACGCTCGGCTTCGACAAGGTCTGGACCGGCGGCGAGGGCGCGCACCTGATCGACAGCGCGGCGAGCGCTACCTGGACCTGTTCGGCGGCTACGGCGTGTTCGCGGTCGGCCGCAACAACCCGGAGGTGATCGCGGCGCTGCGCGAGACGCTCGACGCGCGCACCGGCAACCTGCCCCAGCTCGGCGTGACGCTGCTCAGCGGCGTGCTCGCCGAGCAGCTGCTGGCGCGTGCGCGGTGGGCGGGGACGCCAGATGGACGCGATGGTCCCGGCCAACAGCGGCACCGAGGCGGTCGAGGCGGCGATCAAGATCGCGCGCGCGGCGACCGGGCGCAAGCGCGTGCTCTACGCCGATCACGCGTTCCACGGGCTCACGCTCGGCGCGCTCTCGATCAACGGCAACGACGAGTTCCGCGCCGGCTTCGGGCCGCTGCTGGCCGACTGCCGGGCGGTCCCGTTCGGCGACGAGCAGGCGCTCGCGGCCGAGCTCGCGCGCGGCGACGTCGCCGCGCTCGTCCTCGAGCCGGTCCAGGGCAAGGGCGTCAACCTGCCGCCGGCGGGCTACCTCGCAGGCCGCGCAGCGACTGTGCCGCGACGCGGGGACGCTGTTCGTCTGCGACGAGGTGCAGACAGGGATCGGGCGCACGGGGCGCTTCCTGGCGCTCGAGCACTGGCAGCTCGAACCGGACATGATCTGCGTCGCCAAGGCGCTATCCGGGTGGCTACGTCCCGATCGGCGCGGTGCTCGTCTCGCGCCCCGTGTTCGACGCCGTCTTCGACGGCATGGAGCGCGCCGTCCGGCACGGCTCGACGTTCGGCGGCAACGACCTCGCCGCGGCTGCCGCGCTCGCGACGCTGCGGGTGATCGACGACCGAGCGGCTCGTCGAGCGCGCGCGAGCGGCTGGGGGAGCTGCTGCTCGAGCTGACGCGCCCGCTGGCCGAGGAGTTCGAGGTCGTCCGCGAGGTGCGGGGCCTCGGCCTGATGTGGGCGATCGAGTTCGGCCCGCCCGCCGGCGGCGTCGGCCGGCGCCTGTGGGAGCGCGTCGAGCGCCGCCAGCCCGGCCTCTTCTCCCAGCTGATCACCGTGCCCCTGTTCCACCGCCACCGCATCTTCTGCCAGGTCGCGGGGCACCACATGAACGTGATCAAGGCGCTGCCCGCGCTGACGATCTCCGAGCAGGAGATCGAGCGCTTCGCGGCCGCGCTGCGCGAGACGATCGCCGACGCGGAGCGCTACCCGGCGGCGCTCGCGCGCTTCGGGCTCAGCACGGGCCTGCGCGCCGTGCGGGCCTAGAACCTCAAGGGCCGCCTGCGGCGGCCGGGGCGGCGCATGCGCCGCCCCGAGGGTCCGCGCATGCGCGGACCCCGGGTGGGCCGCATGCGGCCCACCCCGACCGGCGCATGCGCCGGTCGAACAGCACAGGACGCCAAGGGGCGCCTGCCTGCGTCTATTTCGCCGCCGTGAACACGTCCTGGCCGAAGTGCGGCGCGCTCGCCGCGTCGGCCAGCGTCGGGCAGTCCGAACAGCTGCTCCCAGCTCGCCGAGCGAGGAGTAGTGGTTGTAGGCGGTCGCTGCACGACCGTCCCCGGCTCGATGAACGGCGAGATCAGCACCGCGCCGACGCGCCCGCCGCCGGGCCCGCTGATGCCGGGCAGCGGCGAGCCCGGGCCCGGGTTCCTCTCCGCAGCACGAGGAGGAGTCCGATTCGGGGCCGTCGGACTCGTCGAAGGTGATCTCGAGCAGGCCGCCCTTCTGGTAGGCCGGGCGAGCGCCTCGATCTTCGGAACCCACGTTTCCAGGAAGCCGTCGATGTCGGCCAGCGCCGAGGCGCCGCCGGTCTGGTTCGTGCACGGGAAGTCGTGGCCGTCTTCGCACAGGTTCGGCGTGATGAACGAGAAGCGCCGGGCGTGCGTCCGGCTCGCTTGAGGTCGGTCGCGAGGCCCGTCTCGCCCTTCAGCGCCGCCGCCGGCATCGCGCCCGACGGGCGAGCCGAGCGCGACCACGTGGGCGTCGCAGTAGGTCGGTTCGTCGATCACCGAGTGGAAGTACACGAACGGGTCGTGGCGGGTGGCGTAGCCGTCGCCTGCCTCGGCTTTCTGGGTTTCGTCGTGCTGTTCGAGCGCCGGGTGCCCGCAGGCGGCGGTCTCGCGGTTGGGGTCGTTGCCCATGTCCTGCATGTAGGCCTTCCACGTTCTTGCCGGCCGCCGAGAGCTGGGTGCCGATGTTCTGCACTTCGGCCGGGTACACGCAGCCGGTGCCCGCCTCGACGCCGCTTCGGGAGCATCGCGCGCCGGGAATTCGCTGAAGACCTGGCAGTCGGCCTGGTTCTGGACGTTCGGCGGCTGGCCGGAGACGAGCGAGATGTAGTTGTCGTTGCTCTCGTGGCCGGTCGCGTAGTAGTTCTCGAGCAGCGCGCCCTGCGCGGGCAGCGTCTGCGCCAGATAGGGGTCGGCGGCAGGGTTCGCCGAAGGTCGATTCGTAGCCCTCGTTCTCGAGCACGATCACGAACACGTGCTGGACGTTCGGCAGCTTGAACGGCCTCGTCCTGGCGGCCTGCGGCCGGCGCGGCCGCCGCCAGCGCAGCCGGCGAGCGCCGCAGCATGCGCCGCGATCGTCGCGCGCCTCATGTGCTCGCCGCCGTTCCGGCGGGGCGGGCGGTTCGGCGATCGAGTTCAGCGGCGGTTCCATGAAGGCCGCGTTTGCCGAGGTCGAGGAAGTCCGCCACGGTCTTCGCGTTGGCGTCGCGGTAGGTGAGCGCGGGCAGGTTCCACTTCGCCTCGATCGTCGCCAGCACCGAGGTGTGGTCGTGGACGACGTTCGTCACCCCGTTCGGCTTGGAGTACGGCGAGGCGACGATCCCGGGCACGCGCGGGCCGTAGATGTCATAGCCGCCCGGGACGTCGTCCGGGCCGAGTTCGGGCGGGATCGAGTCGGGCGCGATCGCCGCCGGCGGCGGCACGTGGTCGTAGTAGCCGCCGTGCTCGTCGTAGGTGTAGATCAGCAGCGTGCGCGGCCAGGCCGGCGATTCGAGCACCGCCTTGACGGTCTGGTAGGCCCAGTACTCGCCGTAGGACATGTCCTGCGGGTCCTCCTCGTCGCCGCCGCGTTTCGAGATCTTCGCGCCGAGCGCTTCCAGCCCGGGCACGTGTCGAGAGCGGCGAGCCGACTTCGCCGAGCACGCCGAACTCGGGGTCCACGAAGCTCACCGACGGCAGCGTGCCGGCCGCGCAGTCGAGGAGGAACTGCGGCGTTGGGCGCGATGTTCGTCGGGTATTTCTCGATCACCGAGGGGATGATCCCGGTCTGCGGCAGGTCGGTGAAGTAGTTCCGCCAGCTGACCCCGTAGGCGTGCAGGCGGTCGAAGATCGTGCCGTTCGGGGGCGGCGGGTCCTGCAGGCTTTCGCGTGTCGGTCGAGATGTTCCCGTAGGCGGTGCCGGCCATCAGGAAGCGCCGGTTGGGGTAGGTCTGGCAGGGCGCCGAGCAGAACCAGCGGTTGGCGATGCGTGAAGGTGCGCGCGAACGAGTAGGCGAACGGCAGCAGCTCCTCGGTCCAGTAGCCCATCGGCTGGGTCGATTCCGACCGAGCGGACGAAGCCGTCCATCCTGCCGCCGTCGATCTGCGTGTGGGTGGCGTTCCAGTCCTGGCGAGACGCCGCCGCCCTGCGCGGTGGTCGGCGAACGGGAACGCGCGAGACGCGTTCGCCCGCCGCGTCCGGGGTTCCAGTTGCGCGCGACGCCCCTTGCGCGTTGATCTTCAGGCCCTTGGCCTTCGGCTGTCCCGAGCGGTGCAGCGCGCCGAGCAGGTTGTCGAAGGAGTGGTTCTCCATCATCACGACGACGATGTGATCGAACGGCAGCGCTTCGTCGACGGTGCCGGCCGGGAGCTTCGGGTTGGGCAGGCGAGTCAGGTGTGCGCAGCGGGTGCGCGAACGCGCTCGCGGCGCGCAGCAGCGGGTCGGCGGCAGCGAGGCCCGGCGGCGGCGGCGCCGCCGTAGCGCATCAGCGTGCGGCGTGTGATCGGTCGCTGCTCGAACGGCTCGGTCATCTGTCTCCTGTCCTCGTGCGGCTGCTCGCCGCTGGATCGTTCCCGCGGCCGGCCCCCAACCGGTGATCATGCGGTTTCCCGCGCCGAGCCCCCAACTCGTGAAGATCTCGTTAGCGCTCAGTACCCGCCTGGGCGCGATTTTCTCTCGCTCGCGCGCCGGCGCGAGCGTGTGCAGACCCGGCCGGGACGCCCTCGTGCCGGACTGCCGTCGTACGCCGCTAGCCTGTCGAGCCGTGCTCAGGACAAGAGATGACATCCGCAACGTGGCGATCGTGGCCCACGTCGACCACGGCAAGACCACGCTCGTGGACGCGATGCTGTGGCAGTCCGGCGCCTTCCGCGAAGGCCAGGAGGTCGCGCACGCGCGTGCTCGACTCGATGGATCTCGAGCGCGAGAAGGGCATCACGATCCTCGCCAAGAACACCTCGCTGCGCTACAGCGGCACGAAGCTCAACATCATCGACACGCCCGGGCACGCCGACTTCGGCGGCGAGGTCGAGCGCGGGCCTGACGATGGTGGACGGCGTGCTGCTGCTCGTCGACGCCTCCGAGGGGCCGCTGCCGCAGACGCGCTTCGTGCTGCGCAAGGCGCTCGAGGGCGGCCTCCCTGTGATCCTCGTCGTCAACAAGGTGGACCGCTCCGACGCGCGCGTCGCGGAGGTCGTCGACGAGGTCTACGAGCTGTTCCTCGACCTCGACGCCGACGAGCACCAGATCGAGTTCCCGATCGTCTACTGCAACGCCAAGGCGGGCGTCGCATCGCTCTCCTACGAGCCGGGCGACACGCTCGAGAGCGGGACGCTCGCGCCGCTGCTGGATCTGCTCCTCGAGCGCATCCCGGCGCCGACGCTACGAGGAGGGCCACCCGCTGCAGGCGCTCGTCACGAACCTCGACGCCTCGCCTTACGTCGGGCCGCCTCGCGATCTGCCGCGTGCGCAACGGGACGATCCGCAAGGGCCAGCAGATTGCGTGGTGCCGCGCCAACGGCTCCGATCGAGAAAGCCCAGGTCGCCGAGCTCTACGTCACAGACGCGCTCGAGCGCGTCGATGCCGCCGAGGCCGGGCCGGGCGAGATCATCGCGGTCGCCGGGATCGAAGAGGTCACGATCGGCGAGACGCTGGCCGACCCCGCGCGACCCCCGGCCGCTGCCGGTGATCACCGTCGACGAGCCCGCGATGTCGATCACGATCGGCGTCAACACCTCGCCGCTGGCGGGCCTGGAGGGCGACAAGATGACCGCCCGCCAGATCAAGAGCCGGCTCGACCAGGAGCTCGTCGGCAACGTCTCGCTGCGCGTCTCGGACACCGAGCGCCCGGACACCTACGAGGTTCAGGGGCGCGGGGAGCTGCAACTCGCGATCCTGGTCGAGATGATGCGCCGCGAAGGTTTCGAGATGACCGTCGGGCAGCCGCGCGTGGTCGAGCGCGAGATCGACGGGCGCCGCCACGAGCCGGTCGAGCGGCTCTCTGTGGACGTGCCCGAGGATCACGTCGGCACGGTCACGCAGCTGCTGGCGGCGCGCAAAGGCCGCATGGAGCACATGACCAACCACGGCACCGGGTGGGTCCGCATGGAGTACCTGGTGCCGGCCCGGGGGCTGATCGGCTTCCGGACGGAGTTCCTCACCGAGACGCGCGGCACGGGCATCATGCACCACGTCTTCGACGGCTGGGAGCCCTGGGCCGGAGAGCTGCTGACGCGCCAGACGGGGGCGCTCGTGGCCGACCGCCGCGGCGAGACCGCGACCTACTCGCTGATGACGCTCCAGGAGCGGGGAAGCCTGTTCATCGGCCCGGGAGAGGAAGTCTACGAGGGCATGATCATCGGCGAGAACGCCCGCTCCGAGGACCTCGACGTGAACCCCACGAAGGAAAAGCACCTCACCAACATGCGCTCCTCGACCGCCGATGTGCTGGTCCGCCTCGACACCCACCACCGGCCGACCCTCGACGAGGCGCTGGAGTTCGTCCGCGACGACGAGTGCGTCGAGGTCACGCCGGAGTCGGTCCGCCCACGCAAGCTCGAGCTGACGAAGCTGCGCCGGCAGAAGGCGATCAAACAGGCGCGCAAGTGAGCGTCGCGAGCGCCCGACGCGCCGAGCAGGCGGGAGGGATCGCGGTCTGGACGCCGGCGGCGAGCCGCCTCGCGCAGCGTGCCTTCAGGCGTGACACGGCCCGCGCGTAGGCACTAGGGTACGCACCGTCCACCCCCCGGACGCAGGGGACGAGAGCCGTCGGGGTCCGCCTCTGCCAACCGACTCCAGGAGCGATAGATGACAGTACCGACGCCGCTGCGCCAGCTGGCTGTCGCCGCGCTGACGCTGTGCCTCGTGCTGGCGACGCCGGTCGCCGGCCTCGCCGCGACAACACCGGAATTCACAGAAGAGAGCAAGCAGGCCTTCGAACAGCAGCTCGCCAAAGGCGAAATCGCCTCAGCCGAGTTCAACAAGCGAGTCCGCAGCCTGCACATCAAAACCAAGAACGGGACCCTCTACCTCTACCGCTACGAACGAAAAGGCTCGCCGGCGGTCGAATCGGAGCTCAAAGCGCATCACGTCACCTTCACGGTCCTCAAGCCGGCCGCCGCGGAAAAAGAAGCGAAATCGCTGTCCAAACCCGCGAAACACAAAATCCGCTACATCGTCGGCGGCGTGGTCATCGTCCTGATCGTGGTCGGCTTGGTCGTGTTCTTCATCCGGCGCGGGCGCATGAGCGACTGAGGCGCAGCGGGCCGGCGCGCGGGGGGCGCGCCGGCACCGAGCACCGCCGTGATCGCGCTGTGCTCTCTTGCCTACGTGGTACCCGTGGTGCTGGTGCGGGATTAGAGAAGGTCGGCCGGCGCTCCGTGCCGGCCTCGGGCATGCCCCTGCCGGTGCTCCGTGCCGGCTGAGGAAGGGTCGGCCGGCGCTCCGTGCCGGCCTCAGAGGGCGTCGGGCGCTCCAGGCCGGCTCGGCTGAGCAGCGCGTCCGGGCTCTCCCTGCTGGGAGGCGCGGGAGGCGCCCGCCGGCGGCGCCCATACGTAGCTGAGCACGCACCCCAGCGCGAACACGGCCACCACGAGCAGAACCGGGCCGGAGTCCTCGACGAGCGCCCCGACCACCCCCGCCGCCAGCCCGCCGGAGAGCGCGGCCATCCAGAGCCTGTCGCCCTGCACCGGAATCAGCAGACGCTCGCGCGAGCGGATCGCGAGCGCGGAGCACACCAGCGCGATCGCGGTGGCAACCGGCATCGCGTGGTTGTGCAGCTCGCCCCAGGCCGCCTTGTAGCGACGGACGATGATGTCGCGCACGTCGCCCGCGGAGCGCGCGTGCAGGACGCTGCCGGTGAAGTGCCCGCTGCCGTGTGCCGTTGCCAGGTCGACCCCGGCCAGCACCACGAGCCCGGCCACGGGCGCGATCATCGCCAGCAGCGCGCGCCGGCGGACGGACGCGTCGGGGGAGAGCAGCACGGCGGTCACGGCGGTGCCGGCGCAGACGAGGATCACGCCGCCGACGCCCGCGCCGATGCGGGCCGAGCCCTCGATCAGCGCGAGCAGGAAGCCCGCTCCGAGGACGCTCGCCAGCACGCGCCGCGCCGAATGCCGGGCCGAGGGGTAGAGGGCGGCGGCAACCGCGCACAGCACCAGCACGGCAAGGCCCGACTTGAGCTCGTTGCCGACGCCGTAGAAGCGGGCGCCGAGTACGGGATTGGGGCCCAGCACGGAGCGCACGAGCAGCTGCGCGTGCGTAAGGGAGTCGAGGACGATCGCGAGCGGTGCCGCGAGCGCGGGTGCGATCAGGGCGCGGGGCCAGGGCGCCAGCAGGTCGGTGAGCGCGCCCAGCGCGAGGCAGATCCCGGCGATCAGGGCGTATTCGACGCCGGCCGACGGCGCCAGGGCCGCCGGAACCATGACGCCGATGGGCGCCCACATGACGCCGAGCGCGCCGATCCTTACGGCGCGGGCGCGCGTCTCCCGTGCGCGCGAGAGCGCGACCGTCAGAAGCAGGAGCGCCGCCCAGGCGCAGAGCAGGAAGCCGAGGGCTGAGAGGCGGCGCGGGCCGACCACGCGCAGGCGCGCATCGAAGCGGCGCAGCGCCGCGCCGTCGAGCGCGCCGTCCGCTTCGATCGTCCTGCCGCGCATCTCGGCTGGCACTGCGATGCCGAGCCATCCGAGCACCGTGGGCGCGATGTCCACGGAGGAGAGCAGGCCGCGCTGCTGGGTGGTGGCCGACGTCAGCTCCCGGATGCCTGTGCGGGTGCCCGGCAGGCCGGCGGCGCCGGCCCAGAGCAGCTGGCCGCGCTTGCCCGCAGGGAGCCGCTGGACCGCGAGCACGACCTCGCCGGGCGTGCGGTTCGCCAGCAGGACGCCGAGCTGCCGGCGTCCGTGCGCCCCTCCATCGAGATCTGCGACGACCAGCGCGTACCTGCGCAGCAGCACCTCGATGCGTGCGGGAAGCGTCGCGTTGACGTCGAGCGAGACTTCCGCGATGCGCCCGCCCCGCCCGGCCGCGACCGCGAAGGCCGGTTGGCTTGCGCCGGCTGCACCGGCAGCTCGTTCGCCGCCGCTTGCGACTACGACGGGCGGCCTCCCCGGCACCGTTGCCACGACCTCGTAGCCTCCCGCTGACGCGTAGGCCCCCCCGCCGGGGATGGACGACGCGAGCAGCCCGGGTGTGAGCTCCTGCGGAGCGGCGGCGGCCCGCGCCCTCGTGGCCCGCCAGCCTGTGATCGGCAGGCCGAGGTTCCCGAGCGACAGCGGCGGTGGCACCGGCGTGGGGTACGCCGACGACGCGATCCGCGCCCCCTGCGAGACGTCGAGCTGAAGCTGGCCGGGGGTGTAGGTGCCCTGCGAGGCGGACATGATCCCGACCGACATCCCCGCGGCCGCGAGTTCCTGCTCGCCGGCATCCAGGAACACGATCAGCGCGGCCCGCCCCGCGCGCGGCGCGGCCGAAGCCGTCGGCGCGAGGAGCGCGGACGCCTGGGCGAGCAGCAGCAGGCCGAGCGCGGCCCGCCGGAGGCTTCTGCTCAGTCCTCCGTCTCCTGATCGCCGCCGCTCCACGTGCCTCCGGCCGCTCCGACCGCCACCGGCTCCACCGTGCGCCCGTCGCCTGCGCCGTTCGCCGAGGTGGCCGGCAGCTCGTGCTGCGTGCCCTCGATGTTCACGTGCGGCAGCAGGCGGTCGAGCCACGACGGGATGCGCCAGGTCAGGTCGCCCAGCAGGTGCAGCGTCGCGGGCAGTAGCAGGCAGCGGATCACAAGCGCGTCGAGGAACACGGCGCTCGCGAGGCTGAGCCCGAACTCCTTGATCACGCGATCTTCGCCGAGCATGAACGAGAGGAACACGCAGACCATGATCGCGGCGGCCGCGGTCACGACGCGGCCGGTGAGGGCCAGCCCCTCGCCGACCGCGCGGCGGCTGTCGCGCGTGATCGTCCAGCGTTCGTGGATGCGGGAGACGAGGAACACCTCGTAGTCCATCGAGAGGCCGAACACGATCGCGAACAGCATCACCGGGATGAACGACTCGATCGGCCCCGCGCTCGTGCTGAAGAGGCTGCCTCCCCAGCCGGTCCACTGGAACACGGCGACGATCACGCCGAGCGAGGCGCCGATGCTGAGCAGGTTCATCACGGCCGCCTGGAGCGGGATCACGAGCGAGCGGAACACGACCAGCAGCAGCAGCGCCGAGAGCAGTACCACGACGCCGATGAACAGCGGCAGCTTGTGGCCGAGCACGGTCGCGAAGTCGACCGCGCCCGCCGTCACGCCGCCCACGTAGACCTTGGCGCCGGTTTCCTTCTCGATCGGCGGCAGCACCCGGTTGCGCAGGTCGTGCACGAGCAGGGTCGTCTCATAAGCCTGCGGTGAGGATTTCGGGTACACGGTGATCGCTGCGACGTTGCCCTCGGGGTTCAGCTTCGGCGGCACCACCGACGCGACGCGCGGCGCGCTCGAGATCGCGCTCGACAGGGCGGCGGCGGCTTTCTCGTTGGGCACCTTCGCGACGACGAGCAGCGGGCCGTTGAAGCCCGGGCCGAAGCCTTCCGCGAGCAGCTCGTAGGCCTTGTGCGTGGTCTGCCCGGAAGGGTCGTTGGCCGCGTCGCTCGAGCCAAGCCGCAGCGCGAGCGCGGGCGTCGCGATCGCGAGCATCAGCACGGTCGAGCCGAGCGCCACCCAGCGTGCGTGCGCGCCCACGAACCGGCTCCAGCGAAGCCACGTGCGGCCGCCGAGCGGCTCGCCGCCGTCGTGGCCGTCGACGGACGCGCCGTTCGTGCCGCTCGCGCCGTTCGCGCCGCTCGGCCCCGCCGCGGCCGCTTCCTGCCTGCGACGCGAGCGCCGGCTGCCATAGGCGACTTTCTCGCCCGTCATGGTCAGGAGCGCGGGCAGCAGCGTCAGCGAGGCGAGCATCACGAGCAGCACCCCGATCGACGCTGCGATCGCCACCCCGTAGAGGAAGTTGACGCCGAGCAGCATCATGCCGAGCAGCGCGATCACGACCGTGGTGCCTGCGAACAGCACCGCGCGCCCCGCGGTGTCGATCGAGCGCAGCACCGACGCCTGCACGTCGTGGAACGTGGGGCCGGGGGTGCGGAACGCCTCACGGAAGCGCGTGAGGATGAACAGCGCGTAGTCGATGCCGACGCCGAGGCCGATCATCGCCGCGAGCTCGGAGGAGAAATCGGCCGTGTCCACGACGTGCGTCAGGAGGGCGATCAGGCCGAGGCCGGTGCCGAGGCCGAACAGCGCGGTGACGATCGGCAGCCCCATCGCGATCAGCGAGCCGAACGTGATCAGCAGCACGACGATCGCAGCCATCAGCCCGACCGCCGTTGAGATCCCGAACCCCGGCTGCTCGGTCTGCTCGATCGCCTGCCCGCCGAGCTGGACGTCGAGGCCCGGTTTGGCTGCCGCTTTGGCCGTGTTCACGACGGCTTCGGGGGCGCTCTTGGGCAGCAGGTTCGCTTTTTCGTCGAAGACCACCGTCGCGAAGGCGATCCGTCCGTCAGAGGAGATCGAGCGCCCGGAGGCGGCGCCGCCGTACGGGCTGATCACCGCGGCGACGTGGGGCTTCCTCGCGATTTCCTTGAACATCGCTTCCATGTGCGCCTGCACCGCGGGGTCGCGGACCGTGCCCGAGTCGACCTTGAAGACGATCGTGTCGCGGTCGCCCGCCTGCGCGGGGAAGCTGTGCTGCAGCAGATCGGAGGCCCGCTGGGCGTCCGAGTTGGGCAGCGTGAAGTTGTTGGAGTAGCTCGTGCCGGCCGACTGCGCCAGCACGTTCACGATCACGAGCAGGGCGATCCAGCCCAGCACGACGTACTTCCGGTGGGTCGTTGACCAGCGGGCGAGCTTCAGCAAAGGGGACTCCTTGGTGGGGGAAGGAGCTCCAGTCGGGGGAGCAGCCGATGAGGGAACGCCCCCCGGCAGAGGGCGTCCACTGAGGGTAGCCGGTTCCAGCTCAGTTCAGGCTCGGATCGAGCGGCATCCGCGCGAGCAGCGCGTACTGCCCGCCCTTGCGCTCGAGGACGCTGCTCCAGAGCTGCTCCGGCTCGCCGCTGAACACGTCGTCGGGCAGCGCGTCCTGCGGGATCCAGTCGCCCGCCTCGATCTCGGCGTCGAGCTGGCCCTCCGCCCACCCCGCGTAGCCCGCGTACACGCGCCGGCGCGTCGTGGCGGCCGCAAGCTGCTCGAGGCTGGCCTCGGGCGCCGGCAGCCCGATCCGCCCCAGCACGAGCAGCCCGGCCGCCTCCGGTTCCTCGAACTCGGCGAGCATGACGACCGCGCTCGACTGCACCGGGCCGCCGACGAACACCGGCTCGCCCGTGTCGATGAGGTCGTCCAGCTGCGGCACGGCGGAGGCGACGGTCGAGGTCGAGGGCCGGTTCAGCACGAGGCCGAGCGCGCCCTCCTCGCTGTGAAGGCCGATCAGCACCACCGTACGGGCGAAGTTGGGGTCCACGAGCGTCGTCGAGGCGACGAGCAGGCGTCCCGCGAGCGACTCAGGCGTCATCTGCACAGGCTACCCCCGCAGCGCCGTTGCACTAGCATCCGCGCGGCCGAGGCCGACCGCCACGGCACTATCCCCTCAGCGACCCACCGACAAGGAGCCAGCCGCCGTTGGACGCCGAGGAACTCAAGCAGCGGATCGACTCGTTCCCGAGCTGGAACTACCGCTTCGAGCTGCCGGGTGGCATCAGCACGCCGGTCGCGAGCGCATGGCGGGTCCGGCGCGCGGAGCAGCGTCGCCGCTACTTCTTCGAGCCGCTGCTCGGTCTGACGGGGGGCACCCTGCAAGGCCGCCGCGTGCTCGACCTCGGCTGCAACGCCGGGTACTGGTCGCTCGAGGCGATCGACGCCGGCGCCGAGTTCGTGCTCGGGGTGGATGGCTCGGCGGGGGCGATCGAGCAGGCCGAGCTCGTGTTCGAGGCGCGCGGTGTGGACTCCGGGCGCTACGCCTTCCAAAAGGCGAACCTCTTCGAGTGGCAGCTCGCCGATCGCTTCGACGTGGTGCTGTGCCTCGGCCTTCTGGACGTGGTCGCCAAGCCGCTGGCGCTGTTCGAGCTGATCGCTGGGGCGAAGCCCGAGCTGGTCGTGATCGACACCGGCGTCTCGCGGGCGCGCGGGGCGCTGTTCGAGGTTGCGCGGCTCGGGGAGCCGCGCAACGCCGTCGAGCGCGATCTCGTGCTCGTCCCGACGCGCCGCGCTGTGGCCGAGCTGGCAGCCCGCTTCGGCTTCGAGACGGTCGCCCTGGCGCACGACTTCTCCGGTCAGGCGCTCGGAGTAGAGGACTACCTGGCCGGACGCCGGATCGCATTCGTCTGCTCCGACAGCGTCCCGCTCGGCTCGCTCGCACCCGCGCGCGAGCCGCACGCGAACCCCTGGGCGGGCGCGCTGGCCGGCGCCGCCGCGCGGACGAGGCGGCGGCTCGGGGCCTAGTGCGATGACCGAGAACTCGAACCGGACCGCCCAGCAGCGCCGCTACTTCTTCGAGCCGCTTCTCGCGCTCGCCGGCGGCTCGCTTCACGGGCGCCGTGTGCTCGACGCCGGCTGCGGCGAGGGCCTGTGGTCGCTGCAGGCGCTCGAGGCCGGCGCCGAGGCCGTTCTCGGAGTCGATGAGGACACGGCGGCGATCGACGCCGCCCGGCGCCGGGCCGAGGCGGCAGGCGCCGATCCGCAGCGACTGCGCTTCGAGTGTGCCCCGGTGCCCGGGGTGCGGATCGACGGCGGCTACGACGTCGCGCTCTGCGTCGGGCTGATGGAGCGCAGCGGCAGGCCGGTCGAGCTGTTCGAGCTGCTCCGCGCCGCCGGTGCCGGGCTGGTCGTGATCGACACCGAGGTCTCCGGGGCCCCATCGAGCTTCTTCGAGCTCTCGCTCGCCCCCGGCGAGGGCGCCGAAGGGGTGGCGCTGCTGCCCTCGCGCGAGGCGGTGGTCGAGCTGGCCGCAGAGTTCGGCTACGACTGCGTGCCGCTCGCTCACGAGATGGGCGGCTACGAGGGGCTTGCCGACTACCGCGCCCAGCGCCGGGTCGCGTTCCTGTGCGCCACGGACGTCTCCCTGGACGAGCAGGAGTGGGAGGAGTCCCCGCCGGTCACGGCGTGGTGGCGGGCGCTGATCGACCCCTCGCAACGCGGCTGGCAGGTCCCCGGCTGACCTCGACCCCGTACGCGGCGCCACGGCGTCCCCGCTCCCCCATGTGCTGAGCACGCCTCGCTCACTGCGTCCTTGATGAGCCTGGCCGATAAGGCCGAGCTCAGCCGGGCAGGCCCGACTAGGGCGCCGAGAGGATGTCGAGGGCGCCGCTCTGGAGGTGATCGTTGCCGTTGCCCTCGGGCTCGATCACGTGCCCGTCGACCACGATCGGGCTGTTCCAGTGCCCCGGCGAGCCCGCGAGCTTCGCCAGGGGTGTCGGCGAGCCGGGCCGGTAGACCTCGATGCCGCCTGCGCTCAGGTCGTAGACGTAGAGGAGCCCGCCCGCCATCACCGGGCTGGTCCCGGGGTTGCCGTTCTGCCAGGCGCGGGACAGCACGCCTTTGCGCATCACGTAGGCGGCGGTGCCGTCTTCGTCGGCGACGAACACGGTGGTGTGCCCGTTGCGGCGCCAGACCGCCGGGGCGCTGAACAGCTCGGCCCCTCCCGGCACCTGCAGCCGTTGCAGTTCGCCGCCGAGGCGGCCGCGGTTGCCGCCGCTCGGGGAGGAGCCATCGAGGCGGGCGAGCGACAGCACGCGCATGATCCCGTCCTTGCCCGCGACGACGGCGCGCCCGTCGCCGAGCAGCGCGGGCCCGCTCGAGCCCAGGTCGGTGTCGGTGTCGTCGAGCTGGGCCTGGTTTCGCGGCGTGAAGACCTGGCGCAGCCTCAGGCCGGGGACCGTCAGCTCCAGCACGCTGTCGCCGAAGTCGGTGGTGCCGTTCCACGGTGCGTTGCCCGTCGAGATCAGGATGCGCCCGCCGCCGGGCTCCACGACGGCGCCGGCCCGGGAGAGGATCGCCGAGTCGCTCGAGTGGCAGCTGCTGGGCACGATCAGCTCCCGCCGGTTAGCGCACAGCGTGTTGAAGACGCTCGCGATCCGGCCGCTCGCGCGTTCGATCAGGACGACGTGACCCTGGTACGGCGGGGCGTCGCCGAAGTAGCCCCCGGCGGTCGCGATCACATAGGGGCCGTCGAGGTTCAGCGCGGCGGCGAGCTTCTCGTGGGTCGCGTCGCGTGTCAGGCGCACCGGCCATCCGGCCGCCTCGGTGCCGGCGGCGAGCGAGAGCTTGTGGATCTCGCCGTTCGGCGAGGCGGCGTAGACGAAGCGCCCGTCGGGATCCGCGAGCGGGCTCGTGGTCGTGATCTGCGCGCTGCCCGCCCAGCCTCCGTATCCGGGCGGGGTGAAGGTCCACAGGAGCCGCCCGCTGTCGGCGTCGATCGCCAGCGTCCGCCCGTAGGTGCTCGTCACCACCGCGACGTCGTGCGTGGCGCCCGCGACGCCGGCGCCATGCAGATAGACCGGCGAGGAGTCGATCGTCCCGGGCAGACTCACGTGCAGGCGCCGAAGGTGAGGAAGCTGCGAGCTGGAGATACCCGGCGAGGCTTCCGTGACGCCGCTGCGCTGAGGGTCGAGTCCGAACTCCGGCCAGTCGCGCAGCTGATCGGTGCTCGCCACGGCCCCCGGCGCGGGGATCGCGGTGCTGGGAACGGACGGCGTCGAGACGTCGGCCGGGGCGGCGCTACCGCAGGAGGCGAGCGTCACGCCCGCCGCCAGGACGGCCAGCGCGATCGTCAGGCGGGCTGGCATGGAGGAGTGTTCTAGCGCATCGCCCCGCGGCGTTCGCCGGTCGCCGGTGGGCGCCCGCGGCAACGGACTATCCTCCGCCGCGGGCCCGTTGCGGGCCGTGACTCGAGCGAAGGGGACTGGGATGGCGAAGAAGCCGCAGGTCGGCGAGCAGGCGCCGGATTTCGAGCTGCCGGGCACCGACGGGAGCTTCCGGCTCTCCGAGCACCGCGGCGAGCGCATCGTGCTGCTGTTCTATCCCGGCGACAACACGATGGTCTGCACCAAACAGTTCTGCTCCTATCGCGACCAGCCGGCCGCGTTCGGGGCGCTCGGCGCGACCGTCGTGGGCATCTCCGCGCAGGACGTCGACAGCCACCAGGAGTTCACGGCCAAGCACTCTCTGACGGTGCCGCTGCTCGCGGACCGCGGGGGAGAGGTTGCCAAGCAGTACGGCGCCTGGGGCGGCCCGCTCGGCACCAAGCGCGCGGTGATCGTGATCGACGAGCAGGGCGTCGTGCGCCACCGCCACGACCACAGGCTGGGTCTGGACTACCAGTCCGTCGACGAGCTCAAGGCCGTGCTGGACGAGCTGTCGGCCCCGGCCGCGAGCTGATCGCCGAGGGCGACCTCGCCGTCGCCCCGCTCGCCCGCCGCGCGAGCGTAGTGCAGCTCGGCCAGCTCGAGCTGCATGTTGCGCGGCCGTTCGCCGGGCAGCGGCGCACGGCGCCTCCAGCTGCCCTCGCCGTCGAGCTCCCATGAGCTCTGGTTGTCGGCGAAGGCGCGTTCGAGGGTGTCCATCAGCTCCTCCTGCAGGTGGGGCTCCTGGATCGGCACCGCCAGCTCGACACGGTGGTCCAGGTTGCGCGGCATCAGGTCGGCCGAGGCGATGTAGACCGTCCGCTCGCCGCCGCGCTCGAAGCTGTAGATACGAGAGTGCTCCAGCAGGCGCCCCACCACCGAGACGACCCGGATGTTCTCGGAGATACCCGGCAGCCCAGGGCGCAGACAGCAGATCCCGCGTACGTTGAGGTCGATCTGCACACCCGCCTGCGAGGCGGCGTAGAGCGCGCGGATGCAGCGGCCGTCGACGAGCGAGTTCATCTTCATCGCGATGCGGGCCGAGCGGCCTTCGCGGTGTGCGTCGGCCGTGCGCTCGATCTCCGCGATGATCCCGTCGCGCAGCATGTTGGGCGCCGTCAGCACGCGCCTGTAGTGCAGCGGGCGCCCGTACCCGGTCAGGTAGTTGAACATGTCGCCCACGTCGGCGCCGATCTGCTCGTCCACGGTGAACAGCCCGAAGTCGGTGTAGAGGCGGGCGGTGGCGGAGTGGTAGTTGCCGGTACCGATGTGGACGTAGTTGCGGACCCCGTCGCCCTCGCGCCGGACGACCAGCACGCACTTGGCGTGTGTCTTCATCGCCGGCTGCCCGTAGACGACGTGCACGCCCGCCTCCTCCAGCGCCTTCGCCCAGTGGATGTTCATGCGCTCGTCGAAGCGCGCCTGGAGCTCGACCAGCGCCACCGCCTGCTTGCCTCGTTCGGTGGCTTCGATCAGCGCCGGCACCAGCGGCGAGTCGTCGCTCGTGCGGTACACGGTCTGCTTGATGGCGAGCACGTTGGGGTCGGCGACGGCCTGCTCGACGAAGCGCTCGACCGAGGTCGCGAACGAGTCGTAGGGGTGGTGCACCAGTACGTCGCCTTCGCGCATGGCACCCAAGACATCGGGGCGCTCCCCCTCGTGGCGGACCAGCCGCGGGTGGGTCACCGACGGCAGCGGCTCCTCGCGCAGCTCGGCGTGCCCCGGCATCTTCACGATCTCCCAGAGGGCGCCCATGTCGAGCAGGCCGTCGACCGGGAAGACCTCCTCGTCCACCACGCCGAGCAGCCCCACGAGCGCGGTCCGCAGCTGCTCTGATATCCCGGCGCCGATTTCGACCCGAACGATCTCGCCGAAGCGGCGCCGGCGCAGCTCGTCCTCGACGGCCTGAAGCAGATCAGCCGCGTCGTCTGAGACCTCGAGGTCGGCGTCGCGCGTCACCCGGAAGACGTCGCAGTCGGCGATCTCCATCCCCGGGAACAGCGCGTCGAGGTGGTTGGCGATCACGTCCTCGAGCGGGACCAGCAGCGGCGCCTCGCCCGCGCGCGCGAGCGTGACGAAGCGCGGCAGGATCTCCGTCGGCACCTTCACGCGAGCGAACACGGTCTGATCGGTCACCGGGTCTCGTACCAGCACAGCGAGGCTGAGGGAGAGGTTGGAGATGTAGGGGAAGGGCCGGCCGGGAGCGACCGCGAGCGGCGTCAGCGCCGGGAAGATCACCTTCTGGAAGTGGCGCGCGAGCTCGGCGCGGTGCTCTTCGTCCAGATCGCCCACGCTGACGATCTCGATGTCGTGGTCGGCGAGCCGGGGGCGCAGGCGGCGTTCGAAGCAGTCGGTCAGCCGCTCACCCTGCCCGAGCACCTTCTCCCGGATCAGCCCGAGCGTCTCGTAGGGCGTGCGCCCATCCTGGCCCGGCGTCTCGACGCCGGCGTCGATCTGGTCGCGCAGCCCGGCGACGCGCACCATGTAGTACTCGTCGAGGTTGGTCGTGTAGATCGCGCAGAACTTCACGCGCTCGAGCAGCGGCACCTCGTGGTCTTCGGCGAGCTGCAGGACGCGATCGT
This sequence comes from uncultured Solirubrobacteraceae bacterium, assembly GCA_963775385.1. Taxonomy (GTDB): domain Bacteria; phylum Actinomycetota; class Thermoleophilia; order Solirubrobacterales; family Solirubrobacteraceae; genus Palsa-744. The sequence goes on along the minus strand of CAVZIR010000003.1, from coordinate 723,114 downwards.
TGAAATCGAGCCAGGAGAGCTCGCGGTTTATGTACAGCGAGGGGCGCTCGAGCCCGTCGGCGCCGGCGGCGGGCTGGCTCGCGTGCGGCGCCGTCACTGCAGGAGCCTCGGCGCTGCTCAGCTCGTAGTTGATAGCGCCATCCATACGTTCTCCACGCTACACGGTGCGCGTCCGCGTCGCCGCCCGCGTTCGCAAATTGCGTGCAAGCGGCACGGCTCGCGCGGTAGTCTGAGCGGCACACTCATGGCACGTCAGCTCTGGCTACTCCGGCACGCAGAGGCCGAGCCGCATGGAAGCCGGGAGGACTCGGCCCGCCGCCTGACCGACCGGGGTGAGCAGCAGGCGCGTGCGGCAGGTGTCGCGATCGCCCGCATGGGGGCCCGCTTCGAGGCGATCCTCTACAGCCCGAAGGTCCGCGCGGCGCAGACGGCGGAGCTCGCCGCCGAGGCGTGGGCCGAGGAGGAGCGGGAGCGCATGGCTGTCCATCCGCCGCTCGCGGGCGGTTTCGCGGTCGCGCAGGCGCTCGAGACCTTCGCCGGAACCGGCCCCGACGGCCGCGTGCTGCTGATCGGCCACGAGCCCGACCTGTCGCAGCTCGCCGGCGCGCTCACCGGCGCGAAGCTGGACCTGAAGAAGGCTGGCGTCGCGGTGCTGCGGCTAGAGGGCGCGAGCGCCGAGCTCGCCGTCCTCATGCGCCCCCGCGACCTCGCCCTTGTCGCGGGCGTCCCAGTCGGCCGGTAGCGAGGACGGCACGTCGCCGGGGTCGACGACCTCGAGCGATTCGGCGGCGAAGCGGTAGCCGATGCCGAAGTGGGTGTGGATGTAGCGCCAGCCCGGGGAGGCCTTCTCGAGCTTCTGGCGCAGCTTGCGCACGAACACGTCCACCGAGCGGTCGCCGCGCACCATCGTGTAGCCCCACAGGCGCGAGTAGATCTCCTCACGCTCGAGCACACGGCCCTCGGCCGCGGCCAGCAGCTCGATCAGCTCGAACTCGCGGCGCGTGAGGTCGATGCTGCTTTCGCCGACGAAGGCCTGGAAGCGGTCGGAGCGGATCTCGACCTCGCCCGCGGTCACCGGGGCGGCCTCCGCGCGGCTGCTGCTGCGGCGGCGGCGGCGCACGACGCTCTGGACGCGCGCGATCACCTCCTCCGGATGGCAGGGCTTGGTGATCCAGTCGTCGGCGCCGAGCCGCAGCCCGCGCACACGCTGAGCGACGGTGGAAGGGCCGGTGCAGACGACGATGCCGAGCTCGGGCAGCGCCTCGCAGACGCGCTCCAGCCAGCTCCATGCCTGAGGCCCGAGCACCGCCAGGTCGACGACGAGCGCGCTCAGGCGCATCGAGACGATCGCCTCCGGTGGAACGGGGCTCGCGAGCACCCGGTGCTCCCAGCCCAGCCGGTCGAGGCGCTTGCTCAGGACCTGTATGAACCCGCTGTCGCGGTCGAGCACCGCGATCCTCAGGGAACCATTGGGAGAGGCGGCATCTGTGGCGAGCGAGGGAGCGCCTTTTTCGTCAGCGCGCACGTTGGCCGTCATCGGGGCTGAGTGTAAGCGATCGACGGCCGGCCGAGAGAGCGTCGCAACCGATGTAACAGGATCTTCACACCCGCTTTCGTGCTCGTTCCGCAACCATCTAGGGGTGCCTGATCCGCATCCAGTACTGGTGGTTGCGGATCCGATAGGGCGTCAGCTGCGCCGTCAGGCCGTGCCGGGCCGCCTCGCCCGCGATCCAGCGGGTCGAGTGGTTGGCGACGCCGCGAACGCTCGACTCGTGGCTGCGCCCCAGCCACTCCTCGCCTTCGTAGTCGCTCGAGCGTAAGGGCTTGATGCCGGCGATCAACGGGCTCATCTGGATCAGCGGCATGCGCGTGAAGACCTCGCGCTCCAGGCGCGGCCAGCGGTGCCCGATCCGGAACCAGGCGCCCGCGGGGTAGAACGAGGCCATGAAGACGGCGCCGGGGGCCCCGGTGTCGGCGAACGACTCGAGCATCGCCGCGATCTGCGGCTTGGACGCGTGCGTCCAGACCGAGCGCGCAAAGGCGTAGTCGAAGCTCTCGCCGAAGACGGAGAAGTCGAAGTCGGTGTTGTGATCGAAGCGCGCGCCGGCGCGGGCGACGACCTCGGCCTCGACCATCTGCTCGAGGCCGACCTGGAGCATCTCGCGCTGTGGCTCGATCCCGAAGTAGCAGCCCGGGTCCAGGAAGCGCATCAGCCAGTAGCCGAGCCGCAGCGCCCCGCAACCGACGTCCAGCACGCGCGAGGACGGCCGCAGGCCCTCTTTCAGCAGCACCTCGAAGCCGAGCCGTCCGACCTGCTCGAAGTTGAAGCGCGGCCCCCCGATGAACGTGTCCTCCGAGATCCGTTCGGAGCGAGCCTGAAGCGAGTCCTCTGACACCGCGCGCAAGCTTATCCCGTACGCACGGCCGCTGAACGGCGCTCTGGTAGCCTGCCGCGGCGATGATCGGGAGGAAGATCAGAGCCGGGGTGCTGCCACGGCTGATAGGGCGCAAGCGGTGGCGGGTCGAGGGCGACCTCGGCGTCGGCGTGGTCGGCCATCGTGCCTACATCGGCGGGCGCTGGGAGGAGTACGGACAGCTGGAGTTCGACTTCATGGTCGAACGCGGTCTGCGCCCTGAGCATGTGATGCTCGACATCGCCTGCGGCTCGCTGCGGGCGGGGGTGCGTCTGATCCCCTACCTGAACGCCGGCAACTACCTCGGCATCGAGAAGGAGGAGTCGCTGATCAAGCAGGCGCTCGCGAAGGAGCTGCCGCCCGAGGTCGCGGCCGAGAAGCGCCCCGAGCTCGTCGTCTCGGGCGACTTCGAGTTCGAGCGCTTCAGCAAGCAGGCCGACTACGCGCTGGCCTGGTCGCTCTTCACCCACCTCACACGCGAGGACCTCGAAAAGTGCCTGCGAAACCTGCGCGCGAACGTCCCCGACAGCCACCGCTTCTACGCCACGTGGCTGCCCGGCGAGGAGTCCGACAACGAGGACGCCTCACACGCGCACGCGGCCTTCTACTACCCGCGCGAGGAGCTCGAAGCGATGGGCGCGGGTAACGGCTGGGAGAGCGAGTACATCGGCGACATCAGCCGTGAGCGGGAGATGAAGATGCGGCTGATGCTCTTCACGCCGACGCCGGCCTGAGCGCCGCTACTGCGCAGAGCCGGCGGGGCGCGAGGAGTCGGAGAACTCCCGGAATAGCCCTGTCACGACGAACGCGACCTGCTCGCCGATGTCCACGGCGTTGTCGCCGATGCGCTCGATCGCCCGCGCGACCAGCGTCATGTGCATCGCCCACTCGCGGCGGTCAGGGTCGTCGCCGATTTCGATCGCAGCGCGGAATATGTCGCGGTTCAGCCGGTTGATTTCGCGGTCCTGGCGCACGAGGTCCTCGGCCAGCGCCACGTCGCGGCCGGCGAACGCCGCCTTGCTCTGGATGACCTCCGAGCGTGCGAAGGCCCCCATCTTGAGGATCGCGTCGAGCACGTCGTTGTCGACGGGAGCGTCATAGCCGGACAGGGGGATCAGCTTGGCGATGTTCACGCACTGGTCGCCCATGCGCTCGATGTGCTTGATCATGTGCAGCAGGGCGGCCACGAGCCGCAGGTCGCCGGCGACAGGGGCCTGCAGCGCCAGCAGCGAAAGGATCCCCTGATGGACTTCGAGGTAGCGGCCATCGACGCGGTCGTCGTCTGCGATCACCATCTGGGCGAGCTCGATGTCGCGGTGCTGGAGCGCCTCGAGCACCCGGTCGAGCTGCTCGACGATCAGGTCGAGGCCGCCGAGAGCGTGCGTCTCGAGCTGCTGGAGCTGCTCCTGGAAGTGAGCACGCCCGCCCCCGCCTCCGAGCGGCTCCTCTGCGACCGTGCCGACGGTGGGCTCCTCGCGCCCGTCAGCCGAACTTGCCGGTGACATATTCCTCGGTCCTCGCGTCGTTCGGCTTCGTGAACATCTGCTGGGTCGGGCCGACCTCGACGAGCTCGCCGGCGAGCATGAAGGCGGTGCGGTCGGCGACGCGTGCGGCCTGCTGCATGTTGTGGGTGACGATCACGATCGTGATGCGCTGCTTTAGCTCCTCGATCAGCTCCTCGATCTTCAGCGTCGCGATCGGGTCGAGCGCCGAGCACGGCTCGTCCATGAGCAGCACCGCCGGCTCGACAGCGAGGGAGCGCGCGATGCACAGACGCTGCTGCTGGCCGCCGGAGAGGCCGGCGCCCGGCTCGGCCAGGCGCCCGGAGACCTCGTCCCAGAGCCCGGCTCCGCGCAGCGCCCGCTCGACCTTCTCGTTCAGTTCGCCCCGGCGGGCCGTGAGGCGCAGTCCGGCGGCGACGTTGTCGAAGATCGACATCGTGGGGAAGGGGTTTGGTTTCTGGAAGATCATGCCGATCGCGCGGCGCACCGCGACGACATCCACCCCGGCGCCATAGACGTCGGCGTCGCCCAGCAGCACGCGTCCCTCCGCGTGGGCGCCGGGGATCTCCTCATGCATGCGGTTGATGCACCGGACCATTGTCGACTTGCCGCAGCCGGACGGGCCGATGATCGCCGTCACCTCGTTGGCTTTGAACTCGAGGTCGATCCCCTTCACCTGCTCGGCCTCGCCATAGAACGCGCGCAGCCCCTCCAGGCTGACGCCGACGGCGTCGGCGGCCCGTGCGCTGTCAGCGTGCTGGCGGACCTCTGGCGGGACCATCGTCGCGCGGGTACTTGGCGCCGGCGCCTGCTCGCGCTCGGAGGCGGCCGGGGGGCTGTCGGGGTCGAGGTCGGTCATCTCGTCGGGTCGTGTCGAGCTCATGCTAGGCGGCTCCTCCGCGAGACTAGTCGAGCGATCAGGTTGAGGAGCAGGATCAGCACCACGAGCGTGAGCGCCGCTCCCCAGGCGCGTTCGACCACACGGGGGGTGGGCGAGGTCACGTCGGTGTAGATCTGGACCGGCAGCGAGTTCATGAACGAGCCCAGGTTGGTTGTGGTTTCGTGCGTGTAGGCGGCCGTGAAGAGCAGCGGCGCGGTCTCGCCCGCGGCCCGGGCCACCGCCAGCAGGATGCCGGTGACCAGCCCCGGCAGCGCGGTGGGCAGCACGATCCTCCCGACCACGCGCCAGCGCGGCGCGCCCAGCGCGAGCGCCGATTCGCGCAGGCCGTTCGGCACCAGGTTGAGGATCACCTCGGCCGAGCGCACGACCACGGGCAGCATCAGCAGCGAGAGGGCGATCGAGCCCTTCCAGCCGGCGTAGCTCGTGCCGGTGCCGACGATCAGGACGATGTAGACGAACAGGCCGAAGACGATCGAGGGCACGCCCGTGAGCACATCGACGAAGAAGCGGACGATGTTCGCGAACAGGCTGTTGCGGCCGTACTCGACGAGCCAGACCGCGACCCCGACGCCGATCGGGATCGCGATCACCGAGGCCAGCGCGACCATCTCGATCGTGCCGAGCAGCGCCGACTTGATTCCGCCGATGTTCGAGTTCTTGAAGAAGGTGTTGCCGGTCGGGTCCGTCGTGAAGAAGTCGCCGCTCCAGGCGCCGAGCCCCTTTTTGAGCAGGTAGTAGACGATCAGGACCAGCGGGACCAGGGCCAGCGCTGTGGCCGCGAGGATCGAGCCGCGCGCGATCCGGTCGCGCCGCCGGCGGCCGGGGCTGACCGCGGAGCGCTGGAGCAGCGCGAGGGCGCCAGAGGCGTCGGGCGCGCTCATGCCCCTGCCGCGGTGTCGGCGCTCAGCGCGGCGGCGGTCGGGCCGCTGCGGTGCTCCTCGGCTCGCGGCGGACCGCTGGCGCGCCCCGCGCGCACCACGAACCAGCGCGCCACGCCGTTGACGAAGAGCGTCAGGACGAAGAGCACGAGCCCGCAGGCGAACAGCGCTGAGCGGTGGGTGCCCGTCGCCTCGCCGAACTCGTTGGCGATCACGGCCGCGAGGCTGTTGCTCTGCCCGAACAGGTTCTGGACCATCTGCGTCGATCCGCCGATCAGGATCGTCACCGCGATCGTCTCGCCGATCGCGCGGCCGAGCCCGAGCATCGCGCCGCCGACGATGCCCGAGCGGCAGTAGGGGAGGACCGCGATCCGGATCATCTCCCAGCGCGTGGCGCCGAGCGCGAGTGCGGCCTCCTTGTGGTCGGCGGGCACCGTGTTCATGACCTCCCTGCTGATCGCGCTGACGATCGGCAGGATCATGATCGCGAGCACGAGCCCGGCGATGAAGCAGTTGGGGATCGTGACGGTGCCGCCGCCGATGAACGGGATGAACGAGAAGGTTTCGGCGAACCACTTCTCCGCGGGGTAGAGCTTCGGCGCCAGGAAGAAGATCCCCCACAGCCCGTAGACGACCGACGGCACCGCCGCCAGCAGCTCGACGAGGATCGTCAGCGGTCCGCGCAGGCGGCGGGAGCCCAACTCGCTCGTGTAGAGGGCTGCCGCGACCGCGACGGGCACGCCGATCAGGAGCGCGAGCGCGGAGGTGATCAGCGTTCCGACGACGAGCGGCAGCGCGCCGTAGTGGCCGGCGCTCGGGTTCCAGTTGTTTTCGAAGACGAACGACAGCACGCCCTGCTGTTCGAACGCCGGGCGCGACTCGTCGAACAGGCGGATGAAGAAGTAGACGATCAGGACGAGGATCAGCCCGGCCAGGATCGTCAGCCCCCAGCGCAACACCCGGTCCGGCAGTCGCGCCAGCGGCGACCGCGCGAGCAAGCCGCGGTCGCCACCGGGGGTGATTGCAGCTGCCGCCTCCACGAGACCCTGTTCTACCCGAGCGGGCCGGGCCGGCGCTCCGTGCCGGCCCTTCGGGTTGAGGCGGGCCGGCGCTCCATGCCGGCCCGCCCGATCCGTGGAGGCGGTGTCACGCGCTCAGCCGATCGGAGCGCCGTTGCACTGCAGGGACTTCTGGGCTTCCTTGGACTTCGCCAGGATCGGCGGCGGGAGCCGCGCGTAGTCGGCCTGCGCCAGGATGCCCTGGCCCGTGCCGAGCCCGTATTCGATGAATTTCACGACGCCCTTCGCGGCTTCTTCGCCGCCGGGGCTGCCGGCCTTGCAGAGGTCCTTGTTGACGACGATGAACGTCTGCGAGGCGATCGGGTACGCGGTCGGGTTCGGCGAGTTGATCACCTTCAGCCCGAGGTCCGCCGGGATCTTGACGCCGATCCCCGCTGCGCTGGTGGAGGCGAGCGTCGGTTCGATGTACTTGCCGGCTTTGTTCTGCACCGAGGCGTACGTGAACCCGTTCTGCAGCGCATAGGCCTGCTCGACGTAGCCGACCGCGCCCACCGTCTGCTTGACGGCGCCCGCGACGCCCGCGTTGCCCTTGCCGCCCGTGCCGGTGGGCCACGGGACTTCCTTGCCTTCCCCGACCTTGCTCTTGAATTCGGGAGAGACGTCGGAGAGGAAGCCGGTGAAGCCGGCGGTCGTCCCCGAGGAGTCCGAGCGATGCACGATCGTGATCGGAGTGGAGGGCAGGGTCAGTCCCGGGTTGAGACTCTTGATCGCCGGGTCGTTCCAGGTCTTGATCGTGCCCAGAAAGATGTCGGCGAGCGTTTTGCCGTCGAGCTTCAGGCCGCTCTTGACCCCGGGCAGGTTGTAGGAGACGGTGATGGCGCCCAGGAACATCGGGATCTGCACCGCCGGGCTGCCGTTCTTGGCGATGGCTTCGGATTCTTCGGCCTTCAGCGGCGGGTCGCTGCCCGCGAAGTCGACGACCTTGCTCTCGATCGCCGTCAGGCCGGCTCCGGAGCCGACCGCCTGGTAGTTGACCTTGGGGCTAGGAATCGAGGAGCCCCACTGTTCGTAGACGGGAGCGGCGAACGTCGAGCCCGCGCCGGAGATCGTGCCGCTGCTGGCCGCCGGAGTCGTGGCGGTCTTCGAGGCTGCAGCGCTCGTGCTGGCCGTGCTGCCCGTGGTAGTGCTCGATTTGCTCGAGCCGCATGCGGCGACGCCGATGGCGAGCAGCGCACAGCTCGCGATGGCGCCCAGGTTTCTCTTGATCACTGCTTCTCCTTGGCTGAGTTGTCGTTTCGGCCGGCTCTCGCCGGGGTGGGTCTCGGCCGTCCTTCGCGCCTCCAGCGCAGACCGCGGCACCCGCGTAGCTGTCTTCAGAGCAGCTTCCTCGGGAGCCCGGTGAACAAACGGCGTTCACAGCCCGGAAACAGTCTCCTCAGCCACCCGGCGCCCCCATGTGAACATTTCGTGAAGGCTGCGGTTGGAAGCGGTAGCCGAAGCCGGGGTGCGTGTGGATGAACCGGCGGTCCGGCAACGCGGCCTCCAGCTTGCTGCGCAGCTTGCTGACGTAGACGTCGACCGAGCGGTCGCCGTGACGCAGCTCGCCGCCCCAAACGGTCCGGTACAGGTCCTCGCGAGTCACGATGGTCCCCTGACGGCGCGCCATCGCAGACAAGAGCTCGAACTCCCGCACCGACAGCGTCAGGGCCTGGCCCGTTGCAAGCACCAGCCCCTCGTCGGGGCGGATCTCCAGCTCACCCGCGTACAGGACGTCCGGGTAGTCAGCGCTCTCCTGGAAGACGGCCACGATCGCGCACCCTCGCAGGCGCGCGCGAGGGCGGAGTTGCAAAGTCGTGATCTATCCGTGAAAAAAGCGTAAAAGTCGCTCGGCGGCGGGCGGCGAACAATATGCTCGCCGGATGAGTCTTCTGCACCGGCCCTCGGACCCCGTGCTGATGGAGCTCGTCGAGGAGTCGGGCCGCAACGTGCAGAAGTCCGGCCTGCTGCTGCGGGACCTGATCGTCGACTACCCGGAGCACGCGCAGCTCGCACGCGACCTGAAGGTCTGCGAGCAGGACGGCGACCGCATCACGCACGACATCATCCACCGCCTCGCCGGCCGCGGCCGGGTGCGGGCGCCGTTCGACGCCGGCGACGGCTACGCGCTCGCGAGCGCGCTCGACGACGTGGTCGACCACTCCGAGAACACGGCGGCTGAGATGGTGCTCTACGGCGTCGAGGCCCCGATGGAGCAGGCGGTCGAGTTCACCGAGGTGCTGGTGGGGGCGGGGGAGCAGATCGCGCAGGCCCTCCGCTGCCTGCGCACGGGTACCGAGCTGAGCCCCCACCTGGTCGAGATCCACCGCCTCGAGAACGAGGGCGATCGCCTGCAGCGCGACGGCGTCGCCTCGCTGTTCGCGGGGGGGATCGACCCCATGGTCGTGATCCGCTGGAAGGACATCTTCGAGTCGCTCGAGGCGGCCGTCGATGCTTGCGAGACGGTCGCACACGTGCTCGAGGGGATCACGCTGAAGCAGCGCCGGCGCTGAGACGGCCGCGGCGGGAGTCGAAAACCGCCCCGGCCGACAGCAGGGCGACGATCCTTCTCGCTGGAGGGCTCAGCCGAGCGTCGAGGGTGTGACGCCGACCGTGAGCTTTGCGCCGGAGTCGGAGCCCACGAGAAAGATCTGGAATGCGCCCGTCCCGCCCGCGGCCAGTTCAGGGATCACCGAGCGCCCTGCCGCGACCGTCTTCCCGCCGCGCTCCGCGATCGCGGTCACGACGAGTTCGCGCTGTGCGACGTTCGAGGGGTTCGCGACCTTGCCGGCGACGAGCACGATCCCGCCCGGTTCGTGTTCCATGTGCGATTCGGTCACCTTCACCGGCGGCGCTGGGCTGTGCGTAGCCTTCCCTTCCCCGACCTCGGTCTTCACCGCCTTTGCGGCCGCCGTCGCCTGGATCTGATCGTTGACCCAGACAACGGTGCCGTGGGCGGGCACGTAGGACGCCGACACGAGTGAGGTCGAGAGGCCCGGCGTGGAGTTCGAGTAGACGCTCGCGCCGGTCGCGCCGGTCACATCGATCAGGACCGGCACGACGGACTGCGCCGTGCCCGAGCGGTTGCGCAGCTTCACAGCGACGGCGGTCCCTTCGCTCGAACGCAGCGCCACGGCTTCGAGCACCTGGATCTCATGGCTCGGCCTTGAGATCTTCAGTCCCTTCGCCCCCAGCGGCAGGTTCGCCGCCTTCTTCAGAGCGATCTTTTCGAGCCGGGCGCTCTTTTCCTGTGTGGTCTCGCAGGCGCTCAGCAGCACGGCCGCGAGCGCGGCGAGCGCGAGCGCCGCCGCGGCCCGCCCGCCGCGTCTCAACCGAACGCCCCGCTGACGTAGTCGCGCGTGCGCTGCTCGCGCGGGCGGTCGAAGACCTGCTCGCTCGGGCCGTACTCGACCAGCTCGCCCAGGTGCATGAAGGCGACGTGGTCGGCGACCCGGAACGCCTGCTGGAGGTTGTGGGTGACGATCACGACGGCGACGCTCTCGCGCAGGCCGATGATCAGCTCCTCGATCGTCGCGGTGGAGATCGGGTCGAGCGCGGAGCACGGCTCGTCGAGGAGCAGGACCTCCGGGTCCGCCGCGAGCGCTCGCGCGATGCAGAGGCGCTGCTGCTGGCCGCCGGAGAGGCGGAGCGCCGAGCGGTCGAGGTCGCCTTCGACCTCGCCGAGCAGCCCCGCGCGCCCCAGCGCATCCTCGACGGCTCGTGTGAGCTCGCCGCTGCGCCGACGGCGGCGCCGCCCGCGCTCGGGACTCTGCTCGGCGAGCGAGTAGGCGACGTTGTCGTAGATCGACATCGGGAACGGGTTCGGCTGCTGGAAGACCATCGAGACACGGCGGCGGAGGTGGTTGACCTCGAGGTCGTGGATGTCGGTGCCGTCGAGGGTGATGTGCCCCGCGCGCGCGGCGCCGGCTGTGATCTCCGTCAGCCGGTTCATAGAGCGCAGCAGGGTCGTCTTGCCCGACCCCGATGCGCCGATCAGCGCCAGCACCTCGCCTTGGCGCACCGGCAAGCTGACATCGCGCACGACCCAGTTGTCGCCGTATGCGAGCCAGACGCCTTCGAGGCGCATGCGCTCTCGCGTGACGGCGACCGGCGGCCTCGCGATGCGCTGGGCCAGGGACGTCCCGCCGCCGTTCTGCGAGGGGAGGTCGCGCGCGGGCGCGACCGTCGGTTCGCGGTCGAGCACGATCTTGCGCACGGGGGGTGGCATCAAGGGGTCCATCAGGAGTCCGTCCAAGGCAGGTAGCGGAACAGGCGGCCGCGGACGCGCGCACCGCCCTCGCGGGTCCCGTCCGCGCCGGTGCGGGTCAGGCGCGTGACGATCCAGTTCAGCCCCAGCACCATCAGCAGGAGCACGAAGGCCGCCGCGTAGGCCTTTTCGTGCGCGTTGCCCTCGCCGGAGGGGGAGTTGTAGTAGACGTAGCTCGTGAGTGTGGAGCCGGTGCCGCGCAGGAGACCGAGCACCGGCGCATGGCCTACGGATTCCGTCAGCTGGGCGTTGCCGCCGAGCAGCAGCTGGATGATCGCGGTGTCGCCGATGATCCGGCCCATCCCGAGCACGACCCCGGCGGCGACGCTCGCCTTGATCGCGGGCAGCAGCACGTAGCGGCTGGTCGTCGCTCGTGTCTTGCCGAGCGCGAACGACGCCTCGCGCACGCGCGGCGGCAGCTGTTCCAGTGACTCGCGGGTCGATGCGAACACCAGCGGCAGCGCGATGAGCGAGAGCGTCGCTCCGGCCGCCAGGAACGACTGGCCGAGCGCCCCAGACGCGGCGGGCTGGGAGAGGAACGCCAGGAAGCCCTGCGAGAAGAACAGCAGCCCGAACAGCGCCAGAACGATGCTGGGGACGCCGGCGAGCATCTCGATCGCGGAGTCGACGACGCGCGCCAGGGCGCGGGGCTGTCCGTACTCGACGAGCCACACCGCGACGCCGATGCCGAGCGGCGTCGCGATCACCGTCCCGATCGCGGTCACCAGCAGCGTTCCCTCGATGGGGTCGAGGATGCCCCCCGCGTGGGTCTGCTGGATCGCGCCGGCGGTCGGCGAAGTCCAGAGCAGGCTCGGGCGCAGGTAGGCCAGCCCCTTGATCAGCATGAAGACGACGATGAAGAGGGCGATCAGGCACAGACCGATCCCGCTCAGCCAGGAGAGCCCGTAGAAGATCCGGTCGGCGAGCGGCCATGTCGAGATACGCTCGCGCGGCGGGCGGACGATCGCCGTCGGAGGGGTCGGGGAGGCCGCGGCGGATGCCATCAGGCGCGTACCCCCTGCTTGCCGAGCTGCTGCTTGACGGTCCAGCCGACGAGCGAGAGCATCGCGGCGGAGACGAGCAGCACGGCCCCGATCGCATAGATCGTGTGCGTGATCGCGTCGATCGAGAGGCCTTCGGACTCGATGAAGATCTGCGCGGCGAGGGGCCGCACCGGCTCGAAGAAGAACGTCAAGCCGTCGAGCGGGTTGGCCAGGAAGGCGCTGCCCCCTGTGACCATCGCGAGCATCACCGCCTCGCCCAACGCGCGCGCGGTCGCGAGGACGGTGCCCGCGGCGACGGCCGGCCACACGGCGCGCAGGGACACGCGACGGATCGTGCGCCAGCGGTTCACCCCGAGCGCGGCAGAGCCCTCGCGCCAGGAGGCGGGAACCGTCTCCAGCGCGTTCGCGGTGATGGCGACCATGATCGGCAGGATCATCACTGTCAGGATCAGCGTCCCTGTCGTGAGGTTGTTGCCATTGAGCTGGACGACGTAGATGACCGACTGCTTGCGCGAGTTGCCGAGCAGGTGTTCGTTGACCCAGGGCGCGATCGCGAGGATGCCGATCAGCCCGTAGATCACAGACGGCACGCCGGCGAGCAGGCGGATCACGGGGTCGAGCGTCGTGCGCACGCGCGCCGGCGCGAACTCGGTCAGGAAGACCGACGCGAAGATCGAGATGAAGAGCGCGAGCACGACGGCGCCGATCGTCGTGACCAGCGTCGCCCAGATCAGCGGCCAGGCGGTGAAGTAGAGGATGCCGTGGCCCGACAGCGGCGCCGAGTCGCGCATGGCGCGCAGCTCGGAGTCGACTTCGGAGCCGGACCCGAACCAACCGAGGCCGTTGTAGGAGAACGACGGCCACGCTTTGATGATCACGGTCACGACCATCCCCGCGATCAGCGCCAGGACGACCACGCCGAGCGCGCCGAGCAAGAGCTCGGCGCGCCGGTCGGAGGCGGCGCCCGAACGGCCGCGGAAGAACTGTCGGGCGCCGCTGCTCACGTTGCTAGTGGACCGCGATCCACTGCGAGTTGATGATGTTGTCCACCGGCTTCTTGCCACTCGTCACCCAGGCCAGGAACTTCAGCGTGGCGCCTTTCGGGGCGCCCTTGGTGACCATCCAGAAGTTACGCACGCCGAGGTACTGGCCCGAGCGGGCGTTGCGCAGGTTGCAGGCGACGCCGTTGTAGCCGACCGCGTTCACGCCTTTCGTGTACGCGAACGACACGAAGCCAATCGCCTGCTTGTCGGTGGCGACCGAGTTTTCCTCGAGGCCGTTGGACGTCTTCTGTGTGGCGCTTTCGGAGATCTTCTCGTTTTCTTCCAGGAAGATGTGCTGGAAGGCGTCCTGCGTACCCGAGGCGCCGTCACGGTCGAACAGGTCGATGGGGCCGGTGACCTTCGCACCGGGCACCTGGCTCCAGTCGCGGACCTGGCCGGTGAAGATGTTTTCGACGACGCTCTGCGAGAGCGTCGTGATGGGGTTGCTCTTGTTGGTGATGACGCAGACGCCGTCGCGGGCGATCTTCGTGAAGACGAGGCCTTTGGGATCGGTGCCGACGATCGGATCGCGCGAGGAGTCGCCGATGTCGAAGCGGCCTTCGTTGACGCCGCTGATGCCGATGTCGGACTGGCCGCCCGTCACTTTCGGCAGCGGCTGGTGCTTTTCCCTGTGATACAGCGCGGCGAGTTTCTGGGCGAGGGGAAGTACCGAGGTCGAGCCGCCGATGATAAGGGGGCGGGCGATCGCGGACGCCGGGACCAGAAGCGCGAGCGCGGTCACGGCAGAGAGTACGAGGGTGCGAAGGGCGCGCACGGTTTCACTCCTTTTTATGGGGACGATGTCGTCGAGCCTGAGGGCTCGCTCTGGGGAAACAGCAATGCTTGCCCGTCGATGCGCTGTCGCGGCGATCGGCGTCACCCCGCGGCGAAGACTCACGCCCAGTCGATTGGCCGGTGTTTCGTTTTTGTGAACGCCCGCTCGCGGTGAGCCGGATCGTCTTTCTGGGAACGCCCCGGTGATGTGAAGGATTTGTCAATGCCCGTCACGGTCGCGATGAGCGATGTGTTGTTTTTGTGAACGCGGATTGCAATTCATCACTGCCCGTGTGACGCTCCGGTGGATCGACCGGCGGGCCTCGACACGCTCCGCGCCGGCCGCGGAGGGATGCGCCGGATCGGCGCCCGCCTGTGGCCGGCCGGGGGAGTTGCCTGCACGCCCCCCCAGACGATGAACGACTCCCCCAACCTCCCCGAGCCCCCCGGCGACAAGCCCTCGCCGAAGCCCGCCGGCAGCAACGGCGCGTCCAAGGGCTCGAACGGTCACGGCACCCCCGCGGGGCGCGCGGCCGTGCGCAGCGGCCTCGCGGACCGGCGCAACCCGGTGCTGGTCAGGCTGGGCGCGTTCGGCACGGCCGTGCGCCGGGTGCTGTTCCGCGACCCGTTGGGGACGTTCCTGTTCCTGGCTTCGATCGCGCTGACGGTCACGTTCTTCCTGCTGTTGGGTTCGATCAAGCCGAGCTCGAGCGGCAAGGAAGTGCCGTTGAGCACGGTGCAGAACCTGGCGGACAAGAGCCAGGTGGCGAGCGCGGTGCTGCTCGATCACGACGCGCGGGTGGAGGTCACGACGCGGCCTTCGGCGCCGGCGCTGAACGCGAACGGATCGGCCGTGACGCAGACCGTTCCCATCCTCTTCACGAAGGGCAAGCACAAGGGCAAGCCGACGGGCAAGACCGAAACGGTCGAACCGCCGGGCGGCCAGATCCAGGAGCTCTGGGCCGCCTACCCCGCCTCGGGTGCGCAGACCCAGCAGCTCTCGGCCGAACTCCGTCGCGGCGGCGCCACGGTGACGGTCGAACAGCAGCCCAGCAAGGGCACGCGCCAGATCGTGGTGCAGTTCTTGATCCCGATCCTGATCCTGGTGTGCCTGTTCTCGTTGTTCATGAAGGTGATGGGCGACGGCGGCGCGGGCGGGATCGCGGCGTTCTCCGAGTTCACCGGCAAAGGCAAGAAGAAGGGCAAGGGGACTCGCGACAAGATCACCTTCGCCGACGTCGCGGGCGCGGGCGAGGCCGTCGCCGAGCTCAAGGAGATTCGCGACTACCTTGCCGATCCGAGCAAGTACTTGGCGGTCGGTGCCGCGGCGCCGAAGGGCGTGTTGCTGGTCGGCCCGCCAGGCACCGGCAAGACACTGCTCGCCAAGGCGGTCGCCGGCGAAGCGGACGCGGTCTTCTTCTCGATCTCCGGCTCTGACTTCGTCGAGTCACTCGTGGGTGTGGGTGCGGCGCGTGTCAGGGATCTCTTCGCCAAGGCCCGCAAGGCCGCTCCGGCGATCATCTTCATCGACGAGTTCGATGCCGCGGGCCGTAAGCGTGGCGCGGGTATCGGCCAGGGCAACGACGAGCGCGAGCAGACGCTGAACCAGATCCTCGTCGAGATGGACGGGTTCTCCGGCGACGGCGGGCTCGTGGTGATGGGCGCCACCAACCGCCCGGACATCCTCGACCCGGCGCTTCTGCGTCCGGGGCGTTTCGACCGCCAGGTCGTGGTCGACGTGCCGGACGTGCACGGGCGCCTGGAGATCCTGCGCCTGCACGGGCACAAGCGTCCGCTCGGTCCCGACACCTCGCTGGAGGAGGTCGCCCGCGAGACGCCCGGCTTCTCGGGTGCCGAGCTCGCGAACGTGATCAACGAGGCCGCCCTGCTGAGCGTTCGCGACGGTCGTGCTCAGATCGACCAGGCCACGCTCGAGGAGGCGATCGACCGCGTGGTGGCCGGTCCCGCCAAGAAACACATCCTGACCGAGCAGGAGCGCTGGCTGATCTCGATCCACGAGGCCTCGCACGCGGTCGTAACCGAGTCGATGGGCCACGCGACATCGACGCGCAAGCTCTCGATCGTGGCCCGCGGCCGGCAGCTCGGTACAGCCGCCCACATGCTCAGCGACCGCGACCAGACGATCATGTCGCGGGTCTCGCTTGAAACGCAGCTGCTCGTGATCATGGCGGGGACCGCCGGCGAGCGGATCGCCTTCGGCCACACCTCGACAAGCGTCAGCGACGACCTGCACGCGGCGACCAACCTCGCCCGCACCATGGTCACCTCGTTCGGCATGTCAGACCGGCTCGGCCTCGTCACGATCGGCGAGAAGGGCGGAGAGGTGTTCCTCGGCGCGTCGCTGCAGGATCTGGGATCGGTCGGTCCCGCGACGCTGAACCTGATCGACGAAGAGGTAGAGCGGCTCGTCGGCGACGCCGAGGCGCGCGCCGGCGCGATCCTCGATCGCAACTGGAGCTCCGTCGAGGAGACGGCCGCCGCGCTGCTCGAGCAGGAGACGCTCTCGGGCGTCGCGCTCGACGCGGTCCTCTCGACCGTCTCCGAGACCCGCCTCGAGGATCTCCGCGAGGTGCGGCGCCCGGCGACGGAGGGCAACCAGGGGCTGTGAGAGCTCGCCGCCGTCAGCGACCCGGGCGGCCGCTGCCGCGGCGCAGGCCGAGGCTCGCGGCACCACTCGCGCCGGCTCGCAAGGCTCGCCGCCTGCCGTCGCCCGCGCTCGTCCTCGCTCTGCTCGCGCTCGTCTTCTCGACGACGGGGCTCGCCAACGCGGCCCGCCACGCGGTCGAGAGCGCGATCGGCGGGCACCCCGTCACCTCGAAGCCGACAGCGGGCGCGATCCTCGTGCTCGGCAAGAACCACAAGTTCCCGGCGGCGGCGATCCCCACGGTCAACAACGCCAAGCGTGTCGGCGGCCAGACGGCCGAACAGCTCGCCGGCACCTGCCCGCCCGCGACCGTCGACCTCGGGACCTGGTGCATGGACTCCGCGCCCTATCCGCTCTCGAAGGCTGACGCCGGCAAGAACAACTACGTGTGGGCGAGCAAAGCCTGCGAGGCCGAAGGAGGCTGGCTGCCGACCGCGGCGCAGCTGGTCGGCGCCGCGGACCGGGTCAAGCTCGAGTCCACGATCCGCGACTCGCCGCTGACGGCGACGGTCGATCTCGATCCCACTCGGGGGCTCAAAGACGAGCGCGAGATGAGCTCCACGCTCGTCACCACAGAAGCCGGCTCGGCCGCGGCGGGCTCCGAGGGCGTCAGTGAAGGCGCGACCGGCAATCCGCGCCAGGGCCAGCCCAACCCGATCCCGTTGCCCGCGAACCCGTTCCCGGAATCGCTGCAGTACGTCACGGTGTTCGACAACAACAACCAGGGCGGCTTCGCGGGCTCTGAGCCGATCAAGGAACCCCAGAACTTCCGCTGCGCGTTCAACAAGACACAGGGCGCGCAGAACAACACGAACTCGTGAATGCCGTGCGGTTCTGCCCAGGAGCCGTGCGACCGCCAGTCCGAGCGCTCACCGCGATCGTCCTGGCGGCGGTTGCGATCTCCCTTGCCGGCGCAGCGCCGGCCGGTGCCGTGATCCTGCCCGCGAAGACGATCGACGGCCCGAGCGAGGACATCGTCGGGTTCGGCGGTGCGGCGATGGCCGAAGACGGCACCGGCGGGCTGGTCTACCTCAAGCGGGTCGGCGGCGTTCCGCACGTGTTCGTCTCGCGTTACGCCGAGGGGCAATGGCAGGCGCCGATCCAGGTCGACACCGAAGAGCAGTTCGGCGCGAGCTGGCCGCGGATCGGCGCCGCCGAAGGCGGCGAGCTGATCGTCGTGTGGGCGACGCCGTTCGCGACCGAACACGGCCATCCGGTCTACGAGCTGCTCGGGTCAGAGCTCGCGCCGGGCTCGAGCACCTTCGGGCGGCCGGCGATCATCGACCCCTACATCAGCGAAGCGACGGGCACCAGTCCCGACCTCGCGGTCACCTCGACGGGGCAGGCCGACGTCGTCTACCGCGTCGTGAGCTTCTCCTCGGCCGTGTCGCTGCTGCGCCCCACCGACGTCGTCGAGAGCGTCCGAGTCGCCTCGTTCACCGGCGAACGCTGGACCTCGCTCGGCGCCATCAACCGTGAACCGGGCCTTTCGATGCGCCCGCCGACGGAAGCGAACGCGCCGGAGATCGCGCTCGGCCCGAAGGGCAACGGCGTCGTCGTATGGCAGGAACCAGAAGCGAGCGGCGTCGCGCGCATCTGGGCGCGCCGCATCTTCGGCTCCTCGCTCGACTACGCGATGCCGGTCACCGCCACGAGTTACAACGGCGTCCCGATCTCCAACGACGCGGACGCGCCTGCGGTCGCGATCTCGAAGCTCGGCCAGGCCGAGGTCGCCTACCGCCAGCCCTACGCGCCCGGCTCCCCGCTGCCGGGCGCGCGCATCTTCCTCAACACGCTCCCGGACGGGGAATCGGAATCGGGCGCGCAGTTTCTCGGCGCGGGCATCGCCGACTCCTCCGTGGGCGGGGGCCGGCTGGCGTCGGTCGGGCGTCCGAGCCTTGATGTCGACGAACGCCGTGAGACGCGGCTTCTCTACGACGCCAACGGCGAGCCGCGCGTCGTCGAACGCAGCGGCAGGGGGGTGCTGTCCTACTCCACGCTCGGGACCCCCTTCACGGGCTCCCTGCTCGGCCCGGCGCCCGAACTCGCCTCGGCCGCCGTCGTGAACCCCGAAGACGGCGGCGTCTCGGCCTGGCCGAGCGCCGACGCGCATGGGCGCCCCGGCGTGGGCGTCCGCGAGGACTTCCCCGACGGGGCCGTCCAGACGGCGCTCCTGAGCGGCGGGGCGGGGGGGCCGATCGGCGAAACCGCGGTCGGGCGCTCGGGTCTCGGCGACGGCCTCGTGGCCTTCCAGCAGGGGCCGATCGGCAACGCCGCGATCGTCGGCGCGCAGGTGACAGCTCCGCCGGCGCCGTTCGCCGTCACCCTCCCCAAAACCTGGATCCGGCCCGCGCAGCTGCACGTCGGGTGGGTGCCCGCCGAAAGCGCCAACGGGCCGCTCACCTACCAGGTCGTGCTCGACGGGAGGCCCCTGGGCTCGCCTCAGACCGGCCTCTCCTACACCTTCCCGCGAGAGTCGGTCTCGACCGGCACGCACGACGTGCAGCTGCTTGCCCGCGACATCTTCGGCCAGGAGATCCTGACCGCGGAATCGAGCGTGAAAGTCGACGGCACGCCGCCGCGCGTCCGACTCACCCGGCGCGGCCGGACCCTCCTCGTCCAGGTCAGCGACAGCGGCTCCGGGCTTGTCCCCTCCTCGGTCCGCGTCGCCTTCGGCGACGGCGCGTTCTCGGACAAGCGCCGCGACACGGCGCACAGCTACGCGCGCGCGGGAACCTTCGCCGTTTACGTGACCGCGCGCGATCGC
The DNA here is from genome assembly GCA_963775385.1 of uncultured Solirubrobacteraceae bacterium. Lineage (GTDB taxonomy): Bacteria > Actinomycetota > Thermoleophilia > Solirubrobacterales > Solirubrobacteraceae > Palsa-744. Next base: position 703,844 of record CAVZIR010000003.1, on the reverse strand, counting down.
GCCGGCAACCGCGTCTCAGTGCGGCGGAAGGTGCGGCTGTGAGCAGGCGCTCCCGCTTCGCCGCTCTGTGCGCGCTCGCACTCGGCGCCGCTGACGGGCGCCCCGGCGGCGCACGCCGACGTCTTCGGCGCCGCCTCGATGCTCTCGGCGAACCCCTTCGGCCAGGCCGAATACGCCCACGATCCCGCGCTGTCCGAAGACGGGCGCTACGTCGTGTTCGACGGCTCGATCGCGGGGGTGCAGGGGATCTGGCGGCGAGAAACGAGGGCCGGCGCGACCTTCGAAGAGGTCGCGGGCGGCGACGCGACGCTGCCCTCGGTCAGCGCCGACGGCCGCTTCGTCAGCTTCACGACCAACGAAGGGGCGAGCCTGCCGGCGATCACCGACGGCAGCCCGGTCGCGACGCCTGCGATCGAAGCGCCGGGCGTCTACGTGCGCGACATGGCGATCCCGCCGTCCGAACCGGGCGCCTTCACGCTCGCGTCCGCCAAAGACCACTCGACGCAGAGCCTGACCTACGAATTCCCCGGCGCCGACGAAGAAGAAGCCGAAGCCGACCGGGTGCAGTACGGCGCCTTGGCGGCGGGACGGAGCGCGATCACGGCCGACGGCCGCACAGTCGCGTTCGTCACGACCGCCCAGTCGGATCTCGCGGGCGCCGGGACACCGGCCATGCAGGTCGCGGTCCGCCATCTCGACACAGACGAAACGACGCTCGTGAGCGTCCGGTTCGACCCCGCGACCGGCCGGCCGGCGATCGACGCTGAAACGGGCGAACCGGAACCGGTGCCCGAGGAAGAAGGGCAGTGGGGAGCGGTCTGGTTCAACGGCAAGGCCGCGACGTTCAGTGTCCCCGGGGCGAGCGTCACCGCAGCCGTACAAGCCGGCGGAACTGCCCGGCGCTTCGATCAGCGCAGACGGCAGCGCGGTCGCCTGGTACGGCGGGCAGATCTCCGAACAGGCGCGCACGCTCAGCGCCGAACACCTGGTCAAACAGTACGCGGAGCCCCTCTGGCGCCGGATCGTGACGGGCGCCGCAGAACCGACAAGGCGCGTCACCGGTGGCTCGGACCCGGAAAGCACTGGCTGCCGTGCGAACCCGGAGGCCCAGCTGCCCCCGTCCCCGCAGCCCGGCGACGCTTGCCAGGGCCCCTTCGCCGTTCAGCGCACCGGCGTGGGGACCCTGAACGGCGGCAACGGAGCCGACTACGTGCCGCGTTTGAGCGCCGACGGGGACTACGTCGCGTTCCTGGCCGCGGCGCCGCTGGTGAGCGAAGGGGAAGCGTTCGGGCTCAGCGAATTCAACACCGACGCCTACCGCGAGAACATGACCGCTCCCGACCTGACGAGCGGGCTGCGGCGGCTGACCCAGTACGCCAGCGCCGACGTCGCGCACGATCCGACGAACGCGAACATCCGCGACCTCGGCATCTCCCCCGACGGGGAGCAGATCGCATTCACCACGAGGCGAACGGTGTTCCCGCTCGGAGCACCCGCTTTCGTGAGCACCCAGGCGGCCGTCCCCGGCCTGCGTCGAACTGTACGACGCCGACCTGGGCGACCGAAACGCTCACGCGGGTCACCGGCGGCTACGAAGGCGGCCTGCCGGGACACCCCGAAATCGAAAGTGGGAACGAAGATCGCTACACGCGCCCCGCGGACGGCGCGCTGTCGCCGAGCATTGATGCGAGCGGGACGCTGCTGGCCTTCTCCTCGACGGCGTCCAACCTCGTGTTCGGGGACGGCAACTCGCCACCGAACGCGCAGATCAACAGAGTCGACGGCGCGGATGTCTTCCTCGTGCCGCGGATCGTGTTCGACGACGAACCGACGCCGCAGCAGATCTCGCCCGCCCCCGCAAACCCCCGGCCCGAAGCGCCGTGGCGGCTGGAGGTCAGCGCCGCGTCGCTCGCCAGCGGCGCGGTTCAGCTGAAGGCCCGCGTGCCGGCCGCAGGGGTGCTCGGCGGCGAGCGCTGCCAGCACGCTCCCCGCTAAGAGCGCCCGCGCGCACGGCGGCTCGCGGCGAACCGTCGCGAAGGCCTCGACGGCCGCCCGCGACGACACAGAGACCGTTGCGCTGAAGCTCCAGCTGGGCGGCCGCTACCGTGCGCTGGCCTTCCGTGCAGGCGGTCTTCTCAGCAAGGTCACCGTGACGTTCTCCGCCAAGGGCCGCCCGACCCTCCGCAAGACCCTGACGATCCGCTTCGTGCACCGCACGAGTCGCGGACACGCGGGAAGCAGGCAGCACCGATGAAGCGCCTCACAGCGGCCGCGCTCCTGCTGCGCGCTGCTCGCCACCGCCGCGCGTGCTCGCCCCCGGCGCCGGCGCGGCGCCGCTCGCGGACGACGGCGGCGCGGAATGGCAGGTCGAACAGCCGCTGCCGCCGCCGCGCCGCCGGGGTACCGAAACCTCGGAAGGACCGGTCTCGCTCGGGTCACATCGGCGACATCGAGTTCTACGAACCGAACCGCGGCGCGCTGATCACCTCGGGCAACGGCGGCAGCGTGAAGCCCGGTGTGTGGTTCTACGACGGCGCGCAGTGGATCGAGCTCGCCGAACAGTGCGGCGCGACCGACGGGCGCATCGCCTGGGTCGGGCCGGACGAATTCTGGACCGTCTCCGACGGGCGCGCCGGGCAGGCGGTGGCCTCCAGCTCCGAACGCCCGCCGCTGGAAGACAACACGCTCTGCCATTTCGCTCCCGGCGCGCCCGATGCCGAAGGGCACCAGCACATCGAAATCGTCGGCTCCTACGGATCGGTGCCGTTCCTCGGCACCTCCTACCAGGCCATGCACGCCGCGGGCTGCCTCTCCTCCACCGACTGCTGGTTCGGCGGCGATCCGCTGTCCCGAACCGCAGATCGGCGCGTTCATGCTGCACTGGAACGGCGCCGGCCTCGCGCCGCAGCCCTACCTCCCCGAAGGCCGTCCCGTCTGGGACATCGTCTCCTACGAAGGGCACCTCTACGAGAGCATGCGCCTGAGCAAGAGCGACCGCGTCGTCACCAAAGAACAGTTCCCGCCGCCGCTGCGCTCGATCAAGGCCGAGGTGAGCGGCGAAGAAAGCCCGTTCGAATCGGTCCAGCCCGAAAACCATCTTCTCTACTCCCAGAACGAGTTCGCGACCGCGCTCGACTACCTGCGCCTCAGCACGGCCGACGGGGCGCTGTGGGCGGCCGCGGGCGCGCAGGTCCCGGGGCCGCCGGAAAGCCCCCGCGAAGCCGGAGTCACGATCCTGCGCAAACCCTCCGGGGGCGGCGAATTCCAGAGCGTGATCGGCCCGAAACCGGAAGAAGAACGAAGCGCTGCCGCCGCCGGGGAAGATCGCCTTCCCGGAAGACGTGCTGACCTCGATCGGCGCCGAGCCGGGCACCGCGAGCGCGTGGGTGGCGCTCGAGAACGAAGAAGACGTGCTCGCGCCCAAATCGCTGGACCGCGCCTCGCTCGCGCGCGTCAGCGCATCGGGCGAAGTCTCCGACCGGCTCGAACTGCCGCTCCCGGAAGACCCGCACGGCCCGCTCGGCGACGCACAGCGGGTGGTCTGCCCGGCCGAACACGACTGCTGGGCAGCGACAGCAGACGGCTGGCTGCTGCACCTCGCGACGGAAGGCGAACGCAGAGCGCCGAACGTGCTCTCGGACCCGGTGTTCGCACACATCGAGGCCGGCGAACCGATCGCGTTCCGACCGGCCGACGCAGGCGTTCCGCAGGAAACGCCCGACGAAGTGCCGGAAAACAACTCCGGCGAATCCGTCTTCACGCGCAGCGAAGAACTCGTCAAACCGCCGCGCGCGGAACTGGCGCGGGTGCCCGTGCCGCTGGTGACGCACCTGCGCACGCGGGTGCTCCATCGCACCGAACTCGTGCTGTCGTTCCACCTCGCTGTGAAGGCCAAGGTGCGGCTGAAGGCGCTGCGGCGCGGCAAGGTCGTCGCGCAGACGGCGATGCGCACTCTCGGCGCCGGCAACCGGCAGCTCGCGTTGCGGCTCGAACCCGCGTCAGCTGGCCACAGCACCTCAAACTCCAGACGCACGCGCTCGCGCCGCTGCCCACGCAGACGTCCGCGTCGCCGAACGTCGGCGCGATCTCGACCTCGTTCGTCGCCCCCGCGCGACTGCTCTCCACGGGACTGGGCGGTTGACCCGCTTGCTCCGCCCGCCGATCCGCCGCCGCGGGTTGATCCTCGGCTGCGCCGTGCTGCTCGCGGCGGCCGGCGCGTGGCTGAGCCTGCTCGGTCACGGCGCGCCGCCCGCCGCCGGGCTGTCCGGCGCGCCCGAACTCGTGGCGCAGACCGACGACTCGCGCGCCGGTCGGACGCATCACGCTGTTCGGCTCCTCGCCGGAAGAGGAAGCCGGCGAGGTCTGGGGGCTCGCGCCGACCGCCGAAGGCGGGCGCGCGGTCCACTACGCGCCGCACTCGGGCTGGACGTTCGTCCGAACCGCTTCAGAACAGCGCCGGCGAACCCCTCAAGGGCTTCGCGCTCGACACGCCCGGAAACCTTCCGCGAGCAGACCCCCAGTCCGCTGGCCGCCGCAGATCACGCCCGGCGGGTGCCGGCGCGATGCTCGGCACGACCGGCTCCGGCGCCACGCTCGAGCAGCTGCGTGCTGGTACGCGACCCGGGCGGCGCATTCAAAGAAGCGCGCGGTGCCCGAAGGCGGAGAAGGGCTGGCGCCGGGCGAGTCGCTGTTCGGTCTGAACAGCGCCCCGGTCCTGGCGGCGCTGCAGGAAGGGGAAGGGAAGGGGGGCGCCTTCGTCGTTCCCTCCGACCAGCGGGATCGAGGGCGGCGTGCTGCACTGGGACGGTTCGAGCTGGCATCGCGAGGCGATCGAAACGCCGCCGTCGGCGACGGAATTCGAGGTGCTCGCGATCGGCGCGAGCTCTCCGCAGAACGCCTGGCTGCTCGCGCGCTACCGGCGGCGCACGGCGGGCCGCTCTCGCTGTTCTACAGGCGCCAGACAGGCGGCAGCGCCCCGGTGTGGGCGCCGGTCGCGACCCGCACCGGCGGCGAACCCGGGGCCGCCGATCGAAATCGCCGGCGAAACGCTCGATGAGCCGGGCCGCGACCAGGCGCAGCTGCTGACCGTGACGCTCGACGGCGGTGTGGCTCGACGCGCGGCTGCACGCCGCGCGCGCGCCCGCGACCCTCTACTTCACCCCCGAAGGCGAAACGCGCGGCAGCTTCGCCGGGCTGTGGTGCCAGATTCCCGCCAGCTCTCCGGGCGCCACCGAACAGGCCGGAAAAGAATGCGAACAGCACCCCCTTCCCGAACTGCCCGACGCGACTACTCGCTGAGCTTCGCCTGGCCCGGCGCCGGCTACGGCGAACGGATCGTCACGGGCGGCTTCGACGGACGGTTGCTGCGCCTGTCGGGCGTCCGCATGGAAGCCGTGAACTCGCTCGGCTCGCAGCTGACCTCCGACCCCGGAGCGACCTTCGGCGCGGCCTTCAGCGAGCTCCTCCGACGGCTGGCTCGGCAACACGCTGATCCCGGTGCACATCACGACGCCCGCCAAGCTGCGGCGCCGAGCAAGCTCTCGCCGTGGCCCGTGCCGTTCCGCTTCGCGTCTGACCGCGCTCGCGCCGAAGCCCGGAGCTGAGGTCGGGGCCGAAAGCAGCGAAGCGATGGCCGTCGGCGACCGCGGCGAGGTCGCGCGCTACCAGCCCGGGTAAGGGCTGGCTTCCCGAAACGCTGCTCGGGCCCGGCGGCAAACGCCAGACGCCGCGCCTGCGCGCGGTCGCGTGGCCGACGCCCGAACCGGGCCTTCGCGGTCGGGGACAGCGAAAAAGGCGCCGGCCAGATGTGGCTGTGGCGCGGGGAAACCGGGCCTGTGGGAAAAAGATCCGGCGATGCCGCTGAACTTCCGCGGCAACCTGCTCGGGATCGCGTTCGACCCGGCCAACAGCGGCGCGGGGCTATGCCGTCGGGCAGCAGGGCGTGCTCCTCGCTACGGCAAGAGCTGGGTCCAGGAAGAAGAACAGAGCATCCCGCCCGCCGCGCGCGGAGCCAACTTCACCTCGATCGCGTTCGCCGGCTCGGAAGCGATCGTCGCCTGGCGCAAGCTGATCAGGCAGGGCCAGAACAGCTACGTCGGAGGCGTGATCGTCAACGACGGCTCGGGCTGGCACGAAGACGAAGGAGCGGCCGCCGTGCTCGGCACGAGCGCGGTGCCGTGGGCGGTCGCCGGCGCTGGCCGACGGCGGCGCGGCGTTCACGGCCAAGAGCGCCGACGCAGGGCGCGACGATCTACGAGCGCAGCGCGGCCGGGGCAGCCGTGGCAGGGCGTCACCTACCCGGGCGGCCTGGCGCCGGGCGCCCTGACGCTGTTCCGCGAAGGCGGTGCGCTGCGCGCGATCGGGACGAGCGCCGAACCGCCGACGTTCTCGGCCGAAGAAGAATCGACGCCGCCGCCTGGGTGCGCCGCCGATCCTGGTGAACCCCTATCCGCTGCCCAACTCGCTCGATCCGCGGCGTCCTTCGCCAGACGCCCGCCGGCTGGAGCGACGAGGAGCACGAACTGAACGAAGCGCGCGAAACGCCGGGCGACTATCGCCTCTGGGACACGCCGAAGATCCCCGACCCTGTCAACGCCGTGCTGGTCGATCCGAGCGGTGCCAGGGCTGGGCGGTCGGCGGGATCGTCGACAACCGCACGGCGCTGCTCGACACGGCGGACATCTACCGCTACCCGAGCACGGCCGCGCGCAGCGCCCGAAAGGGCCGCCTCGAGCACCACGGCGGCGGGCTTCACGTCGGTCGCGATCGGCGGCGGCGCGGCCTGCGCCGCGCCCTGCGCGACGCCGCGCCGACACCGGGATCGGCCCGGAGGTGTGGCTGCGGCGCGCGATCGCGCAGACGCGAAGAAATCGGGCGTCGGGGCGCCTTCGTCTACACGGGGCCGGGCGTGACGACGGCCGAACTTGCCGGGCCGCGCGCTGTTCCCGGTGCCCTGGGAGCGAAGAGGAGAGCCGACTACGCCGGGCGGGCCAGCCCCGGCGACGCCTCGAAGCTCGCGGTCTGCACGGCGGCCGCGCCCACCGACCGCGAAGGCTACGGTGAAGGCAGTCCGGCGTTCTTCGAAGCCGCGTTCCGCGAAGTGCCGCAACTGCCGCACCGCTGGGGCCGCGGGCAACAGCTACGCGTTCGAGAAGTGCCCGGCGCAGCCGGGCAGCCCACTCGGGGCGTGCGCGAGCGCAGAAGGCCTGCGCGTGATCGTGCTCGACACGAGCCTCGTGCAGGCCGGCCAGCGCGAGCTGGCGCCCGGCGTGCTCGAATTCCTGAAGACCGAGCTGGAAGAAGCCGGCGGCCACGGCAACCTGCGCACGCGATCGTCGTCGGCAACGCCGACCTGCCGCGCGAATACGCCGAAGGTCGCAGCGCGGCCCGCCAGCTGGTCGCCACGATCGAAGAAGGCAAAGCGGCGGCGTACTTCTTCGACGCGCCCGAACAGAACGTCCAGGAGACGCTGACCGGCGCGAGCTGCGGCACGAAAGCGTACGGCTCGGGCACGCTCGGCTACGTGAACGTGAGCCACGAAGAACAGGCCAGGGGGTTCATCGGCCAGAGCGGCTTCCTGCTGGCCGAAGTCTCGGCCCGGAAGCACGAAGCGTGCGAAGTCACGAACAGCCGCGCTACGAACAGCGCGTCCACCTGATCCCGAACGTCGAAGAACTCGCCGTCGAAGGCGAACAGGGCACGCTGCTGCGCCGCAGCCACGTCGCGCTCTTCGCGGGCCTCGCCCGGCGCCCGCGGTCCGGCAACCTCGCGTTCCACCAGCAGAGCGAATACGAAGTGGCGCCCTACGTGGCGATCCCGGACATCTGCAAGGGCACGCAACTGCGCCTCGCGGGATCGTCCCTGAATACAGCTTCGAATCCTCCGACTCGCACTACGGCCAGTTCGTCAAGCGCAACCTCAACTCGAGCAACCCGAAGGCCGTCGCGCTACGACTCGCACGGCAAGCCGATCTCCGAAGAAGCCGAAGGCGGCAAAGACGGACTGTTCTGCGCCTACAACGCGACGCCCGCGGGCGAACCGGTGTACGTGATCCTCGAAGACCGGCAACCTGGAGTACAAGCTGCCCGTCACGATCCAGGGCAGGCAGCGTCCGCCAGCCCTGCGGGACCGTGCCGCTGGCCGCCAAACCGACGGTCGCAGAACCGAGCGTGACGCCGCCGCCGGCGCAGCAGCCCCCGCCGGCCAGCAGCGCACCGCCGGCCAGCCTCAACGTGCCGTTCGCGAGCCCGTCGCCGGCGCCCGCCGCGCCGGCGCCCACGCCGCACGCGCCGGCGGTCACCCAGTTCCTGCCGCAGCCGGCGCCCGTCGCCTTCATCCCCGCGTTCGTGCCGGTGCCGCTGCCGACGCCCGCCCGGCCGACGCCGCCGAGCGGGACCTCGGCGGTCACCTCGCCGGTCGAGGCGGCGCAGAAAGAAGAGGAAGAGGAGGCCGCGCCCGAGTCGGTCGACGCCTCCGCGGCCGCGTATCACCCGAGCGAACACGAGATCCCGCCGGCGTACATCGTCGGCCTGGTCGTGCTCGCGGCGTTCGCGGGGGCCTCGCTGCGAGGCCGGCGCGGCCCGCGCCGCGGCACGCGCATCGCCCCGGCGACCGTGAGCACCAGCCGCAGCCAGCGCCGCTACGAGCGCGAAATGGAACGACGGGCGCCGCTGAGCGGATAACGCCGCGTTCACGGTTTGATTACTCGCCCGCCGATCGCAGCGGCGACCATGGGCGCCAGACGGTGGCAGGGCTACGGCCCTGGGGCGGTGCGACTGCCGGCTCCGCCCGCCACCAGGAAGGTCTGCGCAACCACCAAAGATCGGAGCCCGATGTCGCTGCGTCTCACCCTGCTGCCCCGCCTGCTGGCCGTGACTGCGGTGCTTGCGGCGGCCCTCTTCGCAGGCACGGCCGCCAGCGACGCGGCCGGGACGCAGTGGGGCGACCTCGGGCACTTCGGCGACCTGTCGAGCGAACTGAAAGCCCCGATGGCGGCGTTCGGGGTCAACCCGGAAGACGGCAGCGCCTGGGTCGTCGACACCGTGGGCACCGAACCCGAAGAACTGCGGCTGCAGAAGTTCGAACAGATCGGCGGCGTCTGGAAAGTGGTCGCTTCGCACTCGCTCGGCTCCAACGAAACCACGCAAGGAAGCCCTCAAGGAAGCCGAGGGCGTCGCCTTCGACGCCAAAGAGAAACGCGCCTACGTCCTGGTCACCGAGTCGCGCCTGCGCGGGAAAAACGAAGAAGAACAGGTCGCCAGCGAACTGTGGGCGTTCTCGACCGAAACGAGTGGCGGCAAAATCGAACCGGCGGCGGAAACCAAAGCGGGCGTCCTCGTGCCGCGCACAGAAACCAGCCTCAGCGGCAGCCCCGTCGGCAAGAAAGAATTCTCCCCGGACTCGGCGGAAAAAGGAACCACGCTGTTCGCGCCGGGCGGTATCGCCGTCAACCCCGTGACCGACCAGGTGCTGATCACCGGCTGGATCGGCAGCGAAGAACATCTGAAACCGGAGGTGTGGGCGGTCTCCGACAAAGGCGAAATCAAGACGGTCTGGGAAGACAAAACGAAGTCCTTCAGGAAGAATGCGGATGCCTCACCTCACCCGTCGTGACCTCGACGGGGAAGATCCTCGTCCTCGGCAACAACCTCGCCGAAATCATCGAACTGCCGTCAGACCTGTCCTCGGCAACCGGCGCCGAAGCAGGCCTTCTGGCTGCCCCGCGCCAGAGAATGCGAAGAACGCATCATCGAACAAAGAATCCGCCTGCCCGTTCGTCGAAAAAGTGGCCCAGATCGAAGACGGAGCGGAAGTGGGCGGGGCGATGGCGCTCGGCCCGGAAGGCGAACATCTACGTCCACGTCAAGGTCAGGAACGTCGGCGAAGGCGGCCTCCAGGACGGCGCTGTGATGGTGCTGAGCCCGACGCTGCAGGAGATCGGCTGGACCGGGGGCGGCAGCTGGGGCAGCGCGACGAAAGAATGCGCGGTCAACGAGAGCGACCCCGGCAACCTCGGCCCGGCGCTCGTCGGCGGCTACGACGAACACGCGTTCATGTTCGAGCGCGGCAACCCGGCCGAAGGCAAAGAAGACGAACACGCGCCGAAGGTCCTCGAACTCGGCGAGGCGGAAAACCCGGCAACTGCCCGCAGGGCGCAGCGACCCCGCCGGCCGCGGAAGCGGGCGGGTTCAAGCTCTCCTCGTTCCCCATCGCCGACAACGTCAGCCTCTCCTCGGAACTTACACAGGCCAACGCGCTCAGCACCGAATGGGAATTCGGCGATGAAACCAAGCAGACGGTCGAAACACGCCAGCAGCAGAAGACGCTCGTCCAGCACCAGTTCAAGAAGGAAGGCACGCTCACGGTCACGGAGAACATCCACAGCGACGACCTCGCCACGCCGACCATCACCGTGAGCGAAAAAGTCACGATCGTGGCGCCGCAAGGTGCAGGGCGAACAGGCGACGCCGATCCTCCACGTCGGCCGCGCTCAAAGCGCGAAGTCAACCCGATGAAAAGCCCGACCAAATGCGAATTCCAGGTCGCACCGGCGGCTGACACGAAATTCACCGAGCGCGGAAGTCAAAAAGCTCGCGTGCCCGACGAGCCCCGGCGAAGGCAGCCACACCCGTCGTCGAGACCGCCACTGCCACCGGCGCTGGCCGGAAGTCGCTACCGCTTCCGGCTGCTCGCGAAGGCGGGGGCCTGGGAAAGCAGCCAGGAAGGCACCGAATTCGAAATCGGCCGCCGAAGGCGCGCCGGCCGCGACGACGACGCGCCGCGACGCGAAGTCGCGGCGACGCACCGCGACGCTGAACGGGACCGTGAACCCGAAGGGCAAGGAAACGAAAGCCTGCACGTTCGAATACGGGACCGACGCTGCCGTCGGGCAAAACGCTGCCCTGCGCGACCTCGCCCGGAAAAGGCGAAGCGCCGGTCCCCGTCTCTGCGAAAGTCACCGGCCTCACCGGCAGCACCGCCTACAAATTCAAGCTGAGCGACGAAAGCAGCGAAGGCAAGAAGGCCGAAGGCACGGCGCAGTCCTTCACGACGCCTCGAACCTCCGTCGGCTCCGTCCGCGGAAACCGGCGCGGCCTCGCCCGTGACGCCAGACGACGGCGACGCTGAAAGGCTTCGTCAACCCGCACGGCGAAGCCACGACGTGCATGTTCGAATACGGCACCGACGACGGCTACGGCACGACGGCGCCGTGCGCGAGCGCGCCGGGCAGCGGCACCTCGAAAGTCGAAGTGTCCGCCGCGATCTCGGGGCTGGCCGCGGGGACGATCTACCACTTCCGCCTGACCGCGACGAACCACACCGGGACGACCCAGGGCGCGGACAAAGAACTGAAAACAGCGCCCGCCACGACGGGCGGCGGCGGCGGAGGCGGCGACGGCGGCGGCAACCCGGGACAGACCACGACGCCCGAAGTTCACGTCCTGCCCGAAACCAAAGTCAAGCCCGTCCCGATCGTCACGGTCTCCGGTTCGGCGACGAGCGTGGCGCCCAACGGCGCCTTCACGCTCAAGCTGAGCTGCCCGGCCGGCGAGACGACGTGCTCGGGGAGCGCGCAGCTGAAGACGCTGACCGCGGTGGCGGCGAGCTCCGCGCAGCGCCGCGAAGAAGGCGATCCTCACGCTCGCCTCGGCGTCCTTCTCGATCGCCGGCGGCAAGCTGAAGGTGGTCTCGCTGCACCTGAGCTCGAAGGCCAAGACGCTGCTCGCCAAGGTCCACAGCATCCGGGCCAAGCTCACGATCGTCGCGCACGACCCCGCAGGGCGGCACGCACACGACGACGGCGATCGTGACGCTCAAGGCTGTCGAAGAAGAAACACTGACGTCCGCTGTGAACGGACGTGTGACGGTCCGTGTCAATCGGGCGTCGCACAGCACGAGGCACCAGCGTCAATCGCCGTGCAGCGGCTCGCCGCGCGATGTGAAGCGACGTGTCTACGACTTGTGAAGCGTGCGGTGGGCACGTGTGAACAACCGGAGACGTCACCGGCTGTAAACACTCTCGGACCGGGCCGGCACCAGACTACGGATCGCAGACTGATGTGCGGGGCGCCGAGGGATGGCGCGCCGGTGAGGTCGGTCGAGGTGGGGAACGAGTCTCGCCATGGTCGGCAACGGAACCTGCTAACCAGGAGGTAGTGGAGTAATGAAGGTTCTTTCTGCGCGCCGGGCTCTCTCGGCGGGCATAGTTGCAGCGGCCTCCGTGGCCGCGTTCGCGGTGCCGAGCGCCGCGAGCGCAGCGCTGCCGGGTCACTGCAAAGGCACGAGCACCGAAGGCGCAGGCTCGTCGTTCCAGCTCGAAGCCGAGGAACTCTGGAAAAAAGGCTTCAACGCGACAAAGCCGGCTGCTCCAAGCGGGCGAAAACCCGACGATCGGCTACCGCTCGATCGGCTCCGGCGCCGGCTTCAAGGAATGGTACAGAAAAAGAGCTGTACGGCACGGTCGGCTTCGTCGGCACGGACAACACGGTCAACCCGGCCGAAAAAAAAGTCGTTGAAGAACAGGCCGACGCCGGTAAAACGTGCGCAGCTGATGACCATCCCGGTCGTGCAGGGCGCGGAGGCGATCGTTGTGAACCTGCCCGACAGTTGCACCGCCAACTCGACGGTCGCTGCTGGCCGCCTCGCATCAACCAGGCCACGCTCGAGGGCATCTACAGCGGCACGGTCACGAAATGGAGCGAAATCGTCGCCGACGAAGGAACCGGCAACGAACTCAAAGGCACGGCTGCGTCCCGGCTGAAGACGCGATCACCCCGGTCGTCCGCAAGGACAGCTCGGGCACGACGCACATCTTCAAGAAGTTCGCTGTTCAACAACGACCAGGACAAACTCGCCAACGAATCCGGCGGCGAACACACCTGGGGCGAACTCGCCGAAGGCACCAAAGTCGGCTCGACCACGCTGAACCAGTCGTGGCCGACCGCGGCCAAAGTCGTGCACGCCAAAACGACCACCAACACCGGCGTGCTGAAAGAAGTCGCTGAAACCCCGGGTGCGATCGGCTACGCCGACCTCGCCCAGGCTCGCAACGCCGCCAACGGCGGCTTCACCGGCCAGAGCCCGCAGCGCTTCTGGATCGAGGTCGAAGCAAGCGAGAAAGTCAAAACGACCTGCAAAGGCACGAAAATCAAAAGGAAGTACGCGGACCCGTCGACCAACGGTGACGCTGCTCGCGACGGCCGAATCCAACTGCAAGAAGACCGAATACTCCAACGGGGTCGGCAGCTTCCCGCCGCCGTCGGTCGACTCGCAACTGGAACGAAGTCGCCGCCAAACGCGAATCGAAGTCCTACGCGCTGTGCGGTCTGACCTACGTGCTCGCCCTGACGAACTACGAAGCCTACGCCAGCCACGGTGGCAACGCCGCCGAGGCGCAGACGGTGAAGGACTACGTCGGGTTACGTCGCCAGCAAGAAAGGCGGCGCCAAGGAAATCAAGGGCCACGACTACCAGGCGCTGCCCAAGACGCTGCTCGCCTCCGCCGAAGAAGGCTTCGAAGGGATCGAAGACTGACGCAGCAGTCATCAGCTGCCTGACCGCCGGCCAGGACGGCCGGCGCGGATGACCGGCCGGCCCGCCCCAGGAAGGGGCGGGCCGGCCGCGTTTCAGGGGCCGAGCTCGCGCCGGGCGGCCGGCGAGCGGACCCGTATCTGAGAGCCGAGCCGTCCCGCTCCTCACCGTGCCCCAAAGGCAGTTGACAACATGAGGAACGCTGTTATGGTGCCGACGCTCGGCCGCGGGAGGCACCGCCGTCAGCAGGAGCGGGTCGCCCACCGCGGCCCGGACGAGGGACCTGGAGCGAGATGCACATCGACCCATACATCGTGCTGGGGAGCGCGATCATCGGCTTTCTCGTCGGCATGACGGGAGCGGGCGGCGGCGCGCTGATGACGCCGATGCTGATCCTGCTCTTCGGCGTCAAGCCGGCCGCCGCGATCTCGAGCGACCTCGTCGCCGCCGTGACGATGCGGCCCTTCGGCGCCGCCGTGCACCTGCGCAAAGGCACCGCCAACCTCAGCCTCGTCAAGTGGCTCGTGATCGGCTCGGTGCCCGACGGCTTTCGCTCGGCACCTACATCCTGCATCTGATGGGCGGCAGCCAAGTCGGCCCAGACCAACATCGAGACGTCCTCGGCGTCGCGCTGCTCGTCGGCGCCGCGGCGATGGTGCTGCGCAGGTGCTCGACCGCCGCGGCGGGCAGGAACGCGCGGGCGTCGTCCACGACGTCACGCCGCATCCCGGCGCGCACGATCCTGATCGGCGTGATCGGCGGCCTCGTCGTCGGGCTCACGTCGGTCGGCGCGGGCTCGCTGATGATCATCATGCTGCTGTTCCTCTACCCGATGATCGGCGCCAACCAGCTCGTCGGCACCGACCTCACGCAGGCGGTGCCGCTGACGCTGGCGGCGGCGCTCGGCGCGATCGCCTTCGGCCACGTCGAATTCGGCGTCACGGTCTCGCTGATCCTCGGCAGCGTGCCGGCCGTGCTGATCGGCTCGCTGTTCTCCTCGACCGCGCCCGACCGCTACGTGCGCCCCGTGATCACGTTCGTGATCACGGCCTCGGGGCTGAAGTACGTCGGCCTCGACACCGAAACACTCGGCTGGACGCTCTGCGCGATCCTGCGCGATCGCCGTCTCGTGGCCTGGACGCAGGCGCCCCTGGGAACCGGCGCGTGGGCGCAGACGACGGTCGGAAGCCCCGCGAGCGGAGGCCATGCCGCTGACGGCCGTATCGGCCGATGGGCGCGTTGCGACGGGCGCCACGGACGTCACGCCGCGGCCCGGACTTCGAGTGATCCGAGCGCGTCCGAACCTTGCGCCGGATCGCTCACCCGAACGGGTGAACCCGCATTCGCCGCCTTGCTTTAGGTATCGGCCCGTGTTTATGATGCCCAGCCTGAGAGGGATCACCGAATCTCGACATTTGTTCAGGTCAGGTGATCGACTATTCGCGGGGGCCGGATAGCGAGCAAGGAGGCGGGGAGACGCGATGAGTGTCGAGACGGGGAGTCCATCCGAGGCGAGCGTTCCGTGGGGCGCGCCGCCGCTGGCGCGCGCCACGCGCGGGTTCCTCGGCCTCGGAACGGCGGCGCGTCCTCATCCCCGGCATCGCGGAGGTCCGCGGTCCCGCCGCCTCGCTGCGCCGGGACTCGCTCTTCCGCCGCTGCGCTCGCCGTCGCTGATCTGCTCGCGCTGGTCGGCGCGTTCCTGCTGACGCTCGAGCTCTCGCCGCGCCCGCTGCAAGCTCGACCTGGGCAGCGCTGATCGAGATCCCGATCCTGCTGGTCGCGGCGAAGATGACCGGCCTCTACGACCGCGACGAGACGCTGCTGCGCAAGACGACGCTCGACGAGGCGCCGAAGCTCTTCCAGCTCGCGACGCTCTGCACCGTCGTGGCATGGCTGTCCGGCGGGCTCTGTCGTCGAGGGCGCGCTCGGCCGCCATCAGGCGCTGATCCTGTGGCTCGCCCTCGCCGGCGCTGCTGATCCTCTTCCGCTCGGTCGCGCGCGTCCTCGCGCTGGCGATCGCCCCGCCGAGCGCTGCCTGTTCATCGGCGATGAGATGTCGGCCGCGACGATCCGCTCGAAGCTCGGCTGCGGCGGCGGCGTCAAGGCGACGGTGGTCGCGCACCTCGACCTCGACAAGGTCGCGCCGTGGTCGACCGACTCCTTCTCGGAGTCGCGTCTCGCCGAGATCCGCGACCTCGCCCAGACGCTCGACGTGCACCGCGCGATCATCGCGCCGCGCAGCGCCGACGCGGGCGAGATGCTCAACCTCGTCCGCACGCTGAAGGCGGTCGGCGTGCGCGTCAGCGTCGTGCCGCGCCTGCTCGAGGTCGTCGGCTCCTCGGTCGAGTTCGACGACCTGCACGGCGTCACGGTGATGGGCGTGCGCCGCTTCGACCTGACGCGCTCCTCGGCGCGCTTCAAGCGCCTGTTCGACCGTGATCGGCGCGTCGCTCGGGCCTGCTCGCGGTCTCGCCGCTGCTGATCGCGATCGCGATCGCGATCAAGCTCGACAGCCGCGGCCCCGTGTTCTTCCGCCAGCTGCGCGTCGGCCGCCACGGCAAGCGCTTCTACATGCTCAAGTTCCGCACGATGGTCCCCGGCGCCGAGTGAGATGAAGGACTCGACTGCGCCACCGCAACGAGGCGATGGACGGCCTCTTCAAGATCGCCGAGGACCCGCGCATCACGCGCGTCGGGCGCTGGCTGCGCCGCAGCGCGCTCGACGAGCTGCCGCAGCTGTTCAACATCGTCCGCGGCGAGATGAGCCTCGTCGGCCCGCGGCCGCTCGTGATCGAGGAGGACCAGCGGATCGAGGGCTGGCACCGCCGCCGCCTCGAGCTGATGCCCGGCATGACGGGCCCCTGGCAGATCCTCGGCCCCGCCCGCGTGCCGCTGCGCGAGATGGTGGCGATCGACTACCTCTACGTCGCCAACTGGTCCCCCTGGACCGACATCAAGATCCTGCTGCGCACCGTCCCGCACGTGGTCGGGCGCCGCGGGCTCTGAGCGCACGCTGCAGCGCCCGCGCCGCTGACACCGCGCCGAGGCTGGGGCGCGGCTATTTTTCTTTGCCGGCCTGCCGCTTGAATTCGGCGGCTTCGCGCGCTTCTTCTGCTTCGAAGTGCTTGCGGGCTTCCTGTTCGGCCGTCGATTCGTGGCTCTTCGACTTGGCGCTGCCCGTGCTTCTTCGCTCGAGCTGTGTTTGCGGCGATGGGCCGATTTCGTCGTGTGCCGGGCCTTGTGCCCGGACCCTTTCTTCTGCTTTGCCGCGGCGGCGGCGGCAGCCTCGCGTTCGATCTGTTCGCGGTCGTGGGCCGCGGCTGCCAGTTCGGCCTGTTCGCGCTTCAGCGACGCCTCTTCAGCCGCCTTCGCGTTCGACACCGAGGCTTCCGGTTCTTCGCCGGCGGCGTGAACGGCGGGTCGCCCCTTCGGCTTCGCCCTTGCCTTCGCCGCCGCTGCTTTCCGAGCCGCCGCAGCCGGCGAGCGCGGCCGCGGCCAGGCAGGCCGCGAGGAGGGCCGCGAGCCGGCGGGCGCTCGGCGTGGGGATCTCGGTGCCCTCCATGTCAACCCGACCCTTCGGGAGCGGTCACGGTGGGCGGCGCGCTGATGGATTCTTTCGTTTTGGTCTTCGGCGGCGCCGGCTTCGCTTTGGCAGGCGTCTGCGGCTGTTTCGCCGTGACCGTCTTCTTGGCTTCTTCTTCGCGGTTCTTCTTTGCCGCTTCTTCGACCTTCTTCTTGGCCGCTTCTTCGGCCTTCTTCTTCGCCGCTTCCTTGCGTTTGCGCTTGGCGGTTTCTTCGGCCTGCTTTTCGCGCTTCTTCGCCTTGGCCTTCGCCCTGGCTTCGGTGCGTTTCGCAGTGGCTTCGGCTTCTTCTTCTCGCTTGCGCGATTCGATCACCGACAGGGCTTCCTGGTCCTGCGCGACTTCGGAGGCTTCTTCTTTGCGCAGAGCGGCTTCTTCCTGGCTCGCTTCTTCCTGAGCAGCTGCCGAGTTGGCCGCGTTCTTGCCGGTCGGACCGACGTGACCGCAGGCGCCGAGCGCGAGCACGACAGGCGCGAGCACGCAGGCGGTCACGATCGTCCTGACGGCTCTTCCTCTGCGCGGCACGTAGGTCCTTTCGGGCATCTCGCCAGCCGAATCCCTGGCGGCGGAATTCACCGGGATTCCGGGCGTTCCTCCTCAGCGACAAAGGGTAGCCGCGATCTCAGCTCCGTACGCCATGCACGAGCGCCTGCAGGGCGTCTGAGATCTGATCGCACACGCGGCTCGCCGCGAACAGCCGCTCGGCCTCGCTGCGCGCCTTCGCCCGCACCGCGCCGGGGTCCTGCTTCGAGCCCGGCGATCATCCGTTCGAGCGCATCGGTCATCGCGGTGACGTCGCCGGGCGCGGTCTCGGCGACGACCGCGCGATCGACGCCCTCGATCGCGCCCACCTCGCTCGTCCCGACGACCGGCAGCCCGCACGCGAGGCCCTCTGCGACGGTCAGCCCGAAGGGCTCGTAGGAGGCGGCCTGGAGCATCAGATCGCACTGGACGAGCGCGGCCGGGATCTCGGGGGCGCGATGCGCCCGGCGAACTCGGAGTTCTCCGTCGGCAGATCCTCGAGCAGCGGGCGATAGTCCGACCACAGCGTCGGGCCGCCGACGACCGTCACGCGCGCAGCCGAGCCGCGCGCGATCAGCTCGCGCGCGACCGCGATCACGTCGTCGATCCCCTTGCGTGCCGAGATGCGGCCGAGCACCAGCACCGTCGGCGGGTTGCCCAGGCCGCGGTCGAGGTGAGGTTCCGTGAACCGCTCGAAGCGGATCGGGTTGGGACCACGACGGTGCGCTCCAGCGGGAAGCCGTAGTCGCGATGGATGTGGTCGCGGAAGACGCTGCTGATGCAGATCAGCAGGTCCGCGCGGCGCACCCGGAAGCGCTGGACGACGGCGCGCAGGGCCATCGGTACGGCCGCCGCGACGAAGCTCCGCTTCGGCTGGCAGCGCAACGCCAGCCGGCGCTCGCGCCACAGGAAGCGCAGCTCGCCGGCGATGTGCGTCTCGGGGTGGATCACGAGCGGCACGCGGCCGCGCAGGCTCGACGGAACCGCCAGCGACTCGATGTTCGAGAACTGGTAGACCACGTCGTAGGGGTCCTTGCGATGCCGGCGCAGGACCTCGCGGCGAAGCCGCAGCGAACCAAACGCCCGCGCGAGCAGGCCGCTCAGGAAGATCGCGATCGAGCCGCGGCTGTACCAGCGGTCGTAGCGCCATTCGCTGGTCCCTTGGACGAAGGTGACGTTGGCGAGCTCCCGCAGGTGCGGCGGCAGCTCCCTGACCGCTGAGGGCAGGAAGCAGTCGATGCGATGGCCCTGCGCGGCCAGGCCGGCGATCAGCTCCCTGGCGACGCCTGGCACCCCGCCCGATTCCTTCGCGCTCGGCCCGGCGCCCAGCCACGCTATGTGAAGGTGCCCGCCCGCCATCGGCGGCGCAGCCTACTAGCGACGGATGGAGTCGGATCGGCCGGCGCTTCGTGCCGGCCTCGAGGAGGGACGAGGCCGGCGCTCGGCCCCGCCTACGCGCTCGCCGCGAGCGCCTGCGCCACCTGCCTGTCCAGCCCCAGCCGGAACGCCTCCACGGAGAACCGCGCGGCGTTGCGGACCGCGTCCGCCGGATCGAAGCCGAGCTGGTCGAGCTCGCCGATTGCGGCGCGGAACGCCTCCACGTCGTCGAGCGGCACGAGCCGGCCGGTGGTTCCGTCCAGGACAGTCTCCAGCGCGCCGCCCGCGGCGGCGGCGATCACGGGGCGGCCGGAGGCCTGCGCCTCGACTGCGGTGATGCCGAACTCCTCCATGCTCGGGACGAGCACGGCGCGCGCGCTCGTATACAGCTGCTCGAGCCGGCGGTCGTCCACGCGGCCGAGGAACTCGGCCTCGGGGAACGCGGCCGCCAGCGCGTTCGCGATCCGGGCCCGAGCCGGCTACGCGGATCGGCGTCCCCGCGCGGCGGGCCGCCTCGAGCGCGACGTGCAGGCGCTTGTGGCGGACGATCTCCGAGACGATGAGAAGGTGCTCGCCGTGCTCGCCCGGCTGGAAGCGGGACGTGTCCACGGGCGGATGCACGATCTCCGAGTCGCGACCGTAGAAGCGCGCGATCCGCTCCTGGGTCAGCCGGGAGTTGGCGACGTAGCGGTCGACCCGATGGCTCGCAGCCAGGTCCCACCGGCGCATTGCGGCCAGCAGCGCGCGGAGAGCCGGACGCAACGCGCGAGGCACCTCGGACAGTGCGCGGGCCTCCTCGTACCAGGCGTAGCGGAACGGCGCGTGGCAGTAGCAGACGTGCACGGCTCCCGGCGGCGCCTTCAGCCCGTGCATGAAGGCGCTGCTGCTGCTCAGCACGAGCTCGCAGAGTGGGGGCGCGCAACCGGCTCACGGCCCACGGATACAGGGGCAGCAGCCGCCTGAAGTTGTTCTGGGCGGCGCCGAGACGTTGCAGCGGCGAGGTGGTCACCTCGTGTCCCGCGAACCGGCCTTCGGTCGCCTCGCTGTCGTAGAGCAGCGTCAGCACCGGCGCACCGGGATACATGTCCGCCATCTGGGCGAAGACGCGCTCGGCGCCGCGCAGCACGAGCAGGTAGTCGTGGGCCAGGACGGCGGCGGGGCGTGTCGCGGCCGGCCCCTCGCGCGGCGCCGGGCTCATGCCGGGCGGTGAGCCGCCACGATCGCCGACACGGACAGCAGCCGCGGCCTGCGCGCGCGAATCGGCGCGGGCCAGGTGCGCCCGCCGGTCATCGGGATCACGTCGGCGCCGGCGAACGCCGTGGGCTCGCAGGCCAAGCCCTCCTCCTCGAGCACGCGCACGGTGACATGCGGCAGCGCCGGGGAGATGTGCGGAAGGTTGTCGACGCGGAAGGGGGTCAGCTCCCCGCGAACGGCCAGCTCCAGCCGGCAGCGCAGCGTCGCGAGGTTCGGTGTCGACACCACGATCCAGCCGCCCGGGGCGACGAGACGGGCGGCCTCGCGCAGCGTGCTCCACGGCGCTTCGAGATGCTCGACCACCTCCACCAGCAGCACCCTGTCGGCGGGCGGCAGGGCGCCCATCTGCTCGCCCGCAACGGTGCTGAAGTCCACGTCCCCCCGCAGGTCGTCGTCGAGCCAGTCGATCGGGTCCAACCCGGCCAGGGCCGCCGGGCTCCAGCGGTCCCGCACAAGGCGCAGGAGATCGCCCCGGCCGCAGCCGATGTCGAGCCAGCGCAGGCCGTCCTGTGGCCGCGCCGCATCGAGCGCCGCTCCGACGATCGGCGCCATCGACGCCCCCGCTGAGGCAAGTTGGTCTGAGTAAGTCGGCATCGCGCGCGCCGGTGCCCGGCGGGCCGGAGCATATTCCAGCGCTCCAAGCCGGCATGGAGCGCCCGCCGGCCCTCCCATCCACTCTGGCTAGGATCTGACCGTGTCCGAGGGGGTCAGCGCAGCCGCCGGCCGGGCGGGAGGCCTCCGGCGCGAGAGCGCTCCTCCCGCCGGCAATCGTGTGCTCGTGACGATCCCCTGGGGAACCAACGCCGGCGGCGCCGAGGCGATGCTCCAGAGCATCCTCGACGGGGCCGCCGAAGGGCCGTTCGAGTTCGAGCTGGTGTTCTTCGAGGACGGGCCGTGGGCAGACGAGACTGGCCGCCAGAGGCTTCGCGGTGACGGTGCTCTCAACAGGGCGGCTGCGCCAGCTCCACCGCTTCGCGGGCACGGTGTGGCGGCTCGCGGCGATCATGCGCGCGCGTCGTCCCGCGCTGATCCTCAACTGGTCGGCCAAGACGCAGCTCTACGGTTCGTGCGCGGCGCTCCTCGCGGGTATGCCCTCGCGCGTCCTGTGGTGGCAGCAGTCGATCCCCGACGGCAGCGCGATCGATCGCCTGGCGACGGCGCTGCCGGCGCGCGCGATCCTCTGCTATTCGGAGGCGGCAGCCCGGGCCCAGCGCCGCCTGTGGCGGGCGCCCGAGACGTTCCCGATCGCAGCCGGGACGGCGGTTCCGGCTGCGACGGGTGAACCGGCGCAGATCGCCCTGCCCCCCGGCGTGCCCGTGGTCGGGATCGTCGGGCGCCTGCAGGAGTGGAAGGGACAGGACAGGCTGCTGCGGGCGCAGGCCTTGCTCCATGCGCGAGGCACCTGTTTCCACTGCCTGATCGTCGGTGGGGACGCGTACGAGCTCTCTCCCGACTACGCGGCGTCGCTGCCGCGGCTCGTCAGCGAGCTGGGTCTCGACGGGCAGGTCACGATGACCGGCCAGGTCCCTGATGCCGGGCCTTACATCGAGCGCATGGACGTGCTTGTGAACGCTTCGGACCCGGAGCCGTTCGGAATCGTGCTGCTCGAGGGGATGGCGCGCGGCGTGGCCGTCCTCGCAGTCGACT
Source organism: uncultured Solirubrobacteraceae bacterium (assembly GCA_963775385.1). Classification (GTDB taxonomy): domain Bacteria; phylum Actinomycetota; class Thermoleophilia; order Solirubrobacterales; family Solirubrobacteraceae; genus Palsa-744. The sequence goes on along the minus strand of CAVZIR010000003.1, from coordinate 681,934 downwards.
CCGGCGGCCCCTCTGAGTTCATCGCCGACATGCGCACGGGCGTGCTCGCGGCGAGCGGCGCTCCGGAGGCCCTCGCAGACGGGCTCGGGAGGCTAGTCGAGGAGCCGGAGCTGCGCGCCCGTCTGGCCGTGGCCGGACGCGAGAGCTTCCTGCGCGACTACACCGACGCCGCGATGCGCGCTGCGTATGTTCGCGTGCCTCGAATCCCAGCTCCCCTCGCCGTCCGCGGCGCAGCCGGCTTGATCGCGCCGCCCCGCAGCGCACCGGCCGCCGGGCCGGCTGGGGCATCGGAGGCGGCGCGTGCGGATGCCGTCGCCGTGACGATCGTGGCGCACGACGTCGGCGCGGTCGGCGGCATGGAGCGCCAGCTCGCCGAGCTCGCCGTCGGGCTCAGCGAGCGCGGGCATCCGGTGACCGTGATCGCGCGCAAATGCGTGCTGCCCGCAGGCAGCGGCGTCGAGTTCCACCGCGTCCGCGGCCCGAGCCGCCCCTTCCTGCTCGCCTACCCGTGGTTCGCGCTCGCAGGATCGCTCGCGGTTCGGCGCCGCCGGCGTGGCCTCGTCCAGAGCACGGGCGCGATCGTGGTCAACCGCGTCGACAGCGTCGCGATCCACTGCTGCCATCAGGCCTACACCGCGAAGCCCGGGCGACCGGGGCGGGCATACGCGCTCTACGGTCAGGCGGTCGGGGCGGTCAAGCGGGTGTCCGAACGGCTCAGCGTGCGCCGCAACCGCGATGCCTGGTTCGTATGCGTCTCCGACGGCGTCGCCGAGGAGGTGCGCAACAGCTTCCCAGCGGTCGCTGCGCATGTCAGCACGATCCACAACGGCGTCGACACGGCGGAGTTCGCGCCCGGCGCCGCGGCCGAGGAGGGGCGGGCGCTGCGCGAGCGAGCTCGGATCTGGAGGAGGGGGCGCTCCTCGCCGCTTTCATCGGCGGCGACTGGGAGCACAAGGGGCTGCGCCACCTGATCGAGGCGCTCGCGCTCGCGCCCGGATGGAACCTGGCGGTCGCCGGGCGCGGGCAGCCGGGCGACTACCGGGATCTCGCCGAGCAGCTCGGCGTCGGCGAGCGCATCCGGTGGCTCGGCGTGCGCGCCGACGTGCGTCCGGTCTACGCGATGGCCGACGCGTTCGTGCTGCCGTCGAGCTATGAGACCTTCTCGCTCGTCGCCTTCGAGGCCGCCGCGAGCGGGCTGCCCGGTGATCGCGAGCGACGTCAACGGCGTGCGCGAGCTGATCGCCAGCGGCGAGAGCGGCTATCTGGTCGAACCGCGGCCGAGCAGATCGCGACGCGGCTGCGCGAGCTGGCGGCCGACCCTCGGCTGCGCGCCCGGCTCGGCGCGGCGGCGCGCGAGTCGGCGCTGCGCTTCCGCTGGGAGCAGATGGTGCGCGAGCACGAGGAGCTCTACGAGCGCCTGGCCGCCGCCGGAGGGCGCCTCTAGGTCAAGACTCGCGCAGGGCTCCTTCGAGCATCTGCTCGAGCGGGTCGGTGGCGGCAGGCACCGAGAACAGCCGCCGCGCGGCTTCCCCGCCCTGCCGTGCGAGCCGCTCACGCAGCGCGGGGTCCTCGCGCAGCTCCCCCAGCCGCTGCGCGAGCGCGGACGGGTCGCCCTCCGCGAACACGAGGCCGCCGCCGGTCAGCTCGATCAGCCATGGGATCTCGCCCGAGTCCGAGCCGACGACCGGGACCCCGCACCACAGCGCCTCGACGATCACGCGGCCGAACTGCTCCTTCCACGTCGCCGTCGTGCGCGAGGGCAGCGCCAGCACGTCGAGCTGGGCGAAGCCCTCCGCCATCTCCCCGTGGCCGAGCCCGTCGAGCACACGCACACGTGAGCCGGGGATCTCCGCGCCCTCGAGCTCGGCGCGCATCTCGCCGTTCCCGATCAGCACGCAGCTCCACCGGTGCCGCCAGCATGCGCACCGCGGCGAGCAGGTCGCGCAGGCCCTTGCTCTCGACCAGCCGTCCCGCGTAGCCGACCGTGAACGGCCGTTCGCCGCCGCTTCGGGCGGGCTCCCACGGCGGCACCGCGTGGGGCGCGAGGCGCACCTCGCCCCGCGCTCCCCAGCTGCTGCGCGAGCCGCGCCGCGCTGTCCGAGCGGGCGGCCACGAAGGCCGCGTCGCGCAGCACCCGCGAGCGCAGGCGCTTGACCGGCGCCGGCAGCTCGCGGTCGATGTTCTCGGCCGCCTGCACGCCGAAGGGGATGCCACGGCGCACCAGCGGGCGTCGCCATTGCGAGGCGACCAACGAGAACGGCTCGGCCTCCAGGAACGCCACGTCGGGCCCGATGCGCTCGATCAGCGCTCCCGGGCGCGTCAGGTAGAAGTGGCGCTGCGGGCGGCCGGCCAGTGCGACCGGAATGGGCCGCAGTGCGCCCTCCAGGCCGGCGACGGGCAGCGGTCGCAGCTCAGCACCGGAGAACTCGTTTCGCCAGCGGGCGGGGACCACCAGGATCGGCTCCCACCCGCGCCTGCGGAGCTCCGCGTACACCTCCTGATTGACCCCGACGACGGCGGGGTGGCTGACGACCAGCAGGCGCCGGCTCATGGCTGGGCGACAGGGCGGGGCAGCGGCGCAGAACACGGCGTCGAGCGGACGGCGAGAACGCCCTTCTGGAGAGGCGTCACAGGCGTCCGAAGGCCCCCTGCACAAGGCCTCGCAGGTGCGAGCGGCATAGCGCCTGCACGCTACTCTTTATCGGCCGATTACGTAGCTGGCTGACCATTGCCGAGCATGGCCCCGCCTGCACGTATTGGAAGGATCCGGACCGATGAACGAGACCACCGACGCCAACGCGATCTTCCCTCCGATCTGGAGGCGGAAGTGGTTGATTCTCTTCACGGCGCTGCTCGTCGCCGCCGGAACCTACTTCTACTATAAGAAACAGACGGCGACCTTCCAGGCGACGACGCAGATCTACCTCGGCGCCGGCGCCGAATCCCCGTTCGCCGAAAAAACGAGCGGCGCGCAACCCCGTCACGAGCGGCGGCAACCAGGCGGCCCTGATCAACTCGGTCATTGTCGAAAGCGCCAAGCGCGACGCTGCACAACTCGACGGTGCAGATCGACAAAGTCGCCGCCAAGAGCAAGGTCAAAGCGAAGTCCGGGGAAAAGAGCCAGTTCATCACGATCACGGCGGAATCGCACAGCCCGCGCGGCGCGGCGCTGCTTGCCAACACCGTCGCCGCCGTCTACGTCAAACGCTGGACCTCGACCCACCAGCGCAACGTCCTGGCCGCGCTGACGCTCGCGCGCCGGCAGCTCAACCGGCTCGAAGCGGCGCACAACACGGCTGCCGCCACGACCGGCACGAGCTCGAAGGGCGGTAAAGCGCCGCCGCCGAAGGCGCAGAGCGGGTCGTCGGTGATCCAGTCCGCGCAGCTCGAGCACCAAGATCAACCAGCTCGAAGCGCAGCTCGGGATCGTCGGCGTGCGCCAGGTCAAGCCGGCGAAGCCGAGGGCCAGCACGCTGGTCTCGCCGCACCCGCGCAAGAACGCCGAGTTCGCGTTCGTGCTCGCGCTGGTGCTGGGCGCGTTCGCCGCCTTCTTCTCGAGCCGCTTCAACCGGCGGCTGCGCACGCTCGCCGACATCGAAGGGACGCTCCACCAGGAGGTGCTGACGTCGCTGCCGAAGGTCCGCGCGCCGATCGTCAAGCGTGACGGCTGGATCACGCCGTCGAGGCATCTCGTCGAGCCGCTGCGGCGATTGCAGACGACGCTGATGCTCGAGCATCTCCCAGGCGAGGCTCAGCACTCCTCGCCGCGGTCGATCCTCTTCGTCAGCGCCGAGCCGGGCGACGGCAAGTCGACGATCGCCGCCGACCTCGCGCTCGTACACAGCGAAGGCGGCGAGCAGGTGATGCTGATCGAGGCCGACTTCCGTCGCCCCGTCCAGGCCCGGGCCCTCGGCGTGGAACCCGATCGCGGCCTCTCCGATGTCCTCACCGGCCGCCTCGTGCTCGCCGATGCGCTGCAGGTGGTGCACTCGATGGCAGGGCAGGTCGCCGCGGCGCCCTCCACCAACGGCGCGGTGGCGACCGCGGTCGGGACGCAGATGGCCGGCGCCGTGTGGGCGCTGGCGGCCGGTCCGCCCGTGCCGAACCCCCCGGCGCTGCTCGCCGGTGCCGCGATGGCCGACCTGGTCCGCTCGGCGGCCGAGGACTACGACCGGGTCGTGATCGACGCCCCCGGACCGCTTGCCGTCAGCGACGTGATGCCCCTCCTCGGCCTGGTCGAGGCGATCGTGATCGTCGCCCGCGTCGGGCACACCCGTGAGCAGGCGGCTGTGCAGCTCCATCAACTGCTCGCACGCACACCCACCGCGCCGGTGCTCGGCGTGGTGGCCAACGGCGTCCCCCGTGCCGAAATCTCGAAGTACGGCGCCGGCGCCACCCCCCAACGACGCTGGCCCGGTTCTCTGGTCGGAAGATGAGCGCGGCGGCTCGCCCGCTCGTCGCTGGCGGCGGCCACCCGGCGGTCACGAGCCGCAGGATCCGTGACGGGCTGATCGCGACCGCGGTCGCGGTCGTGATCGGCGCCGCGACAATCGGCATTGCGGTCGCGGTCCCGAAGCCGTCGATCACGCTGGCTCTGGGTGGGATCGCGGTCGCGCTGCTCGTGGGATGGATGGCGGCGACGCCGCGGCTCGAGCGGTCGGTGACCGCGCTCGTGATCTTCCTGGGCTGCGTGGACGGCCCGCTCAAGCTGGTCGCGAACGCGGGCGCCCTCTCCTCGGGCCTTCAGGACATCCTGATCCTGGCGATCACGCTCGGCCTGATCTTCCGCATGATCGCGAGCCGCACGCCCGCGCGCATACCCCCGCTGTCGGGCTGGGTGATCGCGTGGATACTGTTCGTCGTCGTCGAGTCTTTCAACCCGGCCACGCAGGGGCTCCTCCACGCGCTCGGCGGCTGGCGCCAGCAGCTGCAGTGGGTGCCGTTCTTCTGGTTCGGCTACCTGCTGATCCGCACGCCGCAGCGATTCCGGCTGATGTTCTGGGTGCTCGGAGTGGTGGCGCTGCTGAACGCGTTCGCATCGACCGGGCAGACGCAGCTCAGCCCCGAAGAAGTCGCGAGCCTCGGATCGGGTTACAACAACAAGGTCTACGGCGCGGACTCGCGTAAATATGTGAGCCCGAACGGCGAAGGCCACGTGCGGCCCTTCGGGCTCGGCTCGGACGCGGGGTTCAGCGCCGGCATCGGGCTGGCGGCGCTCCCCGGCGTGATCGCTCTGCTGGCGCTCGCGCGCCGGCGCTGGGAACGCTGGGCGGCGTTGCTGCTCGCCCTCGGCTGCCTCGCGGGGGTGATCACGGGATTGGGGCGCCTGCAGGTGGTCGGCTGCGGCTTCGCGATAGCCGGCTTCGTCGGCTACTCGCTGCTGGCCGGCCGGCGAATATCCAAGCCGCTCCTTGCCCTGATCGCCGTGGTGGCCCTCGCGCTGCCTCTGGGGCAGTTCTTCGTGGAAAGCGTCGGCTCGAACGTGTTCTCGCGTTACACGAGCATCGCTCCGGAAAAGGTCGCCGGCACCGGCGCCGACTACAAGATCAACGATCTGAGCGAGATCCCCAAGTACATCGCCGTGGAGCCGTTCGGTTTCGGGCTCGGGACGGCGGGAGCCGTGTCGGGCTTCGGCGGCAAGAACAAAGAAGTCTTCGAAGGCCACAACATCAACGCCGAGACGCAGCCCAACCTACTCGTGAAGGAACTCGGCGTCTTCGGGCTGCTGCTGTGGTACGGCTTCCTGCTGCGCTTGATGATCCTGCCCGCGACGCACCTGAGAAAAGTCCGGGACCCGGAACTCCAGTTGCTGCTGGTGGCGCTTGCCGCGCCGCTCCTCGCGGTCTTCTTCATGTCGATCGACGGTCCGGTCTCAACGGGGGTATCCGGCGGCCTGTATCTGTACTTCGCGGCCGGCGTGATGGGGTATTGGTTCCTGGGCGACGGGCGCGCTCGCGCCGCCCGCGCGGAGGCTTCGCCAGGTAGCCTGGTCGCGGTATGAGGGGCATGCCGAGGCTGGGCCGGGGGGGCGCTATCTCTCCCGCGAAGATGGGCGCGCGCCTGAGCCTGCTGCTCGGCGAGAGCCGCCGCACGGTCGCGGCGCTTGCGGGCGCCTCGGTCCTCTCAGGCTTCACCGAAGCGGCGATGCTCGCCGTGCTGGCGCAGATCGCGGTCGTCCTCGCCGGCAACAAGTCCCACCACGGGACCAAACTCCAGGGCCTCGACATCCATCTCTCGACCAACACCCTGCTGCTGGCCGCGTTCGTCCTCGCCTTCCTGCGCCTGCTGATGCAGTTCCCGCTTTCGGTGCTGCCCTCCCGCATCGCCGCCGACGTCCAGTCGACGCTCCGCAAGCGGCTGTTCACCGCCTTCACCCTGGCCTCCTGGGGCGTCCAGTCCTCCGATCGCGAGGGCCAGTTGCAGGAGACGATGTCCGGCCAGGTCGTGCAGGCGACGAGCGGCGCGCTCCAGGCAACCTCGCTGATCACCTCGACGCTCAATTTCCTCGTGCTGATGGCGTTCGCGTTCGCGCTCAACGCCCTCGCCGCCACCGGCGTGTTCATCGCCGCGATCGCGATGTTCGCGGTCCTGCGCCCGCTGCGCAAGCTCGCGGTGCGCCGCTCGCGGGCGCTCTCGAAGGCTCAGGTCAGGTACTCGGCCGCGATCGCCGAGTCCAACCGGTTGGCCGAAGAGACGCAGGTGTTCGGCGTCGCGGGCGGCTCAGCGCGCCCGCATCGACGGCTACATCGACTCCGCGCGCGACCTCTTCTACAGCTCCCAGCTCATCGGCCGGCTGGTGCCGAGCATGTACCAGAGCCTCATCTACGTGCTGCTCGTGCTGGGGCTCGCGGTGCTGAAACTCGCGGGCGGCGGGCACGCGGCGTCCCTCGGCGCGGTGATCCTGATCCTGGTGCGGGCGGGCTCGAACGGCCAGTCGGTGCAATCCGCCTACCAGGGGCTCTCGCAGTCGATGCCGTTCATCGAACGCACCCAGGACGCAGCGCGGCGCTATCTGGACAGCGTTCCGCCCGACGGCGAGGAGCACCTCGAGCGGATCGAGATCATGGAGTTCGAGCACGTCAACTTCTCCTACCGGCCCGGCAACCCCACGCTGAAGGACCTCAGCTTCGTGGTCGCGCACAACGAGGCGATCGGCGTGATCGGCCCCTCCGGAGCGGGCAAGTCGACGCTGATCCAGCTGCTGCTGCGGCTGCGCAGCCCGGAATCGGGGCGCTACCTCGTCAACGGCGAGCAGGTGACCGAGTTCCGCCGCGGCGGACTGGCACCGGCTGGTCTCATACGTGCCGCAGTCGCCGCGCCTGCTCCACGCGAGCGTCGCGGAGAACATCCGCTACTTCCGCGACCTCTCCGACGAGGAGGTCGAACGCGCCGCGCAGCTCGCCCGCATCGACGAGGACGTGGCCGGCTGGCGCAAGGGCTATCGACACCCTCGTCGGGCCGCGCGCCGATGCCGTCTCCGGCGGCCAGGCCGCAGCGCATCTGCCTCGCGCGCGCGCTTGCCGCGCACGCCCGAGGTGCTCGTGCTCGACGAGCCCACGAGCGCGCTCGACCCGCACTCCGAGACGCTGATCCAGGAGTCGCTGACGGCGCTGCGCAGCAACCTGACGATGTTCGTCATCGCGCACAGGATGTCCACGCTGGACATCTGCGATCGCGTGATGGTGATCCAGGAGGGCCGCCTGGCCGCCTTCGACTCCCGCGTGCTGCTGCAGCAGGAGAACCAGTACTACCGCTCGGCGTCGAGGATCGCGGCCGGCGCGCCCGGAGGGGTGCTGCCGTGAGGCGCGGCGGGCCCGCGCCGGCCGTCGCTGAGGTGGGGCGCGATGGCCGCCGCGTCCACGAACGGCGCTCCCGTGCGCACTCGCTGGCGCATCCCCGACTTCTTCATCGTCGGACACGCCAAGAGCGGCACGACCGCGCTGTACGAGATGCTGCGCGAACACCCGCAGCTCTACCTCCCCGAGAGCAAGGAGCCGTGGTACTTCGCCTCCGAGCTGCACGAGCGCACCCCGCCGCGGCCGGAGGGCACGCCGCGCACGCTCGAGGAGTACCGCGCATGGTTCGCCGACGCCGCCGAGGGCCAGCGCGTCGGCGAGGCCTCTGCGCTGTATCTGTGGTCGCAGACGGCGGCCTCGGCGATCGCCGCCGTCCAGCCGCGAGGCCCAGATCATCGCGCTCCTGCGCGAGCCCGCGAGCTTCCTGCGCTCGCTGCACCTGCAGATGATCGAGACCTACGTCGAGACCGAGCACGACTTCGCCCGCGCGCTCGCACTCGAGCAGGACCGCCGCAACGGGCGCCGGATCCCGCGCCACACCTACTGGCCGAAGGCGCTCCTGTACTCCGAGCATGTTCGCTATGCCGATCAGCTGCGTCGCTACCACGACGCTTTCGGGCGCGAGCGGGTGCTGGTGCTCGTCTATGAGGACTTCCGCGCCGACAACGAGGCCGCCGTAAGACGCGTGCAGCGCTTCCTCGGCGTCGACGACACGTTGCCGGTTGTCCCCAGCCGGGCCAACCCGACCGTGGAGATGCGCTCTGCGGCGGCTGCACCGTCTGATGCATTCCGTCTCGGTCGGCACGGGCCGCGGCTCGCTGGCCGTCAAGGGCGCGCTGAAGTCGGTGATGCCGGCGGAGGTCCGGCGCGGGCTTGTGCGAGGCGTCAACGAGCGGCTGTCTGCACCGCGCCCCCGCGGAGGTCGACGGGGAGCTGATGGCGCGCTTGCGAGCGCGCTTCAAGCCCGAGGTCGTGGCGGTCAGCGAGTATCTCGGAGAGGACTTCGTGGCACGCTGGGGCTATGAGCACGTCGACTGACCTCCTGGCTCGCACACGCGACGGCGGCCTGGGCGAGGTCCCCGACTTCTTCATCGTCGGTCACGCCAAGTGCGGCACGACCGCGCTCTACGAGATGCTGCGCGGCCACCCGCAGATCTTCATGCCGGAGCTGAAGGAGCCGGCCTACTTCGCGACCGACCTGCGGCGGCGCTTCCAGCCGCGGTCAGCGGGGCCGCTGCCCGAAACGCTGACTGATTACCTGGCGCTGTTCGGCCGGCGCCGGTGAGGGCATGCGCGTCGGCGAGGCCTCCTCGCTCTACCTCTGGTCGCGCGAGGCTGCGCGGGGCATTGCCGGGGTCTCGCCGCAGGCGTCGATCATCGCGATCCTGCGCGAGCCCGCCAGCTTCCTGCGCTCCCTGCACATGCAGTTGCTCCAGAACCACATCGAGAACGAGAAGAGCCTGCGCCGCGCGATCGAGCTCGAGCCGGCCCGGCGCGCGGGGCGCAAGATCCCCCGCCGATCGGTCCGCCCGCAGGCGCTCCTCTACTCCGAGCGCGTCCGTTACGTCGACCAGCTGCGTCGCTACCACGACGTGTTCGGGCGCGAGCAGGTGCTGGTGCTGATCTACGACGACTTCCGCGCCGACAACGAGGGCACCGTGCGCCAGGTGCGCCGCTTCCTCGGCGTCGACGACTCGCTGGCAGTCGAGGTGGGGGACGCCAACCCGATCGGTGATGATGCGCTCGCAGCAGCTCGACGGGCTCGTCAACGCCGTCGCCGTCGGCCATGGTCCCGTGTCGAGGAGCGTCAAGGGCGCTGTCAAGGCCGTCGTGCCCGCCGGCGTCCGGGCCCGCGCGCTGCGCGCGACCCAGCAGCGGCTCGTGCACGGCGCTCCGAAGCCGCCGGACGAGGAGCTGATGCGCGAACTGCGGCGCCGCTTCGCCCCAGAGGTCGTCGCGCTCAGCGAGTACCTGGGCCGCGACCTCGTACTCCGAATGGGGCTATGACGGCCTCGAGTGAGACGGGGGAGACCGCCGCACAGCCTGCGGATCCCGGACTTCTACATCGTCGGACATCCCAAGAGCGGCACCACCGCGCTGTACGAGATGCTCCGCCGTCACCCGGAGATCTTCATGTCCGAGCTCAAGGAGCCGCGCTTCTTCGCCGCCGATCTGCGTCCGCGCTTCCAGGCGCACGGCGCGGGCGAGCATCCGCAGACGATCGAGCAGTACGCGGCGCTGTTCGCGGATGCCGCGCCGGAGCAGCGCGCCGGCGACGCCTCGCCGTCCTACCTGCGCTCGCGCGTGGCCGCCGCTGAGATCGCGCGCGTCCGCCCGGACGCGCGGATCGTCGCGGTCCTGCGCGAGCCCGCCGGGTTCCTGCGCTCGATGCACCTCGAGATGGTCCAGAACCGGGTCGAGGACGAGCTGGATCTGCGCCGCGCGCTCGACGCCGAGGCGCTGCCCGCCGCCGAATCCGCCGAGGGCGGGCTCCCCACGCCGCCGGAGCTCCGCTACACAGACCGGGTCCGCTATGTCGAGCAGCTGCGGCGCTACCACGAGCGTTCGGGCGCGAGCAGGTGCTCGTGCTGATCTACGACGACTTCCGCGCCGACAACGAGGCTACGCTGCGCCAAGTACAGCGCTTCCTGGGCGTGGACGACACGCTCCCGGTCGAGCTGGTCGAGGCGAACACGAGCGTGCGCCTGCGCTCGCCGCGCATGGACGACGCCGTGCACTCGTTGAAATCCGGTCGTGGGGCGATGGGTCGTGCGCTGAAAGCTGCGAGCTCGGTGATGCCCGAGCGAGCGCGCTCGAGCCTCCTGACCGCGGTGCGCAACCGGCTCGTCTACGCGGAGCCCGAGGCGCCCGACCCCGAGCTGGCTGCGGAGCTGCGCGCGCGCTTCGCGCCCGAGGTCCGGGCCCTGAGCGAGTACCTGGGGCGCGATCTGACCGAGCTGTGGGGATATGACGGACTCATCTAGGGCGATCACGAACCCGCCGGGACGCCCCCCTGACTTCTACGTCGTCGGGCACTCCAAGAGCGGCACCACGGCGCTGTACGAGATGCTCCGTCGCCACCCGCAGGTCTTCATGCCCGAGATGAAGGAGCCGATCTTCTTCGCGCCGGAGCTGCCCCGGGACGCTCACCGCTACCGTGCTCCCGCCACCCTGGAGGAGTACGTCGCGCTGTTCGCCGCGGCCGCACCCGGCCAGCGGACCGGCGAGGGCTCGGCCTCCTACCTGCGCTCGCGCGAGGCGGCCGGTCTGATCGCGCAGGCCCGCCCGGACGCCCGGATCGTCGCGGTCCTGCGCGAGCCCGCGAGCTTCCTGCACTCATTCCACCTGCAGGCGCTGCAGGCGCACTACGAGGACGAGCGCGACCTCGCCCGCGCGCTGTCACTCGAAGGCGAACGCCGGCGTGGCCGGTACCTTCCGCGCCGCTCGCTGTGGCCCCAGGAGCTGCTCTATCGCGACCATGTCCGCTACGTGGAGCAGCTGCGCCGCTACCACGACGTCTTCCCGCGCGAGCAGGTGCTGGTGCTGATCTACGACGACTTCCGTGCCGACAACGAGGAGACGGTGCGCGCGGTGCTGCGCTTTCTCGCGGTGGACGAAACGGTGCCGGCGCTCGCCGTCGACCCCAACCCCACGCTCGGCATGCGCTCCCAGCGGCTCGACAGCGCGCTGCACGCGGTCTCACACGGCGAGGGTCCGCTCGGCCGCGCCGCCAAGCGGGCCGGTGCCGTCGTCCCGAGCGGCACGCGGCGCGCGGCGCTTCGCGCGGCACAGCGGCGGTTGGCTTGGGGGCAGCCGTCCGCTGCCGACGAGCGGCTGATGCGCAGCCTGCGGCTGCGGCTGCGGGGAGAGGTCGAGGCGCTGAGTGATTACCTGGGGCGCGACCTCATCGCGCTCTGGGGTTACGACCGCGACGGTTGAGCACCCGCGCCTGCGATCGCCCCGGTCCGCCGGGCTCAGTCGCCTTGCCGGCGCGGGCGCGCGAGCCAGTTGACCTCGCCGCCGGACGCGCAGAACCGCTCACGGTCGAGCGGTGGTCCGCCGGTCAGCGCCAGGATCTCGTAGCCGAGCCCGGAGAGCTCATCCCAGAGCTCGCCGGAGCTCGCGCCGTAGAGGGCCGCGGCCTCGGCCACATGCTCGAAGACGATCAGGGGCCGCGCCCGTGCCAGCGTGCCGCGCCCGCCGCGCAGCACGTCGAGCTCGCCGCCCTCGACGTCGACCTTCAGGACGTCCGGGCCCGGGCCGCCTGCGAGCTCGCGGTCAAGCGTCGAGACCCGCACCTCGATCTGCTCCGGCGCGCCGCGCTCGTCGCTGATCGCCGGGCTCCTGCGCAGCCCGCTCCAGCCATCGAGCTTGCGGAAGTGGGTGAACTCGGCGGAGCCCTCGCTCGCGCCCACGGCAAGCTCGCGACAGTCGAGCGCCGGGAACCGAGAGCGCAGCTCGGCCGCCAGCGCCGGCACCGGCTCGAAGGCGATCAGATGGGCAGCGGGCGCGACGAGCGCCGCCTCGGCGAGCACCTGGCCCCTGTTCGTGCCCACGTCGACGTAGCTGGAGCCCTCGCGCAGCGATGCGGCCAGCACCGCCCGGATCGCCACCTCCTCTCGCAGCGCCTGACGGGCGTGCCTGTCGACCGCCGCGAGCAGCTCGGGGCGGTCGAGCTTGCGCGAGACCCACGCCACTCCTCTTCTCGGCAGCCTCACCGCGGGGCCGATCCACTCCGGCGCGTGCCGTTCGGCGCTCCGCTGTGGGCCGGGGCGCCGTCCTCGCGCGGGCCCATCCGCGGCGTCAGCTTGGCGAAGACAGCCTGCCACGGGCGTTGGAGCAGGCTCGTCGTTCGCGAGAACGGAGGCGGCTTCGCCGCGCCGCGCCTGAAGCCGACCATTTCCGATTTGATCAGCCGGTTGCCCTGCATCGGGAAGCCGGTCTCGAGCGCGTCCAGGTCGGGCAGCGGCGCCTGTGTGCCGGTGAACGCGAAGATCTCGCGGAGCACGCCGTTCGGGTCGGACAGGAAGTCCTCGTGGCGCAGCAGCGCGCGGCGGGCGCGCGGGTGACCGAGGAACACCCTCGTCGCCAGCAGGTAGGTGAGCGACATGTCGGCGTTCGTCACGAGCGTGCGCCAGCGCCGCTCGGCGACCGCGTGGCGGTTGACGTTCCTGACGAACGAGTGCACCACCTCCTGGGGGTCGCGCACGAGGAACACCAGGTAGACGTCGAGGCCTCCGAGCCGTTTGAGCTCGCGCGCGCGCAGCGGGAAGTGCGAGCTGTCGACGATCACCCCCGCTCCGGAGACGTGCCCGATCGCGCGGTAGAGCTGTTCGGTCACGGGCGCCCACCGCTCGCGGGTCACGCGCCGCTCCGCTCCGCTGCCTGCACGCAGCGCGGCCGAGGCGCGTTCGAGGTAGCGATGCGCGTCGGCGCCGAACGCGCGCTCGGCGTCTGGCACCCCCTCTCGCACCTCGCCCCAGAAGCGCGTGCGCTCGGCCCCGCCGAGCAGAGGCGCGCCCTTGCGCACGAGCCAGTTGTCGAGCTCGCCCGCATAGACGTAGCCTTCGCAGTTTCCGAGCGTGACACCGAGGATCGTGCTCCCGCTGTGCCCGGAGCCCATCAGGTAGAGGACCTTGACCCGCTCCCGGCCGGCGCCGTTCGCGGAGCCCTCAGTCGAGGCGGTCATAGCCCCATAGGGCGATCAGGTCGCGTCCGATGTACTCGCCGAAGGACTCCACTTCTCCCCGGAACCGGCGACGCAGCTCTTCCATGAAGCCCGGATCGGGCACCTCGGGAGGGCCGTATACGGCTTTGCGCCACGCCGTCTGCAGCCGCTCGCTGTGCCAGCTTGAAGGGAGGACGCTGTTGACCGCGCGCAGCAGCGGGCTGGATGAGTTGGGGTTTCGCCGTGCGACGAGCACGACCCGTTCGAGCTGGTGCAGCGTCAGGGAGCGGATGCTCGGCAGCGTTCCCGTCTCGACAGGCACCACCTCGCCGATGCTTTCGAGCCCGAGGAACGAGATCACGCGAGCGACGGTCGCGGCGTTCTGCGCCCGGAAGTCGTCGTAGATCAGGACCAGCACCTGCTCGGGCGGGAAGTGGCTGTGGAAGCGCCGGAGCTGCTCGGTGTAGTGGACGTGGTCGGAGTAGAGCAGTGTCTCCGGCGATTGCGAGAAGCGCGGGATCTTCTTGCCGCGCCGGCGCGCGGGCTCGAGCTCGATCGCGCGCTGGAAGCTCTTCGCGGTCTCGACGTGGTTGTGAACGGACTGCAGGTGGAAGGAGCGCAGGAAGCTCGCAGGCTCGCGGAAGATCGTCACGATGCGCGCATCGGGGGCAACGGCGGCGATCCGCGCCGCGGCCTCGTGGGATCGGAGATATGAGGGAGAGGCCTCGCCCGCGAGTTGACCGGGGGTGGCGCCGGCGAACAGCCTCAGGTAGTCCTCGAGGCGCTCGGGGGCCCGCCTCGGCCCGAGCCGGCTCAGCCGCGAGCGTAGCTCCTGAGCGAAGAAGCGCGGCTCCTTCATCGGCATGTACACCTGTGGGTGGCGCTCCAGCATCTGGTGCAGCGCCGTCGTGCCGCTCTTCGGGTGCCCGACGATCAGGAAGTCCGGTACCCGCCCGCCCGCAGGACGCCCGTCCTGCGCAGTCTCAGTCGAGGCGCTCATCGGCGGCGCCACTATACCGGTGCCGAATCGCGCCGCTCGGAGGCGTCGACGGCCGGCCGCAGCAGCGAGAACAGGGCCGTGAACGGAAGCTGCATCAGCGCGGTCAGCCCGCGCTCGCGGGTGCGAGGAGCGCGTGGCGCGCGGCGGAGCGAGATGCGATCGCCCGCCAGCAGCCGGTTGCCCTGCAGAGGGTTGCCGACCTCCAGATCCTGCAGATCGGGCAGCGCCGCCGCCGAGCCGAGGCGGTCGAGGATCTCGCGCAGGACGCGCTCGGGGTCCGCGAGCAGATCTTCGTGGTGGACGAGCATGCGCCGCGCGGCCGGCTGGCGCAGGAACACGCGGGCCGAGAGTGCGTACGTGAGCCAGAGGTAGAGGTTGGTCTTGACCTCGCCGAAGCGCGGCTCGGGCACATCGTCGCGGTCGAAGGACGCGACGATCCCCTGCGGGTCGCGCACGAGCAGCAGCAGGTGCAGCTCGATCCCCTGGAGCCGCTGCAGTTCGCGAGCGCGCAGCGGGTAGTGTGAGCTGTCGACGATCGCGGCATCACCGGCGACGGCCGCGATCGCACGGTAGAGGCTCTCTGTCACTCGCAGGTACTCCCCTCGCAGCAGGCGTCGCGCGCGCAGGCCCCCCACGCGGAACAGGGCCGAGGAGCGCTCGAGGTTGTTGTGGACCTCGCGCCCGAACAGGGCGTCGGGACGCTCGACGCGCGCGAGCACCTGCTCCCAGAAGCGCAAGCGCCCCGGCTCGCCGCGGCTCGGCTTTCCCTTCCGCGGCAGCCACTTGTCGAGCTCGCCGGCGTAGAACACCCCGTCGCAGTTGCCGAGGCAGACACCGAGGATCGAACTACCGCTTCGCCCGGCGCCCATCACGTACAGGACCTTCGGGTGCGGCCGCGCCTCAGTCGAACTCGTCATAGCCCCACAGGCCGATGAGGTCCCGGCCGAGCAGCTCGCCGGCCGCGGCGACCTCGGGCTTGAAGCGGCGGCGGATCTCGAGCATCAGCTCGGGATCCTCCGCGGGCGCCTCGGACGTCACGAGGTGACGCCGCGTCGCGGTGAACGCCCCCCGGCGCAGCCGGCGCGGAGCGACCGACTTGACGACCGTCCGGGCCGCAGCGCCGGCTCGTCCCTTGCCGAGCGCGACGGCGTCGACGAGGTCGTGCAGGCGGTGCGAGCGCACCGTTCGGCTCGTGACGTTGACGTCCTGCTGCTCGACGTCGGAGCGCTCGTCGACGCCCAGGAACGAGAACACCCGCTGCAGAGTGCCGCCGTTGTCGGCGCGGAAGTCGTCGTAGATCAGGACCAGGACCTGCTCGTCGGGGAACCGCGAGTGGTAGCGGCTCAGCTGCTCGGCGTAGCGGACGTGGTCGGAGTACAGGAGTAGCTGGGGCAGGTGGGAGCGCTTCGGGATCTGGCGCCCCTGACGGCGCTCGTCCTCGAGCGCGAGCGCTTTGCGCAGGTCGGTCTCGAACTCGACGTGTCCCCGTACGAAGGTCGTGTGCAGCGAGCGCAGGAAGCTCGCCGGCTCGCGCAGGATCGCGATGATGCGCGCCCGCGGGGAGACCTCGGCGATGCGCCCGGCGGCTGTCTGCGACCAGAGGTACGTCGCCGAAGCCTCGCCGACACGCTGCTCGGCGCGCGCGTCGGCGAACAACGCGAGGTACTCCTCCTCGCTCTCCGGGTGCGGCTGCTCGCGCTCGTAGCGGAAACGCGAACGCATGTCGCTCGCCAGATAGCGGGGCTCCTTGAGGTCGGGCATGAAGACCTGCGGATGGCGCCGGAGCATCTCGTAGAGGGCGCTCGTCCCGCTCTTGTGGTGCCCGACGACGAAGAAGTCGGGGTAGCGCTGCGGCGTGTGCGTGATCCCCGAGGCCGCGGCCTCCGATCGCCGCGCGGGCTCGGCGGACATGTCTTGAAGTTACCATCCGCGGCCGGGCCGTCCGCGGATGCATGCGCGGCTCCGGCGAGCGGCGGGAGAGGGTTGTTTGCTTCACATTGCAACGGTTCACTTCGCTTCACCCCGCTGGGTCGAGATCCAGCTCGAGCACCTGCGCGCCCACGTACCTGTGCCGTACGAGACCTGGACCTCGCTCGAGGGGATCGACCCCGGGCACGGGGCCGGATTCGACCACGTGCTCGACCAGGGCGGCGGGCACGCGGGCAAGCTCAACCACCTCGCCTTCGAGATCGCTGCCGGGGCGCGCGCGGAGGACCTGCTGATGTTCCTCGACGGCGACGCCTTTCCGATCGCCGACCCGATGCCGCTGATCGAGGATGCGATGGGGACGGCGAAGCTCCTCGCGGTCCGGCGCGCCGAGAACCTCGGCGACCGCCAGCCTCACCCGCTGTTCTGCGTGACGACGGTCGGCACCTGGCGCGCGCTCGGCGGCGACTGGTCGGCGGGATACCGCTGGGAGGATCGCCTCGGGCGGCGGGTCAGCGACGTCGGCGGCAACCTGCTGCGCCAGCTCGAACTGACGGGCACGCCGTGGGCGGAGGTGCTGCGCTCGAACGCGCACGACATCGATCCGGTCTTCTTCGGGGTCTACGGCGGCGCGATCTACCACCACGGCGCGGGCTTTCGCGACGCGGAGCTGACGAGGTTGCACCACACCCTGGCACCGCCGCATCGCGAGCTGCCCCGGTTCGGGCCGGCGCGGGCGCTCGCGCGGCGGCGCAACCACCGTCGGCGAGTGCGCTGGGAGCGGGAAACGAAAAGGCGTCTGCTGGCCGAATCCGAGCGCGTCTACGGACTGATCGACGCCGGCGGCACCGAGTGGCTCGATGAACTCGTCTGAGGCGACCCCGCCGCGCAGCGTGCTGATCGTGATGCCGCGCTGGGTGCGCGACGGCGGCGTCGGCGCTCACCTGATGCGCAGCGCGGCCGCCCTGGCGGGCGAAGGCGTGCGGGTCTCGGTGCTAGTCGCGCGGATCGAAACCGACGAGCGCGTCGACGGCGTCGAGCTGCTGCACAGCCCGCGGCTCTACAAAACGGATTCGATGGACGAGCGTTTCGCCGCCGCACTCGCAATGCACCCCGACGTTGTCCACCTCAACCAGCTCGACGATCCACAGGTGGTCGAGTACCTGCGTGCTCACGCGCCCGTCGTGATCAGCGCGCACGGCTACCTGGCCTGCGCCTCGGGGGTGCACTACTTCCGGCCCGGGCACGGCTGTGAGCGGGCACACGGCCCGGGCTGCGTCCCCAACCTGCTGCTTCGCGGGTGCGCGCACTCGTGGGACCTCCGGGCCTACGCGGGGGATTACCGGCGGGCGGCGCGCGCGCTCGGCGCGCTGCGCCGCGCCGATGTCGTCGTCGGCTACTCGCAGGCGATGGGGCGCCACCTCGAGGCCGCCGGGCTCGAGCGACGCCGCGTGGTGCCGTACTTTCCGACGCTCGACCCTTACGACGGGGCGGTAGGCGAGCCCGGGCGCCGGATCATCTTCGCCGGGCGGCTCGTGGCATCAAAGGGGGCCGCGACGCTCCTGCACGCCGCCCGGGGGCTCGACGCCGAAGTCGTCCTGTGCGGCGACGGGGTCGAGCTCGGGCGCCTGCAGCGGCTTGCCGCGCGACTCGGGATCGGCAAACGAGTCGGGTTCCGCGGCTGGCTCTCGGCCTCCGAGCTGGCGCGCGAGCTGGCCGAAGCCGCCGTCGTGGCGGTGCCGTCGCTGTGGCCGGAGCCGTTCGGACTGGTCGGGATCGAGGGTTTCGCCGCCGGGCGCCCGGCCGTCGGCAGCGCGACCGGGGGCATCCCCGAGTGGCTCGAGGACGGGCGCTCCGGGCTGACGGTGGCGGCCGGGGACGCAACGGCCCTGGGACAGGCGCTCGGAGCGCTGCTCGACGATCCCGAGCGTCGCCGGGAGATGGGAGAGGTGGGCCGCGCCGCCGTCGCCGACCGCTACTCTCGCCGCCGCCACCTCGAGGCGGTGCTCGGCGCCTACGCCGAAGCCCGCGCGCACTGGGAGTCGGACTAGGCGCGCGCCGCGCCGCGGCCCGGCAGGACCCGGGCCAGCAGCTCGCGCACCGCGGCGGCGGTGCGCGCGACGCCCATCTCACTCTCGGCGAAGTGCCGGCCGCGCGCACCGAGCCGGGCCCTCGAATCGGCTTCGGCGAGCATCTCGGCGATCGCGGCGGCGAGCGCGACGCCGTCGCGAGGCACGATGCGCGCCGCGCCGGCCGCGGCCAGCTCATCCCAGGTCGCGGGTCCATCGAGCGCCAGCAGCGCGGTTCCCGACGCGAGCGAGCCGGCGAGCGTGCCCTTGCGGGAGGTCGGGCCGGGCGGGTCGGCGTAGAGCAGCAGATCGGCGGCCGCGAGCGTGTCCGAGAGCTCCTGCGGGTCCAGCACCCCGGTGAACCGCAGCATCCCGTCGACCCCGCGCTCCCTCGCCGAGGCGAGCCAGGCGCGGCCCGCGCGGGAGTCCGGCCCCGGCGAGCCGGCCAGCAGCAGCCGCGGCGAGCCCGGTCTGGCGCGAAGCTCCTCGAGCGCCTGCAACACGACCTCCGCAGAGCCGTCGTATGAGAACCCGAACATCGCGAGGACGGGAGCTTCCCCGGCCGCTCGCTCGGCGGCCGGCGGCCCGTTCGGCGCGGGAAGATTCGAGAAGACCGGCGCGAACGCCGCCGGGCGGCGCGGCAGCCAGCGCCTGGTCTCGAGCCAGTCCCTGCGATCCTCGGTCGTGACAAGGAACGCGTCGCTTGCCGCCGCGATCTCGATCAGGGCCGCGCGCTGCGTGAGCGCCCAAGACATTCCGCGGGCGCCGTTCCGGCCGAACGGGAACACGAGCTCGTGCATGATCGCCGCGACGGGCAGACGGGCGCGCCGCAGCGCGTGCGCGAGTGGCGGCTCGAGCAGGGGCACGCCGCGGTAGGCCGAGGCGAAGCACGAGTAGTGCAGGAGCACAGCGTCCGCGCCCTCGATCTGCGCCGGCAGCACACGGGCCCACGCCCGCATCCGACCGAGCGCCTTCCTCGCCGAGGCGTCCGAGCGCTCGAGCCAGTGCACCTCGCAGAAGCTGCCTTCCCGCTCCAACTGGGCGGCGAGAAGCCGCCCGTGGTCGCGCATCCCGCACGGTCCGGGCTCGGAGATCCCGACGACCGCCAGCCGCTGCGGCGTTCCGGCCGCGACGCGCGCTTCCCCCTCGGCGCCGTCGAGCTCCTCAGACGCGGTCATAGCCCCAGAGCTTCACGAGGTCGCGCCCGACGTAGTCGCTGAAGGCGGCGACCTCGGGCTTGTAGCGCCGGCGCAGCTCCAGCATGAACTGCGCGTCCGGTGTCTCGGGCTCGCGGTAGACGAGCTTCCGCTGCAGGGGGTAGAAGACGGCCTCCCGCATGCGCGCGGTCGTCAGCGCCTTGCCGGTGCTCTTGACCGCTCCGAGCACGGGCCCGCTTCCGGCGTGCAGAGCCTGCCGGAAGCGGTCGACGCGCTCCGAGCGGACTTCGATCGTGGGGTTGGCCTCGATCGCCGAGAGGTCGACCGAGTCGTCCACCTCGAGGAACTTCAGCACCCGTTTCACCGTCTCCTTGTTGTCCGCGCGGAAGTCGTCGTAGATCAGCGTCAGCACCTGATCGGGGGAGAAGGCGTCCTGGTAACGGCGCAGCTGCTCGACGTACTTGACGCGGTCGTCGTAGATCAGGGCGCCCGGCCAGTAGGAGCTGGGCGGTATCTGCCGGTTCTGACGGCGCTCGCCGTCGAGTTCGACCGCGGTGCGGAAGTCGGTCACCACCTCGTGGCGGTTCTGCAGCAGCTGCAGGTGCAGCGAGCGCAGGAAGCTCGCAGGCTCCCTGAAGATCGCGACGATCCTGGCGTCCGGCTGGACCTCGGCGATCCGGCCGGCCGCGACCCGCGACCACAGGTAGGAGGAGGAGGCCTCGCCGATGCGCTGCCCCGGGCGCGCGTGCTCGAACAGGCGCAGATAGTCCTCGAACGTTTCGCCGACGTTGCGCCCCGTGAACTCGATCGACCGCACGTCGTCGTCCTGGACGCGGGGGTTGTCGCGTGAGAAGTACCACGGCTCCTTGCCGGCGCCCGCTTTGTACTCGGGCATGCAGATCTGCGGGTGGCGGCGGAGCATCTCGTACAGCGCGGTGCGTGCCGCACTTCGCGTGCCCCACGATGAAGAAGTCGGGGATCCGCAGACCCGCGGATGAGACGGGGGGGGAGGGCGGCGTGGGTTGGGGTGATGTGCTCATTTCTGGGTGGGCAGTTTAACCCGTGTGTGCAGGGCCGCTGTAGCATCCCCGCCTCTCCGCCGGCCCGGCCGCGGAGGCGCCGAGAAGGTAATGCTCTACATCGCCACCGTTCACTACCGCTCGCCGCGCTGGGTGGAGATCCAGACCGACGCCCTGCGCAGGCACATCGGCGCCGAGCACCGGATCTGGACCTCGCTGGAGGGCATCGAGGCGTCCTACGGCGCGCGCTTCGATCACGTCCTCGAGCAGCGCGGCTCGCACGCGGGCAAGCTCAACAACCTCGCGGGCGAGATCTCGCTCGAGGCCGCCGACGAGGACCTGCTGATGTTCCTCGACGGCGACGCCTTCCCGATCGCCGACCCGATGCCGCTGATCGAACGCGGGCTGGCCGAGGCCCCGCTGACAGCCGTGCGCCGTAGCGAGAACGCCGGCGAGCCCCAGCCGCATCCGTGCTTCTGCGTGACGACCGTCGGGACATGGCGGACCCTTCCAGGCGACTGGACGGCGGGTCACACCTGGACCGGCCCTTACGGCAAGCCCAACAGCGACGTCGGCGGCAACCTGCTGCGACGGCTCGAGGCGACCGGGACGCCATGGACGCCGATCCTGCGCACGAACCGTGTCGACCTCGACCCGCTCTACTTCGCGGTCTACGGCGGTGCCGTCTATCACCACGGAGCCGGGTTCCGGCCCGGCGAGCTCAGCCCGGCCCACCGTGCGCACTCGCCGCGCCCCCTGCCCGTGCCCCGCGCCGCGCTGTTGCGGGCGGCGCGCAACGTGGTCAACGGCCTGCGCTGGCG
Source organism: uncultured Solirubrobacteraceae bacterium (assembly GCA_963775385.1). GTDB lineage: Bacteria > Actinomycetota > Thermoleophilia > Solirubrobacterales > Solirubrobacteraceae > Palsa-744. The sequence continues at coordinate 660,478 of CAVZIR010000003.1, read as the reverse complement.
GCGCTGGGAACGCAACCTCACGCGCTCGCAGCTGCGTGAATCCGAGCGCTTTTACAACCGCATCGCGGCCGGCGGCGACGGCTGGCTCGCCGAGATCACCTAGGTGGTGCGCGGTGGTTGCGCGGGTACGACGCCCTAGGCGGCCGGGGTCGTCGTGACGACGATCGGGGCGCTGCTCGTGCCCTGCATGCCGGCGCCGCCACCGGGGACCTGCACGCGGTAGGTGGCGGTGCCCGGAGGGGCGGGCGGAACTTCGATGGTGTAGCTCGAGTCTGCGGCCAGCGTGCCGTAGCCGAGGGTTTCGTAGCCGACGCCGGAGCGCGCGGTCCGCTTCAGGAAGACGCGTGCGCCCGGGCTCGCCGGCGCGACCGTGCCGGTGATCGTGAAGCCTTCGCCTTCGGTCAGCGTGGTGGCTGAGGGCGTCGCGGTGAGCGCGAAGGTGACGTAGACGCGCACCGGCATCGAGTGAACGCCGTTCCCGGAGACGCGGTAGTTCGTGGTGCCCGACGGGGAGTCGGTGAACGTGTAGGAGCCGTCTTCGCCGGTGGTCGCGGTCGCGACCGGCGTGTAGGCGCCGCCGGCCAGACGGGCGGACAGTGTCACGGTGCGACCCGAGGTGCCGGCGAGCTTGCCGGTGATGGTGACGGTCTGGCCCAGCGCGACGGAGTGCGGTTCGGCTGAGATCGTGAGCGCCGGGTTCTGAGCCTGTGAGACTTCGTAGCTCAGGGTTTCGGACACCGCCGCGAGGCGGTGCGCGAAGCCGTGGACGAAGGCGCGAAGGACGACCGGGCCGGCCGCCCGAAAGAGGTGCAGGAACGCGAAGCTGCCGTCCGCGGCGACGCGTCCGACCGCGACGCGACGCCACCCACCGCTGCCGACGGGTCGTTCGCGCTGGAGTGTGACCGGGGCTCCGGTGTCGGCGGGGCTGACCGTGCCCGTGAAGCGGATCGGCGAGCGCGAGCTGTGGGCCGACATCGGCAGCAGGGCGCCGTGCGCGGGGCCGGCGAGCGTCACGAGCGGGCTCACGCGCATCGACACGCGCTGGCTGCGGGAGCGGCCGAAGCGCGCGTAGAAGAGGGCGTTGGTGTCGACGGGCGGCGGCGTGGCGGAGAAGCTGCCGTCGGGTTCGGTGGTCGCCGTGGCGACTTCCGCGTAGCCGGGGGTGCCGGCGGTGCGCTCGAAGACGGCGACGGGCTGGCCGGCCTCTTCGCCGGCTTCGGGGCAGGTCAGCTGGCCCTTCAGCACCGGCGCCTGGCCGGCGTTCGACGCGGCCGGCCCTTCGAGGCTGACCACGCAGTTCGAGCGCGACGCGTGAGGTGCGACCTTCGGCGTTTGGGCTGTCGGGGTTTCCGAGCCGCCACCGCCGCCGGGCGCGGTTTCACCGCTGCCGGGCGTTTCCGTGGATTCGCTCGCGGGGCTGAGGTCCACATTGCGTCGCGCGGCGGCCGTTGCGGCGCCGAGCGCGAGCATGAGCGCGGCGAGGGCGAGCGCTGCCGCAAAGCGGCCGAGCAGAGGGTTCCAGGAGCGCGAAGCGGTCATCTCGGGGCGGCGGCGGCGAAGCCCCGATGGGCCGCGCCCCGTCCGGGTCCCTATTCGGCAGGTGCAGGCGCGTACTTGAGCGCGGCGCCCGCGAACTCAGCGCGTCCGGGCGAGGAGCAGGGCGTAGGCGTCCTCGAAGCGCCCGGCCAGCGCCGCCGGGGTGTAGGCGGCGGCAGCTTCGCGCGCCGCCTCGCCGAGCCGGCGACGACGCGCAGGGTCGGCGGCCAGGCCTCGCATCGCCGTCGCCAGCGCGGCCGCGTCGCCGCTCGGGAACAGCGCTCCGGTGCGGTCGTCCTCGATCAGCTCGGCGGGGCCTCCCGCGGACGGCGCGAGCACCGGCAGGCCGGCGGCCATCCCCTCGACCACGACCTGGCCGAAGGGCTCGGGGATCAGCGAGGCGTGAACGAGCACGTCCAGCGAGCCCAGCTCGCGCCAGATGTCCTCGCGGAAACCGCGGAACTCGACGCGGCCCTCGAGCCCCAGCTCGCGCGCGAGCACGGCCAGCTCGCCCTCGTAATCCTCCTCGCCGAACATCGCGGTGCCGATGATCGCCGCGCGCTCCTCGCCGCAGGGGAAGGCGGCCGCGAAGGCGCGCAGGAACAGATCCTGGCCCTTCCAGGGCGCGATCCGCCCGAGCATCCCGAAGGTCAGCGGGCCATCCTGAGACCGGGCTCGCAGCGGCGGCGTCTCGACGCAGTCCGGTATCACCCAGACCGGGAGCGAGCCGGTGGCGCCCAGCGTGTCGAGCGTCGCCTGCGAGTTGGCCACGACGCCGGTCGACAGGCGGGGGACGAGCCGCCGCAGCACGACGGTCGCCGAGCGGGGCAGGTAGTCCGCGGCGATCCGGTCGCGGAGATGCCAGACGACCGGCACCCGTGCCAAGCGAGCCGCGAACGCACCGTAGACGCCCGACTTCAGCGAGTTGGTGTGGACCAGGTCGGGCGAGATCCGGCGCAGGCGGCGGGCGAGCTTGAGCGTGTAGCGCGCGGTCTCCAACGCCGTGCGCAACGGGACGCCGCCGGCGCGGGCGGCGCCGCGCCGCAGGTCGCGCGCGGCGGGCGCGAGGGGCATGACCTCGACGGAGACGCCCGCCTGCTGCAGGCGCGTCGCGAGGGGCCCGTCCTCGCCCAGGATCACGTGGGCCTCGACGCCGTCGAGGTGCGGCAGCAGCCGCAGCAGGGCTATCTCCCCCCCGGACAGGCGCCCGACGTGGTCGAGGTAGACCACGCGCGGGCGCTCGGCGGGGCCGCCGTCGAGGACGCGCTTGTAAAGGCGCCGGTGCCTGGCGGCCACCGAGGGCCAGGAGAAGCGCTCGGCGTACTCCCGCGCCGCCTCGCGCGTCGGGAGCTCGCCTCGTGCCGCCGCGACGAGCCTGCTCTTCATCGCGCCGGCGTCCCCGGCCGGCACGACCAGCGTCGGGTCGAGCGGTCCGGCGGCCTCGGGCAGCGCATCGACATCGGTGACGATGGTCGGTGTCCCGCAGGCGGCGGCCTCCAGCACCACGAGCCCGAAGCCCTCGTGGCTGATCGTCGGCACCACCGCCACGTCGGCGGCACGGTAGGCCGCGAGCAGGTCCTCGTCGCTGAGGCGCCCCGTCATCCGCACCTCCCGCGAGGCGATTGCGGCGGCCCGCTCCCCCAGCTCGCCGGCGAGCGGGCCGTCGCCGGCGACGAGCAGCGTCGCGCCCGCGGGGAGCTCGGCCGCCGCGAGCGCCCATGCGTCGAGCAGCTCGCCGACGCCCGTGCGCGGTACGAGGCGACGGACCGTGAGGGCCAGGAAGGCGTCGGCCGGGATGCCCAGGCGGCTGCGTGCGGCCGCCCGGTCGCCGGGCGAGAAGCGTTCGAGCTCGACGCCCGGCTTCAGCACGTGGACGTCCCACGGCGACACGCCGTACCGCTCGATGAGCACGCGGCCGAAAGCGGCGGAGAGCACGACGTAGGCCCGCGCGCGGCGCAGCACGGCGCGCTCGAGGGCGCGGCGGAGCCGGTGCAGCTCGCCGCCCCGCTCGACCGTGCTCTCATCCGCCCATGGACCGTGGAAGTGGTACACGGCCGGGGTGCGGCGCAGCCGGCTGAGGAGCAGCGGGCCGGCGGCGTACAGCGCGAAATGCGCGTCGATCAGCTCGGCGCCGGCGGCCGCACGCAGAGCAGCGCGCCGGAACGCCGGCAGGCGGCGGGCGAGTGGCGCGTCCGCGCGCGACGCGGCATCCACGCGCGCCGGGGCGTCCGCGGCGGGGCCGATCACCACGCCCCGCGCCTCGGGCAGCGCTTCGAGCAGCGCCCGGAAGTAGCGCTCGACGCCGCCGAGGGTGTCGGGGAACCAGCCGATCCCGAGCATCGCGACGGCGGGCGCGCCGTCGCCGTCGCCGCGTGTGCGCTGCGTCGGTGTGCTCACGGGGTCTGCACTGCTAGCTCCGCGGCGGTCGCGGACCGCCCGTCGGCGGCGGCAGCGTAGCACCCGGTTGCACCCCACGATGGGGGCACAGGCGGTCACGCTGCGGCAACACCGCTGCCCGCAAGCAGCTTGACAATGCATCGCGTGCACCTAAAGTTGTTGTCCGGCCAGCCGGCCGGCGCAGACTGCGGAGCAAGGATGCAGACGACCCAGATCTCTCACCTGCGCACGCTCGAGGCCGAGGCCATCCACGTGATGCGCGAGACGGCAGCCGAGTTCGAGCGCCCTGTGCTCCTGTTTTCCGGCGGCAAGGACTCGATCGTCCTGCTGCGGCTCGCTGAGAAGGCCTTTCGCCCGGCGCCGTTCCCCTTTCCGCTCATGCACGTCGACACCGGGCACAACTTCCCGGAGGCGATCGAGTTCCGCGACCGCCGCGTGGAGGAACTTGATGAGACGCTGATCGTGGCCAGTGTCCAGGAGTCGATCGACAAGGGCCGCGCGGTCGAGCAGACCGGCCCGGGCGCCTCGCGCAACGGTCTTCAGACCGTGACGCTGCTGGATGCGATCTCCGAGCACGACTTCGACGCCGCGTTCGGCGGCGCCCGGCGCGACGAGGAGCGCGCCCGGGCCAAGGAGCGGGTGTTCTCGTTCCGCGACCGCTTCGGTCAGTGGGAGCCCCAGCGGCAGCGCCCCGAGCTCTGGAGCCTTTACAATGGCCGCATTCACAAGGGAGAGCACGCGCGGGTCTTTCCGATCTCGAATTGGACCGAGCTCGACGTGTGGCAGTACATCGCGGAGGAGTCTCTTGAGGTGCCGTCCATCTATTTCGCGCACGAGCGGGAGGTGTTCTCGCGTGACGGCATGCTGTATGCGATCAGCCCCTTCATCGAGATGGTCGACGGCGAGGACCCGTTCATGGCCAGCGTGCGCTACCGCACGGTCGGGGACATGAGCTGCACAGGCGCGGTCGAGTCCGACGCGGCGACGCTCGCCGAAGTCGTCGCGGAGATCGCGGCGACGGAGGTCACCGAGCGCGGCCAGACGCGCGCAGACGACCGCGTGACGGAGGCCGCGATGGAGGATCGCAAGCGGCAGGGATACTTCTGAGTCGATGACGGAGAACGGGCGGGACCATGCGATGAACGGCGCCGGTGGAGCCTCGGTGGCGGCTGCCGAGGCGGATGCGACTGCCGATGTCTTCCGCCGGCTCTCCGACCGCCCGTCCGACCTGCTGCGGTTTGCCACCGCCGGCTCGGTGGATGACGGCAAGAGCACGCTGATCGGGCGCCTGCTGTACGACTCCAAGCAGGTGCTCGCCGACCAGCTGGCGCACGTCGAGCACGCCAGCCAGCGTCGTGGCGACGGCGAGCTCGACCTCTCGCTGCTCACGGATGGGCTGCGCGCCGAGCGCGAGCAGGGGATCACGATCGACGTCGCGTATCGCTACTTCGCCACCGCGCAGCGGCGCTTCATCATCGCCGACACCCCGGGTCACGAGCAGTACACACGGAACATGGTCACCGGGGCCTCGACGGCCGATCTGGCGATCGTGCTCGTGGATGCGCGAAAAGGGATCGTGGCGCAGTCCAAGCGGCACGCGTTCATCAGCTCGCTGCTTGGCATCCCGCACGTCGTGGTGTGCGTGAACAAGATGGACCTCGTCTCCTACGAGGAGGAGGTCTTCGACCAGATCGTCGAGGAGTTCGATCGCTTCGCCGCGCGCCTGGAGCTTCCCGACGTGACCTTCATCCCCATCTCGGCCCTGCTCGGCGACAACGTCGTCGAGCGCTCCTCGGAGATGCCCTGGTACCAGGGGCCGCCGCTGCTGTACCACCTCGAGCACGTCCACATCGCTTCCGACCGCAACCTGATCGACGTGCGCTTCCCGGTGCAGTGGGTGATCCGGCCGCAGGGCGGGGGAGCGGGGCGGGAGGAGCACTCCGACTACCGCGCCTACGCCGGGCAGGTTGCCGGGGGGATCATGCGGGCCGGCGACGAGGTCGTGGTGCTGCCTGGCGGGCAGCGCTCGACTGTCGCGAGCATCGACACCTTCGACGGCCCGGTCGAGGAGGCGTTCCCGCCGATGTCGGTCGCGGTGCGGCTGAGCGACGACATCGACGTCTCGCGCGGCTCGGTGCTCGTGCGCGCGCATAACCAGCCGACCGTCGCCAACCGCTTCGAGGCGCTCGTCTGCTGGATGAGCGAGCAGCCGCTGCAGCGCGGCCGCCGCTACATCGTCAAGCACACGACGCGAACGGCGATGGTGGGGAGCGTCGAGGTCCGTTACCGCATCGATGTCGAGACGCTGCGCCGGGACGAACAGGTGCAGACGCTGCAGCTCAACGACCTCGCGCGCGTGCACCTCGAGCTGAGCTCGCCGCTGGTGTTCGACTCCTACCGGCGCAACCGTCTCACCGGCAGCCTGATCGTGATCGACGAGGCGACCAACGACACGGTCGCGGCCGGCGTGATCCTCGACACCGAGGTCGAGGAGGCCGGCGAGCGCCCGAGCGAGCGCAGCCCGAACGTCCGCTGGCAGGGCTCGCGGGTGACCCGCGAGCGGCGCTGGCGCGAGCTCGGTCACGGGGGTGCGACGCTGTGGTTCACGGGCCTGCCGGGCGCCGGCAAGTCCACGGTCGCCGCGGCGGTCGAGGAGCGCCTCCTCGAGATCGGCCGGCCTGCCTTCCTGCTCGACGGCGACAACCTCCGTCACGGGCTGAACGGCGACCTCGGCTTCGATGAGACGGCGCGCACCGAGAACGTGCGGCGCACCGCCCACGTGGCGCGCCTGCTGGCCGAGTCGGGAACGGTGGCGCTGGTGAGCCTCGTGAGCCCTTACGCCGCGGACCGCCTGACGGCGGCCTCGCTGCACATGGGCGACGAGCTCGACTTCCTCGAGGTCTTCGTGGACGCGCCGCTGGAGCTCTGCGAGCAGCGCGATCCGAAGGGGCTCTACGCGCGGGCGCGCGCGGGCGAGCTCTCCGGTCTCACCGGCGTCGGCGCGCCTTACGAGCCGCCGGAGAGCCCCGACCTGACGCTGGGCAGCGGCGGCGAAACGGTCGAGCAGGAGGTCGAGCGCGTGATGGCGCTCCTGCGCGCCCGCGGCATCGTCTGAGGCCGGCACGGAGCGCCGGCCGACCCTTCCTCGAGGCCGGCACGGAGCGCCGGCCGACCCTTCCTCGAGGCCGGCACGGAGCGCCGGCCGACCCTTCCTTACCGGCGTTTGTGTTTGACGGCGGTCTTCGGCGCCTTGATCAGCACGTTGGCGCTGGCGCCCGACTCGAGCGCGCCCTTCGGCAGCCTCACGTAGGCGCGGTAGTGGAAGGTCCCGCTCAGATTGACGATCACGCTGAAGCGCGAGACGGTCTTGGTCGCCTTCTTCAGGAGCGTCGAGATGACCGAGTGCGCTGCGGGCCCGCTGCGCTTGCTCGAGGCCTTCTGCGGCGTCAGCTCCTGGATCGTCAGTTGCGTGCCCGGGCGGGCCGGGGACACGGTGCCGTAGAAGCGGTAGAGACCCGTTTTGCCCGCGGAGCGGAAGTGCAGGGTGATGCGCGGCGTCACGTGGACGGTCACGACGGGGCTGTAGATCGGGCGGGTGTCCGTCGTGAGGATCCGCAGCTGGGTGTCCTGGAGCATGCGCGGGACCCGGAAGATGAACGCGCCGGTGCGGCTGCTGAGGATCGAGGTGCCGACCGTCGTGAACGGGTCGGTGTAGGGAAACGGCGTCGCCTGCAGGGAGAGCCCGTGGTTGGCGCTGTCTTTGCCGCTCAGGCTGCCCGTCAGTTCAAGCGTGCCGCCGTAGATCACCGAGACCCGTTCTTCCTTGCCCTTCGGGAGCACGAACTTGAACTTGCTGCTCGCCTTGCCGCCGCTGAACGTCCGGTCGTGTTTCGTGTCGCAGACGGTTTCGACGGCCGCGTTCGACGGGTTCGTGAAGGTCGCGCAGATCTGGTAGTGCCAGCCGGTCAGCAGGCCGACCACCTGCTCGCCGACTTTGACCGCTCTCGGAGGCGACGGAGGCGCGACCGTGAGGGCTTTGGTCTGGTGGCCGAAGGCAAGAGTGGGCCCGTACTTGAAGAAGACGCTCGTCGTGATACCGGGCGCGACGACCACGCCGTTGAGCTGGGCGGTCGTACCTCGTACGTGTGCCACGTTGCCGGTGACGAGGCGCACTGGAGCGGTGCTCGCACCCGCGCTCGGAGGGCTCGCGGCGAGCCCGAGCAGCGCGGCGGCGATCGGCAGAGCCCGCCTTCCGCGTCTCGTGACTGTCGTGCGCGCTGCGTTCATGCTCATAGTCCTCCGTCTCGTTTGCGGGCGGGATCCGTGCATGCGACGCAACGCTCCTCCGCGCTCCTGACCGTAGAACCCGCCGCGCATCCGATCGGTGCGGTCGGGCCGGCCCGGGAGGCCCCTCGGGAGGTTACGCGTGCCGGCGCTCAGCGCCAAGCGCGAGTGAGCTTTCGGATGTTTTTGATATAAATAGTGAGAAATGGTGTTTCCCCTCGACCTCGGAGAGCGAACATGCTGCTGATGCTCCGATCGCCGGGCTTTGGACTGCCGGACTGCTGCTGGTCGCAGGGTTGTGCATCGCTGCTCGGCGGGGGGACCGGGATCGGAGCTCGCCGTCGCCCTTGCTCCCGAGCCGGCTCCGCCGGAGCCGCTTCCGCCCGTGATCTCCGCGCGCGTCGAGGAGCCAGTGGGACAGGCCATCCGCGCCGCTGCGTAGAGGCCTTCACAAGATGATCACGTCACGTCGCGTCGCGGGCTCGACCATCTAGGGCCGAGCCGCCCCCCAGCGGTGGGTGACCGTGCCCGGAGCCGGCTGCCTGGGGCAGGCGGGGAGGTGACCATCCTGTCGACCGAATCGATCGCAAGCCCGCAGCCCTCCGCCGGCGACCCAGCCGCACCGGCGTGCGCCGCGTGCGGCTCGCCGCTGGCCGCTGACCAGCGCTACTGCCTCGAGTGCGGCGAACGCTCTCCGCAGACCAGCGAGTTCCTGCGCTCGGGTGCGCCGGTGGCGTCTCGCCGCCGACGACGCCGCCGCGCCCTCCAGGCGCGACCTCCGGCGCCCAGCCGGGGCCGCGCAACAACAACCGGTCAGCCTGCTCGCCGGGGTTGGTGTGCTGCTGCTCGCGATGGGGGTCGGCGTGTTGATCGGCCGCTCCGGGGGGTCCTCGAAGCAGAGCCCCGCTCCTGTTCAGGTCGTGACGGCGCCGAGCGGCGCTAGCACCGGGACGGCTGAAGCGGCGTTCACCGGCCGACTGGCCGAGCGCCACCAAGGGTTACACGGTGCAGCTGCAGACGCTCCCGGTCGCCGGTACGACCGTCGCCGCAGTGGCCGCTGCGAAGACCGCGGCGCTCGGCAAGGGAGCCGGTTCGGTCGGGGCGCTGAAGAGCTCGAGAATTCTCGAGCCTCGGTGGCGAAAACTACGTCATCTACGCGGGCGTCTACCACAAGCAGGCAGAAGCCCAGAAAGCGCTCGGCGCTCTGAAGAAGAACTTCCCGGGAGCGAAGGTGATCCACGTCTCCGAAAGCGCCTCCGGCGGAGCTGGTGGCGGCGGAAGCGGATCGAGCGGCTCGTCGGGCTCCGGCGGTGGCAGCAAGCCGAGCGCCCCGAGCTCGCTGACGAAACCTGCCAAAGTCAACACGCTTCCGAGCCACCACACCTCGGGCAAGAAGTTCGAGGAAGAATCGGCAAAACTCCCCAACGTCGTGGAAACCGGCTGATGGCGATGCGGATCACGCGCGATCGCACGAGCGCCGCCGCGCCGCCGCGCAGCACGGTGCAATCGCCGGCTTCTTCCGAGCCGGAGTCCTCGCCGCCGGCGGAGCGCTCCGCGCTGCAGCGCCGCCGCGACGCCCTTGCCGCGGAGGTCACCGAGCTGCACTGGGACCTCGGCGGCCTTGCATACGAGATGGCGGTGCGTGACCACTTCCGCCTCGACGTTCTGGTTCGCAGGGCCGCGATCCTGCAGGCGCGCGACGCAGAGCTGGCCGAGGTCGAGCGGCTGCTGCGGATGGAGGCCGAGGGTGTCGCCGGCAACTGCCCGAGCTGCGCGGCGCCCCACAGCCGCGGCGCCGTCTACTGCTGGCAATGCGGGGCGACGCTGATGCAGCGCCGCCAGAGCGACACGCTCGCTGCGGGCGAGCCGTCCACCGCGGTGATGGACGCGCTGCTGGCCTCGCCCGAGACCGCGCCGGACCCGGAGTAGGACGTGGCCGGCGAACGGTGCTGCGCCGAGTGCGGCTCGCCGCTGGACGGCGAGCAGGGGTACTGCCTGACCTGCGGCGCGCGCGCGGGCGAGCGTGGCCCGCGCCTGGAGGCCCTGCTCGACCGGGTCGCCGCTCCCGCTGCGGCTTCGGCGCGCCGTCACGCCGAACGCGGCGGCGCCGGCGCGCGAGCCGCTGCACCTCCCCGGCCCGCGCATCTCGGCGGTGCTCGTCGCGGCGTTCGTCGGGTTCGGGGCGCTGATCGGCAACGCGGTCGCGGGGGAGACCGCGCCCCCGGCGCGGGCTGTACGGCTTGTGGTCCCTGGCAGTCGCGACGGCGAGCACCCAACGCCGTCCGCAGGCTCCGGCGAAGCGGCGGGGGGCGAAGGCGGCAGCGAAGCGCCCGCAGCCGAACCCGAAACGACCCCCGCTCCGGCCGCCCCCGCCGGCACCTCCTCCGCGGCATCGCAGGGCAGTGGCTCCGGCTCCCCCGAAAATCAAGGCGGCGGCGGGAACAGCGGTCCTCGACCAAACCGAGCCCGCAGCCCGCGGCGCCGGCGCCGCAAGCTGACCTCGATCAAGCATGTCTTCCTGATCGTGCTCTCCGATCAGCCCTACGCCTACGAGTTCGGCGAACTCGGCGAAGCGCACTATCTCTCGCACACGCTCGAGGCCAAGGGGGAGATGCTGCTGCGCTACGACGCGATCGCGCACGAGCAGCTCCCCAACGGGATCGCGCTGCTGAGCGGCCAGGGCCCGACCCCTCAGACCGCGGCCGACTGCCCGACCTTCTCGCCGCTCGCGCCGGGCTCGGCCGGGCCCTGACGAACAGGCGCTGGGCGAGGGCTGCGTCTATCCCTCGTCGGTCAGGACGCTGCCTGGTCAGCTCGAAGCCAAGCACCTGAGCTGGCGGGCGTACGTGGAAGGGATCGGCGAAGCGCGGGCAGCCGGGGCCGTGCCCGCACCCGGCTGCCCGGCGCGGCGGACCCGTCCGCCGCCGGCGGCCCGTATGCGACCTACGGCAATCCGTTCGTCTACTTCGAAGCGATCACTGGCGTCGCCGCCTGCCAGACGAGCGACGTCGGCGTCTCGGAGCTCGAATCCGACCTCGCGGGCCCCGCGGCGGCAACCCCCGCCCTCTCCTACATCGTCCCCGACCGTTGTCACGACGGCAGCCCGATGCCGTGCTCACCTGGGGCGCCTGCGGGCCCGGCCGACGCGGGCAGCTGGCTGGAAGGGGTGGTGCCCTCGATCCTCGCGTCGAAGGCCTACAAGCAGGGTGGCCTGCTGGTGATCACGAGCGACGAGGCGCCTTCGACCGGCGAATTCGCCGACTCGAGCTCCTGCTGCGGCCAGCCGTCCTATCCGAACTACACCTCGCCCGAAATCGACCACGGCGGAGGCGACGTCGGCGCGCTGCTGCTCTCGCCGTTCATCAAGGGCGGGACGAGCAGCCAAGATCAGTACGACCACTTCTCGCTGCTGCGCACGATCGAGGACGTCTTCGGCGTCGAGCCACCTCGGCTATGCCGCGTTGCCGGCAGTGAAGTCCTTCAGCGCCTCGCTGCTGAACGCGCCGGCGAAGAAGAAGGGCTGAGCTAGGTCCCGGCGAGCTGGCGGTAGGTGACGGCCTCGCGGAAGCGCGAGCGCTGGAGCACCCACTCGAGCGCCAGCATGTGGCGGGTGTGGCGCAGGTCGGCGGGGTGCAGGTCGAGCCGCAGCGTCGAGGTAGGGAGCATCGCGCCGGCGCGTACGAGCGGCGGCGAGAGCACGCGGCCGACGAGCCCGTCGGCGGCGAAGCTGAAGGCGGGCGCGCGCGAGGTGCTCGCGCCCCGCCTCCGTCCTGCTCGCCGGGGACGCGGTGCACGCGCAGCAGGTCGGCCCACCAGCGGAAGCGCCGCCGCAGCGCCTGGCGCAGCGCCGCGTGTAGGCGTAGGCGGGTGCGACGAAGCCGTCGGGCTCGATCCCGGCGAGCTTCATCACGCGCCAGCCGGCGTGGACCGCGCGGCGCGTCTCCTCCTCGTCGAGCCCCGAGAACTCGCCGGGCCTGTGGGTGAGCAGGCCGCCGCGGCGCAGGCAGACGTGCTGGAAGCCGTGCTGTGCGATCGAGTCGCCGGCCTCGCGGCGCTCGGCGAGCCAGCTCACCATCTCCGGGCGAGCGCTCGCCGACGGGGTGCAGGTCGCGCGCGGGGATCACCAGCAGCGTGACGCGATCGACGCCGTGGTCGCCGAGCCAGTCGCGGATCACCGCGCAGCGCTCGAAGGTCGCGGGCTCGATCCCGTGCAGCGCGACCGCGATCGTCCGCGCGTGCCGCACCGGCGCGATCGAGCCGGAACCTCCCTCATGCCCGCTCCTTCCCCGGCGGGGAGGCCGTTCCTGTGAAAGAGCGGTGAAGCTGAGGGCTCACGCCGCCCTCCTCGCGCCGCTCGGCGGCGGTGCGCCTCGAGCGCCGAGGTGTAGCCGTCCGCGAGCAGCTCGAGCGTCCGCTCCCAGGTCCTGCCGCGGACCGAGCGCAGCGCGGCCGCGGCCAGCGCGCGCCGGCGAAGCAGCGGGGCAGCGGCCAGCTCGAGCAGCGCGTCGGAGAGCGCCGGCGCGCTCGCCTCCCGCAGCAGGCCGGTGACGCCGTCCTCGACCAGCGAGAGCGGCCCGCCCTCGGCGACCGCCAGCACCGGCAGCCCGCTGGCCTGCGCCTCGAGGATCACCTGGCCGAAGGTGTCGGTCGAGCTGGGGAACAGGAACACGTCGGCGTCCGCGTAGGCCTGCGCGAGCTCGCCGCCGCTGAGCCAGCCGAGGAAGCTCGCGTCAGCCCCGAGGAGCGATGCGAGCCGCTCCTGCTCGGGGCCGCCGCCGGCGACCATCAGGTGCAGGCGCGGGTCGCGGGCGCGCGCGGCCAGGAAGGCCTCGGCGAGCAGCTCGACGCCCTTCTCGCGCGTGATGCGCCCGGAGTAGAGCACCCGCACCGCGCCGTCGTCCTCGCGTCGGCGGCGCAGCGCGGGGTCGAAGCGGCCGGTGTCGACGCCGCGGTCCCAGCGCATCACGCGCTCGGGCGGGATGCCGATCCCGGCCAGCGCCTCGTCGGAGGCCGCGCTCGGCGAGAGCACGATCTCGCAGGCGCTGTAGAACAGCGCGACGGCGCCGTTCATCGCCTCGACGAGCCGCGCCTGGCCGCTGCGCAGCCCCGCGTAGGCGGCCAGCTCGGTGTGGTAGCTGCCGAGCAGGGGGAGCCCGAGCGCGCGGGCCACCAGGGCCGCCGCGATCCCGGCCGGGCCCGGCGAGCAGACGTGGACGGCGTCGAAGCAGCCGTCCGCGAGCGCCTGCACGACGCCCGGCAGGCTCGGCACGCCGATCTTCAGCCCGGGGTAGAAGGGCACGTCGATCTCGGTCGACCGAAGCGAGCCGGCGGTCGACCTCGGCGTCGGTCCCCATCACCTCGATCTCGAAGCCCGGGACGCCGCGCTCGCGGATCTCCTGGATCGTGCGGCTGACCCCGTGCGTGGAGCCGATGCCGTCGGCGACGATCGCCACGCGCGGGCGCTCGTCGCGCCGCGCGGGCGCGAGGTCCCGCGGGCGAGATCGCGCGCAGCTTGGTCTGCTCGTTGGCCAGGAACGCGGCGGCGGGCGCGTAAGGGACGGCGGCGACGCAGGCGTCGAAGAGCCCGCGTGCCGCGCTCGCCGCGTCGAGCTCGCCGTGCGCCGCCGCGAGCGCCATCTCGACGGCGCCGGCGAGGCGCCGCTCGTGCGCGCGGCAGGCGCGCCGGAAGAGATCGCCGTGGCTGAAGTCCTCGGCCTGCATGCGGGCGATCAGCTGCGCGCCGTCCAGGTCGTCGAGGTCGAGCGCCCGCAGCCAGGCGCGCAGCAGCGCCCGCGCGTCCTCCGGCGAGACGTCGCCGGCGCCGCTGCCCTCGCGGCGGTCGCCCTCGCGCAGCAGCCGCGCGGCCATCGTCAGCACGCGCAGCGGGTCGGGACCGTCCGCGGCGGCGCAGCCACCGTCGACGCCGAGCGTGCGGATCGCCAGCGCGATCGCCGCGTGCGCCCACTTGGCGGCGCTGCCCTGCGCGCCGCGGGCGGTCGCCTCGCCCGGCGCGCACGCGCGCGAGGAACGCGGCGGGGTCGGCCGCGCGGGGCGTTTCGGTCCAGGTGCGTCCGATGTCGACGCCGGCGTGGTCGTCGCTGCCGCCGATGCCGATGCCGTCGCGCGTCGCGACGTACATCTCGGCCGGCCGGTTCAGCTCCGGGGCGCGGGCGCCGTTGCGCACCTCCCAGACCGCGAACAGCTCGGCGAGGCGGCGGCGGTGGCGCGCCGTCAGCGGCGCGGCGACCGTGTAGTAGGGGTGGGCCAGCGCGCACGCGATGTCGCGCTCGTACATGTAGGCGGCGCACAGCTCGACGTCGCTGCGGTGCGCCTGCAGCCATTCGTGGTCCTCGGGCGTGATCCCGTAGCAGAGGACGTGAACGGCCTGGGGCTCGCCGCGGAATGCCGGCGGTCAGCTCCTCGGAGACGAACACGTCCGGGCGGTCGGCGATCTGCAGCACGCCGTCGATCGTGTCGTGGTCGGTGATCGTCACGAAGTCCATGCCGCGGCGCTTGGCCAGGGCGTAGACCTCCTCGGGTGGGGTCGCGCACTCGGGCAGGCCCGGCGGCGCGCTGGACGCCCAGGCGCGAAAGCTCCGAGGCGTCGGAGTGGCAGTGCATGTCGGCACGGCTGGCCGGCTCGGATGCCGGCATTCTCATCTCGTTCTCTATCTCGTTCATGAGATGAAGATTCCCCTGCAAACACAGGTTTTCTGTGACCAGAGCGGGAACGATCGTGTGAACTGCCCGTGAAGGGTGTATGAGAAAGTCCGACTGGCCCCCGTCTGCGGCCGGTTCGTCTTCCCCTAAGCTCCTCCGCCGTGCCGAGCCTGCTCACAGTCCCCGCCACCCTGATCAGCTACTTCCAGGCCGTGATCCTGGGCCTGACCCAGGGGATCGCCGAGCCGTTCCCGATCTCGAGCCTCGGGCACGCCGTCGTGCTGCCCGCCCTGTTCGGCTGGAACATCCACCAGAACGACAAGTTCTTCCTGACGTTCCTGATCGCCACCCATTTCGCGACCGCGATCGTGTTCCTTGTCTTCTTCATCAAGGACTGGGTGCTGATCGTCAAGGGCATCTTCCGCTCGCTGCGGATGCGGGAGATCCGCGCGGACGACACGTACGCGCGGCTCGGCTGGCTGCTGATCGCCGGCACGATCCCGGTCGGGATCATCGGGCTGCTGCTGCAGGAACCGATCCGCAAACTGTTCGCCTCGCCGTCGGTCGCGGCCGCCTTCCTGATCGTCAACGGCATCGCGCTGCTGTGCTTCGAGCGCCTGCGCCGTCGTCCGCCGCGCGAGGGCGACTATCTCGGCGACTCCGACGGGCGCCTGGCGAAGCTCTCATGGCGCCAGACGATCAGCGTCGGCACCTCGCAGGCCTTCGCGCTCATCCCCGGCATCTCACGCTCCGGCATGACGATGGGAGGGGGCCTGCTGTCCGGGCTCTCGAACGAGGACGCGGCGCGCTTCGGCTTCCTGCTGGCGACGCCGGTGATCTTCGCGGCGGCGGCGCTCAAGCTGCCCGAACTGCTCGGGCACGAAGGCGCCGACGTGCGCGGCCCGGCGCTCGTCGGCGGCCTCTGCGCGGCGGCGACCACCGTCTTCGCCGTCAAGTTCCTGCTGCGCTTCTTCGAGACCAACCGCCTGACGCCGTTCGGCTACTACTGCATGGCCTTCGGCGCCTTCTGCCTGATCGACTTCGCGGTCACCTGAGGGCCGTCCGCCTGCAGGCGCCCTCAGGCGCTGGGTGCAGCGGGCTCGGAGCTCGGCCCCGACGCGAACCAGGCGAACGCGAAGCACGCGAACGCGACCACGAGCGCCGCGATGCCGTGCTTGGTGTGGTGGTGGTTCGCTTCGGCGTCGCTCGCCGAGACGTGCCCCGGGAAGAACGAGGGCAGCGAATGCGCCGGCTCGACGAAGTAGATGATCGCGACGATCACGAGCACGATCCCGACGACCACGGCCGGGATCACGAGCTTGCGGCGGTTGCCCATCGCGGCGAAGGGTAATGCAACGCCCGGCCACGCTGGCCTTCGATGCCGCCATCATGTGAGCGATGCCGATCCCGAAGACCCCGCCCGAAGATGTTCGAGACGCGCAGCCACGCCTGGAAGGAGGTCGGGCTGCTGAAGCAGATCAGCCCGCGTGTGGTCAAGCGCGCGCGGCTCGAGGCGCTCGTCCTTCTGCCGCTGTTCGTGGCGATCGTCACGATCTACCACAACCGGGTCGAGCTGTTCGGCACGGAAGTCCTCCCGACGCACACCACGTTCCACCCGGCGCACAAATACCTCGAACCGGCGCTGGAAACCCCGATCACGATCGTCACGATCCTGCTGCTCGTGATCCTCGGCTGGGCGATCGCGCGCGACCTCGGGCCGCGGGCTCGGTCCGGCGCTGTTCCGGCGCCTCGATCCCGCCACCGCGGGCACCGTCGGCTTCCTGATCCGCCTCGCAACGGTCATCATCGCGCTGATCGTCGCGCTCGAGGTGGCGGGTATCGAAGCCAAAACGCTGGCCCTCGGCGGCGCCTTCACGGCCGTGATCCTGGGTCTCGCCGCCCAGCAGACGCTCGGCAACCTCTTCGCCGGGACCGTGCTGCTGAGCGCGCGGCCCTTCCGCGTCGGCGAGCGTGTGCGCCTGCAGGGCGGCCCGCTCGCCGGTCAGGTCGAGGGGATCGTGTCCTCGCTCGGCCTGCTCTACACGACCTTCGCCACCGGCGAAGACTCGTTCGATGGTGCCCAACAGCGTGGTGCTGAACGTCGCGATCCTGCCGCTGCGCGAGCCCGAGGCGGTCAACCTGCGCGCGCGGCCTGCGCGCCGGCATGACCCCCGGCGACCTGCAGGAGATCCTCGAGCACTCGCTGCAGACGCCGCTGCGCGACGCGCCCCGCATCACGCTCGAGGAGCTCGACGGCACCGAGGTCGTGGTGCGGATCGCCGCCACGCCGCGTGTCGCGAGCGAAGGCCGCCAGCTCGCCAGCGAACTGCTCTCGGTGGTCTCGCGCGAGACGCGCTCGCGCGCCTAGGTCGCCCAGGCCGGGAACGGCGCCGGCGGTCCCGCCGGCCGCGCGCGCGGGGAGGGCGCGACCTGCCGCTGCCGGCCACGGGCCGGGGCGAGCCCGGACGCCGCCGGTCGGCGGCGCCGCCGAGCTCGACTAACGCACGACGGCGTAGCGCAGGAACAGGTAGGAGGCTGCCCGCATCGCGCCGAGCAGCTCGAGGCCGACCGGTGGGTCGAGCTCGGCGCCGGCGAGGATGCGCAGCGCCTCGCCGGCGCTCGGCTCGCCGCCCGCCAGCAGCGGCGAGACCGTCAGGAAGATCTCGTCGAGCAGCCCGGCAGCGAGCAGCTCCCGCGCGAGGTGCGGGCCGCCCTCGCAGAGCACGCTCGCGAGCGAGAAGCGCTCGGCGAGCTCGGCGATCGCGGCCGGCGAGGTCGAGCTGGGGGCCCGGCGTGCGGACGTACTCGACCTGCGCTCCGAGCTCGGGCAGGCTCGCCTCCGAGGTGGTCAGCACGACCACGTGGGACTCCGGGTCCCGCAGCAGCGGGATCTCCTCCCCGAGCGCGAGCCGGCCGGAGACGATGCACGCGAGCGGCTCCGGAGGCATGCCGCGGCGTTCGCCGCAGCGCCCGCAGCGACTCGTCGCGGAGCATGCGCCCGTAGCGCTCGGCCCGCACCGTGCCCGCCGCCGACCAGGACGCCGTCGCACGAAGCGCGCAGCGCGTGGAAGAGCTCGCGGTCGGCGGCGCCGCTGACGGGGCCCGA
Organism: uncultured Solirubrobacteraceae bacterium; assembly: GCA_963775385.1. Lineage (GTDB taxonomy): Bacteria > Actinomycetota > Thermoleophilia > Solirubrobacterales > Solirubrobacteraceae > Palsa-744. The sequence goes on along the minus strand of CAVZIR010000003.1, from coordinate 642,495 downwards.
GCGCCCGGAGAGCGTCGCCCGGCCGTCGGCGGTCTCGACCATGTTGAGCAGCACGCGCGGGCGCAGCCGGCGGCTCAGACGGCCGCTCCCAGAGACCGAGCTGCTCGGTGAGCGCTGCGGCCGTGAGCGGCTCGCCGGCCGGCTCGAGCACGCGCAGCGCTGTCGCCTCAGAGGAGGCGCCGGGTTCTGCGGAGGGCGCGCTCGAGGCCATTTCGGGACCCTAGCCGCGCGGCGCGGCGCCTACCGCGTTCGGGCTATGACGGGCGGCTCGCCGCGCCGACAACATCTCGTCAACACGCCGGTGCCATGACATGCTACGGTCGTCGCGTATGGCCGGGCAGACGGTCCGGCGAAAGTAGTGCAAGCGCTCGCAGGTCGAAGCTCTGAGCAGCATCCTCCGCGTAGCAGCCTCGCACATACCGTGGAGGAGTTCACGTAATGCCTACCGGCACAGTCAAGTGGTTCAGTGACGACAAGGGGTTCGGGTTCATCACGCCCGACGACGGCGACAAGGACCTTTTCGTTCATCACACCGGCATCAACGGCGAGGGCTACCGCTCGCTCCAGGAGGGCGCCAAGGTGTCCTACGACCCGGAGCAGGGCGACAAGGGCCCGAAGGCCGTTAACGTCACGACCATCTGATTCCGACTGCAACGGAACGCTGCTCAGGGCCCGCCTCGGCGGGCCCTCTGCTTCTCTGAGGCGAGATGAGCTCCGAAGCCGAGCACGATCCCCCTGGGCGATGGCGCCGCCCCGCGACGTCGCGCTGGCCGGCTCGCACCGGCGAGCGCGCGGGCGCCTGGCAGATCGCCGTCGGCGTCTCGCTGGCCGCGATCGTCGGCCTCTGCCTGTTCGTCGTCGTGATGGCGGCCGACCGGCCGAGCGTGCTGTCTCCGACCACGACCGGCAACTTCTACCCGCGCTGGATGGCGGGGCCGCTCGGCGGTCTGTGGCCCGGGCTGAGCGGCAACAGCACGACCCTGAAGTACCTCTTCAGCGGCGCGATCGTCGCGATGTACCTCGCCTATGCGGTCGTGCTCAAGGGTTCCACGCACGTGCGACCGCGATGGATCCTCGCGGCGATCCTCGCGGTCCACGTGATCTTCGTGCTCTCGCCGCCGCTCGCCCTCACCGACGTCTTCAACTACATCAACTACGGCCGCATGGAGTGGGTTCACCATCTGAACCCCTACACCACGATCCCGATCCTCGAGCCGCACGACGACCCGAGCTACGCGCTCAGCAACTGGCACCAGCTGCTCAGCCCCTACGGCCCGATCTTCACGATGCTGACGTTCGTCGTGGTGCCGCTCGGCGTCGCCGCGTCGTTCTGGGTGCTGAAGGCTTTGCTCGCCGTCGCGAGCCTCGCGACGCTGGCGCTCGTCTACAAGTGCGCGCGGCTGCTCGGGCGTGACCCGGTATGGGCGGTCGCGTTCGTCGGCCTGAACCCGATCGTGCTCGTCTGGGGGCTCGGCGGCGACCACAACGACTTCCTGATGATGTTCTTCATCGTGCTCGCGTTCTACCTGCTGCTGCGAGCGCGCGAGTCCGAGCGTGCGCGGCCGCAGCAGCCGCGGGCGAGCGAATGGCTCGCACCGGTGTCAGGGGCGCTGCTCGGCGCCGGAGCGGCGTTCGTGGTCGCGGCGGGCCTGAAGGCCTCGGCGGCGGTGCTGATCCCGGTGGTGCTCGCCGGCCTGCTCAGCTACCGGCGCGCGCTCGCGCAGGTCATCGTGGGGATGGTGCTCGGCGGGATCGTGGTCGGGGCTCTCAGCCTGCTCGCATTCGGCCTGCACATCCCCGACCTCAGCACCCAGAGCCGGCTCGTCACGAGCGAGAGCGTGCCCAACCTGATCGGCCTGGCGGTCGGCGGGGGAGGAGAGACCGAAACGCTGCACAAAGTCATGACGGCCGCTCTGATCGTTTCCGTGCTCGCCTGCTGCTGGTACGCGTGGAGCCCGCGGCGAAAGGCGGGCGACGGCCCGGGAGCGGCGGAGCGGACGCTCGTCGCCTGCGGCTGGGCCAGCGTCGCGCTGCTGGTGACGTTGAGCTGGGTGCTGCCCTGGTACGTGCTGTGGGTGCTGCCGCTCGCCGCCCTCTCGTCCTCGCGGTGGCTGCGCGGCGCCGCGCTCGCGCTCGGTGTCTATTTGATCATCGCCTGGGCGCCCGCGTCCGGCCAGCTCTGGAACGCGATCGGGTTCCACCCTGAAAAGACCTCGCTCGGGCGCCTTCACCAGCGCTACGTGCGCGAGCTGCTGAACTGACGCCGTCAGCCGTCGTCCGGCGGCGTCTGGCGCTGCTGCTTTCGCGCCGCGTTGCGGCGCTTGGTCGCGAGCCGGCGCTCGCGCGAGGCCCGCGGTCGGCTTGGTCTTGGTGCGGCTCCGCGGCACCGTGAGCGCGCCGGCGATCCGCTGGGCGAGCCGTTCGAGGGCGAGCTCCCGGTTGCGGGCCTGCGAGCGGGCGTCCTGTGCGACCGCCACGACGCGCGGCCCGAGCTTCGCGAGCAGCCGCTCGCGCTGGCTGTCGCTGAGAGCGGTCGAGGCGCGCACGTCGAAGACGGCTTCCACGCGCGAGGCCGTGACGTTCGCGTGCTGCCCGCCGGGCCCCGAGGAGCGGCTCGTCCGCAGGAGGATCTCGGAGAGCGGCAGCGAGAGCGAGCCGCGGATCGGCAGTCTGCCCGGCTGCGTGTCCTGCTCGGCCATCGTTCCGTCTCGCTGCGCCGGCGCCGTGCCGAGGCGCCGTGTCGCTAGCCCTCGCCGCCGCCCCGGAGGTCGTGGAGGGCGCGCACGCGCTCCTCCTCGCCCTCGGGGACGCGCCCGTCACGCCCGACGTAGCCGCCCTTGCCGCCGACGATCACGTAGACCGCGTCGGTGTCGCCGGCGTTGCGGATCTTGCGTGAGGTGGGCGCGGCCACCCAGGCGAAGCCTCCCGCCGAGACCGTCTCGCGGCTGCCGTCGCCGAACTCCATCTCGATCGTGCCGCTGTGGACGAAGTACAGCTCCTCCTGCTCGTCGTGGAAGTGAAACCCGGTTTCGATGCCCGGCGGCAGGACGATCGCGTTGACGCCGAACGCGCTCACGCCGAGTGGCGTGCGGACCTTTCGGAACCCCGGGCCGTCCCCGAGGTCGTCGAGATGCGCGGCCGACCAGCCGTCGCCGCTGCGCACCGCGCTGTCGGTGGGCATCGGCCGGCCTCCATGCCGCCCTCCTGGGAGTCGGTTGAAGCCTCCATCTGGGATCTCCTCTCCTCGGTTGGGGCGCCCGTGCGGCCCCCACGGCGGTCACCGACCAGTATGAAGCGGCGAGCTCAGGTGCGCGGGCCGGCGGGGGCCGCGAGGTCCCAGAACACCTCGTAGCGGTGGATCTCCGGGTCGGCCAGCAGATCGCGCCCCCCGTAGGAGAGCGCGGGCAGCTGCGTCGCGTAGCTGCGCAGCGCCGCGAGCTTCGCCGCGGCGCTGTCGTCGGCAAGTCGCACCACGCGCGCGGAGCGCAGCGGCGGCAGCTCGGGGACCCCGGCGAGGAACGAGCTCCAGAAAGCGTCGATGTCGCGATGAGGGTCGCTCGGGCGCTGGTCGACCCAGGAGGGCCAGCCGTGCATGACGCAGTAGGGGAGGTCGGCGTACAGCGTCACCGCGAACCCGTGCCGCGCCAGCAGCCTGGCGTAGCGCCGCACGAGCACGTGATCCGGGTGCCCGCCGATGGCCGCCGGGGCCAGGACGCGGTGGGCCGGCTCCGCGAGGGCTGACGCGAGCGCCCGGTCGAGGTGGGCCGGCTCGACCGGCTCCCCGGGACGCCGGTACTGCGCGTCGAGGAACTGCAGGTTGCTCGCCTCGCACCCTGCGCCGGCCAGCGCCTGCGCGTCCTCGGCGAGGCGCTCGCGAACGCGCGCCGAGGAATCGGTGGCGCCGGTGATGCGGTCCCACAGCGGCACGGGGGCGCCGGCCGCCGGAACGCCCGCGAACACGTTCACGACGCGCGGCGGAGCGTCCCCTGTCAGCTCGCTCCAGCAGTCCAGCACGGCGTCGTCGAGGTGCGGCGAGAGCAGCAGCGGCCGTCCCTCCCCCCGGCGGATCTGCGGCTGCAGGCGGGCGTCGGCGCCGCCCGCGGCGCAGCTCCCGCCAGCGGCTCGGAATCGCGCGCAGGTAGTGGCTCGCCTGTGGCATCGGCGGCCAACCCTAGAGGCTCAGGATCTCGCGGCGGTAGGCCGCCTCGATCGCCTCGGAAAGCGCGGCGCCGTCCCCGGTCGGGACGACGAGGCCACGGCCCGGCACGATCAGCTCCTTCATCCCCGTGTCCGCGGTCACGATCGCCGGCACGCCGGCCGCGAGCGCCTCGGCGGGGGCATAGCCGAAGCCGTCGTCCCAGCTCGGGTGCACGTAGAGGCTCGCGCTTCGGTATCGCTCCAGCGGGTCACCGAGGCGCACCTCGATGCGCGGGTCGGCCTCGCAGGCGTCCTGTAGGAAGCGGCGCATGCCGCGCGAGGCCCAGCCGCCCAGCAGCACCAGCCGCAGCTCGGGTGCCTCGATGGCGCGAACGGACTCGACGAGCAGCGGCACCCCCTTCGATACCGACAGGCTGCCGACGTAGAGGACATCGAAGGTGGCCGAGTCCGCGGGGCCCTCGCGAGGCGTGTAGCGCGGGTCGGGGGTAAGGGGGAACGTGCGCAGGCGCTCGGCCGGCACGCCCTCGGCGAGGAAGGAGTCGCGGATGTGACTCGGTTGCGACGAGGATGGAGTCGGCCAGCTCGTACTCGGCGAGGTTCCGCTCCAGCACGCGCGGCGCCCACGGGCGCTCCAGCGGATGGCGGCGGTGGGCTTCGCTCTGCCGCGCGGCGAGGAGGCGCATGTGGGCTGTCGCCGAGACGACCGACGCGCCGGTGTAGCCGGCCCCCCGCGCCGCGCGCAGCTGCGCCAGCGCCTGGCCGTTGAACGCGAGCAGGTGCTCGGAGTCGCCGAGCCGGCGGCGGGCGGCGCGGTCGAAATCGACGCCCGACTTCCAGGTCGACCAGGCCGGGGAGCCAGCGAACACGCGGTCGCTGAGCGCGCCGAGACGACCGCGCCGACCTCGGAGCGGCCCGGCGGCGGGACGACGCCCCGGCGCCCGGCCGACGGGCCCGCAGATGAGCCCCCCCTGTGAACCGGCGCGGCCGAGGGCATCCCATATCTCCTGCAGGTGGCGTCCGAGCCCGCCGCCGCCGAACGGCGCCGAGCACGTCACGGTCGTCCTGCCCGCGGGGACGGCGCGTTCCTGCTCGAACTCGCGGGCGGCGCGCCACGCGCCGTCGAACGGCTCCATCGCCGGCGCTAGTGCTCGGCCACCCTGCCGCCCTCCGGCGACAGCGGCCGGCCCTCCGCGTCCCAGCGCACGAGCCCGCCCGCCATCGAGTAGGCCTCGTACCCGGCGGTCCGGAACGCTTCGGCGGCCATGGTCGAGCGCGAGCCGACGCGGCAGTAGAAGACGACCGGGCGCTCCGGGTCGACGGTCGTGGCTTCGCCGGTGAGGCGGGTCAGCTCGATGTGGCGCGTGTCCGCGATGTGCCCGGCCTCGCGCTCGTGCGGCTCGCGCACGTCGATCACCTGCGGGCCGGGGTCCTCCCGCATCCATTCCGCCAGCCGGGCGGGGTCGATCTGCAGATCCTCGCGGGTGCTCACGCCGCTGAGCCTAGCGCCAGCGAGGGGCCGCGCTCAGCGGCCGGCAAGACGCTAGGGCGGTGCGCGCCGCCGATGCGGCGCGCGTACCCGCGAGCCGGTCAGTAGGCCGGCGGTTCGCGATACGGGTCGCGTTCGACGACCCGTTCGGCCGCGGCGCGGCGGCGCGGGCTCCAGGTGATCATCCAGAACAGCGAGAGCACGAGGCCGATGATCCCGACGATGATCAGGATCAGACCGACCGTCTGAAGGTCGATGCCGGAGGTGGTCGCGGTCACCGCGTAGCGCAGGATCGCGCCGACGGCGATGAGGAATATGGATGTACCGAAGGGCATGGCTGTTGGGCTACCCAGGGTGCGCCGGCGCGAAACGGTCGCGGTCAGCTGTCGTACCGCCGCCGCATCGCCGCGCCATGCCAGCGGCATGGCTAGGATCAACCCCTATGGAGGCGGTCAGCGACGTCTACACGATCCCGCAGGAGCACCTCGACTTCTGCGCCACGATCGGCCAGATCGCCCGTGAGAAGATCGCCCCGCGCTCCGCGGAGATCGACGAGAAGGCCGAGTACCCGTGGGACATCCGGCGGCTGCTGGCCGAGCAGGACATCCTGGGCCTGCCCTTCCCCGTCGAGTACGGCGGCACCGGCACCGGGACGCTGATGCTCAACATGGCGGTCGAGGAGATCGCCAAGGTCGACGCCTCCTGCGCGCTGATCCTGATGGTCCAGGAGCTGGGCACGCTGCCGATCCAGCTGCACGGCTCCGACGAGCTCAAGGAGCGCTTCCTGCCCCGCTGCGCGACCGGCGAGTGGTCGCCGGCGTTCGCGCTCTCCGAGCCCGAGGCCGGCTCCGACCCGGCGGGCATGCAGACGAGCGCCGTGCTCGACGGCGACGAATGGGTCATCGACGGCACCAAGAACTGGATCTCCAACCTCGGCGTCGCCGACTTCTACGTCGTCTTCGCGGTCACCGACCGCGAGAACCGGCGCATGACCGCGTTCGTCGTCGAGGCCGACCGGCCCGGCTTCAGCGTCGGCAAGCTCGAGCACAAGCTCGGCATCCGCGCCTCGCCGACCGGGCAGCCGATCTTCGAGGGGGTGCGCGTACCGCAGGAGAACGTGATCGGCGAGGTCAGGCAGGGGCCTGTCGGTGGCGCTCTCGACGCTCGAGCGCACACGCCTCGGCGCCGCCGCGCAGGCCGTCGGGATCGCCCAGGGCGCCACGGACTACGCCGTCGCCTACGCCCGCGAGCGCAGGCAGTTCGGCCGGGCGATCAACGAGTTCCAGGGCATCCAGTTCAAGCTCGCCGACATGGAGACCCGTGTCGCGGCGGCGCGCGAGCTGCTCTACAAGGCGTGCGCGATGGCCGACCAGGGCCATCCTGACGCAGCGAAGTACTCGTCGATGGCGAAGCTGTTCTGCTCGGACACCGCGATGGCCGTGACGATCGAGGCGGTGCAGGTGCTCGGCGGTTACGGCTACGTCAAGGAGTACCCGGTCGAGCGCATGATGCGCGACGCGAAGATCACCCAGATCTACGAGGGCACGAACGAGATCCAGCGGGTGGTCATCGCCCGCACGCTCAAGTAGGAGAGAAGCGAGATGAGGCGCCCCAGCGACCCAGCGCCCCACGGATCGATCCGCCGCGTCGGCGCGGCCGCGCTGATCGCGATGTCGCTCGGCCTCGTCGTGCTCGTCGTCGGCCAGGGCTTCAGCTCGATCGGCGCGGTGCGGGCGCTCGAGGACGTGGCCCTCGGCGTGATCGTCGCCGCCGTGCTGATGGGCGCGATCGCGTTCGTGGCGGTCAGGATGGCCGACTGGCGTGACCCCGAGTCGGAGACCGAGTTCGAAGAGATCGTCCGCCACTCCGAGCGCCTGGCGCGGGAGGGCCTCGCGGTCGAACCCGACGAAAGCGAGTTCCTCGACCTCGACCCGCTCGACGACGGCGACTTCGAGGAGCTGGTACGAGAGGCGCTGGACGATCTTCCCGACCTGCTGCGCAACGCGCTCGCGCACGTCGCGGTCGTGATCTCCGACGGCGGCCGGCGCGCGGGGGCCTACGGCCTCTACCAGGGCGGGACCGTCGCGCGCGACGACGTCCACGACCGGATCGTGATCTTCCGCGACACCCTGCGCCGCGACTTCGGCCACGACGGCGATCTGCTGCGCGACCAGGTCACGCGGACGGTCCGCCACGAGCTGGCCCATCACGTCGGCTTCGACGAGCTCGGCGTCTCGCGCCTCGATCTCTGATCCGGCGCATGCGCCGGTGGGCGATCTGGGCGACGACGGGCGCCGGCTACCCGTGGCCCGCATGGCTGAGCGGCGCCTGGGGGATCGGCTTGCTGCTGAACGCGTGGGACGTGCACGTGCGGCGGCCCGTTACGGAGGCGGACGTCCAGCGCGAGATCGAGCATCTGCGCCGCCCCGACTGGGACGTACCCCCAAACGCGTGTTCGGGTCCGATCTTCTAGGATCAAGCCCCGCGCGGGATCCTGACGCCCCGCCGCGCGTCCACCGACCAAGGAGATCGATTCAAAGATGCCCGAAGCAGTGATCGTCGACGCCGTTCGCACGCCCATCGGCAGGGCTGTCAAGGGCTCTCTGAAATCGGTTCGCGCGGACGACCTGGCGGCGGTGCCGCTGAAGGCGCTGATCGAGCGCAACCCGCAGGTCGAGACGGGCTCGATCGTGGACGTGATGATGGGCTGCGGCTTCGCCGAGGGCGAGTCGGGCTACAACATCGGCCGCAACGCGACGCTGCTGTCGGGGATCGACCACCACGTCCCCGGCACGACCGTCAACCGCTTCTGCGCCTCCTCGCTGCAGACCACGCGGATGGCCTTCCACGCGATCAAGGCCGGCGAGGGCGACACCTACATCGCGGCCGGGGTCGAGGCCGTCTCGCGCGCGGGCAAAGGCGCCGATTTCCAGTTCCACCCCCAGCTCGACGGCTCCGAGAACTCGCTCTACAACGTCTACATCCCGATGGGCCTCACCGCCGAGAACGTCGCCGACCGCTGCAAGGTCAGCCGCGAGGCGCAGGACGAGTGGGCGGTGACCTCCCAGAACCGCGCGGTGGACGCACAGGAGTCCGGGCCACTTCGACAAAGAGATCGTCGGTGTGACGGCGCCGGCGCACACGGTCACCGACAAGGAGGGCAACGAGATCGAGGTGCCCGAGGCAGTTCGTGACGAAGGACGACGGCCCGCGGCCCGGGACCACTTACGAGAAGCTCTCGCAGCTGCCGCCGGCGTTCAGGCCCGAGGGCACGGTCACGGCCGGCAACGCCTGCCCGCTCAACGACGGCGCGGCCGCGCTGCTCGTGATGAGCGAGGAACGCGCGAAGGAGCTGGGGCTGACGCCGAAAGTGCGCATCATCGCCTCGACCGTCGCCGGCGATCCGCCCGGAGATCATGGGCCTCGGCCCGATCCCGGCGATCGAGAAACTGCTCGCCCAGACGAAAATGACGATGGACGACATCGACGTCGTGGAGATCAACGAGGCGTTCGCGGCGCAGATCGTGCCGTGCAAGGAAGACCTCGGGATCGACGACGAGAAGCTGAACCCGTTCGGCGGCGCGATCGCGCTCGGCCACCCGTTCGGCATGACGGGCGCGCGCATCATGACCACGCTCATCAACGACCTGGAGACGCTCGACGGCACTTACGGCATCGAGTCGATGTGCGTCGCCGGCGGGATGGGCATGGCGATGCTGGTCGAACGCCTGAGCTAGGGATCGCGCTGTGGATCAGGCCGAGCTGAAGGAGCTGCAGGGGCCGCTCAAGGAGCGCTATCGCCAGGAGCCCGCGGCCGCGCTCGTGACGCTGAGCGCCACGGGAACGCTCGGCGAGGGAGTCAGCTGCTCGGTGCAGACGGGCCGCGCGCTCGCCGAGGCCGGCCTGCACCCGGCGAGCGGCGGTGACGGCTCGCAGCTCTGCTCGGGCGACATGCTGCTCGAGGCGCTGGCTGCGTGCGCCGGCGTGACGCTGCAGGCGGTCGCGACGTCTCTGGGGATCGAGCTGCGCTCGGGCACGGTGCGGGCCGACGGCGATCTCGACTTCCGGGGGACGCTGGGGGTCGATCGTGACGCCCCGGTCGGGTTCGCGGCGATCAGGCTGAGCTTCGTGCTCGACGCCGACGCCGACGAGGAGCAGCTCGCGACGCTCGAGAGGCTCACGGAGCGTTACTGCGTGGTGTTGCAGACGCTGGTGAACGCCCCCGCCATCTCGACGGAGCTTACGGCCGCGACCTAGGCGAGCAGCTCCGAGGCGTGCTCGAAGGACCGGCTGACGATCATCTCAGCGCGGCGGCATCCGCAGCGCGCCGTCGAGTCGGATCGTCTCGCCGTTGAGCATCCGGTTCTCGACGATCTGGCAGGCCAGCTGCGCGTACTCGGCCGGCATCCCCAGCCGCCGGGGGAAGGGCACCCCGGCCCCGAGCGCCGCGCGCGCTTCCTCGGGCAGCGCCGCCAGCAGCGGCGTGTCGAACAGCCCGGGGGCGATCGTGTTGACGCGGATGCCGTACTGGCTCAGATCGCGAGCGGCGGGAAGCGTCATCCCGACGACGCCCCCCTTCGAAGCCGAGTAGGCGATCTGGCCGACCTGGCCGTCGAAAGCCGCGATCGATGCGGTGTTCACGCACACCCCGCGTTCGCCGTCTGCATCGGGCTCGTTGCCGATCATCGCGCTGGCGGCGAAGCGCAGGGCGTTGAAGGTCCCGATCAGGTTGATCTGGATGATCGTCTCGAAGGGCAGCAGCGGGTGCGGGCCCTTCGAGCCCGCGACCTTCTGCGCCCAGCCCGTCCCGGCGCAGCAGACCGCGATGCGCAGCCCGCCGTCCTTCCTGGCACGGGCGACCGCCTCCTCCACCTGGGACTCCTCGCGCACGTCGCAGGCGACGAAGTCGGCCTCGAGCTCTTCGCCGAGAGCCTGTCCCTTCTCGGCGTTGACGTCGGCGATCGTGACGGTCGCGCCGCGCGCTGCCAGCGCACGGACGGTGGCCTCGCCGAGCCCGGAGGCTCCGCCCACGACGATCGCTGCCGCGCCCTCGATCTCCATCGGGGCGCCAGCCTACACGGCTGGAACGCGAGAGAGCGTGAGGGCGAACAGGCCGTCCGGGTCGGTCATCCAGTGCGCGAGCTCGAGGCCGGCGGCGGCGAGGTCTCCCTGCAGGCGCTCGGGCGTGAACTTGGCGCTGATCTCGGTGCGCAGCTCCTCGCCGGCGTCGAAGCGGACGTCCATGTCCAGCCGCCGGATCCGCGCCGAGACCTCGCGCCGCGCGCGCAGGCGCATCTCGATCCACTCGTGCTCGCGGTCGAACAGCGCGACGTGCTCGAAGTCATCGGGGTCGAAGTCGGCGTCGAGCTCGCGGTTGAGCACCAGCAGGACGTTGCGGTTGAACTCGGCGGTGACACCTTCGGCGTCGTCGTAGGCCGCCTCGAGCACGTCGGGGTCCTTGACGAGGTCGGTGCCCATCAGCAGGTAGTCGTCCGGTCCGAGAAGCCGGGAGATCTGGCGCAGGAAGCGACGGCGGCTGCCCGGCGGGAAGTTCCCGATCGTGCCGCCGAGGAACGCCACGATCCGAGGACCCTCGGCGGGCGGCACCAGGCCGAGGTGGCGCTCGAAGTCGCCGATGACGCCGTGAACGCGCAGGCCCGGGTACTCGGCCGTCAGCTCGCGCGCGCAGTCGCGCACCATCGACTCGGTCACGTCGAGGGGCACGTAGCGGCGCAGCGTGCCGGCGCTGTAGAGCGCGTCGAGCAGCACGCGCGTCTTGGCCGCGGTTCCCGACCCCAGCTCGACCAGCTCGACCGCGCCCGTGATGGCGGCGATCTCGTCCGCGGAGCGCTCCAGGATCGCGCGCTCGGCGCGCGTCGGGTAGTACTCGGGCAGCTCGCAGATGCGGTCGAACAGCTCGGCGCCGCGAGCGTCGTAGAAGTGCTTCGGGCGGCAGCTCCTTGAACGGACGCGTGAGCCCGTCGAGCACGTCGTCTGCGAGCGAGCGCTCGGAGGAGCCGTCGAGATGCGAGTCGATCGTGATCGGCTGTCTGCGCGCGGCGGGCGCGGACCATGGGGGAGACCACGCCATCAGCGCTCACCGTCCCGGGCCAGCCGCAGGCCGGCGAAGATCTGGCGCCGCTCGGGCAGGTCCCAGTTGCGGAAGGTGGCGGTGGCGACGCGTGGGTCTGTCGCCCACGACCCCCCGCGCAGCACGCGGTAGCGCTCGCCGAAGAAGACCTCCGAGTACTCGCGGTAGGGATGGGCCGAGAACCCGGGGTAGGGGAGGAAGTTGGAGGCGGTCCACTCCCAGACCGAGCCGACGCCCGCCGGCCGCTGCTTCCAGGTCGCCGCCCGCTCCCACTCGTGCTCTGTGGGGAGTCGCGCGCCGTGCGCGCGAGCGAAGGCGTCGGCCTCGAACCAGCTCACGTGGCAGACGGGGGCCTCCAGAACACCCGCCGCCACGGCGGGATGGACGCCGATGTCGTACTCCTCCTTCCACGCCCAGCCCTCGTCGGACCACCACTCGCGGCGGACGTAGCCGCCGCCCTCGGCGAACGTGAGCCAGGTGGCGTTCGTGACCGGCCGGCGGGCGATCGCGAACCCGGCGAGCTCGACCTCGTGGCGCGGGCGCTCGTTGTCGTAGGAGAAGCCCTCGTGGCTGGCGCCCATCTCGAAGCGCCCGGGCGGCAGCTCGATCCAGCCATCCTCGCCGCCGAGCGCCTCGAGCGGCTCCCGCTGAGGTCTGTATGAAGCGTCGGCCGGCCCCGATCGGTTCTCGAGCAGGCCCGCCAGCGCGATCGTCTGGAGCATCGTCTCTCCGTGCTGCAGCTCGTGGCGCACGACCATCTCGCAGATCACGCCGTCGCCGGCGCCGGCGCGCTCGATCACGGCCGCGCTGCGCGCGCGTACGGCGGCGAGGTACTCGCGGGCCGACGCCGCGTCCAGGAGCTCCGCTTCGCCGCGCACGGCGCGGGGCGTCTCGAACGCGTCGTAGACCGCGGCGAGATCGGCGCGCAGCAGCTCCTCGCCGCCATGGCGATGGCAGATCCAGAGGTCCTCGTAGGCGGCGATGTGCGCGAGGTCCCACGCGAGCGGGCTCATGATGGGCGACAGCTGCGCCTCCAGCCGCTCGTCCGGCAGGTGGGCGACGAGCCCGAGCGTGCGCTCGCGCGCGTGGTCCAGCGCTGCGAGCACCGACTCGGCGTCAGAGGTGAGGGGATGGGTCGGGGCCGCGCGCACCGCCATCGGAGGCTGCGCGTCACTGTAGCGGGGTCGGCCTCGCCGGACCGTGAGCGGCGTCACGCTTCACAGCCCGGCAACTTCTCCGCGGCTCAAGCCGGGACGACGTTCCAGGCGGCGAGGATGCGCGCCTCGTGCTCGGAGCCGAGCAGCGAGAGCGAGCCCGGCGAGAGCCCGAGACGCGCCCCGCCGGCGGGCGCCAGCTCGATCCAGCGCGCGCCGAGCACGCGCAGGAAATGCCCGTGCGAGAACACCGCCACGGGTCCCGGCCCTGCGAGCAGCTCCGCCACCACGCGGTCGGCGCGCGCGCCGACGTCAGCCGGCTGCTCCCCGCCCGGGCAGCCGTCGCGCCACAGGCTCCAGCCGGGCCGCTGCCGGTCGATCTCGGCACTCGTAAGGCCCTCGTAGTCGCCGTAGTCCCACTCCCGCAGCAGCTCGTCGCGCTCGGCGCGCTCACCGAGGCCACAGAGGCTGCAGGTTTCGACCGCCCGCCGCAGCGGGCTGCACAGCACGCGCGCGAAGCTCCATGCCGAGAGCGGGCGCGCAAGCTCCCGGGCGGCCTCGCGGCCGCGGTCGGTGAGGGGGATGTCCGTGTGCCCGGTGTGCTGCCCGGTCAGCGTCCACTCGGTCTCGGCGTGACGGACGAGTACCGCCTGCGGCGTGGCTCACGGCAGCGGTCCCGAGGGCGCCGCGGCGTCGTCGACGATCACGGTCAGGCGCTCGCGGCGCAGCAGGCTCGCCGGCACGTGCCGCGACGGAGCGCCCAGCATCGCGTCGACGGCGTCCGCCTTGCTCGCGCCCGTGGCGAGCACCAGGCAGCCGCGCGCTGCATGCAGGACGGCGAGGCTGAGCGTGATCCGCTGCGGCGGCGGCTTCGGCGAGTCGCTGACGCCGTGGCAGATCGCACCGTCCCCGGCGTCGAGCGTGGGCGCCCCGGGGAACAGCGAGGCAACGTGGCCGTCGGGCCCGATCCCGAGCACGACGAGGTCCAGCACCGGCGGCGTCGGGCGCTCGCCGAGCGTCGCGAGCAGCTCCAGCTCGTAGCTCTCCGCGCCGACGTCGGGTCCCAGCTCGCCGGGCATGCGATGGACCTGCGGGCTCGGGATGCCCGCGGGGTCGAGCAGCGTCTCGCGCGCGAGGCGGTAGTTGCTTTCCTCGTCGTCGGGAGCGACGCAGCGCTCATCGGCGAACCACACATGCACTCCGTCGGATACCGCGCGCGCAGCGCCCAAGATCTCGTAGGTGCGGCCGGGCGTCGTGCCGCCGCTGAGCGCAAGATGCGCGACACCCCGCTGCTCGCGCGCCTGTGCCAGCGTGCGCTCGATGTGCGCCGCGGCGCGCTCCGCGGCGCTCTCGGCGTCCGGGCACGTGGTCAGGCGCGTCACGGGAGCATTGCCCGCGCGGCGCCGACGGCGGGCAGGTAGGTCGGGTCGCGTAGCAGCGCTTGGCGGATGCCCTCGCCGAGGACGCCGGTCTCGCCACGCGAGGCGCCCGGGATCGTCCACTCGCGATCTGGCTCCCGCGGGCCCGAGAAGCGCGCCCGCAGGCCGCCGGGGCCGCGGTCGAGTCGCAGCCGGTGGCCCGCCGCCGTCTCGACGGTCAGGCCCTGCAGGCCGGGGACCTGCAGCTCGGGCGCGACCTGGAGGCGGAGCTCGACGTCCTGGCGGCTCGCATGTGCCCGCCCGGCCAGCTCCCCGTTGTGTGCCGAGAGGAGCCGCGCGGCGCCCCAGTCCAGGCGCGAGGAGAGCCAGCCGACGAGCAGCGCGCCGGCGGCCGTCGAGGCCGGGTGATGGCGGACGGTGATCGCGGACAGCAGCTGCAGCTCGGGACGGAGCCACGGCGGGTCGAACATCGCCGCCACACGCTCGCGCCACGGCGTCGAGCGCAGCCAGGCGAGGTCGACCACGTAAGCGCGCTCGCTGAGCGCGGCGGCGCGCTCCAGCGCCTCCACGTAGTCGGGCTCCTGGACGGAGTCGAGCAGCACCGCCTGGGCGAGGGGGAGCAGCCCGTCGATGATCTCGTGATGGCCGTGCGGCGACCACAGCAGTGTCGGTAGGTCGGTGACGACCAGCGGGTCGGCGATCGTGAGGAGATCATCGAGATGCCTGTCACCGAGTTCCACCACCACGGTCTCCCGCAGCAGTGCCAGTTCGCCGGGTGCTGCGGGATCGTCCGTCGAGACCGTGACGCGCGCGTCGAGGCGCTCGCGTTTGGGCTCGTAGGCGAGCACGACCAGGCGCGAGGCGTGGTAGCGACCGACGCCCCGCATGCGGTTGGCGATCTCGCCCGTCCAGTCGCGGTCGACGAACGCGATCATGTTGAGCACCCGCGCCGGCACGACCTCCTGGCGTTCGGCGTGGGCTTCGATCAGCAGCTGGCGCAGCGCCGCTTCGATCGCGTCCGGTGTCGTGCCGTGCTCGGCCCAGACCGCGTCTGTGCGCGCCATCAGATCGCGCGCCAGCTGATCGCCCTCGCGCAGCAGCGACTCGGCCTCGGCCGGGCCCTGCGAGCCCGACTCGTACTGCGGCAGCGGGCCCGGCGTCGCTTCCCACGCTTTCACGATCGGATCGCAGATCCGCCACTGCGCCTCGACCTCGTCGTTGCGCGTGAACAGCGTCGGATCGCCGCGCATCGCGTCGGTGATCAGACGCTCGTAGGCCTCAGGGGACTGGGACAGGAACGAGGTCCCGTAGAGGAACTCCATGTTGACGGGGCGGATGATCATGCGGGTGCCGGGGATCTTGGCGCCGAGGCGCAGCGAGACGCCCTCGTTCGGCTGGACGGTGAGCACGAGCTGATTCGGCTGCACGCCGAGCGAGCCGTCCTGGCTGAAGGCGAGATGCGGGACCGGCTTCAGCGTCACGGCGATCTCGGTGACCTTCCGCGCCAGGCGCTTGCCCGTGCGCAGATAGAACGGCACCCCGGCCCAGCGCCAGTTGTCCACCTCCAGGCGGATCGCGGCGTAGGTCTCGGTGTTCGAGTCCGCGGGAACGCCCTCCTCTTCGAGGTAGCCGGCGACGTCCTCGCCGCCGGCGTGGCCCGGCCCGTACTGGGCGCGGACGGCCATCTCGACGATGTCCTGCGGCTTGGGCTCGGGGATCGCCTCGAGCACCTTGACCTTCTCGTTGCGGACTTCTTCGGCGGTGAAGTTGACCGGGGGCTCCATCGCGACCTGGCACAGCAGCTGCATCATGTGGTTCTGGATCAGGTCGCGCAGCGCGCCGGCCGCGTCGTAGTAGTCGGCGCGCGTCCCGATGCCGATGTCCTCGGCCGCGGTGATCTGGACGTAGTCGATGTAGTTGCGGTTCCAGAGCGGCTCGAACATCCCGTTGGCGAAGCGGAAGGCGAGCAGGTTCTGGACCGTCTCCTTGCCCAGGTAGTGGTCGATGCGGTAGATCTGCGTCTCTTCGAAGACGGCGAGCACCTCGCGGTTCAGCTCGCGCGCCTCTTCGAGCGAGGTCCCGAACGGCTTCTCGATGATGCAGCGCACCTGCGCGTCCTCGTGCTGGCAGAGCTTGCTCTCGCCGAGCTTGCCGACGATCACCGGGAAGAACGCGGGCGCGGTCGAGAGGTAGAAGGCGCGGTTCAGCGGCTCGCCCGCTTCCTTCTCGAATTCGTCCAGTTGAGCCCCCAGCACCGTGTAGGCCGAATCGTCGTCGAACGTGCCCGGCACGTAGCGGACGTTCTCGAGCAGCCCCTTGAGCACCTCGGGGTCGGGCTTCCGCCGCGAGAAGCGGTTGATCGCTTCTTCGCACTCCTTGCGGTAGTCCTCGTGCGCTTTTTCTTTGCGCGCGACGCCGACGAGATAGAAGCGCTCCGGAAGCGCGCCGTCGTGGGCGAGGTTGTAGAGGGCCGGCAGCAGTTTGCGCCGGGCGAGGTCGCCGGTCGCGCCGAAGATGACGAGCGAGGTCGGCGGGACCGGCTGGCGCTCCAGGCCGGCCGTGAGCGGGTTCTCGGGGTGGGCCCGCTCGGTCGGCCGTCCCGCCGCCACCGCCATCAGCGGCCCCCGGCTGCCTTGCTGCCTTTGCGCGCTCGGCGTTTGGCTTTGGCGGCTTTGGTGGGTTTGGCGGGTTTGGCGACCGCGGCGCCGTTCGCGGCTGACCCCTTGGGCGCGGCAACCACCGCATGCCCGCCGAACTGGTTGCGCAGCGCGGCCAGGACGCGGTCGGCGAAGTCGCCGTTGCCGCGGGAGCGCAAGCGCGCGTAGAGCGAGGCGGTGATGACCGGCGTCGGGACGTCGTGATCGGTGGCGTCCTGGATGGTCCAGCGCCCCTCGCCGGAGTCGGCCGTCCAGCCCTCGATCGCTTCGAGGTCGTTCCCGTCCAGTTCGAAGGCGCGCGCGGCCAGTTCGCACAGCCAGGAGCGGACGACCGAGCCCTGGCCCCAGAGGTGGGCGATCTTCGCGTTGTCGAGCTCGTACTCGCTGTGGTCGAAGATGTCGAAGCCCTCGGCGTAGGCCTGCATCAGGCCGTACTCGACGCCGTTGTGCACCATCTTCACGTAGTGCCCCGCGCCGGTCGGGCCAAAGTGCATCCAGCCGCGATCGCCGATCGCGGCGCGGCTCTGCTCGTTCGTCGGCGGCGCGAGCACGTCGAGGATCGGGGCGAGCCGTTTGACCGCCCCTTTGGGCCCGCCGACCATCATGCAGTAGCCCACTTCGAGTCCCCACACGCCGCCGGAGACGCCGACGTCGACGTAGTCGATGCCCGCTTTTTTGAGTTCGGCGGAACGGCGCTTGTCGTCGGTCCACTTCGAGTTGCCGCCGTCGATGATCGCGTCGCCCCGGTCCAGCAGCTTGGCGAGCTTGTCGACCGTTTCCTGCGTCGGCGCGCCGGCCGGCACCATGATCCAGACCATCCGCGGCGGCTCGAGCTTCTTCACGAGCTCCCGCAGCGAGCCGGCGCCGCCGGCGCCATATTTGACCGCCTGCTTGACCGCCTTCTCCTCAAAGTCGAACGCGACGACCTCGTGATCGGAATCGCGTCTGATGCGGTGCACCATGCCGCCGCCCATCTTCCCCAGTCCGACGAAGCCGATCTGTGTCATGTCCACCCCTTGATGGTTGCCGTCAGGGCGCGCAGGGCGCCCACGGAGTCCGCGCCCTCGAGCCGCACCCGTTGGGCGGGCAGGCCGAGCTCGCGCAGCGTTTCGATGTCGCCGATCGCCTGCGCCTGCTCGAGCGTGCGGAAGGTGAAAGGCCGGCCGGGGATCTCGACATCCTCCGAGCCGTCGTGCAGCAGCTGAAGGAAGCGCCCCACCTTCGGGCCGCCCTTGTGGAACTGCCCGGTCGAGTGCAGGAAGCGCGGGCCGTAGCCGAAGGTCGTCGTCGCGCGCGTCGCTGCGCGCACGGTCTCGCGGAACTCTCGCCATCGCGGCATCGAAGTCCTCCGCGGAGCGGAGGTAGCCCATGATCGCCACGTAATCCGGCGGCGCGGCGCCGAGCAGCAGCTCGCGCAGCTCGGCCTCGCCGGCGGCGGGAACGTCCGGCAGCTCGCCGCTCTGCTCGAAGCCCTTCAGCACACGGTTGGTCGCGTCCTTTGCCTGCTGCACGTTCGGCTGGTCGAACGGGTTGATGCGAAGGCCCCATCCGGCGACGGCGACGGCGATCTCGGCCAGCATGAAGACGCGCCCGAGGTCGTCGGGGCCGGCCGTCGGGATCGTGATCACCGGGTGCCCGGCCGCGGCGAGGGCGGCCAGCGCCTGCTCGGCGGCCGCGTCCGGCGCGGAGGGGTCGGGCAGGTGCGCGAACACGCGGTCGTCGCCGTAGACGCCCGGCTCCCCGAGCGGCTCCTCGGCGACGGGCAGGATGCCGGTTCCCTCCTTCCCCGTGGACTCGGCCACGAGCTGCTCGAGCCACAGGCCCAGGCCCGGCAGCGAGGGCGCGATCGCGAACGTCAGCTTGTCGCGCCCGGAGCGCGCGAGGGCGGCGAGCACGGCCCCCAGCCACACGGCCCCGGGGAGCTCGCCCGCCTCGGGCGCGCCGGCCTGCCAGGCCAGCGGCGCGCGGCGCAGCAGCGCCGCCGTGTCGGCGCCCATCAGCGTCGCGGGGACGATGCCGAAGGGCGACAGGGCGCTGTAGCGCCCGCCGATGTCCGGATCGCCGTAGAAGACGTGGCGGAAGCCGTTCTGCACCGCCAGCTCGGCGAGGCCCGACCCGGGATCGGTGATCGCGATGAAGTGCGAGGAGTCCGGCTGCAATGAGTGGAAGTGGGCGAACAGCGACAACGGCTCGATCGTCCCGCCCGACTTCGAGGAGACGACGAACAGCGTCCGCGCGGGGTCGACCGCAGCCTGCACGGCGGAGATCCACGCCGGATCGGTCGAATCGAGGACGTGCAGACGCAGGCCGGCCGCGGCCGGGAAGGTGCGCCTGAACACCTCGGGTGCCAGCGAGGAGCCGCCCATGCCGAGCAGGACGACGTCGGTGATGCCGTCGCTTCGCACGCCGTCGGCGACGCGTTCGATTTCGAGCAGCTCGTCGAGCATGCGCTGCGCGATCGTCAGCCATCCGAGGCGATTGGCGACCTCAGGCGTGCCGGGAGGCGCCCACAGGGTGGCGTCGCCTTCTGCGAGCCGGTCCGCCACGCGCTGCTCGCGCGCCGCGCCCAGCATCTGCTCGATCGACGGTCCGTCAGCCGGCGGCAGGTGCGCCCGCAGGGTGAGGTCCGGATCGCTCACGCCACGATCGTAGTGGCAGCGGCGCTGGTATAGGTTTCCCGCGCGGTGAACGGCGACGGAACCACGCAGCTCCCGGACCGGAACCTCGCGCTCGAGCTCGTGCGCGTGACCGAGGCGGCGGCCCTCGCGGCGGCGCCGCTCGTCGGCCGCGGCGAGAAGGAGGCCGCGGACCAGGCGGCGGTGGACGGCATGCGCTACATGCTGCAGTCGGTCTCGATGGACGGCGTCGTCGTGATCGGCGAGGGCGAGAAGGACGAGGCGCCGATGCTCTACAACGGCGAGCAGATCGGCGACGGCTCGCCGCCGGCGGTCGACATCGCCGTCGATCCGCTCGAGGGCACCACGCTCGCCGCGCACGGGATGCCGAGCGCGCTGGCGGTGATCGCGCTGTCGGCGCGCGGCACGATGTTCAACCCGGGGCCGATCGTCTACATGGAGAAGATGGCCGGCGCGCCGGAGGTCGCCGACCTGCTCGACCTGGACCGCCCGCTCGGCGACACGGTCAGGCTGATCGCCGAGCGCACGGGGCGTCCGGTCAGCGACGTGATGGTGGTCGTCCTCGATCGCCCGCGCCACGAGCAGGGGATCGCGGCGATCCGCGAGGCGGGCGCGCGGGTGCGGCTGATCGCGCACGGCGACGTCTCAGCCGCCCTGCTGGCCGTCACCGAGCGCTCGCGCGTGGATCTGCTGTGGGGAATCGGCGGCACCCCGGAGGGCGTGATCTCCGCCGCCGCGGTGAAGTGCGTGGGCGGGCAGCTGCTCGGCCGCCTCTGGCCGCGCGACGAGGAGGAGCGCAACGCCGCGCTGGAGCTGGGCTACGACCTCGACCGCGTGCTCGACCGCGACGACCTCGTGGCCGGCGAGGACGTGTTCTTCTCGGCCACCGGCATCACCGACGGCGACGTCCTGCAGGGCGTGCGCTACCCGAGCGCGGGCGGCGCGACGACCGAATCTCTGGTCACGCGGACGAGGTCGGGCACGGTGCGCCGGATCATGGCCACGCACGACCGCTCGAAGCTGCGCGCGGTCGGCGGCGAGCGCTTCTAGAGAGGGCCCGAAGGGGCCCGTGCCCGACGTTCCGAGAGGGCGGCGGCGCCACCCGCGATCCCGTTCAGCCCTTCTTTGCCTGGTGCTCGACGACTTTGCCGAAGGCGTCCTCGAGCTGGCTAGTCATGCGCAGCTTGAACATCGCCAGCAGCGCCTCGGAAGCGACCGGGCGCAGGGTGTCGACCGCTCCGATCAGCTCGTCCCAGCGCTCCGGCGGCTGACCGTCGCGCTCGAACGGCTCCCACAGCTCCTTCAGGAACAGCTTCACGAAGGCTCGGGCGACAGAGTCACAGTCACGGCCGACCCGCTCGATCACCTCGAGCGTCGTGCGCAGCGGCACGCCGAGCGCCATCACCTGCTCCGCAGCGTCGAGCAGCGAGGGGCTGGTGACTTCGAAGCGATCGTCGCCGAGCGGCACCAGCACGCGCAGCCGCCGCACCCGCTCGAGGTCCTTCGGGCTCGCGTGGCCGAAGCGCTGCTCGAGTTCCTCGCGGGTCACGACCTCCGACTGCTCCGGGTCGAACGGCGCCGTCACGGCTGCCCGCAGGCCGATCAGCCGGCTCGCGAGGCTCTCCGAGCCGCTCAGCAGCCGCTCGATCGCGGCGAGGTTGAAGCCGTCGGCCTGGAGGTCCTGGATCAGCCGCAGACGCGCGGCGTGCTCGGCGCTGTAGTAGCCGACCCGTGCGCGCACCTCCGGCGGCGCCAGCAGGCCACGCGAGTGGTGGTTGCGGATGTTGCGGACCGACATGCCCACCTCGGCGGCGAGCTGCTCGATCGTCATGTCGTGGGGGAGGGACCCCCGCGCGCCGGGTCGCTCCGCGGCCGCGGCCTCGCCGGCGGCCGTTGGGGCCTCCCCCTGAGTGTCCGGTGTCACACCCATCTCGCTCGAGAGAACGTTACCATGTTTGATGAGACCTCAAACGAGGTAACATCGATTTGGGTGATGAGACAGGAGCCGACGCACGACGATGGCTGAACGGGGAGCCACACCGCAGGTACCGAGGCTCGGGCGCCGCGCGCTCGCGCTGGCGCAGTCCTTCACCTCGCCGCTGCTGCCCGACGACTACATCGAGCTGATCAACCCGCTGTGGTCGACACGCGAGCTCCGTGGCCGCGTCGAGCGCGTGGACGCGGAGACCGACGAGGCCGTCACGATCACGATCAAGCCCGGCTGGGAATGGCCGGGGCACGTGGCGGGTCAGTACATCCGGCTCGGCGTCGAGGTCGACGGGCGCTTCCACTGGCGCGCGTACTCGCTGACCTCCGAGGAGGCGCGACGGGACGGCTGCATCACGATCACGCCGAAGCTCGTGCACGAGGGCACCGTGACGCCCTACCTCTGCAAGCGCCTGCGCCCCGGGACGATCGTCCGGCTCGGCGGCGTCGAAGGCACGTTCGTGCTGCCCGATCCGCTGCCGCGCAGGCTCCTCCTGATCAGCGCCGGGAGCGGCGTGACCCCGATCGCGAGCATGCTGCGCAGTCTCGCGGGCGAGCGCGAGCTGCCCGACATCGCGCACATCCACTCCGCCCGCTACCCGCGGACCGCGATCTTCGCGGAGGAGCTGCGAAGCCTGGCGGCCCGACGGCCGGAGTACAGCCTGACCGCGCGCCACAGCGGCGCCGAAGGGCGCATCCGCCCGGAGGAGCTCGACGGGCTTTGCCCTGACTGGCGCGAGCGCGAGACCTTCGTGTGCGGCCCGTCGGGCCTCCTGTCGGCGCTGAAAGACCGGTGGGAGCAGGACGGCGATCCGGCTCGCCTGCATCACGAGCACTTCCAGCCCGATGCGTTGATCGAAGGTGCAGCCCGGGGGTGTGGCGGCACCATCGCCCTGTGCAAGAGCGGGCTGCAAGCCGTCAGCGATGGCTCGGAGCCGATCCTTCTCGCCGGTGAGCGCGCCGGTGCCGCGATGCCCTTCGGCTGCCGCATGGGCATCTGCCACAGCTGCGTCGGGCGCCTGCGCTCCGGCCAGGTCCGCGACCTGCGCACCGGTGCTGTCTCGGGCGCCGCCGGCGAGGTCGTGCGCACGTGCATCAACGCCCCCGAGGGGCCCGTCGAGATCGACCTCTGAGGCGCGCGTTCAGCTCGGAGGAGAGCTGCTCGCCGATCGCCGAACGACCCCCTAACCCAAACCAAAAGGAAAGAGTCGAATGTCAGCAACGCTCGAAACCAACACGGCCACCGTCGCGAACGGCGAGGCCGAGAGCCCCCTCGCGCGCCTGACGCCGGAGCAGATCGAGTCGCTCGGGCGGGAGTTCGACGCGATCCACGACGAGGTCTACGCCGACCTCGGCGAGCGCGACGCGCGCTACATCCGCTCCACCATCGCCCTGCATCGCAGGCTCGTGCTGGCCTCGCGCGTGGCGCTGCTGTTCTCGCGCCGGCGCCCGGCATGGCTGGCCGGGACGACGATGCTCTCGCTGGCCAAGATCCTCGAGAACATGGAGCTGGGCCACAACATCATGCACGGGCAGTGGGACTGGATGAACGACCCGGACATCAACTCCCAGAGCTGGGACTGGGACACGGCCTCGCCCGCCGACGCGTGGAAGCACTCGCACAACTTCGAGCACCACACCTTCACCAACATCCGCGGCAAGGATCGTGATCTCGGCTACGACATCATGCGGATCGACCCCCACCAGAAATGGCACCCGGTCTACCTCCTGCAGCCGCTCTACAACCTTGTGCTGATGGGCTTCTTCGAGTGGGGCGTCGCGTTCCACGACATGAACCCCGACGCGATCCAGGCCGGCGAGAAGTCCAAGGCACAGGCGCTCGCCGAGCTGAAGGCGATCGGCGTCAAGGCCCGCCGCCAGATCGTCAAGGACTACGTCGCGTTCCCGGCGCTGTCGGCTGCGAGCGCCCCTGCCGGGCGCCGGCGCGAGACGTTCAAGGCGACCTTCTGGGCCGACTTCGTTGCCAACATCGTGCGCAACGTCTGGGCCCACTCGATCATCTTCTGCGGCCACTTCCCCGACCAGACCTACACGTTCAGCGAGGGCGAGGTCGCCGAGGAGACGCGCGGCGGCTGGTACGTCCGTCAGCTGCTCGGCTCGGCGAACATCGACGGCAGCGCGGCGTTCCACCTGCTGAGCGGCAACCTCTCCTTCCAGGTCGAGCACCACCTGTTCCCGGACATGCCGTCCAGCCGCTACGCGGAGATCGCGCCCCGGGTCCGCGAGATCTGCCGGCGCTACGGGCTGCCCTACAACACCGGCCCGCTGCACCGCCAGCTCGGAACGGTCCACCGCACGATCCTGCGGCTGGCGTTCCCCGGCGGTCGCCCGCGGCCCAAGCGCGAGCGGGTCGAGGTTGCGGCTCGCCAACGCGGGCTCTGACATCGCTGAGCGGACCGGGGGAGCACGCCCGCGCTCGCCGCTGGCGTAGGGTTAGCGGCGCCGATGCCGCGCATCCCCTACCGCGACCCCGACAGCGCCCCCGAGCCCATCCGGGAGGTGATCGCCGAGACGCCGCTGGCGCTGCTGCGGATCGTCGCCCACGCCGACACGGCGTTCGAACCGTGGCTGCGCTACAGCAACGCGCTGCTGCGGCGCCTGGAGCTCGACCCGCTGCTGCGCGAGCTGGCGATCCTGCAGGTCGCGCGCCTGTCCGCTTCGGAGTACGAGTGGGTGCAGCACGTCCCGATCGCCGAATCCTTCGGCGCGAGCGAGGAGGCGGTCGCGGCCATCGAGGCCGGCCGCGAGGAGGATGAGGCGCTTGCCGAGGAGCACCGGGCGATCCTCTCCTTCACGCGCGAAGTGGTCGCCGACGGGGCGGCCGGGGAGGAGCCGGTCGCGGCGATGCGTGCGCGCCTGGGCGAGCGTCAGCTCGTCGAGCTGCTGCTCGTGATCGGCAACTACCTCGGCCTGGCCCGGCTGATCGCAACGGTCGGGCTCGAGCCGCACGAGCCGGTCGTCAGGCTGCCGGGCGGCACCGACGCGCTCGGACCCTCCTGAGCTCAGCCCGCGTCGAAGCGCCCGACCCGCGATTCGGCGAGGTCCAGCCGGGCGAGCGAACGCAGGAAGCCGTACGTGACGATCACGTGGATGCGCGACTGCGTGGCGTTGTAGAGGCGCAGGCTGATGCCCGACGCGATCGCCGGGTAGAAGTTGACGACCGCGACCTCGACGTCCAGGCGCCCGCGCCCGGCGTCCCCGCCCGGCAGCCGCCGCACCTCGATTTGGAGATAGCCCGCGCCGTCACGCCCCCTGCGGGCGACGAGCACGCCGCGCGCGATGCGCCAGCGCACGAGCCCGCGGGTCGCGTCCATCTCATACTCGGGCGGCTCGAACGTGAGCAGCCTGAACGGTTCGGCGAGCAGTACCACCGAACGGCCCCGATCGCTGTAGCGGACGCGGATCAGGCCCAGGGTGACCCTGGTCAGAAAGCGCCAGTACGTGCGCGCAAGGCGCTCCAGGTGGACCGGCGTCCAGATCTCCTCGAGCGCGTCGCGGTCGATCAGCACCTCAGCGCGCTGCACCGAGCGCACCGCGCCGGTGTCGGCGTCGACCGATGTCTCGTCGGAGAGGTTCGAGATCTCGGCGGGCAGCGCGCGCTGGGAGCGAAGGGCCAGCCACAGCGCCGCGGCCAGCGCGAGCGCCACAGCGATCGCTGCGACCGCGATCCAGACCCCGGTCATGTCGGTGTAGCACCGGGCACGGGGGGTGGAGGCTATCCCGCACCGGGCGCCTCGTGTCCACCTGTGGTGGTATTCAACGGGCATGCCCGATCGCGCCAGTCGAGGGGGCGGCTATGGCCGTCCGGCGGCCGAACCGCTGCTCGACGAGACCGTCTTGCCGCCGGCTGAGCTCGCCAAGCGCTGGGCGATCGCGATGATCGAAGGCGCTGGTCCCGACGGGCTCGCTGCCATCGACCTCGCGCTGATCGCGAGCGAGGGACCCGAACTGATCGACGGCGTCCTCAGCGGCGAGGCGCAGCCGGGACGGCTCGCGAGGCTCGCCGGGGCGGACGGCGCCGAGCTGGCACGTGCCGCCGAGGCGCTGCGCCGGGTGCTGTGGGAGGCGGCTGTCGAGGCTGCGCCGCGGGCGCGCTCGGACACTCGCGCGGCGCGCAGGCTGCTCGACGACGGCGATGGCATCGCTGCGGCGTGCGCCGAGCTGCTCGCGGCCGAGCTCGACGGGGTCGGCGCGGAACGCCCGCCCGCCGAAGACGTGGCCGCCGTGGCGGAGCCGGCCACCGGCGCACGCGCGGCCGCGCAGCCGGTCGTGATCGTCGACGAGCGTCGCGGGGTGCCGCCCGAGCCCTGGCGCGGCCCGGTGCCGCCGGAGCCGCGTGCCGCACACGAGGACCCGCGCCGCGCCGCGCCGGTCCCCGAGCAAGTCGCTCCGTTCGCGCCGTCGATCGCGGCGCGCGACGCGCGACAGGGGCCGGCGGCGTGGATCGGCTCGATCGGTGCCCAGCTGGCGGCCTTCGAGGAGCACGGACGTCCGTTCTCCGTGCTGCTGATCGAGATGCTCGAGCCCGCCTCCGCCCTCGACGCCGAGGCGGCGACGCGCGCGCTCGAGGAGCGTCTCGGGCAGTGGCGCGGCCTCACGCTCACACGCGAGGGTCCCGGGCGCTATTGGCTGATCGCGCCGGGAGCGGACAGGGCGGGCGCCGAGAGCCTGCGCGATCTCGTCGAGTCGCCGCGAGGCGAGGCCAAGGGAGGGCCGGTCGCGGTCGGGATCGCGCTCTGCCCGGAGGACGGGCGCGACGCCGCGGGCCTGGCGGCTCACGCGGATCTCGACCTGTACGCGTCGCGCTCGCGCGCGTCGGAGCGCCGGGCCGGGCGGCCCTAAGCCGAGCGGAGGCCGGCATGGAGCGCCGGCCGACCCCCGGAGGCCGGCATGGAGCGCCGGCCGACCCCCGGAGGCCGGCATGGAGCGCCGGCCGACCCCCGGAGGCCGGCATGGAGCGCCGGCCGACCCCCCCTTACCGGAAGCCGCTCAGCCTGCTGCCGCGGTGCCGCCGGCCGGTGAGGCGGCGGGCGCTTCGGCCGGTTCGGGCGGGGCGCCGAGCGAAGGGGTGTTGGGGGCGGCGCCGATGACGCGAGTGTGGATGCGGACCGTTTCGGTCACGCCGAGGGCGCGCGCGGCGCCCGCGGTGAGGTCCCAGTCGGCATGGTTGGCGTAGGGGCCGCGGTCGAGCACCGGCACCGTGATGGCGTGCCCGTGGTAGGCGACGCGGATCAGCGTGCCGCAGGGAAGGGTTCTGTTGGCGACGCCGACGACCGCGGGTGTCAGGGTCTGTCCGCAGGCCGTCTTGTGGCCGTAGAAGCCCGGCCCGAACCAGGTCGCGATGCCGGTCGGGTGCACGCCGGCCGAGGACGCGGAGGAAGGCGCGGTCGTGGGCGCCGCGCTGGGCGCGCTCGCGCCGCCCGTCGAGGCGAGCGCGGCGGCAGCGCTGAGCGCCGGGAGCGATAGTCCCGCGGCGAGGGCCAGCACGACCCGAGCTGTCTTGTAACGCGAATGCATACGGCGCAACGCCTACGGGGTGAGCTGACGGGCTCGCGCGGCTGAACTTCAAGCGGCGCTACGGCCCTTGCGGACCGATTCGCCCCAGCGGACCTGTCTTCCGGTCCGCAATTGGGTCCCCCGTCTGCCGCGATCTGAGCCGCAGCAGCTCGGCGTGGGCGGCAGTATACATATCCCGTCCGGCGGCGCCCGGCCGTCGGCGCAAACCGCGCAAATCCTCCGCAAATTGCGCCGGAAGGCGTCTGGCGCGGCTCAGCGGCCGAGCCGCGAGAGCACGTCGCGCAGCACGCGCTCACCGCCGGAGATGCCGGCCCTGGCGATCTCGCTGACGATCTCGGCGGCCGTGCCCACCAGCTCGGTCCCGCCGGGCGGCTGCACAGGGCCGGTGGCGCGCTCCTCGACCGACTCATAGCCCTGCCTGGGGACCCCGTCCTCGGCCTGGCGCTTGCGCGCGGGCTTCGCGCGGGGTGCTTTGGCCCGGCTGGGTTTGGCGGGGGCCGTTCGCTTCGCAGCCGGTTTGCGGGCAGCCGCGCGGGGGGCGCTGCCGTTGCCGTTCGTGGAGGGCTGCTCGGCTGCGGCCGCGCTGCGTGCCGCGGTGCGGCGCGCGGTCGCCCGCTGCGGCCGGGTGCGCGGCAGGTTGGCCAGCACGCCGGCGGCGTCCGGGGACGGATCGGGCTGGTTCGGCGCGCGCTCAGCGCTCGTCTGGGGTTGGTTCGGCCGGCGCTCCGTGCCGGAATGGGGTTGGTTCGGCCGGCGCTCCGTGCCGGAATGGGGTTGGTTCGGCCGGCGCTCCGTGCCGGCCTCAGGGTTCTGCCCGTTGCCCTCTCCAGGCTCGCTCACGGCCACATCATTGCTTAATGAGGTGCCTTCGAGCGGGCGCGTCGGCATCACCGCGGGATTCCCGTTGCAAGCGCGATCGGGCGATGGCTAACCGGTCCGTTCTCGTCCGGACGCGTTAGCATGGGAGCCCGGTGAGCCGATAGGGCTGTAACGTCGGCAGGGCTGCGGCCGTAGTGTCGACTGAAGCGCGTACATCAGCCACAGACACAAGGCCCGCGAGCCCCCTCCCGGGTAGTCGATCGACGGAAGAAATGGAAAACCGCATGTCAGTAGTCGAGCTTCAGGAGCTGGATGAGGTCAAGGGCCTGCTCGCCAAGGGGCAGCAGGTGGGAGTTCTCTCCTACGCGGAGATCTCGAAATCGGTGTCCGAGCTCGACCTCGACGAGGCTGACGTCGAAGAGCTCCACGGATTCCTCGAGAAGTCCGAGATCGAGCTCGTCGAGGACATCGACCCGGCCACCGCGGCTGCGGCGAACGTCGAGCGCGCGCCCGACAAACGCGGCCGGCGCAAAGCCAAAGCCGCGCTCGACCTGAAGCCGGACATGACGACCGACTCGCTGCAGCTGTTCCTGAAGGACATCGGCAAGGTGCGCCTGCTGACCGCCCAGGAGGAGGTGGACCTCGCCAAGCGCATCGAGCGCGGCGACCTCGACGCCAAGCAGAAGATGGTCGAGTCGAACCTCCGCCTCGTGGTCTCGATCGCCAAGAACTACCGCAACCAGGGCCTTCCCTTCCTGGACCTGATCCAGGAGGGCACGCTCGGCCTCGTTCGCGCGGCCGAGAAGTTCGACTACCGCAAGGGCTTCAAGTTCTCCACCTACGCGACCTGGTGGATCCGCCAGGCGATCGCCCGCGCGCTGGCCGACAAGGCGCGCACGATCCGCATCCCCGTGCACGTCGTCGAGAAGCTCAACAAGATCGGCCGCGCCGAGCGCAAGCTCGTCACGGAGCTGGGCCGCGAGCCCACGGCGGACGAGATCGCCGAGGTCACCGGCATCGACCCCGAGGAGGTCGACTCGATCAAGCGCTCCGCACAGGCGCCCGTCTCGCTCGAGAAGCCGGTCGGCGACGAGGAGGAGTCGGAGTTCGGCCAGTTCATCGC
Organism: uncultured Solirubrobacteraceae bacterium; assembly: GCA_963775385.1. GTDB lineage: Bacteria > Actinomycetota > Thermoleophilia > Solirubrobacterales > Solirubrobacteraceae > Palsa-744. The sequence goes on along the minus strand of CAVZIR010000003.1, from coordinate 613,468 downwards.
CGACGAGCGCGCCGAGTCGCCCTACGAGCGCGCCGCCGAGATCCTCACCAAGGAGGCTCTGCGCGAGGCGCTCGAGAACCTCTCCTACCGTGAACGCCGCGTGCTCGAGCTCCGCTACGGGCTCGGCGGCGAGCACCCCCGCACGCTCGACGAGGTCGGCCGCACGTTCAACGTGACGCGCGAGCGGATCCGCCAGATCGAGAACCAGTCGCTGAAGAAGCTGCAGTCCCTCGCCGAGGCGCAGAAGCTTCGCGACGTGGCCTGAGGCACGCCTCGGGCACGCCGGCGGCGTCCTCCGTCGCTCGCCTACTGCTCGCCGGGTTCGTCGGGGGACAGCGAGGGAACGTGGCCGGGTGTCGCGCCTGCCCAGAACATCGTGCTCGGCTCCTCGTACCAGCGGCGGGTGATGCCCAGCAGCCGCAGCCCGATCCGGCGGCAGACGGCGATCGATCGCTCGTTGGCGGGATCGGTCACCGCCCAGATCTCGCTCAGAGCCTGGGCGAAGCCACGCGCCAGCACGGCGCCGGCTGCCTCGGTCGCGTAACCACGGCCCCAGCTGTCGGGATGCAGGTGCCAGCCGATCTCGATCTCCCCGTCGCCGTTCGGCAGCGGCTTCAAGAGCACGGTGCCGGCCGCGACGCCGGTGTCCCGCTCGACGATCGCCCACGACCCGAAGCGCGGCGTCTCGGCGAGCCGGGCCAGGCCACGCTCGAGCCGTTCGGCCGCCTCGCTGCGGTCCCGCATCGGCTCTGACGAGAGCCAACGCGTGATCTCCGGGCGGCGATAGAGGTCGAAGTAGCGATCGATCTCGGCCATCCGCCAGGGCCGGATCTCAAGACGCTCGGTGCGGAGCACGTCCACTCGATCCCCGGAATCGGTCACCGCCCGATCTTGGCAGTCGGGGCCGCAAAGTCCAGGCCCGCGACCGCCGCTCAAGCGCACTGCGGCTGCTGCCGATGCGCCAAGCATGTTCGACGTCAAGGCTGCGCTCCGTGAGCTCGTCGCGAAAGAGGGCTCCGATCTCCACCTGAAGGTTGGCTCCTCTCCGCTGTATCGCGTCCACGGCGAGCTGACGCTCGACCATTCGCTGCCGGCGCTCGAGCGCGCGGACACCGATCAGGCCCTGCGCGAGCTGCTCTCCGACGACCACAAGCTCGACGAATACGCCGAAGAGCACGAGGTCGACTTCTCGTACGAAATCGAGGGCGTGGCGCGCTTCCGCATCAACGCCTTCCAGCAGCGCGAGACGACCTCCATGGTCTGCCGCGCGATCCCTCACAAGATCAGCACGATCGAGGAGCTCTCGCTTCCGGAAGTCGTGCGCGAACTGGCCGAAGAGGAGCGCGGGATCGTGCTGCTCACCGGCACCACCGGCTCGGGGAAGTCCACGACCCTGGCCGCCATGATCGACCACATGAACCACACGATGAGCAAGCACATCGTGACGATCGAGGACCCGATCGAGTTCGTGCACAGCGACAAGCGCTCGGCCATCAACCAGCGCGAAGTCGGCATGGACACCGCCTCGTTCAAGCGCGCGCTGCGCCGCGTCCTGCGTCAGGACCCCGACGTGATCCTGGTCGGCGAGATGCGCGACGAGGAGACCGTTCAGACCGCCCTGTCGGCGGCCGAGACCGGCCACCTCGTGCTCTCGACGATCCACACGGTCGACGCGACCGAGTCGATCAACCGCATGCTCGACTTCTTCCCGCCCCACCAGCACCAGCAGGCGCGCAGCATGATCGCCGGCACGGTCAAGGGCGTGATCTCCCAGCGGCTCGTCCCGGGCGCCGATGGAGGCCGCGTCGCGGTCTGCGAGATCCTGCGCATGACCGGGCGCGTCCGCGACATGATCCTCGACCCCGACCAGACGGGGAAACTCGTCGAGGTCATCACGAGCGGCGCCTACTACGGCATGCAGACCTTCGACCAGGCGCTGTTCGGCCACGTCAAGGCCGGCCGCGTGACCTTCGAGGACGCGATGCGCGTCGCCTCCAGCCCGCACGACTTCAAGCTGCTGATGCAGTCAGACGGTCGCGAAGGCACCACGATGGAGGACGTTGCCCAGGCGGAGGAACGTCGCGAGGCAGCGCCGCGCCCCGGCTCACCGCTCAGCGTGTAGGACGCTCGCTTGACCGCGTCCAGGCTGGCCGGAAGCGTCCTTCTCGTCGCGGCGCTCGCCGCAGTTCTCGTGTGGACCGGCGGCCCGGGACGCTTCTTCGCAGTCGGCCTCGCCGCGGCCGCGTGGCGGTATTTCCTCTGGAGAGGCGGCGAATAGCCGGCGCCTCGCACGGCGCAGCCCGGGGCGCTCTCCCTACTTCATTTGGTAAAGTAAAGGTCTAGATGGCCGTAGACGAGACATGCCCCGTCTGTCTGACCGCAGAGATCGTGTGCAGCAAGTGGACGCTGCTGCTCGTGCGCGACCTCTCTGAGGGCCGCTCCCGCTTCTGTGAGCTGGAACGCTCACTGGCAGGCATCAGCCCGCGCACGCTCTCGCTGCGCCTGCGGGCGCTCGAGGAGGAGGGCATCGTCGAGCGCCAGACCTTCCCCGAGGTACCGCCGCGCGTCGAGTACGCGCTCACGGAGAAGGGCCGCGCGCTGCTGCCGATCATCGACGACATGCGCGCCTACGGCGAAGACTGGCTCGGCGTCGGCTGCAGCGAGCGCACGAGCCTCGAGATCGCCGCCGCCTAGCGGCGCCCGGCTGCAAGCACCGCTGCGCCGAGCAGGAGCAGGCCGCCGGGCCTTGAACTCCGGCCAATGCGCTCCGTCCAGCTCCACAGCGCGCTGCGGGAGTTCCTGGGGGCCGCCGCCGAGCGGCTCCAAGCGGATCTCGACGCCGGCGCCGAGATCCCGTTCGAGGTCGACCAGCAGCAGAGCCGCGCCTCGCGAGGCGGGCCGGCGCTCTACTGCTATCGCCCCCTGACCGCTGAGTTCGTGGCCGAGCGCCGGCGCGAGCTCGAAGCGCTCGAGGAGTACGAGCCCGCGCGTAGCGCGCTGGCCGGCTTCGAGGGGCTCAACCGCTACCTCGCGGGCGTCGGCGAGGATGTCGTGCGCCTGGAGCCCCCCGCCAGGGTTCGCGTCGCGATCGGCTCTCTGCTCGGCGACGTGTTCGCCGAGCAGTCCGACTTCGAGCTGCGCCCGGAGCGCGTCGAGGCCGCGCTGGAGCGGCTCCACAGCACCGCGCTGGCCAGCACCGCCGAGGTGACGATCGTCGCCGTGCTCGAGGGCATGACGATCACGAGCCCCGAGCTGCCGCTGGCCCCCGGCCTCACCATCGCCAAGCCGCAGGCCATCGACGGTCTCCCGCCCGAGGCGCGCGCCCGCGAGGGCGCCGAGCCGGGGCATGTGATCGTCGCGCTGTCGAGCACCGAGCCGGACCCCCAGAGCGCGACCGAACGAGGCCGCGACGTGCTCCGCGACCTCTTGCGCGCGCTGCGGCTGTTCGGCGACGGGCGCGTCACGCTCTCGCCGCTCGGCTGGGCGAGGATCGGCGGCGGGCCGTGGACGCCCCTGCCGGTCGGCTCGGGCGGGCGCCCGCACGGGATGCTCCTCGTGACGGTGGAGCAGGAGGACGAGCTGCGGGCGTTCTGCAACCTCGTCTCGCGCCGCGCCCCCGACGGCAACGAGCTCGCCTGGGCCCTGCGCCGTTTCGAGATGGGCTGTGAGCGCTCGGATCTGCTCGAGGCGCTGAGCGACAACCTCCTCGCGCTGCGGGCCATGCTCGAGCCCGAGGGGCCGGCAAGCGGGATGCTGGCCGGGCGCCTCGCTGCGCTCTGCGCCACCCCCGAGCGGCGGCTCGGGCTCGCCGAGCGCACCGTGCAGGCGATCGCGCTGGAGCGGGCCGCGATCGCGGGCATCGGCCGCGAGCAGCCCGGTGCCCGGATGCTCGCCGAGGAGGTCGCCGACCACTTGCGCGCGCTGCTGCGCGACGTCATCTGCGGCCATCTGGACACGGATCTCGTGGGTCTTGCGGACGAGCTGCTGCTCGCCGACCGCCCCGATCCCGTCTCAGCGGCCCCCGTCGAGCCACTGCAGCCCTCAGAGGCCGAGCTGTTCGGCGACCCGGCTCAGGCCGAGGAGATCCTGGACCTCCTCATCTAGGTGTCCGACGAGCACCGGCGGGCGCCCGTCCAGGAGTCCCGACAGCTCTTGGATCGTCGCGCGATCGCGCCGCACCAGCACGTCCACGTCGGCGAGATTGGCCGCGACGCGCCGCGCCAGATCCCCGCCGAGCGCCGCCTGCAGCTCCTCCTCCAGCTCCTCAGCGGTCCGCCCGCCGAGACCCTCGAGGTGGACGCGGTTGACGATCAGCTGCGGTGCGGGCCGGCCGGTCTCAGCCAGTCGCGCCGCCAGGAACCGGGCCTCCTGGACCGGCTCGGGCTCGGGTGAGGTCACGACCACGAACGCCGTCTCCCGCGAGCGCAGCAGCTCCTGGACGGCGCGCGTGCGGTCACCGAACCCGTCGAGGATGCCGCTGAGCGAGCGGAAGAACTGCGACAGCTCGGCGAACATGTCGACGCCTGTGACACGGGCGAAGATCGTGAACACGAGCGCGGTGCCCCGGCCGAACAGCCTGGCCGTGAGCCCGCCCGGCGCGAGAAACACCTGCAGGGCCCTCCCTTCGAGGAATCCCAGCAGCCGCCCCGGCGCCTCGAGGAAGTCGAGCGCGTTGCGCGAGGGCGGGGTGTCGAGCACGATTACGTCGAAGTCGTGCTCCTCATAGAGCTCGTACAGCTTCGCCACCGCGCTCAGCTCCTGAGAGCCCGCCACCGCGGTCGACAGCTCGCCGTAGACCGGGTTCGCGAGGATCTCCTCGCGTGCGTCCTCGTCGGAGGCGAGGCTCTCGACGACCGCGTCGAAGGTGGCCTTCGCATCGAGCATCATCGCCCACAGCTCGCCCTTCGGCGCGAGGCCCTGGGCGCGAAGCGTGGCGTCCTCGATGCGGTGCGGCTCCCCTGACAGCTCGTCCAGGCCGAGCGCTGAGGCCAGCCTGCGGGCCGGGTCGATCGTGACAACTGCAACCTTCTGGCCGGCGAGCGCGAGTCCCAGCGCGAGCGCTGCGGACGTCGTCGTCTTGCCGACCCCGCCCGCCCCGAGAGTGACGATCACCCGCTTGCCGGCCAGCCGGGCCGGGAGGTCGGGCCCGTGGCTGTTACCGGAGGGCATGCCGGGATCGTAGATAGAGAGCGGATCGGCCGGCGCTCCATGCCGGCCTCAGCATGCAGGAATCCACCTCCACCATGCGAATACCCACCGGAAGGCTTTCCAGCAATCGAGCATCGGAGCCACCGTGGAAGGAAAGGCCAAGGTCATCGCGTTCGCCAACCAGAAGGGCGGGGTGGCCAAGACGACGACGACGCTGAACCTGGCAGCCGCCTTCGCCGAGGAGGGGCACCGCGTGCTGTGCGTGGACATGGACCCGCAGGGCAACCTGACCATGTCCCAGGGCATCGACCCGGACGCCCTCGACAAATCCATGTACGACGTGCTCGTCCACAAAGTCTCGATCCGCGAGGTGATCCGCCGCCGCGAGATCGACATCGCCTGCGCGTCGATCGACCTCGCCGGCGCCGAGATCGCGATGTCGACGATGATCGGCCGCGAGCGGTCGCTGCAGAAGGCGTTCGAACCGATCCTCGAGGACTACGACTTCATCTGCATCGACACGCCGCCCAGCCTCGGGCTGCTGACGATCAACGCTCTGACCGCCTCCGACAAGGTGATCGTCCCCGTGCAGTGCGAGTATCTGTCGATGCGCGGTCTGATCCAGCTGCAGAACACCCTCGCGATGATCCGTGAGAACCTCAATCCGGGCGTCGACATCGAGGGCATCCTGCCGACGCTGGTGGACTCGCGGACGATCCATGCGAAGGAGGCGATCGAGATACTCGAGGAAAACTTCGGCGACCGGGTCTTCGCGTCGCGGATCCGCAAGACCGTGCGCTTCGCCGAGGCGCCGGTGAAGGGGATGTCGGTGCTCAAGTACGAGCCGGATGGCGTCGCCGCCCAGTCCTACCGGCAGCTCGCACAGGAGGTGCTCACGCATGGCCAATCCTAAGCGCGCCAGCATGCGGGAAGGCCCGCTCGCTGCGCTCTTCCGCAAGACCGAGGAAGGCGAGGAGACCGGCCAGGTCGCTGACGCGCCGGCCCCGGCCAGCGAGCAGCAGCCCGCACCGCCGCCGCATCCCCGCGACACGGGCCTCCCGCACCCAGCGCTGCGCGCCGAGGAGCCGGCCGCCGAGCCGGAGGCTCGCATCCCGACGCCACAGGAGCGGCTGCGCCACGCCTTCTCCTCCGAGATCCCCGAGAACGTGATGGATCGCCCGCGCGTCGCCCCACCGGCCCCCTCGCGCGAGTTCGAACCGGCGCCCGCCCGCGCCGCGACGCCGGCCGGGCAGCCCGTGATCCGGGTCGTGGGTGTGGGCGGAGGCGGCGTGAACGCCGTCAATCGCATGGTCGAGGCCGAGGTCGAGGGGGTCGAGTTCCTCGCGGTCAACACCGACGTGCAGTCGTTGCAGCAGTCCACCGCGGATCTGACGCTGCACATCGGCGGCGAGTTGACACGCGGTCTCGGCGCCGGGTCGGACCCCGAGGTCGGCAGGCAGGCCGCGATGGAGGACTACGACCGCATGAAGGCCCTGCTGAAGGGGTCGGACATGATCTTCATCGCCGCCGGCTCGGGCGGCGGGACCGGCACCGGTGCCGCGCCGGTCGTGGCGCGCATCGCGCGCGAAGTCGGCGCGCTGACGGTCGGCATCGTCACGAAGCCGTTCGGCTTCGAGGGCTCCCGTCGCAGCGAGCAGGGCGAGCGCGGCGTGGGCTCGCTCGCACAGGAGGTCGACACGCTGATCGTCGTCCCCAACGACCGGCTGCTGTCGGTGCTCGACAAGCAGACGTCGATGGTCGACGCCTTCCGTGTCGCCGACGACGTCCTGCGCCAGGGCGTCCAGGGGATCTCGGACCTGGTCACGCTGCCGGGGCTCATCAACCTCGACTTCGCCGACGTGCGCACGATCATGAACGAGGCGGGCAGCGCACTGCTCGGCATCGGCATGGGCGTCGGCGAGAACCGCGCCACCGAGGCCGCGATGCAGGCCGTGTCCTCGCCGCTGCTCGAAACCTCGATGGAGGGCGCGCGCTCGATCCTGCTCTCGATCACCGGCGGGGCGAACCTCTCGCTGTGGGAGGTCAACGAGGCCGCCAAGTCGGTCTCGGAGGCGGCTCACCCCGACGCCAACATCATCTTCGGCGCGATGGTCGACGAGAAGCTCGACGATGAGGTCTGGGTCACCGTCGTCGCCACCGGGTACGGCGACGAGGGACGGCGCAAGAGCGTCAGCCGCTACAAGGAGCCGGCCGAGGGTGAAGTTCGCGTGCAGAGGCGCTCGCAGCCCGCGGAGCCGCGCCGCGGCCGCAGCCTGGATGACCTGGAGATTCCAGAGTTCATCCCGAACCTGTAGACGCCCGCAGCCCCCGACACCGTCGTACCCGGGTGATCCACCGGAGCTCCGCGACCGCGCTGCCGGACAGCACCGGCGTCCGCTCCCACAGCGCGTCGATTTCGGCGAGGCGCTCCGCCCGGACCGCCGGGGCGAGCACGGCGAAGCCGCTGCGCGAGCTCGCGTAGTCGCGCAGCCGGGCGAGGTCGATCGGCTGGGCGTGGGGGAAGCTCCCCTCGGCGAGAACCGCGAAGAGCGCGAGCAGGCGTTCGTGGTCCGGCCAGTGGCCGGGCCGGCTCGGGGTCGCCGGCCCGAGGATCTGCCTGAGCTCCGCCTGCCACGCGACCGCGTGGTCGAGCGAGTTGCCCAGCAGGGCGAGGGTGCCGCCCGGGCGCAGCACACGGCCGATCTCCACCAGGGCGCGCTCCTGGTCGAACCAGTGGAACGCCGCGCCCGCGACGACCGCATCGACGCTCGCGTCATCGAGCGGGAGCCGCTCGGCCGTGCCCTCGAGCACGTGAGCGCGGGGGACGCCTGTTCTAGCAGCTCGCGCATCTCCGCGAGCGGCTCGACGGCGGTGACGTGATGCCCCGCGGCGGCGATCGCATGGGTCAGCTTGCCCGTGCCCGCGCCGACGTCCAGCACGTCCAAGGGCGCGGGGCCGAGGGCCCAGTCGATCGCGTCCGCCGGATATCCGGGCCGGCCCCGCTCGTACTCGCCCGCCACGCCGGCGAACGAGCGGGCCCGCCGGAGACGTTCCGGTTGGGCCATGAACTCGGGACGGGGGCCGGTCACTCTCGGCAGAGAACTAGCAGCCCGGCGCGCCTGACGGGTTGGGCGCAGGGGGCGCCCCCGTACGGCCTGCGCTTGTGGTACTGCTGAGCGGCAATGGCCCGAACCGCCGAGAGGGGAGTCGTCGCCGCCGGGCACCCGCTGACGGCGGAGGCCGGCGCACGGGTGCTGCGCGCGGGCGGCAACGCCGTCGACGGCGCGCTCGCCGCGATGCTCACCTCGTTCGTCGCCGAGGCGCTGCTGACCGGGCTTGGGGCGGGCGGGTACATGCTGGTCGCCGGAGCCGGCGCCGAGCCGGTGCTGCTCGACTTCTTCGTGCAGGCGCCGACGCGGCGGGGCGACGGCAGCGAGGCCGAGCTGCTGGCGGTCGACGTCTCATTCGGGGACGCGGTGCAGATGTTCCACATCGGCCCGGCCTCCTGCGGCGCCTACGGCAACCCGGCCGGGGTGTGTGCCGCGGCCGAGCGCTGGGGGACCGTGCCTCTCGCCGACCTCGCCGCCCCCGCCATGCGGCTCGCGGAGGAGGGCGTTTCCGCTGAACGCCGGCCAGGCATACGTCGCCGAGATCCTCGCTGACCTGCTGACCTCCACCCCCGAGTGCGCGGCGCTCTGGGCTCCGCAGGGGCGGGTGCTGCGCGAGGGCGAGACGATGCGCAACCCGGAGCTGGCCGAGGCGCTCGGCCGCCTCGGTAGCGAGGGGCCCGGCGCCCTTCTACACGCGGCGCGACCGCGGCGGCGGTTTGCGACTGGCTCGCCGAGCGCGGCGGCTCGCTCGGCCCGTCCGACCTCGCCTCCTACGACGCGATCGAGAGGCAGCCGGTCCGCGTTCGCTACCGCGACCGCGAGATCCTCACCAACCCGCCGCCGTCGGCCGGGGGCATCCTGCTGGCCTACTCGCTCGGCCTCCTGCACCGCGCACCCTCGCCGCCGACGGTGCAGGGCATGGTCGAGGCGATGGCCGCCGCTCAGGCCGAGCGCGGGGCGGAGTTCCTGGAGGGACTCGCCGAGCCCGGCTTCCTCGACGGCTTCATCGTCGAGCCGGCTGGGGTCTACGACGCACATCTCGGTGATCGACGCCGACGGGATGGCCTGCGCCGTCACATGCACGAACGGGGAGGGCTCCGGCGTGGTCGTGCCCGGCACCGGCATCCACCTGAACAACGTGATGGGGGAGGAGGACCTCAACCCGCTCGGGTTCCACCTCCACCCGGCGGGGCGCCGGATGCCCAGCATGATGGCGCCGTCGATCGTGCTCCGTGACGGCGAGGTCGAGCTGGTGCTCGGCAGCGCCGGCTCGAACCGCATCCGCTCGGCGCTGCTGCAGACGATCGTGGGGGTCGTCGACCGCGGTCTCGGCGCCGAGGAGGCCGTGCGCGCTCCGCGCATCCACTTCGAGGACGGCGTCGTCTACGCCGAGCCGGGCGTCGGGCTCGACGGGCTCGACCCCGAGCTGCAGGCGGTCCGCTTCGGCGCGCTGAACCTCTTCTTCGGCGGCGTGCAGGCGGCGCTGCGCCGCGACGGTGCGGTCAGCGGCGCAGGCGATCCCCGGCGCGGCGGCGCAGCGGTGCTGGCGTGAAGGCGCTCGCGGCGGTCTCGGTGGTCTTCGTGCTCGCGCTCGGCGGGCTGCAGCAACGGCGTGCAGGCGGCCGACCTGTTCCTCGTCACGCGTGAAGGGCCGGCCAAGGGGCAGCGTCTCGAGTTGCTCGTCAACGAAGAAGGCGGCGTGACGTGCAACGGTCGCTCTGCGGGCAAGCTCGCCGATGCGCAGATCGTCGAAAGCCGCGGCATCCAAGAAGACCTCGAAAAACCCGCCTCCGAACATCTGCAGCTTGCGCCGGCGGGCCAATCGGTGCTCCGCTACCGGGTGCGCGACGCCAACGGCACCGTCGAATTCTCAGACGACTCGCCGCACCAGCCGTCGGCCTTCCACAAGCTGCAGCTGCTGGTCCTGCAGGCCGCGCAGCAGCTCTGCCACCTGCCGAGTAAGCCAGGGCCCACGGGACGCCAGCCGGGCACCGAGCGCCGGCCGGCCATCGATCAACTCAGCCGAAGCGGACCTTGCCGTTCGACTGCGCGCGGACCTGTGCGCGCTCGAGCAGCTCGAGGCGCTCGATCGCGCCGCCGAGCAGCGTCACGAGCAGCCGCAGCCGGGCGTTCTCCGAGCGCAGCTCGAGCAGCTGCTGCTTGTCGTCCAGCTCGAACTCGACCGTGCCGGCCATGCGGTAGGAGTCGAGTTCGGCCATCTCATCCGGCGTGAGCTCGCGATCGGTCGCCTGCGAGACCAGCTCGCTGTAGAGCTCGCGGGCGGACGCGCCGGCCTCCTCGTCGGGCTCCTCGGGCTCCTCTGCCGCGAACTCGACGATGCCCGCCGGGTACGGCAGCTCCTCCTGGCGCTCGAGCAGCGTGAAGGGGCGGGTGCCGCGCGCGAGGATGTCCATGCGGCCATCGGGCAGCCGCTCGAGCACCTGCTCGACCGCGCAGGCGCAGCCGGTCTGCTTGAGCTCCTCATCGGAGAGCCAGAGGATCCCGAACTCGCTTCCCGCGCCCTCAGTGCAGTGGGCGATCATGCGCAGGTAGCGGTCCTCGAAGATGTGCAGCGGCACGCTCTCGGTCGGCAGTGCCACGAGCCCCAGCGGGAACAATGGGAAGTCGCGGACCGGCGGCGCGGACATGCGCCTGAGTCTAGGACCGTGCCGTCACGCGCCCGGGCGCTTGTGGGCGGTCAGCATCAGGTTGTAGAAGATCGCGGGCGGCAGACGACCCTCCAGCAGCCGGCGGTCGAGCTCCTGGAAGACGAGGTAGCCGCGGTAGGCGTATTGGCGCCAGGCCCACGGGACGCCTTCCGGGTCCGCCGTCGCCTCGAGCGTGCGGTTGGTCCAGCCGAACCAGTTCGCGACCAGCTCCTCGCCGGTGATGCGCACGTCCTCGAACCCGGCCGCCCGCGCCGCGCTCTGCAGTTCGCCGGGCGCGAAGGCGTGGACGTCGACGACGCGCTCGAGCGCCTCGTCGGGGTCGGCGTCGGCCCCGTCGGCGCGCGGCGGGCGCTCCGCATCGCCAGCCGCCAGGCGGGGCGATCGCGCTTGCGAGGCGCTTGGGAACGCGCGCCAGCCGGTCGCCGTAGCGCGAGGGCTCGCCGGCGAAGAGCACCGTGCCGCCCGGCGCGAGCACGCGCGCGAATTCGCGGAACGCGCGCGGCAGGTCGGGGATGTGGTGCAGCACGGCGTGGCCGAGCACGAGGTCGAAGCTCGCGTCCTCGAAGGGAAGCCGCTCGGCGTCGGCCGGCGCGGTCGTCGACCTCGAGGCCGAGCCGCTCGGCGTTGGCGCTCAGCGTGCGCAGCATCCCGGGCGAGATGTCGCTGCAGGTCGCTTCGCCGATCACCCCGGCCAGCAGCAGGTTCAGCGTGAAATAGCCGGTGCCCGAGCCGATCTCCAGCGAGCGCTCCCAGCGCGGCGGCTCGTCGCCGAGCGCCTTGCGGACCTTCGTGAGCACCTGCGCGCGGCCGACCTCGCCGAAGTCGATCCCCCACTTGTGGTCGTAGTGGACCGCCGCCACGTCGTGGTAGCGGGTGTTGGCATCGCGGATCTCCTCTGCGCTCAGCGGCACGAGCGCGGACCATATACTCGCGCGCCCGCCTCGCCGCCGGCGACGGGTGGCCACGGGACGGCAAGTGCATCCCCATCTGAGAAATCAGTGATGAGCTCCTACGTACAGCGCGACCAGCCGGACGGCGTGCCACCGCTCGCCCTGACCGGCGAGCGCACGCTGCCCGACGTGCCGGAGGAGAACTACTGGTACCAGCGCCATCTGGTCGTCTACGAATGGATCGCCGAGCGCGTGCGGGCAGAGCGCGTGATCGACATGGCGAGCGGCGAGGGCTACGGATCGGACGTGCTCGCGCGCACCGCCGCGAGCGTGGTCGGCGTGGAGGCGAACCCCGAGGCCTTCGAGCACGCGCGGCTGCGTTATGCCGACTCCCCGGCGACCGAACCTGCGCTTCGAGCGGGCGCTCGTCGAAGAGTTCAGCGAGGCCGCCGACGCGGTCGTGTTCCTGCAGACGATCGAGCACCTGCAGGACGCCGACGCGACGCTCGAGCACTTCCGCTCGATCGTCGGCGCGGACGGCGCCGTGTTCGTCTCGACGCCGAACGTGCTCACGCTCGCGCCGAAGGGCGCCGAGCGCTCCGGCAACCCCTGGCACGTGCACGAGTACCGCCCGCAGGAGTTCGAACAGCTGTGCCGCCGGCACTTCGGACGGGTCGATCTGCACGGGCTGTTCCACGCGCGCAAGCTGCGCGTCCACGAGCTGGCGCTGCGCGCGGGTTGGGACCGCGTCCACGCCGCGCTCGGCCTCACCGAGCGCTTCTACGACTGGTTCACGCCCGCGATCTCGGCGCGGGACTTCGCACTGCGCCCGGGGCCGGCCTCACGCCTGGATGCTGCGCTGGACCTGCTGGCGGTGTGCCGCCCTTGAGCGCCGGCGGCGGCCGGAGCGGTGCGCTGGCGATCGTGCTGCACACCCACATGCCCTACGTCGAGGGCTTCGGCACGTGGCCGTTCGGCGAGGAGTGGCTGTGGGAGGCGATCGCGACCAGCTACCTGCCCCTGCTCGGACTCCTGGACCGCGGCGCGCCCGTCACCCTCTCACTGACCCCGGTGCTCTGCGACCAGCTCGAGGCGCCCGGGGTGACCGACCGCTTCGGGCGCTTCGTGAACGAGGTCCGGCGGTTGACGCACGAGGAGGACGCAGCGGGCCTGCGCGCCGGAGGGCACGAGCAGCTTGCGGCCGAGGTGGAACGGGCGTCGGGTGACTACGCCCGCGCCGCGGAGCGCATGGTGGAGATCAGCGGCGATCTGCTCGGTGAGCTTCGTCCCGCACGCCGCGCTGGACATCGTCTGCGACGCACGCGGTGCTGCCGCTGCTCGCAACCGGCGCGGCCCTGCGCGAGCAGGTCGGCTCGGGCGTGCGCTCACACCTGCGGCGCTTCGGCGCGGGTTGGCAGGGCGGCTTCTGGCTGCCCGAGTGCGGGCACGACCCGTCGATCGAGCAGGCGCTCGTCGAGGCCGGCGTTCGCTCGGTCTGCGTCGAGCTGACCTCGCGACTTGGCCTCGGCACGAGCGGTCATCTGCGCCCGGTGCTGTCCGACTCGGGGCTGGTGCTGGCGCCGGTCGACCGCCAGACGATGTCGCTCGTCTGGAGCGACCGCGGCTACCCGTCGGCGGCCCGCTACCGCGACTACCACCACCACACCGTCCACCATCACAACCCGTGGGAGAACTCCGGCGGGGCCTATGACCACGAGGCGGCGCTCGCGCTTGCCCGCGAGCACGCCGCCGACTTCGTCGCGCGCACGCAAGCGCGCCTGCGCGTGCACGGGGAGGGTCTGCCCGGCGGTGGCCTGATCGTCTGCGCGCTCGACACCGAGCTGCTCGGGCACTGGTGGTACGAGGGCGTCGCGTGGCTGGAGGCGGTCGTCGAGGAGTGCTCGCGGCAGGGACTGGCGCTCGTCACGCTCGACGAGGCGCTCGCGGGCGCCGAGCCCGGCGCCTCTGCCGGGGCAGTCCGAGTGGGCGCCGAGCAGCTGGGGCGAGGGGGGAGACCTCTCGACCTGGTCGGGCCCGGCCGTTGCGGAGATGGCGTTTGCGGCACGGGCCGGCGAGCTGGAGGTGCTGCGCGCGGCGCCGGCGGCGGGCCGTGACGCGATCAGGGCGATGCTCGCCCTTCAGGCCAGCGACTGGGCGTTCATGGTGACGCGCGGGATCTCGGTGCCCTACGCCCACGAGCGCCACGAGGGGCACCGTGAGGCGCTCGCCCGCGCGCTCGCCGGGGAGACCGTGGAGCCCGCGCTGCGCAACATCGCGATCGACGCGGACCCCATCGACTTCATGGCGCCGCTCTAGCGCTACTCCCAGCGCATGTGCTCAGGCTCGTCGCGCATTCTGATCACGCGCGCCGGCACCCCCGCGAGGACGGTGTTGGCTGCGAACGAGTGCGTCAGCACCGCGCTCGTCCCGATCACCGTGTTCTCGCCCACGCTGACGCCGCGCAGGATGCAGGCGCCGTATCCGATCCAGACGTTGTGCCCGATCTCGACGTCGCGCTTGTAGATGCCCTGCAAACGGATCGGGCGCTCCACCTCGGTCACGCCGTGGTCGAAGTCGATCAGCATCACGCGGTCGGCGAGGATGCACTCGCGCCCGATCGAGACGTGCTTGAAGGCGGAGATCGTGCACTCCTGGCCCATCACGGTCTTCGCCCCGATGTTCACCTCGCCCTCGTGCACCCGGATCTTGCAGCCGTGCCCGATCCACGCCCAGCGCCCGATCCGGAGCGTCGCGCCGCGCCCGATCTCGAGCTTGACGCCGGGGCAGATGAAGCAGAGGCCGTCCGTTTGGAGGCGTTTACCGAAGCGCACCTTCAGGAACGCGAGACGCGCCAGCAGCGCGGCGTAGCCCGGGCGAAGCATCCCGTTCGCGCGCATGAACCGCAGCAGCGCGAGCGGTCCGCCGTGCAGCGGCGCCGGTGGCAGGCGCACTCCGGAGGCGCCGAGCTGCTCGGGAGTCGGCGCGGTCGCATCGGCGAGGAGCCCCATTGTCGCGGATCGTAGCTTCGATTCTGATCCCGCCCCACCGGGGACATCCCCTGCGATGATGCGCGCTCGATGACGCCGGACTCTCTCGCACGCCGCCTGCTCGACGGCGACCGCCGCGCACTCGCGCGCGCGATCAGCCTGGTCGAGGACGACCGCCCCGAGGGCTGGGAGCTCGTCCGCGAGGTCTACCCCCACACCGGTCACGCGGAGGTCGTCGGCTTCACGGGACCCCCGGGGGTGGGCAAGTCGACGCTGATCGGGGCCCTCACGAAGGCGCGCCGCGAAGCCGGGCGCAGCGTCGGCGTGCTCTCGATCGACCCCTCCTCGCCGTTCACGCAGGGGGCGCTGCTCGGCGACCGCATCCGTCTGTCCGAGCACTTCCTCGACCCGGGGGTGTTCATCCGCTCGATGGCCAACCGCGGCGCGCTCGGCGGGCTCTCCGAGGCCGCGCTGCAGGCCGCACTGCTGCTGGACGCCGCCGGGCGTCAGGACGTGTTCGTGGAGACCGTCGGCGTCGGCCAGGCCGAGATCGACATCATCGACCACGCCGACACGATCGTGCTGGTGCTGATGCCCGGATCCGGGGACTCGATCCAGGCCCTGAAGGCGGGGGTGATGGAGATCCCTGACGTGATCGTGATCAACAAGGCCGACCACCCGCTCACCGACACGATGGTGAGGGAGATCCGGGGCGTGCTGTCGCTCGCCAACCTCGACCGCGATCCGGAGGAGGTCAGGGCGAGCTGGCGCGTGCCGATCGTGCGTACCGAGGCCACCCGCGGCACGGGGATCGACGAGCTCGTCAAGCGCCTCGACGAGCACCGCGCGCACATCGTGCGGGCCGGCACGCTCGCCGAGCGGCGCGCCCGCAACCTGCGCAACGAGGTGCTGGCGATCGCCACCGCGCGCATGCGCCGCCGCCTCGAGCAGGATCTCGCGCGGGACGAGGGCTTCCAGCAGCTTCTCGACCAGGTGGTCGAACGGCGGCTCGACCCGGCGAGCGCAGCCGGAACGCTGCTGCACGACGAGGCGGAGAAGGAGCTGGACGCGGGCTGAGCGCCTGGATGGTCGATTCCGCGGCGCAATCAACCATCTAGCCGACCCGCGTCGACTGCCCGCCGTCCACCGCCAGCAGCACGCCCGTGATGAAGCGAGCCTCCTCGGAGGCGAGGAACAGGGCGGCATTGGCGACGTCCCAGGCGCTCCCCATGCCGCCCTTCAGGGGCACCGCCTCGTCGCGGCGGGCGGCGTAGCGCTCCCTCTCGACACCCAGCGCGGCTGCCACCGAATCCACGCCCATCGGCGTGTCGATCAGGCCCGGGAGGATCGCATTGACCCGTATGCCGTGCTCGGCATAGGACTGGGCCAGCGAGAGCGTCAGGGCGTCCATGGCGGCCTTCGACATCTTGTAGCCGTGCGGCGGGTTGCTCATCGGGGCGGCGCCCGCGACGAGCGCCGCAATCGACGACACGAACGTGATCGCGCCACCGCCTTGCTCGCGCATCACGGGCAGCGCCGCCTTCGCCATCAGCATCGCTCCGCCGGCGTTGACGCGCACGATCCGCTCCCACGCGGCGAGGTCGATCCACTCGGTCCAGGCATCGCCGGTGCCGATGCCCACGTTGTGGTGGAGCACGTCGAGGGCGCCGAGTTGCTCGACGCAGGCGGCGACCGCAGCGGCGCAGTCCTCTTCGCGCGAGACGTCGCCCGTTACGAGGGCTGCGGCACCGCCCTCGGCGGCGATCGCGGCGGCGGTGTCCTCAGCCGCGGCGCCGTCGCGGTCGAGCAGCATCAGCCGCGCGCCCTCGCGCGCGAACAGCAGCGCGGTCGCGCGGCCGTTGCCGATCTTCGCGCCCGCCGTCTGGCCGGCGCCGGCGATCAGCGCCACCTTGCCGGCGAGGCGTCCTGGGCTGCCTGCCATCGCCGTCAGTATCCCCCGCCGGACCAGCTGCGGGTCTCTCGGCCGGCGACTGCGTCACTTATGCTCGACGCGTGTTCTTCGAGTCGCGCCCTGAACCCGTCGAGCCGCCGCGGCCGCCCCGCCCGAGGCCCGAGCCCTGGATGGGCCGGCCCGCAGGCCGGCTGCTGGCCGGGGTGCCGCTCGAGCTCGTCCTCGCACAGTCCGAGACGGTGGCCGTGGCGCTGTCACGCCTGGCCGCGTGCCCGGACGGCTTCGAGGCCGAGCTTGCGACGGTCGTGGTGGGCGACGACGACTTCGACCCTCCGTGGAGGCCTCCCGTGCGCGGCCGCCGGCGGGGCGCCCCGGACGAGGAGATGCGCTTCGGCGTGCGCTATGCCGACGGATCCAAGGCCGAGCTGGACGCGCCGTGGCGCGCGCCGGGCGAGCGGGCGCAGGGACCCGTGATCCACCCGGCCGGTGGCAGCGGGGGAGAAGGGGAATGGCGTCAGGAGCTGTGGTTCTGGCCGTTGCCGCCGCGCGGACCGATCGCCTTCGCGCTCGAATGGAAAGCGCAGGGGATCGAGCTGCAGCTGCATGAGGTGGACGCTCAGCCGCTCCTCGACGCGGCGGCCCGCTCCAAGCTGCTGTTCGATCCCGGTGATCTCGCTGACTCGCCCGGTTACACGCTCGGGACGATGCACCTGCACAGGGCCGACGACGGCGAGGACTGACCGGGCGCCGTCGCTCAGGCGCCGAGCGCCCGCGCGATCACCATCTGCTGCACCTCGTCGGTGCCCTCGCCGATCGTGAGGATCTTCGCGTCGCGGTAGAACCGGCACACCGGGTACTCCTCGATGTAGCCATACCCGCCGTGGATCTGGACCGCCTCCTCGGCGCAGCGCACCGCCAGCCGCCCCGTCTTCAGCTTCGCCTGCGCGGCGGTCAGCGTGAAGTTCCGCCCTGCATCCTTCTCGCGCGCGGCCTTGTAGACGAGCAGCCGTGCGGCCTCGATCTCCGTCGCCATGTCAGCGAGCTTGCACTGGATCGCCTGGAACTTCGAGATCGGCTTTCCGAACGCCTTCCGTTCGCGCGCGTAGGAGAGCGCCTCCTCGAGCGCGCCCTGCGCGAGCCCGACGCCCATCGCCGCGACCCCGATCCGCCCGATGTCGAGGATGTGCAGGAACTGGCGGAAGCCCTGTCCGCGCGGACCCAGCAGATTGGCCTCCGGCACACGGCAGTCGGTGAAGGTGAGGGGCCTGGTGTCCGAAGCGTTCCATCCCATCTTCCGATAGGGCTCGCCCTGCTCGTAGCCGGGCGTTCCGTTCGCAACGATCAGGTTCGAGATCTCGCGGTCGCCGTTGCCGCCGCCGCTGGTCACGGCGGTGATGCAGACGACGCCTGAGATGTCGGTCCCGGCGTTCGTGATGAACTGCTTGGCGCCGTCGATCACCCATTCGCCGTCCTCGAGCCGCGCGCGCGTGCGCGTGTTGCCTGCGTCCGAGCCGGCCTCGGGCTCGGTCAGCCCGAATGCGCCGAGCGCCTCGCCCGAGCACAGGCGCGGCAACCACTCGCGCTTCTGCTCCTCGTTCCCGAACAGGTAGATCGGCTGCGTCCCGAGCGAGGTGTGCGCGCAGAGCGTGATCGCGACCGAGGAGTCGATTCGCGTGAGCTCCTCGACGGTGAGGGCATAGGCCAGCGTGTCTCCGCCTCCCCCGCCGTACTCCTCCGGGAACGGGATGCCCATCAGGTTCAGCGCGCCGAGCTTGCGGACGATCTCGTACGGGAACGACTTGGTGCGGTCGAGCTCCTCCGCCACCGGGGCGACCTCGCCCTCGGCGAATTCGCGCACGGTGCGCCGGATCAGCTCGTGGTCGGGGGAGAGATCGAAGTCCATCGCGGCGCCATTCTCACACGTCGCGAGGACGGCTATGCATCGCCGCGCGTGAACCGAACCCGTCTCGTCCTCGATTTCCTCACCCGCGGAGGGGTCCATGGCTACGGCCCGCGGCGTTCGCAGCGCGCCGACCTCTACCTGCCGCACGGCGCGGGTCCGCATCCGCTGATGGTCACGATCCACGGCGGCGCCTGGAACAAGCGCTACGGGCGCTCGATCATGCGCGGCCTCGCCGGGGACCTCCTCCGCCGCGGCTGGGCGGTATGGAACATCGAGTACCGCCGGCTCGGCGAAGAGGGCGGCGGCTGGCCGGCGACGTTCGAGGACGTCGCGGCGGCGATCGACCACCTGCGCTCGCTCGACGCGCCGCTCGACCTCGAGAGCGTCTCGTTCCTCGGCCACTCCGCCGGCGGACATCTGGCCCTCTGGGCGGCGGCGCGAGGCTCTCTGCCGGCCGGCGCGCCCGGCGCCGATCCGGCGGTTCTCCCAACGCGCGCGATCGGTCAAGCCGCGGTCGTCGACCTCACACGCGCCCATGAGGTCTGGCGAGGCGGCCCGGTCGAGCGGCTGTTGGGCGGTTCGCCCCAGCAGTATCCAGAGCGCTACGCCGTCGCGGACCCGCTCCGGCTTCCGGCGCTCGAGATCCCCGTGCTGCTCGTTCACGGCACAGCGGACCGCACCGTCTCGATCAAGCCGGCCCGCCGCTACGCCAAGCGCGCCCTCGACGCAGGCCAGACGGTCGAGCTGATCGAGATCGAGGGTGCGGCCGGCTCGCATCGCGCCCACGTCGATCCGCGGGGCCAGGCCTGGACGGCGGTCACACGCTGGCTGGGGCAGCCGGCGGGCCTCCCGGGGCCGGCTGGCTGACCTCGCCGGCGGTGGCCATTCAGAGCTTCGGGATCTAAAGGCCGGGCGCAGCGCTGGCGATGAGGTGGGCGTGAGCCAGGTCCGCATCCACTGCTGGTCATGCGCCCGCGCGGTCGAGGTCGACGAGCACGACACCGCGGACGGGCTGGCGCGCTCGGGTTGGGCGCTGTCCCACGGCGAGACCTACTGTCCGGATTGCGCGCGGGCACGCGGGCTCGCGGCCGAGCAGGGCGCCGCCGCTTCGGCGCCTGCGCCGCCTTCGGGCGGCGAGGGCCCCCCGGGCACGGAGAGCGATGAGGTGCAGCCCTTCGCGGTCAGCCCGTACGCGAGCGGCGAGTCGCGTTTCGCCCGCTCGCTGAGGATGCTCTCCGCGAGCTGGCGCGTGCTGCGCGAGAACCCCAGCCTGATGGTCTTCCCGGTGATCTCGACGGTCGCGAGCGCGATCGTCGGCTTCGTGCTGTTCGGCCTCTGGACGCCGCCGGCCTCGAACGCGCATGGCGTGGCCTCCTTCCACTACGACACGCTTGTCGTGGTCGGGCTCGTTCGCGGCGTATCCCCTGACCTTCATCTCGATCTACTGCTCGGTCGCGCTCGCCGAGGTGCTCGGTGGGCGTCTCGACGGCAAGCAGACCACGGCCGGCGAAGGCTTCTCGGCCGCCAACGGCCGCATCGGCCTGATCGCCGCTTGGAGCCTGCTGGCGTGCACGGTCGGGCTGGTTCTGCGGGCGCTGGAGCAGCGGCTGCCGATCGCCGGACGGGTCGCGAGCCTGCTCTTCGGCATGGCCTGGTCGCTTGCGACCGTCTTCGCCGTTCCGATCCTCGCCTACGAGGGGCTCGGGCCGTTCGAGACCGTGAAGCGCTCCGCCCAGATCTTCAGGCGACGCTGGGGAGCCCAGATCGGCGGCTCGATCGGCATCGGCGCCGCCGCGGCGGTGATCGTCGATCCCACTCGTGCTGCTGCTCGTTCGTTCGGCACCGCGGCATCCGGGCGGCGCCGGCGCCGCCATCGCCCTGCTCGCCGGCGCCGGCCTGTTCGCGCTCACCGCAGCAGTTGCAACGATGGAGCAGATCTATCGCGTCTTCGTCTACCGCAGCGCCGTCGGCCTGGACACCTCCCGCGGGCCCTTCTCCCAGGATGACCTGCGCGCAGCCGCTGAGGAAGCGGCGCTAGACCGCCAGCTCGCGCGCCAGCTCGACGAGCAGCCGCACGCCGAAGCCCGACGCGCCCTTGCCGACGTAGGGCCGGCCGAGATCCCACGCTGTGCCCGCGATGTCGAGATGCGCCCACGGCGTCTCGCCGACGAAGTTCGAGAGGAACGCGCCGGCGACGATCGCCCCCGCCTTGCGCGCCTCGGGGGCGTTGTCCAGATCGGCGAAGCTGCCCTTGATCGACTCGTCGTACTCCTCGTGCAGCGGCAGCCGCCAGAGGATCTCGCCGCTGGCATCGCCGGCGTTCGCGACCTGGCGCCGGCGAACGCGTCGTCGTTGCTGATGAGTCCCGCGTAGGTGCTGCCGAGCGCCACGATCACGGCCCCGGTCAGAGTCGCGAGATCGACGATGCGCGTCGCCCCCTCGGCGACGGCGTGAGAGAGGCAGTCGGCGAGCACGAGGCGGCCCTCGGCGTCCGTGTTGTTGATCTCGATCGTCTTGCCGTTGGCGGCTGTGACGATGTCGCCCGGCTTGACCGCCGAGCCGCTCGGGCAGGTTCTCCGTCGCGCCGACCACCGTGAGCAGCCTGAGCGGCAGGCCGAGCGCCGCGATCGCCGCGGTGGCCTCGATGGCCGCGGCGCCGCCCGACATGTCGAACTTCATCTCGGACATCTTCGCCGCGGGCTTCAGCGAGATGCCGCCGCTGTCGAACGTGACCGCCTTGCCGACGAAGGAGAGGACGGCTCCGGGCCCTGCCGAGGAGGGCTCGTAGCGCATCGTGATCAGGGCAGGCTCCTGCGCCGAGCCCTGCGCGACGGCGGAGAAGGCGCCCATGCCGCGTGCTCGGATGGCGTCACGACCCTCGACCTCGACGGTGAGCGCGGGGATCTCCCCGGCCAACGCGCGGGCGTGCTCGCCGAGCGCGGTGGGCGTGAGGTCGTTCCCGGGCCGGTTCTGCAGGTCTCGTGCGCGGTTGACCCGCGCGGCGACGACGGCCGCGTCGCCGGCCGCGCCCGCGAGCTCCTCCGGGCAGCCGACGAGCAGCCGCTCGAGTCCCGCCGGCGAATCTCCGGGCGGGGCGGACTTGAAGCGCTCGAAGCGGTAGTCCGCGAGCACGGTCCCCTCGACCAGCGCCGCGGCGATCGCCTCGCCGGCGCCCTCGGGCACGAGCCAGCAGAGCGCGCGCGTCGAGATCTCACGTGCCCGTGAGGCGGCGGCGGCAGCGGCCACCCGCGCGCGCTCGCCGGTCAGCTCCGCGCGTGGACCTACGCCGACGAGCAGCCAGCGGCGCCCGTCGGCGTGGGTCACCGCGACCGAGCCCGGCTCCTCGCGCGCCTCTCCCGAGGCCACCAATCCCGCAGCGGCCTCCGGCGCCTGCGGCGGCGTCCCCTCTCCCTCGAACAGGGCGAGCGCGACCGTGTCGGCCTGCTCGACGGCCTCGGCGGGGCGGCGGGGGAGGACCTCCATCGGCCGCCACCATACCTGCCGGCGAAGGTCCCCCGCCCGCCGTCCGCGCCGGGGGGTCCGTACTCAGACCGGGCACACCGCGGGGCCTGGCGCTGTCCCGGTGCCCCCGGGCCGCGGGAGCCGTCCACTAGCATTCCTCACCCTCGCCAGTTCCCGAGCACGACAGGAGAAACCCGCCCCCATGGCCAAGACAGTGATCCTCGGAGCCGCCCGCACCCCGATCGGCAAGATGGGCGGCGGCCTGTCAACGCTCGACGCCACGGAGCTGGGCGCGACCGCGATCGAAGCCGCTCTGGAGCGCGCCGCGGTCGAGCCCGAGCAGGTCGAACACGTCGTGATGGGCCAGGTGCTTCAGGCCGGGCAGGGCCAGATCCCCTCCCGGCAGGCGCAGATCAAAGCCGGCATCCCCAAGGAGGTCTCCTCCGAGACGATCAACAAGGTCTGCGCCTCCGGTCTGCGCGCCTCGGTGATCATCGACCAGGCGATCCGCGCCGGCGACATGCAGGTCGCGGTGGGCGGCGGCATGGAGTCGATGTCGAAGGCGCCATATCTGCTCCCGCAGGCGCGCTTCGGCTACAGGATGGGCGACGCCAAGATGCTCGACGCGATGGTCCACGACGGGCTCACCAACCCGTTCTCCGGCAAGCAGATGTTCGTCGAGGCGACCGAGGTCGGCGACGAGCTCGAGATGACGCGCGCCGAGCTCGACCGCTGGGCGCTGCGCTCCCACGAGCTCGCGCTCAAGGCGACCGACGAGGGCCGTCTCGCCGAGGAGATCGTCACGGTGACCGTCAAAGGCCGCAAGGGCGACACCACCGTCGAGATCGACGAGGGTCCGCGCCGCGAGACCTCGCTGGAGGCACTTGCGAAGCTCCCCGGCCTGGTCGGCAAGGAGGGCTCGCACACGGCCGGCAACTCGCCGGGCGTCAACGACGGCGGCGGCGCCCTGGTGCTCTCCTCCGAGGAGTGGGCGCAGGCCAACGGCAAGGAGGCGCTCGCCGAGATCGTCGCCCACGCACAGAGCGCCAACGACTTCGCCTATCTCGCCACGACCCCCGCGAGCGCCGCGCTGAAGGCGCTCGAGAAGGCGGGCCTGCAGCCGGGCGACATCGACCTCTGGGAGATCAACGAGGCGTTCGCCTCGGTGACGCTGAACTCGATCAGGATGCTCGGGATCGAGGAGGACCGCGTCAATGTGAACGGCGGCGCCGTCGCGCTGGGGCACCCGATCGGCGCCTCTGGCGCCCGCATCCTCGGCAGCCTGGTGCACGAGCTGCGTCGCCGCGGCGGCGGGCTCGGCTGCGCGGCGATCTGCTCCGGCGGCGGGCAGGGCGACGCGCTGATCCTGAAGGTCTGAGCGTGAGCGGGGTCCAGAACGGCGGCGGCCCGCGCGCGGGCGCGTTCTTCGACCTCGACAAGACGCTGATGGCCGGGTCCTCCGGCGTGTTCTTCGCGCGGGCGGCCTACGAGTCGGGGATGATCTCGCGCTCCCGGCTGATCAAGGACCTCTACGAGAACATCCGCTTCCGGCTCCTCGGTTCCACCGACGACCGGGCCGATGACGTCCGACGCCGGGTCGGCGAGATGATCGCCGGGGTGCGCGTCCGCGATCTCGAGCGGCTCTCGCCGCGCGTGCTGAGCGGGGTGCTGCCGCGGCTGTATCCGCAGATGCTCGAGCGCGCCTACGCACATCAGGATGCCGGCGTGCCCGTGTACATCCTCACCGCCGCCTCGCAGGAGATGGCCGACCTGCTGGCGCGGGTGCTCGCGTTCGACGGCGGCCTCGGCACGCGCTCGGAGATCGTGGACGGCCACTACACGGGCCGCCCCGCCGGCCCCTTCAACTACCGCGAGGGCAAGGTCATCTCGATGCAGGAGCTCGCTGAGCGCGAGGACATCGACCTCGCCTCCTCCTTCGCCTACTCGGACTCGGAGTCCGACCTGCCGATGCTGCGGGCCGTCGGCCACGCGATCGTCGTCAACCCCGACGCCCCCCTGCGGCGCATCGCCAACGAGGAGGGCTGGGAGATCGTCGAGCTCGACCGTCTCGGCCGGCGCCTGAAGGTGCTCGCGGTACTGGGGATCGGCACGGCGATGGCGTCGGCCGGCAGGGCGCTGCTCGAACGCAGCGGCGTCCCGCGCACGGGTGCCCGTCTCGGCCGCCGTCCGGCCGAGACGCGCGCAGGCGTCAGGGGAGCCACGCGCGCGCTGGCCGGCCGCCGTTCGGGTGCCGGACGCTCGCGAAGGTAGGCCGCGCGGGCTCCTGCGGGCGCGTTGCGCCGCCCACGCAGCGCCGGACGCCCCCCAGGGCATAGAGTGTGCGGCGCCGAGGAGGCCGGCCGCACCGCTTGCGCCGGCTCCGCGCGGCGCTTCCGGGCGCCTTCGGCAACGTCCGAGGTCAAGAGTCAGAGCCCCTGCCATGAGCACAGACGCATCCAGCCAGAGCAAGATCCGCGTGGTCGTCGCCAAGCCCGGCCTCGACGGGCATGATCGCGGCGCGAAGATCATCGCGCGCGCCCTGCGCGACGCCGGCATGGAGGTCATCTACACGGGGCTGCACCAGACACCGGAGCAGATCGTCGAGACGGTGATCCAGGAGGACGCCGACGCAGTCGGCCTCTCGATCCTCTCGGGCGCACACATGACGCTGGTTCCGCGCGTCGTCGAGCTGCTGCGCGAGCAGGGCATCGACGATGTCGTCATCACGGTCGGCGGGACGATCCCGGCCGAGGACATCCCCGAGCTCAAGAGCCTCGGGGTCGCGGAGGTGTTCACGCC
Organism: uncultured Solirubrobacteraceae bacterium; assembly: GCA_963775385.1. Classification (GTDB taxonomy): domain Bacteria; phylum Actinomycetota; class Thermoleophilia; order Solirubrobacterales; family Solirubrobacteraceae; genus Palsa-744. Next base: position 588,588 of record CAVZIR010000003.1, on the reverse strand, counting down.
CGGCGCGCCGACGCAGGCGATCGTCGATTTCATCCGCGGGGCCGCCGGTCGCCGCGCTTCGAGCCCTTGATTGACTCGTCAGTCAACCGCCCGAATCAGTACCATCCCTAGGCAACTGACCCCCAAGGAGAACCCCCAAGAATGAAGATATGCGTCCTGGTGAAGGAGGTCCCGGACGCCGCCGTCGAAAAGCGGATCGACCCGTCGACGGGGCGGATGGACCGAAGCGGGGAGAAGAACCTCAACCCGTATGACACGCACGCCATCGAGGCTGCGATGCAGATCAAGGAGGGCGGCGCCGTCCCGGTCGAGGAGATCGTCGCCGTGACGATGGGCCCCGAGAGCGCGGTGCGGGCCCTGCACAAGGCCGTCTCGCTGGGCGCCGACCGTTCGGTGCACCTGACCGACGCCGCTCTGGCCGGCTCGGATGTGGCGGCGACCGGCTACGCGCTCGCGCAGACGCTCCAGCGCGAGAGCCCCGACCTGGTGCTGCTCGGCCAGCAGTCCGACGACGGCGAGTGCTACACGATCGGCGCGGTCGTCGCCGACCACCTGCAGATGCCCTCGCTCACGCAGGTGATCAAGATGGATGTCGAGAGCGGTGGCCTGCGCTGTGAGCGCCAGGCCGAGTACGGCTACGACACGGTCGCGGTCGAGCTCCCCGCCGTGATCTCCGTCGGAGACGCGATCAACGAGCCGCGTTACCCGTCGCTCAAGGCGATCATGGGCGCGAAGAAGAAGCCGCTGGACACCGTTTCCTCGGGCGACGTCGGCATCGACGCCGCGATGGTCGGCGAGGACGGCTCGCGCGTGCAGTGCGGCGAGTTCAAGGACCCGCCCGCCAAGGCGGCGGGCCAGATCATCGAGGACGAGGACACGAACGAGACCGTCGAGAAGATCGTCTCCTGGCTCGAGGAAAGGAAGCTGATCTAGATGGCCGACGTCCTTACATACGTGCTCCACAAAGACGGCGAGTTCAACAAGAACTCGCTCGGCGCGGTCTCCGAGAGCGCCGCGCGCGCAGCCGAGACCGGCGGCGTCTGCCACGCCGTCGTCGTCGGCGGCGAGGACCTCTCGAACGACCTCTGCGCCACGCTCGGCGCCTACGGCGCCGCGAAGGTGTTCCGCGCCAAGGGCCCTGAGGGCCTCGCGCAGCCGGTCATCGACGTGATGTCGAAGGTGATCGACGAGGGCGGCCACGGCTACGCCATCTTCGGCGGCGGCCTGCTCGGCTTCGAGATCGGCGCGGGCCTCGCGGCCCGGCGCAAGGGCGGCGTGACCATGGAGGTCACCGCCGTGCGCGCCGAGGACGGCAAGCTCGTCGCCGAGCGCCCGATCCTGGGCGACTCGAAAATCTCGGTGTCCCGCTACAAGGGCTTCGGGATCATCATCGGCCGCATCAACGCGTTCGAGATCAAGCAGGACTGGCGCGGGCTCGGCCGAGGTCGTCGACGTCGACATCGAGTACTCGCCCTGGTCGAACAAGGCCACCATGGTCACGCGCGGCGAACAGCGCGGCGCGGACGTCGACATCGAGGGCGCGGACATCCTCATCGCCGGCGGGCGCGGCCTCGGCAAGGCCGAGGGCTTCGAGCTGTGCGAACAGCTGGCCCAGGCCTTCGGTGGCAACTCCGCGGTGGCGGCGACGCGCGCCGTGGTCGATGCCGGCTGGTACCCCTACGCGGCGCAGATCGGCCAGACCGGCAAGACGGTCTCGCCGAAGCTGTACCTCGCGGCCGGGATCTCGGGCGCGATCCAGCACAAGGTCGGAATGCAGAGCTCGGAGAACATCGTCGCGATCAACAAGGACGCGAACGCGCCGATCTTCGAATTCTCCGACCTCGGCATCGTGGGCGATCTGAACAAAATCCTGCCCAAGCTGACCGAAGCGGTGAAGGCCAAGAAGGGGTCCTGAGCATGTCCTCCAACGGCTCCAGCAACGGGAAGGTCGCACCCGCGGCCTTCCCGCCACCGGTCGACTCCCAGAAGGAGTTCATCAAGCGCGGCCTCGACGCCGAGGACGAGCTGATCGAGGTCGGAGTCGCGATCGTCGGCGGCGGTACCGCCGGCCTCGCGTGCGCGAACCGGCTGCTGCAGCTCCTCGCCGACGACGAGGAGATGCTGGAGCGACTCGGCGAAGTGCCGGTCGCCGTCGTGGAGAAGGCCAAGACGTGCGGAGGCCACAACCTGTCGGGCGCGGTGATGCGCCCCGGCCCGTTGGAAGAGCTGTTTCCGGAGAACTGAGCCGGGAGGAGTGGCGCAAGGAGGGCTTCGCCTTCGGCGAGGTCACGAAGGAGTCGGTGTACATGCTGACCGGCCCCAAGACGAAGCTTCCCGTGCCGATCCCTGCGGTGCCGAACTTCAAGAACCACGGCAACGAGGTGGTATCGGTTTCCGCGCTCGCGCGCTACCAGCAACGTCAGGCCGAAGACGCCGGCGCCTACGTCCTCACCGAGACCTCGGCCACCCAGCTGGTCGTCGAGGATGGGCGGGTCGTGGGGGTGCGCTCCGGCGACAAGGGCCGCGGCAAGGACGGCGAGCCGCTCGGCAACTTCGAGCCCGGAACCGACATCAAGGCGAAGGCGACCGTGCTGGCCGAGGGATGCTGGGGGCACCTCACAGGCCCCGCGATCAAGGAGTTCGACCTGGCCGAGGGCCGCGAGCCGCAGGTCTGGGAGCTCGGCGTCAAGGAGGTCTGGAAGGTCCCGAAGCCGCTCGACCGCGTGATCCACACGTTCGTGCAGCCGTGGCCGCTGAAGGTCTCCCCGAAGTACGGGCAGCTCGGCGGCACGTGGATGTACCCGATGAAGGACGAGAAGACGGGCGACGATCTCGTCTCGATCGGGTTCGTCGTCGACCTCAACTACAAGGACGCCACGACCTCCGCTCACGACCTGCTGCAGACGTTCAAGATGCATCCCCTCGTCAAAGACGTGCTGGAGGGCGGCGAGCGCGTGGCATGGGGCGCGAAGGCGCTGCCGGGCGGCGGCTACTGGTCGATGCCGAAGCTCTCGATGCCGGGGGCCGTCATCGTCGGCGACGCCGGGGGGATGGTCGACACGGCCGCGCTGAAGGGCGTCCACCACTGCATCAAGTCGGGGATGCTCGCCGCGGAGTCGATCTACGCCGCGCTCAAGCGCGGGAGCAGCGACTTCTCCGACTACGAGGAGGCGGTCGAGCGCTCGACCATCGGCAAGGAGCTCTACGAGGTCCGCAACACACGGCAGGCGTTCCAGAAAGGGTTCCTCGTGGGCAGCGCGCTCGCCGGCCCCTCGATCATGTCCAAGGGCAAGCTCCCGCCCGGACGCCAGGAATGGCATCGCGACGACGCCGAGCCGATGTTCCTCGGCAACACCAAGGACCGCTATCCCAAGCCCGACGGCAAGTACACCTTCGACAAGCTGTCCTCGGTCTTCATCACCGGCAACGCGACGCGGGACGACGCGCCGAACCACATCCGCGTCCAGAAACACGTGCCGCGCGAGATCGCCGAGACGTGGCGGTGGATGTGCCCGGCCGGCGTGTACGAGATCCCCGAGGACGCTCCCGAGGAGGGGGCGGTCGACGTGATCGTCAACTACACGAACTGCGTGCAGTGCGGCGCGATCACCGCGAAGGGCGGCCGGCTGACCACTCCCGAGGGGGGCGACGGCCCGCTCTACCAGCTGACCTGACGGCAGCCTGAGGGCCGGCGTGGAGCGCCGGCCCGACCTCCGTATACAGCAAGGACTCGCGTCCACCGGCGCGAAACCTGCACCACGCCGGTGTGTTAGGGGGGGATGATGAGCAGTGTGCCGAGCGCAGCGCGAGGCAGGGCCCGGGTGGCAGGACGGCTGGTGGCCGCTCTGACCGTCGCGACGGCCGCTGCCGGGATCGCGCTCGCTCCTCACGCGCTGGGCGCGAACGCCACGCCTGGAAACACGAACACTCCCAACACGCCGACCGGGACCACGCCGCCGCCGGCCAAGCCCCCCGTCTCGGCGACGCTCGAGGGCTGTACGACCTCCGAAGAACAGTCCGAACGAACCGCGACGTTCGCAGGCGAAATGTCGATGATCCCGGGCGCGGCCAAGATGGAGATGCGCATCGACGTGCTCGAGCGTGCGCCGAGCGAAGAAAGCTTCCACGTCGTCGCCGCACCGGGCCTCGGCGTGTGGCGCTGGGCCGCGCCCGGCGTGAAGACCTACCGCTACCTGAAAGAGGTCACGAACCTCGCCGCGCCGGCCTACTACCGGGGTTCCGTGCGCTACCGCTGGGTGAACGCGAAGGGCAAGCTCGTGAAGGCCTACGAACTGCGCACGCCGCGCTGCATCGAGATCCCGAAAGGCAAGCCGCCCGGCGAATAGCGAAGCGTGGCCGCGGGATTCGATCCCCACCCACCCGGCCGCTAGAATCACCTGACGATGAAGACCGAGATCCATCCCAAATACGAGCAGGCCCACGTTCGCTGCACCTGCGGCAACGAGTTCATCACCCGCGCCACGCGCGACGAGCTCCACGTCGAGGTGTGCTCGAACTGCCACCCGTTCTACACGGGCCGGCAGAAGCTGATGGACACGGGCGGACGCGTCGAGCGCTTCCAGCGCCGCGTCGCCAAAGGTCGCCTGGCTCAGTCCCGGGCCGCGAAATAGGCGCATGACGCCGCGTCCGGCCGCTGGCTCGCCGAGCGCGCCGGTCGCGACCAACGCGGCGGTGGCGTCGCCACCCGCGGCAGCCGGCGCGGACGCGCCGTCGCCGGCGGGGACGATGCTGATCGACGGCGAGCTCGAGGCCGCCCGCGATGCGCCCGTCGGCGGCCAGGCCGTCCTCGAGGGGGTGATGATGCGCGGTGTCTCCCACTGGGCCATCGCCGTGCGCAAGCCGAGCGCCGAGCAGCTCGCCCACGGCGGACACTCCCCCGAGGAGGCGTCGCTCGGCGAGATCGAAGTCAAGAGCTTCCCGCTCGAATCGGCGCTCAAGCGGCACCGTTTCCTGCGCCTGCCGATCGTCCGCGGCATCGTCGCTCTCGGCGGCTCGCTGGCGATCGGGTTCCGCGCGCTCGAGTTCTCCGCCAACGCCCAGCTCCCGCCGGAGGAGCCGGCCGCCGGCGCGGAGGCGGCCGCGCAGAACGGTGACGGCCCCGCCGAGGAGAGCGAGCCGCAGGAGATCCCGAAGGCCGTCTGGTTCGGGACGGTGGTGGTCGCGCTCGCCCTGGCGGTCGTGCTCTTCTTCCTGATCCCCGTCGGGCTGACCAGCCTGATCAAGGACCAGCTGCACTCCTCGGTCCTGTTCTGGCTGATCGAGGGCGTGCTCCGCACTGCGATCTTCCTCGGCTACCTGCTGCTGCTCTCGCGGCTGCGCGACCTGCGGCGCGTGTTCGAGTACCACGGCGCCGAGCACAAGACGATCTCTTGCTTCGAGGCCGGGCTGCCGCTGACTCCGGTCAACGCCCAGCGCTTCTCGCGCCTTCACCCTCGCTGCGGCACGAGCTTCCTGCTGATCGTCATGATCGTCGCGATCTTCGTCTTCGCCCCGATCGGGCTGCCCGCCTGGTACTGGCTGGTGCTGACGCGGATCCTGGGCGTGCCCCTGATCGCCGGTATCTCCTTCGAGATCATCAAGTTCGCCGGCAAGAACCGCAGGCGCCGCTGGGTGCAGGCGCTGATGTACCCCGGTCTGAAGCTGCAGCTCCTCACCACCCGCGAGCCCGACCACGACCAGCTCGCCGTCGCGATCGCCTCGCTGGAGGCCGTGCTCGCCCTCGAGAAGCCGGGGGAGATGAGCGCGGAGGATCTGGTCGGCGTAGAGCTCGTGGCTTAGGAGGACCCGGCGAAGCTCGCCCGTTCGGGGAGGGCGCTCTGCCGAACCGGCCCCGCGCTCAGCCGAGCACGGCAGTCTGCCTCGCCGCCGCCGGCACGAGCCCGTCCACCTGGCGACGCCACCCCTCCTTGATCCGCCCGAGGTCGAACCCGCGCGCGTCCCGCAGGTAGACGAACAGACCCGCGGACAAGCCGGCGAGCAGCGTGTCGGCGAGCAGCTCGCCGTCGCACTCCGGGTCGATCTCGCGCAGCAGCAGCGTGACGTGCAGGCGGCTCGCCGCGTAGGGGGGAGAGTCGAGGTGCGCACCGGCCACTTCCGCTGCAGCGAGCAGTTCGGCATGCGCGTCGATCAGGTCGAGGCGCGCTTCGCCGTACGCGATCAGGCGTTCCCGCGCGGGAACGCCGGGCCCGAGCGGCGGCTCGCCTCTGATGAACGCTTCCTGGAGGCGTGCCTCGTCCTCGCTGAGGACGGCGGTCGCAAGCGACGCGCGCGAGCCGAAGCGGCGAAACAGCGTTCCCTTGCCGACTCCCGCCGCTTCGGCGATCTCGTCCATCGAGACACAGCTCGCGCCCTTCTCGGCGAAGAGGCGGCGCGCCGCGCAGAGGATCAGCTCCCTGTTCCGCGCCGCGTCGGCGCGTTCGGACGGCTGTGGCTGGATCACGGGCAGGTCTCGCATCTCGTGTCTACATCGTATCGCATCGGGGCATAACCGGACCACGGTCCGATTGCGTGCTACACTCTGGACAGAGCAAACGGACCACGGTCCGCACACTGACGAAACAAGGAGAAAGCACAATGAGCGCCCCAGTTGCAGAGCAGGTTTCAGCAGGGACCTGGAAGATCGATCCGATCCACTCGCACGTCGGCTTTGCGGTCAAACACATGGTCGTCGCGAACTTCCGCGGCAGCTTCGATCGCTACGACGGCGGCATCGTCGCCGGCGATGACGGCCGTCCGGTCCTGAAGGGCACCGTGGACGTCGGCTCGATCGTCGTCAAGGACGAGAACCTCGCCGCGCACCTCGCCTCGCCTGAGTTCTTCGACACGGCCGCCTACCCCGAGATCACCTTCACCTCGACGGCGATCAACGTCGGCGAGAACGGCGAGCTCGATGTCGAGGGTGACCTGACGATCAAGGACCGCACGCACGTGGTCACCGGCCGCGGCACCATCACGGCCCCGCACACGGACATCGCCGGCAACGAGAAGATCGGCGTCGAGCTGGAGGCGGTCATCGACCGCCGCGAGTACGGCCTCGAGTGGAACGCGCCGCTGCCGAAGGGCGGCTTCGCCCTCGACAACGACGTCAAGCTCCAGGTCTCGCTCGAGCTCGTGAGGGAGGCGTAGCAGCGATGAAGATCCTCGGACTGTCGGGAAGCCTCCGCAGGGACTCCCACAACACGAGGCTGCTGCGCGGCGCCGGCACGCTGCTGCCGGCGGGCGCCGAGCTGGTCGAGTTCGACCAGCTCGGGGCCATCCCGCCGTTCAACGAGGACGAAGAGTCTTCGCCGCCCGCCTCGGTGCAGGCCTTCAAGGACGCGATCGCCGGCGCCGACGGACTGCTGATCGCGACACCCGAGTACAACTCCTCGATCCCGGGCGTGCTGAAGAACGCGCTCGACTGGGCCTCCCGGCCGCGCGCCGAGAGCCCGCTCGCGGGCAAGCCGGCGGCCGTGATCGGCTCCAGCACCGGCCTCTTCGGTGCGGTCTGGGCGCAGGCCGAGACGCGCAAGGTGCTCGGCTCGACCGGCGCGCAGGTCGTCGACCGCGAGCTGCCGATCGGGCAGGTCGACGAGGCGCTCGACGAGCGCGGCGTGCCGCTCGACAGCGACGCGCGCGAGGCGCTGTCCGCGACGCTGGACGAGCTCCTCGAGCTGGCGGGCAGCGCCCGGCGGAACGCGGCGTCCGCAGCGCAGTACCAAGCGGCGGCCTGACGGTCACGCCCGCGCGCCGCGTTCGAGCCGGCCTCGCGGACCGGCTCGAAGGCGGCGCATCTGCCGATGAGACCTCGCTGTGCGAGCGGATACGCTCGGGGCGAGATGATCGAGGACCTCGTCGCGCAGATCGAGAGCCGTTTCGCCGAGCTCGGCGAGCAGATGACCGACCCCGAGGTGATCTCCGATCGTGAGCGCTACGCCGAGGTCGGCCGCGCGTACAGGCAGCTCGAGGCGGGCGCCAAGCTCGCCGCCGAATGGCGCCGTGCCCACGACGACGCTGCCGGGGCCGAGGAGCTGATCGAGGAGCTCGGCGAGGGAGAGGGGATGCGGGAGGAGCTGGATCAGGCCCGCGCGCAGATCGCCGAGCTCGAGGAGGAGATCCGCCTCGCGATGGTCGAGTCGGACCCCAACGACGAGAAGGACGTGATCGTCGAAATCCAGGGCGGGGCCGGGGGAGAGGAGGCCGGCCTGTGGGCGGGCGACCTCTACCGGATGCTGACGCGCTACGCCGAGCGGCGAGGCTGGAAGACCGAGCCGATCGAGATCGGCGACGGCAAGTACACGTTCGCGATCAAGGGCGAGGGCGCCTACTCGGTGTTCAAGTTCGAGGGCGGCACCCACCGCGTGCAGCGCGTCCCCGCGACCGAGTCGCAGGGTCGCATCCACACCTCGACGGCGACCGTCGCGGTGCTCCCGGAAGCCGAGGACGTCGACGTCGAGATCGATCCGAACGACCTCCAGATCGACGTCTACCGCTCGTCGGGGCCGGGCGGGCAGTCGGTGAACACAACCGACTCGGCCGTGCGGGTGACCCACAAGCCGACCGGGATCGTCGTCTCGATGCAGGACGAGAAGTCCCAGCTGCAGAACCGCGAGAAGGCGCTCCGCGTGCTGCGCGCCCGACTCTACGAGCGCGCGTTGGCCGAACAGCAGGCCGAGCTGGCCGCCGACCGGCGCTCGCAGGTCGGAACCGGCGACCGCGCGGAGAAGATACGCACCTACAACTTCGGCGAGCGCCGGGTCACCGATCACCGCATCAAGCTGACGGTGCACAACCTCGACCAGGTGCTCGAGGGGGAGCTCGGCGAGCTCACGGACGCGCTCCAGGCAGACGAGCGGCGCCGGCGGCTCGAGGCGCAGGCCGCGGCGTGAGCGGCACCCCGGCGCGCGAGGCGCTCGAGGGCGCCCAGACGGCGATCGCCGCGGCAGGATGCGAAACGCCGCGCCTGGACGCGGAGATCCTGCTCGCCCGGGTGCTCGGTGTGAGCAGGGAGCAGCTCGTGACTGACAGCTCGCTGCGGGTGCAGGGACCAGCCGTCCGCGCCTACCAGGACGCCGTCAGGCGGCGCGCCGTCGAACGCGAGCCGGTCGCCTACATCACCGGACGACGCGCCTTCCGCAACCTCGAGCTGACGGTGGACCGGCGCGCGCTCGTGCCGCGACCCGAGACCGAGTCGTTGGTCGAAGCGGCGCTCTCGCTGCCCCGTGGCGCCTCGGTGCTGGACGTCTGTACGGGCAGCGGGGCCGTCGCGCTCGCGCTGAAGCAGGAGCGCGGCGACCTCGAGGTCTGGGGCAGCGATGTGAGCGAGCCCGCGCTGGACCTCGCGCGCGAGAACGCCGAGCGGCTCGGCATCGAGGTGCGCTGGCTGCACGCCGACCTGCTCGACGGCATCTCCGACGACTTCGACGCCGTGCTGGCCAATCCGCCCTACGTGGCGGACTCCGAGCGCCCATCGCTCGCGCCGGAGATCCTCCGCCACGAGCCGGCGAGCGCGCTGTTCGCGGGCCCCGACGGGCTGGCGGTGATCGCGCCGCTCGTGCGCCAGCTCGGCGGGCGCGAGCTCCTCGAGACGGCCGCGATCGAGGTGGGGGAGGGTCAGGCCGAGGCAGTCGCGCGGCTGTTGCGGGATGCGGGTTTCGCTGCCACTAGCTTTCTGGTCGACCTTGGGGGTATAAAGCGGGTGGTGATCGGGAGAAAAGGAAGGGGATGATCGTGACTCTCGACGAAGAGGCCGCGGATCGCCTGCGCGAATGTGTCACCGCAGGCGGTGTGGCCGTTTTTCCCAGTGACACTGTGTACGGGGTCTGCTGCGACCCGGACAACGAGGAGGCGGCTCGCCGCCTCTACGCGCTTAAGGGGCGACCCTCTGCCCGGGCGTGCGCAGTGATGTTCTTCTCGCTCGACGACGCGCTCGACGAGCTGGACGATCTACATGAGAGCGAGCGCGACGCGCTGCAGGCGCTGCTACCGGGGCCGGTGACCGTGCTGCTGGGCAACCGCCGGCAGCGCTTCGCCCCGGCCTGCCGCGTGGATCCCTCCACGCTCGGGCTGCGGGTGCCGGCCTTCGAGGGCAGCCTCGAGGCCCTTGCGACGGTCGGCGTGCCCGTGCTCCAGTCGAGTGCGAACCTCTCGGGTGGACAGGACGCGCGCACGCTCGAGGAGGTGCCGGAGCGCCTGCGCGAGGGCGCCGACCTCGTGATCGACGGCGGCGAGCTTCCGGGCACGCCCTCGACCGTGATCGACCTCCGCGACCTCGACGAGGAGCACCGCTGGTACGTGCTGCGCGACGGCGCGGTGCCCCGCGAACGCGTCGAGCGCGCGCTCGCGGCGTTCGCCTAGACGGATCGGGAACTCCCCCGCCGGCCTCCTCCGCGAGGCCGGCGGGCGGAGTCAGATGCGGCGCAGCAACGGGACCGCTGTCGCGGCCACATCCGCACCGCGCCGGGTGCTAGCCTCGTCGCAGCTGCCGCAACTGGCGCTCGCAGGTGGAATCGACCACCGGGAAGCGGACAGCTCATACGCCGCGCGCCTGGGCACCAGTCTTCAGTCCCCTGCGAAGGAGAGCGCCGTGAGCGAGCTGAGCCCCGACTACTTCAACCGACCGCTCGTCGAGGTCGACCCCGAGCTGGCCGATGCCCTCGCCGGAGAGCTGCACCGCCAGCAGTCGACGCTCGAGATGATCGCCTCGGAGAACTTCGTGCCGCGGGCGGTGCTCGAATGCCAGGGCTCGGTGCTCACCAACAAGTACGCGGAGGGCTACCCGGGTCGTCGCTACTACGGCGGCTGCGAGTGGGTGGACGTCTCCGAGCAGCTCGCGATCGACCGTGCGAAGGAGCTGTTCGGCGCCGAGCACGCCAACGTGCAGCCGCACTCCGGTGCGCAGGCGAACACCGCCGTCTACCACGCGCTGCTCGAACCCGGCGACACGATCATGGGGCTCTCGCTCGCCCACGGCGGGCACCTCACGCACGGGATGCGCATCAACGTCTCGGGTCGCCTGTATGACATCGCCGCCTACGAGGTCGATCGCGAGACGAGCCTCATCGACATGGACGAGGTGGCGCGGATCGCGCGCGAGCGCAAACCGAAGCTGCTGCTCGCCGGCTGGTCCGCCTACCCGCGCGTGCTCGACTTCGTCCGCTTCCGCGAGATCGCTGACGAGGTCGGCGCGCTGCTGATGGTCGACATGGCGCACTTCGCTGGACTGGTCGCGGCGGGCCTCCACCCGAACCCGGTGGCGGCGGGCGCCGACGTCGTGACCACCACCACCCACAAGACGCTCGGGGGGCCGCGCGCGGGGATCATCCTCTGCAAGTCCGAGCATGCGAAGAAGATCGACTCGGCGGTGTTCCCGGGCCAGCAGGGCGGCCCCCTGGAGCACGTGATCGCGGCCAAGGCCTTCGCGCTGAAGGTCGCAGCGAGCGAGCTGTTCGCCGAGCGCCAGCGCCGTACGATCGCGGGCGCCCAGGCGCTGGCGAGCGAGCTGCTCGGTGCCGGGCACGGCGTCAGCGTCCTCACAGGCGGCACCGACGTCCACCTGATCCTCGTGGACCTGCGCGACTGCGAGCCCGAGCTGACCGGCAGGCAGGGCGAGGACCGTCTGCACGAGATCGGGATCACGGTCAACCGCAACGCGATCCCGTTCGACCCGCGGCCGCCGATGGAGGCCTCGGGGCTCCGGATCGGCACGCCGGCGCTCGCGACGCGCGGGCTGCAGCAGGAGGACTTCACGGAGGTGGGGAAGATCCTGGCCGTCGCGCTGACGCCGGAATATGAGTCGCGCGCCGGCGAGCTGAGCGAGCGGGTGCAGGCGATCGTAGAGCGCTATCCGCTCTACGAGAGCCTCGCCGCCGCCACCGTGGCCTAGACGCTCAACCGCATGTCGATGCGGTGGAGGCCGAGCTCCCGGGCGTGGGTGGCGCTCATCGGACCGAGCGCAGGGGAGGAAGGCGGGATGGACGATGTGCCCGCACGGGCCCTCACGACCCCCGCGCCTGCGATGCTGTGCTGAGCAGATGGCGCACCCGACCGAGCTCGAAGCGCTGTACGCGTTCCTCGTGGCGCTCGCCGTGGCGGCGCTGCTGACCCCGCTGACGATGAAGCTGGCGCGGGCCGTCGGAGCGATCGACGAGCCGCGCGAGCGCGGGCTCTCGGACAAGGCGACGCCGCTGCTCGGCGGCCTTGCGATCTTCGGCGGCACCTTCGTCGCGACGTTGATGTGGCTGCCGGCCGGTTACGGCGAATCGCCGCACCTCTGGTACGGCGTCCTCATCGGCGCCGCCGTGATCACGGTCGTCGGCGCGCTCGACGATCGTTTCGACCTGCACCCCGCCGCGAAGTTCGTCGGCCAGGTGCTGGCGGCCGTGGTCGTCGTCCACTACGGCGTGGCGGTGAAGGCGATCACGCTGCCGTTCATCGGCAAAATGCACTTCCCGAACGCGGGGGTGACGAACGCCGGACCCATCCTCACCGTCCTCGGTCTCGTCTTCCTGATGAACGTCGTCAACTTCTCCGATGGCGTCGACGGCCTCGCTGCGGGCGTCTGCGCGATCATCGCGGCAGCGATGGCGGTGATCGCGTTCGACCTCGGCCGCGAGCAGCCGGGTGTGCTGGCGGCGATCACGGCGGGCGCCGCGCTCGGCTTCCTGGTGTTCAACTTCCCCCCGGCCTCCAGCTTCATGGGCGACAGCGGCTCGAACCTGCTGGGGCTGCTGATGGGCGTGATCACCGTCGAGGCGGCGGTCAAGACGGCCGCTGTGGTGTCGCTCGTGCTGCCTCTGATCCTGCTCGCGGTGCCGTTCCTGGACACCACCTTCGTGGTGCTCAAGCGCCTGAAGTACAAGCAGCCCGTCTATCGCCCCGACAGCGAGCACTTCCACCATCGCATGGCCCGGATCGGCTTCTCGCGCCGGCGCACGATCGCCTACTTCTACGCCTGGACGCTGATGCTGGCAGGGGTCGCGCTGGCGTTGCGGTTCGTGCCCTACAGCGACCACCACGGCCACCTCTACACAGGCTGGACGGTCGTCATGGTGGCGATCGGGCTGGTCGCGATCGCCGCCACCGTGTACCTCGTGTACGTGCTCGAGATCCTCAAGTTCCGGCGCCTGTCGGAGATGCGCCTGCGCCGCCTGAGCCCGGAACCGTCACCAGCGGAGATCGAAGCGGGTGTCGCGCAGGACCTCGAGACCGGAGAATTCCAGGCGGTTGCCGAGGCGGGGAAACGACGCCCCGGCGGGGACGGTGGCGTGGGACCGCGGGTGACCCGGACTCAGCAGCGGGTCGGCCAGCGGCAGGTGGATCAGGACGGCGTAGGCGCAGACCACGAGCGCGGCGGCCAACAGGCGCCGATCACCGCAGACGGCGGCTAGCGGCAGCGGCCACACCGCGTACCACGGCAGCAGCCAGGCGGTCGAGCACAGCAGCGCGATCGTCGTCCATGCCGCCGTCACGCGCCAGTCGGCCCCGCGCGCGGTGCGCCACAGCGCGTAGGCGAGCACGACCACGAAGGCGGCGATCCACGCGTGGCGCCACCACGCCGGGGTGCCGTGAAGCCCGAACAGGCGCGCGGTCTCGGCGGGCACGCTGTGCGTGGCGATCAGCTGCTGCTGCTCGCCGAGCGCACCGAGGAACCCCAGGGCGTGCGGCCCGAACCCGATCACGCCCACCGCGGCGACCGCCACCAGACCGGCCGCGCCCGCCGCCGCGACGCGCCAGCGCTCAGGGGCGGTGCGCCGGCCCAGCACCAGGAACGGCAGCAGCAGCCCGGCCGTGAGCTTGACTCCCACGCCGCCGGCCAGCGCGAGCGCCGCCCCGCGTGGTCGCTCGGATGCCGCGCCTGCACCCGGCCGGGGCGCGCTCAGCAGCAGTGCAAGGCCGAGCGACAGCAACAGCAGGGTGTCGTTGTGCGCGCCGCCGACCGCCATCACCAGGAGCACCGGGTTCAGCCCGAGGAACGCCAGCGCGAATGCCCGCGAGCGACCGAGCCGCCCTGCCGCCTCGGTCGTCAGCCAGATCGCTCCGAGGCTGCAGACGGTGGCCAGCGCCTTCAGTGCCCAGAGCCCGCCGGCCAGCCCCAGGGGCGCAGCCGCATAGCTCACCAGCGTGAACAGAGGGCCGTACGGCGAGTGCTGGAACGGCCAGCCGATGAAGCCGAACACCGGGTCGCCCGAGGCTTCGGCCGGGAAGTGGGTGTAGGGGTCGAGGCCGTGCAGTGCGCCCATGCGCCCGAAGGCGAGGTAGCCGAAGACGTCCTGGGAGAGCAGCGGCGGCCCGAGCAGCAGGATCAGGTGGGCGGCGATCACGGCTGCCGCGAGCGCTGCGATCGGAAGCGTCCGTGCCGCCAGAAGGGCGAGAAGGTAGCTCGCGCAGATCACGAGCATGAGCGTCTGGAACCCCCCCTTTCCGAGCTCCGTGCCGATCCCGCTCAGGGGGCCGGCCAGCCAGCTCGGCCAGCCGCCGCTGTTGGCGGGCACGTACTGCGAAGGGGCGGCGGCGGCGTCCACGCACAGCACCGCCAGGGCGCCGAGAAGCGCCACCAACGCCAGCCCTCCGGCGAAGAGCAGCGCGGCCTGCGCGGGGGACCCGTCGGCGCGCCACGCCGGCCGCGCCGCGCGCGGGACGTCCTCGGCCTGCCCGGGTATGGCCGGCGCCGCTCCTCGCGTGGCCTGCATATAGCCATTCTCACGGCTTCGCGGCCGTCAGGCATCCACCGCGCCCGATAGGCTGTAGGAGAGCCTCAACGCCGGGGACGCCTGGGCGAAAAGACGATCCGCACGCTGTAACCCCCTCGTGCGGGCGTGCTAATTCCCGTGATGCGACGGACCAAACGCAAACGCAACCTGCGCCTGCTTGGCGAGGACGACCGGCCGCGGCGCGTGCTGGTGCTGTCGGCCGACGTCGGCGAGGGACACGCCGCGGCGGCTCGTGCGCTCGCGGAGCAGATCGAGGTGTCGCCCGAGCGCGCGGAGGTGACGGTGATCGACGGCCTCTCGGCGATGGGGCGCGTGCTGCGCCCCATCGTGGAGGACGGCTATCGCGTCCAACTGCGCGTGATGCCGTGGAGCTACACGATCATCTACTGGCTGCTCGAGCACGTGCTGCCCGTCCGCTGGGCCGCACGGCGCCTGCTCTGCCTGTTCGGCTCACGCTCCCTCGCGCGCACGATCGCCGAGCACGAACCCGACGTCGTCGTCTCGACCTACCCGGCGGTGACGGTCGTGCTCGCGCGGCTGCGGCGGCGCGGCGAGATCACCTGCACCACGGTGGCGACGATCACCGACCTGACCGGCCTCTTCTTCTGGGCGCAGCCCGGGATCGACATGCACCTCGTCATGTACGGCGAGTCGATGCGGTCGGTCGAGCGCATCGCAGGCGAGGGGAGCGTGCAGCTGGTGAGCCCGCTGATCTCGGCCGAGTTCCTCGAGCCGCGCTGCGCGACCGATACCCGCCGCGAGCTCGGACTGCCCGAGGAGGGGCGCATGGTTCTGGTCTCAGGCGGCGGCTGGGGTGTCGGCGACATCGCCGGCGCGGTCCGCGAGTTCGTCCGCACGCCGGAGGTCACGAGCATCGTCTGCCTGGCCGGTCGCAACGAGCCGGCCGAGCACAACCTGCGCGAGATGTTCGCCGGCGAGCCGCGCGTGCACGTGTACGGCTTCACCGACAAGATGCCCGAGCTGCTGGCGGCCGCCGACGTGCTGGTCCACTCGACCGGAGGCGTCACCTGCCTGGAGGCGCGGGCGGCGGGGACCCCCGTCGTGTCCTACGGCCTGCCCGTCGGGCACGCGCGCCTGAACACGCGCGAGATGGCGGCGCTCGATCTGCTGCTGCTCGCCAACGACACCGATGAGCTGCGCGAACACGTCGAGGCGACCTTCGCCGCCGACGACGCCGCCGACCCCGCCGAGACGTCGCCGATTCCCGCGGATCCGTCTGCGGTCGATGTGGTGCTCTCGGCCCCGCGGCGCGTGCGGCCGATCCCGCGCTGGCGTCTGCGCCTGGTGGCGGTCGCCACTCAGGTCGCGCTGGTCCTGGCGCTCGGGAGCTGGATGCTCTCGACCGACGAGGTCACGAGCCTCGCCGCGAAGGTGCTGCGGGTGAGCCCGCTCGCGCACGTCAAGACCGACCAGCACGCCGTCGCCGTAGTCGTGCGCGCGCCGTCGAGCAGCGTCTCGATCCTGGCCTATCAGCTCGCCGAACGCGGCATCCACGTGTCCTTCGCCGACGACGCCGGCGTGCCGACCCCGGAGCGCGTCGCCGAGCTGACCCAGCTCCACGACGAGCTGCTGCCCGAAGTCCCCAGCTCCTCGCCGTTGCGCTGGGTCAGGACGCGCTCGGTGCTGCACAAGCAGGCAAAGGCGCTCGGGCTTCACCACCGCTTCTACTACATGCAGCCCCCCGGCGGGCTGTCGGTCGGGCAGCTCGTGCTCGCGCGCACCGACAACGCCGTCCCGGTCAAGGGCTCGATGCAGCTCAGCGCGCGGGCGCCGCTGCCTCAGCGGACGATCCGCGCGGGCGACGTGCTCGTCGTCTCCGTGGACGGCTCGGCCGAATCGGTGCTCGGGTTCGACCGGCTCGTCTCCGAACTCTCGGCGCGCGGGCTGGCCACCGAGTCGCTCGAGGCGCTGACCGGCTGAGCCTCCATCATCGCGAGCAGCAACGGCGAGCGCGCGAGCGCGCCGGCGCCCGCGACCAGCACCACCAGCGACGCCACGAGCGGCCACCCCTGCAGCGGGGTCGTGTCGAAGTACTCGCCGAACAGCACCGGGGCGACGATCACCGGGATCACCGTCTGGGTCACGAACACGACGGGCGCGACCTGGATCGCCGGGCGCGACTGCAGGCTGCTCATCTCGCTGAGCGTCCCGACGCCAGAGGCCAGGGCGGTGCTGGCGGCCCATACGATCGCTGTCAGGACGAAGCCGGTCTTGAAGTCGTTGGCCGCGAGCTTCGTCGCGATCCCGCTCCAGGCGAACCCGCAGCCGGCGCAGAAGATCGTCAGCCCGGCCACGTTGCGTCCGAGTGCGCGCAGCGCGTACGGGAGCAGCGCGAGGGCGCCGACCGCCGCCAGCACGACCGCGATCTTCCAGGGCGCCGCTGTCTGCGTGGTGTTCGCCGGAGCGAACAGCCCGGCGCCGACGACGCCGACCGCGATCGCCAGGACACAGACGTACTCGTAGCGGCCGGGTTTCTCGCCGAGCATGCGCTCGCCGGCGATCATCAGCACGAGCAGGCCGGCGGCGAGCGCGGGCTGCACGACCACCAGCGGCGCGAGGATCAGCGCCACGACCTGCAGCGGGAAGCCGAGGATCGACAGGCCGGTTCCGAGCAGCCAGCGGCCGCGGCGCACGAGCCGCCACGCCAGCGCGAGGCGCAGGTGTGTGTCCTCGGGGGCCTCCTTGGCGTCCATCGCCTGGAACGCCACCCCTAGGCTGTAGAGCGTCGACGCGCCGACGGCGGCCGCGATGCCAAGCACCAGTTCACCCATGAGCAACGACGATCATCGCAGCCGCACAGCACCGATCGCGGGCGCGCTGGCCGCGGCGTACACCGTTTATGCGCTCCCAGGGCTCGCCGCAGCCTGGACTCCGCTGCGTGGGCCCCTCGGAGTCGAGGACCGCACCGCCGCGGGCAGCGGGTACGCGCTGACCTTCGACGACGGCCCCCACGCTCAGGGCACGCCGGCGGTGCTCGAGGTGCTTGCGCGCGAGCGGGTGACGGCGACGTTCTTCCTCGTCGGCGAGCAGGTGCGCCGCAACCCGGCGCTGCCACGGGAGATCCTCGATGCCGGGCACGCGATCGCCTTGCACTGCGACCGCCACCGCAACCTCCTGCGCCTCTCGCCCGGCCAGGTCCGCGAGGACATCGCGCGCGCCGAGGACACGATCGCGATCGCGACCGGCCTCGCGCCGACGCTCTACAGGCCGCCGTACGGGGTGCTGAACGCAAGCGCGCTCGCCCTCGCACGCCGGCGCGGATGGCGCACGCTGCTGTGGAGTCACTGGGGGCGCGACTGGGAGCGCGACGCCTCCCCCGAGTCGATTGCGGAGCTCGTCACACGCGATGCCGGGGAGGGCTCGGTCCTGCTGCTCCACGATGCCGACGACTACTCGGCGCCCGGCTCATGGCGTCCCACGGTCGCCGCGCTGCCCGCCGTGATCGAGGCAATGCGCTCCCGCGGCGTCGAGGCCGTGCTGCCGTGATGAGCGCACGTACCGTTGCAGCAAGGCGCGTGTCGGCGGTCTGACCATCCCGCTGTCTCGCTAGCATCGACAGCTTGTCGACCGCCGTCTCCTCGCTCGACAGGAAGCTCGACGCGCCGCCCGTTAGCGTGCCGGTGGCGCCTGTCCGCACGCGGTGGTGGGGCGAGCTGCTCGTGGTCGTCTGGCTGGCGTGGGTCTACGACGCGGTCAACAACCTGGCCCCCCTGCGACTCGGCCCGGCGCTGGCGCACGGGCGCGACATCCTCAACTTCGAGACCTCGCTGGGGATCGCGCCGGAGCGCGCGCTGGACCGATGGCTCGCGGCCCATCACGGGCTCGGGCTCGTCGTCTCCGACTACTACGACAACGCCCATTTCGCGGTCACGGTCGGGGTGCTCGCGCTGCTCTGGTGGAAGGGCGCGGAGCGATACCGCCCGATGCGCAACGCGCTCGTGGTGATCAACCTGCTCGCGTTCGTCATCTTCTGGCTGTTCCCGGTCGCGCCGCCGCGCATGCTGGACGGCTTCACCGACGTCGTCGCCTCGACGCACGCGATCGGTTCCTGGCACACGGGCGCGCTCGCGTCCGATGCTAACCAGCTCGCGGCGATGCCCTCGCTGCACATCGCGTGGGCGCTCTGGGTCACGGTCGGGGTCTGGCAGCTCACGCGACGGCCGGTGCTGCGCGCGCTCGGCGTCGTGTACCCATGCCTGACGGGTTTCGCCGTGCTCGCCACGGGCAACCACTACCTGCTGGACCTGCTTGCGGGAGCGGCGCTGGTGGCGATCTCGTTCGCCTGCGTCTCGTGGGCGCCGCGGGCGCTCGCAAGAGCGAGGGCCAAGCCGCTGCCGGAGGCCGCCGGCGGCTGAGGCTGCGCCCGCCGCGCGGCGCCGTGCGCCCGTGGCGCATGTCACAAAGTTGTTACGAAGTTCAAGTTCGGATAAAGTCTTCGCCGCCGCCGCAGTCTGTTGAGGGACACCTTCGACGGCCCCGCCTCGAAAGAGCGCGGGCCCTTGAGCGTCTGTAGGCTGGCATCATCGACATGCCCGAATTCGACCCCCACGAGGACCCAACGCGCCTACCTGCGCGCAGCCCGAGGCGCCGTCGCGCCCGGCCTGCCCCGCTTGCGCGCCGGCACGCCCGGCGCCGAGCATGCCGCCCGCTGACGGCGGCGCTCGCATTGGCGCTCGCTCCTCCGGCGTCGCGCCGCGCGCGCTGCCAGCGTTCCCGTGGCAGGCGCCGCGGGCCCCTCTCCTGACGTGGTCCTCCTCAGATACCTCGACGTGTGCCTGGTGCTCGCGACGGCGCCGTTCGTGCTGATCGCGGGACTGCCCCTGTTCGGCTACCTCGTCGCCGCCGTGGCGTGGCTGCTGACGCGCCTCGGCACGGCCTTCGTGCAGGAACGCGCCCTGCGCGTGGGCGACCCGAAGGTGCGTGCCGGCATGCAGGTCGGGAGCATGATGGGGCGGATCTGGATCGTCGTGCTGGCGATCCTGCTCGCGCGCTTCGTCGGCGGCAAGGACGACGGCATCATGGCCGCCGCGCTGCTGCTGGGCGCCTTCACGGTCTACTTCGTGATGTCGTTCTTCACGCGCAACCCGCTCGCCGGCCCCAAACCGCCGGCGCACGGAAGCCCGAGCGCGTCATGAGCGCGGCGACGCAGACGCCGCCGGACGCTGTCGAGGCCAGAGCGGCCGCGGGCGCCGACCCCAAACCCGGCGCAGGCGCCGCCCCGGAGGAGAAGAGCCACAAGGTCCGCAACCGCCTGCTGATCGCCTTCGGCATCTACCTCGCCGGCCTGATCGCCCTGATCATCATCTACGGCTTCAAGGGCACGCGGAACAAAACGTTCAAGCCCCAGAACGAGTTCAAACTCGAACCCTGGATCTCGATCCACATCGGCGGCGTCGACCTCTCGATCAACAAGGCCGTCATGTACCTGATCATCGCCGGAGCGCTGACCTGCTTCACGATGATCTGGGTCTCACGCCGCATGAAGCAGCGGCCGAACAAGGTGCAGACCGCGGTCGAGGCGATCTTCCAGCTGATGCGCGACAACATCACGGGCAGCGCGATGGACGACCAGATGGCGCGCAAGTGGTTCCCGTTCATCGGCACGCTGTTCCTCTTCATCCTCTTCTCGAACCTGATCGGCTACATCCCGCTGCCGACGAACACCGAGCATGAAATCTCCGTGTTCGGCACGCACATCCCGTCCTTCTCGCTATACGCCGCGACGGCGAACCTCGCGATCCCGCTGGTGCTGGCGCTGGTGGTGTTCGTCTCGTACACCGCCGAAGGCGTGCGCGCGAAGGGCCCGATCGGTTACCTGAAGGGCCTCATCCCGGGCGGCGTCGAAGGCCCGATCGCCTTCTTCATCTTCGGGCTCGAGGTGCTCTCGAACCTGATGCGAATCCTGTCGCTGACGATCAGGCTCTTCGCCAACATCCTCGCGGGCCATTTGATCATCCTGTTCTTCGCCGGCGCGCTCGCAGTGCTCCTGGGCGTAGCCTGGCTCGGCTGGTTCGCGTTGCCGTTCGGCATCATCCTGTTCGCCTTCGAGGTGAGCTTGGTGGCCGCTCTGCAGGCGTTCATCTTCGCCACCCTCACCGCGATCTACCTCGGCGGCGCGGTCGCCGAAGAGCACTAAAGGAGACAAACGACGTGCACATAGCTCTAATCACCCTGTTTGCTGTCGCCGAAGAAACGGCGAAGGCGGGCAAGTCGATCGGCCTCGGCGTCGGTGGAGGCCTCGGCGCCGTGGGCGCCGGTGTGGGCATCGGCATCATCTTCGGGAAGGCGATCGAAGCGATCACCCGCCAGCCCGAGATGCGCGATGAGATCACGCAGCTGCAGTGGCTCGGGTTCGCCCTCACCGAGGCGTGCTTCTTCTACGGCCTGGTGGCGGGCCTGTTGGCCGCGTTCATCGTCTGAGCGATGGGAACCGTGCTCGCAGCCTCGGAAGGCAGCTTCCTGATCAAGCCGGGCGTCGGCCTGATGATCTGGACGCTGGTCGTCTTCTTCGTCACGTTCCTGCTGCTCAAAAGGATCGCGTTCCCGGCCATCAGCAAAGCGCTCGACAGCCGCCAGAAATCGATCGAAGACTCGATCGACACGGCCGAGCGCACGCGCGTGGAGGCCGACAAGCTGCTGGCCGAGTACCGCGAGCGGCTGAAGGAGGCGCGCTCGCAGGCGGACGAGATCGTCCACCGTGCCCGCCAGGCCGCGGAGACGCACGAATCGGAGTCCAAGCAGCAGGGCCAGGAGCTGATCGCCGAAGCACAGCGCCGTGCCGAACGGGAAATCGGGGCCGCGACCGAACGCGCGCTCTCGGACCTGCGCCGCGAGGTCGCCGACCTGACGGTGACCGCCACGGAGAAGGTCACCCGCAGGGCGCTCAGCGAGGCCGACCAGCGCCGGCTCGTCGACGAGGCGCTCGCCGAGCTCGACTTCTCCACGATCTCGGCTGGGAGCTCCTCGTGAGCATGCCGGCCGGGACGACCGCGGTGGGGGGTGTCTCCTAGATGGAGGAGCTCGCCGAGGTCTACGCGCGCGCGTTGTTCGAGGTCGCGCGCGAACAGGGCAAGCTCGACGAGCTGCGCGAGCAGCTCGCGCAGTTCACCGACGCGCTCGAATCCGACCGCCAGCTGGCGATCTTCTTCTTCTCGCCGTACTTCTCGACGGCCGAGAAGCAGCAGGGGCTCGAGCGCATGGTGGACGGCGCCGACGAGAGCCTCTTGAACTTCCTGCGCCTGCTGATCGAGAAGCACCGCATGCCCGTCCTCTTCCGTATCCGCGTCGAGTACGAGCGGCTGTGGGACGGGGAGAACAAGGTCCTGCCGGTCGAGATCACGAGCGCGATCGAGCTCGACCCGGCCACGACGGAGAACCTCGGCAACACGATCGGCGAGCGCACCGGCCGCAAGGTCGAGCTCGCATCCCGCGTCGACCCGGAGATCATCGGCGGCATCATCGTCAGGGTGGGCAACTCGATCCTCGACGCCTCAATTCGCAACCGACTGGAGCAGCTGCGCAGGCACGTTGCTCAAGGAGCCTCTTAATGCAGATCAACCCGGACGAGATCACAAGCATCCTCAAGAGCCGCATCGAGGGACTCGACGAGGGCACGGCAGAGCTCACCGAGGTGGGCACCGTGCTGTCGGTCGCGGACGGCATCGCGCGCCTGCATGGGCTCGAGAACTGCATGTCCTTCGAGAAACTCGAGTTCCCCCATGGCGTCACCGGACTCGCCCTGAACCTCGAGTCCGACAACGTCGGCGCGGTGCTGTTCGGCGAGTGGGAACACATCTCCGAGGGCGACACCGTGCGGCGCACGGGCGAACTGCTCGAGATCCCCGTCGGCGAGGCTCTGCTGGGGCGCATCGTCGACCCGCTCGGGCGCCCGCTCGACGGCAAGGGCGACATCATCACGACCGAGACACGCCCCGCGGAGTTCAAGGCGCCGGGCGTCGTTCAGCGCCAGCCGGTCACGGAACCGATGCAGACCGGCCTGAAGGCGATCGACGCGATGATCCCGATCGGCCGTGGCCAGCGAGAGCTGATCATCGGCGACCGCCAGACCGGCAAGACCGCGATCGGCATCGACACGATCATCAACAACAAGGACACCGGCGTGGTGTCCGTGTATGTCGCGATCGGCCAGCGCATGGCCACCGTCGTGGCGCTCGCGCAGACGCTCGACGAAGCAGGCGCGCTGGAGAACACGATCATCGTCGCGGCGGCCGCGGACGAGGCCGCGCCGATCAAGTTCATCGCCCCGTACGCGGGGTGCGCGATGGGCGAGCACTTCCTCTACAGCGGTCGGCACGCGCTGTGCATCTACGACGATCTGACCAAGCACGCCTATGCGTACCGTCAGATGTCGCTGCTGCTGCGCCGCCCGCCGGGCCGCGAGGCCTACCCGGGCGACGTCTTCTACCTGCACTCGCGCCTGCTCGAGCGCGCTGTGAAGCTCAACGACGACCTCGGCGGCGGCTCGCTCACCGCGCTGCCCGTGATCGAGACGCAGGCCGGCGACGTCTCCGCCTACATCCCCACGAACGTGATCTCGATCACCGACGGGCAGATCTTCCTGGAGTCGAAACTCTTCAACTCCGGGGTGCGGCCCGCGATCAACGTCGGCATCTCGGTCTCACGGGTCGGCGGCAACGCGCAGATCGGCCCGATGAAGAAAGTGGCCGGGCGCATCAAGCTGGAGCTCTCGCAGTACCGCGACCTCGAGGCCTTCGCGCAGTTCGGCTCGGACCTCGACGCCGACACCCAGCGCACGCTGGCGCGCGGCGAACGCCTCGTGCAGACGCTCAACCAGAACGAGCGCGCGCCGCTGGCGGTGGAGGACCAGACGATCCAGATCTATGCCGCCACCAACGGCTTCCTGGACCGGCTGAACGTGGAGCGCGTCGCCGAGTTCCTCGCCGAGCTGACCGAACGGGTGCACTCGCAGGGCAGCGGCGTGCGCGAGAAGATCCGCGGCGGCGACTGGTCGGAGGACACCCAGAAGGAGGTCCACGACCTGGTCGAGCAGTTCGCCGCCGACTTCGGCTACGACCTCGACGAGGAGGGCCAGCCGATCGACGACTCGCCGGCTCCCTCGCTCCAGACGCGCGACGCCGCCGAGAGCGCTGCGGACGGCGAGGCCGGCGCAGCCGAGGTGGAGGCTGCCGGCGAGCGCGAGGAGACCATCGCCGCCGCCTGAGCGGCGCGGAGAAGAGCAGCCATGGCCTCACAGCGCGACGTCAAGAACAAGATCAGCTCGGTCAAGAACATCCAGAAGATCACGCGTGCCCTGGAGACGGTCGCTGCTGCGCGACTGCGCCGCGCCGAGGAGCGGATCGAGGCACTGCGCCCCTACGCGGGGGCGATCCGGCGCATGACGCGCCAGGCCGCCCGCGCGGCCGGCGCGGAGACGGCGCGCCTGCCGCTGCTGTCCGAGCACGAGTCCGAGCGCAACGTCGGGCTGCTGCTCGTCACCGGCGACCGCGGGCTGGCAGGCGGGTTCAACTCGCAGATCATCCGCGCCGGCGTGCGCACGGCCGCCGAGCTGGGGGAGGAAGGCAAACAGACCGCCTGGTACGCGAGCGGGCGCCGCGGCGTTTCCTCGATCAGCTTCCGCGGTCACGAGCTGAGCGGCACCTACACCGGCTTCTCCGACCGGCCCGCCTACGCCGATGCGCGATCCATCGCCGACGACCTGATCACCGGCTACGTCGACGGGCGCCTCGACGCCGTCGAGATCATCTACAACGCCTACATCTCGCCTCTCACCCAGCGCGTGACCCGTGAACGGCTGCTGCCGCTCTCGGCAGCGACGATCGCCGGCGAGGAAGAGGAGGACGCCGGGGAGAGCGACGGCCCTCGCGCGCTCGTGGAATACGAGCCCGGGCCCGAAGAGCTGCTCAGGCGCCTGATCCCCGACTACATCGAGATCTCGATCTACCGCGCGCTGGTCGAGTCCACGGCGGGCTTCTTCGGTGCGCAGATGACCGCGATGCGCAGCGCCTCGGACAACGCCGGGGAACTGATCACCGACTACACGCTGCAGATGAACCGCGCCCGCCAGGCCGAGATCACCCAGGAGATCATGGAGGTCGTGGCCGGTGCCGAGGGACTCAGCTAGGCGACGACCCCAGGAAAGACGCCGGCGCCCAGCGCCGGCCGGACACGGGAGGCCGGCACGGAGCGCCGGCCGACCCTCCAAGACTTAAAGAACGAAAGCGAGAGGAACCAGATGGCCAGCACCACCACCGAGCCGAACGCGACCCAGAGCGGCGGTCCCAACGTCGGGCGGATCGAGGAGATCCAGGGCGTCGTGATCGAGGCCGTGTTCCCCGACCGCCTGCCCGAGATCAACCACGCGATCACGGTCGTGCGCTCCAAGGAGAACCGCGAGGAGGAGGCCGCCGGGATCAGCGCGGGCGCCGAGGAGGAGCTGCTTGTCTGCGAGGTCCAGCAGCACCTTGGCGACGACCGCGTCCGGGCCGTGGCGATGGACACCACCGACGGCATCTCGCGAGGCACCGAGGTGACCGACACCGGCGCGCCGATCTCGGTGCCGGTCGGTGAGGTGACGCTCGGGCGCATCTTCAACCTGCTCGGTGACCCGATCGACCTCGGCGAGCCGCTCCCCAAGGACGTCGAGCGCCGCGGCATCCACCAGGAGGCCCCGCGCGTCGAGGACCTGACCCCGACGACCGAGATGTTCGAGACCGGGATCAAGGTCATCGATCTGCTCGCGCCCTACGCCAAGGGCGGCAAGGTCGGCCTGTTCGGCGGCGCCGGCGTGGGCAAGACCGTGCTGATCCAGGAGCTCATCCACAACCTCGCCAAGGAGCACGGCGGGCTGTCCGCGTTCTGCGGCGTCGGTGAGCGCTCGCGCGAGGGCAACGACCTCTGGCTGGAGATGAAGGAGTCCGGGGTGCTCGACAAGACGATGCTCGTCTTCGGGCAGATGAACGAGCCGCCCGGCGCCCGCATGCGCGTGGCCCTGTCCGGCCTGACGATGGCCGAATACTTCCGGGATCAGGGACAGGACGTGCTGCTGTTCATCGACAACATCTTCCGCTTCGTCCAGGCCGGCTCCGAGGTCTCGGCGCTGCTCGGACGGATGCCCTCGCAGGTCGGCTACCAGCCGACTCTCGAGACCGAGATGGGCGGGCTGCAGGAGCGCATCACCTCGACCAAGCGCGGCTCGGTGACCTCGATCCAGGCGATCTACGTCCCGGCCGACGACTACACCGACCCGGCGCCGGCCTCGGTGTTCGCGCACCTCAACGCTACGACCGCGCTCTCGCGCGCGATCTCCGAAAAAGGCATCTACCCGGCGGTGGACCCTCTCGACTCGACGTCGACGATCCTCAAGGCCGACATCCTCGGCGAGGATCACTTCCGCGTCGCGAACCGCGTCAAGGAGATCCTGCAGCGCTACAAGGAGCTCCAGGACATCATCGCGATCCTGGGCATCGACGAGCTCTCCGACGAGGACAAGCTGACGGTGCAGCGGGCACGCAAGATCGAGCGCTTCCTCTCACAGCCGTTCTTCGTCGCAGAACAGTTCACCGGCACCCCGGGGGCCTACGTGCCGATCGCCGAGACGATCCGCGGCTTCGACGAGATCATCGACGGCAAGCACGACGAGGTCCCGGAGTCGGCGTTCTTCCTCAAGGGCACGATCGAGGAGGTCGTGGAGGCGGGGAAGAAACAGTGAGGCCGAAGGCCGAACGATCAAGGCCGGCCGGATGCCGGCCGTACCGTCCGACCGCGGGGCTGGAGGCCCCGCGCAGCTGACCATGGCCGCGAGCCGGCGCACATCGTGTTGTCCGGAGGCGCGCATGCGCGCCTCCGCCGACCGGCGCATGCGGAGAATGGGAGTCCCACCCTCCCGGCGCATGCGCCGACCCCTTGCTGGAATGGGGAGCTGACCATGGCGCACGCCAAGTTCCAAGCCGAAGTCCTCACCCCGGAGGGCGAGGTCTTCTCCGAGGAGATCGAAATGCTCTCCACGCGCACGACGGTCGGCTCGATCGGCGTGCTCGCCGGGCACGAGCCCGTGCTCGCGATGCTCGAGCCCACCGAGCTGCGTCTCTACCGCTCCGAAGGCGACGTCGTGCGCTTCGCTCAGGCCGAGGGCTATCTGCAGTTCGCCGAGAACCGCGCGCTGGTGCTCGTGGAGGAGGCGATCGACCCGCAGCGGCTCGACCGCGCGACGATCGAGACCAAGCTCTCGGAAGCGCGCGCGAGCGCCGAGCGCTCCGCCGAGGACAGCGAGGAACGGGCCCGGGCGCTGCGCGACATTCGCCGCTACGAGGCGTTCCTCGCCGTCGGCGAGTAGCGCCGTCGACCAAGCGTCCCGCGTCGCCTCCGGTGCGGCTAGCCTTTCCGGCCTGATGAACGGCGCCCGCGACCCCATCGCAGTGATCGGCACCGGCTACGTCGGCCTCGTGACCGCGGCCGGCTTCGCCGAGCTCGGCAGCGATGTCTGGTGCGTGGACATCGACGCCGAGAAGATCGAGCGCCTGCGCGGCGGCGAGGTGCCGATCTACGAGCCCGGGCTGAAGGAGCTGCTCGAGCGCAACGCCGAGCGGCTGCACTTCTCGACGGAGCTCGCGGACGCGCTCGACCATGCACGGCTCCTGTTCGTCGCCGTCGGCACGCCGCCGACCTACTCGGGCGACGCCGACCTCTCCGCGGTCCACGCTGTCGTGGATGCGATCCCCGCCTCCGAGCGCCACGCCCTGGTGATGAAGTCGACCGTGCCGTGCGGCACGGGTGCGGCGCTGCAGCGGGTGCTGCGCGAGCGCGGTCGCGATGGACTGCAGTACGTCTCCTGCCCGGAGTTCCTGAAGGAGGGCTCGGCGGTCAAGGACTTCCTGCACCCGGACCGCGTGGTGGTGGGCGACGAGGGCGGCTGGGCGGGCGACGCGGTGGTCGCGCTCTACGCGCCGCTTCAGGCTCCGCTCGTGCGCACCGACGTCGCCAGCGCCGAGATGGTCAAGCTCGCTTCGAACGCGTTCCTCGCCACCAAGATCTCGTTCATCAACGAGATCGCGAACGTCTGCGAGGAGACCGGCGCCGACGTGGTCGAGGTCGCCCGGGGGATGGGCCTCGACGACCGTATCGGCTCGAAGTTCCTGCAGGCCGGGATCGGCTTCGGCGGCTCCTGCTTCCCGAAGGACGTCGACGCGCTCAAGCAGCTCGCGGGCAACTCCGGCTACCACTTCCAGCTGCTGAACGCCGTGATCCAGGTCAACGACCTGCAGAAGCGGCGCGTGATCGGCAAGCTGCAGCGCCATCTCGGTCAGCTGGCGGGCAAGCGCGTGGCGCTGCTCGGTCTGGCCTTCAAGCCCAACACCGACGACATGCGCGAGGCCTCCTCGCTGGTGCTGGCCGCCCGCCTGCAGGCCGATGGCGCCCAGATCGCCGCCTTCGACCCGGTCGCCGAGGAGGCGGCGCGCGCGCTGATGGGAGCCGTCGAGTTCGCCGGCGACCCGCTGGAGGCGCTGCGCGACGCCGATGCGGCCGTGCTCGTGACTGAGTGGCCGGAGCTGCTGGAGCTTGACTGGGGGCAGGTCGCCCGCGCGATGCGGGGCAACCTGATCGTCGACGGGCGCAACGCGCTCGATCCCGTAGCGGTTCGCGCGGCCGGGCTCGTCTACGACGGGGTCGGCAGGGGATGAGCAGGGCCGGGGGGTCGTCGTGCAGGCGGTGATCCTCGTCGGCGGCGAAGGCACCCGCCTGCGGCCTCTCACCTCGAACGTCCCGAAGCCGATCGTGCAGCTCGTCGACAGGCCGTTCATGGCCTACATGCTCGAGTGGCTGCGCGGGCATGGGGTGGAGGACGTGATCATGTCCTGCGGCTTCCTGGCCGACGGGGTGCGGGAGGTCCTGGGGGACGGGTCCTCGTACGGGTTGCGCCTGCGCTTCGTCGAGGAGCCCGAGCCGCGAGGCACCGCCGGCGCGGTGAAGCTCGCCGAGCCGATGCTCGAGGAGCGCTTCCTGATGCTCAACGGCGACGTCCTCACGGACATCGACCTCAGCGCCCAGATCGCCCAGCACGAGAAGACCGGCGCGCGCGGGACGCTCGCCCTCGTCCCGGTCGGAGATCCGAGCGCCTACGGCCTCGTCCTCCTCGACGAGAGCCGCGCCGTGAAGGAGTTCATCGAGAAGCCGAGCGCCGAGCAGAAGCTCCCGACCAACCTGATCAGCGCGGGCGCCTACGTGCTCGAGCGCGAGATCCTCGACATGGTGCCGCCCGACCGCAACGTCTCGATCGAGAGGGAGGTGTGGCCGCGGCTTGTCGGCGACGGGCTCTACGGCTTCCCCTCCGACAGCTACTGGATGGATATCGGGACTCCCGAGCGCTACCTGAAGGGGACCTTCGACATCATCGAGGGCAACGTGGAGACCGCCGTGCGGGAGCGGCTCGGGGACGGTTGGATCTCGATCGACCCTTCAGCCGAGGTGCTCGGCAAGGCGATCCCGCCGGCTGTGATCGAGCGCGGCGTCCGCGTCGCGGCGGGGGCGCACGTCGGCAGCCTCGTCGTGCTGGGAGAGGATGTGGCGATCGGCGCCAACTCCACCGTCGAACGCGCCGTTATCCTTAACGGAACCCATGTCGGCGAGGGCTGCGAGCTCCGGGACTGCATCGTGGGGCCCGGCTGCCGGATCGGGTCGACGAGCAGCGTGACGGGCGGAGCGGTGCTCGGTGAGGGTGTATGGGTCGGTGCGGACAACGTGATCACGCGTGGGGCGCGTATCTTCCCCGGAGTGCATTTGCCGGACCGCGCGATCCAGTTCTAGATCGACCAGCCGAGACCACGACGATTTCAACCAGCGAGGAGCGCCGCAGATGAGCGAAGGGCTGACCGCTACGCCGGCTGCCGAGGACATCTCTCGCGAGCTGATCGGCCGCGTCGACTCGACAGGGCAGCTCGCTGACGTGCTGGCGATGCCGGAGCACCTGCGCGACGCCGTCTGGCGCGCCGAGTCGGCGATCATGGAGGACTCCGACACGCCCGCCGGGCTCGTCGTCGCCGGCATGGGTGGCTCCGCGATCGGCGGCGCGCTCGCGCGCGCGGCGCTGGGCGACCACGCCTCGCGGCCGATCTTCGTCACGCGCGCCTACGGCCTGCCCACGTGGACGACGCCGGACACGATGGTGCTGTGCGCGAGCTACTCGGGCGAAACCGAGGAGACGCTCGCCTGCTACGAGTCCGCCGGCATGCTCGGGGCCAAGCGCACGGTCGTCACGACCGGTGGGCGGCTCGCCGAGATGGCGCGCGCCGACAACGTGCCGGTGATCCCGCTGCCCGCCGGCTTCCAGCCGCGCGCCGCGGTCGCCTACATGACCGTGGCGGCGCTCGAGGTCGCGGCGCTGTGCGGGGCCGGACCGCGCCTGACACCGGAGATCGACGTGGCGGCGGCACACGCGGAGCACCTCGTTGAAGAGTGGGGGCCGGACGCGCCCGCCGACTCGCTGGCGAAGGAAGTTGCGCGCGGTCTGCTCGGCACCACGCCGGTGATCGCGGGCGCCGGCCTGACGACGCCGATCGCCTACCGCTGGAAGACCCAGATCAACGAGAACGCCAAGCAGCCGGCCTTCTACGGCGAGCTGCCGGAGCTCGACCACAACGAGCTCGTGGGCTGGGAGGGCGCGCCGAGCCTCGGCCGCTTCTCGGCCGTGTTCCTCGATGACTCCGACGCCCACCCCCGCGTCAAGCAGCGGATGGAGCTGACCGCCCAGATGATCGCCGGCGAGGCCGCCGCGAGCTTTCGCCTGGAGACGCGCGGTCAGACCGCGATCGAGCGGGTGGTCTCACTCGTGCTGCTCGGCGACCTGGTCTCGATCTACCTCGCCGCGCTGCGCGGCGTGGACCCGGGCCCCGTGAGGGTTCTCGACGAGCTCAAGGGCGCGCTCTCGAGCGCCTGAGGACGACCGTCGTGAAGAGGTTGGCGGTCCTCGGCGTCGCGGTCGCGGTGCTCGGCGGCGCGGCGCTGCTGATCCAGCATGGCCGAGCCACCGCCTACGTACCGCCGAACCACAACTGCGCCCCTGTCCCGTCGCTGAACGGCCTCAAACGCGGCCACCCGATCCTGATTCAGACGCGCGGGGTGTCATGCGCGGAAGCATTGACGATCGTACGGGCGAAGAACTCGGGTGTCGGCGTCACCTTCCTCGGCAACCCGGAAGGGCCCGCAGCCCAGTTTCGCTGGAAGCTCTCCGGCCTACCGGGGTGGAGCTGCTTCGGAGACGGCAGCGGCTTCCCGGGCCACGGGATGGGTGGGGACTGCACCAAGGGCGGCGCCACCGTCGAGTGGTACCACGCCTAGCCTCACGGCCGATCGACCCATCAGCCGCCTCGGGGCCCGGAAAGGCCTGTGATAGCGTCCAAAGCGGCCGAGGAGCGCTGCGACGGGCTCTGGACCCGCCACGCTCGGCCCCCTTCGTAGCAAGGGCGCTCACCTGACCAGACAGGAGAGTACGTATGGCAACGCCTACTGCCACCGGTTCGGACTTCAAGGTCGCCGACCTCTCGCTGGCCGACTTCGGCCGCAAGGAGATCACGCTCGCCGAGCACGAGATGCCCGGCCTGATGGCGATCCGCCGTGAGTACGCCGACGCCCAGCCGCTGCAGGGCGCACGCATCACGGGGTCGCTGCACATGACGATCCAGACCGCTGTGTTGATCGAGACGCTGACGGCTCTCGGCGCCGAGGTGCGCTGGTGCAGCTGCAACATCTTCTCGACGCAGGACCACGCCGCCGCCGCTGTCGCCGTCGGCCCCGAGGGCACGGTCGATGAGCCACGCGGCGTGCCCGTCTACGCCTGGAAGGGCGAGACGCTCGAGGAGTACTGGTGGTGCACCGAGCAGGTGCTGCGCTGGCCGGAGGGCGACGGGCCGAACATGATCCTCGACGACGGCGGCGACGCCACGCTGCTCGTGCACAAGGGCACCGAGTACGAGGCGGCCGGAGCCGTTCCGGACCCCGCGGGCGCCGAGTCCGAGGAGTTCGGCGTGATCCTCTCGCTGCTGACGCGCTCGCTCGGGGAGGACCCGCAGCGCTGGACCAAGATCGGCGAAGGCATCAAAGGCGTCACCGAGGAGACGACCACGGGCGTGCACCGGCTGTACGAGATGGTCGAGAACGGCGAGCTGCTGTTCCCGGCGATCAACGTCAACGACTCGGTCACGAAGTCGAAGTTCGACAACCTCTACGGCTGCCGGCACTCGCTGATCGACGGCATCAACCGCGCCACGGATGTGATGATCGGCGGCAAGGTCGCCGTCATCTGCGGCTTCGGCGACGTCGGCAAGGGTTGCGCGGAATCGCTGCGCGGGCAGGGCGCCCGGGTGATCATCACCGAGATCGACCCGATCTGCGCGCTGCAGGCGGCGATGCAGGGCTACGAGGTGAAAACGCTCCCGGAAGTGATCTCGACCGCGGACATCTTCGTCACGACCACCGGCAACAAGGACATCATCACCGCTGAGGACATGGGGCGGATGAAGCACCAGGCCGTCGTCGGCAACATCGGCCACTTCGACAACGAGATCGACATCGCCGGTCTCGGGCGGGTCGCGGGTATCGAGAGGATCAACATCAAGCCGCAGGTCGACAAGTGGGTCTTCCCCGACGGCCACGCGATCATCCTGCTCTCGGAGGGCCGGCTGCTGAACCTGGGCAACGCCACGGGCCATCCGAGCTTCGTGATGAGCAACTCGTTCTCGAACCAGACGATCGCCCAGATCGAGCTCTTCACCAAGAACGACGAGTACGAGAAGCGCGTCTACGTGCTCCCGAAGCACCTCGACGAGAAGGTCGCGCGGCTGCACCTGGACGCGCTCGGTGTGAGGCTGACGACGCTGAGCCCCGAGCAGGCAGCCTACATCGGCGTCCCGGTCGAGGGGCCGTACAAGCCCGACCACTACCGCTATTGATCAGCGGCCCGTTGACCGGCGCGCTCCGGCGTCCTCGGTCGTTTGCGGGCTGGCGCACGCGGCGCGGGGCGGGTGGGATCTCATCTCCTTGGATCGCTTGGTCAACGGGCCGCTGATCCTCGCTGCCGCGCATCCCGCCGACTTGAAAGGATGAGCCGATGAAGGCGATGGTCCTTGCGGCGGGGCTCGGCACGCGCCTGCGTCCGCTCACCTACGAGATCACGAAGCCGATGGTGCCGGTGCTCGACCGCCCTGTGATGGAGCACATCGTCGAGCTGCTGTCACGGCACGGCTTCGAGGACGTGATCGCGAACCTGCACTACTTCCCGGACTCGATCAGGGAGTACTTCGGCGATCGCATCTCCTACCGCTACGAGGAGGAGCTGCTCGGCACGGCGGGCGGCGTGCGGGCGTGCCGCGAGTTCTTCGGCGACGAGCCGTTCCTCGTGATCTCAGGCGATGCCCTGACCGACCTCGACTTGGGCGCGCTCGCCGCACGTCACCGCGACACCGGCGGCATCGCGACGCTGACGGTCAAGAAGGTGGCGGACACGCGCGAGTACGGAGTCGTCCTGCACGACAGCGAGGGGCGCATCACCGGCTTCCAGGAGAAGCCGGACCCCGACGAAGCGCTGTCTGACCTCGGCAACTGCGGCATCTACGTCTTCTCGCCGGAGATCTTCGACTATTTCCCGGAGCGCCCGTTCGCCGACTGGGCCAACGACGTGTTCCCCGCGCTGCTCGAGAACGACGTCCCGTTCTACATCCACGAGACCGGCGAGTACTGGAACGACGTCGGCTCCCTCGGCGAGCTGCGCCAGGGCACCTTCGACGCGCTGGAGGGCGCGCTGCGCCTGGACATCGACGGCCAAGAGCTCGCGCCGGGGGTGACAGTCGCCGGGGACAGCTCGATCCCGGCCGACGCCGAGGTCGAGGGACCGGTGTGGGTCGGCCCGGGCGTCCGTATCGGGGCCGGCGTCAGGCTCACCGGCCCGGTTGTGCTCGGCGACGGGGCGAGCGTCGGCGACGGCGCCCAGCTGCGCTCCTGCATCGTCTTCCCGGGCACCGAGGTCGCGCCGCAGTCGATCCTGATCGGCGCGATCGCCGGGCACAAGGGCATCCTCGAGAGCCTGCGGCGCCGGCGGCTGAGCGCCCGGCGGCGGGGCCCTGCGGCCGCACGTCCCGGGTCCCTCGGCGCGCGGCCACAGGCGGCGCCAGCCCTCGCGGCGGCGCCGATCCGAGTATCACTGTGACCGCGACACGATGAGCACGACCGCCGTAGCCCCCACCGAAGTCCGCGCCGGCACCAAGCGGCTCGGCGTCGTCTTCGCCGGGCTGATGATGGTGCTGCTGCTGGCGGCGCTGGACTCGACGATCGTCGCGACGGCGCTGCCCACGATCGTCGGCGACCTGGGCGGTCTGGACAAACTCGCCTGGGTCACGAGCGCTTTCCTGCTCGCCCAGACGGCGGTGACCCCGCTCTACGGGAAGCTCGGCGACCAGCTCGGTCGCAAGCGCGTGCTGCAGGTCGCGATCGTGATCTTCCTGGCCGGCTCGGCGCTCTGCGGGCTCGCCGGCTCCATGACCGAGCTGATCGCGTTCCGGGCGCTGCAAGGGCTCGGCGCGGGCGGGCTGATCGTGCTCGTGCAGGCGAGCGTCGGCGACATCGTGCCGCCGCGCGAACGCGGGCGCTACCAGGGCCTGTTCGGTGCCGTCTTTGGTTTCGCCGCGGTCGCCGGGCCGCTGCTGGGTGGGCTCATCGTCGACCACCTCTCCTGGCAGTGGATCTTCTACGTGAACCTGCCCGTCGGGGCGCTCGCGCTCCTCGTGATCTCCGTGACGCTGCCCGAAGCACGCGGCCGCACCCGCCCGAGCATCGATTACCTCGGCGCGGGTCTTCTCGCCGCGGGTCTCAGCGCGATCGTGCTGGTCGCGAGTCTCGGCGGCACGACCTGGGAATGGGGGTCGGCGCAGACCGTGCTCGTCGCGATCGCAGGCGCGGGGTTGCTCGGGGGCTTCGTCGTCGTCGAGCGCAGCGCGGCTGAGCCGGTGCTTCCGCTCTCGCTGCTGAAAGACGAGGTCTTCCGCGTCGCCAGCCTGCTCTCCCTGATCGTCGGCTTCGCGCTGTTCGGCTCGGTCACGTTCCTGCCGCTCTTCTTCCAGACCGTCTTCCACGCCAGCCCGACGAACGCGGGGCTCCGCCTGATCCCGCTGCTCGGAGGGCTCGTGTTCGCCTCGATCCTCTCGGGCCGGCGGATCGCCACCACCGGGCGCTACCGGCGCTTCCCGATCGTCGGGACGATCCTCATGACGATCGGCATGTTCCTGCTCTCGCGGGTCAAGCTCGGAACCAGCTCGCTGGCGATCGACGGCGCCCTCGTGGTGCTGGGCCTGGGGCTCG
Source organism: uncultured Solirubrobacteraceae bacterium (assembly GCA_963775385.1). GTDB lineage: Bacteria > Actinomycetota > Thermoleophilia > Solirubrobacterales > Solirubrobacteraceae > Palsa-744. Next base: position 553,513 of record CAVZIR010000003.1, on the reverse strand, counting down.
GCTCGACGATGCAGGTGCTCGTGCTCGCGGTCCAGAACGCCGTCGGCTACGAGGTGCTCGGCGCGGCGACCTCCGGCGTGACCCTCGCGCGCGGGATCGGCGGCTCCTTCGGGGCGGCGATCTTCGGCACGATCTTCACGACCCGGCTGCGCTCAGAGCTCCACGGCGTGCTCTCCGGACCGCTCGGCGCGCAGGTGTCCGCCGGCGGGCGTCTGACCGGCGCGCAGGTGGCGACGCTCCCCGGCGCGGCGCGGATCGCCTACGAGAACGCGTACGTCAACGCGCTGCATCCGGTGTTCCTTGCGGCGACAGGCGTCACGGCTGTCGGCTTCGTGCTGAGCCTGCGGCTGCGAGAGCGCCCGCTGCGGACGACCGCTGCGACGAGCACCGGGCTCGAGGACTCGCTCGCCGCGCCCAAGGCGCCGAGCTCGCTGGCGGAGATCGACCGGGCGCTCAGCGTCGCGGCGGGGGAGGAGCGCCGGCGCGAGTTCGGCGAGCGGATGGTGGCGCGGGCTGGAGTCGACATCACTCCCGGCGCTGCCTGGGGTCTTGCACGCTTCAGCAGCTACGGCATCGCCGGGACGCTCGAGATGGCGCGATCGGTCGGCATCCCGGAGGAGCGGATCGCGCCGGTGCAGCGCGAGCTGCGCGAGCGCGGGCTCGTCGAAGGCGAAGGGGAGGGCGCGAGGCTGACTCCCGCCGGCACGGCGATGGCCGACCAGATCCTGAGCGCGCGGCGAGAGGAGCTGCGCGCGCTGCTCGACGGGCACGATGTGGAACGCGAGCCCGAGCTGCAGCAGTTGCTGGAGCGGCTCTGCGTCGAGCTCAGCGGGCAGCGGCCGTAGGGCCGGGCGCGGCGTCAGCCGCCATGTCTTCGTAGCGCTCGCGGCGCAGCTGCTCGCGCTCGGACTCCGCGAGCATGCGCACGAACAGGACGACGATCGCGACGCCCATGACGAGCGACTGCTCGACGGCCATGATCAGCCCTGCGACGCCCTGGTCGTCGAGCTGCGAGAGACCCCAGACCGGACCGGTGTGGGCGTATGCCGGGTAGAGCGCGGTGGGCGCGAAGGCGATCGCCATCCCGAGGACGCCGACGAGCACCTTGCTCGTCCCCATGTAGACGATCGGCCCCATCCCGCCGAGGCGCATGCGCGCCCGGATCGGCGAGATCAGATGCCACCAGTAGAGAGAGCCTGCGAGCAGGAAGCTGAGGTGCTCGAGCACGTGGATGTCGCTGTGGCGCACGGCGAGGTCGTAGGCGGCGGGGATGTGCCAGGCCCAGATCACCCCGACGTAGAGCGCGACGGCGAAGGCTGGGTGCGCCAGCGGGCCGGCGCGGCGCTCGACGTCGGAGACGGTGCGCGTGACCGGTCGCAGGATCACCTTCGTGAAGCCGAGGATGCCGAGGATCGGCGCGATGTCGAGCAGCAGCATGTGCTGGACCATGTGCGCCGAGAAGAGCTGGTCGGCGAGGGAGTCGATCGGCGAGCAGAGCGCGCCGAGCACCACCAGCACCGAGGCGAGGAAGCAGCACAGCCGCCAGACCGGAGCCTCGACGGCGGCGCGCGGAGAGCCGCTCGTGCGCACGGCACGCCAGCGGCGCAGATACAGGACACACGCCGCCACCGAAACAAGGAGCGCGACCGGGCTGAACGACCACGTGAGGTCGGGCTTCATCGGCCCCCGATTCTCGCATGCTCAGAGTCCCGGGCCACCGGAGCTGCGCGGGCACACCGCCCTCTCACGTTGCGTCCAGCAGGCATTTACATCCGCCGAAAGGCGGCGTAGCATCATTTGACGCCAGAAAAGGCCGATCGAAGGAGCGACCATGCAGATCGACATCAGAGGTCGAAACGTAAAGGTCACAGATGAGCTTCGCGAACACGCGGAGCGTCGTCTGGGGAAGATCGCGCGGCAGGTATCCGACCTGGCACGCCTCGAGATCGAGATCTTCCACGAACGCAATCCGCGCGTCGCGGACTGCGAGGTCGCCGAGGCCACGCTGTATCTGAAGGGCGTGACGCTGCGCGCCCGGGACGCCTCGCCTGAGATGACCCACTCGCTCAACCTGATGGTCGACGAGCTCGCGCGCCAGGTCAAGCGCCACCGCGACAAGCTGCGCCGGCGCCGCGAGGCCCACCGCGAGTCCCCGCGGGTCGAGGGGGCGACGCTGCCCTCGACTTAGGGAAGGTCGGCAGGCGCTCCGCGCCGGCCTCGCGGGGAAGCTCGGGCTGCGCTGGTTGCCGGCCTCGCGGGTTTGGGTCTCCGAGCAGCGAGTGTTTAGAACTCCGCACGACCGGGGTATCTCGGCCTGCGGGGATGCGACGCAGGGGGATCTCAGCAGCTTTGGTCGGTGCCGTGGCGCTGCTGTCCGCGCTGCCCGCCGCCGCCCCCGCGAAGAAGCTCTCCTCGCTGCCGCCGGCCGAAGGCTCGGGTCCGCGCCCCGGCCCGTCGATCCTCTACGCGCCGCCTGCGACGGCGCCTCAGCTCCAAAACGCCGAGGGCTCGCCGTGGAAGGCCAAGCCGATCCTGATCTCGGGTGCGAGCGCCTACCGCAAGGGCGAGTTCCTCTACCAGGGCTACATCTACGACGACCACGGCGCGAAAGAGGTCGTCGATCCGAGCAACCCGATGATCTCGCCCGGCGGCGACTCGTCAGGGGGCGACACCTTCTCTGAACCGGATGGCACCTACACCTACCCGACCGGTCCGGGCTACGACGAGAACGCGGCGAACCTCGTCGAACTGCGCGTCAAGCCGCGCCCGAAGACCACCGCCTTCCGGATCACGCTGAACACCCTCGAAAACCCGGCGCTGGTTGCGACGGCGATCGCGATCGGCGGCGAAGAAGGGGTCAGCCACCCCTTCCCGTTCGGAGCCAACGTGAGCGCGCCCGCGGACTACTTCCTCACGATCCACGGCGAAACGGCCGTGCTGACCAACGCGGCGACCGGTGAAGTCGTCGGGGGTCCCGGCCACCCGGCGCCCAGCGTCTCGATCGACCTGGCGCGCCGGCAGATCACGGTCGAAGTGCCGCACAGCGAGTGGGATCCCGGCACCGCGACCGTGAGGCTCGCGGCCGGCGTCGGGCTCTGGAACGAAGCGACCGGCAGCTATCTGTCCCCCGGCGCCGAGGCGAGCGCGACGCAGCCGGGCGGCGCGGGCGCCGATCCGAACCCGCCCGCCTTCTTCGACGTCGCCTTCCGCTTCAACGACCAGGAGCCGGTGCCGACGACGCCGAATCCAGGCAACGAGGCCAACCCCGCGTACTGGCGCGAGTCCGCCCAGGCGCAGGCGCTCGCCTCCGGCGACATCAGCGAGTTCCACGCGGAGGTCGACTTCGCCAAGCTCAAGGCCAAGCAGGAAGACGACATGGACGGCCAGCCCACCGGCGTCCCGGTCTCGGGCGTCTTCGACCGGATCCTCGCCTCCCACTTCTCCGACGGGCAGGGCGCCGACTACGCGACCGGCGGCTGCGGCTCCGCCACCGAATGCATCGGCGAGATGCGTGGCCAGTTGCTCCCGTATGCGATCTACGTGCCCAGCGGGGCGACTCCCACCCAGGGCTGGGGCCTGACGCTGCTGCTGCACTCGCTGTCGGCCAACTACAACCAGTTCTCCGGCACCAAGAACCAGTCCGAGTTCGCCGCCCGCGGGCAGGGGTCGATCGTGATCACCCCGTCGGGGCGCGGGCCCGACGGCTGGTACTACGACCACGCCGGCGCCGATACCTTCGAAGTGTGGGCAGACGTCGCCGCCCATTACAAGCTCGATGAGCAGTTCACCGACATCGCCGGGTACTCGATGGGCGGCTACGGGACCTACAAGTTCACGACCGAGTTCCCCGACCTGTTCGCCCGCGCCCAGCCGACGGTCGGCCCGCCCGGCCTCGGCATCTGGGTCCCGCCCGCCGCGCCGACGGGCGGCGAACAGTCCAACACCGAACGGATGCTCGGCTCGGTGCGCAACGTGCCGTTCCTGATCTGGGACGAGACGACCGACGAGCTCGTGCCGATCGCCGGCGTCCTGAAGCAGATCGAAAAACTCGACAGCCTGGGCTACCGCTACGAATTCGACCAGTTCCAGGCGGGCGAGCACCTGACGCTCGCGATCAACGACGAATTCCAGCCCGCCGCCGACTTCCTCGGCACCGAAACGGTCAACCGCAACCCCTCGCACGTGACCTATGTCTACAACCCGACGATGGACTTCCCGGGCGACGGCACGAGCGGCGGGCACGCCTACTGGGTCTACGGCGTCACGCTGCGAGAAGCCGGCGGCACCACGCCGCTCGGGACTGTCGACGTGCGCTCGGGCGGGTTCGGCAAGGGCGACCCGGCGCCCGGCGAAACGGCGCACGGCGCCGGGGCGCTGACCGGCGGCCAGATCCCGGCGATCCCGTACACGAGCCAGGCCAGATCCTGGGGACCGGCGCCCACCGAAGCGGCCACCGACGCGCTGACGATCACCGCGACGAACGTCTCGGCCTTCACGATCGACGCCAAACGGGCGAAGGTCGACTGCAACGCGGCGCTCCACGTCACGACCGACGGGCCGCTCCAGGTGATGCTCGTGGACTGCCGCGGCGGGCAGGCCAAGACGCTCAGCTTCGGCTGAGAGGGGGCTCACCGCCGGGAGCTATCCTTGGCGCATGCCGTCACTGCTCGATCGCGCGCTGAACGCGGGCGAGGCCAAGAAGTTCAAGAGCTACCAGAAGCGCGTCGCGCTGATCAACGCGTTCGAGGGCGAGCTCGAACACGACACCGACGAGGAGCTGCGTGAGCGGATGGACGCCCTGCGCGAGCGCGCCGCCGACGGCGAGTCGCTCGACGAGCTGCTGCCGGAGTGCTTCGCGATCGTCCGCGAGACCGGCAAGCGCACCATGGGAATGCGGCATTTCGACGTGCAGATGATCGGCGGGATGGCGCTCCACGAGGGCCAGATCTCCGAGATGAAGACCGGCGAGGGCAAGACGCTGACCGCGACGCTCGCCGTCGTGCTGAACTCGCTCGCGGTCGATCCGGAGAAGACCGACGAGCAGGGACGCCCGCTGCGCCGCGGCGTCCACGTCGTGACCGTCAACGACTACCTCGCCCGCCGCGACGCGGAATGGATGAGCCCGATCTACGAGCCGCTGGGGGTCACCGTCGGCGTGATCGAGAACATGCAGCCCTATGACGAGAAGCAGCGCGCGTACGCCTGCGACGTCGTCTACGGCACGAACTCCGAGTTCGGCTTCGACTACCTGCGCGACAACATGGCCAAGGACCTCGCGGAAAAGGTCCAGCGCGGCCACCCGTACGCGATCGTGGACGAGGTCGACAACATCCTCATCGACGAGGCGCGCACGCCGCTCATCATCAGCGGCGCCCCTGAACAGGCGGCGGACCTGTACGTCCGCTTCGCCGGGCTGGCCCCGCGGATGGTGCTCGGCAAGACGCCAGAAGGCATGGACCCGCGGAGCAAGAAGCAGTTCGTCGCGGACTTCGACTACGAGGTCGACGAGAAGCACAAGAGCGTGACGGTCACCGAGCAGGGCGTCTCGAAGGCGGAGCGCTTCCTCGGCATCGACCACCTCTACCGGGCCGAGAACGGGCACCTCGTCAACCACCTGCTGCAGGCGCTGCGCGCGGAGGCGCTCTACAAGCGCGACGTCGACTACGCGGTGATCGACAACGAGGTCAAGATCATCGACGAGTTCACCGGGCGCATCCTCGACGGACGGCGCTGGTCGGAGGGTCTGCACCAGGCGGTCGAGGCGAAGGAGAAAGTCCCGATCCAGGAGGAGAACCAGACCCTCGCCACGATCACCTACCAGAACTTCTTCCGCCTCTACGACAAGCTCGCCGGCATGACCGGAACCGCCCTCACGGAGGCCACCGAGTTCATGAAGATCTACGAGCTGCCGGTGGTGCAGATCCCGACCAACATGCCCATGGTTCGCGACGACCGCAACGACCAGGTCTACAAGACCAAGGAGGGCAAGTGGACGGCGGTCACCAAAGAGATCGCCGCCCGCCACGAGAGCGGTCAGCCGATCCTCGTCGGCACGATCTCCGTCGAGGTCTCAGAGCTCCTGTCCGAGCGCCTGACACGCCAGGGGATCAAGCACTGGGTCCTGAACGCGAAGCCGGAGCACGCCGCCAAAGAGGCCGACGTGGTGGCTGAGGCCGGCCAGCCCGGCGCGGTGACGATCGCGACCAACATGGCGGGCCGAGGGGTCGACATCAAGCTCGGCGGCAATCCCGAGCATCTGACCCATCAGCAGCTCGCCCGCGAGGGTCTGGAGCCCGGCAGCGAGTCCTACGACGCGCGCTTCGCGGCGATCCTGCCCGAGCTCGAGAGCCAGGTAGAGGCCAACCGCGAACAGGTGATGGCCTCGGGAGGCCTCTTCATCTGCGGTACCGAGCGCCACGAGTCACGCCGCATCGACAACCAGCTCCGCGGTCGCGCCGGGCGCCAGGGCGACCCTGGCGAGTCGCGCTTCTTCCTCTCCGCCGAGGACGACCTCGTGCGGCTCTTCGCGGGCGACCGCATCTACCGCATCCTCGACAAACTCGGCGGCGTCGACGACGAGGGCAACGAGGAACCGATCGAGGCCGGGATGCTCTCGAAACAGATCGAGAAAGCCCAGAAGAAGGTCGAGGAGCAGAACTTCCTGATCCGCAAGCGCGTCCTCGAGTACGACGATGTGATGAACGAGCAGCGCCGCGTGATCTACGCCTACCGCGACGAGGTGCTCGAAGGCAAGAGCATCGGCGAGGAGGCGCGGCGCGAGGTCTCGAACGTGATCGAGCGCACGGTCGACCAGTACGCGCCGGGCGAGTTCGTCGAGGACTGGGACATCGACGGCCTCTACACGGCGCTCTCGCAGTTCTTCCCCGTCGAGATCGACACCGAGGGGCTGCGCTCACAGCGGCTCGACCGCGGCGGCCTCCTGGACGCGATCGACGAGGAGGCGATGGCCCGTTACGAGTCCCGCCAGGAGGCTCTCGGCGAGGAGATGATGGGTGCGCTCGAGCGTTTCCTGCTGCTGCAGACGATCGACGAGCGCTGGCAGGAGCACCTCTTCGACATGGACTACCTGCGCGAGGGCATCCACCTCCGCGGCTTCGCGCAGATCGACCCGCTCGTGGCCTACAAGAACGAGGCCTTCACGCTGTTCGGCGACCTCATGAACAGCGTCTGGTCGGACTACGCGCGGATGATCTTCAACGTCCAGGTGAACATCGAGGACGGTCCGCCGGACCCGAACGGCGGCGCGGTCCCGTCGTTCGCGGCCGCCGGCAGCTCCACCTCCGCCGGGCGGGTCTCCTACTCCGGCGGCGCCGCAGCCGGCGCCGGCGCGATGGCTGCCGCAGCCGCGGCCGCCGGCGTGGCCCCGGGCGAAGGCTTCGCCGGTGACGACGGGGAATACGAGGCGATGCCGGTTGTCGAGCAGCGCGTTCTCGACGAGGAGCACCAGGTTGGGCGCAACGACCCTTGCTGGTGTGGGAGTGGGAAGAAGTACAAGAAGTGCCACGGCGCCTGAGCCGCTGAGACGGCCGTGAGCGCGGCGCGCTCCGGCGTCCTCGCTCGCTCATGTGCAGAGCACATTTCGCTCACTGCGTCCTTGGATCGCTTGGCTCACGGCCCTCTCAGGAAGGGCCGTGAGCGCGGCGCGCTCCGGCGGGCGGCGTGCCGCTGCTAGCGTGGGCCGTCGATGGAGGCGGTCCGCTTTCACGAGTACGGGGACGTCGACGTGCTCGCTGTCGAGGAGATCGAGACCCCGGTGCCGGGCGAGGGCGAGGTCCTTCTGCGCGTCAGGGCCGCGGGCGTCAACCCGATCGACTGGAAGGTCCTCCACGGCAGCGTTGCCGGCGGCAAGCCTCTGAGCGCGGCTCGCGGTCTCGGCGTCGACGTCGCGGGCGTGATCGAGCAGATCGGCCCCGGCGTCGAGGGCTTCGCGCCGGGTGAGGACGTCCTCGGCCACTCCAGCACCGCCGCCTACGCCGAGTACGCGCTGGCCCAGCCGCCGATGCTCCAGGCCAAGCCTCCCGGGCTCGCCTGGGAGGTCGCGGGCAGCCTGGGCGTCGTCGTCGGCACCGCCTACGCGACGCTCGAGGCTCTGAAGCTCGGGACGGGTGAGACGCTGCTGATCCTGGGTGCCTCGGGTGGCGTCGGCTCGATCGCCACGCAGCTCGCGGCCGCGCGCGGCGTGCGCGTCGTCGGTACGGCGGGCCCCTCCAAGCTGGAGCTCCTGAGGGCGCTGGGCGCGGCGCCCGTCGCCTACGGGGACGGCCTCGCCGAGCGGTTGCGCGAGGTCGCGGCCGAGGGCGTCGATGCCGTGCTCGACTGCTCGGGCCACGGCGAGATCGCGGCGGCGGTCGAGGTGAAAGGGAACGTGGACCGAGTGTTGACGATCGCCTTCTCGCAGCAGGCGACCGATCTCGGTGTCTCCTACCACGCGGGCGGCGGCGGGGAGCTGACGCCGCAGGCCCTGCGAGAGACGATCCCGCTGATCGAAGACGGCCGCGTCAGCTTCCCGATCGCGGGCGTGTTCGGACTCAGCCAGGTCTCGGACGCGTTGCGCGAGAGCGAGCACGGCCATCCGGCCGGCAAGCTCGTGATCGTTCCCTAGACGGTTGATTCCATCTAGCTCCTCGGCAGGCCCCAGGGCGCGTCGAGCGCGATCCGCCAGCGCCCGTCGGCGCCGCGAGCGTAGACGACGCTGGAGTCGCTGCGCTGCTCGAACCCCTCGCCGCTGAGTGTCAGCGAGCCCGTCGCGAGAGCGATGTCGCCCGCCTCGAAGATGTGCGTGACCTCGATGCGCACCTCCGTCCCGTTGCTGAGAAGCGCCTGCAACGCCTCCCGGATCGCGGCGCGGCCTTCCAGGAGCGATCCGTCGGCGGCCACGATCGCGGCGTCCTCGCTCCACATCGAGAGCGCTGCGTCCAGGTCGCGGCGCGCAAGCGCCGCGGCGAACGCCTCCGCCACCTCCCCCGCCGTCGCTGCCGACATCCGCGGGCAAGATACCGATCGCGTCCGCGCGGCACCCGGCCGGATGGGGGGTCCTTCACATCGCCGGGCGGCTGATAGCGTGGACTCCGTGGCCAGCACCGACTCCAGCGAGAACACGCCGCAGCGACTGGCCGCCATCCGCGAGCAGATGAAACTGCTGGCGGACTATCTTTGACCCCGCCGCGCTGAGCGAGCGGGTCGCCGCGCTCGAGACCGAGATGGGGGCGGCGGGCTTCTGGGATGACTCCGAACGGGCCGCGTCCGTGTCGTCCGAGCACGCTCGCACCTCGCGGCGCCTGAATGACTTCCGCTCGCTGGAGTCGGACGTCGACGATCTCGACGGTCTCGCCGAGATGGCCGCCGAGGAGAACTCGCTGCAGGCAGAGGTCGATGAGCAGATCGTCTCGGTCGAGGACCGGCTCGCCGCCCTGGAGGAGCAGCGCCTGTTCTCCGGCCCGTACGACGCCGGCGACGCGCTTGTCACCGTCAATGCGGGCGCGGGAGGGACCGACGCGCAGGACTGGGCGGAGATGGTGCTGCGGATGCTGATGCGCTGGGCCGAGTCGCGCGGCTTCGGCGTCGAGCTGCTCGAGGCGAGCCCGGGCGAGGAAGCCGGCATCAAGTCGGCGACGTTCCGGGCCTCGGGCGAGAACGCATACGGCCTCTTCGGCGCCGAGCGCGGTGTCCATCGACTCGTCCGCCTCTCGCCATTCGACTCGGCCCACCGCCGCCAGACGAGCTTCGCCGGTGTGGAGGTCGCGCCGGTGGTGTCCGACAGCGGCGCGGTCGAGATCAACGACGACGACCTGCAGGTCGACACCTACCGCGCGTCGGGAGCCGGCGGCCAGCATGTCAACAAGACCGACTCCGCCGTTCGCATCACGCACCGCCCGACCGGCATCGTCGTCCAATGCCAGAACGAGCGCTCGCAGTCGTCGAACCGCGCGACCGCGATGGCGATGCTGACCGCGAAGCTGCTCGAACGGAAAGAGCGCGAACGCCAGGAAGAGATCGCGCGCGAGAAGGGCGAGGCGCAGGACGTCAACTTCGGCTCGCAGATCCGCTCCTACGTGCTGCATCCCTACCAGATGGTCAAGGACCACCGCACCGGCTATGAGATGGGCGACGTGCAGCGCGTGCTCGACGGCGACCTCGACGGCTTCGTGCGCGCCTACCTGCTGTCCGCGGCCGCTGCCGCGCCCGCGGGGGCCTAGGTCGTGGAGCTCGCCGAGCTCGTCGAGCGGGCGCTGGAGGAGGACCTGGGCGCCGGCGACGTCACCACGGCGGCGACGGTGGCCCCGGGCACGAGAGCCGTCGCGCGGATCGTGCAGAAGGCGCCGGGCGTCATCTACGGGCTGGACGCAGCCGAAGCGGTGTTCGCGCAACTCGACGCCGGCGTGGAGGTCGAGCGTCAGGTCCGGGAGGGGGAATGGAGGGAGGAGGGGGGGCCTGTGCTCGAAGCCCGCGGCGGACGCAGCCACGCTCCTCAGCGGGGAGCGCACCGCGCTCAACTTCCTCGCCCACCTCTCCGGTGTGGCGACGATGGCGGCGCGCGCCGCGCGAGCGGTCGAGGGGACTGGCGCGAAGGTGCTCGACACGCGCAAGACCACGCCGGGGCTGCGCGCGCTGGAGAAGCAGGCCGTCGCCGCGGGTGGCGCGTCCAACCATCGCGCCGGTCTCTACGACGCGATCCTGATCAAGGAGAACCACATCGCGGCGGCCGGAGGCATCGCCGCGGCGGTCGAGCGCGCGCGCGCCGCGGCGCCGGGGCTGGCCGGGCGGCTGGAGGTAGAGGTGAGCAACGCGGACGAGATCGACGAGGCCCTCGCGGCCGGGGCTCCGCGCCTGCTGCTCGACAACATGGACCCGGCGCGGCTGCGCGCCGCGGTCGCGCAGGTGGCCGGGCGCGCGGAGCTCGAGGCGAGTGGCGGGGTGGACCTCCAGACGCTTCGGGAGGTCGCAGAGACCGGGGTAGGATGGATCTCGATGGGGGCCCTGACCCACTCGGCGCCGGCCCTCGACCTGTCTCTGACCCTCGAGGTGCTGCGATGAACCTGCCCATGGCTCCCACCCAGGCGATCCCGGCGTTCAAGCCGCAGCCGGCCCTCTCGCCCGAGGAGATCTCCGCGCTGAAGCACGAGGTCCGCGAGCTGGCGGCGGCCCGCGACGCCGTGATCCTGGCGCACAACTACCAGGTGCCCGAGGTCCAGGACGTGGCGCACTACGTCGGCGACTCGCTGGGGCTCTCACGCCAGGCCGCCGCCGCCGAGCAGTCCACGATCGTGTTCTGCGGTGTGCACTTCATGGCCGAGACGGCCTCGATCCTGTGCCCCGAGAAGACGGTGCTGATCCCCGACCTCGACGCCGGCTGCTCGCTCGCGGCGTCGATCGACGCCGAGCAGCTCGCCGGCTGGCGCGCGCAGTACCCCGAGGGGGTGGTCGTGATGTACGTGAACACGACCGCCGAGGTCAAGGCGCTGACCGACTACTGCTGCACCTCGGCGAACGCGGTGGACGTCGTCCGTCACATCTACGCGACCCACGGCGAGGACACCGAGATCCTGTTCGGCCCCGATATGTGGCTCGGCGCTTATGTCGAGAAGGAGCTCGGCCGGCGCATGCACGTCTGGGACGGCGAGTGCCACGTCCACGCCGGCATCCGCCCGGCCGACATCGAAGCAACGCGCGCGGCGCACCCCGGCGCCGACTTCCTGATCCACCCCGAGTGCGGCTGTTCGACCAGCATCATGGAGTACGTCGCTGCCGGCGACGTCGACGCCGAGGGCGTGCACATGCTCTCGACCGGCGGCATGCTCAAGTACGCCGAGTCCATCCAGCACGTCGCACCGTCCGCCGGCCAGGTCGCCGAACCGGGCCTTGCGGACAGGACCGAGCCGCCGGACGCGGACATCGCCACCCACCGGGTGCGCGAGGCGGTCGTGGCAACCGAGGTGGGGATGCTCTACCCGCTGCGGATGGCGGCGCCCGACGTCGAGTTCATCCCGGCGAACGCCGAGGCCTCGTGCGTCTTCATGAAGATGATCACGCTGCCGAAGCTGCGCGACGCGCTCCGTGACGGGCGCTTCGAGGTGAAGGTCGATCCGGCGACAGCGGAGAAGGCGCGGGTGCCGATCGACCGGATGGTGGCGATCGGGTAGCCCACGCGCGTTAACGCATCCGCTAACATTTGGCGGATGGAGCCCTACGAAGAGATAGCCCTCGTGCTGATTCGCCAGGCGAGGCGAAACGCGGGTATGACACAGGCCGAGCTGAGCCGTCGTAGTGGCATCAGCGTGCCGGTGTTGAGCGCATACGAGAACGGTCGCAGGCAGCCGTCGGTCGGCGCGCTGGCGAGGATCGTCGAGGCCTGCGGGCAGGAGCTGGACCTCCAGCCGCGGCTGGCACCGTACGGGAGCGCCCGCGCGGCTCACATCTTGGAGCAGGTTCTCGATCTCGCCGCCGCCCTCCCGTACCGCCCCCGTCCCGAACTCGACTACCCGCCGCTCGCCAAACAGGCGGTATGAGCTCGCTCGGCGAGCGACTGCTAGCCGTCCACGACGCTCTTGACGGAGCGGGCATGCCGCACGCCTTCGGAGGAGCGATCGCGCTGGGTTACTGCGTCCTCGAGCCGCGCGGCACCCGCGACCTCGATGTCAACGTGTTCTTGCCACAGGAGCGTTTCCCCGACGTGGCGGCGGCGCTGCCGGCGGCCATCGCGATCGAGCCCGAGGACATCGAGAAGGTCGAGCGGGACGGTCAGGTGCGGCTCATGTGGTCGGACACTCCGGTGGACGTCTTCATGAACAACGTGCCGTTCCACGACGAGGCGAAGGCCGGCGTGCGCGAGGTCGAGTTCCTGGGACGAAGGATCCCGGTGCTCGGATGCACGTCACTTGCGGTCTTCAAGGCGATGTTCGACCGCACCAAGGATTGGGGCGACATCGAGGCGATGCTCGGCGCGGGAACGCTCGACGTGCCCGTCGTGCAGCGGTGGCTTGCCGAGATGGCGGGCTCCGGCTCCGAACGGGTCTCCCGTTTCGCGCGCGTGGCGGCGGGCGAACGTCCGTAGGCCGAGCCTAGAACTCGTCGGCCGTGTGCGGCCCGACGACGCCCACCGCGAGGTGGTCGTCGATCCCCGCTGCGATCTCCCGCACCTCGTTGAACGTGACGGCGTCGAGCGCGGCAATCGCTGCGTCGGGGTCGATCGCCTCGCCGAAGACGATCGTCTGGTTCGCGGCATGGCGCGCGACGGCGTTGGAGTTCTCGAACGCGAGCACCAGCCGCCCCGCCGCGTACGCCCGCGCCCGCTCGACCTCCTCCTCGGTGGGCCCGTCGTCACGCAACTCGACGACGATCTCGCGCATGCGCGTGTAGGCCTCGATCGTCTTCGCCGAATCGAGCCCCGAGCCGAGCTGGAGGATCGGCACGTCCGCGAATGCGTGTGACAGCGCGTACACCGAGTAGCAGAGGCCGCGTTTCTCGCGGATCTCGTCGAACAGCCGCGAGCCCATCGAGCCGCCGAGCAGCGTCGAGTAGATCGCAAGGGCGGCGCGCTGGCGGACGTTGGCGACCGCGATCTCGGGCCGGTAGATCATGCGCAGGTGCGACTGGTTGGTGTCGCGCTCGTCGACCAGCTTCTCGGGCTTGAAGGACGGCGCCGGGATGTAGGGGTCGGGCTCGGGCAGGGCGGGGAAGCGGCCGAACAGCTCGTGCAGCTCGGACTGGCCCGGCAGGTGCTCCACGTTGCCCGCGAGGAAGGCGCCGCCGCGCGAACCGGCCCAGCGCCGCTCGCGGAACGCCACGATGCCCTCGCGCGTGAAGGCGCGCAGGTTCTCCGCGGGGCCGAGCACCGTGCGCCCGAGCGGATGGTCGCCGAAGGCCGCGCGGTCGATCAGGTACTCCGCGACGGTCGAGGGCTGGTCGTAGGCACGGTTGATCTCCTGGATCACCACGCCGCGCTCGCGGTCGAGCTCCTCCGCGTCGAGGTGGGGGCGCCCGACGAAGTCGGTCAGGAGGTCGATCGCCGCCGGGGCGCTCTCGGCGCGCACCGTGATGTGGAAGGCGACGAGGTCGTGGCTCGTGTAGGCGTTGAGCACGCCGCCGAGCCGCTCGGCCGTCTCGTTGACGTCGCTGTAGTGCGGGTACTTCTCGCCCCCCTTGAACACGAGGTGCTCGAGGAAGTGGGCCATCCCGTTCTCCTCGGGGCGCTCGTTGCGCGCGCCGGCGTCGAAGGCGACGAGCACGGTCAGCGCCCGCGTGCCGGGCAGGCCGATGCTGTGGACGGGGAGGCCGTTGGACTCGACGACGGTGCTCTCGAGGCTCGCCATTGGTCAACCCTAGATGGTTCTGCGGCGAGGTCCGGGGGCGCTCGTCTACGCTAGCTCGACCGCCATGCCCCCCGCCTCGAAGCGCCGAAACCCGCTGGTCATCGTGCTCGCCGTGCTGCTGCCGGTGCTGCTGGTGCTCGGGCTCTGGTTCGGCGGCCATCCCGAACACCTGCCCGGCTTCCTGCGCAGCACCTTCGTCGCCGACGAGCAGCATCACGTCGTCGACGAAGCGCTCGAACGGATCCGCCACGACTACTACCGTCCCATCACCTCCTCGCAGCTGAACAACGGCTCGGTCTCCGGCGCGGTGGCGAGCCTGAAGGACCGTTTCTCGCACTACCTGAACCCGAGCGAATTCAAAGAATTCAACTCGCCGCCGCATTTCGCCGGGATCGGGGTCGAGGTCGATCCCCTGAAACAGGGTCTGCTGATCGCCCGTGTGTTCGACTCCTCGCCGGCGTCGCGCTCGGGCCTGAAGCCGGGCGAACTCATCGTCGGCGTCGACGGGCAGACCCTCAAAGGCGTGAATCCGCACAAGGCGACCGAACTGATCAAGGGGCCTCCCGGCACCGAAGTCAAGATCCAGGTCCAGTCGGGTAGAGCGCCGCATCGCGGCACGCGCACCGTGCAGCTCACGCGCGCGACCGTGTCCGAGCCTGTGGTGGCGTCGGCCGTCAAGACGGTCAACGGCAAGAAGATCGGCGTCGTCGCGCTCGCGACCTTCAGCCCGGGCGCCCACTCCGAAGTGCGCGAAGCGGTCGAAAACGTTCGCAAGAAAGGCGCGGAAGGGATCGTGTTCGACCTGCGTGGCAACGGCGGCGGGCTCGTCTCCGAGGCGCAGCTGATCGCGAGCACGTTCATCGAGAAGGGCACGATCGTCTCCACGCGCGGGCGCAACCAGCCCTCCCAGACGCTCGAAGCGGTCGGCGACGCGATCCCCGAATCGATCCCGATGGTCGTCCTCGTCGACAGCAACACGGCCTCTGCATCGCGAGATCGTGACCGCCGCTCTCCAGGATCACCACCGCGCCACCGTCGTCGGCACCCATACCTTCGGCAAGGGCGTCTTCCAGGAGGAGGAGCCGCTCTCCAACGGCGGTGCGCTCGACATCACGGTCGGCGAGTACTTCACCCCGAACGGCCGCAACCTCGGTGGCGGCGGCGTCAAGCAGGGCGCGGGCATCACCCCCGAAGTGAAGGTCCCGAAGGGCGTCGACGAACCGCACGGCCTGCAAGTCGCGCTGGACACCGTGCGCGCGAAACTCGGGTGAGCCCGCGGGAGGCGGCGCGGCACGCACGCGCGCTGGTCGCGGTGCTGAGCCGGCGTGGGCGCTTCCTCGTCGCCGAGCCGCTGTTCGAGGCGCGCGACCGCGGCCCCGGCCGCCGCGACCGCGGCGGCATCGTGGTCGGCCCCGCCCGCGGCTCGCGCGGCGGGGCGCGCGAGGGCGACCTGGCGCTCGTCTCGCCGCCGCGGCGGGGCTCCTCCGCGCGCGTGCTCCAGCGCATCGGGCGCCCGGACGTCGCACGCGACGTGATCGAGGCGCTGCTCCTCGATCGCGGGCTGCGCCGCGAGTTCTCGCGGACCGCCGAGCGCGAAGCCGAGGAGGCCGGCGCGCGCGTGATGGCGAGCACCGGGCTCGCGGCGCGACCTGCGGTCGCTCGCGACGTTCACGATCGATCCCGTCAGCGCCCGCGACTTCGACGACGCGATCTCGGCGGAGGCGCTCGGCGGCGGTCGCGTCCGGTCTGGGTGCACATCGCGGACGTCGCCGCGCACGTGCCGCCCGGGCTCGCGGCTCGATGTCGAGGCCCGCGAGCGCTCGACGAGCGTCTATGCGCCGGGCACCGTCGCGCCGATGCTGCCGCACGCGCTCTCGAGCGACGCCTGCTCGCTGCGCCCGGGCCTCGACCGCGCGGCCGTCACGGTCGAGATGGAGCTCGACGGGGCCGAGGTCGTGAAGGCGTCCTTTCACCGTTCGCTGATCCGCTCTGACGAGCGGCTCGACTACGACCGGGTGGACCGCATCTTCGCGGGGCAGCGAGCGCGCGGCCGAGCCGTGGGCCGGGCCGCTGCAGGCGGCGCGCGAGGCAGCGGCGGCCCTGCAGCGCCGGCGCGAGTCGCGCCGGCGCGCTCGCGTTCGACTCGCCCGAGCCGGAGTTCGAGTTCGACGAGCGCGGCGACGCCGTGGCGGTGCGCGGGCAGGTTCAGACCGAGTCCCACCGCCTGATCGAGCACCTCATGATCGCCGCCAACGAGGCGGTCGCGCGGCTGCTCTCCGAGCGCAAGGTGCCCTGCCTCTACCGCGTCCACGAGCGCCCGGACCCCGAGCGCGTGGAGCGTCTCGTGGGCCAGCTCGCCTCGCTGGAGGTGCCGACGCCCCCGGTGCCCGACACGATGTCCTCGACGCAGGCGGCGGAGCTGCTCGGCGCTGATCTCGGTCGCGGTTCAGCGCCACGTCGCGAAGACACGGCGGGCGCGGGCGGATCGCGCTTGGCTCGCTGATCCTGCGCACGCTCAAGCAGGCCTACTACTCACCGGTGAACCTCGGCCACGCCGGCCTGCGTTCGAGCGCGTACTGCCACTTCACCTCGCCGATCCGCCGCTATCCGGACGTCGTCTGTCACCGCGCGCTGCTGTCCGCGCTCGGCGCCGGGCGAGCAGCAGCCGCGCGCGGCCGAGCTCGCGGAGCTGGGCGCGTGGACATCGGAACGCGAGCGCGAGGCGATGCAGCTCGAGCGCGACGCCGACGACGTCGCGAGATGCTTCGTGCTCGAACGGGTGCTGCACCGCGACGGCCCGGGCCGCGTCTTCGAGGGCGAGATCACCGGCCTGATCTCGGCCGGCGCCTTCCTCGCGTTCGCACCGCCCGAGGATCTCGGCGGCGATGGCCCACCTGCGCCGCCGTTTGAGGGGATGCTGCCCGTGCGGCTGCTGCGCGCGCCGCGCAAGAGGGCCGGCGCGAGCGACCGGAGTGCCGAGCGGGCGACCGCGGGCACCGGCGGCACGGCCGCGCGTAGGCAGCGGGCGCCAGCAGCCCGGTCGCCGCGGCGGCGGTGACGGCGCCCCGGAGCGCGAGTGGTGGGAGCTGAACGAGGAGGGGACGATCCTGAGGGGCGAGCGCACCGGCGCCGCCATCCGGCTCGGCGACAGCCTGCGCGTGAACGTCGGCAGGATCGACGCGATCCGCGGCCGGGTCGACCTCGAGCAGGCAGGCTAGGCTCGCTGGGTGGCGAAGGGCAAGGGAAAGAAAAAGGCCGCCGCGGGCGACGTCGCGTCGAACCGCTACGCGTCCTACCGCTACGAGCTGATCGAGCGCATCGAGGCCGGGATCGTGCTCGAGGGGACCGAGGTGAAGGCGCTGCGAACCTGCGGTGCCCAGCTCAAGGACGGCTACGCATCGCTGCGCGACGGCGAGCTGTGGCTGCACTCGGTCCACATCCCGCCGTATGGGCCCGCCGCACGCGAGAACCATGACCCAGAACGCCCCCGCAAGCTGCTGCTGCACCGGCGCGAGCTCGACCGCCTGGCGATGCGCGTCAACGAGCGCGGCCTGACGCTCGTGCCGACGCGGATCTACTTCAACGGCTCGCACGCCAAGGTCGAGATCGCGCTCGCTCGCGGCAAGGACCTCTACGACAAGCGCGAGACGATCCGCGAGCGCGAGACCAAGCGCGACATGGAACGGGCCGTACGCGAAGCCCGGCGCTGAGGCGCCCCGCCCTCGAGCCGGGATGGCTCCCGGCCGACTACTAGGAGGCCGGGATGCAGCGCCGGCTGACCACTACGAGGCCGGCATCGAGCGCCGGCCGGCCCTCCGGCTAGATGGAGCGGAAGCTGTGCCCGCCCGAGCTGAGGATGTGGCTGTGCTCCATCCCGAGCACGAGCAGCACGATCAGCCCGATATACACGGCGCCCACGATCAGCCTGTGACGCGGCGCCACGCGGTAGTAGGCGGCCTGCTCGATCGAGCCGGATTTGCGGGACTGCCAGCGGCGGTAGAGCTCGTAGCCGGCGAACAGCACGATGATCCAGATGATCGGGTTGGGGAACACCAGGGCGAGTGCGACCAGAACCCCGAACCCTACGAACCACATCCACGGCGCCATCGCGGCCATTGCGCGTCCGCCGTCGAGGGGCACGATCGGCAGCAGGTTGAAGAGGTTGAGGAAGAAGCCGATGTAGGCCAGAGCGCGGAAGAAGTCGCTGTTCGCGACTTCGCCGATCACCAGGCAGACGGCAGCCCCGGCTGTTCCGAGGATCGGCCCCGCGAGTCCGACGCGCGCCTCGGCGAGCGCGTTCTCGCCCAGGGACTTCGCCGTGATCACGGCGCCCATGAACGGGATGAACATCGGTGCGCTCGCCTTGATGCCCTCACGGCGCAGCGCGAACACGTGTCCCATCTCGTGCACGAACAGGAGCACCACGAACCCGACCGCGAACCACCAGCCGAACCAGAGCGAGTACGCCGCGACCGAAACGATCGCGGTCAGGGCGGTCGCTTTCGGGAGCAGGAAGATCAGGCCCTTGATGGCGGCGAAGAACTTCGCGACGAGGGCGACGATCGCGGCCAGCGCGCCGCCGATCCGCTCGCGCAGCGTGCGCCGCTGCCGGGGCCTGTCCCGTGGGAGCTCGCCGAAGGGGTTGCCCCTGTGAGGATCGGCGCTCGGGTACGACGGCGGCGCGGAGACCGGTGCGGGCGGAGCGGGGATCGACAGCTCGGAGTTCTCCACATCCCCATTGTCGCAGCATGCTTAAGGGCTTCATAACCTTTGCAGCGGGGCGTTGCGCGGCTTCATGTGCGGCTTTTTTTGCGGAGGATGCGGAATCGCCCCCGCCGCCCTCTTGCATCCCCGAGGGGTGCTGGCTAGGTTGAATCCCGACGCGGAACCGAGCCGCAAAGAGCGAGGCCAACGAGGTGTGAGGCCGCGCCACCTGAGACGGGAAAGGCCCTAGGGCCGGCCCCGAGGAAGGTTCCTCAGGCGGCCCGGGTCCGCGTCGCTTTCGTTAAGCGCCGTGCTGAGGCCGGTAGAATGCAAAGCAGCAATACCCCCGGGGACGACAGGCTTCGACATGGCCGGTTCGTGGGGGTGGTCGCGAGTCGAGGTCCCGGGCGGCCTCGTAAAACACCCGGGAAAACCATAAGTGCGGACTCTCACGAGTACGCCCTCGCTTAGCCTAGAAAACTAAGTTGAGGTCTCGGGCCCCGCTCGCCTGCGGCGGGGATCGCCGGGATCAGAAGCAGGCTCACCCGGCGAGGTCCGCCTTCGCCGAGCCGGGGAAAGCTCAGGAGGCTGGTCCCCCACAACCCCGCCGGCGAGGCGAGCGGGGGACGAGATCAGAGCGCCGGCTACGCTCGTAGAAGCCACCTTTCACGCGGTTATGGACGTGGGTTCGATTCCCACCGTCTCCATATTTTGCCTGCAAATTGAGGCTTTGGACCCGCCATTGCGGCCAGGGAGCGCGTCGTCAGATCGCCTAGGCCGCCGGCCGGGGGGGTGCGAGGAGATGTCATCCTCGCTCCGTCCGTCCGTCCGTCCGTCCGTGCCGTCGCCGCCCCGAACGCGCCGGCTTTTGGCGACGAGCAGGTGCGCGACCAGCGTTCCTCCTCCGCGCGGACACCAGGGCCGGATCGAGGTGTCCGTCAGACGGGGTCCACTCCACTCCAGCTAGAGCGCTACCACGATCTTGCCGTGGACGTGTCGGTCGGCCTGCACCGCCGCGGCCTCTTGGATCTGCTCGATCGGGAACCTCGCCGAGATCGGAACCGTGATGTGCCCGGCGACGATCGCCTCGGCGATCCGGGGCAGCGCGTCGGACTCGGCGTTGGCGCTGAAAGCCGCGCGCGCGCCGCCGGGTGGGGTTGGGCCGGCGGCGATGGCGGAGATGCGCTCGGGTGCCACGCCGAGAGCGAGGGCGCTTTCAATCGTTTCTGTGCCGAACAGGTCAACAGCTGCGGTGATCCCGTCGGGTGCCATCGCCCGAACCCGGTCCGCCAGACCAGGGCCGTAGGTGACCGGCTCGGCCCCCAGCTCGCGTAGAAACGGGAAAGTGCCCTCCGAGGCGGTGCCGATCACCGTTGCGCCGACGATCTGGGCAAGCTGCACGGCGAACACGCCCACACCGCCGGCCGCCCCGCCGATCAGAACCGTGTCCTCCGGCCTGAGGTCGATCGCCGCCAGCGCGGCCGAAGCGGCAGCACCGGCAACGCCCAGCGTGCTCGCGACTTCGTCGCTGAGACCCTCCGGTGTGTCGAAAAGGGCTTCGCGTGCCCCGGGTGGCGTCTTGACCACGACGAAGTCCGCAGCGGCCCGCTCCATCACGCCGCCGTAGACGCGTTCGCCCACGGCGAACCCGCTGGCGCCGTCACCGACCTCGTCGACGACGCCGGCGAAGTCGTAGCCGAATCCGGACGGGACGGTGATGTTGAACCGGGCGGCGAGCTCAGGCGTCGCCGCGATAGCCGGGTCCATCGGGTTGAGGCCGACGGCTGCGACGCGAACGCGGGTTTCGCCCGGCCCGGCGTGCGGCTCCGGAACGTCCTGCAGTTCCAGAACCTCGGGGCCTCCGAACTTCTCGTAGATGACAGCTCGACTCATGGGGTGGACCTCCAGTTGGGGGTTGATGGGTTGGCTCGGCCTGTTCAGTCCGGGTAGTTCCCGGCCTGGAGGTCCTCGAGCAGGCTTGGGTGGGTGGGCTCCCAGGCGAACCGTTCGCGGGTCAGCGCGCTGGAGGCAGGTTGGTCGATGGCAAAGATCATGCCGAGGACGCCGAAGTCCTCCGCTGGGACCTCCTCGGTTGGAAGGCTCAGCTCCTGACCGATCGTCTGCGCGATCGTTCGCATGGGGTCCCCTTCGTCGCCGACGGCGTGGGCGATGGTGCCCGGCTCGCCCTGCTCGAGCACGATTCGGAACAGTCGGGCTGCGTCGAGGCGGTGGACGGCCGGCCAGCGCTGGGTACCGTCCCCGACGTAGCCGGATACGCCGGTACGTTGGGCGGCGGCGAGGAGCATCGAGGCGAACCCATAGGGCCCGCCGGCGATGTGGATCGAGCGCGGCAGCCTGACGAGCCCGACGCGGACGCCCCGCTCGGCATAGGCCAGGGCGCCCAGGGAGGCACGGCCGCGGCCGCCCACGGGCCCCTCGGTCATCGTCGGGTCCTGCTCGGTGGAGGCGCGGCCGGGCACGACGGGCGTGCCGGAGGCGATCACCAGCGGCTTGCCGCTGCCCTCCAAGGCGGCGCAGAGGGTCTCGATCGCGCGGGTCTCCTCCATGATGCCGGCCTCCAGCTTGCTGAAGTCGTTGGAGAAGGCCAGATGAATCACCCCGTCGGACTTGCTGGCGGCAACGCGGAGGCTCTCGATGTCGGCCAACGCTCCCGGCTGGACCTCGGCGCCGGCGGCGGTGAGGGCCTCGGCTGAGGCGTCCGAGCGAGCAAGGCCGAGGACCTGATGGCCGGCCGCGAGGAGCTCAGGCACGACGGCGGAGCCAATTCCGCCCGACGCGCCGGTCACAAAAACGCGCATTGATGATTCTCCTTGGGAGGGCCGTTGGTTCGGCGACCGAGTGATGCGACAGTTGTCCCGTTAACCTAGCAGCGCGATGCGACAAAGGTCGCGTAGCATGGGGCCATGCCCAGATGGCAGCCCGACGGGCGCGAGCGACTCGTCCTCGCCGCACTGCAGCTGTTCTCCGAGCAGGGCTACGACGAGACCACCGTCGCCGAGATCGCCGAGCGCGCGGGACTGACCAAGAGCACCTTCTTCCGCCACTTCCCCGACAAGCGCGACGTGCTCTCCGCCGGCCAAGAGACCCTGTCCCGCCTGCTGGTCGAGGGCATCGACTCAGCATCACCGCAGGCCACCCCGCTGACCGCGGTCGCAGCGGGGCTCAAACGCGCCGCGTCGGCGATGGGACCGTTCAACCGCGAGCTCGCACCGCGACTCAGGGCTGCCATAGCCGCGAACACGGAGCTGCAGGAGCGCTACGCGCTGAAGCAGGTCGGCCTGGCCGCGGCGATGGCGGCCGCGCTCATCGCGCGCGGTGTCCCGGAGGCGACGGCGAGCGTCGCGGCGGAGCTCGGCGCGCTCGCGTTCAAACAGGCCTACGCGACATGGGTCGACGCCGACGAGGACCAAGACCTGGAGCAACTGTCACTCGCCGCCCTGGACCGACTGCGCGCCACCATCACCGAGCTCGGCTGACCACCTCGCGCCTCCTCGCGCGAGAACCAGGACTGTCGATGACTCCGTACCCTCGCTGTCAGGCTCGTGCATGCGGAGGAATCCTGCAGCGAAAGGTGCGTGACGTCGTCACGCACGGGGCCCTGCTTCCGTTGGACGACGAGCATTTCGCCCGGCCGGACAGACGCCCTGCTCAGCGCGGAAAGGAAGTGCCGAACGGCGGGGGGCATACGCCGAGCGTACGCAGGGCCACTTGCGCATGCCCCAGCGATTCCGCATTCCAGAGCCGTTCTCGGCCGAGGTTTCGCACCCGTCGAACCCACCGTCTCCATATTTTGCCTGCAAATGGGCACGTTTTAGGCTTCTGAGCCCGATCGTGGAAGTGGGCGATGGCAACGGCGCTGCGCCGCCGACGCGCAGTCAGAGTGCGCTCAGGAGCGGGCGAGGATCCCGGGCCAGCAGATCACGCAGTTGCTCGCTCTCTTGAGGACTGAGCGGAGCGAGCAGCTCGGCCTCGGCCGCGTCGCTGGCAGCGGTCGCGTGACGGAGGATGTCCTGGCCGGCTGGCGTCAACTCGACTACGTTGCGGCGGCGATCTTCGCCGTCGGGGCGGCGGGCGATGATGCCCTTGGCCTCGAGAGCGTCGATGATGGCCACCATCGTCGTGCGGTCGACGCCCAGGCGCTGGGCAACTTGCTGCTGGGAAGCCGGCTCGAACCTGTCGATCACCAACAGCACCCCGAGATCCCGCGCGTGGATGTCGAATGGCGCCAGCGCCTTGACGTGCAGTTCAGACATCAGCCTCTCCGCGTGCTTGAACAGATAGCCCAGCCGTCGGCTCGTCCCTGAACGGCTTTCACGCCTTGTCCGCATTGCACTGAGCGTACAGCGAAGCTGACCGTCAGTTATGCTGATTATCAGTGATATTGACGACGAGAGAGGCAATGATGATCTTGATCACCGGAGGACTGGGCCACATCGGCAGTGCCACCGTGCAGGCTCTGCTCGATACCGGCGAGGAGTGCGTGCTCGTCCAACGCCGCAGTCCCGAGATCCCGGCCGGACGCTTCAGCGCACCTGTGAACGCCGTGCAAGCCGACGTCAAGGACTTGGATGCCCTGCGGGCGATCGGCCGCGACTACGTGATCACCGGAATCGTTCACATGGCCGGCTCGATGCCCTGGCCGCCCGACCCGGACGAGGCTCCCGTGCAGGCTGCGCGCGACGCACTCGGTGGGCTCTTCAACATCATTGAGGTCGCCCAGGAGTGGGGGGTCCGGCGTGTCAGCCTTGCAAGCACGATCGGCGTCTACGCCGGTCTGTCCAACACCGGCGCTCTCAGGGAGGATCTGCCGGTGCCGCTGACCGCACCGCATGTGATCCCGACCTTCAAGAAGATCAGCGAGCTGCTTGGGCATCACCTGGCCGCGGCTACCGGCCTAGAGATCATTCACCTGCGTATCAGCGGGGCCTGGGGACCGCTCGGGCACCTCCCGAACTTCGCCTTTCCCGCGCCGCAGTTCGTTCACGCCGCGGCGACGGGCACGCCGGTCGACCTCTCCGGCGTAGCCGGCCGGCTCAAGGCCGACGACGGCCTCGACCTCTGCTACGTCTACGACCTCGGCCGGGCGGCCGCGCTGCTGCAGACGGCCGACACGCTCACCCACGCGACCTACAACGTCGCCGCAGGGCGGATGACCACCAACGCCGAAGTGATCGCCGCCATCAAGCGGGTCGTGCCCGACTTCGAACTCCGACTCGAGCCCGGTTCCAGCACCCCGCCCGCCTACCTCGACATCACTCGACTGCACGAGGACACCGGCTACCTGCCGGAGTGGGACCTCGACCGCTCGGTCGCTGACTACATCGAGTACTTCCGCGCCGGCAACTCGCATTAGAGCGGACCGCGGCGTACGCCGAGCGTACGCAGGGCCATCTTGACCCTGACCCCGCAATCCCGCATCCCAGAGCCTTTTCCGGCCCGGGATTTCGCACCTGTCGAACCCACCGTCTCCACTTCGTATCGATTATCACAAGTATTCCTGCAGGCTTATTCGAACCCCATCGGCCTGGATTTCGCCTCTCGCGGCGACCCGATGCCGGCGTCGAGCAGAATCTTCCGGAGCGATGCTCAGCCGCCGGCGCGGTTTCGTGCCCCTCGTGCGACTGGCGGGTCGTCGCAACGTCCAAAGCTGGACCGCCGCGGTCACGAGCACCGGTGTCGGCAGCCCGGCCAAGCGACGCTGCAGGTCTGGTCTGAGGTGCCGCGCGGCGGGGCCCATGCGAAGCATCTCCTCCGCCTCGCCCCGGGTTAGCTGCAGCGTCCATGAGATCCGGCGCCCCTCGCTCGCGCGCAGCACCGGGATCAGCTGGCGACGAAGGCGCTCCGCCTTGCATGGGTCGACACGGACGGTATGCAGCATGGCGAGCTCATGCAGATGATCGGGGTCTGGCGTCACGACGATCAGCGCTCCCCCTGGTCGCAAGACGCGAGCGAGCTCCGTGCCGTTGCGAGGTGCGAACACGCTCATCGCCAGGTCGACGGTGGCGTCGCCGAGCGGGATCTGCTGCCACACGTCGCTGCGCACCGCCGCGATCCTCCGATGTGCTCGGGCCGCTCGACGCGAAGCATCGCGCGAAGCATCCAGCGCAATACCGCGCGGACGAGCCAGCACACGGAGCATCTGGGCGAGGTGATGCCCGGTTCCGGCCCCTACGTCCAGGATGACCGAGGAGTCACCGCGGTCGACCTTGTACGCCTCGGCCGTGAGCGCGGCCGTGAGCGGCTCGAAGTGGCCTGCCTCCTGAATCGCGGCACGCGCCGCGACCATTGCACCGTCGTCACCGACGGCCGGTCTTCGCGCCGGCCTCTGGAGGGTCACGTAGCCGTGGCGCGCCACGTCGAAGCTATGCCCACGCAAACAGATCAGCGCCCCGGAGGCAGGGCTGAGCCTCCGAGAACACACGGGGCACTGCAGCCGCTCAGCGATGTCCGCCAGCGGCGCCGGAACAACGAGCGCCACCAAGACTCCTGCCGGTAGGGATCACGAAACCGTCGGCCGCGAACGGCCAACGTCGCTACTGGATCTCCCTGCCGACTAGAGGTAGGCGTGCGCTGGCATGCGCGTCGAAGGGTACAGCCCTACGCGGGCGGGAGCCCGGGAGTCCGAACTTCGCGCCCTGATTCGGCTTTGCGGGCTCATGGGGTCACGGTAGAACGCGTGGTCACGCGTTCCCGCGCTGCGCCGCCACGGCCCACGAGGCCCGGGACCGCGCTCAGGCGTGAGCGTACGCAGGGAGCCGCGGCGTGACCCCGCAATCCCGCATTCCAGAGCGGTTTCTGGCCAAGATTTCGCACCTGTCGAACCCGCCGTCTCCATGGCTCCCGGTTTCCGGCTTGGCGAAGCCGAGAAGCCGGCTGTGCGACAACGCTTCGCCGATGCCACTCGGCGATCCGGGGGACTCCTCAGTCGGTTCGCGCTCGCTGCGCTGCGGTTGGCTCGCCCGCCCGCTCGGTCTCGCGCTCGGAGCGGTATCCGTAGGCGGCTTCGCGAACGGCGGCGTCGCTCTCGAGGCCGGCGCCGAGGGCTCCCGCGACGGTGGCGAGGGAGGTGGTGATCCAGGCGATCTTCAGGTAGGTGGCGAAGCTCACATGGTTCCCGATCGACTCGGCCACGACGCGATGGTCGAGCAACAGCTCCCCGGCCCCAAGGGCGATCACGAACAGCGCGCAGTAGAGCGACGCGACACCGATGATCAGCGTCAGGGTGGTGGCGACGTTGAAGAGGATCGCCTGCTCGCGTCCGGCGCCCGCCGGCCGGCGCCTCCACAGACCATGGACGAGAACCAGGAAGACGACGACGGCCGCCATCGAGATGACGCTGAGCGCGGCCAGTCTCCACGGGCTGAGCGCGGCGGCCAGGCTCCACACTTCGGCCGTCACGAGCGCGAAGACGAGCGCGGCTCCCGCGGCTGCAAGCGCGCGGGAGAGTCTCGCGGTCAGCCGCCATGGCCGGTTGGCCCGGAGCATCCCGGCAAGCAGCCGGGCGTTGCCGCGCACGACGGCGGCGACGAGCCGCACGTCGACGTTCTCGTCATCGGGGTGCAGGGTCCGTTCCGCTCGTGCGATCTCGTGCAGGCGTCGACGGACGCGCTGGCGCCGCTCCTCGCCTTCGCGTCCGCCGAGCTCGAGGCTCTCTCCGACGAGCCCGTCGACGAGCCGCACCACGGCATCGCGCGCGCGCCTTCGCATCTGCACGGCTCCGAGCGCCGGGAGCGAAATGACGGCGACTCCGTGGGTGGCGCTGGCATCGGCCACGACCGGCCGGCGCCCGATGCGCAGGGGCAGGTCCGTCAACACGATCCCCAGGTGCCAGTCCTCGCCCAGCACTCGCTCGTGCGCGACGTCGATGACCTCGGTGCCGGCACCACCGCGGGCGGCCGACTCGTCGGTCACGACCGGGATCTCCCACCGGACCTCGGAGGAGACCCGGGCCGCGAGCTCGGCCGGGAGTTCCTCGGCGATGTCCCTGCCGAGTTCCTCGGCGACCCCCGCGGCGGTCATCAGGCCGAGCCTGATCGTCTGGTCGTGGCGAGCCGTCGGGGCGCGGTCGATGAGCGTCTTTCCGATCGTGGCGTCTGTGCCGGACTCTCTACCGGGGGGCAGGCTACCCCACAAGCCCGGCAGTGCCCGGGACGCTCACGTCCCACCGCGGTCGATGGACGCAGCCGGCGATTCTTGGATCGCCATCACCCCGATGTCGGTGCCGTTGTTCCGCCCGATCGGTGGGTGCGAGGCTGCGCTCCGGCTTGGGAGTGACCGCTTCCCGGCTAGTCTGCGTCTGACTCCCGGCTGTCCCAGCGTTCGTCGTAGGCAGGGACGCCGAAGAGCTTCGCCAGCGCTGATAGCGGCGGCAGGATCAGGTTCTGGGCCCACACAGGGGGTGAGGTGACGCGGCTCTCATGGCGGAAGCGCCAGAGGGTGGCGCCGAGCTGGAGCGGGTTCTTCGGGGCCGCGCCCGGTCGTCTTGCCTTCGGCCGCAAGTCCCGCGAAAGCCTCGTGCATCTGGCGTGTGTGCAGCGCTGGGCGCAGCTCCACGATGCCCTCGACCGGAGCCGAGCCGGCGTTCGTCTCAGAGTGACGTGCACAGCCAGACCGTTCGCGGCCAAGCGGGCGCTCAGCAGCCGCCCGACCTGGCCCGCACCGAACACGACGTGAAGTCCACTCACGCTCACGGCCCGACCGCCACCGCAGCGGCGGCCACCGCCGCCGCTGCCTGCTGGGTCCTCAGGCGCACTCCGGCCAGATCATGGAACCCGGCCACTGCGGTAGCGAGCAGCAACGCGCCCGCGGCGATGCCTGTCGTAGCGACCAGCGCAGTCCCCGATAGCGTCGCGACCAAGATCACAGGGCCGACCGTCAGCGCCCAGCCGACGGGCCGGTAGCGCGGAATCTCCACCAGCCGGTCGAGGTACAGCAGCAATGGCCCGATCGTGATCGCGATCGACGGCAGCACCCAGTCCGAATGGCCCGCTGCGCTCACCACCAGAGGCAGCACGAACGCGGCAACGAGCTCAGCAACGGTGGCCACCGTGACGTAGCGCTCGATGCGCCTGCCGTCGGCGCTGCGCGGGCGGGGCGCGGTACCAGACGTGTACCTCAGGGCGTAGACGAACGTCGCGAGCACGGCGACGCCCGACAACGCGATCAGGAGGGCACCGACAGCACCGCCAATGGCATGGCTGCCACGCACGAGCCAGAACGCGGCAAACGCAGCCTGGATCAGTCCCCCGACGCGCCTCACCCGGCGCGACCACGCCGCCGCAGGCGTCAGGTCCGCGGGACTCGTAGCCGCAAGCGCCAGATCTCGCCGGGCCACGCCCTCGCCCCTCACGACACGCCCGCGACCACCGTCGGCCGCCATTGCTGTCCTCGCTCCATTGACCCCTCGAGCAACTGCGATCAACGATCGGCGAGTCTCAAGGATGTCTTCATCGAGCGTAACAGGGCGCGTTCCCACGGGGGTTCCGACCCCCTCGCCGCTCAACGCGCCAGGGCGGCGCGCCAACCCGCCACGCGACGTTTGGTCATTGTCGCTCGGGACCGCGCTGCCACGCTTGACCTTCGGCTTTGGCGGCTACTCCTCGACCGGTTCGATCGCACCCGGCTCGTGTGTGTTGACCAGCTCGCCGATCTCATTTTCGCGCTGCTGCAATGAGACCCGGCCAAGACGACCCTCGAGCAGGCCGCCGATCGACGTCACGTCGCCGTCTGTGCTCATCAGTTCGTCCTTGCTGACGCCCCACCCGTACAGGTTGCGGATCGCGTCAGCGTTCTCGCCGCCCTTGTGGAGGTCGTACGTCTCGGGGGAGACCTTCTTGCCGTCCGAGTCGCCGCCGACGACGATGCAAAATGGTCGAATCGACAAGCGGTCGTCCGCGATCTGGACTTCCTCGATCCGCAGCGTGTACTCGCCTGGGTCCAGCACCACCGCGGGCTGCTCTGCAAACTGCTCCAGCTGATCCTTGTCCACGGCGGACTCCTAGTCCCGAGGGCGTGTGACCGTGTTTGGTCTGGAGCGACAGCCTATCCCGCAGGGATTCGAGCGAGTGCTCGACGCGGTTCACTCAGCGACGGACTCGCCGTGCTTTCAGACCTCGATCGGCGCGGAGCCGGCGCGTGGTACCCCGCCAGGCGGCCCGGGGCCCCGGGGTTGAGCCACAATTGATCCGTGCGAGATCCGCGCGTGGATCGCTACATCCAGGCCCTGCCGCCCTGGCAGCAGGGGATCTGCGAGACCGTTCGGCGCGTTGTCCATGCCGCCGACCCGGAGGTCCAGGAGACGATCAAGCGCTCAGATCGTCCGTACTTCGTCCTGCATGGCAACGTCTGTGCGCTCCTGGCCGCGAAGGATCACGTGAACGTCTTCATCTACGACCCGATCGCCGCCGATCCTCACGGGATCATCAACCAAGGTCAGGGAAACGCCACGGCGCGCGCGATCCAGGTCCGCAGGGAGGAGGCGATCGACGAGGGGGCGCTCACCGCTCTGCTCAAGGAGGTCATTGCGAACAACCGGGCAGGAGGTTGGCGGCGACTCGAGAGGGACTAGCCCTCGCGAAGGCGCTCGAGGCCGTCGAGGATGAGATCCAGCCCCCAGGCGAACTCGACGCTGTTGTCGTACCCGGACGCGGGCAGCTGCGCCGCGATCTCCGCGAGGTAGGGGTAGTTCTCGAGCCCGCCGATCATCTCGGCCCTCCTCTGCGCGGCTCGGCCGGCACTGGCGGGAGTCTCGAACGCCGTATCCATCTCCTGCAGCGCGAAGCCGTAGATGTAGGCGTCCTGGACCGAATACGCGTGGATCGCCATCTTGAACGGGAAGCCTGCCCTGCGCAGGCAGCCCATCACCGCGTCGTGGTTTCGCAGGTTCGCCGGTCCCGGATGTCGTGACTCCATCATCCCGATCGCCCACGTGTGGCGGATCAGCGCTTCGTGCGTCGAGATCGCCCGGCGGCGCATGGCCGACCTCCAGTCGAGGTCCTCGGGCGGGAGCTCGATCTCGCTGAAGACGATGTCGACCATCCCGTCGAGGAGCTCCTCCTTGTTCGCGACGTGCTTGTAGAGCGCCATCGGCACGACGCCGAGCTCCTGCGCGAGCCTTCGCATGCTGAACGTCCGGAGCCCGGCCTCGTCGGCGAGGTCCACGGCGGCCTCCAGCACGCGAGGCCTGCTCAGCGGTTTGCGGGTTGGCGTCGCCGGTTCTGACATGGGGCTTGACAAGTGTACAGCGTACACCTATAGTTCGCGACCGAGTGTACGCCGTACACCTAACGGAGAGGCAGCTGATGAACCCCGATGAGCCGTATCCCGTCCAGTACTCGGTCGACTACCCCGACCGGCCACTGAACCGCCTGACGACCTTCTTTCGCCTGTTCATGGTGATCCCGATCGCGATCGTGCTCACCCTGATCGAGTACGGCGGCTACGCCTACGGCGGCGGCCGGGCCGCCGGTGCCGTCGGTGCCGCAGGCCTGGTGGTGGTGCCGACGCTCCTGTTGATCCTGTTCCGGCAGAAGTACCCGCGCTGGTGGTTCGACTGGAACCTCGAGCTGATGCGCTTCTCCGCCCGTGTCGGCGTCTACCTGGCCCTGATGGAGGACCGCTACCCCTCGACCGACGAGCATCAGGCGGTGCATCTCGAGTTCGCATATCCCGACGCCCGCAACGACCTCAACCGCTGGCTGCCGCTGGTCAAGTGGCTGCTGGCGGTTCCGCACTACGTGGTGCTGTTCTTCCTCTACATCGCCGCGTTCTTCGTGGTCATCGCCGCCTGGTTCACGATCATCTTCACCGGCCGCTTTCCGCGCGGGATGTTCGACTTCCTCGTCGGCGTCGGCCGCTGGACCAACCGGGTGATCGCGTACGCCCACGTGCTGGTCACCGATCGTTACCCGCCGTTCCGCCTCGCCCCCTAGTACCGGCTCTGGAGAGCCAACTCTGAGACTCGCGGGCGGCGGCCCCGGTCTCAGAGGACGGGGCGGACGATCAGCATGCCCCGCTTCGCGACCAGGTGGGCCAGGTCGTCCGCCAGGCGCTGGACGTGGTCGCTCCCCTGCTGCTCAAAACGGTCCACCTCGAGGATCTCGGCGATCAGCACGTAATCCGCCTGGCCGATCGACTGCCCGGGCACGTCCGCCGGCCGCGCCAGATGCCAGTCCGACACGGTGTCAAGCGACCCGCGGACAACGTCGCGATCCTCTGCCATCAGGCTCTCGAACTCGCCGGCCAGCTCGGGCGAGCGCAACTGAAACCACATCAGGAGGGTCGCGTGAGCGGCCATGGACGGAAGCCTAGTGGAGCCCTTACAAACGCGATGGCGCCCCTGCGGCTCGGTGGCGTCCGGTCTGCGTGGGGACCGTAGCCGCCGCGGCGATCACCTGCGCGGTCGGAACCTGAGCATCGCTCGCCTCGCCCGAGCGCTTGCTGCTGAGCAGCTCCAGGTCGATCCTGGGCAGCCCGGGACGCCGAGATGCCGATGCCGTCACCGAGGAGCACCGGCAGCACGTAGACCAGGATCTCGTCGACGAGCCCGCGCTCCAGGCACTGGCCGGCGACGTCGGCGCCGAGGATCTCGACGTCCTTGCCGCCCGCGGCGGCGCGTGCTGTTGCGACAGCCTCGGAGATGTCGCCGCTCAGGTAGGTGATCCCGGGCGGCGGCTCCTGCGGCGGCCGGTGGGTGAGTACGAACACCGGCCCCGAGAACGGGTAGTCCACGCTGCCCGGATCTTCGGCCTGCATCCGCTCTCCGACGTCAGAGGTCCGCCGGCCGACCAGCATCGCGCCTGTCGCCGCCGCCACCGCCTTGAAGTCCTCGGTGATCCACGAAGTCGGCGAGCGCCCGCCCGCCGCCCCAGTCCATCACGTGGCCGGGGGCGGCGATGAAACCGTCGAGCGACATCGCCCTGTTCACCACCACCTTGCCCTCGCCGGCCGGCACGTCACTACCCCGCCCACCAGTCGCGTTCGCCCTCGACGTCCTCGCGCGGAGCCGCCCCCAGATAGGGCGCGCCGATGACGAGGATCTCCATGCCCTCCGGTCCCGCCTCGTAGCCCCGCCAGCTGCCCGGCGCGACGCGTACAGCGTCCCACTCCGCGCAGCTCCACGATCTCGTCGTCCAGCTTCATCCGTCCGCTGCCGCGCACGACGACGTAGACCTCCTCCTGCGTCCTGTGCGTGTGGCCGTACGGAAAGCGGTAGCTGGGCGGGACGCGCTGGTAGCTCAAGCCGGAGTGCTCCAGCTCGAGCGCGGAGGTCCCCATCCGGAACTCGAGGTCCGGCGCGCCGTCGAAGTTCGCGCCGACGTCCTCCAGATCCCCCTTGAGGTTCTTGAGCGTGAACGGCACGGCGCAATCCTACGATGTGATCGCGGCGCCGCGGTGGGAGCGCATTAGACCACGAGCCCGTGACGGACGACGTTCTCGCTCACCGCGTGTGCCTCGACGAACTCGAGCAGGTAGCCGGGACCGCCCGCTTTCGCGCCCGCGCCCGAGAGCCGGTTGCCCCCGAATGGCTGGCGCCGACCATCGCGCCGGTGATGTGGCGGTTGACGTAGAGGTTGCCGACGGGAGAGCGCCGGCCACGCGCTCGACGGTGCCGGGGTTGCGTGAGAACAGCCCGCCGGTGAGCGCGAAGGGCAGGCTGTCGATGCGCTCCAGCGCGTCGTCGATGTCCTGCACCGGCTCGATTGAGAGCAGCGGACCGAAGATCTCCTCGCGAAGCACGCGCGAGCCCGGGTCCAGGCCGGCGACGAGCATCGGCGCGCAGAAGCATCCCTGTGCGGGGAGGTCCGGCGCGGCGTGCGAGCACCGTTCCGTCCCGCGCCGCGAGGTCGCCATACCCGTTCACGCGCGCCTGCGCGTCGCGGTCGATCAGCGGGCCGACATCGACGCCGAACTCGTCGGCCTGCGCCACCTGGAGCATCTCCACGGCGCCGGCCAGGCGCTCGCGCACGATGTCCGCCACGGCAGCGTGCGCGAGCACCCGTGACGCCGCCGAGCACTTCTGCCCGCTGTATGCGAAGGCAGAGCGCATGACCGCACGCACGGTGTCGTCGAGGTCGGCGTCCGAGTCGACGATCACGCAGTTCTTGCCGCCGAGCTCTGCGACCACGCGCTTGAGGCCCCGTCTGGCCGGGCCGGATCTCCGCCGCCTCTCGAAGGATCTCGTTGCCGACCGCCGAGCTGCCGGTGAACGCGATCGTGCTGCACCCGCGGATCCCGCACGAGCGCCTCGCCGGCGTCGCCGGTTCCCGTGATGAGCGCGAGCGCGCCGGCGGGGACGCCGCCGGCAAGCAGCGCCTCGGCCACCATGGCGCCGCATCCCGGTGACTGCTCGGCGGGCTTCAGCGCGCAGGCGTTGCCTGTCACCAGTGCGGCGCTGAGCATCCCGGTCGGGATCGCGAGCGGGAAGTTCCATGGCGCGATCACGGCGCAGACGCCGCGCGCGCGGTAGCGCAGCTTGTTGCGCTCGCCGGGCACCTGCAGCAACGGCGCGCCGCGATCGAGCTCGAGCGCTCCGCGCGCGTAGTACTCGAGGAAGTCGATCGCCTCGGCGACGTCGGCGTCGGCCTCGATCCACGGCTTCGCGCACTCGCGGACGCACAGCGCTGCCAGCTCGGTGCGACGCGCGCGCATCCAAGTCCGCGGCACGAAGCAGGCAGCCAGCGCGCTCGGCCGCGGGCGTCGCCGCCCACGCGGGGGCAGCTCGGCTCAACGACGCGAGCGGCAGCATCCACCTCGCTGCGCCGCGCGCGGCGCGAGCGCCACCACCCGGCTCTCCTCTCCCGGGTCGCTCGAGACGAGCGCGTCACCGTGCTGGCGCGCTCCCGCGATGATCGTTCCGCGTGGATCGGCAAGCCTGCGTCGAGCTCGGCCAGCTCCGAACTGAGCGTCTCGCGAACCGCGTCTCTGCGCAGCTCCAGCGTCGGCTCGTTCGTGAACGGCGCCAGGTTCACGGCGCGGCCAGCAGCTCCTCGAGCGGGCGCCCGCCGGCCTGCTCGACCAGGAAGCTCTCGTTCGCCGTGTTCTCGAGCAGCCGCCGCACCAGGTACGCCATCCCGGCCACCAGATCCCCGACCGGGCAGTACGCGCGGACTCGATGCCCCTCTCGCGCGAGCGCGGACTGGAGCTGGTCCCCGAGCCCCCTCAGCACCTGGAACTCGAGCTCGCCCACGGAGCTGCCTGCGTTGCGGTCGGCGACGATCGCGTAGGCGACGCTGCGCAGGTTGTGGCTCGCGATCGCAGGGCGCACGTACGGACGCCCTTCGAGCAGCGTCAGCGTCAGCGCCTCGAAGTTGCGGTCGCATTCCGCCTTCGCTTCGAACACCGGCGCGCGCCATCCCTGCTGGCGCGCCTGAACGACCTCGTGGTCCCAGTAGGCGCCCTTGACCAGACGGACGACGAGCGGCCGGGTGCGCCCCGCCGATCTCGCCCACGCGAGCACGCGTGCGCACAGCTCCGCGGAGTCGCGCAGATAGGCCTGGAGCACGATGCCGACGCTGGGGCCGTCGCGGAACTCCTCACGGGAGAGAAGCGAGAGGACGAGCTCCGTCACCTGCTCGCACGTGTCGAAGGACTCCATGTCCACGTGCAGATGCGCGTCGCAGGCGCGGGCCTGCGCGCAACAGCTCGAGCAGGCGAGGTTCGGCGTCGCGCTCTCCAAGCTCGGGCGCCTCGGGATGCAGCAGCGGGGTCAGCGCCGAGACCTTGACCGACAGGTTCGCGCGCGGGACCGGACCCAGCGAGTCGCGTTCGATCGCGGGGCGCGCCGGAAGCCGCTCGTAGAGGTCCGCCAGCACGCGAAGCGCCTCCCCGCAGCGCTGCGCATATCGATCGGCCTCAGATGCGCTGACCGTGGCCTCGCCGAGGAGGTCGAGCGACGTGGCGACGCCGTCGCGCCACAGTGCGGAGAGCGTCTTCTCCGCCGCGCTCGGGCCCTCGGCCACGATGAAGCGGTGCGCGACGTGCCGGACGCCGGCGAGCGCCGCCGACCCCAGGGCGCTACGGCCGGTTCGCGTGTTGCCCATCCTGAGCGCGACGTCGATCGGAACCGGCCGCTGATCGACCTCGCCGAGGTAGCCGAGGAGATGCGCGGCGAGATCGTCGAAGGAGCGGCACGCGGGCACGACGTCGACGAAGCGGAACAGCGCAGCACGCAGGGCGGCGTCGTGCGAGGCGGCCTCGAGCGCCCGGTCATCGACGGCCCTGAGCCCCCTGGACGGGGGCGCGAGATCCGCGGCGAGCTCGCGCCCGACCTGACGGATGTCGTCCTCCTCGGGCGGCTTCATCCCTGCTCCTCGTTGGGGCCTCACCCACATTAGCCCCAGGCGCGGCGCGCAAACCTGGACGCAGGAGCGCCCTTCGATCGCTCAGGCGCTCGCCGCGTCGCCGGCCCCGGCGACGATCGCGCGCAGCGCCGCGACGTGTGCCTGAAACGCGGCCTGGCCCCCAGGCGTCAGCCTCACCCGCACCCGGCGCCGATGGTTGCTGACCGGCCGCTCGATCATCACGTACCCCGCCTCCTCCAGCGTGGAGAGCTGCTTGGAGAGCGCCGATTCCGAGAGGCCGAGCTCGTCGCGGATGAACGCGAAGTCCATCCAGTCGGCCGCCGCCAGCAGCGCGACGATCGACAGTCGCGTGCTCTGGTGGATCAGCTCGTCGAAGCCGGGGGCGCTCACCCGGCGGACTCCTGCGGACGGCGTGCCGCCAGCAGCCGCGGCCCCCCGAGCAGGATCACGACGGCGACGAAGATGCTCGCGATGATCGACGGGTCGCGAGCGCCGTCGGCGCTGAGCGCGAACCCGGCGGCCACGGTCACGAGCCCGAGCGCGGCCACCGCGAGCACGACCAGCAGCGCCGTCCTGCGCCCGGCGAGCTCGGCCTTGACGCTCAGCTGCTGCGTGCGGTGGCGTCCGCTGGCCACGCGCGGCACGACGTTCGCGTGCACGGCCCCGAAGATCACGGTCGCGCTCGCAGCCAGCCAGACGACCCCGCTGTCGGCGGCGATACCCACGGCGATCCATCCGAGTGCCAGGCCCCACCAGTACCAGCCGGGCAGCCCGATCTCCTCGATCACGCGCCTGCGGCGCAGATCGACGGTTGCCAGCGCTCCCTCGGCTTCCTCGTGTGTGATCGTGCGATCCATCTCAGTCCTCACTTTCCGGTCAGGAAAGAAAGGTAGCACTTTCCTTACGGGAAAGTCAAGGCGCCTGTCCGGCGGCGGCCGTGCCGACGGTCTCGTTGAGCCAATCGACCATCAACGGGACGGCCTCCCCGAGCTTCGAGACCGCGCAGTGGCCGGTGTCGGAGAGCAGCTCCACCCGGGTGTCGCGGCGGCCTCGGAAGACGAGCGTGTCCTGCTGGGGGACGTGGATGTCCTCGGCCCCGTTGATCACGAGCATCGGCGAGTTCGTGTCCTGATCCAGCAGGGGCCGCAACGACATCTGCGTGCGCCGTCGCTCCATCTCCTGCTCGCTGGGAGGGGCGTCGAAGCCGAAGGCGTTGCCGACGATCTCGGCCATGCCGAATCGGAACGTTCGACCGGCAGCGAAGGCGGACTCGACGGGACCACCCAACACGACCGCCGCGTCGACGGTGCCCGCCAGGCCGGTCGCGGCGGAGAACCAGCCGCCCATCGAGATCCCGAGGTGCGCGACGGTCCCGGCGCCGAGCTCGCGAGCGTGGGCGACGAGGGAGTCGACCACTTCCGTCGAGTCGGGAGCGAGCGGGATCGCAGACTCTCCGGTGCCGGGGATGTCGAAAGCGAGAACGCGCATCCGCGTCCCGAGCGCAAAGGCGACGAAAAGCCCGTGGAGGTCCATCTTCCAGGAGTCGACCCCTCCGCTCGCCAGCAGCACGGGCGCATCGGCCGGCAGGTCCGGCGCGGCGAGGAGGTGCACGTTCAGAGGCGTGGACGAGCCCCGATAGGGCAGCTCGAGCGCCACGCGATCGAGGCGGACCGGGAACTCGGGCGCGGCCAGGAGATAGTGCTGGAGCTGGCGATCAAGAGCCGTACGCTTGGCCTCGTCGGCGAGCACCGGGAACCTCGCCCACCCGTACGCGAGTGTCGCAAGGGCGTGGCTGCCGCCGTCGGCATAGCGTGCCGCCAGCTGCGACCACTCGAAGACCCATCCGCCCGGGGCGTCGGCCCACATGTCCGCGATCGCTCCGCGCACCGCGTCGACGTCGGGAGCGGGCAGGCCGGTGTTGACCATCTGGGGGTAACGCTCGTCGAACAGGTGCTGTGGGTCGAGCGGCCACTGGTATGGCATTGCATCTCTCCTCTAACGCAGGGGTACCTGCGCTAAGACTCGCAGATCCCGGCGCTAAACGCAAGTCGACCTGCGTTATCCTCTCCTCATGAGTGAGGCCGTGGTTCGCCGTCGCCCCGGGGGGCGCTCCGCCCGGGTTCGTACGTCGGTCCTCGATGCCACGCTGGCGATGCTCGGCGAAGGCGGCCCCGAGCGGCTGACGGTCGCCGAGGTGGCGGTGAGGGCGGGTGTGCACGAAACCTCGATCCGCCGGCGCTGGCGCACGAAGGAGAACCTCATCACTGACGCTCTGCTCAGCCAGAGCGAGCAGCAGCTCCCGATCCCGGACACCGGATCGGTGCGAGAGGACCTCGCCACCTTCGCGTCCGAGCTTGCGGCCTACAACGAAACCGCGCTCGGCAGGGCGCTGCTGCACGCGCTGGCGACTCCCAGCCAGGATCCTGCGCTGCTCGAGGCGCGGACCGTCTTCTGGCGACGGCGCCACGAGCTGGCGAGCGCGATGATCGAGCGCGCCGTCGAGCGGGGCGAGCTGCCGGACACAGTGGACAGCCGGTTGGCACTCGAGGCGCTCGTCGCGCCCCTGCATTTCAGGACGCTCCTGACCGACGAGCCGCTCGACGCGGGCCTTCCGCTCGGGCTTGCCGACCTCGTGCTCGACGGGATCAGAGACCGGGGGGCGGCGGACGCCTAGGAGCGCCCGAACCAGCGCGCCCGCCGCACCGCCCCGAACTCGTCCTTCTCGGCGGCGAACTCGAGCGAGGGGTCATGGCGCTCGGCCTCCGGCGCGTCTCCGCGCAGGAAGTTGACCTCGACCTTGCTCACGAGGCCACCGCCGAACTCGGCGTAGCAGACGCCCGAGCCCTCGTAGGGGGCGGGCGGCTCGCCGCCGGCCACCGTCGCGGCGATGTCCTCGGCGACCACGCGGGCGGCGGCCTCGGCGAAGATGCCGGCCTTGGGCACGTTGCGCGGACCCGAGCAGACGTCGCCGAGCGCGTAGACGCCGTCGAACCGTGTCCGCAGGTTCGACTGGTCGACCGGGACCCAGTTGTTCTCCACCAGCCCGGAGTCCGCCAGCACCGCCGGCGCCCGGTGGACCGGGATGCCGACGAAGAGGTCGTAGGGGAGCGTCTCTCCGCTCGACAGCAGTGCGGTGCTCCTCGCCGGGTCGATGCCGGTGACGAGGTGCTCGGAGAGTTCGGTGACGCCGCGCTCGGCGAGACCTTCGCGGAACATCTGCGAGACCTCGCCGGTGACCGGGACCGGGCGGGACATCGGGAACGTCGTGGACATCTCGACGGCGTCACGGATGCCCTGCTGCTTGAAGTGCTCGTCCAGCATGAACGAGCCCTCGAACGGGGCGGGCGGGCACTTGAACGGCTGTCCGAGGACCGAGAGGAGCACCTTCCCGCCTTTGAAGAGCGCGAGCTCGTCGCGCAGGCGCTCGGCGCCGGCGAGCGAGTAGTACTCGTGGCCGCCCTCCTTGAATCCGGGCGTGGCGGCGAAGTCGTAGTCGGCGCCGAGCGCCACGACGAGGAAGTCCGCGTCGTAGGAGCCGGCATCCGTGGTGACCCGCCGAGCCGCCGCATCGACGCTCGTGACGGTCTCGCGGCGGAACTTGACGCCGTCCTTCACGAACTCGCTGTAGGGCAGCATGATCTCCGCGGCCGATTCGCGGCCGAGCATGACCTCGAGCTTGGAGAAGCCGAAGAAGAACGACTCGTTGCGGTCGATCAACGTGACGCGGACCGCGTCGGCGCTTGTCTCTGAGAGCCGGGTCGCCAGCTCGAGCCCGCCGAACCCGGCCCCCAGGATCACGACGTGCTTGCTCACGCGGCCAGACTATTGGCTGCGGCCCGCAGGCGACGAGGGGTAGTCTTCCGCGCGTGAGCCTCGAGATGGCAGTCGTCCTCTTCGACGGCGAGGGGGACGCGGTGGAGCGATACGCCGCCGCGCGCGACCGTTCGAGCAGCCGCGCCGATTTCAGCGCCGCGCCGGCGTGGACGCGGGACGTCGGCTTCGTGGAACGCCACCACA
Source organism: uncultured Solirubrobacteraceae bacterium (assembly GCA_963775385.1). GTDB lineage: Bacteria > Actinomycetota > Thermoleophilia > Solirubrobacterales > Solirubrobacteraceae > Palsa-744. The sequence continues at coordinate 514,140 of CAVZIR010000003.1, read as the reverse complement.
GCGGGCACCTGCTCCTGCGGGGGACCTTCGCCGGTCACTATCTGGACGTCGACGAGAACGACCATGTCTCGCAGAAGGGGACCGCCGAGGGCGCTGTCGGCGGCGCGATCGTCGGTCTCCTCGCCGGTCCGCCGGGTATCGCGGTCGGCCTCTTGGCCGGCGGCGATCATCGGCGCCGCGCACGGTCAGCCGTCCGACCGTCGAGGCCGAGCCTGAGGCACTCGCCGCGCAGTTGCGCGAGGCCATACCGCCGTCGTCCTCGGCGATCGTGATGTTCGCGCCGACAGCGGAGGTCGACGAGGTGCTCGCACTGCTCGGCGACGGCGCGCGCAACGTGATCCGCCGCACGCTCTCCGACGAGGAGGTCGCCGCGCTCGAGGCCTCGCTCGAGTCGGCGCCGCGCGCCGACTGACGCTCAGAAGGAGACGAGCATCAGCCCGACGGTGACGCCGGGGCCGATCGTGACGGCGAGTCCGAGCTCGCCGGGCTGCGGGTTGCGCTCGCGGATCGTGGCGTCCATGACGTAGAAGACCGAGGGCGTGCCGACGTTGCCGTGGTCGGCGAGCGCGCGCCAGCTGACCGCCACGTCCTCGTCGTCGAGCCCGAGCGCGTCGCGCGCTTCTTCGACGATGCGCCGGCCGCCGGGGTGGAGCATCCAGTGGGCGATGTGGTCCTCACGGACGTTGTTGGCGGCGAGGAACTCCTCGACGACGCCTGCGAGCTGTTCCCCGGCGATGCGCGGCAGCTCGGGCGCGAGCCCGAGGTAGCTGCCCTGCTCGTCGGCGGTGATTTCGACGGCGCCGAGCGTGCCCGGGACCTGATGCACGGCGCTCGCGAGGATCGCGGGTCCGCTCGCATCGCCGCGCTCGCTGAGCAGCGCCGCCGCGCAGCCGTCCCCGAAGATGGCGGCGCCGACGGTCTTGACGCGGGGGTTCTCCTGCAGTGCGGGCGCCTGCAGCGAGCTCATGCTCTCGGCGGCGATCACGAGCACCTCACGCGACGGGTCGGCGTGCAGGATCTGCCCGGCGAGGCGGAACAGCGGTACGGCGCTCGCGCAGCCGACCGACGTCACGTGGTACTTGTCCGTGGCCGGTCGGCAGGCCGCAGCGCTCGATCAGCCGGTGCGCGAGGCTCGGACAGCCGAGCGAGTAGAGGCTGGAGGTCAGCACGGTGCCGACGTGCTCCAGGCTCACGTCGAGGCGCTCGAGCGCCTCCACGGCCTGGTCGAGCAGCTCCCGCTCGACGTGGGCCGTACGCTGCTCCAGGCCCGCCGTGAGGAAGTCCTCCGCGAGGTTCAGGCGCCGCCGCTCGACGCCGCTGCGGGCGAAGATGCGCTCGGCGAACTCATCGCCTGCGAGCCCGAGCTGCTCGAGCGCCTGCTGCTGGGTCGTGCTGTCCTCCGTGCCCAGGACCGCCAGGCCGGCGAGCGTGGGCACCCGTCGGAACGGGCGTGTGAGGTGCGCGTGTGCGCGCGCGGAGTGCCGAAGGTGTGTGCCGGTAGATGCGATTTGGAGTCCTGCCCCTGAACTCGTGATGTGCCTGTAAAGGGGTATCTACCAGCCTCAACGGGCCACGCCTGCCCCAGTTACGGATTCAGGCTCGATCCTTCGCCATTTCTTACGAGAAGGCCGCCAAGATGCCTTTCTCGCGGCGAATAGCGTGAAGATCGCAGGTGAAAACTCGACCGAGGGAGAAGCATGTACGTGATCGGCGCGGGGCTCCCCCGCACGGGCACCCTGACGCAGAAGGAGGCGCTCGAGATGCTCGGGCGCGGCCCTTGTTACCACTGGGTCAACCTGATCGCTGACCTCGACGCCGTCGAGCAGTGGCACCGCTACCTCGACGGCGAGGACAACCTCGAGGAGATCTTCGCGGGGCACGAGTCGACGACCGACTGGCCCGGCGGCTTCGTCTACAGGGAGCTGGCCGAGCGCCATCCCGAGGCCAAGGTCCTGCTCAGCGTCCGCGACCCCGACACGTGGGACAAGAGCTACCGCGAAACGATCTGGAACTTCACGCGCGGCGACTCCCTGATCGGGCATCTGTCGATGGCCCGCCGCGAAATCGAACCGCGCTGGCAGCGCTATCTGGAGCTCGTCGACCGGATGCTCTGGAGTGACGCTTCGCCGTTCGGCGGGGGCGACGACCCGGAGTCGATGAAGCGCCAGATGCAGGCCTACAACGACGAAGTGCGCGAAGCGATCCCGGCCGAGCGGCTGCTCGTCTGGAAGGTGCAGGAAGGCTGGGAGCCGCTCTGCGAGTTCCTCGAGGTACCCGTGCCGAGCGAGCCGCTCCCGCATGCGAACGACACCGACACCTTCCGCGGGCGTGTGGCGGACGGGGCGCTCGCGGCGCTCAACGCCTGGCGCGCCGAGCAGACCGAGGCGGCTGGGAGCTGAGGCGCGGCCGAGCGTTCCTCAGGCGATCGCGCTGAGCGCCCGGTGCAGATCCGGCAGCTCCCCCGCGTGCGCGGGCAGCGAACGCCAGCGCACGATTGCGTCGCGATCGAGCGCGAACGTGCCGGCGGACTGCCAGCGGGTGCCGGCCGGGTGGCGGTTGCGGATCCCCTGCCGCGCAAGGCCGGCCACGGCGCCGAGCGAGCGGCGACCCATGAAATGCCCCAGCTCGGTGCGGCCGAGCCCCCAGGCCGCGTAGGAACGGCGCGAGGGGTCGCTCGCGACCTCGACCGCCCCGGCGCCGCCGATCGCCTCGCACCAGCGCGCGGTCTCTGGCGCCGGCGCATGGCTGATCGCGACCCACTGGATCTCCGGCGAGCTCGCCGCCCCCTCGCGCAGCATCTGCATCGTGCGCTCGGCGAACGGGCAGCCGGTGTGGCGCAGGAACGCGACGACGGCGGGGCGCCCGCGCTCCAGCGCCAGCGGCAGCTCGCGCGCGTACTCTCCCGGGGAGGGCGCGGGCGCGACCGGGAGCGCGCGCGGCGGGATGAAGGTGCGCGGGTCCACCCCGCTCAGCCTCGCTGCTCGAAGCGGCCCCTCGACGTGATCGGCGCGTGCCGGACGACCTCCGGCATGTACTCGTCGAGGAAGACCTGGGCGACGAGCTCCTGGCGCGAGCCGACCCCGACCTTGGCGTAGAGGCTCTTGGTGTGGTCCTGGACGGTGTGGGGGGAGAGCACGAGCGCCTCGGCGATCTCCTCGTTCGTGTAGCCACGTGCGAGCAGGGTGGCGACCTCGCGCTCGCGTGCGGTCACGCCCTCCACCTCCAAGCGCAGCGTCGCCGACTGCGGCCCCTTCGCGGGCTCCATGACGACCGCGACGCGGCCCGCGCCGGGCCCGTCGGGGAGCGAGGCGTGCAGGGTGATCCAGCCGAGCGCGCTCGGCACGGTCACCTGGCGGCTCTCAGGCGCCGCGCGGCCGCCCGCCCCGCGGACGAACGACGCCAGCCCGAGGATCGCGGGTGGCGGAGCGGACGCCTCGTAGGTGCCCGCGTCGCTCCGCATCGCCGCGAGCAGCTCGTATGCCGGCGGCGTCACCATCTCCACCTCGTCGCCCGGGCCGAGCACGAGCATGCCCGGGGCTTCGGGGTGCGCGCCGCGTCGCGCCGCGTCGAAGCGCAGCGAGCCGCGGATCGCGTGTGCGATCGCCGTCGTCACGCGCGTCAGGGTCTTCACGTCGCGGTCGGAGAACGGTCCGGAGCTCTCGCGGCGCGCGATGTGAACAGCTCCCCAGGCGCGGCCTCGGAGGACGAACGCCGCGCGCAGCTCGTGCGGGATGCCCGCCGGGAGGAGCAGCTCGCGATAGCGCGTGGAGCGCTCGGGCCGCCCGCGCGTGGAATGCGCGAGCGAGCTGACCGGCACACGCCGACCGGCCAGCGATGCGAACGTGTTGAAGTCCTCGATCAGATACTCGCTGCGCGCCATCAGCTCGCCCGCGGCCGGCGCCGACTCCGCGGTGAAGACGCCCCGCTCGATCAGCTCGTCCGGCGAGTCACTCGTCATCAGGCGGGTGTAGGGGTCGAGGGTGTGCCAGCAGGTCGCGTCGCTGTCGATCACCTTCCTCAGACGCGGCGCGAGCTCTCCGAACAGCTCGGCGCGCGGCAGGCCCCTGGCGGCGAGCGCGGCGATCTCGTCCATGATCGGCTCGGCCATGCTCCGGACGGTACAGCGTCCACATGCGCGGAATATCCCCGGGCGCGGGGGATGGTGGATCGCCCGCCGTCCCGCCACGATCTCCTCTATCCCCGAATCGACAGGAGGAGAACGATGAGCACCGACACGACTGAGACACTCGCCCCGATCGCCCTGGCCCCCGGTGGGGGGGAGGCGCTGTGGTTCCTCGGCTCCCTGACCACGATCAAGGCGGGCGCGGACGGGACCGGCGGACGGGTCGCCGTGACCGAAAGCGTCGCTCCGCGCGGGAGCGGCTCGCCGCTGCACGTCCATCACCGCGAGGACGAGTGGTTCTACGTGATCGAGGGCGAGCTGACGTTCTGGGTCGGCGGCGAGACGATCGTCGCCCCCGCCGGGTCGTTCGTCTACGGGCCACGCGAGGTCCCGCACACGTTCATCGTCAGCTCCGAGCGCGCGCGCTACCTGCTCGTCGCCGAGCCGGCCGGCTTCGAGGACTTCATCCGCACGCTTGCGACCCCGGCCGAGCGCCTGGAGATCCCGCCCGTGAGCAGCGAGCCGCCCGACGTGGAGGCGCTCACGGCCGTTGCCGCGAGCTTCGGGATCGACATCGTCGGCCCTCCGGGCATCCCCGCCTGAGCTCCTACGGAAGCGGCCGCCCTCATCCGTGCTGGGCGGCCGCGTACTCCGCGTCGGTGACGTGCTCGCCCCAGGTGACCGCACTGCCGTGTTCGTCGGCCTGCTGGATCGCGAGGTGCGTCACGAAGCGGTCCGCGGCCGCGCCGTGCCAGTGCTCCTCTCCGGGCTCGAAGTACATGCGGTCGCCGGGGCGGAGCTCCTCGCTCGCGCCGCCGCGGCGCTGGCAGACGCACACGCCCTCGGTGACGTAGATGGTCTGGCCCAGCGGGTGGGTGTGCCACGCCGTGCGGGCACCGGGGGCGAAGTGGACGAATGCGGCGGCGACGCGCGAGGGCGGTGACGGCGAGGCCACGGCATCGATGTGCACCGCGCCGGTGAACCAGTCGGCCGGGCCGGCGCTCGTTTCGAGTGCGTTTCGGGTCAGCTGCATAGGGCTCCTTTCCTCACGGTCGGCGAGGCTGGGCTCCCTGCTCGCCCGCGGCGCCGGCGGCATAGGGGTCTTTCGGCGAGCGATCCTCCGAGAGCGAGCCGGTCGAGGCCGCGACCAGGCGCTCGATCGCGTCGGCGAGGTGGACGGGGGCGATGTTGTAGTCCCCCTGCGTGACGCGGATGCGGTGGGCCTCGAGGAGCACGTCGGCGTGGGTATGGCCCGCGGGAGGCTCGAAGCGGTAGGAGGCCAGCTCGATCAGGAGCCCCAGCGGGTCCTCGAAGTAGATCGAGTCCATGAAGCCTCGATCCTTGACCCCGCTGTGGCTGATGCCGCGCTCCTCGAGCCGCTCGACGGCCTGTTTGAACGTGGCCTGCGAGAGGGCGAAGGCCAGATGGTGGACACAGCCCGGGTCGGTGGGCGTGCGCTGCGCGTCGCCCTCGCGCTCCTCGTTGGTGAAGACGGTGATCAGGCGGCCGTCTCCGGGGTCGAAGTAGAGGTGGCTCTCGTTGGAGTTGTCGAGGTTCGGCTGCTCGAAGACGAACGGCATCCCGAGCAGCCCCTCCCAGAAGTCGATCGAGGTCCGGCGGCCCGCGCCGACGAGCGTGATGTGGTGGACGCCCTGGGTCTGGAGCTTGCGCACGCCCGCCAGGTTACGCCACCCGAGTGCGGCCAACCTGCGCACCGCGACGCCCAGATCTGATTGGCTCCCCTGCTCTGGACGGGTTCCGATCGGACAGCCGCAGCCGGCAAGGAGCGGGCCACCTGCTGCGCCGGGCCCTGCCGGCAGCCCTGGCGGCCGTTGCAGTTGCCGTCGCGCCGGCCGCAGCCCAGGCGCCGCCTCATCGCGCCGGCGCGCACCCGTTCCTGCTCGGCGTCAACGCCGGCTACTGGGGTGCCTCCGAACCACGGGACCTGCGCAGGGTCGCGACGCTCGTGCGCCTCACGAACCCGCCGCGGCTGACGCGCTGGGAACGCGCCGGTCTGCGCGTGATCGCCGACTTCTCGGGGCCGTACACGCACGCAGGCGTGGGCGCCTTGAACCACGCCGCTTACGTTGCCCGGGTCATCGCCTTCGTGCGGAAGAACCCGCACGTGTTCGCGATCGAGGTGCTCAACGAGCCGGGAGGCAGCTGGTTCTGGGGCTCGGACGCGGAATCGCAGGAGAACCGCGAAAGCTACGCGCAGCTGCTGATCGAAGTGCACGAAGCCCTCGCCCGGGACTTCGGCTCGGAGCGGCCGCTCGAGCTGGCCTCCTGGGACGGCGGTCACGACTCCTCGAACGCATGGGGCGAAGCGTGGTCGCGCAACGCGAAGGCGCTGGCCGACGTGGACGCCGTCACGAACCACCCCTACGGCGGGCGTGGCGGCCGCGCCCAGGCGATCCTCGGCAACCGGCAGCTGATCGAAGCCGACGAGTCCGTCTCCCACAAGCCGATCTACATCACCGAGGTGGGCTTCCCCACCGGCAGCAACTTCAGCGACAGCCTTCTTTACAGCGAAGCCGAACAGGCCTTCGCGATCAGCTCCTTCGCGCGCTGGGCCCGGGGGACGGGGTACATCGGCGGGGTCACCTTCTACGGCTATCGCGACGCCCGCGAAGGCGGGGGCTACGGGATCGAGACCCATCGCGGCCGCCACAAGCAGGCCTACTCCGTGCTCGCGCGCATGCGCGGGGGCTGAGCGCCTAACCGGGGCCGACGAGGCGGTCGAGCAGCAGGTCGACCGAGGCCTGGGCCGTCCGGCCGGCGCTCGACTGGTCGGGGGCGTAGGCGATGAACAGCGCCGCCTCGGTCAGGACGGCGCACAGCATGTGGGCGAGGAACTGCTCCTGCCCCGCGGGCACGCGGCCTTCCCTGGCCAGCTTGGCGAAGCTCGCCCGCAGGCCGCCCAGCCAGTAACGCTCGTCGAGCTCGCGCCAGCGCGCCCATCCGACGACCGCCTGCGGATCGAGCAGATAGATCCGCTGCACGGCGGGGTCCAGCGCCATCTGCATCCACGAGCGCGCGCCGGCGCGCAGGTTCGCGAGCGCGTCCTCGCCGCCGCTCGCGTCCTCCGCGGCGGTGGCGGCGAGGTCCGCGACGACCTGCTCGAGGACGGCGTCGTACAGCGCCGTCTTGCTGGGGAAGTGGTGGTAGAGCGCGCCGCGCGCGACGCCGGAGGCCTCCAGGACGGCCTCGACCGAGGTCTGCTCGTAGCCCCGCTCGCCGAACAGCTCACGCGCGGCGTGCATGAGCCGGTCACGTGTCGCCTCTCCGCGCGCCCTGCGTCCGTCGGTCACGATACAGATTGTAAACCGACTGACGGTCTGATAATTTGCCCGACCGCAAACGACCAGGGGAGGGGATGTGAGAGTCGAGATGCTGAACGTGGGGTGGATCTCCTCGCCGGCGATGATCTGGCGCCAGGGCGAGGACCCCGAGAAGCAGCTGCGGTTCCCGATCCCCGCCTATCTGGTGGAGACCGACACCGAGCGTGTCCTGATCGACACGGGCCTCAATCCCGACGCCGTGCGCGACACCGCCGCCCACTACGGTGCGCAGGCTTCCTTCATGACGCTCGAGCTCGACCGGAGCGTCGCCGAGCAGGTCGACGTCTCGACGCTCACGCGGGTCGTGCTCACGCACCTGCACTTCGACCACGCGGGTGGGCTGGCGCTGCTGCCGCCGGAGATCCCGATCGTGGTGCAGCGGCGGGAGTGGGAGGGAGGACGGGACGGCGACGCGATCCGGCGCAACTTCTTCTATCCGCGCGACTACGAGCTGGACGGCCGCCGAGTCGAGCTCATCGACGGCGACCACGACCTGTTCGGCGACGGCTCGATCGAGCTGCTGCTGACCCCCGGCCACACGCCCGGTCACCAGTCGGTGCGGATCGGCGAGCAGCTCGTCATCGGCGCGGACGTGACGCACTTCGCCGCCACCCTCGACGACTTTCGCTTCCCGTCCTTCGCCGACGACTTCGACGCCCAGGCGCGCTCGGCGGGGAGGCTGCGGGCGATGCGCGAGAACGGCATCACGGTGAGACCCGGGCATGACCCCGAGGTGCTCGCGCCGGGCCCGCTGGCGCTGTCCTGAGGCTCAGGCGAGCCTGAAGACGTGCCTGTAGCGCTCGAGCAGCGTCGCGGGTTCACCGAGCGGCTCGCCCGCGAGCATCGCCGACACCTCGCGGAACCACGCGAGCGTGCGCCCGGCCGGCGTCGTGGTCCAGCGCAGCACTGCCCGCTCGGTGCCGGCGTTCCACATCTGGTGGACCGTGCCCGCGGGGATCTCGAGCGGCTCGGAGCCGGCGAGCTCCCCCTCCCGGCCCCCGCCGCGCGTGGCACCTCCAATCAATTCAACCAAGTAGTTGATAAACTAGTGGGATGAACACGATGGAGGCCGATCGGCTCAGCACGACGTTCTCCGCGCTCGCCGATCCGACGCGGCGCGCGATCCTTGCGCGGCTCGCCGAGGAGGGCGAGGTGTCGGTGAACGAGCTGGCGGAGCCCTTCCCGCTCAGCGTGCAGGCCGTCTCCAAGCACCTCAAGGTGCTCGAGCGGGCGGGCCTGATCACGCGCGGCCGGACGGCGCAGCTGCGTCCGTCCCGGCTCGAGGGCGCGCCGCTGCGAGCGGTCTCCGAATGGCTCGAGCAGTACCGCGGGATCTGGGACGGGCGGCTCGACCGCCTGTCCACTCATCTGATGGAAATCCAGCGAAAGGCGGACGGCGATGGTTGACTCTCAGCAGACGATGAGCGAGCAGACGATCGTGATCGAGCGCGAGTTCGACGCGCCGCGCGAGCTCGTGTGGCAGGTGTGGACGGATCCCGACGAGGTCACGAAGTGGTGGGGCCCCGAGCACTTCACGACGCCGCGCGAGAAGATCGAGTTCGACCTCAAACCGGGCGGCGTCTGCCGCATCACGATGGTCGGGCCAGAGGGGGAGGAGTACCCCAGCGACGGGCACTTCGGGGTCGTCGAAGCGCCCGAGCGCCTGTCCTTCGGCGAGAAGATCACCGAGCATCCGATGATCGAGTCCGGGGACACGATGATCGAGTTCGTCGACCTCGGCGGCGACCGCACGAAGGTGATCGTGACCTCGCGCATGATCGCGGCGGCGGAGATGACCGAGATGGCGACGCTGGGCTGGAACAGCCAGCTCGACAAGCTCGTCGCGCTGCTCGCCGAGCGCGTCTCCTAGCCCGTGCAGGAGCCCGGCGCCCCCGCGGGGCGCCGGCCTCAGCCGGGTCGCCGAGCGAAGAAACGAAACGACGTGTCGCTCGTGCTGACCCTCACACCCTCGAAGCCCGCGCGTTCCAGCCGCTCGGGAAGCGAGGCGGGGTCGATCGGGTTCAGCGTGTCGCCGACGTGGATCAGCTTGAACACCCGGCCGCTCCCGATGCTGTCGGTCCCGGCGAACACGCCGCCGGGCCGAAGCACGCGCCGGGCCTCGGCGAACGCGCGGTCCTGGAGCTCGGGCGTGGGCAGGTGGTGGAGCATCGTGAAGCACAGCACCGCCGAGAACGAGCCCTCCTCATAGGGCATTGCGGTCGCGTCTCCCTGCGTCACGGTCACCCCGCCGCCGAGCTTGCGCTCCAGGCGCCGGCAGTAGGCGGGCTCGAGCTCGAGCACGTCGAGCCGGCCCGGGCGGTCGGCGAGCACGCGCGTGGTCGCCCCGAAGCCGGGCCCGAACTCGAGCACCTCCTCGCCGGTCTCGACGCCGGCAAGGCCCCAGGGCAGCAGCTCGCGTTCGACGACCCGCGACCACCAGCCCGAAGAGCACACGAGGTTGTGGACGCGGTTCATCCGCGAACCGTAGCTCCGGCGCCGCGGCCGCGTATCTTGTCCGGCCGATGCCCGCGACAGACCCGAGTGCCGGCGTGCGCGATGCCGGGCCGGCCGACGCGGCGACCTGCGCCGCGATCTACGCCCCGTACGTGCGCGAGACCGCGATCACCTTCGAGCTCGAGCCGCCGGGCGCCGAGCAGATGGCCGCGCGCATCGCCGCGTCGAGCGCCGGCCACGCGTGGCTCGTGTTGGAGCGGGACGGCGCCGTTGTCGGCTACGCCTACGGCGCGCAGTGGCAGTCCCGTCCGGCCTACCGCTTCTCCTGCGAGGTCAGCGTCTACGTCGAGATGGGCCGCCGCCGCAGCGGCGCGGGCCGGGCGCTCTACGAGGGTCTGTTCGAGCGTCTGCGGGCGCGCGGCTTTCGCAACGCCGTCGCCGGCATGACCTTGCCGAACGAGGCCAGCGAGGCGCTGCACCTGGCGATGGGCTTCCGCCGCGTCGGGCGCGTACACGAACATCGGCTACAAGCTCGGCGCCTGGCACGACGTCGCCTACTTCCAGCTCGAGCTGGCGGACCCGGGTACCCCGCCTGCCGAGCCGCGCTGAGCGCGTCCGTCAGGGTTCGCTGCGGCGCAGCAACGGTGCGGCGAGGCCTGCCAGGCCGAGGATCAGGAGGACGAGCGGCCAGCCGGCGAGGCTGTGCGACGGCGAGCGGCCCGCGGACACGCGGACGAGCTGTGCTGCCGTGCTGGCGAAGAAGAGCAGGATCCCGAGCACGCCGACGTACCCGAGACCGCGCCTGCGCGTGCGTGCGCCCGCGACGATCAGCACGAGCGAGACGACGAGCAGGTAGACGTCCCAGCCGGTCGTCTGCGAGCCGGAGAGATGCCCGCCGAAGACCGCGGGGAAGACGCCTTCGCGAGGCCCGACGACCTGTTCGTGGCTGGTGTTCCCCGAGGCGATGGTCGCAAAGCCGGCGAACGCCGCGCCGAACGCGCTCACGAACACGCCGAGGATCCCCGCCGCGACCACGCCGAGCGCGCCGGCCGTTGCGATCTCGCCGGCCCCGATCGCGCCGGCGAGATCGGCGAGGGCCGAGGCGAGCAGCAGCGCCGCGCCGCCACCGAGCAGCAGCCAGCGCACCGTGTTGCCAGAGGGGTCGGGGAAGATCTTGATCCACACGAGCATCCAGGCGCCGAGCAGTGCGAACGAGGCCAGCAGCATCACGTACGGCGCCCGGACCCGCCGCGCGCCCACGGCGGCGATCAGCGCCGTGACGAGGAGCACGGCGGCGTCGTAGAGCAGATGGCGGGTGTCCGCGCCGACCCACGCCAGGAACTGGAACAGCGCCACCAGCGACAGCAGCACGGCGGGGACGAGCAGGACCCCCCGCCAGGATTCGGCGCGGTCGTGCGCCGCGCCCTCGGCGTCGGCGACCGCGAGTGCGAACAACACCGCCGCGGGCGCGGCGAAGACGAGGAACAGCTCGAATTCGGTCCAGCTGTGTTCGCGGCGCACAGCGACCAGCAGAGCGCCCAGAGCGAGCATGATCCCGCCCGCGGCGCGCATCGTCCCCGTCGCGTCCCGGCTCCTCACGGCGGTGAGCCTATGGACGGGTTCGGATGCTTCGGCGTTTCGCGTCTGCGCGCGGACGGGGATGCGAAGCGCCATCCGTCGCCGCGCCGCCGCCCGCGAGCACCGCGCGCACCGCCGCGGGCAGCCGCTCGCGCCGTGCCGGCGTGCGCGTCCCCGAGGCGAGCTGTCGGTGCGCGAAGCCGTGGGGCATGTCCACGAGCGCCAGCAGCACGAGGTCGCGCGTGCGGCGGTCGGCGCGGCCGAAGATGGTCGCGCGCGAGGCCGGCCATCAGCGTCTCGATGCGCTCGTTGACCCCCTCCATCTCGCCGCGCAGAGCGCCGAGGTCCATGCTCAGCAGCTCGGCGCGGGTGAGCGCATCGAGCAGCAGGGTGTCCTCGGGCTGCTCGAGGCAGTGGTCGTACATCGCGCGCGCGACGGCGACGGCGCTCTCGAGCGGGCCCTCGGGCGAGGAGGGCACCGCCAGGGCGCGCTCCTGCGAGCGTCGCGCGGCCCGCAGCCAGGTGCGCGCCAGCAGCTCGGCGAGCGAGTCGAAGCGGTGGTAGATCGAGCCGACGGGGACGCCGGCCTCCTTGGAGATCGCCTCGACGGTGGCCCCGCGCGCACCGCGCGTGACCACCACCTCGCGGGCGGCGTCGAGGATCGCTTCGGTGGAGAAGACCTGGCGCGCCAAGAGCTTGTAGAGTATACGCTCTAGAACGGATCTTCTAAAGGAGGCTCGCGATGCCGTCGCTGCGCAGGGAGCAGGAGCTTTTCGTGCTCGACCTCGGGGATGGACACAACCGCTTCAACGGCGAGTTCGTCTCCTCGTTCGAGGCCTGTCTCGACGAGGTCGAAGCGGCGGCGCCGTGCGCGCTCGTCACGACCGCGCGCGGCAAGGTCTTCTCGAACGGCCTGGACCTGGAGTGGATGGGCGCCCAGGGCGAGGCCGCGATGGACTTCCTCGCGCGCGTCCACGAGCTGCTCGCGCGCGTGCTCGAGATCGGCGTGCCGACGGTGGCGGCGATGCAGGGGCACACCTATGCCGCCGGGGCGATGCTCGCGCTCGCCCACGACCAGCGCGTGATGCGCTCAGACCGCGGCTGGTTCTGCCTCCCGGAGGTGGACCTGGGGATCCCGTTCACCCCCGGCATGACCGAGCTGCTCTCCTCGCGCTTGCCCTCGGGCGCCGTCCACGAGGCGGTCGTGCTCGGGCGCCGCTACACCGGCGCCGAAGCGGCGCACGAGGGGATCGTCGAGGAGGCGGTGGGGGAGCAGGAGGTGCTGAGCCGCGCCTGCGAGCGGGCCGCAGCCCTCTCCGGCAAGCCGCCCGAGACGATGCGGACGATCAAGCAGCGTCTCTACGCCCCGGCGCTCGCCGCCCTGCGCGGGCCGCTGGGGGTGGTGGCCGTCCCCGAGGCGGCGTGATGTCCGCCGCAGCGGTCCCGCGCTGCCCTGCCGTGGTGCGCAACTGGGGCTCGACCCCCGCCGAGCGCGCCGAGGCCTTCCCGTGCGATCGGCTCCTCGCGCGGGCGCCGATGCGGCTCTATCGCGCCGTCGACGTCGCCGCGCCTGCTGCCGTCGTGTTCCGCTGGCTCTGCCAGCTGCGCGCCGCGCCCTACAGCTACGACCTGATCGACAACCGCGGGCGGCGCAGCCCGCAGACGCTGACGCCCGGCCTGGATCGACTCGAGGAGGGGCAGTGCTTCATGCGGATCTTCCGGCTCGCCGAGTTCGAGCCGGGGCGCTCGTTGACGCTCCGCTCGCGCGGAACCGTCTTCGGGGAGGTGATCGTCACATACCGCGTCAGCGAGACCCGCGCCGACGGTTCGCGGCTCCTCGCCAAGCTGCTGATCGAGCCTCCGTCGGGGCCGCTCGGGAGCGTGCCGGCGCGAGGGCTGCTGGCAGCGGGCGACCTCGTGATGATGCGCCGCCAGCTCCTCAACCTGGCGCGGCTCGCCGAGCGCGAGGCGCAAGGGCTCGCCGCCGGATAGCTTCTCCTTTCGTGGCGAGCGGGTTCAGCGCGGCGCATCGAGGCGGGGAGGGTCCTCCGCTGCTGCTCGTGCACGGGTTCACCGACACCTGGCGGACATGGGAGCTCGTCCTTCCGGCCCTCGAACGCAGCCATGAGGTGCTGGCGCCGACGCTGCTCGGCCACGCAGGCGCGCGTCCCGCCGCCGGGCCGCTGAGCGCAGAGGTGCTCGTCGCAGAGCTGGAACGCAGCATGGACGAGGCGGGATGGGACACCGCGCACGTTGCAGGTAACTCGCTGGGTGGCTATCTGGCGGTTCAACTGGCGGCGCGAGGGCGCGCGAAGAGCGTGGTCGCGCTCGCCCCGGCTGGAGGCTGGGCCGCCGGCGAGGAGTTCTTCTCCGCGACGCTGGTGCCGTTCTTCAGCACCCTGCGCGAGCAGCTCACGATCGCCGAGCCGCAGCTCGACGCGATGCTCGCGACTCCCGAAGGGCGCCGGTTCGCGACCTCGCAGACCGTGGTCGAGTTCGAGCACATCCCGGTCGAGCTGCTCGCCCACCAAGCGCGCGGCATGATCGGTTGCGAGGGCGCCACGGAGCTGATGGAGAGCGCGATCGCGAACGGCTTTCCGCTCGACGCAGCTGCCATCGAGTGCCCGGTCCGGATCGTCTGGGGCACCGCCGATCAGATCCTGCCGTGGCCGGCGGCCGCCGTCCGCTACCGCGAGGAGTGGCTGCCGAACGCGGACTGGGTCGTGCTCGACGGCGTCGGGCACATGCCACAGCTCGACGTGCCGCTCGAGACCGAGCAGCTGATCCTCGGCTTCACGACGCGGTGAGCGCAGGCGCCCGGCGCGACCGCTGGGACGCGGTCGTCGTGGGGGGCGGTCACAACGGCCTCGTGGCGGCCGCCTACCTCGCGCGCGCCGGTCGCTCGTGTCTGGTGATCGAGCGGCGTCCCGAGCTCGGTGGCGCGGCCGTCTCCGCTGAGGTGTTCGCGGGCGTCCCGGCGCGGCTCTCGCGCTACGCCTATCTCGTCAGCCTCCTGCCCGGACAGATCGTCGAGGAGCTGGGGCTGCAGGTCAGGCTTGCCCGCCGCGCGGTGTCCTCATACACCCCCGACCCGCGCTGCGCGGGCGCGCGCGGCCTGCTCGTCGACGAGGGCGACCCCGGGCTGACGGAGCGCTCCTTCGCCGCGGTGAGCGGCGAGCAGCGTGCGCACGCCGACTGGCGCGCGTTCTACGAGATGACCGGGCGCGTCGCTGCGGCCGTGTTCCCGACGATGACCCGGCCGCTGCCGAGCCGCGAGCAGCTCCGCGCGGCGGTCGGCCACGCGGACTGGGAGGCGCTGTTCGAGCGGCCGATCGGCGAGACGGTGCGGGAGCGGCTGGAGGACGACCTGCTCGGCGGGGTCGCGCTGACCGACGCCCTGATCGGCACGTTCGCGCCCGCGGACGGCGCGGAGCTGCTGGCCAACCGCTGCTTCCTCTACCACGTGATCGGGCGCTGCAGCGGGGAGTGGCTGGTGCCGGTCGGCGGGATGGGGGCGCTCACCGACGCGCTAGCGCTCGCGGCCGCGCAGGCGGGCGCGCAGCTGCGGACCGGCGTCGAGGCGGTCGCGATCGAGGCCGGCGAGGACGGGGCCGAGATCGTCTGCAGCGAGGACGGGGCCGAGGTTCGCATCGCGGCCCGCCGGGTGCTGTTCGGAGCGGCGCCGTCCGAGCTCGCGCGGCTGACCGGCACCGGCGACGCGGAGCGACCGGAGGGCGCGCAGCTCAAGGTCAACCTGCTGCTGGCGCGCCTGCCGCGCCTGCGCGACGCCGAGGTCGCGCCCGAGCGCGCGTTCGCCGGCACGTTCCACGTCAACGAGAGCGCTTCCCAGCTGCAGCGCGCCTATGAGCGGGCAGCGGCCGGCGAGCTGCCGGACCCGGTGCCATGCGAGGCGTACTGCCACTCGCTCACCGATCCTTCGATCCTCGCGCCGGAGCTGCGCGCCGCCGGGCGCGCAGACGCTGACCGTGTTCGCGCTGCACATCCCCGCACGGCTGTTCGCGGCGGACCCCGACGGCGCCCGCGAGCGCGCGCTCGCGGCGACGCTGGCATCCCTCGACAGCGTCCTGGCCGAGGCGCTGGAGGAGTGCGTGATGGGCGACGCGGCCGGGCGCCCGTGCATCGAGGCGCGCAGCCCGCTGGATCTCGAGCGCGAGCTGCGCATGCCGGGAGGGCACATCTTCCATCGCGATCTCTCGTGGCCGTTCGCCGAGCACGAGGACGAAGCGGGACGCTGGGGAGTCGAGACGGAGATCCCCTCGGTGCTGCTCTGCGGGGCCGGCGCGCGGCGTGGCGGCGGCGTCAGCGGGATCCCCGGCCGCAACGCGGCGATGGCGGTGCTGGAAGCCCGCGTGTAGCGGGTTTGGGGAGGGTCGGCCGGCGCTTCGTGCCGGGTTTGGGGGAGGGTCGGCCGGCGCTCCGTGCCGGATTTGGGGAGGGTCGGCCGGCGCTCCGTGCCGGGTTTGGGGGAGGGTCGGCCGGCGCTCCGTGCCGGGTTTGGGGGAGGGTCGGCCGGCGCTCCGTGCCGGCCTCAGAGCACCATCTGCGTGCAGGTGAAGCTGGCCGCGAGGCGTGCGTCCTTGAGCACCCGCACCTGCCAGACCTGCGTGCGGGAGCCGACGTGCAGCGGCTCGCCGATCGCGGTCAGCAGATCGCCCTCACCCGCCGAGGTGATCACGTTGATCTTCAGCTCGACGGTCGTGAAGCCGTGCTCGGCGGGGAGGTGGCGCAGCGTCCCCCAGGCCGCCACGGTGTCCGCGAATGCCACCCAGGCGCCGCCGTGGACATAGCCCATGGGGTGCAGGTGGCGGCGGTCGACGGCCATCCGGCCGAGCACGTGATCGTCTGTGATCTCCGTCAGTTCGATGCCGAGATCGCCGGGGAACGTGCCGGCGAGGCGCTCGGCGCTGAGCTGCGGTGTGATCGCCTGGTTCGTCTCGCCCATCTCGCGCAGCCCCCTTGCCGGTGGCGGCTGATCCTATATCCGCAGCCCATCCCCCGCGGCGGACCGCGGGCTACGATCGCCGCCGATGTCCGATCTGAGAGACGACGTACACACCCCGGGGCTGCTCGCCCGCTCGCCCTCGACCGCGCTCGTCATCGGCGGGATCGCCTCTGTGCAGTTCGGCGCCGCGATCGCGGCCACGCTGTTCGACCGTGTCGGCCCCGCCGGGACCGTGTTCCTGCGCCTGACGTTCGGCTCGCTGATCCTGCTCGGCGTCTGGCGCCCGCGGCTCTCCGGCCGCACGCGCGAGGACCTGAGGCTGGCGGCGCTGTTCGGGCTCGTGCTCGCCGGCATGAACCTGAGCTTCTATGGCGCGATCGCCCGCATCCCGCTCGGGATCGCCGTCGCGCTCGAGTTCGTCGGACCGCTCACGGTCGCGCTGATGGGCTCGCGCCGCCGGCTCGACCTGCTCTGGGTGGCGCTCGCGGTGACGGGGATCGTGCTGCTCACACGGCACGAAGGCGGCCGCCTCGACGCGCTCGGTGTCGGGCTGGCGCTGCTGGCCGGCGTGCTCTGGGGCACGTACATCCTCGTGAACGCGCGCCTGGGGCGCGCCTTCGAGGGCGGCACCGGGCTCGCCCTCGCGATGTGCGTCGGCACGGTCGTCATCGCGCCGATCGGGATCGTCGAAGGCGCCGGCGAGCTGCTCAGCGCCGAAGCGCTCGCGCTCGGCGCAGCGGTCGGAGTGCTCTCATCGGCGATCCCGTACTCGTTCGAGGTCGAGGCCCTGCGGAGGATCAGGCCTGCGGTGTTCGGCGTCCTGATGAGCCTCGAGCCCGGCATGGCGGCGCTGGCCGGGCTGCTCGTGCTCGGCCAGCGCCTGGGCGGGCGCACGCTGATCGGGATCGCGCTCGTGATCGCCGCTTCTGTCGGGGCCGCGCGCTCGGGACGCGAGGCGTCGGTCACCCTCTAGGCTGCCGCCTCCTGATCGCGCGGCGGCAGCTGCTGGACGGCCCACCCGTTGCCGTCGGGGTCGGTGAAGAACACGAACCGGCCCCAGGGGAACTCCTGTACCTCGCTGACCTCGACTCCGCGGCCGGCGAGGTCCGCGTGCGCCGCGTCGGCGTCCGCGACGACGAGCTGAAGGCCCTGTACCGAGCCGGGGGCGGCCTCCGTGAGGCCTTCGCCGAGTGCGATCGAGCAGTCGGAGCCTGGTGGTGTGAGCTGGACAAAGCGCAGGTTCGTTTCAACCTGGATGTCGTGTTCGGCGGCGAAGCCGGCGCTCGCGTAGAAGTCCTTCGCGCGGTCCACGTCGGAGACCGGGATGGTGACCAGCTCGAGCTTGTAATCCATCGCTTGGGTTCCTTTCGTCTCGTGATCGTGGGGGTCAGGCTATGGGTCATTGAGGCCAGCTTCTGTCCTCGATCTGCGAGAACATCTCCGCATGGCCGACACCCCGACAGCCGGACGCCTGCTCGCTCTGCTCTCCCTTCTACAGGGCCGGCGCGAGTGGCCCGGGACGGTGCTCGCCGAGCGTCTCGGCGTGTCGGGGCGGACCGTGCGCCGAGACGTCGAGCGGTTGCGTTCGCTCGGGTACCCGATCGACTCCACGACCGGCCCAGCCGGCGGCTACTCGCTCACCTCCGGCGCGGCGATGCCGCCGCTCCTGCTCGACGACGACGAGGCGCTCGCGGTGGCGATCGCCCTTCGTACCGCCGCGCGCTCCGCCGTCGCGGGCGTGGAGGAGACGGCACTTCGTGCTCTGGTCAAGTTGGAGCAGGTACTGCCCGAGCGGCTGCGCCGCCGGGTGCAGGCCTTCGGCGCGACCGAGGTCGTAGGCGGGGGTGGCGGGCCCGTCGTCGACGCCGCGGTCCTCACCGTGCTGGGCGCCGCCTGCCGCGACCGCGAGCTCCTCCGCTTCGCCTATCGGGGCCGCGACGGCGCGGGCAGCCGGAGGCTGGTCGAGCCGCACGCGCTGCTCGCGCACGGGCGGCGCTGGTACCTGCTCGCGTTCGACCCGTCGCGGACCGGCTGGAGGACCTTCCGCGTGGATCGCGTCTCATCGCCGTCGTCCGCCGGTTCGCGCTTCGAGCCCCGAACAGTTCCCGGCGGCGACGCCGCCGCCTATCTCACACGCACGCTGAAGGGCGTTGTCTACCGCTACGAGGTGCGTGTCAGGTACCTGGCGCGGGCAGACGAGGTCCGGGTTCGATTCCCGGGCGGGTGGGGCGAGCTGCGCGAGCAGAGCGACGGGACCTGCGTGTACGAGACGAGCGACGACCACCTCGACTGGCTGGCGTTCAGGATCGCGGCACCGAACGTCGACTTCGAGCTGCTCGTCGCGCCGGCCGAGTTGCGCGAGCGCCTCACCGCGATGGCGCGCAGGCTCGATGCGGCTGTTGCGGGCGGGGCGGGTGGGGCCGGTGGGGCCCCCTCTCCTCAGGCCGGGTCGGGGAGCAGGCGCTCAACGACAGCGAAGGCGGGCCGCGCGCGCACCTGATCACGGATGTCGAGCCGGTAGTCGAGCAGCGCCAGGGAGGGCGCGATCATGAAATCCGCGATGTTGGGCTCCTCGCCGCCGATCACGCCCGTCGCGAGGTTGCCGTCGGCGCGGTCGAGCACGTCGGGCAGCTCGGCGAGCAGCCGGCGCTCGGCCTCCTCGTTGGCCCGGAACGTCGTGCGGGCGGCGAGCTTGGCGGCGAGCTGGCGTTGCGGGTCGTTCCCGGCGAGCAGCGCGCCGAGGCGTCCCCGGCCGCCCCGCGCGGACATCTCGTCGAGGTTCCGCGCCCCAGCGACGATCACGAGCCGCCTCGCGAACATCTGCAGCGTTGCGTCGGCCCATGCCTCCGCTTCTTCTACGGCCGCGCGCCGCTCGGGGTCGGCGGGGAGGAGCGGCGGGGCCGGGACCACCCGGTCCAGGAAGCGGGCGATCTCGGCGTTGCGCTGCACCTTCTCGGAGGCGAAGCTCAGCGCCGGTACCGTGCCGAGGCGGTCGAGGATCGCGCTCATGCGGGTCGGCTTGCCGTCGACCATCCGCATCGGCTTGGGGCTGCCGGGGAAGCCGCGCAGCCGCACGAGCTGGGGATGGAGGCCCGTGGGGAGCTCCACGGTCCGGTAGGCGATCCCCTTGCGCTCGAGCATCAGCTTGGCCGCCGCGCACGCGTGTGAGCCCGGGATCACGTAGAGCGTGGCCGGGTCCTGGGGCACGCCTGCTCCCGCTCCGGCCGCCCTCTCCCCGGTCGCCGCCATCGGCAGCAGTATCCCCTAGTCGAGCGGTGTCGTGTACGCGCCGCTGAGCCCGCCGTCGACGAGGAAGGTCGAGGCGGTCACGAACGAGGATTCCGGTGCGGCCAGGAACAGCGCCGCGCTCGCGATCTCGCTCGCCTCGGCGAAGCGTCCCATCGGCACGTGCACGAGCCGCCGCGCGGCCTGCTCGGGGTCCTTCGCGTACAGCTCTTTGAGCAGCGGCGTGTCCACCGGCCCGGGGCAGAGCGCGTTGACGCGGACGCCGCGGCGCGCGAACTCCACGCCGAGCTCGCGCGAGAGCGAGAGCACGCCGCCCTTGGAGGCGGTGTAGGAGATCTGCGAGGTGGCCGCCCCCATCACCGCGACGAACGAGGCGGTGTTGATGACCGAACCACGTTCGGGGCCGTCGTTCTCGAGCAGGTGGGGGATGCCGTGCTTGCAGCACAGGAAGACGCTGCGCAGGTTGACCGCCTGCACGCGCTCCCAGGCGTCCAGCGTGGTCTCGAGCACAGAGGCGTCGTCGATGGGGGAGATGCCGGCGTTGTTGAACAGCACGTCGATACGCCCGAACCGCTCGCGCACCTGGCGGTAGAGATCGACGACGAGCTCCTCGCTGGTCAGGTCGATCTGCAGCGAGAGGTCGCCCGGGCACTCGGTGAGAACGTCCACGCCGGCGACCTTCGCGCCCTCGCGCTGGAACGTCTCGACCGTCGCCGCGCCGATGCCGCCCGCCGCGCCGGTCACTACGCACACCCGTCCCTCGAGCCGTCCGCTGGCCATCAGCTCATGCCTCCGTCGCGTAGAAGATCGTCTTTACCTCCGTGTAGGCGTCGAGCGCGTGCGGGCCGAGCTCGCGGCCGTAGCCGGACTGCTTGAAGCCGCCGAACGGCGTCGCCACCCTGACCGAGCTGTTCGAGTTGATCGAGAGCACACCGGTCTCCACGGCGCGCGCGACGCGCAGGGCACGGGCGCCGTCGCGCGTCCAGATCGAGCCCGACAACCCGTAGATGGTGTCGTTCGCGAGCGCCACGGCCTCCCGCTCGTCGCGGAACGGGAGCACCGCTGCGATCGGGCCGAAGATCTCCTCGCGGACCGCACGCGCACCCGGGTCCACGGGCGCCAGCACGGTCGGCGCGAACCAGAAGCCGGGGCCCTCGGGCGCCGAGCCGCGGAAGGCAACCGGTGCGCCGTCGTCGAGGAAGGAGGAGACCGCCTCGCGCTGGCCGGCCGAGATCAGCGGTCCCATCTGCGTGGCCTCGTCCAGCGGGTCGCCGACGACGAGCCCCCTCACGGCGCGCTCGAGCGCCGCCATGAAGTCATCCATCGCCTCGGCCTGGACGAGGATGCGCGAGCGCGCGCAGCAGTCCTGGCCCGCGTTGCCGAAGACCGCGATCGGAGCGCTCGCCGCCGCCGCCTCGATGTCAGCGTCGGCGAAGACGATGTTCGCCGACTTGCCGCCCAGCTCGAGCGTCACGCGCTTGATCGTCTGGGCGGCGCCGGCGGCGATCGCGCGGCCGACCTCGGTCGAGCCGGTGAAGGCGATCTTGTCGACGCCGGGATGCTCGACCAGACGCTGCCCGACGGTGGAGCCCGGCCCGACGACGACGTTGACGACGCCGTGGGGAAGGCCTGCCTCGGCGGCCAGCTCGGCGAAGCGCAGTGCTGTGAGCGGGGTGAGCTCCGCGGGCTTCAGCACGACGGTGTTGCCCGCGGCGAGCGCGGGCCCGAGCTTCCACGAGGCGATCGTCAGCGGGAAGTTCCAGGGCGTGATCAGCGCCACCACCCCGACCGGCTCGCGCACCGTGAACGCCTCGCCGCCGGCGGCCGGGATCGTGTCGCCGAGCAACCGCTCCGGAGCCCCGGCGTAGTAACGGAAGGTCTCGACGACCATGCCCATCTCGCCGCGCGCGTCGCCGATCGCCTTGCCGGCGTTGCGCGCCTCCAGCACGGCCAGCTCCTCCGCGTGGGCCGCCAGCACCTCGGCCAGCTCGCGCAGGAGCGCCGCCCGCGCGGCGGGCGCGAACGCGCGCCACGCGGGCAACGCCGCCCGCGCGGCGGCGACGGCGGCGTCGGCCTCCTGTACGCCCGCGCGCGGGACTTCCGCGAGCACCGCCTCCGTGGCGGGCTCGAGCACCGTCAGCTGTTCGCTCACGGTGCTAGGACCCGCCGCGGCGGACCGGAGGACGAGACGGCTTGCGCAACCCTCGCCCTACGGAGACTCGGAGATCGCCGGGAGCGCCTGTTCGACGTCGAGCTCGTCGATCGTGCGGATCGGTCCCTTGAAGGTCTTGTTGGCCGAGACCAGGAACCAGATCGTCACGGCGAGAATCACGCCGATCGTGACCAGTGGCGCGTAGTTGACCGCGTTCCAGCTGAAGGCCGATTCCCACGGTACGCCTTCGGGCGAGAATGGCAGCGAGAAGATGATCACGCAGAGCGCGACCCAGACGACCGCGATCGGGTTGATCCATTTGTACTTCTTGCCAAGGGTCCACGAGCCCGGCTTGAAGGAGTCGCCCTGGCGCCAGCGCAGGAACACGGGGATCGTGTAGGCGATGTAAAGGCCGATGACGGAGATCGACGTCACCGCGAGGAAGGCGACCGGGGTGCCCAGGTGGTTCGGGAAGTACGCCGGGATCGTGATCACGAGCGCGAAGACGACCACGAACAGGACCGACCAGGTCGGCGTGCGGCTCTTGCCGAGCCGGCGCCACAGGTTGTGCCCGGGCACTGCGCCGTCGCGCGAGAACGCGAACGTCATGCGCGACGCGCTCGTGACGCACGCCATCCCGCAGAAGAGCTGCCCGATCGTGGAGATCAGCAGCACCGCCTTCGCGGCGGATGAGCTCAGTGCCGTCTCGATGATCGTCACCGCCGGGAAGCCCGATTTGTAGATTTCGGCTTCGTGCGCGTGCTGGATCGCGAAGGTGATCGCGAGCAGCACGATCCAGCCGAAGATCGCGGAGTAGAGGACCGACAGCCAGATGCCGCGCGGGGCCGACTGTTCAGCTCCATGGGTCTCCTCAGAGACGTGCGCCGAGGCGTCGTAGCCGGTGATCGTGTACATCGTCAGCAGGAAGCCGAGCGGAAGCACGTAGAGGAAGAATTTCGCGCCGCTGACGGCGCCGCCGCCGAACCCTGATTCGTTGGCCTTGTGGCTGAAGACGTAGGAGAAGCTCGCGTGGTGGGAGGGGACCGCCAGCAGCAGCACGACGATCGCCAGCACGCCGATGATGTTCCACCAGACGGAGACGTTGTAGAGCGCGGTCACGATCGTGCTGCGGAACACGTTGACGAACAGCGCGAGCAGCAGGATCAGGCCGAAGAGAGCGAAGTTGACGTGCGCCGTGTAGTGCAGGTTCGTGGCTGCGGCGGCCTTCGTGAAGTTGAAGATGAAGTGGACTTCATAGAGGCCGAGCGTGTACATCAGGAAGGTCGCCGAGACGTAGATCACCGAGGCCGAGACGGCGACGAGCCCGATCAGGTTGAACCAGCCCGTGAACCAGCCCCAGGCGGCGCCACCGAGTTTCGAGGACCAGTAGTAGATCCCGCCGGCCGTCGGCATCGCCGACGCCAGCTCCGACATCGACCAGGCGACGAACAGGATCAGCACGCAGATGATCGGCCAGGCGATCGAGATCGCGATCGGGCCGCCGTTCTTCAGGGCCTGCCCGTAGGTCGTGAAGCACCCCGCCAGGATGCAGATGATCGCGAAGGAGATCGCGAAGTTGGAGAAGCCGCTCCAGCGGCGGTTCAGCTCCTGCTTGTAGCCGAGCTCGGCGAGCTTTTGCTCGTCGGTCCCCATCGGTTCGGCTGCTGTGCTCATCGACTTAGCCCCCAAGAGGTCGTAAAGGTCTGGATCCCGCTCCTTCGCTCGTGACATTACGCGCATGCCTGGACGGAAGTCAAGACAAGCGAGCGAAAACCCGGCGCGGAGCGCGATCAGCCGCCGGGCAGCAGCCCGGCGAGGACATGCTCGGTGCCCTGCAGGTGCTCGGACATGACCTGCGCGGCGCGCATCGAGTCGCCCTCGCGCACCGCGGCGAGCAGTCGCCGGTGCTGTCCGTTGGAGGAAGAGAGCACCTCCGGGGGGTGGGCGATGTGGGAGATCAGATCGGTCATCGCGCCCTGGGTCTCGGTCATCGCGCGCACCAGTCGCGTCGAGCCCGTCGTCTCGGCGAGGCCGACGTGCAGGCGCACGTCGGCCTGCCTGTAGGCCGGGAAGTCCTCGATCGCGTCCTCCAGAACTCCGCAGACCTCGTCGAGGGCGGCGAGCGCGGGCTCCGCCGCACGCTGCGCGGCGAGCACCGCAACTCCCATCTCGACGGCGAGACGCTCGTCGCAGATGTCGCGCCATTCGGCGACCACGCGCTTGGACGGCGGGTCGGCGGGCGGCTGGGGGTCGGCGACGAACGTGCCGCCGCCGCGGCCGCGGGTTGCGAAGACGTGGCCGCTCTGGCTGAGCGCGGTCAGGGCCTGGCGGAGCGTCGAGCGCGCAATGCCCAGCCGCGCGCACAGCTCGCGCTCGGCGGGCAGCTGCGAGCCCGGGGGCAGCAGCCCGAGCTTGATCGCGGTGCCGAGCCGATCGACGGTCTCCTCGAAGGCGGTCTGCGAGCGGACGGGCGCGAAGACCGCCTCCGGCGGCGCAAGGAGATCCGCGCCGTCACCGCCGCCGGTCGCCTCGCGCGCCGTGCTCACAGCCGCTCGAACCCCCGGAAGCGCTCCCAGTCGGTGACCGCCGCCCCGAACGTCGCCAGCTCGACATCGGCGTTGTTCAGGTAGTGGTCGACCACGTCGGAGGAGAACGCCTCGCGCGCGACGTCGCTGGCGGCGAACAGCTCGCGGGCGGCGTAAAGCGTGCCGGGCACGCGCGCGTGTCCCTCGTCGGCGTAGGCGTTGCCCTCGAGCGCGGGCTCCAGCTCGAGGCCGGCGTCGATGCCGTGAAGTCCCGAGGCGATGATCGCGCTGAGTGCGAGGTAGGGGTTCAGGTCGGCGCCGCCGACGCGATTCTCGAAGCGCTTGGAGGGGCCGTGCCCGACTACCCGCAGAGCGCAGGTGCGGTTGTCCTTGCCCCACGCGACCGTGGTGGGCGCGAAGCTCGCGGCCGCGTAGCGCTTGTAGGAGTTGACGTTCGGCGCGAGCAGCAACGTCATCTCGCGCAGGCACGCGAGCTGACCGGCGAGGAACGAGTCGAAGAGCTTGTCGTTCTCCTCGCGGGCGAAGAGGGGACCGTCGGCGTCGGCGAGCGAGAAATGGATGTGGCACGAGTTGCCCTCGCGCTCGTCGTACTTGGCCATGAAGGTGATCGCCGTCCCCTCCTGGGCGGCGATCTCCTTCGCGCCGTTCTTGAAGATCGCGTGCTCGTCGCAGGTCCGGAGCGCGTCGGCGTAGCGGAAGTTGATCTCGTGCTGGCCGAAGTTGCACTCGCCCTTGGAGTCCTCGACGACCATCCCGGCCGCCGCCATCGAGTTGCGGATGCGGCGGATCAGGGGCTCGACCCGCGCGGTGCCGAGCAGCGAGTAGTCGACGTTGTAAAGGTTCGCGGGGCGCAGGTCGCGGTAGTGCTTGTGCCAGGCCTCCTCGTAGGTGTCCTGGAAGACCATGAACTCGAGCTCGGTGCCTGCGTTCGCGCCCCAGCCGCGCTCGGCCAGGCGCGCGAGCTGGCGGCGCAGGATCTGGCGCGGCGAGGCGACGACGTCCGCGCCGTCGAGCCATGCGACGTCGGCGAGGCAGATCGCGGTTCCCTCCTGCCATGGCACGAGCCTCAGCGTGTCGAGATCGGGCACGAGCAGCATGTCGCCGTAGCCCCGCTCCCAGGAGGACATCGCGTAGCCGTCGACGGTGGACATCTCGACGTCGACCGCGAGCAGGTAGTTGCAGCCCTCGGCGCCGTGCTCGACCACCTCGGCCAGGAAGTGCGATGCGGTGAGGCGCTTGCCCTGCAGGCGCCCCTGCATGTCGGTCAGCGCCAGGAGCACCGTGTCGACGGTCCCTTGCTCCACCGCCTCTCTGAGCTCCTCCAGGGTCACGCGAGGAGAAGGTATCCGACCTGCACCTTTGATGTAAATGGGTGCCCGACGCGCGTGTCGAGAATGGATGCGCGCCCGCCCGCTACGCGGCCGGCACCGCGGCCTCCTCACCAGCCCGCGCCGCCTCGGAGTGCGCCCGGCTGTCGCGCGAGGAGATCAACACCGTCGTCAGCAGCGCGCCGACGAGGGCGAAGCCCGCGCCCACCAGGAAGGCGCGCTGGAAGCCGCTGGTGAGCGCTTCGGCGTGGGACTGCCCGCCGGCCAGAAGGAGGTCCTTCGTGCGGGTGTTGGCCACCGTCGCGAGGATCGCCAGCCCGAGCGCGCCGCCGACCTGCTGGGCGGTGTTGACGAGCCCGGACGCGAGGCCGGCCTCGTGCTGACCGGTCCCGCTCACGGCCGCGATCGTCACCGGGACGAACGACAGCCCCAGGCCGATCGCCGCGAGCAGCGACGGCCCGAGCACGTCGGCGAGGAACGAGCCGTGGGCGCTCACCTGCGAGAACCACAGCAGCCCTGCCGCGACGAACAGCAGCCCGGCTGTGAGGACGGGCTTGAAGCCGACGCGGGTGACGAGGACGGAGGCCGCACCCGCGGCGAGGATGATCCCCACTGCGAGCGGCAGGTAGGAGAGGCCGGCCTTCAGCGCCGAGAAGCCGAGCACCTGCTGCATGTAGAGGGAGACGAAGAAGAACATCGAGAACAGCGACATGCCGATCAGCAGGGCGACGATGTCGGCGCCCCGAAGCGTGCGTTTGCGGAAGATCGAGAAAGGCATGAGCGGCGCGCTCCGCCTGCTCTCGATCACGACGAAAGCGGCAAGGAGAGCCAGCGCGCCGGCGATCTTGCCGAGCGTTTCCGCGGAGCCCCAGCCCGCGTTCACGGCTTCCACGAGCGCGTACACGAGCAGCGAGAGCCCGGCGGTCACCGTGATGGCGCCCGGGATGTCGAAGTCCCGGTTCTCGAGCTCGGCGTGGCTCTCGTTGAGGATGCGCGGCGCCACGTAGGCGCAGGCCAGGCCGATCGGCACGTTGACGAACAGCACCCAGCGCCAGCTCAGCCCGCTCGTGAGGAGCCCGCCGAGCAGCACGCCGGCGGCGCCGCCCGCACCGGCGACCGCACCCCACACGCCGAGGGCGCGGTTGCGCTCCTCGCCTTCCGCGAACGTGGTCGTGATGATCGAGAGCGCCGCCGGGGAGACGATCGCCGCGCCGAGCCCCTGGATGGCTCGCGCTCCGATCAGCCACGCCTCGGATTGGGCGAGGCCGCCGAGCAGCGAGGCGGTCGAGAAGAGGATCAGCCCGGTGATGAACATGCGCCGCCTGCCCATCAGGTCGGCGAGACGGCCGCCGAGCAGCAGGAAGCCGCCGAAGGTCAGTGTGTACGCGTTGACGACCCACGTGAGGTCGTTCTCGGAGAAGTGCAGCGCCGTGCCGATCGAGGGCAGGGCGATGTTGACGATCGACGCGTCGATCACGACCACGAACTGGGTCATGGCCAGGAGCAGCAGGGCGATGTTCTTGTTGACCTCACGCTTCGGCTGGGCGTTCATCGGTGCTCCTCTCGTTTGCGTACGACTTGAAGCTATTGACGATTGAGGCCAGTTCCTGTCCTCGATTCGCGGGTCGCTCCCCGCAGGGGAAGAGGTCTTGCCTCACTCCGGAACCTGAACTCCGTCTCCGCTTAGGCGTGACGGTATCATACGGAGGTAGGATTCCGTTTCCGGCCGCGGTGGCCGGTACGGAGGAGGGGAGCGATGAACGCCACTACAGCCACCAAACCGATGCGTGCCGACGCACGGCGTAACCGCGAGAGCATCCTCGCGGCCGCGCGCGAGCTGTTCGCCAGCTCCAGCCCGGATGTCCAGATCGACGACGTCGCGCGGCTGGCCGGCGTCGGCGTCGGCACCGTCTACCGACATTTCCCGGACAAGCACGCGCTCATGGGGGCCCTGGTGCGAGAGCGCTTCGCGCTGTTCAACGAGCGCCTGCGCCGCGCTGTCGCCGAGGGGGAGGACGAACCCTTCGCCTCCCTTGCGGCCGCGCTCCGCGACAACGCCGCGTCCGTCGCAGGTGACGCCGCGACCCGCTTCGCGATGATGAGCGGCGGCGAGCCGGTGTTCGAGTACGCCGACGAGGAGAAGGAGGAGTTCCTGCGCCTGGCCCGGCGCCTCGTCCTGCGTGCCCGGCGCGCCGGCGAGCTGCGCGCGGACTTCCAGGCCACCGACATCCCGATGGTGATGTGCGGCGTGTGCGCGACCATCGACCGCGGCATGCCGGGCTGGGACTGGCACAGGCATCTCGAGCTCCTGCTCGACGGCATGCGCGTGGATGGGATCCCCGCCCGCCCCGCCGCCCGTCCCGCCCGCCGCCCGTGAGCGTGCTCTCGCCTCCGCAGCCCGTCGAGGCGGTCCTGCGCAGGCAGCACTCGCTGCTGGAGGGACCCCGTATCGGCCCAGAGGGCGAGCTCGTCTACAGCGACGTGATCGCCGGCGGCGTGTTCCGCTGCTCGCCGGACGGCGCGGTCACCGAGCTGCTGGCAGGACGTCGCGGCATCGGCGGCATCGTGCCGCACGCCGATGGTGGTTGGGTGCTCAGCGGGCGCACGGTGATCCACTTGAGCCCCGACGGCTCGCAGCGCGAGCTGCTGTCCGACCCCGAGGCGCCCGGCTACAACGACCTGTTCTCGACCCCCGCCGGGGCGCTGCTCGCCGGGGAGCTGCGCTACCGCCCGATGAGCGGCGAGGAGCCCCGCGAAGGCCGTCTCCTCGTGCTGGCAGAGGGCGAGGCGCCCCGGACGCTGTGTGAGCCCGTGCGCTGGGCGAACGGCATCGGGCTCTCGCCGGATGGAGCGACGGCCTACATCAGCGACTACGCGCGTCGCGAGGTCCTGGCCTGCTCCGCAGAGGGCGGCGAGCCGAGTCGCTTCGCCGCCTCGCCCCGTGGCTCAGCCGACGGCCTCGCGGTCGACGCCGAGGGCTGCGTCTGGCTCGCGCTCGGCGAGGGCGCCGGGGTCGCCCGCCTCTCCGATGACGGCGAGGTGCTCGAGATCGTCGAGGTGCCCGCCCGCTTCGTCTCGAGCGTCAGCTTCGGCGGCAGGGACGGCTGCGACGTGCTCATCAGCACCGCCGACAACACGATCGACCCCGAGCTCGGGGGGATGCTGCTGCGCGCCCGCAGCGCGGTCGCCGGCGTGCCGGTGACGCCCGTCAGCGTGTGAGCGCAGCCGCCTCCGCGGCCGAGTGCGTGTCGCGCCTGGCGTCTGAGCCCATCGCTGCGAACGGCCGCAGACGCAGCGCGAGCTCCAGCTCGAAGCGCCCGTCGGGGTCGTCGAGCAGCTCACCGAACAGCTCGCGCAGGCGCGCCATCCGGTATCGCACGGTCTGCGGGTGCACGCCGAGCTCGTGGGCGATCGTCTTGCGCTGGCCGGGCGAGCGCAGCCACGCCTGCAGGGTCAGCGCGAGGTTCGCGCGGGTGGCCGCGCCCGCGACCTCGGCGAGCGGAGCGAGGCGCCGGTGCGCGAACTCGCCGGCGAGCTGTGGATCGGTGCCGAGCAGCAGCTCCAGCTCGTGCTCCTCCGCGCCGGCGAGGCATCCCGGACCCGCCAGCCCGGCGAGCATCAGCGCCAGCAGGGCGCGGGCCCGCGCCAGGCTCTCGCGGGCGGCCGCGAGCGGGACGGCCGGGCCGAGCGCGAGCTGTGCTCCCGCGCGTTCGGCGGCGGCGCGCAGGCGCGCGCGGCGCTCTGGCCCGTCCGGGTCGAACAGCACGCCGACGAACTCCCCCTCGCGCGGTCCGAGCACCGCCTGGTCGAGCGCCGAGCGGGCGAACGCCTCGTACATCTCACCCGGACCGACGAACAGCGCCACGGTCTCTGACAGCTGCACGCCCGCGATCTCGGCGGCGGCCTCGAGCACGTCGGCCGGGGGCTGCGGGGCGCGCAGCAGCAGCCGCACGAACTCGCTGCGCCGCGACTGGGACGCGCCCGAGCGGTGCGACTGCTCCTCGGAGAACCCGGCGGCGGCGTGGGTCGAGATCTCATCCACGCAGCCGAAGCCCGTCTCGGCGAGGCGGTAGAGGTCCTCGGGCCGCGCGCCGAGCTGGGCGCCGAGCTCGGCGACGCGGCGCCACATGGCCTGCCCGGCGATGCGGTAGAAGCCCATCAGCTCGTCCAAGCCGCGCCCGGAACGCGCCTGGGCGCGGCCCAGCGCGAAATGGAGGTCCGGCGCGGCGCTCGGGCGGCTGGGCTCGAACCAGCGGTCGACCGCGTCGGTGAGCCCGATGCGCAGGTTGCGTTCCAGCGCGGCCTGCGAGTAAGCGCGCATGCCTCCGCGGCTGCGGATCTCCGCGATCGCGGCCTCGACGATCGCCGGTACGCCCGGGAGCAGGGCGGCGCGCAGCTCAGGCGGAGGCGCCTGCGGCGGCTCCCCAACGGCAAACGGCGCAGAGTTATCCGCTCGCGACAAGTTCCCCCTCCTCGACCCCTTCCCGACGCAGGCGAGAGTACAAGACTTGACCGTCACAGCGCAATTAGATTCCTGCCATTGGAAGATGGCCCCGCTCGCCAGACCGCCGACCCAGGGCGCCGAGATGATGTTCTCCGAGATCGGCTCCCAGCCGCGCGCGCCGGCGGCCCGCGCAGGGGAAGGGGTCCTCTCGCTCCGCGCGCGGCACCCGCGCTCCAAGCGCGCGCGAAGGGGCGTATAACACCGTGCATGGCAAGCGAGATCCCACGCGATGACTGGCAGGCGTACTTCGAGGACTTCAGCCGCAACCAGCCGGACTACCTCGCCCGGATGGAAATTCTCAGCGGCGAGCTTGGCGCTGAGACCGAGGCAGACGCGACTCATCTGGCCGCGATCACCTACGACCGCAAGGACGACATCGTCGTGATCGGCCTCGACGGCCGGGCCGACGACGTCGCCGAGGAAGTCGAGCACGTGATCGACCGGCCTCTGAAGATCACGGTGGACGACTCGGGCGACGGCGAGATCAGCTTCGAGATCGAGGACGCCGAAGGAACGCGGACCGTGCTGCGCCTCGACCGCGCCGGCTGAGCGGACGGCTCAGCGTGCGCGACGAGGCTCAGGCCGTCGCGGCCTGGCCGCGAGCCTGATCGGAGCCCGCGCGCCCCGCTGCAGCGACGCGCCGCCGGATTGCTTCCGCGCAGGCGGGCGGATCGTCGTAGAACGGCACATGGCCGGCGCCGAGTGTCACGTGTGTCGCCCACGGCATCGCCGCGCGCGCCCGCGGCGCCTGCAGGCGGTAGGGGAGAAGGAGGTCGCGCTTTCCCCACGCGACCGTGACCGGCGTCTGGCGCAGCTGCTCGGGACGCTCGAAGCTGTAGGAGTCGAACGCCTTCAGCGTCTCGGCGAAGACCGGCGAGGCCCACGCGTCGCGGAGCGTCGCGACGGCCTCCTCGGCCGGCAGCCGCGCCGGGTAGCCGAACGTCTGCGAGAACAGCGCCACCCGCCCCGCCTTCGTGCGCGCGGCGGCCGCGAGCAGAGGCTGCAGCGGTGCGGGGGTGCTCGCGAGGGCGCTCAGCGAGAGCTGGGTGAAGCGGCGCTCGCGTCCCGTCCAGAACCCCGCCGGAGAGAAGGCCGTGACCGAGCCGACCGCGCGGCGGCGCCCCAGCTCCAGCGCGATCGCCCCGCCCATCGAGTTGCCCGCGACGTGCGGGCGCTCGAGGCCGAGCTCGGCGAGGAACCACTCGAAGGCGTCGGCGTGCGAGGTGATCGTCGGCTCCATGCTCGACGGCAGCGGCTCGGAGGCCCCGAAGCCCGGCGTGTCACAGGCGATCACGTCGAAGCGGTCCCGCAGCCGCTCGATCACCGGGCGCCACGCCTGCCAGTGGTGGCCGATCCCGTGGAGCAGCACCAGCACGGGCCCCTCGCCTTCGCGGTGGTAGTTGATCTGCATCACTGCGACGCCTCGCGGATCTCCTGCGCGCCTTTCTCGGCGATCATGACCGTCGGCGCGTGGGTGTTTCCACCGACGATCGCCGGCATGATCGAGGCGTCGATCACGCGCAGGCCCTGAAGGCCGCGCACGCGCAGCTTCGAGTCGACGACGCCGTCGGCGGCGGTGTCGCTCATGCGCGCGGTGCCCACCGGGTGGTAGATCAGCATCAGCCGCCGCCGCAGGTCGGCTTCGAGGTCTGAGCGCTCGTCGATGCCCGGGCCCGGGCTTCAGCTCCTTGATGACCACCTCGCTGAGCGGCGCCGAGGAGGCGATGCGCCGGGCCAGCTCCACGCCGGCGATGAGCGAGTCGACGTCGTCCTGCTCGGAGAGCGAGTTCGTGATGATCCGCGGCTTGTCCGCGGGGTTCGAGGAGCGCAGCCACACCTGGCCGCGCGCCTTCGGCGAGACGAGCGTGGGGGCGATCACCGCGCAGTGACCGTCGTATTCCTCGGCGCCGTGGTCTTCGAAGTAGGCGGCGCCCATGTGGAGCTGGATGTCCGGCGCCGGCAGGCCCGGGCGCGTGCGCGTGAAGGCGCAGACCTCCGCGACGGTCGAGCTGAGCTTGCCGCTGCGCCGCAGCAGCCACTCGGCCAGCGGCTTGGGCTTGTCCGCGCCGTAGAGCGTGTCCTGGTCTGTGACTTCCCACATCATCGTCACGAACGGGTGGTCCTGCA
Organism: uncultured Solirubrobacteraceae bacterium; assembly: GCA_963775385.1. GTDB lineage: Bacteria > Actinomycetota > Thermoleophilia > Solirubrobacterales > Solirubrobacteraceae > Palsa-744. The sequence continues at coordinate 481,778 of CAVZIR010000003.1, read as the reverse complement.
GGTTGCGCCCGACGCCTGGGAGCTCGTGGCGAGGAGAGACGCCCGCCGCGCGCAGCTCCTCGCCCGCGCCGATCCCCGACAGCAGGAGCAGCTGCGGGGAGCCGATCGCGCCCGCCGAGAGGATCACCTCTCGCGAGGCGCTGACGAGCTCCGAGCCGCCGCGCCCACGGGCGATCCGCACGCCGAGCACCCGATCGCCGTCGAGCTCCACGCCCTGCACCGCGACGTTCGTGCGCACCTCGAGGTTCGGGCGCGTCATCGCCGGGCGCAGATAGCCGTCGGCGGCGCTGAAGCGCTGGCCGTTTCGCTGCGTCACCTGGAACATCGAGACGCCGTCCTGCTCGGGGCCGTTGTAGTCGGCGATGCGCGGGATGCCCGCGGCCTCGCTGGCGGCGAGCAGGCGGCGTCCGAGCGGTCTCGGCGAGCGCTGCTCGGAGACCTTGAGCGGCCCCCCGGCACCGTGGAACTCCGATGCCCCGCGGACGTTGTCCTCGGCGCGGATGAAGTAGGGCAGCACGTCGCGGTAGCCCCAGCCCGGCGCCCCCTGCGCCTCCCAGCCGTCGTAGTCGAGCGGGCGCCCGCGCACGTAGAGCATCGCGTTCATCGAGCTCGACCCGCCGAGCATCTTGCCGCGCGGCACGTACAGCTCGCGTCCGTCGACGTGCGGCTCGGGCTCCGTCGCGTAATCCCAGTCCAGCTTGGTGTGGAACTGCTGCGGGAACGCTGCTGGGATCTTGACCTTCATCGAGCGGTCGCGGCCGCCGGCCTCGAGCAGCAGCACCCGCGCCTGCGGGTCCTCCGAGAGCCGGTTCGCGAGCACGCACCCGGCGGAGCCGGCGCCCACGATCACGTAGTCGTAGGCGCCGGAGCTCACTCGACCGGCTCCTCGCTCGCGGGGAGCGCTCCCGCCAGCGCGGACCGCTCGGGAGCCTCAGCGAAGACGAACTCCGACGGGATCGAGCGTCTCGGTCAGCCGCTGGTACTCGCGCATGTATCCGGGCCAGTTGGCGACGATGCGGCCGTTCTGGTCGCGGTACCAGGAGTCGCACTGCGTCCAGGCCGTGCCGGAGAACCGGTGCTGCAGCGCCCGGTCGGAGGCCGCCTCGACATCGGGGCGCACCTCGATCGCGCCCGCGTCGCGCGCGATCAGCTGCTGCAGGGCCTGGCGCACATAGCCGGTCTGTCGTTCGAGGTAGAAGATGATCGAGCCACCAGAGGTGTTCGTGTTGGGGCCGTACAGGACGAACATGTTCGGGAACGACGGCACCGAGATCCCCAGATGGGCGTGCGCGCCGTTCTTCCACACCTCTTCCAGCGAGCGCCCGCCCCGGCCCGTGATCGCCATCGGGAACATGAAGTCGTTGGTGCGAAAGCCGGTCGCCCAGATCAGGCAGTCGAGCTCGTGCATGCGGCCGTCCGCCGTGCGGACTCCCTCCGGCACGATCGCCTCGACGTGGGCCGTCTCCAGCTCGACGTTGGGCCTTTCGAGCGCCGGTAGGAACTCGGAGCTGAAAAGGATGCGCTTGCAGCCGAACACGTAGTCGGGCCAGACCTTCTTCCTCAGCACGGGGTCTTTGAGCTGCGAGCGCATGAACGAGGCGGAGCGCCACGCGCCGACGCGCCCGAAGGTGCGGGGGTTGCGGATCATCAGCGTCAGCGACTCGCTGTACTCGAACACGAAGCGGCGGCGCATCGCCTGCACGCGCGGGAAGCGTTCGAAGACCATTCGCAGCAGCGACGGGTACGGACGGTTCTTGCGCGGGAGGAACCAGTTGCCGGTGCGCTGGAAGATCGTCATCTGACGTACATCGCGAGCTACCTCGGGCACGAACTGGACCGCGCTTGCACCCGTGCCGATCACGCCGACGCGCTTGCCGCGCAGGTCGTAGGAGTGGTCCCAGGCCGAGGAGTGGAAGCTGTGCCCGGCGAAGTCGCCTGCGCCCTGGATCAGCGGCACATGGGGCTGGTGCAGCTGGCCGGTCGCGAGCACGATCGCGTCTGCTTCGTGGCGCTCGCCCTCGGAGGTCTCGACCGTCCACGTCGAGGTGGCCTCGTCCCAGCTGCAGGCGGTCACGGTCTGCCCGGTGCGCACGAGACGATCGACCCCGTAGCGCGCCGCCACCCCGTGCAGGTAGTCGTAGATCTCCTTCTGCGGGGAGCACAGCCGCGACCAGTCGCGGCGCTGGGCGTAGGAGAACGAGTACAGGTGGCTCGGCACGTCGCACGCCGCCCCCGGATAGGTGTTGTAGAACCAGGTGCCGCCGAGGTCGCTCGCGCGCTCGAGGATCGTCACGTCCTCGATGCCGTGGCGCAGCAGCTCGATCGCGGTTGCGATGCCGCCGAAGCCCGCGCCCACGACAAGCACTCGCGGGCTCTGTCCCGACCTCGGTTCTCTGCCATTTGCTGCGACGGACACGAGACTCCCTCCTCGCGCCAACCTTATGCGCTCGACGGCGGAAGCGTCGCGGCCAGCACCCCGGAGGCGATCTCGAGGTCGTAGGGGTCGATCCAGTGCCCGCCGTCGAACTCCCGGTAGTCGACGGCGAGGCCGCCCTCTTGCAGTCGCGCGACCGCCGCGCGCGCGAACTCGACCGAGATCACGGGATCCTGGCGCCCGTGGGCGACCAGCACCGGCAGCCCGCGCCGCTCCGCGATGTCGGGCTCCCACCCCGGCACCGTCGGGATGAACCCGGAGAACGCGAGGATCGCGGCGGGCGCCGGGCGCGCCGCATCGAGTCCGAGCGCGTAGCTCATCACGCATCCCATCGAGAAGCCGCCCAGCACCGTCTGCGCCGGGGTCAGCCCGGTCGCCTCCCAGAGCGCGTCGTGCAGCTCGGCCAGCTGCTGTCTGGCGGCGGCGAACGTCTCCGGGTCGGGGTAGCCGACCTCCGGCACGAGATACCAGTGGAACCCCGGCGAGCCGGGGACCCGGAGAGGAGCACGGGGGGTGACGACGAGCAGGCGCCGTTCCGGGTCGAGCACGTCGGCGAGCCGGAGCAGATCCTGCTCGTCGGTCCCGCGCCCGTGGTTGAGCACGAGCAGCCCGTCCGGGTCGCCGGCTGCCGGGCGCTCGGCATAGAAGAGGTTGCTCACCGCGAGGACCCCAACAGGCGCGAGGCGACGCCCGCGATCGTTTCTTCTCCGTAGGCCTGCGACGGCTCGCCGTCGGTGAACACGGCGGCCGTGAAGGCGACGCCTCCGCGTTCGAGGCGCGCGACCTCCGTGAACAGCCCCTGCGACGGCAGCGCTCCCGTCTTGAAGTACACCTGCCAGTCCGGCCGGGCCACCGGCGGGAACCCCCAGCTCTGCTCGGGCTCGATCGTCGACATCAGGTATCGCGCGTAACCGTAGTAGCGCGCGGGGATCAGATGTTCGAGCCGGCTCACGAACACCACCTGATCGGCCGCCGAGGTCTGCGTGAACGCCCACCAGCCGACACCGGGCGCGTAGTCGCGCATCCCGGCTTCGCGCGCCACGCGTGCGACCGCCGCCCCGCCGACGATCGCGAGCACCGCCGAGGCGTCGTCGTTGTTCGATTCGTGGATCATCGGGTAGAGGAGCGCGCGGTCGCCCGCGCCGAGGGCGCGGCGGTGCGCGCCGAGCATCTGCAGGTAGGCCGTCAGGAACATCACCTTGACGACGCTCGCGCTCTCGAAGTGCTCGCGGGTGCGCAGCCCCGAGAGGCGCCCTGAGCTGTCGAGGACAGCGAACGACGTGCGGCCCGCGCGCCCTTCGAGGAAGGCGGCCGCCGATGCGATCGCGGCCTGCGACGGGAACGGCGGCAGCGGCGTCCCGCGCGCTTCGCCGCCCCACTCGAAGGCCGCACGCGCCCGCGGCGCGGCTGCGCTCGTGTGCGCCGCCGGGAGGCGAAAGCCGCGGGGCGGGCAGGCGCCGTGCGCCGCCGGCGCGCCCATCGAGGCTTCCCACGCCGGGTTCACGCAGACCCGCCAGCTGAAGCGGCGCGCGGGCGGATCGACGATCGCGCTGGCGTAGGTGACCGTCGAGCCGGCCCCGGGCAGCTCCTGCGTCGAGGTCGTGGTCGCGAGGTGGTAGACGTCGCTGCCTCGCGCCGCCACGTACCAGCGGGCCGGCACCGGCGGCGAGGCGGCGGGCCCGTGGGCGATTCGCGCCGAGAGGCGCACCCGCCCGGGGCCGAGCGAGCGGGCGGAGAGCGCCACGCGCGGATCCACCGTCACGCTCAGTTCCGGGCTCGCCGAGCCGGCCGCGAGCGTGCGCGCGACGCGGACGCGCTCGTTGCGCTGGGGCGGCGGAGCGGCGATCGTGTAGCTGCCGTCGCTCGCGCTGGCGCCCTTTGCCAGCGCCTTCCACGCGCCGTAGGGGTAGGGGTCGGCTTCCACCGTCAGCGGCACGCCGGGTTCGGAGGCCTGGCCGCTGACCGAGAAGCCCGCGCCGTAGGGCAGCTCGGCTGGTGTGACCGACGCGGTCAGTCCCGGGGTGCCGCTCGCGTGAGCGCCGAGCGCGAGCCAGAGTGCGGCCGCCGCCAGGCCGACGGCGGGCACGCCGCGGCCCGCACGTGGTCTCGGCAGCTGTCGTCGGCGGCGGGCGGCGATGTGCCGCAGGCTAATGCTTGAAGGTCACCTTCGCGAAGGCGGCCGAGTGGTATTCGCCTTTGTGCAGCGGGTTGAAGCCGACGCGGAGCTTGATGTGGAGCTGGCGCCCCGAGGCGAGCGTGCGCTTGCCGCGCTTGGACAGCGGCACCTTGATCGTGACGATCGCGGGGCCGCCGACCTTCTTGTAGGTGGTGTGCAGGCCCGGCGAGGTGACGCTCACGCGCCCGGCGGTCCAGACCTGCGCCCGGATGATCAGCTTGTGCCCGCGCACCTTCTTGCTGAGTAGCTTGATCTTGCAGCTGCCGATCGACAGGCGCGTGTTCTGTTTGATCACGGCGCCCGACTGGGCGGTGATCGTCGTCGGCATGTAGAGCGGCTTGGTGCAGAGGCCGCCGACGTTGCCGAGCGCCGAGTTGGGCCCGGTCGGCAGGTTCAGTTCGAACTTCGACACCGGCACGTCGGGAACCGAAGCGAACGTCGAGGTCGTGACACCGCCTTTGATGTTCGTGTTGCCTTCGAGGATCACCTTGACGCCGTGGTCGCCTTCGAGGATCAGGTCGAGGTCCGGGAAGGCCGCGCCGCCGTGTGAGACCAGGTACGCGGGCCCGGTGAGCTTTTCGGGCAGCACCGGCGTCGTGACGGTCGCGCTGCCGACTTTCGAGCCGGCCGGGCAGCTCTTGTAGTTGGCGCCGCCGGCCCAGACCTGTTCGGTGCAGGCTTTCTGCAGCGTCGTCAGCCGCGAAGGCAGCTCCTTCGGCAGCGAGGCGACGACCGAGCGGATGTTGGCCTGGTGGTCGGGCTGGGTGAAGGTGACGACCAGCGCGGCGCCGTTGGCGCGCGAGGGTTTGCTGGGGCTCGACGCCGCGAAGGCTGGTTTGAACGGCAGGCTCGTGCAGGCCGTCACGCCGAACGGAGCTCGAGGGGTGCGCGGCTGCTCCCTGGATGGCGCCGATCGCGGAATCGGTCGAGAGCGGCCCGCAGTTGGTCGGGTTGAACAGGAAGTTGGTCTTGTTGACTTCGACGGACGAGGCTGCGCAGGTGCAGCGGCACGCCGCCGACGATCCGCGGCAGCGTCGCGGTCGCGATCACCCGCCCCGTGTGCTCGTCGACGCCGATCGAGACGCGCGTCAGCACCCGTCCGAGGTCGAACGGCCCGGCAGCCGCCTCGATCGGGATCGAGAGCCCGTAGGGGGCGCCGTTGGTCGGTCCGGTCAGATAGACCGGCCCCGAGAACGAGAACGGTTCAGATCCGACACCTGCCGCCGCCGTGGCTTTCCCGATCTGGCTGGTCGACGGGCAGCTCCCGGTGGCGGCTTCTTTTTCGGGACAGAGTTTGACCGACGGGATCAGCCCGACCAGCCCCGCCGGCAGAACCGTCTGGACGCTCGAGATGTTCTGGTTGCCGTCGCCGCGGGAGAGGTTGAACGTGAAGCTCGTGAAGGCGCCCGCTTTGTTGGTGGACTCCGGTGTGCTCTGGCCGAGCGCGAACGGCACCGGGTTGGGGCAGCCGGTGGTCGCGAACGGCGTCGCGGGCGCGAACGGCGACTGTTCGGTGTATGGGGTGAAGAGGGAGTTGGTCGTGGCGGTTCCGCACGAGATGCCGTTCGCCAGAGGCGATCGCGGGCCGCCGTTGATCTTGAGGAAGAGGTCGCTGAAGGGAAGCTGCGGATTGCCGAGGAAGCTGACTTCCAGGCGCCCGGTCACCGGGTTCGGGACGGCTACGCCTTCGAGGCGCACGGACACGTCGAGATTGGACTCGGCGTCGATGAAGATGAGGTAGGGCGGTCCCGTGATCGCGCTCGCCCCGTTTGTCTTGCCCAGGTACACGTTGCCTTTGAGGCTGTGAGGCGGCAGGTCCGTTTCGATTTCCACGCTGCCGATCTTCGAGCCGGCGGGGCAGGTGACGGGTTGGACCGCCGGTTCGCCCGTCACCTTCGCGAGCTGTGACTGGGTGCAGGCTTCGAGGCCGTGGGCGGCGGACGGGTTGAGCGTGATGCCTTCGGGCAGCGTCACGTGCGCGTCGGCGATGTCGGCCGTGTTGATTTCGTTCGATTTTTCGTTCTGGGGAACGTGCACGTCGGTGAGCACGCCGTCGGGCGTGTCGTATTGCGAGGTTTCAGGGGTGATCGTGGCCGTGGGCTCGAACGGCACTTTGTCGCAGCCTTCGACGCCCACGGGCGGGGTTGTCGGGGCGTTCAGCCGTTCGGTCGGCGCGTAGGTTTCGAGTTCCAGGTAGGAGGTCGTCGGCGCCTTGCAGTTGCTCGGCATCGTCAGGAAGTTCCCTTTGCCGGCATGGCCGTCGAAGAAGAGCTTCGATTCGACGGTCTTCAGCGGCGCTTTGGTGAGCCCGATCCCGAGGACTTCGACTTCGACTTCAGTCGGGACGTTGTCGATTTCGAACCACTCGTGGAAGTCGCCGGACGGGACTCCGCGAGCCGTCAGGGAGCCTTCGCGGTGCCAGCTGACATGTCCCCTGAGGAACAGCTTCACGTCTTGGACCAGGGGCGGGACGCCTTCGACGTCGATGCCGAACAGCAGCGGCAGGTTGGGTTCCTCGGGCAGGTTGTAGACGTTCCCTTTCAGTTCGACGACTGTGCCGCCGAGCAGCGGCAGTTCGAGGAACGCCTTGAGCTGGACGAACCCGGCTTTGCTGCCCCCCGGGCAGAGTTTCGGGTTCGATTCGAACGTCGACTTGGCGCAGGTTTCGAGCGCCTGCGGATCGGCGGCGAGACCGGGGGGCACGTCGACGCGCAGCCGTTTCACCGGGCTCCCGTTCGGCGCTTCGCCGCTCTGGGTGAGTTTGAACCCGGTCAGACCCCAGGGCGGATGCCCTGCCGACTGCGTGAAGAACGCGCTGTGCGGGCTCGAGTACCGGCAGTTTTTGACTTCGGTTTCCGAGCCGTTGCAGGTCCCGGCTTCCCATTCGGCCAGGCTGAGGGTTCCGGCCGCGTGTGCAGCCGATGAGAGACATGCCGCTCCAAGCAGGCACAGCAGGGTCAGCAGCACACAGCGGCGGTACGTCTTCATGCGAAGCCTCTCTCTTCTTCCCTGGTCGTGACAACGGGCGCATGCGCGCCCTGTCAAATGGCTACCCAGATTTCCCGGGTGCTACTCAGGGGGACCGGCGTGGGTCGGCCGGCGCTCACCGCCGAACCGCTGTCGCGAGGCCGGTCCTGCGAGGGTTCGGCGGGCATCTCCGGCCCCCGCCGAAGTGTGAGACCGGCGCGGCGCTCAGCCCTCCCGCGGCACGTAGGGCGCCAGCTCCCGGCGCGCGATCGAGAGCTTGTGGACCTCGTCCGGGCCGTCCGCGAGACGCAGCGTGCGCAGGTGCGCGTACGCGCTTGCGAGCCCGTAGTCCTGGCAGACACCGCCGCCGCCGTGGACCTGGATCGCGCGGTCGAGCACCTTCAGCGCGACGTTCGGCGCGGCGACCTTGATCGCGGCGATCTCGGTGCGCGCGTGGCGGTTGCCGACGGTGTCCATCATCCATGCCGCCTTCAGGGTCAGAAGGCGCGCCATCTCGATCTCGATCCGCGACTCGGCGATCCAGTCCTGGATGTTGCCGCGCATCGCCAGCGGCTGGCCGAACGTGACGCGCGAGACGGCGCGCCGGCACATCGCTTCGAGTGCGCGCTCGGCCGCGCCGATCGCGCGCATGCAGTGGTGGATGCGTCCCGGGCCGAGCCGCGCCTGGGCGATCATGAAGCCGTCGCCCTCGCCGGCAATGAGGTTCGACGCTGGGACGCGTACGTCTGTGAAGTCGACTTCCCCGTGGCCGTCCTGGTCGTTGTATCCGAACACGCGAAGGTCGCGCAGGATCGTCACGCCGGGCGTGTCGACGGGGACGAGGATCTGGCTCTGCTGCTTGTGGATCGGCCCGTCGGTCGAGGTCTTGCCCATCACGATCATGATCTTGCAGTGGGGGTGGGTGACGTTCGTGGTCCACCACTTGCGCCCGTTCAGCACGTACTCGTCGCCGTCGCGCGCGATCCGCAGCTCGATGTTGGTCGCATCGGAGCTCGCCACGTCGGGCTCGGTCATCGCGAAGGCCGAGCGGATCTCGCCCTCGAGCAGCGGCATCAGCCACTGCTGTTTCTGCTCGTCGGTGCCGAAGTCGTGGAGCACCTCCATGTTGCCCGTGTCGGGGGCCGAGCAGTTGCACGCCTCGGAGGCGATCGGCGAGCGCCCCAGCATCTCCGCGAGCGGCGCGTAGTCGCTGTTGGAGAGCCCCGCGCCGTGCTCCTCGTCCGGCAGGAACATGTTCCACAGACCCGCGGCGCGCGCCTTGGTCTTGAGCTCCTCGATGACCGCCGGCTGGTGGTGGGGGTCGCCCGAGTCACGCAGCTGCTGCTCGTAGACCGGCTCGGCCGGATAGACGTGCTCGTCCATGAACGCGCCGAGGCGCTCCTTGAACTCGGTGCAACGCGCGCTCGGCTCGAAGTCCATCACTCCTCCTCGTTGACTGCCAGGGCTTAGGATCATCGCCGATGAGCCCAGACGGCGCCAGTTACCGCGCGGCGGGGGTCGACTACGAGGTCCTCGACGCCGGCAAGCGCCAGGCGCTGGCCCGCGCGCTCTCGACCTCCCCGCTGCTCCAGGCTCGCGGCGGGCAGGCGCTGGACGCCTCCCGCGGTGAGCCCGCGTTCGTGTTCGAGCTCGAGGGCCGCACGTTCGCGTTCGTGGTCGAGGGGCTCGGGACGAAGGCGATGATCGCCCGTGCGGTGCTAGAGCAGAGCGGCGTCAACCGCTTCGCCGACGTCGCCTATGACACGGTCGCCGCGATCGCGAACGACCTCTGCTGCGTGGGCGCGCTGCCGCTCGTGTTGAACGCGTACTTCGCAACCGGCTCCTCGGGGTGGTACGAGCATCGCGAGCGCTCCGAGGCGCTGCTCGCGGGGTGGGAGCGGGCGTGCCGCGACGCGGGCGCGACCTGGGGTGGAGGAGAGTCGCCGTCGCTGCCCGGTCTTCTCGCCGAGGACGAGATCGAGCTGGCCGGCGCCGCGGTCGGGGCGCTGCCGGCCGGAGTGCGGCCGCTCCTCGGCGAGGATCTGCGGCCGGGGGATGAGATCGTGCTGCTCGCGAGCAGCGGGCTGCACGCCAACGGAGCCTCGCTCGCGCGCATGCTCGCGCGCGCGCTCCCCGACGGCTATGCCACCCCGCTCGCGGACGGGTCGAGCTTCGGCGAGGCACTGCTCGCGCCGAGCCTCATGTACGTGCCGCTCGTGCAGCGCCTGCTGGAGGAGGGGGTCCCGGTCGGCTATCTCAGTCACATCACGGGGCATGGGTTCCTCAAGCTGATGCGTCCTCGCCGCGAGCTCACCTACCGCATCGAGCGCCTGCCGGCCGTGCCCGCGGTGCTCTCGTTCATGGTCGAGCGTGCGGAGCTCGACGCCCGCGCGGCGTACTCGACCTTCAACATGGGCGCGGGCTTCGCCGTCTACTGCGCCGCCGGCGCCGGCGCCGAGGTCGTCCGGCTCGCCGAGAAGAGCGGTATCGCGGCGCTCGTCGCAGGTGGGGTAGAGGATGGCCCGCGGCGGGTAGTAGTCGAGCCTGTCGCGGTCACCTACGAGGGAGCGGAGCTCGAGCTCTCGGCCTGAGCCTCAGGACTAACCCTCGAGGTGACCCTTAGATCATGATGGCGGAGCGCTACAAGACACGGTCGTCACCGGCGGTCCGCTCGCGCACAACTCGCGCGAGCGGGGCATCGGTTCGATCTTGCAGGTCCCGCAAAGTGCGGATAGTGTTCGCCGCCAAGACGCCGCTGTCCCCCGTCAGGGGATCTCGATGTCGGCCCGCCGAGGCTTCGGAGCCACTCGATCGGCGGACTTGTCCACAACAGAGGAGAGATGAAACTGATGCGGAGAGCATCCAGCTGTCTTGCCGTCGCAGGCCTAGCCGTGCTTGCGCTCGCGCTGCCCGGTGCGGCCTCGGCTGCGCCGACGGTGAAGTTCAAAGCTGCAGCCGTGCCGATCGCGGGCTTCCCGCACACGGGGAACATCTTCGGTGCCGGCGCTGCGTTCGAATCTGAATTCCAGATCTCGGGGACCGAATACGGCGGGTTCCCGCCGCCGCTCGAACACGTCAACGTGTTCCTGCCGGCCGGCGTGAAGCTGCACACCACCGGCTTCCCGACCTGCCCGCCGTCGGAACTCGAACCGTCCGGCAAGGGCCCGAAGGCGTGCGCCAAGGCGAAGGCCGGCCCGACCGGCTCGGTCGAAGGCTTCGTCGCCTTCGGCAAAGAAGTCGTGCCTGAGACCGCGACGATCGAAGGCTTCTACGCCCCGGGCGGTGGCCTCGAGTTCTTCACGTTCGGCCACGAACCGGTGCTGCTGGAAATCCTCTCCAAGGGCCACTTCGTGGGCGCCAGCGGGGAATTCAGCAAGGAGTTCGAAGCCGACGTGCCGCTGGTCGAAACGGTGCCGGGCGCGAACGACGCGTCGGTCAAGTTCATCAAGGTAAAGACCGGCTCGGCGATCAAGAAGAACGGCAAAGTGACCTACTACGGCACGCTGCCGACCAAGTGCCCGAAGAAATTCCTGCCGGTGAAGGCCGAACTCACGTTCGCCGGACTCGGCGGCCTGACCAAAACGACGGTCACGGCTGAATACCACGCGCCCTGCCCGCGCAAGAAATAGGGCAACTGATGGGCTGATACCAGGGAAGGCGTAAGCTCCAACGCAGTGAGGCGGGCGACCTCGCAGGAATCGAGGTCGCCCGCTTCGTCGTGAGAGACAGGAAGGATCGGGGAAGGGATGCAGAGGGTTGTGCGCAGGAGGGCTGCCGCTGGGCTCGCTGTGGCATGTCTCGTCGCCGCGCTTGCGGTCCTTGCCGTCCTGGCGATCTCCGCCGGCGGCAACAACGGCAGCTACGAAGTGCGGGCGATCTTCGACGACGCCGGCAACATCATCCCCGGCGAGCAGGTCAAGATCGCGGGCGTCAAGGTCGGCAAGGTCACGTCGGTCACGCCGACGCCCCAGGCCAAGGCCGCCGTCGTGCTCGAAATCTCCAACGACGGCTTCAAGGACTTCCGCGAAGACGCGGGCTGCGAAATCCGCCCCCAGGCGCTGATCGGCGAGAAGTACGTCGACTGCCTGCCGACGCAGCCGCGGGTACCCGGCACGCCGCTGCCGCCGCCCCTGAAGAAGATCCCCTCCGGTCAGGAAGGCGCGGGTCAGTACCTGCTGCCCGTCAAGAACAACAGCAGCCCGGTCGACGTCGACCTGCTCGGCGACATCAACCGCCTGCCGGAACGCCAGCGCCTGACGATCATCATCAACGAGCTCGGCGCGGGCCTCGCGAGCCGCGGCTCAGACCTGCACGAAGTGATCCTTCGCGCCAACCCCGCATTGCGGGAATTCGATCGCGTGCTCGCGATCCTCCAGAGCGAGAACAAAGTCCTCAACAACCTCGCCGTGGACTCCGACAAAGCGCTGGCGCCCTTTGCGCGGGTGCGCGAGCACGTCGCCGAATTCCTGGCCCAGAGCAACACGGTCGCGCAGGCGAGCGCGGCCCAGCGCGGCGCGCTCGAACGCAACCTCCAGCTGTTCCCGTCGTTCCTGAAACAGCTGGTGCCCTCGATGCAGCGCCTCGAACGCTTCGCCGATCAGACGTTGCCGACCTTCACTGATCTGAACAAGGCCGCGCCGTCGATCTCCAAAGCCTTCGTGGCCCTGCCCGGGTTCTCCAAGAGCTCGGAAAAGTTCTTCACCAACTTCGGCCAGACCGCGAAACGGTCCGGCCCGGCGCTGACGTCGTCGAAAAAACTGCTCGGTGAGCTGAAGGCTCTCGGCACGCCGGCGCTGCCGTTCAGCGAAAACCTCGCCTCGCTCTTCACGAGCCTCCGCGACACCGGCGGGCTCGAGCGGATCATGGACTTCATCTTCCTCGGCGCCGGGGCCGCCAACGGCTACGACCAGCTCGGGCACTTCCTGCGCACCGAAGGCGTCGGCGGCAACTGCGTCAAATACTTCATCCAGCCCGGCCCGGGCTGCAGCCGCAAACTCGGCACCGTCGCCTCGACGGCGAGCGCCCAGGCCGCGAGCGTCTCGCACGAACCTGTGGGCCTCGTGATGGAGCGCACCCTCGCTGTGCTGAAAGGCGCCACCCCGGCCCAGGCGGACGCCAAATACCCAGGCACGCCCGCCTCCGGCGAAGTCGCGGGCGGCACGCTGACCCCCTCCGGCTCAGGCTCGGCGACCCCGGCCTCGCAGCCCGTCGGCGGCTCGACCTCGGGCACCACGTACTACTCGCCGTCGGCCGAAAGCTCCGAAGCCGACGGGATGCTCCTCAACTACCTGCTCGGGAACTGACGTGGGCGTCGCGAGGACATACCTCCTGCTCGCCGCCGGCGCGACCGTCGTGCTGGCGCTGCCCGCGGCGGCTGCCGCGGCCGAAGCCGAAACGACGGCGATCGCGCCGCCGCCCGCGGTGAGCACGACCGCCGAACCGGCGCCGGAAGCGCCGGGCACGCCGCCGGCCTCAGAAGCACCCGCGGCGAGCACGCCCGAAGAAGCGCCGCAGGTGTCCGAACAGCAGTCCCAGAGCTCAAGCGCCGGAACGAAGCCCGCGCCCGCGTCGCCGCCGAAAGCACAGGCACCGGTCGAAGCCGCGGGCGGCACCGCCGTGCAGCCACGCGCATCGCACAAGGCTGTCGCGCCCTCTGCCCTGACGCCCTCGCTGCCGCTGGCTCTGCGCGGATCAATCGCCGGCGTGCCGGGCTTCTTCATCGAAAACTTCGAGATCCCGCCGTTCCTGCTGCCGATCTTCCAGGCCGCCGGGGCCGCGTACGGGATCCCGTGGCAGGTGCTCGCCGCGATCAACGAGGTCGAGACCGATTACGGGCGCGACCTGTCGACCTCGAGCGCCGGGGCCGAGGGCTGGATGCAGTTCCTGCCCGAATCCTGGGTGCAGTACGGCGTCGACGCCAACGGCGACGGCTACAAGGACCCGTACAACCCCGCCGATGCGATCTTCGCGGCCGCGCGCTACCTGCACGCGGCCGGCGGCGAGCAGAACATCCGCGGCGCCGTCTTCTCCTACAACCACTCGCAGGCCTACGTCAGCTCGGTGATGCTGCGCGCACAGCTGCTCGGTGGCACGCCCTCGGAACTCCTGGGGGCGATCACGGGCCTGACCGAGGCGCGCTTCCCCGTGTTCGCGGCCGCGCACTTCGCGGACGGCTTCCCGGCGGTCCGCACGCGGAGCGGCACCAGCAAGACGCTGGTCGGCACCGCGATCTACGCGCCGGCGGGCGCGCCCGTGATCGCCTCCCAGGACGGCGAAATCGAACAGGTCGGCGACTCGCCGACGCTCGGGCACTACGTCCGTCTGCGCGATGCCTACGGCAACCAGTACACCTACGCGCGGCTCGGCTCGCTCCAGCGCGTGTACCCGGTGATCGAGCCGCGCGTCGACTCGAAGGTCAGCGCCGGCGTCCAGGCTGCACCGCGCGAACCTGCTCCGAGCGCCCCGGCGACCGCCGGCGAACAGCCGCGCTCGCCGATGACCGAGGGCGCCGCTGTCTCCGGTCTCGCACTGGGCGCCGCCGCCGGACTCGAAGCCGCCCCCGCGCCGGCCCGCGCACCGGCGCCCGCGCCGGTCGAGCCGGTGACTCCGCAGACCGTCGCCCCGCACGTACAGGCGTTCCGCGAAGGCTCGAGCGAGGTCTACCTCCACGACCTGCGCCCCGGCGTCCAGGTGATCGCCGGCACCGTGCTCGGCCATGTCGGTGCCGCGAGCGGCTCGGAAGAGCCCCACATCGTCTTCGAGATCCGCCCGTCGGGGCCGGGCGCGCCGCTGATCGACCCCAAGCCCGTGCTCGACGGCTGGGTCGCGCTCGAGAACAGCTCGGTGTTCCACGCCAAGGGTGAGAACCCGTTCCTCGCGACCTCGCCCACGGTGGGCCAGGTGCTGCTCGAGTCAAAGCAGCAGCTCGAGCCGCAGGTCCTTCGTGACGCGGGCATCCACCTCACCCGCTGCGCGCGCGAGGACGTCTCATCCGGGCGCGTGGACAAGCGCGTGCTCGCGGCCCTGGAGTACCTCTCGGTCTCGGGGCTGAAGCCCGCGGTCGCAGGGCTGCCCTGCCCGCCGTCGACGTCGGCCGCGCTCGCCGCCAACACGAACACGGGCGGCGCGATCGAGGCCGTCTCGATCACCGCCGTGGGCGGAGTCCCCGTGGCCGGGCACCAGGGCGCCGGGACGACCGCAGACACCGCCGTGCGCCGGCTGCTGATGCTGCAGGGCCTCTCCCGGCCGCAGCGCATCGTCAGCCAGATGCGCTACCCGGCCACGTCGGTCGCCGTGACCAGCGTCCGCGCCGCCGGCGCGATCCGCGTCGTGTTCGCCGCGCCGCGCTCCGGACTCGCCCGCGTCGCCGGCCTGTACGCCTCCGCGCTCTCGCCGCAGCAGTGGAACCGGCTGATCGCCCGGCTCGGGCAGATCCCCGACCCCGCCGTCTCCAGCAAGCCCTCGAGCGCGGCGATCCCGGTCACGTCCGGAAAGGGGAACGGTGGCAACCACTAGCCCTCCGAGCCCTCCCGCCCCGCCGCAGCCGCCCTCCGGCGAGCGGCCGCCGGAGCCCGTCCGTCGCGGCGCCTCGAACGCGCGCATCATCGCCGTCGGCGCGATCGTCCTCGTGATCCTGATCGTCGCCTACCTGCTCTTCGGCACCGGCGGCGGCGGGACCTACCACCTGATCTTCCCCGAAGCCGGCCAGCTCGTCCGCGGCAACCAGGTCCAGGTCGGCGGCGTGCCGGTCGGGAGCGTGACGGGGATCGAACTGACGCCTGACGACAAGGCCAAGATCACGATCCATGTCGATGGCTCGCTGACGCCGCTGCACCTGGGCACGAAGGCCCAGGTCCGCACGCCTTCGCTCTCCAGTGTCGCGAACCGCTACATCCAGCTCTCGCCCGGCCCCAACAACGCGCCGGCGCTGCCCGACGGGGCGACGCTGCCCGCGAGCGCGACCAAAGAAGTCACCGACCTCGATCAGCTCTTCAACACGCTCAACCCCAAGACGCGCCAGGGGCTCGCCGAGTTCATCCAGGGCAACGCGCAGCAGTACGTCGGCGCCGGCAAACAGCTCGGCGAATCGACCGAATACTTCGGGCCCTTCCTCAGCGCCTCCAGCCACTTCTTCGCCGAGCTGGTGCGCGACCAGCCGGTGTTCACGAACTTCCTGATCGAAACCGCGAAGGCGGTCACGACGATCGGCGCGCGCGCCCCGCAGCTCTCGGACCTGATCGAAAACGCGAACACCACCTTCAAGGCGATCGGCGACCAGCAGGCGAACTTCGCGGCCGGGCTCAAAGAGCTGCCGGTGACGCTCAGGGAAGGCAACAAGACCTTCGAAGAGCTGCCCGCGACCTTCAAAGCGCTCGAAACGCTGGTGATCGCCTCCAAACCGACGACACAGCCGCTGATCCAGCTGTTCGGCCACCTGACCTCGCTCGCGAAGGTCGGCACGCCGGCGATCCACGACTTCAACGAAGCCTTCAACAAGCCCGGCCCGAACAACGACCTCACGGACATCGCGCTGGTGCTGCCGAAGCTCTACAAGCAGCTGACGACCGCCTCGCCCGCCGTCGTGCAGGGCGAGAAGGAATCGGCGCCGATCACGAACTTCTTCGGCCCGTACTCCCCCGACCTCGTCGGCGCGCTGCGGACGTTCGGGCAGTCAGGCGCCTACTACGACGCCGACGGCCACTACGCGCGCGTCAGCCCGGTCTTCCCGAGCTTCAGCCTCGGTGAAAAAGACACGCTGAAGCCGACCACCTCCACAGGCGGGCTCGCAGCTCTGAAATCGGGCCAGCTGCGGCGCTGCCCCGGCGCGGCGACACAGCCCGCGGCCGACGGCTCCTCGCCCTTCGTGGACGGCGAACTCCTGACCTGCGACCCCGCCCAGCACCCCTGATGGACCGCCGCCGCAAAAACTCGCTGGCCGCCAGCCCGCTCCTGATCGGGGCCGTGACGACGCTGATCGTCGTCGTCGCCGTGTTCCTCTCCTACAACGCGAACAACGGGCTGCCCTTCGTGCCGACCTACAACATCAAGGTCGCGCTGCCGGAGGCCTCGGGACTTCAGGTGTCAAATCAGGTCCGCATAGCCGGGACGCGCGTGGGCGTCGTCAACTCGATGAGCCCGCAGGAGAACCCTCACACCGGCAAGGTCACGGCGATCGCGGATCTGAAGCTCGAAAAGAGCGTCGAAAAGCTCCCCGCCGACACCAGAGCGGTCGTCCTGTCGGTCTCGGCGATCGGCCTCAAGTACCTGGAACTCGAAAAGGGCACCTCGGCCAAGAAACTGAACGCCGGCGAAACGATCCCGACCAGCCAGACGCGTGAACCCGTGAACATCGAGGAACTCTTCAACATGTTCGACGCGAAAACGCGCCAGGCCATCAAGATCAACACCAACAACTTCGGCAACGGCCTCGCGGGCCGCGGGCTCGGCCTCAACAAGACGATCGCCGAACTCCGCCCGGTGGTCAACAACGCGATTCCGGTGCTCGCGAACATCGCCTCGCCGAAGACGGATTTCGCCGGCTTCTTCAAAGGCCTCCTGCGCGCCTCCGAACAGGCCGCGCCGGTGGCCGAACAGCAGGCCGCGCAGTACGTCTACCTCGACACGTTCTTCACGGCCTGGGCGAGCGTCGCCAAGCAGCTCGAAGAAGCCACGGCCGAAGGTCCGAAATCGCTCGAACAGGCGATCCACTCGCTTCCCAACCAGGCGTCGCTGATCAACAACGCGACCGAGTTCATGCATCTGCTTCGTCCCTCGGCCGCAGACCTCGTCACGGTCGCGCCGCACCTCGCGCACGGCTTCGAAGAAGGCACGATCAACCTCGCTGCCGCCACCCAGCTCAACGCGGCGCTCGCCGAATCCTCTGAAGCGCTGGCGAAGTTCGGCAACGACCCCGTCGTCACGCTGGCCTTCGAAGACTTCACGCACACGGTCGAAGTCGGCAATCCGGTGCTCGCCGGCGTCGCGCCCGAGCAGGCGAAGTGCAACTACTGGACGCTCGCCTTCCGCAACGTCGCCAGCGTCGAGTCCGAGAGCATCGGCGTCGGGACCGTCGCGCGCGCCGGCTTCGTGCTCGCGCCGGGTGGCCCCAACAACGAGGGCTTCCCGTCCTCCGCTCCGGCGAACGGCGGCTCGACCGAACGCGCGGGTGGGGCCGGCGGCACGATCATCGACAACAACCACCTGCACGTGAACCCGTACCCGAACGTCAGCGCGCCGGGTCAGCGCCAGGTCTGCGAAGCCGGCAAGGAGAACTTCATCCCCGGCCAGGCCGTGATCGGCAACGTGCCCGTCCAACCAGGTCGCCTCGGGCACGGAATTCACCTCCCGCAAGACCGACCTGTTCGGCGAAACGTACCCCTCCTCCACGCTCAAGGCGCTCGGCCGTCTCCACCGAGTCGAAAGGGAAGAAGAAATGAGCCGCTGGTGGCGCCGGCGCGAGGACACGCCCGTCTCGGAACTGGGGCGGGGCAGCACCGTCCGTTTCGCGATCGTGTTCCTGCTGGTCATCGCGATCGCGGTCTACTTCGGCTTCACCAAGCACATCCCGTTCAAACACGGCTTCCAGCTCAAGGCGCAGTTCAACACCGCGGTGAACATCCACTCGAAGTCTCCGGTGCGCATCGCGGGCGTGGACGTCGGCAAGGTCGCTTCGATTCAGCGCGAAGGCCACACGGGCCTCGTCACGATGGAAATCGAAAACAAGGGGCTGCCGATCCACACCGACGCGACCGTGAAGATCAGGCCGCGCATCTTCCTGGAAGGCAACTGGTTCGTCGAACTGCAGCCGGGCAGCCCATCGGCGAAGACGGTCTCCTCCGGCTACACGATCCCGATCACCCAGACCTCGGATCCGGTGCAGCTCGACCAGGTGCTCGACGCCTTGAACACGGACACGCGCGCGAACCTGCAGCAGTTCCTGATCGGATACGGGGAAGGCTTGACCAAGCAGCCGAACGCGGCCGAAAACGCCGAACAGCTCCCGGAGGTCAGGAACGTCACCGGCGCCCAGGCGATCAACAAGGCCTACCACTACGCGCCCGAAGCGCTGCGCGGCGGCACGCTCATCAACCAGGGCCTCAGCGGGACCGAACCGCACGACCTCTCGAAACTGATCGCGGGCATCGGCAAGGTCACAACCGCGCTGAACGTCCACGAGCAGCAGCTCGGCGAACTGATCGGCAACTTCAACACCTTCTTCGAAGCCTTCGCGAACCAGAACCAGAGCCTGAGCCGGCTGGTGGCCGAACTGCCGGCCAACCTCAAGGGCATCACCCACGGGCTGCGCGAGCTGGGCGCGTCGTTCGCCCCGACCAGGGCGTTCGCGACGGACATCCTGCCCGGAGTGAAGCTGACCCCGGCGACGGTGAAAGCCCAGATCCCGTGGATCGAACAGGTGACGGCGTCGCTGGGGCCGCAAGAGCTCGGCGGGGTCGCGAAGGGGCTCGAGGCCGCGACGCCGGCCCTGGCCAAGCTCAGCGCCGAACAGGTGCCCCTCTACAAACAGACCGAAAACTTCAACAAGTGCCTGACGAAGGTCATCTACCCGACGGGCAACACGGTCGTCCAGGACGGCAACGCGACGTCGGGGGTCGAGAACTACAAGGAGTTCTGGTACGGCCTCGTCGGCCTCTCCGGGATCGGCCAGAACTTCGACGGCAACGGCGTCGTTCGCCCAGTTCCTGGTCGGCAACAGCGGCCAGACGCTGGTGTCGAAACCCACCTCGATCGCCGGCCGGGGCGCGAAGGGATCCAGCGGCTTGAAGCTGTTGACACGCTCGCCGCTCGCCCCCCTCGGAACGCGCCCGGCCTTCCCGGCGACAGAGCCCGCCTACCAGCCGCTGCAGCCCTGCTACAAGCAGTCGCCGCAGGAAGTCAACAACCCCTCGCTGGCCAACGGACCGGCCGACGGGAGCTAGCGTGAACCCGCCCGATCACAGCCACGAAGGCGGCCTCTCGGTCAAAGAGCAGATCGAGCGCTACCGCACCGCGTTCATCTCGGTGGTGGTGCTGTTCGTGCTGGCCGTCGCCGTCGGCGGCTACATCCTGGCCCACGAGAACCTGCACCTGCCGAGCTGGGTGCCGGTGCTCGGGCACGACTACTACGACCTCAAGGCCGAGTTCCAGACCGCGCAGGCCGTGACTCCGGGGCAGGGCCAGGCGGTGACGATCGCGGGCGCCAAAGTCGGCGAAGTCGCGAGCGTCGAACTGCACAACGGGATCGCGGTCGTGAGCATGAAAGTGACGCCCAAGTACGCGCACTTCTACAAGAACGCGACGCTGCTGATCCGCCCCAAGACCCAGCTCCAGGACATCACGATCGAGGTGAACCCCGGCGAGGCTTCCGCGGGCAAGCTGAACAGCGGTGAAACGGTCCCGCTCTCGCAGACGGCGCCGAACGTCAACTTCGACGAATTCCTCGCCGGCCTCGACGCCGAAACGCGCGCCTACCTGCAGCTGCTGCTCGCCGGGGCCGGGCAGGGTTTCGGCAACAACGGGACCGCCTTCGCAGCGACGCTGAAGCGCTTCGAGCCGGCGGCGCGGATCGGCAACGAGATCCAGAAGGAACTCTCGAAGCGCTCGGAAAACATCAGTCGCTCGATCCACAACTTCCGGCTGCTGATGGAAACGCTGGGCACGAAGGACAAGCAGATCGCCGAGCTCGTGGACGCCTCGAACGCCGTCTTCCAGACCTTCGCCAAGGAGGACACGAACCTCCAGTCGACGCTGAAACTGCTGCCCGGCGCCCTCCACCAGACGGGCAAAGCACTGAACAAGGTCGGTGAAGCCTCCGAACAGGTGACCCCGACGCTCACGAAGCTGAACCCGTTCGCGAAAGCGCTCGCGCCGGCCGAGGAAGCGAGCAAAGAGCTCGCGATCAAGACCGCGCCGATCATCAAGAACGAAATCCGGCCGTTCGCGCGCGAAATCCTGCCGACGGTCAACGAACTGGCCCCCAGCACCGAAGACCTCGCCGCCGCGTTCCCGAAGCTGACGAGCTCGTTCTCGGTGATCAACGAATTCTTCAACGAGCTCGCCTACAACCCGGGCAAAGGCAAGCCCGGATTCGACTTCTTCCTCGCCTGGGCGAACCACGACCTCAACAGCGTCGTCAGCAACGCCGACGCGCGCGGGACCGTGGGCCGCAGCCTCATCTACTTCAACTGCGAAATCCTGCCGATCCTGAACGACGTCGCGGCCGTGAACGAAAACGTGTCGCTCCTGGTCGGCCTGCTGCGGCCGCCGGGCAAGCAGGAATGCGAAACGCTCGGATTGAGCAAAAAAGGCGGGAGCACGACAAGCACCGGCCGCGCCGCTGAGCGCAAGCGCACGAAGACGAGCACAGGGCCGTTCGGCAACCTCGGTTCGACGCCCTTCGGTGAGAGTGCCTCAGCGAGACGTTCAGCGGCCAAGCATGCTCACACGGCGGCCTCGGGAGGGAAGGGCTAGATGCAAAAGCGCGCGCCCACCCTCGGCAACATCGTCGTGATCATCCTGTTCGCGCTGAGCTGCTTCGGGCTGCTGCTGTTCCTGTGGGACTCCTTCGGCGGCCCGCTGCCGCTGAAGCCGAAGGGCTACCGGATGGAGATCGCCTTCCCGCGCGTGCTCGCGCTGGCCGAACAGTCCGACGTGCGCATCAGCGGCGTCAACATCGGCCACGTGATCTCGGTCAAGAAGGGCGAAGAAGGCAAGACGATCGCGACCGTTGAAATCAACGAGAAATACGCGCCGGTGCGCCGTAACGTGCAGGCGATCATCCGGCAGAAGACGCTCCTGGGCGAGACCTACGTCCAGCTGATCCCGCACAGCCACACCGGCCCCTACGTGGCCGACAACGGGAGGCTTCCGCCAAGCAACGTCCTGCCCTCGGTGACGCTCGACGACATTCTGGCGACGTTCGATCCCAAGACGCGCGCCGCGTTCAAAATCTGGCAGCAGTCGGTCGCCGTCGGCATCAACGGTCGCGGCGAACAGATCAACGCCTCCTTCGCCCAGCTCGAACCCTTCACCGAAAACGCGAACAAGCTCCTTGGCATCCTGGTCACGCAGGAGGGAGCGCTGCGCGACCTGATCAAGAACACAGGCGTCGTCTTCAACGCGCTCGGCAGCCGCGACCATCAGCTCGAAGGGCTGATCGTCAACGGCGAACACACCTTCAAAGCGGCCGCTTCGGCAAGCGCGGCGTGGGCGGAGACCTGGCGCCTGTTGCCGCCCTTCGAGCGCCACTCGACCAAGGCGCTTCAGGAACTCGACAAGTTCTCGACCGTCGCGAACCCGTTCCTCGAAGAATTCCGCCCAGCCGAGCGCAGCCTGTCCACGCTCCTTTCGGCCGCGAAGCCGTTCGCCCCCGAACTCGACAGGTTCCTGACCGCCCTCGGGCCGCTGACGAGCGCCGCGAAGAAGGGCCTGCCCGATCTCGGCAAGTCACTCGACCTGACGGTGCCGATCCTCGAAAACTTCCGGCCGATCCTGCACAACCTCGACCCGTTCCTGCAGTACACGGGGACGTACGTCAAAGAGGTGCAGTCGTTCTTCTCGAACCTCACGGCGGCGACCGAGTTCCAGCAGGGCAACACCAACATCGAAGGCGGTCAGGGCCCCAAGCAGCACCTGCTGATGACGCTCGCGACGCTCAACCCCGAAAGCCTCGGCACCTACGCGAGCCAGATCGGCAGCCAGCGGGCCAACGCCTACCCGCTGCCCGGCACCTACAGCCAGATCGGGACGGGCCTGCCGGTGTTCAGCACGACCTCGTGCGGCAAAGCGACCCCCTCGGTCGACGGCCCGCCCAGCGAAGTCATCTCCGAACAGCTGATCCTGAGGCTGATAAACCTGCATGTGGCGAACCGCCCCGAAACGTTCACGGGCTTCGCCCCCAAAGAAAAAGCCGAAAAAGAAGAACTCGAAAAGGCCGAAAAACTGCCCGCCGGGACCAACCAAGTGGCCGCGCCGCCGTGCGTCCAGCAGGGGCCGAACAGCTTCAACGGCAAATCGAGCCAGTTCCCGCACGTGGTCTTCGAAGGAAAATGATGTCCGACCCCTACGATCCCGATGCCGAGTACGAGCCGCTTGAGCCCTCCGCTCAGGGCGAGCCGCCGGTGGCGAGCCACGCTCCGGATGCCGACGACGACTTCGAGTTCCATTCCGAGGACCTCGAACTCGCCGGACGGGAGGGCGAGTGGTCGATCCGCTGCAAGAACGTCGTCAAGCACCTCGGCGGCGTACCCGTCCTGAACGGGCTGAACGTCGCCTTCCCCGAGGACACGATCACGGTCGTGCTCGGGCCGTCGGGAACCGGCAAGAGCGTGCTGATCAAGCACATCATCGGGCTGATGTTCCCCGACTCCGGGGAGATCGTCGTCAAAGAGCAGTCGGTGGGCAGGCTGAACATGCACGACCTCCTCGAGCTGCGGCGCAAGATCGGCGTGCTGTTCCAGGACGGCGCCCTGTTCGGCTCGATGTCGGTCTACGACAACGTCGCCTTTCCGTTGCGCCAGCACACCGACATGACCGAGGCGGCGATCGCCGAGCGTGTCACCCAGCGCCTGCGCGACGTCGGCCTCGGCGAGGCGATGGACGACGCCCCCTCGCAGCTCTCGGGCGGGATGCGCAAGCGCGCCGGCTTCGCTCGCGCGCTCGTGATGGAGCCCGACGTGGTGATCTTCGACGAGCCCGACTCGGGCCTGGACCCGGTCCGCACCGCACTGCTGTGCGAACTGATCCAGGAGATGCACGAGATCTACAAAGGCACCTACATCGTCGTCACGCACAACATCGCGTCCGCCCGCCAGATCGGCGAATACATCGCGGTCCTGTGGCGCGGGCGGATCGTCGAAGCGGGCGACGCCGAGCGCATGTTCTCCTCGGACAACGCGTTCGTGCGCCAGTTCCTCAGCGGCTCCGCCGAGGGCCCGCTGACGATGGACTGAAGGTCGGCGTGGGTCGCTTGCGGCTCGCTCTCGCGGGCGCCGCGGCCGCCCTGCTCCTTTGCGCGCCCGGCGCCGGTGCCGCAGGGATCTCCGCCCTGCGCGCGCCGAGCCTGTGGATCGCGCACGCCGGCGAACCCGCTGCGATCGCCGCGCAGGCGCAACAGGCGGGCGTGCGCACGCTGCTCGTCAAGGCCGCGGACGGCGCCACGCCCGAGGCGCAGTTCACCCCGGCGCTGGTCGCGGCGCTGCGCGCCTCGGGGCTGACGGTCTGCGGCTGGACCTTCGCCTACGGCTCCGAACCCGCCGGCGAGGCGGCGGCTGCGCTCGCCGCGGTGCGGGCGGGAGCGCAGTGTCTGGTGGTCGATGCGGAGGGCTCCTACGACAGCCGGTACGGGCCGGCGCAGGCGTTTGTGAGGGCGCTGCGCAGCGCGCTCGGGGGCGCGTTCCCGATCGCGCTGGCGGGGCAGGCGGAGACGCTTCAGCATCCGAAGTTCCCGTACTCGGTGTTCCTCGGCCCAGGCGCCTTCCAGCTCGACATGCCGCAGATGTACTGGCGCGACCTCGGGCTGACGGTGCCCGGCGCCTATTCCGTCGCGCTCGCGGAGAACGCGCTGTACGGACGCCCGATCGTGCCTGTCGGCCAGCTCTACGGCGGCGTAAGCGCGCCGGAAGTCGGGCAGTTCGCGACGCTCGCGGCCGAGTACGGCGCCGGCGGCGCGAGCTTCTTCGATCTCGATTCCGCCGAACCGCCCCAGCTCGCTGCGGTGGTCCCGCACGTGGTGCCCGATGTGCGGCTGCTCGCCCGCGCGAGCACGATCAGGGCCGGCGCGGACGGCGACGAGGTGCTGTGGGCGCAGGAGCTGCTCGACGGGGCCGGCGCGCAGCTGCCGATCGGCGGCTTCTACGGCGCGCAGACCGAGCGGGCTGTGGCCGGCTTCCAGTCGCGCCATCGCCTGCGCCGCAGCGGCACCCTGGACGCGGCGACGTGGCGCGCCCTGCTGAGGGTGCACCCGCGCGTGCCCTCCTGGGCCAAGCGCCCGCCGGACTCGGCGCTCTAGCCGGCGTCGAGGCGGCCGAGCCACAACGTCCAAGGCTCGACGCGCGCGAGGTGCAGCACCGTCTCGTGCCAGGGATCCTCGGCGAACGCCGCTCGCACGGCCGTCTCGTCCTCGGCGCGCACGACGAGCAGCGTGCTCTCGCCCTCCTCGACGTCGCCGACAGGTCCGCCGATCACGATCACGCCCTGCTCGACGAGCCTGTCCATGAAGGTGGCGTGCTCGTTCCAGCCGTCCTGCTCGCGGCGCCCGCGCGAACGATCGTAGGCCGGTCCTCTGGCGTTCTCGACGACGAACAGCGACGGCACCCCGACCACGCTAGCGCCCCGGCCGTCAGGCGCCGGGTGCGGCCGTCGGCAGCCCCGCGAGGTCCGCGACGCTGCGCTGGCGGCTGTCGTAGGTGACGAAGGCGTCGACCGGTGCGACGTCCACCGCGGAGGCGAGATGAATCGCATCGAGCGCCCGGAGTGCCGGCTCGTCGATGGCGCCTGCCGCGGCGAGCAGCCCGCGGTCGAGCGGAAGCAGGGCGAGCACGTCGAGCACCGCTTCGGCCTGTGCCATCAGGCGATCGGCTCCGAGCTCCGGGTCCAGCCCGGCTGCCCGTCGGATCGCGCGCGGGACCTCTGTCAGGACGAGCTCGCTGGATATGAGGTCGGCATCGGCGAGGAAGCGGCGAAGCTCCGTGCTCTCAGACTCCTCGCGCACCAGCTTCACGAGCGCCGAGGAGTCCAGATAGAACAGCGGCACCGTCAGCGGTCGCCGCGGATCTCATCCAGCGCCCGGCTGAGCGAGCGGGGGTCGCCCGTCAGCTCGAGCGGAGCCGGCAGGCTCCGGCGGCGAGGGCGGGACACCCTGCCCTCAGCGATCAGCCGGTCGAGCGCAGCGCCGCTGCTGGGCGGAGGTCCAAGCTCCGCCACCGGTCGGTTGCGATCCGTTACGAGCAGTCGTTCGCCCCTGTCCACGCGGCGCAGGTACTTGCTCAGGTTCTGCCTCAGCTCGGCCACGCCCACGGAGTTCATGTACATGAAAGTAGCAGATACAGCGCCGCGACGAAGATGCTCCAGCTCTACGAAAGGCCTGTAAAACAGGAGGTTTTGACTCCGGCGCCGTCCGGTGCGAACATATGTTCGTATGGTTGCCTGCGTGCATCTGCCGCGTTTCGAGCTCGTCGCCGCCGCTGAGGGGTCGAGCCTGGCGCGGCAGGCGCTGGCGGGCGGAGCGCTCGCGGTCGCGCCACCGGTGAGCGCCGACGGCGCCGCCGCGGCGGGGAGGCTGGGGGAGGTCTCAGGGACCGCGGAAGCCCACGGCGTGAGGAGGGGGATGCTGCTCGGGGAGGCGCTTGCGCGATGCCCTGAGCTGGTGCTGCTGCCGGGCAACCCGGTGCGCGTGCAGGAGCTGTGGGAGTCCTCGCTGCAGGCGCTCGAGTCGGTGGGAGCGGCCGTTGAGACGGGCGAGCACGAAGGGGACGAAGGGGACGGGGGACGGAGGACCGGGCCAGCGCTCCATGCTGCCCCGGGGCCGGCGCTCCATGCCGGCCCGGGGGCTGGTCTTCTTCGAGACCGACGGGCTGAGCGGCCTGCACGGCACGCGCGAGGGGACGATCGCGGCGGCGCGCCGGGCGCTCGGACGCCCCGCTCGCATCGGCCTCGCGCCGGTGCGCTTCTGTGCGCTGGCCGCGGCGCTGGCGGCGCCTTCGCGCCGCGCGCTGGTGATCGAGCCCGCACCCCCAGCCGAGGCGCGGCGCTGGCTGGCGGGGCAGTCGGTCGATCTGCTCGGCTACCGCGAGCGCACGGCTCATCTGCTCGCGCCGCTCAGGCGGCTCGGCGTGCTGACGCTCGGCGAGCTGGCGAAGCTCGGCCGCGCCGAGCTGACCGACCGCTTCGGGGAGCCCGGCGGCCTCGCCCACCGGCTGGCCTGCGGCGAGGACACCCCGCTGCGCCCGCGCCGCCCGCGCGAGCGGCTGGAGGAGTCGATGGGCGTCGGCGACGCCGCCAGCGGCGCCGCGCTGAAGCGGGTGCTGGGGGTGTTGGTGAGTCGCGTGTTGGCCCACTCTGCGCGCCGCGGGCGGACGCTGCGTGCCGTGACGCTCTCGGCACAGCTCGTCTCGGGAGGGAGCTGGAGCGAGCGCGTCGTCTTCCGCGAGCCGGTCTCCGATCCCGGAGCGCATCCTGCTGGCGCTCTCGCTGCGGCTCGAGCTGCTTCCCGCGCCGGCCGCCGCGCTGCGGCTGGCCGTGGAGGGCTTCGGCCCCCCGCAGGGCGAGCAGGGGATGCTGCTCGACCAGGGCCGGAGCGCGCGCCTGTCGCGGCTGGGCGATGCCGTCGCGCAGGTGCGCGCGGTCGCCGGACGCGACGCGGCGCTGCGTGCGGTCTGCGTCGATCCGGACTCGCGTGTGCCTGAGCGGCGCGTCGTGCTGGCGCCGGTGGCGGACCGATGAGGAGCGCACCGCCCGCGGCCAGGATGCCCGCGTGCACCGAGGGCGGGACTGAGGAGTCGGCCGGCGCTCCATGCCGGACTGAGGAGTCGGCCGGCGCTCCATGCCGGACTGAGGAGTCGGCCGGCGCTCCATGCCGGCCTCCGGAGGTCGTACGGTGGCGCGTGCGCTGAACGCCCCGAGGCCGGCCCGCGTGCGCTGGGGGGAGGGGCTTCCCGTCGAGGTGGACGGCGAAGCCGTCGAGGCGATGCGGGAGTCGTGGCTGGTCGAAGACCGCTGGTGGGACGAGCAGCCGCTGCGCCGCCGCTACTGGGAGCTGATCTCCGAGCGGGGCCGGAACGTGGTGGTGTTCCACGACCTCGGCACGGGCCGCTGGTACGTCCAGAGATGACCGTGAGCACTTCGTCATACGGCGTCCTCGGTCGCTCGTGTGCAGAGCACACTTCGCTCTCTGCGTCCTTGTCTGACTCGACTCACGGTCATCTTCGATGACCTACGTCGAGCTGCACTGCCACTCTGCCTACTCCTTCCTGGACGGGGTCTCGCTGCCCGAAGAGCTGGCCCAGCGCGCGGCCGAGCTCGGATACGAGGCGCTGGCGCTGACCGATCACAACTCGGTGTCGGGCTCGATGGAGCTGGCGCAGACGGCCGCCGACCACGGGGTGCGCGCGATCCACGGCGCCGAGATCGATCTCGCCCCGGAGCTGACCACCCCCTCCGGCGGCGGTGCCCCGGCCGGCTACCAGCCGCGCGGCCGCGCCCAGCCGGGCCCCCACGTGACGCTGCTGGTCGAGGACGAGAGCGGCTGGCGCAACCTCTGCCGGATCATCACGATCGCCCATGCCCACACGCGCGGTGATGGAAGCCCCCCACCCGGCGCGAGCTGGGCGAGCCGCAGATCGCGGCCGAGGAGCTCGCGGCCCACGCCGGGGGCCTCGTCTGCCTGACCGGCTGCGCGGGGCGCTCCGTTCTGCACGCGCCCGCGGCACCGCCGCCGGAGCCGTCGGGCACGGTGCGCACCCTGCTCGAGGGCTTCGGGCCCGAGCGCCTCTACGCCGAGCTGCAGCGCCCGTACGCGCGCCACGATCGCGCCCGCAACCGCGCCTTCGCCGCAGCCGCCCGGCGGCTCGGGCTGCGGACCGTGGCGACCGGCGACGTCCACTGCCACTCCGCCGCGCGCGCTGAGCTGCAGGACGCCTTCGTGGCGCTGCGCCATCGGCTCACGCTCGACGCCTCCGAGCCGCTGCGGCGCGGCAATCGCAGCCATGTGATGGCCGCGCCGCGCGCCATGGCCAGCCGCTTCGCCGACCATCCGGAGGCGGTCGCCGAGACGCTCGCCCTGGCCGAGCGGCTGCGCTTCGATCTGACGAAGGATCTCGGCTACCGCTATCCCGGGGCCGAGGAACGCGACGCCTCCCGGCGCTTGGCCGAGCTCTGCGCGACGCGCCTGCAGGAGCGCTTCGGCCCGCGGGCGCCCGCGTCCGCGCGCGCCCGGCGCGAGGAGGCCGAGCGGCGGCTGCGCGAGGAGCTGAGGGTGATCGACGGCCTCGGCCTGGCCGGCTTCTTCCTGCTGCACCACGAGATGCTCGAGCTCGCGCGCGAGGTCGCCGTCGAGGTGCGCGGTCCGGACTCGGTGCGCGCGCTGCTGGCCCCCGGCAGGGGGAGGGGCTCGTCGGTCTCCTCGCTGGTCTGCTACCTGGCCGGCCTCTCCCACATCGACCCGATCGAGAACGATCTCGCGCTCGGGCGCTTCCTGCACGAGGACCTTCACGGCCTGCCCGACATCGACCTCGATTTCCCGCGCGACATCCGCGAGCGGCTGATCCCGCGGGTGCACGACCGCTTCGGCCGCGACCGCGCCGCGCTCGTCGCCGCCTTCCCGACCTTCCGCCTGCGCGGCGCCGTGCGCGAGCTGGGCAAGGTGCTGGGGTTGCCGCCGGGCGAGATCGAGCGGATCGCGCGCGGGGCCGATCCCTGGGGGCCGGCCGCTGAAAGCGGTGAGGTGGACTTCGCCTCAGGACGCCACGAACGCGACCCGGCGGATCCCAGGACCGACCGCCGCTCGCAGCGCTGGCGCTGGCTCAGCCGCCTCGTCGAGGAGGCGCAGGGGCTGCCACGCCACCTCTCCCAGCACTCCGGGGGCATGATCGTCGCCACGCGGCCGCTGATCGACTGCTGCCCGGTTGTGCCGGCGGCGATGGAGGGGCGCCAGATGGTGCAGTGGGACAAGGACTCCTGCGCCGACGCCGGCTTCCTGAAGATCGATCTCCTGGGGTTGGGGATGCTCTCCGCCGTGGAGCGCTGCGTGGAGGAGGTGCACCGTGGCTCCGGAGAGCGGATCGACCTCTCTCGGATCCCCTTCGACGACCCCGAGACGTTCCGCGCGATCCGCGCCGCCGACACCGTCGGTGTCTTCCAGGTCGAGAGCCGCGCTCAGATGCAGTCGCTGCTGCGCACCCGCCCGCGCAACCTCGAGGACATCACGATCCAGGTCGCGATCGTGCGTCCGGGCCCGATCCAGGGCGGGGCGGTGAATCCCTACATCAAGCGCCGTCAGCGGCTGCGCGAAGACCCGAGCTTCCAGATCCCCTACGACCATCCGGCGCTGGAGCCGGTCCTGAAGGAGACGCTCGGCACGATCATCTTCCAGGACCAGGTGATGCAGGTCGCCGAAACGTTCGCCGGCTTCACGCCGGGCGAGGCGGACGGCCTGCGCAGGGCGATGAGCCGCAAGCGCTCCGGCGAGCTGCTGCGCCGCCAGCGCGAACGCTTCGTCGAGGGGGCGATCAGCAGCTCGGGTGCCACGCAGGAGGTGGCCGAGCGCGTCTGGGCGATGGTCGAGGGCTTCGCCGGCTTTGGCTTCCCGAAGGCCCACAGCGCGGCCTTCGGGCTGCTCGCCTACCAGTCCACCTGGCTGCGCGTGCACCACGGGCCCGAGTTCCTCTGCGCGCTGCTGAACGAGCAGCCGATGGGGTTCTACGCGCCGGACAGCCTCGTCCACGAGGCCGAGAACCGCGGCATCGCGATCCTCGGGCTGGACGTCAACTCCTCCGAGGTGCAGTGCACCGTGCAGAACGGGGCCGTGCGGCTCGGGCTCGGCTACGTCAAGGACGCGCCCGACGCAGAGATGCGCGAGCTCGTCGCCGAGCGTGTGAACGGCGGGCGCTACCGCACCCTCGCCGAGCTGGCTGCCCGCTCCGGCTGCCCGCCGCGTGACGCTCGAACAGCTCGCCTGGTCGGGCGCCTGCGACGGGCTGCTCGCCGGAGGAGGGGGCGCGCGTGGGAGCCGACCGGCGCTCGGCGCTGTGGCAGCTCGGCCTGGCCTCGCCGGCGGTGGGGATCGAGGGGGAGTCCGAGCGCAAGATGAGCCAGCTCGCGCTGCCGCTCGAGCTGCCCGCGGCGCCGCCGCTGCGCAAGCTCGGCCGCTGGCAGCGCCTGATCGCCGACTACTCGACCAGCGGCGTCACGGTCGGCGACCATGCGATGGCGGTCCTGCGCGAGCGGCTGACCGCCCACCGTCTCGCCACGAGCGCCCAGCTCACGCGGCTGCCCTCCGGCTGCGAGATCGCGCTCGCGGGCCTCGTGATCGCCCGGCAGCGGCCGGGCACCGCCAACGGCACGATGTTCCTGCTGTTCGAGGACGAGTTCGGGACGGTCAACCTGATCGTGCCCCAGGGAGGTCTACGAGCGCCGGCGCCATCTCGCGCGCGCAGAGCCGCTGCTGCTCGCCAGAGGGCGATTGGAGCGCCACCAGGAGGGCGTCCATACGGTGCTCCGCCGGGGCGACGAGGCCGGGACCGTGGTCCGCGAGGTCACCGAAGCCGACGGGGAGCCGATCCGGCCGGTGGTCAACCTGCTCGTGCGCGAGCTGGAGCCGCTCGAGCGCTACCTGAACGGCGCCCTGGCCGAGCCCGGGAGCGAGGGCGCGACCGTGCGGCGGCTCGGGGCGCCGGACGGCGGCCGCGAGGGCGAGGCCGGACGGCGCGGAGGTGGGCTCCAGCATGCGGGCCGTCGCGCCGCCGATTCAGAGCTTCGCTTCCGGGCGCCGCCGCTGAAGGGATAGGAGTCGGCCGGCGCTCCATGCCGGCCTCGAGGGATGACAGTCGGCCGGCGCTCTTTGCCGGCCTCAGCGTGCGCGTAGACTCGCCGCCGTGCGCGCGATCGAGCTATCCGAAGTCGGCTCCGACGCGTGGCGCGCCCTGCAGGGCGACGAGCCCCATCCCTGGGGCGGGGAGGCCGAAGAGCTCGCCTGGGTGCCGAAGACGCACCACGTCGGCGTCCCCGGGGAGGACGGCGAGCTGCTCGCGATCGCGGCTGCGCTCGTCGCCGACGTCAGGGCCGGCGGCGAGACGTTCCCGGTCGTCGGCGTGGGAGGCGTGATCGTGCGCCCCGACATGCGTGGTCGCGGGCTCGCGCGGATCGTCGTCGAGGCCATCCTGGCGCTCGCGGCCCGACTCGGCCCGGAGCGGGCGATGCTGTTCTGCCGCGAGCCGCTCGTCGCGATGTACGAGCGCTTCGGCTTCCAGGGCGTCGAGGAGCCGGTCACAGCGGCTCAGCCCGGCGGGCGGATCGAGATGCCGCTGCGCGCGATGTGGCGGCCACTGCGCACGGACGCGAGCTGGCCCGCGGGGCCGGTCGCGGTCCTCGGCGAGCCTTTCTGAGACACGGCCGGCGCCCCCAGGGGAAGCGGGCGCCGGCCGTGCTGGTGCCGGGTCAGCCGACGGCGGCCATCCGGCGCCGGGACCCGCCGGCGGTGCTCCGCCGAGATCTCTCGTTCTCCTCGGCGTCGGTCACCGCCCAGGCGAGGCGCTCGATCAACTGCTCGGCCGCATGGCCGTCGGCGAGGTGGATCGAGCTGACCCGCTCGTCGAGCAACACGGGACCGCTGTCACCCGGCTGCGAACGCGTGCGCCCGGCCGCGGGGTCGGCCGTCACGATGATCCTGGCCATGAATCTCTCCTTCCGATCGAGATTCCCTCCTCCGTCTGAACAACGTGGCGTGTCCACCTCAAGGTGCGGTTAAAACTCTGTGTTCTTCCTCTTACAGGGTTCCCCCGGCTGACCGACACCGCGTCCAGGTGTCGCTAGCCTGACCGCATCGCCCGCCTCGGCGACACCGATCTCGACGTGTTCCCGCTCTGCCTCGGCGGCAACGTGTTCGGCTGGACGCTCGACGACGGCGCAGTCCTTCGCCGTCCTGGACGCCTACCGCGAGGCCGGCGGCAACTTCATCGACACCGCGGACAGCTACGGGCGGCGCGGGGCCGGAGCCGGGTCCTCCGAGGAGATCATCGGCCGCTGGATGGCGGCGCGAGGCAACCGCGACGAGCTCCTCGTCGCGACGAAGGTCGGGTCCTCCGAGGCGCGGCCTGGGCTCTCCGCGCAGAACATCGCGGCCGCGCTGTGAGGACTCGCTGCGCCGCCTCGGTACCGACCGCATCGACCTCTACTACGCCCACAAGGACGATCCGAACACGCCGCTCCAGGAGACCCTCGCGGCCTTCGCGACGCTGATCGCCGAGGGCAAGATCCGCTACGCGGCCGGCTCCAACTACGCGCCGGCGCGGCTGGCGCAGGCGCTCGAGGAGGGCCGTCAGGGCGAGCTGGCGAGCTACGTCGCGGTGCAGGAGCACTACAACCTGATGGAGCGCGACTACGAGCGCGAGCTGGCGCCGCTCTGCGCCGCGCACGGAATCCAGTGCGTGCCGTACTTCGGGCTCGCGATGGGCTTCCTGACCGGCAAGTACCGCCCCGGCGGCGCCGAGGTCGACAGCCCGCGCGCCGCGCGGGTCACCGAGAGCTATCTCAACGAGCGCGGCATCCGCGTGCTCGCCGAGCTGGACGCCGTCGCCGCCGCAAACGACTGCAGCGTCGCCGCGGTCGCGCTCGCGTGGCTGGCGGCGCAGCCGACGGTCGCGTCGCCGATCGCGAGCGCGCGGACGCCCGAGCAGCTCGCCGAGCTGCTCGAGTTCACGACGCTCGAGCTGGACGCCGGGGAGCTCGAGCGCCTGTCCGCGGCCAGCGCGGCCTGAGCGCGCTCTCAGCCCGTCGCCGCGAAGCTGAGCGTCTCGCCGTCGGGACCGCTCAGGAGCAGCTCGCCGTCGGCCGCGCCCGGCCCCGCCGCATCGCCGGCGGCCGCCTCGACCGCGGCAATCGCCTCAGCGCCGCCCAGCTCGAACGCGACGAGTCGCAGACCGGGTGAGTCCGGCGGGGCCGGTGCCCCGCCCGCGCTCTGCCAGGTGTTCAGCCCGAGATGGTGGTGGTAGCCGCCCGCCGAGACGAACGCCGCCTGCGGGATCAGGGCCTGGCGCTCGAAGCCGAGCCCGGTGTAGAAGCGCTCGCTCTGCCCGACGTCGGCCACCTTCAGGTGCACGTGGCCGATCGCCGTCCCCGGCGCCATCTGCGCGTCCGGGCCCGTGGTGGAGGTCGCCAGGAGGTCCTCGACGTCCAGCGGCGCGGTGTAGATCTCATAGCCCCCGTCCGGCGTGCGCCCCCACTGATCGCGCGGCCGATCGACGTAGACCTCGATCCCGAGCCCGTCCGGGTCGTTCAGATACAGGGCCTCGGAGACGCCGTGGTCGGAGGCCCCCGTGAACGGCCAGCGCGCGGCCGCGATCCTGCGCACGGTGTCGGCCAGCGCCTGGCGCGAGGGGTGCAGCCAGGCGACGTGGAAGAGCCCGGTGCTGTGCGCTGGCGCGGGCCGGGCGCCGGGCAGAGCGAGGAGCTCGAGCGCCGCGTCGCCCGCGTCGGTCCCGAGTAGCGCGTGCTCCTCGTCGCGCTCGATCAGGGGCAGGCCGAGCACCTGCTCGTAGAAGGCCGCGCTGTCACCGAGGTCGGCGACCGCGAGGCGGGCGAGGCGGATGCGCAGGGTGGGGTCGATCGTCGTCACGGGCCGGTGGAAGGTAGTGTGACGCTATGAACTATCGGAAGCTCGGTTCGAGCGACTTGGAGGTCTCGGAGATCAGCCTCGGGTCCTGGCTCACCTACTCGGGCGGCGTCAGCCGTGAGCAGGCCGCGGCGTCGGTGGAGGCCGCCTTCGAGGAGGGCATCAACTTCATCGACACCGCGAACGTCTACGGTCGCGGCGCGTCCGAGGAGTTCCTCGGCGAGGTGCTGGCCGGGCGCGAGCGCTCCTCCTACGTGCTCGCGACGAAGGTCTACTTCCCGATGTCGGACACCGACAAGGGCCTCTCCGCGGAGCAGATCCACAAGCAGATCGACGCCTCGCTCGCGCGGCTGAGGACCGACTACGTGGACCTCTACCAGTGCCACCGCTTCGACCGCGACACGCCGCTGGAGGAGACGATGGGCGCTCTCACCGAGGTGGTGCGGGAAGGCAAGGCGCGCCACATCGGCTTCAGCGAGTGGCCGGTCGAGGAGGTCGAGCGCTCGCTGGCGATCCCCGGCGCGGAGCGCTGGGTGTCGAGCCAGCCGCAGTACTCGATGCTCGTGCGCGGCCCCGAGGCGCAGCTGATCCCGCTGTGCGAACGGGAGGGGATCTCCCAGATCGTGTGGTCGCCGCTCGCGCAGGGCGTGCTCGCGGGCCGTTACCGGCCCGGCGAGGCGCCGCCCGCCGACTCGCGCGCGGCGAGCGAGAGCATGGGCGGCTTCATCGGCGGGCTCATGACCGATCCGATCCTGCAGGCTGTCGAGCGGCTGCGCGAGGTCGCGGCGCAGGCCGGCCTGACGATGGTCCAGCTTGCGCTGGCGTGGGTGCTGCGCCAGGACAACGTCGCCTCGGCGATCGTCGGGGCCAGCCGTCCCGAGCAGGTGCGCGCGAACGTGACGGCCTCCGGCATCGAGCTCGACGAGCAGACGCTCGCGGCGATCGATGCGGCGCTGGGCGACGTCGTCTACCGCTAGGCGCCCGTGGACTTCCAGACCGCCAGCGCGGACGGGCAGCGCTTCGTGTTCGCCGACAGCGGCGGCGAGGGCGTGCCCGTCGTGCTGTTCCACGGCTTCCCTGACACGCCGCCCGGCTGGGAGCCGACCGCCGAGGTGCTGAGGGGCGCGGGCTACCGGACGATCGTCCCGTATCTCCGCGGCTATCACCCGGACACGATCGTGGCGGGCCGGAGCTACGCAGGCCGGGAGATCGGCGACGACGCGATCAAGCTGCTCGACGCGCTCGGCCTGGACTCCGCTGTGCTGGTCGGACACGACTGGGGCTCCGCCGTGGTCTTCGCAGCTGGCGCCCAGGCTCCCCAGCGGGTGCGCGCGCTCGTCTCGGTCGCGATCCCGCACCCGCGCAAGATCCCCCGCTCGCCGGGCCTGCTGTGGCGGGCGCGGCACTTCATCACGCTGCGGCTCCCGAGCGGGCGGTGGCTGGCGCGCCGCAACGACTTCGCCTACCTCGACGTGCTCATGCGCCGCTGGGCGCCGCGGTGGTCGGGGCCGGACCGGGACGCGACGCTCGCCGAGGTCAAGCGCTGCTTCGCGGATCCGGTGGTGCTCGACGCGGCGCTCGGGTACTACAGGGACTCCCGCCCCGGCGGCGAGCCCGGTGCGCTGGGAATGCCGGCGATGATCGTCGGCGGGACGACCGACATCATCGACCCCTCGGCGTTCACGGGTTCCGCGGAGTACCTGAGCGCAGCTCACGAGATCGTGATCGCACAGGGCGCGGGTCACTGGCCGCACCGCGAGGCAGCCGAGCTCTTCCACGAACGGCTGCTCGCGTTCCTGGCGGCTCTGCCCGCCTAGCGCGCGCCCACCACCAGCGACTGGAAGCCGCGGCCGACCGGCCCGTCGAGGTCGTGCACCACCGTCTCGGCGAGGCCGGCGCCGCCGGCGTGGAGCAGCGTGCGCGCGTCGACCCCGATCCACTCGCCGCGCGGCTCGCGGTGCAGGTGCAGCTGCAGATCCGCGTTGATGAACAGCCAGCCCTCGAAGGGCAGAGAGGCGCTGATGCCGTTGCCGAAGTCGGCGCTGGCGGCGACGCGCGCCAGCGGAGATGCCGGCTCGTCGTCGACGAGCGGGAGGCGCAGCCGCTGCCACACGCGCCCCGGGCCGGGCGCCCAGGGCTCGTTCAGCCAGCGCATCTCCATCGCCGTGGCGGCGAAGCTCGGTTCGTCGTCGTCCGGGTTCAGGGCGAAGCGGATCGCCCGTCCCTCCTCGGGTCCGGGCATGCGCTCGGTCGCGAGCGCGCCGTCCGGCAGCTCGGGCAGCTCCTCGGGCACGGCCTGCACGCGCAGCGCGCCGGCGCGCCCGACGAGCTGCTCGCCGTCGGCGCCGAGGTCGGCGTGCAGCTCGGCCGCCAGCTCCTGGACGCGGCGTCCCGCCCTCACGGTGCTCGTGCTGACCCGCAGCGGCGCGAAGGGCAGCGCTCGCAGGAACTCGAAGCCCATCCGGGCGAAGCGCATCTGCGGCTGTGGCTCGTGGCGCTCGAAGGCACGTGTGATCAGGGCCGCCGGCGCGCCGCCGTGCAGCGCCTGCGGGTCCCACGGCCCGCGCGCCTGCTCGGTCGGGACGAAGCGCCCATCGCGGGCGTCGAAGATCGTCTCGCTCACAGGCGCCTCAGCCCGGCGGGTCCTCGTGGTCGACGGGCAGCGACGCGACGAAGTCTGCGAGCAGGCCGGGGTCGCGCAGCGGCGCTCCGTGCCCGAAGCACGTCAGCCGCGGGCGCAGCTCGGCGAGCCGCCGGGCCGAAGCGCGGTTGCGCGGCGGGTCGCGTGTGAAGACGTCCGGCGGCTCGTGCAGGCCGCGACGGCCGGTCCTCACGTTCACGTTGTTGAGCACGTCGCCGAGGATCAGCACGCGGTCCGACTCGCGCCAATAGGCGACCTGGCCCGGCGAGTGTCCGGGCGCCTCGAGCACCGTGAAGCCCGCCACCTCGTCGCCCTCGCTCAGCGCCCGCGAGACCGGGTGGGGGGGACCCGTCCAGAACCGCTGCTGGAGCGCGTTCACCCAGCCCGGCGCCTGCGAGTTGGCGATCCCGCCGGGCGTCTCCATCGCGCGCACGTCGCCGCGCCCGCACCACAGTGGGATGCCCAGGCACTCGCAGACGACGTGCGAGCAGCCCTGATGATCGGGGTGCGCGTGGGTGAGCGCGTGAGCGCTCAGGCTGCGGCCGGCGATCTGGGTGAAGATGCGCCGCTCCGCCTGCTTCGTCGCGGCGTCGATGAGGACGTCGCCGGCGATGTAGACGTTGATCGCGTTGCGAGGCCGGCCATCCAGCAGCCAAAGCCCCTCCGCCAGCTCTCTCATCGACTTCCCCTCCGCTCTCTCTGTCGCTAGGAGCCGGTCCGCTCCCAGGAGAAGCCTCGCACAGCCAGGTAGACCCCGAGGGCCGCCCACAGGCCGATCACCGCAAGCGCGTCGAGATTGTCCGATAGCCCGCGGCCCGTGACCATCGCCCCGGAGAGCCCGACGATCAGCGGCTGCAGCGGCAATCCCTCCGCGATGCTGCGCAGAAAGCCCGGCGCGCTCGCCGAGTCGAACACATAGAAGGACACGAAGACGACCGGCAGGAACACGGCGTTGACGTAGGCCGCGGTGGACTCGAAGTTCGGGATCACGTGCGCGAAGGCGACACCGAGGGCGGCCAGGCAGACCACCCCCGCCAGCACGAACACGATCAGCTCCGGCCAGTCCTGGGGCCAGCCGATTCCGAACACGACCCGCCCGGCGATCAGCACGAGCGCGATCTGGATCGCGCAGTTGGTCACGGCGTTGGCGGCCACGCCGCCGAAATAGGAGAGCGTCGGCAGCGGCGTGCCGCGGATGCGCTTCAGCACGCCGCGCTCGCGCAGGAACACGATGTTGTAGGCGAGCGCCGTGAAGGTCGTCGCCATCACGCTCATGGCGGCGATCGCGGGCAACAGCTTGTCGAGGTCGCTCTGGCTGCCGCTGAGGATCGCGCCGCCGGCGGCGAGGAACAGCAGCGGCAGCACGAAGTTGAAGAAGGCGGCGCTCGGGTTGCGCCAGAACATCTTGCGCTCCAGGCGGTACTGGCGCCAGCCGAGGACGACGGTGTCATGCATCAGCGGTCAGCTCCAGGTAGACGTCCTCGAGCGTCGGGCGCCCGACCGTGAGCTCGCGCAGCGCCCAGCCCTCGGCCAGCGCGCGCGCCGTCAGCTCTCCCAGCAGCGCCGTCGGCTCCTCGGTGTCGAGCTCGACGAGGGCGCCGTCCGCGTCGCGGTAGGTGACCCGGTAGCGCTCGGAGCCTCCGCCGACGCCGAGCTCCCGCGGCGGGCCGATCGCCAGCACCCGCCCGTCCTTGACGATCGCGACGCGGTCCGCGAGCTCCTGGGCCTCGTCCAGGTAGTGCGTGGTCAGCAGGATCGTCTTGCCCAGCTCGCGCAGCGAGCGCACGGTCTCCCAGGCGGCGCGGCGCGCCTCCGGGTCGAAGCCCGTGGTCGGCTCGTCGAGGAAGATCAGCTCCGGGTCTCCGACGAGGGCGAGGGCGAAGTCCAGGCGCCGCAGCTGGCCGCCGGAGAGCTTGCGGCAGCGGACCTCGGCGGAGTCCTCGAGGCCGGCGAGGGCGAGCACCTCGCCGACGTCGCGGGGCGAAGGGTAGAAGCTCGCCCAGTGCGCCAGCGCCTCGCGGGGGGTGATGTGCGAGTAGATGCCTCCGGACTGGAGCACGATGCCGATCTGCCGCCGCAGCTCGATCGAGCGCAGGGCGGGGTCGTGGCCCAGGACCGACACGGTGCCCTCGCTGCGGGCGCGGTAGCCCTCGAGGATCTCGACGGTGGTCGTCTTCCCCGCGCCGTTCGGCCCCAACAATCCGAAGACCTCGCCGCGGTGCACGGCGATGTCGATGCCGCGCAGCGCCTCGAAGTCGCCGTAGCGCTTGCGCAGGTCGCGCACCTCGATGGCAGGGGCCCGCTCGGTCACGTCCGGATCATTCCAGCACCCCGGGGCCGCGAGCCGGCGCCCGGATGAACGCCGCCGCGTCTACCAGTGCACGCCACGCGTCAGCGTGGCCATCGCGATCTGCTCGAAGGAGACGTGTTCCTCGACGTCCTTCTGGCCCTTCGCGGCGGCCGAGTCCGGGAAGACCCGGTAGCCGAGGTGCAGCAGGCGGTCCACGAGGCTCGGAGACAGGCTGTAGAGGACTTCGCCGAACTTGCCGAGCGCCGTGCCCATCTCCTTGGGCCGGGTGCGCAGGGCCTCGCAGATCATGTCCGCAGCCTCCTCCGGGCTCAGCGTGGGGAAGGCGTCGTACATTTTCGTCGGCGCGATCATCGGCGTGCGCACCAGCGGCATGTGGATCGTCGTGAACGTCACACCGTCGCCGATCACCTCAGAGGCCACGACGCGGGTGAACGCGTCGAGCGCCGCCTTCGAGGCGACATAGGCGGAGAAGCGCGGCGGGTTGGTCTGCACGCCGATCGAGGACACGTTGACGATGTGCCCGGAGCCGCGCTCGCGCATGTGCGGGAGCAGACCGATGATGAGCTTGATCGCGCCGAAGTAGTTGAGCTGGATCGTGCGTTCGAAGTCGTGGAAGCGGTTGTAGCTGAGCGCGATCGAGCGCCGGATCGAGCGGCCGGCGTTGTTGACGAGCATGTCGACGTTGCGATGATCCGCGAGCACCCTCTCGAGCAGGCCTTCGACGGACTCGAGGTCGGCGATGTCGGCGGCGTAGACGTAGGCCGTCCCGCCGCCCGCCACGATCTCGGCGCGCACTTCCTCGAGGTTGTCGACGTTGCGGGCGATCAGCAGCGGCACCCCGCCCGCGGCCGCGACCTTCAGCGCGGTCGCACGGCCGATCCCCGAGGAGGCGCCGGTGATCATCACGTGCTTGCCGCCGAGCGCCTCGCGGAGCGTGCGCCGGCGTCCGGCACCGGGCTCCATCTCGCGCTCCCAGTAGTCCCACAGGCGGGGCGCGTACTCGCTGACCGGGGGCGGCGTCTCCAGCGGGGAGCCCGCCAGCACGCGCTGCGTCTCGCTCGAGTCGAACCGCGGCACGAGCTCCATGTGCCCGAGGACCTCACGGGGAATGCCGAGCTCGCGCAGCGCGACGTCGGTCACCTGCTTGAAGGGCGGCAGCGCGGCGGTCAGCGTCAGCGGCCATTTCGGCAGCGCATCGACCACGCGTTTGTTGACGTTGACCGTGAAGCGCGGGGCGTGCGCGGCGCCCGCCAGCTCGTTGATCAGGTCCGTGACCTTCTGCGGGCGCGGGTCGGTGAGATGGAAGGCCTGGCCGTCGAGGCCGGGCTCGTGGGCGATGTGCTCCAGGGCCGCCGCCACCCAATCCACAGGCACGACGTTGGTGTAGCCGAGGTCCAAGCCGACGAGCGGCACCCATTCCGGGACCACGCGGCGCGTGCGTTGGATCGCTTTGAAGAAGTAGTAGGGGCCGTCGATCTTGTCCATTTCGCCGGTCTTCGAGTCGCCGACGACGACCCCGGGCCGGTAGGTGCGCCAGGGCACGTAGGGCTGCTCGCGCACGATCCGCTCGGACTCGAACTTCGTGCGGTGGTACGGCGAGGGCAGGCGCTGGTTCTCGTCGAACATGGTCTCGTCGAACACGCCGCGGTAGGTGCCGGCGACGGCGATCGAGGAGACGTGGTGCAGGCAGCCGGCGTCCACGGCGCGGGCCAGTTCGACCGCGTGTGTCGTGCCGCCGACGTTGACGGCCGTGTTGCGCGCCGCGGGCGCCGTCATGTCGTAGACGGCGGCGAGGTGAAAGAAGTGGTCGATCTTGCCGCGCAGCTCGGCGACCTCGTCACCCTCGATGCCGAGCAGCGGACGGCGCAGGTCACCGACGACGGGCTTCACGCGCTCGGCGGCGCCCGCTCCGACCGCGGCCGTCCAACGCTCGACGAGGTCGTCCAGGCGCGGGCGGCTGCTCTCGCGCACGAGCACGTACACGTCCCCCTGGCGTTTGGCCAGCAGCCCCTCGACGAGCCGGCGTCCGATGAAGCCGGTCGCTCCCGTTACGAAGTAGGCCATCGCGGCAGAGCCTACCTTGATGGGAACCCGGGCGGGGGCCGCCGCCCCTCCTACGCGCCTGCGCCCGCTCCTCCGCGCCCCTCGCCCGCGGCGAAGCGCGCCGCGCCCCGCGCGCCGTCCTCGAACACCTCGGGGCCGGCCTGCGCCTCCAGCGCCAGCGCCTCGGCGAGCGGCATCCCGAAGCCCTCGATCGCGGCGCGGCGGTCGGCGAGCATCGTGGACTGCGGGAACTGCGAGAGGTTCTGGGCAAGCTCGAGCGCGCGGTCGAGGTGGGTCCCCTCCGGCACGACCTCCGTGAGCAGCCCCATCGCAAGCGCCTCGCTCGCGTCGATGATGCGGCCGGTGAGGATCAGGTCCAGCGCGCGGCCCATGCCGACGATCCGCGGCAGGCGCTGCGTGCCGCCGTCGATCAGGGGCACGCCCCAGCGCCGCTCCGGATAGCCGAGGCGCGAAGATCGGGTTGCCACGCGCAAGTCACACCACAGGGCGATCTCGAGGCCGCCCGCGAGGCAGAAGCCCGAGATCGCGGCGATCGTCGGCTTCGACGCCGTCAGGCGCGTGAACCCCATGGGTCCCTCGGCGCTCATCAGGCGCGGGGCCATGGTCGCGGTCGCCTTCAGATCCGCGCCGGCGCAGAAGGCGATCCCGCCGGCGCCCGTGACCACGAGCGCCCGCGCCTCCTCGTCGGCCTCGAACTGCCGGTAGGCCTCGTGCAACGCCTCCGCCGTGGGCCCGTCGACCGCGTTGCGGCGGTGGGGGCGGTCGATCGTGATCAGTGCGGCTGCGCCGCGGCGCTCGTAGGAGACGGCGTCGCGGCCGCTCGGTTCGCCGTCGCTCATCGAGCCCGGCGTCGCGCGGCTACCAGCCGCCGTCCCAGTGGGCGATCTGCTTCTCGGCGGCGAGGCGGCGTTTCTTGCGCTTGTCCAGCCGGCCCTGGAGCATGCTCATCAGGAAGATGAACAGCGGGAAGAAGATGATCACCGCGAACATGATGTTGGTGATGCCCTTGTCGCTCGTCGCGCCGTAGAAGCCGCGGCCGTCGTTTTCCGTCGCCTGGGCGACGCTCGCGAAGGCGAGCGTCAGCAGCAGCGCGTACGGGATGATCGCGAGTCGCAGGCGGCGCATCTGGCCCGATCCTACTTCAATCGAAGCCGGGTGAGAGTCGGACCCGGCCCTACCATCAGCAGCCGATGGCGCTGCTGATCGCATCAGACCTCCACAAGGACATCGCGGGCGAGCCGTTGCTGCGCGGGGTCTCCTTCAAGCTCGAGCGCCGCGAACGGATGACGATCGCCGGACGCAACGGCGCGGGCAAGACGACGCTGCTGCGGATGCTCGCGGGCGAGACCTCGATCGACCGCGGCGAGCTGTCGATCGCGAAGGGCGTGCGCATCGCGCTCCATGACCAGCGACCGCCGCGCGAGCGCGGCGTCGCCCTCGGTGACTACGTGCTGTCTGGGTGCCGTGACGAGTTGGCCATCGAGGCCGAACTCGCCGACCTCGAGGCGCGGATGGCGGCCGGCCAGACCGAGGAAGCCACGCTCGCCCGTTACTCCAATGCGCAGGCGCGGCTCGAGGCCCGTGGCGGGTACCTGTGGCGCTCGCGCGCGAGCACGATGGCCCACGGCCTCGGCTTCCGCGATGCGGACCTCGAGCGGCGGCTCGACACCTTCTCCGGCGGCCAGCTCACGCGCGCCTCGCTGGCTCGTGCGCTCGCGACCGGCGCGGACGTCCTGCTGCTCGACGAGCCGACGAACCACCTCGACATCGCCTCGCTCGAATGGCTCGAGCAGACGCTTGCCGAGCTCGACGCGGCGGTGGTGCTGGTCGCCCACGACCGCTGGTTCCTGGAGGCGGTCGGCACCGCGGTGCTGGAGCTCGAGGCCGGCCGCTCGCGCTTCTTCGCGGGGACCTGGGCGCAGTGGCGCAAGGAGCAGGCGGCGCGCGAGATCGCGCTGGGCAAGGCGATCGAGTCGCAGCAGGCGGAGATCGAGCGCATGGAGCGCTTCATCGAGCGCTTCCGCTACAAGGCCTCGAAGGCCAAACAGGCGCAGTCGCGCGTCAAGAAGCTGGCGAAGATCGACCGCATCGAGCGCGATCCGAAGGACACGCAGGCGCTGGAGTTCCGCT
Organism: uncultured Solirubrobacteraceae bacterium; assembly: GCA_963775385.1. Taxonomy (GTDB): domain Bacteria; phylum Actinomycetota; class Thermoleophilia; order Solirubrobacterales; family Solirubrobacteraceae; genus Palsa-744. Next base: position 438,735 of record CAVZIR010000003.1, on the reverse strand, counting down.
TCAAGGCCCCGGAGCGCACCGGGCGCGTGATCTTCGAGCTGCAGGAGGGACGGGTGGAGATCGGGGATCCGGCGATCGTGCTGCTGGACGCCGCCGAGCTGTGGCTGGAGCGCGGCGAGCACGTCACCCTCGTCGGCCCGAACGGCACCGGCAAGACGACGATGATCGAGACGCTGGCGGGGCGGCGGGCGCTGGCCGCGGGGAAGCTCTCGACGGGCCACAACGTGCAGGTCGGCTACCTCTCCCAGCACGCGGATGAGATCGGCGCGGGCGGGGACGCGAACCAGAGCGTGCTGGACGCCGCGCAGCACGCGACCAGGCTGACGCCGAACAAGGCGCGGGCGCTGCTCGGCCGCTTTCTGTTCTCCGGCGAGGAGGTGGAGAAACCGCTCGCGGGGCTCTCGGGCGGCGAGCGCCGCCGGCTCTCGCTTGCGATCCTCGTCCAGTCCGGCGCGAACGTCCTGATCCTCGACGAGCCCACGAACCACCTCGACATCGAGAGCCGCGAGGCGCTCGAGGACGCGCTGCGGGCATTCCCCGGGGCGGTGCTGCTGGTCTCCCACGATCGCGCCCTGCTGGACGCGGTGGGGACGCGAACCGTCGCCGTCGAGGAGGGGACGCTGCGCAGCTACGAGGGGGGCTGGGCCGAGTATGCCCGCACACGCGAGGAACGTGAAAGCGCGGGTTCTGCTGTCGGAGGGGCGCATGCGCCCCTCCGTGGGGCGGCGCATGCGCCGCCCCAGGCGAGGCCACATGTGGCCTCGCCGGAGTCGCCGCATGCGGCGACTCCCCCTGGAGCAACAGCACCCAACGCGAAAAAAGAGCCAAAGCCCAAGACAAAGCCCAAGGGCCCGTCCAAGAACCGCCTGAACGCGCAGCAGAAGGCGGAGAAGGCGGTCGAGCAGGCCGAAGCGGCGCTGGCCGTGCTCGAACAGGAGCTGACCGACCCGGCGCTGTGGGCCACGCGCTACGAGGCCGCCAAGTCCGAGGCCCGGCACACGGCCGCCAAGCGCGCGGTCGACGCGGCCTACGCGGAGCTCGAGGCGCTCGTCGACTGAGCCCTAGAATCGCGGTATGACCGAAGGGCAGCGCGCCGCTCGCAACATCCTGATCATCGTCGCGATCGGCGCAGCCGTCTACTTCATCCCGGGCGGCGGGCGTCTCGCCAGCGCCTTCACCGCCTTCCTGTGGGCCATGTTCGGGCTCGGCATCGCCTTCCTCGGGCTGCGCTTCTACCGGGAAAACACGTTCCGGCTCACGGCTCTCGGCGACCGTCACCGCGGTCTGCTCTACGGGGGCATCGCGCTCGGGCTGTTCTGCTACATGGCGCGCACCAAAATGTGGGAAACCGGCTTCGGCGAGCTCGTCTGGTTCGTGCTCGTCGGCCTGGCCGCGTGGGCCTTCCTCGAGGTCTACCGGCACTACCGCAGCTACGCGTAGGACCGGAAAGGCTCGGCCGGCGCTCCATGGCGGCCGCGGCGCGCCGCCTCCTATCCTCGGAGCGTGGCAACGGCGGACACAAAGAAGAAACAACCCGAAGGACTGGCCGCCCAGCGCCGCGCGCTGCCGGATCAGCCCGGCGTATACCTGTTCCGCGACGGCGCCGGACGCGTGCTCTACGTCGGCAAGGCCAAGTCCGTCAAGAAACGGGTCGCGTCGCATTTCTCGAAAGCGCAGGTGCCGAGCAGCCCGGGCCACGCGGAGATGATCGCCCTGACCGAGCACGTCGAATGCGTGGTCGTCGCCAGCGAGGCCGAGGCGCTGCTCGCCGAGCAGAGCTTCATCAAGCAGTACCGGCCGCGCTTCAACATCCGCCTGCGCGACGACAAGTCCTATCCGTTCATCGCGATCTCGCTCGACGAGGCCTACCCGCGCGTCTACTTCACGCGCGAGCGACATCGCTCGAATCGCGCCTACTTCGGCCCCTACTCGAACGCCAAGCGGGTGCGCTCCACGCTCGAGGTGCTGGCGAAGGTGTTCCTGTTCCGCTCCTGCACGGGCCCCGAGCCGGGGCGGCGCAGCGGCAGCCCCTGCCTGGACTACTACATCAAGCGCTGCGGGGCGCCGTGCGTCGGCTACGTCTCCCGTGAGGAGTACGGGGAGGCGATCGACGGGGTGCGCGACTTCCTCTCGGGGCGCTTCTCGCAGATCGAGCGCGACCTCGAGCGGCGCATGCGCGAGGCCTCGGCCCGCGAAGAGTTCGAGCAGGCGACGGTCGAGCGCAACCGCCTGCAGGCCGTGCGCTCGCTGCTCGAGCGCCGGCGCGTCACCGGCGACTCGGTGGGCACCTTCGACGCGATCGCGGTGGCGCTCGACGGGCGCGAGGCCAACGCCCAGGTCTTCCAGGTGCGCGACGGCGTGCTCTCCGACCGCCAGTCCTTCTACCTCTCGAACGAGACCGAGCGCGAGCTCGACGAGGTCGCCGAGGAGTTCATGCTCCAGTACTACGGCGGGCAGATCTCGATGCCGTCGCTGCTCGTCGTCCAGCGCGAGGTCGGCGAGCGCCCCGCGCTGGCGGACGCGCTCACAGAGCGCCGCGAGGGGCCCGTCGAGCTGCGCGCCGCCGAGCGCGGCGAGAAGCGCCGCATCCTCGAGCTCGCCGAGCGCAACGCGCGTCTCGCCCTCGACCAGGAGAAGCTGCGCTCCGAGCGTCGCCGCCAGGGCCGCGTCGAGGCGCTCGAAGGGCTGCAGGTCGCGCTCGGGCTCGACGCGCCGCCGGTGCGGATCGAGTGCTTCGACATCTCCAACCTCGGCGGCACCCACACCGTCGCCTCGATGGTCGTCTTCGAGGGCGGCGCTCCCGAAGAAATCCGACTACCGCCGCTTCAAGATCCGCTCCACGGAGGGGGCGCCGGACGACTTCGCCTCGATGGCCGAGGTGCTCGAACGGCGCTTCGCGCAGTGGGAGCGCCAGGCCGACATCTCGCCCCACGACCCCGCTTATGACCCGAGTTTCGCCTCGCTGCCCAACCTCGTCGTGATCGACGGCGGCAAGGGGCAGCTCAGCGCAGGGCTCGGCCCGCTCGCCGGCTTCCGCGAGCGCGGCGTGGCCGTGATCTCGCTCGCGAAGCGCATCGAGGAGGTGTTCCAGCCGGGTCGCGCCACGCCGCTCGTGCTCGACCACTCGACGCCCGAGCTGCAGCTGCTCCAGCGCGTCCGGGACGAGGCCCACCGCTTCGCGATCACCCACCACCGCGCGCGCCGCGACAGCGCGATGACGAGCTCTGTGCTCGACGGGCTCCCCGGCGTGGGCGAGACCCGCAAGCGCGCGCTGCTGACCCATTTCGGCTCGCCCGACGCGGTGCTGGCCGCCTCACAGGAGGAGCTGCAGTCGGTGCCGGGAGTGCCGGCGAAGGTGGGGCGGGACGTGCACGCCTACCTCCATCGCGCTGGCTGAGCGCAGGATCTTCACGGCGCGTCCGTGAAGCGCGGCACAATGACGAGGTCATGGCCGTGCTGAGGCCCCTGCGACCGCTGCGCGCGGCCGGCGACAGATCCGAGAAGCCCGTCCTCGAGTCGCGGCTCGAGAACCTCGTCGTGATCACCGGCTTCTCCGGCGCCGGCAAGTCGACGGCGATGAACGTGTTCGAGGACGCCGGCTACTTCTGCGTCGATAACCTGCCGCCGGAGATGATCCGCTCGCTGGTCGAGCTGGTCGTGCACAAGGGCACCAAGGTCGAGCGCGCCGCGGTGGTCTCCGACGTACGCGGCGGCGTCTACTTCGAGGGGCTGCAGGCCGTCGTCGACGACCTCGACGCGCTCGGGCTGAACCATCACGTCCTGTTCCTCGAGGCCTCCGAGCAGACGCTCGTGACGCGATACAAGGAGACGCGCCGGCGCCATCCGCTGGCGCCCGACGGCAGCGTCGCGGCCGGCGTCACCGCCGAGCGCGAGATGCTCGCGCCGCTGCGCGAGCGCGCGGATCTCGTCATCGACACGACCGGCATGTCGGCGTCGAGCCTGCGCGAGAAGATCGCCAGCGAGCTCTTGCCGCGCCAGACGGTCGGGCGCCTCGCGGTCACCTTCATGAGCTTCGGCTTCAAGCACGGCCCGCCCCGCGACGAGGACCTCGTCCTCGACGTCCGCTTCCTGCCGAACCCCCATTACGAGTCGGAGCTGCGCGAGCTGACCGGGCTCGATCGGGAGGTGGTGGAGTTCGTCGGCCGCGACGGGCGCCTGCAGGAGCTCTACGAACGGCTCGACCCGCTCCTGGACTTCCTGCTGCCCCAGTACGTCGCCGAGGGCAAGGCGCACCTGATGATCGCCGTCGGCTGCACCGGCGGGCGCCACCGTTCCGTGGCGATCGCCGAGCGCCTCGCCGCGCGCTACGCCGGCAAGCCCGATCTCGACGTGAACGTCGCCCATCGCGACATCGACAAGGCGCCGCGCGGGGCCTAGCCCGCGCCCTCGGCGGCGGGGCGGCAGCGGACATTCGCCGGCGAGGTCCGGACGGCCGCTGATAGCCTCCCGCGGGCTCGGCCGGGCGCCGGGAGCGGCGTCGGACATGGACGTCGCAGTTCGGGAATCCATCAGGAGGCGAGATGGCGGTACGCGTGGGAATCAACGGATTCGGCCGCATCGGCCGGAACGTGTTCCGTGCGGCGATGGCTCAGGGCGGCGGCGCCGAGCAGATCGAATGGGTGGCCGTCAACGATCTGACGGATGCCAGGACGCTGGCGCACCTGCTCAAGTACGACTCGATCCTCGGGCCCTACCCGGGCAGCGTCGAGTTGAAGGACGACACGGCGATCGTCGTCGACGGACGCGAGCTGAAGGTGCTCGCCGAGCGCGACCCGGCCGCCTTGCCGTGGGGAGATCTCGGCGTCGATGTCGTGATCGAGTCGACCGGCTTCTTCACCAAGCGCGAGGACGCCGCCAAGCACCTCGCCGGCGGCGCCAAGAAGGTCGTGATCTCGGCTCCGGCGACCGAACCGGACGCCACGGTGGTGCTCGGCGTCAACTTCGACGAGGTCTACGACCGCGACAAGCACGATGTCATCTCCAACGCCTCGTGCACGACCAACTGCCTGGCGCCGGTTGCCAAGGTCCTGCACGACACCGTGGGGATCGAGCACGGTCTGATGACCACGATCCACGCCTACACGGCCGACCAGCGTCTGCAGGACATGCCCCACAGCGACCTGCGCCGGGCGCGGGCCGCGGCCATCAACCTGATCCCCGCCTCGACCGGCGCCGCGAAGGCGATCGGGCTCGTGATCCCCGAGCTGCAGGGCAAGCTGGGCGGGTTCGCGGTGCGCGCGCCCGTACCGACAGGGTCGGTTGTCGATCTGACGGTCCAATGCGGGCGCGAGACCAGCGTCGAGGAGCTCAACGGAGCGCTGAAGGCGGCCTCGGAGTCGGGTCCGCTGCAGGGCTTCCTCTCCTACACCGAGGACCCGATCGTCTCGACCGACATCGTGCAGTCGCCGTACTCCTCGATCGTCGATGCGAAACTGACCGCGGTGATGCAGGGCACGATGGCGAAGGTGATCGCCTGGTACGACAACGAGTGGGGCTACTCCAACCGCGTCGTGGACCTGGTCCAGCGCGTTCTGTAGTGCGCTCGATCGACGACCTCGACGTTGCCGGGCGCCGGGTGCTCGTCAGGGTCGACTTCAACGTGCCGCTCGCCGAGCAGCCCGACGGCACGACCGCCGTCGGCGACGACACCCGCATCCGCGCCTCGCTGCCGACGATCGAAGAGCTGCGCGCGCGCGGAGCCCGGCTCGTCCTGGTCTCGCACCTGGGGCGCCCCAAGGGCAAGCCCGACCCTCAGCTCTCGATGGCACCCGTTGCCGCGCGGCTCGCCGAGCTGACGGGGGCGCGGGTCGCGCTCGCGCCGGGCGTGTGCGGCGAGGACGTCAAGCGCGCGAGCGAGCAGCTCGCCGACGGCGAGGTGCTGCTGCTCGAGAACGTCCGCTTCGAGCCGGGTGAGGAAGCCGACGACCCGGCGTTCGCGCGCTGCCTGGCGGAGCTGGCGGACCTCTACGTCAACGATGCCTTCGGGACCGCGCACCGCGCCCAGGCCTCCACGGAGGGCGTCGCGCACCTGCTGGGAAGCGCCGCGGGGCGCCTGCTCGAAACGGAGGTCCGCACGCTCGGGCGCATCCTCGAGCACCCGGAGCCGCCGCTGGTGGCGATTGTCGGCGGCGCCAAGGTGGCAGACAAGATCCGCGTGATCGATCGCTTCCTGGGCATCGCCGACGTGATCCTGATCGGCGGCGCGATGTGCTTCCCGTTCCTGCGCGCTCAGGGTCACGCCGTCGGCAGCTCGCTGTGCGGCGCCGAGGACGTCGAGCACGCGCGCCTCGCGCTCGCGCAGGCAGCGAAGCCTGGGAGCGCGCGGCTGCTGCTGCCTGTCGACCTCGTGATCGCGACCGCGCTCGACGCCGGCGCCGAGCATCGCGTGCTCGACGGCGTCGAGGTGCCCGACGGTTGGATGGGAGTCGACGTGGGCCCCGCCACGGCGGCCGCCTACGCGGCCGAGATCGCGGCTGCGGGCACCGTCTTCTGGAACGGGCCGATGGGCGCCTTCGAGCTGGCGCCGTTCGCTGCCGGCACCCGCGCCGTGGCCGAAGCCGTCGCCGCGGCGCCCGGCCTGACCGTCGTCGGTGGCGGCGACTCGGCGGCGGCGCTCGCCGAGTTCGGCCTCGCCGACCGTGTCGACCACGTCTCGACCGGCGGCGGCGCGACGCTGCAGATGGTCGAGGGCGAGTCGCTCCCCGGTGTGGCCGCGCTCGAAGAATCTGGGACCGGGCCGGCGCTCCGTACCGGCCCGGGCGACACCGGACCGTCGCTGCATGCCGGCCCCGGGGCGGGGGTCACGGGCTGATGCCTCGGGTGCCGTTGATCGCAGGCAACTGGAAGATGCACAAGACCGAACGGGAAGCCGAGGATCTGATCCAGGCGCTGCTGCCGCGCGTGTCGGCGATCGACGGCGTGGACGTGGCCGATCTGTGTCCCGTTCACCGATCTGCGCGCGATGGTGGACAGCGCCCGCGGCTCGCGCGTCGAAGTCTTCGCCCAGAACATGCACCAGGAGCCAGAGGGGGCCTACACGGGCGAGATCTCGGCGCCGATGCTCGTCGAGCTCGACGTGCGCGGCGTCGTGCTCGGCCACTCCGAGCGCCGCGAGAAATTCAGCGAGACCGACCGCGCGCTGGCGCTGAAGGTGCCCGCCGCCCTGGAGGCGGGGCTGGTGCCGATCCTGTGCGTGGGCGAGACCGAGGAGGAACGCGACGCCGGCGAGACGGAGCGCCGCCTGCGCAATCAGATCAACGAGGACCTCGGCGGCGTCGCCGCCGAGCGCCTGGACGAGGTCGTGGTCGCGTACGAGCCGTGCTGGGCCATCGGCACCGGACGCGTCGCGACGACCGAGCAGGTACAGGAGGCGATCGGATTCATCCGCGCGCTCCTCGCGGGCCGCGACGAGGGCGCCGCAGAGCGCATCCGCATCCTCTACGGCGGCTCGGTCAAGCCGGAGAACGCCGCCGAGCTGATGGCGCTCGCAGACGTGGACGGCGCGCTGGTCGGCGGCGCCTCGCTGGAGGCCGACTCCTTCGCCGCCATCGTCGCCGCCGCCGCGCGATGAGCCCGGCCGAGGCGGGCGCCGTGGCAGTGCCCGCCGGCCCGCCCGTACTTCCGGTCCCTCGCGCCTGTCTGATCGTGCTCGACGGGTGGGGGCTCGCGAGATCCGGGGCCTGGCAACGCCATATCCCTCGCACGCACACCCGGTGTTCGACGAGCTGTGGTCGCGCTACCCGCACACGACGCTCACGGCCTGGGGCCGCGCCGTCGGGCTGCCCGAGGGCCAGATGGGCAACAGCGAGGTCGGCCACCTCAACCTCGGCGCCGGCGCCGTCGTGCGCCAGGACCTGATGCGCATCGACGACGCGATCGCCGGCGGGCAGCTGGCTTCGAACGAGGTCCTGCGCGACGCCTTCTCAGGCGCCGAGCGCGTGCACCTGCTCGGGCTCGTCTCCGACGGCGGGGTGCACGCCTCGCTCGCGCACCTCGAGGCGCTGATCGCGCTCGGCCGGGAGCTGGCGGTGCCCGATCTCGTCGTGCACGCCTTCACCGACGGACGCGACACGCTGCCGCATTCCGGCGCCGGCTTCCTGGCCGAGCTCGACGCCGCCGCCGGTTCCCGCGTCGGCTCGGTCGTGGGGCGCTACTGGGCGATGGACCGCGACCGCCGCTGGGAACGGACGGGACGTGCCTATGAGATGTTGGTGCACGGCCGCGCGCCCTACCACGCCGACAGCGGCGAGCAGGCGGTGCGCGAGGCCTACGAGCGCGGCGAGACAGACGAGTTCATCGAGCCGACGCTGGTGGGCGCCGAGGCCCGCATCCGGCCCGGTGACAGCGTCCTCTGCTTCAACTTCCGCCCCGACCGCATGCGCCAGCTGGTACGCGCGCTGGCCGAGCCCGGGTTCGGCGACGGTGAGGAGGATCTGCCGGGCTGGCCCGGCCGCGACGGCGGGGCCGTCGTCGAGCGCCTGGCGACGCTCACCGAGTACGAGGAGGGCTGGCCGTACCCGGTGGCGTTCGCGCCCGAACGGCCCGCGACGACCCTGTCCGAGGCGCTCGCCCAGCACGGGCGCGCGCCAGCTGCATGTCGCCGAGACCGAGAAGTACCCGCACGTGACGTACTTCTTCAACGGCGGCGAGGAGGCCCCGCTGGAGGGGGAGCGGCGCGAGCTGGTGCCCTCGCCCCGCGACGTCCCGACCTACGACTACAAGCCGGAGATGAGCGCGCCCGAGGCCGCAGAGGCGTTCGCGACGGCGTGGGATGCCGGGGACTACGCCTTCGGCATCATCAACTTCGCGAACGCCGACATGGTCGGCCACACGGGTGTGATCCCCGCGGCGGTGCGCGCGGTCGAGACCGTCGACAGGTGCCTGGCGAGCGTCGTCGCGGCCGTCCACCGCTCGGGCGGCGCCTGCTTCGTGACCGCCGACCACGGCAACGCCGATCACATGCTCGAGCCGGACGGCAGCCCGAACACGGCGCACTCGCTGAACCCCGTGCCGGCGATCGTGACGTGCCCCTCGGTCGCGCTGCGCGACGGCGGCATCCTCGCGGACGTCGCCCCGACGGTGCTCGCGCTGCTGGGGCTCGCACAGCCGGCGCCGATGACCGGGCGCTCGCTGCTCGTTTGAGGAGAGGGCGTTCGCGCCACGCCGGACGGAGCCGACGCCGGATGACGGCCCCCGTTAGATTCCACGCCGTGCCGAACGGGGAAGAGGAGCTGCTCGAGGCCGAGCTTGCGGCGGAGCGCGAGGGACGCCTCTCGCGCCGGCTGCTGGGACTCTTCTGGATCGCCGCCGGGGTCAACCACTTCCTCAACCCGCGCTTCTACGAAGCGATCGTCCCGCCCTCCCTCGAGAGCGAGAAGCAACTGGTCGTCCAGGCCAGCGGCTTCGCCGAGATCGTCGGCGGGGCCGCCGTCCTCGTCCCCTCGCTGCGACGCCTCGCCGGCATGTACCTGATCGGGGTGCTGGCAGCGATCTTCCCGGCCAACCTCCACATGGCGCGCGAGCCGGAGCGCTTCGCGAACGTGCCGCGGTGGGCGCTCTATGCCCGCCTGCCACTGCAGCCGCTGATGATGATCTGGGCTTGGAGAGCGACACGTCGCTGACGCGTCGCGCCCCGTTCTGCGGCGCGGACGCTGCTATGTTCGGTTTGCAGGGGAGAGGAATCGCACGATGGCAGCCGCGACAGCAGTCGAGATCACATCAAGCGACCAGGAGGCGCTCACACTTGGTGAGCTCCGGGCCTGGCGGGGCCTGCTCAGGGCGCACGCCTGCCTCAGAAAACGCATCGACGCGGAACTCGACCGCGCGCACGGCCTGCCGATGACCTCCTACGAGGTGCTGCACCACCTGGAGGAGTCGAGCGGTTCGCGCATGCGCATGTGCGACCTGGCAGAGCAGGCGCAGCTCTCTCGCAGCGGGCTCACGCGGCTCGTCGACAGGCTCGAGCGCGACGGCCTGCTCGAGCGCTGCTCCTGCAGCCACGACGCCCGCGGCGCATACGCGTGCCTCACCGGCGCAGGGCGCACGCGCCTGCAGGAAGCGCGAGTTACCTCCCGCGCCGCGCTGCGCGCGGCGTTCTTCTCCCGCTTCTCGGAGGAAGAGCTCTCGCTCCTCGCCGACATGTGGGAGCGGATCGCTCCCTGTAACGGTCTCTAGGCCCGCTCCCGCACAGACCGCCGCAAGGGCGGTTTTTTGATGCCCGCGCGGGCCGGCTCAGTCTCGGGGCTCGCCGGCCGCGGTACCGGCCTTCGGCGCGCCCACGTCCGGGCCGGTATCGGCCTGTGTCTCCGCGTTCGCGGCCAGCTGCCGCGCCTTGCGCGCCCGGCGATGGAGCACCACGACCCCGATCCCGGCCAGGATCGCCGCGGCCAGGCCGTAGAGCCCGAACGCTTTGATCGCGTCGCCGGCCGAACGTCCCAGGAAGTATGCGATCAGCCCGATGGCCGTCGCCCAGCAGACCCCGCCGAGCGCGTTCCACAGCGCGAACGAGCGCCACTCCATCCGTGTCGCCCCCGCCAGCCACGAGGCCCACACGCGCAGCCCGAGGATGAAGCGCCCGAAGAACACTGCCTTCGGGCCGTGCTTCTCGAAGAAGGGCTCACCGACCAGCAGCACCTCCCGGCGCTGGCGCTCGAAGGCGCCCGGCCGTTCGAGCACCCAGCGCCCGCCCTTGCGTCCGATCAGGTAGCCGATGTTGTCGCCGACGATCGCCGCCACGGCCGCGATCGCGATCACGACCCCGATCTCCATCTTGCCCGAGCTCGAGAGGATGCCGGCCGTGATCAGCCCGGTCTCGCCCGGCACCGGCAATCCGCTGGTCTCGGCCATCACGAGCAGGAACAGGAGGGGATACCCCGCGGTTTCGACGAGGTGTTCGACGTTGACGATCGCGGCGAGCATCCGCCTAGCATGCCGCAGGGCGTGGCGAGTCCGGGGATGGGGAGGTCGGCCGGCGCTCCGTGCCGGCCTTGGGGAGGTCGGCCGGCGCTCCGTGCCGGCCTTGGGGAGGTCGGCCGGCGCTCCGTGCCGGCCTTGGGAAGGTCGGCCGGCGCTCCGTGCCGGCCTTGGGGAGGTCGGCCGGCGCTCCGTGCCTACTGTTTGGTGTTTTCGGCGATCAGCTGTTTGAGCGCCGAGGCCGTCTGCTGCACGTCGGAGTAGACGACGTTGCGGAGAACCACCTTTGTCGGCGCGGGCGCCGTGAGGACCACGACAGCCACGACGACGAGCGCGACGGCGATCAGTGCGAGCAGCACGCCGACGAGGCGCCCGCGCCCGCTCCTGCGGCGCTGAGCAGCTCGGGCCGGCGCTGCCGTGGCGGGCCGCGCGCGGGGCGGCCCCTGGCGCGGGCGACGCGTCGCGACGCCACCCTGGGGCGCGCGCTGGGCGCGACGGCCGCTCGGGAGCACGGTTGTCGCCGAGGTCCCGCCCGACACCGCGCGCGTCGATGCCGTCTCGCCGGGCCGGGTCGGCGGGATGCCGCGCGCGCCGTCATGCAGGGCGCGGCGCATCTCGTTGGCCGTGCGGTAGCGATCGCGGGGGTCGAGCGCGAGCGCCATCGCGACGGCGTCGCCCAGCTCCGGGTTGACGGCCGCGACGAGGCTGTCGAGCGGGGGCGGCGCCTCCTGCTGCTGCTTGAGCGCCAGCTCCGTCAGCGAGCCGGCCTCGTAGGGCAGGCGCCCCGAGATCAGCTGGTAGGTGACCACGCCGAGCGCGTACAGATCCGCGCTCGGGCCCGCTTCCTCGCCGCGCGCCTGCTCGGGCGCGAGGTAGGCGGCCGTGCCGAGCACCGAGCCGACCTGCGTGATGCTCGACTGCTCGGTCGCCTTGGCGATGCCGAAATCGGCGAGCTTCACCTCACCTTCGCGGGAGCGCAGCAGGTTCCCCGGCTTGACGTCCCTGTGGACGACGCCGTGACGGTGCGCGTAGTCGAGGCCCTCACAGGCCTGTTCGATGATCGACAGCGCCTCGTCCACCTCGACCCAGCCGTCATCGCGCAGGATCTCCGCGCACGATTGACCCTGGATGTACTCCATCACGATGAAGTACTGGTCGCCGCCCTGATCGCGTCCGGAGTCGAACACCTGGACGATGTTGGGGTGGATCAGGCGGGCGGCCGCCTGCGCCTCCCGCTGGAAGCGGGAAACGAACGCCGGGTCCTCGGCGAGGTGTTCGGCGAGGAGCTTCACCGCCACCTGTCGCTCCAGACGCAGATCCATCGCGAGGTGGACGGTCGACATGCCGCCGTAACCGAGGCGGCCCTCGAGCCTGTACCGGCCCGCGATCTCCTGGCTGCTCATTTGCCTTCGGCCCCGCCCGCGCCGTTGCCGCCCGCGCCGTTGCCGTTGCCGTTGCCGCCGGCGCCTTCTTCGGGCGTCGCGCCGCCGGGGCTTTCGGTTTCGCCCGGCGCCGCTGTGCCGCCGCCCGCGCCGTGTTCGGCTTCTTCGTGTTCGTGGACCGGTGGCGTGGGGGTGGTGGGGGTGGTGTCGGTCGTGGTCGTTTTCGGTGTCGGCGTGCTCTGCGTGGTCGTGGGCGCCGGCGTTTTCGGCGTGATCGCGGTGGTGGTGCCGCCCAGCGGCTGGGCGCACGCTTCCCTCGCCACCTTGTGCAGGTTTTCGATCCCGAGGCGCAGTTTCCCGCGCAGCGTCGAGTTCACGGCCAAGGGCAGCGCCGCGTAGTCCTGGTCGGTTTTCAGCAGTGCTGCTTCGGTCGCCGTGCAGTTGCCGTTGCCTTCTTCGGCGGCCTTTTCGACAGCTTCGATGTCGATGCCGAGCGGTCCCGCCTGCGCGGCCGGGATCAGGCCGCCGCCGGAGCTGCCGCAGGCGACCAGCCCGGCTGCCGCGGCGCCGAGTAGGACCACCGCCAGCAGCTTTGCCAACGTCCGCCTCATTGCCCGTACTCCAGGCGCTCGGCAAGCGAGTCGGGCAACCTTGCCGCACGGATCGCGGCCGCGGCGCCGGCGACGTCGTAGTCGGCGCGGTGGTAGGTCGCGTCCATGCCGTCGAGGTCGAGCAGCAGCCACGCGGCGCGAGGATCGCCGTCGCGCGGCTGTCCGACGCTGCCCGGGTTCAGAAGCCATTCGCCCTCGCCCACGTCGAGCTGGGCACCGTCGCGCTGAGGCTCGCCGGTGGCCGTCTCGCCCTCCCGGCGGCCGAAGGACAGCGCGACGTGGCTGTGGCCGATCAGGCCGATCCGCTGGCTCTGCTCGTCCATGCACAGCTCGGCGAGCAGCGCAGAGAGGACGTACTCCCAGACGGGGTCGCGCGGGCTTGCGTGGTAGAGGCCGATCGTCGACTCCTCCCCCTTGGGGCTGAGCGTCTTCAGGAACTCGAGGTTCTCGGGGTCGATCACCTCGCGCGTCCACTGGGCGGCGACGCTCGCACCGCGCGAGAAGTCCCCGAGCGACAGCTCGCCGGTCACGGCCATGTCGTGGTTGCCCGCGAGACAGATCGCCACGTGCTCACGCGCCAGCTCTACGCATGCGTCGGGATCGGCTCCGTAGCCGACCAGGTCGCCGAGGCACCAGAGCTCCGTCGCCTCGCTCGAGGCGACGGCTTCGAGGGTCGCCTCGAAGGCCTGCCTGTTGGCATGGATGTCCGAGACGACGGCGACCTTCATCACTGCAGGGTAGGAACACCACCGGCTGCCCGGCGTTCCATGGCGGGCGGTCCGGCGCGCGCCCGCAGGCGCGCTTCACGTCGAAGACTGCCCTCCCGATTCGGGCGGACCGCCGCCGTACTCGGGCAGGTTCTTGATCCCCTCGCGGGTCTGCCACTTGGAGTAGTTGTCCTCCATCGCGTCGATCAGCTCCCGCATGAAGCGCGGCGAGAGGTTCACGCGGGAGACCACCACTCCCGGCACCTCCTCGGCCTCGACCTCGTGGTCCACGCGCGCGAAGGTCACCGTGAACTCGTAGTCGGAGTGGCTGACGTTTGCGAAGTTCGCATAGACGCCCCCCATGATCTCGGGGGAGAGGTGGATGTTGATGTGCCGCTCGGAACCTGAGTCTTGCTCGTTCACACGGCTAGTATCGCAAGGCCCGCCCCGGATCCATGACCTCACCCCTCGCCGACAGCTCCGGGCCCCCGCCCGGAGGCCCCGATGAGCCTCTAGCCGGGCTGCGCGCGGCGGTGGGCGAGGCCGCCAGCGAGCTGGCCGCGGCCGGGGACGGCGCGGCGATTGCGCAGCCGACGTTCGAGCGGCCCAAGCGGGCAGAGTTCGGCGACTACTCCACGAACGCCGCCCTGCTGTTGGCGCCGCGGCTCGGCGCGCCCCCGCGCGAGGTCGCCGAGCGTCTCGGCGCGGCCGTCGCACAACGGCTCGGTAGCGCCCTGCAGAGCTACGACGTCGCCGGCCCGGGGTTCCTCAACCTCGTCATGTCCGAGGACTGGTGCCGACGGGCCCTGGCGTCCGCGCTCGGGTCTCGTTTCGGCGCCGGCGGTGCCGCCGCCGCGGGCGGTGCCGAGCGGATCCTGGTCGAGTTCGTCTCGGCCAACCCAACCGGGCCCATGCACGTCGGGCACGCCCGCAACGCAGCCTACGGCGACGCCCTGGCGCGGATGCTCGCGTTCCACGGACACAGCGTCGCGCGGGAGTTCTACATCAACGACGCGGGCAGCCAGATCGGCAAGTTCGGCGAGTCGATCGCCGCGCTCGCGCGCGGGGAGGAGGTGCCCGAGGACGGCTACCACGGCGACTACGTCGGCGGCCTCGCCGAGGAGCTGCCCGGCGCCGCCACGCTGCCCGTGGCCGAGGTGGGGCGCGAGGCGGTGGCCGTGATGCTCGACCGCACCCGCGCCTCGCTCGCCGCGTTCCGGGTGCTCGAGTTCGACCACTGGCAGCACGAGAGCGCGCTGCACGAGGGTCACCCGAGCCCCGTCGAGCACACCCTCGAGGTGCTGGCCCGGCAGGGCCGCACGTACTCCGCGGACGGCGCGCTGTGGCTGCGCACGACCGAGTTCGGTGACGACAAGGACCGCGTGCTCGTGCGCTCGAGCGGGGAGCACACCTACTTCGCCTCGGACACCGCCTATCACCAGGACAAGCGCGAGCGCGGCTTCCAGCGCCAGATCGACGTGTGGGGCGCAGATCATCACGGCTACGTCGCTCGCACGAAGGCCGCCTACGAGGCACTCGGCGGCGACCCGGACGAGCTCGAGCTGCTGATCATGCAGCTCGTCCACCTGGTGCGCTCCGGCGACCGCGCGCAGATGTCCAAGCGGGCGGGCGAGTTCGTGACCCTCGACGAGCTCGTCGAGGAGATCGGCGTGGACGCGGCCCGCTGGTACCTGCTCGCACGCTCGCACGACACGACGGTCGACCTCGACCTCGACCTGGCGCGCGAGCAGTCGGCGGAGAACCCGGTCTACTACGTCCAGTACGCCCACGCGAGGATCGCCTCGATGCTCGAGCGCGCCGGCGCCGGGCGTGTCGAGCGGGCGCTCGAAGCGGCCGGTGACGGGGGCGTGGGGGAGCCGCTGCATCCCTCCGAGCGGGCCCTCGTGCTGCTGCTGCTCGCCTTCCCCGGCGAACTCGCCGAGGCGGTCGCGCGGCGGGCACCCCATCGCGTCGCCGCCTACGCGCTGGAGCTGGCGCAGGGCTTCACGGCCTTCTACCGCGACTGCCGTGTGGTGGGCGCGGAGCCCGAGGCCGTGGAGTCCTTCCGGATCGCGCTGTCGGTCGCTGCGATGAGCACGATCTCGCGCGCGCTGGATCTGCTCGGCGTGGCCGCGCCCGACCACATGTAGGGGCACCTCAGTCGAAGCGCGCGAGGTCTGACTCGAGCCGCGCGGCGTCGCCGGGCGGAAGCGGGGCCGGGGGCTCGCCCGAGCCCCCGCGCGATCGCCGCCGCCACCGCGGCAGCAGCACCGCCAGCAGGCCTGCGAGCCCGAGCACGGCAGCCAGCGGCACGAGGTACGCGGCGAGGTCGAAGCCATGGTCCGGCGGCAGTCCCAGCACCGCCGAGCCGTACTGCGCGACCAGGGCGGTCTTGATCTGGGCTTCGTCCTTGCCTTCCTCGATGAGCGAGTTGATGTAGGCCCGCTCGCGGTTGGCCTGCGGCGATTGGGCCACGTTCAGCGGGATCTTGCACGTGACGCACATGACCTGCCGTTCGATCTGCGTGAGCGCGGCACGATGCGGTTCGGCGGCGCGACCCGCCGTGGCCGGCACCAGCGCCAGCACGAGCGCTGCCGCCAGCCCGGCTGTCCTGCGGCCGCGCGAGATCACGAGGAGCGCGCGAGCGCGATCGCTTTTTCGATGAATTCCTGGCCGATCTCGCCACGGTAGAGCGTGACGACGTGCCCGTAGCGGTCGACGAGGAAGCTCTCGGGGAGCTGGTCGGTCCCGTATGCGGCGGCGAAGCTGCCGGTGCCGTCGCGCAGGCTCGGGTAGGTGAGGTGGAACTGCCGTACGAAGTTCTCCGAGTCGGGGGTGGCGTCCTTGTAGGTCACGCCCAGCACGGTGCCGTGGTAGCGGTGCAGCGTCGCCTGGGCCCGCTCGAGCAGCGGCGCCTCGCGTTCGCAGGGCTGGCACCACGAGGCCCAGAAGTTCAGGAGCACGACCTTGCCGCGCTGCGAGGCCAGCGAGCCGCTCCCGGGACCGCCCAGGACCGGCAACGACGCGCGCGCGTCGGGTGCGACCGGGCGGTGTCCGTCATGCACCTCGGTGTCGAGCGTGCGGCTCGCCGACTGCGTGGAGATGCCGTAGATGAGCAGGCCGATCAGGCAGGCGCCCGCAATCGAGATCAGGATCGGCACGAGGCGCGGTCTCACGGCCCTGAAGGGTAGAGCGCGGGCGCCGGCGCCCGCGCAGCCCGTTCGCGGCGCCGCCGATTGCCGGGGAGAGGCAGACGTGCTCCGGCGGGATCGTGATCCGGAGCGGCACGCGGTCCTGAGGGGGCTGCGCCGGCGTGTGCACGGCGGGTAGGGTGTCCAGACAATGCCTAGACGTCAAGAGGTGCCGCTCAGCGCCGCGGCGGCGGCGATCGGAGTCAGCGTCGAGACGCTGAGACGCTGGGACCGAGCGGGAAAGCTGCGCACCCGGCGCGATGAGCGTGGCCGGCGCTGGGTGCCGGCCTCAGAGGTGGCGCGGCTGGAGCGCGGGCCGCAGCGCCACCGCACCGGCACGAGCGGATCGGCGCGCAACCGCTTCTCCGGCGTCGTGCGCTCGGTCGAGATCGGCGGCGTGATGGCGCTCGTGGAGATCGAGGCGGGGCCGTTCCTCGTCACCGCGGCGATCACGCGCGACTCGGTGCGCGAGCTCGGGCTGGCGCCGGGCGTGCACGCCGCCGCGCTCGTCAAGGCGACGTCCGTGATGGTCGAGCGAGAGGAGCGGTGATGATCCGGGGTCGGCGGGCGACGATCGCGGCAGTCGCGGCGCTGGCGCTTCTCGCGGGTGTCCTGGCGGGCTGCGGCTCCAGTCAGAAGGACCTGACGGTGTCGGCCGCGGCGTCGTTGCAGAGCGCGTTCACCGAATACGCCAAGACGCTGAAGAACATGAAGGTCCACTACTCGTTCGCCGGGTCCGACGCGCTCGCCGCGCAGATCGAACAGGGCGTGCACCCCGACGTCTTCGCCTCCGCCAACACCAAGCTCCCGGCGGCGCTCTACGCCAAGCACCTCGTCGAAAAGCCGGTCGTGTTCGCGGGCAACAGGCTGGTGCTGGCGGTTCCCGCAGGTTCGGACATCCACTCGATCGCCGATCTGGCGAAGCCGGGCACGACGATCGCGGTCGGGACGGCGACGGTCCCGGTCGGCACCTACACAGAAACGGTTCTGGGGCGCCTTCCGCCCGCAGTGAAGGCGCAGATCACGAAGAACATCCGCGACCGCGAGCCGGACGTCACGGGAATCGTGGGCAAGCTCAGCGAGGGCGCGGTGGACGCCGGCTTCCTCTACGCCACCGACGTGAAGGCCGCCGGCGGGAAGCTCGAAGCGATCGCGCTGCCCGCCGCGCTGGAGCCGGGCGTCGCGTACGGGATCGCCGTGGTGAGCGGAACCTCGCACGCCACGCAGGCGCGCGAATTCATCGACGGCCTGCTCCACGGCGAAGGCCGAAGCGAGCTGCGCAAGGCGGGCTTCCTGGTGCCGCCGACGTCGTCGGGGTGAGCGGCGCGTGCGGGCGCGGGCGTTCGAAGCGATGCTCGCGCTCTGCCTCGTCGTGGTCCTTACCTTCCTCGCCCTCCCGATCCTCGCGATCTTCGTCCACAGCCCGGTTTCGCGGCTGATCACCGCACTGGGCGAACCGGCCGCGCGCGAAGCGCTGCTGCTGAGCCTCGAGACGACCACGATCGCGATCGCCGTGATCGTCCTCGTGGGCACGCCGGCGGCGTGGCTGCTGGCGACCCGCCGCCTGCCCGGGCGCGACGCGATGTTGACGGTGATCGAGCTGCCGCTGGTGCTGCCGCCCGCCGTCGCCGGGATCGGCCTGCTGGCCGCGCTCGGGCCCCAGGGGATCCTCGGCGGCGCGCTGTCATCTCTGCACATCCAGCTGGTGCTCCAGACCGCCGGTGTGGTCGTCGCGCTGATCTTCGTCTCCTCGCCGTTCTACATCCGCCAGGCCCACGCGTCGTTCTGCGCGCTGGAGCGCAGCGTGCTCGAGGCGTCGGCCGACCTCGGGGCGCGCGAGCCGGCCACGCTCATGCGCGTCGCGCTCCCGATCTCGCGGCCCGGCCTGCTGGTCGGCCTCGCGCTGGCGTGGGGGAGGGCCCTCGGCGAGTTCGGGGCGACCCTGATGTTCGCCGGCTCCTTCGCGGGCGTCACCCAGACGGCGCCGCTGGCGATCTACGACCAGTTCGCGACGAACCTGCCCTCTGCGCTCGCGCTGTCGGCTGTGCTTGTCGCCACCTCCGCCGTGCTGCTGGGCGCGATCAAGCTGGCCGGGCGGGGCGCTCCTGCCCTGCCGGCGCTTCGCTGAGGTGAGGCGCGGCGGTGGTCAGGCATTTGTCAGGCGCCCTCCTCGCGATCTAGACTTCGGGCGCGATGCGACGGGTCGCCCAGGCCTGGCAAAAGGCCAACACACCGCCATGGCTGTTCGTCTTGTGGCCGTTCGCCCTCGCCGTGACCTACGGCTTGCTTCTCATCGGCGAGAGTCCCGGCGCCGCGGCAAGCAGCCTCTTGATCATCGGACTCGTCGTGGCGGCGACCAGCGTCATCTCGAAGCGCATCTGGCGCTGACGGAACGCGGCGCCCGCTGCTCATCGCCGTCCTGCGCTTCTTGGGCGTTCGCCCCTGTTCAGGCGCCTACCCCCCGATGTAGGACATCTCGATACGCCCGGGCACCGGCCCGTGGTGCGCCGCGCGTTCCGCGGAGTACCGGTCACGCCGCCCCGACCACGCCCCGGCGATCAGCTCGGACAGCTCCTGGTCGGAGCCGCCGGCGCGCAGCGGCGCGCGCAGGTCGCGACCCTCCGCTGCGAACAGGCAGGTGAACAACTTGCCGTCGGCTGACAGGCGCGCACGCGTGCAGCCGTGGCAGAACGGAACGGTCACGGCATGGATCACGCCGATCTCACCGCCGCCGTCGCGGTATCGATAACGGCTCGCCACCTCGCCCGGGCGAGTCGGCGCGAGCGGCTCCAGCGGCCACCGCGATCCGATCAGCTCGAGGATCTCGGTGGCGGGAACGACATCCTCCGGCGCCCACCCGTTCGTCGTGCCGACATCCATGTACTCGATGAACCGCAGCACGCATCCGCTGCCGCGGAAGCGCTCGGCCATCGCCGGCACTTCGCCGTCGTTGAGCCCGCGGCGCACGACCATGTTCACCTTGACGGGATCGAGCCCCGCGGCGAGGGCGGCGTCGATGCCTGCCAGCACCCGCGCCGCGTCGAGCGGCGCGTCGGCAACCTCGCGCAGCGTCTCGGGTCTCAGCGCGTCGAGGCTGACGGTGACGCGGTCGAGCCCGGCCGCGGCGAGCGCGGCGGCTCCCCGCGCGAGCAGGAGCCCGTTGGTCGTCAGCGACAGCTCGTCGATTCCCGGGACCGCGACGAGCATCTCGACCAGCCGCGGGAGCTCGCGCCTCAGCAGGGGCTCGCCGCCGGTCAGGCGGATCCTGTCGACGCCGTGCGCGGCGCTCAGAGTGGCCACGCGCGTGATCTCCTCGAAGCTCAGCAGCTCGCCGCGCGGCAGAAAGGCGTGATCCGGGCCGAAGACCTCCCGCGGCATGCAGTAGCGGCAGCGCAGGTTGCAGCGGTCGGTCACGGAGATCCTCAGGTCGCGCATCGGCCTCTGCAGGGCGTCGAGCATGGATCGACGTTACCGACCTCGCCCCGGCGGGCAGGAATCGCGAACGCTGCGGCGCCTAGCCGCTCGTCGCGAGCATCCGCTCGGCGTAGCGCAGGTCCACCGGCTCGCTGACGTTGAAGAGCATGCGAGAGGGCTCGCCGAAGCGTTCGAGGTCCGCGCTCTCGACGCGCCGCGCCCGCAGCGCCGCGAGGGTGGCGGCCATCGGCTCGCCGATGTCGATCGCTTCGGCGATGCGATCGCGCGAGATGGCCGCGTAGCGGCCGGGAAGTGGCTGCAAGCGATCGGCGATCCGGAGCAGGGCCGCTCCCTCGAGGGCGGCCATCCAGCGCAGCAGCGCCGGCGCCATGAACGGCATGTCGCCGGCGAGTGCGAGCACGTCCCCGCCGGCTCGCCAGTCGAGAGCGGCCAGCACGCCGCAGAGCGGATGGCGCGGATGCTCCGGCTCGAGCACCACCGGGACACCCAGCTCCGGCAGCTCGGTTCCGGGCTTCGCGACGAGGACCGTCTCCAGTCCGGCTGCCCGCGCGGCGGCGACGGGGTAGGACAGGAGCGGACGTCCCGCGACCTCGGCGAGCGCCTTCTCGGCGCCGAGCCGGCTCCCCGGTCCACCGGCGAGCACGGCGGCCAGGACACCTTGTTCAACCACCACCTGAGTGTCCCATCTACCCTTGTGCACATGGCGGGACGACGGCTCGTGGAGGTCGAGGACGCTCGCAGGGCGATCCTCGCCGCGGCAACTGAGCCGGCAGGCGAGTCGGTCGCCCTCGGCATCGCCGCCCTTGGCCGCGTGCTCGGCGAGGACGTGGTCGCCACCCATCCGGTGCCCGCGTTCGACAACTCTGCGATGGACGGCTTCGCCGTCCGCGCGCCCGATCTCGCGGGTGCCGGGCCCGGGAGTCCGGTGACGTTGCGCCTCGTCGGCGAGTCGCGTGCCGGCAGCCCGGCCACGGCGGCTGTCGGCGAGGGTCAGGCGGTCGCCATCTCGACCGGCGCGATGATGCCGGCCGGGGCCGACGCCGTGCTCACCGTCGAGGAGTCAGAGCGGGCGGGCAGCGCGATCGTCCAGGCGATGGACGCGCCCGAGCCGGGGCGGTACGTGCGCCGCGCGGGCGAGGACGTCCTGCCCGGCCAGACGGTGCTTCGCAGCGGAACCGTGCTCGGGCCGGCCGAGCTTGGTGTGCTCGCCTCGCTCGGGCGCTCGCTGATCCGTTGCATGCGCCGGCCGCGCCTGTCCGTGCTCGTGACGGGCGACGAGCTGCTCGAGCTGCACGAGGCGCCGCGCGCGGGGGCGATCCGCGACACGAGCACGCTCACGATCTCGGCGCTCGCCTGCTGCGGCGGGGCGGACGTCGTCCGCACCGGGCGAGCCGGCGACGACGCCGAGGAGACCCGCGAGGCGGCGGAGCAGGCGCTGGAGGGCGTGGACATCGCCGTGGTCTGCGGCGGTGTTTCGGTCGGCGCCCACGACCACGTCCGCCCGAGCCTCGCCGAGCTGGGCGTCACCGAGGAGTTCTGGGGACTTGCGCTGAAGCCGGGCAGCCCGGCGTGGTTCGGCCGCCGCGAGGACACGCTCGTCTTCGGGCTGCCGGGCAACCCGGTCTCGGCGATGGTGACGTTCGTGCTGCTCGTCGGGCCGGCTCTGCGGTCGATGCTCGGCCGCCCGCCGGAGCCCGAGCGCAAGGAGGCGATCCTCGACGAGCGACTACGAGAAGCCGGCAGGCCGAGCCCACGCCGTCCGCTGCCGGCTGAGCATGCGCGAGGACGGCCTGCACGCGACTCCGACCGGACCGCAGGGCTCGCATGTGCTGAGCTCGATGCTCGGCGCCGACGCGCTGGCGATGATCCCCAGCGACGCGACGCACGTGGCGGCGGGCAGCAGGGTGGCGGTCGAGTCGCTGCGCGAGTGGACGCGCGCGTGAGTCCCGTGGAGGAGATCGACGTGGAGGTGCGCCTGTTCGCGATGCTCCGCGAACGGGCCGGCGCGGGCACGCGCGAGTTGCGCCTGCCCTCGGGCGCGACGGTGGCGGACGCGCTCGAGGAGCTGGCCGAGCAGGACGCGCCGCTCGGCGAGCTGCTCGACGCGGATGCCGGTCGCCACCGCGGTCAACCGCGAGTACGCGGCAGCGGCGACGGTCCTGGAGGCGGGCGATGAGCTGGCGCTGATCCCTCCCGTCAGCGGCGGCGCGCAGGCCGGCGCCATCCATGCCGCCGTGATCGAGGAGGGGTTGTCCGCCGACCGGTTGACGTCGCTGGTCGCCGACCCCCGTGCCGGGGCGATCGTCGTGTTCCAGGGCGTGACGCGCGAGATCGCAGCGCTCGACTACGAGGCGTACGCCGAGATGGCGCGCGAGCAGATCGAGTCGATCCTCCGCGCCTGCGTGGAGGAGCACGGGCTGTGCGCGGCGGCGGCTGAGCATCGCGTAGGCCGCGTGGCGCTCGGGCGAGCCGAGCGTGATCGTCGCCGTCTCCGCGCCGCACCGCGACCGAAGCGTTTGCAGGGGCTCGTGCCGCCATCGACGAGATCAAGGCCCAGGCTCCGATCTGGAAGCGCGAGGAGGATGGGGGATGGGTGGGTGGGGTTGCGCCGGAAGCAGCTCGGGAGCGCGCATGAGCGGCCGTCTCACCCATCTCGACGAGCACGGGCGCGCGCGGATGGTCGACGTCTCGGAGAAGCCGGCGAGCACCCGGGTCGCGCGGGCGCGGGCACGCTTGCGGATGTCCGTTGGCGCGGCCGAGGCGGTCCGGGACGGCTCCGGTCCAAAGGGGGAGGTGCTCGCGGTCGCCCGTCTCGCAGGCGTTCAGGCGGCCAAGCAGACCCCGGCTCTGATCCCGCTCGCGCACCCGCTGGCGCTCAGCTACGTGGACGTGGAGGGCCGCGTCGAGCCGGCCGAGGGGCTCGTCGAGCTGACCGCCGAGGCCCGCACGACCGCCGGCACGGGCGTGGAGATGGAGGCGATGACCGCCGCCGCCGTGGCCGCCCTCACCGTCTACGACATGGTCAAGGGCATCGAGCGCGGCGTCGAGATCGAGCAGGTGGTGCTCCTGGAGAAGAGCGGCGGGCGCAGCGACTACCGGCTCGAGGACGATGCGGACGAGCGCGGTTGCTCCTCGCCGCGAGCTGCGGGGGGCCGCCGTCGTCACCGTGTCGACGTCGAAGGCCGCGGGCCGCGGGGAGGACGAGAGCGGTCCGCTGCTCCTCGCCCTGGCGGAGAGGCTGGGGCTGGAGGTCGTGGCGAGCGAGATCGTCTCCGACGACCGGGCGCAGCTCGCAGCACTGCTGCGCAGCCTTGCGGACGAGCGCGGCTGCGCCCTCATCCTCACCAGCGGAGGCACCGGCGTCGCCGCGGGCGATGTCACCCCCGAGGCCACGCGCGCGGTCATCGACGTCGAGGTGGATGGGCTCGGCGAGGCGATGCGGATCGCGTCGCAACCCCATACCGGCAACTGGATGCTCTCCCGCGCGCTCGCGGGGGTGCGCGGGGGGACGCTGATCGTCAACCTGCCCGGGAGCCCTCGCAGCATCGAGCAGATCGGCGATGAGCTCGTGGAGCCGCTGAAGCACGCTTTGAACCTGCTGGCCGGCGAGGACGGCGGGCATTCGCCGGGCGGAACCGCTACGGCCTAGAATCCACCCCCACGCGCGGCGATAGCTCAGTTGGTAGAGCGCAAGCTTCCCAAGCTTGAGGTCGCGGGTTCGAGACCCGTTCGCCGCTCTGCTCCGTGACGCCCACGCCGAACATCTGCGCCGGACCGTTCGGCGCGGCGTACGACTTCTACATCGAGCGGCCGTGGCTGATGCGGCTGATCGGCCGCACCGTGTGGGGGATCGACGCGCGGCCGCTGTACGCCGCGATGGCTCCGATCGAACGCCTGGAAGCGGGGGAGATGGTGATCGACGTCCCGTGCGGCGGCGGCGTGGCGCTGCGCGCGGTCTCGCCCCGCCAGCGGATCGGGTAGCTCGCCGGGGACATCGACCCGAGGATGGTCGAGCGCGCCCGCCGGCGCGCCTGAGCCTCAGGCGAGCGCGGCCGGGCCGCCCTCCTCGCCGCCGGCCGTCTCGGGGAAGAGGTCGATCTCGCGCCGCTGGCGCGTGACGCCGCTCTTGCGGAAGGGCAGGCGGTCGACCAGGCGGGTCAGCTCGAACAGCTTTTCGGCCTGCCCCGAGCCATGGCTCATCGAGAAGCGGCAGCCGCGCTCCTCGCACGCGGCCTTCACCGTCAGGATCGCGCGGAGGCCGGTGGAATCGATGAAGCCGATCTTGGTGATGTCGACGAGGACTTCGCCCGCGCCGAGCCCACAGAGCCGGATCGCGGCGTATTCGAAGGCGGGCACGCCGCTCATGTCGAGCTCCCCCGACAGCACGAGCACGTAGCGGTCGGACTCTTCGTATGCGTGAATCGTGAGTGGGTCGTCGGCCATCTGGTCCCCGTCGTGTTGCTGCTCTCCCAGACCCGCCCGACGGCGCGTCCCCTCGGTCGATCCCGTACCCGACCGGCCCGCCGCTCAACCAAAACCGAGGCGCTCAGGCGCCGGTGTAAGACGCGGGCGGCGGCGGGTCTTCGCGGATCGCGGCGATCTCCGAGAGCAGCGCCTGCGGGCTCGTCCCGCCGAGCACCCGCAGACGCGGCAGCCGATACGGGTCCCCGCTCGGCTGCCCCCAGCCGGGGACGACGGTCGTCGAGCCCGTGTAGCCGGCGGCCTTGACCTCGGCGATCACGCGCGAGTCGTAGTGGCCGGAGGGGTAGCAGAACCAGTTCACAGGCACGCCGTAGCGGCGCCGGACCGTTTCGCGCGCGACAGTGACCTGGTAGTGCAGTTCGCTTTCGTCGAGCGTGACCAGGTCCGCGTGGCTGTAGCCCTGGGTGTCGAGCTCCCACCCCGCGGAGACGAGGCCTTTGATCTGGCGCTGGAGCAGCCCGCCCTGTGACGGGGGCAACCCGCTGAGCTGGATGTTCTCGACCGCCACCCACCCCAGCCGCTGCAGGACCGGCAGTGCCTGTGTGTACTGCGACTGATAGCCGTTGTCGAAGGTCAGGACGATCGGTTTGCCCGGCCCGAGGGGGACGCCGTGGCGCCAGTAGGCCTCGAGCTGGTCCTGCGTGACGGCGTGCCAGCCGGCCTGCTTGAGCGCTTGCATCTGTTCCGCGAACAGCTGTGGTTCGACGTAGAGGCCCGGGAACGGTGCGCCCGCCGGGGGGGCCGCGATCACGTGGTACATCAGCAGCGGCACGGCTGCCTGTCCGGGAGGCCCCGTCGGCCCGCTGGCGGCGGTGCCGCGGCTCGGGTCCGTCGCCGTCTTCTGCGAGCCGCCGGGCGCCTTCGGCGTGCTCGTGGTCGTGTGCGTCGTACGGCTCGCGTCGCCGTTCGAGGAGCCGCTGCCGGCGGCGGCCACGGCGGCGACCACGACGGCAGCGACGAGGATCAGGGCACCGATCGCCGCGGCGCGGCGGCGGCGAAGCTCGCGGCGGCGCTCATCGCGCCTGGCGCGGCGCTCGTCGAGGTCCATCGCGCGCTCGCCTCAGCGCGGGCTCGGTGCGGCGGCCATTGCATCGCAGGATACTCCGGCGCCATGCGATGAGATTCCGTCTTATCAGCCGGAAGGAGCCCCGTGGCCTGCCGCCCCTGCGCGGCCTGAGGCTGGTTCGAGAGCTCTCGCTCGCCCCGGCGCCGGACGGGTCAGTCCCCGCTCAGGTTCGGCGGTATCGGTTCGCCGTGCGGGGGCGGATCGTCGGCCAGCAGCTTGGGGATCGTCACGAGCTCATAGCCGCGTTCGCGAAGCCCCTTGATGATCAGCGGCAGCGCTTCGACCGTCTGCTGGCGCTGCCCGCCGGCATCGTGGAGCAGGATGATCCCTCCCGGGTGGGCGCCTTCCAGCGCGCGCTGGACGATCGTCTGCACACCGGGCTGCGCGTAGTCGCCGGTGTCGACCGACCACAGCACCATCAACAGGTGCAGCCGCTTCAGTTCGCGGAACGTGGTCGCGTCGAACGAGCCGTAGGGCGGGCGGAACAGCGTCGGGCGCCGGCCGCCGAGGAGTTCGATGCGCGCCAACTGTTCGAAGAGCTCTTCGTACTGGTCGTGGGCGGAGAGGTGCGCGAGCATCGGATGGGTCTCGGTGTGATCGCCGATCACGTCCCCGTCTTCGATCTCCCGTACCGTCGAGGCGCTGAAGTACTGGAGCATCTTGCCGATCACGAAGAAGGTCGCGCGCACGTGGTAGCGCTCCAGTACGCTCAGCACCTGCGGGGTGAACGGGCCGGGCCCGTCGTCGAAGGTGAGCGCGACCTCCTTCGCGGTGCCGCTGCCCTCTTTCACGAACGGGGTGTAGGCGAGCACCGAGCGGACCGCCGCCGCTTCGTCGAGCTGGGGGTCGGAGGGCGGCCGCGAGACCGCGTGGACCGTCTGTGTGCTCTTCGGGTGTGGCGTCTTGTGCCCGGAGCCGGCCGAGGCGGCCGCGACGGCGATCGCGAGCAGCGCCAGCAGTCCGATCCCGGCCAGGGCGCGCCGGCGCCGCACGAGCGCTTCGCGACGCGTCGGCCCCGGCGTCTCGACGTCGGGACGCGGCGGGGGCGGCGGCCCGGTCGGCCCGGGCGGCCTGGACCCCGTCCGGGGCCGCGGCTCATCCTCGAAGTCCCAGCTCCAGCGGGGCATGGCAAGATGCTAGAGGCCGTACCCGCCGCGTCAGCCCAGTGGCGTCACTGCGCCGCGCGCCCGCAGACGGACGGGCGTGCCCTCGGCGAGCGCATCGCCTCCCGCGACGCGCGCGACGAGCAGCTCCCCGCCCTCGCCCGCACGGATCTGCAGCAGCGCGTCGTGACCGTAGTAGCGGCACTCCTCGACGCGCCCCGCGACGCCCTCCTCGCCGGCACGGTCGAGCGGCAGCACCTCGAGCTGCTCGGGGCGCAGCATCACCGCACCCGCGCCGTCGCCGGCGACGGCGGTGCTCAGGGGCAGCGGCCCGAGGGGGGTCTGCGCGGTCCCGCCGAGGAAGCTCGCATACAGCACGTTCACGGCGCCGAGGAAGCGCGCGAGCCGCTCGTCGGCGGGGTGCTCGTACAGCTCGGCGGGCGCGCCCTGCTGCACGATCTTGCCGTCGCGCAGCACGGCGACGCTGTCTGCGAGCGACAGCGCCTCCTCCTGATCGTGGGTGACGAGGACGGTGGTGACGCCCTGCTCGCGGATCAGGGCCTGCACTTCCTCGCGGACGTGCGTGCGCATCGAGGCATCCAGCGAGGAGAACGGCTCGTCGAGCAGCAGCGCGAGCGGGCGCCGCGCGAGCGCGCGGGCGAGGGCCACGCGCTGCTGCTCGCCGCCCGAGAGCTGATGGGGGAGCCGCCGCGAGAGGTGCGCGATCCCCACCATCTCGAGCAGCTCTCCGACGGTCTCGCCGCTGCGCCGCTCGGCCCGCGTGAGCCCGAAGCCGACGTTGCCCGCCACGTCCAGGTGCGGGAACAGCGCCCCGTCCTGGGGCACGTAGCCGATCCCGCGCTTCTCCGGCGGAACGTAGCTGTGGCCGTCATCGAGCGTCCGTCCCGCGAGGCTGATCTCGCCGCGCTCGGCGCGCTCGAAGCCCGCGATCACGCGGAGCAGCGTCGTCTTGCCGCAGCCCGAGAGGCCGAGCACCGCGGTCAGCGAGCCGGCGGGCACGTCGAGGTCCACGCCGCGCAGCACCGGCTGGCGGCCGTAGCCCTTCCAGAGCCCGGCGACCTCCAGGCTGCTCATGCCCGCCCCCTTCCGGCAGAGCGCACGCGCCGGCTGAGGAGCAGCGCGGGCACGGCTGAGATCAGGACCATCAGCGCTGCGTAGGGCGCGGCCGCCCCATAGGAGAAGCTGGTCGTGTAGGTCCAGAAGCGGGTCGCGAGGGTGTCCACGCCGGTCGGGCGCAGCAGCAGCGTCGCCGTCAGCTCGGTCGCGCTCGAGATGAACACGAGCGCGAACGCGGCGCCGAGGCCGGGGGCGATCAGCGGCAGCGTGACGCGCGCGAACACCGCAGCGGGGCGGCGGCCGAGTGAGCGTCCGAGCTCCTCGAACCGCGGCGAGGCCTGCGCCATCGCCGAGCGCACGCCCACGACCGCGAGCGGCAGGAACAGGATCGCGTAGGCGACGATCAGCTCGAATGAGCTTTGGTAGAGCGAGAAGGCGTAGCGCACCGAGAAGGCGACCAGCCCGAGCGCCACCACCAGGCCCGGGAGCGCCATCGGCAGGTAGGAGAGCCGCTCGATCAGCACCGTGAGGCGGTTGCGGTGGCGCAGCGCCAGCGTGCATACGGGTACCGCGAGCAGCGTCGCGATCGCCGCGGCCGCGGCGCTGTAGGCGACGGTGTGGCCGAGCGCGGGAAGGATCGAGGTCTGGGGCAGGGTCGAGGAGCCGCCCTGCAGGAGCCAGTAGACGATCGTCGCGATCGGCACTCCCAGGGCGACGCCGGCGAGCGCTGCGAGCCCCGCGAACGCAGGGACGCGGGCGCGCCCGAGGCGGACGGGAGACGACATGCGGTTGGCGCCGGGGCCGGTGCGGAACGCCCGTCCGCGGCCGGAGAGAGCGAGCTCGCCCGTGAGCACGGCGACGCTGATCGCGACCAGAACGAGCGAGAGCGTGCAAGCGGCGGCAGCGTCGAAGCCGAGCTTGAACTCGGTGAAGATCTCCACCGTGAACGTCTGGAACTGGACGATCTCGAAGGCGCCGTACTCGGCGAGCAGGCCGAGCGTGACGAGCAGGCAGCCGCCGAGCACGGCCGGCCACACCTGTCGCAGCGTGACCTTGCGGAACGCCCCCCAGGCTGAGAGGCCGAGGCTGCGGGCCGCCTCGTTCAGCCCGGCGTCGACGTTCGCCATCGCCGCCGCCACCGGGATGTAGACGAGCGGGTAGAGCGAGAGCGTCATGATCATCACGGCGGCGAGGTAGCCGTGGAGCGAGGGGGCGATCGAGACCCAGCTGAAGCCGACGACGAAGTCGGGGATGCCGAGCGGGAGCACGAGCAGCACCGCCCACATGCGCCGCAGCGGGATGTCCGTGCGCTCCACGAGCCACGCGGCGCCGACGCCCAGAATCGCGCAGAGCACCGTGCACGCGACGGTCAGGCGCAGCGTGTTCCAGAGCAGCACCGCGACCGTGTGACGGAACAGCAGCGCCCGCACGTGGCCCCAACCGGATTCCTGCGCCTGGATCAGCAGGAAGACCAGCGGCAGCAGCACGAGGCCGGCGGCAAGGACGGCGCAGGCCACGCTGAAGAGCGGCCAGCGCCGCCGCCCGGACCAGGCATGGCCGATCCGCGCAGAGAGCTGCTCGGTCGGTACGTAGCTGCTCATCGCCTTACAGGAGGCCGGCCTGCTGCTCGAGTTCGAGCGCTTCGTGGCCGTCGCCGAGCTGGGCCGGCGTCAGGGAGCTCGTGCCGAAGCTCGAGAGCGGCGGCAGCCCGGGGTGTGGCGCGACGCCCGGGCGCAGCGGGTACTCGTAGCTGTCGCTGCCTGCCAGCGCCCGTTGCCCGCCTTCGCTGACCAGGTAGGCGAGCAGCTTCTGCGCGTCGGCCTGCTTGGCGCTCGAACGCAGAACCGCCGCCCCGGAGACGTTGATCAGGTTCCCGGGATCGCCCTGCGGGTACGGCAGCAGGCGCGAGTGGATGCCGCCTTCGCCCTGTTCCCGGCGCAGCCGGTACCAGTAGTAGTGGTTGATCGGCCCGACGGCGCTCTCGCCGTTGTTGACCTGCGCGACGACCGTCTCGTTGTCCGGGTACACCCGCCCGTTTTCCTTCATCCCTTCGAGCCACGCCTTGGCCGCCGCCCGGCCTTTCAGCTTCAGGATCGCCGTGACCAGCGGCTGGAAGTCGGTCTCGGACGGCGCGAAGCCCACCATGCCCTTGAAACTCGGCTCGGCCAGCTCGATCAGCGACCCAGGCAGCCGGCGGCCCTTCATCTTGGCGGTGTTGTAGACGATCTCCGAGACCCGCGCCGAGACGCCGACCCAGTCGCCGCGCTGGGAGCTGTCGGCGCTTCGGCACGGCCGCGAGCGTCGCGCCTTCGACCGGGGCCAGACGGCCCTTCCCGCCGAGCGTCTTCGAGCGCGGGCGAGTTCTCGGTGTAGAAGACGTCGGCGGGCGAGTTCGAGCCCTCCTGGATGATCTGGTTGGCGAGCGTCGCCTCGTCCGCCGAGCGGATCTTCACTTTGATGCCCGTCTGCTTTTCGAAGTCGCGCACGAGCAGCGCGGTCGTCTGTTCGTGCTGGCCGTTGTAGAGCGTCAGCGTGTCCGCGCCGCTCTTCGAGCTGCCGCAGGCCGCGAGCGCGAGCACGGCCGCGGCGGCGAGGCAGGCCAGCGCCAGGCGCAGGAGCGTGGGGGGGTCGTCAGGATCTTGGGGGGCGCATCCGGTAAATCCGAGCGCAGAGGTCGGGATGGCTCGGCGCGCAAGTTATCACAGATATTAGGGTCGCCTAACTCCGCAAGATTCGATCCGCTCGCCCGTTCCCCGCTCGGATTTGTGAAAATCAGGCGCAATGCACGTGACCGCCAAGGCCGACTACGCCGTGCGCGCCGTCGTGGAGCTCGCCGGCAGCAGCCAGGCAGCCCCGCGCAAGGTCGACGACATCGCCCAGGCGCAGTCGATCCCTGTCTCCTTCCTGGAGAACATCCTCACCCAGCTGCGCTCCTCCGGCGTGGTGCGCAGCCAGAGCGGACCCGAGGGCGGCTACTGGCTCGCCCGGCCCGCCGAGGAGCTCGACCTGGCGCACGTGATCCGCGCTGTCGAGGGCCCGCTGGTCGGCGTCCGCGGCCAGCGCCCCGAGGAGATCGAATACACCGGCTCCGCCGAGGCGCTGCAGCAGGTCTGGATCGCGCTGCGCGCCAACCTGCGCAAAGTGCTCGAGGAGACGACCGTCGCCGACGTGGCGGAAGGGCGCCTGCCCAAAGAGGTGGCGGCGCTGACCAAGGCCGACGCCGCCTGGGAGCCCCGCTAGCGGCACTTATGCCGGCGCGAGGCGGCGTCCTCGCTCGCTCATGTGCTGAGCACATTTCGCTCGCTGCGTCCTTGCCTCGCTTGGCCTATGTGCCGCTGCGCGGCGCGGCAGGGCGGGGGCGGGCGTCCTCGCTTGCCGAGTACCTGCCGCGCTTGGCTTATCCGTCGGCCCGCTTCAACCAGGCTGCGGCTCGAACACGCGCGGCTGCGGCAGGCGCAGCGCGAGGATCTGGCCCTCCTGCAGCTCGAGCTGCTGCGCGGTCTCGCGTGTGACCTGCGCCCACAGCTCGCGGCCGTCGCCGAGCTTCAGCTCGACGCGGACCTCGAAGCCGAGGTGCACGACGCGCTCGACGAGCGCCTCCTCGCCGCTCGCCGTCCGGATCGGAGAGGAGTTGGATGTCGTGGGGGCGCAGGAACGCGTCGCCGAGGCGGTTGACCGGGCCGATGAACGACATCACGAACTCGTTCGCCGGCGCCTCGTAGAGCTCGCGCGGCGTGCCGGCCTGCTCGATGCGGCCGTGGTTCATGACGACGATCTGCTCGGCGACCTCCATCGCCTCCTCCTGGTCGTGCGTGACGAAGATCGTCGTCACGTCGATCTCCTCGTGCAGGCGCCGCAGCCACTCGCGCAGCTCGGCGCGGACCTGGGCGTCGAGCGCGCCGAAGGGCTCGTCGAGCAGCAGCACCTGCGGCTGGACGGCGAGCGCGCGGGCGAGCGCCATGCGCTGCTGCTGGCCGCCGGAGAGCTGGGAGGGGTAGCGGTCGGCGAGCCCGTCCAGACGCACGAGCGCGAGCAGCTCGTCGACGCGGTCGCGGATCTCCTGCTTGGGGCGTTTCCGGACGCTCAGCCCGAAGCCGACGTTGTCGTGCACTGTCATGTGCTTGAACGGCGCGTAGTGCTGGAAGACGAAGCCGATGCCGCGCTCGCGCGCGGGGGAGGCCGTGACGTCCTCGCCGTCGATCACGCACGGCGCCGGTGTCCGGGCGTCTCGAGCCCGGCGATGATGCGCAGCAGCGTCGACTTGCCGCTGCCGCTCGGGCCGAGCAGCGCCGTCAGCGCGCCGTCGGTGACGTCGATGCTGACGTCGCTCGAGCGCCTGGAACTCGCCGAAGCTGCTTGTTGACGTCGCGGACCTGGATCGCCATCAGTGGCCTTCCTTCTTGTTGGCTCGCCGCGCGAGCAGGTTCATCGCCAGCAGCGTCAACAGCGCCAGCAGGGCGAGCATCACGGCTGCCGTGTAGGCGCCGGTCGTGTCGAAGTTCTCGAAGCGGTCCTGCACGTAGAGCGGCAGCGTCTGGGTCTGGCCCTCGATGCGCCCGGAGACGATGCTGACCGCGCCGAACTCGCCGAGCGCGCGAGCTGTCGTCAGCACGACGCCGTAGCCGACGCCCCAGCGGATGCCGGGCAGGGTGATCCGCCAGAAGGTCTGCCAGGGGCTCGCGCCCGAGCGTCTCGGCGGCCTGCTCGGAGTCGGTGCCCATCTCGCGCAGCACCGGGATCGTCTCGCGCACGACGAACGGCAGCGTGACGAGCAGCGTCGCCATCACCATGCCCGGCACGGAGAAGATGATGTTGATCCCCTGTGCGGCGAGTTCGTTGCCGAACCAGCCGACGCGCCCGTAGACGAGCACGAGCGCGAGGCCGACCACGATCGGCGAGATCGCGAACGGCATGTCGATCAGCAGGCCGAACAGCGTCTTGGCGGGCATCCGGCCGCGCTCCAGGAGGATCGCGGCGCCGATCCCGAAGACCGTGTTCAGCGGCACCACGATCAGCACGATCTCCAGCGACAGCCACATCGCGTGGAGCGCGTTGGGGGCCGTGACCGCGTCCCAGACGGGCGCGAGCCCGTGTTCGAAGGTGCGGTAGAAGATCATCGCGAGCGGAGCGCCGAGCAGCACGGCCAGGTAGCCGAGGGCGATCGTGCGCAGCACGATCCGGCTGCCGCGCGAGGAGCCGGCTTTCGCGGCCTTCTCCGGAGCCCGCCCGTGCCGGCCGCGGGTCAGGCCGGCACCCTGCTCGGCGCCGACGGTGAGCGTGCCGCCGCTAGAGGACATGGCGCGACCACCGCCGCTGGAGCAGGTTCAGGACGGCCAGCACCAGCAGCGCGATCGCCAGCAGCAGGACCGACACGGCCGCGGCCGCGGCCAGGTTTTCGTTCTGGATCTGGCCGAAGATGTAGACGGACCCCGCCTCCGTCTTGAACGGCAGGTTGCCGGTGATCAGGATCAGCGAGCCGTACTCGCCGATCGCCCGCGCGAAGCTCAGCGCGACCCCCGACAGGATCGCCGGCAGCAGGGTGGGGAGGACGATCCGGCGCAGCACCGTGGGGTTGCTCGCGCCGAGCGAGGAGGCGGCTTCCTCCATCGAGCGGTCGAGGTCGATCATCACCGGTTGCACCGAGCGCACGACGAACGGCAGCGTCACGAACAGCAGCGCCAGCACCACCGCCGCGCGCGTGAAGGTCACGTTGATGCCGATCGGGCTGCTCTTGCCGTAGAGCGCGAGCAGCACCAGGCCGGCGACGATCGTCGGCAGTGCGAACGGCAGGTCGATGATCGCGTTGACGATCCCCTTTCCGGGGAAGCTGTCGCGCACGAGCACCCAGGCGATGATCGTCCCGAACACCGCGTTGATCAGCACGACGATCACCGAGGCGATCAGCGTCAGCTTGATCGCGGCCCAGGCCTCCGGGTTCGAGATCTCTTTCCAGAACGCGTGGGTGCCGCCGTCGAACGCCTTCGCCGTCAGCGCAGCCATCGGCAGCAGCACCAGGATGCTCAGGTAGAGGACCAGCAGCCCGCGTCCGAGCACCCCGGTCGCTCCCCGCCCGACGCCTGAGCGGCGCCGGCGCGGGGCAGCGAGCGCCGCGGTGCTACTTGCTGGTTGAGACGCCAAGGGATTCCTCGATCTTCGTGACCAGGCCGGTTTCCTTTTCGAAGAACTTCTTGTTGACCGTCTTCCACCCGCCGAGGTAGGCGATCGTGAAGAGGCCGGGCGGGTTCTTGAACTGGGATGCGGCCGGCACGCCCTTGATCACGGGGCGGTAGCCCTGTTCGGCCCAGATCTGCTGCGCGGCCGGCGTGACGAGGTATTCGGCGAACTTCTTCGCGCTTTCGCTGGAGCCGACGACGGCCAGCGGGTTTTCGATCTGGATCGTGTTGCCGGGGATGATGTATTCGATCGGCGCGCCCTTCTTCATGTCGGCGATCGCCTCGGTCTCGTAGTCGAGCAGCGCGTCGCCGCGCCCGGCCAGGAAGGTCTGCAGCGCGTTGCGCGCGGAGCTGTCCTGGCTGACGGTGTTGTGGAACAGCTGCTTGACGTATTCCTCGGCCTGCGCCTCGGTCTTGCCTTCCTTCAGCTGGGCGCCGTAGGCCCCGACGACGTTCCAGCGCGCGGCGCCCGAGGTGAACGGGTTCGGCGTCAGCACCTGGACGCCCGGCTTGACGAGGTCCGACCAGCCGGTGATGTGCTTGGGGTTGCCCTTGCGCACGATGATCACGTCGACGGAGTTGGTGACCATGCCCTTGGTCGGCGTCTGGTTCCAGCTCGACTGCACCATGCCGCTCTTGACGAGTCGTTCGACGTCGGGTTCCAGCGAGAAGTTGACGAGGTCGGCGTGCTGGCCGTTGGCGACCGCGCGGCTCTGTTCACCGGATGGGCCGAAGGACTGGCTGAACGTCACTTCCTTGCCGGCAGAGGTCGCCTCGAACGCTTTCGTGAGCTTTTCGTAGGCGCTCTGC
This sequence comes from uncultured Solirubrobacteraceae bacterium, assembly GCA_963775385.1. Classification (GTDB taxonomy): domain Bacteria; phylum Actinomycetota; class Thermoleophilia; order Solirubrobacterales; family Solirubrobacteraceae; genus Palsa-744. The sequence goes on along the minus strand of CAVZIR010000003.1, from coordinate 403,766 downwards.
GGCGTCGAGTAGGCGACGAGCGCGACCTGCTTGCTGCCACCGCCCGAGGACGAGCCACAGGCCGTGAGGCCGAGCGCGGCGAGGGCGAGGAGGACGGCGGTGGCGGCGGCTGATCGCAAGGGTATCATCACTTTCTTTGTGAGAAACAGGGTAAATATCGGCTTTGTAGAGCCGATCTGGAAAGTAGCGGAAAGCTGATCGGATTTCCATGACCTTCCCTGCGATTGGACACGGAAGGCGCGTAATGTCCAATTCGTTGACAAAAACGGTTCGCTTTCGGGTACCATGGAGGCAGCCTGTCCTTCATGCGCGCCCCGTTTCCTCATACCGGGGCGCCCAACGCCAGCAAAAGGAGACCCCCGCCGATGTCAGCCCCCACGACCGTTTCCAGCGACGAGGCCGCCGCGGCCGTCGAGTCGATCACGGAGGGCGCCGGGGCCGAGCAGGGTTTCTCCCTCCACCTGACCCAGGACCAGAAGGACATCCGCGACTGGGTGCACGGCTTCGCCGCGGACGTCGTGCGCCCGGCCGCGCACGAGTGGGACGAGAAGGAGGAAACGCCCTGGCCGATCATCCAGGAGGCCGCCAAGATCGGCCTCTACGGCTTCGAAGGCATGGCGCAGTTCTTCGCCGACCCCTCCGGGCTCGGGCTGCCGATCGTCAACGAGGAGCTGTTCTGGGGCGACGCCGGCATCGGTATGTCGATCATGGGCACCGCGCTCGCGGTGGCCGCGATCTTCGGGCAGGGCTCGAACGAGCAGATCGGCGAATGGATCCCTCGGTGCTTCGGTACCCCGGAGGACGTCAAGGTCGCCGCGTTCTGCGCCTCGGAGCCGAACGCCGGCTCCGACGTCTCCGGTGTGCGCACGAGCGCGAAGTTCGACGAGGCCGCCGGCGAGTGGGTGCTCAACGGCCAGAAGGCATGGGCGACGAATGGCGGCATCTCAGACGTGCACGTCGTGATCGCCTCGGTCGACCGCGAGCTGGGCTCCAAAGGTCATGCCGCGTTCGTGATCCCGATGAGCGAAGCCAAGGGCATCGAGCAGGGCGCGAAGGTCAAAAAGCACGGCCTGCGCGCCTCGCACACAGCCGACGTCCACCTCGACGACTGTCGCATCCCGGCGGGCTACGTGCTCGGCGGCAAGGAGAAGCTCGACGAGCGCCTGGCGCGGGTCCGCGAGGGCAAGAAGGGCAACGCGCAGGCCGCGATGGCGACCTTCGAGGCCTCGCGCCCGACGGTGGGCGCCCAGGCGCTCGGGATCGCACGGGCCGCCTATGAGTACTCCCTGCAGTACGCCAAGGAGCGCGAGCAGTTCGGCCGTCAGATCATCGACAACCAGGCGATCGCGTTCACGCTCGCTCGCATGAAGCTCGAGATCGACGCCTCCCGGCTGCTCGTCTGGCGCGCCTCCTGGATGGGCCGCAACCAGGTCCCCTTCAACAACGCCGAGGGCTCGATGAGCAAGCTCAAGGCCGGCGAGGTCGCCGTGTGGGTGACCGAGCGCGCGATCCAGATCCTCGGCGGCAACGGCTACACGCGCGAGTACCCCGTCGAGCGCTGGCACCGCGACGCGAAGATCTACGACATCTTCGAGGGCACCGCCGAGATCCAGCAGATGGTGATCTCGCGGGCGATCAGCGGCATCCCCGGGCTGTTCGGGCGCCCGGCGTCCTAGGCGTAAACCGCGGCAGCCCGCCCGCTCAGCCCGCGCGCCGCGCCTCGCGGCGGTCGCGGATCATCGAGCGGGCGGCGAAGTCGCCGATCACCGTCGCGACCCAGATGATGATCGTGGCCACGACGAAGGTCCCGACCCCGTGCGCGTTCAGACCGGGGACGATCAGCGCGACGATCACGAGGGCGACGACGGTCGATGCGAGCGCTAGCAGCCCCGCCATCGCGACCGACGGCTGGCGGATCAGCACCCTGAGCGCGATGAACGACACGACAATGTGGACGACCCAGAAGAGGAGCGTCGCCTCCAGCAGGCCCCCGGCGTTGATGGAGAAGTCGCTGAGGGCGGCCGAGCAGATCAGAAGGCCCGCCGCGATCGCGACGAGCGACGTCCCGATCCGGATCCCCCACCGCCGCAGCACGGCAGGGAGGTTACACCTGCCCCGGGCAGCTCTATTTGCCTACCAGGCCTGGTCGGTCCCGCAATGGGGGCAGCAGACCGTCGTCGATACGGCGGCGCTGAACAGGTAGCCGCAGCCGCACGTGTACAGCGCGGTGTCCATCGGGCCGCCGGCCTCGCGGACGCGGTCCACGGCCGGGTCGCAGCCGCCGGCCGCACGCCGGCCGGGGGCTGGTTCGGCGGCCGCAGCCGCCTCGGTGCCGGTAGGGGCCGCCCTGGGCGGGCGGTGATCGTCGCGGCGGCGGCGGTTGCCGTCGCGCTCGCGGAGGGGGTGCAGAAGCCTTGGTCTCATCGGTCCTCTCTCAATAGGACGTCGCACACGCAAAAAGGTTTCGCGGTGCAACCTTTGTTTCCTGTCGGGGCTGCTCGAAACCCCGCGACAGGCGGTCGCGGGGGAGGCTCCCCAGGTGGATGGGGGGTTTTGAGATAATCGACTCGTGAACCCGGCGCGGAAGCGAAAGGTGCGGCTGGTCGTGGCGCTCAGCGCAGCCGTGGTATTGGCCACCGCGCTCATCTACACGAGCTTCAGCGCCGCCAGCCCGGCGCTGACCCCGAGCCAGCTGCTTCGCTCCGCCCAGCCCGGGCGCACCTACCTGCTGACCGGCACGGTGGCGAAGGGCAGCGTCCGCCACGACGGCGAGGTGCTCGATTTCGCCGTGCGCGACCGCGGCGGCTCGACAGCGGTCCCGCTCGCCTACACCGGGACGGTGCCGGACCCCTTCCGCGAAGGCCGCGAGGTGATCGTGACGGTCGAGAAGCAGGGCGGCAGCTACGTCGGGGAACGCAACAGCGCTGATCACGAAGTGCCCCTCGAAGTTCAAGACCGCGCCGCCGAGCGAGCAGCAGAGCTCCTGAGTGCGCGCGGCGAGCGAACAAGCGCCCGGCGCGGGCGTCCCGATCCGCTGCGAGAGGCGACGGTGAGCTGATGGCGGGACTCGGCTTCGCCTGCCTGCTGCTCGCGCTCGGCATCTGCGTCTACGGGATCGTCGCCTCGCTCTACGGCGTGCGCGCCGGACGCCCGGAGTTCTCGGAGTCGGGCCGGCGCTCGGTCTACGCGCTCGCGGGCATCCTCACCGTCGCCTTCCTCGTGCTCGAGCTCGCGTTCCTGCGCAACGACTTCGCCTTCAACACCGTTGCGGACACCTCGAGCCGCACGACGCCGCTGTTCTACCGCGCCGCCGCGGTGTGGTCCTCGCAGGAAGGCTCGCTGCTGCTGTGGGCGTGGCTGCTCTCGCTGTGGTCGAGCGCCGCGCTGTTCCTGACGCGCAACCGCATGCGCGACGTGGCGAGCTACGCGACCGCCGTGCTGCTCGGCTTCGGCGGCTTCTTCGTCTCGCTGATGATCTTCTACGCGAACCCGTTCGCGACCACCAACCCGGCGCCGCCCGAAGGGGCCGGGCTCGACCCGCTGCTGCGCTTCCCGACGATGATGATCCACCCCCCGATGCTGTACTCGGGGTACACGCTCTGCACGATCCCGCTGGCGTTCGGGGTCGGGGCCCTGCTTGCCAGGCGGGTGGACGCGGAGTGGATCAAATCGATCCGCCGCTTCGCCTTCGCCGGCTGGCTGTTCCTCGGGTTGGGCATCCTGCTCGGCGCGCGCTGGTCCTACTCGGAGCTCGGGTGGGGCGGCTACTGGGGATGGGATGCGGTCGAGAACGCGTCGCTGATGCCGTGGCTGACCGCGACCGCCTTCCTGCACTCGCTGATGATCCAGGAGAAACGCGGGATGCTGAAGGTCTGGAACGTGTCGCTCGTGCTCGCCACGGGCACGCTCGCGATCATGGGCACGTTCCTTGTCCGCAGCGGCGTCCTGAACTCGATCCACGCATTTGGCGGCGCCACCCTCGGGGTGCCCTTCGTGTGCTTGATCGCGGTGCTCATCGGCGGCTCGATCTACCTCGTGGTGAGCCGGCGCGAGATGCTGCGCTCCGAGCATCGGCTGGATTCGCTGCTCTCGCGCGAATCGATGTTCCTGTTCAACAACATCGTGCTCGTCGGGCTCTGCTTCGTGATCTTCTGGGGTACGTACTTCCCGCTGATCTCCGAGGCGCTGACCGGCAAGGAATCCTCTGTCGGGCCGCCGTGGTTCGACCGCTACACGGTGCCGCTGGCCCTCGTGCTCGTGCTGCTGAGCGGGATCGGGCCGGTGATCGCATGGCGCCGCGCGACGCTTGCCAACGCGCGGCGGAACTTCCTGAAGCCTGTGCTGGCGGCCCTGATCACGCTCGCGGTGCTTCTGATCGCCGGCCTCGGTCACAAGCCGCTGGCGGTGGCGATGTTCTGCTGCGCGGCGTTCGTGTTCGCAAGCATCGGGCAGGAGTTCGTCCGGGGCACCCGCGCGCGGCGCGCGATGTCGGGCGAGTCCGTCCCGGCCGCGCTGCTCGCGCTCGTGCGGCGCAACCGCCGCCGCTACGGCGGCTACATCGTGCACCTCGGGATCGCCGTGCTGTTCATCGGCGTCGCCGCCTCCTCCTCCTTCCAGCACGCGACCGAGCTGCAGCTGCGCCCGGGCCAGTCCACGCGCGTGGGCGCCTACAGGGTCCGCTACGTCCGGCCGACCGCGTCGATCACGCCGAAGTACGACCGCGCGCACACGGGCTCGACGCTCGGGCTGGGCGCCGAAGTGGACGTCACCAAGAACGGGCACCACGTCGCCACGCTGAACCCGAGCCAGGGCTACTACGCCTCCCAGGAACCCGAACAGGGCACGGTCGGCAGCCTGATCGGCGGACAGGCGGTGAGCCACGTCGCGATCAACGCCGGCGTCACGCGCGACGTCTGGAGCGCGATCTCGCCGGAAATCGAAGCTCCCGAGCTGAAGCGGATCGTAGATGCGGGGAACCGCACGCTGAGCCCCGAAGAGGCGCCGGTCGCGTTGCTCTACTTGGCCAGGCAGTACCTGAAGAGCCCGCCGCCCGGCGAACTTCCATTTCATCGTCTCGCCGCTGGTGATGTGGATCTGGGTCGGCGGCCTGATCGTCTTCATCGGCGGCGTCATCGCCGTGTGGCCCGCACCCAGCACGGTACGCGCGCGCGTCGCCGCCCGGGCGCGCATACCGCGGCGGCTGGTCCGCGCCTGAGGGCGCGCCGCTGAGCGCAGATGAGCGCCTCGGCCGTACTGATCACCTTCTGCACGCTGGGCCTGCTGGCGGCGATCGTGTTCGTCGTGAGCAAGCCGCTGCGCGACGCCGCAGAGCGCCGGGCAGCCGGCGAGGCGCAGCCCGGCGCCGAGGCGGAGGCAGCGGCGCACGGGGGCGGGCGGGCCGCCGAACGCGAGCGGCTGGAGATCGCGCGCGAGGTCAAGTACCGCGAGATCCGCGACGCAGAGCTCGACTACCGGACCGGCAAGCTGTCCGAGAGCGACTACCGCGAGCTGGACGCCGAGCTGCGCGCCGAGGCGCTGATGATCCTGGATCTCGCTGGAGGCGGTCGGGCCCTACGCCCACGGACGCTTCAGGAGGATGATCGCGTTCACGAAGAACAGCACCGCGAACACGACCGTCCAGCGATTGAGGTTGCGCTCGACCATCGAGCCGCCGCCGAGCGGGCCCTGGCCGCTGCCGACGCCGAAGGCGCCGGAGAGTCCGGAATCCTTGCCCGAATGCATCAGGACAAGGAACACGACGACCACAGCGAGGACGACCTGGATGAGCGAGTCGAGCGTTTCCACGCGGCGAAGGGTAGCGGAGCCACGTGCCGCCCGACGCGGTGAAGGAGTTCGCAAGCTTGCGCCCAAGAACGGGTACTGGCTACACAAGTCGCGCTGATAGCGCATACTTTCGGCGCGAGAGGGCCAGGAAAAACGTTGCCAGGGCGATTACGAATCCTTTACGGATTCTTGGTGCTCTGCCGATATGACTCCCGGTGGGCGTATCCAGTGACGTGGATCCGGTGCGCCGACCACACCAATGGACGACCCGCAGATGAACGAGACCGAGGCATGACGCCGCCCACCAGAGCTCGCCGCAGAGCTCTTCGTGCTGTTCTGGGGACCCTTGCGGGAGGCGGCGTCACGGCCGTCGCGCTCGGTGCACCCGCGGTCACCAGCGAGGCGCTCGCGTCCAACATCGGCGAAGTCCCGACCACGCCGGAAGTGACCGCGCCCGAAGTCCCGGGCGAAGCTTCCTCGCCGGCCACGGCGACCGACAACACCACCACGACGCCCGCGCCGTCCACGCCCTCCACGGGAACGACTACCACTCCGCAGCCGCCTGCGCCCAAACAGGAAGCGCCCGCGGTGACGGTGCAACGGCGCCAGAAAACATCGGGGGGCGCCAAGAGCAGCCCCGCCAGCAGCAGCCCCACCGGCAAGGGCAAGGGCAAGGGCAACGGACCCAACAACGTCGAAGGCTCGCCGCAGGCCGTCGCCAAGGCCGGCGCGCTGGCCGCGGTTCTCGCCTCCTCGCAGGCCTCGACGCAGGCGCTCGCGTTCTACCGCGTGCCGCTGTTCATGCTTCCGATCTACAAGGCCGCCGCCGTCCAGTACGGCGTGCCGTGGCAGATCCTCGCCGGGATCAACGAAATCGAGACCGACTACGGCGCCGACCAGTCGGTGTCCAGCGCCGGCGCGGTCGGCTGGATGCAGTTCATGCCCGAAACCTGGCAGTCCTACGGGGTAGACGCGCTCGAAGCCGGCTACGCCGACCCCTACAACCCCGTCGACGCGGTGTTCGCCGCCGCCCGCTACCTGCGCGCCGCCGGCGCCGCGACCAACCTGCGCCGAGCGATCCTCGCCTACAACCACTCCGAAGAATACGTCGACTCGGTGATGCTGCGGGCGAAGCTGATCTCGACCTACCCGAAGCCCGTGATCGCCACACTGACCGGTGCTGGTGGACGGCCGTCCGCCGGTGACGGCGGCTCGCTGGAATGGAGCGCCGCGCACGCCGAAGCGGCGCCCGGCAGCGCCACCGCAAGCGCGGCTGCTGCCAAGCCCAAAACCCCTGCGACGAACGCCCCCGGAACCGGCTCGGCCGTCTCTCCCGCCGCCGCGGCCGCTGCGGCCGCCCGCGCGCAGCCGGCCCCGAAGATGCAGGTCGTCGATCTCACGGCGGGTCCCCGCGCCTCGGTGGTCGCGGTCCACGACGGCCGCGTCCTGCAGATCGGCAACAGCCGCCGCCTCGGCCACTTCATCATTCTTCGCGACGTCTACGGCGACGTGTTCACCTACGCCGGCCTCGGCAGCGTCGCGCCGAGCTACACGCGCGAGAAGCCGGCGAGCACGAAGGGCACCTCGCCGGTCGTCCAGGCCGCGAGCACCCACGACCCAGCCCCGTCGAAGGCCGCCACCGCCGGCAGCCAGGCGCCCGTGACGCTGCAGGTCAAGACGCCGGCGCCGCAGAACCACGGCTCGGGCGGCGGCCGCGCCGAACTTGCGAGCTCGGAAGACGTCCCGGCCGGGATGAACCGCCAGCGCCTCTACGCGCACCCCGGCAACCCGGACGCAAAGGCTTCGGCCGTCGCCGCGAGCGCACGCCGCGCCGCGCGCGCGAAGGCCGCGCAGCGGCTGCCGCTGCGCGCCGGGTCGGTCGTGCCGAGCGGCACCGTGCTCGGCAAGGTGCTCGTCTCCCGTGGCGGGCAGGCGGGTCACCTGCGCTTCGCCATCCGTCCGGCCGGCGACGGCGCCTACATCGACCCCGGGCCGGTGCTGTCCAACTGGGCCGAGCTCCAGAAGGCGCTGCACCCGCAGGGCGCCCGGGCGCAGAACGCGCTGCTCGGGGCGACCGCCGGCGACGTGTTCCTGCTCTCCCGCCAGGAACTCGAGCGCACGGTCCTCTCGGACCCCGGCATCACGATCACGCGGCTGCGCGCGCGGCGACGTCGCCTCCGGCGCGGTCGACCACCGCGTGCTCGCGGTGCTCGCGTTCCTCTCGCGCAGCGGCCTGAGGCCCACCGTCGGCGCGCTGCGCTGCGGGCAGAGCCAGTTCACGAGCGCGGGCGTCGCCTCGCCCCACTCGCGTGGCGACGCGGTCGACATCACCGCCATCAACGGCGTTGCGCTGACCCATCACCAGGGTCCGGGCACGATCACCGACCTCACGATCCGGGCGCTGCTGACCCTGCCGAGCGAATTCGTGCCGCACGAAATCCTCAGCCTCATGCATTACCCGGCCTCGCCGCAGACGAAGGCCGTCTCCTCGCACTGGAACCGCCTCGAGCTGATCTTCCGGACCCCCGGCCGCGCCGCTCGCGGGCGCCTCTGGTGTGGCGCACTCCGCGGGCAAGGGCAAGACCGCGGCGGCGCCCGTCGTCACGACGACCGTGCTCAGCTCGCTGCAGTGGTCGCAGCTCGTCGGGCGGATCGGCGCGATCCCCGCCCCGAAGATCGCCTTCAAGCCGACCTCCTCGGCGATCTCCGACGCCAAGAGCACCAAAGCCGGCTAGCCGGCAGGACCTCGGCCTTCGCCGTGTGATCGCTCTGCGATCATGGCGCCGTGGCGAGCTTCGGCGGCATCGACCTGGGCGGCACGAAGATCCAGGCAGTGGTGGTTGACGACCACCACAACGTGAAGGGCTCCTGGCGCCGTCCGACCCCCACCCAGGGCGGCCCCGAGGACGTGACGCAGGCGATCGCGCAGGGTCTGCGCGAGGCGGCCGCCGAAGCGGGCGTGGAGGTGGACGCGCTGAAGGGCATCGGCGTCGGCTCGCCCGGCGTCGTCGAGCAGGGCACCGTTACGAGCGCGGGCAACCTGCCCGGATGGGAAGGCACGTTCCCCCTCGCCGCACGGCTCACCGAGCTGCTCGGGCCGCCCGTCGAGCTCGGCAACGACGTGCAGGTCGCGACGGTCGCCGAGTCACAGCTCGGCGCCGGGCAGGAGTTCGGATCGATGCTCGGCGTCTTCTGGGGGACCGGGGTCGGGGGCTGCTCGATCCTCGACGGCAAGCCGTGGCGCGGGCGCGGCGGCGCGGGGGAGATCGGCCACATGGTGATCAAGCTCGACGGCGCGCGCTGCACGTGTGGGCGGCGTGGCTGCATGGAGGCCTACGCCGGCCGCGCGGCGATGGAAATCCGCGTGCGCGAGTTGGTCGAGAAGGGCGAGAAGACCGATCTGTTCAAGGTCATGAAGCACCACGAACGCGACCGGCTCACGAGCGGGGTCTGGTCGCGCGCGCTGGACAAAGGCGACAAGCTCGCCGAGCAGATGATCGAGCGCGCGATCCAGGCGCTCGCGGCGGCCACCGCCTCGGCGATCAACCTGCTCGACCTCGAGGCCGTGATCCTCGGCGGCGGCCTGGGCGTGCGGCTGGGCAGGCCCGCGGCGGATCGCATCTCCGCCGCCATGCTCCCCCACCTCTTCCAGGACTCGCGTCCGCCGCGCGTCGAGGTCGCCTCGCTCGGGGACTTCGGGGGCGCGATCGGCGCGACGCTGCTCGTCTCGGGCGGCTGACGGCCGCCGGCGGCCGCGCCCGCGGGGTGTCAGCCGAGGACCGTCACGCCGACGAGCACGATCGACAGGCACGAGAGCACCGCGACGGTGACCCCGGTGGCGGCATCTAGCAGGCCGCGGCTGCGGTGCTCGCCCATCACGCGGCGCGAGCGCGACAGCAGCCAGATGAAGAGCAGGTTGATCGGCAGCAGCAGGCCGTTGACGACCTGGACGCCGACGAGCAGTGAGATCACCGGGATGCCGGGAATCACGGCGACGATCGCGCTGACGGCGATCATCGCCGTGATCACGCCGACGAAGACGGGCGCCTCGCCGGGACGCCTGCCGATCCCCTTCTCGTAGCCGAGCGACTCCGAGACGACGTAGGAGGTGGCGATCGGCAGGATCGCGCATGCCAGCAGGCTGGCCCCGAGAAGGCCGATCCCAAAGAGCGTCTCGGCGAACTGGCCGGCGAACGGTTTCAGTGCGGCGGCGGCCTGCGCCGCCGACTGGATTTCGTGTATGCCGTGCTTGTAGAGCGTGGCGCCGGTCGCGATCACGATGAACGCCGAGATCACGCACGCGAAGATCGACCCGGCGACGGCCTCGTGTTCCTCGTGGCCGAGATCCTCCTCGCGAACGCCTCGCTCGACCGTCGCCGACTGGAGGTAGAGCTGCATGTAGGGGGTGATCGTGGTGCCGACCGTCGCGATCAGCAGGATCACGTAGGCCGACGATGCGTGGATCGTCGGTTTCACGATCGCCTTGCCGACTTCGGCCCAGTCGGGGTGGGCGAGGATCGCTGCGATCGGGTAGGCGAAGAACGGAATCGTGAACCAGATAAAGATGCGCTCCGCGCTGCGGTAGGAGCCGCGCACGATGATCAGCCAGATGCCGACCGCGATCATCGGCACGGTCACCTGCACGGGGATGTGGGCGAGGCCGAGGGCCGCGCCGGCGCCGACGAAGTCAGAGATGCAGATGCCGAGGTTGGCGACGAGCACGGCGGTGGTCGCGAACACCGACCAGCGGATGCCGTACTCCTCGCGCACGAGCTCCGCCAGCCCCTTGCCCGTGACCACCCCCATGCGCGCCGCCAGCATTTGCACGATCGCCAGCGAGATCGTGATCAGCACGATCGTCCACAGCAGGTCGTACCCGTACTTCGCTCCGACCGCGGAGTAGGTGGCGATGCCACCCGCGTCGTTGCCGGCGTTGGCCGCTATGAGACCCGGGCCGAGCAGCCCGAGCATGGCGAAGATGACCGCTCGGCGGGAGCTAAGACGGGCAGGCAGCCGCGGTCGGCCACGGGTGGCCGACCGGACACGGCGCATGACGGACGGTACTCGGACCGCCATCGAACTGTCCGCCTACGGAGCTCATCGCGGTGAGTCTATTGGCTGGGCGGGCGGGCCCCAAGCGATGGCTGAAAACGCCCGTTCAGTCCTCGCCGAGCAGTCCGAAGCGCCGCCGCCAGCCGCGCGGGAGCATCGCCTCGAGCACGTCGTCCACGGTCACGACCCCGAGCATGTGCTTGCTCTCGTCGACGACGGGGATCGAGGTCAGGTTGTAGTCCGCCATCAGCCGCGCGACCTCATCGAACGGCGCATCGGGGGAGAGGCAGGCAACGTCGTGCTTGAGCTCGGCGTCGAGCCGCCGTTCGGGATCGGCGCGCAGCAGCGCGGTCACGGGCACGCTGCCCTCGAGCGCGCCCTCCGCGCCGTCCACGAACACGCTCGTCAGCAGCTCGGGCGCGACGCGGCTGTGGCGCACCGCGCGGAGCGCCTGCTCGGCGGTGCTCGATCCCGGCAGCAGCACGAAATCCGGGCTCATCAGCCCGCCGGCCTCGGCGGGGTCATAGCCGAGCAGCGCGCGCACCTTGACGCGCTGGCTGACGGGCAGCAGCGCCATGATCGGCTCGCGGCGCTCGTCCTCGAGCTCGCCGAGCACGTCGGCTGCGTCGTCCGGAGCCATGCGGGAGAGGATCTGCGCCACCTGCTCGTCCGGGCGGTCCTCGAGGAACTCGCGCTGGTGGTGGTCGTCGAGCTCCTCGAACACGTCTGCCTCGAGCTCGCGGTCGTCGTCACCGACGGCCTGGATGATCTCCTCGCCCTCCTGGCGCGAGGCCGCCTCGACGAGGTCGGCGATCTGGGCTGGGTGGAGCTTGGCGAGCTTGGGGTGAGGCACGCGCAGGCGCACGGTCGGGACGTGGCCGACGAAGGGCTCGACGCCCGCCCAGTCCAGGAACTGGCCGGTGCCGATGTGCGCCCCCAGCGGCTTCGGCAGCAGCCGGCGCAGCCCGCCGCGCGGGCCGGTGTCGACGCCGACCACCCGCCAGGAGCCGGCGATGAGCGCGAGCTCGATCTCGTTCGCGCGCACGAGCCGGGCGCCCTGGACGTTGATCAGCTGCCGGTCGAGCAGGTCGCGCTTGAGCAGCACCTCCTCGGGCCGGCGCTCGAACGGGCGCAGGTCGAGCTTCGCCTTGCGCAGCACGACGCCGTCGGCGCCGATGTGAGAGACGCGCTCCACGCCGAGGAACGAGCGTTTGCCGGCCACCTGCACGAGCAGCCCGGTGATCGGCGGGTAGCCGGCGCCGCCGAGCCGGACGATCACATCGCCGACCTTGCCGAGGCGCTCGCCGTCGGCGTCGCGCAGCGGCGCGCTCACGATCTGGGAGAGATGGAGGATCGGCGGGGGCTGCGCGTGGGCCGGCTCCGGGGCCTTCGTCGTGGAGGCGTTCATGCGCGCACAATGCTACGCGCCCGCGCCGCCGTCCCTCCAAGAGCCCGTCTCGAGATGAGTGCACGTCCGGACGCGCCCGTGGACGCGGCGCCGGATCGCCCCGCAGCGCCTCGCCCGTGCCCCCAGCACGGGCTTCACCGGCGCGCGTCGCCCGGCTTGGTGCACGAACGCCCCGACCGCACCCTCATCTCGAGACAGGCTCTAAGGTCGTTCGACCGATGCCCTTCTGGTTGTCGATCGCCTGCCTGTCGGTCTTCCAGGGCGCGCTGGTGGCGCTCCCGACGCGAGTCCGCTGGGTGCCGCTGCAGCGGCTTCGCGCCGGTGGCTGGGCGCTCGTGCTTCCCGTCTCGATCGTTGCGTTCGTGGCGATCGCGCGCGCGGCTGAAAGCGCGAGCGCGGAGGGCCTCACCTACCTCGCTCTCCTCGCCGTGCCGCCGCTGGCCGCGCTGGCGCTCGGCTGGCTCTCGCGCGGGGCGCGGCCGCGCCGCGCGCTCTGGGCCGGCGCGCTGTTCGCGCTTGCGTGGGCAGACCGCGACGGGTTCGCCGGGAACGCGGCCGCGACGCTGCTGTCCGGGCTGAGCTGCGTGGCGCTCGGCTCGCTGCTGGGCGCGATCACGCCGCCGCGCTGGCTGGCGGCCGGGATCGTGGCGATGGCGGCCGCCGACACGGCGCTCGTGGTCTCGGACCTGCTGCAGGCGCCGAACGACGCGCTCAACGCCGCCCATCCGGTGGCCGGGCTGCCGCGCCTGCAGGCGGAGACCTTCGGCTCGGCGCTGATGGGCTACGGCGACCTGTTCGTGGCGGCGGTGTTCGGCGGGATGCTCGCCGCGCGAGGGCCGCGCCCAGGCGCCCGCTGCCGCCCTGACGGCCGCGCTGGCGCTCGCGTTCGACCTGCTGTTCTTCGCGGTGAACGAGCTGCCGGCGACGGTGCCCGTCGCGCTCGCGCTGGCGGTGCTCGGCGATCAGTCGCCGGAGACGATCCGCTGCGGACCCAGGCGCTGCACGTGCGGCTCGCCTTCGGGCGCGTCCTGCGCGAGCTCGCCCTGCAGCCGATCCTCCAGCTCGCCCTGCGAGGCGATCGCCCGCGCCGTGATCTCCAGCGGCTCCGGAGCGCCGAGATCGCGCTCGGACGCCGCTCCGGCCTGCTCGATCTTCCGTACCTGCGGCATCACGCGGGCGTCGAAGGAGCCGACCGCCTCGTTGTAGGCGGCGACCGCCGAGCCGAGCTGCCGGCCGGCCTTCGCGAACGGCGTCACGAAGCGCGCGAGCCGCGTGTGCAGCTCGCGCGCGGACTCGGCGATCTCGCGGGCGGAGTCGGCGATCTGCTCCTGACGCCAGCCGTAGTGGACGGCTCTCAGCAGCCCGATCAGCGTCGTCGGCGTCGTCAGCAGCACCTGCTGGGAGACCCCGTACTCGATCAGCCCTGGGTCCTGGGTCAGCGCGGCGTGGTAGATGCCGTCGGAGGGGACGAACATCACGACGAACTCCGGGGTCGAGTCGAACTGGCGCTGGTAACCCTTGGAGGCGAGCTTGTCGATGTGATCGCGCGTCTGGCGTGCGTGGTTGACGGCGTGTGCCTCGCGCTCGGCCTCGTCCTCGCACTCCAGCGCGAGCAGGTAGGCGTCGAGCGGCACCTTCGAGTCGACGACGATCAGCTTGCCGCCGGGGAGCCTCACGAGCATGTCGGGTCGCAGCATCCCGTCGCCCGTGTGGATCGTGCTCTGCTCGACGAAGTCGCAGTGGGAGACCATGCCGGCCATCTCCACCACGTTGCGCAGCTGGATCTCCCCCCACGAGCCGCGCGTGGAGGGCCGCTTCAGCGCGCTCACGAGGTTGCCCGTCTCGCGGCGCAGCGTGCCGACGCCTTCGCCGAGCTGTCGCACCATCTGCGCGAGCTCGCCCTGGGCCTGGCGGCGCTCGCCCTCGAGGCGCGAGATCTCGCCCTGCATCCGCGCGAGCTGCTCCTGGACCGGGGCGACGGCGCCCTTGATCTGCTCGGTTCGCTGCGCCATCTCGCCGGCGGCGCGCTCCTGCTCGACGGCGCGCGACTCCGCCACGCTCCGCGCCAGCGAGGCGCCGGTCTGCTCCACCATGTCCGTCGAGACCGCCCGCAGCTCCTCGCGCAGCCGGGCGGAGTCGCGGCGCAGGACGATCGCGGCCAGCGACCGCTCCGAGCAGTATCCCGAGTATCGCCAGCAGCACCGTCATCGCTTTCTCCCTGTCCGTGGGCGGCTGTCAAACATGTCACGGGTGCCGGACGGGACCTGGGGGGGCGGCCCGGGAATCTCGCGGGCATGCTGAGAAGGGCGTCGCTGCGTCGCTCAGGCGTTCAGTTGCGGCTTGACATCGGATGAGAACGCGTTTACTTTGGCGGTTCGCGGTGCGCCCGTTCGGCGTGTCGCAGGGCCCAGTCTGGACGGGCCTAACTAGAGGGGTCGTGCCGTGGAGGGGTCTGCGGTCATGGTTCCGCAGATCTCCAAGAGGAGGGTGAGAATGTCAGCCAAGAACGGCTGTAGGCGGTCTTTGAGACTGCTCGGCTGCCTGATGGCAGTCGCGTTGCTGGGCTCGGCGCTGGCCGCGTCGTCCGCCAGCGCGAAAACGGTACTGACGCCGACGAAGTACGTCGCGCTGGGCGATTCGCTCAGCTTCGGCTACAAAGCCGCGACGCTGAACGCCAACGCCGCAGCGCACAAAGCGAACTGCGAAGCCGGCTTCATCGCGGCCTCGAAAGGTGAAACCGAACTCGCGTACGCCGAAAAGGCGCTCTGCGAGCCGGCCTCCTCGTTCGAAGGCGGCTTTGTCGGTTATCTGGGGGATCACCTGAAGAAAGCCGAAAAAGCGGCCGGTCACGAACTGTCGACCGTGAACCTCGGCTGTCCGGGTGAGACCAGCGACGGCCTCATCGGCCACCTGCTGGGCGGTACGCCGGAAGCCGAATACAACCCGTGCGCCTACCACAACAACCTGCCCAACGAAGGCTTCCCGCTGAAGGTCGAAATCGGCCACAGCACCTCACAGCTCGAAGCGCTCCTGGGTGAGCTCGCGGGGCCGGTTCCCGTGACGGCGATCTCTCTGCAGATCGGCAGCAACGACGAGCTCCACGCGCTCGGCGCCTGCGAGTCGAAAACCTACGACGAAGCGCACGGCTTCCCGAGCATCATCGCGTGCGCGGCGCACGAAGCCGGTCCGGAAGGCTTCCTGTACCCGGGCGGCCTGATCACCCACATCATCACGAACATCGGCACGACCATCCACGTGATCCGCGAAGCGGGCTACGCGGGCAGGATCGTGCTGCTCGGGTTCTACAACCCCTACGCCACGCTGCTCCCGGGCAGCGACCAGCTGGTCGAATTCCTCAACCACACGCTGGAAGCCGAGATCGGCGGGGAAACCCCCGCGTTCGGGCCCGGACTGGTGCTGGCGCAGCCGTACACGCTGATCAACCGTGACGGCCCGCTGTTCCACCCTGGCGAAACGGCGAAGGAAACCGCGAAAAAGACCAAGAACGAAGAACACGCAATCTGCAAATACACAGAAATGTGCAATGCAGAAAAAAGGGTGAAGCTCTCCGGCGGGGACATCCACCCGACGCACGCGGGCTACCAGGCGATCGGCAAACTGCTGCTCGCCGCGGCGACGGCGCCCTGATCGCAACGCAGCACTGAGCAGTGACCGGGGCGTCCGCCGCAAGGCGGGCGCCCCGTTTCTTTCAGGCAGTGGCCGCTTGCAGGATCGCGACCATCGCCCCGGCCGCGGGCACGAGCCGCGCCGAGGGGGGAGTGGCCGCGATGACGCTGCGGACCGGGCCGTCGACGAGAGAGCGCACGGCGATGTCCTCGCGCGCCGGCGACAGCGCCATGCGCGGGATCAGCGCCACGCCCGACGCCGGCGGCGACCAGCCCCTGGACCGTCTGGTAGTCGTCGCTCTCGAAGGCGACGTTGGGCTCGAAGCCCGCCGCATGGCAGCAGCGCACGACGTGGCGGGAGCAGTTGCTGTCCTCTGAGGTCTGCACCCAGGCCTCGCCCGCGAGGTCCGCGAGGCGCAGGCGCTCGCGCGCGGCGAGGCGGTGCTCGCGTGGCAGCGCGAGGAACATCGGGTCATCGAGCAGCTCGACGCGGGTGGCGCGCCCGGCGTCGACGCTCTGGCCGTCGAACTCGAACAGCAGGGCGAGGTCGAGCTCGCCACCGCGCAGCCGCGGTGCGATCTCCTCGGGCTCGCCCTCGGCGAGGCTCAGCTCGACGTCGGGGTGAGCGGAGCGGAACTCGGCGATCGCCCGGGGCATCAGGGTGGCGCCCGCGCTCGCGAAGGAGGCCATCCGGAGCCGCCCGCCGCGCAGCCCGGAGATCGCCTGCAGCGCTTCTTCGGCCGCTTCGAGCTGGGCCAGGATGCCCTCGGCGTGGCCGACGAGCGTCTGGCCCGCGGCGGTCAGCGAGACCCCGCGCGGATGGCGCTCGAGCAACGCCAGGCCGGTCTCGGCCTCGAGCGCGGCGATCTGCTGGGAGACCGCCGACTGCGTGTAGTCGAGGGCGTTCGCGGCGGCCGAGATCGAGCCGCGGTGGGCGACCTCACGAAGGACACGCAAACGACCGACGCTAAGCATTAGTCAATCTTATATATATAATAATAAATATCATTGGAGCTGATGGCAGGGAGAGGGCATCATCAGCCGAAGAGGAGCGAGGAAACGAACTTCACCGAGGCACACGGCCTCGCAAGCAACAAGGAGAAACGCAATGCCCGCAAAGATCATCGTGTCCTATGACGGGACCGCCAACGAGGACGACGCCGTCGTGCTCGGCCGCCGGTTCGCTGACGCCGGCGCCGACGTCGCGCTCGCCTACGTCCGCCACACCGAGGACTCGGTCGGCGACACGCAGGGGATCCTGAGCCGCGGCCTGACGCTGCTCGGGAACCCGAACGCCGCCACGCACGTCGTGACGGACCGCTCGACCCCCGAGGGGCTCGCCGCGCTCGCCGAGCGCGAGCAGGCTGACGCGATCGTGTTCTGCTCGGACTCGCACACCGCCAAGGGCCACGTCTCAATCGGCAACTCCGCGCAGCGCCTGCTCGAAGGCGGCCGCACCGCGGTCGCGATCGCTCCAGTCGACCTCGCCGAGAAGAGCCCGCAGGTGCGCCGCGTGGTCGCGGTCGGCGACGCCGACGGCGGCGCGCGCGAGACGGCTGCCGCGCTGGCCGGTGCGCTCGGTGCGGAGGTCGTCCCCGTGGCCGGCGACGACACCGACATCCTGGTGCTGGACTCGCGCGGCGACGCGCCCGAGGGCCGCGTCTCGCTGAGCGCCTCGGCCGAACACCTCATCGAGATCGCCAACAGCGCCGTGCTCGTGCTCCCGCGCGGCGCGCGCCTGTCCTTCGGCGCGGTGACCCAGCAGCACCCGAGCGTCGCCTGACGGCGGCGTCGAACGCCGGCCTCCCTCTAGCCGGAGGCCGGCATCGAGTGCCGGCATCCTTCTAGCCGGAGGCCGGCATCGAGCGCCGGCATCCTTCTAGCCGGAGGCCGGCATGGAGCGCCGGCCTCCTCCTATCGTTTCATGCGCGCGAGGCCGTAGCCGGCCAGCGCGCCCAGCACGTCCAACGCGCCGCCCACGAGATGCGCGACGGGGCCCGTCCACAGACGGGCCTCTGCGCGTGCGAAGCTCCGGCGCTGTCCGGCCATGGCGGCACGGTATCGTGGCGTCCGTGGCGAGCGCCCTGAAGACAACGCTCACCGAGCTGGGCGACTCGCGAGTGCGCCTGCAGGTCGAGGTGGAGCCCTCCGAGGTCGAGGTGCGCCTGGAAGAGCGTGCGCGCGTGCTCGGGCGTCAGCTCAAACTGCCCGGGTTCCGCAAGGGCAAGGTGCCGGCGCCGCTCGTGATCCAGCGCGTGGGCCGCGAGGCGATCCTCGAGGAGGCGCTGCGCGAGTCCCTGCCCGCCTGGTACTCCGACGCGATCGCCAGCTCCGGGATCGTGCCCGTCGGTGACCCGACCGTCGACCTCGACTTCGCCAACCTGCCGCCGAAGGGGGAGGAGCTGCGCTTCTCGATCGAGATCGGTGTGCTGCCCACGGCCGAGCTCGGCGAGTACAAGGGGCTCGAGGTTCCCCGCGCCGAGGAGACGGTCGCGGAGGAGCGGATCGAGGAGGCCTTGGCGGGCGAGCGCGAGCGGCTCGCGCGCCTGGAGACCGCCGAGCGCACAGCCGCGGCCGGCGACTTCGTCGTGATCGACTATCTCGGCTCGCTGCCGGACGAGGACGGCGAGCTCGTGCCGTTCGCCGGCGGCGAGGGGCGCGACCAGCTAGTCGAGCTGGGATCGGGCAACCTGATCCCCGGGTTCGAGGAGGGGCTCGAGGGCGCGAGCGCGGGCGAGGAGCGGACGCTGTCTGTGAGGTTCCCCGACGACTACGGCGCCGGCGAGCTGGCGGGGCGCGAGGCGAGCTTCGCCGTGACCGTCAAGGAGGTCAAGGAGAAGCAGCTGCCGGAGCTCGACGACGACTTCGCGGTGGACGCGGGCTTCGACGACCTCGACGAGCTGCGCGCGGACATTCGCGAGCGGCTGCTCGAGGCCGAGCGCGCGCGCATCCAGGGGGAGTACCGCCAGGCCGCGCTCGACGCCGCCGTCGCGAACGCGACCGTTCCGGTGACAGGCGAGCTCATCACGGCGCGGGCGCGGGAGATGTGGGAGCGCAACCTGCACGCGCTCGCTCACCGCGGGATCTCGCGAGAGGCCTATCTTCAGATCACCGGCCGAGTGAGGAGCAGATCCTGGCCGAGGCGCAGGGCGAGGCCGAGCAGGCCCTGCGGCGCGAGGCAGTGATCACCGCCGTCGTCGCTGCGGAGGGCATCGCGCCCGACGACGAGGACGTGCTGGCCGCGCTCGCGCCGACCGCCGAGCGCGAGGGGGTCGAGCCGCAGCAGCTGCTCGATGACCTGCGCGCCTCCGGCCGGCTCGAGGATGTGCGCGAGGACCTCGCCGCGCGTGAGGCGATCGACCTCATCGCTTCGGAGGCGAAGCAGATCCCGCTCGCCCAGGCCGCGGCGCGCGAGAAGCTCTGGACTCCTGAGAAGGAGGGTGAGTCGGCCGTCAAGGAGACAGCCGAGGCCTCCCGGCTGTGGACGCCAGATCGCTAGCCTCTAGAGGAATCCGTAAGGCCTTGGCAAACAAAGCGAGACTATGAGCCCACTTGTACCGATGGTTGTCGAGCAGACGTCGCGCGGCGAGCGAGCGTTCGACATCTACAGCCGCCTGCTGAACGAGCGCATCATCTTCCTCGGTACGCCGGTGGACGACCAGATCGCGAACCTGATCGTCGCCCAGCTGCTGCACCTCGAGTCCGAGGACCCGGAGAAGGATGTCTCGGTCTACATCAACTCGCCCGGCGGCTCCGTGTACGCGGGGCTGGCGATCTACGACACGATGCAGTTCATCAAGCCCGACGTGCAGACCATCTGCGTCGGCATCGCGATGTCGATGGGCGCACTGCTGCTGGCGGGCGGCGCCCACGGCAAGCGCATGGCGCTGCCGAACGCGAAGATCCTGATCCACCAGGTCTCCTCGAGCTTCCAGGGCCAGGCAACGGACATCGAGATTCATGCCAAAGAGATCATCGACGTGCGCAAACGGCTCGATGAGATCATCGCCGAGCACACGGGCAAATCGCTGGAGCAGGTGGGCAAGGACACCGAGCGCGACTACTTCATGAGCTCGGAGGAGGCCAAGGAGTACGGCATCATCGACCGCGTGATCTCCGAGCACTGAGCAAGGGCGCGGGGAACGGCCGGCAAGGGGAGGAGCAGCACAGAATGGCCAGACCGACAGACTCCAACGAGCAGCTCCTCTGCAGCTTCTGCGGCAAGTCGCAGCGGCAGGTCAAGAAGCTGATCGCGGGCCCAGGCGTCTACATCTGCGACGAGTGCATCGATCTCTGCAACGAGATCATCGACGAGGAGCTCGCCGCGCCGCCGGCGTTCGACCTCGAGAACCTGCCCAAGCCGCGCGAAATCTATGACGTCCTCGATGAGTACGTCGTCGGTCAGGACCCCTCCAAGCGCACGCTCTCGGTCGCTGTCTACAACCACTACAAGCGCGTGCAGATGATGATGTCGCCCGACAGCGACATCGAGCTGCAGAAGTCGAACATCCTGCTGCTCGGCCCCACCGGCTGCGGCAAGACGCTGCTGGCCCAGACGCTCGCACGGATCCTGAACGTCCCGTTCGCGATCGCGGACGCGACGGCGCTGACGGAGGCCGGCTACGTCGGCGAGGACGTCGAGAACATCCTGCTCAAGCTGATCCAGGCGGCCGACTACGACGTCAAGAAGGCGGAAACCGGGATCATCTACATCGACGAGGTCGACAAGATCGCGCGCAAGGCCGACAACCCGTCGATCACGCGCGACGTCTCGGGCGAGGGCGTGCAGCAGGCGCTCTTGAAGATCCTCGAGGGCACCGCGGCCTCGGTGCCTCCGCAGGGCGGGCGCAAGCACCCGCACCAGGAGTTCCTCACGATCGACACGACCAACGTGCTGTTCATCTGCGGCGGCGCGTTCGCCAACCTCGACAAGGTGATCGAGCGCCGCATCGGCCACAAAGGCGTCGGCTTCGCAGCCGCGATCGAGAACAAAGCCGACAAGGACACCGGCGAAACCTTCGAGCACTGCCTGCCCGAGGACCTGATCGAGTACGGACTGATCCCCGAGTTCATCGGCCGGCTGCCCGTGATGAGCGCTGTGCACCAGCTCACACGCGACGACCTCGTCTCGATCCTCGTCGAGCCGCGGAATGCGCTCGCCAAGCAGTTCCAGCGCTTCTTCGCCTTCGACGGCATCGAGCTCGTGTTCAGCGAGGACTCGCTGATCGCGATCGCCGAACGCGGGCTCGAGCGCGAAACCGGCGCCCGCGGGCTGCGCTCGATCATCGAGGAGATCCTGCTCGAGGTGCAGTTCGAGCTGCCTTCGCGGCGCGACGTCAAGAAGTGCGTGGTGACCAAGGAGACCGTCGAGAAGGGCCTCACTCCCACGCTCGTCACCGAAGCGGCGCCCGAAGACACCAGCGACGCCTCGCCGCAGCAGGAGTCGGCCTAGGACCGGGGAGCGGACGCGCGCGGGCGTGCGGTCGATCTCGCCATCCCTCGCCGCCTGCAGCCGCTACCATCGCCGCTGATGCCGCGCTCGCGCAAGAAGACCGAGAGCACCAAGCCCAAACGGAGCCTGAGGTCGATCCCGTGGGCGGCGCTGCTGCAGGGGACGATCGTCGTCGGCAGCCGCTGGCAGCGGCTGTCCATGGGCGAGCGCGAGCGTCTTCGCACCCTGCTTGCCGCCTCCGGCGGGCGCATCGACAGGCTGAGCTCGAAGGACCGCAAGGAGCTGCGCAAGCTCGCCGACAAGCTCGACCTCAAGGGCATGGGCAGGGAGCTGCTCGCGCTGCGCGCAGTCCGCAGGCGCGCGCTGCGCCGCCACTAGGCGGCGCCGAGAGGCGATGGCGGACCCGGCGCCCGACGCGCTCGAAGCGCTCCCGACAGAGGAGCTGCACGACCGCGCGGTCAGGCGCGCCGAGCGCCATCTCGACGTGAGGTTCTTCTGGTCGCTGTTGCAGGCGATCCCCGCCGCGGAGACGGCCCGCGGCGACCAGGGCGAGGCCAACTTCGACATCCAGTTCTCCAAAGGGCTGATCAAAGACGCGCTGCACAGCGGCGAAGGGGAGCTCGGCGAGCTGCTGCGCCCGCTGTTCGTCGATTACCTGCGCAAGCACCCAGACGCGTAGCGATGGACACGAAGCGTCATCGAGACGAGCGGATCCCGGGGCGGGACCGCTGGAGCGAGGAGCGCGCCGAGGACACGCTGCGCTCGCTCGAGCTGTTCGGCATGCGCTTCGGGCTCGACCGGATGCGGCGCATGATGACGGCCCTGGGCTCGCCCGAGCGCTCGTTCCCGACCGTCCAGGTGCTCGGCACCAACGGGAAGTCATCCACCACGCGGATGACTGCGGCGATCCTGAGGCGCCACGGCCTGCACACCGGCTCCTACACCTCCCCACACCTGATCGCGTGGCGCGAGCGCGTGCAGATCGACGAGCGCGAGCTCGAGCCCGAGGACTTCAGCGCCGCCGTCGCGCGGGCCGATCGCGCCGCCGGTCAGGTCAATCGCACGCTGGCCGAGGACGACCACGTGACCCAGTTCGAACTCCTCACGGCTGCCGCGCTCTGGGAGATGGCCAGGCGCGAGGTGGACGTCGCGGTCGTCGAGGCGGGCCTCGGCGGGCGCTACGACGCGACCAGCGTCGTGGCGCCGGGCGTGACGGTGCTCACCAACGTCGCGCTCGAGCACACCCGCTGGCTGGGGCCGACGATCGCCGACATCGCGGAGGAGAAGCTGGCCGTCGTAGGAGAGGGCGCGACGCTGGTCCTCGGCGAGGGGCTCGCGCCGGAGGCGCTCGCCGTCGCCGAGCGCGTGGCGAGCGAGCGCGGGGCGGAGGTAGTACATCCGGTGCCGCTGCCCTCCGACCTGCGCCTGCGCGCGCCCGGAGTCTTCCAGCGGCGCAACCTGGCGCTGGCGCGTGCCGCGGCCGCCGCCCACCTGCGCCGCGCGGGCCTGGAGCTCGACGAGCGGGCGGTCCGCGGAGCCGCCGAGACGCTCGCCGTCCCCGGCCGCCTGCAGGCGCTGGCAGGCGAGCCCCACACCGTCCTGGACGGCGCGCACAACCCCGCCGCCGTGGCGGCGCTCGTGGAGTCGCTCGAGGAGGTGTTCGACGGACCTCCGGCGCTCGTGCTCGGCGTGCTCGAGGACAAGGACGCCGCCGGGATGCTGCGGATGCTGCTGCCGCGCTGCCGGCGGGCGTGGTTCACCGCGCCCCCCGGGCCGCGCGCCCTCTCGCCGGCGGCGCTGCTCTCGCAGGCGCGCCAGCTCGGCTTCGAGGACGCGGTCTGTGAGCCGCGGCCGGAGCGCGCGCTCGCCGAGGCGCGCCGCTGGGCGCTCCAGGAGGGGGCAGGGGTGCTCGTGACGGGCTCGGTCTATCTCGTCGGCGAGCTGCTCGGCGCGCTGGCTGCTCGCGAGGACGGCCAGAGCAGGGCGAGCGGGTCGCGACGGTGAACGACCAGGGCCCGTCCGTGCTCACGATGGTCGGCGCCGTTGCGCTGATCGTGGCCCTCGTGATCCTCGTGTTCTTCGCTGCTGGCTACGGTTTCGGCCGCCTGTTTCTCTAAACTCGTCCCGGCCGATGCCCCCGCTCGCAGTCTTCGGAATCGAAAGCAGCGGCCTCTCCCTCGTCGTGGATCTCCTGATCCTCTTCGTGGTGGTCCTGTACCTGTCGCTGATCTACTGGACCTACAACGACGCCCGACGGCGGATCGAGGACCCGATGCTGGTCGGCTGCGCGACCGCGGCGTCGCTGTTCCCGTTCGTCGGCACGATCATCTACCTGATCCTGCGCCCGCCCGAGTACCTGGAGGACGTGCGCGAGCGCGAGCTGGAGACGCACGCGACCGAAGTTCGGCTGCATGAGCTCGAGGGCTCGCTGTGCCCGCACTGCGACTACCGCATCGAGCCCGATTTCGTGCGCTGTCCGAGCTGTCTGCGCAAGCTCAAGGAGCGCTGTCTGAACTGCTCGAAGCCGCTCGACCGGACCTGGACGATCTGCCCGTACTGCGAGGCGGACGTGCCCGGGCTGGACGCGCCGCGCCCGCGCCGGCGCCGATCGGCGGCGCGCCAGGACGAGCAGGGAGACCTCGCGGCGAGCGCGCCGGCGCCGAAGTCCGCGGCAGGACGCAAACGCGCTGCGGCCGAGCCGGCGATCAGCACCGAGACCGCCGCGGTCGAGACTGCATCCTCATCGCAGGTGGAGCCGGCGCTGGCGGAGGACCTCGACGCGGATGCGTCGGCACCCGTCGCCGCCGAGGCCACCACGCGCCGGCGATCATCAGGGCGCTCGCCGCGGCCCGGCGGCCGTCCGCGCCCCACGTCCTGACGGCCCGGCGGCACACCGCCGAATCAACCATCCAGAAAAGGAAGCCATGGAGAGAACGCTGATCCTCGTGAAGCCCGACGCCTTCGCCCGCTCGCTGAGCGGCGAGATCATCGCCCGGTTCGAGCGCAAGGGGCTGCGGATCGTCGCTCTGCGCCATATGAGGGTGACCCGCGAGCTCGCCGAGGAGCACTACGCGGAGCACGCCGAGCGTCCGTTCTTCGGCGAGCTCGTCGAGTTCATCACCTCGGGGCCGATCGTCGCGATGGTGCTCGAGGGCCAGGACGCGGTGAAAGCCGCCCGCCAGGTGATCGGCGCCACGAACCCGCTCGAGGCCGCTCCGGGCAGCATCCGGGGCGACTTCGCGATCGAGACCGGGCAGAACATGGTGCACGGCTCGGACTCGCCGGAGTCCGCGGCGCGCGAGAGCGCGCTGTTCTTCGGCGAGCTCTAGGTCCCGCCACCGGCCCCCTCGAGCGCCCTGGCTGCACCGCACGTCGTCTTGGCCTCACGCTCGCCGCAGCGGCGGGAGATCCTCGGCGCGCCTAGGGCTCGACTTCAGCGTGAGGGTCTCGGATGCGGCGGAGCTGGAGGGCGGCGAGCCGGAGGCCGTCGCCCTGGAGAACGCACTGCGCAAGGCGCGCGCGGTTGCACGGCCGGGCGAGGAGGAGCTCGTGATCGGCTGCGACACGATCGTCGTCGCCGGCGGGCGCATCTACGGGAAGCCGGCCGACGAGCGCGAGGCGGCCGCGACGATCCGCGATGCTCGCCGGGCGCACGCAGCACGTCATCAGCGGCCTAGCCGTGCTGGTCTCAGGGGAGGAGCGCACCGCGGTGGCGAGGACCGCCGTCACGTTCGGCCCCGCCGACGAGGAGCTGATCGCGTGGTACGTCGCGACGGGGGAGTGGCGCGAACGCTCGGGTGGCTACGCGATCCAGGGCGCAGGGCGCGAAGCTGGTCGAGCGCATCGACGGGGAAGTCGAGAACGTCGTCGGTCTGCCGCTGCAGACGCTGTTGGAGCTCGCTCCGGAGCTGCGGAGCAGCTAGCCCACGGGCGCTCCTGCGCGTGCGGCCCGCGAAGGGGCGCGTTTGCGGCGCAATCCGGCTCGCAGGCCTTGCCGGAGATCGGCAGGGGTCCGCTAGACTGCCCCGACCGGTGGGGCCCGACGGAGCGCCGGCGGCGCGGGTGCCTCAACGGCATGCGGCGCCTGGAGCTCTCGACCGCCGCCACCTCCCTCGAGATGAGCGTATTCACCTATCTGACCGGATTCGGCGGCCGCGACATGGCGGTCGATCTCGGCACCGCGAACACGCTCGTCTACGTGCGCGGGCGCGGCATCGTGCTGTCCGAGCCGAGCGTCGTCGCGATCGATTCGCGCTCGGGCGAAGTCCACGCCGTCGGGATCGAGGCCAAGCGCATGCTCGGCCGCACGCCGGGGACGATCCAGGCGATCCGGCCGCTGAAGGACGGCGTGATCGCCGACTTCGACGTCACCGAGCAGATGCTCCGGCACTTCATCCAGAAGGTGCACCAGAACCGCTGGGCGCATCCGCGCGTCGTCGTGTGCGTGCCTTCGGGCGTGACGGGGGTCGAGAAGCGCGCCGTCGAGGAGGCCTGCCTGTCCGCCGGGGCGCGCACCGCCTACCTGATCGAGGAGCCCATGGCCGCCGCGATCGGCGCCGGGCTGCCTGTCGGCGAGCCGACGGGCTCGATGGTCGTCGACATCGGCGGCGGCACCTCCGAGGTCGCGGTGATCTCGCTCGGCGGGATCGTCGTCTCGCAGTCGATCCGCGTGGGCGGGGACGAGATGGACGAGGCGATCATCAACTACGCCAAGAAAGAGTACAAGCTGCTGATCGGCCAGCAGACCGCCGAGGAGCTGAAGCTCGAGATCGGCTCGGCGTGCCCGATGAGCGAGGAGCTGCAGGCCGAGATCCGCGGCCGCGACATGGTCGCCGGGCTGCCGAAGACGGTCGTGCTGACGAGCGAGGAGATCCGCCAGGCGCTCGAGGAGCCGCTCAGCCAGATCATCGACGCCGTCAAGGAGACGCTCGACCGCACGCCCCCGGAGCTCGCCTCGGACATCATGGACCGCGGCATCATGCTCGCCGGCGGAGGTTCGTTGCTGCAAGGGCTGGACGAGCGGCTGCGCGAGGAGACGCAGATGCCCGCGCACCTCGCCGAGTCGCCGCTGACCTGCGTCGCCGTCGGCTCCGGGCGCTCGCTCGAGGAGTTCGAGGCGATCCACCGCTCCAACCGCACCTCGCGCAACCGCCGCCGCCGGTGAGGCGGCGTTACCGGCGAGATCGCGCGACCGAGGGGGTAACCTCTCGCCGCGGCGCGAGTAGTCTGTGCTCTGAACGCTTCGGAAGGTAGTCACTAGGTGTACGACAAGACCGTCCGGCGCCGTCGAGCGGTGCTAGTGCTGCTGGTCGTGCTCTCCTTGCTGCTGTTGACCGCCTACTTCGGCGAGTCCTCCGGCGGGGGCCTGCACGGCGTTCAGCGGACATTTCTGACGATCGTCTCCCCGATCCAGGACGGGGCGAACAAGGCACTGAAGCCTGTGCGCGACGCCTTCGGGTGGTTCGGCGAAACGATCGACGCCAAAGGACAGCGCGACGAACTGCGCAAGCAGATCGACAAACTGCGCCCCGAGCTCGCTGCCGCGCAGGCCGAACAGCGCACCTACCGCCAGTTGATCGGGCTCTATCACCTCAACACCGCTCGGGGTCTCCAACTACCATCCGGTGGCGGCGACCGTGGTCGGGAAAAGTCCGAACATCTGGTACTCGACGGTGACGATCGACAAGGGCTCGCCCGACGGCGTGCGCGTGAACGACCCCGTGATCAACGCCGAAGGCCTGGTCGGCAAGGTCGTGGCCGTCGAGCCCGACGGCGCCCAGGTCGACCTCATCACCGACTCCACGATGGGCGTCTCGGCGCGCATCGGGACGGGCACCGCGACCGGCATCGTGCAGCCCAAGGTCGGCGACCCGAACGACCTGCTGCTCCAGTACCTGCCCGCCAACACGCAGGCCAACAAGGGCGAATACGTCGTCACCTCGGGCACCGTCGCCAGCCCCGACGACTCGCTCTACCCGCCGGGCCTGCTGATCGGCCAGGTCACCTCGGTCAACGAAGAAAGCGCCTACAAGTCGGTCAACGTCCATCCGATCGCCAACCTGCACAACCTCGACGTGGTCGAGGTGCTCACCTCCACGGCCGGGGGCACCGCCGCGAACCTCAAAGCCGTGATCGCCGCGCTGCCCGCCGGGCAGGGCTCGGAAGCCTCCACCCAGGGCGAACAGCTCGCCTCGACGGGGGCCGGCGGATGAGCGGGACGCCCTCGGCGGGCCTGATCGCCCGCGTCGCCGCGCTCTCCATCGTCGTCGTCCTCTTCCAGATCGGCGTCGTCTCCGAGGTCCCCGTCTTCGGCGTCAACGCCGATCTCACGCCGCTGCTCGTCGCCTTCGTCGGACTGCTCTGCGGCTCCACGCTCGGCGCGGTGACCGGCTTCGCGGTCGGGCTGCTCGTCGACCTCGCGCTGCTGCAGACGCTCGGGCTGACCTCGCTCGTGTTCACGCTGATCGGCTACTGGGCCGGGCGGCTGCGCGAACTGCGCGACCCGCAGGCGGCGCTGACGCCGCTGCTCGTCGGCGCCAGCCGCGGCGGCGGCCGCCCTCGTCGGCTACTCGCTGATGGAGTTCCTGCTCGGCGTCGACGCGCCGGTCAGCCTCGACCTGCTGCGCCAGATCATGCTCGGCACCGTCGTCGACACGATCGTCGCGCTGCCGATGTGGGCGATCGTCCGGCGCATCGCTCGACGGCGCGCTGCCCGAGGACCCGCGGCGAAGGCGCCGGCGCCGGGCGCCTACACGACCGGCGGGGCTGAGCCCCCTCTCCGAAAGCATGAGCGCAATCGAGCCGGTCAAACGGCGCGGCCCGACGATCCCGGTCTCGCCCGGGCTCGCGGTGCGCGTGGCGATCATCGGCGGCGATCGCGATCGCGCTGTTCAGCGTGATCTTCTTCCGCCTCTGGTACCTGCAGGTGCTCTCGGGCGAACAGTACGTCCGCGAAGCCAACGCGAACCGCGTCCGCGACCTCCCGATCGCCGCTCCGCGCGGACAGATCCTCGATCGCGAAGGCCAGGCGATCGTCGCCAGCCGCACGACCAACGCGGTGCAGATCGTGCCCTCGGCGCTGCCGCCGCCGGGGCATCCCGCGGCTCGCGCTCTACCGGCGCCTCGGCCGCCTGCTGCGGATGAGCCCCGCCCACATCGAGGCGATCGTCATTCGCGAGCGCCAGGCGGTGCCCTACGCGCCGGTCACGATCAAGACCGACGCGGGGAGGGGCGTCCTGACCGTGCTCGGCGAGCGCCAGGACGAATTCCCCGGCGTGGTACAGCAGCCGGTCTCGATCCGCGCCTACCCGTACGGCGAAATGGCCGCGCAGATCATCGGCCACGTCGACCAGATCAACGAAGAAGAGCTCAAGATGCCCGCTTTCCGCGGTGTGAAGCAGGGCACCGATCGTCGGCCAGGAAGGGCTCGAGTACTACTACGACCGCTATCTGCGCGGCAAGCCGGGCGTGCGGCGCGTGGAGGTCAACGCCGAAGGGCTTCCGGTCCCCGCGCTCGCTCGCGCCGACGCAGCCGGTGGCCGGGCGCAGCCTCCGGCTGACGCTCGACCTGCACCTGCAGGAGGAGGCCGAAAAAGCGCTGACCGAAGGCATGGCACGCGCCCGCGCCGGCGGCAAACCGGCTCCCGCCGGGGCGTTCGTCGCGATGGACCCGCGCAACGGGCAGATCCTCGCGATCGGCTCCCAGCCGAGCTTCGACCCGAACCGCTTCGCCAAACCGCTCACCGAACACGAATTCAAAGCGCTCGATCGGCAGCGGCGCGAACGGGGGCCCGCTGACCGACCGCGCCGTCAACGGCGAGTACCCGACCGGCTCGACCTTCAAGCCGATCACCGCGATGGCCGCGCTGGAAGGCGGCGTCATCACGCCCGGGCGAAGGGCTCGGTGCAGGGTCGTGCATCACCGTCGGAGCGCAGGAATTCTGCAACGCCGGCAAAGCCGACTTCGGCGCGGTCGGACTCGTCGAAGCGCTGAAGGTCTCCTCCGACACCTACTTCTTCGAAGTCGGCGAGCGCGCCAACTCGCACGGCAACGTGATCCAGCGCAAGGCGCGCGAACTCGGCATCGGCGAGCCCACCGGCATCGACCTGCCGAGCGAGTTCCCCGGCGTCCTGCCCGACAAACGCTGGCGCGAACAGGAGAACAAGCTCGAGCTCGCCTGCGAGCGCCGCCGCCACGTCTCCAACTGCGGGATCGTGCTCGAACCGACCGGCACCTGGACGGTCGGCGACAACATGCACCTCGCCGTCGGCCAGGGCGAACTGCTGACCGACCCGCTGCAGATGGCGGTCGCGTACTCGACGCTCGCCAACGCCTACATCGAACGGCAACGGCGAAGGCACGGTCGTCACCCCGCACCTCGGCATGGAGATCGACGAAGCCGCCGGCGGCGAGCTCCAGAGCCTGTCCTTCCCGGCGCGCACGCCACGTGCACCTGAACTCCGAAGACCTGAGCCTCGTGATGCAGGGCATCCACGAGGCCGCGAGCCAGGCCGGAGGGACCTCGGCCGAAGTCTGGTCCGGCTGGAACCAGTCCGCGCACCCGGTGTTCGGGAAGACCGGCACCGCGCAGCACCTCGGGCGCGAAGACCAGTCCTGGTACATGTGCTACATCGGCGATCCCAAGCGCCCGATCGTGATCGCGGTGACGGTCGAGGAAGGCGGCTTCGGGGCCGAAACGGCGGCGCCGATCGCGCGGCTGATGGCCTCGCGCTGGTTCGGCGTCAAGGAAAAGTTCGTCGCCGGGAGCTCGAAGACCTTCTGATGCCGCTGGCGCCGATCCAGAGCCCGATCAAGGCTGCGGAGGAGTCCCCGCCCTCCGCCGCGCCGCGCTCGCTGCGGCTCCCGTTCGACCCGCTGCTGACGCTCGCGGCGCTCGGCCTCGCGGCCTGCTCGCTCGTCGACGCTCGTCGGCCGCCACGCAGAACCTCGTGCCGGGCAACCCGCACTACTACGTCGACCGCCAGGCGATCTACCTCGGGGTCGGCATCGTCGCGATGGCTGGTGCTCAGCCGCATCGACTACGGCGTGCTGCAGCGCTACAAAACCGGCATCTATATCGCGCTGATCGTGAGCATCCTGGCGGTGCTCGGCCTCGGCCACAGCGCACGCGGCTCGCAGCGCGCGATCAACTTCCCGCTGTTCTCCTTCCAGGCCTCCGAGCTCGGGAAGGTGCTCCTGATCGTCTCGCTCGCGGCGCTGGTGGTGGACCGCGCCCGGCACCTGCGCGAGCGCGACACCACGATCCGCGTGATGATCGCCGCGCTCGTACCGGCGATCCTCGTGATCGCCCAGCCCGACCTCGGCTCGGGGATGGTCTACATGACGATCGCCTACATGCTGCTGTTCATCGCCGGCACGCCCTGGCGCCACCTCCTTGCGCTCGCGGCGCTCGTGTGCGTGTCGATCGTCGTTCGTGCTCGTCGCCGCCCCGGCCGCGGGCGTCAACGTCCTGAAGCCCTACCAGGTCGAACGCCTGACGGCCTTCCTGCACCCGACCTCCAACCCGCAGAAACAGGGCTACCAGCAGCAGGAGTCGAAGATCGCGATCGGCTCCGGTCAGAAGACCGGGCGCGGGGCAGGGCAGCAACCAGACCTCCAACGGCTTCGTGCCGGAGAGCCACACCGACTTCGTGTTCGCGGCCGTCGGCGAGCGCTACGGCTTCGTCGGCGCGGGACTCGTCCTGCTGCTCTACGCGTTGCTCATCTGGCGATCGTTGCGCGTGCTCGTGATGTCCAAGGACCTGTTCGGGACACTGATCGCGGCCGGAGTAGCGGCTATGCTGATGTTTCAGGTCTTCGTCAACGTTGGGATGACGATCGGGATCATGCCGATCACCGGCGTGACGCTTCCGCTAATGAGCTATGGCGGATCGTCGGTCATCACGACGCTATTGGCGATAGGCCTGCTGCAGTCGATATACGTGAGGGCGCGCGCCTCAGCTGCGCTGAAGGGCCGCGTCCCGCGCTACTGAAAGATTATGCCCGCCGAGCATCTCCCCACCCACCAGCGGCCCTCCAGGGCCGCTCGCGTGACGGCGGTGGATGCGTCCCTGACGACGCTTCAGATGCGTGCAGGCGGCGATCGCGGCTCCGTTCTCATGTCGGACCGGGCGCTCTCGCGCCGGTCCCGCGGCTGCCCTGCGATCGCGCCCACCCGCGCGGCGGCTTCTCCCAACACCGAAAGACTGGAACAAATTGAAAAAGCAAGTGCTTGTGAGCGTCGACCGCGCGGAGACGCGCGTCGCGCTGCTGGAGGGGAGCGGCGCTCCTGCCGCCTCCAAGAACGGCTCCGCAAGGGGAGCCGCACGTAAGAAAGGCCGGCCGCAGGCGGGCTACCGCGTCGCCGAGCTCTACATAGAGCGCCGCGGACAGCGGTCGATCGTCGGCAACATCTACAAGGGCAAGGTCGACAACGTCCTGCCCGGCCTCGAGGCGGCGTTCGTCGACATCGGGCTCGAGAAGAACGGCTTCCTGCACGTCGACGAGATCGTGCTGCCGGGGGTCGAGACGGTCCGCCGTGGCCGTGGCGGTGGCGGTGGGCGCAAGATCACCGAGCTGCTGAAACCCGGCCAGGAGATCGTCGTGCAAGTGGTCAAGGACCCCCTCAAGACCAAGGGCGCGCGGCTGTCGATGGAGCTGACGATCGCCGGGCGCTACATGGTCTACGCCCCCACGGGCGAGGGCATCGGGGTCTCGCGGCGCCTGGAGGACAAGGAGCGCGAACGCCTGCGCCGGCAGAGCAAAGACCTCGAGCTGGGCGGCGGCGGCGTGATCATCCGCACCGCGGCCCACGGCGCCAAGCGCGCGGACTTCGAGCGCGAGCTCAAGTACCTGCACAAGCTGCACGAGGTGCTCGAGAAACGCGTTGAGGACACGCCGGCGCCGGGGCTCGTCTTCCAGGAGGCAGATCTCTCCGTGCGCGTCGTGCGCGACATCTTCTCGGCGCACTTCGAGCGCGCCGTCGTCGACGACGAGCAGCAGTTCCACCGCCTCGTCTCGTTCTTCACTCGCACGGCGCCCGAGCTCGTCGAGCGCGTCGAGCTCTGGAAAGACGGGGAGCCGCTGTTCGAGGCCTACGAGGTCGACAAGGCGATCGAAGGCGTGCTCTCGCGCCGCGTGGACCTCCCCTCCGGCGGCTATCTGATCATCGACTACGCCGAGGCGCTCACCGTCATCGACGTCAACTCGGGCAGCTTCATCGGCCGCGGCAAGGGCGCGGGGCTCGAGGACACGATCACGCGCACGAACCTCGAGGCCGCCGAGGAGGTCGTCAACCAGCTGCGGCTGCGCGACATCGGCGGCATCATCGTCATCGACTTCATCGACATGGCCCGCGCGCGCAACCGCGACGCGGTCATGAAGGTGCTGCGCAAGACGCTCGACGAGGATCGCACCAAGACCTTCACGGCCGAGATCTCCAAGCTCGGGCTCGTCGAGATGACGCGCCAGAACGTGACCGAGGGCGTGCGCGAGATCATGACCCGGCACTGCCCGACGTGCGAGGGCGAGGGCGTGATCCGCTCGGAGGAGACGATCGCGATCGAGTTCGAGCGCCGCCTGCGCGACGTCGCCGTCGAGCACCCGGACGCCGAGGCCTTCCTCGTCCAGGTCAACCCGCGCGTCAGCACCCAGTTCACCGGCAACGGCTCACGCGTGCTGCACGCGCTCGAGGCCGACACCGGCAAGTCGTTCCTCTTCGAGGGCTCCGAAGGGCTCGCGCTCGACCACTTCGCGATCACCTACACCGGCACCCGTGAGGAGGTCGAGGAGCGCGCGCTGCCGTTCCGCCAGGGCGACGAGGTGCTCGTCGAGATCGTCGAGCCCCACATGTACGACGAGGACGACGCGGTCGCCAAGGTCGACGGCTACATCATCTCGATCGCCGGTGCCGCCGCCCACGTCGGCGAGAACCGGATGATCCGCATCGACCAGGTCGGCCGCACCGCGGCGAGCGCCCTGCTGCTCGACGAGGACGGCGAGGTAGTCGCGGCGCCCGCGCGCTCCGCGCGGCGCTCGCAGCGCTCACAGCGCCAGAAAGAGTCCTCCGCACCCGAGGGCCGCACAGGCGGGCGGAGCCGCAGGCGCAACGCCTCCGCCGACCGCGAGGACTCCGAGGCCCGAGCGGAAGCCGGCCTGGCAGAGTCGAGCACCGCGATCGAGGACGAGCCCGAGCAGCCGGCGGCCGGCGGCGCCGAGCAGGCGGCCGGAGGCCAGGAGGGCGAGGATGGCCTACAATCCAAACCTCGGCGTCGTGGCCGCAGAGGCGGGCGACGCCGTTCCGCTGCCAAGGCGAAGGCCGCCGAGTAGCGGACCCCTCGAAGAAGCCTCACCGGAGCACACATGTACGCGATCGTGAAGACAGGCGGCAAGCAGTACCGCGTCGAGCGGGGCCAGACCCTGCTGGTCGAGCGCCTGCGCGCTGACGAGGGCGCGAGCGTCGCGCTCGAGCCGCTGATGTACCGATCCGATGAGACGGTCGTCGACGAGGCGGGGCTCGCCCAGGTGCAGGTCACCGCGAAGGTGCTCGCGCACGTTCGGGGCGAGAAGCTGCGGGTCTTCAAGTTCAAGCCCAAGCGCGGCTACAAGAAGCGCAACGGCCACCGCCAGGATCTGACCCGGATCGAGGTCACCGAGATCACGGCCGGGAAAGCGAAAGCGTCGAAAGCCGCGAAAGCGAGCGCAGGGGACGGCGCGGACGCGACCGCGACCAAAGCGCCCGCCAAAGAGAAAGCGGCGCCCAAAGCGGGCGGCCGGGACGGAACGCCGGCCGACGCTCCCAAACGAGCGGCGAAAGACAAGCCCGCCGCGAAACCAAAAGCGGCCGCGAAACCGAAAGCGCCCGCCGCCGCGTCGTCATCGAAGGTGGACGACGCGCCAAGCGAGGAGGCTTCAGATGGCTCATAAGAAGGGGCTCGGCTCGAGCCGCAACGGGCGCGACTCCAACGCACAGCGCCTCGGTGTGAAGACGTTCGCCGGCGAGGCCGTCACCGGCGGCGAGATCATCGTGCGCCAGCGCGGCACGCGCTTCAAGCCGGGACCGGGCGTCGGCATCGGCAAAGACGACACGCTCTACGCGCGCGCCGCCGGCACCGTCAGCTTCACCACGGGCCGCCGCGGCCGCGTGGTCAGCGTCCTTCCCGCCGGCGAGTAGCCGTGAGCACGCGGCGCGCCGCCTGGCTGCTGGCCGCCGGGCGTGCCGCGATCGGCGCCGCCGTCCTGCTCGCGCCCGAAGCGACGATGTCGCGATGGCTTGGCGCGAGGAACGCGCGCCGTGGTGCGGTGAAGGCGCTGGGACGCGGGCTCGCCGCACGCGACCTGGGCCTTGGCCGTCGCGACGATCCAGACGCTGGACGATCCCGTGATCGGCCCCCGCGTCCAGCTCGCATGCGCCTTCGCCGACGGCGTCGACGCGCTCGCCACGATCCTCGAGCGCGAGGAGCTGCCCCCGGTGGCGGCAGCGGGAACCGTCGCCATCGCGGGCGGGGCCGCGCTGGCCGGGCTCTACCTCTCGCACCGGCTCGCTCACGAGGAGTGAGCGGGCGTCTCAGCCTGCCTGCGCCGTCGGCCGCACGAGGATCTCGTTGACATCGACGTGCGGCGGCTGGGAGAGCGCGAACATCACCGCACGGGCGATGTCCTCATCCTGCAGGGCGTCAGTCGGTCTGTTCTCGAAGAACGGGGTGTCGACCATGCCCGGCTCGATCAGCGTCACGCGGATGCCGGTGCCGTGCAGATCCTGGCGGGCGGCCTCG
The DNA here is from genome assembly GCA_963775385.1 of uncultured Solirubrobacteraceae bacterium. Taxonomy (GTDB): domain Bacteria; phylum Actinomycetota; class Thermoleophilia; order Solirubrobacterales; family Solirubrobacteraceae; genus Palsa-744. The sequence continues at coordinate 368,671 of CAVZIR010000003.1, read as the reverse complement.
CCCATCGCCGTCACGGCGTGCTTGGTCACGCTGTAGAAGGAGCCCGGCAGCACACGCCGCCCCGCGACGCTCGAGGTCAGCAGCAGATGGCCCTGTGAGGAGGTGAGCGCCGGGATCGTCGCGCGGATCGTCAGCGCGGCGCCGTAGACGTTCGTCAGGACCATCTCGCGCCAGTGCTCGGGGGTGTCCTTCAAGAAGCCGCGGGCGCCGCCGAAGCCAGCGTTCGCGAACGCCCCGTCGAGCCCTTCGTAGGCGTCCAGCGCGCTCTGCACCATCCGCTGCTGCTCATCCCAGTCGGTCACATCGCACGGGACGGCGAGTGCGCGCTCCGGCCCGCCCAGCTCCTCGGCGAGGGCCTCGAGCTTCGCGGTCGAGCGCGCGGCCAGCACGACCCGCCAGCCCTCCGCCCGGGCGAGGCGCGCGGTCGCGGCACCGATCCCGGTTGAGGCGCCGGTGATCAGAAGCACGGGCTCCACCTTCGTTGACGATGCTCTCCCGCCGGCTTGCTCGCTGCTCATCTGCTCGCTCCTCGATCGAAGGGGTCTGCCTGCGTGAGGCATATCAAGATCTCGCGCCCGTCCTCCTGCGGGACTGGTCGTGCTGTCACGATTGCCCCGCGATGCTCTACGACAAGGCGAGGATCCAGATCGAGGCGGGGGCGGGCGGCGACGGCTCGACGAGCTTCCGCCGCGAGGCGCACGTCCCGCGGGGCGGTCCCGACGGCGGCGACGGCGGCCGCGGCGGCGACGTGCTGCTCGTCTGCGACGGCTCGCTGCGCGACCTGCAGGCGTTCCGCCGCCGCAGCCAGTTCCGAGCCGGCCGCGGGGGCCACGGCGGGGGCTCCCAGCGCCACGGCGCCGACGGCGCGACGCTCGAGATCCGCGTCCCGCCGGGCACCGAGGTGACCGCCGACGGCGGTGAGGACGGGGGCGAGCTCGCCGGGCGGCGCTGGGAGCTGCTCGCCGACGGGCAGCGCGCACCCGCCGCCCGCGGCGGGGCGGGGGGGAAGGGCAACAAGCGCTTCGCCACGCCCACGCGCCAGGCGCCGCGCTTCGCCGAGCGCGGGCTCCCGGGCGAGTCGGGCTGGGTGGAGCTGCGCCTGAAGCTGCTGGCCGACGTCGGGCTGGTCGGGCTGCCGAACGCGGGCAAGTCCTCGCTGCTCTCGCGGCTGACGCGTGCGGCGCCGAAGGTCGCCGACTACCCGTTCACGACGCTCGAGCCCGTGCTCGGCGTCCTCGACTCGGGCGAGCGACAGCTCGTGGTGGCGGACATCCCGGGACTGATCGAGGGCGCGAGCGAGGGCGCGGGTCTCGGCCACGACTTCCTCGCCCATGTCGAGCGCACCCGACTGCTCGTCCACGTGCTCGACATCGCGCCCGAGCTGACGCTCGGCGGCCGCCCGGCGGGAACCGCCTCGGGCGAGGGATCGGCCGACGCCGAGGCCAACCACGGGACGATCGAGCGCGAGCTCGCCGCCCACGATCCGCGGCTCGCCGCGCTGCCGCGGATACTCGCGCTCTCCAAGGGCGATCTCGTCAGCGCCAGGCGTCCGCGAGCTCGAGGCAGCGGCGTGGCGCGAGCGGCTGGGGCCCGAGGTCCCTGTGGTCGTGACCTCGAGCGCGACGGGGCTCGGGCTCGAGGAGCTGAAGGCGGCGCTGTTCGCCGCCGTGCCGGAGGAATCGGCACCCGCCGCGGCACCGTCGGAGGCGGGTCTCCCGTCCGAGCAGGGCGAGCTCGTCGAGCACATGGTCTTTCGGCCCGCCGGCGCCGGCGGCTTCCGTGTCGAGCGCCTCGGTCCTGGCTCGTTCGCCGTGCGCGGGCGCGGCATCGAGGTGCTGCTCGCGCGCCACGACATCGAGAACGAGGATGCGATGGACTACCTCGAGGGGCGGCTGCGGCGCATCGGCGTGATCAGGGCGCTCGAGGAAGCAGGCTTCGAGCCGGGAGACGAGATCGAGATCGGAGGCGTCACGTTCGAGCTCGACCCCTCCGAGGCCGAAGGGCAACCCGGACGTCCCGAGCGCCGGGGCCCGCGCCGGCCCAAATAAGCTCACGGCCATGAGGCGGATCGTGGTCAAGCTCGGCTCGAGCGTCGTCGCAGGCAGCGACGGCGAGCTGCGCATGGACGTGCTGGCGGGAATCGCCGACCAGCTCGCGGCCGCCCATTCCTCCGGCGAGGAGGCGATCGTCGTGACGAGCGGCGCGATCGCGCTCGGCATGCGTGTGATGGACCTGGGGGAAAGGCCGAGCTCGATCGGGTCGCTGCAGGCGGCGAGCGCGGTGGGACAGGGGAAGCTCTATCGCGTCTACGACGAGCTGCTCCGTGAACGCGCGGTGACGAGCGCGCAACTGCTGCTCACGTTCTTCGACATGAGCGCGCGCACCCACTACCTGAACGCTCGCCAGACGCTCACGACCCTGCTCTCCTGGCGCGTGCTGCCGGTCATCAACGAGAACGACACGACGGCGACGGACGAGATCTCATTCGGCGACAACGACTTCCTCGCAGCCCAGGTCGCCGTGCTCGTGGGGGCCGACGAGCTGATCCTCCTGACCGACATCGACGGCCTCTACACAGCGGACCCGCGCCTCCACCCGGACGCGCACATCGTCGCCGAGGTGGACAGCTTCGCGGCCCTGCGCGATCTCGAGATCGGCCACACCACCTCCCCGCTCGGCTCCGGGGGCATGCGCTCGAAGGTCGTCGCGGCCGAGATGGCGACGGCGGCCGGGATCCCGACGACGATCTGCAACGGGGTCCGCCCCGGCACGCTCTCCGCGGTGCTTGCGGGCGAGCGCGAGGGGACGCGCTTCGCCGCCGGCGAGGCCCGCTACAGCAGCTTCAAGCTGTGGCTGAAGTACGCCAAGCCCTCACGGGGCACGCTCGTGATCGACGCCGGCGCGGCGCGCGCGGTGCGCGAGGGCAGCGCGAGCCTGCTGCCGGTCGGAGTGACCGACGTGCGGGGGGACTTCGACGCGGGCGACGCCGTCCAGATCGTCGAGCTCGGAGCGGGCCCCTCGCACGCCCTCGCCAAGGGGATCTGCAACTACTCGGCGGCGGAGCTGCGGCAGGTGATCGGCCTGAAGTCCGGCGCCGTGCGCGAGCTGCTGCCGCGGGCGACCGAGGAGGCGGTGCACCGCGACTACCTCGTGCTCGACTGACCGCGGTTCGGCGAGGCCGGCGAGGCCGGGCGGGCTACTCTCTGTGGGTGGCCGAGATGAAAAACCGGGATCGCGCGCGATGCCGGCGCTAGCGGTCTCCTCCGTCGAGCAGATCTGCCGGGAGGCGCGCTTCGCCTCCCGGCTGCTGGCGCGCACCCCCACCGGTGTCAAGGACGCCGCGCTCGAAGGGATCGCGCGAGCCCTCGAAGAGCGCCTTCCCGAGATCCTGGCTGCGAACGAGCTCGACATGGAGGCGGGCAGGGAGGCCGACATCGGCGACGCCCTGCTCGACCGGCTGCGCCTCGACGAGGGCCGCGTGCATGCGATCGCGGCCGCCGTGCGGAAGATCGTCGCGCTGGCCGACCCGGTCGGAGAGGTGATCGACGGCGGGCGCCTGCCGAACGGGCTCGACGTGCGCAAGGTGCGTGTGCCGCTCGGTGTCGTTGCGGTCGTCTACGAGGCGCGGCCGAACGTCACGATCGACGCCACCGCGCTGTGTCTGAAGTCGGGGAACGGGATCGTGCTGCGCGGCTCCTCGACGGCCGCCAACTCCAACCTCGCCCTGGCGAGGATCGCGGCTGAGGCGGCGGTCGCGGCCGGGCTTCCGCAGGGCTCGGTGAGCCTCGTCTCCGGGGGCGGGCGCGAGGAGCTGGCCGAGCTTGCGACGCAGCGGGAGAGCGTCGATCTGATCATCCCCCGCGGCGGTGAGGGCCTGAAGGACGCCCTCCAGGCCGTCGCGACAGTGCCGGTCATCTACGCCGCCTCGGGGAACTGCCACGTCTTCGTGGACGGCGCGGCCGACCTCGAGCAGGCGCTCGCGATCGTCCTCAACGCGAAGCTGCAGCGGCCCGGTGTCTGCAACGCAGCCGAGACGCTGCTGGTGCACGAGGCGATCGCCGACCGCTTCGTCCCCGTCGTCGCGGAGGCGCTGAGCGAGGCCGGCGTGACGCTGCGGGCGGATGACCGCGCCCGCTCGCTCGCCGCGCCGGCGGCAGGGGAGAGGGCCCAGGCGGCCACCGCGGATGACTGGGCGACCGAGTACCTCGGCCCGACGCTCGCGGTCGGCATCGTCTCCGGCGTCGAGGAGGCGATCGAGCACATCTCCCGCTACGGCAGCGGGCACTCCGAGGCGATCGTGACGCTGGACGTCGGCGCTGCGCGCGCGTTCCAGCTCGGGATCGACGCGGCGTGTGTGTACGTCAACGCCTCCACGCGCTTCACCGACGGGGGCGAGTTCGGAATGGGGGCCGAGATCGGCAACTCCACCCAGAAGCTCCACGCGCGGGGTCCGATCGGGCTGCGCGAGCTCTGCACGTTCAAGTACCTCATCGAAGGCGACGGGCACGTCCGCCCGTGACCGGAGCGTGCCCGCGATCGGGATCCTCGGCGGCACCTTCAACCCGCCCCACGCCGGGCATGTGGAGCTCGCGCGCCACGCGCGCGAGGAGCTGGGGCTGGAGCGCCTCTGGCTGATGCCGCTGCACACCCCGCCCCACAAGCCGCCGGGGGAGGACCCGGGCCCCGAACACCGTCTGGAGATGTGCCGGCTCGCCGTCGAGGGCGAGGAGGGCATCGCCGCATGCGGGCTGGAGGTGCGCCGCGCCGGCCCGTCCTACACGGCCGATACCTTGAGCGAGATCCATGCGAGCCATCCCGAGGCTGAGCTGACGTTCGTCATGGGAGCCGACACCGCGCTGACGCTCCCGCGCTGGCGCGATCCCGGGCGCGTGCTGGACCTGGCTCAGCTGGCGGTGGCGCGCCGGGCGGGCGGCCCCCCATCGACGGAGCCGCGGTGCTCGACGCGCTGGGCCACATCGACGGGGCTGATCCGCGCGTCGTGTTTCTGGAGATGGCGCCGATCGAAGCATCTTCCTCTCTGGCCCGCGAGCGGCTCGCCGCGGGGGAGAGCACCGACGGGCTTCTGAGGAGTGAGGTGCGGGCATACATCGAGCGCAACGGCCTGTACGGCGTGGCGGCCGAGGCTGCGCGCTGATGGAGTCCGAGGAGCTCATCGCGGAGGTCGCGCGGCTGGCCGAGGACAAGAAGGCGCACGACGTCGTCGAGCTCGATCTGCGAGGGGTGGTCGGCTACACCGACTGGTTCCTGGTCTGCACCGGCAACACCGGCCGCCAGGCGAAGGCGATCCAGGACGGCATCCTCGGGGGTCTGAAGAGCGAGCACGGACTGCTGCCGCGGAAGGTCGAGGGCAGTCCCGACGGCGGCTGGATACTGATCGACCTGATCGACGTGGTCGTGCACATCTTCACCCCCCAGGCCCGCGAGTTCTATCGCCTCGAGCAGCTCTGGGGCGAGGCGCCGGCGCGCGCGGCCGGCAGCGGTTGACCTGCCGCCTCGCGTGCGGTTAGGGTCGCGCGGACAGCGTCGCAAGGGGGCGGCGCGCACCCACACGAGGGAGGGGACTCAATGGATCACCCGAGCGCATTCCGTCGGGCGCCGATGCTGGTCTGCGCGGTGCTTCTGGCGGCCGCCGCGACAGCACTCGCCGCCTCTGTGCTGGCATCGACCGCACGCGCCGACGGTCCCGGCAGCGGCGCGCCCTGGACCGCCAGCGTCGGCGACTCCTACATCTCCGGCGAGGCCGGCCGGTGGGCCGGCAGCACGAACGAAAGCTCCTCCTGGGTCGACGCGCTCGGTTCGACCGCCTACGACGACAACGCGGCCGGCAACGCGGAACTGATCGCGCACTGCCACCGCTCCAAGTCGGCCGAGGTCTACATCGGCGCGCGGCGTCAGCGGCGAGAACCTCGCGTGCTCGGGCGCCAAGACCTATAGCTTCAGCGAAGGCGAAAAGTGGAAGCCGGGCCTCGACTTCTACAACTCGGGTGGCAAAGAAGGCCAGGCGCTGATGCTGCAGAACTTCGCGAAAACCCACAACGTGAAGCTCGTGGCGGTTTCGATCGGCGGCAACAACTTCAACTTCGCGTCGATCGTCCAGACGTGCGTCGAAGACTTCCTCGAGTCCACCTGGTTCTATGACTTCTACTGCAGCAAAGAAAGCTCGGTGACGAACAACTTCACGTCGAGCAACCTCTCCAAGGTCAAAGGCGAAATCGAAACAGGCCTGAGGAACGTGACCCAGGCGATGACCAACGCCGGCTACAGCTCCTCGCAGTACACGCTGCTGGTGCAGGACTACCCGGCGCCGATTCCGCTCGGCTCGGGCTTCCGCTACACCCAGAGCGGGTATTCGAGGCAGACCACGGGCGGGTGCGGATTCTGGAACACAGATGCGAACTACGCGGACGAAAAAATGCTGCCGGCGATCGACAGCACGGTTCTGGGCGCCGCGAACGCCCTCGGGCTGAGCAACGTCCGGACGATGGAACTGGCCTCCGCGTTCAACGGGCGCCGGCTGTGCGAGAAAGGCGTCGGGCTGCTCGAGGAAGAGGGCCTGAAATCCTGGACGCAGGCCGGGCGCGGTCGACAAAACCGAGTGGGTCAACGAGGTCCGGACGGTCTCGACGATCTTCGGCCCCTACGAAATCCAGGAAGACATCCACCCGAACTACTGGGGCCAGCTGGCGCTTCGCAACTGCCTCACGCAGGCCTACAACGGCGGTACGCCGAAGGGTGGCACGTGCACGATCGCCTCGACCGGTCTGAACTCAGCGGGCGAGCCGAACATGTCGCTGCACTGAGCGGCAGGCTCACGGCGCTCGGGAGCGGCGAACCGCCGCCCCCGGCGCCGAGCCCGCACAGGCAGAGCCGGCGGCTCCGGTCGTGAGCCTCTCCGGCGCCGAGCCGCAACGGCCCGGGTCCGAGCCTCCGGCCTCGGGCTCGCGCCTGCGGTCGCGGCTCGCGCCCGTGATGCGCGAGGACGAGCGCGTCACGTCGCTCGAGCTGTTCTTCGATCTCGTCTTCGTGCTCGCGCTGACGCAGTGCACGACCTTGATCACCGCGCACGGAGGCTGGGAAGGGTTGCTCCAGGGGCTGCTGGTCCTGGGGGTGCTGTGGTGGTCCTGGGTCGGATACGCCTGGCTCACGAGCGTGGTCGATCCCGAGGAAGGCCTCGTCCGGCTCGCGATGTTCATCGCGATGGCGGCGTTCCTCGTCGCCGCGCTCGCGGTCCCGGGTGCGTTCGGGGCCGACGCGCTCGTCTTCGCGCTCGCCTACGCGGTCGTGCGCGTCGCCCACATCATGCTGTTCCTGCTGGCGAGCCGAGAGGACCCGGCCCTCCGCCATTCGGTGCTGGGGCTGGCCGTCAGCACCGCGATCGGCTCGGGGCTGCTGATCGCCGCCTCATTTGCGAACGATGGCCTGCAGCTCGCGATCTGGGGCCTCGCGCTCGTGCTGGACGTCGGCGGGCCGCTGGTGATCGAGATGTCGGGGTGGCGGCTCGTGCCGGGGCATTTCGCCGAGCGGCACGGCGCGGTCGTGATCATCGCGCTCGGTGAGTCGATCGTCGCGATCGGGGTCGGCGCACACGAGCGCATCGACGCGGGCATCGTGACGGCGGCGGTGCTCGGGCTCGTCGCGGCGGCCTGCCTGTGGTGGGCCTACTTCGACGTGACGGCGATCGTCGGGCGCGAAATGCTCGATCGCGCCGAACCAGGCGCCGAGCAGAACCGGATCGCGCGCGACGCCTACTCCTACCTGCACTTCCCGATGGTCGCGGGGATCGCGCTGCTCGCGGTCGGGGTCAAGGAGACCGTGGCCGACGTCGCCGCCCACCTGGCGCTCGTGCCAGCGTTCGCGCTGACCGGCGGTGCGGCGCTGTTCCTGCTCGCGCAGTTCGCGTTTCGCTGGCGGATGCGCGGCACCTACGGCTTTCGCCGCCTGATCGCAGCGATTGCTCGTGCTGGCGTTGCTGCCGCTGCGCTCGCAGCTGAGCGCGCTGGCGATGCTGGGCGCGGTGAGCGCCCTGCTGGCCGCGATGATCAGCTACGAGGTCCTCCGCTACGCCGACGCGCGCGACCGGGTGCGCCACCAGACAGCCGCAGGACGCCTGATCAGCTCGTGCGGCTGAGCTCGGGCTCGCCGGCGGCGAGCGGAGGCTCGCCCGAGCGCCGCGGCCGGGCGGTGGGTGATGAGGAAGACGAGCGCCTGGGCGAGCAGCGCGACGGCCGTGGCGAGCACGAACCCGGCCGCGACGCCGAGCGAGCGCAGCGAGACGGCGAGCGTGAAGAAGAACAGGGCGAAGGCGCCGAACCCGGAGACCAGGCCGCGCAGCAGGCGCAGCGTCTCGTCCACGCCGCGCTGGGCGTGGGTGAAGATCGCCAGCACGGTGGCGATGATCGGGAAGGGCGCGAGCAGCCCGCTCAGCTGGGGGCCGAGCCAGCCTGCGATCGCCGTCAGCGTGAGCACCAGGGTCAGCGCGCAGGCGGCGCGCAGCGGCAGATCCCACGTCGGCAGCGGGTGTGCGGGCGGCGGCGCTGGGCCGGGGCGGGGCAGCGCTGCGAGGCCCGCCGCGAGCGCGGCGAACGCCAGCACGAGCCCGCCGCCGGCCGAGATGGTGAGCGCGCTGAAGAGCGCGGTGGCGAGGGCGAACGCGAGCCAGCCCGCGAGCATGCTCGCGCCCCACGGCAGCCTGCCGGCGAGCCGGCCGTAGACGACCACGAAGGCGATCAGCGAGACCAGGCCCAGCAGCGTGCCGGCGGCGGCGTCCGCGGCGAAGCCGCTGCCGTGGGCGAGGGCGTAGGCCAGCAGGATCGGGCCGGCGACGACCGGCAGCCCCGCGACCAGGCCGCCGACGCGCGGCCCGTAACGCCTGGCGGTCATGGACGCCCCGACGACGAACGAGGGCGCCAGGAACAGCTTGACGAGGAGTTGCGTCACCGGTGGATGATTGCGCAGACGCCGGGACTCGAGCCCTTCCCCGGCCTGGCCGCAGAACGACGAGCGGCGGGCCAGATGACCCGCCGCTCGTGGGAAAAGGTGCTCAGTCCAGCTGAGCCCTACGACCTATTTTTTGCTTTTTTTCGGGCTTTCTTTTTCTTTCAGGGCTTTTCTGTCGTATTTGGCGACGTCGGAGGAGAAGGCGGTGTAGAGGTTGCCTTCGAGGATCGCGACGTTCTTGCCGGCCGCGGAGGGCAGGCCCTCGGCGGTGTTGACGAGCAGCGTGGTGGCGGCTTCGGTCAGAGCGTTCGTGCCGCAGCCCGTGGCCGCCGGGGCGGACGCACCCGTTGTCGACGAGCTTGTTGCCTTTGAACAGGGTGATTTTGCCTTTGTCCGGGCCTTCGACTTTGCCGATGCTGCCTTTGATCGGTTCGGTGCCTTCAGGCGGTTCGGTCGTGCCGTCGGTCAGGTGCAGCACCACCGGTTCGGCTTCCGAGCCGATGTAGCAGTTGGGGCCGAGCAGTTCGTTTTCGAGGTGGACCCTGATCGGGAACTGGATCGCCGTGTGTTCACCGAAGCCGAGCGCCACCGGACGGATCAGGATCGGCCCGGCCTGTTCAGCGGTCGCGTAGACCGGTCCGCCGACTTCTTCGCTCAGGCCGGTGAGGCCGCCGGGCACCTTCTGCGGGCTCTTGGACACCGCCGGCACGCCGAAGCGGGGCGGGATCAGCGGGTAGACGCCGAGTCCCTCGGCTTCGATGCCGCCCTGCAGGATCGTCGGGTTCGTGATCGGGACGCTGTGGCTGCCGATCTTGAATTCGCCGGACAGGGTTTCACCGTAGGTGCAGACCTTGCCCGAGGTGATCGGGCAGTTGATGAAGCGGAGGAAGTCTTCCTTGTTCAGCGGGCCCTTGAAGATTTCGGCGCTCGCCGAAGATGCGAGGGCCAGCGCGAGGCACGCGATGGCTATGCAAGCAACCAGCCCGCGCCGGCGGCGATGGGTGGACGGTCTCATTTCTGCAGTGTCTCCTTTGTGAAATGGGGCCGTCGGCCCCCCTCGTTCTCCGGACAATCCCTCACAGGTGCTGCGCGATGCGAACCGACCGAGCCGAGAACGGAGCAGAGCCTCTGCGAGCGCCACGGAGGAGGGGTGTGTCGCGACGCTCGCACAGACTCCGTCCCGTCTCGGCCTTCCGGCCTGGTCCGCCGCTCCCGGCGCGGTTCCCCCCGAGGCTGTCATCCATCCCCGGCCCCCGCTTGTCCCCGGTGAGCATACGGACCATGTCCGATGCAATTACCCGCTCAAACGGTCTTCAAACATAAATTTTGAAACCTTTGAGCTTTGTACCTGAACGACGGCGATAGCTAAGCACATCTCACCATTCGTGTCAACCCCGGTGACACACGACGGTATATGTGACACCCACGAATCCCCGAAAACACTGCGATGACGGGGTTTCACATGGGTTGACGAGCATTCGCCAGACGGTGCAGATGGCAGGGTGAAAAACCGAACGGGCGTCTAAGAAGAACGATCGCGGTCGCTATTGGGTTCGCTATCTTCGGGAGCAGGAATGGCATCGCCCGGACGCAAGAGAGGGGCTCCGCGACGCGAGCGCGCCGTCCGCGGTCCCCTGAGCGTCGCGCGCGCCAGCCAGCGCGAGCGCCTGATCGACGCGATCACCGAGCTTGCCGGCCAGCAGGGGTATCAGAACCTCAGTATCGCCCAGATCAGCAGCCATGCGGGCGTGTCGAGCGCCACCTTCTACGAGCAGTTCGCCGACCGCGAAGAGTGCCTGCTCGCCGCGTACAGCGACCTCACCGGCCGCACGCTCGCGACGATGGGCTCGCTGCCGCGGGGCGAATGGGCCGGCGCGGTGCGGCCCGCCTTCACGGAGCTGATGCGCAGCGTCCAGGAGGACCCCGACGCGGGCCGCGTGATGTTCGTCGAGGCGCTCGCAGGCGGCCCGGCGGTGAGGGCCGCCGTTCGCGGGCTCCTGGACGGGATGGACCGCAACGGGGAAACGTTGCTCGACAACGCGCCCGCGGACGGTATGACGCTCGACATCCCGGCGCGGGCGCTGATCGGGGGCGTGCGACACGTGATCGCGCGTCACCTGCGCACGCACGACGAGGACCGCCTGCCGCAGCTGGCCGAGGCCCTGCTGGCGTCGATGGCCGGTTATGCGGTGGACCCGGGCGCGGGCCGCTGGAGCGTCGGCCCCGGCGCGCTGCTCGGGCCGGCCGCGGCTGCGGCCGAGCCGGCCGCGCCGCGGGAGCTCGCGCGCCTGCCGCGGGGACGTCACGGGCTCCCGCCCGGCACGGTGCTCCGGAACCAGCGTGCGCGAATCCTCCAGGCGACCGCCGCGGTCACGATGGAGAAGGGCTACGCGAACGCGACCGTGGCGGAGATCGTGGCCGAGGCGGGCGTCGCGAAAGAGGCGTTCTACAGACACTTCTCCGACAAGGAGGAGGCGTTCCTGGCGGCTCAGGAAGCCCCCGGACAGCAGATGCTCGACGCGCTCGTGCGCGCCTACTTCTCCGCCGAGGAGTGGCCCGAACGGGTGTGGCGGGCGCTGCGCACGCTGCTCGTGGCGATCGCGGCCAACCCCGTGATGGCGCACCTGCGTCTCGTCGAGTGCTACGCCGCCGGCGCGATGGCCGCGCAGCGCGGTGAGGAACAGACGCGCTCGTTCACGATCTTCCTGGAGGAGGGCTACCGGGCCCGGCCGCAGGCCTCCGCGTTGCCCAGGCTCGTGCCGCAGACGATCGCCGGGGGCATCATGGAGATCGTCCGGCACGAGGTCGGCGAGCGCCGAACGCTCGAGCTGCCGCGCCGCCTGCCGCAGCTCACGTACATCGCGATCGCGCCGTTTCTCGGCCCCGCCGAGGCGATCGCGAAGGTCCGCGCGCTCGCCGCTGCCGAGCCCGCCGGCGGGGTGGGCGAGGCCGGCTCGGCCGCGCTCCGCGCGCCCGCCTGACCGCGCTCCGCAACGCGACATCGTCTGAAAGTGGAGCTAGCCGGGCTCGAACCGGCGACCTCCTCGCTGCCAGCGAGGCGCTCTCCCAGCTGAGCTATAGCCCCAGGAGAAGACAAATCGTATCGTGCGCGCCGTCGGGTTCGGCGACGCTCGCTCAGTGGCGCGGGATGAACTCCGGGACGTCGAGCTCCTCGTCCGATTCGCCGCCGCCGCGGCGGCGGCGCTCGTGCCCGCCGAGCTCCCCCGCCTCGCGTTCGAGCGCGGCGCGCTCGGACGGTGCGACCTGGTCGAGCTGCGCGGTCATGGCGCCGTGCGTGAGGCGGACGTCGCGGAGCAGCCGCTCGGCGTTGTTGCGCAGGGAGGCGGCGAGCTCGCGCAGGTTGCGCGAGATCTCCGTGCCTTCGCCGAGCACCTCGTTGGAGACGGCGTGGGCGTCGCTGACGATCTGGCGGGCTTCCTCGCGCGCGTGCGTCCGTCCCGCGCGCGCCTGCTCCTTGGCCTGCTCGTCAAGGCGGATCAGCTCCTCGCGCCGCGCCTGGAGCAGCCGCTCGGTGTGCCCGCGCGTCTCCTCGGCGACGCGGGCGGACTCTTTGCGCGCGCTCTCGAGCTGCTCGCCGGACTCGCGCTCCGCCTCGGCGCGCAGGCGTTCGGAGTCCGCGGCCGCCTCGGCGCGGGCGAGCGCGGCCTCCTCGTTGCCCTCTGAGCGCAGTCGCTCGGCGGTGGCGCGGGCGTCATCCAGCAGCCGAGACGCTTCCGCATGTGCATCGGCGAGGGTCTGGGAGGCCTCCTCGCGGGCCCGCTCGGCGTCGGCGTGGAGCTTGGCGGACGAGGCCGACGCCTCGCCGGTTGCCGCCTCCGCGTCGGCGCGGGCGCTCGCAAGGATCTCGCGCGCCTCCTCCTCGGCTGCCCGCACGCGGTTCTCCCCGGCGCGGTCGGCCTCGGCGATCCGCTCCCGCGCGCGTGACTCGGCCTGCTCGCGCAACTCCTGCGCGGCGGCTTCGGCAGCGCCGACGATGCTCGCGACGCGACCGGGGGTCGAGGCGAGCGAGTCCGCCCCTGCGCCCAGCGCGTGCTCGCTCCGCTCCATCTCGTCCACGGACGCATCGTAATCCGCGGGCCGAAGCGATGGAGGCTGCGGTCTCGGGGCTTTCGCGGCGGTTGGCAGAAAAAGCGGCATATCTGTCCTTGCGGCCAAAGCGGCGATCGACGAAGATCGGAGCGTGCAGCACCGGACGATCGCGATCCTCCTCTACGACGGGGTGCAGAGCCTCGACGTCACCGGTCCTCTCGAGGTCTTCAACGGCGCCGATGTCGCGCTGCGGGCCCGCGGCGCCGGCAGCGGCTACCGGGTGCGCGCGATCGCGCCGGCGGCCGCGCCCGTGCGCTGCGAGAGCGGGCTGCGACTGATCCCCGACGGGCCGCTCCCGCGTGCGCTCCAGGAGATCGACACGCTGATCGTGCCGGGCGGCGGCGGGCGCGCAGAGGCCGTCCAGGACCCCGCCCTGATGCGGTTCCTGGCGCTTGCACACGCTCGCTGCCGGCGCGTGGCCTCCGTCTGCACCGGCTCGTTCCTGCTCGCCGCCGCCGGACTGCTCGACGGGCGACGGGCGACGACGCACTGGGCGTTCGCCGCGGAGCTCGCGCGCACCCACCCGCAGGTCGAGGTCGAGCCGGACCCGATCTTCGTCCGCGACGGATCGATCTGGACGTCGGCCGGCGTGACGGCCGGGATGGACCTTGCGCTGGCGCTCGTCGAGGAGGACCACGATCGCGAGCTCGCTCTGCTCATCGCCCGCCATCTCGTCCTCTTCCTCCGCCGCCCCGGCAACCAGTCGCAGTTCAGCGCCGTGATGCGCGCACAGCAGCCGCGGCGCGAGCCGCTGCGGGAGGTGCAGCGCGAGGTGCTGGAGGACGTCGCCGGGCGGCACACCGTGGAGGCGATGGCCGAGCGCGCCCACATGAGCCCGCGCAACTTCGCGCGGGCATTCCGGGCGCAGACCGGCGTCACACCCGCTCGATACGTCGAGAGCGTGCGCCTGGAGGCCGCCCGCCGGCGCCTGGAGGAGACCGCCGAGCCGGTTCAGGGGATCGCGCGCGCCTGCGGGTTCGCAAGCGCCGAGGCGATGCGCCGCAGCTTCCAGCGCACGCTCCACGTCGGCCCCACGGAGTACCGCCGGCGCTTCCACTCGGCGCACGTCACGACGCAACCCCATCCCCATCCCCAAAAAAGGAAGAGCAGGAGGCCACGATGAAGATCGCTGTCGCCATCTACGACCGGTTCACGGCCCTCGACGCCATCGGGCCCTACGAGGTGCTCAGCCGACTGCCGGGCGCGCGTGTGACGTTCCTCGCCGCAGAGGCGGGGCCCGTGCGCACCGACAACGGCATGCTCACGATCGAGGCTGAGCGCGCGCTGCGCGAGGAGCCCGCACCCGATCTGATCCTGATCCCGGGCGGCCCCGGCGAGGTCGCTCAGCGCGCGGGCGAGCCGATGCTCGACTGGCTGCGCGCCGCCGACCGCACGAGCATCTGGACGACCTCGGTCTGCACCGGCTCGCTGATCCTCGCCGCCGCGGGCCTGCTCGACGGGCGTCCCGCGACCGGGCACTGGCTCGCGATGGACGAGCTGCGAGCACTCGGGGCGCAGCCCACCGCCCAGCGCGTCGTCTTCGACGGCAAGATCGTCACCGGCGCGGGCGTCTCGGCGGGCATCGACATGGCGCTCGCGCTCGCCGAGCGGATCGCCGGGCCCGAGGTCGCCCAGGCGATCCAGCTGGGGATCGAGTACGACCCTCAGCCGCCGTTCGACGCGGGGTCGCCCGAGAAGGCCCCCGCCGGCGATCGTGGAGATGCTGCGCGCTCGCAGCCGCTTCTCGGAGCCGAGCGCGGCCTGAGAGAGCCGTGATTATCGGGGCGCACCGATCGCTCCGGGGCGCGGGCGGGTGGGTTCCTTTCCCCTCGAAGCCGCCCGATAAGGTGCGCTCACATGAGTGAGCACCGCTACGACCCGCAGGAGATCGAGCCACGCTGGCAGCGCCTGTGGGAGCAGGAGCGGACGTGGGAGGTCGTCAACCTCGAGGAGGGGGAGACGCCGAACACGGCGCGCGCGCAGGAGCCCGAGAGCGCCTACGTGCTGGAGATGCTCCCCTACCCGAGCGGCGAGCCGCACATCGGCCACCTCAAGTGCTACTCGCTCGGCGACGCGATCGCGCACTTCCAGCGACGCCTCGGCAAACGTGTGCTGCACCCGATGGGCTACGACGCCTTCGGGCTGCCGGCCGAGAACCACGCGATCAGGACCGGCGTGCACCCGCGCGTCTCCACGGCGGAATCGATCGGCGAGTTCCAGAAGCAGTTCCGCGACTGGGGGATCTCGATCGACTGGTCGCGCGAGCTGGCGACCTCCGAACCCTCCTACTACCGCTGGACGCAGTGGATCTTCCTGGAGCTGCTCGCGGCCGGGCTCGCCTATCGCCGCGAGGCGGCCGTCAAGTGGTGCCCGAAAGACCAGACGGTGCTCGCCAACGAGCAGGTCGACGCCGAGGGGCGCTGCGAGCGCTGCGGCTGCCTGGTCGAAGTGCGTCAGCTCGAGCAGTGGTTCCTGCGCATCACCGACTACGCAGAGCGGCTGCTCACCGACCTCGACATCATCGACTGGCCCGAGCACGTCAAGACCATGCAGCGCAACTGGATCGGGCGCAGCGAGGGGGCGGAGGTGACGTTCCGCTGCGAGGAGCTGGGCGTGGACTACCCCGTGTTCACGACACGGCCCGACACGTTGTTCGGCGCGACGTTCTTCGTGATGGCCCCCGAGCATCCCGACGTGCTGCGCCTCGTCGCGGGGACCGAGCACGAGCAGGCGGCGCACGACTACGTCAACCGCGCGCTGAACGAGTCCAACGAGGAACGCGGCAACGCCGACAAGGAGAAGACCGGCGTCCCGCTCGGGCGCACCGTCACGAACCCGGTCAACGGCGAGCAGATCCCGATGTTCGTCTCGGACTACGTGCTGATGGAGTACGGCACCGGCGCGCTGATGGCGGTCCCCGCCCACGACGAGCGCGACTTCGATTTCGCGACCACGTTCGGGCTGCCGATCCGCCGCGTGATCGCCGCGCCCGACGGGGTGGACGGAGAGCTGCCCTACACCGGCGACGGCACGATCGTCGGCTCAGGCGCGCAGTTCGACGGCATTCCCAACCGCGAGGCGCTGTCCGCGATCGTCGCCTGGCTCGACAAGGAGGGCCGCGGCCACGCGTCGGTCAACTACCGGCTGCGCGACTGGCTGATATCGCGCCAGCGCTACTGGGGCTGCCCGATCCCGGTCGTCTACTGCGAGAGCTGCGGCATCGTGCCGGTGGCGGTCGAGGACCTGCCGGTCGAGCTGCCCGACGTCGAGGACTACGCGCCCAAGGGCCGCTCGCCGCTGGCGGCCGCCGAGGACTGGGTCAACACGCGCTGCCCCTCCTGCGACGGTCCGGCCCGGCGCGAGACCGACACGATGGACACCTTCGTCGACTCCTCCTGGTACTTCCTGCGCTACTGCGACGCGCGCAACGACGAGGCGGCGTGGGACCCCGGGGCGCTGGCGGAGTGGATGCCCGTCGACCAGTACATCGGCGGCGTCGAGCACGCGATCCTGCACCTGATGTACGCGCGCTTCTTCTGCAAGGCGCTCGCCGATCTCGGCCACCTCGAATTCCAGGAGCCCTTCCGGGCGCTGTTCACGCAGGGCATGGTCACGAAGGACGGCGCCAAGATGAGCAAGTCGCGCGGCAACGTCGTCTCGCCGGCCTCCCTGGTCGAGCGCGTCGGCGCCGACGCCGCGCGCTGCTACACGCTGTTCATGGGCCCGCCCGACCAGGACGCCGACTGGTCGGACGAGGGCGTCGAAGGGGTGCATCGCTTCCTGGCGCGGCTGTGGCGGCTGTCGGCCGAGACCGCGGATCGCGCGGGTGGTCGCGTCTCCGGGCTGGGCACGCCCGATCCGGGCGAGGGCGCGAGCCTCGTGCTGGCGCGCAAGACGCACTGGGCGATCGACAAGGTCAGCGGCGACCTGCGCCGCTTCGCGTTCAACACCGCGATCGCGGCCGTGATGGAGCTGATGAACGAGATCTCGCGGCTGCGTGAGGAGGTCTCCGTCGAGGACCTGCGCTTCTCGCTCGGCACCGCCGCCTCCCTGCTGTTCCCGTTCGCCCCCCACACGTGCGCCGACGTCTATGACCGTCTGACCGGCGAGCGCGTGTGGGAGCAGCCCTGGCCCGAAGCCGACGAGACGCTGCTGGAGAGCGAGGTCTACGAGCTGGTCTGCCAGGTCAACGGCAAGGTCCGCGACCGCGTGCAGGCGAGCTCGGACGCGACGCCCGAGCAGCTCAAGGACCTCTGCCGCGGCGCCCCGAACGTGATCGCGCACCTCGACGGCAAGGAGCTCGTCAAGGAGATCGTGGTGCCGGGGAAGCTCGTCAATCTGGTCGTGCGGTAGCCGGCGCGCGGCGTCTGCGGGCGCGCCGTCCAGCCGTCTAGAGTCGTTCCCGTGCTCGACCTCAGGCCCGCCTACCTGATCCACGGCGACGACCACGGCGCGGTGGCCGAGCGCCGCGCAGGCCTGCGCGCGCTGGCCGAGCGCCAGGACGACGGCGCGGTTGCGTTCGAGGTGCTCGAAGGCGACGCCGCCACTCCCGAGGGGGCGGCGCGGGCCCTGGCTGCGATGACGCTGTCGATGGGGCGGCGGGTGATCGTCGCCGAGGGCGCCGAGCGCTGGCGCGAGAAGGACGTGGAGGCGCACCTCGCGCCCGCGCTCGCGTCGATGCCCGCCGACACGACGCTCGCGATGTTCGCGCGCGAGGAGGCTCGCGCGAAGGCTCCGCCGGCTCTGCACGCCGCCGTCAAGCGGGCGGACGGGCAGGTCGTGGCGCAGATGAACGTGAAGCCGTGGGAGCTGGGGAAGTGGGTTCGCGAGCAGGCTCCGCGGCTCGGCCTCGCCCTCGATGCGGCGGCGGCGAAAGCCCTCGTCGCGCAGGTCGGCGAACGCCAGCAACGGCTGCTGCGCGAGCTCGAGAAGCTGGCGCTGGAAGGCGACGGCCAGGACGGCTCCTCACCGCGCAC
Source organism: uncultured Solirubrobacteraceae bacterium (assembly GCA_963775385.1). Lineage (GTDB taxonomy): Bacteria > Actinomycetota > Thermoleophilia > Solirubrobacterales > Solirubrobacteraceae > Palsa-744. The sequence continues at coordinate 350,627 of CAVZIR010000003.1, read as the reverse complement.
GGTGACCGTCGAGGAGATCGAGTCGCGCGCGGCGCAGTCGGCCGAGTGGCGCGCCTACGCGCTCGGGGATGCGCTCGTGGCCGGCGACGGCGCGCTCGCGATGGCGACCTACCTGCGCCTGCGCGAGCAGGGCGAGCGGGTCGCCGGGCTCACCTACCTGCTGGCCTCGCGGTTGCGCGAAGCCGTGGCCGTGTCCGATCAGCTGGCGGCGGGGCGCTCGGCGGCGGACGTCAGGAAAGGGCTGCGGATGCCGCCGAAGGCGGCGGAGCGGCTGATCTCTGAGGTGCAACGCAGCGATCCCGCGCGGCTGCGGGGGGCGATCGGCGCGCTTGCGCGACTGGAGCTCGACACGCGCGGAGGGGCGGTGCTCACGCGCGACCGCGACGCGCACGCAGAAATGGAGGAGGACACGCTCGTGGCGCGGGCGATCGAGGAGGGGGGGGGGAGCGGCGCCACGGCGCCGGCCGAGTACTAGGACTTAGAGCTGAGCAGCTTCGCCGCGCGGGACTTCTTGCGAGCCCCGGTGTTGCGGTGAAGGGCGCCGCGCTTGACGGCCTTGTCGATCGTCGAGACGAGCTCGCGGTGGGTCTCCGCGGCGTCGCCCTCGCCGCCCTCGACGGCGGCGGTCAGGCTGCGGAAGTGGGTCTTGATCGCCGAGGTGTAGCGGCGGTTCTCGAGCCGCTCGCGCTCGGTGCGCAGAATCCGCTTCTTCTGTGAGTGGATGTTGGCCATGGTTCCGTGGCGGCGCTGACGAACGTCCCGGCCGCGCCGCGGAGCGCCGTACTATAGCGGCCTTGACAGCCAGCGCCGAAGCCTTCGGGGAGGAATCGGCCCCACCGCCGCCTCCGACGAGCGGAGGGGTCGCCCGCAACACCGCGATCTTCTCGATCGCCACCGGGATCTCGCGGGTGGCGGGGCTGGTTCGGGAAATCGTCGCCGCGAGCTTCTTCGGCACATCGGGGCCGGCGTCGGCTTACACGATCGCCTTCCAGGTGCCCAACCTGGTCACGAACCTGTTCGCCAACGCGGCGCTCTCGGCGGCCTTCGTACCCGTCTTCACGGAACTGCTCGAGCAGAAGCGACGCAAGGAGGCGGTCCGCCTCGCCTCGACGCTGTTCTGGATCATGCTGATCGGGCTCGGCGCGCTGACGGCGTTCTTCATCCTCACGGCGGGCGTCGTGATGCCGCTGTTCACCGGGCCCACGTTCACGCACTACCTCGACCTGCTCACGGTCGGGCTCTCGCGCGTGCTGTTCCCTGTGATCCTGCTCCTCGGTCTGAACGGGCTGCTCGTCGGCATCCTGCAGTCCTACGAACACTTCACGATCCCGGCGATCTCCCCGGCCGTCTGGAACGTCGTGATCATCGTGCTGCTGGTGGTGCTGCACCCGCACTTCCACGGCGGCGAAGAAAACGGGGAGGCTCTCTACGCCCTCGCGATCGCGATCCTCGTCGCGACCTTCGTGCAGTTGGGCATGGCCTTCGGGGCGCTCGGGCGGATCGACTTCCGCCTCGCATTCCACATCGACTGGCACGACCCGCGCATCAGACAGGTCTTCCTGCTGATGCTGCCCGTGACGATCGGGCTCGGGATCGTCAACCTCGACCAGCTCATCAACTCCGCCTTCGGCACGCTCGTCAACAAGGAAGCCCCGCGCGCGATCGACAACGCGTTTCGCATCTACATGCTCCCCCAGGGGCTGTTCAGCGTCGCGGTGGCGACCGTCCTGTTCCCGACGCTCAGCCGGATGGCGGCGAAACGGGATGTCAACCCGATGCGACGCGCGATCGGCATCGGCATGCGCCAGATCAACCTCCTGCTGATCCCCTCGGCGGCGTTCTTGATGGTGCTGACCGAACCCGTCGTGCGGCTCATCTTCGAACGCGGCGCGTTCGACCCCCAGTCGACCCACCTGGTCTCGGTCGCGCTGTTCTGGTTCGCCTTCAGCCTCCCCTTCGGCGGGCTCAACCTGCTGCTGACGCGCGCCTTCTTCGCCGTCCAGAGGCCCTGGATCCCGACGCGGCTTGCGGGGTTGAACATCGTCGTCGACATCATCGTCAGCATCGGCCTCTACAAGCCGCTCGGGATCGCGGGCCTGATCATCGGCACGCTGGCGGCCAACATCGTGATGACGTGGCTGCAGCTGACGCGGCTGCGGGTGGGCTTCAACGGGCAGCTCGAAGGCGCTCAGACGACGATGATCACCGCTCGCATCACCGTCGCGGCGGCGCTGCTCGCGGGCGTCTCATACGGCATCTGGAAGCTGTTCAGCCAGATCCTCGGCACCTCGATCGAGGCGCAGATCATCAGCGTCGGCGCGGCCGGCCTCGCCGGCACGTTCGTCTACGCGCGCGCGGTGCTCGCGATGCAGGTGCCGGAGGCCCATCAGGTGGGCCGGCTGCTGCGCTCGCGCTTCGGGCGGGCGTGAGCCGGCTGCCGACGTCCGGCTGAGGACCCGGGGTCGCGCCTCAGCTCTCGGACGGCCCGCCGCCGAACGCCGCGGCGGCGCCGGCGGCGAGCTCCTCAGCCGACACCTCGCGGATGCGCTGGGCGATGTTCCAGCGGTGTCCGAAGGGGTCGGTGATCTGTCCGTGACGCTCGCCCCAGAACTGGTCGGCCAGCTCGTGGCGCACCTGCGCTCCGGCGCCGACGGCCTGGTTCCACAGCGCGTCGGCGTCGTCGGTGTCGATCTGGAGGACCGTTGCGGTGCCGCCGATCGACAGCGGCGAGAGGATGCCCGCGCCGGGGAACTCGCCGGCGAGATGGACCCGCGACTCGCCGATCGCGATCTCGATCGTCATCACGCCGCCGCCGGGCAGAGGCACCCGCTGGATCTCGCTCGCCCCGAACGCGCGCTGGTAGAACTCGCAGGCCGCGGGTGCGTCCGAGACGACGATGTGCGCGCTGACGTGGGCCATCGTCAGGCCGCCTGCTCGCCGGCCGGCGCCGGGCTCGTGCGCCTGCGTTCGCTCACGCGCACGTAGTTGAGGCGCATCATCTCGATCACGTCGCGGACGTCGTCCTCGCCGCGAAGCCGGCGCGACGCCGGTCCGACGCGGCCTGGGAACACGGGGTGCTCGTCGATCCGGCCTTCGTCTTTCAGCCTCGTCCAGGTCTCGGGCGGGAACGAGAAGTGCGCCGAGCGGTCGCCGTGCAGATGGCCGATCTCGCGCCCGTTCAGCTTGAAGGCGTACTCGCCGCGGCGCCCGGGGCCGGCCTCGATTCCCGGCCAGCTGTAGACCTCCTCGCTGATCTGCTGTCCGTATGCCTCTGTCGCTGTCATCGCTGCTCCTGACGTTAGGGGACCTCCACGCTATAAGTTCAAGTGAACTTGAAGTCAAGGGCGATCCGTGATTTCGTTCTCCGCTGATGGCCGAGCTGATGACGATCGGAGAGGTGTCCCGGCGCAGCGGCGTCGCGAGCTCCGCGCTGCGGTTCTACGAGGAGAGGGGCCTGATCGCCTCCGAGCGGGCCGGGTCCGGCCATCGCCGGTATCGCCGTCCGGTGCTGCGCCGGATCGCGTTCATCGTCTTCGCCCAGAGGGTGGGGCTGACGCTCGAGGAGGTGGCCGTCGAGCTCGTGAAGCTGCCGGCCGACCGCGCTCCCACCCGCCGCGACTGGTCGCGGCTCTCCAGCGGCTGGAGCGAGCGCATCGACGAGCGGATCGGCGAGCTGCAGCGACTGAAGGCCGGGCTCACGGACTGCATCGGGTGCGGCTGTCTGTCGCTGGACCGTTGCCGGCTCGCCAACCCCGAAGATCGCGCGTCGCGACAGGGGCCGGGCCCGCGCTACTGGATCGCCGGGAGGCCCTGAGGCGCCGGGAGCGAGACGCCGCGATCCGCAGCGCCCCGATGCACTAGCCTGATCTCGCCCGGCTGATCGTCCACTCGGCCACGGCCCCACGGGGCCAGTCATGGCAACGCGCCGCCTCGGCGGCGGCCAGTCCGGGCGGCCGGGAGTGTCAGTTGCCCAGGCACCAGACACAAGTCCTGGGACATAGCAGTACCGCGGCGATCGGTATCCGGGACGGCCGGGCGAGCCAAAAGCTCGTCCGGCCCTTGTCTTGGCATGAGTGGACGTCAGCTCCTACGCGCAGATCGAGGCCTTCACGACGCTCGACGGCTCGCAGATCCGCGAGTGGGCGGGGCCGGTCTCGATTCCCGCCCGCAACCAGAGCCTCGCCGAGGCGACGATCCCTGTGGGTGGCGCGACGACCGCGCACTACCATCGGCTCACCGAGGAGCTCTATCTCGTGACAGCCGGCAAAGGACGGCTCGCGATCGACGGCGAGGAGCGGGAGGTGGGGGAGGGGACTGCGCGCTGATCCCGCCGGGCGCCGTGCACAAGCTCTTCAACACCGGTGATGTGCCGCTGCGGATCGTGTGCGCGTGCGCGCCCGCCTACTCGGACGCGGACACGGTGCTGACGGAGTGATCGACGACGACGCGCTCGCTCGGAGGGCGCGAGCGGCGTGAGATCGTGATCGCCGAGTACGACCCGGCCTGGCCCCAGCGCTTCGAGCGTGAGCGCCGGCGGCTCGCCGCCGCCCTCGGCCGGGCGGCGCTGCGAATCGAGCACGTCGGCTCGACCGCCGTGCCCGGATTGGCCGCGAAGCCGATCGTGGACGTGCTCGTAGCGGTCGCCGACCCGGAGGACGACTCGTTCGCGGCGCCGCTCGAGGCCGCGGGGTACGAGCTGCGCGTCCGCGAGCGCGGCCACCGCATGTTCAGGACGCCGGCGCGAGATGTGCACGTGCACCTCTGGGCCGCAGGCGATCCCGAGGTCGAGCGGACGCTGCGGTTCCGCGACCGTCTTCGCTCCGACGCCGCCGATCGCGCCGCCTACGAGAGGCTGAAGCGCGAGTTGGCCGGGCGCGAGTGGGGCGACATGAACGAGTACGCGGAAGCGAAGGACCCGCTGATCAAAGAGATCCTGCGCGCGCGGCGTGTGAGTGGACTGACAGCGGGCGCTTCTCCCGCTGCTCAAGACCGATTTACAGCCTGTCGATAAGCCACCCGGTGCGGCACTCGGCCGCGCTTCCTCGACGGGACCAAGGGGGTCGGCTGTGTCGGATTTCGCGATCGGGAGCGAGACTCGCTCTCGTGGTGAGCTGTGCGGTGAGCGCTGTCGCCGCGTGGGCGCTGGCGCTCGCGGCGCCGGCGGCCGCGAGCGAACCGGAACCGGTCTGCGGAGCCGGGCTCTGCTCGGAGACCTACGAAGCGACGGGCGACGCGCACTCGTTCACGGTGCCCGCCCTTGTGACCTCGCTGACGCTCGACGTCAGCGGCGCGGGCGGTGGCGGCGGCTTCGGCGCAGCCGGCGGCAACGGCGCCCGGCTTGCCGCGAGGTTCCCTGTGACCGCCGGTTCGACACTGACACTTGTCGTCGGGCAGCGCGGCGAATTCAACAGCGGCGGCTACGGAGGCGGCGGACGGGGCGGCTCGGCGCCGTTCGAAGAAGGCAGGGGCGGCGGCGGCGGCTCGTTCGTCGTTCTCCGAAGCGGGCCTGCTCATCGCCGCGGGCGGAGGCGGGGGAGCGGGGGGCACCTCGACCGGAGGGGCGGGAGCGTGGAACGGCGTCAACGGCAGCGTCAGCGTCGAAAGCCCGTTCTGGCAGGAATCCGAATCGGGTCGCGGCGGCAAACAGACCGGCGGAGGCGAAGGGGGAACAGGCGCGCAGAGCGGCGAAGGACCGACCGAGACGCCCGCGATCGAGGGCGCGGGCGGGGAAGGCGCCTGCCGGCGCGAACGGGGGCGGCGGCGGTGGCGGTGGCTACTACGGCGGCGGCGGTGGCGGCTCGGAAGGCTTCGGCCCTTGGAGCAACGGCGGCGGGGGCGGCGGCGCGGACTTCCTTTCAGGAGCGGCGAAGACGCCTCCTTCGACAACGGCGGCGGCGGCCAGGGCGGTCCGGGCGCGCTGTACGGCGGCTTCATGGGCGTCGACGGCGACATCGTCGTGTCCTGGCGCCAGCTCGCCACGAGCGTGACGGTGAAAGCCTCCTCGGGCAGCGTTCCGGCGGGCGGGCACGCGCTTTACACGGCGAGCGTCACGCCCGCCCGGCCTCGGGGACGGTCACGTTCTCCGACGGCGAAAGCCCGATCGAAGGGTGCTGCGAACTGCCGCTCGGAAGCAGGCTCGCCCGCTGCGCGGTGACCTACCCGGCGCCACGGGCGCGCACGCCGTCACCGCCTCCTACTCGGGAAGCGTCTGACCACCTGCTGCTGGCGTCCTCGGCGGCCTCGCCCGTGAGCGTCTACGTCGAGCCGGCTCCCGCGCCGTCCGAAAGCAAGCCCGCCGCGACCGCGAGCGCCGGCCCCGTCCGTGAGGTCGGTGAGCCAGCCGCCGGCGAAGGCGCCCCTGCTCGTCTCGCGCGGCGCGATGCCGGTGCTCACGGCGCACACGCTGTCGCTGAACGTTCGCTGTGGCTCGACCGCGTGCAAGGTCCGGCCGAACGTATGGATCACGATCGCGGGGCGCAGCTGGCAGCTCCCGGTGAAGGTCGCAGGCGCGCAGGACGGGCACGCCAGGCTCCTCGTGACGGTTCCCGCGATCGCGCGCCGCGGGCTACGCGCGCTGATGCGTGCGCACCCGCGCTGGCACGCGGTCGTGAACGTGCTCCTTGGCGAACCCGGCGCGACGGCCGCCCAGCAGCTCACGAGCATGGGCCAGCTGGCCGTGCGCAGAGCGCCCGGCACCTAGCGGACGCTCCTAGGACCGGTACGACATCGGCGGCGCAAGGCGCTCGCACATGTGCGACGCGCCCGGTCCGCGCATGCGCGGACCGAGGAGGCGCGCATGCGCGCCTCCGGCCCCGCCAGGGGCCCCACGCGTCAGCGGCGCGGGCCTGAGCACCATCTATCGTGACCAGAGCCCATGGACCAGCAGCACATCCGCAACTTCTCGATCATCGCCCACATCGACCATGGCAAGTCGACGCTGGCCGACCGCATCCTCGAGCTGACGCACACCGTCGCACCGAGGGAGATGCGCGCCCAGTTGCTCGACTCGATGGACCTCGAGCGCGAGCGCGGGATCACGATCAAGGCGCAGGCGGTGCGTGTCTTCTACACCGCCAAGGACGGGCAGACCTACCAGCTGCACCTGATCGACACCCCCGGCCACGTCGACTTCACCTATGAGGTCTCGCGCTCGCTGGCCGCGTGCGAGGGCGCGCTGCTCGTCGTCGACGCCTCGCAGGGCGTCGAGGCGCAGACGGTCGCCAACACCTACCTGGCGATCGACGCCGGTCTCGAGCTGATCCCGTGCCTGAACAAGATCGACCTGCCGGGCGCCGAGCCCGAGCGCGTCGCGGGTGAAGTCTCGGAGCTGATCGGCGAGCCGCCGGAGTCGATCCTCAGCATCAGCGGCAAGACGGGGGAGGGCGTCGCCGAGGTGCTGGAGGAGCTGGTCAGGCGCGTGCCGCCGCCGCAGGGCGACCCCGACGGCGCCGCCGCGGGCCCTGATCTTCGACTCCGAGTTCGACCAGTACCGCGGCGTGATCGCCTACATCCGCGTCGTCGACGGCGTCTTCAAGAAGGGCGAAGCGATCCGCGCGATGGCGGCGGGCACCGAGGCCGACATCGACGACATCGGCTTCTTCAGCCCGCAGATGATGCCGACCGACCAGCTCGCCGCGGGCGAGGTCGGATACCTGATCACGGGTCTGAAGGACGTCACGCAGCTGCGCGTCGGCGACACGCTCACGACGCCGCGTGAAGGCCGGCGGCCGGCGCGGCGACCGAGCCGCTGCCGGGCTACCGGGACGTCAAGCCGATGGTGTTCTGCGGGCTGTTCCCGATCGACTCCGACGACTACCCGGACCTGCGCGACGCGCTGGAGAAGCTGACGCTGAACGACGCCGCGCTGTCGTGGGAGCCGGAGACCTCCGACGCGCTCGGCTTCGGCTTCCGCTGCGGCTTCCTCGGCCTGCTGCACATGGACATCGTGCGCGAGCGCCTGGAGCGCGAGTACGACCTCGAGCTGCTGGCGACGATGCCCTCGGTCGAGTTCGACGTGACGCTCACCAACGGCGATGAGATCGAGGTCCACAACCCCTCCGACATGCCCGACCCCGGGACGATCGAGGAGATCCGCGAGCCGTTCATCACCGCTTCGATCATCGCGCCGAAAGAGTTCGTCGGCGCGGTCATGGAGCTGTGCCAGGAACGCCGCGGCGAGCACACCGGGATGCACTACCTCTCGCCCGAGCGCGTGCAGCTCAACTACCAGCTGCCGCTGGCCGAAATCGTGCTCGACTTCTTCGACCAGCTGAAGTCGCGGACCAAGGGCTACGCGTCGCTGGACTACGAGATCACGGGCATGAAGCCCTCGGATCTGGTGAAGCTCGACGTGCTGCTCGCGGGCGACACCGTCGACGCGCTGTCGATGGTGGTGCATCGCGAGAAGGCGTACGAGATGGGCCGCTCGCTGACCGAAAAGCTGCGCAAACGCATCCCGCGCCAGCAGTACGACGTGCCGATCCAGGCGGCGATCGGCTCGCACATCATCGCGCGCGAGACCGTCAAGGCGTTCCGCAAGGACGTGATCTCGGGCTGCTACGGCGGCGACATCACGCGCAAGAAAAAGCTGCTCGCCAAACAGAAGGAGGGCAAGAAGCGGATGAAGCAGGTGGGGCGCGTGGAGGTCCCGCAGGAGGCGTTCCTCGCGGTGCTGGAGTTGGGGGAGGAGTAGGGGGATGGCGTCGCGTTGAGCTCCTCGTCGCGAGGGACCGTCGATCGTTCCGTGGATGAGCGCGCTCCCGTCCGGCTGTTGTTCGTCTGCCTCGGGAACATCTGCCGCTCGCCGACGGCCGAGGGCGTGATGCGCCAGGTCGTGAGCGAGGCCGGGATGCAGGAGCGGGTGCAGCTCGACTCCGCCGGCACCGGCTCCTGGCACGTCGGCAGCCCGCCGGATGCGCGCGCCACCGCGGCCGCAGAGGCCAAAGGCGTGGCGCTCTCCGGCCAGGCGCGGCAGGTGAGCGCCGCCGACTTCGAGGAGTTCGACCTGATCCTCGCGATGGACCGCGCCAACCTGCGCGACCTGAAGGCGCTCGCTCCTGACGGCGAGGGGGCCGAGAAGGTCCGGCTGCTGCGGGAGTTCGATCCGGCCAGCGCAGGCGATGGGGATCTCGACGTGCCGGACCCCTACTACGGGGCGAGCGGCGGCTTCGAGGAGGTCTTCGACCTCGTCGACGCGGCCTGCCGCGGCCTGCTCGAGGAGATCCGCGCCGGGCGCGTGCCGTGAGCCTGCCGCCGGGTGCCCGCGACGCGCGGCGGATCGGCGGCGGCGACATCAACGAGGCCTACCGCGTCACGCTCGCCGATGGGTCGCGACGCGTTCGTCAAGACGCGCGCCGAGACGATCCCGGGGGAGTACGCGGCCGAGGCGGCCGGGCTGCGCTGGCTCGCCGAGCCGGGGCTCCTGCGCACGCCCGCGGTGCTCGAGCAGTCGACGAGGATTAGCTGGCGCTGGAGTGGGTCGAGCCCGGCGCGCTGAGCGGCGACGGCGCGGAGGAGCTCGGGCGCGCGCTCGCCGGCACCCATCTCGCCGGCGCCGAGCAGTTCGGCGCGCCGCCCGGTGCGCCGGTCCGAGACCGGCTTCGGCTCGCTGCGCCTTCCGAACGAGCCGGCGCCCGACTGGCCGAGCTTCTACGCGCAGCGCCGCCTGCTGCCGCTTGCGCGGATCGCACGCGAGCGGGGTGCGCTGGGCGAGTCCGGCGCGCGCGCGGTCGAGGGCGTCTGCGAGCGGATCGAGCGAGCTGTGCGGGCCGCCCGAGCCGCCCTCGCGCCTGCACGGCGATCTCTGGGCCGGCAACGTGATGGCCGGCGCCGACGGCCGCGCCTGGCTGATCGACCCCTCCTGCTACGGCGGGCATCGCGAGGTCGATCTGGCGATGCTGCGGCTGTTCGGCGCGCCCTCGCAGCGCATCTTCGACGCCTACGAGGAGGCGGCGCCGCTCGCCGCGGGCGCCGGCGAGCGCGTCGAGCTCTACCAGCTCGCGCCGCTGCTCGTGCACGCGGCCCTGTTCGGCGGCTCCTACGGCGCCGCAGCCGAGCGCGCGGCGCGCTCGTACCTCTGAGCGAGCCTCGGTGCACGCGATGCCCGTCAACCTGCACAGCGACACGCAGACGCAGCCGACGGCCGGGATGCGCGCGGCGATCGCCGCCGCCGAGGTCGGCGACGAGCAGCGCGGGCAGGACCCGACGACGCGCCGAGCTCGAGCGGCGCGTCGCCGAGCTGCTCGGGCACGAGGCCGCGGTGTTCCTGCCGAGCGGGACGATGTGCAACGAGATCGCGCTGCGGCTGCACATCCGCCCCGGCGGCGACGAGCTGATCCTCGACCGCACCGCGCATCCGATCGTCGCCGAGGCGGGCGGCCCGGCGGCGCTCGCCGGCGCGATGATCTCGGCGCTCGACGGCGAGGGCGGGATCTTCACGGCCGCGCAGCTGAGCGCCGCGCTGCACGTCGACGGCGACCGCTACGCGCCGCGCTCGCGCGCTCGTCTCGGTCGAGCAGACGAGCAACATGGGCGGCGGCCGGATCTGGCCGCTCGCGCGGATCGAGGAGGTGCTCGGCGTGGCGCGCGAGCACGGCCTGCGCGCGCATCTCGACGGCGCGCGGCTGATGAACGCGGTCGTCGCCTCCGGCGTCCCGGCCGCGGACTACGCGCGCGGCTTCGACACGGCCTGGATCGACTTCTCCAAGGGCCTCGGCGCGCCCGTCGGCGCCGTGCTCGCCGCCTCGCACGAGCTGATCGAGGAGGCGTGGCGCTACAAGCAGATGATGGGCGGCGCGCTGCGCCAGTCCGGCATCCTCGCCGCGGCGCTGCCTCTACGCCCTCGACCACCACGTCGAGCGGCTCGCCGAGGACCACGCCAACGCGCGGGCGCTGGCGGAGGGGCTCGCCGCGATCCGAGGCGTCTCGGATCGACCCGGCCGCTGTCGAGACGAACATCGTGATCTTCGAGGTCCCCGACGCCCCGGCGTTCGAGCAGGCGCTCGCCGCCGAGGTCGACCTGCTCGCGATCGGCCCGCGGCGCGTGCGCGCGGTCACGCACCTGGACGTCGACCAGGCGGAAATCGACGTGGCGCTCGCGGCGATCCAGGCGGCGCTTCAGGCCTCCCGCTCTTCGTCTTCCTGACTGCGGCGAAGACGCCCGAGCAGCGGCACGGTGTCAGCGAGCTTCGCGTCCGCAGCATCGGCGCGGCGTTCGAGCCAGGGGAACCGCTGGCCCCACCGCCGCGCGAACGCAAGCAGGAGAACGGGCACCAGCAGCACTGCGACGAGGATCCAGACCGCGATCATCGCGCTACGGCCTCAGTGCGGCGGGCCTGCGCGGGCCCGCGCCCTCGTCTTCGGCCTCTTCGATCGCGGGCTCCAGCCCGGGCAGCCTCAGCCGCATCAGCGTGCCGCCGCCGGGGGCGGGCTCGGCGGCGATCGCGCCGCCCATCTGCTCGGCGACCTGGCGCACGATCGCCAGGCCGAGCCCCGAGCCGGGACGCCGCCGCGCATCGGCGCCGCGGTAGAAGCGGTCGAAGATGTGCGGGCAGGTCCTCCTCGGAGATGCCGGGGCCGTGGTCGCGCACGGTCAGCTCCTTGCCGCGCAGCCGGACGTCGATCGGCGCTTCGGCGGGGCTGTACTTGACGGCGTTGTCGAGCAGGTTGCCGACGGCGCGCGCGAGCCGCGCAGGCACGCCGGCGATGATCGAGGGCTCGAGCTTCATGCGCAGCGTGGCGCTCGCCCGCGCGCCCGTCTTCTGCGCGACCTCCTCCACGAGCAGATCCAGGCGCACGTCCTCGACCTCGTCCGAGGGCTCCTCCCCGCGCGAGAGGTCGATCAGGTCGTTGATGAGCACGCGTCAGTTCCTCGAGCTGCTCGACGACGTCGTCGAGCAGGCGCCCGTGCTCGGCGGCGTCCATCTCAGGCCCGAGCCGCTGCAGCAGCTCGATGTTCGTGCGCACGCTGGTGACCGGCGTGCGCAGCTCGTGCGAGGCGTCGGCGACGAGCTGGCGCTGGGAGCCGACCGAGGCGTCGAGCGCGGTCATCGAGCGCTCGAGCGCGTCGAGCATCGCGTTGAAGCTGCTCGCGAGCCGCCCGATCTCATCTTCGCCGGTCGGCGCGATGCGCTCGCTCAGGTCCTGCGTGCGGGTGACATGCTCGGTCGTCTGCGTGAGCCGCTTCAGTGGCAGCACCGCCGTGCCGGCGACGAGCAGGCCGAGCAGCGCGGCGAGCGCGATGCCGCCGACCACGACGAGGAACAGGATCAGCCGCAGCCGGCTCAGCAGGCTGTCGGTTTCCGCCAGCGGCAGTGCGAGCTGCTCGGCGCGGTTGCGCCCGAAGGGCTCGGCGAGCAGCCGCAGGTGCACGCCGCCCACGGTCACGTCGCGGAAGAACGGTTCGCCGCCGCGCTCGGCGAGCAGCGCCGTGCGGCGGTCGACCGGCAGCGTCACGTTCTGCGCCGAGCGCGCGAGCACCTTGCCGTTGGAGTCCACGACCTGCTGGTAGCCGCGCACCTGGTCGGGGTTGGGGGCAGTTTTCCGAACAGCGAGCCCGGGCTGCGGCTGATCCCGGCCGGCAGCGTCTCGATCGTCGCCTTGTGCTTGGAGTCCTTGCCGTTTTCGCGCAGCTTCGAGGAGATGTCGCTTTCCGCCTCTTTCGCGGCGATCGCGAACGCGCTCGGCGCGCTGACGTTGATGCTGGCCGCGCCGTTGGGGCCGATCCGGAGCGCGCCGACGGCGAACAGGCGCTCCAGGCGCCGCGTCTCGTGCGCGCGCGAGCGCAGCTGGTTGTCGACCTGGCTGTGCAGCTGGTCGGCGGTCAGCAGGTAGACGAGCAGCGAGGCGAGCACGACGGCGATCGCGACCGCGGCGGCGGCGGCGAGCGCGATCCGGCCCCGGAAGCTCATCGCCCGTGCCCCTCTATGGGGTGCTCGCCTCGCAGCACGTATCCGACCCCGCGCACGGTGTGCAGCAGCCGCGCCTCCTCGCCGACCTCGGTCTTGCGGCGCAGGTAGCCGATGTAGACCCCCAGCGAGTTCGAGCTCGACCCGAAGTCATAGCCCCAGACGTGTTCGAAGATCGCCGAGCGCGTCAGCACCTTGCGCGGGTTGCGCATGAACATCTCCAGCAGCAGGAACTCGGTCCGGGTGAGCGTCAGCAGCCGCTCGCCGCGCCAGGCCTCGTGGCTGCGCGGGTCGAGGCGCAGTCCTCGAACAGGAGCTCCTGCTGCTCTCCCTCCTCGCCGTCGTCGGCACGGCGCAGCAGCGCCCGCACGCCGCGCCAGCAGCTCGCGCAGCGCGAAGGGCTTGACGAGGTAGTCGTCGGCGCCCGCGTCGAGGCCGGCGACGCGGTCGTCGACCTCGCCGCGCGCCGTCAGCATCAGCACGGGCGTGCGGTCGCCGCCCTCGCGCAGCCGGCGGCACACCTCGAGCCCGTCGACGCGCGGCATCGCGACGTCGAGGATCACCGCCTCGTACGGCCCGGCCCCGAGCCGCTCCGAGCGCCTCTTCGCCGTCGGCGGCCTGGGCGACGTCGTAGCTCTCCATCGCCAGCGCTCGCGAGAGCGCCGTCTGTACGGCGGGCTCGTCGTCGACGACGAGTATGCGTGCCGGCTCGGCCATCGTGGTTCGCCCCGGTTGACCGGCGCCCGCCCCGGGGTACCGTCCGGACGGGGGCCGATATCAGGCTAGCGTGAGCGCCTTGGGCAGCGATCCGGCAGGCGACGGCGAGAAGGCGATGGACGGCGGCGGCCAGCACCACGAGGACGATCGGCAGAGCGAACGCGACGACGCATTGGCCTCGCAGTCGCGAACGCTGCGCAACAGCATCATCAGCCTCGCGGTGTTCTTCGGGATCGTCGTGCTGCTGCTGCTCGCGATACCCGGGCTGCAGACCGCGGCCGAGAAGATCACAGACGCCGCGCCCGGCTGGGTGCTCGGCGGGATCGGCTTCGAGCTGCTCTCCTGCGTCGGCTACATGGTCCTGTTCGACCTCGTCTTCGGACGCATCGGGCGCAGCCTCGTCACCCGCCTCTCGCTGTCCGAGCTGGCGGTCAACTCCGTCGTCTCGGTCAGCGGGCTGGCCGGGCTTGCGCTGGGCGCCTGGGTCCTGCGCGAACGGGGCTTCTCCGTCGAGCGCATCGCCAAGCGCACGGTCCTGATCTTCGTCCTCACGAGCGCCGTCAGCGCCGTGGCGGTGGTGGTGATCGGGATCCCGATGTGGCTCGGCCTGCTGCCCGGCTCGACGAACCCCCTGCTGACGCTGCTGCCCGCCTGCATCGCGGCGGCGGCGATCGCCGCGACGATCGCGGCGGGCCGCTGGGCCGGGCGCCGTGCCGGACCGCCTGGGCGAGAGCGGCAGCCGCACCGCGATCGCGCTGATCGCGATCAGCGGCGGCGTCGACGACGCGCTGCTGCGAGATCCGCCGCCACGACTGGCGCCTGCTGGGCGCCGTCGGCTACTGGCTGTTCGACGTGCTGACGCTCTACGCCGCGCTGGCGGCGTTCGGGAACGTCGCCTCGTTCTGGGCGATCGCGATGGCCTACCTGATCGGCCTGATCGCGAACTCGCTGCCGGTCCCGGGCGGCTTCGGCGTCGTCGAAGGAGGGCTTGTCGGCATGCTCGACCTGTTCCACGTCGCGTCGGGCTCGACCGTGGTCGCGGCCGTCCTCGTCTACCGCGCGATCTCGCTGTGGGTGCCGGCGCTGCTCGGGTCCGTGGCCTTCCTCAGCCTGCGCCGCGACATCGGCCGCCCGCCGGTGCCGGCGCGCGAGACCGGCTAACCGCCGGCGTGGAATCAACCATCTAGGTCTCGAGCATCTCGGCGAACGCTTCCTGCGCCGCGTCGCGCTGGCAGATCCGGTGCGGCAGCGCGGCCATCACTTGCGCGACGTGGCCGGGGATCGCACCCGACAATCCCGGGCAGTAGACCGGCGGCGGAAGCGACCCGGTGGCGCTTCCCGGCGCGTTGACCGGCTGCAGCTGCTGGGCGGCCGCGAGCGCGTCCGAGAGCGTGTCTGAGAAGACGTCGATCGCTTCGCGCCCGGTGTAGAGCTCGATCGAGTGGCCCTGGTCGTAGATCGTGGCCGGGACGCCGCGGACGACGGTGTTGCGCTGCGGGCCCAACGGAGCGTTGGAGTGCAGCCGGTAGATCACGGTCGTGACCTGGAGCGGCAGCACGCAGCTGCCGCCGCCGAAGATCCCCTTGCTCTTGACGCAGTCGCCGTAGTAGAGGCTGTCGCCGATCCGCTCGATGTAGCCCGCGCAGGCCGTCGGCGGCGGACAGGTGCTCGCCGCGGAAGTCCGGCCCGACCCAGTAGACCCGGTAGTAGGGGAAGGTCTGCGCTTCGCGCAGTTCGCGGGCCGAGATCGGGCCCGGATGCTCCGTTCCGCTGCCGCAGCCGGCGGCCAGGAGGGCAGCGGCCAGGAGCGCCGCCAGGGCCGCCCATGCGCGCTGCGCGCCGCCGTTCAAGCGGGCGCGCCTGTTCGCGGCGCGCGCGGGAGATCCGCGCCGCCGGGTTCGGATCGTGGCCACGTAGGGCATTATCTTCACGTGCCCTTTGGCGTGCCGAGCACCCGGACCGCGCGGCAAGGCGCCGTGCGGCCCTCCGGCCCCGAGGGCGGGCAGGGCGCGCCGGCCCGAACCCACCCCTCTGCCGCGACCGCCGAATACCCGGTTCGGGGCGCCGCCCATGGCGGGCGGCGGGCAGGCTCGCTTGCCGTCGGGGCCGGCGTCGCGGCGCCGCCCCGCGAGCGGATGGGCCGATGGTCCGAGCAGGCGGCCGTCGTGGTGCCCGCTCTCGCCGTCGCGGCCGCGCTCCTGCTGATCTGGCTCGTCGCCGATCCCCGCACGCCGGACCTGGCTGCGCAGGTCTACCGCGTCGGCCTGTTCCGCCAGCTCGGCTTCGCCGTCTGGGACGGCAACTGGTACGCCGGACATCACCTGCCCGGCTACAGCCTGCTGTTCCCGGCGCTCGGCGCCGCGCATCGGGCTGCGCGCGGCGGGTGTGCTCTGCGTGCTCGCCTCGACTGCCCTGTTCGCCTCGCTCGTGGCCGGCGAGTACGGACGCGCGGCGCGCTGGGGCGCGGCGGCGTTCGCGCTAGCCGCCGTCGGCGACATCTGGCTGGGACGGCTGGCCTTCGCGCTCGGCGTCGCGCTCGCGCTCGGCGCCGCGCTGGCGCTGCGGCGCGGGCATCCGTTGCTCGCGGCGGCGCTCGCCGCGCTGGCAGCGGCGGGCAGCCCGGTCGCCGGGCTGCTGCTAGGCCTTGCCGCCGCGACCGTGGCGATCGTGCAGCGCTCGCCACGGCCGCTGATCGTCCTCGCGGCGCCCGCGGCCGCGGTGGTGATCCCGCTGGCGCTGCTGTTCCCGGAAGGCGGCTACGAGCCCTTCCCGGTCCTCTCCTTCGCCGCCACCGTCGCCGTGATCGCCGCCTTCGCCCTCGCCCTGCCCCGCGAGGAGCGGCTGCTGCGCATCGGCGCCGCGGTCTACCTCGCGGCCTGCGTGCTCTGCCTGCTCGTGCGCTCGCCGATCGGGTCGAACATCGAGCGCTACGGCGTGCTCCTCGGCGCGCCGCTGCTGCTCTGCGCGCTGCTGCGCGAGCGCCCGGGCGGCGCGAGGCGCGCGGGAGTCGGCCTCCTCGGCGCACTCGCGCTGGCGGCGATCGGGACCTGGGTTCTGTGGGGCCCGGTGCGCGAAACCGCCGCAGTCGACGGTACGCCGGCGACGAGCGCCGCCTACTACATGCCGGTCGAACGCTTCCTCGACGGGCTCGGCTCGCGCCCGGTCCGGGTCGAGGTGCCGCTGACGCGCTCGCACTGGGAGGCGGCGATGCTCGCGCCGCGCGTGGCGCTGGCGCGGGGCTGGGAGAAGCAGCTCGACAGCCGCTACAACGGCGTGCTGCTCGACGGGCGGCCTGGGCGCACGCAGCTACCGCGAATGGCTCGACCGCGAGGCGGTCTCCTACGTGGCGCTACCGGACGCGCAGCCCGACCCGTCGAGCGCCGCCGAGGAGCGGCTGATCCGCTCCGGGCTGCCCTACCTGAAGCCCGTGTTCACGAGCGCACACTGGCGCGTCTTCAAGGTGCAGGGCGCGGAGCCGCTCGCTACGGGTCCCGGCCGCCTGAGCGAGCTCGGCCACGACACGTTCGTCCTGCAGGCGGCCGGCGCCGGCACCTTCCTGGTGCGCGAGCACTTCACCCGCTACTGGACGGTGCGCTCCGGGAACGCGTGCGTCGGTCACGGCCCGGAAGGCTTCACATCGGTGCGGGCGCGCGCCCCCGGGCGCATCGAGGTCGCCGCGAGCTTCTCGCTCGCCGCGCGCGCTGGGCCGTCCGCGGCTGCGCGGCCTGCCAACGGCTAGCGCGGGGCGAGCCCGAACAGGCCGGTGTAGCCGGTCAGGTAGATGTTCTTGCCGTCGCTGATCACTGGGTCGAAGGCGCCGGTTTCCATCTGGAAGAGCTTGCGGCCTGTCGAGATCCCGAGCCCGTAGGTGCGGTGGTCGGCGAGGTCGGCGAAGTAGACGACGCGGCCGATGATCGTCGCCGAGCCCGAGATCCTGCCGCCCGCGTTGAAGTGCCAGCTGATGCTGCCCGGAGCGGGCGTTGAGCGCGTAGAAGGTGCCGTTGTAGGAGCCGAGGTAGATCGTCGGGCCGAGCCCCGGCGCGTTGGTGACCGCGGGGGAGGCGTAGACGTAGGAGCCGGTCTGCACGGCCCAGTCCAGGTGCCCGGCTCGACGCGTCATAGGCGTAGATGCGCCCGTCGGTGTTGCCGAGGTAGACGCGGCCGTAGAAGACGGCGCAGGTCGAGTAGAAGGTGCCGCTGCCGAGCAGTGTGCCGCCCGAGCCGCTGCGCCAGATCAAGTGGCCGTTGCCCTCGGAGACCGCCTGCAGGTGGCCCGAGTAGTCGCCGAAGTAGAGGACGCCCTTGGAGAGCGTCGGGCTCGCCTTGACCGCGCCTTCGGCGTGGTAGGTCCACGCGACGCTGCCGTTGCTGTCGTCGAGCGCGTAGACGGTGCCGTTTTCCGAGCCGAAGAACACGCGGCCGCGGTCGACCAGCGGCGAGGACTCGGCGCGAGAGGGCAGCGCGCGGCTCCAGCGCGTGCTGCCGTTGCGTGAGTTGATCGCGAACGACCCGCCCCGGGGCGCCGCTGGCCGCTGTCCAGCACGGTGACGTAGACGGTGTTCGACGTGACGGCCGGGGAGGAGGCGGAGAGCCGGCCGAGTTTGCGGCTCCAGATGACTTTGCCCGGTGTGCTTGTTGGTCGCGGCCAGGACCGCGTGGTCGCCGAGCTGGAAGAGGCGCCCGGCGTAGATCACCGGCGGGAACTCGAGCAGTTCGTGGGCGTTGCGCTCCCAGAGCTGGCGGAACGGCGGGCGCACGCTTTCGGGCGCCGGGAAGAACCGTGAGTGGTCCTTGGTGTAGCCGTAGTTCGGCCAGGAGAAGCGGTCGGGCGGGCGTTTCGGGCAGCGCCGTGGGCGTCGATTCCGCGGTGAACGGGGCGTGCGGGTGATAGACGCTGCCGGTGCGGTTGCGCTCGTAGAGGTAGACGCCGAGCGCGACCGCCGGCGAGCACGACAACGAGGCCGCCCGCGATCGCCCACGGCAGCCGCCGGCGGCGCGAGAAGAGGCGCTTGCGCGCGGCGGGCTGCCACGGCCTCCGGCGGCCGCTGCTCAGGCGGCGATTCTCGTGGACTCTTCGCCTGGCCCGCTGGGCGGCGCTCTGCTCGGCGGAGCGGCGCAATGCCGGCTCTGCGGCGACTTGGCGCGCGCTGCGCGCGGGCCGCCCGGCGTCCGCCTGCGAACGGCCGCGAGAAGCCGCATCGCGCCCATCGCGACGATCCAGAGCGAGACCAGCGCGAGCGGCGGCAAGGTCAGGCCGGACACGAGCGCGAGTGCGTCGTGGTTGGCGCTCAGCGACCAGTTCCACAACAGATAGTCGCCGACGGTGAGCGCGAGCACGAAGACCGACGGTCTGCGGGACACGAACAAACCGTAAAGCGGTAAGGGGACGGACCGCAACCGCGGCGGACGCGCGGTCCGGCGCGGACCTATGATCGCGGGCCATGAGCGACGCACGGTCGACGGATCTTCCGCCAGGATGCGCTCGCCGGTGTTGCGGCGCTGATCACCGGCGGAGGCACCGGCCTCGGGCGGGAGAGCGCGTTCGAGCTGGCGCGCTGCGGGGCGGAGGTCACGATCGCCGGGCGCCGCGAGGAGGTGCTCGCAGAGGCGGTCGCGCGGGCGCGCGAGGAGCTGGGGGAGGCGGGCGAGCGCATCGGCTGGGTCGCCGGCGACGTGCGCGAGCCCGGCGGCGCGGAGAGTCTCGTGGCGAGCGGCGCTCGAGCGCCAGCGGACGGCTCGACGTGCTCGTCAACAACGCCGGGCGGGCAGTTCTTCAGCCCGGCCGAGCTGATCGCGTCAAAGGGCTGGCGCGCCGTCTGGCGGCTGAACGTGGGGGGGATGCTGAACATGTCGGAGGCCGCCCACCGGCTGGCCTTCGCGCCGGCCGGCGCGGGGAGGGTGATCAACGTCACGCTCTCTCCGCACCACGGCATGCCCGGGAATGGCTCATTCGGGCGCCGCCCGGGCGACTGTGGAGGCGCTCACGAGTGAGCTGGCCGCACGGTGGGCGTCCTCGAACATAGCGATCGTCGCGGTCGCAGCGGGCCACTTCGCGACCGAGGTCACGGCGAAGTACCCGGAGAGCGTGCGCGCCGGGGCTTCCCGCACGGTCCCGATCCAGCGGCTGGGCGAGCCGATCGAGCACGCTTGGCTGATCGCGCTGCTGAGCTCGCCGCTGGGGGCCGCGTTCAACGGCTCGACCGTCACGCTCGACGGGGCACGGGACAACTGGTTCGGGCCCTGGCCGCCGCCCGGGCTGGCGGATGAGGCGGGGGAGGTGCCGGTGGAGGAGCGCGGGGGCGCGCAGCGGGCCACGGGGCCGGGGCTTCGGTAGGCGGGTCATGGGCTCGGGGTCTCGGCGAGTCGCGTCTGCTGAGCCGGCCGCCGAACCCGTCGGGAAGCTGCTGTCGGTCAACGTCGGCATGCCGAAAGACGTGCCGTGGCAGGGCCGGACCGTCTTCACCGGCGTGTTCAAGGAGCCCGTCACCGGTCGCCGCCGCGTCGGCAGGCTCAACGTCGACGGCGACGGGCAGGGCGATCTGGAGGGCCACGGCGGCGAGCAGCGCGCGGTGTTCGTCTACCAGATCGAGTCCTATCGCTACTGGGAAGAGGAGCTGGGACGAGACGACTTCGTCCACGGGCAGTTCGGGGAGAACTTCACCGTCGAAGGGCTCGCCGACGACGAGGTGTGCATCGGCGACCGCTACCGGATCGGCACCGCGACCCTGGAGGTGACCCAGCCGCGGGTGACCTGCTACCGCGTCGGGCATCCGCATGAAGGACCCGCGGATTCCCGCGCTGCTCGTCTCCCACCGCCGGCCCGGCTTCTACTTCCGCGTGCTCGAGGAGGGCGAGGTCGAGGCGGGCGACGAGATCCTCAAGCTCTCATCGGGACCCGAGCAGATGCCGGTCGCGGAGGTCGACGGTCTGCTCTACCTCCCCGGGCACGAGCGCCAGGACCTGCTCCGCGCGCTGCGCATCCCCGCCCTCAGCCCGGGCTGGCAGGCGTCGTTCCGCGCGCTGCTCGACCAGGACCCGGGCGCCGGTAACGCCGGCCTCGCCGCAAGCAGCCCGCCGCCGGCCTGGGCCGGGTTCCGGCCGCTGGACGTCGCTGCGATCACCCACGAGAGCGACTCGGTGATCTCGATACGTCTCGAGGCCCCCGACGGCGCTCCGGTCCCCGCCGCGCAGCCCAGGCCAGTACCTGACGCTGCGGGTGCGCCCCGATGGAGCGGCAGCGCGTCTCTGCTGCGCAACTACTCCCTGTCCGGGCCGCCCGGGGCGCGGCTACTACCGCGTCAGCGTCAAGCGCGAGCCGCACGGCGCCGCAAGCGGATACCTCTCGACGAAGCTGTCGGTCGGCGATCAGCATCGACATCGCCGCCCCGCGCGGCACGTTCATCCTGGACGGGACGGACGCGCCGGTGCTGCTCGTCAGCGCGGGCGTCGGTGCGACCCCCGTGCTCGCCATGCTCCAGGCCCTCGCGCACGAGGCATTCTACGCGGGAGATCTGGTGGCTTCACAGCGCGCGCAACGGGCGCGAGCACCCGTTCGCTGCCGAGGCCCGGGATCTCCTGGCCTCGCTCCCGAACGCGCGCAGCCGCATCTACTACACCCGTCCCGGCCCCGACGACGTCGAGGGCCAGGGGTTCGACGTCGCCGGGCGTCTCACCGGTTCGGCTCTGGCGGCGCTCGAACCGCCCGTCGACGCTCAGGCCTACCTCTGCGGGCCGGGCCCCTTCATGGACGAGATCAGCGCCGGGCTGTCGAGCCTGGGGGTCGACGCCGCCCGCATCCACACCGAGCCGTTCGGGCCGGCCGCTCGCTCAGACGCCGGGTATCGCGCCGGCGCTCGCGCGGGCGCCGCACGCGCCGCCGGGGAAGGCCGGCGGCGGTCCGAAGATCGAGTTCGCGCGCAGCGACCTCGCGATCCCGTGGAGCGAGGACTACGTCAGCCTGCTCGAACTCGCCGAGGCCTGCGACGTTCCGGTCCGCTGGTCGTGCAGGACCGGCGTCTGCCAGACCTGCGAGACGACGATCATCGCCGGGGGCGTCGGGTACAGCCCCGACCCGGTGGAGGCGCCGCCTGATGGGAGCGTGCTGCTCTGTTGCTCGCAGCCGAGCGGGGACATCGTGCTCGATCTTTGAGACGGTTGGAAGCCGGCGAGCCGTCCATGCGCGCTCCGGGCTCGCCCAGGTCGGCGGACGAGACAAGCGGCGAACGGGAATCGAACCCGTGTCATTGCCTTGGAAGGGCAAGGCTCTACCATTGAGCTACCGCCGCACGCGCGTCTCGCGAGCCCTTAAAGGCCCGTGACACCGGACAGTTTCGCACGGAGCCGCACGCCGATCGCCGAGGCGAAGCGAAGCGCCTAGAATCGGGGCAGCCACGGGGAGTGGCGCAGTCTGGTAGCGCACCCGGCTGGGGGCCGGGCGGTCGCAGGTTCAAATCCTGTCTCCCCGATTAGGAACGGCTCGGTAGAGCCACATACGTCGTGTTCGGTGGGGCGGCATCGCCTCAGAACAGAACACAGATGGAACATCGCACTGGCGGAGCCCCAATCCAGGCTGCAGCCAGTGGGTGGCGCTGGGTACTGGCCGCTTGTCTCACACAGAGGCGAGGTTCGCATCGCCCGGGTGGCGGCCGGGCGGTCGCAGGTTCAGATCCCGTGACGAACGACGCAAGGTCAAACCACGCCGGCCCCAGGTAGCGGGCCCCGGGCGGCGAGCCCCCTCATCGGCGGACGAGCATTCCTTCTCGGACGATGCGGCTTCCTGATCTCCGGGGTGTTGAAGTCGTGGCGGTGGCTGTCTAGCTTGCATCGCGACGCGGAACCGAGCCGCGAAGAGCGAGGCCACCGAGGTGTGAGGCCGCGCCACCCGAACCGGAGAAAGGCTTCGTGCCGGCCTGCGGGGAAGGTTCCTCAAGCGGCCCGGAACCGCGTCACTTTCGTTCCGCGGAGGTGAGCTCGACGGCTCGGGACTTACGGCCCGAGCCTGGGACCACGACGCGCGTTCGGCGCGTGGATCCCGGGGAGAGCAGGAGCGCGCAGGCAGCTCGGGGTACGGACGGATCGTCGGCGCTGCGGCACCGTTCAGTCGACGATCACGAGCAGCGGCTTCCCCTTCTCGACGACGTAGGTGGCGAGCTCGGCAGCGGCGGCGGCCCCCGTGTTGACGACGGAGTGCGGTGTTTCGGCTGGGACGAGTAGGACCTCGCCGGCGTCGTAGGTCGCGGGCTCGCGCCCGTCGATCGAGTACTCGAGTGTGCCTTCGAGGACGTAGATCACCTCCTCGCCGGGGTGCTTGTGCCTGAGCGGCGGAGCGTCGGGGGCGATCTCGACGCGGTCCTGGATCAGCTCCCGGCCGGGGGCGCTGAGATCGCCTCGCTGCAGGTGGGTGCGTGTGAGGCCCGGTGTCTGTGCAGTCATGTCAGCCTCCGTCGGGTTCGGATGTGCGACGATGGGCTCGTCCGAGGCGATCATCGCGCTTGTGCGGGAGGCGGTGTACGCCCGGTCGACTCCAGGGCGCAATTCAGGGGGCCTACCGGGCGACGTCGGTTGTTCCTGGCGCGGGGCCTCTCCCTGAATCCAGGAAAGGAGCGCACATGTCTGAGGGAACCCCCACCGTCGTGCTGGTGCACGGCGCGTTTGCCGACGCCTCGAGCTGGAACGGCGTCATCGAGCTGCTGCAGGCCAAGGGCATCAACGTCACCGCCCCCGCCAATCCGCTGCGCGGCATCGCGATCGACTCGGCCTACATCGCCGGCGTGCTCGACCGGACGCCGGGACCGGTTCTCGCCGTCGGGCACTCCTACGGCGGTGCCGTGATCACAAACGCCGCGACCAACGCGAACAACGTGCACGGCCTCGTGTACGTCGCGGCTTTCGCGCCGGACGAGGGTGAGGTGCTCGGCCAGCTCACCGCCGGCTCGAAGGACAGCGTCCTCAACACCGCGCTCGTGCCCCTCCACTACCCGTCACCCGACGGCCGGACACTGGTCGAGCTCGCGATCGATCCCGCCAAGTTCCGCGACGCCTTCGCCGCCGACCTGCCCGCCGCACAGACCGCAGTGATGGCCGCGACGCAGCGGCCGGTCGCGGAAGCGGCCTTCTCGGAGCCGACGGGTGCGCCCGCCTGGAAGCGCCTCCCGTCCTGGGCGGTAGTCGGGTCCTCCGACACCGCCGCCGGCGCCGACATAGTCCGCTCGATGGCAGAGCGCGCCGGAGCGACGATCACCGAGATCGAGGCGTCCCACGTAGTGATGGTCTCCCAGCCCCAGCCCGTCACGGACGTGATCCTCGACGCATTGACCGCCGTCGGGTAGGGGCGACACCTTCCACGGCCAGCCCGCGCGAGAGCGAATCCACCCCGAAACCGTCGGCCACCGCGGACGCAGGAGCAGCCAGTAAGTACTCGTGAGGGGGCCGTCTCGAACGGCTACCGAGAACTCGACATAGCGAGGTGCCGGATGAAGGCGATTGTGGTGACGGACGAGGCTGCCGGAACGGCCGGAATGAAGCTGGTAGAGCGGCCCGACCCGCCGGCAGCGATAAACGACGTCATCGTTCAGATTCATGCGTCGGGATTCGTTCCGACTGAGCTGGCGTGGCCCTCGACTTGGACCGATCGCCGCGGCCTTGATCGAACACCGTCGATCCCTGGTCACGAGCTGGCTGGAGTGGTCACCGCCCTCGGCTACGGGACGACGGGGGTGTCGGTGGGACAGCGGGTGTTTGGCCTCACTGACTGGCATCGCGACGGCACCCTGGCGGAGTATGTGGCCGTCGAGGCACGCAACCTTGCGCCGCTGCCAGGCGACGTCGACTTCACGGTGGGCGCGAGCCTGCCGATCTCGGGCCTGACCGCGTGGCAGGGGCTGTTCGACCACGGCCGTCTTCGGGCGGGCCAGAGCGTCCTCGCGCACGGCGCGGCCGGCGCAGTCGGCACGATGGTGACGCAGCTCGCACGTGAAGCCGGCGCCTACGTGATCGGCACCGGGCGCGCTGCCGACCGTGATAAGGCGCTCGACTTCGGCGCCCAAGAGTTCGTCGACCTCGAAAACGACGACCTCGAAGACGTCGGCGGCGTCGACCTGGTCTTCGACGTCATCGGTGGGGACACCCAGAAGCGGTCCTCAACCCTAGTCCGGGCCGGAGGAACGCTGGTGACCGTCGTAGGGCCGCCTGAGGCGCGGCCCTACGACGGCCTAGCGGTCGACTTCGTCGTCGAGTCCGATGTTGCGCAACTGAGGGAGATCGTCCAGCGCGTGCGGGACGGACGACTGCGTACCAACATCGGCGACATCGCGACCCTCGACGATGCCATCGCCGCCCTCAGCCCGACCGAGCGACGCAACGGGAAGACGATCATCCGCCCTCGTCCCTAGGCCCCGGAGACGGCAGAAGCCCCGTTACGGCGTAACGCTGATCCATGGTCCATTCATGTTCCGTTTTGAGTGGATCGCCCTGGATGGGTGGTATCTAGTCGGCTCTACAGAGCCAAAACCTGAGCTAGCTGGGACTGTGGGCTCCGGCTGGGGGCCGGGCGGTCGCAGGTTCAAATCCTGTCTCCCCGACTCAAGAGGCCCGCTACGGCGGGCCTCTTGCTTTTGGGTCTCGGGGCCCTGTAGTCGAGGGGCCTCCGGAAGCCGGGGCCTGCTGCGGATCGCGCTGTTCGTCGAGCTCGACCGAGACGAACAGCTGCAGAAGACCGGCGAGCGGTGACCCCAATGGCACGTCGAAGGCGACGCCGAGGGACGCGCAATGCCGGCGCGGCGTTGCGCGCGCCGAAGTATCTGCGCGAGGCCGCTCTTGGCGTCGCTCGATCCGTTGACACACTTTGGCCCGCGAGTGCGATTTATCAGCAGTGGGACCCAATTACGCCAACGCACAAGACGCAGAACTGATCGGCGCAGGCCGCGCTGATGCCTTCGCGGTGGTCTACGACAGGCATGCCGCGGCGATCTACAACTGGGCCCGGTCGAGGGTCGGCGACCACGCCGCCGATCTCACCGCCGAGACGTTCGCCCGCGCGTGGCTCTCGCGCGGCTCGTTCAGGGACGGTGCCGAGGGCTCCGCCTTTCCGTGGCTGCTGGGCATCGCGCAAAACCTGCTGCGTGACTCGCTGCGCAGACGGCGGATCGAGGACAGGGGGAGAGCACGGCTCGCGCTCCCGCGCGAGCTCGCGACCGATGCGGGCTATGAGCTCGTGGACGAGCGGCTGTCCCTGCCCGAGGCCGCGCTGAAGGCGATGGCCGACCTGCCCGAGGGCGACCGCCAGGTGCTCGACCTGCGCGTCGTCGAGGGACGGCCCTACAGCGAGATAGCGGCGGAGCTGAGCTGCAGCCAGGTCGCCGCGCGCCTCCGGGTCTCACGCGCACTGCGCCGTCTGAACATCGCAATCGGAGGAAACCAGTGAGACCCGATATCCCCGACATCCGGAGGAAACCAGTGAGAACCGATGTCCCCGACATCCTCGTCGCCTACCGCAGCCAACTCCACGCCGCGATCGAGCGCGATCTCGCCCGCGGCACCCGCACCGGCCGCTTGAAGCGCCGGGCGCTGGCGCTGGGCGTGCCGGCCACGGCGGCGGCCGCCACCACCGCGACCGTGCTCCTGAGCGCCGGCGGTGCCTCCGAGCCGAGCCTGGCGAGCGCCGCGATCGTCCGCCACGTCCGTGCCGAGCTGTCGGCGCCGGCAGGGTCGATCCTGCACGAGTCGGCCACCGTCACGCTCCCCGATGGTTCATCGACGCCGTTCGAGCTCTGGGTGCAGACCGGCGGGACGGGCGTCTACCGCGTGATCAAGTACGGGCAAGAGGTCAGCCTCTCGGACACCGAGAACGAGATCTACGACGCGTCGACGAACACGGTCACGGTCTCGCCGCTCCCGCCGGCGATCCACCAGCTCGAGGTCTCAAAGGGGGGCGATCCGGCGGCCGAACTGAAGCCGATGGTCGAGTCGGGCCAGGCCACCGCGGCACCGACCACGTACCACGGGACCCCGGCGTACAAGCTCAGCGTGAACTCGTCAAGCGACACGCTCCTAAACGGCACCGCGTACGTCGCCCGCAGCGACTACCGGCCGCTCGAGCTCGACTCCGCCTCACATCCCGGCACGAGGGTCGTGTTCTCGGCGTACGAGTACCTCGCCGCGACCCCGGCGAACGACGCCCTGCTCGCCGTCACGAGCGCTCATCCGGGCGCGACGGTCGTGAACCAGCCGTGAACCACGCCCACCCGGCGTACCCGCAGGGGCAGGCAACCCATGCCCACGTACGATTCGTGTTCTGTTTTGAGCGAATTGAGCGCGGGCTGGTTCGCCGGTTCGGCCCTACAGAGCCAAACTCGACCAAACTGAAGGCCCGCGATCTGGCTGGGGCCGGGCGGTCACAGGATCAAATCCTGTCTCCCCGACTAGAGCAGCAACACCGAAAGTCCGCGCAAGATCGGCGAAATGCAGCGAAGGAGAGCGAACCTCATCAGGATCGTTTGCAGGGGTTTCGCACCGCTCCGCGCTCGAACTACAGCCGCGCTACAGCCGCGGGGGCTGCCGACTACAGCCGCGGCGACATCGACCGCTCGCGCGAGGCCGCTATCAGCTGCCGCCGCTGAGTCGGGCGACCAGTTCGAGCATTGCGTCAAGCGCGGCCTCTAGCGGCTTGGTGTCGCGTTTGATCTGAGTGAGGAGCAGGCCGCCCTGGAGGGCGGCTAGCAGCGCGAGCGCGAGGGTGTCGGGGTCGGTGTCGGGCGTGAGCTCGCCTCGTGCGTGCATCTCTCGTAGACCGCTCTGGATCGTGGCTTCCCAACGTTTGAAGCCCTCGGCGACGTGGGCTCTTGCGTCGGGATCGGTCTCGGCTAGCTGGCCTCCGAGAGAGCCGATTGGGCAGCCGCCGCTGCAGTGGTGCTCGCGCTGGGCCGCGATCAGGAAGTCGCGCCAGGCTCGGAGGCCCATCCAGGGTGCTGAAATCGAACGTCTCCTGCCCGCCGACCATTGTGTCGGCCTGGCGGTCAACGACTGCCCGGACCAGGGCCGGCTTGTCGTCGAAGTAGTGGTAGAGCTGCGAGCTCGAGACGTCCGCTGCCGCGCGTACGTCCTCGATCGTCGTGTGGGCGACGCCCTGCCGGAAGATCAAGCCGGCCGCCGCGTCGACTATGCGCTGACGGGTCTCCTGGCCCTTGCGCGTCAACGGGCGAGGGGAGGGGCTAGTCGTGGTCATACCGCAGATTCTACCAACAGAATGGATCGCACCATCCATTCTGTGTTAGAGTGGAACGCACAATCCATTGCTGGGTCACCAAACCACTCGAAGGGAGCACGCGACGACATGGCACTTCAAGGCAAGACCGCCCTTATCACCGGCGGCACATCAGGCATCGGCCGGGCAGTCGCAGAACGCCTCGCCAGCGAGGGCGCCGAGGTGATCATCACCGGCCGCGATCAAGCCCGCGGCCGTGAGGTCGTCGAGGCGGTCGAGGCCGCTGGGGGCAAGGCACGGTTCATCGCCGCTGACCTAGCGAGCTTCGAGGATGTAAGACGCCTCGCCGAGGCCACGAGCGAGGTCGACGTGCTGGTGAACAACGCGGGTGTCTCTCGCGGCGGTCCCGAGCAGACGGCGGAGGAGGCGTTCGACGTCACGTTCGATGTCAACGTGAAGGCTCCGTTCTTCCTGACGGCTGCGATCGCGCCGCGCATGGCGGCGAAGGGCGGTGGCTCGATCATCAACATCTCATCGATGGCCGCGACCATCGGCATGAACGGATTGGCAGCCTATGGCGCGTCCAAGGCTGCACTCGAGTCACTCACCAAGGCGTGGACCGCCGAGTACGCCGCCCAAGGCGTCCGTATCAACACGGTCGCACCCGGCCCGACACGCACCCCCGTAGCCGCGGCGATGGGCGAGAGGTTCGATGCCTTCGCGTCGAGCACACCGGCCGGCCGCGGCGCAACGCCTGACGAGATCGCCAACGCCGTCAGCTTCCTCGCTTCGGAGCAGGCGAGCTACATCTACGGCGCGATCCTGCCTGCCGACGGTGGCCGGGTCGCCGTGTGAGCGCCGAACGAAACCGACATCCTGACCGCAAAGGAGGCATGAACGTGATCCTCATCACCACTGCCGGCAGCTCGTCGTGCCACGCCCTAACTCTCCAACACGAGGTCGTGAACCTATGACACAGAACCAGGGAAAGACAATCCTCATCACGGGCGCCAATACCGGCCTCGGTAAGGAGATGGCGAGGCAGCTGGCGCTGCGCGAGGATTTCGAGCGGATCTATCTCGGCTGCCGCAATGCGGAGAAGGCGGCGCGGGCAAAGCAGGACCTGGAGAAGGTCACCGGGCACAAGATCTTCGAGGTAGTGATCATCGACCTGGAAGACCTTGCGTCGGTACGTGCTGCGGTGGCCGCGATCGGCGCTCCGTTGAACGCGCTCGCAATGATCGCCGGCGGCATCGGCGGCCCCACGCCCGCATCGTTGACGCAAGACGGGGTGACTGAGATATTCGCCCAGAACCTGCTCGGTCATGTGGTTCTGCTCGAGAATCTGCTGGCAGCCGGGCTGCTCACCGATGTCGCGGTCCTCGCAGGCAGCGAGGGGGCGCGCGGAATCCCGAAGCTGCGGATCGCCCGACCAACGTTCACCGATCACAGCTCTGAGGAGTTCGCGTCGGTGATCGACGGCTCGTTCTTCCAGGGCGCCAGCTTCGACGTGATGCTCTCCTACAGCCAGATCAAGTACCTCGGCGCGCTGTGGATGGGCGCGATGGCCCGCATGCACCCCGAGCTCAGGTTCATCACGATGTCGCCGGGAAACACCGCGGGAACCGAGGTGCTGCGCGACCAGCCCGCGCTCGTGCGGATCATCGCCAGCCGGATCCTGCTCCCGTACCTCGCGCCTGCCCTTCGCATCGGGCACAAGCTGGACGTTGGGGCCGAGCGATTCGTCAAAGGCGTCACGGACGAGTCACTGCAGAGCGGCGTCTTCTACGCAAGCGCCGCCAAGACGATCACCGGACCGGTCATCGACCAGGCCGAGATCGTTCCCGACTTCCGCGACCCTGAGATCCAGGACCACGCATACGAGGCGATCCAGCGGTTCGTACCGAGGCTCGCCGCGACTTGACGCGGAGCGCGCCGGCTGGCACCAAACCAGGGGAGCTGCGACCAGCGCCAGTACGCCCGACGAGGGGCCGGCGCCGGTCGCAGCGACGCGTGGTTCGAGAAATCGTTGTGGGCGCTCAGCGTGCTGCTCGCGCCAGCACAGAATCGGGCGAGCTCGAACCATCCCGTCGCGCTGCGGACCGCGCACGCGACCGCACACGGCGTCCGAGTCAGCACGCAGGGCGGCCTCTAACACCTGTCTCCCCGGCATCCGAGGCGTTCGGTGACGGGCGTGTCACCGCCAGCGCGTCGGGGGCTAGCCGACGACTTCAGCTCCGAAGATGTCGTTGTCCACGCCGCTCTCGACCGCTTTGAATTCGATCGAACGCGTCTGTTCGCACGTGTGGCTGCTCGCGTTGGCTTTGAGCTTGCCGAGCGCGGTTCCTTCGATCGCGACCTCGATCATCGCAGGGAATTCGCCCGTGAACTTCGTGAATCTGTAGACACACGGCCCTGGCTCACTGATCGTGAACCGAGGATTGAAGCTCATCGTCGCCTTGCCTGCGCGGGTGAGGACGACCTGCTTTACGGCCCCTGTGACAGCGAAGCCTTCTTCAAGGCATTCTGATTCTTCCGGTGGGCCGAAGGACAGCTTGTCCGAAGGCTTGTCGTTGCTCAGGACCACGCCTTTGGAGGCCTGCAGGCAGCCCCCATCGAACTCGAGATGAAAGTCGAGCGCGTAGTCGCCCGCCACCACAGGTACCCCGTTCTCGCTGAGCACGAGACGCGGTGCGGCTGATGCTCCGACTCCCGACAGCGCCGTCACCAACCCCGTGACAACGCCCAAAACCCCTAGCCTCCACATGAGCCGCCCCCTCTGAAGATCGTCCATCCCGGCGCTCGAACAATAGCCCGTAGCTTGGGGAGGATGAACGTCCGGGTTCTGGAACGGCACACACCGATGCAACGATCGGCGCGTCCTGCTGCTCGAGCAGGCTCCAACGCCTGTTGCCCCGATTCAAAGGGACCGCCTACGGCGGGCCTTCTTGTTGTTGGGCCTGGCGAACGGCCCCACCCGCCACTCTCCTAGGCCGCTGGGCGCTCCGCGAGGATCGTCTTCCGTGCAAGGCTGCGGCCGTGATCGCGAGCTAGAGCCTCTGCCTCGCCGGCGAGCTGCCCAGCGAGGTCCTTGAATTGATCGAGGGCAGGGTTGACACCCACGAGGGTGAAGTCCTTCTCGACGACGAGCAGGTCCAGCTTCCACACGTCCTCGAGGATGCGGCGCATCCACCCCGTAGCGTGGTCCCATCCCTCCCTTGGTGTGCCGGCTGCGTAGTAGCCACCGTGGACCGTCGCGAGAACCGAGGGCTTGCCGGCGATCACCGGATCCGCACCGGCACTCATGCGAGGGTCGGTGACGATCAGGTCGACGTACGTCTTGAAGTGCTGGGAGACCCCGAAGTTGTAGAGAGGGACTGCGAACAGGAGCGCGTCGGCCGCCTCGAGCTCGTCGGTGAGCGAGGCCGCCAGTGCGACGGCCTGTCGCTGCTCGGGAGAACGTGTCTCCTCTGGTGCTGCGCTCGCGGACACCGCGGCCGCCCAGGCGTCCGATGGGAGGGGCGCGACGCCGATCTCCCGGTTGGTCGCGCGGCTGTCGGGATACTCCGTGCGCCACTCCTGCTCGACGATGTCTGCGATCTGGCGGCTGTGCGAGCCCGCCGTGCGGATGCTTGCGTCCAGGCGAAAAAGAGACATGCTCATCAGTGACCTCCTGGGTGCGTTGCCGGGGCGGCACAGAGGCGACGACGCATCGCCGACCTTGGTCCGCTTGGGCCGACGCTACCACGAGAGGACCGTGGTCCGGTTAGGAGCCCGGCACAGCCGCCGCGATCCGGGGGTTGCCCGCCGTTCGGACAGCTCAGCCCGCCGCCGCGGCGGCCAGCTTCGCGAGCACCGCGGCCTGCCGCTCGAGCGTCTCTTGGTGGCCACCGAGGGCATAGCGCCCGGCCAGCTCGCGGGGGTCGAGGTAGCCGACATACGTTCCGTCGCGGTCCTGCCAGATCAGCATTCGCAGTGGCAGCTCGACGCCGACACGGGGGTCGGCCTGCATCAGGGGGGTGCCGACGTGCACGTTGCCGAAGATCAGCAGGACGTTGGGTTCCAGCTCGACATCGGCTTTGCGGCCGCCGGCCGCATGATCGATGCGCGCGAACAGCTGCAGGCCGTGCGCATCGAGCGCCTCACGCAGCCGCGCCTCCACCTGGTTGGCATCGCCGCTGGCAGTCAGCTCGACCATGTCGGCACCCTATCCGCCTTTTCTCGGGCGGAGCTCGACCAGTCGCGCCCGAGATCACAGTACGGATCGCCGGTTGTGGGTGGCCCTTTGTCTACCGAGAGCCGCTGGTGGCCGCCGCCGCAACCTCGTGGCCCGCGATGCCCAGCAGCCACAGGTAGACGATTTCGTTCTCGAGCTCGGGCAACGAGCTGACGCGGTCCTGACGGACGTAGTCGGTCGCGACCTCGAGCACGGCGAGGATGCTCGCGCGCACCACGAGGTCCGGGACGGGCGAGGACCCGGGCTGCTCCACGGCAGCTCGCTCGGCGATGATCCGGAACAGGCGCGCGAAGCTCGCGAGCGTGCGTTCACGGTGGGCGAGGGCCTCCTCGCCGGCGGCCATCACCTCGAGCGTGCAGACGCGCGCCGCGCCGGGGCGCTCGGTCCAGAACCTCAGGTAGGCGCGGATGCCGTCGCGGACGGCGTCGACGTAGCTCGCCTGTCTCGTCCCGACGGCCACGACCTCGTCCAGCAGTTCGCGCGTGATCGCGTCGTATGCGGCGAGGAAGCACTCTTCCTTGTTGGCGAACTGCTCATAGATCGTGTCGCGTGACACGCGCGCAACGCGGCTGATGTCGCCGATCGTCGTCGAGCCGTAACCCTTGGTCCCGACCGTGGCGATCACCGCCGACAGGATGCGTTCGCGCTGATGGTTCTGGACCTGGTCGCGAGACAGGCGATGCGGTCCCCGAGGGAGCCGGTCGGTTGCTGCTTGCGTAGTGGTGGACACTCTGGTACCTTACTCGAAATTGAAGTACTGAGCAGTCCGCCACATGGCGGAGCGCTCGACATTCGAGGGATCATCAGAGAGGGAGAGTGGACGACCATGGGGACGGATTCTGCGCGTTGCGCCGGCGCGGCGGTCAAGCCAGGTGTCGCGGCCCATGAGGAGCCGCTTTCTCGTGCTGCTTGTGTGGCTGCCGCTGGGATGTGCCTCCCGGCTTCCGCCCTGGCGTCGTACAAGGTGTCGCTGACCAGGACGACGGGCGGCGTCGCGAACATCTCCGGCCAGAACCTCGGCGACACCGGGTACGGGGTCGGCTACGCGCAGGCCCAGGACGGGATCTGCCTGCTCGCCGAAACGTTCCTCACGGTCGACGGCGAACGGTCTGCGTTCCTCGGCCCGGAAGGGACCTTCAAGAACGAATCCGAGGGCGGCGTGGTGTTCACCAACCTCTACTCGGACCTCTACTGGACCTCGCTCAAGAACCAGCACACGATCCAGAAGCTGCTGCGCCTTCCACTACCCGCAGGGCCCCTCGGCCGAAGCGCGCGAAGTGGTGAAGGGCTACGCCGCCGGTTACGACGCCTACCTCACGCAGATCGGCGGAGCCGCCGGAGTCACGAACCCCGCGTGCAAAGGCGCGGCCTGGGTGAGGCCGATCAAGCGATCGACGTCTGGCGCCGCATCTACCAGATCGACGACCTCGCGGGTAACTCCGCGCTCGGTCCGGCCGCCGAGGCGAATCCGGCGTACGGCCCGCCCGCCCCGCGCAGCGACGAAAAACGCGCGCAAGGCTTCGACGCTCCGACCAAGTCGCTGGCGGAAATGGCGCAGATCGGACACAGCGAGCTTTTGGGCTCGAACGGGCTCGCCGTCGGTGGCGAAGATGCCACCAACGGCGGCGGCGTCGTGCTTTCGAACCCGCACTTCCCGTGGCACGGCTCGGAACGCTTCTGGGAGATGAACGTCGAAGTCCCCGGCTCTACCACGCGACCGGCGCGGGGATCTGGGGGCTGCCGGGGATCAACATCGGCCACAACCAGGATGTCGCGTGGACGCACACTGTCTCGACGAACACGACGATCAAGTTCTGGTACCTGCCCTCCGCCGGGACGGAAAAGTACAAATGGAAGGGCAAAAATCGCGAAGCTGAAGAAGCATTCCGTCACGGTCAAGGCGCTGGAAAATGGCGAACTGGTGCCGCGCACCGGCACCCTCTACTACAGCAACTACGGGCCGGTGTTCTGGGAGGGCTCTCTGCGCGTGGCGGTCGAGGACGCCAATGCCAACAACCTTCGGGGTCCCGACCAGTGGCTCGCGATCAGCAAAGCCGAAAACGCCTCTCAGGTGATCGAATCCGAGCGCGCCATCCAGGGCGTGCCGTGGGTGAACACGATCGGCGCCGACGACGAAGGCAACGCGTTCTACACGGAGATCATCGTGGCCTCGAGTCTGACGAAGGCCTTCATCAACTCGGCCTGCAATCTCGAGCCGGGGTCGATCACCGGCCCGTACATCGACAACGGCGCATGCGAAGCGCCCGAAAGCCCGGGAGCGATCACGCCGGGCATCCTCGCCGGCAGCGCCGAGCCGTCGCTGGTCCGCAGGGACTACGTCGCGAACTCGAACAACTCGTTCTGGCTCGCCAACGCGAACAGCCCGCTGACCGGGTTCTCGCCTGCTCTGGGCGGCGAAGAAGTGAACCCGGGGATGCGCGCTCAGACGGGGATCGACATGGTCGCCCAGCGCATGGGCACCTACAACAGCGGCGTCCCGACCGACGGGATCTCGCCGACGCCCGGATTCACTGCCGAAACGATGCAGGACTCGTGGACCAAGTTCCGCTCGCTGCCGGCTGAGCGCGCTCTGCCGGGTCTGCGCGAAATCTGCGCCAACGCGGTGAGTGAAGACGGCGGCGTGATCAACGGCGTGAACGTCAGCGGCGCGTGCCCTGTGCTCGACGCCTACGGCGCGAGCGCGACGCTCGAAGACAGAGGGCGCCTGGCTGTTCCAGGAATGGTTCGGGCGCGCCTACACGCAGGCCGGCTTCTGGGTCCACCCCTGGACGGCGAGCGACCCGGTCTACACGCCGAACACGCTCAACACCACGCTACAGGGGAGCAAGGAAGCGCTCGCGGCAGCCGTGAGCTCGATGGAAGCGCATGGCATCCCGCTCGACGCTGACACGGGCGAAGTGCAGCACGCACCGCAGGCCGGTGCGGCTCCGCTGCCCGGCTGCTCGGACGGGGGCGAATGCTTTGCGGCCATCGGGGGGATCTTCCCGACGCCCACCTCGAAAACGACGCAGGTGACGGGCGGGACGAGCCTCGTGATGTTCACGGAAGTGCTGGCCGGTCACGACCCGCTCTCGAAAGCGCTGCTGTCCTACTCGCAGTCGGAAGACCCGACGTCTCCCTACTACGAAGACCAGACACAGCGCCTCTCGAAAAACGAATGGATCACGCTGCCCTGGACGCCGGCCTCGGTCGCCGAAGACGCGATCGGTCCGACGCTCAATCTGAAGTAACCGCAGGAGGGGGTGAGCGCAGCTCACCGGACACGGTCTCGCTCGGGCACAGGCTCGGGCGAGGCCGTTTGTCACGCGCGACGCCGCCCGCGATGACCGTCGAGCTCCGCATCAGCGGCCGCTGCTACATCGAAGACCGCACGACCACCACGATCATCCTGAGCGGCGACCGCTCGCTTGACAGCACCGTCACGCTCTCGTGGCGCATGGAGCTCACGGACGACAACGAGCACCCGTGGCGGATCGCCGCCGTTCTCGACGGCGACGAATCGCGGTCGCAGCTCGCAGACACGCGAGCCGGTTAGCTGGGTCCGCCCTCGGCATCAGAGTCTGCGGACGGCGGCGCGCCCGCCCGAGGTACGTCAGCCTTCGAGGTGCGAGCGCGTCAGCCCCCGCAGAAACTCCTCGTCGCTCGGCCAGCGCATCTTCTGGCCGATCTCCGGCATCACGCTCTGCAGCGAGACGAAGCCGTGCAGGCCGGTCCAGAGCTGCAAGGCGACGCCGAGCGGGTCCGGGTCATCCGGCACCGCGCGCGTGGTCACCTCGACGAGTGCCTCCAGCGCTCTCTTCCCGGGGTCCTCCTCCGGGCGGCCGCTCGCCGCCGCCGAAGCGGCCCGGCGTCGCGAACAGGACGCGGTAGAGCGCGGGCCGCTGATGGGCGAACTCGAGGTAGGCGAGGCCCATGGCCTCGAGCTGCGCGCGGGCGTCGCCGTCCGCGCTCGGCGGCCGCCTGCTCCAGGAACGCGATCAGTTCTTCGAAGGCCTCGTCGCAGACCGCCCGCAGCAGCTCCTGCTTGTCGGCGAAGTGCAGGTAGAGGGCGGTGGGGGACACGCCCGCGCGCGAGGTCACCGCCCGGATCGAGAGCTGGTCGGAGCTGCCCTGCTCGAGCAGCAGCTCGACCGTCGCCTCCATCAGCGCAGCGCGGAGGCGCTCGCCCTCCCCGCGTGGATTGCGCTTCCTCGTCCCCGTTGCGGAAGCCATCGCGACAGGATCGTAACAAATAACTTGACACATGTACATCTACGAGCGTATATGTACGGAGCGTCACATACCCTCTGATCCCTCTCGAGGAGCACGCCATGTTGCAGCGGATCGCCGCCCTCGCCCTCGCTCACCCCCGACGCCTCGCCGCCGCCCTCCTTCTCGCCTTCGCGCTGTTCGCGCTCGCCGGCGGCACCGCCAGCAAGGTTCTCGACGCGCGGCATGACTTCGCCGACCCCGGCTCGCAGTCCACGGCCGCGCGCGCCAAGGTCGAACGCGCGACCGGCGCACAGCCGGCGCCGGGTGTGCTCGCGCTCGTGGCCGGCGCGCCGCAGAGCGCCGCTGCCGCGCGGGCCGTCGCGACGCTGCGCTCGGATCCCGACGTCGCGCGCGTGACCGGCCCGCTGCCCTCCCGCGACGGGCACAGCTCGATGGTCACGGCGACCCTCCGCGCCGTCGAGCGAAGAACGCGTTGCGGTCGACCGCATCAAAAGCGCCTTCGCCGGCGACCGCGCCGTAACGCTTGGCGGGGGGTCCGTGGCCGGGCGGCGAGGTCAACCAGCAGGCCACGCGCGACCTCGGCCTCGCCGAGGCGCTCGCGTTCCCGCTGCTCGCGATCCTCGCGTTCCTGATCTTCCGCGGCGTTGCCGCGTTGCTGCCGCTGGCCGTAGGCGCCGCCGGTGTGTTCTCGGCCTTCGCGGCGCTGCGGGCGGTCAACTTCGCGCTGCCGCTGTCCGTGTTCGCGCTGAACCTCGTGATCGGTCTCGGCCTCGGGCTCGCGGTCGACTACAGCCTGTTCATGGTCTCCCGCTTCCGCGAGGAGCTCGGCGCCGGCCGGGACGTCCCTGAAGCGGTCCGGGCGACGATGGCGCAGCGCAGGGCGGACCGTTCTCTACAGCGCCGTCACCGTCGCGGTCGCGATGAGCTCGCTGACCGTGTTCCCGCTGCGCTTCCTGCAGTCGATGGGGATCGGCGGCGATGATCGTCGCGCTGACGGCGGCCGCGTCGGCGCTGACGATCCTGCCGGTGCTGTTCGTGCTGATGGGGAGCCGCATCGGGCGGGTCACGCCGGGCGACCCCCGCGAGGGCCGCTGGTACGCGCACGCGCATCGCGTCCTGCGCCGGCCGGGCCTGGTCGCGGCGATCACGGCGGGAGCGCTGCTGCTTCTGGCGCTGCCTGCGCTGCGGACCCACTGGAGCGGGGTGGACGCGCGCGTCCTGCCCGCGTCTGCGAGCGCCCGCGTCGTCGAAGAGGCGACGTCGCAGCCAGTTCCCGCAGGTCGCTGCCAACCCGGGCTATGTCGCAATCCACGCAGGTCCGCAGGCAGGCCCGGCCCTGGCTGCCTACGCGCAGCGCTTGCGCGTGATCCCCGGTGTCGCGTCGGTCACCGCAGCCGCGCTACGTCGGCCCCGTCACGTGGGAGATCGGCGTCACGAGCTCCGGTGAGGCGATCGGCCCGGAAGCCCAGCGCGCGATCACGGCGATCAGAGCCGTGCCGGCTCCGTTCGCCGCCGCTGTCGGTGGCTCAGGCGCCGAATTCGCCGATCAGCGCGCCGCGATCAGCTCCTCGCTGCCGCTTGCGCTCGCGATCCTCGTCCTCGGCACCCTGCTCGTGCTGTGGCTGATGACCGACTCGGTCGTGCTGCCCGTGAAGGCGCTCGCGATGAACGCCCTCACCGTCGCGGCCGCGACCGGGCTGCTGGTTCTGGTCTTCCAGGACGGGCGCTTGCGCGGGCCGCTGTCGTTCTCGACGCAGACGGGGATCTCACAGAGCAACTACCTGGTCCTCGCCGCGCTCGCGTTCGCGCTCTCGACCGACTACGGGGTGTTCCTGCTGACGCGCATCAAAGAGGCTCGCGAGGACGGGGCGCCAAACGGCGAGGCGGTGGCGCTGGGGCTCCAGCGAACCGGGCGCATCGTGACGGCCGCGGCGGTGCTCCTGGCTGTCGCCATCGGCGCCTTCGCGACCTCGCAGGTCGTGTTCCTGAAGGAGATCGGGCTCGGCGCGGTCGCGGCCGTTCTGATCGACGCGTTCATCGTGCGCACGCTGCTCGTGCCGGCGCTGATGGGCCTGCTCGGACGCTGGAACTGGTGGTCGCCCGCGTGGCTGCACCGGCTGCACGCGCGCATCGGCCTCAGCGAGGGTGCCGGCGGCGCGAGCCCCCAGCCACACGCGCCCGGGCGCGTGCACCCGGAAGGCGTATGACCCTGGGCTCGCGAGCCTCCCGCGGGCGAGCCTAGGCGGGCTGCGCAGCGCGCATCAGCTCGCGCACCGGCTGTGCGCCGTCGAGCTCGATGAGCATGCCCAGCAGCGCGCCCGCGCGCTCGGCGCCGAGCGCGGGCTCGGCGAGCACGCGGAACTTCTCGGCCAGCCGTGCGCCCTGCGCGCCGAGGTCGGCCTCCGGGGTGTTCACGTCGTGCGCTGCGGAGAGGCAGCTGCCGTCCTGCAGCCGCACCTCGATACGGGTCGGCCCGCCCGGCTCCCCGTCATGCGTCAGGACCACGCGCGAGCGCAGAGCGGCCGCGTCGTCGTCGGCCGCGGCCGCGTCGTCGATGCTCGCGGTCGAGCGGCCGAGAATCGTCATCGCGGCGAGGTGGGGGAGGCTGAACTTGACTTCGAGCCCGTCGCCGGCTCGGGGATCACGCACGTCCCCAGCTCGATGTCGCTGACGTGGATCTCCACCTGCTCTACGTCCCTGGCCTCGAACGGCCGCTCGCGCTTCAGCTCGAGCAGGCCCTCGATCGTCGAGTGCGTGAAGAAGCAGGAGGCGTGGTGCTTGAAGAGGTTCTCGCGCAGGTGCCAGCCCTCGGCGAGGGCCGCGCCGGCGTCGCGGCCGCCGCCCGAGACCTCCGCGAACCCCTGTGCGGCCTCGATCGCGCCCGGGTCGGCGGTGAATCCCCGCTCCGCGAGCAGCGCCGCGAGGAGCCCGCTCTGGCAGGCCTTCCCGGCGTGCAGCGACTTGGTCATCGTGCCGAAGTTGCACTTCAGCCCCGCCGCCTGGCTGGCGGCGATCCCGAGCGCCTGCGCGGTCGTCTCCGCGTCCAGCGAGAGCAGGCGCGCACAGGCGGCCGCTGCGGCGAACGTGCCGCCGGTCCCGGTCGCATGAAAGCCGCGCCTGTATGGCTCCGGGCCCAGAGCGTCTGCGAGCCGGCACGCCGTCTCGTAGCCGGCGACGTAGGCCCTTGCCGCGTCGGCGAGCGGAAGAGCACGCTCCTCGGCGAGCGCGAGCACGGCGGCCAGCACCGCCACCGAGGCGTGCCCGACGAACGCGAGGTTCACGTCGTCGAAGTCGAGCACGTGCGAGGCGGTCCCGTTCAGCAGCGCGGCGTCGAGCGCGCTCAGTCGCGCGGTGTGGCCGACCGCGGCGGCCGTGCGGGGTCCTCGCCGGCGCCGCGGGCGAGGATCGCGAGCAGCGTCGCGGGGCCGTCCTCGCTACTGCCACCGAGGGTGACGGCGAACCAGTCGAGCATCGACTGGCGCGCCCGCTCGAGGATGTCGTCCGGGAGCTCGTCGAGCGCCGAGGCGCGCTCGGCGAGCCCCAGCGTCAGCTCGGCGGGGGCCGAGACCCGCACGTCTACGCCGGCGCGCCCACCGCGGCCGACAGCACCTCGACGACCGGATGCTCGGGCCAGCCGGGGTCCCCGCTCGTCACGAACCGCACCCACGCGCCGTGGATGCGCTCGGCGAGCTCCTGCGGGCCTCCGGCAGCGCCGAGGACGCGGTCGTCGGTGCCTCCGTACTGCGGGTCCTGCATCGCGTCGAACACGAACGGGACGTCGATCGCGTGCGCGGCGCCGAGCCTTCCGCCCAGGGCGCCCGAGCGCCACGCGAAGCGGTAGCCGTAG
The DNA here is from genome assembly GCA_963775385.1 of uncultured Solirubrobacteraceae bacterium. Classification (GTDB taxonomy): domain Bacteria; phylum Actinomycetota; class Thermoleophilia; order Solirubrobacterales; family Solirubrobacteraceae; genus Palsa-744. The sequence goes on along the minus strand of CAVZIR010000003.1, from coordinate 310,488 downwards.
GTGCGCCGGTCGCCGAGCGAGGCGTGACGCTCGCGCAGGGCCCTCGTCGGCGCGTGGAAGGCCATCTCCGTGATCGCCTGAGCGGCGAGCTTCCCGGGCGTCGCGTCCGGTTCCGCGTCCCGTAGCTGCGCGAGCAGCGCCTCGGGCTCGGGCGAGAGCCTCGCGGCGAAGGCGTCGAGCGCCTCGGCTCCGAAGTCGTCGAAGCCGGGCACGCCCGCGAGGTAGAGGAGCCCCTCCTCGCTCGTGTCGCCGATCAGCAGGTCGGCCTTTGCGCCGCGGCCGATCGCGGCGAGCGGCTCCGCGGCCACGACGTCGCCATCGCGGACCGGCGCGACCCAGAGCATGCCGCCGGTCGGGTCCCTGTGCTCGGCGGTATCGAGCTCGATCTCGCCGGGCGCGATCCCCTCCTGGACGTCGATCACGCTTCGCGACGGGCACCTCGCGCATCGCCGCGGCCGTCGGCTGGCGTCCCGGCGCGCGTGGCGACGACCGCCGCCACGCGGGCGGCCTGCTCGGGGGAGTAGGTCAGCTCGACCCCGCCGCTCATGCTGATCGCCCGCTGGAACAGCCCCTGCGAGCGCTCGCTGCCCGAGCAGCCAGCCGAGCGACATCGCGCCTGCGGACTGACCGGCCAGGCACACGCGCGTGGGGTCGCCGCCGAACGCGGCGATCTCCTCCTGGACCCATTCCAGCGCGGCGAGCTGGTCGCGCAGCGCGACGTTCGTGTCGCCGCCGGCGAAGTGCACGAAGCCCTCGACGCCCAGGCGGTAGCCGACGGTAACGAACACGACACCGTCGCGCATCCACGCGGAGCCGTCGTAGAGCCGGGGCGAGCCGGCGATGAACGCGCCGCCGTGCAGCCAGACGAGCACCGGCAGACCGGCGGCTCCCGGGTCGGGGGTCCAGACGTTCAGCGTCAGCTCGGGGTCGCGGTCTTCGCGGGAGCCGAGCAGCGGCTCGCTGAACAGGCCGGGGAGCCTGCGCTCCGGCTGGGGGAGTGGCCTGCCGAGCGTGCCGGCCTCGCGTACGCCGTCCCATCTCGGTGCGGCCGCGGGCGCGCGGTAGCGCAGCTCGCCGACGGGCGGCGCGGCATACGGGATCGCGCCGAACAGCGCCCCGTCCTCGCGCGTGGCGCCTGCAAGCGCGCCCCGCGAGGTCTCCACCACCACCGCTCCGTCCACGGAGCGGAAGCTACCCGACTCAGCCTGCCTGGAGCAGCTCGCGCTGCACGAACGTCAGCTTGACCGCGGGGTGGCAGGCGACGGGCTCGTAGCCCTGAGCGGCGAGGACCGACACGAGCGCGCGCGCCCGGGCGACGCTTGCGACGTGGTGAAGCTGGGTCGCGAAGACCTGCACTCCGAGCGCTCTCAGGTCGAGCGCCGGGAGGACGTCGTACTCGCCGCCCTCGATGTCGAGCTTGAGCAGCTCGATGCTCGCATCGCCGAGCTCGGCCATCAGCGAGGGCAGCGTGCGGCCGTCGAACTCGACGTAGCTCTGGGAGTCGTACAGGCCGACGGGGGAGACCGATTCGCTGTTCGGGTCGTGGGTGAGCTGCATCCGCACCGGCCCGTCGCTCGTCGCGATCGCGTACTGGTGCGCGGTCAGCCGCTCGTCTCCGCTCGCCTCCTCCAGAGCCCGCCTGACGTAGTCGGGCACCGGGTCGATCGAGCGGACGCGCACGCCCCAGCGCTCGATCAGGTTCATGTCGAAGCTGATGTCGCCGCCGGCGCCGACCGAGTAGCAGACCCAGTCGGGGCGGATCAGCCCGCCGGGTACGACCCACCCGCCGTAGCTCGGGTCGCCGAGCGTGAGGAGGCCGTCCATCTTGCGCAGCGGCGTCCGTTCCATCTGGTGCTCGAACCAGCGCCGTCGCACACCGGTCCGGATCTTGGCCGGGTGCAGGCGGCTGCGTGGGTGACGCGCCGGCGCGGTGAGCTTTTCCTGGGTGTTGACGAGCATCCGTTTGCCGACAGTCATCTCTGGCGTCGGTGGGAGCACCATCGGCCGCCCATGCCGGATACATGAGCGGCGTCTCCGGACCCCACCAGACGGCGGTTACCCGCGATCCGCGCGCCCACTCGCCGAGCGGTCCTGCGAGGATCGGCGCGACCTTTTTCCGCTGGTTGTGTCTCACGGGCATGAGCGCTGAACGCGAGCATCTGCTGGACGCCGTCGCGGGCGGCGAGGACCGTGCTTTCGCGCGGCTCGCAGGCCCCCTCCGCGAGGAGCTGCGCTGCTTCGCGGTGCGGATGGTCGGGGGCGACGCCGGGCTCGGCGAGGAAGAACCGCAGCAGCTCTCGCCTGCGCGGATCCACAGCGAAGCGCGCCGCGCGCTGCGCGAGTGCGTGATGGGGCACCGGATCTCGAAGAAGCTCAGCGGCGACGCGCTGCTTTACGCCTCGCGGAACGTGCCCGAAGACGCGCGCGAGTACACCGAATGCGAACAGGTCCTGCGCCGTACGCAGCTCGGCCGGCCGCTCAGTGGCGGGGGAGGAGAACCGGCGCGGGAGCGCTCCCGTCCTCGCCGTCCTCGCCCGCAGGGTGCTCGACCAGCGCGATCACACGGGAGGCCATGAACCGGGCGGTCCGCACCGGTTGGCCGGTGCGCGTGACCTCGGTCACCTCCACGATCCCGCGGGCGTTGACGATCTCCACGCGGCGCCCGGCGCGCGAAGCCGTGATCTCGTAGGTGCGCGAGCCGTCATCGGCTGACACCACGACCTCCACGCGATCGCCCTTCACCGCGACAGCGTACCGCCGCCTCCCCAGCCTCAGCGGCGCGTCGCGCCGTGCTGTGGCCGCCAGGGCCTGATCTATCCTTCCCGCGAGTCGTGCCATCGGAGGGGGGAAGGGCAGTGAGCGGGGCTTGACCGGAGTGCTCTACAAGGTCTCAGGCGCGTGCGTCCGGGCGCGCTGGGTCGTGCTCGCGGCGTGGGTGCTTGCGACGATCGTGCTCGTCGGCCTCTCCCACCGCCTCGGCGAAGAGACCAACGACAACCTCTCCCTGCCGGGAACCGGCAGCCACGCAGCGCAGTCCGCGCTGACCGGGCCCTTCCCGGGCCAGGCGAACGGATCCAGCCCGATCGTCCTGCACGCCGCGCACGGCAAGCTCACCGAACCGAAGCTCAAGGAAGCGGTGGACGAGGCAGCGGCCGACGTCGCGAAGGCTCCCCACGTGGCCGGCGTGGTGAGCCCGCTGACGCCGCAGGGCGGCGCCGCGCTCAGCAAGGATCAGGGGACCGGCTACCTGTCGGTGACGCTCGACGTGAGCCCCGGCGAACTCTCGGCCGGCGAAGCGAACACGATCATCGATGCCGCCGCGCGTCCGGCGCGTGCCGCCGGCTTGGAGGTCGAGACCGGGGGGCAGCTCGGCCAGAAGGTGTCGAAGCCCTCGACGGAGTCGAGCGAGCTCGTGGGGATCGTGGCGGCGATGATCCTGCTGGCGCTGACCTTCGGGACCATCACCGCGATGATCCTGCCGATCGCAGTCGCGATCTGCGCGCTGCTCTCGACGCTCGCGATCATCCGCATGCTCGGGCACGTCGTGACGGTCCCGACCGTCGCTCCGACGCTCGCGACGATGATCGGCCTCGGCGTCGGCATCGACTACGCGCTGTTCATCGTCACGCGACATCTGCGCTGGCGCGACGAGGGCGTCGAGACCCATGAGGCGGTCGCCCGCGCGGCCGCGACCTCGGGCGGCGCCGTCGTCTTCGCGGGCTCGACGGTGACGATCGCGCTGATCTCGCTCGCGGTCGCGCGCATCCCCCTCGTCACGACACTTGGCTTCATGGCCGCGATTGCCGTCGTCGTCGCGATGCTGGCCGCCATCACGCTGCTGCCCTGCCTGCTGGGGATCGTCGGCGAGCACATCGACTCGCTGCGGGTGCGCCCACCGCACTCGCCCGAGGACGCAAGGAAGGGCCTGTGGGCGAAATGGGCCGGGGAGATCGGCAAGCACCCGCTGATCAGCGGGCTGCTGGCGCTCGCGATCCTGATCCCGCTGGCGATTCCCCTGCTCTCCCTGAACCTCGGCCAGCAGGACACCGGCGCGCTCTCCACCTCCACGACGGCGCGGCGTGCCTACGACCTGATCTCCGAGAACTTCGGCGCGGGCGTCAACGGCCCGTTGCTCGTCGCGGTCACGCTCGGCACGCCGGCGCAGGCGCCCGCCGGCTCCCCGCCGGCGAAGGGCGCCGAAACGGATCCGCGGGCGGCGGACCCGCGTCTTCACACTTTGCAGAGCGACATCGCCGCGAACCCCGACGTCGCGGCGGTCACGCCCGTCCAGATCGACAAGGCGGGGACCACCGCCTACTTCAGCGCGATCGCCAAGCAGGGGCCGTCGGAGAACAGGACCGCGGCGCTGGTCGAAGCGCTTCGCAACGAAGCGATACCGAAGGCCGAAAAGGGGACCGACCTCAAGGCCTTCGTCGGCGGCAGCACCGCCGGCTACGTCGACCTCGCGGCGCAGATCTCCTCGAAGCTGCCGCTGCAGATCGCGGTCGTGATCGTGCTCAGCCTGCTGCTGCTGATCGTCGCCTTCCGCACCGTCGTGGTGCCGCCGCAGGCAGCGCTGATGAACCTCCTCTCGATCGGGGCCGCATACGGGGTGCTGACCGCGATCTTCCAGTACGGCTGGGGGAGCGGCGCGATCGGCCTCAGCGGGGCGGTGCCGATCGTCTCCTACGTGCCGCTGTTCATGTTCGCGATCCTCTTCGGCCTCTCGATGGACTACGAGGTATTCCTCGTGAGCCAGATCGAGGAGCACCATCGCGAGGGCGAGGACAACCGCACCGCGGTCGTCTCGGGATTGGTGACCAGCGCGCGCGTGATCACGGCGGCCGCGCTGATCATGGTCTTCGTGTTCGGCAGCTTCCTGCTCAACGGCGATCCCACCGTCAAGCAGTTCGGGGTCGGGCTCGCCGTCGCGGTCCTGCTCGACGCAACCGTGGTCCGCTGCCTGCTGGTGCCCGCCCTGATGATCCTGGTCGGGGATCGCAACTGGTACATGCCGCGCCGGCTGGAGCGGTTCGTCCCTCGTCTGAACATCGAGGGCGAGGAGTTCTTCGCCGAGCGCGATGCCGCCGCCTCGCGCGAGGCCGCCGCCGCGGCCCAGGGGTGAGCGCGGCCTACAGCTTCGCGATGTGGAAGGTCTCGTCCATGTAGGCGTCGGCGGCCGGGGCCGCCTGCTCGGGAGTCGAGCCCTCCTGCCGTGCGTGCATGTATGCCGCGTACCAGTCCCACCAGTTGTGCGGGGCGTGGCTCTTCTCGTAGCGGTCGTGGTGTTCGGCGGTCTCCTGGAGCAACTGGGCCAGCGCTGAGATGTCCATGGCGCTCACTCCCAGGTGCGGCCGGGGAGGCGCGAGGTGATCTCCTGGAGCGCCCAGCCGTTGCCGTCAGGGTCCGTGAAGGTGGCCCACGAGGCATAGGTTTTGCCCTCGGGGTCCCGCCCGGGCTGGCGCGGTGGCGCGGGGTGCAGGAACCCTGCGCCGGGGCCGTGGAAGACCTCGCTCACCTCGGCTCCGTGCGCGATCAGCTCCTCGCGGGCGGCTTCGACGTCCTCGACCGCCAGCATCAGCGTCTGGATGGACCCCGGCTCCGCCGTGGAGATTCCCTTCCCGAAGTTGATCGAAGCTTCTGACAGTGGCGGTGTCACCTGCACGACGCGGAAGCTGTCCCCCGCCGAGATGTCCGCGTCCAGTCGCCATCCGAGCCCGGTGTAGAAAGCCTTGGCACGATCGACGTCGGCCACCGGCAGGGTGATCACCTCGAGCTTCATCGCCAGCCCGACCGGCTTGGCCTCACTCGCGCCGGCGCCGCCGGCAACTTCGGTACTGCTCATCTCGGCCTCCATTTCAATCGTTTTTCCCCGCACGGGGAGCTTGGATCGAGCGCCGCAGGTCCTTCAGCGCGGCTTCGTAGATATCGGAGAAGCTCGGGAACGGCTGGATCGTGTCGCGGAGCACGTCGAGGGGCACCCGTGCGCGGATCGCCAGCGTTGCCTGCTGGAGCCACTCGCCGGCCTCGGGTCCGAGGGCGTAGGCGCCGGTCAGGCGCTCGCCGTCGCTGAGCAGCGTCAAGAACCCGTTCGACTCGGCGTACTGATGCGTGTAGGTCGCGGTCCGGGACACCCCCGAAAGCGCGGCGGTGCCCGTGAAGGTCCCCTCTCCCGCGCCGACGGCGGCCGCCTGGGGGTCGGTGTAGGTCACCCGCGGCACCGCCTCGTAGTTGGCCTCGCGCGGTTCGCCGAGGATGTTGGATGCCACCACCTCGCCCTGGTACTCGCCCACGTGGGTCAGCTGCAGGATGCCGGTCACGTCGCCGATCGCGAACAGGCCCTCGGCCGCGCGCATCTGCCCGTCGACCTTGATCCCGTGCGGGTCGGGCTCGATCCCAACGGTCTCCAGCCCGATGCCGGCGACGCGCGGGCGCCGTCCGGTCGCGACAAGCAGGCGGTCCCCTTCGAGGGTGCGGCCGTCTTCGAGCTCGAGCACGAAGCTCTCACCGTCGCGTCGCGCCGCCGCGGCCGTCGCGGAGAGCACCAGCTCGATGCCGTCGCGGCGCAGCGCCTCCGCGAGCGCTTCGCCGAGCGGAGCCGCCTCCCGCGGCAGCACGCGGTCGGACATCTCGACGATCGCGGCTTCGCCTCCGAGGCTCTTGACGACCTGAGCGAGCTCGACCCCGGCGGCGCCGCCGCCGAGCACGAGCATCCGCCGCGGCACCTCCTTCATGCCGGTCGCCTCGCGCGTGCCCCAGATGCCCTCGAGGCCCCGAAGGCCCTCCACCGGTGGGACGAAAGGGTCGGCGCCGGTCGCGACGACGATGTTGGGCGCGGTGTAGCGGACGCCGTCCACGTCGATCGCGCCGGCGCCGGCGAGCTTGCCGGTCCCGCGCACTGTCGCGATCCCGCGGTCTGTGAGCCAGCGCGCTTCGCCCGCGTCGGAGTATTCGCTGACGATGTAGTCGCGCCACGCCAGCGCGGCCTCGACGTCGACCTCGGCGTGCGCCCCGGCCGCCCGCGCTCCGGCGACAGCCTCGCCGGGCCGCAGCAGTGTCTTCGAAGGGATGCACGCCCAGAACGAGCACTCGCCGCCGAAGCGCTCGCGCTCGACGACGGCGACACGTAGCCCGCCTTCAGCGAGCGTCCCGGCGCAGTGCTCGCCCGGGGCGCCACCGCCGAACACGATCACGTCGAAGCTGGTGACCTCGGTGTCGCTCATCCGCGTTGCGAGGAGACTACCCGCCCTCGCGTGCTCCGCGCCAGGGCGAATACGATGCGCCACGGTGGTCGGGGCGGCGACGGAACGAGACTCCTCGTGGGCGGTCGTCTTCGACCTGGATGGGGTTCTGGTCGAGTCCGAGGGCGCTTGGGACTCCGCCCGCCGCGAGCTCGTCGCCGCGACGGGCGGCACCTGGCGCGAGCAGGCGACGCGGGCGATGCTCGGGATGAGCGCACCCGAATGGTCGCGATATGTGCACGACGAGCTCGGAGTGCCGCTGGCGCCCGAGGAGATCGATCGCCGTGTGGTCGAGCGGGTGCTCGAGGAGTACCGCTCCTCGCTGCCGCTGCTGCCGGGGGCGCTCGCCGCTGTGCGTGCGCTGGGCGCCTCGTGGCCGCTCGGGCTCGCCTCCTCCTCGAACCGCGTCGTGATCGACGAGGTTCTGGAGCTGGCGGGGCTCCGGGAGGAGTTCGCCGTGACGGTCTCGAGCGAAGAGGTCCCGAGCGGCAAGCCCGCACCCGACGTCTACGCCGCGGCGATCGAGGCGCTCGGAGTGGACGCGCGCAACGCGGTCGCGATCGAGGACTCGGCGAACGGGCTGCGCTCCGCCGCCGCCGCCGGGATGCGCATCGTTGCCGTGCCCAATCGTCAGTTCCCGCCGGCTGCCGACGCGCTGGCGCTCGCCGAAGTGCAGCTTGCCTCGCTGGTGGAGCTCACGCCCGCGACGATCCGCTCGCTGCAGCCCTGAGGCGTCCTCAGCCGAGGGCGAGCTCGCGCTCCTGGTCCGCCGCGCCGCCAGCGATGCCCGGACGGTCGTGCAGCACGACCACCGCGCCGCGCGCCGGGCTCAGCGTGATCCCGCGACGGCGGGTGCGTTCGGGCGCGGCGGAGCCCGGCGCGACCTCGCAGCGCGAAAGCACGGCCCGCAGCAGGATCCTCATCTCCAGCAGCGCGAAGCTCGCTCCGATGCAGCGCCTGCGCCCGCCGCCGAACGGAAGCAGCGTGTAGGTGCCCGGCGGCTGTTCGAGGAAGCGCTCGGGCCGGAACGCCTCCGGCTCGGGATAGATGTCCGGGTCGTGGTGAACGAGGTAGGCGTTAGCCATCAGCACGACGCCCGGCGGGTAGAGCACGCCGCCGATCTCGACGGGCTTGCAGACGAGCCGCGGCTCGGCGTTGGGGAGCACGGGATGCATGCGCATGACCTCGTTGATCGTCGCGCCGAGGTACTCCTCGCTCTCGCCGGCGTCGATCTCGGCGGTCAGCCGGGCGAGCGCAGCGGGCTCGCGCGAGAGCCTCGCGAAGGCCCACGCGAGCTGGGAGGCTGTGGTCTCGTGCCCTGCCACGAGCGCGGTCACGAGCTCGTCGCGCACCTCCTGTGCGGACATCGGCGAGCCGTCCTCGTGCCTCGCGGCCAGCAGCATCCCGAGCACGTCCTCGGAGTCCTCCTCGCCCTCCTCGCGGCGCTCCTCGATCAGCCCGTAGACCTCGCGGTCGACGAGCGCACCCACCTCTTGGCGCCGGCCGACCGAGGGGATCGACCGCGAGATCACCCGAGGGAGGGGGGGCAGCAGCGAGAGCGGGCTGTCGGCGAACGAGAGCAGCTCCGTCAGCAGCTCCCGCAGCTGATCCAGTCTCGTCCCGCGATCGAGCCCGAAGACAGCCCGCAGGATCACCTCCAGCGTGAGGCGCTGCAGCCGCGGGTGAAGCGCGACGGCCTGATCGCGCGGCCAGCGCTCGACCTCCGCCTCTGCCAGCTCGGCCATCAACCCCGAGAGGCGCTGCATGCGCTCGCCGTGAAAGGCGGGAAGCAGCAGCTTGCGCTGCTCGAGGTGCGGGGCCTCGTCGAGGAGGATCACGGAGTTGGGGCCGACGACCGGTTCGAGGATGCTCGCGCCCTCGCCGGGGTGAAGGACGTCGACAGGCGCTTGGAAGATCTCCTTGATCTGCTCCGGGTCGGCGATCACCACGAACGTCGGCGCCCCGATCAGCCGCATCGTGAAGGGGCTGCCGTAACGCTGCCGCGCGCGCTTGAGGAACGGGGTGGGCCGCTTCCAGTTGCCGAGCGTCTGAAGGATCGCGGGCATGCGCGGTCCGGGCGGGAGGGTCTCGTTCATGGCTGCTCCTCCGGGGCGGGGGTATATACTGACGAGTATATCTACTAGCGAGTATATGAGGATCGGCGATGCCCCGAGGTGAGTTCGATCGCGGCGAGCGCAAGGCGCAGACCCGCGCCCGCCTGCTCGAGGCGGCCGCCCGCGTCTACGCTCGGCGCGGCTTCGACGGCGCCACGCTCGACGAGGTCGCCGCCGAGGCGGGCTTCACCAAGGGCGCCGTTTACAGCCACTTCGGCAGCAAGGAGAACCTGCTGCTCGCGCTCTCCGAGCAGGAGCGCGCTGCGCAGCTCGCAGAGCAGCGCGAGCTGTTCGATCTCGGTCGCGACCACAGCGAGCGCCCACTCGCGGGCAGCGACCGCTGGATGGAGATCCTGCGCGAGGAGCCGGACCGCTTTCGGCTGTTCGTCGAGCTGTGGGTCCGCGCGCAGCGCGACGAGCGGGTGCGGGGCATGCTTGCCGCGGGGGTCGAGGACCTCCGCGAGATGCTCGCGGGCTTCGCCCGCGCCGGCGCCGCCGACGCCGGTTTCGAGCCCGACGCCGACGCCGAGCGCCAGGTCGCGAACGTCTTCGTCGCTCTCACGATGGGCATGGGGCTCGTCTCGCTGCTCGACGAGGAGGCCGTGCCGCCGTCGTTGCTCGGCGACGCTCTGTCGCTCTTCATCCGGGCGCTCGAGGAGGACCCGCAGGCGCGAAAGCGGCTCGCGGAGCGCTCGGGCGCGAGCGCCTGAAGCTTCCCGCCGGGCAGGGTGTGGTGCCGCCGTGCCGCCGCTCCCGATCTCCGAGTGGTAGACCTCCCCTACTTCTGTTGGGGGAGAGCCAGTCGAGCCGCGGGTGAGCGCGGGCATGACTCCGTTTGACAGCAGAGAGCGGCTGGACGGGCCCGTCGCTGGCACTGCCCTCGCAAGCGCAGGAACGCGTTCGGCAGAGCCGAAAAAGCACTTGAGGACAAGGAAGCAGTGTGCAACAATTGACACAAGCCTGCGGATGAACCGGACTGCCTGAGCCGGGCCCTTCGCAGCGAGGGGCACGGGGAAGGCGACGGCCGCGGGTCGGATAGAAACAGCGCGGCGTTGCGTTGCCGCGCGACCCATACAGACATGGAGGCAGCGATGAACGAGCCGGATCTCACGACAGACGAGATACGGGACGCGACGTCGGCCTGGTGGTTGCTGGTGGTGATCGGGCTCGTCGGCATTGCGGCCGGCGTGATCGTGCTGCTGAAACCCGAAGACAGCCTGTCGTTCCTGGCCGTGGTCGCAGGCATCTTCATCCTCGCCAGCGGCATCTTCGACGTGGCGATCTCATTCAGCCGGCGGACGCCCAACCGAGGCCTGGCGGCCATCGTCGGCGTCCTCAGCGCGGTGATCGGCGTCCTGCTGATCCGCCATCCGATCGGAGGCGTGCTGTTCGTGGCGCTGCTGATCGGGATCTGGCTGATCGCGATCGGGGTGGTGCGCTTCGTCGAAGCGTTCGACAGCGATCGTCGCGCTTGGAACATCGTGGTCGCCCTGCTCGAGATCGTCGCGGGGATCGTGATCGTGGCGACGCCGCCGATCGGCTTCGCAACGCTGGCGCTGCTGACCGGCATCGCGTTCATCCTGAACGGCGTCGCGATCTTCGCGCTGGGCTGGATCATGCACACGGTTCGCCACGAGGCCGAGGGCACGGCCTACCAAGCCGGCGCGCCCGCCTAGCCGACGCGCACAGGGCGGCGGGTGCGAAAAAAGCGCCGGGTCCCGGGGCAGCGAAGCTCCGGGGCCCGGCGCCTGCTTGCGCGAGAACTTAGCCGCCGGTTAGAAAGAAAGGCCTGACCCGGACGTCTCAGGGGTTACACGCACTTTCCAGTGCGAGCGCCGCCCAGCCGGCGGCGCCCCCCGACCCGAAGGAAGGCAACGTGAAACCGACCCCCGAGAGGGTGGCGGCGCTGATCGCCGCTGCCGTGCTCGGCCTGAGCGCGGCCGCGCCCGCACTCGCCGAGACCCACCACCACCACCACCGTCATCACACCGCGATCCCGCAGCACAACGGCGGCGATCACGACGGCGACAACAACGGCGGACCCAGCGATGGCGACGGGAACGTGTGACGATGCGCGTCCTGAAGCTGAAAGCCGGCTCCGCTCTCGCCGTGCTGCTCGCCGCGGCTCTGATCGCCGCCGGCTGCGGCGGCTCGAGCTCTGGCTCCGCGGCGGTTTCGAAGCCGCAGTCGGCGCCCGCGAGCAGTCAGTCCGCTGGGATCCCCCAGAACAACGGGGGTGACCAGGACGGCGACAACAATGGCGGACCCAGCGATGGCGACGGCAACATCTAGCCACCGCAGGACGGCCAGGAGCGCCGCCGCGCTCGCGCTCCTGGCCGCCGTCACAGCGAGCGCCGTGGCTCTGGCCGACGGCGGCTCGCCGCATCGGAGCGGCACCACGACCGCCGCGGTCCCGGCGCCGCCTCGGCTGCTGCTCGGCACGCTCGTCCCCCGGAGCGCGCCGGGCAGCTGGCCGTCCGCGACGATCCCGTCCGGGGCGGCGACGCTGCGGCGCCCGCCGCGATGGGCGGCCGAAGGGGGGGACGCCGGAACGATCACGTTCGCGCTGCGCGACGCCGCGGGCGCCTACCTGGGCTACGTCAATGTCACGCCTCGCCAGGGCGCCGAGCGGATGCGGGGCTGGGCCGCGTTCCGGCTGCGGCGCAACCGCGAAGAGGGCGACCGCCGCGTGCGCGAGCTGGCCTCTCGCGAAGGGATCTCCTTCGCCGGCGCCCGCGGGTCGTGCCTGATCGACGAATACGGTTCGCGCGCGGGAGCCCACCCCTACCGCGAGATCGCCTGCATCGTGCGCGGGCGCCACGCCGAGAGCGTCCTGATCGCGACCGCTCTGAGGCCGGAATGGCAGGCGGTAGAGCCCTCGCTCCGGCGCGCGGTCGAGTCCTTCATCGAGCGCTGAGTGGCAGTCAACCTCTCGTCGCAGGTTGAAAACCGATCAGCGCTTCTGGGAGACGACCTCCTCGAGCGTCCGTCCGCTGAGGACCGAGCGGGGAGCCTCGGCGAGGACATCCGATCCGGACCGTGCCTCCCCGTCGCGGCGCTTGAGCAGCAGCCACTGGGGCTTCGCTCCACGCCCCGTGCGCTGGAGCGCGAAGCCCCCGCGCAGCTTCTCGCCGTGCAGGACGAACACCGCGTGACCGCGTTCGAGCGCCTCCGGCCACGGCACGCGGCCGCCCTGCTCGTAGGGCCCGCGGTCCCAGACGATCACCCCGCCCTTCTCGCCCGTCGGGCCTTCGAAGTCGTTGTGCGAGAGCTGGTGATCCCCGACCTGCACGGCCAGGCGCTTGACGGCCGGATCCATCGAGGGGCCCTTCGGGACCGCCCACGAGCGCATCGCACCGTCGACCTCGAGGCGCAGGTCGAAGTGGTGGGTGCTCGCGCTGTGCTCCTGCACGACGAACACGCCTGCGGCGATGCCGCGGATCGCGAACTGCTCGTGGCCCTCGCTCCGCACGTCGCTGACGTCCAGCTCGCGCACCGACGCGCCGCGGGGACCACTGGCGAGGTAGTCGAGCAGCGTCTGCACCGCCCCGGCCGGCCCCTCTGCATGCACGGCCAGGGCTCCGTCAGCTTCGTTTCGCACCCAGCCGCGGACGCCCGCGTCCAGCGCCCGCCTGCGTGTCGCCTCCCGGAAGCCGACGCCCTGAACGGTCCCGGCGACACGCACCCGTACCGCGCGCTCGGTCCTCGAGGTCGCGGCTGCCCGGTCTCCGGTCACGCCGCGCCCACGCTAGCGAGCAGCCCCGAGAGCAGGGCGCGCGCCCGCTCGTAGATCCCGGGCGCGCCGCTCTCGCGCGGGCCGGCGACGTTCAACGCACCGCCCGGCGGGAGCGCGCCGAGCAGCGCTGAGGCCTGCTCGCGCGCGTCCGGTGCGTCGAGGTCGACGACGGCGAGCGCCCGCCCCAGCTCCTCGGCTGTCGCGAGCGTCAGCGCCGTGCCCGACCCGGGTTCGGGAGCGCGGCCGAAGGCGAGGATCAGCGTCGCGTCGCTGTCGCGGACGTTCCAGCGTGTGCGCTGCTCCGGCTTGCCGCCGGGGGTGGGGCGCAGCTCGGGGTAGAGCGCGAGCAGCCCGGGCGGGGCGGTCAGGTCCTCGGCCCAGCCGCCGCGCGGGCACCAGCCGCCGTAGGGAACGCCGAGCTCGGCCGCGACGTCGAGCGCGGCGCGGTCGACGCCGGTCTGGCCGCCGGAGACCACGCGCCCGATCGCTCCCATCGGGGGAGTATCGCGACCCGTGGGCGCTCTACAGCGACTGCTCGGCGCGCTTGTAGGCGATCTGCAGCAGATCCGAGCCGAACAGGGCGGTCAGCGCGGCGGCGATCCAGCGCGTCGGCCGTGGCGCCACCGCTAGCCCGGCCGTGAACGCGGCTGCGATCCACATGCCGACGCAGTAGGGGCAGATCAGCAGCTCGCCGACGGCGAGGCGCAGCCCCCGCCCGCGCGCTTCCTCCTCGACCTCGCCGGGCCCGGCGTCCTCTTGATAGCGCGTGAAGGGGCGCCGCAGCGCGCTCGTCACGCGCTCCTTGGTGATCAGCCGCGAGAGCTTGTGCGTGGCGGTGGTGATCAGCAGCAGGTCGGCCGCTCCGACGCGCTCGGGCAGCTGACGGTCGCTGCGCCGCATCCACTCGGCGAAGGCGACGCAGAGCCCGCCGAACAGCGCCGTCAGGGTCGCGTAGCCGCCGATCGGGCGCTCGTCCTGGATGCGGGCGCCGCCGGCCTCGCTGCTCGGCTGCTCGCGCTTGCCGTGCACACGGTCGGCGGTGTCGGTGCTCGCCATCCCTCTGTAGTACCCGTCGAAGGCAGGGGCAAGCGCCCGCGCCGAGGATTGGCGGACGGCGCTGCGTGGGTAGTCACCAGGGGCCGCGGCGTCGTTGACGGCGCCAGAGCGACATCGAACCGGCATGGGCGTCAGCAGCCTCTGGAGGCGTGGGGAACATCCCGGGAACGGAGCGAACACGGAGCCCACCGGATGACCCTGTCATGCCCCAAGTGCGGCCTGGTCCTGGCTCTCAAGGGACCGCAGGTCGAGTACTGCCCACACTGCATCGCCATGCGGCGCCAGCCGGTGCCGCTGATCGCGAAGGCGCTCAACCGCGGAGGGCCGCGCGACCGCGAGCCGCGCAACAGGGCCGATCTCGGCGATCGGCGCCTGCGCAGGCCCGACCTGCTCGGGTAGGAACCCGGGCGGGTGCATAGGCTTCGCTCGATGCCCGCACCGAGCGCAGAGCCACGGCTGACCGACCTCATGCACCTCGGCTGTCCGGAGGTGATCGGCGCCTGGCGGGTGGGAGAAGTGATCGTCGATCCCGGCCCGGCCTCGTGTCTCGGAGCGCTGATGGCAGAGATCGAGGGCCGGCCGCCGCGCGCGCTCGCGCTGACGCACATCCATCTCGATCACGCCGGCGCGGCCGGCTCGCTGTGCGCCCGCTACGAGGACCTCGAGGTCTGGGTGCACGAGCGCGGCGCCCCGCACCTGGTCGATCCGAGCAGGCTGCTGGCGAGCGCGGGACGGCTCTACGGCGAGCAGATGGGGCGCCTCTGGGGGGAGGTGCTGCCGGTGCCGCAGGAGCGCATCAGGGTGCTGAGCGGCGGCGAGGTGCTGCCCGAGGGGCTGCGCGTCGCCTACACCCCCGGTCACGCCTCCCACCACGTCGCCTACCTTCATGAGCCCACGGGATGGGCCTTCACCGGAGACGTCGCCGGCGTCCGGATCGAGGACGGCCCGACGCTCGCGCCGACACCCCCGCCGGACATCGATCTCGCCGCGTGGCGAGCGTCGATCGAGGTCGTGGCCGGCTGGCGCCCGGAGGCGCTGGCGATCACGCATTTCGGCGCCCATCGCGACGTCGAAGCGCATCTCGGCCGGTTGCGCGAGTACCTGGACGAGGCCGAGTCCGACGCCGCGCAGCTGAACGACGAGGCGTTCGCCGCGGCGTTCCGCGCACGCGTGGCGGCAGCCGCGGGCGGCGCGCTCGCCGCGACCTACGAGCAGGCGATGCCCCCCGGCCAGAGCTACGCCGGGCTGCGCCGGCACCTCGAACGCGCCGGGTCCGCGCCGGCCTGAGGCCGCCGCCGGGCCGAGACCGCGCGGCGGGGAAGGAAACGCTCCTCGCGGAGTCCGAGCGTGTGCAGGTCCTCTCCTTCGAGGTCCCGCACCGCCGGTGCTGCGCCCGACCGCAGCCGTCGCCGCCGCTTCGTGCCTCGCCCCTTCGTAGGTGCGGATGCGGCGGCGGCGCGGTCAGGCCGCGCGCACGCCGCGCGCCTGCACGGAAGCGACGCGCACCGCGAGGATCGCGATGTCGTCACGGGCGCCCTGGGTCAGGTCCACCAGCCCGAGCAGGGCGGCGATCGTGTCCTGGGCGGACTCGGGCGCGGACCCGGCGAGCGCCGCGATCATCTCCTCACCGCTGAGGAACCTGGCGGGCGCGTGCGCCTCTGCCAGGCCATCGGTGTAGAGCGCCACCGAGTCCCCGACACGCAGCACCGTCGAGTCCTCGCCGATCTGCGCGTCGGGGAAGATCCCCAGCAGCGTGCCGCCGGTGCCGAGCTCCTCCGTGCCGCCGCCCCGCCGCGATACGAGCGCGGGCGGGTGACCGCCGGCGGCCACCGTCAGCGCGATGCCCTCCGGGGCGAAATCGAGCCGCGCGAGGATCGCCGTCGCGAAACGTCCGCCGAAGTCTGCGTCGAGCATCGCCTCGTTGACCCGTTCGAGCACGCGCGCGGGGCGCTCGCCCTCGCGGGCGTAGGCGGCGGTGGTGTGGCGCAGGAACGCCGTCATCACGGCTGCCTCGGCGCCCTTGCCGCAGACGTCGCCGACGACGAGCCAGCAGCCGTCGCGGTCGGCGAAGACGTCGTAGAAGTCGCCACCGACTTCGCTGCCGGCGCCCATCGGGCGGAAGAAGCACTCGAGGTCGAGCCCCGGCACCGCGGGCAGGGCCGCGGGCATCAGGCTGCGCCGCAGCGTCTGGGCCACCCGGGCGCGCTCGGCGTACAGGCGCGCGTTGTCGTACGCCAGCGCGGCGCGGCCCGTCAGGTCCTCGAGCACGCGCAGCTGCCCGGGTTGGGGCGCGCCCGCATGCACGAACGACATCACGCCCAGCAGCCGGCCCCGCGCGACCATCGGCACGACGGTCGCGGAGCGCGACGGCGCGTCGCCGCCGGGCAGGACGCTGGCGGTTCTGATCGCCTCGCCCGAGGCCGCGGCGGTGCTGCCGTCCACGTCGGCGACGACGTGCGAGGTGCGCTCCTGCAGGGCCCGCGCGACGGGGAGCCCGGCGAGTCGCTGCGGGCGCTCGTCCGGGCGCATCCGTTCGACGCGCGAGGCGACCTCGGGGTCGACGCCCGCGGCCACCGTGGTCGTGATCGCGCCGTCCTCGTCGACCAGGTCGATCACGCACAGCTCGGCCAGCTCGGGTAGCGCCATCGCGGCGATTCGCCGCAACGTCTGCTGCGGTTCCAGCGAGGTGTCGAGCTTGGCCGTCGCCGCGATCAGCAGCTCGAGCCGCCGGCGGTCCGCACGCATCCGTTCGAGGGCGAGATGGACTGCCGTCGTGGTAAGGAGCGCCAGCACGGCCCCGACGCACGCGATCGCCGCGAAGTTCGAGCCGACGTCTTCGTAGGCGAGCGGAGCCAGGAAGGCGAGCAGGCCGATCACCGATGTGATCGCGAAGCGCCGCCGCGGCTGGAAGGCCGCCGCGTGCCCGACCGCGAAGAAGTAGAGCATCGCGAAGGGGCTGCTTGCCCCGCCGGTCGAGGCGCAGAGCACGACGATGATCGCGATCCCCCAGAGGTCGGCGGCCCACGCGAGCTCGAGGCTCTCGCGCCCGCGCGAGAGGAACCAGATCAGAGCGAGCGCCGTCAGCATCGCGTCGCCCGCGACGGCCGCTGCGCCCGCCGGCGAGCTGACTTCCGGCAGCAGGAACGAGGTCGCGATCAGCGAACCGCCGATCACGTAGAGACCGGCGGCGCTCGCGACCGCAAGCCGCGTTTCCCCACCCGGCCTCGCGCCTGTAGTGATTCTCCTCTCGGCGTTCACCGTCGTCCCAATGGTCTCTCGGGCCGTTGCCTCCCCGCCGGCAAAGCCTGAGCGGTTGCCCTCACCCCGACCAGCCTAGAGCCAGCGGCCCGGCCTCGCGGCGCTGCAAGCGTTTCCCCGAGTCTTCAGGCGCCGGCGCCGAGCCCGCTGAGCCCGCTCGTGGGCAGCTCGTACGTTTCCGAGGCGGCGGGGGCCTGCACGGCCGGCTGGGGGCCGAAGTCGAAGAATTCCTCGGTCACCTTGGTTTCGATCTGGCGCCCGGCGAGGGAGAGCGGCATCGTCAGCGAGAGCTTGCGGACCAGCTTCTTCGAGTCCACCCAGACCTGGACCGGGATCGTGCTCGTGCCGGTGGCCGCGACGATGCCGTCGATCGCCTGTTTCGCGGCGGCGGAGTCCGCGCCGGGGATCTTGCGCAGGTCGATGGTGCCCCTGTAGCGCGTGGTCTCGACCCCCCGCACCCGCTCGGTGCCGGTCACGATCACGCCGCCGCCGCTCGCCCGCAGATATTCGAGGAACTGCGCCGGGTTCGACTGGCCGCTGCTCAGCGCGCTCGGGTCGAGGCCGAGCTTCTTCACCGCTTCGGCGAGGTCGATCTCGATCCAGCTCGCCCCGGACGGGAGCTTGCCCGCGAAGGCCGAGGAGCTCATGAACATCTTGCCGGCGACGAAGCGCTCGTCGATCGTCCCGCCTTCGCCGAGGCCGCCGGCGGCTGCGCCGGGGACGCCGTTCAGCTGCATCGCGATCTCGCCTTCCTGGCTCTTGAACGCGATGCGCCCGCCCGCGTCGATCGTCACCTGCTGCGGCACGCCCGTCACCGTGACCGCGATCTGCATCGCGACCCGCGCGCCGTCGGCGTTGTTGGTCGTCTGCGCCGCGCTCGCGACCGGGTCGAGCACCGTGCCCGCGCTGCCCGAGCCGCAGCCGGAGGCGAGCGCGCCCGCGCCGGCGGCGACGGCGAGCACAGGCAGGGTTCTGAGCGCTGCGCGGAGCGGCATGAGCAGATGATCGTTCTTCGCGGCGCGCACCATTAGTCGCGACAGGTTCCTCACGACGAATATTCTCAGCGCCATGAGGCTGAATGCTCGCGCGTTCGCCGGCGCGGTGCTGGCGGCGCTGTCGCTCGCGGCCGCGGCGCCCGCGCGCCGGGGATGCGCAGCCCGTGGAGCTCGCGGCGCCCTACGAGTACCTCGGCTGGGGCGCCCCGCAGCCGCCGGTCGAAGTGATGGCCCGCAGCGGCGTGCAGGACATCACGCTCGCGTTCGTGCTCGCGGCCAAGGGCTGCAACCCGGCCTGGGACGGGCGCCGCCCCCTGCTGGGTGGAACCGACGCGGCGGCGATCGAATCGATCCGCGCCGCCGGCGGCGAAGTGGACGTCTCCTTCGGCGGCTGGAGCGGGCGCAAGCTCGGCAGCGTCTGCAAGTCCGCCCCGGCCCTCCAGGCGGCCTACCAGAAGGTGATCGACGCCTACTCGCTGCGGGCGATCGACATCGACATCGAGCACGGCGAGTTCAACAGCCGCAAGGCGCGCCAGCGGGTCGTGCAGGCGCTCGCCGGAGTGCAGAGCGCCAACCCCGGCCTCGAGATCTCGATCACGATGGGAACCGAAGAAGCCGGTCCGGGGCGCACCGGCCTCGCGCTGATCGCCGAAGCGGCCGCGATCTCGTTCCGTCCGAGCGCCTGGACGGTGATGCCGTTCGACTTCGGGACGCCCGCGACCGACATGGGCCACGCCTCGATCCGGGCGCTCGAAGGGCTGGACCGGGCGCTGTCATCCGCGTACGGCGTCTCGGCTGCTGCGGCGTATGAGATGGCGGGCGTCTCCTCGATGAACGGGCACACCGACGAAGCGTCGGAGACGGTCAGCCTCGAAGACTTCCGGGCGATCGCGGCGTTCGCGCGCGAACACCACCTCGCGCGGCTGACGTTCTGGTCGGTCAACCGCGACCGGCCGTGCCCGGCACCGGAAGGCGAATGCAGCGGCATCGCCCAGGAACCATTCGCCTTCAGCAGCATCGTCGCCGGCTACCACGGCTGAGCTCGCTCAGGCCCGCGCGCTCGCCTGCGGGTCGAGCCGCGACATCTTGACGGCGGCCTCGAGCTTCGAGGTGGCGCCCCCCATGAAGAGACCCTTGACCGGCGGCACGTCCGAGTAGAAGCGGCCGTGGCCGATCTTCACGTGCGTCTCGCCGGTGAGCCGGCGGTTCGTCGGGTCGGCGCCCACCCAGATCGGCTCGCCCTTGGCGCCCGCATCCGGGAGCAGCGCCTCGAGCCAGGCGTGCGTGTCGAGCTCGAGCGAGTCGGTGCCATCGTCCTCGGGGGCGGCCCACAGGTATCCGGAGACGTACCGCGCCGCGATGCCGTGGCGGCGCAGCAACACCACCGAGAGGTGGACGAAGTCCTGGCACACGCCGGCCCCGGCGTCGAGGAGGTCGGACACCTGCGAGCCGACGTAGGTCACGCCGGGCCGGTACTCGAAGCGTTCGGGGACGAGCTCGCAGAGCGTCTCCAGCGCGCTCAGCGGCGACTCCGCTTCCAGCTCGCGCTCGAGCTCCTCGAGGCCGGCGATCGGCGGCTGGTCCTGCCAGGGAAGGATGAACTCGCCGGCCGCGTCGAGGTAGGCGCGGCTCGCGAGGCTCTCCCAGCTCCCCTCCGGTGGCTCGGGCGGGTCGGAGGTGACGACGCGCGCACGCACGTCGATCGTGAGGTGGTCGTGAGCCGCGGGGATGCCGAACTCGATCACCTCGGTGCCGAAGTAGTCGAGGTGGCGGCTCACCCGAGCCTCCGGCTCGATGCGGGTGTGGAACTCGTCGCAGCGCTGGGTGGAGGTCGTGGCCGGCCGCACGCGCAACGAGTTGAGGTTGTCGGTGACCGGCGCGTCGTAGCGGTACTCGGTGAGGTAGCGGATCTCGAAGTGCATGGTCTCTCAGGCTCGCTCGGCTGCCGCGGCGCCCGCGAAGTATCGCTCCGCCACGTCCTGGTCGATGCTGGAGAGCTCCTGCTGGGTCTGCTGGCAGATGCCCGTGAGCTCCGCGGCGTCGGGCAGCGCCCGGCGCTGGAAGTCGAGGTCAGCCGCGAGCCGGCTGACGCGCAGGACCGGCTTGGAGTTGCGCGGGCCGGCATCGGCCATCGTGAAGACTTCGTGGAGCGAGTCGATGCAGGCCGCGACGCTGTCGGGGTAGGCGCGCTCGAAGAGCAGAAAGCGCGCGACGGGGCGCGCGTTCGGGGGTGCGGTGACGGCGCGCAGGTAGGCATGGAAGCCGCCGACCGCCTGCAGCAGGATCAGGGCGTGGGCGTCGGAGCCCTCGGCGCCCGGCGTCTCGGCTCCCGCGGGCGTCCGCGGGAGCGCGACCCGGAGCATGCGCAGGACCATGTCGGCTGTCTCGATCAGCCCACCCGCGTCCAGGAAGCACTTGGCCTCGTCGCGCAGCATCGAGCGGGCGGCGACGCCCCAGATCAGGGCTGTGCGCTCCTTCACGTACTGCGAGGCGACGGCGGTGCCGGCAGGTGCCGACCACCCCGGCTGGGTGCCGCCGCGGAGGTTCAGGCTCGTCGTGTTGATCGCCTCCCACATGTCCGCGCTGATCACGTCGCGCACCGTGCGGGCGCCCTCGCGCGCCCGCTCGATCGAGGCCAGCATCGACCCGGGCCGGCCGGGGTCGAGCGCGAGCTGGTCGAGTGCGCTGCCGTCGAGGGTCCCGTCCGTGGCGCCGAGCATCGCGACGAGTCCGCCCGAGCCGAAGCTGACGCCCGGGACGCCCTCGCTCGTGGCCTGCAGCTCGGCCTGGAAGATGGCGTCGACCGCACGCGCGGTGAACTCGGCGCGGGCAAGGTTGCGCCCGAGCCAGTACAGCTCGTGTGCGATGCGAGCGAGCATCAGCGGCCCAGCGCTTGCTGCTGCTGCTGCTGCTGCTGGCTGCTCCAGGTGCCGTAGCTGAGATCGGGAAGCGCCGGCGGCTGGGTGTCGGCCACCGGGAAGCCGCTCGCGCTGCCCGCGCGGTCTGACTCGCCGGCGTCCTCCAGCACCCACGTGTCCTTGGAGCCGCCGCCGCGCGATGAGTTCACGATCAGCGAGCCCTCTTCGAGCGCGACCCGGGTGAGCCCGCCGGGGACGATGTCGATGCGCTCGCCGAAGACGGCGAACGGGCGCAGGTCCACGTGGCGCGGCGCGAGCGACCCGTCCTCGCCGACGGTCGGCACCGTCGAGAGGCGGACGACGTCCTGCGCGATCCAACGGTCGGGATCGGCGACGACGACCTGGCGCATCCGCTCGATCTCCTGCTCGGAGGCGTGCGGGCCGATCATCACCCCGCGCCCTCCCGACTCGCCGGTCGGCTTGAGCACGAGCTGCTCGAGCCGGCCCAGCACGTGCTCCAGCTCCTCGGGCTCTGAGAGCAGGTAGGTGCGCACGTTCTCGAGGATCGGCTCCTCGCCGAGGTAGAAGCGGATCATCTCCGGAACGAAGCGGTAGATCGCCTTGTCGTCCGCCACGCCCGTACCGAACGCGTTGGCGATCGCGACGCTGCCCGCACGGTACGCGCGCACGAGGCCCGGCACGCCGAGCAGCGAGTCGGCCCGGAACTCGAGCGGGTCCACGAAGTCGTCATCCAGGCGCCGGTAGACGGCGTGCGCGCGCTCCAGGCCGCGGGTCGTGCGCATGTAGAGGACGTCGTCGCGCACGACGAGGTCGGAGGCCTCCACCAGCTCGACGCCCATCTGGCGTGCCAGGAAGGCGTGCTCGAAGTACGCGGGGTTGGCGGGTCCGGGCGTCCACACCACGACCGTCGCCTCGCTCTCCGCGGAGGGCGCCACGGCGCGCAGCGCGCCCAGCAGGAGCTGCGGGTACTGCTCGACCGGTCGCACGCGGTAGGAGGCGAACAGCCCGGGCAC
Organism: uncultured Solirubrobacteraceae bacterium; assembly: GCA_963775385.1. Classification (GTDB taxonomy): domain Bacteria; phylum Actinomycetota; class Thermoleophilia; order Solirubrobacterales; family Solirubrobacteraceae; genus Palsa-744. The sequence goes on along the minus strand of CAVZIR010000003.1, from coordinate 288,196 downwards.
GAGCCGCGCCATCGCGGCGCGGTTCTCCAGCACGTAGGAGATGCCCGACGGGATGCGCACGTTGTCCTCGATCACCTTCCAGGTGCCGTCGCTGTGGCGCACCAGGTCACAGCCCGCGACGTGCGTGTAGACGCCGCCCGGGGGACGGATCCCGTGCACCGCCCTGGCGAAGTGCGGGCACGAGGCGACCAGCCGCCACGGTACGAGGCCCTCGCGCACGATCTCGCGGGCGTGGTAGACGTCGTCCACGAAGTGGTTCAGCGCCCGGATGCGCTGGGCGAGCCCGCGCTTGATCGCGCGCCATTCCTCGCCGCTGAGCACGCGCGGGACGAGGTCGAGCGGGAACGGCCGTTCGTGCGGGCCGGGGCCGGCCGCGTCCGTCCCGGCGCCGGTCTCGAACGTGATGCCCTGCTGCATGAAGAGCGCATCCCGGCGGCGCCCCGCGTCGGCGAGGCCGTCGGCGCCCAGGCGCTCCAGCTCGGCGATCAGCGGCGCGGCTGTCGCGCGGGGGCTGCCGTCGGCCTCGAACAGCTCGTCGAGGAAGGGCGGCTGTGGCCGGTAGCCGGACAGCGGCGGCGTCTGCACGCGGGAGCTCACCATCGGATTCTCCCCTGGAGGCTAGGAGCTTTCCTTGGACGGCTGGAGAAACGCACCGCGGGGGCCGCCGGTCAGATGTCGCAAACGGATCTCAGTCCGGCCAGCGCCCGTGCCGGTCGAAGTACTCGCGCGCCGCATCCTCGCGGTCGCGCTCGCGCTCGCCGTCCGCGCCCGCGCGGAACAGCCAGTTGATGAAGAAGATCGCGATGCCGGCGCTGACGATGCCGGCCCCGCCCTCGAGCCCCGCTTCGCTGCCGAGCGCCATCACGACCAGGCCGGCGATCACCACGGCGCCGGGGAGGACGTAGCGCAGCAGGATCATGGGGGCTGAGGGAGGGGTTGGGGTGGGGTGGTCGTTCATCCTTGCCTTTCAGTTCTAGCGGTCTAGGCGGGCTGGGCCTCGGCGGCGAGGGCCGCGGCTGCGCGCTTCGCGGCGCGCTGGGCGCGGGCGCCGGTCGAGGCGGCGCCGAGCGCGAGCACGGCGGCGCCGCAGGCGGCGATCACCCACCAGGCCGGGTGGCTCGCGCCGGCGAGGCCGTGCCCGGCGGCGCCCGCGGCGGTGCCGACGATCGAGCCGATCACCGCCACGCCGAGCGTCTGGCCGACCTGGCGGCTGGTCGAGGCGACCGCCGCGGCGACGCCGGCCTGGCTGTTGGGCATCGCGGACACGGCGGTGTAGGTGATCGGCGGGTTCATCGCGCCGAAGCCCATGCCGTAGATCGCGTACGCCACGAGCAGCAGGCCGAGCGGGGTGGTCGCCGTGAGCCCTGTCAGCAGCAGCGGCGCGATCGTCATGCAGACGCCGCCGAACAGCAGCGCTGGGCGCGCGCCCGCGGCTGCCGACGATGCGCCCGGAGATCGGCGCGAGCACCCCGGCGAGTACCGCCATCGGCAGCGTGCAGAGGCCTGCCTCCAGTGGCGTGTAGCCGCGTACCTCCTGCAGGTAGAGCGTGTTGATGAGCAGGAACCCGGCGAAGCCCGCGAACGCGCAGACGGCGATCATCGTGGCGCCCGTGAACGGCGGGCTGCGGAAGAAGCGCGGCTCGATCAGCGGCTCGCGGCGGCGCAGCTCGTAGGCGACGAGCGAGGCCAGCGACGACGCCGAGACGACGAACAGGGCGATCGTCTGCGCCGAGAGCCACCCGGCGGTGGGCGCGTCGATGATCGCGTAGGTGACCGTCGCGAGCGTGACGATCACGAGCAGCTGCCCGACCGGGTCGAGCCGCCGCGGACGCGCGGCCCGGGACTCCGGCACGTAGAGGGCGGCCAGCACGACGGCGGCGAGCGCGATCGGGACGTTGATCCAGAAGATCGCCCGCCAGTCGATGGCCTCCGTCAGAGCACCGCCCACGATCGGGCCCAGCGCGAGGCTGATGCCGACCGTCGCGCCCCAGGCGCCGATCGCGCGCCCGCGCTCGCGGGGGTCGGTGAAGACGTTGGTGATGATCGACATCGCGACCGGGTTCAGCATCGATCCGCCCACGCCCTGCACGGCGCGCGCGGCGATCAGCCAGCCGAGCGTCGGCGCGAGGCTGCACGCGAGCGACGCGCCCGCGAACACACAGAGACCCGTCTGGAAGGTGCGCTTGCGGCCCAGGCGGTCGCCGGTCGAGCCGGCCAGCATCAGGAAGCTGGCGATCACGATCGTGTAGGCGTCGATGGTCCACTGCAGGCCGGAGAGGGAGGCGTGCAGGTCGCGCCGGATCGAGGGCAGCGCGACGTTCACGATCGTGTTGTCCATCGCGACGATCAGCAGGCTCGTGCAGCAGATCGCGAGGATCCCCATGCGCCTGGCGTGGCTCAGCTCCCCTGTAGCGTTCACCCGATCTGTTCTAGCGCGAGGCCGCGGGGAGGCCGAGATTGGCGAGCATCGACGAGATCGAGATCGCGGACGAGCCGCAGCGCTGGGCGGCGCTCGGGTTCCAGCTGGAGGGCGACGTGTGCCGGCTGGCCGGCGTCGATGTGCGGCTGAGCGGCGCGCGGGAGGGGGAGGGGGTTCGAGGCTGGTCGCTGCGCGACATCGCCACCGACGAGCTCGACGGCCTGGCCACGGTCCGCTCGGAGGCCCCCGTGCGGGCGCCGGCGCAGGCGCATCCGAACGGCGTCGTCGGCGATCGACCACGTGGTCGCCTTCTCGCCGGCACTCGATCGCACGGTCGCGGTACTGCAGCAGGCAGGTCTCGATCTGCGACGGATCCGCGAGGAGCCGACGCCCGCGGGCGCTCCCCGCCAGGCGTTCTTCCGCCTCGGGCGCGAGATCCTCGAGGTCGTCCAGATCCCGGAGCAGATGCTCGCCGAGCGCGGCGGAGCCGACGGCCCGGCGCGGCTCTGGGGGCTGGCGCTGCTGGCCGACGACGTCGACGCGGCCGCGGCGGCGATCCCGGGCGCCGGCGAGCCGCGCGAGGCGGTCCAGCCGGGCAGGCGCATCGTCACGCTCGGCCGCGGGGCCGGGCTGGCGGTGCCGATGGCGCTGATCAGCCCCGGCGCCGGCGCAGCCTGAGCGGCTCAGCCGGCGAGGATGTTCGCCGCCGTGCGGTGCGCGAGCGACATGATCGAGATCATCGGGTTCACGCCCGGGGCGGTCGGGAAGGCCGATCCGTCGCCGATCCACACGCCGGGTGTGTCGTGAAGCTGACCCCGGCCGTCGGCCACGGAGTCCTCGGGGTCCGACCCCATCCGGCACGAGCCCATCTGGTGCGCGGTGAAGGCGGCGACGTCGTTCGCTGCCAGCGACCCCGCCTCGATCTCCGCGAGGAACGCGTCGAAGTCCTCGCCCTCGCGCCAGCGGATCGCCGGGCGCTGGAAGAACGTGATGATCTCGCGCGCGCCGGCCGCGCGCTGCAGGCGCGCCAGCTCGGCGATCGCGCGGCGGAACAGCTTCGCGTCCACGTCGTCGGAGAACGACCAGCGCGTCACGGCGCGTCCGTGCTCGTCGATCACGACCTGCCCCTCGCCGTGGTCGCGGGCGACCGAGATGAACGGCGCGATGTTCGCGAGCTGGGACATCGTGGCCTTGTGCCCCTCGCCGTCCTCGAAGGGGAGCGACATCGCGACGATCGCCGGGGCGACCGTCGTCGCCTCGATCAAGAAGCCCCAGTCGCCATCGAGGTGCTTGAACTGGTCGGAGAGGGCCGACTGGATCTGCCCGATCCAGCCCTCGATCGGCGTCTCGTAGACGCCGCCGACCAGCGCCGCCGGGTGAAGGCGCAAATGGCGGCCCACGGCGGGGCCGCCGATCCCCGAGCGCAGCAGCAGCGCCGGGGACTCGATCGCGCCGGCCGCAACCACCACGGTCGCCGTCTTGACCTCCAGCTCCGTGGTGGTGCCGTCCGCGTTCGTCACCGTCGCCGCGACGCCGCACGCGCGCCCGTCGCGGGTGAGGATGCGCTCGGCGCGGGCGCCGACCACGAAACGCGCGCCGTCATCGGAGGCGTCCTGCAGGAAGGTCTTCATCGTCGACTGCTTGCAGCCCTTCTGGCAGCCGGTGTAGCAGTAGCCGCAGGTCCCCGGGTCCTCGCAGGAGGTGTCCGCGTTGCGGGTCAGCGGCCGGTGCGGGTAGCCGAGCTCCTCGCAGGCCGCGATCAGCCGTTTGTGGATGCGGTTCTGCGAGGTCGCGGTGTCGTTGACGCCGAGCCGGCCCCAGACGGCGTCGATGTGATCCTCGTAGGAGGGCTCCGCGACGCCCTCGATCCCCATGCGCGCCCACTCCTCGCGGATCGGTTGCGGGGTGCGGATGCAGTTCATGTAGTTGACGACGGTGCCGCCGCCGAGCGTCGAGCCCGCGAGCACCGCGATCTCGCCACCCTCTGAGGCCGCGAGGCCGCCGCCCAGGTAGAGCTCGAACATGCCGGGCAGCTCGAGCTGGCGGAAGTCCGACTCGTTGCGGTAGCAGCCCATCTCCAGCACGAGCACCGAGCGCCCCGCGCGCGCAAGCTCCGCGGCGATCACGCCGCCGCCGGCGCCCGAGCCGACCACGCACACGTCCGCCTCGAGCGTCGCCGTACCGGCGGGGAGGCTCTCCACGCCGATCGTCTTCGGCGCCTGCTCGGGCGAGGGCGGAGCCGAGAGCGGGCCCGGGTAGCCGATCGCCTCCCAGTTCGGGTTCTGGCCCAGCTCGTCGGGCAGGCCGTAGAAGAACAGGAACGTCATCGCCCGCAGCTGACGGATGCCGAGCTTCGCCTCGGGCGCGGAGTCGGAGATCGCGTGCAGCAGCGCGGTGCGTCCGTCGAGATCGGCCGCGGCGAAGCCGGCGGCGCCGATCGCGTCGAGCATCTGCCCGAAGGCCTCGACCTCTTCGGGCAGGGCGCTCTGCGCGAGCAGGCCCTCGATCTGCGCGGCGACGCCGAGATCCGACGCGCAGCGCGCGTAGAACGCTTGACCCGACGCGCCCTCGCCGCCGTCGAGCGAGGGCGCGAACGTGTCGCAGACCTCCTCGAGCGTGCGGCGCTGCGTGTCGCTGAGCACCCCAACCGTTACAGCCATCTCTCCTCCTCCGCTCGGGCTCGACAACTATAGTCCCGGCCCGATGGCGGGGACGCTGAAACTCGGCTTGAACACGGGCTACTGGGCCGGCGGGCCGCCGCCCGGCGTCGAGGACTCGATCGCCGAGGCCGAGCGGCTCGGCTACGACTCGATCTGGACGGCGGAGGCCTACGGATCGGACTGCCTGACGCCGCTGGCCTGGTGGGGGGCGAAGACCGAGCGCATCAAGCTCGGCACCGCGATCGTGCAGATGTCCGCGCGCCAGCCGGCCGCGACGGCGATGGCCGCGATGACGATGGACCATCTGTCGGGCGGGCGCTTCATCCTCGGCCTCGGGGTTTCGGGTCCCCAGGTGGTGGAGGGGTGGTATGGGATGCCGTTCGCGAAGCCGCTCGCGCGCACGCGCGAGTACATCGGCATCCTGCGCGATATCTGGGCGCGGCGCGGGCCGGTGATCGCCGACGGCGAGCACTACAAGCTGCCGTTCCCCGGCGGCACCGGCCTGGCAAAGCCGCTTGAAGTCCTCGATCCACCCGCTGCGCGAGGACATCCCGATCTACCTGGGCGCCGAGGGGCCGAAGAACATCGCGCTCTGCGCGGAGCTCTGCGACGGCTGGCTGTCGATGCTGTTCGCGCCCGCCGAGCAGGAGCACTACGCCTCCTACCTGCGCGAAGGCTTCGAGCGGCCGGGCGCGCGGCGCAGCTTCGAGGACTTCGAGGTCAACGCGACCGTGCCGCTGATCGTCTCCGACGACGTCGATGCGGCCGCCGACGCGCTGCGGCCCTTCTACGCCCTGTACTTCGGCGGCATGGGCGCCAAAGGCACCAACTTCCACGCCAACGTCGCGATCCGCATGGGGTACGAGAAGGAGGTCGACGAGATCGCCGCCCTCTACCTCGAAGGCAAGAAGGACGAGGCCGGGGCGAAGGTTCCCCGCGAGCTGATCGAGCAGATGTCGCTGATCGGATCGCCCGAGAAGATCCGCCACGACCTCGAGGCGTGGCGCGAGTCGATCGTCACCACCCTGCTGGTCTCAGGCGACGCCGCGACGCTGCGGAGCGCCGCCGAGCTCGTGCTCGGCTGAGATAGCCTCGAAGGCCCTGCGATGGCCGACCCAGCAGCAAACCCAGCCGGCGCGTCCGTGGGGATCATCTACTCGGCTTTCGGCGAGCGCTACATCGCCGAGGCCGTACGGGCGGCGCGCTCCTCCCTGGCCCACAACGACGTGCCGCACGTGATCTACTCGGCCGGCGAGGTGCGCGACCCGCCGCCGGGCGTCGCCGTCGTCTCCTTCGAGCAGGTCTCCAGCGCCCCGTTCGTGGACCGGATCGCGAACATGCGCCGCTCGCCGTTCGAGCGCACGATCTACCTCGACACCGACACGTTCGTCGTCGAGCCGATCCTCGACGTCTTCGAGCTACTCGACCACTACGACCTCGCGGTCGCGCAGGCGCCCGGCTACCGCGGCCTCGAGGACCCGGAGGTGCCGGCGGCCTTCCCCGAGTTCAACTGCGGGTTCGTGGCCTGGCGCTCCAGCGAGCGCGTGAGCGAGTTCCTCGCGAGCTGGGAAGCGACCTATCGCGCCTGGCTGGAGAGGGACGTCCTCAAAGGGCCCTACGGCGGCGAGCACCCGAGCCGCTCGCCGATCGGCGACCAGCCGGCCTTCCGGCGCTGTGCGTGGCAGCACGGGATGCGCATCGCCACGCTCGCCCCCGAGTACAACCTGCGCCTCGGCATCCAGACCACGGTGGTCGACCGCGTGCGCGTGATCCACGGCCACAGCGACAAATACGAGACGCTCGCCGAGCGCTTCAATCACCGGATCGGCTCGCGCACCTTCCCCGAGCCCCGGCCCCTCCGGCGCGTCAGCCGCCAGGTCTACGACCGGCTGCGCCGCGGCTTCGGCTAGCCGGCCAATCTGGGCAGACTGCCTATTTGTCTATTCGCGCGGCGGGTGTTCCCGGCTGTGCTAGCGGCGGCCGATGTCTCCCCCGAATGAGTGACTCGGTCGCCCACGCCTTCCCCAATGCGGGGGTTGTCGCACGTCCACCGGCCCAGGCGGCCGAGGTGGACGCGACGCGCCACGCCCCCGCCACGAGCGAGAGCGCGCCCGTCTCGTGGCTGATCAGCGACGTGATGGACCGCGAGCGGATGCTCGACATGGACCGCATGGTCGCGCCCGTGCGGCGCAAGTCCTTCGTCGTGATGGCGGTCGCGCTGGTGCTGTGCGGGCCGTGGCTGGGCTGGTGGACGATCCTGCTGCTGGCGGTCGCCGGCGTGCTGTTCGCCGTCGCCGACAAGGCGATCGAGCGCGTGCGCCGGCCCGAGTACCTGCTGTTCACCGCATGGGCCGGCTCGCAGCTGATGATCACCCTCGCCGCCGTGCTGACCGGTGGCCCGCACTCGCCGGCGATGGCATGGTTCGCGATCCCGATCGTCACGCTCAGCGCGCGCTTTCCGACGCGCGGCGTGATCCTCGGCCTCGCGGTGACAGTCGTGATGATGGTCGGTGTCGCCTTCGCGACGGACGCCGGCGCGATCATCGACCACCCGCCGCTGCTGATCATGCCGCTCGCGCTCGTGACCGCGGTCGCGATCCTTTCCACCGCGCTGATGAGCTCGGACATCTCGCACCGCAGCGAAGCGGTGATCGACCCTCTCACCGGCATGCTCAACCGCAACTCGCTGAAGGACCGCACCTTCGAGCTCGCGCAGGTCTCGCAGCGCACCGGCCAGCCCGTCGGCCTGATCGTCGGCGATCTCGACCACTTCAAGGAGGTCAACGACGGACACGGCCACGCGACCGGCGACGCGGTCCTGCAGGACGTCGCCTACATGCTGCGTAAGCAGCTGCGGGCGTTCGACCTCGCCTACCGCATCGGCGGCGAGGAGTTCCTCGTGCTGCTGCCGGGGGCTAACCGGGAGCAGACGGCCGCGATGGCCGAGCGCCTGCGCCGCGGCGTGGAGGCCGACACCGTCGGCGGCGGTCTGCGCGTGACGATGAGCTTCGGCGTCTCCGCATCCGCGCGCGATGCCTCCTTCGACTACCAGAGCGTCTGCGAAGAGGCCGACGCCGCGCTGTATGAAGCCAAGCGCCAGGGCCGCAACCGCGTGTGCTCAGGCGTCGCGGTCGCACCCGCCGTCGCGGCCTGACGCGCGGCGTTCATAGCCGCCGGCGGCGGGCGGGTACGGTAGCCACATGAGCGCGCGCAGCTCGGCCTCGGTGAAGCGCCTGACGCTGGTCGCGACGATCCTCGGCTCGGGCATCGTGCTGCTCGACGGGACGGTCGTCAACGTGGCGCTGCCGACGATCCAGCGGGGGCTCGGGGGCGGGCTCGCCGCGCAGCAGTGGATCGTCAACGGCTATCTGCTGACGCTGAGCTCGCTGATCCTGATCGGGGGCTCGCTCGGCGACCTCTACGGCGAGCGCAAGGTGTTCGCGATCGGCGTCGGCTTCTTCGGGTTCGCCTCGGTGCTCTGCGCGATCGCGCCGAGCATCGGGTTCCTCGTCGCGGCGCGGGCGCTCCAGGGGATCGCCGGCGCGCTGCTCGTCCCGAGCTCGCTGGCGGTGATCGTCAACACGTTCGGTCCGGAAGAGCGCGGCGCGGCGATCGGCACCTGGACGGCGTGGGGGGCGATCGCGACGGCGCTCGGGCCGCTCGCCGGCGGCGAGCTGTTGTCCGTCGGCTCGTGGCGGTGGATCTTCGTGATCAACGTGCCGCTCGCACTCGGCTGCATCTTCCTGATCCTGACCGTGATCCCGCCGAGCGCGCCGCGCGCTCGCGGCGCGAGGAAGATCGACATCCCCGGAGCGCTGCTGTGCGCCGTGGGGCTCGCCGGGCCGGTGTTCGCGCTGATCGAGCAGCCGCGCCTCGGGTGGTCGAGCCCGGGCGTGATCGTTCCGTTCGTCGGCGGCCTGGCGGTGTTCGCCGGCTTCGTGCTCTACGAGTGGCGCGCGAGCGACCCGATGCTGCCGCTCGGCCTGTTCCGTCGGCGCAACTTCTCTGCGGGCAACATCGAGACGTTCTCCATGTACGCGGGGCTCTCGATCCTCTTCTTCTTCCTCGTGCTCTTCCTGCAGCAGATCGGCGGCTACTCGCCGCTTCAGAGCGGCCTTGCGACGTTGCCCGTGACGATCGTGATGTTCCTGCTCTCGCGCCGTTTCGGCGCGCTCGCGGACCGCTACGGCCCGCGCCTGTTCATGGGAGCGGGGCCGCTCGTCGCGGCCGCCGGCCTGCTGCTGTTCCAGACCACCGGGACGACGCCCTCGATACCTCTCCGAAGTGTTCCCGGCTCTGATCCTCTTCTCGCTCGGCCTGTCGATGACGGTCGCACCGCTGACGGCCGCCGTGCTCGCGGGCATGGAAACCCAGGCGGGGATCGCCTCGGGCGTCAACAACGCCGTCGCGCGCGTCGCCGGCCTGCTGGGCACGGCCTCGGTCGGTGCGGCGATCTCGGCGTCGTTCGCCGCCACCTTCGCCTCGCATCTCGGCTCGAGGCCACTGACCCACGCGGGCCGCGCGGCGGCCGCGGAAGCCAAGCGCCTGCCGCTCGGCAAGCCCTCGGTCCACGGTGTGCCGCCCGGGCAGGCGCATGCGATCGCGGCCGCCGCCGAAGCGGCCTCCCTGCACGCCTTCCACGAGGGCATGATGATCGCCGCGGTGCTGGTCGCGATCGGCGGGGTCATCGGCTTCGTCTGGATCCGAAACCCGCGGGGCGCACCGAGCGACGTCAAGGCCGGCGAATGCGGCGGCGGCCAGATTCTCGGCAGCCCCGGCGGCGCCCGAGGGGGTCGGCGCGGCGCGGTAAATAGACGCTGCGAGGGCGCTCGCCACAACGCCAACCCTCCCAACCCCAAAAAATAGACGCTGGGCCTCAGACCCAGCGTCTTTTGCTCACTGTCGCGACGACTCGCTACTCCGTACGCGCGTACTCGCGCATCGCTTCGATCAGCGGGCCGAGCCTGCGGCCCCGCTCGGTCAGCCGGTACTCCACCGTCGGCGGGCTCGTCGGCAGGACGGTGCGCTGCACGAGCCCGGCCGCCTCGAGGTCGCGGAGCCTCTCCGAGAGCATCCTCGGCGAGATCCCCGCGACCGCGTCGGCGAATTCGTTGAAGCGCAGCGCTCCGCTCAGCGCGGCGTAGAGGATCGAGAGCTGCCAGCGCCGCTCGAGCAGGGAGGCTGTCTCCCTGATCTCGAGCGGCACCGGCTCACATCTACGAGAGGGGCGCGACATCGCGTGCCGGCTCCAGGGCGCGGTCGAGCACCTCCTGAACCGTCATCACCGGGTGGAACGTCATCTGCTCGCGTACCTGCTCGGGGATGTCGTCGAGGTCGCCCCGGTTGCGCTCCGGGAGGATCACGTCGGTCAGCCCTGCCGCATGGGCGGCGAGCACCTTCTGCTTCAGGCCGCCGATCGGCAGCACCCGTCCCTGCAGCGTGACCTCACCGGTCATGCCGACGGTGTGCTTCACCGGGCGCCCTGACAGCAGCGAGGCCAGCGAGGTGACCATCGTCACGCCCGCGCTCGGGCCGTCCTTCGGGATCGCCCCCGCGGGGATGTGGACGTGGAACTCCTTGCCGTCGAACGCGTGCTCGTCGATGCCGAGGTCCTCAGCGTGACCGCGCACGTATGAGAGCGCGATCCGCCCGGACTCCTTCATCACGTCACCCAGCTGGCCGGTCAGCACGAGGCTGCCGTTCGAGGAGCTCGCCGTTCATGGCGGTCGACTCGATGAACAGCACGTCGCCTCCGGCGCCGGTCACGGCGAGCCCGGTCGCGACGCCCGGCGTGGCGGTCCTGGCGGCCGACTCCTGGAAGACCTTCTGGCGCCCGAGCGCGTCGCGCACGGCCTCCAGGTCGATCTTCACTGGGACCTCGATCGCCTTCTCGCTCGGTGCCGATGCCGTTCTGCTCGGCAGGAGCGCCGGCTGCTCGCCTGCGCACCTGCGCGGATGCGATCTTCGTCGCGGTCTTGCGCAGGATCGTGCCGAGGTTGCGCTCCAGGTTACGGACGCCTGCCTCGCGGGTGTACTCGGTGATGACCGTCTTCAGGATCTCGTCGGAGACCTCGACCTCGTCCTCGCGCAGACCGTTGCGGTCGCGCTGGCGCGGCCACAGGTAGCCCTTGGCGATCGCGAGCTTCTCCTCGGTCGTGTAGCCGTCGAAGCTGATCACCTCCATGCGGTCCAGCAACGGACCGGGGATGGTGTCGGCCACGTTCGCCGTCGCCAGGAACATCACCTGGCTCAGGTCGAGCTCGACGTCGAGGTAGTGGTCGCGGAACGAGTGGTTCTGAGCCGGGTCGAGCACCTCGAGCAGGGCCGCCGACGGGTCGCCGCGCCAGTCGGCGCCGACCTTGTCGACCTCGTCGAGGAGGATCACCGGGTTCATCGTTCCGGCGTCACGCAGGGCGCGGACCAAGCGGCCGGGCAGCGCGCCGATGTAGGTGCGCCGGTGGCCGCGGATCTCCGCCTCGTCGCGGACGCCGCCGAGCGACATGCGCACGAACTCGCGTCCGGTCGCCTTCGCGATCGACTCGCCGATCGAGGTCTTGCCGGTGCCCGGAGGGCCGATCAGCGTCAGGATCGCGCCCGACTTGGGGTCGGCCTCGATCCCGCGCTCCTGGCGCAGCTTGCGCACGGCCAGGTACTCCGTCACACGGTCCTTGACGTCCTCCAGGCCGGCGTGGTCGGCGTCCAGCACTGCGCGTGCCTCGACCGGGTCCAGCCGCTCGTCGGAGCGCTTGTTCCACGGCACGGCGATCAGCCAGTCCAGGTAGGTCCGGATCATGCTCGACTCACCCGTCTGGTCGCCCATCCGCTCGAGGCGGGCAAGCTCCTTCAGGGCCTGCTCTTTCACGTCCTCGGGCATCCCGGCGTCCTCGATCTTCGTGCGGTACTCATCGGCGACCGAGGCGTCGTCCTCGCCCAGCTCCTTGCGGATCGAGTCCATCTGCTTGCGCAGGAAGTAGTCGCGCTGCTGCTTCTCGGCGCCCTCCTGCACGTCCTCGCGGATGCGCTTGCGGACCTGCAGCTCGGCCAGGCTCTCGCGCTGCAGCCTCACGGCCATCTCCAGGCGCTCGGTCACGTCGAGCGTGCGCAGCAGCTCGACCTTCTGCTCGTAGCTGAGGGTGGGGGAGTAGCCGGCCGAATCGGCCAGCGCGCCCGGCTCGGCGATCGCGCGCAGGAAGGCGGCGATGCGGCCGTCGTCTCCGCGCAGCTCGAGGATCTCCTCGACCGTCGCGCGGTACTCGCGCTCCAGGTCGCGGGTGCGGCCGTCCACGGGCACTTCGTCGGGACGCTCGTCGACGTGTACGCGCAGCTCGCCGCCCGGGCCCGTCTCAGCGGCCCCGATCAGCGCGCGGTGCTCGCCGGAAAGGGCGACGGCGCGGCCTCCGCCGGGAAGGCGGATCTTCTCCGAGACCTCGGCGATCGTGCCGACCTCGAGGAACTCGTTCTCGTGACGCGGGACGAGCACGACGCGCTCGTCGTCTCCGACGTCGATCGTCAGCGTGATCCCCATGTTGGGGAACACGACGGTGTCATCGAGGGGGATCAGCCGAAGCCGCTCGCCCGTGGGCTCGGGAGGGGTTGGGGTCTCGTTGGAAGATGAGGGGGTCATAAGGGTTCTCGCTCCATATGAGGGTTACGAAAGTATAGGTAGTATAGCGCCGATGGTTGCGTAGTCAAGTACTTCGATGCGATGCCGGAAACCCGCATTGCAGAGGGGTTTTCGGGCTGGTTCGGGATCGCGGCGCGGTGTCGTCGCATAATCGGGGCGACCCTTTCATCCCTGAGCGCAGAGGAGCTGTTGCGATGCCTGGCTACACCGTCGTGAACCTGCTTGACCTTCCCGACAACGTCGGCGACCGCGCGCCCAACATCGAAGGCCGTTTCGGCCGCGGCCCGCTCGAATCGCGCGACCTCGGCATCAGCCACTGGCGCTATGCGCCCGGCCATCGCAGCGAGGTGGGCCACAAGCACGGACAGCAGGAGGAGGCCTATGTCGTCGTTGCCGGCTCCGGGCGCATACTCCTCGACGGCGAGGCGGTTGAGCTCGCGCAGTGGGACGTCGTGCGCGTGGCGCCGGAGGTCGTGCGGGCCTTCGAGTCCGGGCCGGATGGCCTGGAGTTCGTGGCGGTCGGCGGGCCGCGGCCCGAGGAGGGGGACGGGGAGATGGGGGATATCGCGTGGCCGGAGTGAGAAACAGCGACCCACGGCTGGCCGGTTCTCTCGCCGGCCGGCTGTAGCGTTGGAGACATGCGAGACCCCGCCAACGCTGCGCCCGCAGGGACGCTTGCTGCACCGCCTCGGGGCGCGATGCGGGTGAACGCCGGCGTTCCGGCCTGGGCCGTGTTGCGCGTCGCCTGGAGGCTCGTCGTCGAGGCGATCAAGCATCCAAACCGAGGCACGCTGATCCTCGTCGATCCCGAGGACCGCAGCGTGAGGGCTCGGGCACTCAGCGGAGTCGAGGAGTTGGAGTGGGCGAACCGGGGGCGACCGGCCGGCCGCGCGTCTTAGGGCGGGATGTCCGAGGCGCAGGCGACCGAGGCGCTCGTCACCGCCCGCTGGTTCAACCGGACGCTGCTGGCCGTGGTCGCGCTCATGTTCGTCACCCTCATCCTGTGGGTGACGCTGGCACTTGCGATCCCTCGGCCGACGCCCTCAGAGACGGGGCTGGTCGAAGGCATATCGCGCACGTTCACGGCGTGCCTCGGCGCGATTCTCGGCCTTCTCGGCGGCAAAGTCGCCTAGCAGTGGCTGAGCGAGTCGCCGAGGCCGAGAACCACCGAAAGCGCGGGTCGATGACCACGGGCATCTGACCTTCCACATCTCCAGGCCAGCGGCGAGACCGGGCGGCGCGACCGGCGAACCGGGCTTCCGCCTTACGAATGGCCGCCCCTTGCGGTGAGGACGATCCGGGCGGTGCTGCCCCGCAAACCCGGGGCAGCACCGCCGAAAACCGACTCCTAGATCCCCACCCCGAATTTCGAGCAGGTCGCCTGGAACGAGCTGCTCGGGCTCGAGGAGAGCTGGTTCAGCACGTTCTGCAGCGACGGCGAGTCCTCGAACATCCCGATGTGCCCGACCGGATCGCTCGGGCACTGGTTCTGGATCGTGATGTTCGTGACGGCCGAGCCGCTCAGGAACGCGTTCGTGTAGGGCGTCACCACCTCGTCGTGGGTCGTCTCGATCACGACGTAGCGCGGACCGGACACCGTGTCACCGCCGCCGAACGTCTTCTTGATGAAGGCTGAGGTCGCCTCCTGTTCGGGGAGCGCCGGGGCGCCGATGACGTCGAGGAACGAGTTCAGCGCGAGCGCCGCGAACGGGAATTTTTCGACCAGCGTCGCCACCCCGTCCAGCGTTGTGCCGTGGTTGCTCGGCGCGAGCCCGATCAGCGTGTGCACCTTGGAGGCCCCGCCGAGGAAGCGCAGGTAGTAGTTCGGCATCATGCCGCCCTGCGAGTGGCCGACCATGTCGACCTTGCTCGCCCCGGTTTTCGCGAGCACGTTGTTCACGAAGCTCGCGAGTTCTTCAGCGGACTGTTCGATGTGGCCGAGCCCGTCGATGCTGCCGAGCAGCCCGGAGAGGATCGTCCTGCCGTAGTTGAAGGCGTACACGCAGTAGCCGTTGTTCGCGAGCAGAGGCGCCAGCGTGACCCAGTTGGAGCCCTCGTCGGCGAACGTCGCGTGGACGAGCACCACCGGGTAGGGGTGGGCGGCTGAGGGTTTGCAGCCGTTGTTGCCGCCGCGCAGCGCGGTCGGGTTCCAGGTCTCGTTGAAGATGCCTTCGTTCAGCGCCGCCCCTTCGTAGGGCACCGACAACGAAGCGCTGGCGCTCCCGGCGAACGCGGCGGCGAGCGCGCAGGTGGTCGCGAGCGCGACCAGTCCCATCCTCATCCGTCCCATCTGTCCCTGTCCTCTCTGTCTTCGATCGCAGGGCGTGCTCGCGCAGAGCATCGCTCGACCGCCCCCGTTCAGCCCTCTCGAATCCGACCGTATCCCGGCAACGGTCGACGCTGTCAACCGTTCTGCGACAGATGTTCGGTTTCTGCGCGGACCCCGGTGTCAGTGCGGCTGCGGCTCGTCGTCGAAGCTGACGTCGACGTTCTCCTCCTGCACGCGCTCCTCGATCTCCGCCGTGTCGGTCAGCGCGCGGCGGTCAGCCTCCAGAAGGGGCGCGGAGAAGAAACTGCGCGGCCACAGCCTGCGTGCTTTGACGACGTTGATCTCCGCGGAGAAGATCGTGAACTGCGCGCCGAGATAGAGCCACGCCAGCAGCCCGAGCACGACGGCGAAGAAGCCGTACAGCGGCTGCGTCCGTTTCAGGGTGTGGTCGATGTAGAAACCGCCGAGGTGCTGGAGCAACTGCCAGAGGACGGTGGCGGTGATGACCCCCGGGGCCAGTTCGCGCCAGCTCGGGTCAGCCGAGGTCAGAAGCTTGAAAGCGATCCCGAACAGGATCAGGTTGAAAGCGAACGCGACGATGACGCCCGCCGACGACGGCCGCCGTACCGTGGCTGGCGGCGCCGACGAAGCCGGCCGCGACGGTCGACGCGACCGCGAGCGTCCCGAGGACCGCGAACATGACGATCCCGCGCAGTTTCGAGGTCAGGAAGTTGTGCCGCTCCTTGAACGGGACGGCCCAGATGCGGTCCATGGCGTTCTGGGTCGCGCTCATGATCCCGAGCCCCGCGAGCAGGGCGCCGATGATCCCGATCGCCAGCGCCGCCGGGCTGCCTTCAGGGAGTGCAGCTGGAGCGAGTCGCTGAGCACCGGGAACTGCCCGAGGGTGCCGTCGAGGATCTTCTTCTGCAGGTCGGGATCGCCTTCGAGGACGAAACCCAGGATCGTCACGAACACCAGCAGCAGCGGGAACAGCGAGACGAAGCCGTAGTAGGAGATCAGCGCGGCGAGCTGCCCGGCCTGGTCGTCGCCGAACTTCTTGATCACCGCGGCGATGAAGCGCACGCCCCTGGCGTTCTGCTGGCGGTGGTCGAGGGCGTGGAGGCGGTCGGTGATGCTCATCGGGCCCATCCGGTGCTGGGCCGGACGAATTGGGAGGGGGGTCTGATCGCCTCGCGCGCGACATCCTGATGTGTCTACCCGATCCGCAGGACAGGCGCAGGGTCCCCGGACGGCGCGGTGTCAACCCGCTCTCGCGCGATCCCGCCGAGCCGGTCGCCGCCGTCGCCGCGGCGAAGCGCGAGGTGCTGCTGCGGGTACACCGGCACCGGCTTCGCCGGGAGGACCTGGAGGACGCTTACGCGCAGGCGAGTTTGGAGCTGGTCGTGCTGGCGCGGCGGGGGCGGCCTTTCGCGAGTCGAGCGCACATCGCGAACTCCCTCGAGCAGCGTTTTCTGGCGCGTGTGCAGGACCGGCGCCGGGCGATGTCGGGCCGCAGTCCGATCGCGGCGGCGCTCGAGGGGGCGGTGTCGCTCGGGGCGAGCGATGACGCAATCGACCTCCCCGATGAGGGCGCCGACCCGCTGAGGGTGGCGATCGCGCGTGACGAGCTCGCGCGGCTGCGAGGCCACCTCGCGGCGCTGACGCAGGACCAGCGCCTTCTTCTGGAATCGCAGCTGTCGGAGATCACCTGTGAGGAGATGTGCGCTAGCCAGGGATGGACCCGGGAGAAGTACCGCAAGGTGGCCCAGCGGGCGCGGGGGCGAATGCGATCGCTGATGACCGATGGAGATGCTGTCCCGCTGTCGCGCGTGGGGTCGGAACAGACGCCAGGAACGAGCCGATGAAGATGACTCCCCCCACCCATCGGCGCGCTCCCGGGGCCGCCGCCAGCCGGACTCATGCACGGCAGAGCCGGCGTGCCTCTCCGAGGGACCACGGCCGGCGCGCGGAGTTCTGCCCACTCCGTGCGCCGGCCCCCCAGGGTGTTCGGACGCCGGTCCGCGGATGAGCGCTCCTCGCGGATCTCTCGAGTCGGCGGAGGCGCTGTCCGATGCCGGAGAGGCGTGGCTGGACTTCGACGGCCGCCTCGCGGACCCGTCTCCTTGCGAGGGCCGGCCGGTGGCGGACGGGGTTGCCGGCGACCTGGACCTCGGCGAGCGGTCCGAGAGCGGAGGCATCCATCGCTCGCCGGCTTTCGCCGGCCGTCGCCGCGCGCATGCCGCATCCGCCGCGGGGGCCGGCCTGGCGGTGGCGCTGGCGCTGGTCGTTCACTCGCTGGCCGAGGGCCCGTCATATCCGCGCCCGGCGGTCGGCGCGCTCGGGTCGGGCCAGGTGGCGCGACCATTCGAGCGGCGCCGGCGCGCGCCCGTACGGAGGTCGCGGCAGGTGGCGAGCTCCGGGCGTCGTCAGATCTCGAGCCGCCATCGGCCGTTCGACCCACAGCGTCCCGCTGCGGCCCTGCGCGGCAGCGTCCCTGCGGCGCCGATCTCGCCCGGCGCGACCCCCGCTCCCCCGGCCGAGTTCGGCTTCGAGCAATGACGCCGAACGGCCGGGGGAGCGTCGACATGCGCACCCTCCCGATTTGGCGCCTGAGGCTCGTGCGGGAGCTCCCCAGGTACGCCGCGCTCGCCCTGGCCGGTTTCGGAGTCCTTGCGAGCGCCCGCTTTGCGATCGCACCGCCTCGCCCGGCTGGAGGGCCGGCGCCGGCGGCCGCCGCGCCGGCCGTCGATCAGTCCGCTGAGGCGTACGCCGTGCTGTTCGCTCGCCGCTACCTGACCTGGGACGCCGCCGAGCCTCTGCGCGACCAGCAAGAGCTCGAACCGTTCGTCGGCTCGCAGCTCGAGCCCGATGCCGGGTTCCTCCCCCCACAGGAGCGCAGCGCGTCGAATGGGTCGAAGTCGTCGGGAGCCGCGAAGCTGCGGGGCAGACGGTCTACACGGTCGCCGCACAGACGGTTCCGGCGGGGCTCCTGTACCTCACAGTGGGCGTGACTCGTTCGCAGGCCGGAAAGCTCGCGCTGACGGGGTACCCGGCGCTCGTCGGCCCGCCATCGAGCCAGCCGGCCGTTGCCGCTCCGGTTCTGCGGGAAGTCGCCGATTCAGGTCTCCAGCTGGTCGTCAAGCGGGCGCTGACGAACTATCTCGCGGATGCGGGAACCGACCTGGCGGCGGACCTGACTGCGGGAGCGACGGTCTCCGCGCCGACGTTGCCGCTCGAACTGATGACCGTGAGCCACGAGGGATGGGCGCCGGGCGGCGGCGCCGTCCTCGCCACGGTCCAGGCCGACGATGAACGTGGCGCTCGCTACACGCTCACCTACGAATTGGACGTGACGAGAGCACAGGGGCGCTGGGAGGTCTCGGCGATCCAGACCGATCCCGATGCATAGCCCGACTCTGCCTCGGCGATCACGGCGCGCGGGCGCAGTGCTTCTCTCGGCCTGTCTCCTCGCGGCGCATGCAATCGCCCCATCGGTGGCGCTCGGCGCCGTCAAAAGCACATCGGGGAGCGCGACTGCCCGGGCCGCTGCGCCCTCAGAACATGGCGCGAGCTCGCTCGAAGACGCGGCCGCGAAGGCGGGCAGCACCGGGCGCGCGGTCGCGATGAGCTTGATCGGGCTTGCGCTCGCCGTGGCCGCCACGGTGCTGGCGTTCCGCCGCGACTTCAAGGAGGCAGCGGGCGTCTTCGCGGTAGGCATCGTCGCGATCCTGCTCGCGACGCCGACAGGGGTCGCGCTTCTCAAGGCCACCGTCGCGTCGCTGTTCGGCGGGCCGTGACGCAGATCCGCTCATACCGCCGGGTGTTCGACCTCGAGCGGCGCATCTACAGCGTCGACCGCATGCGGCTGAACCCGGCGGGGGTACCGCTGCGAGGCGTTGTGTATCTCCTGTGCGCGATCGCGAGCGCGGTCCTGGCCGCTCGCGTGCCACTGGTCGGGGCGGCCGTGCGCGCGCTCCCATGGTTCCTACGGGACGTCCTCGCCCCGACGGCTCCTCGCGGCGGGGCTCACCGTCATCCGAGTCGACGGGCGGGCCTTCCATCACGCGGCGCGGTCGATGGCGGTCTACCTCGCATCGCCCCGCAGGACGATCGCGCTGGGCCGAGCGTCGCCCGCCGGCTTCAGATGGCGCCCGGCGGATCTTCTCTTGCTGCCCGACGGCTCCGATCCCGACCCAAGGAAGTTCCGGTACACGGGACCGGGCGCAGTCCTGGTGCTGGTCCGCCCACCGGAGTGATCCGTGCCGGGACGGTGCGCCGGTCGGTTCGGGCGCTCGCCTGACCGCGAGTCGCGGCGCCAGCCGGCTGGCCCGAGGTCGGGTCCTCGGCGTCGACGCCGATGCGAGCCTGCTCGTCATCGCGGCTCGCCGCGACGAAACGCCGTGAGGCCGCCGCTCACATTCGTGTATGGCAACTGCGTGTTCGCGCGCGGCGTGAGGGATCCGTGGGCCGCGTTCGCGGTCGCGCTCGGCTCGTACGCGTGGCTCGACCGGGACGAGAAGCGCGCCCGGATGCTGGCACTCGTGGGAGCGATAGAGGCGGCGGAGGCCGATGTTCAGATACTCCGGGTCGCCGGCAGGTGGGACCCCGATGGCTACGGTGCAGATCTCGACGCCGCGGCGGATCGGCGGACGGAGTGCCGCCGCTACATCCAGGCCCAGCAGAACGAGTTGCAGGACCGCGCGTCCGTGGTGCCGTCGCTCTACCTGCTCGTGAGCCTCACCGAGCCCGAGCTCGACGTCGCGAGTTTCCTTTCGGCCGCTGCGTCGCGCTCGTACGCGGACCTGAGCTCCCGGCTCAGACGGGCTGCATCGGCGATCGAGCGCCGGACGCTGGCGGCGCCGAGCTCGAGCGGATCAGGGTCAGAGCGGATCGGGTCCAGGCAAGCCTCGCCGACTTCCTTCCCGTGCGAGCGGCACGAGGCGTCGAGCTGCAGTGGCTGGTGCAGGCGCGCCTTCTGCCGCGGGCTTGGGGAGCCGGCTGTGGACGGTCTGCACGTGCCTCGGGCGCTGGTCTTCGAGCGCAACGGCGAGGCCGTGCTGGCCCCGCTCGAGGCGATGTCCTGCGCTGGCTCGACAGCGAGGTCGAGCAGCGGGGCGAGATGCTGCAGGTCGAGTCGGAGCTCGGCATCAGCTGGCAGGCCAGCTGGTCGCTCGGGGCGCGTCCCCGAGCGCGTCGAGTTCCCGGGCCCGCGCCGAGCTGATGTTCGCGCCGCCCGAAGCCTGCCGTTCGCGGTCGATGTCGCGCTGACCGCGCGGTTCCTCCCGAACGACCTGGCGTGCGGCTCGCGCGGCGCACGATTCAGGACGCCGACCAGATCGCTTCGCGCCGAGGCCGGCGGTGAGCAGGGGGTCTCCGACCTCGGCTACGAGCGCACCCAGGAGGCACGGGACCTGCTCTCCTACCTCCAGGCTTCGAGCCGGCCGCCGCTGCTGCGCACGACGTCGCGATCGCGGTCGGCGCGGCGACGAGAGCCGAGCTCGAGGCAGCGGTCGAGCTGTGCGCGCGAGCCTACGGCGAGGTGCGTCTGCACCGGCCGCTCGGAGACCAGCTTCAGCTCTTCATCCAGCACCTGCCCGGCGCAGCGCACGCCGTGTGGCCGGCTATGACGACGTGTTCACGACCGAGCAGGTCGCGGCGATGATGCCGACGGCGACCATGCGGTCGGGTCGCGTCGCGGGTTCTACCTCGGTCACACGCTGACCGGGTCGCGGCGGCCCGGTCCGCTTCAACCTGCGCGAGGGGTCCGACGACGATCGCAACGCGACGATTCTCAGCGTCGGAGCGCTCGGCTCGGGCAAGACGACGCTCGCCCAGAAGCTCCAGTACGAGGCGCTTCCTGCAGGGCGCCCGGGTGATCGACTGCGACCCCAAGGGCGACCATCGGTTCCACCTGCTCGAGGACGTCGCGCCCCATGTCGAGCCGCTGACGCTGCGGCCGGACCGGTCGCTGCGCGGCATGCTCGACCCGCTGCGCATCGCGCCGCGCACCTGCGCCAGGAAGCGGCGGTCTCGTTCCTGCGCGATCTGCTGCCCGGTCGAGCCGAGCCCGCGTGGGAGACAGCGATCGTCGCGCGCTGTCGACCGTGTGCTGGCCCGCGTCGACCGAGCCCGACGTGCTTCGAGGTCGTCCGGGCGCTCATCGAGGGAGATGCGCTCGAGCACCAGGTCGGCGCAGACCCTCGAGGTCTACGCGCGCTCCGGGCTCACGCAGCTCGGGTTCGCCGATCCCGGCGTCGCGCCTCCCGGCAGTCGGGACGGCGCCAGGTCACCTACCTGCCGATCCGCGACCTGCCGGGACCGTCAGCCGGGACGAGCCGCGGTCGACTACTCCCAGGCCGAGCGCGTCGGGGAGCAGATCGTGCGCCTGATCGCGATGTTCGCGATGCACCTGATGGCCGCTGAGCGGGCTCGCCTGAAGGTGTTCTCGTTCGACGAGGGGTGGCGCCTGCTGGGTGATCCGGTCGGGCGGATGCTGCTGGCCTCGCTGCAGCGGATGGGGCGCTCGGAGCTGGCCGTGCCGATCATCAGCACCCAGCTCGTCGGCGACGCCTTGATCGGCGAGCGGCGAGTCGCTCGAGAACCTGATCGGCGCGACGTTCGTCTTCGGCGTCCGCTCGCAGGCCGAGGCCGCGCGAGCGCTCGTGCTGCTCGGGCTCGATCCCGACGATCGCGACATGCGCAGCATGCTCCTCTGAGTTCGAGGCCGGTCGGTGTCTGTTCCGCGACCACCGCGGCCGGATCGAGGCGATCCAGGTCGAGCTCCTCGTGCCGTCGCTGCTGGGGGCGTTCTCGACGACGCCGCCTCCTCCCGTTGACGCGGCGGCTCGAACGGCTGCTGCGCG
Organism: uncultured Solirubrobacteraceae bacterium; assembly: GCA_963775385.1. Lineage (GTDB taxonomy): Bacteria > Actinomycetota > Thermoleophilia > Solirubrobacterales > Solirubrobacteraceae > Palsa-744. Next base: position 266,361 of record CAVZIR010000003.1, on the reverse strand, counting down.
TCGTCGCCGCGTTCGTCTCGGCGCCACGCTCGTGACGTGCGGCGCGAACGCCGCCGACCACCGGCGCCCGAGCGTCCGCGCGCGGACGCCCCTGCACGCTGCATGCGCCGCGGCGCTGCGACGCGCGCGCCGGCCGGCGGCTCACTCCTGCGCAGCGCCGCAACCCGCTCGGAAGCGGAGACAGCCGGCCGCGCCGGAACGCCGCCCAGGCGACCCGTTCGTCGCACAACGGGCTCGGAAGCCCGGCTGCGGATCGCCTCTGGGAGCTCGAACTCGGCGCCGGCAATCGACGCAACTGCGAAACCTCGGGCTTCATCGGCGGCCGGCGGCGCCCACCGGCAACTTCGGGCTGGACGTCCACATCGACACCGGATCTGCTGCCGCTCAGCGGCGGCAAGCCTGCTCAGCACCGTCCAGGGCCTGTTCGTGACGCCGCTGTGGCTCGGCCGTCGTCTGGCTGGTCCATGCGCTCGTCGTGATGCTCGAGTGGTGCTTCGCGCTCGATCTTCTCGAGGCGCGTGTCACGGCACGCAGCACTGGCCGGCGAGCCTGGCGCACGCCGGCTACGTGCTCACGATGCCGCTGCTGGCCTTGCGCTGTCCGTGGCGGCGATCCTCGTCGCCTATCACGGCCTCGTGCGTCGCCGCGTCGGCCGAGACGCTCGGCGAGGCGCTTGCGATGACTCTGGCGATGATCGCCGCGGGACTGTGGCTGATGCTCGACCCGGCGGGGACGGTCGGCGCTCTCAGCGCGTGGAGCGCGACAGTGCGGCGCTCGGGACGCTCGCGGTGCCGCGACGGGGCTGCCGGCGGCGCCCGGGACGCGCACTCGGCGCAGCAGTCTTGAGCGGGATCTTCGCTGCGGCCGTGGAAGCGCCCTGGTGCTACCTCGAGTTCGGGGACGTCGGCTGGTGCCGCGAACCGTCGCGCTCTCGAACGCGAGCCTGCGTGCCGCCGGCGCTGCACCGGATCGCCGACGCGCGAGCAGCTCCGAAGCGCAACTGTCGCGGCTGTCGAGCGTGCCTGCCAGGGGCGACTCGCAAAGCCGTCGCTCGCGAGCGCGCGACTGCTGCGCGAAGCCCGGACGAACGGCGCCGCTGTTCCTTGCGCTTGCCGCCGAACGGACCCGCGCGGAATTCGATCAACGACGACGGCTCGCTGCTGCGAGCGCTCTGCGGGAGCGAGCGACGCCACGAACTGCACGGCCCCGGCGCATCGGAGGCGGAGTTCCGCACGACGGTGGGACCTGGCCTCGCGTCGGCGGGCTGATGCTGATCGTCGATCGGGGCTGCTCGGGATGCTCCTGCTGTTCGGCTACGATCGCGCTTCGCCTGCTCACTGCGCCGCGATGCAGCCTCTTCTATCTGCTGCTGTCCCCGGCTCGTGCTCGTTGCCGGCCCTGGGGGAGCGGGGCGTAGCGCTCTTCCGTGGATGGCTCGGCGGCTGTTCGGGCGCTGCCTGTCAAAGCTCGTGTTCGCGTTCCTGCTCGGCGTCCTGCTCGCGGTCATGGCGGTCGCTCGAGGCGCTCCGAGAGGGCTCGGCTGGTGGGCCGACTGGATGCTGCTCAGCGCGTTCTGGTGGGGCGCGTTCCTGAAGCGCCACCAGATACTCGCGCGCGCGCCCGGCGCGGTCAGCAGTACCAGCGGATACGGTGAAAGCCACTCGCGCGCTGAAGCTGCGACGTGAGCTTCGCGACCTCCGTAACGGGCGCGAGGCCGGCACCGGCGCAATGCACGGACTCCGGCGCCGGCGTGATGACGCTGCCGCGAGCGGCCGGGCCGTCGCCCGCTCTGTCGCGTACGTCGCCGACGCTCAGAACGGGTATCGCGCCCGAAGCGGGACGAGCAGGCGAGGCGTCTCATCGCCGGGCGTCGCCCTCCATCCGCAGTCGTGCGCAGAGCCGCGCTGCGACCGCGGCATGGCGGCGAAGCGCCGCAGCTCATGCGGATCCAGCGAGCGCAAGGTCAGCGCCTCGGCGGCGGGCGACCGGCGGCGGGCCGCGAAGCTCTGCGCGTCGCGGCGAGAGCCGGCGTCAACAATGGACAGCTGGCCGAGCAGGCAGTGGACGATGCCGCCGAGGCCGCGTCGGCCCGTGAGACGCCGCGGTCAGGGCGTCAGCGGCGGGCCTGTCCTCAGTACGCAAGCGCATGCCTCGACTCGGCAGGCAGCAGCTGCCGTGGCGCTGGAGCGGGCGCGGCGGAGAACAGGCTCGCGACTACGTGGCGCTCGCCGGCCTCGTGGGCCGGACGCCCGAGCGTTACGACCAGCTACAGGCGCCAGGGCCAGGGTCAGGCGCGCTCTGGAGATCGATCGCGAGCTCGCAGCGCGCGGCGAACCGAGGTGAGGCTTGCCAAGCGCCGCGAAGCCGGAGTCGCGCTCCGTGCGGCGGCGCGGGATCGACGATCCGCGGGCAGGGGCGCGCTGCGGTCCGCCGCGAGCGCAGGCGCGGAGGCGACGCGCCGCAGAGGGGCAGACGAATCGGCCGTGATGCGGGACGCGCGTGCAGGTCGCCGAAGGACGCAAAAAGCAACTCGGGATCGGCAGGCCATGAGTGGCGTCGGCGCGGCATTCCGGTGGGTCGCGACTGTGCGATCGTGCCGCGGCCGGCGGCTCCTGCGCGATCGGCATGGGCGGGGCGTTACATGCTCTCGCAGCGCGCCCTCGGCGGGGGCGGCGGCGGCTGAAACTGACGAGCGTCGGAGCCGAAGTGGCCGCTGCGGACGCGGCCGTGGCGGATCCCGAGCTGCCTACCTCGGGCTCTACCGAGCGGCGGGCGCACGCTACGGCATCGACTGGGCGATCCTCGCCGCGATCGGGAAGGTCGAGTGCGACCACGGGCGGGACCCAGATCCTTCGTGCCGCGCGGAGGGGGCCGTCAACGCCGCCGGCGCGGGTGGTCCGATGCAGTTCCTCGCTTCGACCTGGGCCGCGTATGGCGTGGACGGCGACGGCGACGGCCGTCGCGACCGCTGGGACCCGGCGGATGCGATCTCTCGCGCCGCGAACTACCTGCGCGCTGCGGGCGCCCCGGCGAGCTACCGCCGTGCGATCTTCGCCTACAACCACTCGCGACCTGATACGTCGCGTCGGTGCAGAGGTGGGCAGGCACCTACCGCGACGCCGCGCCGGCCGCGCCTCCGGAAGCCGTGGAGAGGCGCGTTGGGCACGAAGTCGGTGCCAGGCGCCGCACGCCGACGCCGGTGCGCGATGATCGCGGCGGCAGCGCGCGCTTGGCGCCCGGGAGACGGTCATCTGGCGCTCATCCCCGCCGCAGGTGCCGCGGCGGTGCAGGCGATGCTCATCGCCGGCAACGAGCTCCAGGAGCTGCCCTACGGCCCGGGCGGCCACCCGAACCCCATCGGCGCTCCCGACGAGGACTGCTCGAGCACGATCAGCTACGTCCTGATCCGCGCGGGCCTCCGACCGCTCGCCGAAATCGTCCGCGAGAACCCGCTCGCCCAGGATTACGTTGGATGGGGCGAGCCGGGACCGGGGCGATGGGTGACCATCTACGCGACTGACTCGCCGACGCCGCACGTATTCGCGGTCATCGCCGGCCTCCGTCTCGACACGAGCCACGACGGAACCGACGTCGGCCCGAACCGCGGACCAGGACGGACCCCGCTGGCGGATCTTCAACCGCATACCGACGTGGGCGCACTGGTCGGTCCGGCACCCGCCCGGGCTCTGACGCGGCTCAAGAAGGAGCCAGGCCCCCAGATCCGGGTAGGGTCCCGCCGATGCCCGACCGCGAGGTCGACTACCTCCTGATCGGCGGCGGCCTCGCCGCCGGCAACTGCGCACGCTGGCTGCGCGAGGAAGGCGCCGAGGGCTCGATCCTGCTCGTCGGCCGCGAGCCAGACCCTCCGTACAACCGCCCCGACTGCTCCAAGACCTACCTGCGCGGCGAAAAAGAGCGCGCCGAGACGTTCTTCCGGCCCGACGAGTTCTGGGGCGAGCAGGACATCGAGCTGCTCACGCGCACGAGCGTCACCGCGCTGGACGCACAGGCGCGCACGCTCAAGCTCTCGACCAAGGAGGAGGTCGGCTTCGGCAAGGCGCTGGTCGCGACCGGGGCCAACGTGAGGCGGCTGAACGTCGAGGGCTGCGACCTGGAGCAGATCCACTACCTGCGGACCCTCGGCAACTCCGACACATCCGCGAGGGCGTCGCCGACGCTGAGCGGGTGGTGCTGATCGGCGGCTCCTACATCGGCTGCGAGGTCGCGGCCTCGCTGACGATGCTCGGCAAGCGCTGCACGATCGTGATGCAGGAGGAGGTCACGCTCGAACGCGGCTTCGGCAAGACCGCCGGGAGCTTCTTCCAACGGCTGCTCACGGAACACGGGGTCGAGGTCCACGGCCAGGACGAGCTCGAGCGCTTCGAGGGCGACGGCCGTGTCGAGCGCGTCATCACCCGCGGCGGCCTCGCGCTGGAGGCGGACGCGGTCGTCGATCGGCGCCGGCGTCACGCCCGACGTCTCGCTCGCCAGCAAGGCCGGCCTGAAGATCGGCGAGAAAGGCGGCGTGCGGTGCAGCTCGCGTCTGGAGTCCTCGGTGCCGGGCATCTTCGCGGCAGGCGACATCTGCGAGTACGACTCGCCGCGTGCACGGCGGGCAGCCGGTGCGGATCGAGCACTGGGACGTCGCCTTCAACCACGGCAAGACGGCGGCGCTGAACATGCTCGGCAAGGACGTTCCCCACGAAGTGGTGCCGTACTTCTTCTCGGACCTCGGCGACTGGGGCGGGCTCGAGTACGTCGGGCCCGCCTACGGGTGGGACGAGGAGATCGTCCGTGGCTCGATCGAGGGCGCCAGCTTCACCAACTTCTACCTGCAGGACGGCGCGTCAAGGCGGCGCTCACCGTCGGCCGCTCGGACGATCTCGAGCACGCCGGTCGACTGCTCGCCGACGGCATGCGGCTCGGCGAGGAGGATCGCCGGGCGCTCGCCGACACCGGCAGCGACCTGGCGGCCGTCGGCAGCTGATCGAGCGGCAACGCGCGAGGAGGGGGACAGATGGTGGCCGTGACGACGTTCACGCTCGAAGCCGAGCGCATGCTGCGGCGGACCGGTCAGCTCGACTGGTCGACGATCACCCTGCTCGCGCTCGTCGTCTACGTCTACGCCGTCGAGATCGAGCGGCGCAACTGGAGCGCGATCCTCGCCGGGCTCGCTTTCTGGTTCATGGACTGGGCCAACGAGCTGATCAACGCGCTGGTCCTGCACCTCAACGGCGACGCGGCGCTCTGGACCGTCACCGGCCGCAGCAGCTACGTGATCCTGATCGGCCTGACGGTCGAGATCTCGCTGTTCTTCGCGATCAACGGGGTCATCTTCACCAAGCTGCTGCCCGCCGACCGCAGCATGCGCATCCTCGGCGTCCCGAACCGCTGGGCGCTGGCGATCTTCCTGTCGGTCGTCTCGGTGGGCGTGGAGCTGCTGCTGCATGCCGACGGCGTCTTTCACTGGCACTACTGGTGGTGGAACGTCGCCACCTTCCCGGTGATCGTCGTCTTCGGCTACCTGACGTTCTACGTCGTCTGCTTCTGGGTCTACGACATGAACGACCGACGACGGCAGATCGCCGTCGTCGGCACGCTCGGAGCTGTTGACCTGCTCGCCGGCCTGATCCTCGGGCCGGTGCTCGGCTGGGTCTGAGACCGGTGGTAGGCGCCGGTACGCGAGCGCCGGCCGACCCATCCGGAGGCCGGCAAGGAGCGCGGCCGACCTCCCGTCCTCAGGCCGCGCGGCGGTCCTGCTCCTCCTCGCGGCGGATCTCCTGCTCGACGAGTGCGAAGCGGCGGTCGGTGGCGGGAACGTGGGGCCTGAGCTTGCGCGGGCGGGACATCGTCCAGCCGAGCGCGGCCAGGAGCATGACGCAGAGAACGATGTTGAATGCGATCGCGAGAGGGAGAGACATCGAGGGACTTCCTTTCGTTGCTTTCCGTTTCGTGATGCAGGTTCGGCGCTCGGCCTCAGGGAGCCGTTGCCGTTTCCTGAGAGCTGTCTGAGACGGGACGGTTCCGAACGCGTCTGTTACCCGGCGTGGCGCGAAGGCCGTGAGGTTGCTCTCATCTGGTCAGGGACTTGACCAGGCGCGTCCCGCGCGCGCTGGGTATTCCGTCCAGGGTCGCTCCCAGGGAAGCGCGGATCGCGCGGCAGCTGGGGCTCGTGCCCCTCGCCCCCTACGCCGCGGCCTCCTCCCGCGCCCCGAACCCCGTCCGCATCCGGGTCAGCTCGTGCGAGGAGATCACCCTGTCCACCAGCCCGTACTCCTGCGCCTGCTCGGCCGTGAAGTAGCGGTCCCGGTCCATGTCGTCGTGGACGCGCTCGAGGCTCTGGCCGGTGTGCCGCGCGTAGATCTCATCGACGTGGCGGCGCAGCTCCAGCGTCTCGCGCGCGTGGATCTCGATGTCCGCGGCCTGGCCCTGGAAGCCGCCCGAGGGCTGGTGGATGAGGATGCGGCTGTTCGGGAGCGCCATGCGCTTGCCCGGCGCGCCGCCGGCGAGCAGCAGCGAGCCCATGCTCATCGCGACCCCGAAGCAGATCGTCTGCACGTCGGGCTTGACGAACTGCATCGTGTCGTAGATCGCGAGGCCCGAGTAGACGACCCCGCCCGGCGAGTTGATGTAGAGCGAGATGTCCTTCTGGTCATCCTCGCTCTCGAGATGCAGCAGCTGGGCGACGACGAGGTTCGCGACCTCGTCGTTGACTTCGGTGCCGACGAAGACGATGCGCTCGTTCAACAGGCGGGAGTAGATGTCGAAGGAGCGCTCGCCGCGGGGGCTCTGCTCGACGACCATCGGGATCAGGGGCATGGTGGGCTATCCTTTCGACAACTGGATGGTTGTCGGGCCTACGATAGCAACCAATTGGTTGTCAAGGAGGAAGCGATGACGCTGGTCGAGAAGGAGCTGTTCGAGCCGGAGGTGGACGAAGCGGACCGGGTGCGGCGCGAGATCGACGTCGAGGCCTCGCCCGAGGAGGTCTTCGAGGCGCTCGTGACCGAAGAGGGCCGCGAGCGCTGGCTCGAGGAACCCGACCGCGAGATCCACGTCGAGACGATCGATGCCCCCACCCGCCTGAGCTGGTGGTGGACCTCCGAGGAGGAGCCGTTCACCCGCGTCGACTTCGAGATCGTCGCGCTGCCCGCGGCCGAGCCCGGGGAGGCGCGCACCCGTGTCACCGTCACCGAGACCGCGCCGCGCTTTCCGCTCGCCGCGATGGCGGCGAGCTTCGCGCTGGTGGCCGCTTGAGCGCGACGGCGGCGCGTCGCGGCTCGGCTGCGCTGGACGAGGTGTTCGGCGCGCTCGCCGACCCGACGCGCAGAGGAGTCGTGCAGACGCTTCTCCACGACGGCTCGACCAGCGTGCCCGAGTTGAGCGCCCAGCTGCCGATCTCCAGGCAGGCGGTCGCGAAGCACATCGCGACGCTCGAGCAGGCCGGGCTGCTGGAGCGGCTCCCGGGAGGCGGCCGCGAGGTCCGCTACGGACTGCGCGGCGAGGCGATCGCGCCCGCCGCGGCCTGGCTGAACGACGCCGGGCAGGCGTGGGAGACGAGGCTCGGGCGGCTCAAGCGGGCCGTCGAGTCCCGCTGACGCGAGCGTTTACGCGCGGTAGGGAACGATGTGGATGTGGCGGCAGCCGACGAGGCGCCAGTGGCGCTTTCGCTTCAGCAGCCGCATCACGAGCGTCTTCAGGCCGGGCCCGTTGCAGTGGACCGTGCCCCGGCCGTAGACGAGGGCGACGTGGTCTTCGCCGGCCCCTGTCCAGATGTCGTCGTGGCCGTGGCTCGAGTAGATCCAGTCGCTGCCGGCGCCGCCGTGCAGCCAGTCGCGCTCGGTCGTGTGCTGGCCGGAGGGCTGGTAGTCGCCCCAGATCACATCGCCGTCGTCCCCGCCCCAGATCGTGTCGTTGCCGTAGCCGCCGAGCAGGAAGTTGTGGACGCCGGGGAGTCCGGCGAGCGTGTGCCCGAAGCCGTAGGTGCCCTTGTCCATCTTCAGGCACTGGACTGAGGGCCACCCGGTGTGGTCGGCCATCGCGGTGGCGGCGCGCGGGGCGCTCCTGGCGGCCAGAGCCGCGGAAGAGGCGCAGTAGGCGATGTAGAGGCCGTCTTCGAAGTGTCCGTGCGCCTCGGGGATCTGCGCTGGCGCCGGCCCGAGCCCCGGGCCGGAGGAGAGCTGTTCGGTCGCGACCGGGGTTTCGCGCGAGCGGGTAGCCGAGCGTGGTGAAGGCGCCGGTCAGCCCGTGGGCGACGCCGGCGGCGTTCTCTGCCGCGATGCGCCACGTGTAGGTCGTTCCCATCTGCAGGCCGCCTGCTTCGGCGCCGGCCTGGGCGAACGGTCCGCCGGAGCCGGCGAGCCTGCACGGCACGCTCGCTTCGAAATGAGGCGCGACGCCCCATTCGAACCAGCAGCCCTGTAGCGGGGAGGAGCTTTCGAGCGAGCCCGCGAGCGTCGCGGATGTGAGGCTCACTTCCGAGGCGCTGCCGGTCGTCACGGTGGGGGTCGTTTCAGCCCGGGCGGGCGGCGCGCCGGCCACCGCGGAAGCCAGCAGCGCGCCGAGGGCGAGCGCCAGAAGGAGCGCCCGTGGGGGACGCGTTCGCTGCGAATCCGCGAAGGATCGAGGGTCTCCTGTCTCGCGTTGCCGAGCCGCCGAGCTTACGCGCTGGCGCGCCGCCGGTTTGTCTTTCCTGTGAACCGGCGTCGGTTAGACTTCCGACGTTCGAGGTCGGTGGTCAAGGGAAGCCGGTGTGATTCCGGCGCGGACCCGCCACTGTGACCGGGGACGCCATCTCGCAAGCGCCGTTGGGGGCGCGAGCCACTGGCCCACAGAGGGCCGGGAAGGTGCGAGAGGGTAGCCCGGGAGCCAGGAGACCTGCCGTCGACCGAAGCCCAAGAAACCCTCGTGGAAAGGGGTCGGCTCCAATGCACGACGCACCATCCGTCCGCCGGACCGTTCCGGTCCTGGCCGTACTGCTCTGCCTCCTCGCTGCTCTCGTCCTGCCCGCGGCCGCGCTCGCCGGGCCCACCGTGAAGGTGAGGATCGAGGCCGAAGGCGAAACGCTGCTCCCGCAGACGACCGTCACGCTTTCGGCTCCCGAGCCTGTGAGCAACTGCCCGGCCAACAGCGTCGCGGCCGCGATCAACCTCGCGGTCGCCGGCAACTGGGATCACGGGGAGGCCGGCGGCAGTGGCGGCGACTTCACCGAAACGATCCTCGGACGCACGCTGTCCTTCGAACACGAATCGAGCACGTGGGCTGAGTGGGTCGACTACAAATGGGGCGGGGGCATCTGCACCGACCTGCTCTCCGAAGGCGACGAAGTGCTGATGGTCGCCGACCGCGAGCCGCCGCCGTTCGCGCCGACGGTGCTGCCGCTGATCGTCTCCGAAGCGCCCGCCTCAGTCACGGCCGGCCAGCCCTTCACCGTCAAGGTCGAGGTCGTGCGGACGCCCGCGGGCACGTTCGCCGAACCGGGGCAGGGCACACCCGAACCAGCAGAAGGCGCGACCGTCTCGGGCGGCGGCGCATCGGCGACCACGGGGGCGGGCGGCACCGCGACAGTCACCCTGCCCTCGTCGGGGAGCTTCGCCCTGAAGGCCGCCGGCCACGGGTTCGCCGCATCGGTTCCGGTGACGGTGTGCGCCCACCTTCCCGGCGACGGCGGCTGCGGTTCGGCCACCACGGGCGGGGGTTCGCTGCCGGCCGTGCTCGCGGCGCCGTACAAAGGCCCCTACGCGCTGGTGGCACACGTCGCGAGCGTCGTGAACGGCCGCCACTACAACCGCAACGGCGCGCCGCGTGTGCTCGCCGGGCAGGTGAGCTCGCACAGCACGGTGACGAGCGTCCAGCTCGCGCTGAGGCGAGTCCAGAAGGGCCGCTGCTGGTCCTACGACGGCGTCCGCGAGCGCTTTGCGCGCGCCCGCTGCGGCGCCGCCAAGCCGTTCAAGGTGGCGGCAACCGGCAGCTTCTCCTACCTGCTGCCCTCGTCGCTGGCGCCGGGGCGCTACGTGCTGGACGTGACGGGCACGGACATGGCGGGCAACACGATCGCGCTGGCGCGCGGAACCTCGCGCGTCGTCTTCTATGTCCGATGATTTTGGGAAGGGGGGAGGGGGTGGCCGTGCGGGCCGCGCGTTGCTGCTCGGCGCGGTTCTCGCGGCCACCACGGCCCTGATCCCCGCATCGGCGGGCGCCCGAGCGAGCACGGCGGCCGCCACCGTACGCATCATGGTCGTCGGCGCCGGCAACGTCGTGCTCTCGCCGGCACGCTCGGTCAGCTCCGCGGCTATGAGCGTGAGGGTCGGCGGGCGCACATGCGGGGTGGCTCCGGGCACCCCGCTCTCGGCGCTCGCGCAGCTGCACCTCGCGGGTGGCCCCGCGTTCGCGATCCGCGACTACGGCCACTGCACCAGCTCGCCGGGCGCGTCGGGCCAGCTCTTCGTCTACTCGCTCGACGGCGAGTCCAACCACGGCCAGAACGGATGGGAGTACAAGGTCGCCAACACCGGCGGCACCACGGGGGCGGGGGACCCGAGCGGCGCGCAGGGCGACGGGCGCCTGCTCGCGCCGGGCGCGCAGGTGCTGTGGTTCTGGTGCCAGGCCTTCGCGGGCGGGTGCCAGCGCAACCTCGGGCTCTCCGCCGCCTCGTCGGTGTCTCGCGGCGGCGCCCTGCGCGTGCGGGTGACCGGCTACGACAACTACGGCCGCGGTGCCCCGATGTCGGGCGCGCGCGTGACGCTCGCCGGAGCGTCGGCGACGACGGGGGGCGCGGGAGTCGTGACGCTGCGCGCGCCCTCACGCGCCGGGATCTACTCGGTGGCGGCGTCTCGTCCCGGATCGGTCCCCGCGTTCCCGCAGACGGTGACCGTGAGATGAAGCTGGGAACCCTGCTGCTCGGGCTCGGCTGCGTGCTGGCGCTCGGCGGCTGCGGGCTCGGCGCCGGCAGCACGCCGGGGTCCGTTCGCTTGACCGTGACGCGCGACTTCGGCGCTCAGGTCCTGCACTCCGCGCCGCACCCGAGGATCAGCGGGCAGGACACCGTGATGAGCCTGCTGCTTCGCAACTTCAGCGTCCACACCCGCTACGGCGGCGGGTTCGTCCAGGGCATCGGCGGCGCCGAAGGCGGCGAAGCCGGCGGCCGGCCTCACGACTGGTTCTATTACGTCAACGGCGTCGAGGCTCAGAAGGGCGCCGCGGCCACCGACGTGAACGCGGGCGATCGCATCTGGTGGGACCTTCACGACTGGAGCGCGACCGAGGACGTGCCGGCGGTGATCGGCTCCTATCCGGAGCCGTTCCTGGACGGCATCGGCGGCAAGCGCCTGCCCGTCCGCGTCGAATGCTCGCGCGAAGCCGGCAGCTCGTGCGGCGCCGTCGCCACGCGCCTGCAGCAGGCGGGCGTGCCGGCGGCGACGGGCGCGCTCGGCGCGGGAGGTGGCACGCAACTGCTGCGCGTGCTGGTGGGCCCGTGGCGCGAACTGCGTGCCGAACGCCTGCTGGCGCCGCTCGAAAGCGGCCCGCGCGCGAGCGGCGTCTACGCGACCCCGAACGCGGCCGGGACGACGCTGACACTGCTCGACCAGGACGGACGTTCCGTGCGCACCCTGGGCGCGGGCGCCGGCCTGATCGCCGCGACGGCCGCCCAGGAACGCGTGCCGATCTGGGTCGTCACGGGGACGGACCCGGCCGGCGTCGCGCTGGCAGCGGGCTCGCTGAGCGAAACGGCCCTTCGCAACCGCTTCGCGCTCGCGGTCACGGCCGCTGGGCCCCAGCCGCTGCCGGTGGCGCCGTGAGCGCGCTCGACGCGGCCGGGAGGATCGCCTACCGCCGCCGCGCGAGCCCGCTGCACGCCGCGCGCGCGACCGTCGTCGCGGCCTACGGCGGCGCGCTGGCGCTCTCGGCGCTCCTGCTCGAAAACCCGATCCTGCTCGCCGCGCTGCTCGCCGCGGTCCTGCTCGCGGCGGCCGCGTCGGGCGTCGGGCGCCAGCTGCTCGGCGCCGCCCGCGCGAGCGTGCTGCCGCTGCTGATCGCCACCGTGCTGATCAACGTGCTCGTCAACCGCGGCGGGCTGACGGTGTTCGCGCGGCTCGGCGAATGGGGTGTGCTCGGCCAGGTCAACCTCACGGTCGAGGCGGTCGTCTACGGCCTCGTCTTCGGCTTGCGCCTGCTCGTCGTCGCGCTGGCCTGCCTGCTCGTCGTGTGCGCCGCCGATCCCGACGAGCTGCTGCTGGCGCTGCGGCTCCTCTCGCCTCACTCGGCCCTCACCGCGGCCCTCGCGACACGTATGGTCGGCGTCCTCGGCCAGGATGCCAGACGCCTCGCCGAGGCGCAGCGCTGCCGGGCCGACGGCGGCGCCCGCGGCACGCGCGCGCGGGTCGCGGTGCTGCGCGCGACCGTGCAGGGCGCGCTCGACAGGGCGCTCGACGTGGCGGCTGTGCTCGAGATGCGCGGCTATGGAGCGCGGGGGCGCACGCGAAGGGCGCGGCATGCGCGCTCCCGGCACGACATCGCTTTCGCGTGCGCCGCCGCCGGCTTGCTCGTGATCGTGGCCGCCGGCCGCGCGAGCGGCGCGGCCGACTTCACCGCCTACCCGCTTGTCTCGATGGCGAGCGGGCCGGCGACGATCCTGACAGCGCTGGCGCTGCTGGCCGTCGCGCTCGCGCCGTTCGCCGACCGGCGGGGGATCGAGCCGTGAGCGCTCTGCGCTTCGAGCACGTCGGCTACACCTACGCCGGCGCCGCCGCACCCGCGCTCTGCGACGTCAACCTGACGATCGCGCCCGGTGAGTTCTGCGTCCTCGCCGGCCTCTCGGGGTCGGGCAAGTCGACGGTGCTGAGAGCCGCAGCCGGCCTCGTCCCGCACTTCCATGGTGGCTCGTTCTCCGGCCGCGTCGCCGTCGCGGGCCTCGATACGCGCGAGGTCACCCCCGCGGAGATCGGCGCTCTCGCGGGGACGCTGCTGCAGGACCCCGAGACCCAGGTCGTGATGAGCACCGTCCGCGCCGAGCTGTCCCTCGCCGTCGAGAACCTCGGGCGCAGGCCCGGCGCGGTCGCCCGCGCCGTCGAGGAGGCCGCGCTCGCGCTCGGCATCGGCGAGCTGCTCGACCGCCCCACCGCGGAGCTCTCCGGCGGCGAGCTGCAGCGCGTCGCCCTCGGCGCCGCCCTCGTCGCCCGCCCGCGGCTCGTCCTGCTCGACGAGCCGACCTCCCAGCTCGACCCGGTCGCCGGAGACGAGCTGATCTGGCAGCTGCGAAGGCTCAACCAGGAGTCCGACACGGCGGTGCTGCTGATCGAGCACCGCCTGGAGCGCTGTCTCGGGGCGGCGGACCGGGTGGTCGCGATGGACGGCGGTGCGATCGCGTTCGACGGCGACCCGCGCGGGTTCCTGGAATGGGCGGCGAGCGAGCAGCGCGCGCTGCAGACGCCGGCGGCGCGGCTGATCGAGGGCGCCGGCCTCGCGCCACCGCCCGCCGGGGTCAAGCAGGCTCGCGCCACCCTGCGCCGCCGCGGGCTGCTGCCGGCGCCTCCGGAGCCGGGGGAGCGCCCCGAGTCGACCGTCCACGCGCCCGGACGCCGGCCCTGGCGGCGGCGACGGCAGGGGCCGGAGCCGGCGCTCGAGCTGCGCGGCGTGTGGCACGAGCTGCGCGATGGCCCCGCCGTGCTGCGGGGCGTCGACCTCTCGTTGCGGGCGGGGGAGACGGTCGTCCTGATGGGACGAAACGGGGCCGGCAAGTCGACGCTGCTGCGCCACGCGGGCGGGCTGCTGGCGCCGACGCGGGGCACGGTGCGCCCGTCAGGACGTGTCGCGCTGCTGCTGCAGAACCCGAACGACTACCTGCTCCACGAGCGCGTCAGCGACGAGGCCCCGCCCGAGGCGCTCGAGCTGCTCGGGCTCGGGGCCCTGGGCGAGCGCCACCCGCGCGACCTCTCGGGTGGCGAGCGCCAGCGCGTGGCGCTCGCGATCGTGCTCGGGGGCGATGCGCCCGCCGCCGTGCTCGCACTGGACGAGCCCACACGCGGGATGGACCGCGCCGCCAAGGCCGGGCTCGCGGAGTGGCTGCGTGCGCGCGCCGCGGAGGGGACAGCGGTGCTCGTGGCCACCCACGACGCCGAGTTCGCAGCCACGTTCGCCCGGCGTGCCGTCCTGATGGCTGAGGGTCGCGTGATCGCCGACGGTCCGATCGAGGAGATCCTCGCCGGCGGCTGGTACTTCGCCACGGAGACAGCCCGCATCCTCGACGGGGCGGGCGGCGCGCTGCTGCCCGAGCAGGGCGCCGCACTGCTGCGCGCCGCGCGCGAGACGCCCGCGGAGTTGGAGGGGATCGGCCGGCGCTCCATGCCGGCCTCGGAGGGCACCAGCCCGCGCTCCGTGCCGGCCTCGGAGGAGGTCGGCTCCGTCCCGGCCTCGGAGGAGGTGCCATGAGCTGGCAGCTCGCCTCCCTCGGTCTGGTCCTCGGCGCGCTCGGCGCCGCGTTCTGGTGGTACGAGCGCAGCCGCCCGCCGGCGAAGCTGATCGCCGTGGTGGCGACGCTGGCCGCCCTGGCAGCGCTCGGCCGCGACGCATTCGCCGCCGTCCCCGATGTGAAGCCGATCACCGCGATCGTCCTCGTCAGCGGGCTCGCGTTCGGCGCCGGGCCCGGCTTCGCGGTCGGCGCGATCGGCGGGCTGGCTTCCAACATCCTGCTCGGCGAGGGCCCGTGGACGCCGTGGCAGATGCTCGGCTGGGGCCTGGTAGGAGTCCTCGGCGCGATGCTCGCGCGGCCGCTGTCGCTGCCCCGGGGCGGGCGTGGTGAGGCGCTCGCGATCGCGCTCGCGTGCGCGATCGGCGCGGAGATGTTCAACCTCGTGATGGACATCTACACGTGGATCGGCAGCGGCAACCACAGCCTCGCCGCCTTCGGCGTGGTGCTCGGCGCGGCGCTCGCGTTCGACCTCACGCACGTCGGCGCTTCGTTTGCATTCGGGTTCGCGTTCGGCCCCGGCCTGCGGCGGATCCTCACCAGGGTCCGCGGCCGGCTCGAGGTGCGCTGGGAGGAGGCCCCGCCGCGGCGCGCGGGCGCGCTGCTCGGCGGTCCGCCGGCAGCGATGCTGGCCGTGCTGTGCGTGCCGCTGCTGGCGCTCGGCCTCACGGCGTGCGCCAACGCCTCCAAGACGGCCCCCGCGCGCGATGCCCGCGTCGCGATCGCGCAGGAGCTGAGCTACCTGAAGGGGGCCCAGAACGCGGACGGCGGCTTCGGCGCGGCGCCCGGCCAGCCGAGCAGCGAGCTCTACACGGCATGGGCGGCGATGGGGCTGGCGGCCGCCGGGCGCGATCCCGTGAAGCTGACCCGCGACGGCCATTCCGTGCTCGACGCCCTGCGCGGCGAAGCCGCGAGCCTGCACGGGCCGGGCGATCTCGAGCGCACGATCCTCGCCCTGCACGCCTGCGGCGCGTCCGTGCATTCGCTGCCCGGCGGGGACCCCGTCGCGAGGCTGCTGGGTTACCGGTCCTCGGACGGCTCGTTCTCACACCTGGCGAATCTGACGGCGTTCGCGATCCTCTCGTTGCGCGCGGCCGGCTACGGATCGAACGCCCCTGCCCTCGCGGGGGCGGCGCGCTGGCTCGCGCGCCAGCAGGAAAGCGACGGCAGCTTCGGGTACGCCGCCCGCGGGGGCGGCGGCGACATCGACGACACCGCCGCGGCGCTGCAGGCGCTGCGCGGCGGGAGCAGCATACGGACGCGCGCTAGCGCGTGGCGCCGCGTTCCTGCGCCGCTCCCAGAACCTCGACGGCGGCTTCCCGCAGCAGCGCGGCGGGCCCTCGAACGCGCAGTCGACGGCATGGGCGATCCAGGCCTTCGCCGCCGCCGGCGTGAGCGCGGGCAAGGTCACGCGCGCCGGCAGCCGCTCGCCGCTCGCCTACCTCGAGACGCTGGTCGGTCCGGAAGGCAGCGTGCGCTACTCGCGCGTCGGACGAGCAGACGCCGGTCTGGGTGACCGCGCAGGCCCTCACGGCCTTCGCCGAGCGGCCGCTTCCGATCGCGCCCGTCTGAGGCTTTTCAGGACCGCCTTAAGCCGCCTCTCTAGGCTGGTTGCATGTCACAGCAGGCCGTGATCGAGCGCCCGCGCCGCCTCTCCAAGCCGGCGGAGGCCTACTCGGGCAGCCCCGCGCGGGCGCTCGCCGTCGCCGGCGCGCTCGTGCTCGCGCTCGCCGCTGTCTGGACGCTGGCGTCGCTGGTGCCCTCGATCCACCTCAAAGACGCGGTCGTGCTCTACGAATTCACGACGCTCGACACCGCGCGGGTCGAACCTGCCGCTCAAATTCCTGCTCCACCTGCTCGATCCCGTCGCTGTTCATCCTCTGGGGCATCGCGCTCGTCGCCGTCGCGCTGGCCGGCGAGCGGCCACGCACCGCGCTCGCCGTCGCCGCCGTGCTCGCGCTCGCCCCGCTCAGCGCCGAGCAGCTCAAGCCGCTGCTGGCCCACAGCCACGACAGCTACTCCTACGTGTCGATCAACGCCGCCTCCTGGCCGAGCGGGCATGCGACCGCCGCCATGGCGCTCGCGCTGTGCGCCGTCCTGGTCGCGCCCCGGCGCCTGCGGCCGTTCGTCGCGGTGCTGGCGGGCGCCTACGTGCTGGCGGCGAGCGTCGCGCTGCTCGTGCTCGCGTGGCACATGCCGAGCGACGTGATCGGCGGCATCCTGCTGGCCTCGCTGTGGATGGCGCTCGCGGTGGCGGCGCTGCGCGCCTCCGAGCGCGCCTTCCCGCCGCGGCCCGCGGACTAGGACTCGCCGCCGGCGCCGTGCGCGCCGGGGTCCCAGAGCTGCTCGGCGCCGCGTCTCGTTGGCGGCGCGGCTGAGGATGAACAGCAGGTCCGAGAGCCGGTTCAGGTAGCGGACCGCCTCCGGGTTGGCGTCCTCGACGGCGATCGTGCGGCGCTCCGCGCGCCGGCAGACCGTGCGGCAGACATGCAGCTGCGCCGCAGCGGGAGTCCCGCCCGGGATCACGAACGAGCGCAGCGGCGGAAGCTTCTCGTTGACCTCGTCGCACGCCTGCTCGAGCCACGCCGTGTACTCGGGCGTGACCCGCAGGCGCTCGCGCTCGCTCGTCCTCGGAGGCGGGCACGGAGAGGTCTGCGCCGACGTCGAGCAGGTCGTTCTGCACGCGCGAGAGCCACTCGGCGAAGCGGGCCGGCATCGCCATCGGCCAGCAGCGCGACGCCGACCTGCGCGTTCAGCTCGTCGATCGTGCCGTAGGCCTCGACGCGGGGGTGCAGCTTCGAGACGCGGCTCATGTCGCCGAGGTGGGTCTCGCCGCCGTCGCCGAGCTTCGTGTAGATGCGGGTGAGGTTGACGGTCACAGGGTTCTCTACGGACAAGTCTAAAGACCCAGCCGCCACCTCTCCTGCAGATCGGATAGCTTTCCCGCCTCCGAGATGGTCGATCCGACGGTCCTGCGGCCCTGGAGGCCGCCGATAGCCTTCGCGAGCCTTTGTCCTCGGGCTTGCCCTTGCCGCCGCAAGGGCTTCGCTCGCGTCCGCGGCTCGCTCGACTCTCGACGTCCCCAGCACACACATGACCGTCGAATCGACCATCTAATGCGGATCGGAGTCCCGAAGGAGACCGCCGCCGGCGAGCATCGCGTCGCGCTCGTGCCGGAGGTCGTCAGCAAGCTGAAGGCCAAGGGCCTCGATGTGCTCGTCCAGAGCGGCGCCGGCGAGGACGCGCTGCTCAGCGACGACGCAGTTCACCGAGGCCGGGGCGACGATCTCGAGCGACGCCGGCGAGGTCTGGCGCAGCGACATCGTGGTCACGATCGCCCCGCCGGACCCGGAAGCGATCCGCGGCCTCGGCCAGGGCTCGATCCTGATCGGCTTCCTGGCGCCGCTGACCGCGCCGCAGACGACCAAGGCGCTGGCCGACGCAGGCGCCACGGCCTTCGCGATGGAGGCGATCCCGCGCATCTCGCGCGCGCAGGCGATGGACGCGCTGTCCTCGCAGAGCAACGTCGCCGGCTACAAGGCCGTGCTGCTCGCCTCCGAGGAGATCGGCCGCTTCTTCCCGATGCTGATGACCGCCGCCGGCACGATCCCGCCCGCGAAGGTGCTGGTGCTGGGCGTCGGCGTGGCCGGGCTGCAGGCGCTCGCGACGGCGAGGCGGCTCGGCGCGCGCACGACCGGCTACGACGTGCGCCCCGAGGTCGCCGAGCAGGTCGAATCGCTCGGCGCGATGTGGCTCGACCTCGGCCTCGAGGCCAGCGGCGAGGGCGGCTACGCCCGCGAGCTGACCGAGGAGGAGCGCGCCAAACAGCAGCAGGCGCTGACCGACGCGATCAAGGGCTTCGACGTCGTGATCACGACCGCGCTGGTGCCCGGCCGGCCCGCTCCCGAAGCTCGTCACCGCCGAGGCGATCGAAGGCATGAAGCCCGGCTCGGTGATCGTCGACCTCGCCGGCGAGGCCGGCGGCAACGCCGAGCTGACCGAGCCCGGCCAGACCGTCGTCGCGCCACGAGGTCAAGATCGTCTCGCCGCTGAACCTGCCCGCGGACGATGGCCGAGCACTCCTCGCAGCTGTTCGCCCGCAACGTCCAGGCGCTGCTGGATCTGTTCGTCGGCGAGGACGGCGCGCTGCAGCTCGACTGGGAGGACGAGATCGTGAAGGGCGCCTGCGTGGTGAAGGACGGCCAGATCGTCAACGACGGCGCGAAAGCCGCCGTGGAGGCCGCGGCCTGATGCTCGCCAGCGTGCTGACCACCAACCTCGCGATCCTCGTGCTCGCGGGCTTCATCGGCTTCGTCGTGATCTCGAAGGTGCCGAACACGCTGCACACGCCGCTGATGAGCGGCACCAACGCGATCCACGGGATCGTGCTGCTCGGCGGGCTGCTCGTGATCGGGCTCGCCGGCAACGACACCTTCAACAAGGTGATCCTCGTGATCGCGATCATCTTCGGCACGATCAACATCGTCGGCGGCTTCCTCGTCACCGACCGCATGCTCGAGATGTTCAAGGCGAAGCCGAAGCCCAAGGACGAGGAGCCGACCGGCGGAGGACGGGAGCGGCTCGTGACCCCGCTGGCGACCTCGTGGGTGCAGAGCGAAAGCTTCATCTACGTCCTCTACATCATCGCCTTCGCGCTCTTCATCCAGGGGCTGCGCGGCCTGGCGGGCCCGACCACGGCCGTGCGCGGCAACCGCATCGCCGCGGTCGGCATGGCGATCGCGGTCGTCGCGACGCTGTTGAACCCCAGCGAGGGGGAGTGGGGGCTGATCGTGCTCGGCGATCGCGCTCGGGACGGCGGTCGGCGTGCCGGCGGCGCGCCAGGTGAAGATGACCGCGATGCCGCAGATGGTCGCGCTGTTCAACGGCGTCGGCGGCGGCGCGGTGTTCCTGATCGCCTGGGCCGAGTTCCGCCGCCACGGCTCGACCTACGGCTCTCACACGTCCACTTCATCGGCCACTTCGGGACGCTCACGATCAGCGGCGGCGCGGTCTCGACCTACATCGCGGTGTTCTCGGTGTTCGCGGCGATCGTCGGCTCGATCTCCTTCTGGGGCTCGAACATCGCGTTCGGCAAGCTCCAGGAAATCCTCCCCGGGCGCCCGATCACGCTCGGCGCCGGCCAGCAGGTCGTCAACCTGGTGCTGCTCGTGCTCGCGCTCGCGGCCGGGCATCGACCTCTGCGCGGGCGCGCACTCCGAAGCTCCTGTTCATCGGCATGCTCGTCTGCGCGGCGCTGCTCGGCAACTTCCTCGTGCTGCCGATCGGCGGCGCCGACATGCCCGTCGTGATCTCGCTGCTGAACGCCTTCACCGGCCTCTCGGCGGCCGCGACCGGGATCGCGCTGAACAACCCGGCGCTGATCGTCGCCGGCATGATCGTCGGCGCCTCGGGCACGATCCTGACGAACCTGATGGCCCAGGCCATGAACCGCTCGATCCCCGCGATCGTCGCGGGCGGCTTCGGCGGCGGCGGCGCGATCGAGGGCGCCGAAGGCGCCGGCGAGCACGCGGGCACCGTCAAATCGGTCGAGCGCGCTGGACGCCGCGATCCAGCTCGCGTACGCGAGCCGGGTCGTGATCGTGCCGGGCTACGGCATGGCCGTGGCGCAGGCCCAGCACGCGGTGCGCGAGCTGACCAAGGAGCTCGAGAAACGGGGCATCGAAGTCAGCTACGCGATCCATCCCGTCGCCGGCCGCATGCCCGGTCACATGAACGTGCTGCTGGCCGAGGCCGACGTGCCCTACGACCAGCTCAAGGAGATGGACGACGCGAACCCGGAGTTCCAGCGCACGGATGTCTCGCTGGTGATCGGCGCCAACGACGTCACGAACCCGGCCGCCAAGAACACGCCGTCCTCGCCGATCTACGGCATGCCGATCCTCGAGGTCAGCGACAGCCGCTCGGTGATCGTGATCAAGCGCTCGATGAACCCGGGCTTCGCCGGGATCGAAAACGAGCTCTACTACGAGCCCGAGACCTCGATGCTGTTCGGCGACGCCAAATCGGCGGTCGCGGACATCACCGCCGAGCTGGCGAACGTCTGAGGCTAGAACGGCTTCGCCGCAGGGGTCGGCACATGTGCCGACCCCCGGGGTCGCACATGTGCGACCCCTACGGTGGGCCGCATGCGGCCCACCGCGGTCGGGCGCATGCGCCCGACCGAACAGCACCTCGAAGCTCGCATCCCGCTCTGCGAGACTTGCGCACGTGATCGCCCGCGACCAGGCCCTGGCGGCTCTGCAGAGCGAGGAGTTCGACGTGATCGTCGTCGGCGGCGGCATCACCGGCGCCGGCGTCGCGCTCGACGCCGCCTCGCGCGGCTACAGCGTCGCGCTGCTCGAGCGTGCCGACTTCGCCTCCGGGACCTCGAGCCGCTCGTCGAAGCTCGTCCACGGCGGCCTGCGCTACCTGCAGAACTTCGACCTCGGGCTCGTCCGCGAGGCGCTGCTCGAGCGCCAGCTGATGGTCGCGCTCGCACCGCACCTGGTGAAGCCGCTGCCGCTCGTGGTGCCGGCGTTCGACGGGGCCAAGCCCGACCGCCTCGTGGGCGTCGGGCTGAACCTCTACGACGTGATGGCGGTGGAGCGCGGGCGGATGCGCGGCCGGCGCGCGCGGCGCAAGGGGGAGGCCCGCAATGCCGCCGAGCGCGCCGAGCTCGGCGAGGCGCCGGAGGCGCCGGAGGCGGATGAGTCCTGGAGCCCGGCGCGCCATCGCGTGATCTCCGGCGAGGAGGTCGTCGAGCTGCTGCCCGCGCTCGCCGCCCGCGAGCCGACCTCCGGCTATCTCTTCTACGACTGCCAGACCGACGACTCGCGGCTGGTGCTGACCGTGCTCGGAGAGGCGGAGCGCTTCGGCGCCGTGTGCGCGAACCGGCTCGACGTGACGGGCCTGCTCGAGCAGGACGGTCGCGCCAGCGGCGTGCAGGTGCGCGATCTGGAGTCCGGCGCCGAGTTCGAGCCTCAGCGCGCCCAACGTCGTCAACGCGACGGGCGTCTGGGCCGACCAGCTGCGCCCGCAGGAGCTGCACGTCGAGGCCGAGCTGCCGTCGATCCGGCCGAGCCGCGGCACGCACATCACGATCAAGCACTCCGAGCTGCCGCTCGTCGGCGGCGCGATCGTGCCCGCCGGAAGCGGGCGCTCGATCTTCGCGCTGCCGTGGCTCGGGCACGCGCTGATCGGCACGACGGACAACGACTACGAGGGCCCGCTCGACGCACGTCGAGCCCTCCGAGGACGACATCGTGCTACCTGCTCGACGCCGTCAACGCCTTCTTCGGCTCGGAGCTCGGACCCGACCGGCTGACCGGCGCCTTCGCCGGCGTGCGCCCGCTGATCTCGACCGGCGACCCGAAGAAGTCCGTCGACATCTCGCGCAAGGCCGAGCTGTACGAGACCTCCTCGGGCATGATCACGATCACCGGCGGCAAGCTCACGACCTGGCGGCGGATGGCGAAGATGACCGTCGACCGCCTGGTCCTGCGCGAAGCACGCGAAGCGCCCTGCCGCACGCACGAAATCCCGCTCGGGCAGGCGATCTCAGCCGATGAGCTGCCGCGGCTGGAGGGCGTCGCCGAGAACGCCTACACCGCCCTGGCGTCCCGCTACGGCCACGCCGCGTTCGATGTGCTCGCGATCGCGGGCGAGCGCGGCGAGCTGGCCCAGCCGATCGTGCCGGACTGCCCCGACCTCCTCGCCGAGGTGGCGCTCGCCGCCCGCCACGAGCAGGCGCGCAGCATCGGCGACGCGCTGCTGCGCCGCACGCGCCTCGGGCTGCTCGCCGCGCGCGAGCTGAGTGCAAACGGCGAGGCGGTGAGGAGGGTGGGGGAGGTGCTGGCGCGCGAGCTCGGCTGGGACGAGCGCCGCCTGGCCTCAGAGCTCGAAGCCTTCGCAGCCGAGTCCGCCGCCGAGGGCATCTCCTGGGAGCCCGCCCGCCCCGCGGAGCCCGCTCGTTGAACGCACCCCGCCGGCGGCTGCTCGCGCGCGGCCTCGAGCTCGAGCTCGGCCCGCGTCCGCTGCTGATGGGGATCGTCAACGCCTCGCCGGACTCGTTCAGCGACGGCGGCCTGCACCGGGGCCTCGACGCCCAGGTGGCGCTGGGCGAGCGGCTGCTGGCCGAGGGCGCCGAGGTGCTCGACGTAGGGGGCGAGTCGGCGTCCACCGGATCGCCTCCCGTACAGGCCGAGGAGGAGATCGCGCGGGTCATACCGCTTGTCGAGCGCCTCGCGGGCGACCTCGGCGCGCTGGTCTCGGTCGACACGTACAAGCCGCAGGTGGCCCGCGCCGCGGTCGAGGCCGGGGCGCGGATCGTCAACGACGTCAGCGGCCTGCGCGATCCCGCGCTGGCGAGGGTCTGCGCGGAGACGGGCGCAGCCCTGGTCCTGATGCACACCGCGGCGGCTCCGCGCGAACGCAGGCAGGACCCCGATCTCTATGAGGATGTCGTCGCCGAGGTGCTCTCGTTCCTTCGCGAGCGCATGGAGGTCGCGCTGGCAGCCGGCGTCGAGCGCGACCAGTTGATCGTCGATCCGGGCCCGGATTTCGCGAAGACGCCCGCGCAGACGATCCGGCTGCTGGCCTCGGCGGGGCGCCTGCACGAGCTCGGGCGGCCCGTGCTGATGGCCATCTCGCGCAAGGACTTCGTCGGGGCGCTGACGGGCCGTCCGCCGCGTGAGCGCCTGGCCGGAACGCTGGCGGCCCTGGGACACGGCCTCGAGCAGGGCGCCCACATCTTCCGCGTCCACGACGTGGCCGCCGCTGCCGACTACATCGCCGTGCGGGCCGCGCTCGCCGGCGAGGGCGAGCTGGATGAGACGTTGCGGCTGACCGAGGAGATCCGATACAGCCGCTAGGCTGCTGCGAAACAGGTCCCAACCGCCCTGGGTGCCCGCCGCTGTCCAACGCCGCGGGACGCCAACCGCCCATCCACAGAAAGAGAGACCCAAGATGGCAGTGCTCGACCGCTCCGAGCTGGAAGCGAGCCCGCTCGCCGACCTCCATGCGATCGCCGACCAGGTCGGCCTCGACGGCTTCCGCAGGCTCCGCAAGGCGGACCTGATCGATGCGATTCTCGGCGAGTCCGGTGACGGCGCCGACACCGACTCCGGGACTGAGGAGAGCGAGCAGCCGCGTTCGCGCCGGCGCCGCACACCGAGGCTGCGCCGCTCCCGCTCCGAGGAGAGCGAGGAGGAGACGGCGGCGGACGCCGGCTCGGAGGAGAGCGAGGAGGAGACGCCGGACGCCGGCTCGGAGTCCGGCGAGGCTGTGGAGGAGGACGCTCCGGCTCCGCGCTCGCGCTCCCGCTCGCGCCGCGCCACGCGGGAACCGGAGCCCGAGTCCGCCGAGAGCGAGGACTCCGATCAGGCCGAGGAGGAGAGCGCACCGGCCTCGCGGCCGCGTTCGCGCCGCGGCGGACGTTCGCGCGGGGAGGGCTCGCGCCGCGGCGGGCGCGACCAGGACGACGAGGAGGAGTCCGCGCGGGTCGCCGAGGGCATCGTGGAGGTGCTCGGCAACGGTTCGGCGTTCCTGCGCGTGGACCCGCCCGAGCCCTCCGACGAGGACGTCTACATCTCGGCCGCCCAGGTGCGCCGCTGCGAGCTCGTCTCGGGCGACCGCGTCGCCGGCCCGGTGCGTACGCCCCGGCGCTCCGAGCGCTACCCCTCGCTGGTCAGGATCGACACGATCAACGGCGACTCCGCCGACTCGGTCTCCGACGGGGCGCGGTATGAGGACCTGCCGGTCGCGTGGCCGGCCGAGCGCCTGGCGCTGGGCTCCAAGGACAAGACGCTCGAGGGCATCGAGTGGCTGACCCCGCTCGGCCGCGGCTCGCGCGCGACCATCGTGGGCCCGCGCGGCGCCGGCAAGTCAGAGACGCTGCGGCGGCTCTACGAAGCCCTGAAGGGGACCGAGGGCCTGGAGCTGAGCCTGGTGCTGCTGGGCGTGCGCCCGGAGGAGGTCGCCGACTGGCAGGCCGCCGAGGGCGAGGACGCGGCTCCGATCGCTGCCGCGATGACGTTCGCCGCGTCTGCCGACACGCAGGCCCAGGCGCTCGAGCGCTCGCTGGACGCCGCGCGGCGCATCGCCTCGCGCGGCGGCGACGCCGTCGTCCTGGTCGACGGGCTCGACGGGCTGCACCCGCATGCCGCGCGCCGCGCGATGGCGGCGGCGCGCAACCTGCGCGAGGCCGGTTCGGTGACGATCGTCGCCACGGCCACCGCCCCTGTCGGCGGCGAGACGACCGTGATCGCGCTCGACGCGGCGCTGGCCGCATCGGGCGGGGACCCCATGCTCGACGTCGGTGCCGGCGGCACGCTGCGCGCGGAGCTGCTCGTGGGCGAGGACGGGGCGGAGGCGATCCGCAAGGCCCGAGAGGCCGCGCTCTCCTAGGCCGCGGCGTCGGAGCGGCGGTAGGCGACCCGGCCCCAGGAGGGCTCGGGCGCCAGCTCGATCGGCTCGCCCGCGCCGGCCGAGCTCGGCTGGACGTAGGCGAAGGTGCCGGTCTCGTCGTCGAAGGCGACGCTGAGCTCGCCCTCCTTGACGCG
Organism: uncultured Solirubrobacteraceae bacterium; assembly: GCA_963775385.1. Taxonomy (GTDB): domain Bacteria; phylum Actinomycetota; class Thermoleophilia; order Solirubrobacterales; family Solirubrobacteraceae; genus Palsa-744. Next base: position 241,338 of record CAVZIR010000003.1, on the reverse strand, counting down.
CTGGTCCAGCCAGGCGCCACGGAAGACGAGGCGGCGCAGCCAGTGCACGAGCGAGCGCTCGGCCGGGCCGACCAGCTCGGGCCAGCAGTCGTTGACGTGTTCGCCGAGTGCGGAGGCGGGGTCGATGATCTCGCCGTTGACCGCGAGGTTCACGAGGTCTTCGAGCTCCTCGGCGCCGAGGCGGGCGCCGACGAAGCCGAGCTTCAGGGCGGCCTGCTCGCAGCGCTGTGAGAAGTCGGCCTCGTTGAAGGTGAAACGCAGCTCGCCGTATTCGAGAACGAAGTCCTCGCCGGAGTCGTAGTTTTCGCGTCGCGCGGTTTCCATGGCGGCTTCCGAGTCGTTCCGGAGACCGAAAAAACGGCCCCTCGTCGGGATCATACGGCTGGTTCCTGCCGCAGCGACTGCGGTGAATGGGATGTTGCATGCACACCGGTCGGACGGACCCCTGGGGTCGCGCTCCCGGGCACCGGCGGCGGGCGCCGTCTGTACGCTGCCGGGCGGTGACGCCGACGATCCGCGACCGATGGGAACGGCCTTCCTGCCCCGCTCCGGCCTGCTCGAGTCACGAGGCCTGCGGTCTGGTGAGGAGCTAGCGTCGGCTCATGGCACGTCTCTCAGAGCACGGGCTGCGCAGATCGGTGGGAGTGCCCGGCCTCTTCGCGACGGCCTACGGCAACGTCGGCTCCTCGATCTACTACGCCCTCGGACTCGTCGCCGCACACGCGCTCGGGCTGACGCCGGTCGTCTTCATGTTCGCCGGTGGCCTGTTCGTGCTGACGGCCAAGACCTATGCCGAGGGCGCTGCGATGTTCCCGGAGGCCGGCGGGTCCTCCTCATTCGCGCGACACGCGTTCAACGACGTGGTCTCGTTCTTCGCGGGCTGGGCGCTGAGTCTCGACTACATCATCACGATCGCGATCTCGGCGTTCTTCGTGCCGCACTACCTCGGCGCGTTCTTTCCGGCGCTGACCCACAACCCCGGCGACATCATCGGCGGCCTGGTCACGATCGTGCTGCTGGCAGCCCTGAACATCCGTGGGCTGGGCGAGTCGGCCAAACTCAACCTCGTCCTCGCGGTCACCGACCTGGCGACGCAGATACTGCTCGTGATCCTCGGCGTCGCTCTCGTCCTGGACCCGAAGCTGCTGGTGGACCAGGTCCACCTGGGCGTGGCGCCCACCTGGACCCAGGTGATCTTCGCTCTCTCCGTCGCGATGGTCGCCTACACGGGTATCGAGACCGTCTCGAACATGGCCGAGGAGGCCAGAGACCCCGGCCACGACGTGCCCAAGGCGGTCAACCTCGTGCTGTTCGCCGTGCTCGGCGTCTACGCGGGAATCTCGGTCGTCGCGCTCTCGGCTCTGCCCGTCGTCCACCACGGCATCGGCTACTCGGCCGAGCTCAAAGAAACCTTCCACCACGCGGGCTACGCGACCGCGCTCGGGGGCCACTACGAAAACGACCCGGTGCTCGGGATCATCGACAAGCTGGGGCTGCACGGGGCGACGCTCACGATCGCACGCGACTACGTCGGCGTGCTCGCAGCCACGATCCTGTTCATCGCGACCAACGCCGGGCTGATCGGCATCTCGCGCCTGTCATGGTCGCTGGCGGAGCATCGTCAGCTGCCCGCGATCTTCTCGCAGCTGCACCCGCGCTACCGGACGCCGTGGTTCACGATCGTGTGCTTCTCGGCGCTCGCGGCGCTGCTGATCCTGCCGGGCGAAACGACGCTGCTCGGCAACCTCTACTCGTTCGGGGCGATGCTGTCCTTCACGATCGCGCACGTCTCGGTCGTCGCGCTGCGCGTGAAGGAGCCCGACCGGTCGCGACCGTACCGGATGCCGTGGAACGTGCGCATACGCGGCTCCTCGATCCCTCTGACCGCCGTGCTCGGCGGGATCGGGACGTTCGCCGCCTGGTGCTCGGTGGTCGTGCTGCACGGCGAGGCCCGGACGATCGGCCTGCCGTGGATGGTTTTCGGGATGATCGGCTACTTCCTGTACCGCCGCCGGCATGGGCTCAATCCTTGGCGCTCCTACAAGATCGAGCGCCCGGAACGCCCCGCGGACTTCGAGGAGCTCGAGTACCGCACCGCGCTCGTGCCGATCTTCGGCGACGACGTCTCGGCCTCCGCCCTGCACGCCGCCGCCAAGCTGATCGGCGACGAGGGGATCGTCTACGCCGTCTACGTGCTGCCGGTTCCGAGCCAGCTCTCCCTGGAGGCCGGGCTCGAAGAGGAGGAGGCGCACGGGCGCTCGGTGCTCGAGAGCGCGCGCATCCAGTCGCGGCGGATGGGGATCAAGATCCGCACCGGCCTGATCCGCACGCGCAACCCCGGCTCGGCGCTCGTCGAGGAAGCCGAACGCGTCGGCTCGGACGTCATCTACTGGTCGACGATCCACGCGCCCCGAGGCGAGCAGGGGATCGGGCCGACCGCGGCCTACCTGCTGAAGGTGCGCCCCTGCCGCGTGATCATCGAGACCGACAACCGCGTTGCGGGTGGAAACGGGTCCTCCGCCGCAGACGCACTGCCTGCGCCGGCCTGACGGCGGCCACCGCTCAGCGCCCGAGCGCGGCGCGCAGCGCCTCGTCCAGCTCGGGGTGCGCGTAACGGTAGGAGAGCATCAGCGGCTTGGCCGGCACCGCGCGCACCCCGGTCGTCACGATCTGGGCCATCTCGCCGTAGATCGCGCTGAGCGCGAAGCCCGGGACCGGCAGCACCGACGGGCGGTTGAGCGCCCGCCCCAGCGCGTGCGAGAACTCGCGGTTCGTGACCGGCACCGGGGCCGCCGCGTTGACCGCCCCCTGCCAGCGCTCGTCGCCGAGCGCCGCCATGAACATTCCGACGACGTCCTCGACATGGATCCACGGCATGTACTGGCGCCCGCCCGCGACCGGGCCGCCGATCCCGAGCTGGAACGGCAGCAGCATCTTCGCCAGCGCGCCGCCGGTGCGGTCGAGCACGACGCCCGTTCGGATGCGCACGACGCGCATGCCGAGCTGCTCGGCGCGCGCGGCCTTCGCCTCCCACGCGACGCAGACCTCGGCCAGGAAGTCGCGCCCGGGGGATGCCTCCTCGTCGATCGGCTCAGAGCCGCGGGCGCCGTAGTAGCCGCTGGCCGAGGAGGACACGAGCACGCGCGGCCGCGGCTCGACCTCGCGCAGCGCGGCGACGAGGTTCTCGGTGCCGATCACGCGGCTGTCACGGATCGCGCGCCTGGTCTCCGGCGTCCAGCGCTGGGACACCGGTGCGCCGGCGAGGTGCGCGACCGCGTCGCGGCCTTGGAGGGCCTGCGTGGGCGCCGGTTCCTCGACGGGGTCCCAGCGGTAGGTCTCCACCTCGCCGAGGGCGTGCTGCGCTCGCACCGGTTCGCGGCTCAGGATCGTCACCTGCCAGCCCTGGCGCTGCAGCTCGTCCACCAGGCGGCGGCCGATCATGCCGCTCGCCCCCGAGACCGTGATCGCGGGCATCGCGGCTACCTCAGACGCGGCTGTCGGCCGCTCCGCCGGCGCCGGGCGTGACCGCGTCGCCCTGCGCGTAGCCGACCTCGAGGCCTGCCTCCGCCGTGCCCGCGGCGCGCGCCTGCTCGCCGACCGCGGCCGCGACCGCGGGCGCGACGTCGCGGTTGAAGACCGACGGGATGATGTAGTCCTCGCGCAGCTCCTCCTCCGGGACGATCGAGGCGATCGCACGCGCGGCCGCCATCTTCATGTCCTCGCTGATCGTCCGCGCGCGCACGTCCAGGGCGCCGCGGAAGATGCCCGGGAAAGCGAGCACGTTGTTGATCTGGTTCGGGAAATCGGAGCGCCCGGTGGCCATGATCCGCACGTGGGGAGCCGCCTCCTCGGGGTGGACCTCGGGAGTCGGGTTGGCCATCGCGAAGACCATCGCGTCGCGGTTCATGCGCGCGAGCGCCTCCGCGGGCATCACGCGGGCGCCGGAGAGCCCGATCAGCAGGTCGACGCCGTCGATCAGCTCGGCGGGTGCGCCCGAGAGGCAGTCCGGGTTCGTGACCTCGGCGAACCAGCGCTTCACGGGGTTCATGGAGCCGTCGAGGTAGTCCTCGCGCTGCACGCTCAGCCCGCCCCTGGAGTCGGCGCCGACGATCCGCGTGACACCCGCTGCGCGGAGAATCCTCGTCACCGCGATCCCGGCCGCGCCGAGGCCGATGATCAGCACGCTCAGGTCCTCCAGGTTGCGGCCCGTCAGCTTGCAGGCGTTCAGCACCGCGGCCATCACGACCACAGCGGTGCCGTGCTGGTCGTCGTGGAAGACCGGGATCTCGAGCTCTGAGATGAGCCGCTGCTCGATCTCGAAGCAGCGCGGGGCCGAGATGTCCTCGAGGTTGATCCCGCCGAAGCCCGGTGCCATCAACTTGACCGTCTGCACGATCTCCTCAGGGTCGGTCGTGTCAAGGCAGATCGGGAACGCGTCGACACCCCCGAACTCCTTGAACAGGCAGCACTTGCCCTCCATCACCGGCATCGCTGCCTTGGGACCGATATCGCCGAGGCCCAGGACCGCGGTCCCGTCGGATACGACCGCAACTGTGTTTCTCTTAATCGTGTACTGGAAGGCCTTGTCCTCGTCGTCGGCGATCGCCAGGCACACGCGCGCGACGCCCGGCGTGTAGACCATCGAGAGGTCGTCGCGGCTCTTCAGGGGATGCTTGTTGGACTGTTCGATCTTGCCCCCGACGTGGAGCAGGAAGGTGCGGTCGGTCGTGTCGATGACCTCGGCGCCCTCGATCCCCCCGATCGCGGCCAGGATGCGGCCCCAGTGGTCGCTGTCGGCGGCGTCCACGACGATGTCGCGCAGTGCGCCCGCGGCGTCGCTCTCGACCACGTCGACGGCCGCCACCATGCCGCCGGCGTCGCCGATCGCGCTCGTGGTACGACCGAGCACGCTCGGGCTGTCGTCGAGCTTCACGCGGATGGTCAGGCGGTACTGCGCGCTCGGTGTGGCGCTCACTGCGGGACTCCCTCCTTGGCTGGCGGCACGGGATCTTCTCAAGAAACGCCCGCACGTTGCGCGCGAAGCCTCGGAGGCCGCTCCGCGCTCGTCCCGGTCAGCGCCCGGACAGGGCAGACGCGCTCCGCGCAGGGACATAGAGTGGGAGCCGATGGCGGCCGGGACCAAAGAGCGCGCGGGTGCAGGTGCCACGACGCGCGGCGGCGGCGCGCCAGCGGAGCGCCGGCTGTTCCTGATCGACGGCCCCAGCCTCGTCTACCGTGCCTTCTTCGCCCTGCCGGAGTCGATCGCGACCTCGACCGGGGTGCCGACGAACGCGATCTTCGGCTTCGCCTCGATGCTGGTGAAGATCGTCACCGAGTACGGCGTGCAGCCGACGGTCGTGGCCTGGGACGCCGGCACCTCCGGGCGCAGCGAGCTGTTCGCCGACTACAAGGCCTCGCGGCGCTCGCGCCCCGACCTGCTCAAGCAGCAGTGGCCCTCGATGGCGCCGCTGGTCGAGGCCTTCGGCTACACGAACGTCACGCTCGACGGCTACGAGGCCGACGACGTGATCGCCTCGCTCTCAGAGCGCGCCCTGCGCGCAGACCCGCCGGTCCCGGTGATGATCGTCACCGGCGACCGCGACGTCTTCCAACTGATCGACGAGGACGGGCTCGTCAAGGTGATGGCAACGGCGCGCGGCATCACCGAGACGAAGATCTACGACCGCCAGGCGGTCGTCGACCGCTACGGCATCGGGCCCGAGCTGATCCCCGACTTCTACGGCCTGAAGGGCGACACCTCCGACAACATCCCGGGCATTCCCGGCATCGGGGACAAGACGGCCAGCGAGCTGCTGCAGTCGTTCGGCACGCTGGATGAGGTGCTCGCCAACGTCGATCAGGTCAAAGGCGCCAAGCGCAAACAGAACCTGGTCGAGCATGCCGAGGACGCCCGTATGTCGCGCGAGCTGGCGACGGTGCGCCGCGACCTGGACGTGAACCTCGACGTCGCGCTGGAGGCGGATCTCGAGCCGGACCGCTCGCGGCTGCGCGAGTTCTTCCGCGAGTACGAGCTGCGCGACCCGCTGCGGCGCCTCGAGGAGGCGCTCGGCGACCCCGACGCGGCGGCGCCGCCGAGCGCCACCGAGGTGACGCTCACCGCCTCGCTGCGGGCGGGCGCTCCAGCTGATCTCGCCTCGCTCGGTTCCGCCGACAGCGAGATCTGCATCGTCACCGAGGAGGTCGAGGCGCCGGAGGGCGAGCTGTTCGCCGAGGGCTCCCCCTGGCGCTTCGCGGCGACCGCGGGCGGCGAGGCGATCGCCGGCGACTGCGACGGGCCCGAGGAAGTGGTCGCAGCCTGCGACGGGCGCCCGGTGATCGCGCACGACGCCAAGGCGCTTCGCACCGTGCCGAGGCACCTCGCCCACGACACGCTCCTCGGCGCCTACCTGCTCGAGCCCGCAAGACGTGGCTATCCCCTCGACGAGCTGTGTGAGGAGCGCGGGCTCGGCAGCGACCTGGAGGACCCGCTCGCGGCCCGCGCCGTGATGCTGGGGGCGCTCGCCGATTGGCAGCGCGAGCAGATCGCCGAGCGCGGCCTGGAGGCTGTGATGGCCGAGATCGAGCTGCCGCTGGTCCCGGTTCTACGCGAGTTGGAGCTGCTGGGCGTGCGGCTGAACCTCGACCGCCTCGCGGGGATCACCGCGCGGGTGAGCGAGGAGATCGGCGGCCTGGAACGCGAGATCTTCGAGCTGGCCGGCGATGAGTTCACGATCGGCTCGCCGCAGCAGCTCGGCGAGATCCTCTTCGAGCGCCTGGGCCTCTCGCGCAAGCGCCGCGGCAAGACGGGCTACTCGACCGACGCGCGCGTGCTGCAGGCGATCCGCTCAGAGCACGAGATCGTCCCCAAGATCGAGCGCTGGCGCGAGCTCTCGACGCTGATCAAGACCTACCTGGACGTGCTGCCCGAGCAGACCGACGCCGAGTCGCGCATCCACACGACCTTCCTGCAGGCGGTCGCGACGACGGGGCGCCTGTCGAGCACGAACCCCAACATGCAGAACGTCCCGATCCGCACCCCGCTCGGGCGCGAGATCCGCGGCTGCTTCGAGGCCGAGCCCGGGAAGGTCCTGATCTCCGCCGACTACTCGCAGATCGAGCTGCGGGTCTTGGCGCAGGCGGCGGGCGAGGACGCCCTGATGGAGATCTTCAAGCGCGGCGAGGACGTCCACACGGCCACCGCCTCGCGCGTCTTCGGCGTCACCGCCGAGGAGATCGACCCCGGCATGCGCTCGAAGGCCAAGATGATCAACTACGGCATCGTCTACGGACTCTCGGACTACGGCCTCGCCGACCGGTTGAACATCCCGCGCGAGGAGGCCAAGGAGTTCATCGACGCCTACCTCGAGCGCTTCCCGCACGTCGCCGAGTTCATGGCGGCGACGATCGAGCGGGCCAAGGAGGAGGGCTTCGTCAAGACGCTGTGGGGGCGGCGCCGGCAGATCCCGGAGCTGCGCGCCCGCAACTACCAGGTCCGCACGCTCGGCGAGCGCCTGGCCGTCAACACGGTCGTCCAGGGTACGGCCGCCGACATCATCAAGCTCGCGATGGTGCGCACGCACGCCGCGCTGGCCGAGTCGGGCCTGCAGACCAAGCTCCTGCTGACGATCCACGACGAGCTGCTGTTCGAAGGACCTCCGGAGGAGGCCGAGGACGCGAGCAGGCTCGTGGAGCGCGAGATGGTCGCCGTGTGGGAGCCGAACGAGCCGCCGCTCGCGGTGGACATCGGCTCCGGTCAGAACTGGCTCGAGGCTAAGTGACGCGCAGCCTCGCGATCTTCCTCGGCGCGGGCGCCGGCGCGCTCGTCGCCATGCAGGCGCCCATCAACTCGCGCCTCGGCAAGACGGTGGGCGGCGTGCAGGCGGCGACCTTCTCCTTCCTCGTCGGTACCGCCGCGCTCGTGGCGATCAGCTTCATCCTGCGCGGCGGGCTCAGCTCGCTGGGGCAGGTCGGCAAGGTGCCCTGGTGGGCCCTGGTGGGCGGGCTGCTCGGCGCCGTCTACGTGTTCGTCGCGCTGGAAGCCGTCAGGACGCTCGGCGCGAGCGGGCTCACGGCGGTGGTCATCACCGGCCAGCTCACGATGTCGGTTGTGATCGACCGCCTGGGGCTGCTCGGCGTGGCGCGGACGCCCGTCAGCGTGCACCGTGTGCTCGGGATCGTGCTGCTGATCGCCGGGGTCGCGCTCGTAGTGCGGAAGTGAGGGCGCCCGGCGCCGCAGCGCCCGGAAGTGACTGCGCGCGGCTCAGGCGAGAGCAGTGGCGAAGCCCTCGCGCCAGCTGCGGTGCGCGGGCTCCCACGCGAGCTCGCGCTTTGCGCGCTCGTTCGAGGCTCCCTGCGCGCGCGTCATCGCCGTGACGCCGTACTCACCGGCCGCGAGGCGCGCCAGGAAGGCAGGAACGCGCATCGGGCGCGGCGCGCCGGCGGCCTTCGCGAGCGCCGGCAGCCACTCGGCGACCGGTGCCGGCTCGTCGTCGACGACGTTGTAGACACCCGGCGGCGCGTCCAGGGCGAGGACCGTCGCGGCCGCGGCGTCGTCGACGTGGACGAACGACCAGACGCCCGCGCCCGAGCCGACGACCGGCATTCGCCGGCGGCCGAGGTCGGCGACGATCGATCCGTCGGGCGCGATCGCGCTGCCGGGCCCGTAGAAGTAGCCGTAGCGCAGCACCGTCCCGCCGGCCTCGAGCGTCGTCTGCTCGAGCGTCTTGACCGCGTCGGCCGTGCGCGCGAACGACGACGGGGGATCGATCACGAGCGGGTCCTGCTCGGAGTGCAGCGCCCCGTCGGGGCCGCTCTCGTACATGAAGGCGATGCTCTGGGCGAGGAGCCGCTGGACCCCTGCGCCGCGCGCCGCGCCGGCGAGGATCCGCGAGCCCTCGCTGCGCAGGCGGTCGTTGCCCTCGAAGTCGCGCTCGATCCGGCGTGGATCGATTCGTTTTGGCAGCGCCGTGAGCTGGTTGACGACGGCGTCCGGATGAGCCTGCGCGACCGCATCCGCCACGGCGCCCGCGTCGAGCGCGTCGGCCATCGCGGGCTGAGCGCCAGCCGCGCGGGCCCGCCCGGCGCTCTCCTCGCTGCGGCACATCGCGGTCACATCGTGGCCGGCGGCGAGCAGGGCGGGCACCAGGCGGCGGCCGATCACCCCGGTCGCGCCGGCGACGAAGACCCTCACGAGGCGACCGCGAGGCCGGGCGCGCCGTGCTCGGCGCTCGCCGCCCCGGCCGCGCCCGTCTCCATGCGCGCGCACGCCATGCCCTCGCTGAACCCGGCGGCGCCGAGCCCGAACGCTCCGTTGAAGCGCGAGCGCAGGTTCTCGACGGCGATCAGGTGCACGAGCTCGACCAGCTCCGCATCGCCGCCGAGACGGTCGCGGAGCGCTTCGAGCAGTTCGGGCGCGACGAAGACCGGGGTCTGCGTCATCGCGACGGCGAGGTCCAGCACGAGCCGCTCGGTCTCGTCGAAGCGATCGCTGTCGCGGTAGCGGTGCAGGTCGAGCAGCTGCGCCTCCTCGACGCCCTTCGCGCGGGCCTCGAAGGAGCCGATGTCCTGGCACATCTCGCAGCCCTGCATGACCGCGGACTTCAGGACCGCGAGCGCGCGCAGGTGCTCCGGCACGAGCGGCTTGCGCGCGACGCTCTTCTCCAGTTGGGCGTAGCCGACGAGCTGCCGGAAGCGGTGCGCCCGGACCGGGATGTCCGGCGTCAGCAGCGGCTTCCCGGTCATGCGGCGCACTTCGCGGCGGGCGAGCGCGTAGGTGAGGCGGATCAGGGGGTTGCGGCGGGCGGGGACGCCCTCGACGACGGTCATGTCGTGCTCCTTTCGGCGCGGGGGGAGGAGGGGACCGAAGCTCGTGCGAGCGGGTTGGGGACCCGGGGGCCGGCGCCGCGCGGGCCCGCGCTGCCGTCGCGGCGGGCCGCATAGCGCCACATCCATGCCAGCAGCACCGTGCTCGCCAGCAGCGAGACGAAGTCGAACCAGCCGGTCCATTGGGGGTGGGCCGAGGTCGCGTCCACCAGGTGGTTGACCGTGTGAAGGCCGAACTGCACCGTCGAGATCGCAAGCACGGGTACGCGCCAGGACGGCCGGCTGAGCGCGACGACGAAGCCGAAGCCCATCGCGGCGCTGTAGGTGGCGATGTCGCGGATGTAGTGCCGGTTGAGCTCTTCGAACGGGCCGATCGAGGTGAAGAACGCATGCGGGGCGACCGTCATGAAGAGCGCCAGGCCGAGGTTGTAGGCGACCAGGACGATCATGCCCGCGTGAAAGAGAGATCCGGCGAAGGTGGGGTCGGCCGCCGCTCCGGGCCCGGAGCCGCGGGGGTCGGCCGCCGCTCCGTGCCGCGAATCGACAGGGTCGGCCGGCGCTCCGTGTCGGGAATCGCGGGGGTCGGCCGGCGCTCCGTGTCGGGAATCGCGGGGGTCGGCCGGCGCTCCGTGCCGGCCTTGGACACCGCGGGGTTGCTCTGCCATGCCGGCGACGATATGGTCTCGCTGGTCCATCGTAAAGGACCAATTCAAGGCTCGAAATGGGTACCAATGCTCAAGTCCCGGCAATCGCCGCGCCCGCGGTGCGCGGCGAGGAGCTGCTGCTCGAGCTCGATCGCCGCAACGGTACGCCGCTGCGCGCGCAGCTCGAGGACGGCCTGCGCGAGGCCGTGCGCAGCGGGCGCCTGGCAGCGCACGTCCGCCTGCCCCCGACGCGCGCGCTCGCAACAGACCTCGGCATCTCGCGCCGTCTCGTGGTGGACGCTTACGCCCAGCTCCTCGCCGAGGGCTACCTCGTGGCGCGACCCGGCGCGGGGACGTTCGTGGCCGATGGCGCCGCGCCGCACGAGCCGCCCGCCGCGGCGCGCACGACGCCGCCGCTGCGCTTCGACTTCTTCCCCGGCTATCCCGATCTCGCCACGTTCCCGCGGCGACTGTGGCTCCGCGCGCTGCGCGAGACGCTCCGCGACGCCCCCGACCGCTCTCTCGGGTACCCCGATCCGCGCGGTGCCTCGGCACTGCGCCGCGCGCTCGCTGGCCACCTGCGCAGGGTGCGCGGGGTGGCGGCGGACCCGGATTCGATCGTCGTGTGCTCGGGGGCGGCGCAGGCGCTCGCGCTGATCGGCGCGGAGCTGGCGGGCCGGACGATCGCGGTCGAGGACCCCGGGCTGCCCCCGCACCACGCGATCCTCAGCGCGGCCGGCGCGCGTCTCGTGCCGCTCGAGGTCGACGCCGAGGGCGCCCGCGTCGAGCTCCTCGGCGGGATCGCTGCGGACGCGGTGCTCCTCACGCCCGCGCATCAGTCGCCGACCGGCGTCGCCCTCTCGCCGTCGCGGCGGGCGGCGCTGCTCGCGTGGGCAGGCGAGACCGGGGCGCTCGTGATCGAGGACGACTACGACGCCGAGTTCCGCTATGACCGCGCGCCGCTGGGCGCGATGCAGGGCCTCGCCCCCGAGCGGGTGCTCTACACGGGGACGGTCAGCAAGACGCTCGCGCCGGCCCTGCGACTGGGGTGGATGGTGCTGCCCGCGCGTCTGCGCGAGGCCATCGCGCAGCGCAAGCTGCTCGCCGACCACGGCTCGCCGACGCTCGACCAGCTGGCGCTCGCGCGGCTGTTCGAGAGCGGCGCTTATGACCGCCACCTGCGCGGGGCGCGTCGCCGCTATCGCGCCCGCCGCGACGCGCTCGTCGCCGCGGTCGCCGGCCATCTGCCCGGCGCAACGGTGACGGGTCTCGCCGCCGGCCTGCACGCGACCGTGCGCCTGCCCGCGCCGGTCGATGGGATCGCGCTCGCGCAGGCGGCCGCCCGCGAGTCGGTCGGCGTCTATCCGCTGGGCTATGCGTATCTGACGCCACGGGCCTGCGACGACGGCCTGATCCTCGGCTACGCGAACCTCGCAGAGCCCGCGATCGAGGAGGGCGTCCGGCGCCTGGCGCGGGCTCTGGGCACGCTCTAGGCCTCCGGGCTGGGGAGCGCGCTAGGCGCGGACGCCGGCTACCGGCGAGGCGATCGCGCGCCCGGCCGGGCGGCCGGCGTGGCTCGGGCCTGCGCCGGCCCCGACGTAAGAGGGCGGGGCGATCGCCAGGTACTGATCGAACGCCCAGCGCGTCAGCCGTCGGGACTCGAACGCGCGGACCACGTGGGTGATCGCGCGGCTCGGCGTGATCTGCCCGATCGCGCGCTGCGCGTTCAGCAGCCAGCGGAACTTGCGCTCGTGGGCGTCGGAGAACGCGCCGTAGCCGAGCAGCGCCTGCTCGCGGGAGCGATGCCCGCTCACGACGGCGCGTAGCTCGCGCCCGCACGCGAGCCCGAAGTACAAGGCGGTGCGGATGCCCTCGGCGGTGAGCGGCAGGCAGTGACCCGCGGAGTCCCCGGCGAAGAAGACGCCGTCCTCGGCGGCACGCCGCAGCTGGTGGGGTATCCAGTTCCCCTGGTAGCCCTGCGGGGGCAGGCCGAGATCGCCCGCGAGGCGCACCGTCGGCTCCTTGACGTGGTGCGAGGGCCAGAACGAGCCGACGCCGACACGCAGCTCGTCGCGGGCCGGGAAGCTCCAGGAGTAACCGGCCCGGACGTACTTCGCGTCGATCCACAGCTCCATGTCGGTCCCTGAGCCCGCCGGGTGCACCTCCAGTCCGCGGGACAGCCTCGCGTCGGGCGGCTGGATCGGCGTTCCGTTGGAGAGCACTCGCCGCCAGCCGAGCGCGTCGACGATCAGCGGGGCACGCAGCTCGCCGCGGTCGGTCACGACGGTGTCGCCGTGACGGCCGGTCACGGTTGCCGTCTCGAACTCCGCGTCCCCGGTGCGCTCCCAGAGCAGAGCGCAGAGCTCGCGGTAGTCGAACGTCGAGAACGACCAGGGCAGCTGCCAGCGGGCCGTGCGCCAGGGGGTGTGGACGAGCAGCTCGTCGAAGCTCTGGCGCTCGGAGGCGGTGAGGTCCATCGCGCGCAGCCACTGCGTGGGGATCCCGCATGCCGAGGTCTGGCGCTCGCCGATCTCGTAGCGGTCGAGCACCAGCACGTTCGCGCCCGCGCCCGCCAGCTCGCCTGCGACCGCGAGCCCAGCGAAGCTCGCGCCGCACACGAGCACGTCGCAATCGCGCTGCAGTGCCGTGCGGTCGGCTCCCCGCTTGGTCGCTCTCACAGGCATAGGCCCCGGCAATGATAAGGCTGCGCTACGCTTCGGCCGGTGCAAACTGTGATGGACAACCCGCAGGCGCGGGTCGTTGAGGGATCCAACGGGCTCCTGCTGGAGATCGACGGGCAGATCGTCCCCAATTACGACGCCACCTTCCGGGAGATCGAGGAGGGCGAGGTCGTCACGGGGAACGTCGTCCGCATCGACAAGGACGAGGTGCTCGTCGACATCGGCTACAAGTCCGAGGGCGTCATCCCCGCCAACGAGCTCTCGATCCGCAAGGCGGTCGACCCGGCCGACGAGGTCCACCTGGGCGAGGAGGTCGACGCGATCGTCCTCACGAAGGAGGACCAGGACGGGCGTCTGATCATGTCCAAGAAGCGTGCGCGCTTCGAGAAGGCCTGGCGCCGCATCGAAGCCGCCGCCGAGTCCGGCGAGCCCGTCGAGGGCACCGTGATCGAGGTCGTCAAGGGCGGTCTGATCATCGACCTCGGGGTGCGCGGCTTCCTGCCCGCCTCGCTGGTCGACATCCGCCGCGTGCCCAACCTCGACGAGTACATGGGCACCAAGATCGAGACCAAGGTGATCGAGCTCAACCGCTCGCGCAACAACGTCGTGCTCTCGCGGCGCGCCGTGCTCGAGGAGGAGCGCAAGGAGGTCCGTCAGCAGATCCTGGACCGCCTGCAGCCAGGGCTCGTGGTCGAAGGCCAGATCTCGAACATCGTCGACTTCGGCGCGTTTGTGGACCTCGACGGCATCGACGGCCTGATTCACATCTCCGAGCTCTCTTGGTCGCATGTGAACCACCCGAGCGAGATCCTCTCGATCGGCGACACCGTCAAGGTCAAGGTGCTGGACATCGACCGCGACCGCCAGCGCATCTCGCTGGGTCTCAAGCAGACCCAGGAGGACCCCTGGCAGCGGATCGTGGACACCTACACCGTCGGCGACGAGCTCGCCGGCAAGGTCACGAAGGTCGTCACGTTCGGCGCGTTCGTCGAGATCCTCGACGGGGTCGAGGGCCTCGTCCACATCTCCGAGCTGGCGCCGCATCACGTCGAGAGCCCGCGCGAGATCGTCCACCCCGGTGATGAGATCCGGGTGAAGATCCTCGAGATCGACTCCGAGCGCCGGCGCCTGTCGCTGTCGGCCAAGCGGGTCGAGGACCAGATCCTTCCGGTCTCCCGTCCGGGCGGCGCCGAGGAACCGGCTGATGAGCCGGAGGGGGAGGCCGCTGAGGGCGCCCCTGAGGCCGAGGCTCCGGTTCTGGAGGCCGCGCCTGAGGCCGAGGCTCCGGTTCTGGAGGCCGCGCCTGAGGCCGAGGCTCCGGTTCTGGAGGCCGCGCCTGAGGCCGAGGCTCCGGTTCTGGAGGCCGCGCCCGAGGCCGAGGCCCCGGCTGTCGAGGCCGCACCCGAGCCGCAGCCTGAGGCAGCCGCTGAGGCGGAGGCCGCACCCGAGTCACAGCCTGAAGCAGCCGCTGAGGCTGAGACCGCACCGGAACCTGAGGCGCCTGCCGCCGAGGCCGCTGCGGAGCCTGTCGCCGAGGCCCCCTCCGAGGACGGGGAGCCCGCCGGCGAGAACGTGGCCGGTGACGCCGTGCCGCTTCCCGAAGCGGCGATCGCCGAGGCCGAGGCCGCCGGCGGACCCGAGCAGAACTAGCGCCGCCGCGGCGGCTGGGCCGGGCCTGAAGAGAGTTGTCGCAGCCGGTTCCCTTCGTCGGGCTGACGGGCGGGCTCGGCGCGGGCAAGTCGACTGCGCTCGACGCGCTGCGTGACCTCGGCGCCGAGACGATCTCCAGCGACGCGGTCGTCCACGAGCTGTACGGCTCACCCGAGCTGCGCGACGCGGTCGTCGCGAGGTGGGGTGCGGAGGTGGCGCCGGATGGCGTCGTCGACCGGCCGGCGGTGGCGCGACTGGTCTTCGCCGACGACGCCGAGCGCCGCTGGCTCGAGCAGCTGCTCTGGCCGCTGGTGGGAGCCCGGGTCGCCGCGTGGCTGCAGGCCGCGCGCGAGCGCGTGCCGCCACCGCCCGCCGCCGTCGTCGAGGTTCCGCTGCTGTTCGAGGCCGGCCTGCAGGACGCCTACGACGCGACGATCGCGGTCCTTGCCGCCGAGGACGTGCGCTCCGAGCGCGCGGCGGCGCGCGGGCACGAGCACGTCGGCGAGCGCGACGCGCGCCAGCTCAGCCAGGAGGAGAAGGCCTCGAAAGCGACATACGTTGTCCGCAACGACGGCACAATCGACGAGCTGCGAGCGCAACTGTCGGACGTGCTTGGCAATCTAAGGGCATGAGCCACGTCGCCACCGGCGCGCACGTGACCCGTCCGCGGCGCGGCACCGGCTGGGTGCTGGGGCTGGCCGCGGCGCTGCTCGTGGCCGTGATCGTCTACCCGTTGCTGAACGGCGGCGTGCAGCGCAACGGGCTGCCGCTCACGGACGCGTCGATCATCCGCGAACAGGCCGCGGCGAAGCATCTCGACCCGGCGCTGATCGCCGGCGTGATCTACGCGGAGAGCAAATTCGAACCGCGCCAGTCCTCCGCCGGGGCGGAGGGCCTGATGCAGATCCTTCCCGAAACGGCCTACTACCTGGCCAAACTCTCGGGCGGGAAACGCTTCACGGCCGCCGACCTCGCGACCCCTGCGATCAACGTCGCCTACGGCAGCTACTACCTGCGCTACCTGCTCGACCACTACAACGGCGACGAGATGCTGGCGATCGCCGCGTACAACGGCGGGCTCACGAACGTCGACCGGTGGGTGGCGCATGCGCGGGAATCCGGGGAAACGCTGACGATCGGAGCGATCCCGTTCACGGAGACGCGCGAATACGTGCAGCGGGTGCTGAACGCGCAGCGGGAATACCGGGAGACGTATCCGCGGGAGCTGGGGATCGGTTAGAAGCGCCCGCCGCGGTCAGTCGGCGCCCTGGGTTCCAGCGCAGCTGCTTGCGTGTGTCGCGGATCGCGGACGGTCCCTGGCCGCAACCGCCGCTACCGTAGTCCGGTGCCTCCCTTCAAGCTCGACAACGTCTTCACCCCGACCGCGGACCAGCCGCGCGCCATCGAGTCGATGGCGGAGGGAATCGTCTCGGGCGAGCGCTTCCAGACGCTGCTCGGCGCCACCGGGACCGGCAAGACGATGACGATGGCCGGGGTGATCGAGGCGGTGCAGCGCCCGACGCTCGTGATCGCCCACAACAAGACGCTGGCGGCTCAGCTCTGCAACGAGTTCCGGACCTTCTTCCCCGACAACGCGGTCGAGTACTTCGTCTCCTACTACGACTACTACCAGCCCGAGGCGTACGTCCCGAGCCGCGACCTCTACATCGAGAAGGACTCGGCGATCAACCAGGAGGTGGACCGCCTCAGGCACGCGGCGACGGCTGCCGTGTTCGCTCGCAGGGACGTGATCGTGGTTGCGTCGGTGTCCTGCATCTACGGCCTCGGCTCGCCCCAGACCTATGAGATGAACATGCAGATCCTCAAGCGCGGCGAGGAGATCGACCGCGACGCGTTGCTGCGCAAGCTCGTCTCGATCCAGTACAACCGCAACGACAGCGTGCTCTCCCGCGGCACCTTCCGTGTGCGGGGGGAGACGCTGGAGGTGTTCCCCGCCTATGCGGAGACGGCCTTCCGCGCGACGATGTTCGGCGACGAAGTCGAACGCCTGCAGCACTTCGACCCGCTGACGGGCGAGCTGATCGCTGATGACCTGGAGCACGTCGCGATCTGGCCCGCGACGCACTACAACGTCAAGGAAGGCACGATCGAGGCGGCGGTCGAGGCGATCGGCGCCGAACTGAACGGGCGCTGCGAAGAACTCGAGTCCGAAGGCAAGCAGCTCGAGTCCCACCGCCTGCGCCAGCGCACCCAGTACGACATGGAGATGCTGCGCGAGGTCGGCTTCTGCTCGGGGATCGAGAACTACTCCCGCATCCTCGACCAGCGCGAGCCCGGCTCGCGGCCGTACTGCCTGATCGACTACTTCCCCAAGGACTTCGTCTGCTTCATCGACGAGTCCCACCAGACGGTGCCGCAGATCGGCGGCATGCACGAGGGCGACCGCTCGCGCAAGCAGACGCTCGTTGACTTCGGATTTCGGCTCCCCAGCGCGCTGGACAACCGGCCACAGACCTTCGAGGAGTACCTGTCGATCACGCCGCAGCTGATGTTCGTCTCGGCGACCCCGGGCGAGTACGAGCGCACACGCTCGACGCGCGTGGTCGAGCAGATCGTGCGCCCGACGGGGATCGTCGATCCGACTGTCGAGGTGCGCGAGACCAAGAACCAGATCGACGACCTCATGAACGAGGTCCGCACGCGCGTCAAGAAGAACGAGCGCGTGCTCGTCACAACCCTCACCAAGAAGATGAGCGAGGACCTCTCCCAGTACCTGCTCGAGATGGGCTTCAAGACGCGCTATCTGCACTCGGAGATCGACACGCTCGAACGGATACAGATCATCCGCGACCTGCGCCTCGGCGAGTACGACGTGCTGGTCGGCGTGAACCTGCTCCGCGAGGGGCTCGACCTGCCCGAGGTCTCGCTGGTCGCGATCCTCGACGCCGACAAGGAGGGCTTCCTGCGGGGCGAGACCTCGCTGATCCAGACGATCGGCCGCGCGGCGCGCAACGTCGACGGCACGGTGCTGATGTACGCCGACAAACAGACGAAGGCGATGCGGGCGGCGATCGACGAGACCGACCGCCGTCGCGAGATCCAGCTCGCCTACAACGAGGAGCACGGCATCACCGCCGCGACGATCGTCAAGGGCATCTCCGACATCGCCGAGTTCCTGCAGTCCGAGTCCAAGGTGCCGCGGGGAAGAAAAAGGCGCACCGCGAAGCGCGGGACGGCGGACGAGCTGCCGCAGCACGAGCTCGAGAAGATGATCGTCGAGCTGGAGGAGGAGATGCTCGCGGCGGCCGACGACCTGCGTTTCGAGTACGCCGCGCAGCTGCGCGACGAGCTTCGCGAGCTGCGTCGCGACCTGCAGGAGATCCGCGCCGAAGAGGCGCCGCCCCCCGCCGAGAAGGCAGCGGAGACTTCCGCCGGGGACATGCCTTAGGATCGGGCCGTGCCGTTGGACCGCCAGGCAATCGAACGCCGCGACTTCCCGATCGGCCGCCGCGGGTACGACGCGGCCGCCGTCGATGCCCACCTGCGGGCGCTTGCGGCCGAGTTCGAAGAGCTGCAGCGCGCCGCGACCACGGGCAAGCCCGACCTGTCGATGGCCTCCACGGCCGGCACGCAGGTGCAGAGCATCATCGAGGCCGCCGAGTCGGCCGCAGCGGAGATCGAGCGCGGCGCGCAGGAGAACGCGCGCCAGGCTCGCGACGAGGCCGCCAAAGACGCCGAGCGCACGCGCGAGGAGGCGATCGAGAAGGCCCGCCTGCACGTCGGCGCCGTCGCCCAGGTGACCGCGACGCTCCTGGAGCGAGTCGGTTCGATGGACGCGGAGGTCAACGCGCTGATCGGCAGCCTGCGGGCCGGGGCTGGACGCCTCGCCGCGGACCTGACCGCCGTCGAGGGCGGGATGGCCGAGCTCTACGGCGCCGCCTCGGGGAAAGAGGCCGGCTACGAGGACGGGCCTGCGCCCCAGGTCGAGCCGGCGCTCGCCGAGCAGCCGCCACCCCCGGAGGAGCCGGTCGAATCGCCGCAGCAGTCGCTCGGCGCGTTCGAGGCCGCCCTGGACTCGGCGCTGGCGGTGCCTGCGAACGAGGGGCCCGCCGCCCAGGAGCCGCAGATCCAGGCCGAAGCGGCCGGCGCCGGCGCTGACATCGACGGCGCGCGCCTGATCGCGCTGAACATGGCGCTGAACGGGGAGTCGCGCAGCGACACCGAGCGTTACCTCGCCGAGAACTTCGAGCTGCCGGACAGGCTCGGGCTGATCGACGAGGTTTACGCCGCGATCGAAGGCTAGGGCGGACGGCTTCTCCGGAGGCGCCGCGCCTCAGATCGTCGGACAGGCGTAGTCGGGCGGCCTGTCCGCGCCGGTGAAATCCGGGAACAATTCGGTTGACCGGTCGTTCCTCTCCAGGTTATATTCGGCCCTCGCAGGGCTCAGGGAGAGATCGAACGGGAGGGATCGATGAGGGGCTCCAAGACAGTTCGCGGCATCGCGGCCGCAGTTGCCGTCGCGGTGATCGCTGCATTGGCAGTTGTTTCGGGGGCGTCCGGAGACGGGGCGCCGTCGGTCGAATTCGTGACCCCGCCGTACGCCCGCGCGGGCGACGGTGTGACGATTCACGGCACGAACCTGGGCGAAGTCACCGAAGTCCATTTCGGGACCGTGCCCGCGAGCTTCCACCTCTTCAACGCCGGCCAGATGACCGCGACCGTGCCTCCCGGCAGCGGGACGGTCGATGTCGCCGTCACGAACGCAAGCGGGACGAGCGCGATCGTCCAGGGCGACCGCTTCACCTACGAAGAACAGCCCGAATTCGGCCGGTGCGTACGGGAACCCGGCGGCCCCTACTCCGAAAAAGGTTGCGAGACAGAAGGCGAAGTCAAATTCATCTACAGCTGGTATCCGGCGTTCGGCGCGCACCACCCCCTCGAACACCTCGGGGTCCAGATGAGCGGCAACACGACGAAGATCGAAACGGCCGCGGGAGTCAAGATCGCTTGCACCCACATCTCGGCGTCCGCCGCGATCGACTCGGCCAAGACGATCGCGATCCCGTCACTCGTGCTGACTGGGTGCCAGTCCTCCCAGCTCGGGCAGTGTCAGAGCGAAGGGGCCGCTGCGGGCGAAGTCCGCAGCGAACCGCTGACGGCGCGACTGGAGTCGGGTGCCCAGAATAAGCCGGGGGCCGGCGCGGTCCTCGTGAGCCCGGCGAGCGAAGAGACGATCGCCGAGCTCGACTGCGGGCCGCACACGCTCGTGCTCGGCGGTGCGTTCGTGCTGGTCAACCCCAAGATCAAAAAGATGGTCACCTCGACAAAGCTCTCGGCGACGGGCAAGAAGGGGGTCCAGACACCTCCCGGCGTGCTCGGTGAACCGCCGGTATCGCCCGAGCTCTCGATCGACGGCGCGGCCGCCCAGCCCGCGGGGATATCGATCAAGGTGACCGCGGCATTCGAAGAAGCGGTGATGGTCCGCTGAGGAGCCGCGCCGGCCGCGACCTCCCCAGAAAGCGCGTAGGGCGCCGGCCCTCCCCACACGAACATCTGTTCGCCGTCATAGAATGGCCCCTCGATGGCAACGGGCAACAAGATCGTCGTCTCGGGGGCGCGCGAGCACAACCTCAAGGACATCTCTCTGGAGCTGCCGCGCGAAGCGCTGGTGGTGATCACCGGGCTGTCCGGCTCGGGTAAGTCGAGCCTCGCGTTCGACACCGTCTACGCCGAGGGACAGCGCCGCTACGTGGAGTCGCTGTCGGCCTACGCGCGCCAGTTCCTGGGCCAGATGGACAAGCCCGACGTGGACTCCATCGAGGGTCTCTCGCCGGCGATCTCGATCGATCAGAAGACCACCTCGCGCAACCCGCGCTCCACGGTCGGCACGGTGACCGAGATCTACGACTACCTGCGGCTGCTGTGGGCGCGCGTGGGCAAGCCGCACTGCCCGATCTGCGGCCGGCCGATCGTCGGCCAGTCGGCGGAGCAGATCATCGACCAGGTGATGGAGCTGGCCGACAGCACGCGCTTCATGGTGCTCGCACCGGTCGTGAGGGGACGCAAGGGCGAGTACGGCAAGCTGCTCGAGGAGCTGCGCGGGGACGGCTTCGCGCGCGTGAAGATCGACGGGCGCATACGCATGCTGGAGGAGTCGATCGTGCTCGACAAGCGCTACAAGCACGACATCGCGGTGGTCGTGGACCGGCTCGTGATGCGCCACGACGTGCGAAAGCGGCTGGCGGACTCGATCGAGACGGCGGTCGGCCTGGCGGACGGGCTGGTCGAGATCGAGATAGTGGGGAGGGGCTCCGGCCGTTCGGCCTCCGCCGTGGCTCCCGAGCGCGACGTCGAAGGCGGCGCAGCGGGGGGTGACGAGGCCAGGCATGCAACGGGCGCGAAGGGAGCGCGCGCGGCCGCGGTCGCGATCACGCCGGACATGGAGCCCGACGAGGGGACGATCTTCACCTTCTCCGAGCGTTTCGCGTGCCCGGAGCACGGGCCCTCGCTGGTCGAGCTCGAGCCGCGCATCTTCTCGTTCAACTCGCCGCACGGAGCGTGCGACCGCTGCACCGGGCTCGGCTCGCAGATGGAAATCGACCCCGAGGCAGTCGTGCCCGACCCCTCGCTCTCGATCAACGAGGGCGCGCTGGCGCCGTGGGCGGGCAGCAGCTCCAACTACTACGAGCAGCTCACCGAGGCGATCGCCGAGGAGTACGACATCGACCTCGACACGCCCTGGGAGGAGCTCGACCGCGAGGCTCGCGAGGTGTTCCTGCGCGGCACGGACGGCGAGGCGATCAATATCACCTACCGCAACCGCTACGGGCGCCGGCGCACCTACGCGACACGCTTCGAGGGCATCGTCGGCAACCTCGAACGGCGCTATCGCGAGACCGACTCGGAGCTCTCGCGCGAGAAGATCGAGGAGTTCATGTCGCTGCGGCCGTGCCCGGTGTGCGACGGCGCGCGCCTGCGGCCGGAGTCGCGCGCGGTGCTGGTCGCCGGGACGCGGATCGAGGATTTCACGGCGCTCTCGGCGCGTCGCGCACTCGAGTGGCTCGAGCAGGTCGAGCTCTCAGACACCGACCGTCACGTCGCGCGGCTGATCCTGCGCGAGATCTCCGAGCGCCTGCAGTTCCTCGAGAACGTCGGCATCGGCTACCTGTCGATGAGCCGCGCGGCCGCGACTTTGTCCGGCGGCGAGGCGCAGCGGATACGGCTGGCGACCCAGATCGGCAGCTCCCTGGTGGGCGTGCTCTACATCCTCGACGAGCCCTCGATCGGGCTGCACCAGCGCGACAACTCGAAGCTGATCGCGACGCTGGAGCGCCTTCGCGACCTCGGCAACACCGTCATCGTGGTCGAGCACGACGAGCAGACGATGCTCGCGGCCGACCACCTCGTCGACCTCGGCCCGGGCGCGGGCGAGCACGGCGGGCGGATCGTCGCGCAGGGCACCGCGGCCGAGGTGAAGCGGGTCAAGAGCTCGCTCACCGGCCAGTTCCTCTCGGGCGCGCGGCGCATCGAGGTGCCCGCCAAGCGGCGCACGCCGAGCGGCTACGTCGAGATCACCGGCGCCTCTCAGCACAACCTCCGCGACATCGAGGTGCACGTCCCGCTCGGGGTGCTGACCTGCGTCACCGGGGTGTCCGGCTCGGGCAAGTCGACGCTCGTCAACGACGTCCTGTTCAAGGCCGTGGCCAACCGCCTGCACCGGGCGCGCAAGCGGCCGGGCGCGCACCGCGCGATCCACGGCCTGGATCAGCTCGACAAGATCATCCAGGTCGACCAGTCGCCGATCGGGCGCACGCCCCGGTCGAATCCCGCCACTTACACGGGCCTGTTCGACGTGATCCGGGACCTCTTCTCGAAGACCCAGGAGGCGCGGGCCCGCGGCTACAAGCCAGGCCGGTTCAGCTTCAACGTCAAGGGCGGGCGCTGCGAGGTGTGCCGCGGGGATGGGCAGATCAAGATCGAGATGCACTTCCTGCCCGACGTCTATGTGCCGTGCGAACAGTGCCACGGCAAGCGCTACAACCGCGAGACGCTCGAGATCCGCTTCAAGGGCAAGAGCATCGCCGACGTGCTCGACATGCCGGTGGAGGAGGCGCTCAAGTTCTTCGAGCACATCCCCAAGATCCGCCGGCGCCTCGAGACCCTGGAAGCGGTCGGGCTCGGCTACGTGCGCCTGGGCCAGCCGGCCACCACGCTCTCCGGCGGCGAGGCGCAGCGCGTGAAGCTCGCGACCGAGCTCTCGAAGATCGCGACCGGCCGCACCCTCTACATCCTCGACGAGCCGACGACGGGCCTCCACTTCGCCGACGTGCAGCGCCTGCTCGAGGTCCTCCAGCGCCTCGTCGCGGCCGGCAACAGCGTCGTGGTCATCGAGCACAACCTCGACGTGATCAAGAGCGCCGACCGGATCATCGACATGGGCCCGGAGGGAGGAGAGGAGGGCGGCCTCGTGGTGGCGTCCGGAACCCCGGAGGAGGTGGCCGCGGAGCCGGGCTCGCACACGGGCGAGTTCCTGGCCGAGCTCGTGGAGCCCGCCGCGGCGCAGTCCGCACGCGCGCCGCGCAAACGGCGCGCGAAGCTCGCGGCCGCGGCCTAGGCAGCGGGCCTGCGGCGCCCGGGTCGCGTCAGCGTCCTGGCCGGAGGGTCGGGCGGCTCGACGAGCGCGGCCCGCTCGGCGACGTCCAGCAGCTCTTCGTAGATCACGAGCGTGAGCCCCACGCTCGCCCGCGCGGGCAGCGTCGCGATCCGCGTGCCGGTGCGCACGGCGCCAAAGCCGAGGCGGATCGCCGCGCGGGGTGCGCTCAGAAGGCCCATGGCATCTGTGTCTTCCCACTCACGCACCGCCCCGAAACAAGAGGCCCGCGGCACCTGCGAAGCTGCGGCGCATGAGCGCGTTGCGCCTGTGGCTCCAGAAGTGGCGCTCCTATCAGCGCAACTCGCTTCCGTGGCATCGGCTCGCGATCCACCGGCAGCTGATGCGCCGCGGCGCCTTCGCGCGCTGGCCGCTCGAGGGGAACGTGCTCGAAGCGCTGCGCGAGGGGCGCCTGGAGGTGGGGGAGGGCGTCCTGTTCGAGCCGGGCGTCTGGATCACCGCGCCGCCGCCCGCGCGGGTGCGGATCGGCGCGGGCACGTTCCTGAACCGCAACGTGATGGTCGCCGCGCAAGAGCTCGTCGAGATCGGCGCCCACTGCATGCTCGCCAACGGCTGTTTCGTCTCGGACGCCAGCCACCGATTCGATGACCTCCAGCGGCCGATCACCTGGCAGGGCTTCGAGAGCAAGGGCCCCACGCGGATCGGCGAGAATTGCTGGCTGGGGGTCGGGGTCGTGGTGACGAGCGGCGTGACGATCGGCGAGCGCTGCGTGATCGGAGCCAACAGCGTCGTGACCCGCGACATCCCGCCCTACTCGATCGCAGCGGGCGCGCCCGCGCGCGTGCTGCGATCGATCGAGTACGGCAGCGCGATCCGCGGGCCGGGCGCCCACGGCGAGCCCGTAGCCTGAGCCCCCGCAGGGGGCCGGGCAACGCTGCCCCGGCCCCCGTAGGGAGGAGGCAGCGCTTATTCGGCCGGCGGAACCGGCACGCCGCTGAACTTCGTGGTGCCGGTCGCGACCTGGTAGCCGGCGCCCGTCGCCTTGTTGGCGTATTCGAGCTCTTTGGCGAGGTCGCCGACGCCGTTGCTGCCGGGCGTCGGAGCGAACTCGACCGTCGAGAGCACGCCGAGAGCGTCGCCGTTGGCGTCCATGTAGCCGCTGCCCGAGTCACCGGGGATGCCGGGCGAGACCGTGTAGACCTGCTGGCTCCAGCCGTCCGATTCTTCGGTTCCGCCGAGGCTGAGGCCGGTCTTGGGGCTGAGCACGCTGATGCCGAGCCGCAGGATCGAGTTGCCGTAGGTGTAGACCTGGTTGCCCGTGGCGGCGACGCTCGAGGAGAGCCCGTCCGGGCCGCCCCAGAACGGCACGGTCGGATTCACTTTGCTCGACCTCATTGGAGGCGATCTTGATCAGCGCGAGGTCGTTGTATGCGCACGTCGCGGGGTCCTTCTCGCCTTCTTTCTGCATCGAGAGCCAGGAGTTGTAGGCGAGCGTTCCGATCAGCGTTCCCGTCTGGACGCCGCCGTTGACGATGTCCCCGGAGTAGATCTTGGTCCCGATCGGAAGCGACTTGGTCGAGCAGCCGTTCGTTTCGGTGTCTTCGCCGGTCGATGAGCAGTGCGCGGCCTGCCCGAGGTAGACGTTGCCCGCGGCGTCCGTGTAGACGAAGTTGGCGGTGCATTGCGAAGCGCCTTCGAGGAACGAGGAGGCGTTCGTGAACGTCATCACGCCCGGGTGGATCGTGGCGCTCCCCTCCGGTGCCCAGGCGCCGGCCGGCGACACCCCGGCGGACAGCGCGATCACGAGCGCGCTCAGGAGCGCGAGCAGGACCCCCCAGCGCGGGGGGCAGGCGGGCAGGCGGCGTTGCTTCATCGGCGGGCTCCTTGGTATCTGTTGACGACAGGAGGCGCCCAGGCTGACCCGCTGCCTTACAGCTACTGCTTCGGGGGTCCACGCGCCGTGTACGGCGGTACCCCGCCTGCGCGGCGGCAAACATCCGAGCAGCCAAGACAACGGCCGGGCGGGAGCGCCGACCGCGGTTTCCGGTGCGCCGGCTGCGGGCGGCCCGGACCTCGGCCGCAGTGGCGCTCAGCGCCGTCCGCTGAGCGCCGAGCGCAGCCCCTCGAGCTCGCCCGCGTCGATCTTGTAGGTGTGCTCCGGTCCGGGGTAGCGCCGTGTGCGCACGTCCTCGGCGTAAGCGGCGACGCCGTCGTTCATCTGGAGCTGGAGGTTCGCGTAGCGCTTGACGAAGCGCGGCCCCAGGCCGTCGCGGATGCCGAGCAGGTCGTGGAAGACGAGCACCTGGCCGTCGGTCGCGGGCCCGGCGCCGATGCCGATCACCGGCACCTCGATCAGGGGCATCAGCTCCTCGGTGACCGCGCTCGGGATCGCCTCGAAGACGATCGCGAAGCAGCCCACGTCCTGGAGCGCCAGCGCCTCGTGGCCGATCCGGGCGGCCGCGCTCGCGGTGCGTCCCTGTGCCTTCCAGCCCCCGAGGGCGGTGGAGGTCTGCGGGGTCAGACCGACGTGGCCCATCACCGGGATGCCGGCCGAGACGATCGCGCGGGCGCGGCTGACGGAGGTCTCACCGCCGCCCTCGAGCTTCACGCAGTCGCACCCGGCCTCCTTGACCATCCGCATCGCGGTCGTGATCGCCTGCTCGTCGGAGACCTCGTAGGAGCCGAACGGCAGGTCGCCGATCAGCAGCGGCGTGCGCAGCCCGCGCCGCGCGGCGCGCGCCAGCACGAGCATGTCGGTGAGCTCGACCGGCGTCGTCGCGCTGAAGCCGAGCACCGTCGTGGCGGCCGAGTCGCCGACCAGCACGAGGTCGACGCCCGCGAACTCCGCCGCGCGGGCGCTCGGGTAGTCGTAGGCGGTGACCATCACGATCGGGTCGCCCAGCCGCTTCTTCTCGTGCAGCAGCGGCAGGGTCATCGGCAGCCGTTCGGCCGGCGGGACGTGATCGCCTGTGGTGTGGATGCCTGGGTGACTGGACATGGGGGGGTTCCTCTCTGACTCCGGTTGACGCGGCGGTTGGGGGAGGGCGGGTGGGCCCTACGTCAACAGCGTCGCCACCTCGTCGTCGATGGTGATGATGCGGTTGGTCTTGGACTCGACGTGGACGACCTTCGGCTCGTAGCGCTCGAGGTCGGCCTCGTCGTAGGCGGCGTAGGAGATGACGATCACGGTGTCGCCGTGGTGGACCAGCCGGGCGGCGGCGCCGTTGACGCAGATCTCGCCCGAGCCGCGGCGGCCGGGGATCGTGTAGGTCTCGAAGCGGGCGCCGTTGTCGACGTCGACGACGTGGACCTGCTCGTGCTCGAGGATGTCGGCAGCCTCCAGCAGGTCGGGATCGATCGTGATCGAGCCCACGTAGTGCAGGTCGCTGTCGGTCACCGTGGCACGGTGGATCTTGGACTTGAGCATCACGCGCTGCACGTCTCGCTCGCCTTTCCTGTCGGGGTTGGATGGTCCTCGGTCGCGGTTGCGCTGAGCACGACGTTGTCGATCAGGCGCACGTCGCCGACGCGCGCGGCGACAGCGAGCAGAGAGTCCTCGTTCACGCGTGCGAGCGGCTCGAGCGTCTCGCCGTCGACGAGCGCCACGTACTCCGGCTCGACCTCGGCCCGCTCCAGCGCGGAGCGCACGGCGGCGAGCAGGACCGGGGCGGCGGACTCGCCGGCCGCGGTCAGTCGCTCGGCCTCGCGAAGACCGGCGGACAGCGCGAGCGCGCGCTCGCGCTCGGAGCGCGAGAGCAGCGCGTTGCGGCTCGACATCGCCAGGCCGTCGGGCTCCCGGACCGTTGGCAGCGACTCGATCGCGACGGGGAGGTTCAGGTCGGCGACGAGGTGCCGGATCACGACCACCTGCTGGGCGTCCTTCTGGCCGAAGTACGCGACGTCCGGCAGCGTCATGCACAGCAGCTTCGTCACGACCGTCGTGACGCCCCGGAAGTGCCCGGGCCCGCGGGCCTGGCCCTCGAGACGCTCGGTCACCCCGAGCACCTCGACGGCGCTCGCGAAGCCGTCGGGGTAGACCTCCTCGACCGGCGGCGCGAACAGCACGTCGGCGCCGCGTGAGGCGGCGAGCTCCGCGTCGCGCTGCTCGTCGCGCGGATAGCCGTCCAGGTCGCCCCGCTCGTTGAACTGAGCCGGGTTGACGAACAGGGAGACGACGACCACGTCGCAGTCCCGGCGCGCGCGCTCGATCAGCGACAGGTGGCCCTCGTGCAGCGCGCCCATCGTCGGGACCAGCCCGATCCGCAGCTCCTGCAGGCGCGCGGGCGCGAGCGCCTCGCGCAGTTCGGTGACTGTGCGGACCAGCCTCATCAGCGGGCAGGGGTCGTTGTCTCGATGTTCATGCTCGGTCCAGCTCCTGGCGGAGTCGGCGCGAAATGAAGGTAAGGATCGTTCTGAGGTCCATCCCGGGAATCGCCGGTGACGGCCTGTTGCCGATGATACAGACGGGTTCGCGTGACGCAAGCGCAAGTGTGTGATGATGGTCACAGACCATGGTGCTCCTGATCCTGATCGTGTCCGTGATCGTCGTCGCTGCCGTCTCGATCGGCTTCGGCCGCTGGCTGCAGCGCAAGGGCACGGCGATGGAACAGCACCACGAGAAACGCCCGCCGGAGCCCTAGGTCGCCGAGCCGTGTCCTTCGAGGAGACCCTCGAGCCCACGGTCGTCAACGAGGTCGGCAGCGACCGGGCCTGAGTGGGTCAGTCGCCGCTGTGCCGATCGCGCGCTTCGCGCCCGGCCTGCTCGCTCAGCTCCGCCAGCTCCTCGTCGGTGAACGCGGGTTCCGCGTCCGCGAGCGCCGCGCGGGCCCGCTCGACGTCGGCCTCCTCGACGTAGACCATGCGGCCGCCCGAGGAGCCGAACTCGGGGTTGCCGCTCGAGAGGTGCGAGACGGCCGTGACGCCCGCAGCCGCGAGCCGCTGCACGATCAGCGCGGCCTCCGGTTCGTTGCGCGCGCCCGCGACCGGCCTCAGCACCGCTACCACGCATCCACGTTCGGGCGCTTCTTGGCCGCGCGCGAGCGCCAGTCCCGGGGCTCGGGGTCGAACAGCGTGGCGATCCAGCGTCGCGAGTCGGCGGGGTCGATCACGTCGTCGATCTCGCCGTAGGCGGCCATGTTGATGCCGCGCCCGCGCTCGTACGCGGCGGCGACGGTGGCCTCGAAGACGCGTTCGCGCTCCTGCTCGTCCTCGATCGCCTCCAGCTCCCGTCGCATCCCGAGCCGCACCGCCCCCTCCAGGCCCATCCCGCCGAACTCCCCGGTCGGCCAGGCGACGGTGAACAGGGGCGCCTTGAAGCCGCCGCCCGCCATCGCCTGCGCGCCGAGCCCGTAGCCCTTGCGCAGGACGATCGTCCCCATCGGAACCGAGACGTTGGCGCCCGCGAGGAACATCCGCGCGAAGTGGCGGACGGTCGCCGTGCGCTCCGCCTCAGGCCCCACCATGAAGCCCGGGCGTGTCGCAGAGGAGCAGCGACGGGCAGCTCGAACGCGTCGCAGAGCTGAAGGAAGCGAGCCGCCTTGTCGGCGGCGTCGGCGTCGATCGCACCGCCCAGGTGCATCGGGTCGTTGGCGACGACGCCGAGCGGCCGGCCGTCGACGCGCGCGAGCGCCGTGACCATGCCCGCGCCCCATCCGTCGCGCAGCTCGAGCACCGAGCCCTCGTCGAAGAGCGCATCGATCACGCGCCGCACCTCGTAGACGCGCTTGCGCTGCTCGGGGATCAGCTCGCGCAGAAGGTTCTGATCGCGCGGTGGTCGTGGCTCGGCGGGGCGGCCGCTGAAGTAGGAGAGGTAGCGCTTGGCGAGCGCGACCGCCTCTGCGTCGTCGGCCGCGCGGAGGTCCACGACGCCGTTGGCGTGCTGGACGTCGATCGGCCCGACTTCCGCGGGGTGGAAGACGCCGAGCCCGCCGCCCTCGATCATCGCCGGGCCGCCCATGCCGATGCTCGCGTCCTCGGTCGCGATCACGACGTCGCAGCAGCCGAGCAGCGCGGCGTTGCCCGCGAAGCAGTAGCCGGAGGCGATGCCGACGAGCGGCACGAGCCCGCTCAGTTCGGCGAAGAGGGCGAAGGCGCGGCAGTCGAGGCCCGCCACGATCGGCATGTCCACATCGCCCGGGCGCCCGCCGCCACCCTCTGCGAACAGCACGACCGGCAGCCGCCGCCGTTCGGCGACCTCGAACAGCCGGTCCTTCTTCGCGTGATTGCGAAAGCCCTGCGTCCCCGCAAGGACCGTGTAGTCATAGGACATCGCCACGCACGGGCGGCCGTCGACCGCTCCGACCCCGCCGACGAGGCCGTCCGCCGGCGTCCGGGTGATCAGCTCCTCGCGGCTTCGCCGCTGCTCCTGCGCCGCGAACACCAGCGGGCCGTACTCGACGAAGCTCCCCGTATCGACGAGGTCGTGGAGGTTCTCGCGCGCCGTGCGGCGCCGGTGCTCGTGGCGGCGCGCAACGGCGTCGGGACGTGCCGCGTCGAGGCCGATCTCGTGGCGCTCGCGGACGGCGCGCAGGTCCGCGCGCTCTGCGCCGTCAGACACAGCCGCAGGCTCCTCGCCCGGCGCGGGAGTCACGATCAGCTCGTCCGTGCCGGGCTCGAGCCGCACCAGCAGCTGGCCCTCCTCGACGGCGTCGCCGATCGCGACGGCAAGCTCCGCGACCACCCCGCCTGTCTCGGCCAGGACCTCGTGCTCCATCTTCATCGCCTCGAGGACGACAATCGGGGCGCCGGCGGAGATCCGCTCTCCCGGCGCGCCGCTCAGCGCGACGACGACGCCCTGCGAACGGGGCCTTCACCGCCATCTGGTCCGTGGCCGCCATCCGCAGATCATCGCCCACCGGCGGCGATTGCGCCGCCACGAAGCCGGAACTAGCATGCGCCGATGAGCTCGACGCCGGAACCGCGTGGTGCCGGGGAGCGCCGCGAGGCGCTCAAGGCGGTACTGGAGCAGGCACGTTCCTGCACGCGCTGCCCCGAGCTTGCCTCGACCCGCAAGACGGTCGTCTTCGGCGCGGGAAACGCCGACGCCGACCTGATGTTCGTGGGCGAGGCGCCCGGCGCCAGCGAGGACGAGCAGGGGCTGCCCTTCGTCGGGCGGGCCGGGAAGCTGCTGGGTCAGCTGCTTGGGGAGATCGGGCTTGACAGAGAGCAGACGTTTGTCTGCAACGTTCTCAAGTGCCGGCCCCCCGGCAACCGCGACCCCCAGCCGATCGAGATCGAGAACTGCCGCTCCTACCTGCTGGCCAGGTCGAGCTGATCGAACCGTCGATCATCTGCAGCCTCGGCAACTTCTCGACCAAGCTGCTGCGCGCCGACCCGACCGGGATCACGCGCCTGCACGGCCGGCCCGAGGTGATCGAGTTGGGCACGCAGAGCCGTGCGGCTCTACCCGATCTACCACCCGGCGGCGGCGCTCTACACGCCGCGCATGCTCGAGACGCTGCGTGAGGACTTCGCCCGCCTGCCCGAGCTGCTGGCGATGGGGCCGCCCGAGCAGCCCGCGGGCCGCGCTGCCCGAGCCCGTGGCTGATCCGGTCCGCCGAGCCGCGAGCGTCCGGCGGCTGAGGCGCCCGTGGGCGAGACGGAGGCCGAGGCCGATCAGCTCGGCCTGTTCTAGTACGGCGTCCACAACGCGTCCAGCATCCGTCCAGTCATGTCCGGCGCGAAAAAGCCTGCAAGGAAGGGCCTTTTCGGGATCTGTCGAAGAAAAGTGCCCAGGGCCTAAAGTCGTCAGCGGATGCTGCCGATGAAGGTCCTGTCTCCATCCCTCCAGGAGTAACGACCGGCCCGCGCACCATTCTCCCGCGGGCCGGTCTTTTTCTTGCCCGAGCGGCACCGCGAGGGCAGTTCAGCTCTAGAGTCGGGGGATGGCCAATCGCAGCCTCCGGACGAGCGGTCCTGCGGAGACCGAAGCGCTGGGCGCGGAGCTTGCCGCGACCCTCGCCGACGGCGACGTCGTGCTTGTTCGCGGCGAGCTCGGCGCCGGCAAGACCACGCTCGTGCGCGGCGCTGCGCGCCGCTCGGCGTCGTGGACCCCGTCACGAGCCCGACCTTCTCGATCGGCCACCGCTACCGCGGCGCCGGCGTGACGGTTTCCCATCTCGACCTCTACCGTCTCGCCGGGCTCGCGGACGAGGAGCCGGAGATGCTCGCCGACTACCTCGGGCCGGGACGGATCGCGTTCGTCGAGTGGCCGCCGGACGCCGAGCCCGAGCTCGACGCCGCGCGGCTCGCGGTTACCCTGGCGCACGGCGGCGGTGATCTGCGGCTCGTGGAGGTCGAGGGGCCGCTCGCGAGCGGCAGCGGAGACGCCGCGGTGATCGTGCTCGGAATCGACACGGCGACCAGCGCGACCGCCGTCGCGCTGCGCCTGGCCGACGGGAGCATGAGCGAAGCCCGCGACGACCCGTCCGCTGGCGCGCACCCCGGACACGCGACCAGGCTGCTCGGGATGGCCGCCGAGCTGCTCGACCGCGCCGGCATCTCCGCGCGCGAGCTCGATCGCATCGCGGTCGGATGCGGGCCCGGCGCGTTCACGGGTCTGCGCGTCGGCGTCGCGACCGCCCGCGGGCTCGCGCAGTCTCTGGCGGCAGAGCTCGTCGCGGTGCCGAGCCTCGCCGCGCTTGCGCGCACCGGGCCGGCCGGACATGCGCTTCTCGCCGTGATCGACGCCCGGCGCGGCGAGGTCTTCGCTGCTCCATTCTGCATCGCCGGCCGGGCCGCAGCTTGCGCCGGCGGCGGTGCTGGCTCCGGACAGGGTCGGCGAGCTGGCCGGGGAGGACGCCGTGGCCGTCGGCGACGGCGCCAGGCGCTACCGCTCCGAGCTGGAGGCAGCCGGTCTCGAAGTCCCGCCGGACGAGGCTGCGGTTCACCTCCTGCGCGCCGCTGCGGTCTGCAAGCTCGGGCTCGAACTCGATCCCTCCGGCGACTACCAGGGCGTCGTGCCGGACTACCTGCGCCGGCCCGACGCGGAGCTGACGCTCCAGGCGGGGGGCGCGAGGTGAGCCAGCGCTCCACCTACCCGCCCTCGGCCGACCGTCCGCCGCCGATTCAGATCCGGCCGCTCTCCTACCCGGATCTGCCGCAGGTGATCGCGGTCGAGCGCCGGGTGTTCCCGACGCCGTGGTCGCTGGCGATGTTCGTGCTCGAGCTCTCCAAGCAGTCGGGGGTCTGCCTGGCTGCGTTCGACGGGGATCGCCTCGTCGCCTACATGATCTGCTCGCGCTACGACACCGTCTGGCACATCATGAACATCGCCGTCGACCTCGACTACCAGCGCCAGGGCCTCGCGACGGCGTTGCTGCACGAGCTGTACGACCGCGTCGGACGACCCCGAAGCGCGCTTCACGCTGGAGGTGCGCCGCTCGAACGCCGTCGCGATCCACCTCTACGAGCGAGAAGGCTTTCGCGCTGCGGGAATGCGCCGCCGCTACTACCAGGACAACGGCGAGGACGCGCTCGTGATGTGGCGCACGCCTGCGACGCTCGCAGGCACGCTCGACGACGTCCCGAACCCGGGCCGCGTGGAACTCGATTGACGATCCTCGCGCTGGAGACGAGCTGCGACGACACCTGCGCAGCCGTGCTGGACGACGGCGGGCGCGCGCTGTCGAACGTGATCTCCTCCCAGACCGACCACGAGCGCTTCGGCGGCGTCGTCCCGGAGATCGCCTCGCGCCACCATCTCGAGCTTGTCAACGCGATCGTCTCCCAGGCGCTCGACGGACGCCGGGGCGACCCTCGATGACGTCGACCTCGTCGGCGCCACCCAGGGACCGGGTCTGGTCGGAGCGCTGCTGGTGGGGCTCTCGACGGGGAAGGCGCTCGCCGCAGCCAGGGAGCTGCCGTTCGCGCCGGTCGACCACCTCCAGGGCCATGTCGCCGCGAACTTCCTCGCGACCGGCGCCGAGCCGTTCGAGCCGCCGTTCGTCTGCCTGATCGCGAGCGGCGGTCACACGCTGCTCGCACTCGTCTCCGAGCACGACGGCTTCGAGGTGCTGGGACGGACGCTCGACGACGCCGCGGGCGAGGCGTTCGACAAGGGCGCCCGGATGCTCGGCCTCGGCTTCCCCGGCGGGCCGGCGCTGTCGAAGCTGGCCCAGGACGGCGACCCGGCCGCGTTCACGTTCCCCGGCTCGCCGGGGGAGGCCTCGCGTGCGCGGCCGCGCAAGGCGTTCGCAGAGGGCCTCGACTTCTCGTTCGCGGGGCTGAAGACGGCGCTTCTCTACACCACGCGCGAGCTCGGGCCAGAGCAGACCGCTGAGCGCGCCGCCGACCTCGCTGCCTCCTACGAGGCCGCGATCGTAGAGAGCCTGCTCGTCCGCGCGCGGCGAGCGCTCGACCGCACCGGGCTCGACCGCCTCGCCGTCGGAGGGGGCGTGGCCGCGAACCGCGAGCTGCGCCGGCGGCTCGGCGAGCTCGGGGCGGACGTCCATGTGCCGGAGCCGAAGCTCTGCACCGACAACGCGGCGATGATCGCGAGCGCCGCGCGCTACGGGCGGATCCTGCCCTACCCGCACTACCTCGGGCTCGACGCCTACGCGACCGGCGAAAGCGCGCGCTAGAGCCGCGGCGGCGTCGTTGGATGGATCGCGTGCGCCGCGCACGTGTGGTGAGTGCGGGTGCCGGAGATCCGCTGTCCGCTGCTCGTGACGGCACCCATGCGCCCGAGCGAGAAGACGACGGATAATCGGAACCTGCCGAGGATGCCAGCCGCCCCAGTCATCACCGTCTACTCGACCCCCGAGTGCCATCTCTGCCACGAGGCGCTCGACGTGCTGCGCGGTCTGCAGGCACGAGCTCGGCTTCGAGCTCGAGGAGCTCGACATCACCCAGGACGAGCAGCTCCACCGCGCCTACTTCGAGCGCATCCCGGTCATCGCGCTCGATGGCGAAGAGCTCTGCGAATTCTTCGTGCAGGAGGCGCTCGTGCGCGAGCGTCTAGAGTCACGGCGATGAGCTACGGCGAACCGACGGGGGCGGTTTCCCCGCCGCGCGACGGCGCGGCGGGATCGAGCGAACGGCTGTCGCTGGGCGTGGCGGCGCGCCTCTCGCGCTACCTGCAGGTGCTGACGCAGGCCAAGAAGATGGGCAAGGAGACGATCTCCTCGCAGGAGCTCTCGGACTACACGCACGTCAACTCGACGCAGATTCGCCGCGATCTCTCCGGCTTCGGCAAGTTCGGCAAGCGCGGCGTCGGCTACAACGTCGAGGCGCTGGTCTCGCAGATCCGCAAGATCCTGCGCACGGCCGGGCAGCACAACATCGCGCTGATCGGGGCGGGGCACCTCGGACGGGCGATCGCGGGCTCGGAAATCTTCGCCGACCACGGCTTCCGCGTGGTGGCGATCTTCGACAACGACCCGGCCAAGGTGGGGCACGAGGTCGGCCCGCAGAAGATCAGGGGCATCGAGGAGCTGCGCCAGGTCGTCGAGGACGAGGACATCGTCGTCGGGGTGCTGGCGGTGCCCAACCACGCAGCGCAGGGCCTCGCGGACGAGCTCGTCGACGCGGGCGTGAAGATCATCTTCAACTACTCCGAGTCGCTGCTCGACGTGCCGCCGGAGGTCACGGTCCACACGTCGAGCCCCGCCGTCGATCTGCTCTACGCGCTGTACTTCTACCTGACCTGATCGGGCGCCCATGAGGGCATCTTCGACAGAAGACGAAACGATGAACAGCGAGGATCTGGACAGGGCCGAGGAGCGCTTCGCCGCCGCCGAGGACTTCACGGTCGGGCTCGAGGAGGAGTTCTCGATCCTCGACCCCGAGACGCTCGAACTCGCGCCGCGCTACGAGGAGCTGCGCGCCGCCGCGGACGCGGACCCCGGCCTGCGCGAAGCGGTCACGGGCGAGCTGATCTCCTCCGAGATCGAGGTCATCTCCGGTCCCGGCGCGAACCTCGCCGAGGCGATCGCACGCCAGCGCGAGCGGCGCGGGCACATGTTCGCGCTGGTCGCGCGCCACGCTGCGGCCCTCGGCTCGACCGGCACCCACCCGTGGGCCGACTACCGGCGCCAGCCGATCATCGACACCGAGCACTACCACCGCGTCGAGGAGGGGCTGCAGTACGTCGCCTGGCGCAACAACACCTTCAGCCTCCACGTCCACGTCGGCGTGCAACGACATCGACCGCGCGGTGAAGGCCTGCGACCGGCTGCGCCCGGTGCTGCCGCTGCTGCTGGCGATCTCCGCGAACTCGCCCTATCTCGACGGGCGCAACAGCGGCCTGCACTCGGCCCGCACGCAGAGCTTCACCAAGAGCTTCCCGCGCTGCGGCATCCCCGATCCGTTCGGCGGCTGGGACGCGTATCGCAGCTACATCGAGTTCCTGATCGAGACGCGCTCGATCGTCGAGTTCACCCAGGTCTGGTGGTCGGTTCGCCCGCACTTCAGCTTCGGCACGGTCGAGGTTCGGATCTGCGACGCGCAGGCGA
The DNA here is from genome assembly GCA_963775385.1 of uncultured Solirubrobacteraceae bacterium. Lineage (GTDB taxonomy): Bacteria > Actinomycetota > Thermoleophilia > Solirubrobacterales > Solirubrobacteraceae > Palsa-744. The sequence goes on along the minus strand of CAVZIR010000003.1, from coordinate 205,517 downwards.
CCGCGCAGGAGTCCGAGGCGCTGGCCTCGCTGATGGTCGCCTGCATCGCCCAGGCGATGCGCGACGTCGACGAGGGCATCCCCTTCGAGCACCCGGCGCCGCGCCTGGTCGAGGAGAACATGTGGCGGGCGATCCGCTACGGCCTGGACGGGCGCATGATCGACCTGCCCGCCGCGCGCGAGTACCCCGCGCGCGAGGCGATCGACCGCCTGCTCGAGTGGACAGAGCCCGTGCGCGCCGAGCTCGGCGCCGAGCCGTCCTTCCCGGAGCGAAACGGGGCCCAGCGCCAGCGCGCGATGATCGAGGCCGGCGCGAGCCGCGAGGAGGTCTTCGCGGCTTCTGTCGCCGAGACCGCGCGGACCTACGCGGAAGGCGCGCGGGTATGAGCGGGCCACCGCCGCCCGGGGCGGCCCCGAGCGAAGAGGAGCTGCGCGCCGCCTACGAGGCAGAACTCGCGCGTATCACCGCCACCGACATGATCGCCCAGGCGGCGGTCTCCCTCTTGAACATCGGCGCAAGGCGGATGGGGCCGCCGCCGGGTGCCGGAAAGGAGGCGTCCGCAGGGATGCGAGCGCGACCTCGAGCAGGTGCGCGACGCGATCGACGCGGCGATGGCGCTGATCGGTGTCCTCGAGCGCAGCGTGCCCGCGGAGCAGCTCAGCCCGCTGCGCGACGCGCTCTCTCGCCTCCAGATGGCATACGCCGCCGAGGTCGGCGGTGGCGGCCCGACGGACGAGGGCGGCGAGGACGACGGCCCCGGCGACGGCGGCCCGGGAGAGGGCGGGGGTGACGGCCCCGGCGGTCCACCTCCCGGCGGTCCGGGAGGCGCCGGCAGCCCCGAGCCGGACCCCGGCGCGGGCGGCACAGGGCAGCAGCCCGGGCCAGGTCCCGCGGAGTCCAGCGGGAGGCTGTGGGTGCCCGGCCGCTGAAAACGCGCGCGGCGCACGGCGATCGGGTTCCGGCAATCGGTCTTGCGCCGGTGGCGCCAGCAGGCAGGCGACCGCGGCGCACGATAGACTGCGCCCGCGTTTTGCGCCGGTGCATCGCTCGCCTCTGAGTGAACCGGCTCTACATACGTGCGCGCGACGGTCCTCGCGCGGCACTTCTAATCAGACCGCGGAGGATTTCTGTTGAGCAGCTTTCTGACGAACCATGGGGTCGTCGTCGCCCTCGTTTGCGCCGCTGTGCGCGGTGGCCTACGGCCTCGTCACCACACGCTCCCTTCTGGCGCTGTCGCCGGGCAACGAGCGGATGCAGGGCATCTCTCGGGCGGTCCAGGAAGGCGCCCAGGCGTACCTGAACCGTCAGTACGCGACGATCGCGGCCGTCGGGGTGGTGCTGTTCATCGCGCTCATCTTCATCCAGAACATCGCCGTCGCTTGCGGGTTCTTGATCGGCGGCATCCTCTCGGGCTCGACCGGGTACATCGGCATGAACGTCTCCGTGCGCTCGAACGCGCGTGTGGCCGAGGCCGCGCGCGGCGGCGTCCAGCCGGCGCTCAACGTCGCCTTCCGCGGCGGCGCGATCACCGGCATGCTCGTCGTCGGTCTGGCCCTCTTCGGCGTGGCCGGCTACTACGGCCTGCTGACCGCGGTGTTCAACGACAGCCCCAAGACGGCCGTTGACGCGCTCGTCGGTCTCGGCTTCGGTGGCTCGCTGATCTCGGTGTTCGCGCGACTCGGCGGCGGCATCTTCACCAAGGCTGCAGACGTCGGCGCCGATCTGGTCGGGAAGGTCGAGGCCGGGATCCCCGAGGACGACCCCCGCAACCCGGCGACGATCGCCGACAACGTGGGGGACAACGTCGGCGACTGCGCGGGCATGGCGGCCGACCTCTTCGAGACCTACGCGGTCACCGCCGTCGCGGTGATCCTGCTCGGCGTCCTGACCTTCCACGAGGCGACCAAAGTCGCGCTCTACCCGCTCGTCATCGGCGGCGCGGCGATCATCGCCTCGATCATCGGCACCTTCGCGGTCCGCACCAAAACCGACAACGTCGAGCGCGCCCTTCTCCAGGGGCTCCTCGTATCCGGCGTGATCGCGGCTGCCGCGTTCGCACCGATCACCTACTGGCTGATGCGCGGCCTCACCTTCAGCCACGTCGGCAGCACGGTCAACACCCCTTCCTGGGGCAAGTTCTACCTGTGCTCGCTGATCGGCATCGCCGTCACGGCGCTGCTATTCGGAATCACGGAATACTACACCTCGACCCGTTTCAGCCCGGTGAAGAAGACCGCCAAAGCGTCGGTCACCGGTCACGCGACGAACATCATCCAGGGCTTCTCCTCGGGCCTCCAGGCGACGGCGCTGCCGGCACTCGTGATCGTGCTCGGCGTGCTCGGCGCATGGAAGCTCGCCGGCGGCGGCGTCACGGGCATCTACGGCATCGGGATCGCGGTGATGGGGCTGCTGTCGCTGACCGGTCTGATCGTCGCGCTCGACGCCTTCGGGCCGATCACCGACAACGCCGGCGGCATCGCCGAGATGGCGGACCTGCCGGAGGACGTGCGCAAAGTCACCGACCGTCTCGACGCGGTCGGCAACACCACCAAGGCCGTCACCAAGGGCTACGCCATCGGCTCGGCGGTGCTCGCCGCTGTGGTGCTGTTCGCCGGGTTCCAGAAAGAACTCGAAGCCAACATCGGCCACGCGATCTCCTTCGGCATCAACGAACCGCCGGTCCTCATCGGCCTGCTGCTCGGCGGGCTGATGGTGTGCCTGTTCGCCTCGCTGTCGATCGAGGCCGTCGGTCGCGCCGGTGGCGCGGTGGTCGAGGAGGTGCGCCGCCAGTTCCGCGAGCACCCGGGGATCATGGACGAAACCGAAGAGCCCGACTACGCCCGCTGCGTGGACATCGTCACGCGCACGGCGCAGCGCGAGATGATCCTGCCTTCGCTGCTGCCGATCGGCCTGACGCTGATCGTCGGCCTGATCGACGAGCAGGCGCTGGGCGGCCTGCTGATCGGGGTGATCGTCGTCGGCTTCTTCTTCGCCGTGATGATGACCGCGGGCGGCGGCGCCTGGGACAACGCCAAGAAGCTCATCGAGGACGGCGCCTTCGGAGGCAAGGGCTCCGACGCCCATGCCGCCTCGGTCACCGGTGACACGGTCGGCGACCCGTTCAAGGACACCGCCGGCCCGGCGATCAACCCGATGATCAAGGTCGCGAACATCGTGGCGATCCTGATCATCCCGCTGATCACCTGATCGGATAGCCGACGTCCTCGCGCGCCCACTCGTGGGGATGGGAATCCCGCCCACCCCCGCCCACCCCCGCTCTCCGGTGGGCCGCGCGCGCCCCTAAGCTCACGGTGAGATGAACGGGCGCGGAGTGCATCGTGGCGGGACGTTCGTGCTGTCGTTCGCGATGCTTGCGATCGGCGTCGCGCTGTTCGTGCAGTCCCTCGCCGATCACGCGAGCGCGCTGTCCGGGCGGCTGCTGATCTCGATCCTGTTCATCGCCGCGGGGGCGGGGAGGATGTGGGTCGAGGTACGCAGGGGCAGGGGCGCGTGAGCGCCGACGGCGGCTCAGCCGACGGCGCCGCCTCGCCGACCCCGCCACCGGCCGACGGCGCGCAGCCCGACCACGAGCGCCGGTCGGCCGAGCTGGCGGCCCGCTCGCGCGTGATCGTCAAACGCAGCATCGGCTCGCCGATCCTGTTCACGATCGTCTACTCCTCGCTCGCCAGCGCGATCTACTTCTCGCTCGGGGTGATCGCCGGCCACGCGCTCGGCCTCACGCCGCTCGTCTTCCTGATCGCCGCGGCGATGTTCGCAGTCACGGCGATGACCTACGTCGAGGGGGCCTCGCTGCACCAGGATCGCGGCGGCTCGACGGTGTTCGCGCGCTACGCGTTCAACGAGCTCGTGAGCTTCGTCGCCGGCTGGGCGATCCTCCTCGACTACGTGATCCTGATCGCGATCACGGCCTACTCGGCGACCCAGTACCTGCAGGTCTTCTGGAACCACCTCGGGGACGAGGGCGCGGCGCTCGGGCTCGCGCTGGTCTTCATTGCCGTGGTCGTGCTGAGCAACATCCGCGGCTTTGGCACGCGGCGCGCCCGGCGCGTGGGGATCCTGCTGGCCGGCGACATCGCGCTGCAGGCGTTCATCGTCGTGCTCGGCCTGATCCTGTTCTTCGACCCGAAGGTGTGGCTCGACCCGATCGACCTCGGCACCGCGCCGACGTGGTCGAATCTGATCTTCGCGCTGACCGTGACGGTGGTCGCGTTCACGAGCCTCGAGTCTGCCTCGGGGCTCTCCGGCGAGGTGCGGATCAGCCGCGTCGGGCTGAAGCGCCTCGTCTGGAGCACCACCGGCACCGTCGCCTTCCTCTACGTGGGCATCGCGCTCGTCGCGATCACGGCGCTGCCCGTCCACGGCTCCCACACGGCGCTGGGCGGGCGCTACGAGAACGCGCCGATGATCGGCGTCGTCTCCGCGGTGCACCCGCACTGGCTCGAGCAGACACTGCGCTACCTGGTCGCGGGCATGGCCACCGTGACGCTGGTGGCCGCCGCCAACTCGGCGATGCTGGGCCTCTCGCGGCTGGCCTACTCGCTCTCCACCAACCGCCAGATCCCGAGCTCGCTGGGACGGCTGCACCCGCTTCGCTCGACACCCTACGTCCTGATCATCATCGCGGGTCTGATCGCCGCCGGGCTGGTTGCCTCCGAGGACCTCAGCTTCCTGATCGGCATCTACGCCTTCGGCGCCACGCTCGCGTTCACGATCGCCCACCTCTCGGTCATCAAGCTGCGCTTCACCGAGCCCGACCGCGACCGGCCCTACCGCATCCCGGCCTCGGTGCGTATCAAAGGCGCGTCGGTGCCGATCCCGGCCGTGGTGGGGGCCCTCGCCTCCGCCGCCGGCTGGGTGGCGGTGATGGTGGTGCACGAGCCCGCCCGCTACGTCGGGCTCGGCTGGATGCTGTTCGGCCTCGTGCTCTACGTCGTCTACCGCCGCGCCGACGAAGCACCGCTGCTCAAGCGCGTCACCGTCTCGCCGCAGGTGCTGCGGGCCGAACCCTCCCATGAACGCGACTACGGCTCGGTGCTGGTGCCGCTGTTCGGGACCGAGCTCGACGACGACATCGTCCAGACGGCCGCGCTGCTCGTGGCCGGCGAACAGACCGACGAGGCGGCGATCGACGAGGCGACGATCGAGGCGATCTGGATCTTCGTGATGCCGATGTCGCTGCCGCTGGACGCGAGCCTGCCCGATGCCCAGCTGCAGCATGCGCGCCAGGTGCTCGCCCGCGCGAAGGCCGTCGGGGAGGAGTACACGGGAGTCCAGGTTGCGACGGCGACTGTGCGGACGCGGCGCGCCGGCTATGCGATCGTCGACGAGGCGCGAAGGCGGGGCGTCGAGGCGATCGTGCTCGGCGCCGAGGAACCGTCGACGATCCGCGGCGGTCAGCGGCTGGGCGGCCGTGGCGGCCTGGAAGGCTACGTCGGGGACATCACCAAGTACGTGGTCCGCAAGGCAAACTGCCGCGTGATCGTGACCGCCCCGGCGGCGAAGGACTCGGCTGTCGAGGTCGCCCGGCGGGCGCACCGAAGCGGCGCGCCCATCGTCTAATCTCCCGCCTATGGAGATCTCGGCGACCAGATGTTCGTACTGATCGTGGGCGCCGGCCGGCTCGGGTCGGCGGTCGCCAAGTCGGCGCTCGCCGGCGGCAACGAAGTCTCCGTGCTCGACCAGGACCCCCTCTCTCACGAGCGGCTCGACGCCGGACAGACGCAGAGCTGGGAGGACTCCGGGGGGCAGTTCACCGTCGGCACGGCGCTCGAGACCGACGCCCTGATCGAAGCCGGCATCGAGCGCGCGGACGCCTTCATCGCCGCGACCTCGGGCGATAACACCAACCTCGTGATCGCCCAGATCGCGCAGAAGCGGTTCGGGGTCGACAAGACGATCGTGCGCGTCATGGACCCCGCCCGCGCGGACTGGTACGGGGAACAGGGGATGCAGACGATCTCTCCGACCAAGCAGGCGATCCAGATGTTCGAAGCGACGCTGATGGGGGAGGAGGGCTAGGTGTACGCGATCATCGCCGGCGCCGGCAAGGTCGGGCGCAACCTCGCCCGCGAGCTTCTCGCCAAGGATCACGAGGTGACGCTGATCGAGAACTCGCGCCCCACCTACCTCGCCAACGAGGAAGAGTTCGAGCACGCGGTCCAGTACGGCGACGCGACGGAGCTGTGGGTGCTGGAGCGCGCCGGCATCCAGCGCGCCGACCTCGTGATCGCCGTCACCGGCGACGACGAGGACAACATCCTCGTCTGCCAGGTCGCCAAGGAGAAGTACCTCTGCGACCGCGTGATCGCGCGCGTCAACAACCCGCGCAACCACGACCACTTCCGGCTCTTGGGCATCATGCCGGCCGTTTCCGCCACCGACCTGATCCTGCGGCTGATCGAGCACGAGGTTCCGCGCTACGGCCTCGTCCACCTGCTCGCGCTCGAAGAGGAGCGCCTCGAGATCATCGAGCTCGAGGTGGCCTCCGACGCTCCGACGGTCGGCCAGCGCGTCTCGGACATCAGCCTGCCGGAGGGCAGCCTGATCATCTCGGTGCTGCGCGGCGGCACCGGCTTCGTGCCCAAGGCCGACACGACGATCGAGGAGGGCGACGAGGTCCTGCTCGTGCTCGACCCGGGACTCGAGGAGGCGATCACCGCCTACTTCGCCCCGAACGCGCACCCCGCCTCGCTGTAGCCCGTCAGGGCTGGTCGCGACGGGCGCCTCGACTATCCTTGGGACGCGCCTTCCGGGATGGTGTAATTGGCAACACGCGACACTCTGGATGTCGAATTTGGGGTTCGAGTCCCTGTCCCGGAGCTTGCTGGCGCCCCGTGTTTACGGGGCGTTTCGCGTTCTGAGAGAGGCCGCGGGCCAAAGCTGCACCTTGACCGCAACCGGCGGCCCGAGGCCACACAATGACCTGTCGGCCCGACCTACTCCGCGAGCCCCACGGCTCTGAGGGCTTCGGACCAGGTCGAATACTCTCGGTACGCTGCGATCTTGCCGTCGACAAACTCGTAGGTCGCGAACGCATCAACGTCACCCGTGATGCCCGCTGCCCTTGCCGCGTGCATGCTGGCGTGCGCGTCCCGCAAACTGATCGCCCGCGCTCCGCACGTCCAAAACCTCAAAGCTCGCGTCCTCCCAAGCGTCGAGCCACTCATGGATCACTGTGATGGCCGCTTCACGCCCATAGACGACGGAACCGTCGGCGCCACGAGCGTTCGTGTCCCACTCAACCCCTGCGGTGAGGCGCGCTTCTGTGGAGGCCAGGTCGCCTCGGGTGAGATCGTCAAACAGCCCGCGCACGATCACCAGTTCTCCTGCGACATCCCCTACTCCTCCAGCCCCACGGCCTTGAGGGCTTCGGCCTGATCGACAAACCCTTCCAGCCGGGTTGCCTTCCCTTCGTGGAACGTCCACAGCTGTGCCCAGCGCGCCTGCACATCTACCCTGCTGCCCTTACCTCGGCCACGCGCGGTCAGCAACACCAGGACACGTCCTCCCTGAACCTCGATGAACTTGTCGGCTTCCCATCTGGCGTCGTCCCACGCCGCCAGGTAGTTCCGCATTCCAGCAGCGAGTTCGGGGAGACCGCGGGCCGCCCTCTTGGCATCGGGCATCGGCCTGGCCCACAGCACCTCAACGTCGGGATGGAAGATTTCCGGCGTCCAGAAGTCGCCAATGGCCCACCGCGCGTAGACGGACTGCAACGCCTTCACGTTCTTCTGCGACATCGTCTACTCCTCAAGCCCGGAGGCTACCGAGGGCTAGACGACTGTGGCGCGCGGTGCCATTCACTCGCCGCGCGCCAAACCCAGCGCCCGCTGTCAGGAAGCGATACCGGCTGGCTCGATGCGATCTGCCGGAGGCTGGGCGCTTTTGCGCTCGGCTCCGATCCGGGAAAGAATCGCGACGGCCAGGACGGCTACGGCGATAACCGCGAAGAGAATCACGGCGCCAGCGGAGCCCGCAGAGCCGGTCGCGGCTCGGTGGTGAAGGCCATTCGGCGCGGAGAACCCGCCGGCAAGCGCCGTCGCCGGCACGACGAGAACGGACACGGCCGCTCCGGTGAGAATGGGAGCCGCACGGCTTCGCGTGATGTTCCAGGACAGTCTCATTCGTCTACCCCCTTCTTGGTGTGGTCAGTCGCGATCGAGCATTGCAACCACGCAGCCCCGCCTGTGTGTCATGCGGCACGGTCGTATCGCGGACTAGCTCCACGTTCTCCTGCCATCGCCTAATCGCGAAGGCCGAGGTCGCCGAGGGCACGCGCGGCCTCGTCGGCGAAGTCGCGGAGCTGACCTGTCTCGGTGAACCTCTTCTGCTCGGGACAATCGAGGACCTCGAGCACACCGAGCACGCGGTCTTCGAGCAGCAGGGGCATCGCCATCAGTCGTCTCGGTACGTAACCGATGGTTTCAGCGACGTCCTCCGCGAACCGCCGGTCTTGGGCTACGTCCTCGAGCACGAGCGGCTCACGGGTCGCGAGTACCCAGCCTGCAACCCCGGTGCTGTCCGGGATCTTTACGCCGATGAGCGACTCGGTTGCCCAGAGCGACTCGGCTCCCTCACCGGACATCGCAGCGAACACGAGCAAGCGGCCCTCGGGCTCGTGTACCAGGATCGAGCACGCCTGTGCTCTGAAGGTCCGCCGCGCCCGGTCAACGATGGCATGCAGTTGCTCCTCCGACAACGCCTACCACCGTTCGTGGGCGAGGCGCTCGCCGGCAGCACGAGCCTCGTCCACGTCCCGATAAGACGTAAGCCCTACGAGATGCCCTGCTCGCCAGTCCAAGACCGCCCAGGAACGCACTCGCAGGGACCCTCCGCCGCCTTGCAGATCAGCTGCATGGAAGAACACCGCGAAGACGATGCCGTTCCCCAGGTCCTGGATCTCCTCAAGCGCAAGTTCATAGACATCAAAGCTGCCGATCCAGTCCTGAAGGAATCGTCGCAGCGAGGCCGGAGCCTCGTGGGATCCCAGGCCCCATCGCGAGGCATCCCAGATGGAGCCCGGAGCGAACAGGTCCGTCACCGCGTTCAGGTCGCGGCTGTTCAAAAGGCGATGCAGCTGGCGCGTCCCATCCAGCGGGCCGGCGGCGGTCAACTCCCCAGACATCACCCAGCCAGTATCCCGCCGTGCGGCGAGCCGTGTAGACCCCCACGCCGGGTCCAAAAGCGCCGAACTCCTTGCCGATGATCGCGTAACTGCTCCAGGCCGTGAGGAACTCCCCCCAGACCCGCGCCATCGCGGGAAGGCCGCGGGTCGGGCTGCATCGCACACCAGCATCGCGACGGGCCGATGTGCCCGGCGCTCGGGGATACTGGCGTGCATGGACAAGCCGCAGACCGTCCTGGGCGAGCTCGCCCGTCGGTCGATGATGGACGCGAACGACGGTGACCTCGCCGCCTCGCTGGCGGCCGTGCGGGCACTCGCAGGAGCCGGGCGGTGAGCGTCGAGGTCACCTGCGCCGCCTGCCAGGCCGCGAACCCGGAGGGGGCTTCGTTCTGCATGTCCTGCGGCAAGCCGCTGCCGCGGCTGTGTCCGAACTGCGGGGCGGAGGCGCCCAGCGGCGCGAACTTCTGCGGGAGCTGCGGGACCGCGCTCGCGGACGGATCTCGCCACCCGAGGCCGGGCCGCCGAGAGCGCGCCGACCGACACCGAGGAGCGCCGCATGGTGACGGTCCTGTTCGCCGACCTGTCGGGCTACACATCTATCTCGGAGCGCCTGGATCACGAGACCGTCAAGGCGCTTGTGGAGCGCTGCCTGACCCGTCTCGCCGCCGAGGTGGACCGCTACGGCGGACGGGTGGACAAGTTCATCGGCGACAACGTGATGGCGGTCTTCGGCGCCCCGGTCGCTCACGAGGACGACCCGGCGCGCGCGGTGCGCGCCGCGCTCGGAATGCAGGCTGCGATGGAGGCGCTGCGCGAGGAGCTGGGCGCGCGCTTCGGGATGGAGCCGGAGCTGCGGGTGGGGGTGAACACGGGCGAGGTTCTGGCCGGGCACATCGGCGGCGCGTACACGGTCGTCGGCGATGTGGTCAATGTCGCTGCGCGCCTGCAGGCGGCGGCGCCGGTCGGCGGCGTCCTCGTCGGCGAGCGCACGCGCCGTCTGAGCGCAGCCGAGATCGTGTACCGCCCGATCGAGCCGCTCGAGCTCAAGGGCAAGTCCGAGCCGGTGCCGGCATGGCAGGCGGTGGAGCTCGGCGACGACGTGCACGCCACGCAGGGGATGAGCAGGGCCACGCCCTTGATCGGCCGTGCGGAGGAGCTGGCCCGCCTGGACGCCGCGCTCGACCGCGTCTCGAGGGAGGGCGGCGCGCATCTGCTGACGCTGATCGGCCAGGCGGGCGTCGGCAAGTCGCGCCTGATGCTGGAGTTCGAGCTCGGGCTCGCCGCTCGCGAGACGCTGCCGCTGCTGCTGAGCGGGCGCTGCAGCGCCTTCGGCCAGAGCGGCTCCTACGGGCCGCTGATCGAGATGCTCCAGGGCGCCTGCTCGATCTCCGAGGGCGACGACTCCGCGACCGCGCGCGCGAAGCTTGCAGAGCGGCTGGCGCCGTTGCTCGCCGAGCGCGAAGGCGCCGTCGAGGCAGACAGGCGGGTCGCGCAGCTCGCGCGCCTGTTCGGCGCCGGGGAGGGAGGCTCGGCGGCCTCGGCCGAAGACCAGCAGAGCGCGCGCGAGGGCTTCTTCGGCTCGGTGCGAGCCGTGGTCGAGGCGCTCGCGCGCGAGCGGCCCGTCGTGCTCGCCTGGGAGGACATCCACTGGGCGGATGAGGGCTCGCTCGACCTGATCGAATACCTCTCGCGCTGGCTGCGGGCGCCCGTGATGCAGCTGTGTCTCGCGCGCGATGACCTGCTCGAGCGCCGGCCGGAGTGGAGCGTCGTGCGGCGCACGGTGTCGACGACGTTCCTCGAACCGCTCCCCGCCGAAGACGCCCGCCGTCTCGTCGAGTCGCTGCTCGCAGCGGCCGGCGCCGAGGCGGACCGTCCGGCTGAGCTGGCTGAGCGCTCGGGTGGCAACCCGCTGTTCGCCGAGGCCATGGTGCAGCGGATCGCCGAGGACGGCGCCGCGAGCGCCGAGCTTCCCGACACCGTCCAAGGCCTGCTTGCCGCGCGGCTCGACTCGCTCGAGCCCGCCGAGCGCCAGCTGGTCGCCGACGCCGCTGTCCTCGGCCGCACCTTCTCCGAGTCCGCGCTTGAGCCGCTGGCCGGGATGACGCGCGCGCAGCTCGAGGAGACGGTGGCTGCCCTGCTCGAACGCGGCATCCTCGTTCCCGCCGAGGTCGCCGAGGACGCCGGCTCCCGCCGGCTCGCGTTCAAGCACGTCCTGATACGCGACGTCGCCTACGAGATGCTTCCGCGCGCCGCGCGCGCGCGCCGCCATGCCGAGGTCGCCGCTTTCATCCTCGACGGGCCGGGCGGCGGCGAGGGTTCGAGTGCGGTGGTCGCCGAGCACTACGCCCGCTCGGCGGCGTACGCGGCGGAGGCCCACCTGCCCGCCTCCGAGCAGGAGTCCCTGCGCGACAGCGCGCTGCGCTACGGCGAGGCCGCCGGGGACGCGGCGGCCTCTCTGTACTCCAACCACGAGGCGCTGGGCCACTACGGCGCCGCCGCGGCGCTCGCGGGGGAGGACGAGGCCGCCGCCCAGCGCATCGCCGAGAAGACCGGGGACGTCGCGCTGCGCCTCGGACGCGTCGAGCCTGCGATCGAGGCCTGGGAGAGCTGCCTGGAGTACCAGGGCCGCCAGGGCGAGGAGGTCCATGTCGCCGAGCTGCACCGCAAGATCGGCGCGGCGTTCGCGCACAAGGGCGAGCGCAAGCGCGCGATCGAGCATCACCAGCAGGGCATCAACCTGATCAAGGACCGTGAGCCGTCACTGACGCTCGTGCGGCTCTACGAGGACGCGGCCTGGCTGTATGTCCAGGTCGGGGACAACATGCTCGCGATCTACGCGGCCGAGAAGGCCCTGCGCCTCGCGGAGGCGCTCGGCGAGGCGAGGGCGGCAAGCCGGGCGCACGGGATCTTCGGTCGTGTGTTCGGACGCATCGGCGACGCCGCGAAGGCGCGCGAGAACCTCGAGCGTGCGGTCGCGCTGGCGCGGGAGTCGGACGCGTCGGAGACGGTGCTCGCGCTGCAGGCGCTCGGGCACAACCTCGAGCACACCGAGGGCGACCACGAGGGCGCCCGCGCGCGCTACGGCGAGGCGCTTGCGCTGGCCGAGCGAATCGGCGACGTCCCGGCGCAGATCGAGCTGCACGCGGCGCTCGGGCAGCTGGCCTTCGAGCGCGGCGAGTGGGAGGAGGCCCAGCGCGCCGCCGAGGCCAGCGCCGAGCTCGCCGAACGCGAGGGGCTCGTCGGCAAGCTCTGCGTTCCGAACGTGCTGCGCGGGCGCCTGCGCATGCACGAGGGCGCCCTCGAGACGGCGTGCGGGCTGTTCGAGTCCGCCGCGCGAGCTCGCGGAGCAGGCCGGCTGGTCGGAGGTGGCGGCCGCGGCGCTGATGGGGCTGGCCGCGGCCGAGGAGCAGAGCGGCGACGGCGCGGCCGCGCGCGCCACGCTGCTCGAGGCGCTGCGCGTGTGCGAGCGCGCGGGCCTGCTTCCGCAATCGGTGCAGGCCAACGCGAGGCTTGCCGCCGCCTGGCTTCGCGAGGGCGACACGGCGGCCGCGCGGGATGCCGCGGCGCGCGCGGTCGAGGGGGCCGAGCGCGTGCACGATCCCGCTGCGGTCGCGGCGGCAGCCGAGGCAGAGGCCGTTCTGGCGAGCCTCGACTGAGCGAAATCAGCCGCTTTTTCTACGCCGAGAGGGCCCGAAACGTCCGAACGCGGACAATTTGTGCCCGCAAATTGCGGGTGTTTCTTCGTTTCGTAACGACCAATTAGCGGAGGTCTGGGTAGCGATGTGCTTATCTGCCCACTTCTGAGGTACGACGGAACGTCATAGCTCTCCGAGAGGGGCGCCTGGTTCGACAGCAGTCGCGCCGTGCGCCGGGAGGTCTAGTCCGGCATGATCGCCGCGCTGCTCACAGCACTTGTGCTGGTGCCGAATCTTTCGGTGGCCGGCAAAACACTGAATTGGACCCCTGCCGGCTCGGCCGGGGTCTACCGCGTGCAGGAAGAAACGGGCGGCCAGCGCCTCGGCAGCGTCCGCGTCGAAGGAACGTCCTACACGCCCGAAGCACACCCCGGCGAAACGGTCAGCTACCGCGTGCGCTCCGTCGAAGGGCGCGAATGGTCGGACACGGTCAACATCGCATTCCCCGGTCGCAAAACGGGCAAACCGGGCGAAGAACCGCCCAAAGAAGAACCGCCCAAGGAAGAACCGCCGAAAAAAGAACGGCCGAAAAAAGAAAAACCGCCTGAAGAACCGCCCGTCGAAGAACCGCCCGTCAAAGAAGAAACGCCCGAAGAACCGCCGCTGGAAGAAACCCCGGGCAGCTTCTTCGTGGGCGTCAACGCGGGCTACTGGGGCAGCAGCGAACCTGGCGACCTCAAGCACCTCGGCACCGTCGTGAGGCTCGACACGCCGCCCAAGCTGACCCCGTGGGAAGCGGTGGGTCTGAAAGTGATCGCCGACGAGGCCGGCCCGTACTCGTCCTCAGGCGTGAGCGGGCTCAATCACGCCGCCTACATCGAAAAGGTCGTCAACTTCGTCAAGGCGAACCCGCACGTCTACGCGGTCGAGGTGCTGAACGAGCCGGGCGGCAGCTGGTTCTGGGGAAGCAGCTCGGAATCCTCGGCCAACCGCGAAAGCTACGCGCACCTGCTGATCGAAGTCCACGAAGCGCTGGTGGCCAACTTCGGCGGCGCCCGACCGCTGGAGCTCGCCTCCTGGGACGGCGGCCACGACTCCTCGAACGCGTGGGGTGAAGCGTGGTCGAAGGACACGACCGCGCTCGCCGACGTCGACGGGGTCACAAGCCACCCCTACGGCGGCACCGGATCGCGCTCGAGCGCGATCCTCGGCAACCGGCGCCTCGTCGAAGCGGCGCACAACTCCTCGCAGAAGCCGGTCTACATCACCGAGGTCGGCTTCCCCACCAAAGGCCCGACCGGCGACAGCCTCCAGTACACCGAACTCGAACAGGCCTGGGCGATCTTCCAGTTCTCCCTCTGGGCCCGGAGCACGGGGTACGTCAAGGGCGTGACGTTCTACGGGTATCGCGACGGCACCGAAGGCGGCGGTTACGGCGTCGAGACGCACGCGGGCGCCAAAAAGCTGGCCTTCACCGCGCTCCAGGACGTCAAGGAAAACCTGCCCTGCGCGATCTGCATCGGAGGATGAGCGTGGCGGCCCAGCGCGCCTAGGCGGCGCGCTCGGCGGGCGGCTCAGGTCGATGCTCGCGCTCGGCGTGGCTCTCGAGGAAGGCCCGCATGCGCTCGTCCTCAGCCGGCGAGAGCTGGCGCGCCGGCTCGGTCAGATCGCGAACGAACCGCCGCCATTCGCGGTCGCGGCGCGCCTGCGCGCGCGAGACCCCATGCCTCCCGAGGCCGGCACGGAGCGCCGGCCGGTTACCCTTCCCGAGGCCGGTGCGGAGCGCCGGCCGGTTACCCTTCCAAAACATCGTCTCTCCCGAATCGATGCCGTGCGCCCGAACCTATCCGGAAATCCCTGTTCCACGCAAGGGTCCGTGTCGCCGCCGCTGCGGGGGGTAGATATATGGGGCATGAGCACACAGCGGCCGGCAAGGGGCAGACGGTGATGAGGCGCAGACCCCAGCGCCGCCAGGTCACGCTTCACGGCGACCGCCTCGCCTACCGCGTCGCGGGGGAGGGGCCGCCGATCGTCCTGATCCATGGCATCACCTCCGACTCCGGCGTCTGGGAGCGGGTGATGCCGGGGCTCGCGCGCTCGCATACGGTGATCGCGCCCGACCTGCCCGGTCATGGCTCCTCAGACAAGCCGAAGGGCGACTACTCGCTCGGCGCGCACGCCTGCTGCGTCCGCGACATGCTGCTGGCGCTCGGGCACGAGCGCGCGACGCTGGTCGGCCACTCGCTCGGCGGCGGGATCGCGATGCAGTTCTCCTACCAGTTCCCGGAGATGTGCGAACGGCTCGTGCTGGTCGACAGCGGCGGGCTCGGCCGCGAGGTGAGCCTGCTGCTGCGCGCCGCGTCGCTGCCCGGCTCCGAGCTGGTGCTGCCGGTGCTCGCCGCCTCGCGGCTGCTCGGGGCTCGGCGCCCGCGTCGGCGGCGCGCTCGGACCGCGTCGGCCTGCGCCTCGGCACGGACCTCGAGCAGATGGCGCGCGGTCACAACACGCTCTCCGACGCGGCGAGCCGCGCGGCCTTCCTGCACACGCTGCGCGCGGTCGTGGATCCCGCGGGCCAGCGCGTCGACGCCACCAACCGCCTGTACCTCGCCGAGCGCATGCCGATGCTGCTGATCTGGGGCGAGCGGGACTCGATCATCCCGGTCGCCCACGGCCGCGCCGCGCACGCGCGGCTGCCGAGCAGCCGGCTCGAGGTGCTCGAGCGCTCGGGCCACTTCCCGATGCTGGACGAGCCGGAGTGCTTCCTCGAGGTGCTGCTCGACTTCATCGCCGACAGCGAGCCGGCGCTCGCTGAAGCGAGCTAGTCGCGGCTACGCCGCGGCCTGAGTGGCCCAGTCGCGGTACAGCTCGTAGTAGCGGCCTTCGGCCGCGATCAGCTCGTCGTGGGTGCCCTGCTCGGCGATCTGGCCGTGCTCGAGCACGACGATGCGGCCGGCCTGGCGGATCGTCGAGAGACGGTGCGCGATCACGATCGCGGTGCGCCCGGCGAGCAGGCGGCGCAGGCCCTTCTCGATCTTGCGCCTCGGAGTGGAGGTCGACGTTCGAGGTCGCCTCGTCGAGCACGAGGATGCGCGGGTCGGCGATCAGTGCGCGGGCGAAGGCGATCAGCTGGCGCTGACCGGCGGACAGCTGCGCGCCGCGCTCGCCGACTTCGGTGTCGTAGCCGCGCGGCAGCTCGGAGATGAACTCCTCCGCGCCGACGGTCGCGGCCGCCTCGCGGATCTGCTCGGCGGTGGCGTCGGGACGCCCGAACGCGATGTTCTCGGCGACCGTGCCCGGAGAACAGGAACGCCTCCTGGGGCACGATCCCCATCTGCGAGCGCAGCGAGCGGCTCGAGACGTCGCGCAGGTCGTGGCCGTCGACGAGCACGCGTCCGGAGGTCGGGTCGTAGAAGCGGGCGACGAGCTTCGCCATCGTCGACTTGCCCGCGCCGGTGGCGCCGACCAGCGCGACCGTCTGGCCGGGCGGGATCGTCGAGGCTCACGTGCTCGAGCGCGAAGACCGGCGGCGCGTCCTCGTCGCCGCGGCGCTGCGCGTAGGCGAAGGAGACGTCGTCGAAGGTGACCTCGCCGCGGATCCGCGGCGAGCTCGATCGCGTCCGTGCGGTCGGTCAGCGTCGGGCGGACGTCGAGCAGCTGGAAGATCTTCTCGAGCGCGGCCATGCCGGACTGGTAGGTCGCGTACAGCTGCGAGAGCTGCTGGATCGGTTCGAACAGGTTCGAGAGCGCGGCCACGAACGCGACCACCGTGCCGACGGTGACGTGGCCTTCGATCGCCTGCAGCCCGCCGTAGACGACGATCGCCGCGACCGCGAGCCCGGACAGCATTTCGACGCTCGGGAAGTACGCGGCGTTCAGCTTGACGGTCACGCATGTTGGCGTCCTGGTTGTCGCCGTTCAGCGCGGTGAAGCGGTCTTCGTGGGCGCGCTCCTGGGCGAAGCTGCGCACGACCCGCACGCCCGAGAGGCTCTCCTGCAGATCGCCGGTGATCGCGCCGATCGTCTCGCGGGTGCGGCGGAACGCGCCGGCCGAGACGATCCGGAACCACAGCGAGCCGGCCAGCAGCAGCGGCAGCACCAGGAACGTGAGCAGCGCGAGCTTGAGGTCGAGGTAGATGCAGGATCCCGATCGTCCCGATCAGGGTCAGCCCGGACTGGAACAGCGTCACGACCGAGTCGGTCACGAGGCTGTCGAGCGCCTCGACGTCGTTGGTCATGCGCGAGATCAGCACGCCCGCCGGGCGGCTCTCGTAGAAGCCGATCGGCAGCGACTGCAGGTGCTCGAAGATCTGCAGGCGCAGGTCGGCGAGCGCGCGCTGGCCGACCCAGCCGACGAGGTAGGTCTGCAGGTAGGTCATCAGCCACACGAGCAGCGCCGAGACCAGGAACGGCGATGACGACGACGAACGAGCGCTTTGGAGTCGCCCTTTTCGATGCCTTCGTCGATCGCGGCCCTGGCGAGCAGGGGCGGCGCGAGCGTCGCCGCGGTGCCGACGACGAGCGCGACGAGCATCGCGAACGCCTGCCGGCGGTAGGGCTTGCACGAGGCGCAGCAGGCCGCGCAGGCTGCGCCCGCGCGTGCCCCGCGCGGCGCGCGCGCCGTCCCACTGCGGGCCCGGTCCGCGTCCGACCATCGGGCTCACAGGCCGCTCACCTCCGGCTCGAGCGGCTTGCGCGTCATGAACACCTGGTCGGGCAGGCCCTTCTCGACGATCTCGCGGTAGAGCTCGGAGGCCTCGAGCAGCTTCGTCGTGGTCGCCGTGGGCGATCGATCGCGGCCGTGGTCGAGCACGACGATCTCATCGGCGAGCGAGATCGTCGAGAGCCGGTGGGCGATCACGAACGTGGTGCGCCCGGCCATCGCCTCGTCGAGGGCGAGCTTGATCTCCTGCTCGGTCGAGGCGTCCACCGAGCTGGTCGCGTCGTCGAGGATCAGCACGCGCGGGTCGGCGACCAGCGCGCGGGCGATCGCGATCCGCTGGCGCTGGCCTCCCGAGAGCGAGAGCCCGCGCTCGCCGACGCGGGTGTCATAGCCCTGCGGCAGCGCCGCGATGAAGCCGTCGGCCTGCGCGCGGCGGGCGGCCGCTTCGATCTCCTCGCGTGAGGCGTCGGGCCGTCCGTAGGCGATGTTCTCGGCGACCGTGGCCGAGAACAGGAACGGGTCGTCGCTGACGATCGCCACCGCCTGGCGCAGCGGGCGCAGCTGCAGGTCGCGCACGTCGGCGCCGTCGAGCAGCACCTCGCCCTCGCTCGCGTCGTACAGGCGCGAGATCAGCGAGACGAGGCTCGACTTGCCCGAGCCGGTGCCGCCGACCAGGGCCACGGTGGTCCCGGCCGGCGACGTCGAGGTCGACGTCGCAGAGCGCCGCGCGGGTGGCTCGACCCCGGCCCGCTCCGGCGCCGTTGGCGGACTGCCTCTTCGAGCTGCATCGCGGCGCTCGCGGCCGCCGGCGTGCACGTACGCGCGCCGAACTCGTCGCTTTCGTCGTAGCGGAGCGTCACGTCCGCGCAGCTGCACGTGGCCGTTGCCGGGGGGCAGCGGCTGCGGCGTCCGTGCGCTCGACGATCCGCGGGTCGCGGTCGAGCACCTGGAAGATGCGGGCGCCCGAGGCGGTGGCGCGCTGGGCGAGGCCGAGCGTCACGCCGAGCGAGCGCATCGGCCCGATCAGCATGTTCAGGTAGAGGTAGAACTGCGTGAACTGGCCGAGGCTCAGGTGCGCGTGGATCACGGCTTCGCCGCCGATCAGCAGTACGGCGGCGAGGCCGAGCTGGGGCAGGAAGCCGATCACCGGGTTGTACTTCGCCTCCAGCCGCGTGGCGACCATCGACTGGTCGAACACGCGCGCGACGCTGTGGCGGAAGCGCTCGAGCTGGTGCGACTCGCGCGCGAAGGACTTCACGACGCGCACCCCGGAGATGTTCTCCTCGGCGTCCGCGGTCAGCTCGCCGATGCGCTGCTGGACCTCCTGGATCGCCGGGCGCGCGCTGCGCCCGTAGCGCTGGGAGATCACGCACGACGAACGGGACGGGGATCAGCGCGATCACGCGCGAGCTTCGGGTTCGATCGCGAGCATCGCGATGCCGGCGAGCACGATCGTC
This sequence comes from uncultured Solirubrobacteraceae bacterium, assembly GCA_963775385.1. Taxonomy (GTDB): domain Bacteria; phylum Actinomycetota; class Thermoleophilia; order Solirubrobacterales; family Solirubrobacteraceae; genus Palsa-744. The sequence continues at coordinate 186,620 of CAVZIR010000003.1, read as the reverse complement.
AGCCCCGCCTGCAGGATGAACACGAGCCCGTAGCCGAGGAAGAAGCGCACGGCCTGCAGGTCGACGGTCGCGCGCGACATCAGCTGCCCGGTCTGCTGGCGGTCGAAGAAGCCGAGCTCGAGGCGCTGCAGGTGGCTGTAGATGCAGCTCGCGCAGGTCGAACTCGATCCCGAGCGAGACGCGCCCGGCGATCATCCGCCGCCAGTACGTGAGCCCCCAGCGGACGAGCACGGCCGCGACGATCACGATCGCGAGCGTCACGAGCTCGTGGCGGTCGTGCGAGCGCGTGACGTACTCGTGCAGCTGCGCGTGCGTGGCCCCGTGCTGGATCGCTTCCACCGCGAGCCCGGTGAGGTAGGGGATCAGCACCGTCATGACCATCGCGAAGCAGGCGAGCGCTGCGGAGACGCGCGACGCCGCGCCGGTAGGGACGCAGGAAGCCGAGCAGTCGATAGAACGTGGTCATAGTTGTGCAGTCAACGATTATCGCACGGCGGCGGCGCGTCCGTCCGTAATCTGGATGCGTGCCCGATCCGCAGCCATCCCAGCACCGCCGGCGGCGTCGGCGCGGGGCTCTGCGACCGCTGCACCCATCAGCAGATCGTCCGGAACACGCGCGGCTCCAGCTTCTCGCTGTGCCGTCGCTCCCGTGAGGACCCAGCGTATCCGCGCTACCCGCGGGTTCCGGTGCTCAGCTGCCCGGGCTACGACGGCCGCGGCGAGAGCGGTCGCGAGAGCTCGCCGCTAGACGAACGTGCAGCCGTCAGGCCGCGCGACAGGTCGCCGGCTGCGCCTCGCCCTCGGTGCCCGGCTCGTACGGAGGCGACGAAGTCGCGGCTGCGGATCAGGGCGAACGCGGCGATCGCGCCGAGCAGCGCGATGCCCGAGGCGATCAGCAGGATCGAGGTGAGCGCGCCGGTGAAGCCGACGCGGTAGGCGTGGATCAGCGCGGCGTGCGCCGGGGCCGGGAGCCGTTCGGCGATCGGGCGCACGCCGCCGGAGACGAGCGCCTGGTGAACCGCCGGCGCCGAGACGAGACGATGTGCGAGCGGGCCGCTGCGTCGCGAGCGCGCGCGTCGTCTTGGTCGCGATCTCGTGCTGGAAGACGGCGCCGAGCCCGGCGACGCCGGTCGCGATCCCGACCTGGCGGAAGGTGTTGTTGATGCCCGAGGCCATGCCGCTGCGCGAGTGGTGCACGACGCCGACGGCGGTCGAGGCGAGCGGCGGGTTGATCATGCCGATGCCCGCGCCGGCGAGCAGGAAGCCCGGGATCAGCGTCGTCCACCCGGAGCTCGCGTCGATCGCGGTCATGCTCAGCAGGCCGCCGCTGACGAGCAGCAGGCCGCAGCCGATCAGCAGCCGGATCGGCACCGACACGGACAGTTTCCCGGAGATCGGCGCGACGAAGAACGAGATCAGCGTGATCGGCAGGAAGCGCAGGCCCGCCTGCAGCGGGTCGTAGCCGAGGACGTCCTGGATGTAGAGGGTGAGGTAGAGGAACATCGAGAACATCGAGGAGGAGATCGCGAGCGCGACGAGGCTCGCGCCCGTGAAGGCCGGCTTTTTGAACAGCGAGAGGTCGAGCATCGGGCGCTCCTGGCGCAGCTCGGCGATCAGGAAGATCGCGAACAGCACGACCGAGGCCGACGAGCAGCGAGACGATCTCGGTCGAGCCCCAGCCCTTTTCGTTGCCCTTGATCAGCGCGAAGCACGAGCATGAACAGCGCGCCCGAGAAGGTCACGAGGCCGATCCAGTCGACCCCGCGCGCGTTCGGGTCGCGCGACTCCTGCACCTGGCTCAGCGTCAGGAAGACGGCGGCGATGCCGATCGGCACGTTGACGAAGAAGATCCATTCCCAGCCGATGCCCTGGGTGATCACGCCGCCGATGACCGGGCCGACCGCGACGGCGGCGCCGATCACGCCGCCGTAGATGCCGAACGCGAGCCCGCGCTCGGGGCCGTGGAAGGCGGAGGCGATCAGCGCCAGCGAGGTCGCGAACATCATCGCCCCGCCGGTGCCCTGGACCGCGCGGAAGAGGTTCAGCGCAAGCGGCGAGCTCGACAGCCCGCAGGCCGCGGAGGCGGCGGTGAAGACGATCAGGCCGAGCACGAACACGCGGCGGCGCCCGACGAGGTCGGCGAGCGAGCCGGCGGTGAGCAGGAACGCCGCCAGCGTCAGCGAGTAGGCGTTCACGACCCACTGCAGGTCGCTGAAGCTCGAGTGCAGCGAGCGCTGGATGTCCGGCAGCGCCACGTTGACGACGGTGATGTCGAGGAGCAGCATGAAGATCGCGACCGAGACCGCGATCAGCGTCCACCACTTGCGCTCCACTCGAGACCTCCTCTCGCGTCCGCACGGGCCTCCCGTGCGGCGCTGGATGCGCCCCACTATATGAAGGCCGCGGGCGCCCGGGGCGCTCGGTCCAGGACGGACGCAGGTTGCCGTCCAGGAACGGCACGACGTGCTCCCAGAGCCGGTGCGCCGGCTCGGGGCGGTAGGAGGGCCGGTAGTCGGCGAAGAACGCGTGGCCCGCGTCCTCGTAGACCTCGGCCTCGACCTGCTGGCCGCTCTTGCGCGGCCGCCTCGGTCAGCGGCCCGGCCAGCGCGGGCGAGGGGTTCTGGTCCTCGGCGCCGAAGGCGGCGTAGAGCGGGCAGGAGAGCTGCGGCGCCAGCTCCAGCGGCGGGGTCGGGCGCTCGGGCGTCGAGCGCTCCTCGTGGGTGGCGCGGTCGATGAAGCCGCCCCAGCAGTCGACCGCGGCGTCGAGCTGCGTGCGCGCGGTCGCGAACAGCAGCGTGTAGCGCCCGCCCATGCAGAAGCCGATGCAGCCGACCTTGCCGGTCGCGTCCTCGCGGGCGCGCAGCAGGTCGGCGGCGCCGTCGAGGTCGCCGAGCACGCGCTCGTCGGGCATCGAGAACAGGCGCGCGAAGATCGCCTCCCAGTCGCCCGGCGTCGGCGGGCCGCCTTCGCGCGTGTAGAGGTCGACGCCGAGGGCGACGTAGCCGATGTTCGCGAAGCGGTTGACGACGTCGCGGATGTGCTCGCCGAGGCCGCCTGCCTCGTGGATCACGATCAGCCCGGCGCGCGCTCCTTCCTCGACGGGCCGCGCGAGATAGGCGTTGACCGGCATCGGCGCTGTGGCCGGGGTAGATGAGATCGTGGCCGAGGATGCGCGTAGGGGTCGGTGACGGCGCCGGGTACGCCCTCGGGGCTCGGCTGCGGATGCGCCTCGCTCATCGCGGGCGAGCCTAACGCCTAGCGGATCGCTGTGAGCAGGGCGGTGGCGCTCAGGAGGCGCCCTTGACGGGCTCCGCCGGCGGGAAGGAGCCCTCGCTCTGCGCGTCCAGCTCGCGGATCTTGCGGCGCACGCGCTTGCGCGTCTCGCTCAGCTCCTCCTGCAGCTTCGCCAGCTCGGCGGCGCGGTGGCGGACCAGCTCGAGCTGGCGGTCGATGTGCCCGCCCGCCTCGACGAGCAGCTCGCGGCGGCGCGCGGGCGCCACGTTCTCGCGGCGCAGCTCGGCGCGCACCTCGGCGCGCGCCTCCTCGACGGCCAGCAGCTCCTTGAGCTCCTCGAGGGTCAGCCCGAGCAGCTCTTTCAGGCGCATCACCTCCTGCAGCCGCGCGACCTCCTCGTCGGTGTAGAGGCGGTGTCCGCCCGAGGGCCGTCCGCCCGCCCTCGGGCAGCAGGCCCATTTCCTCGTAGTAGCGGATCGTCCGCGGGGTGGTGCCGACCAGGCGCGCGACGTCGCCGATCCGCAGCGTCTCGCTCGCCCTTCTTGCGCGCGGGCATCAGACCGCCACCGACTCCGCCGCCAGCGCTTCGTCCTCGGCGAGGAGTTCCGCGAACGGCTCCTCCTCGTCGTCGAGGGCTTCCGCGTGCGCGGGCCGCAGCAGGCACACGCCGGCGCCGATCAGCGAGACGATCGCGAGCGCCCAGAGCGCGACGTGCATGTTGTGGATGAAGGGGTCCAGTCGCGCGGGGGAGAGGCCCGTGGCGAGGCCGGAGAAGATCGCGAACAGCGTCGCTTTGGGAATTCCCGAGGTCACGACCGCCATCACGAAGGCGATCGAGAGCACGGCGCCGGTGTTCTGCAGCAGCGTGCGCGCGCCGGCGGCGATGCCGCGGCGGTGCGGCGGGTACCGTGCCCATCATCGCGGCGGTGTTGGGGCTGTTGAACATGCCCGAGCCGATCCCGACGAGGGCCAGCCACGTCGCGCTCTGCCAGTAGGGGCTGCCGGCCTCCAGCGTCGTCATCAGGCCGAGCCCGACGGCGCTCACGACCATCCCGATCGCGGCCAGCGAGCGCGAGCCGTGGCGGTCGGCGTAGATGCCGGCCAGGGGGGAGGCGATCAGCATCCCGAGGGCGAGCGGGATCAGCTTCACGCCGGCGAGGACGGGGTCGTCGCCCTGGGCGCCCTGGTAGTAGAAGACGAACACGAACATCAGCGCGAAGCGCGCCAGCCCGTTGATGAAGGCGGCGCCGCTCGCGGCGGCGAAGAGCCGGTTCTTGAAGATCGTGAGGTCGAGCATCGGCGCGCGCGAGTGTTTCTCGATCGCGACCCAGGCCGGCAGCAGCACCGCGGCCGCGGTGAGGCCGACGACGACGACCGTGTTGTTCCAGCCGGAGAGCCCGCCCTTGGAGACGCCGAGCACGAGGCCGGTGAGCCCGGCGATGAAGGTCATCGTGCCCAGCACGTCGTAGCCGCGAACCAGGTCGGGTTTCGCGAGCTCGCGCAGGACGAGCGCGCCCCAGGCCGCGCCGGCGAGCGCGAGCGGGACGTTGAACCAGAACACCCAGTGCCAGGAGATCGCGACGAGCGCGCCGCCGAGCACCGGGCCGAGCACGAGGCCGATCGCCGCGACCATCGTGTTGGCGCCCATCGCCAGGCCCAGTTCGCGCCTCGGGAAGGCGTCGGTGACGAGCGCGGCGGCGTTCGCGAACAGGAACGCCGAGCCGACGCCCTGCAGCACGCGCCAGACGATCAGCTCCGTCGCGCCGGAGGAGAAGCCTGCGCCGAGCGAGGCCAGCGCGAACAGCACGAAGCCGCCCACGTAGGCGCGCTTGCGTCCGAACAGGTCGCTCAGGCGCCCGGCCATCAGCACGAGCACGGTCGCGGCGATCAGGTAGGCGAGGATCACCCACACCAGCGCCAGCAGGCTCGCGTGCAGCGAGCGCTCGAGGTCGGGCAGCGCGATGATCAGCGTGCCCGAGTTGGTCGCGGCCAGCAGCATCCCGAGGCTCGTGCAGGACAGGGCCCACCAGCGGTAGTTCTCGTGATCGGCGCTGACGCCGATCCGCCTCAGTCCTGTGCGCTTCGCGACGGTCTGCACCACGCGAACCCTCCCAGCCTCAAAAGATAGAAACTTGACGTGAACGTAAGGATCATGATAGCAGCGCGCGGAAGGCCGATTCGGGGGCTTGAAGCGCGCTGCTAGAACCTATGTATGGCTACTGACGAGAAGCGTGTGGTGAAGACCGACGAGGAGTGGCGCGAGGAGCTCACGCCCGAGCAGTACGACGTGCTGCGGCGGGCCGGCACCGAGGCGCCCTTCACCGGCGACTACACCTACAACAAGGAGTCCGGCGACTACACGTGCGCCGGCTGCGGCGCCACGCTGTTCAGCGGCGACACCAAGTTCGACTCGGGCACCGGCTGGCCCAGCTTCACCGAGCCCGCCGTCGCCGAGGCGGTCGAGCTGCGCTCCCGACAACAGCCTCTTCATGCGCCGCACCGAGGTCCTCTGCCGCACCTGCGGCGGCCACCTCGGACACGTGTTCGACGACGGCCCCGGCCCGAACGGCCAGCGCTACTGCATCAACTCGGCGGCGCTGCAGTTCGCGCCCGAGGACGCAGCCGGCCAGGACGCCTCCGAGCAGGACGCGCCGGCGGCGAGCTGATCATCTAGCCTTCGGGCATGGTGATGCAGGAACAGGCGCGGCGGCTCTCAGAGCCGCTGCGCTGGGGCCGGCGCGAGAAGACCGTGATCGGCATCGTCGCGGCGATCGTCGCCGTCGCCGCCGTCGCGCTGATCGTGTTCGCGGCCTCGAGCGGGGCGCCCGCCCGCGCGGACTGCATCGACCTCGACGTTCCCGAGCACCCTCGGTGCCGCCGAGGTCAAGGGCTGCGGGGAACGCGCGCGGCAGCTCTGCGCCTCCGGCGCCTACAGGGGCCTGAAGGACGAGATGCGCGTCGCCTGCGAACACGCGGGCTTCCCCTTCCGCAGCCCCGAATAGCGCTCCCGCCCCGCCGTTGCGGGGCTTTCTGACCCCGTCTCGACAGCTGTCGAAACGCCGGGCGCGAACTCTTGGGCACGTTGGCCCTAGCCGCCTCCGGACGCTCCCGGTTGCATATGCGGCACTGTCGCCGGTGCCCGGTTTCCCCGTGGCCTTGCGGCGCCTGTCCACCAAACGCAAACGTAGGAACGGAGGCAAATGGGTACCTGGCTTGCATACCCACACTGGCTGAATGCCGGTGACAACGCGTGGCAGATGACCGCCGCGACGTTCGTCGGGCTGATGTCGCCTGCCCGGCCTGGCGGTTCTGTACGGCGGTGTCATGCAGAAGCGCTGGTCGGTCAACAGCATGATGCTCACGTTCGTCGCCTTCTCGCTCGTGCTGATCGCATGGGTGGGCTGGGGGTTCAAGATGGGCTTCGGATCCCCGATCGGCCATGGCAAAGGGTTCTTCGACACCTTCTGGGGCAAGTCGGGGACCGTGCTGTCCGCGGGCGCCGAGGAGGGGCAGGCGATCATTCCGTCGATCACGGAAGGGCCGCCGTTCCACTTCCCGGAGGCCTCGCTGGTCTATTTCCAGTTCGTGTTCGCGGCGATCACGCCGATCCTGATGTTGGGGTCGGTCCTCGGGCGGGTCAGCTTCAAGGCGTGGATCCCGTTCGTGCTGCTGTGGATCACGTTCGTGTACACGGTCAACGCGTTCCTGATCTGGGGCGGCGGCTTCTTCGCGGCCCACGGCGCGCTGGACTACTCCGGTGGATACGTGATCCATCTCGCGGCCGGGATCTCCGGCTTCGTGGCGGCGGCGGTGATCGGACCACGGTTGCAACGAGATCGCGAGGTCGATGCGCCGAACAACCTGCTGATGGTGATGGCGGGGGCGGGTCTGCTGTGGCTCGGCTGGAACGGCTTCAACGGTGGTGACTCCTACTACGCGGGCGCGAACGCGTCGGCGGCTGTGATCAACACGAACCTGTGCACCGCTGTCGCGATGATCGTGTGGATCGCGTGGGACTACATCTTCCGCGACAAGCCGTCCCTGATCGGCTCGGTCAACGGCATGATCACCGGGCTCGTGGCGATCACGCCATGCGCCGGTTTCGTCACCGGCTGGGGAGCGCTGTGGGTCGGGATCATCGCCTCGACGATCGTGTGGATGGCGATCCGGTTCCTGAGCCGAGCGCCGGTGTTCCGAAGCGTGGACGACACCTTGGGGGTGATCTATACGCACGGGATCGCCGGGCTTGATCGGCGGGTTGCTGGTCGGCGTCTTCGCGAACCCGAAGCTGGTCGAGTACATCGGCATCGGCGGCGCCGCGAACCTGCCGGGGAAGGAAAGCCTCTTCCACGGCGGCAGCTGGACGCTGCTGCGCTGGCAGGCTGAGGCCGCGCCTGTGGGTGATCCTCTTCAGCGGGGCCATGACGTTCCTGCTGCTGAAGCTGGTCGGGATCTTCCTGCCACTTCGTCTCTCCGACGAGGAGCTGGAGATCGGCGATCACGCGATCCACGGCAACGAGGTCTACCCCTCAGATGTGCCGACGCTCGGCGGGCCGCACGCGCCGGGCTGGCAGCCGGGCGGTGGTGCCGTCCAGCCGGCTGGAGCCGGAGCCTAGGGGGCGCGCCGCGAGGCAAAGACGTTGGTCTGCGCGTCCCGCTCTCGGGCGGGCGCGCAGGGCAGCGAACGGTGGACAGTCGACGGCCCCGTCCTTGTGGCGGGGCCGTTGCTGTGCCGGGGCTCAGCTGCCCCCGCCGAGGACCCGTCGCCGGTAGACTGGCGACCTCGTCGGCCAAGGAGGGCGCAGGTGAAGGGTCTCATCGCATTGATCTCGGTGTCCGCGGCCGTGCTCGCGGCTGTCGTCCCCGGCGCCACCGGGGCGCCCCCGAGCGGCGTGGTCCCGCCGGGCGAACGGGTCGCCGGGAGGACCTACACCCAGTGGCTGGTCTCGGAGTGGCAGTCGCTGCTCGCCCACGGCCACCTCTACACCGAAGCCCCCAAGGCCCCGCTGAAATGCCTCACGCAGGGCCAGACGGCCAAGGTGTGGTTCCTGCAGGACGCCTACGAAAACGACGCGCCGGTGACCGTGACCTGCACGATCCCGGCGGGCCGCTACCTGTTCCTGGAGGGTCCCGGCTTCGAGTGCTCCACCATCGAGCCTGCGCCCTACCACGCCGTGCGCGCCCGTCTCGCCGCCTGTGCCACCCACTTCAAGCTCAAGGGCGATGAAGTGAGCGTCGACGGCGTGCCCGTGACGCCCGCCTCCTACGCCGTCACCACCCCCGTGTTCCGCTTCACGATGCCCTCGCGGGGGAACGTGCTCAAAGTGGCCGGGCGGACGCGCGGATACAGCGCCGCCCACGGCGACGCGCTGATGCTGCGCCCGCTGGCCCCCGGAGCGCACACGATCGTCCAGGTCGAGCACTATGCGAGCGGGATCTCGTTGCAGACGACCTGGCAGCTGACCGTCGGCTAGCGGCGCGGTCCTCGGCGTCACGCGCGCAGCCGGTGGGGGGATACTGCGCCGATGCGAGCGCTTCCCGGTCTCTCCGCGTCATCCGGGAGCACGCTCGCCGAAATCGCCTTCCTGCTCCTGCTGATCGTCGCTGCGCACTGGGGGCACTTCGGCTGATGGCGGGCGAGAACGTGGAGCTCGTGCGGCGAGGCCTCGCGGCGTTCAACGCGCGTGACGTCGAGGGCTTCGCCGCGCTCGTCACCGAGGACTTCGTCTGGATGCCCTCGCTCCCCGGCGCGATCGGCGGCGGAGCCTACGCCGGGCGCGCGGGCATCGACCGCTACTTCGCCGAGAGCCGCGACACGTGGCAGAGCCTCGCCGTGGAGGGCGAGGAGCTCGTCGAGCTGCCGGGGGGAGCCGTTCTGATGCTCGGGCGCGCGGTCGGGCGAGGGGTGGGCAGCGGCGCGCCGGTGGCGATGGCGCTCGCGTTCGTGGCCGAGTTCCGCGATGGCCGGCTCGCGCACGTCGAGACGTTCTTGAGCCACGAGGAGGCGCGCGCCGCGGCGGCGCGGCGGGGGTGATCGGGGGCGTTACGTTACGGGCGGGGCGTGCCGATGGGTTCGGTGTGAGAGCGCGAGCAGGGATCGTTGCTGCGGTGCCAACGTTCGTCCTGGCGCTGCTGGTGGCATCCGCTGGGCCGCCGTCGGCCGTGGCCGCGCCGCGCTGCGCGCCCGGACGAGCCCCGGGTGTCCACCCGGCTGCCCCGCGAATCGTGGCCGCCGACAAGCGGGCGGAGGTGTACCTCGAAGGGCGCGAAGTCGAACGCGGCTACTGGGGGTGCGTCTACGGCCATGTGCCGAGGTTCCTCGGTTCCCCGCCGTCGCCGTGCACCTGCGGCGACATGCGCCACGTGACGCTCTCCGGCACGCTCGTCGCCTACGACTCGCTGTTTCGCGAAGACAGCGTCACCGAATGGAAGATCTACGTGCTCAGCCTCTATGACGGTGCCTACGTCCACGACGTCCCCACGGGTGCGTCCGTCGGGTCGGGCAACGATCGCCGCACCGGTGACGGACCGGCGACCGACATCGTGCTCAAGCGTGACGCCGCGGTCGCGTGGATCGTCCGGAGCGTCAGCACGCCCGGCGTCCTGCAGGTCTGGATCAGCGACGCGCGCGGCCTGCGCATGGCGGCGTCGGCGACCGATATCGCACCCGGCTCGCTGAGGCTGGCAGGGAGCTTCGTGTCGTGGAGCGAGGGCGGCGCGAGGCGCTCGAGCGGCATCTACTGAGGGGCCGGCCGGCGCGCGCGGTGCGAGGACGAGGCACCGGCCCCAGCAGCGTCGCTGCGGCCGGTGCGAGGATCGTCGAGGTCAGGCCGAAGGCGTTCCCGCGGCCGGCGCCTGAACGCCGAGCCCGATCGGGCAGGAAACGCCCGTCGAGTGGTTCGGGCAGTACCCGCCGGGGTTCTTCGCCAGATACTGCTGGTGGTAGTCCTCGGCGTAGTAGAACGGGTGCGCCTCGCCGCCCTGCTCGAGTTCGGTGGTGATCGTCCCGTAGCCCTCCGCGGAGAGCTTTTCCTGGTACATCGCCAGCGAAGCTTCCGCGGCCGCCTTCTGATCGGCGCCGTCCCAGAGGATCAGCGAGCGGTAGCCGGTGCCGACGTCCGCGCCCTGGCGCATGCCCTGTGTCGGGTCGTGGTTCTCCCAGAACAGCTTCAGCATCTGCTCATAGCTGGTCTTCGAGGTGTCGTAGGCGACGAGCACGACCTCGGCATGGCCGGTGCGCGCGCTGCAGACCTCCTCGTAGGTGGGGTTCGGTGTGCTGCCGCCTGCGTAGCCGACCGCGGTCGTGTAGACGCCCTCCGCTTCCCAGAAGATCTTCTCTGCGCCCCAGAAGCAGCCCATGCCGAAGATCGCCGTACGGACGCCCTCCGGGAACGGGGGCTTCAGCGGCGTGCCGAGCACGAAATGACGGTCGGGGACGGCGATCTCGCTCTCGCGGCCCGGCAGCGCGCTGGAGGGATCGATCAACGTTGTCTTGTCACTGCCAAACAGTCTCATGTACTCAGGCTAGCGCCTGGCTCAAGCCCGCGGTCGGACCCGCGCGGCGGGCCTTCGAACGACCCGCTCGGGTCAGGCCGTGGAGCGGTTTGCGCCGGGCTAGCGCGGCTCGAGCGCGAAGACGGGGATGTCGTCGCGCCCGGCCTTGGCCTTGTAGGCCTCGAAGCCTTCGTACTGCGCGTTCATCGCATGCCAGAGCCGCTCGCGCTCCTCGCCGCCGGTCAACCGGGCGCGCACCTGGCTGCGCTTGGGGCCGATCTCGATCCGGGCGTCCGGGTTGGCCTTGAGGTTGAACGACCAGGCGGGCTCGTGGTTGCCGGCGTTCGATCCGATCACGACGACATTGGCGCCGTCGTGGACGAACACGACGGGCGCCGTGCGCTGCTGGCCGGAGCGGCGACCCGTCGTCGTGAGCAGCAGCACGGGCGCGTTGCCCACCTTGTTGCCGACGCGCCCGCGCGTGAGCCGGTAGACCGGCACGTTGAGCTTGCCGCTGGCGCGGACCGCCCAGGCCGGGAAGGCCATCGAGAAGCGCGAGAGGGTGCGGTCGCTCGGCATCGGCGGGAGTATCGCGGATGTAGAGTCCGCCGAGGAACGGGGGTAGGCGGTGTCGCAGGAGAACGTGGAGATCGTGCGCGAGATCATGGCCTTGATGAGCCAGGCGCCGGGGCCGACGCGCGACCGTGAAGTGCTCGCGCGTTTCGCGCCGGATGTCGTGATCGATATGAGCAGGCGCGTGTTCAACCCTGACGTCTACGAGGGTCACGCCGGCCTGATTCGCCTGGGAGACGACGTCGCGAGTGTCTGGAGCGAGTTCCAGATCGAGCCGCAACGCGTGATCGATGCGGGTGATCGGGTGGTCGTCATCGAGACCCGCCACGGCCGCGGTGTGGGAAGCGACGTCCAGGTGGAACAGCGCGCGGCGGTCATCTGGACGCTCCGCGACGGCCACGTCGTGCGGATGGAAACCGACCTCGCCCCTGGGGAAGCCCTCGAAGCCGTGGGGCTGACGGAGGAGGAGTTGGGGATGGCAGAGCGGGGGGGCGGAGGTAGAGTCCTCGCGATGACCGAGGGCCGGGTGGGTGAGCCCGTCACATACGAGGTGAGCGACCGCGTCGCCCGCATCACGCTCGACCGGGCCGAGCGCGGGAACGGCATCACGCGCGGGCTCCTCGACTCGCTCGCGGCATGCGTCGAGCGCGCGGACCTCGACCCGGCCGTCCATGTGATGCTGCTCTCCGGCAACGGGCCGGGCTTCTGCGGCGGCTATGACCTCGTCGAGAGCGCCGAGGGGATGGGCGCTGCCGAGTCCCGAGGTGACGGTCCGCCCGCCGGCTCGCCGCTGGACCCCCGGGTGATGGCGGCCAACCACGACCCGCGCGGCACGTGGGACCCGATGGTCGACTACGCGATGATGAGCCGCAACGTCCGCGGGTTCATGAGCCTCTTCCATGCCGGCAAGCCCGTGGTGTGCATGGTGCACGGCTTCTGCGTCGCGGGCGGGACCGACATGGCGCTGTGCTCGGACCTGCTCGTGATCGAAGACGAGGCCAAGATCGGCTACCCGCCCGCGCGCGTGTGGGGCTCGCCCACGACCTCGCTGTGGGCGCACCGCGTGGGAGCGCAGCGCGCCAAGCGGCTGCTGTTCACCGGCGACTCGCTCTCCGGCACGGAGGCCGTCGAGTGGGGCCTCGCGATCGAGGCGCCGGCCGCGGCCGAGCTGCGCGAGCGCACGGAGATCCTGGTGGAGCGGATCGCGCGGGTGCCGGTCAACCAGCTGATGCTGATGAAGCTGCTCGTCAACCAGACCCTCTACGCGCAGGGGCTGCACAGCACGCAGGTGCTCGGCACGGTCTTCGACGGCATCACCCGCCACACCGCCGAGGGCTATGCCTTCCAGCAGAAAGCCGCGGCGGAGGGCTTCCGCGAGGCCGTGCGCGAGCGCGACGAGCCGTTCGGGGACCTAGGGCGCTCGACGTTCAAGGGGTAGGGGGGTTGGGGGGGGTGGTGCGCACGGACGAGCGGTCCGTGTGAGCGCGATCGCCCGCTCTTTGCGCCACACCGGGGCGAGGGCTAGAATGCCTGCTTCGCGCGGATGTAGCTCAGCTGGCTTGAGCGTCACTCCCCGGCGCCCGGAGCCGTCCCCCGCGTCAGCTAGTCTGCAACGCATAACGTCCTCGATGTGTGCACCTGGCAGGGGTCACGTCGAGGACGTTACTTCATCCAGGGGCGGACTGGACGAACGTTTCTCTCGGAGTTTGCAGGGATCTTGTACGATCCCGGCATGCGGAAGTTGGGGGCAGCGCTTCTTCCTCTCGTCGCGCTAGCCGGCTGCGGGGGTGCCGGCGCGATGACCGAGACGAAGGCAGCCGCCCCGCCGGCGGCCACCGTGCCCGGGACCCCGAGCACGCCGGAAGTCGAAGGGGAGCTCCGGGAACTCAAGAAGGCCGAACCGGCGTCGACCAGCTGCGTGGTGGCCTGGGTGGGGCATGCGGTCAGCGTCTCGTTCTCGGGTGCCGAAGGAGCCGCGGCCTGCAAGGCGTTCGTCCGCGGGGCCGGCAAGAGCGGCGAGTACTGGCGGCCGACCGCAGCCGCGATCGCCGCGCCTGCCCTCTGCTCGCTGCGCGAGGCTCGCGACTACGCCCAGGTCGTTGTCGGGAGCTCGCTGAACGAAGAAACGGGGGAACACCTCTGCGCCCACCTAGTCGGCGAGGGCTGGGAAGAAGTCGAGCAGTGAGCGCGCGCGCGCGAGCTGAACGGACGGTGCACCGGTTGCTTCGTCGCGGGGAGCTCGACGGCGAGACTGCGCTACTGCTGGTCCTGCGGGCTCGCAGGGAACTCGGGTAGGGGCGCGCCGGTCTCGAAGTGCTCGGCGATCGCCTCGCCGAGCTCGGTGTCGTACTGCGACGGGCGGGCGGCCGCCTCCAGCATGATCGTCTCGAGGCGCTTGATCTGCCGGGCCTCGTCGAGCGGGTCGTCGCAGACGCACGTGCGCGTCTCCGTGTCGCCGGCGTTCTCGTAGTCGGCGACGAGCTGCACCAGGCGCCGGCTCGGCTTGTGGCCTTTAAGTAGCTCGCACGTGAGCGTGCCGTTCCCGACGCGCCGGCTCCAAAGGGTCGTGACGCGCGCGCGCTCGTAGGCGATCGCATCGGTGACGCGCATGTGACGTCCGCCCGTCTCGGGGTCCTGCTGAGGCGCCCAGCTGCGCCGCGGGCCGCGCGGGGCTCTAAGCAGACGTCGCAGATCCATGGTGGGCCTCGACAAGCTTGGAGATCTCGGCGAGCGCGAGCCCGGCGTAGTCGCCGAGGAAAACCGTGCGGCCGTCGTGCAGTTCGGCATACCAGCCCTGGGCGCGCCGCAGGGGCGTCCCGTGCTCTTGGCGGGGCGGGATGGTGCCGAGGTCTCCGAGCGCGCGCTGGAGTTCGATGCGCCGCGACCGGGAGGGTCGCTTCCCCTTTTCGCTCACGGCTGCGGATTGTAGGGGCACGCGTGGACCCCCTGCCGGCCGCGGCCGGCCCCTGCCGGGCCCCTCCCCGCAGACGTAGCCTCGCCGCGATGGCGAAGCGGACGCAGACAGAGGCTCAGCGGAAGGCGGCCGAAGCGAACCTCCGCAAGGGTAATCCGAAGGCCTTCTCTCGAGCTACCACCAGCCCCGATGCCGCGACCGGCGCCGGCGGGGCTACAGAGCCCGCGCCGAGCGCCGGCGGCGCGGGCGCTTCTTCGGACGCCCCGCCGACGCACCGCGCGAAGCGGCGATCGCCACCGGCGAAACCGAGGGCGAAGAAGAAGGCGGCCGCGGCCGCGGCCGCGCCGGCGGCGGATCCGCCGCCGCCCAAGTCGAGCGGCGGCTTCTTCGGCGGCCTGCTCGACGGCCTGCGGTCGTGACCGAGATCGAGATCGACTATCTCGAGGACGGCGCGGGCCCGGGGATCGTCGAGCTGCCCGAGCATGTCGAGGAGCCCGGCGCCGAGACCCGCATCGGGATCGACGGCGAGGATCTCGCGCTGTACCCGGGCTGGTCAGAGGAGGCGGTCGAACAGTTCCTGAAGGGCACCGGCGCCGGGATACACATGCTGATCGGGCAGGACGAGCGCGACTGGCTGCTGACGAAGGCCGACCTCGAGCGGATGGCGCCCCCGCTTACCCGGATCGCGAACCGATGGGAGCCAGCGCTTCGCCTGTCACCGCTCGCGGACCCGATCCTGTTCAGCTACGGCGCGGTCCTGTACGTGTGGCGCAACGCGCTCGCGATGCAACGCGCGAAGAAAGACCGCGCCGCGGCGGAGCAGGCCGCCGGCGGCGCATCGTATGAGTACGAGCCGGAGGTCGACGTCGGCGGCGAGGACGAACTCGCCGATGCCGGTGGCCTGCCGGCCCGCGAGCCGTACTTCCCGGAGTCCCCAAGAGCGAGGAGATCACACCAATGACAGACGAGAGCACCGAGATCGACACGGCCCCGCCCACACCGGCGGGGCAGGAGAAGGTGAAGATGAGCGGCGCGGAGAAGGTGAAGGCGACGCTCAAGGCCTTCACCGAAGTCGACGATGACGCCGACGCGATGCAGCTCACCCTCGCCAGCGTCGCGATGGGCCTCGAGTCCCAGCCCGGCTTCATCACCACAATGGAGGAGAACCAGGCGAGCGGCGAGCTCGACGAATTCGTGCTCGCGCTCACCCGCTGGATCGCCACGCACCGATCCGACGACGCCGAGCAGCTCCTGGTGATCGAGGTCCCCCGCGGGCAGCGGATCGCGAACGGGATACTGCTCGCCCGCTGCGAGCGGGCCGCGGAGGAGTCCCGGAACATCGGCTCGCCCCTGTGAGCAGGATCCCGAGACTGCGCCGGCGGAAACCGCCGCCGGCGCCCGCGGACAAGCTCGACCGTCACCTGTGGCCGCACGACTACGTCGGCCCGAACCCGGCAATCCTCGGGCCGTGCCGGATCAAGCGGCGCTGGTGCGGCGACGGGTACATCATCCGCTCGCGCCGCGACGGCCAGCTGTACACGGTCCTGCGCGAACACGTCATCTACTGGAAGAAGAACCCCGATGGCTGACACCGCGCCGCCGGCGCCGGCGCGATCACGCGGCATCCGGCTCTCTGACCGCATCCTGATCGCCGGGCAGACCGGCAAAGGCAAGACCGAGCTCGCGAAGTTCATCGTCGCCGGCGAGCAGCCCTGCCGGACGATCTGCGTCGACCCGAAGGAGGAACACACCTTCCACGACCCCAAGAGCGGCGAGGCGATCGTGCCGGCGCGCACGCCGCTCGAGCTCGCCCGCGCGATGCACGGCGCCGTCGTGCACTACGTGCCGGCCGGGTTCGATCGCGAGCAGCTCGAGGAGTGCTTCCAGATCATCCACGAAACCCCGGGTCCGCTGATCGTGTGGGTCGATGAGGCGAGCGAGATCTCATCACCCGGCTGGTGCCCGGAAGGCCTACGGCTCGACGTCACCCAAGGCCGCCGGCACCGCAAGCAGGTGTTGGCCGTGACGCAACGGCTCCACGAAATCCATCCGGTGTTCCGCTCCCAGAGCGAGCACATCTTCCTGATGGTGCCGGCGCCGATCATGCTCGATCTCAAGGCGCTGAGCGGCAACGTCGGCGCGAGGCGAACTGGCTCGACCATGAGCTCGGGAGCTGCACCAGCGAGCGGCGACTACTCGCACCTGTGGTACTGCCGCGACACCGACGAGATGCGCCGCTGCGCGCCGATCCCGCTCAGCCCGCCGGCGGCCGGCCGCGGCCGGCCCCTTCCGAACCCGACGTCGATGCTGTCGACTCTGATGCATGCGAGGCGTCGGCTGGGGACTAGGGTCCTTCGTGAAGATCGGGCTCATGGCGATGGTGTTCATCATCCTCGCCAAGTGGCTCGCGACGAAGATCAACGTTCCCGGCCTGAGCTCGGCATTCAGGCGGCCTAGGGGCCGCGCCGTGCCAACGCCGACAACGCCCCTTCCTCGACCACCGGCGGACCGAGCGGCAGGACGCCGAACTGTTCGCGCAGCTGACCGAGCGGCAGGCGATGCCGCAGGTCTCTCACGCAATCAAGGGCCTCGGCAAAAAACAGACCCTGTTCGTGGAAAAAGTGGGGATCGTCGCCGCGTCCGCTGCTCGTCAAATGGAAATTGGAAGTCACCGAAGCAGAAAAATCGATCTTAACACGGCTTCCCGTGGCGGCTGATCCAGCAGATCGCGATCGAGTCCAACGGCGTCACCGGCATCATCAGCTGCTCGGCCTCCGCGCTGGAGGCGCGCCGCAAACGGATCTTCCGCAACCCGGCCGAGCGCGATCAACGAAAACCCGAAAAAGATCGAAGAAGGCGGCAAAGTCAAAACAACGAAGTGATCAAAGGCGAATTCGCCGTCGAAGTCCCGATCGCCCACGACATGGAGACACTGATCGGCTCACTGCTCGCGCAGAACGAGGAAACCAGCCTGTCCGTGACCGTCCAGTGGGCGAACGAAGAAGAACTCCAGCACACCGGGAAACTGGCGAAACTGGAAGGCGAAGTGCTGTGGTCGACGACCGTGTTCTCGATCGGCACCGCGCCCATCGGCAAACAGGAAGTCACGATCCTCCCGGACCTTTCCGCTTTCCACGGCATCCTCGAAGGTGAAACGCCGTGCGTCGGCAACGGCAGCAAAAAGGCCGCGCTGATCCGAACGTCCGGGCAGCTGCTCGCTATCGGAGCCACCTTCCAGAACGGGCTGCACGAAGCAGCTCGAACCGAAAAAATGGACGAAGTTCGCGCTCGAATACGGCGGCAACAAGGACCCGCTCGTATGGGAACCGGCCTCCGAACTGCTCGAGCTCAACGCCGACGAGTACGGCGGCGCGATCAACGTCGGCTGCTCCACGGCGATCGGAGAACGCACGACGTTCCTGTTCGTCGACCAGGAGGCCGACAACCCCGCGCGCGACATGATCGTCCCGGAACAGCTCACCGAATTCCGGGCGGTGTTCGGCCTCGGCGCAGAAGCGATCGAAGCCAACGCCAACATGATCGTCACGCAAGAGACCCTCTACCCGGCGGCCTGACCCATGGCCGGCGGCGCTGGGTTTGCCGAACCCGGGACCGCGGCGAGGCCTTCGCCGCCCTCTCTGTACTTCCCCGCCGACCGCGGCGCTCCCCGCGCCCGGGCGGACAGGCCCGACCGGCAACAACCAGTTCGGCAACCCCCAAGAGGGCCAGCGCGGCCCCGCCCCGCTCATGTTCTCCACGGGGCAGACGGCCGACAACGGCGAAGCGATCGTGAACACCGCGAGCACGCCGACCGGCCGCGGCCACGTCGCCGAACTGCTCAACTTCCACGGCAGCCCCGCGCCGTGGATCCTGATCGGGCTGCTGCTCGCCGCCGGGCTGCTGCACCTGTCCGCATCCGGAAAGGCCGGCTTCAAGGGGACGTTGTGAGTGCTGGAATCGGTCGCGGCGATCCTGCTGCTGGGAGTCGTGATCGCGCTCGTCCTGGCGTACGCCAAGGCCGGCACCAGCGGCGTCGGGACATGGCTGCACGCGAAGTACGTCGGCACGGGAGCCTGACGCATGCCGGCCGTGGGCCTGATCCTGATCCTGATCGGCCTGTGGTTCGTGATCCGCACCCTGCGCGGCGGGCTAGCGCACACGATCTCGAGGGCGTGAACGCATGGCTATGACTCGCGAGGCGCGCGCCCGGCGCTACCTGCAGGCCTCCATGAACGCCGGGTACACCGGCCTCCCGGACGAGCGCCGCGAAGCCTACGAAGCGCAGATGCGCAGCCATGAGCGCGCCTACCCGCGCGTCCGCGAACACGCGCTCGCCGGCACAGACCAGGATTTCGACGCGCCGCTCGTACCGGGCGAGCGCGAACACCAGCAGCACCTTCGCGGCAGGCATGGAATGCGCCCCGCCGATGCACAGAGGATCCGCCGCGAGATGCGCGGGCAGCCTTCACCCTCGCCGGGCGGGCGGCCGCGTAAGCCGGGGACACGGCCCGCGGCGCGCCGTCCTGGAGCGGCGCGCCGCGCGGCCGCCACCGGCACCGGCGCGATCGCGGCCGCGACGAGCGGCGGCGGCAGCCTCTGGATGCAGATCGTCGGCTGGACGCTCGCCCTCTCGCTGATCTACCTCCTCGTCGCCGGCAAGGGCGCCGGCGCGCTCGGCGGGATCGTCAGCACCGCCGTCGCCGGCGTGCGCACGTTCGTCGCGCCCGTCGACCCGATCAAGAGCCTGGAAGGCGCGCTTGGCGCCGCCCCGGTCGGCTCGAGCACGAGCAGCGCGGGCAGCTCGCCGAGCTCGAGCGCGCCCAGCTCGAGCGGCGCGCCCGCGAGCAGCGCCGCCTCCGGCGCGCCGGCGCCGGCGCCGAGCTCGATCAAGATCCCGCCGAAGAACCCGTGGGGCGTCCCGCCCGCCCTGCTGAAACAGGACGTCGCGCTGCGAAAGCAGAACGCCGCGCTCGTCGGCGCCGGCCGGGAGTCAGTGACTCAGGCGCACCGGCGAGAAGAATCCCTCATACCCCGATCCAAGTACCCAGCGTTCTACGCCGGAAGGTGATTGCATGCGCAACTTCCTCAAGACTGCCGCCGTCCTGATCATCCTCTACCTGGTGCTGGTGCACTTCACCGGGTTCAGCAAGGACGTCGCGACGCTGTTCAGCGGCGGCGGGCAGCTCGTCAAGACCTTCCAGGGCCGCTAAGCCGATGCGCCGCGCCCGTGCCCACCGGCCGAACCGGATCGGGGCGAACCCCGTCGCGGTCAAATCCTTTGAACTGCAGGGCGAACGTCCCGGGCGCCTGGAGAACCGTCCCGATGGCGTCGTGCTGCTGCCGCGCTCCGGGCCTGAATACGCGCCGAGAGAGATCGGGTTCGCGGTCCCGGCGATCGAGCGGGTACCGGAGTACGGGGCAGGCCTGGCATGAACCCGCGCCTCTCGACCAGCCGGCGGCCGGCGCCCGTGAAGATCGGGCTCGCGCAGGCCGCCGAGCTCAACAAGCAGTTCGCCGGCGCGAACACCATCCCCGACGGCGCGACACGGTTCGGCAACCGCAAAGGCCTCTACGCGAGCGTCGGGCCGCGGCTGCAGATCCGCCCCGAAGCGGGAGTGAACGACCAGCTGGGCCGCAAAGGTGTGAAAGTCGCCGCGAAGGCGCGGCGCAAGAAGGGCTACCCGCCGATCGTCAGGGGTGAATGATGGCCGGCCTCGAGGGCGCCGTCGCTGACGCCGCAGGCTCCGCCGCCGCGGGCGCCGCCGGCGCCAAAGGCAAGGGCAAGAAAAAAGGCCGCCGGTGGATGCTGATCGTCGTCGGCGCCGGCCTACTGCTCGTCCTGGTGCTCGTCCTCAAACGCAAAGGCTCGAGCGAAGAAGCCGAACCGAAAACGGTCGTGCCGGCCGCGACGACCGCCGAAGGCATTGGCGGCGGCCTCGCCGGCGTCGGCACCACGGGCGCAGCAGAAGCCGCGGCCGCTCCGATCCCGGGCCCGGAAGGCGTGGCCGGCCCGCCCGGCCCGGAAGGCGCGCCCGCGCCGCCGGCGCTCGAACAGGCCGGCTCGAGCCCCGCGGAGGTCCGCAGCGCCGAAGAAGCCGCGTACCACCGCGGCGTCGAAAAGGTGAAGGCCCAACAGGCGGCCAAGAAAACCGCCGCCAAGCCCGGCACGAAATCCAAGGGCGCCCCGCACCACACCGCCCCCAAGCACAAGACGGCCAAGAAGAAAACGGCGGCCAAGCACACCGCCCGCACCCACAGGGCCGCGCCGAAAAAACCGGCCGCACATCACACCGCGCCGAAACACTCCGCACCGAAACCCGTCGCGCATCACGCGGCGCCCAAACCCCGGAAAAAAAGGTGAAACCCCATGGCATATGAGCAGGACGTACGCGCGGCGATCGACGCCGCTGCCGCCGAGCACTCCAACGCGATCGAGATCCCGTCCGAGCCGGCCGCAGAGACCACGCTCGCGATCGGCGCCGAAGGCGATTGCGTCACCAAACTGGTCGGCCTGCTCGCGCTGCTCGGCTACGCGACCAACGACGTGATCGCCGGCAAGTCGAGCCAGCTCGACCAGTCCGTGATCACCGACCTGGTCGCGGCCGAAGCCGCGCTCGGCTTCCACGAGCTGCCCGGCGACGAGCTGCTCGAGCCCGCCGAGATCCCGGTCGGCGTCAAGGGCCGGCTCGTCACCGCGACCACGTGGGACGCGCTCTACGCGGCGGCCGCGGAGAAGGTCCCGCTGCCCGCCGACGCGGCCGCCGCAGACGCGACGCAGGCCTGAGAGGGCGGCGTGTGGGAGAAGGTCGAACACCTCAAGCTGCTGCTCGAGATCGGGCTGCTGCTCATGCTCGGGGTGTTCGCCCTTCACCACGCCGTCAACGGGCGCCTCACCAGCGCGCTCAACGCGGGGATCAACGCGACATGAGCGCGCCCGCTGCTGACCAGCCGGTCGTCCGGGACGACCTCGAGCGCGGCCGCGCCGAGATCCCGCCCGATGAGCCCGTGCTCGAGCGCGACGGCACGTTCAGCCCGCCGCCGCCACGCGACCCGCCGCGGGCGGAGTTTCCACGTTTCCGGGGCGGTGATGGGGACCGCCTCCCGTCGTGGAAGCGCTGGCTGCTGTTCGTCGTGATGCTGCTGTTCGCCGGCCTCGCCGGCTTCGCCGTGGGCCGCTTGACGCGAGTGATCGCGCGCGGCCTGGAAGCCGGCGAGCGATGAGCCTCTCCACGGCGCAGCTGAATCAGCGGCTCGCGGTCGTGAAGAAGGTCGCGGCCAAGCGCGGCGTCCCGTGGGAAATCCTGTGGGGCGTCGAAGGGGTCGAGACCACGCACGGGAATGACGTCACGACCTCGAGCGCCGGCGCAGAGGGCGCCTTCCAGTTCCTCAAGTCGACGGCCGCCGAATGGGCCTACCCCTACACGAACCAGCAGACCCCGCAGATCTACGAAGCGCAGGCCGACGCCGCCGCCCGGTACCTCGCCTCGCTCAAGAGCAAACTCGGCAGCTGGGACTCGGCGCTGAAAGCGTATTCCGGCGGCGGCTACGGCGAGTCCAAGGTGCTCACGGACGCCCGCGGCGATCAGACGATCAAGAGTGCGATCCCCGGCGTGGGGGAAGTGGTGAAAGGCAGCGCGCTAGCCAAGCCGCAGGAAGCCGTCGAAGCGCTCGGCTTCAGCTGGGGCAAGCTCGGCGAATTCGCGCTGACGAGCATCCTGCTCCTGGTCGGTGCCGTCCTGGTCGTCTACGGGATCATGGTCGCCGTCCGCCCGCGCGATCGCGCGCTATCGCTGCCGACGCCCAAGGCCGTCCCGGTGCCGGTGTGAACGTGTGCCTCGCGAGCCAACAGACATGCAGCTGCTCGAGTACCGGGTCAAGAAGCTCGAGGCGGTCGAGGCAGCCCTACGCCTTGAAGTCCACGACCTGCGCACCGAAGTCAACGCCGGCCTTCGACGGGACTACCTGACGGCCGCCGAGATGCGCAACGTGTTCGTCACCCGGAAGGAGATCGCGATCCGCGGCCGCGAGCGCCGCGAAACGTGGCCGATCGTGCTCGCCGTGATCGTCGGGCTGCCCACGATCGCCAACCTCATCATTTCGATCGCCAACGGAGCCCACTAGATGCGATACCCGTCCCTTGAGCTGGGCCCCGAACGGGAACCCTGCCCGAACAAATACAACGAAGCGAGCACGCTCATCTGCCCCGGCGCGAGCCGGCTGATCCTGCAGGTCAGCACGCACGACGCCTACATCCAATGCGGGCTGATGCCGCAGGGCGCGACCGGCGGCACGGGCGGCGTGGTGTGGCAGAGCGAGGAGCCCTACTTCGCCGGCGCCGCCGCGAGCCTCTCCCGGCGCTTCGACGCCGTCCGCGTCCGTAACCGCATCGAAGGCGAAGAAGCCAAGGTGCTGATCAGCGCCGGATGAGCGGGCAGCCTGATCTCGAGGCGCGCGTCGCCGAGCTCGAGGGCGAGCTCGCCGGGCTGCGCGTTCTCTCAGGGCAGGTCGCCGAGCTGACCGCGCAGGGCAGCGGCGACGCGCTCACGATCGGCGGCGGGATCCCCACGCCGGCCGTCGAAGCGATCCTGGTCGCGAAGGGCCTGCGCGCCGAGCTGCCCGGCGAATCGGCGGCGATCGGCGAAGGCGCGCTCGCCGCCGTCACGACCGGCAAATTCAACACCGCGATCGGCTTCCACACGCTCAACGTCGCGACGACTGCGGGGTTCAGCGTCGCGGTCGGCACGAAAGCGCTCGCGCGCGTCACGACCGGCGCCGGCAACGTCGCGGTCGGCGTCGGCGCTGGCGAACACCTCACCAGCGGGGAAGAAAACATCGCGATCGGCTGCGAAGCGATGGAGCAGCAGACGACCGCGACCGCGAACATCGCGATCGGCTTCCGGGCGATCATGCAGAACGTTGCCGCCTCGCCGCTGGTCGCGGTCGGCTATGACGCGCTCGAACAGAACACCACCGGTGTCTACAACATCGCGATCGGCAACAAGGCGATGCAGGCGAACACCGAAGGCAGCAAAAACATCGCCATCGGTCACGAAGCGCTGTTCGTGGCCAAAACGGGCGGCTCGAACATTGCGATCGGCTCGCTCGCCGGCAAATCGCTCACGTCGGGGAGTGAAAACCTGCTGATCGGACAGGAAGCCGGCAACCTCATCAAAACGGCCGCGGAAACGATCGCGATCGGCAACCGCGCGTTCGGCAGCCTGGAAACCGGCAACAAGAACGTCGCGATCGGAATCGAAGCGCTGTTCGCGAACAAAGCAGGGGAAAACAACGTGGCGATCGGCTACAGCGCCGGCGAAAAAGTGACAGGTAACGGCAACGTGATCATCGGCTCGCACGCCGGCCAGAACCGTGCCGCGATCTCCAACGAGCTGATCATCGCCAACTCCAACACCGAAGAACCCCTCATCGAAGGGGTGTTCCCCAACACGTCGATCAAGTTCAACGCGACCGCGACCAGTCTCTACAAAGGCGTCGCGCCGGTCGCGCGCCACGCGACGATCGCCGTGCCCGCCGAAGAACTCAAAGCAGTCACGAAAGCGGCGAAAGAAATCATCGAAGCGATCAAAGCGATCGGCATCATCGAATGACCGGCAAGCCTGCGCAGCCGCGCAAGAAGGCGGCGAAAGTTGCGCCGGCGCGCAAGCGCCGTCCGCGCCCCTCGCGCCCGCCGAAGCTGCGGCTCGTCAAGGTCCTGGTGCAGCCCGTGTTCGTCGTCGACCACGGGACCCATGTCACCGAGCTCGAGCACCCGGCCGTCGTGATCCCCGCGCTCGAGTGGCCGACCTACTCGAGCGAGCGCTTCCCCCGCGAGGTCGCCGAGTTCGAGAAGGCGATCGCCCGCGGGGAGCTCCCCAGCTCCGCCGGCGAGTAGGCGGCCGGGGCCGTGGGCATCGGGACCGGCCGCAACAACATCGTCGTCGCGGTCCCGCAGGCGCTGCCGAAACCGCCCGACGTCGTCAAAGAAGGCGAAGTGCCGGGCGGCGTGCTGCTCCCGTGCACGCTCGCCGGCAAGCCCGCGGGCGGCCTGCAGTCGCTGATCCCGCTCACCTTTGAAGGCGTCCGCGCGACGATCGACCGGGTCGCGCTCAGCCTGCCGGTGTTCCTCCAGGAAAACGGCACCGAAGAAGTCACCGGCGAGAAGACGGTCAAGACTCACTACAACACGCTCAAATTGGCGAAAGAAGCCACCGAAGCGCTGCCGCCGATCCCCATCGAAGAAGAAGATGCGACGCTCGCGACGCCCAACCAGCGCTTTGAACACAACGAAAGCAAAATCTTCTACGCGCTCGAAGAAGCAACGTGGGACGTCGTAGTTGCGACGGACATCACCCAACACCTCGGGGTGCTCCCGATCACCGTCACCGTGATCGCGCGCATCGTCGGCCCGGAGGGGCCGCTGTGGAGTCAAAGCTTCGATGTCCCGCTGCGCTACGTGAAAGGGATCGCCGGCGGCGCGATTGGCGCCGGCGTGCTGGAAGCCTACGCCGACCTGACGAACCCGCTGCCGATTGACTGTGAACGGAAGTACTCGCTGCAGCTGCTGATCTTCGTCCCGACCGCGACCAAACCGAACGTGCAGTTGGGCCTTACGAGCGCCGCGGCCGCAGGCAACGGCAGCGCGACCGTCTACTACAACTTCGAAACGGGACCCCCGAGCAAATGAGGGGGGGTGACATGGCGAAAAGGAAGCACAAGCACAAGAAGAAACCGAAGGGCCACAAAAAGGGCTGCAAATGCGTCGTCTGCCGGCGGCGATAGGCCCGTCCGTGGCGGCGTGCATATCTCATGCATGACTTATGCACGCCGCCGGCATCCTCACCGAAAGGACCGATGGCAATGAAACTGCCAGCCGCCAAGATCCCCGCGGGGATCTCCGCGCCAATCGCGCTGCTCATCGCCGGCGGGATGGCGATCGCCGGCGAAGCCGGCCTCTCCCATCCTGCCCACCAGGCGGTGATAGTCGTCGGCGGGTTCGCGCTCGCGATCCTCGGCTACTTCACGGTCGGCGGGACGCCGGCGATCGCCGCGGCCGCGGAGTCGGCGCCCCCGTTCTCGATCCCCGAGCCCCTCCCCGTCTCCGCCGTTCAGACGCCGCCTGGGGCGCCGGCGCCGGCGAGCTCGCGCGCGCTGGTCGACCAGGCGGCCGCCGACGTCGCCTCGAGGCAGATCCAGTGAGCGCCGGCGTCTGGCTTCCGAACACCACACGCCACCCGCTCGGGACCCTCGACCATGGCCGCCGCGCGGCGACGCGCGGCGTGGTGATCCACGTCAACGACGGCACCTTCGACGGGACGATCAGCTGGTTCAGCGGCGGCTCGGGCGGCATCGGCGCCCACGTGGAGATCGGCGCCGACCGCGTCTACCAGCTCGTCGACCTCGACCGCGTCTGCTGGCACGCCGTCGACGCGAACGCCTTCGCGATCGGCCTCGAGCACGCCGGCTTCGGGCGGAATCGCGCCGAATGGCTCGACGCCGGCCACGAGCTTGCCTACAGCGCCAATCGGGCCGCGTGGATACTCCACCAGTACAACCTCGGACGGCCGGCCTACGGGCACAACATCTGGCCGCACAGCTGGGGGGGCGTCGCGTGGGGGAACCACGACTGCCCGGGCCCGGCGTTCCCGTGGGCCGTTTGGCTGAGGCTCTGCAGCGACGCCTACTACGGCCACTGGGGCCGCCGTTGAAGCACCCGGATCAGTGACGCTTTTGCGCGAGGCGCCCGCCAGCCTGCAAATGGCAGGCGCCTCTCGCCAAAAGCGTCACGATCCGGGCCTTAGCGCGCCGCTGAGCTCCCAGCCCGCCGCGGCGATCAGCGCGCGTGCCACATCGATCGCCTCGCCCGGGGTCAGACGCTGCGGAGAGTCGCCCCAATCGGTGCAGGCGAACAGCTCCACGACGCGCCGCGACGCGCCGTCCGCGCGCGCCGGGCCGCACGCACGCGTGACCCCGACGCCGTGAACGATGCTCGTATCGCTCATCGCCCCAGCCACCACCAGTAGGCCGCGACGAGCGCCCAGGCGATTGCCACCACCCCCACCGCTATCCAGACCGTGACGGTGAGGTCCCGAAGCGTCATCGCAGTGCCCTATCAATCGCCGCGAGCAGGTCTTCGCGCACCCCGGCGTCGCGCATGCCTCCCTGGTAGGCCGCGCGCGAGGCCGCCTGGATGAGGTCGCGGCGTTCCTCGTGCGCCGCCGCGGAGTCGACCACGACAAACACCCGATCGAGATCGTCGCCATCGCGATAGCTACGGATGCGCAGCTCGTCGGGTTGCTCGCCGACGACAGACCATGCGCGCGGCTTGCTGTCGCTTCCACCGGAAGGCGTCACTCGGACCCTCCTCTCAGGATCAGGCCGGCGACGCGGTCGTAGTGCCCGAGCAGCTCCTCGAGCTTGTCGATCGCCTCTGAGTGGATCGTGTGCTGAGGAGAGTCGGGGTCGAGCTCGAGGATGCGATCGATGCACTCCGATACGACGCGCGCCTTCGCCGACGCCACGTTGCCCGTGTCGCTTTGACCCGAACTCGTCATTGGACCTCCTGATGGTTGGATTGGAGCCGGGCGAGCGCGAGCTCGAACCGGAGGCAGGCGAGTAGCCGTCGGAGCTCGTCGCAGATCGCGAGCGCCTCGGCGATGCGGCGCTCCTGCTCGAGCTCGCGCCAGAGGCGCTCCTCGTAGGTCACTTCGGCAGCGGCTTGTAGGCGGCCATGCGCAGGCGAGCGCCGTGCATCTTCGCCGCGGGCTCGCCGGTGTCGGTCATGCAGATCTCGCCGGGCCCGGCGCCGCACTTCGGGCAGGGCGCCTTCCGGTAGGCCTCGGTTTCCAGGCGGCGCCGGCGCTCCGCCTTCGTGGTTGCTTCCTCCTGCAACATGCGGCTCCTCCTTCTGCGGCGCAGGGCGAGCGCCGCGTCGATGACAGGCGTGGCCGCCATGGCCACGATCGCGGCCTCTACCCA
This sequence comes from uncultured Solirubrobacteraceae bacterium, assembly GCA_963775385.1. Lineage (GTDB taxonomy): Bacteria > Actinomycetota > Thermoleophilia > Solirubrobacterales > Solirubrobacteraceae > Palsa-744. The sequence continues at coordinate 159,430 of CAVZIR010000003.1, read as the reverse complement.
CACGGGAGGGGCCGCCGAGCCCGGCGGACGTCGGCGAGGATCTCTCGCCCGAGCTGCGTCGCTTCCAGGTACGCCTCGCCGTGCTGGCGCGGCAGTTCCTGGATTAGCTCCTGGCGGAGCAGGTAGGCGATCGCGCGCTTGACATACTCGGGCGAGTGCTCGGGCCAGACCTTGCGCTTGAGCTCCTGGCGGGTGTACCACTGCTCGCCGCACAGCTGCAGGACGAGCTCCTCGAGCGGGCTGAACTTGGGCCGGTAGGCCATCACTGCCTCCCTATAGGGTTGAGGGAGCCGGCCACGGGTTTGTCCCCTTGGCCGACCACGCCCCCGGCCGTTACAGCGGCGCGGGGGCACTTTGTGCGACGATTCACCCCGGAAGGGATGGGGGCTGTAACTCCCGTCCACCGCCGAGCCATGGGGGCAAAGCCATGTTTCGACCTATCCGCTGGCAGCGGGATGCTGCCGAGGGTGAAGTTCTCTACGACCGGCGCGGTCATCCGCGCCCTGCCGTGACGCTGCCGGGCTACCGGCAGGGCGAGCATCCGCCGAACTACGGCATGAAGCTGCCGGCGGAGATCCTCACGCCGGCCGAGATCCGCCGGCTGCTCGACGCCTGCGCGCGACGCGGGCCGAGCGGGCTGCGTAACCGGGCGCTGATCGTCGTGCTCTGGCGCGGCGGCCTGCGCAGCGCCGAGGCCCTCGCGCTCGAGCTGCGCGACGTCGACCAGGAGGCCGGCACCGTCACGATCCGCCACGGCAAGGGCAACCGCCGGCGCGTCGTCGGCCTGGACCCGCCGGCGTTCGCCGTGCTCGAGCGCTGGCTCGCGGTCCGCCGCGAGCTCGGGATCCCGCGCGGCGCGCCGGTGTTCTGCATGATCACGAACGGCAATCGCGGCCGGCCGATGGGCGCCGCCTACTGGCGCGAGGCGATCAAGAAGCTGGGCGTCAAGGCCGGCATCGAGAAGCGCGTGCACTCGCACGGGCTGCGCCACACCCACGCCGTCGAACTGATGCGCGAGGGCGTCCCGCTGCTCGTGATCCAGCGCCAGCTCGGGCACTCGAGCCTGCAGATCACACAGCGCTACCTCGACCACCTGGAGCCCGGCGAGGTCGTCGCGACGATGCAGGCCCGCACGTGGGGTCAAGAGAGCGCCCCCTGACGGCGTAGCCAGTCCTGCTGCTGACGGGGCGGGATCCCGATCTCGAGCCCGCACCCGTCGCAGACGGCGACCCAGACCTCCATGCTCTCGGTGCCCGGGTCGACCACGAGCTTGCCGTCGCACTCCGGGATGAAGGTGTCCTCCGGCCTCCATGCCGGCCGGGCGCGGTAGAGCTCGCGGTGCGTGCAGAAGATCACCGGCGCTGCGCCCTCCAGAAGCGCCGAGCTCGATCGAGATTCCCGTCGCAGCGATCGACCAGCCACGCCGGCGGCTCCCCTCCTTCATCGCTGCCGTTCCCGGCCGCTTGACGGCCGCCATGTGAGCCGCCGGTAGGCGGCCGTACACGAGGCGGCGCAGCCGCCGTGCCCAATCTGCGCTCGTTGAGCGCGCTATCTCTCCGGCCGGAGGCCGGCAGGGCACCAGCACTAGACGGCGCAGCCGTCGTTGCTGGTGCTGCCGAAGGCGGGGGGACAAAAGAGGGTGCAAATTGCACACGGAGGCGGTCCTTGCGGCCCGCGCGCGAGCCACTGCGGCGATCGTGGAAGCGGCGCAGCAGGCCCATGTCGTGCAGCGCGGCGTGCGCGCGGCGAACGGTCCGCTCGCAGCGCGGGCGCCCGGCTTTGCGAAGCGCCTCCGCGCGCTGGCCGTTCGTCGTGAGGAAGCCCTGCCCCTGGGCGTGGAAGCAGCGGACGCAGCTGAGGTACTCCTGCCAGAGCGTCTCGGTCCCGCGCTCGTTCGGGGCGATGCCGGCGCGCAGCCGGCGCGCCGTGTCGCGGCGCTCGAACTCGGCGCGGTCGATGATCCGCACGCGGAAGTTCAGCGCGAGCTCGCGCTGCTGCTCACGCCGGCGCGCGGGGTCGGCCATCCGCCGGCGCTTGGCCCCTGAGGCGCGCCCGGCGCGCCGCGCGCGCTCGTAGCGCCCGCGGCGCGCCTGGGCCTCTGTGAGCGGGACCCTCACGGCGCCAGCCCGTATTCGCAGGCGCCGCATATCCCGGTCCCGCGGTCGACCGGATCCAAGGGCCCGTCGCAGAGCCCGCAAAGCACGTCGAGCTCCAGGGAGCTCCCTGGGAAAGGAGTAGCGGGCGCCGGCCCTGCCCTCAGGGGGGGCGAGGGCGGGAGCGCTGAGAGCTCCCTGCGGGCCGGCGCCCTCCTCGAGCCCGAAGGAGGAAGGGGGCTCAGAGGGCTGTAGACTTAGCCCGGCGCGCGGATGTAGCTCAGCTGGCTAGAGCGTCGCCTTGCCATGGCGAAGGTCGAGGGTTCGAATCCCTTCATCCGCTTCAGACAAAACCCCTGGTAATCCGGGGGTTTTTGTCGTTCTGAGGGACATCGGTGCCGAGCGGAGGCGGCCATGGGTAGCAGGTTTGGGTAGCAAACCGTCGGCGGTTCGTATGCGCGCAAGAGCCTGGCTGGAGTTCTCGACAGGCCCAGATCGCACTCCACCCGGGCCTGGCGAGCAGGCCACGCACGCTGCCGGTGTGGGCGCCGGCTTGGGGAACTACACGACCGAGCTGGCGTGATCTTCGAGCAGCAGCTCTTCGATCTTCGAGCGAATGTAGAGCCGGCGCCGCCCAACTTTCTTGGATGGGACGATCCCGCGCCGCGCCCAGTCCTCAACTGTGGACTTCGAGACATGCAAGAGCTCGGCGACCTCGGCCGCGGTCATAACGTCTGCGGCGGCGAGCGGACGACGCCCCGGCAGGAGAGCTCGACCCGCCCCTCCATACGCGGAGGCTGCTCGCACGCTCTGCTCCCGGTGGGTGCTCATGGTCGACTCTCCTTGTCGGTGAGGGCTCGGGTATCTCGTCTGTAGCTGACCTGGTCGGCCGTGGGTGGGCTCATCTCGGTGTTACTGACCACAACCGTCCGAAAGCGGCCAGGAACCCCACTCGGAACTCTGAGCCGCGCACCGTCGCCGTGGTGACGCCTGAGGCCTCGCACACGCTCGGTGGGGCGGTGAAGATGTCCTGCGTGCCCGACACAATCGCTCGCATGGACCTCGCGATCAGGGTGACCGGCACGATGACGCTCGGCGACTTGATCGTCGGTTTGGGAACGCTTGCGCTCGCCGGCTTCACGTACTGGCTGGGGCGCTCAGCCCGAGCAGAGGGTGCCCAGGTCGCCAGCCAGGTCGAACTGGAGCGCGAGCGACTCGAGCGCGAACAGCAGCCCTGGTTGGTCCTCGCGCCGGACCCCGACTGGGCCTGGGGGCAGGGGGCGGGACGCTACGGCGAGAATGTCTGGATGGAGCGGTTCCCCGTGAAGAACATCGGGCCCGGAGCCGCGCTGAACGTCAAAGGCGTTCTGTCTTGGGGACCACCGAGCGGCGTGTTTGTCGAGCTTCTCCCCACCAGCGTCGGGGCCGGCGATCGAGAGGACCTGCGGGTGCACTGGGACACCGGACAACGCGAGGACTGGCGGCGCGTGGAGGGCAAGCTGGACTACGACGACATTTACGGCGGGCGCTGGCGCACCACGTTCGTCATCGAGACCAAAGGCCAGGCGCGCTCGGTTCAGGTCACGGGCATGGTCAGGATGTCCGGGACGACGTTGCCTGAAGCTGACGCCGCCGACCAGACACCGAAGGGCTGGCCGGCCAGCCCCGGGCTCGGTTGACGGGCACCGAGCAGTGCGCCCTCGGGTGACGCACGCGCTCAGGCAACAACCACAAGCCCCCTGCATGGGGAGCCTCTCGGCCGGATCGTCCCGTCCTCGAGCTGGGCGCGAAACGGAGCGACGGCACCCTGCCTGACGTTGTCGGGCGCGACCGGCACGCCCGCTAGATTCACCCGCGTGAGCAACGCGCCCGTAGACATCCACACGGTCACCGCAGGTTATCTGCGCCGCTTCGCCTTGGACGGGCGCGTGGTGGTTCACCACGCCACGAAGGGCCAATCGACGAAGGGTGTCAAAGGGGTCGGCTACCAGCGCGGCTACTGGGGTCCCGACAAGCTCTCCGCCGCCGTCGAGGAGTCCCTGCGAGTGTGCGAGTCGCGCGCCCTTCGCGTGCTCCGCCGGCCGCCGGGGAGCTGGCCGCTTTCGACACAAGATCGCGGCGACCTGGCCGAGTTCATGGGCGTGCATGTCGTGCGCACGCCGGCGTTTGGCGCCGAGGTACGGAAAATCGGTGAGCAGGCCATAAAAGGCCAGCGCCCGTGGCAACAGCTGCGGGCCGCAGAATTCGTGGTCACTGCCGACGCGTTCCGCAGTCCGCAGATGCACGCTGAGACGATCCTGCGGCAGGTCAGCCGTGTGGCGAGCCTGCTGGCGTGCATGCAGTGGACGGTGGTGGAATTCGAGGATGAGGTGCTCGCGACCGGCGATCAGCCGGTGATCTTCATTCCCCCGGTGCCCGGCCTGGTGAGCGCGGCCAGCTCGGTGCCGGCGAGCGGGCTGCTGAGCACCGTGGAGGTCCGGTTCCCGCTCGACCCCAGGCGACTGCTTCTGTTGACCTGGCACGATGGCAAGGACACCGTCCGTCCCGTGGCCGGCACGCGCGACTTCGCGGCGAACGTCAACTGCTCGGTCAAAGCGCAGTCGCTGGAGCAGTGGTTCTCGATGCCGGGGACACGGCCGCCGGCTTTTATCCCGCCGTTTTTGGAGCCGCAGGTCTTCCCAATCTCGCCGCTGCTCTACCGCGACTGCTCGAACGTCGGCCGGCCCTCGACTGAGCGCAAGATCGCCACCGACAGGTTCGTGACGAAGATGATCGAAGACGGCGCTTCCCATAACAAAGTGCGCTGGGTCAAGGCGGCCTGAACGAACCTCAGACTGCGGGCCGCACGCGACGCGGCCCGACGGTGGCCCCCTCGATAGTTACCGCCGTCGGTGCGATGACCGAACGATCTGCATAGGCTCGGGCGCCGTTCGCGGGCACGAAGCCCGATCCCCCAAGATCGTGGCTAGCGCGGCGATCGAGGCGCAGTCTGGCGAGTCCAGAGGCGAACACAGGTTCGCCCGAGGCGCCTGATAGACCTTGGCCATGTCATTCGATCGTGCCGGATACGAACGCGCTGTCCGCCAGGCTGAAGCCGAACAGCGGCGCCAGATCGACGCGATCAACCGCGAGAACAAGCGGCGTCTCGATGAGTACAACCGGCGCGTCGACCAGCACAATCGTGCCGAAGAACGCCGCGTCAACGACGAGCAGCGCCGTATCGATGAGCACAACCGACGCGCCCAGCAGCACAATCAGCGTGTACTCGCCGACCACAACCGCCACGTCGGTCAGGTCAACGCTTACAACCAGTCGGTGATTGCGGACCTGCAGAACCGGCTCCGGGTGGCCGCATCGGGTCCCCGCTTTACGGTCGATGAGGAGGCGCTCGCTGACCGCATCCAACGCTCGGTTGCGCCGCGTGATGAGCGCGAGTGGGATGTGTTCCTGAGCTACGCCCGCATCGACGGCGAAGCGGCAGGCGATGAGCTGCGTCAGCACCTGGGCAACCTCGGGGTGCGCGTCTGGTTCGATGAGATAACAATCGAGCCCGGAAAGAGCCAGGCGCTACAGATGGACCAGGGGCTACTGAAAGCGCGAGCCGGCGTCGTGCTGCTCACACCTGCCTACCTGGTTGGCCGCTTCTGGACCGAGCGCGAGCTGGGCGCACTGCTGCACAAGGCGACGCTGATTCCCGTGCTGCACGGCGTCAGCTTCGACGAGGTCGCTCAGTACAGCGGCATCCTTCCCGATCTGGCTGGTTTCGAGACCGCGCGGGACCCGCTCGACACCATCGCGCAGAAGATCGCTGCGGCTGTCCTGCCTGGCTGACCGTGTAGAGCCTCGGGCCGGCTCGGCCAGGAACCGCCTCAGCTCAGCTCTGCCCTCGCGTCCGCGGACGCGATCGTTGCCGCAAACAGCCACTTCCTCGCGGCAACGCAGAGCACCACCTGGTCGACTCGCGGTGCCTCTTGAGGGTCCATAGGTTTCACCCACCCGCGGCGGATGCGGTGAGAGCCTCGGCGGCTTGCGACTCCGCCCCCTCGAACGCCGGTGCCATCCGCCGGACCGCGGGGCCGCTCAGCTTGAGCGATCGTGCGACCTCCCGCCAGCGAGAGGTCGCACCTCGCACCTCTCCGAGTACGTCATGTGCCTCCTCAGCCGAGACCCTGAACATCTCCGCAAGGTCCATCGCAACTTCGATATCGGCGCGGGGGTCGCGCTCGTCGATGACAGTGCTGTAGTCCTTGCCGGGCTGCGGGTTCGGGTTCAGGTCGAACGCGGGGGAGAGCGACCAGCCCGAGGTGCTCGTTCGCAGGAAGCCGTGGTTGCGCAGATGATCGTCGGTGTTCGAGATCAGGCGAGTGAACACGATCCGCCGCCACAGCTCCCGGAGATCCTCGCTGGCCGCTCGGCGAGCGCTCCTCGACCGTCTCGGCGATTTCCAGATAGCTGCCTTCGTCACCGTCGCTGGCCTCAAGCATCGTCATGGCGCTCACGTAGCCGATCCGTCCGCCGCTGTCGCGGTCGAAGCGCCGGACGACGAGCACCGGCCTTCCGGCGATCTCGTGCAGCTGGAACTCCGGCACGCTCACGCCGGCCTCACGCGCGAGCGTCAGCGCGACAGCCTCCCAACGGATCACGTCCCACCTGTCGGTTTCGGGGGCGGGAAACTTTGCGATCCCGATGTGTCCATCCTGATCGATGACGTGCGCCTTGGGACGCGCACCGCCGAGCGAGCTGCCTCCTTCCAGCAGCAACCGCAGGTCCTCGGGCGTCTCCTCTTCGCGTTCCAGCTGCTCGGCAGCCGTCAGGAGCCGGCTCAGATCGAGTAGCTGGGGGATTTCGGTGTCCTCCTCGGCGAGGTAGGTGCCCTCCGCCGGGTCGCGGAATCGCAGCGCGCCCTGGCGCAGGCCGTCACGTACGCCGAGCAGGTACTCGATCTCGGCGATCTCTCGCTCGGCGGTCCTGTGCTCCTCGGCGTGGTGAATCTCACTGCGCCTGATCAGGCGCCGGCCCCAGCCGTCGGGGGCGGCGTCCGAAAACGCCCCGAACAGTGCCTGTCCCTCCGGAGTCTGCTGTTGTCCTGTGTTCTTCACCAGCAACGGGTCGAGCTCGTAGCTGTCATCGCGTTTGATGTACTCCGGCGAGTAGGCGAAGGTCGCGGACTCGCCGCGACCGCTGCGATGTGCCCAGAGTCGACCGGCGGGTACGTCCTCGCCGGCGATCTGGATCTCGACATCGACGACGGTGTCAGCCATCTCGCTCCTCCTGAGCCTGGGGCCAGATGAGCCGTCTCGGGCGTACCCGCCGTGGCAGCTCTTCCTCGGAGCGAATCCGCCCGACATCGCTCGCGAGCGGGTCCAGCGCCGCGGGGATGATCCCCAGCAGCCCCAGCGCGCGGAGTATCCGCAGCAGGTTTTCCACGCTGACGCCGGGCTCTGCGCCCTCGAGCCGTTGCACGGTGCCGCGCAGCTACGCCGGCACGGTCCGCCAGCTGGGATTGGGTCAGCCCGCGCAGCTTGCGCCACGCGATGATGTGCTGCGCGAGCTCTCGTTCCGTCCGGCGAACGGGAAGGGGCGCGAGAGCTCTTTTGGATATCACTTTAGGCATAAGATATTGAGCACTATAGGCTATAACGCTCAATATATCGGGCTTTAAACGGCTAGTCTTGACTGCCGGCGACAGTAACAGATCCGACGGCACGCGGAACAGCCCCCTTGCGGCGACACCGAAACCAGACACGGTCACCGACCGTCGCCGACGGTTGCAGCTGGCCTAAGTACCGGCGCATAGACTGCGCCGCGGTCGGCGACTGCGACGGCAGCTAGGGCCCTCACTATGACCAAGTTCAGCATCTACTTCGAGTCGATGGCGGGCACGCATCACGCCGATGCCGTGCGCGCACTACGTGACGCCGGAAGCTCCGACTCGCTCTACGAACCCTCGCTTCGCGCGACGGGTCCAGGCGAGATCGCCGAGGGCGAACGCGTCGGCTACTCCCGGCGAGCACTGCTGTTCGCGGCTTTCGCGGCGGAGGCCTACGCGAACGACTTCCTCTACGCGCGGTTCGAGGGCCAGGATCGCGACGCCCTTCAGAAGCTCTCGACGGTCGACAAGTACGCACTCCTGCCGAGCCTCACCGGCGCGTCAACGACGTTGGATCGTGGTGGAGAACCGCTGCAGCAACTCACCTGGCTCTCACAGCGCCGAGCGGAGCTCGTTCATGCGGTCCCGCGCGGCAGGGATCTGACCTACGATCCCGCAAATCACAACCCGCTAGCTGTCGCCGAGTCGATCGTGGCCGTCGCCGTAGCCGCCGCCGCAATGACGGAGACGGCACCGGACGGCTCGGTGCTCAGTCACATTCTGGCGGAAAGGCCGCGGCTGCTCGAGTACGGCAAACACGCTGCCGCTCGCATTCCCGCGATCCACGACGATCCGAGCCCGACCGACCTGCTCGCAGAGGCGAGGCGGCGACACTGGCGCTCGGCTGGCGATGCTGTCGAGTCATGACTTGGGGCTGGCGGGCGCGCCGAAACCCCCGGTCCGGTCGATCAATACGGAGACCGCGTCGAGACCGTAGAGCACGCGGTCGACGGGTGCTACCGAGCCGCCAGTCCCAGGCGTTACGGGGCCGGGCTAGCAACTAGGACAACCCTGTCGACCGCGGCCACCGTCGGCCCCAAACGCCGCGAACACCGCCCGCCAGCCCTCTTTTTCACCCCGTAGGGGTCGAAAACTCACCCGTAGCGGTGTGGTCACGGGCGACCCAGAGGACGTCATCCTCCTGATCGGCCTCAAGCGCCGTTCGAACATCGCGGTGCACATCCTTGGCTGACTCGCGGCGTCTCCGCGCTCCTCAGTTCTACTCGACAGGTCCTCGCGGCTCTCGCTCGAAGACTGTCCGCTCGTCATCGCCCGTGAGCGAACCACGCGGCGTCACCCTGCCGTCGGAGTCGATGTTCCAGGCGTAGAGCTCCTGGTCGACGATTATCTGACCGGAGTCGAGCGCTCCGTGCTCGTCGAGCTGCTCGAGCACGAGCATCGGCTCCCCCTGCGCTTCGGTTGTCGTCGTGTGCGGGCTCCGGTGCAGGGTCTCGGTCCACGACAGCCCGCCAAGCGCGATCGGGTCGCCACCGCTGACCGGCAACAGCCGACCGTCGGGGAAGGCGACGCTGCGGGGCCGGGAGCCCACCTCGTCGTCGATCTTCGCCCCGTGCTCGGCAAGTAGGTCCATCAGCGTCTCTGCTGGCGAGCCGTCCAGATGTAGGAGCGGGTCACCGGTCCAGGCCGAGACCCGCGTACTCGCGTCGGACGGCATGCTGTGGCCGGGCATGACGTGGACTTTGAGATCGGTGTGGGTGCTGCCCACCATCACGATCGTGAGCGTGATGGTCTTGACGTATGGCACGGGGTTGCTGTGGTCAAACGCGCGGAGGCGCACGAGCGCAATGTCCTCGTCCACGCCGACCGCGATCGCGCCAGCGGTGAACCCCTGGGTGGTGATGACCATCGCCGCGTCTGCGCCCGTCTGAGCCCGCACGCCCACGATCTGGTTCAGCGTGGCCTCACCGACCGTGCGATTCCAGTCCTTGCACTCCACGATCAGGCGCTCGACCTCCCCCGTGGGGTGATGGCAGGTCACGTCGAGCTGGTGGGAGGCGAGGCGCTGCGCCGGGGTCTCGGTCACGTCGTGCGTCACGTCCTGCCAACCGCGGGTTGCCAGGACAACGGCACTTAGCCGCTCATATGCCGTACCGGCCTTCGCCGGACGAAAACCAAACAGCGCGGCGTGCAAGTCCTCAACCTCGGTGGACACGCCGTCCAGGATGGCATGGGTGAAGGCCGGACGATCGAGGTGGCCCGTCTCCGTCGAATAGGAGCTCGAAGCCGCAATCTCCAAAGCGCGTCACAACCTCCTTCGCGACCTCTAATCGCCCTCGTCGAACCTGACTGATCGTTCACTCGCGGACGCCTGATCGCTGCTTCCTGACGCTCGCGACCTCCGCACCCGGCGCTCTCGCCCGCTCTGCTCCCCTGCGTCGCTTTGCTCCCCTGCGTCGCTTCGCTCCGCTAACAGCTCAACCACACCAGATGCACGCCCTGGCAATCGCTGTGCGATTGCAGTGGCCGTTCTGGCCCGCTGGGGTCGTATATGGTCGTGATGACCGCTGCCAGCATCGGTGCCGGGCGTGGCGCCGGCTACGCCCAATACCTGGAGGGCAAGACGGTCGCCCCCGAGCGTGGCGACTACTACCTGACGCCCGATGGCGAGCTGACCGAGGCGCCCGGCCGGTGGCTGTCTGATCCCGAGACGCTCGCGCGTCTCGGGATCGACCCGAGCGCGCCGGTCGACGGTCGCGCAGTTCGTCGCGTTGATGGAAGGCCGCGACCCCGGCACGGGTCGGTGGCTTCGCCCGGCCGGTGCGGACGGCAACCGCGGCGGCGGGATCGATGTGACGTTCAGCGCCCCGAAGTCCGTGTCGGTCGTGTGGGCGCTCGCCGACCCGTGGCAGCGCGAGCAGATCGAAGCGGCGCACGCCCGTGCGGTCGAGCGATCGGTCGGCTACCTGAAGGAGCGGGTCCCGGTGGTGCGTCGCCGCTATGACGGCCAGGTCGTCGAAGAGCACGCGAAGGATGTGATCGCGACCGCCTACCGCCACACGACCGCGCGGGGCGTCTCGGGTGCCGAGGCGCCCGACCCGCAGCTGCACAGTCATGTCGTGATCACCGGGGCGGTGCGTGAGGACGACCGGATCGTGGCGGTCGGCTCGCGTGCCGTGTTCCGCGGCGCGCGCGAGGTCGGAGCCTTCTATCGCTCCGCGCTCGCCGAGGAGCTTGCCGAGCAGGGCTATGCGATCGAGCAGGGGACGGGCAAGGACGGCAAGTACTTCGAGATCGCCGGCGTCCCGCGCGCTCTGATCGAGGACTTCTCGGGCCGCCACCGCGAGGTCGCCAGGGCCGCCGAGCGCTTCCGCGCCAAGCACGGCCGCGCGCCCGAGCGCGGGGAGCTGCGCAACCTCGCGCTGGAGAACCGCCGAGCCAAGGAGCTGTCGACGCGGGGGGACCTGCAGCGTGTCTGGTCACAGACCGGGGAGCCGCCACGGCTTCGGCGCGGATCAGGCGGTGCATCTCGTCACCTTTTCCGCACCCTCGCCGCGGGAGCAGCCGCTCGAGGATCGCATCGAAGCGCGCCTGACCGAGCACACGGCCATGTTCGAGGCCGGGCTGCTGCGCGCCGTTGCCCTGGAGCAGAGCGCGGGCGAGCTCAGCCCGGAGAACGCGGTCGACGCGGCCCGCGGGATGGTCGCCGAGCGCCGAGTCCTGACCCTTGAGGGCGGACAGATGACGACGCTCGCGATCCGCGCACAGGAGCAGGCGATCGAGCGTCACGCCGCCGCTCTCGGACAGGACGCCGGACGCGACGTCGGCGAGCATGCCAGGGCAGAAGCGAGCGAGCAGGTCGCGGAGAGGATCGCCGCACCCCTGTCCGTGGAGCAGCAGCACGCGCTCGCGACGTTGACGGGCCCGGAGCGCCTGGCGGTCCTGATCGGCCCGGCGGGCACCGGCAAGGGCGTCGTGATCGACGCCGCCGCGAGCGCGGAGCAGATAGCCGGCCGCGAGGTGCTCGGCGTCGCCGTGTCCGGCTCGACGGCCGAGCGTCTCGGCGCGGACAGCCCGGCGCTTGCAGGACAGACCCTGACGCTCGATGCGCTCGTGGCGCGCGCAAACACGGGGCGCCTGGAGATCGGAGCCGCACAGCGACGGTGTTCTTCGACGAGGCCGGGATGGCCGACCACAAGCGCCTTGAGGCCCTCACTGATCTGATCGCCCGCTCGGGAGCGAAGCTCGTCGCGGTCGGCGACGGCAAGCAGCTGCCCTCGATCGGACCGGGCGGCATGTTCGACCGCCTCGCCCACCAGGCACCGACGGCGGAACTCGCGGACATCCACCGCACCAGCGACCCCGACGAGCGCCGCGCATGGGCGGCGCTGCGGGCGGGGGAGCCCGAGCGCGCGATGGCGCACTACCAAGCCCGCGGGCAACTGTTCTTCACCGACACACGCGACCAGGCAGGGGAGGCCGCCGTCAAACGCTGGGCAGAGCTCACCGAGACCCGCCCGACTCCGCGATGTCGCTCTGATCGCCGACGCCTCGAACGTCGAGATCGACCGGCTCAACGCGCGCGCCCAGCACCTCCGCGCCGAGCGCGGCGAACTCGGCGCCACCGAGGTCGCGCTGCCCGCACCAGCACTACGGCCTGCACGAAGGCGACCTCGTCACCTTCACCGCCCAGCACCGACCACCGGGCGAGCCCCGGGTCGAGAACGGCGCACGCGGAGAGGTCACGCACGTCCAGCGAACACGACGGGCTGACCGTCACGCTCGACGGCTCAGAGCGCGCCGTGCAGCCTCGCCGGCGAGGACCTCGAGTCCCTGCGCCTGGGCTACGCCCAGCACGTCTACCGCCAGCAGGGCGCGACCGTCGAGCGCTCCGTCGTCGTGACCGGCGGCTGGCAGACCAGCAAGGAGACCGCCTACGTCCAGGCCAGCCGCGCCCGTGAGGGCACCGAGTGGTTCCTCGCCCGCGACGAGCTCGGCCTCGAGGGCCAGGACGAGCGGCGCGTCGACAAAGCTCGCCGACAAGATGCGTGGTAGCCGAGCGCGCACGCCCTCCCTCCAACACGCCGAGCTACCCGACCACCAGTGGGGCCCAGGGTTCGAGCGTCCGCTCGCCCCAAGCCGCAGCCAGCTGCCCGGAGTCGCGCGGAACATCCGTCGCATCGTTGCCCCCGACCGCTCTCCGGACCGGGGACGATGAGCCAACGACTGCAGATCGTGCTGCCCGACCCAGTCGCCACCCAGCTCCAGGAGCTGGCCGCGAGCGCCGGCGAACCAACGGCTACCCTCGCTGCGCAGATCCTGCGAAACGGGGTCGCGCTCGCCGCCGAGACCGGCAAGGTCGGCGCCTCCAAACCACTCGCAAGCCGCGCCGTGGGAACGGGCGCCCGCCCCAGATGGCTTGAGCCCTACGGCGGTGACCCCGCATGGCGCCAGGAGATGTGGGGTCAGGTCGTCGCGCTGCACGGCCGCTACCCGCGCCACCTCGAACATCTCAAAGACAACTGGTGGACGGACGAGGCGCAGACCGAGACGCTTTGCGCCCTCGCCACATGGCGAGTCGAAATCGACGAGAACGGCCGAGACCCCAGAGAGGAGCTGGCATTTCAGCACCACCTAGCCGACTACACCCACACCCTGCGCCAGCAAGGCGGCAGCGTAGCCAAGGCATGGCAACCCGGTCCTCCTCCAAAGGAGTGGGATCGGTTCCGCAACTGAACGTGGTGCCAGCGGAGATCGTATGGGGCTTCAAGCTCGTGGCGCATCAGCTCAAAGAGCTACATGTGCGCGACGACGTTCCGGGCTAGCAATACGCCGGATCGCCGAGCATCGCTCGGATCAGGCGTGCCGACAGGGCATGCCAACTGCGGTGCAATACACGACATACCCCGTGATCCAGGACGTCGGAACCGGCCCCCAGAATCTACTGTCGTCAGATTCGCCGCGGTTGTCTCCCACCATGAACCAGTGCCCGGGCGGAATCCTGATCGGTATCCGAAAGTTGCACTCCGGGCTTACTCCGCAGGGGCGCGTGTAGGCATTCGCTCTCCCGCTTTCCGTTGCGGATGACGTGGCCATCTCGGACCGATATGAGATCTCCCGGGCCTGCGACAATCCGCTTAATGACACGGATCGTTGCCGGCTTCGGCACGGGACGGCGGCACGCGGCGCGGCCCGGCGTGACGGTGTGTGGGGCGGGCCCACACAACTCCACCTCGGCGGTCGTCGGGGGATGAAACACCACAACCCTGCCGATTGCGGGCGTGTGTCCTTGCGTTTGCACCCACAGACTTGCACCTACTGAGAACGATGGTTCCATGCTGCCGGATGGCACGCGGTAGGACACGAAGCCGGCGGGCGCCGGACCGAGTTGCACGACGACATCGCCGTTCGCGGCAAGCGTCGTTCCGGCACTCGGGCTCTGTCCGGTGACCATGTAGACCGAGCCTTCCTTGAGAGATGCCGAGGGGTCCCCGAGGCCCGTAACCTTGCCGAGCGCGCAGCCCGCTCCACCGAGTGCTCGCCTCGCAGCGCCCAGCGGCATGCCACTCAGGGAAGGGACAACGCATACTGGCGCAGTATCCTGGACACCGGTTTGCGCGGCGACCGTGCTGTTCCGCGTCCGAACGTTACCGCTGGTGATCGCATGCGTCGCGCCAGCGGCACCGAGCGCGACGACGACCCCGAGCGTTACGGCGCGCTTCATACGTCCCAGAAGCCCCGCGAGCGGAGGACGGACTGTGGGCGCCTGCGAGCAGCAGTCACGCCTCGCCTCTCCTCGTTAGGAGCTCCGCCGTGATTTGCCCGCCAATGCTCGCGGACCGAGCAACACTCGAGTCATCGATAAACATTGGCAACTAGGTTAGATGATCGCGAAGTCTCGAGTAAACGCGCCCAGACGGACGGCCGAGCCGAGATCGTCCACTTCGCTCCATAAACGGCGACGTGGTTGTCTGAGTCGTCTGGGCCGCGGGGCTCGATGACACTGTCCGCTGCTAGGGCGACGTGCTCGGCGAGCCCGGCGGCAGCTTCCGAGGAGGTTGGAGACGATAGACGGAAGCGGGTCGGCTGCATATACGTCGCGTGGCCTACGCCTGGCGACGGCGCCTGCCGCGCGACGGGTGGGCGGGGGAGACCTCGAAAGCCTTCGTAAAGATCTCCGCCTGCTCGGCGGCCGGCTTCGCGTGCAGGTAGCGGCCGGTCGTCGCGAGCTGGCTGTGGCCCATTGCGGCCTGGATCGTGACGAGGTCCACACCGGCTGCGGCCAGCAGGGAGCCGTAGGTGTGCCTGAGATCGTGAAAGCGGAGCGGGCGGATGCCCGCCGCGTCGCGGGCAGACTTGAATCGCCGTCGCACGGCCGAGCCATCGAGGGCTCGCCCGAGCACGTTCACGAACACCAGCTCGCCGGCGCCGGTGAAGTCTTCGCGACGGCTCAAACGATCAAGCGCGGCCGCCGCCTGATCGGGCATCGGCACACGCCGAACCCGTCCGCTCTTGGTGCTCGACTCAACGCCCGCGGACATCGCTCGCGAGATCGTCAGGGCATGGCCGGAGAAGTCGACGTCGCGCCATCGCAGCGCAAGCAACTCGCCGAGTCGCAAACCGGCGTATGCAGCAACACGAACCATCTCGGCGTCCTGGCGGTCCTCGGCGCTCATCGCTTCACGCACCTCCTCCCGCACCTCGAAGCTCCACGGTTCACGGTGCTCGCCCGTCGGCGAGCGCTCTCGCGAGTGCCTCGATCTCCTCGGGGGAGTAGTAGACCAGCGGGCCACGTTGCGGCTCGCGGCGCCTGTCGGCGTGCTTGGCCGGGTTCGCCGCCAGCCCGAACGTGCTGTCGCGCATCCCGTAGTTGAACACCGCTGACACACGTGCCCGGTACTTGTTCACCGTGCTCGCCGACGCCCCGGTCTTCGCGACCGTGTTGAGCAGTGCCTCGACCTCACGGGAGGTGACCTTGGCGGCGGGCCGGTCCCCGAGCGCCGCCATCGTGTGGCCAAGAAGGACGCCTCCGCCGCGGCGAGACTCGGTGCCCGGCTCGGCGAAGACGCTGCGGTGATCGCGCAACGTCGAGGGCTTTGCGCCACGGACATCCCCAAGCCACTCCATGTAGGCGTGGGCGACCTCGCGAAAGGTGACGCCGGCCGTCCGTCGCTCCTGCTCGACCCGCTCGACTTCATTTGCCTCGACGACGAATTCGGCGACCATCCCGGCGGCCTTGACGTGTGCCGTGCGCTCGTCGTAGACGCCGTCAGGCAGCCGGCCCCTGCGTGGCTGCCATCGCTCGCCATCCGAGTCGCGTGCGAGCCAAGCGGGGCCGATTCGGCGCTTGACCTGCTTACCGCGGTAGCGGAAGAACGCCTCGTAGAAAGGCTTGCCGCGATGCTCGCGCACGATCAGCGAAGCCAGCGGCAGAACCGCCGAGTCCCGTGGGTAGCTGGGGGGTAGCACGCGGAAAGCGTATCAGCCGTGGGTAGCAAAATGGGTAGCAAATCAGCTCGACCGGGAGCCTTCGAGAGATCTCAAAAGCCAGTAAATCCGGGCTCACGGATCGCACCGGGGGGCTTTTCGCGGATTGCCATGGCGAAGGTCGAGGGTTCGAATCCCTTCATCCGCTTCACACTTGCGCCCCGGCAGCGTTTTTACAGGGCCGCCGCCGGGGCGTTGGTGTGCGTAGGTTTTGCATCGGCAGCCGCGGCCGTTGGCGCCGGCGCAGCGTGATCACGGCGCCGAGGTGCTCGCAGGCCGCGTGGCCGCGTCGCGCTTGCCGCCGCCGCCCCGCCGCCCCGCCCGCCGCGCAGCGGGCGCGCCGTGCTGCTGGCGCGGCCAGTCGCGCAGGAACCGCTCCGCCGCGTCGGCTTCCAGCGGCCGGGCGAACAGGTAGCCCTGGCCGCTGTCGCAGTCCTCCTCCTGGAGGAGCGCCAGCTCCTGGCTGTGCTCGATGCCCTCGGCGAGGGTCTCGATCGACAGCGCCTTGCCCAGTTGCACCAGCGTGCGCAGGAGCGTCTCGCCTTCGGGGTTCTCGGCGAGCTGGGAGAGGAAGGAGCGGTCGATCTTCAGCGAGTCGACCGGGAAGCGCTGCAGATGGGAGAGCGAGGAGTAGCCGGTCCCGAAGTCGTCGATCGCGATCCGCACGCCGAGCTGCTTGATCGCGCGCAGGCGCTCTGCCGTCTGGAGGGCGTTGCGCATCAGCGCCGTCTCGGTGATCTCGAGCGTCAGCGCGTGAGGGTCGATGCCGCTGGTCTCGAGCGCCCGCTCGACCACGGCGACGAACTCGTCGCCGTCGAGCTGCCGGGCCGAGACGTTGACCGCGACGCCGACCGGGTGGCCGGCCTCGCGCCATTGCGCGCCCTGCGCGCACGCCCGTTCGAGCACCCAGCGCCCGACGGGGACGATCAGGCCGCTCTGCTCGAGCTGGGGGATGAAGTCGTTGGGCTGCACGAGCCCGCGGCGCGGGCTGCGCCAGCGGATCAGCGCCTCGACGCCCGTCGGGACCATGCCGCGCAGGTCGAACGTCGGCTGGTAGACGAGGAAGAACTCCTCGCGCTCGATCGCGCCGCGCAGATCCTGCTCCAGGGCGGCCTGGCGCTGGACCACGTCCTGCATCCCGGACTCGAAGGTCATGCAGCGGTCCCTGCCTTCGACCTTCGCCCGGTGCGCGGCGATCTCGGCGTCGCCGAGAAGCTCTTCGGCGCTGGCGCGCGCCCCCGTGGCGACGCCGATGCTCGCGGTGATCGCGAGCTCCGTGCTGCCGATCGAGAACGGCGTCCTCAGCGCTTCCAGGAGTCGCTCGGCGATCAGCTCGGCGCCCGCGTCGAGCGAGGCCTCCTCGGCGACGACCACGAAGTCGTCCCCGCCGAGACGGCCGAGCGCGTCGGTGTCGCGGACCAGGCCGTCGAGACGGGCGGCGACGCCGCGCAGCAGCTCGTCGGCGACGCTGTGGCCGAGCGTGTCGTTCACGATCGTGAAGTTGTCGAGGTTCACGTGCAGGGCGGCCACCGGTCCGCCATTGCGCCGCGCGCGGCTCAGCATCTGCTCGGTGCGGTCAAGGATCAGGGTGCGGTTTGGCAGGCCCGTGAGCTGGTCGTGCGTGGAGAGGTAGGCGAGCTGCTCGCTGCGGCTGTCGAGCTCCTCCTCGACGCGGATGCGCTCCTGCTCGAAGACCTCGCACATGCGCACGAGCGTCACGTCGAGCGTTGCCTGTGCCATCGCCAGGGCCCGCCGCCGGGCGTGGTCGGAGGCGCCGTGGTGCGCCGCGGACTCGCGCAGCACGTCGTTGACGCTGTCGCGCCAGCGAAGGCAGCGCTTGGTCACCTCGTGCAGCGGTGCCGCACGGTGGGCTGCGAGCTGCCCGAACAGCTCGAAGGCTTCCTGGGCCGCGTCCATCCCGGCCTCGGGGCGCCCGCCGGACATCCATTCCGCGACCGTCACGGTCGCGATCGTGCAGATCCGCTGAGAGCCTCTCCTCGACCTGCGGGTCGAGCTCGCTCTCCGCGCCAGCAGAGCGCTCGAGGACCAGCTCGAGGACCCGCTCCGCGCGCTCGCGCAGCGTGGAGCCGATCAGCCGGACCTCCTGCTCGACCTGCTCTCTCTCGTCGTTTTCGAAAGCGCGCACGGGTCTCACATCCCCCGCACCACGCTGAGCTGATCCATCATCTCCCAGCAATCGTCGGCCAAAGCCGAACCGCACTTGAGTCCTGGCTCCGCCACCTCGTACGACGGTGCGCAACGGGAGACCCTTTGAGTCGGCGTCCGAGTGGTGTCTCGGCGCGCCTTGCCATTCCGGCCAACCCGACGATCCTTCTCACATCGGCTGGCCGCTGCCCCGTGAGGGACGTTGCGTCGCCCTCTCCAGCAAGGGGACGGTACGTCTCAAGGGACCGTTCGAGATCTGGCTGGGCGGGTGCGTCTCGAAGGTCGCACATGCCGCCGGGACAGTCCCCGGGGGAGGCGCGATGGGCGGGAAGGGCGAAACCGCGGAAATGGCCGCCGAACTTGCAGGGACCGCCACGGTCATCGCAAAGGACTCGTACGCCGAAGAATGTGAACCGGTCCCCTCGCTGCAGATCTCCCCTCGGTGTCGGCAGAGCGTTGCCGAAACTCAGCGCACAGCCGCCGTTCGAGCTGAGTTACCCCTCGTCGAAGAAGCCGCACTAGTAGAGGCGGGAGCAGCGGCAGCCGAGCGCCCGCGGGGCCGGCAAGCGAGCGGACGGCGGGGCACCGGGGGGCCATCGCGCACCCTGGGGCTCGAAGTGGCGGCGCCTACTCCTCCAGGCCCGAGTCCGCCAAGGCGCGATTGCGGTCCCAGTAGAGGGCGACCCGCGTCACCCTGCCGCTGTTGATCTCGAAGAGATTTGCGACGGAGCGCTGATCCATCTCCAGGTCGCTGACGCGCCCGCGCGCGCTGTTGTGCACGAAGGCGAGTATCCGCGTCGAGTCGACGACGATCAGCTCTTCCAGCTCGGCCCGGAAGTCCTTCCAGCCGCTCAGCCATTCGCCGTAGCGCTCAGCCATCGCCGAGCGGCCCGACCAGCTGCCGGGTTCCGGCCCGTCCACGAAGGCGAACTCGATCTCGGGGTCGGCCCAAACAGCAGAGCTGAAGTCCCCGCGTCCCCAGTCTGCGTAGATGGAGCGGACCAGCTCCACGTTCTCCTGCGACATCGTGCAGGGAGTATCCCGCCGCCTGCTGCTCAGCGGCTCCTCTCCGGGGCAGCACGTCTCGCCGGCGCGCCGCGGCGGAGCGCGAGCGCCGCGGCCAGGTCGGCCTCTCGCACACGCGCGCGCCCGGCGAGGTCGGCGATCGTGCGAGCGACCGCAAGGGTTCGGTGCTCCCCGCGGCCTGTCAGCTCCCCGCTGCAGCCGCGCCTCGCCGAGAGCCCGCTCGCCGCGCGCGTCCAGACGCGCGTGCCTCGCAAGCGCGGCGGTGCCGAGCGCGGCGTTGAGCGTCGCGTCCCCGTCCGCCAGCCTCGCCCGCTGGCGCTCGCGGGCCTCCGTGACCGCGGCGTGCGCCTGGGCGCTCGTGAGCGCCGGGGGTTCGAGCGCGAGCGCTCTGCCGGCGGGCTCCATCGCGACCCGCAGATCGATGCGGTCGAGCAACGGGCCGGAGAGCCGTCGCGCGTGGGCCTGCAGGTCACGCGGCGAGCAGCGGCACGGTGTCTGGCCGCAGGCGCACGGGTTCGTGGCGCAGACGAGCAGAAACCTCGCCGGGAGCTCATGGCAGCGGCGGGCGCGGGCGATCCTCACGCAGCCCTCCTCGAGCGGCTGGCGCAGCGCCTCCAGCGCGCTGCGGGAGAACTCGCTCAGCTCGTCGAGGAACAGCACTCCGCGGTGCGCAAGGGCCAACTCGCCGACCCAGCCGTTGCCCGCTCCCCCGAGCAGCCCCGCAGCGGTCGTCGCGTGATGTGGTGCGCGAAACGGCGGGCGACGGTCGGGAGCCGCTGCCGAGATGTCTGCGAACCCGTGCAGCCGCGCGACCGCGACCGCCTGCTCGCCGTCTCAGTGGCGGCAGGATCCCGGGCAGTCGCTGCGCGAGCATCGTCTTGCCGACGCCGGGCGGACCGCTGAGCAGCAGGCTGTGCCCGCCGGCGGCGGCGATCAGCAGCGCCCGGACCGCCTCCGCGGCGCCGCGCACGTCGCCGAGCTCCGGCCCGTCGCGCTCCGCCGGCGCCCGCGCCCTCCTCGAAGCGCGGCGGGAGGGCGTCGGCCGGGCCGCCGCGTAGTAGACGCGCGGCGCTGTGCAGCGATCGCAGCGGCGCGACCCCGATGCCGTCGACGAGCGCCGCCGCGTGGCCGGCGGGTGCGGCGAGGGCCAGCGTGTCGAGCCCGCGCCGGCGCGCCTCGTCTGCGACGGCGAGGGTGCCGTGGGCGGGGCGGACGCTGCCGTCCAGCCCCAGCTCGCCGAACATGCCGATCCGGGCGAGGCGCTCTGCCGGCACCTGGCCCGTCGCGGCGAGGATCGCGCACGCCAGGGCCAGGTCGAGCCCCGGGCCGGCCTTGCGCAGGTCACCCGGCGCGAGGTTCGCGGTGATGCGACGGCGCGGCCACTCGAAGCCGCTGTTGCGGATCGCCGTCTGGATCCGCTCGCGCGCCTCGCGCACCGCGGCGTCGGCGAGCCCGACGATCGTGAACGCCGGCAGGCCGGAGCGCACGTCGAGCTCCACCACGACGAGGCGGGCGTTCGGTCCCTCGAGCGTGAACGTGTGAGCCTTGGCGACCATCGCGGACCGCGCGGACGCGCGGCGGACGGTCGAGGCTCTCAGGCGGGTGCGACGGGACTCGCGGGCGGGGCTTTCATGGATGGCCGGCCCGGGCCGGAGGGAGCGGCCCGGGCCGTGCCGCCATCCATGGCAAACCTGTCAGAGACCGGCGGGGTGGCGGGCCACGAAGCCCGCTGTCGAGGTCATGCTGCCCGACCAGCGGGTGCCGGTTTCCGCGAGCGCGACGGTGTCGAAGCGTTTGCCGTCGACCACCATGAACGCGTGTTCGGAGTTCGCGTAGATCGTAATGAACTGGCCCGGTCCCGGTTCGCCGTAGGACTCGAGCCCGGTCGAGTCCTCGGGGGAGCTCAGCAGCCCGCCGCCGTGGAGCGCGTAGGAGACGGACCCCGAGCAGTCGTAGCCTTCGGAGGAGAACGAGCCGTGGCCGCCGCCCCAGACGTAGGGACGGGTCGCAATTTCATCGCCGGCGGCGATCACCTCGTCAACTATCGACGATCCACCGGACGAGCTGCTTTCCCCGCCGCCTTCGGAGGAGTGGAGGAGGTGGAGGCCGAGTGCAGCACCGCGTCGGAGGGCTTGAGTTCGCCCTCGGTGTTGATGCCGAGCACCGCCCACGTGGCCGGGCCGACCACGCCGTCGACCGTGAGCCCGTGGCGCGCCTGCAGCCGGCGCACAGCCGCCTCGGTTTCAGGGCCGAATTCGCCGTCGGGGCTGATCTTGAGCGCTTTCTGGAGCCGTTCCACGGCGTTGCCGCTCGCGCCGCCTTCATCCGCGCCCGCGGAGGCCGCGACCGCCGCGCTGTGGTGATGGTGGTGCACCGGCAGCGCAGAGGGGGGAGGGGTCAGTTCTTCCTCGCCCGTGATCCCGACCACGCTCCAGGTCTCCGGGCCCGACGACGCCGTCGACCGTGAGGCCGTGGCGGGCCTGCAGGCGCCTGACGGCGGCCTCGGTTTCAGGTCCGAAGTCGCCGTCCACCGGCAGCTGCAGCGCGCTCTGCAGGCGCTCGACGGCGTTGCCCTTCGATTCAGGGTTCGAGGAGCCTTCGGTTTCGTTGACAGCGTCGTGCGTCGTGCCTTCTTCGCCTGGAGACACGCTCGCCATCGAGGCGGTCATGCCGCCGGAGCCGCGCAGCGCGTTCCATGTCTGCGGCCCGACGATGCCGTCGACCGAGAGCCCGTTGCGTTCCTGGAACTGCTTGACCGCGGCTTCCGTTTCCGGGCCGAAGATGCCGTCGGCGCTGATCGCCGAGCGCCTTCTGGAGCAGCTGCACCTGGCGGCCTTCGGCGCCTTCGGTCAGCACGACCATGTTTTCGGTCGTGGTGGTCGGTTCGGTGCCGGTCGCCGCGGCTGCGCTGGCACCGCCGGCGGCGATGCTCGCAGTCGGCCCGACGGTCAGCGCCGCGAGCGCGCCCAGCGAGACGCGCTTGGCGCGCGAGCTCGGCCGGCACGAACTGCAGCTCGGCGGCACGGCGCCGAGCGCGCGAGCGCCCGAGCGAGAGCTGCCAGGGCTCATCGTCGGCGAGGTCGCGCAGGCGCGCCGCCCGCGCGCGGGTCGAGCAGCGTCTCGATCCCTGGCCCGGCGGTCGCGAAGGCGCAGGCGCGGCCGTTCCTCGCGAGCGGCGGCGCCCGGCGCGTTCGCGGCGGGCGAGAGAGCGTTCAATTGAATTCGTCCAGGGCTCGAGATCTGCAAGATCACGCGGGCATCCCGACATGCGAGGCGTCCTTTCTCCATCTCCGATTTGCGCCTACGGGGTTAGCTGTCGGGCTCGCGTAAAGATCTACGCTACGCCACACTTGTGGCGATTCGCCCCCGCAGCCGAGGCTGCATTGGGTCCCCCGATCCTCCGCCCCGTGGGGAAGAGGACTCGGCACGAACGGGCGGCAGGCTAACACGTTTCTCTGCAATTTGCGTTACAGGGGCAGGAGTGCACGATTCGTTGCCGACGGGGCCCGGGATTTCCGCACGTTGCGGGCGTTCGCGACGGAACAGCCGGAACGCTCTCGCTCTCTTGGGACCGGACGACTTCGGATCGGCCGCCCGCGAGCCCGGCCGCGCGCAGCGGCGCCAGGTCGCCAGCGCTGGTATTTTCGCGCGCGATGGCTTCCCCCCGGCCACGGCGAGCGTCCCTTGAGGTTGCTCGCCGTTCTCGCGGCCTCGCGCTCGCCGGGGCGCTTGCGAGCGGCTGCGGATCGTCGAGCAAGAGCGGCACGCAGGGCAGCACGACCGCGCGAGCGCTGCGAGCACGAGCAAGTTCGAGTCCGCCGGCGTGCTCGAACCGGTGCAGCCAGGCGCCGCCGCTGCAGCTGAAGAACTACCTCGGCCAGCCGGTCAACATCGACAACTACCGCGGCAAAGCGGTGCTCGTCACGTTCGTCTACACGCACTGCCCGGACGTGTGCCCGCTGATGATCGGCAACCTGCACCTCGCCCAGCACCTGCTCGGCAAGGAAGCCTCGAAAGCGCAGATCATCGCCGTCTCGGTGGACCCGAAAGGGGACACGCCGAAGACCGTCGCCCACTTCCTCGCGGCGCACGAGCAGACCGGCAAAATGCAGTACCTGATCGGCAACAAGAAGGAACTGCCGGCGGCGTGGAAGGCGTGGGGGGTCGGCGCCGAACGCGACGCGGGCAACCCGGACCTGATCGAGCACTCCGGTCTCGTCTACGGCATCACCGGCTCCGGCAAGCGCCTGACGATCTACTCGGCCAACTTCAAGCCGTCCGAGATCGCGCACGACGTGCCGCTGCTGGCCGCCGACTAGGAGCCCGCAGATGAGCAGGAGGGCGCGGCTGGCTGTGACCGTCGCGCTCGGCTGCGCGGCGATCGCGGCGCTCGCGATCTTCGGCTTCAAATCGAGTGGCAGCTCGACCAAGGGCAGCGCCGCGCCCGATCTGCCGCACGAACACCTCGCCGGCGCCGCCGTGACGCTTGCCCGCCCTGGTCAAGAGCGCGGATGGCCATCCCTCGCTGGTCGTGTTCTGGGCGAGCTGGTGCGGACCCTGCAAATCGACGAGGCGCCCGCGCTCGAGCGCTTCTCGCAGAGCCCCGAAGGGAGGGGCAGGGTCGTCGGCGTCGACTGGAGCGACGCGCGCTCGGGCGCGAGGCGTTCGTCCACCACTACGGCTGGACCTTCCCGAACCTGCGCGACGGAAAGGGACCGTCGGCAACGAGTACGAAATCGCGATCTGCCGACGACGTTCGTGCTCGACGCGAGCGGCCACATCCGGCGCATGCTGCGCGGCCCGCAGACCGAAGCCTCGCTGCGCCAGGCGCTGCGAGCTCGGTCGAAGCCGCCTGAGCGGTGACGCCCGCCGGCGCAGGGAGTAGGTTTCGCGACATGGGGGTGGATGCCGACGAGCTGAGGCGCGTGCGCTTCCTCGAGCCGCTGAAGGAGCGGGCGCTGAAGAACCTCGCGCAGGGCATGAGCGAACGCAGCGCGGTGGAGGGAGAGGTGCTCGTCGAGGCAGGGCGAGTCCGCGATGGCGTTCTTCGTCGTGCTGGAGGGCGAGCTGTCGGTCCTCCTCGGCGGCAAGGAGGTCCGCAGGCTGGCCCCGGCGATCACTTCGGCGAGATCGCCCTGCTCGTCCCGGAGGCGGGCCGGACGGCGACCGTGCTGGCCGCGACCCCCGTGCGGGTCGGCGCCCTCAGCAAATGGAACTTCAAAGGCTTCGTCAAGGAGCACCCGAGACCCATTGGCCGCTGCTCGTGGGCCTGGCGCGGCAGATCGCCGGGGCCGACGGCTGAGCGCCCCGCCGCGTGGGATCGCGGGCGCCGGCGGTGCCGAGATACGAATGAGGAGGCGCGGATGAACGGCGAGCAGACGGTGCTCGTGACGGGCGGCTCGGGCTTCCTGGGCGGCTGGTCGGTCGTGGAAGCGCTGCGGGCGGGCTACAGGGTCCGCACGACGGTGCGGAACAGCTCCCGCGAGCCCCAGGTGCGCGCCGACATCGCCACACAGCTGGACGCGGGGGATCGGCTGGAGGTGGTGCAGGCCGACCTGCTGAGCGACGACGGTTGGTCGCAGGCCGTGCCGGCTGCCGCTTCGTGCTGCACGTCGCCTCGCCGTTTCCCGAGGCGCAGCCGAAGGACCCCGACGAGCTGATCGTGCCCGCCCGCGACGGCGCGCTGCGCGTACTGCGGGAGGGCCTCGACGCCGGCGCCGAGCGGATCGTCATGACCTCCTCCGTGGCCGCGGTGCGCAACTCGCGGGACGGTGCGCTGGAAGGACGGCGCGAGATGGACGAGTCCGACTGGAGCGATCCCGGCGATCCGCAGATGACCCCGTATGCCAAATCCAAGACGCTCGCCGAGCGTGCGGCGTGGGAGCTGGTGGGCGAGCGCGGTGCGGCCGAGCGGCTGGTCACGATCCAGCCCGGGGCGATCGTCGGCCCGCTGCTAGGAGACGACCGCTCCTATTCCCTGCAGGCGATCGCGCGGCTCTTGGAGGGCGGCATGCCCGGCCTCCCGCGGATGGGCTTCTCGTTCATCGACGTGCGCGATGTCGCCGCGCTCCACGTGCTCGCGATGACCGCGCCGGCGGCCGGCGGGCAGCGGCTGATCGCGGCCAGCGACTTCCTCTGGTTCTCCGATGTCGCGCAGATCCTGCGCGAGGAGCTCGGCGCCGAAGCCCGCAAGGTGCCCACGCGCAAGATCCCCAACTTCGTCGTGCGCGGGATGGCGCTGCTCGATCCGGCGATCAGATCGGTCGCCAGCGAGCTGGGTCACGAGTCGCGGTTCTCGATCGAGAACGCGAGGACCCGGACAGGCTGGGCTCCGCGTCCCGTCCGCGAGACGATCGTGGACTGCGCACGCAGCCTGCTCGCGCATCCGGTGCCGGCCGGGTCTGCGGCCTAGCCCCGGGGCGCTCGGGGTCCCGCCTGACCAGAAGGGCCGGCGGGACCCCGGTCAAGCGCCAGGCGTTACTTCAGTACCAGTTCGAAAACGGGCTGGAATTCACCCCAGCCGGTCGCTTCGAATTTGCTGTTGTAGTAGATGCTTTCGGGCAGCGGGTCCGAGCCGACGGCCGGCGTGCCGCCGTTGGCCGGCGGTTCTCCGACGAAGTTGCCGCCGCTGAATTCCTTGTAGGACGTCTGCAGCCCGACGTTGACGACCTTGCCGGCACAGGCTTCACAGCCGTTCGTGAGCAGCACGATCGCCTTGAGCGGCAGCGGTTTGCTGACCGTGAATTTCTTGAAGACCACCGTCTGTTTGTAGCCGCCGACGTCGCAGTTGGGGCCGAAGCCCTTGCCTTCGCTGGTTGCCGGGCAGCTGACGTTCGTGGTCGGGCGGTAGTGCAGCTTCGCCGTTGTTTTGGCGGTGGCGACGAGCGCACCTGGTTCGTTGCCTGCGCCGACTTCGTAGATGCTGGCCGTCCACTGCTGGGGGAACGTCTTGGTCGGTTTGATCGTGTAGCAGTTTTCGAGCTGGTATTCGCCGTGTTCGCAGGCGAAGACGTCCACCTGTGTGGTGAGCGACTTGACCACGCGGCTGTTCGTGATCACCGTTTCGATCTGGCCCGCCGAACATGCCCCCGCTCATGAACCCTTCGTAATCCTGGGAGTAGGTGTCTTCGTTGGGTTTGCCGTTGACGATGCCGGAACGGTGTTGAGGTTGTTGTAAGCCGACCTCCGTTGACCGCGCCGGCGGTGCCTGCCGAGACGACGGCGAACGCCAGCATCGCGACGAAAGCGAGCGCGAGCTTCTTGAGACGTTGTGCCTCCATGCTTCCCCTCCTGTTCGTTGAGGACGCGCCGCGCGCGCCCACCAGGTAATCGCGCCGGACGCCTCCCCGAGAGGCGCTGGGCGGGTGTGTCGCAAGTCTCTGCGAAGCGACTCGGCCGGGTCAAATACTTTTTCGGGTCGCTGGCATAAGCCGGAACAATGGAAAGCGCGCGGCCCGGTTCGGCCAGCGCGAAACGCGACCTCCGGGCCGCGGGCGCGGAATACTGGATGCCGATGCCTCGCGCTCCGGACCTGGCCGGATCCGCGCTCGACGGCCGCTACGAGCTTCTGGAGCTGCTCGGGGAGGGGTCGTTCGGGCGGGTCTACCGCGGCCGTGACCTTCGCCTCGGCCGCGTGGTCGCGGTCAAGGTCATCAAGCCCTGGTGGGCCGAGGATGACGCCTGGGTCGAGCGCTTCCAGCGCGAGGCGCGGCTGCTCGCGCGCGTCAACGATCCCGGCGTGGTGCGGATCTATGACTTCGGCGAGGCCGAGGAGGGGCCCTACTACGTCGCGGAGCTCGTCGAGGGCGAGAGCCTCGCCGACCGCCTGCGCCGCGGTCCGCTCGCGCCGGAGGATGCGCGCGCGATCGCCGCAGAAGCTGTGCGCGGCACTCGGCGGCGCACACCGCGAGGGGGTGCTGCACTGCGACGTCAAGCCGGCCAACGTCCTGCTCGGCGAGGACGGCAGGGTGCGGGTCGGCGACTTCGGTGTCGCGCGTCTGGCCGAGGGCACCTCGCAGGCGCCCGCGGCAACCGTCGCCGGGACGCCCCTCTACATGTCCCCCGAGCAGGCGCGAGGGCTGCCGACGACCGCCGCCACCGACGTCTACAGCGCCGGCGTCGTGCTCTACGAGATGCTCGCGGGCAGGCCGCCCTTCTCGCGCGGGTCGGTCGTCGAGCTCGGCCTCCGCCACCTGCAGGACCCGCCGCCGCCGCTGCCCGCGAGCGTGCCCGGGCCGCTGCGGGCGGTCGTCGAGAAGGCGATGGCCAAGGAGCCGCGCGAGCGCTACGCCGACGGCGGCGAGATGGAGCGCGCGCTGAGCAAGGCGGCTGCGGGCGCGAACGGCAAGGCCCCCCCGACAGCGGCGGCCGCCGTACCCGCGACGCCGGCGCAGGACGCCGGCGCGACGCGCGTGATCGAGCGGGGGGCGCTCGCGACGCGGGCGCTCGACCGAGGCGCCGAGCGCACGAAGGTGATCGGCCGAGGCGGCGGCGGCGCGCCGCCACCGGTCACGCCGAGGGCCGCGCGCCGCCGTGGTGGCCCGCGCCGGCGGCGCGCGTGGATCGCTCTCGCGGCGCTCCTCGGCGCGGTGATCGCGCTCGTGGCGGTGCTGCTCGCCGGCGCGGGGACCGCGCGGACCACGGTTCCGGATCTGCGGCGCCTGCCCCGCGGAGGAGTGCAGGCGCGAGCGAAACGGCTGCACGTGCGGCCGGTGTTCTCCGCGCGCCACTCCGAAGCGCCGGCCGGGATCGCGATCGCGCAGAGCCCGGCGCCCGGCGCGCGCGTCGGGGAGGGCTCGGAAGTGCACGTCGTGATGAGCTCCGGCCCGCCGCCGGTCCCGGTGCCGAATGTCGTCGGCAAGGCCGCCTCCTCCGCCGAGAGCGCCGTCGCAGGCGCGGGCCTGCGTTACTCGCTCGCGCACGTTCCGGCCCCCGGCACGATGCCCGGCACGGTCGTGAGGCAGTCACCCACCTCGCCGGCGAGCGCCCCGCGCGGATCGACCATCGCTCTGTCCCTCGCCGAGACACCCGAATGGCGCACGCTGACGACCTTCGCCGGGACCGACGACGGCAAGTCGGTGCCGTTTCGCATCCTCGGCTCGCGCTGGCGGGTCCTCTACGACATGAGCTACAAGGGGACGTGCCTGCTGATCTTCGTCTGCGAAGGCCCCAGCGCGCAGGTGCGCTCGCTGAGCGCCGGCCAGGGGGACGGCGGCGACAACGGGGAAGGCAAGACTCACAAGGGCGACGGCCCCGGCGGCGGGGACGAATTCGAACTCGGCGAGGGCGAAGAAGAGAGCCACGTCTTCACGACCGGACCGGGCGTGTACCAGCTCGTTCTCTCGGGCGGGCGCGACTCGGCGGGCTGGTCGATGACGGTGCAGGACTACTACTGAGCCGGCCCCGCACCGCCGCCGGCAGCCTCCGGGGCGCCGGCGGCGTCGCCAGGGCTATTCGTATGTGAACGTGTTGCCGGGCCCCTTGGCGCTCTTGGATTTGCCGACCACCGCAAGGATGTTGACGGCGCCGGGCTTCAACGCCGCCGGCGAGGTCGCCGTGCAAGCGGTGCTCGATTCGCACGACACCGAAGTGCCGGGTGTCTTCTTGAACAGGAACGAGGTCCCTCCTCCGGTCACGAAACCGGCGCCTTCGATCGTCACGACCGTTCCGCCGCCGCGCGGTCCCGAGGCCGGGGAGATGTGGGTGATTTCGGGCTTGCCGTACTTGAACACGACCTTCGACAGCACGGGGCTGGTGCCCCCGGGGGTGATGACCGTGACGTTCACCGTCTGGGCCGCGTTCGGGGGTGCCACCGCTTCGATCGTCTGGCCTTCGCCTTTGACGCTGGTCGCCGGGACGCTGCCGAACATGACCTTTTCGACGCGGAAGAGATTTTCGCCTTTGATCACGACGTTCGTCCCACCCGTCACCGGTCCCTTCTTGGTCGACAGCTTGCTCACTGCGGGCGGCGGCAGGAAGAGGAACTCGTCGGCGCTCGAAACGGCGCTCACGCCCGAGGGCGCTTCGACCCGTACTTCTGTGAGGCCGCCGCCCGCGGGAGAGACGGCCTTGATCGTTTCGGGCGAGACGAGTTCCCAGCTGGCGGCGGCTTTCACTCCGAACCTCACGCCGGTCGCTTCGTCCAGTTTCTTGCCGGTGATCGTGACGGTCGTGCCGCCCGCATCCGGTCCGGCCGAGGGCCCGAGGCCTTCGACGATCGGGGCGTAGCTGAATTCGTTGGACCTGCCGGCGGCACTGGTGCCGGCAGCGCTCGTCACGGTGACATTGACCTGTCCGTGGCCGGGCGGGGCGCTCGCCGTGATCTGCGTCGGGGATTCGACGGTGTATTCGAGCGCCGGGGCTGCGCCGAAGCTGACGCCTTCGACTTCGGTGAAGTTGAGCCCTGTGAGCGTCACGCTGCTGGCGCCGGCTGGAGACCCTCCCGTCGGGGAGAGGCCGGTGACAGCCGGCACGTGGGTGCGGAACTCGAAGGGCGTCCTGAATTCGAGCCCGGGTTCGAATGAGGCTTCACTGGCGCCTTCCGTTTCGTGCGCGTGCGCGGTCAGCCAGATCTGATGAAACGCGGTCGGCGAGATCGGGGTGTTCGTATGCCCGATCGGAACGGTCGCCGGGTCGGCGTTGATGAAGAACCACGCTTTCGTGGGCTGGCATTCGAATTCGAGCGTGAAGCTCGGGATCGCGAAGAGGACTTCATGGGCCGCGTTCGCTTCGAGCGAGCCGGTGAACGCGGGGTCGATCGAGCCGCCGTGCAAAGCGCTGGCGCCGGCGCCGCAGCCCGCTTCGCCTTCCAGGCAGCGGCTGAATTCGAGTGCGTCCGTCAGGCCCGTCGTCCCTTCGAAGTCGAGCTCTCCCGAAGTGCTTTTGCAGACGACTTCGCCCGCGTCTGCGTCCGATTCGATGGTGGTGTTCCTGGTCGTTTCCTTGCCGCTGACGACATGGCCCGCCGCGGGCATCCATGCGTATCTGCTTTCGGCGCCTGAGGCCGGGAGCGTGCACGCGCTGTCGGCGTAGCCGCCGCCGGCCTGCGCGATGCAGAACCCGGCTTCGCCTTCGAGCGGGCTCGCGTGCGCCACGACCGCGAACGCCATCGCGAGCCCAGCGACCAGCGCAGCCGCGGCGGCCCACAGGACCAGTCCTCTCATCCGGCCGCTCGCCCGGATCGAACCGCGCATCCTCCAAGCAGTCATCTCGTGCCCCTCCCTCGATCGTGGAAGCGCCCTCCCGCGCTTTCCGCCAGGACGAATCTAGCGGGAGAAGCAGGCGCCCCGCAAGCGTGCGACACCCGGTGGTAACAGGAAGCGCGGGAGCAGCGCTGCCGGAGCTACGTAAACTCTCCGGCGATGTCGTCCTGGAAGCAGAAGGCCGCGCCCCTGCGCGGCCAGTTCGTGGAAGGCCGAGACGGCCGGGAGGCCAGCGGCCCAGGCGTCCTCGCCGGCCGCCTGGCTCGCCTGCCGGAGTCCGCGCGCTACTTCGCTCGCGGCTATCGCTACGCCGAGTCGGTCGCGCCGCCGACGCCCACGCCTCAGGCGGCGGAGACGGCCGAGCCGAACCCGCTCGAAACCTACTTCGAGAGCCACGCCGAGGGGCTCGGGCTCTGGAAGTGGCGCCACTACTTCGAGATCTACCATCGGCACCTGGCCCGCTTCCGCGGCCGCCCCGTACGGATGGTCGAAGTCGGCGTCTTCGGCGGCGGCTCGCTCGGCATGTGGCACGAGTACTTCGGCCCCGGCGCCCACATCTACGGGATCGACATCGACGAGACCTGCCGCGAGCTGGCGGGCCCCGGCACCGAGATCTTCATCGGCGACCAGTCCGACCCCGAGTTCTGGCGGTCCTTCCTTGCGGATGGACCCGAGATCGACGTGGTGCTCGACGACGGCGGGCACACCCCCGAGCAGCAGATGGTCACGCTCGAATGCCTGCTGCCCGCGATCAACCCCGGCGGCGTCTTCATCTGCGAGGACGTCAACGGCGGCTGGCAGCCGTTCCACGCCTTCGTGGACGGGCTCACGCACCCGCTCAGCTCCGTCGGCTACAGCACCGACGAGCTGCCCAGAAGCCCCTTCCAGCAGCAGGTCGCCTCGGTGCACCGCTATCCGCTCGTGACCGTGATCGAGAAGCCGCCGGCCGGCGCGCCGCCGTTCGAGAGCGTCAAACGCGGGACGGAGTGGCCCTCGCAGCGGCGCGCGCGGCTCGAGGAAGAAGCGAGAAGCGGGGCCGGACGGGCCTAGACGCCGCTTACATCGGGGACGTACATCTCGACATCTGCGCAGTCAGCGCCGCCGCGGTTTGCGCCAGCCGTCGAATGCGCTCGCCCGCCGTGGGATGGAAAGATGGGGTGGAGGGCCTGCGGTCGACGCCGGACGTCGCCGCAGGGCGTCCTCCCGGGCCCCGAGCCGGGGCGGAGCTGAAACAGATCGACAGGAGAGGAGGGGGAACGTGTGCCGGTTCGCGGCCTACCTGGGCGAGCCCGTGCTCGTGGAGGATCTGCTCTACGAGCCCGATAGCGGCCTTGTGCGCCAGGCCGTTGACAGTGAGCTGATGTCTCACTTGAACCTCGGCGGCTTCGGCCTGGCCGCTTGGAACGCGGAAGCTCCCGACCGATCGCGCCCGCTCACCTACCGGGTACCCACGGTGCCCAGCTACGACCGCAACCTGCGGGCGCTGGCAGGCAACATCCGCGCTCGCGCGCTTCTGGCCCATGTTCGCGGGGTCCTCTATGACAGTCGCGAAAGCGTGGGCCCCCAGAACGTCCATCCCTTCCTGTTCGAGGGGGCGACCGTCGCGCTGGCCCAGAACGGCGACCTGTACGACTTCGGCCGTATGCGCTACGACCTGCTCGAGCACATCGACCCGGGCCTGGCGAGGCGGATCGAGGGCACCACCGACACCGAGTGGGTGTACGCCCTCGTGCTCTCCCAGCTCGAAGACCCGTTTGGGGCCGTCGGCCCCGACGAGGCGGAGGCGGCCGTCCTGCGCACGCTCGAGATCCTGCGAGAGCTGCGCGAACGCCGCGGGATCGCGACGCAGTCGCCGGTCAACCTCGTCCTCACGGATGGGCGCTGGATGCTCGCCACGCGCTACGCCTACGACTACGGCTGGTACCCGGACGACGACTCGTTCTTCGCGGGTGAGCGCGAGCACGATTTCACCTCGCTCTGGTACACCGTCGGAGGGCCGTTCGGGCGGCGGGGGGACGGGACCTTCGGCACCGCCCGCGGTGCCGTCACCTCCGCCGTGGTGGCGAGCGAGCCGCTGACCAAGCATCCGGCGGGCTGGTTCGAGGCGCCGGAGTACTCGATGCTGATCCTCGCCCCCGGCGCCGGCGGCGAGTTGGACGTGCAGACCCGGGAGCTCGGCTGGTGAGCGCATACGACCTGGCCGGCGCCACCTCGCGGGGGGTGCAGGAAGCGCCCCTGTTCGCCGGCATCGCCGCCGACGAGGTCGAGCGTCTCGAGCACTTCATGGCGTGCTTCGAGCTGGCAGAGGGCGAGCGGCTGTTTCGCCAGGGAGACCGCAGCGACTGCATGTATCTGATCGAGCAGGGGAGCATCGAGCTGCAGGTCGACACCGCGGGCGGCGGCACCCGCGTGCTCGCCGAGGTGGGGCCCGGGGATGTCCTCGGGGAGGTGTCGCTGCTGTGCGGGGGCATCCGCACGGCGAGCGCGGTCGCCCGCGAGCGGACGACGGGCTGGATTCTCTATCGCGCGGCGTTCGAGACGCTGCGCCTCGACAGCGGTGCGGGGTCGATCGAGCTGATGGCACGGCTGGCGGAGCTGGCCGTCGCGAGGCTGCGCGAACGCTACGAGACGATCGCCGCCGACCTGGCGGGCGAGCGGGCCAGTGAATTCCCGCCGGCGAGCTCCGCGCCGCCGGTTCCGGCCTCGCCGGCGCTGTGCACCCCGGCGTACCTGCAGGGGCTCCTGTGCTTCCGGGGGTTCCATGGTCCCGACCAGGTGGCAGCGGCTCTCGGCGGGGGCGAGCCCTACGAGCTGCCCCGCGGCTCCAGGGTGCTCGCCGCTGAGGGCCGACCGGAGGACCTGCTGCTGGTCGTGCGCGGCGCGGTCGACGTGTCCGTGCGGCGCGGTGGCCTGGCTCAGCATGTGCGCCTCGCCGGGCCGGGCCGCTTCGTGGGGCATCTCGGCGTCCTCGACGAGAACCAGAGCCCGGTCGCGGCGCACTCCCGCGAGCGGGTCGTCCTGATCGCGCTGCCGGGCGAGCACGTGCGGTCAATGATGCGGGGCGCGGGCGCAGTTGCCCGGCGGCTCGCGGCAGCCGTCACGGAGGACGTCGCCCGGGCGCTGAAGCAGGCCGAGCGGCCGATGGCGCGGACGGCCTGGGGGTCGCCGGGCGCGTAAGGGGGTCCGGGGCTGAGGAGCCAGCTTCGTGAGAGGCGACGACCGGAATCGAACCGGTGTAGACGGCTTTGCAGGCCGCTGCGTAGCCACTCCGCCACGTCGCCTTGGGCCACAAGGGTATCTGGCGCCCGCGCGAATCCGGGCGCAACCGCCGGCCCCCGTCCGATCCCACCCGGGCCTGGGGCCCCTTGACCCGGTGTCACGATCCTGACGCCTTATTGACAGGTTTGCTGCACATTGTTACGGTCCGCACGCGGAGGGGCCGTGATCGCTTGAGGGGGTCTGGCTGTCCTGCGCGGATCGCCACCGTTGGCGGTCCCTACATTCATGACCCTGGAGGGGGTCGATGGCCGGGCGGAGCCCGACCGTAACGACACGGAATGGAGTCAGACATGGGTGCAAGGCCCCGGAGGGTGATCAGCGCTGCTGTTGCGCTGGTGGCCGTTGCAGCAATGGCCGCGATCGGTGCTGGAAGCGCCGGCGCGGAAGTCGTATACAACAACGTCCCGAGCCCGCTGCCGGGCAACTTCGCCTCGATCGGTCTCGCGGCGACGTCGTCGACCGAATTCGGCGGCGAGATCGAACTGGCCGGCAAAGCGCGCTCGAAGCCGACCATCACGGTCGTCATGAGCAGCTGGGCGTGCGAAAAAGGCAGCGTCGAAAGCAAATGTGAAACCTCTGCGAAAAGCAAGGGCTTCAAAGTGCCGGTGACGATCAAGGTCTACAACGCCGGCGAACTCGAAGAAGGCCCGATCGCCGAAGGCACGCACAACGAGAAGATGCTCTACCGCCCGTCCACCAACACCGAAAAATGCGGTACGGAACGTTGGTACGACAGCGCCACCGCCACGTGCTACCACGGGTTCGCGTTCCCGATCGCGATCAAACTCGGCAAGCTCAAGAAAATGCCGAGGCGCTCGGTGATCACCGTGTCCTACCCGCACTCGAGCGGTCCGGCGCAGTCGCTGAACGTCTCGACCAGCGAACCGCCCGAAGAAACACTGTCGCTCGGCGCCCAGCCGGTCGCCGAATGGTTCGCCAATTCGACGTGGAGCGGCATGTACTGCACCGGCACCACCGGCGCCCTCGGCGCTGAGGGTGGCACGTGCTCGACCGAGGCAGAAGGCATCAACTACCAGCCGGTCTTCGCCGTCAGCGCCAACTAGGCCAGGCGACTACCGCAGAGGGGGCACAGAAGGCCCCGCCCCGTTACCGGGGCGGGGCCTTCTCCCTGTCGGGGGTGGAGAAGGCGCCCGAGTGTTCTCCGCGCGGAGGACACCGCAACCCCTCACGCGCCGGCGTGTCTATAGCCGTACCCGGCGCCCGAGTCGCACCGCGCGGCGCCGCAAAGCGCCCCCGAGACCCGGAGGATGATGTTGCTTCGACGCAAGCTCCAGCTCGTGCTGCTCGCGGCCGTTTTGGCGGCGCTCCTCCCTGTCTCCCCGGCGGGTGCTTCGAGCGCCCAGCAGACGTTCTTCGAGTCCCCGAACCTGCTCCAGAACCCGGTGACACGCCCGGCGACGCTCGCAAAGCTGCAGCGGCTCGGCGTGAAAGCGCTGCGCATCGAGCTGAGCTGGCACGCGGTCGCGCCCGCAGCGAACAGCACACATCGCCCTGCGTTCGACGCCACGAATCCCGCCGCCTACAACTGGGCGCTGTATGACCCACTGGTCGAAGAGGCTCAACGCCGCGGCTGGCAGGTGCTTCTGACTGTCACCTCGCCGGTGCCGCGCTGGGCGGAGGCAAGCCCGCGTCCGCGCTCGCTGCTCTACCGGCCGAACGCCGCCGAATTCGGTCGCTTCATGACCGCGGTCGGGCGCCACTACGGTGGCGCGGTCCAGCTCTTCTCGATCTGGAACGAGCCCAACCACCACGAATTCCTCGAACCCCAGTTCAACCGCAACGGCAGCGCGGCCTCGCCGCAGCTCTACCGCGCTCTCTATGAGGCCGGCTACGCGGGGCTGCGCGCCTCCGGCATCGCCAGCCCCAAGGTGCTGATCGGCGAAACGGCCCCCGAAGGCGAAACGCGGCCGCGCGCGCCGGTCCTGGGGCCGCGCCACAACCTGGCTCCGCTCGCGTTCCTGCGCGGCGTGCTCTGCCTGAGCTCCTCCTACCACCGCGCCGGCTCCTGCGGACTGCTGCCGGCGAGCGGCTGGGGGCTGCACCCGTACCGCAGCGGCGCGAGCCCCTACCTCGTCCCCACCAACCCCGAAACCGTCTCGATCGGCTCGCTCTCGCGCATGACGCGCGCGCTCGACGCGGCCGCGCGCGCCGGCGCCCTGCCGAGCCACCTGCCGCTCTACATCACCGAGTTCGGCGTCATGAGCCGGCCGAACCCCTACCAGGGGGTGCCGGTGGCTCAGCAGGCCGAGTACGACGCGATGGCCGAGCAGATCGCCTACCGCAACCCGCGCGTGGCCTCGTTCTCGCAGTACCTGCTCAAAGACGACCCGATGCGCCGCCGCAGCGTCGGCTTCCAGACCGGCCTGGAGTACTACAGCGGCCGCGCCAAGCCGTCGCTGACGGCCTTCCCGGTGCCGATGACCGTGACCCGCTACGGCTCGCGATACGAGCTCTGGGGCTTCGTGCGGCCCGCGGGCGAAGCGACCACGGCGACGATCGAAGTCCGCCATCCCGGCTCGGGCCGGTTTGTGCCGCTGACCGAAGTCCACACGAACGCGATCGGGTACTGGACGCTCTCCTCCAGCGTCGCCGGCGCCGCCTGGCGCGTGCGCTGGACGAGCCCGAGCGGCACGCGCTACACCGGGCCGCCGATCCGGGCATATCGGCCCGGCGCGCGTTGATACCCTTGGCTCCTTCCCAGGGCGATTAGCTCAGCTGGGAGAGCGCCGCCTCGACAAGGCGGAGGTCACTGGTTCGAGCCCAGTATCGCCCATCGCACGAAGCCCCTGCTAACGCGGGTCGCGTAGAATGCCCGGCTCCGGAGAGGGACAGGCCGACCGGCCTGGCAAGGAAATCAAGGAGGGGACACATGCGTCGTATTGCTATCGCCGCTATGGCGGCCATGACGGTCGCACTCGCCATTTCGGCGAACGCTTGGGGCTCGGCAACTCAGCATTTCGGGCCGTATGCGAGCAACTCACCCGACGAAGGTACGTGTGGCAACACGTGGGCGGAAGACACTTTCAATCGGCTGTACGCCGTCAAGACCAAGCCGAAGAACGGTGCGTACAGCGTCGTCGAGCAGTTCAAGAAGGGCACCTTCACGACGCTCGCCGGGCCGAGCCCGGGAGCGTGTGGGACGGACCCTGGTGGGACGCTGAGCGGCGCCGTCACCGGCAAGATGCAGGGCACGTTCTCGCTCGTCGTGAGCGGCGGAACCTATGACGGAGGGGCAACCTGCTCGACCCTCTGCTACACGTCGGAATTCGTCGCCGATTTCTTCGGCGCCGGTGCGACGTACGAAGTGACGTCATACGACCTCCACTACAACGCGAGGAAGCACGGCGTCTGGAAGAACGCCTCCGCAGACAAGGGCGGCAACTCCGGCGACATCACCGGCTGAGCGCCGCCGGTCTCTCGCGGCGGAAGGCGGCGCTTGACCGGCCCGGCCTTCCGCCGCCGCCGAAATGCACGAGGTGGCGTAGACAGGGGGACGCGCTGCGGCCCCCTGTCCGTCGTCCTACCGCGCTCGAGAGCGGGGTCCTCCGCGTTGACATCCCAAGGTTCACGAACTGCGCCCCAGCAGTCACGGTGTCGATAACCAGCAGACGGACCCTAGGTAGCCGATCTAGCACCGCACGGGAAGCGAGCCGCGGGCCACGTCGTTAGGCTCCCTCCGAGACCGGTCGACGACGGGACGAAGACGTGGCGAACAGCCCAGTGCGGTGGGGGATCCTCGGAACGGGTGGGATCGCAAGGATGTTCGTGACCGATCTCCGGCTGACCGACTCCGGCGTTGCCGTCGCGGTCGGGTCGCGCAGGCAGGGATCCGCGGACCGTTTTGCGGCCGAGTTCGGCATCGCGAACGCGCATGCCAGCTACGAGTCGCTTGTGGTCGATCCGGACGTCGACGTGATCTACGTTGCGACGCCGCACCCGATGCACCACGACAACGCGATCCTCGCGCTGCGAGCGGGCAAGCACGTCCTCGTCGAGAAGCCGTTCACGATGAACGCCGCCGAGGCTTGCGAGATCGTTCGGGTGGCGAGGGAGATCGGACTGTTCGCCATGGAGGCGATGTGGACCAGGTTCCTGCCACACATGACCGTGATCCGGAACTGGCTCGAGCGGGGCGTGCTCGGCGACGTCGTCACCGTGACCGCGGACCACGGCCAATGGTTCGCCGAGGATGCCGAGTTCCGGCTGTTCGCCCCGGAGCTGGGCGGTGGCGCGCTGTTGGACCTCGGCGTATACCCGGTGTCGTTCGCGTCGATGGTCCTCGGCACGCCGAGCCGGATCGTGTCCGTGAGCGACGCCGCGTTCACCGGCGTGGACGCGCAAACGTCCATGTTGTTCGGCTACGACAGCCACGCCCAGGCGGTGCTGACGTGCACCCTGCGGGCGAAGAGTCCGACGAGGGCGGCGATCGTCGGCACCGACGCGAGGATCGAGGTCGAGGGCGACTTCTACGCTCCCGCGACAGTGACGCTGATACCCAGGGAGGGCGACGCGACCCGTGTCGAGTCGGTGCACGAAGGGCGGGGCCTGCGCCACGAGGCCGATGAGGTCGCGCGTCGGCTGGCCGCCGGTGATGTGGAGAGCCGGTTGATGCCACTGGACGAGACCATCTCGATCATGGAGACGATGGACAGGGTGCTGGCGCAGGCCCGCCAGAAAGCATGAACGACAACCAGCGTCAGTTCACTTGCTCGCTCGGTGCCCGTCGCATCAGCTCACGCCTGAGTCTGCGTGTGGTCGCGACCCTTGACACCAATGTGACACCGTTTCTGGAGGTCTCTAACTGATGGCGAGCCATCCTGCGCAGGCACTGACCGTGTGGCCCAAGACGGGCCCCGCGAAGGACTACGTGCGCACCGAAGAGGACGGGACGACGGTCTGGCGGTCAGCAATGACGACGTTCGGATCGGGGCAGCCGCATGAACCGTGGCCCGGCTCGCCGGCGCTGACGCCGCGGGAACTGGCAGACATGCTCGCCGCCGAACTGGAGTAGCCGCCGACCTGCTGGTCGGGGAGCACCTTCACCGTGCTGCGAGAGACACGGCCTAGCCGCGCTCCTCAGAGCCGGCCGAGGCCTGCCAGCAAGTTCGTCGCCGCCGGCGCGAGCCCCGAGGGGTCGACGCTCAGCAGCTCGGCGGCGGTGATGCCCTGTTTGGCGAGCTGGCGCTCGGCCCCGGCGATGACCTTGCCGGACTGGCGCTTTGTGAGCCTGAACTGCGCCCTGGCGCCTTTCAACGCCGCCGCCACGGCGCGACCTGCGCCGGCTTCGGCGGCGATCGCAGTGGCCTTTTCTTTCGCGAGCGTGGAGAGGTCCGCCGATTGAGCTTTGGCCGCCCCTTCATCGCCCTGCTTGCGGGCGGCAGTGCCGCGGCTGACCGTTTCCTCGATCGCCGTGCTCACGGACGCGACCCGCGCGGCGGCGCTGTCGAGTTGCGCGTAGGCGGCCCGAAGGCGTTTGCACACCCGGGCGACGTTGCCATGCCAGCGCCCGCACGAGGGCAGCGAGGCAGTCCGCGCCCTGCGGGGGTGGGCGAGCACGTGGATGTCCCACTGCGGAGGGTCCTTGTAGGTGCGGTAGTCCTTCCCGAGCCGTGTCAGCGTGGCGTTGCAGAACGGCAACAGCGCCTGGGCGGTCATCGCGCCCGTCATCGCGATCATCCCGGGTCCGATGCCGCCGCCGATCGTCAGGACGCCGGCGCCGAACAGCGACAGGCCCGCGGCGTAGGGGAGGCAGTAGCGCTTCGCGTTTGGAATCGCCGCCTCGCGCATGTCCTTCAACGCTTCTTCCTTCGCTTCCGGCGACGGCCCGGGCCCGGTCGGATGGGGTCCGCTCCCGGAGACGTCTCCGAGGAAGACCAGCTTGGCCTGGAGGCTCGCGTTGTAGCTCTGTTCACCTTCCCCGCCGCTTCCGGTGCAGGAGTCCACGACCGTGATCGTGGTGTGGATCGGTGACTCGATCGTGTCCTGGCCGGTCGCGTTGTTGAAGTGGCATTCCGCTCCGTGCAGCACGGCGTGCCAGGGTCCGGAGAGGCCGACGGTGGTGCTGCTCTGGTTGCCACAGGCCCCCTGCGAGGAGCTGGCCTGCAGGGGGTCGAGCGCGGCGTTCGGCTGACCCCACTGCGTCGGCGGCTGAACCTCGATCATGTAGTTGATCGGGACGGCGGCGCTGTTGGTTTCGGAGGAGGTGCTCCCCCAGAAGGATTCGTTGCTGACTGCGCCGGGCCCGGGGGAGAGGGTCGCCGAGCAGTCCTCGAAGCCTTTTTCGCTGCCCGCGACGTCATACGTGCCTTCCGCGGCGACGACCCGCCATTCGTTGGCCCCTGAAGCCGCGTTCCAGGTCAGCGTCGAGGTCCAGGTGAGGTGGGTCTGGAAGGTCGTCGTACCCGTTTCGGGCACGGTGCGTGCGAGTTTGTAGGTTGCGTCCCACGTGCCGGTGTAGGTAGCGCTGCACCTGATGCACGGGCCGCCTGCGAGGGCGGGCGTCGCAGCCAGAACCCCAGCGATCGCGATCGCGAAGAAGGCTCCGACCAGCGTGTACAGCCGGCGATTGTGGCCGTGGCGTCCCACAAGGTCTCCCCGCCGCGGGAGTCTAGCCGCCGTCGTCGTCGGGCGGCTCCCGGCGTTCGCTGGAGAAGAAGCCGACAGGCCGCCGGCGGGGGAAGTGCCGGAGGGGAGAGCAGAACCGCCGAAACATGGCCACCACACGCGGGTGATGTGAGGCGCTCTCACGGTCGTCAGGGCAGTCGGGCACCGCCACCGAAAGGGTCGGGCTGCCCTAGACTCCCGGCGCGTGCTGCGCGGGTCTGGGCCGCCGCAGACGACTGGAGGAGGGCGAGATGGGAATACGGCTGACCCGGGGGATGGCGTTTGAGCACGCTTCCTGACGCCGGCCGGGGCGGTCCCGGGTCGCACGCGCGCCGCATCTCGCGCCCTGGCGCGGTGCTCACCGTCGCGGCGCTGGGGACGTTCATGGCGTTCGTCGACGCGACGATCGTCAACATCGCGATTCCGAATATCCACGCGGACTTCAGCGGCTCCTCGCTGACGAGCGTCTCGTGGGTCCTCAACGCCTACAACATCGTCTTCGCGGCGTTCCTCGTCGGCGGCGGCCAGCTCGCCGATCTGCTCGGGCGCCGGCGCATCTTCAGCCTCGCTCTGATCCTGTTCACGGTGGCCTCGGCCGCCTGCGCCGCGGCGCCGACGCTGGGGCTGCTCGTCGCCGCAAGGCTTGTGCAGGCCGCCGGTGCGGCAGCGCTCGTCCCCAGCTCGCTCGCGATCGTGCTGGAGGCACACCCCGGCGCGAGGCGCACCCACGCCGTGTCGCTGTGGGCCGCGATTGCCGCGCTGGCAGCTGGTATCGGGCCCGCACTGGGCGGGGTGCTGATCACCGCCTCCAGCTGGCGCCTGGTGTTCCTCGTGAACATCCCCGTCGGGATCGCGGCGTATGTGCTCGCTGGCCGCGTCCTCGTCGAGAGTCGCGCACCGGGACGCCGGCGCGTGCCCGACCTCGTCGGCGCGGCGGTCCTCGCGCTCTCGATCGCCTCGCTCGTGTTGGCGATCGTCAAGGGTCAGGAATGGGGTTGGGGGAGCGCCCGCATCATCAGCGCGTTTGCGGTGCCGGTGCTGCTCGGCATCTACTTCGTGTTCCGCTCCAGCCGCCAGCGGGTGCCCGTGGTCGACCTGGCGCTGATGCGAATCCGGGCGTTCTCGTTGTCGAACGGCGTGACCGTTGTCATGGCCGGCGGCTTCTATGGCTACACGCTGTGCAACGTCCTGTTCCTGACGACGATCTGGAAATACTCGATCCTGAAGGCGGGCCTGTCGATGACGCCAGGGCCGCTCGTTGCGATCGCAGTGGCCGCGCCGGCGAGCGTTGCGGTGAGACGCTGGGGCCATCGCGCCGTCGTCGTGCCCGGGGCCTTGATCTGGGCGCTCGGCGTCGCGTTCTTTGCCACCCAGCTCGGTGTCTCCCCCGACTTCATCGGCGCTTGGCTGCCCGGGATGGTGATCCTAGGCGTCGGGGCGGGCCTGACGTTCCCGACGCTGAGCGGAGCGGCGGTCGAGTCCGTGCCCGGCCCCCGATTCGCGGTCGCCACGTCCCTGAACGCGGTCGCGCGACAGATCGGGGCGGCGCTGGGCGTCGCGGTTCTGATCGCGATCGTCGGCAACGGGACGGCGCCCCGGGTCCCGGCAGCTCTCCCGGCGGGGCTGCTCGCCGCAATCGAGCATTCGGCGCTCGAGCATGCCCTGACCAGGTTCCAGGGGGGTTGGTTCTTCGCGTGCGGTTGTTTCCTCTTCGGCGCTCTCGCGTGCTTGGCGCTGCGTGTCGGTGCGAGCTCCGCTACGGAGGCCGAGCAGCCGAACGCCCAGCCGGAGCCGATGGTGATGGCCGCCGATCTGCCGAGTTCGGCGGAGCTGCCCAGCCTCGCGGACTCCGACGGCGTGCGGGCGGTCTCCGAGCCCGAGCCGCTCGCCGAGTTCCTGCGCAACGCTCCGGTCTTCGCCGACCTGCCGCCGCCGCTCCTGGAGCGCGTCGCCTCGCTTGCAGGCAGCGTGACGCTGGACCGTGGCGAGTGGCTGTTCCGCGAGGGCGAGGCCGCCGACGCCGTGTATCTCGTGCGCGTGGGGCATCTCGAGGTCCTGCGAAATGCCGAGAGCGATGACGCAGGCAGCCACGAGGTGGTGAACACGCTCACGCGCGGTGCCGTCCTGGGGGAGTTGGCGCTGCTCAGCTCCTCGACCCGCAGCGCGTCGGTGCGG
This sequence comes from uncultured Solirubrobacteraceae bacterium, assembly GCA_963775385.1. Taxonomy (GTDB): domain Bacteria; phylum Actinomycetota; class Thermoleophilia; order Solirubrobacterales; family Solirubrobacteraceae; genus Palsa-744. The sequence continues at coordinate 116,771 of CAVZIR010000003.1, read as the reverse complement.
GCGCTGCGTGACACCGAGCTGCTCCGCATAGACAAGTCCGACTTCGACGAGCTGCTGCGCTCGGAGCCGGACCTCGCCCTGAGTCTCACGAGCGTACTGAGCTCACAGCTCCGGGCGAGCCGCGCGATCCCGGGCGCCCGCCGCGGGAGGCCGGTGACGATCGCCCTGCGCGCCGCGGGACCCGACGTGCCGCTGCTCGACATCGCCGGCGAGCTGAGCCGCTCGCTCTGCGAGCGGGCCAAGGTCGCCGTGCTCTACCCGGGCGAGGATGACGCGAGCGTCGTCGCCGCGGGCTCGCGGGCCGAGGCAGCCGCCCGCTACGGGCCGGTGGTCGAGAGCTGCGAGCTCGAACACGACCACGTGATCATGGTTTGCGGGGTGTCCGAGCACCCGACCGCCTGGGACGAGTTCTGCATATCGCGGGCCGACAGAGTGCTGGCGGTCGTCTCGGGGGCCCCGGTCGACGAGGGCGACGCAGCAGGCGGCCACGGCGCGTGGGCGACGGGCCTGCGAGGTGCCGACCTCGTCGGCTTCGCGGTCACCGATGGAGCCGGTGACCTCGAGGCCTGGATCGAGCTGCTCGGTCCCGCGGGCATCCACGTCCTCAGAGCCGGGCCGGACATGCGCGGCGACGTGCAGCGGATGGGGCGACGTCTGTCGGGAGATGCGCTTGGCATCGTGCTCAGCGGCGGGGGAGCCCGCGCGTTCGCCCACCTCGGCGCGCTGGAGGTGCTGATGTCCGCCGGGATGCCCGTGGACCGGGTCGGGGGCGTGAGCATGGGAGCGTTCATCGGCGCCCAGCTCGCGATGGGCCGGGGGATCGCCGAGATCGACGCCTGCTGCTACGAGGAGTGGGTCAGGAACAACCCGATCAACGACTACACGATCCCGCGCCATGGACTGATCCGCGGGCACAAGGCACGTGCGATGCTCGAGCGGGTGTTCGGCGACGCGCGCACCGAGGAGCTGCCCCGCTCGTTCTACTGCGCAAGCGTGAACCTTCGTCAGAGCCGTCTCGTGGTCAATCGCGACGGGCCGTTGGTCGAGAGCGTCGGGGCGAGCATGTCGCTGCCGCTGATCGCGCCTCCGCTGCGGCACGGGGGTGCGCTCCTCATCGACGGCTCGCTTCTCGACAACCTCCCACTCGAGCCGATGGCAGCGAGCGGCGAGGGGCCGGTGCTCGCGATGGACATCAAGGCCGGCTCCGAGCGGCCGGCGCCGCGCGACGGCGCGGTCCACGAGCGGGCAAAGCAGCGGTTGCCGTCGCTACCGGAGACGCTGGGGCGAATCGCCCTGCTCAGCAGCGCGAACACCGACGAGGCCGCGCAGCGTTATGCGGACATGACGATCAGCATGCGGGTGTCCGGCGTCGGTCTGCTGGAGTTCCACCAGATCGACCAGGCGCGCGAGGCCGGCCGGCGCGCCGCGACGGAGGCGCTGGCCGGGGACGCACCTTCGTGGCTCACATCCGGCGCCCCGTCGGCCGGCGACCTCGCGGATCGGCGCACTGTGGTCCGGGTCTGAGCGGCCGTGCGCTGGCGCCGCCAGGCGATCGCGAGCCGGCGCTTGCCCGGGGCCTGCGTGTGATAGCCCCCGGCGATGTCCCGGGAGTCCGTCCTCATCGGCACCGAACGCCCGCGCCGACCCTCTACCCCTCCACCCCCGCAGCCCTGAGCGCCTCCTGAGGATCGGAGTACATCTCCATCCGCGCCTCCTTCCCCTCGCGGAAGCTCCAGACCATCGCGAAGGACATCTCCGCCCGCATCCCGCTCGCCTTCGATCGGCCGCCCTGGCGCAGGATCGTCACCACCTGCTCGCCGGCCTCGTGCATGGCCTCGACCTCGACCCGCCAGTCGTCCCACGTGGCGCCCCAGGCCGCGAGGAACTCGTTCGCGCCATCCATCCCGTCGTAGACCTGCTGCTCGGGCCAGCCGTGGAAGTGCGACATGTCCCAGGTGAAGTCGGAGGTGGCCAGGTGGCCGGGGAACCGGCCGTGCTTGCTGAACCATGCAAAGCCCTCTTCGAGCGTCTCCACGTTCTCCGCGAACATCGCCCGCGAAGTATCCCGCTCACGCCTCCGGCAGCTCGGAGATCACGCGCGTCCGCTGTGACGGAGGCGTAGGCTTGGAGCCGTGGAGGAGACGGGAGCGGAGCGTTACGAACGCGCCTGCGCCGCGCACGCCTGGAGTGTGCCGGAGCGCTACAACATCGCCGCCGACGTGTGCGACGCCCGCTCGCCCGACGCGTTGGCGATAGTGCACGAGGGTCCCGACGGGCTCGTGCGCGAGGTGCACTGGGGCGAGCTGCAGTCGCTCGCCAACCGCGCCGCCAACCTGCTTGCCTCGCTCGGAGTCGAGCCCGGCGACCGCGTGGCGGTCGTCCTCCCTCCGGCGGCTGAGACCGCCGCCGTCTTCTTCGCGACCTGGAAGCTCGGAGCGATCCTGCTGTCGATGTCGGTCCTCTACGGAGACGAGGGGATCGCGCACCGGCTGCGGGACTCACAACCCCGGGTGCTGGTGACCGACGCCGAGAACGCGCCGCGCTTCGAGGGCTCCTCGGTGCCGCGCGTGCTGGTGCTCGATCCGGCCGACCTCGCCCGGGAGAGCGACGCCTTCACCACTGCTGACACGGCGGCCGACGACCCGGCGCAGCTCTACTACACCTCGGGCACGACCGGCCTGGCAAAGGGGATCGTGCACGCCCACCGATACCTGCTCGCCCACAACGAGTTCGAGTACTGCCATGAAGTCCTGGAGGGCGAGCGCTTCCACGGCATGGGCGAGTGGGCCTGGGCGGCCGGCATCTGCCCGCTGCTCGGTCCGTGGCGGCTCGGGGCGGTGCAGCTCGTGCTGCAGCGCCGGGGCGGCTTCGACCCGCACCGCCAGCTCGACTTCCTCTCCCGCCACGAGGCGCGCAACGTGTTCGCGACGCCGACCGCGATCCGCTCGATGATGGGGATCGGCGACGCCGGCAGCCGCTACCCCCAGCGGTTCCGTGTCGTCTGCTCGGCGGGCGAGCCGCTGAACCCCGAGGCGATCCGCTGGTTCCGCGACCAGTACGGCGTCACCGTGCTCGACTACTACGGGCTCACCGAGTCCTATCCGCTGTGCGGGAACTTCCCCTGGATGGAGGTGCGTGAGGGCTCGATGGGCCGCCCGATGCCCGGGTGGGAGGTCGCGATCCTCGACGAGGACGAGCACCCCCTCGCGGCCGGAGAGCGCGGCGAGATCTGCCTGCGGGCGCGGTCGAACCCGCACTACCCCCTTGGTTACTGGCGGTTGCCCGACGCCACCGAGGAGACCTTCGGCGGCGACTGGTTCCACACCAAGGACGCTGCACGCATGGACGGGGACGGCTACGTCTGGTACGAGGGCCGCGCCGACGACGTGATCATCGCCGCCGGGTATCGGATCGGGCCGTTCGAAGTGGAGTCCGTGTGCCTGGAGCACCCCGCCGTGGCCGAGGCGGCCGCAGTTGCCGCCCCGGACGAGCGACGCGGCAACGTCGTGAAGGCGTTCGTCGTCCTGGCAGAGGGCGCCGAGGCATCTGAGGAGCTCGCCGAGGAGATCAAGGCGTTCGTGCGGCAGCGGCTGTCGGCCTACGCGTACCCGCGGCTGATCGAGTTCGTCGGAGACCTCCCGAAGACCCTCACCGGGAAGATCCGGCGGGTCGAGCTTCGCGAGCAGGCGCGGCAGGCTGCTCACTGACGCGCGCTCGGGTGCGATGAGAGGCGGCGGGTTTCGCGTCTAGACTCGCCCGCATGAGCTCTGTCATCGCCCCTCCTCAGGTTGTCGAGCTCGAGGCGCACGCCCCGGATGCACGGGGTCTCGGTTTCTCTGTGCCGGCGCTGTGTCTGGAGCATCTCGGACGGCCGCGAGATGTCCATGTGGCCAGCATCGAGCCGGGGCACGTCCGGGGCGATCACTTTCACGTGGAGCGGCGCGAGATGATCCTCGTGCTGCCGCACGATCGCTGGACGCTCTACTGGGACGAGGGCGAGGGCACGCCCGCCCACAGCCGCGCTTTCCTCGATGCGTCCGCGACGGCGGTGCTGATCTCACCGTTCTGCTCGCATGCCCTCAAGAACGACGGGGCGGGGACGATGTGGATCATGGCTACGAGCGACGGGGCTTATGACCCCGATGCTCCCGACGCCTACCGGCGCGTCGTCAGCGGTTGAACTGAGGCCTCCGGCGCCGACTCGCGAGGGCCGCAGCGGGAGGGGGCTCACGAACCCCTGCGTGCCTCCGGCGCCTTGTCGCCTCAGAGCGCGCCCGGCTGCTGCGCGGCCCCGGTCGCCGACTCGCCCTCGGATGCCCGGGTGGCCTCGCCCGGCGGCGATCCATCCTCGGTCTCGGGGCCCGCGGTCGTCGCCGGAACATCCTCTCCCTCGGCGGCCTCCACGCCGGCCGGCCCGAGCGTCCAGACCCGCAGCTTCGCCGCGCGCCCGCGCACCTCGAACTCGTCCACCCAGACGAGGTCTGCGCCCTCCTCGCGCATCCGTTCACGGGTCGATTCCGCGACGAACAGCATCGTGCCGCTGCCCTTGGTCATCCCCTCAAGCCGCGATGCCGTGTTCGTGGTGTCGCCGATCGCGGTGTACTCGACGCGCTCCTCCGAGCCGACGTTCCCCGCCATCACCGGCCCGCTGTTGAGGCCCACGCCCATCACGAACGAGTGCGCGAAGCCCTGCTCGCCGATCCAGGCGTTGAAGGCCTGCAGGCGGGGGCCGATCATCTCGCGCGCCGCGCGCAGCGCCCGGTCGGCGTGGTCGGACTGTTCGAGCGGGGCGCCGAACACAGCCATGATCCCGTCGCCCATGTAGGCGATCAGGGTGCCACCCTCGGCGAGGATCGCCTCGGTCATCTCGTTCAGGTAGTAGTTCACGACCTCGATCACCTGGGCGGCGGGCTGGGACTCGGAGAAGCTCGTGAAGCCGCGCAGGTCCGAGAACAGAACGGTGCAGTCGCGCTCGACGCCGCCTAGTCGCAGGTTCTCGTTCGCGCTCGCGAGAACCTCCTCGACCACGTCGGCAGGGACGAACCGGGAGAACACGTCGCGCACGCGCTGACGTTCGAGCGCTTCGTTCATGTAGAGGACGGCGAGCGTGCCCAGCGTTCCCAGCGCGAGCGCGAGCAGGGGATAGACGAAGCTGAGGATCAGCCCGTGGTTGAACGCCAGCTGGGTCGCGATCGTGAACACGACCGCCAGTGCGAGGGCGTCGAGCAACGAGCGCCAGCCGCGCAGGCGCAGGCTCCCGAGCGGCACGATCGCCCCCAGCAGGCAGATCAGCACGACGTCGAGCCACCCCGGCGCGAACCTGAGCGGCGCACCCCGCAGCAGGGTGTCGACGCCGTTGGCCCAGATTTCTGCGCCGGGCATCTGTCCGCCGTTCGTGGTCGGGGTCGCGTGGATGTCGCCGAGGATCGGCGCCGAGACACCGATGATCACGGTCTTGCCCTTCACTGCCTGCGGGTCGAACTGCCCGTTCAGGACCTTGGAGTAGGAGATCGACTTGACCGTTTCCGGCGGACCGACGTAGTCGATCGGGAGCGTCCCGTGTTCGAATTCGCCGGCTGCGATCGGACGACCTCGGGTCACTTCGGCCGTCACCACCGGGAAGCTTCGCAGCCCGTTGTAGGAGTAGCCGAGCTTCCTTGTCACGCCATCCGTGTCCACCTCGACCTGGGGCCTCAGCCTGACATCGCCCGCGCGCGCCCCGATTTCCCTGAGTATCGACGGGGTCGCGCCGAACAGCACGCGGGCTTCCCCGCCGGGTTTGACCTGATCGGCTGCCAGCACGATCTTCCCGCGTGCCCGTTCGATCGCTTCGACGAGCGCGAGGTCGTCGGCTTCATCGCTCTTTTCTGTGAACTCGAGGTCGATCGCGATCGTGCGCGCGCCGGCGCGCCGCAGCTGGTCGATCACCCGGGCGTCGTAGCCGCGTGGATAGGGGAACCGTTGGCCATGGTGCGCGAGTTCTTGCAGCGTCGCGTTGTCGATCGCCACGAAGACGATGTCCTGCGGCGGCTTGCGGTCGCCGCGGATGGAGAAGCGCGCGTCGATGGTCTGCAGCTCGCTGCGCCGCAGCAGGTGTGTGGCATAGGCGGCCACACCCGCGCCCGCCGCCAGGACGGCGACGAGGAGGAGCATCCGCGTGCGTCGTTGCCCCCAGCGCATGCCTCTACATCCTGACCGCGCGGCGCCGAGGCGCGCCGCCCATCACGCCGTCACCAGCAGCACGACCGCGGCCAGAGCGAGCACGTGTGCGCTCTGGTCGACGCCAAGACGCACCACGGTGCTCGGCGGGCCGCTCACGTGCTTGACCTTCCTGATCCACCAGCCGACGATCAGCCCGTCGTCGACGATCACGTGAGGGATGCCGATCAGTGCCGCTGCCCCGATCGCCGTGCCGGCTCCGGATTCGGCGCCGATCCACACCAGTGCCGGGATGAACGAGCACGTGTAGGTCAGGCCGTGGGAGGCGAGCGCGCGGCGGTTCTCCCGGCTGCCGCCGAAGAGGCCGTGCTGCTTGTTGCTCGCCTGCCAGTCGGTCTGCAGCAGGAAGTCCCCGACGAGGTGGGACAGCAGGAAGACGCCGAAGAGCGCAGACCAGCTCATCGCGGCGCCCTCGGTGCTCGCCTCTGCGCCTGCGTCCGTGTGCGGATCGTCCCCCCCAAGATCGTCGGCGAGTCTATGCCAAGCGGAGAGGACGGCCTGCCATTCGGCACGAGCGCCATCCCGCATCCGGTCCCGCGGGGAATAACACGCCGTAAACAAACTGTCTACCCTTTCCTGGGGCTGAGGGGCAGCCCGCTGGGCAGGGGGTCGGTTTCACACGCGCTGGCCGGAGGGGCGAGCGCCGCGCTGTCGGAGGAACATGGTTTTCGCAACAGGATCGGCGCGCCCGTCGCGCGCCGCGGATAGCCGCTCTGCTCGACCGAACGCCGTGCGGCGCCCGCTGCTCTGGGCGCTGATGATGGCGGCTGCCGTGCTCGCGCTCCCCTGCGGTGAGGCACTGGCTGCCGGCGGGCCGCTGCTCGCATCCGAATCGGCTCTCGAACCGAACGGGCAGCTGATACCTGCCGGCGAGGAAGGGGAAGGGCGGTTCGGCGGCTCGGTCGCGGTGTCGGGGAACGGCACGACGGCGCTCGTCGGCGCGCCGGCTGACGGAGGGCTCGTCGGCGCCGTGTGGGTGTTCACCCGCAGCGGGTCTTCCTGGGCGCAGCAGGGGGCCAAGCTCACGGTGCCGGAAGCGCCGGGTGAAGAAACGGGCCTCTGCCTGGAAGAACCCGGCGAATGCGGTATCGGTGCCTCCGTCGCCATCTCGGCGGACGGGAACACCGCGCTCCTCGGCGCCCCCCGGCAGCTCGGCGAACGAGGAGCGGCGTGGGTGTTCACGCGCTCGGGCGCGACGTGGACGCTGCGCGAACAGCTGACTGCCGGCAATGAAGAGCAGGGCGCGGGACGCTTCGGTGTCAGCGTCGCGCTGTCTGCGGATGGCAAGACCGCGCTGGTCGGCGCGCCGCGTGACAACGGCCAGCGAGGCGGCGTGTGGGCGTTCCGCCGCACCGAATCGGGTTTCGTCCACGACGGCGCAAAGCTCGCCGGTGTGCTCGCGAGCGGTACCGGCTTCTTCGGCCGTGCCGTCGCACTGTCCGCGGACGGTGGCACGGCGCTGATCGGCAGCCCGGGCGCCGAAGGCCACACCGGCGCTGCCTGGGCTTACACGCGTGGCGCAACAGGCTGGCCGCGCATCGGCACCGAACTGCCCGCGCAGGGCGAGAGCGGTGAAGCACGCTTCGGTTCCAGTGCCGCCCTGTCCGCCGATGGGCATACGGCCCTCGTCGGGGGGCGCGACGATACGGCAGGCGTGGGCGCAGCCTGGGTCTTCACCAAAGGCGGAGCGGGCTGGTCGGAGCAGGGCCCGAAGCTGACGCCGAACGACGAGAGCGGGATCTCCTGGTTCGGCTACAGCGCAGCGCTCTCGGCGAACGGCGATCTCGCGATGATCGGAGGGCCACGTGACGGCAAACCGCTCGGAGCCGTCTGGGCATTCCGGCGCGAAGCCGGCGTGTGGTCTCAGCAGGGCGGCAAGCTCTCGGGCCCCGAAGCCGGGGCCGCGCGGCTCGTTCGGCTGGAGGGTCGCCCTGGCCGCCAACGAGTCGGTTGCCCTGGTCGGCGCGCCCCACGACGACGCTGACGCCGGGAACGCGTGGGCGTACACGGGCACGGCGCTCCCGCCCCCGTCGATCAGCGAAGTCAGCCCGGCGTCCGGACCGGCCTCCGGCGGCACGAGCGTCACGATCACGGGCAGCGGTTTCCTCCCCGGCGCGACCGTGACCATCGGCGGCGAAGCCAGCTCGGTCGAAGTGGTCTCAGAAACGGAGATCACGGCGCTCACGCCGGCGCACGCGGCAGGCAGCGTGCCGGTCGTCGTGAGCGACGAGTACGGCAGCTCCAGCGGCGGACCCGACTTCAACTTCCTCACGCCGGAGACCCCGCACGTGACGCTCCCGGAGACCGTGATCCCCGCTGGGGGCGTGCTCGAGAGCATCACCGCATCTGCGCCCGCGGGTCCAAAGCTGGGGGTCAGCGGCAACCTCGCGCCCGTGTCCGGCAAGGTCCGCATCAAAACGCCCGGCGCGCCGAAGTTCGTCTCCGTCGGCACCACGATCCAGATTCCCTTCGGCACGATCGTCGACGCGACGGCGGGAAAGGTCTCGATCACCACGGCCGCTGGCACGGGCGGGACGCAGACCCAGAGCTTCTACGAGGGCGAGTTCAAGCTCACGCAACAGAGCAACGGCACGGTCCTCGCGACGCTCCTCGGCGGCGACTTCTCGGGCTGCCCGCGCTCCCGGCACCGCGGCCGCAAGAGCACGGCCTCTGCCGCGAAGCGCAAACCCGCTCGCAAGCTGTGGGCCGAAGGCCAGGGCAAGTACTCGACCAAGGGCAACTACGCGACCGGTGCCGCGCTCGGCACCCGCTGGGTGATCGAGGACATGTGCGGGGGGACGCTGATCCGGGTCGTGCTCCACCGGGTGTTCGTCACCAACCTCGTCACGCACCGCCATCTGACGGTCTACGCCGGTCACAGCTACTTCGCGAAAGCTCCCTGAGCACACGCGGCGGCTCCGTGACGGCCCCGCCCGGTCAGGATGCGGACCGCCCGGCGGCGGATTCGGAAAGCTGTGTTGCAGCACTCGCGGAGCGATCGGGCAAGGCCGAGCCCTTGAGCGATGCGTCCTCGCGCGTTGCCATCGATCCTCGTGCTGATACTCGCGTTCGCGGTGCCGTCTGTCGCGAACGCGGAGTTTCCCCACGTGGTCGCGCCGGGCGAGACGCTGTCCTCCGTGGCGGCCGCCGACGGGCTGAGCGTGACTCAGCTCGCGGCGGCGAACGGACTGTCCCCGGAATCTCAGCTCCTCGCGGGAAGCACCCTCGCGATACCCGCGGCGGAAGCCGGCGCCGAAGCTGAACCCGTGCAAGCCGCCCCCTCCCCGGAAGCTCCGGGAGCGTACGTCGTTCAGCCCGGCGACACCCTCTCGGCGATCGCCGCGCGAGCGGGGGTCAGCGTCGAAAGCCTGGCCGCGCTCAACGGGCTGGACCCGGAAGGCGTGCTGCTCGCCGGCTCGGTCGTGAGATTGGCGGGTGGGGCCGCCGCAACTCCCGCCGGGGTGGAAGGCGAAGCGGCGCCGGTTGCCGCGGTCGACTCGGCCCCCTACCCGACCGAAGAAACGATCGCCCCCTCGGAGGTCGGCGCGATCGCCGAAGAAAACGGCGTCCCGCCCTCGTTCGCAGAGGCGATCGCCGATCAGGAGAGCGGCTTCAACAACGCCTTCAGGTCCGGCTCGGATGCCCGCGGCGTGATGCAGATCCTGCCGGGCACGTGGAGCTGGATCGGTCACGACCTGGCGGCCGCCGAAATGGACCCGGCATCGGCGTCCGCGAACGTGCGCGGCGGGGTCCTGATGCTGCACTGGCTGCTCGGCGAAACCGGGGGAGACCCGGGGCTTGCGGCGGCGGGCTACTTCCAGGGCCTTGAATCGGTTCGCCGCGAGGGCGAGCTGCCCGAAACCGAACAGTACGTCGGCAGCGTGCTTGCACAGCAGACGCGCTTCGCCGGCGAATAGCCGGACACGGCACCGATCAGAGCAGAGTGGAACTTCGCAGGCGTCGCCGCTGGGGCGGCCCGCTCGCCCTCAGGAGCCGTTGTTCGAGTAAGCCTGGTATTCCCGGCAGGGCTCGTTGCGCAGGCTCGGGCACGGCGGCAGCGGTGTCGGCACGGTCACGCCGGGCACGACCGGGAGCGTGATGTTCGAAGGCATCCCAGGCCCGAAGCCGATCGAGACTTCGGCTGTCCCGCCCGGCGGCTGCGTTTTGGAGAAGGACCAGATCGGCTGGTTGCCGTTCGGTGCCGAGATCGTGACCCTGATGCGAGAGCCCGCACGGTAGGCGTGACCCTCGTAGTAGAGAGGGATCGTGACGGGCACGTATTCGCCCGCCGGCATCGGTTCGGTGTCCGAGGCGAGCTCTGGTCGGGATCGGTTCGAGCGCCGTCGGTTCCTGCTTGAAGAGGTTGTCTGCCGTCGTGGCGAGCTTGCGCCCGCTTGCCCGGATCCAGCCGTCCTGAACGAAGGTCTCCTTGCCGTCGGGGCGCACCTCGCTGATCGACGGCCTGGAGGTCGACGTCAGGCGTCGAGGACTTCACCCAGAGGTTGACCGCGCCCGCGCCGATGACCGCCGTGTCGCCGGCGAGCGGCGAGGAGACGTAGGAGACGGCGTCTCCGGCCGTCGGCGGCGCCCAGTTCCATTCCCAACCGGATGCGACGCCCCAGAGCCCGCCGGGGCCGGTGTTGCTCGAGTAGTCGGCCAGCGGACCGGCGCTCGCGTCGGAGGTGTAGCTGTCCGACCCGGGCGAGGCGGCGGCTTCTTCGCCGAGTTCACCGTTCGGCGCGAGGTACCAGGCACGGGCTGTGGTGCCCGGCACCGGCAGCGAGGAGAAGGTCTTTTCGAAGGCCGGATACGGGTTGCCCGCGACCGTGACGTGCGTCGGCGATTCACCGGCGCCGTTGTCGAACAGCACCCGGACCTCCGGCAGCGCTTCGAAGGCCGCCAGCGCTTCTTTGTAGTGCGGCTTTTGGGAGATCGGGTCAGGCGGCAGCTTGACTTCGTCGCCTTTCGGCAGCCCCAACGCCGCTTCGTAGACGCTGAGGTGCGGCGAGTTCCACGAGTCCTCGTTCTGTTTTGGGCGCCTGTCGGGCAACGTACAGCTGCAGGAAGTCGTAGAGCCGGGCGAACGTGGCCGGATCCAGCGAGTCGATGTGGGCGCCGTTGGTGAAGGTGAACCACTTCTTGGTCGTCCCGGTGAAGTGCTGCACGAGATCCGCGCAGTGCCCGCCGGTCTGCTCGTCCTCGAACTGGCACGCCAGGAACGTCGGCACGCTGATGTTGTGCACGAACGAGACCGGGTCGAGCGGGTCCGCGACGGCCGCCTTGTACTTTTCGTTTTCTTCGGTTTCCTGACGGAGGTTTGCCGCCTCTTCGTGCAGGTCCTGGTTGGCGGCGCAGGTCGTGTCGCCTTTCTGGATCTGTTCATAGGCCCAGTGCTCGCCGCTGGTGGGCCCGGCCGGCTCGGCCTGGAACTGACGGCCTTCGGACCACGGCACCGCGAAACCGGTGTTGAGGATGCCGCCGGGGTAGAGCGTCGTGGCCGTGGCGTCGATCACCGACAGCGGGGCGATCGCGGCGAGCGCAGGCGGTTTGAGCTGCGCAGCGAACAGCTGGCTGATACCGCCGTAGGAGACGCCGAGCATCCCGACCTTGTGGTGCAGAACCCACGGCTGGTGCGCGACGGTCTGGATCACGTCGTAGGCGTCGATGTTCTGCAGCGGTTCGAAGTAGTCGAAAGCGCCGCCCGAGCAGCCGGTGCCCCGCATGTTCACATCGACGACCGCGAAGCCCATCAGGTTGGCGATCTGCGCGATGCCGCTTTCGGGACCGTTCGGGTTCGCGTATCCGTAGCCCGCGTATTCGATCAGCGTCGGAACCTGGCCGTGGCGGCCTTTCGAAAGGGTCGGCAGGTGGACATCGATCGCGAGCTGCGTCCCGTCGCGCGTTGTCAGGTAGCCGTAGCCGCTGCTGGGAATCGTCTGTTTGTAGCTTTTGGCGCCCCAGCCTTTCGGGTTCTGGCTGTGCACCACGAGCAGCCCGGATTCTTCGGCGGGTGAGCTCAGCTTGAGGCGGTACTTCTTGGCGGGGGCGATATGGCGGAACAGCACGCCCCCGAGCGCGTCGGCGTTCTGCACGGCGAGCGTTTCGCCTTTCGACCCGAGCAGGGAGATCTGCGCGCCCGGTTCGAGCCCGGTGGCGTAGACCTGTTCGACGCTTCCATGCGCGCTGAAAGCAGAGGCGCTCGCCGCGAGGACGAGCATCAGAACGGGGACGACGAGCGCAGCGACCAGGCCGCGACGCAACGCCACGCTCCCCAGGTGCGCCCTCTCAGCCTCCGGATCCCTCCTTGGTGCCCCCACCTCGAAGAGCATTAAACACGACTTGGGCCGCGTTTGCATCCCGGCCTCGAGATCGGGCTCGCTCTCGAGAGGTCGAGGTCGGTTGACTCGAACTCATCTACCTACTAGGTTCGCGCTGTCGCAAAGAGGGAGCGCGAAGGGGAGCGGCGTGAGGGGCGACGTTCGAGCAGGGAGGCGGATCGGCCACCGGCGCCACGTCCGGGGGATCGTCCTCGCCGTGGCGGCGTCGGCGCTGACACTCGGCGCTCACACCCCACCCGCCCTCGCCCACGCGAGCGAAGTGCTGAGCTCCAACGAACTGTGGAGCGGCTTCCCGGCGGCGCAGTCGGGCACGGCGGCGGCCGGGGGAGCCGGCGGGGCGAGCGCGCAGTACCTGGCGGCGAAGCGACGGACCGCCAAGGCTCCTTATCGCGCCTGTCCGACAGGGCCGTGCCTGATGCTCATCGATCCGCGCCCCACCCGGGTCGGGAGGTCCAGCCGCCTCGCCCTCCCCGACGGCGGCCCCGCGCTCGAAGGCGGCGGCGTGGGCGGCGGGCTCGATCCCCAGGATCTGCAGTCGGCCTACGACATTCCAGCGACCGGCGGGCCCGTCGTCACGGTGGGGATCGTGGACGCCTTCGGCTTCCCGGAAGCCGAACACGATCTGAACGTCTACCGCGAACGTTACGGCCTGCCGCCCTGCACGAAGGAAAACGGCTGCTTCCGGAAGGTCAACCAGGAAGGCGGGGAAGGTCACTACCCAGCGGCGAACGCGGGCTGGGACGGCGAGACGGCGCTCGACATCGAGATGGTCTCCGCCGCGTGCCCGGAATGCCACATCCTGCTGGTGGAGGCGGGCCTGACGGCCTCCTCGCTCCCCGAAGCGCAGAACACCGCCGTCGCGCTTGGCGCCGATGAGATCTCAAACAGCTGGGGGAGACCGGAACAGCTGTGTGGCAGCTCCCTGGCCCACTGCGAAGAAGAACAGACCAAAGACTTCACCCACGCCGGCGTGATGACTTTCTTCGCCGGGGGCGACTCCGCCTACGACGACCACTACGACGGGGCGACCTCGCCGGACTACCCCGCATCGCTGCCGTCGGTCGTCGCGGTCGGCGGCACCGCGCTCAAACGCGCTTCGAACGAACGAGGGTGGGAAGAGGAACCGTGGTTCCAGCCGTCTCGCAAGGACGGCGGCGGCTCGGGGTGCAGCCGCTTCGCGAAGCCCGCCTGGCAGTTCGACCAGGGCTGCGCGGGGCGCATGACGGTCGACGTCGCAGCGGTCGGCGCCTGCAACACGCCGGTGTCCACCTATGACGGGGCGTGGGAGCTCGTCTGCGGTACGAGCGCCTCCTCGCCGCTGCTCGCCGGCATCGAGGCTCATGCCGAACCGGCCGTCCGCGCCTTGCCCGGGGCGAAGGCGTTCTACGAGGCGAGCTCGGGCCTCAACGACGTCCTCAACGGGAGCAACGGCGAATGCTCCGACGCTCCAGAAGTGGCTTACTTCTGCCGCGCCGGGCGCGGCTACGACGGGCCCACCGGCAACGGTACGCCCGAGGGCCCGCTCGACCTCGGCAGCGCGGCGCCGACGTCGGAAACCGGAGGGATCACCGGCGCCGGCTCCGGCCAGGCGACCCTGCACGGCTACGTCTCTCCCCGGGGGCTGCCGACCACCTACCGCTTCGAATACGGGACCACGACCGAATACGGCTCCAGCGCGCCTGAACCGGAAGGCGCAGCCCCCGAACATGGCGGCTCGGTCACCACGACCATCACCGGGCTCGAACCCGGGGTCGTGTACCACGCACGCCTTGCCGCGCACAACGGCGACGGCTCGACCTACGGGAAGGATGTCGCCTTCTCGACCGCGCCCCCGACGGTCAGCGGGGTGACGCCGGGCGCCGGCCCCGGGCACGGCGGCGAGACGGTGAGCATCAGCGGCGCGAACCTGGCCGGCGCGACGGGGGTCGACTTCGGCCCGACTCCCGCGAGCGGATACGAAGTCGAATCCGACGGGGAGATCACCGCTACCGCGCCGCCGGGGGCCGAGGCCGTCGATGTGACCGTGACCACGCCGGCAGGCGCAAGCACCCACGGCGCCCCGGACCGGTTCATCTACGACCCGCCGGGGCCGGCGCTCTCGTGGGGCACGAACAACGGTGGCCAGCTCGGCGACGGCGAGGTGGCTGCCAGCGACGTGCCGGTGGAAATCGAGCAACTCGGCGAAGCCCAGCAGCTTGCTGCCGGGTGGCGGGTGAGCGTCGCCCTGGTGCAGGGCGGCGTGCTCGGCTGGGGCGAAAACATCTTCGGCCAGCTCGGCGACGGGGAAGAAGAAGAAGATCAGCTGGCACCGCGGCGGGCATGCGCCGAGGAAGTCTCCGAATGCGCGGCCGGCCCCTATCTGGAAGGCGTCAGGCAGATCGCGGCCGGGCGGCTGCAGGTGCTCGCGCTGCTGAGCGACGGCAGCGTTGCCGCCTGGGGCGGCAACTTGTACGGCGACATCACGACCGGCATCGCGCGGAGCCCGTATCCGGTGCCCGTCTGCACGGCCGTCGAACGGCCCTGCAAGCCCGAACACCGGCTGCGCGAAGTGGTGGAAGTCGCCGCGGGTGGCAGCTTCTCCCTAGCGCGGCTGGCCAACGGCACGGTCCTCGCCTGGGGCGCGAATGGCGGGGGCGAGCTCGGCGACGGCACGAAGACCGGACCCGAATCCTGCGGTGAAGAAGTCGGTCCGTGCAGCCGCATCCCGGTCGCCGTGAGCGGCCTGAAGGAAGTCACAGCGCTGGCCGCCACCGCGAACTCGGCGTTTGCGCTGCTGAGGGACGGCGCCGTGATGGCCTGGGGAGCCGACGAAGCCGGCCAGCTCGGCAACGGCAGCACCAAGGACAGCACCGTGCCGATCCCGGTCTGCGCGATCGGGTTCGCAAAGAAGTGCTCCGAACACCTCGCCGGCGTCACGCAGATCGCCGGTGGACGCGACCATGGCTACGCGCTGCTCGCCGACGGAACCGTCGCATCCTGGGGGTCGAACCTCGACGGCGAGCTCGGGGGAGGAACGCCAGGCGGCCCGCAGAGCTGCAAAGTCGAAGCGGAACTCTCGATCCCGTGCAGCGAGGAGCCGGTGCTCGTGAAGGGGCTCTCCGGTGTCAAGGCGATCGCGCAGAGCGACTCGGCGTTCGGTGCGCTCGTAGAGATGCAGGACGGCAGGCTCGAGACCTGGGGCAGCGACGAATCGGGCGTTCTCGGAGACGGCGGCACGGCCTCGACGGAAACCCCGACACCGGTCTGCTTCCCGTATCTCGGCGGTACCTGCCCGAACGGGCCGTTCCTTCTCGGCCCCGTCGCCGCGATGGCGAGTGGCAACTCCGACATCGTTGCGCTCGCGACGCAGCCGGGCCCGCGCGTCACCGAGGTCCTGCCGCCGTCCGGCCCGGCGGGCGGCGGCACGCGTGTGACGGTGATCGGCGGTGGCTTCGAAGGCGCGTCGGCGGTTCGGTTCGGCGGTACGCCCGCGAGCGAATACGAAGTGCGCTCGCCGGATGAACTTCTCGCCGTTGCCCCGCCGGGCTCGGGGGTCGTCGATGTGACCGTGACGACACCGCAGGGAACGAGCGCTCCATCCTCCGACGACGACTTCGTCTACGAAGGCGTGCCGGCCGTCTCGGCCGGCGCCGCCGGCGGGGTGCAGGACCTCCAAGCCACGCTCTCCGCGAATGTCGATCCCGACGGCCCGGCTGTCGACGAATGCCGTTTCGAATACGGGACGAGCACTTCCTACGGGTCAAGCGTTCCCTGCGACTCGCTGCCCGCGCCCGGCGCGAGCCCGGTGGCCGTCAAAGCCACGATCTCGGGCCTTCAGGCCCATGCCGTCTACTACTTCCGCGCCGTCGCTCACAACTCCTACGGCACCGGCTACGGCGCGCCGCAGTCTTTCTCCAGCGCGACCGTCCCCGAAATCGGCCGTTGCGTGAAGCAGAAGGGGGGCGCGTTCAAGAAGAGCGGATGCACCACGACACCCGCGCACGGCTCCTACGAATGGGATTCCTGGCCCTTGCCGAAGCCCCGCTTCGCCGTCGGCGGTGGAGCCGTCACGATCAACATCGAAGGCGCCCTCAAGTTCCGCTGCGCCGCTGTCGGCGGGGACGGCGAATATGCGACCCCGCAGACCGCGACGCTTGCGGTGGAGCTGACGGGGTGCTCGGTCGAACTGGGGGGCAGCGGCCGTTCATGCCAGACGCCTGGTGCTGCGTCCGGAGAACTTCGGGAGAGCCTCGACATCCAGCTCGGGCAGATCAGCGGTGGACGCAAGCCGGTGGACGGGTGGGAGCTCGTCCCCGGCCCGGACTCGAGCCTGCTGGCCTTCGAATGCGGCGGAGCGTCCGTTGCCTTGCGCGGCGGCGCGATCGGAGCGCTGAGCCGTGCGGGCAAGATGTCCAGCGCTCAGATCGTCGAGTTCACGGTCCACAAGGGCGCTCAGCAGCCCGCCCGGCTCGAAGGGGGCGAAAGCCAGTCGCTCACAGCCGAACTGGGCGGGGCCTACAGCGGGAGATCCCTCTCGGCGCTGCTCGAAGCGACCCTGACCTTCACCTCCGAAGAACCGCTGGAGATCAAAAGCGCGCCCTGAGCGCCGGGTGCCACCGCCACCGGGAGTCGGCCTTTCCTGCACACCGCCCGGGCCGGGCCGCAAGCGTCGCACCCAAACTTTTCGGGTGGCGATTCGTTACTAACGTATTCGAGACGTGAGCTCACTTCCGGGAGCGGACCCGATTCTGCGTGGGGCGGCGGGCGCCTCGGCGACGCTGCGTGGCGCGGGGAGGGTCGTTCGCTTTCTGCTGCGGCCGTTCGGTTACCTGGCGTTCGCGATCGCCCTCGCGGCGCTGATCTCCTGCGCGCGCCTGCTCGGGGAACGGAACGAGCTCGGCTACTTCGCGGCGCGGCTCTCAGACACGCTCAGGCGCTACCCCGAGGTGAGCCGCCGGGGGGTACAGACGGCCTGGGTCGGCTGGGCGCTGCTCTTCCTGCTGGCGATCAGCCCTCTTGACCCCTTGGCGACGGACTGGGACGAGATCGCCCTGGGGATCGTCGCGGTGCTGGTCGCGGTGTACTCGCTTTACGCGAGGCGAGACGGCTACTGAGGTTCTCGAGCGCCTGCTCGAGCCCGACCAGATTCGGATCCAGTTCCTTCATCGCCGCCGAGAGCCGGTACTCGGCGAAGTACTCGGGCTCGACCTCGAGCACCCGGGCGATCAGCGCTATCGCCCTTTCCGAAGGACGCTCGCGGCCGTTGCCCAGCGTGTTGATGTGGGCATGCGTGAGGCCTTTCCCGTCGATCTCGCGCGTGAGCTTGGAGAGCCCGCGGTACGTGAGCCCGCGCTCGGCCATCATCGCCTGAAGCGCCTCCCCGAACGGCTGATCGCTCTCCTCGCGCACGCGAGCAGCTTAGCCCCGTCGCCGCTGGAACCGCCGCAATTCGGCTGGTAGGGTAGCTGCCTAACGGACGGGCCGCAGGGCCTGACGGTCGGAGGAACGGAGGAGGCTGGGAGTGAGCTCGCAGGCACAGCGAGCCGCGACGCTGCGCGCGGCGGTCCCCGTCACGGTGCCCGACTTCTTCATCGCGGGGCACAAAAAGTGCGGCACGACCACGCTGCACGCGATCCTTCGCCGGCACCCCCAGATCTTCATGCCGGCGCTGAAGGAGCCCCACTTCTTCGCCACCGACCGCAAGGCGCGCTTCCGCAACCCGCGCGGAGCGGAGCTGCCCGCGACGCCCGAGCAGTACAGCGCACTGTTCGCAGAGGCCGAGAGCGGTCAGCTGGCCGGCGAGGCTTCGGCCTCATACCTGTGGTCTCGGGTCGCGGCGGACGCCATCGCCGCGGTCCGGCCCGACGCGAAGATCATCGCGCTGTTCCGTGAGCCGGCCGACTTCCTGCGCTCCAAACACATGCAGTACCTGAGGATCCACTTCGAGGATCGCATCCAGCTTCGCGACGCGCTGGCCGCCGAGCCGGCGCGCCGGGAAGGCCGCTGCGTGCCCGACTCGTGCCCGTATCCGGCGATGCTCCTGTATTCCGAGCACCTCCGTTACGTCGAGCAGCTGCGCCGCTATCGCCAGCGTTTTCCTCCCGAGCAGATCCTGGTGCTGATCTACGAGGACTTCCGCGCGGACAACGAGGGCACGGTCGGCCAGATCCTCAACTTCCTGGGGGTCGACGAAGCGGTGCCGCTGACAGGCGCCAACGTGAACGCGACGGTTCGGACGATGCGCTCTCAGCGCGTCGACGACGCGCTCTACTCGGCAGCGCTGGGGAGCGGGCCCGTGACCCGAGCCGGGCGCTCGCTCGTCAAGGCGCTCACCCCGCGCCGCGCTCGTCGCAGCGTTGCGGGGCTGCTCAGACGGCGCGTCGTCTTCCAGGATCCGCCGCCGCCCGACGAGCAGCTGATGCGCGAGATCAGAGAGCGCTACGCCGGCGAGGTGGCGGCCTTCGGGGACTACATCGAGCGCGACCTGACGCGGCTCTGGGGATACGACCGGCTCTGACGCCGGCGTCGGCGCGGCGCTGACGTGACCCACTCGGGAGGCAGGGCGGCAAGCGCCCGCGCTCGCCCCGCGATCCCTCGCGGCGCGAGCGCGCGGCGAAGCTGCCCGCGGCCCCCGGGGCGCGCCTCCGTCTCCGCGTGCGCCTGAAAGCGCCGGCGTGCAAGCCCGCCGACATACGCCGCCGCCCGCCTGTGGCCGTCGCGTTCGAGGCTGTGTTCGAGCTGCGAGAGCGTGAGGCCGGGCCGGGCGCGACCGAGCCGGGCGAGCGCGCGGCGCAGCTCGGCGAGCGCCGGGTCCTCGTCGGGCTCCTGGCGCCGCCGCCGCCGGGCCCTGATTCCGACGCGCGCCGACGCGACCAGGGCGAGCAGGGCGGCGAGCCCGAGCAGGATCGGCGCGAACGGCAGGCCGGATCGGTGCCCCCGCGAGGAGCGCGCTTTCCCGGTTGACGTCGTCGCCGTGCGGTGTCCGTGAGCGGGCGAGCCGGCGCCGAACACGGCGCTCCTCGAGAGCGCGGTGTTTTCCGCCCCGGACCCCGCTGCCGTCGCGGGCGTCGGGTCGAAGGAGACCCAGCCGATCCCGCTGAGGAACACTTCCGCCCAGGCGTGGGCGTCCGAGGCGCGGATCTGCCAGGTGCCGGGCCGCGGCCCCCGCACGGCTGGCAGGAACCCCACGCCGACACGGGCGGGGACCCCGTCCATGCGCAGCATCAGCACCATCGCGCCCGAGAACTGCTGGCAGTAGCCGCGGCGCTGGCCGAACAGGAATTCCTCGAGCGGGTAGCGCGTCAGCGGTACCGCGCGGTCGTAGCCGTAGGTGCCCTGCAGGTAGCGATCGATGTGCTGGGCGATGTCGTAGTCGGAGGCGGCGCCATTTGCGAGGCCGCGCGCGAGCGCGAACATCGGCTCGTAGGGCGAGGCTTCGATCAGCGCCCGTGTCTGCGGATTCGAGGCAGGCGTCAGCCCCGGCGCGCTCGGGCCGACCAGGCGCGCGCCGGCGGGCGGCGCGAGGGCCTCGGCTCCCAGGTTCGGGGGCACGAGGGCGCTTGCTTCCGCGCCCGGCAGGTCGAACTGCGCGTAGGGGAGGTAGGCGCGCGGATAGGCGCGCGGCGCGCGGCGCGCCGCCTGCGGGGAGGGTTGGGGGTCATAGGAGACGACTTCGTAGCTCGCACCGCTCAACGCCACGGTCGGCGTCGAGGCCGTCCCGTCCGCCTGCTCGGCCGGAATCGGCTCGAGGCCGTCGAACGCGCGGATGCGGGTCGGCAGGCCGCCGCCGCTGGCGAGAAGCGCCGAGCGCAGCCCCCGGATTTCGACGACCGCGCGCTCGCTCCACCGCCCGGCCGTGGCAGCCGGCTCATCGAGGGTGGGCGAGCCCGGCGGCGCCGCCGAGCGCAGGAAGCGGAGCCCGTCGAAGGTGTCGAGCGAGGTCATCCGCAGCAGCTCGGGCTGCGGCTCTGAGACGATCATCATCGGCGCCTGGGTGCGGGGCGTGCGGTCGGGTCCATAGAGCTGTGCCCACTGGAACGTCACGCCTGCCGTCGTCGCGGCGGCTGCGGACGGTTCGCGGTAGTGGATCCACGGGCCGTCCGAGCGCAGCGCGGCCTGCGCGGCCAGCGCGATCCCCGCGCACGCCGCCAGCCAGCACAGCGCTCGGCCGATCTCGGATGCCGCGGTCAGCGGCGCCAGCAGCGTGGCCGCGAGCAACGCCATCAGCACGACCCCGTCGAAGGCCGGCACCGACGCGGGCGCATTCGCAGTGCCGGTCACGAAGATCGCGAGCAACGCCGCCAGCGCGAGGGCGCGGCGGGTCGCGAGCAGCGTCCGCGAGGGCCAGAACCACGCGCAGCCCGCGATCAGGAGCACGGCTGGGACCGGGAGCAGCACGGCGGCCTGAGCCCAGCGGTCGCCGCCCCGGTAGGGCCAGAGCCAGCCGCTCAGGTCGTGGGTGCCGCTCGAGAGCCTGTCAGCCAGATGGTGCCACTGCCCCGGCGCGAGCAGATGGGCCGGGATGTGCAGAGCGAGCATCGAGAGGGCGAACGTGCCGAGCACGAGCGCGAACCGCATCAGGGCGAGGAGCGGGCCGCTGCCGCGGACGTGCCCGCTGGCGACCAGGAATGCGCACCCCGCCGTCACACAGGCGGCGACGAGCACCGCGCGGCCGGCGGGCGGCGTTGCGATCAGCGTCGAGTAGCGAACGGCCGCAAACGCGGCCAGGCCGAAGAACGCGAGCAGCCCCAAGCCGGCCTGCTCGCTGCCCGTCGTCCTGCTGCCTGAGGCACGCAGCCGCGGGCCCGAGACGCTGCTCATGCCGCCCTCTCTGCACGCGCCCGCGAGGCTGCTCTCACGGTGCAGCCGGCGACACTGAAGAGCACCGCGGCGCCCGCCTCGGGCAACGGCGAGACCGAGCAGCTGACCGGCACCTCGCCGGGGGCCTGGCTGGGGCCGGGGTGGACCAGCACGATCCGCCGCGCGTCCCGGACCAGCTCCCATCGCGGCGCCGCGCCGTGTGCGACGAGCGCGAACAGCTCGTGCAGCCGCCCCCAAGCCTCGAGCCCCGGGCCGAGGTCCTCCACCCGCGGCTGGCCGGCGATCAGCACCGCGCAGCCGCCGCTCGTCGCGAGGCCGAGGCACAGCGACGCCGCCGCCCGCACCGCCATGTCGAGTGCGCCCTCGCTCGCGGCGCAGCGCGCGTCGAGCACCACCGTGAACGGGCGCCGGTCCTCGTCGCCGCGGAGCCGCCGTTCCATCCACACGCCGCTACGTGCGAGCGTCAGCCAGTGGATGCGCGACGCCGGCGCCCCGGGGACGCTCTCGCGCAGGCCGTCGAGCTCCATCCCGTCCATCGGTGAGGAGCCCGGCTCGGGAAGCGAGGCGATCCGCTCGAGCTCGCGCGCCCGCAGCCTCTGCACCCGGGGGAGCACCAGCAGCTCGCGCGGCGCGCTCGCCCGCTCGCGAGCGCACAGCCGGAAGGGGTCCGTCCAGCGCGCCGTCGCCGGCCCGACGGTCGCGCGCCCGCGGCGGACGGTCCGCAGGATCTGCTCCGCGGAGCGGCTGTGCCAGTCCAGCCGGGTGGGCTGTGCGCCAGGGAGAACGCACAGCGTGCCACGGCAGGCGGCGCCGAGGCCGCCCCCGACGCGCGCGGTGACCGTCACCTCCTCGCCCTCCTCGACGCGGTCGGCGGTCAGGTCGAGCTCCACCCGTGCGCCTCGCGCGGCGAGCGACACGAGCACCGTCGCCGCCACCGCAACGAGCAACAGCGTGACGCCGGGGACGTAGAGGGCCGCGACCGCGAACGCGGCGGCGAACAGGCACATCGCGGCGCCGAGGAGGCCGAGCTGCAGGCTGCGCGTCACAGCGCCGGCACCGCGGCGAGCGCGTCGTCGACGATCTCGCGCCTGGCCGTCTCCGCGAGGCCGGGAGCAAGCAGCAGGCGATGGCTGAGGACGACGTGGGCGAGCGCCTGCACGTCGTCTGGGAGCACGTGGTCGCGGCCACCCAGCGCTGCTTGCACCGTCGCGGCCTGCAGCAGCATGAGCGCCGCGCGCGGGCTCGCGCCGAGCTGGGTGCGGGGGTCGCGGCGCGTGGTCGCTCTGCGAGCGCGACGACGTAGTTCCGCAGCGGCTCGCCGGCATGGATGCCGGCGACGGCATCCTGCGCCGCGACGACCTCCGCGACGGTGCTGACGGGCACAAGCTCGAGCACCCGGTCGCCCCCCGCGTGCTCGGCCAGCATCGCCGCCTCGTCCCGGGCCGAGGGGTAGCCGAGCGACACGCGGACCATGAAGCGGTCGAGTTGCGCCTGGGGGAGGGAGTACGTGCCGTCGAACTCGATCGGGTTCTGGGTGGCGATCACGACGAAGGGACGTGCGAGCTCGTGGGTCACGCCGTCGACGGTGACCCGCCGCTCCTGCATGCACTCGAGCAGCCCGGACTGGGTCTTGGGGGAGGCGCGGTTGATCTCGTCGACGAGAACGATGTTCGAGAACACCGGGCCGGGGCGGAACTCGAAGCGCCCGTCGCGCTGCACGTAGACATTGGCGCCGACGAGGTCGGCGGGGAGCATGTCGGCGGTGCACTGCACCCGCGTGCAGTCGGCGTCGATCGACGCCGCGAGGGCGCGCGCCAGCGCTGTCTTGCCGACGCCGGGGTAGTCCTCGATCAGGACATGACCCCCCGCCAGGAGCGCGATCAGCATCGAGCGGATGGCCTCCGGCGGGACGCGAACCGCGCTCGACACGTTCGCCGCCACCCGCGTCCCCAGCGCGGCCAAGTCTGCTGGCCCCCGCTGGCCGACCAGATCCATGCCAAGAGCCATCGTAACTCCGTCGTGCGCGCGGCACGCCGACACGTCCCGGCGTTCGAGCGCCGCCTTCGCCGGCCGGGGGGCCGTCCTTCGGCTGGCCGCGAGCTTGCACCAGTTGACACAAGGATGCTCCGGGCGCAAGGTGCAGTCATGGGAGCGAGGGGTGTCGGCGCGGTGCTCGATCCGGTGCGGCGCGGACCTGTCGAAGGAGCGTTCAGGGTGCGGCGCCGGCGCCAGCCGCTCGCGGTGCTGGACGGCCGGCCCGCAGGCGAGGGAGCGCTTTCGCTGCTGGAGGAGTTCGTCGCCGGCGACCTGATCGCGCAGGCACCGAGCGGACGCATCCTCGCGAGCGTGCTCTTCACCGACATCGTCGACTCGACCGCCCGTGCAGCGGCACTCGGCGACGGGCTGTGGGCGCAGGTGCTCGATCGCCACGATGCAATCGCCCGCAGCGCGATCAGCAGTTGCGGCGGGCGGTTCGTCAAGGAGACCGGCGACGGGGTGCTGGCGGTCTTCGATGCGCCGGCGCGCGGGATCGAATGCGCGAAAAGGCTCCGCTCCGCGCTCTCGCATGCCGGAATCGCGATCAGGGCGGGCATCCACACAGGCGAAGTCGAGCTTCGCGGAGAGGACGTCTCGGGCATCGGCGTCCACATCGCGGCGCGGGTCGCGGCACTGGCCGGAACGGGCGAGCTGCTGGTCTCGCGTACCGTCAAGGACCTCGTGGCGGGCTCCGAGTACGCGTTCGCGAGCCGCGGCACCCACCGGCTGCGCGGCATTCCCGAACGCTGGGAGCTGCTGAGCGTCCACTGAGGGCGGCGGAGGCCGGCACGGAGCGCCGGCCGACCCTCCCGATCCGCCGGCACGCCGGCCGACACCTATCCCCGAGCGCCCCGCCAACCTTCGCGGCCCTCATGCGTTGGGTCTCGTGTAGAGGCGCGCATTCGTCCATCCGCTGACAGGCGACGGTGGCGCCCCTACAATCACTCGGCGGAACGGGAGAGGTTGATGAAGGACGAGCAGACCGCACGGACGGCCAGGAAGGCACGGACCCGGGGCCCCTCACGGCGCTTCGCGGTCGCGATGCTGCTCGCCCTCGCGGCGCTCGCCCTCGCCGCGGCCGGCGCCCAGGCCGTGATCGTCAAGGTCGACGGCCACCGGATCAGCCTCGAACCTGCTGCCGGACGCCGCCTCGCACAGAGGGGCATCGCCGGCGCTTCGCGCGGGCGCCAAACCGTCGAGGAAATAGCTGCCGCTCCTCCACCACGAAGGCGTGGTGATGCCCTCCAACACCAACTACGCGATCTTCTGGGACCCGTCCGGCGGCGCGGCGTTCCCGGCGGGCTATCAGGCCGGCATCGAACGATGGTTCGACGGACCTCGCCGACGACAGCGGTGGCCTGCTGAACACCGACTCGGTCCTCACACAGTACGGCGCGAACTACAGCTCGCACTTCGGCGGCGCCTACATCGACACCGACCCATATCCGGCGAGTGGCTGCGCCGCGACGCCGAAATGCCTCGACGCCGCGCAGGTCCGCGCCGAGCTCGTCTCGTTCGTGCAGGCGCACTCGCTGCCGACCGACCTCGAACACATGTACTTCCTGCTGACGCCCGAACGACGTCGAAAGCTGCACCGGACGAAGCCGAAAAAGTGTGCTCGGCCGGAACCGGCCCGCAGCACCGCTTCTACTGCTCCTACCACCAGTTCATCGAACTCGCCGAAAGGCGTGCTCGATCTACGCCGACACCCCCTACATGGGCGGGCTCGAGTGCGGCGACGAAAAAAACACGCCGAACGGGAACCCCTCCGACGAAGAGCTGTCGGGCGGCCTCGTGCACGAGCACAGCGAGGGGGTGACGGACCCTGAGCTGAACGCCTGGTACGACGAACAGGGCAACGAGGTCGGGGACAAGTGCCGGAGCCCGATCGCCAAGACCCAGGCCGAAGAATTCGGCACTCCGCTCGGGGTAGCCCCGAACGGCTCGGACTACAACCAGCTGATCGACGGCGACCGCTACTGGTACCAGCAGGAGTGGAGCAACGAAGCCGCCGGCTGCGCGCAGCGCAGGGCGACGGTTCCCACGATCAAGAAGATGGCTCCCAAGAGCGGCCCGGCAACCGGGGAAACCGCGGTCACGATCACGGGCACCGGGTTCGTCGGCGCGGTCACGGTCGACTTCGGCACGACGCCGGCGAAAAAAGTGACGGTCGAATCAGCGACCGCGCTCGTCGCGGTCTCCCCGGAACACGAAGCGGGCAAGGTCTTCGTGACCGTCACCACCGCCGGCGGGACGAGCGAAGCCGAAACCAGCAAGGCCAAATTCAAATACAAGAAGGTCAAGCCGCCGAAAGGGCCGCACTGAGCCCGGCCCTGCGGGTCCTGCGCCGGGCGTAGGTACCGCCCAGCAGTTGCCGCCGAAGCGGCGCCACCGCGCGAAGGCTACGGCGCCGGCGCTTCTCCTTCAGCCGCGCGTTTTTCTTCTTCTTCGAGCTTCGCTTGCGCTTTTCTTCCAGCTTGCGCTTGCGGCGTTCGCCCCGTTCGGCCCGTTCTTCGTCGGTTTCGGGGAAGCGCGAGTGGCCTTCAGGTGCGCGTTCTTCATGCTCGAGCTTGCGGCGTTCGTGCCGTTCGGCCAGTTCCTGTTCGCTCGGCGGGGCCCGGTCCTGGGAGGCTTGGGAGCTTCGTGCGCGAGCCGGCGCTCTTCGGCCGCGCGTTCGTTGGATTCGTGGCGCAGCCGCACCCGTTCGTGGGTGTTGGTGGCCCTGGTTTCGCGTTCGCCCGCCGGATCGCCCCGTTCACGGATCTGGCGCCCGGCTTGCTGCGATCCGTCGCTGGAGCCGCCGCTGCCGCTGTGTCCCCGCGAGACACCGTTGCCGGCGGCGTCCTGGGCTTGACGGCTTTGCCGGGCAGCCCGGCGGGTGCGTCTTCGGTCACCGGCAGTCCGCTGTCGGTCGTCAGCCGGCCGGAACCGCCGCCCGAGCGCGCCTTGCCGCCGACGCCGCCCGCGAAGGCCGGGAGCGTCGCGCTCCATCCGTTCGCGCCTCCAGGTCCCTGGGCGGAGGCCAGCGCGCCGGCGCCGACGATCGCCGCGGTTGTCGCTCCCGGCCCCTGTGAGCCGCTCGGAGCCTCGAGTGCAGAGACCCCGACGCCCGCGCCCGCGCCCGAGGCAGACCACCCCGGCCGCGACCTTGCAGGCGAGCACTTTCATCCCGCCGCCCGCCAGGTCCGCCGCCGTCCCGGCCACCGATGCGCCGACCGCTGCGCCGCCGGCGACGGTCGCGGGCTCCGAGGCGCCGATGTTGATCGCTTCCTCGACCGCCCGGTACTTGAGCGCGAGCGAGGGAGCGATCGGCAGCAGCGCGCCGAGCTGGCGGCGCTGGCGCGCCATGCCGTCGGCGAAGCGGCGGCACTCCGGGCACGAGCGCACGTGCCTGCGAAGCCGTCCGCGCAGCAGCGCCGCCCCGCGCGCGCTGGCCAGCTCTTCGCGGATCTCGTGGCAGTCGGCGTCGCGGGCGCGCCGATCGGAGATCAGCTTCGAGCGTGCCTGGTAGACGTAGGCCTTGACCTGGTCGGTGCGCACCCCGAGCACGCCGCCGATCTCCTGCTGGCTGAGCCCGTGCACCTCGGCCATGACCAGCGCGGCGCGCTGGTTCTCGGGCAGTTCGCGAAGCCCGTCGAACACCTTGCGGACCTCGTCCTTGACCTCGATCTCGGCCACGGGGTCGAGCCCTGGGTCGACCTCGCCGTTCAGCTCGACCACGGGCCGGCGCCGGCGCAGGATCGTCAGGCAGTCGTTGCGGGCGATCGTGAACAGCCAGGGGCGCAGCGTCACCGGTCGCGTGTCTGCGCGCAGCGCCCGGTAGGCCGACGTGAAGGTCGCTTGGACGGCGTCCTCGGCGTCCTGGCGCGAGCCCAGCATGTACATGGAGAACGCGAGCAGTTCGCGCACGTGTCGGTCGTAGAGCGTTTCGAAGGCTGCGGTGTCGCCGCGACGGACGCACGCGACCAGCCACTCGTCAGATGCCAGCGTCGAGCCGGACCTTCGAGCCCGCCTTCACAACTCGACCGCGCTCCGACACCCACCACCTCCCTCGGTCCCCTTCGTAGGACTCGATTCCTTGCAAAAGCTACTCATGTATACCCGACTCCGCAACGTCTATAAGCGCCATTCAGGGACACGGCTGATTCGGCGCACACGCCCCCTACGACGCGCAACGCAGAGCCGATCGAAAGGTTGGGGAGGGGGGAGGGAAAGAATTTCGCCGCTAGCCGTTCGGGAGGTTCTCGGGGAGCGACACCTCCTGGGGCGGGCGGCCGGGCCCCGGCTCGCTCCTCCTGGCGCTCGTGCGAGTGGATGCGGCCGCGCTCGCCCGGCGCGAGCGCGATCAGGTTGATCCCGAAGCTCGAGACCCCGAGCTCCCTGCGCAGGGTCTGGAAGCGCTTGCCGCCGCTGCGATCCAGCCTGGCGACGCTCACCCCGCCTTCGCTCACGCCGGTCCCGCCACCGCGGTCACGAGCCACGTCGAGGACATGGCGCTCACGCCGTCCGGGCCGGCCATGTCGGCCATGCCCTCGCGCAGCGCTTCGTCGACTCGCCCGTGCAGGTGTGCGGCGCGCTCGCCCGCGAGCCGCAGGATCTCGCCCGGCGGGGCCGAGCGCGGTGACGATCTCGATCGCCTCGTCGAGGTCGCCGCCGATCCGCATCGGCGAGATCGCAGCGTGCAGCGCGATCGTCCTGGAACCCGGCGCGGAGCATCACGTCGCTGGTCGTGTCCGCGTCGGCCATCGAGAACGGCCCCGGGCCGCAGGTCGGCTCGTCGTACTCCTCCGGGCGGCTGACGATCGCCTCGACGATCGTCTGCGCGCGGTACAGCCAGTCGTTGTCCTCGCGGCGCCGCCACACCGCCATCGCGATCCGCCCGCCGGGGGCGAGGGAGCGGCGGACGTTGCGCATCGCGGCCACGGGGTTCGCGAAGAACATCGTCCCGAAGCGCGAGAACGCGAGATCGAACGGCTGCTCGGGCTCCATCGTCTGGACGTCGGCGACAGCGAAGACGGCGTTCGCGACGCCATGAGCGTGCGGCGGCCTCGCGCGCGTGCTCGATGAAACGCGGCGCGGCGTCGACCCCGACCGCCGTGCCGCCGGGGGCAACGAGGCCCGCGAGCCGCTCGGTGGTGTCGCCGAACCCGCAGCCGATGTCGAGCACGCGCTCGCCCGGCCTGGGGCCGAGCAGCTCGATCGCCGCCTCGCCGTGCCGGGCGAAGCTCCCTTCGATCACGGGCTGGAACCGCAGGAAGCGGTCGAACAGCGGTCCGTCCCAGGCCCGGATCGCCTCCTCGTTCGCCGCGTCCGCCCCTGCCTGCTGCTCGATGCCCGCCATCTTCAGCCCCCGCTCGCCGATGGTCTCGCGACGCTGCGTAGAAGCGCTACGCCGCCCACTCAAGGTAGCGCGCCCGGCAGGCCGCTGCGCCGCCTGTCCAAACGGCGTGCCGCCGATGCTGGCCACACGGCCGTGGAGAGCAGCGGCGCCCGTGCTCGATCATGTCCCATGCCGCCCGCCGAGCGTCACCCGGCTCCTCGCCCGACGCATCATCGGCGGACCGACGCTGATCCCGGCGCCGCGTGAGGGCGAGACCTACCGGTTCAAGGTCCAGGACGGCGCCCGCCGAAAAGCACGTCTATGTCCAGATCGCGGCGGCCCTGCGCGCCGCGGCCTTCGAGGAGCCGCTGCGCTCCGCGATCGAGACGAAGGGCGAATCGGTGCTGCTGGGCTGCTCGCCCGCGGCAACGTCCCGACCCGCATCAAGATCACCTCAGCCGGCCTCACCGAAGTCGGGATCGACCGCCGCGCGCGTCGCCTGCCGGCTCTGAGGAGCGCGGCCGCGGCCCGGACGCGGGGGCACCGAGAGAGAAATGCCCCCGCGCCCGGGGTCTAGCCGCGACGGGAGGACGGAGGCTGTCCTCCCACTCTCGCCCTGGACTTCGCCGGGCCCTCTCGAGAAAGGTCCGGACGCCCAAGTCCCGATCTCCTCCAGGAGTGGAGACTCAGTCTCGTTCCGGCATCAGGCTCCGCCGTCCAATAGGACTTCCCGCCGAGTCATACGCGCGCTCTTATCGGAGGAGTCGAACCTTCGGTATCGTTGGCCGGTACCGCTTGCCCTAGGAGGACGATGTCGTTCAGACGAGGCCACCTCGAGTACTTCGTCGCCGTCGCAGAGGAGGGGCAGGTCACGAGTGCAGCGCGCAGGCTGGGGGTCGCCCAACCCGCCGTCTCGCAGGCGATGGCCCAGCTCGAGTCCGAAACCGGGCTGCAGCTGCTGGAGCGCCACGCCCGCGGTGTGCGGCTGACGCCGGCGGGCGAGTCCTTCTACGCGAAGGCGCGGCTTGCGGTCGCCGCGACGGGAGACGCGGTCAGCACGGCCCGCTCGCTCGCCCGCGCGCAGCAGGGCACGATCGAGTTCGGCTTTCGTCGGCGCGCCTCCCAGCATCGAAGGGCGGATCGAGATGGAAGGCTTCGCGATGGCCTACCCGGACATCGAGGTGCGCTACCGGGACCTGCCCTTCCCGAGCCGCTCGACCTCCGCATGGCTCGGCGAGGTGGATGTCGCCGCATGTCATCTGCCGCCGCCCGACGACGCGGTCTGGAGCAAAGTGATCCGCCGCGAGCCGCGTGTGGCGCTGATCCCCGCGCGAGCATCCGCTCGCCGCGCGCGAGCAGCTCGACGTCGCCGAGGTCCTCGACGAGACCTACGTCGGTTTCGATCCCTCTGTCGATCCCGGCTGGGCCGGCTTCTGGTGCCTGGACGACCATCGCGGCGGGCCCGCCCGAGCGGCTCACCGACGACCAGGCGGGCAACCCCCAGGAGGTGCTCGCCGCGCTCGGCACGCGATCCGCGATCACGGTTGTCCCCCTCGCTGCCGCGCGGCGTGCTCTCGAACGTCCTCGACGGGATCATGCGCGATCCCGCTGCGCGACGCCGCGCCCGCACGGATCGCGCTTGTGGGCACCGCGACCAGCGCAACCCGCTGGTCGCCGGCGCTGCTCTCCTACGCCGACGTGCTGGCGGCCGCCGCCCGCGACCGGCGTCGCCCCGGCGCGGGCGCCGGACCTAGCCGCTCCCGGGCTCGACGGCGTGGGGGCTGCCCCGGGGCCGGGGCGCAGGCAGGACGGCGCCGGGCCTTCGATCACCAGCGCGCGCATCGCGATCGGCCCGGAGGGGAGTTCGTATGCCGTGAGCAGGAGGGTGTCGCCCGGCGGGATCGCCTGCGGGTCGATGCGCACGCTGTAGGCGCCGTTCCCGCCGACCGGTTCGAAGGTCTTGCGCGATCTGCTCGGGCGTCAGGTGCGCCGGGTGCAGGTCGGCGCGGCTCGTCGGGCAGTCGCTCCGCGCGGGCGGGATCCGTGCCGGGACGCCCGAGCTCCTTGAGCCGCTTGTTGGCAGGTTCGACGCCGACGAGTTCCCTGATCGTCACGGTGACCGTCCCGTCCGGGTTGGTGACGACGGCGTAGGCGCTCGTGCCACCCCCGTGCCCGAAGCGCGATCACGAGCGCCGCGAGGGCGATGGCGAGCGCGAGCGCGACGGCCGCGAGCGGCCCGCGGCGGAGACGCCGCGGCGGCGCGTGAACCAGGACGGGCTGCTCGGCGAGCAGCGGCGCCGTGCTGCTCCACGAGTTCGGCCCAGAGGCGGTCTTCGAACCTAGACACGGCCACCTCCTTCACGGCGCAGGCGCGCGTGGCGTGCGCGCGAGGCGCACGCGCAGCGCGCCCGTCGAGACGCCGAGCTCGCGCGCGGCCTCCGCCGGCGGTCAGCCCGCAGAGGTCGACCAGCTCGACCGCTTCGCGATCAAGCACGGACATCGGTGCCAGCCGCTCCATCAGCTCGCGGCTCGATCGCTCGACGTCGATCCACCACATCAGCTCCTTCGTCTCCGCGCGGTCGAGCAGCTGCTGGGCGGAGCCCCGGCCGCCCGGCCGGCTCTCGCGCGGATCGGATTCGCGGTAGCGCGCGTAGACCCGCCTGGCGACGCCGATCGTCCATGCGCGGTCGCTTGTGCGCGCAGGGTCGCGCTCGTCGAACGAGCGGATCGCGGCGACGAACGTGTCGGCCGTGAGATCGGCGACGAGCTGCGGCTCGGCGCAGCGTCTTGCGAAGTACGCGGCGATCGCTCCGAACTGCCCGCGGTAGACGCGTTCGAACTCGGCCAGGCGTGGCGGAAGGGGCTCGGGGCTCGCTTCCACGCAGATCTTCCGCCGCGGAATCATTCAAACTCTCTGACTGTCGGGCATCGTCGTCGTCGGGGCGGAGGGGGTCGTGTTGCATTGCCTCAGGCCACCGGTGCCGACGATTTTACATTCCGAGATCCGGAACTGATCCGATGAGGGGATGTCGTGCTCAGTCCCACGATCCGAATGTTCGAAACCGACGTTCAATCCGAGCCTACATAGAAAGGACCGATGAAATGGGATCCAGAAGCACCGGGCCGCGGCATTGGCTGCGGCCGAGCTGGCTACTGCCGCGAGTGGCGGCGCCGGCCGCTGCAGCCGGGGTCGCGGCAGCGCTGCTCAGCGGGGGCAGGCGCGACCGCCGGGGCCGCGCCGGAGCCCGCTCCCGCCTACGCCGCGCTCGCGCGGAACCGAACCGACCGGGCCTCACGTTCGTGACGCCGCAGTCCGCTCCCGTGGCCGGGCCGAGCTGGCCGGCGAGCCCGCCGGCGCTCACCGGCGGCTCATGGCCTGTCACGTCCTCGATCAGGCGGTTGAAGCTCGCCGTGCCGGGGGTCTCGGCATGGATCGCGCGCTCGCGGGCCGGAGGCATCTGCGTGCTCGTCTACGACGGCCGGCCGGTGAAAGGCGTCGGAGTCGGTCGGCGCCACTTGCTCGACGCCCGAACGCTTTCGGTGCGGGGGCGAGCCTCGAGGTGACTGAAATCCCGGGCGCAGCCGG
This sequence comes from uncultured Solirubrobacteraceae bacterium, assembly GCA_963775385.1. Classification (GTDB taxonomy): domain Bacteria; phylum Actinomycetota; class Thermoleophilia; order Solirubrobacterales; family Solirubrobacteraceae; genus Palsa-744. The sequence goes on along the minus strand of CAVZIR010000003.1, from coordinate 84,472 downwards.
GCCGCATCCTGGAAGCGGGCGTCGAGCCCGACGGCGTCACCGGCGTCAGCACGACGCTCGCCGATGGCTCGGCGACGACGACGGCGGTCACCGGCAACGCCTGGGCGCGCAGCGGCAGCGAGCCGCTCGCGCACCGGGCTCGGAACCCACGGCGATCAGCAGGAGGTTGATGACGATGAGAAGAGCGCTTGTCTCGACAGTGGTGGCGCTCGCATGCGCTGCTCGCAGCCGGGGCGCCAGGCGCCTCGGCGGCCGAATGGGCGCACCACGTGGGCGTGGGCAGCGGCGGCAACGCGTTCGGCCCGTTCGTGCGACTCGACGCGTCGGAAGTCGTCGGCTACGGCAGCGGCCTGGGCTGTGCCGGGATCCGCAATTACGGCTCCGTGTGCGAGACCAAAGCCGGTGAATACGTCGTCGTCACGACCGGCGGCGACGTCAGCTCCGAACCGTACATCCACAACCACTCGACGTTCGAAAGCTTCTTCAACGGCTACTACTACTCCTGAGCCGGCGCTCGGGACGCGCCGGGCGCCCGCGGCTCCTCACGGGGTCGCGGGAGCCGGTAGCGGCGGCTGCGCGGACATCTTTCGAGCAGCCCGCTCTCCAGCAGCGTGAGCACGTAGCGGTGTGTCGTGCTCGCGCTCAACCCGAGCTCGCGCGCCAGCTCGAGGATGCCGCGCTCGGGTCGCTCGAGCGTGAAGCACGAAAGGATCGCCAGCCCACGCAGGAGCGAGCGCGACAGCCGCCGGTCGCAGTCGTCGAATGACGGCGGGCGCCCCACCGCATCCCCGCCCAGGAGGCCGTTCGTCGAGGCCGAGAGCGTCGAGCTGATCAGCGTGGCGAGCGAGGAGGCGCTGTCGCCGGAGGCCGACCTGAGCACTTCGTCGACCTGACCGGGGGAGAGCGTGATGGCGATGGAGAGGTTCGGGCCGGGAGGCATGCGGCGATGGTCGCAGCCGTAGACAGCTGTCGGCAAGGGGTGTTTCTGGCAACGCGTCGATCGGCTGAGCCCTCAGCCCCCGATACCCTCCACGCGCGATGCCCTTGACCGTGACATTGCCCGACGGGACCGCGCTCGAGCTGGACGACGGCGCAACCGGCGCGGACGCCGCGGCCGCGATCGGCCCCGGGCTTGCGAAGGCGGCGCTCGCCATCGAGGTGACCGAGCCGGGCGGGCAGCCCGAGCTCCGCGACCTCTCGCGCCCGCTGCCCGGCGGCGCGGGGATCTCGATCCTCACCGAGCGCAGCGGCGAGACGGCGCTGGAGCTGATCCGCCACGACGCCGCCCACCTGCTCGCGACCGCGGTGCTCGAGCTGTACGAGGGCGTGAAGATCTCGATCGGCCCTCCGATCGAGGACGGCTTCTACTACGACTTCGAGTTCCCGGAGGGGACGGTCCTCACGGAGGGCGACTTCCCGAAGATCGAAGAGCGCATGCGCGAGCACGTGAAGGCGGCGGAGCCCTTCGTGCGCGAGGACGTGACCGTGGGCGCCGCACGGGAGCGCTTCCTGGACGAGCGACAGGACTACAAGGTCGAGCTGATCGACGATCTGCTCGCTGCCTCGGAGACCGGCGCCGCCGGCGGGCACCCGACCCTCCAGACCGTCTCGCTCTACACGAACGGCCCGTTCACCGACCTCTGCCGGGGTCCCCACGCGCCGAGCACCGCCACCGTCAAGGCCTTCAGGCTGAGCTCGGTCGCCGGCGCGTACTGGCGCGGAGACTCGGCGCGCACGATGCTGACCCGCATCTATGGCACCGCCTTCTTCTCGAAGGCGGCGCTGGAGGAGCACCTGGAGCGCCTCGAGCAGGCCAGGGCGCGCGACCATCGCAAGCTCGGCCCGGAGCTCGGCCTGTTCCGCTTCTCGGAGGTCTCGCCCGGAGCGGCCTTCTGGCTGCCGGCCGGTACCGGTGTCTTCAACTCGCTCGTCGCGCTGTCGCGGCGGATGGGGGCCGAGCGCGGCTACAGCGAGGTCAAGACCCCGCTGATCTTCGACTCGGAGCTGTGGAAGACCTCGGGGCACTGGGACAAGTACCGCGACGACATGTTCCTCCTGGAGGCCGTCGAGGGGCGCCAGATGGCGCGTCAAGCCGATGAACTGCCCCGGCCACTGCCAGCTCTTCTCGATGACGCGCCACTCCTACCGCGATCTGCCCCTGCGCTACTTCGAGCCGGGCCTGCTGCATCGCAACGAGGCCTCGGGCGTCCTGCACGGCCTGCTGCGGGTGCGGCACTTCGCCCAGGACGACGGCCACATCTTCTGTACGGAGGACCAGGTGCAGGAGGAGGTGCGCGGCTGCCTGGAGATGGCGTTCGCCACCTATGCGCTGTTCGACTTCGAGGTGCGCCTGGAGCTCTCGACCCGCCCCGAGCAGCGGATCGGCGACGACGAGCTCTGGGACCGTGCCGAGCTGAAGCTGACCCAGGCGCTCGAGGAGATGGGTCTGCCATACGAGCTCAATCCCGGCGACGGCGCGTTCTACGGCCCCAAGATCGACATGCACATGACCGACTCGCTCGGGCGCTCCTGGCAGACCGGCACGGTCCAGCTCGACTACTCGATGCCGGCGCGGTTCGGGCTCAGTTACACGGGCGCGGACAACGCCGAGCACACGCCGGTGATGATCCACCGGGCGATGTTCGGCTCCTACGAGCGGTTCATCGGCATCCTGATCGAGCACTACGCCGGAGAGCTGCCGCTGTGGCTGGCCCCGCTGCAGGCGATCGTGCTCCCGGTCTCGGACCGCTTCAACGACTACGCGGCGGCCGTCGCCTCCGAGCTCCGCGAGTCCGATCTGCGGGTCGAGATCGACGATCGATCTGAGTCGGTCGGCCGGAAGATCCGCGAGGCCGAGCTGCGCAAGCTTCCCTTCATGCTGATCGTGGGGGAGAGGGAGGAGCAGGACGGCACCGTGTCGGTGCGCTCGCACGGTGAGGGCGATCTCGGCCCGAGCACCGACCCCCGAGTTCGCTGAGCGCGTAAAGAGACAGCTATACTGAGTTGCGTTGACGTCCCACAAAACCTCACAGCGCCCCTCATAGCTTCAGCTTGACGCGCGGCCACTACAGCTAGTGCCGGTCCCCCGCAGGTTCGACCGGCGCCCGCCAGAGCGGGACACGACGAGGATCAACGAGCGCATACGCGTGCCCGAGGTGCGCGTGATCGACGAGGAGGGCAAGCAGGTCGGCGTGATGAAGACGCCCGACGCGCTCACGCTCGCGCAGGAAAAGGATCTCGACCTCGTCGAGGTCGCTCCCGAGGCGCGCCCGCCCGTCACGCGCATCCTCGACTACTCCAAGTACAAGTACGAGCAGGCCCAGAAGGTCAAGCAGGCGCGCAAGCACCAGCAGCAGATCACGGTGCGCGAGATCAAGTTCCGCCCGAAGATCGCCGAGCACGACTACGACACCAAGAAGCACCACGTTGAGCGCTTCCTCAAGCACAAGGACAAGGTCAAGGTCACGATCATGTTCCGCGGGCGCGAGGTCACGCACCCCGAGCGCGGCACGGCGATCCTCGACCGGCTCGCCGAGGAACTGCAGGAGCTCGGTGTCGTCGAGCAGCGCCCGATGCAGGAAGGGCGCAACATGACGATGATGATGGCCCCCTCGAAGGCCGTTCTCGCCGGACGCCTCGACGCCGACGGCGCCGTGGTGGACGAGGGCGGCTCGCCGACGCCGCCGCCCGAGGTGGCGGGCGAGGCGAACCCCGAAGCAGCCGAGGTCGCTCGAGAGCATGGAGTCTCCCGAGGGCGAGCCCGCAGAGGCGCCGGCCGAGCAGGCCGCCGAGCCCGCCGAGCAGGCTGCCGCGGCCGCCGAGCATCCCAGCGACGAGGCCGCCTCAGCCGCCTGAGCCGGGCCCCGCGCGCGGCTCTCCGGCGCATCGCACCGGGACCGCGGCGCTTCCGTGCCATAATCAGCCGCTCGCCATGCCGAAGATGAAGACACATTCGGGCGCCAAGAAGCGCTTCAAAGTGACCGCCAAGGGCAAGGTCCGGGGCCGTCACGCCTTCACGAGCCACATCCTCGAGAAGAAGTCGCCGAAGCACAAGCGTGCTCTCGGCGCGCCCGCGATCCTCTCCGACCACGACGCTCCCCGCGTCAAGAAGCTGCTCGGGGTGGGCAAGTGACCCGCGTCAAGCGCTCGGTCGCCGCCCGCAAGAAGCGGCGCTCCACGCTGGAGCAGACGAAGGGCTTCCGCGGCGAGGCGCACTCGAACTACAAGCGGGCCAAGGAGGCGCTGCTGAAGGCGGACGCCTACGCCTACCGCGACCGGCGCAACCGCAAGCGCGACTTCCGGCGCCTGTGGATCACGCGCATCAACGCCGCTGCGCGCCAGAACGGCATGAGCTACTCGCAGCTGATGCACGGGCTGTCGCTGGCCGGGGTGCAGCTCGACCGCAAGATCCTCGCCGACATCGCCGTGCGCGACGCCGACGCCTTCCGACGTTTTGCGGAGCTCGCCCGCGAGGCGTCGGCTGCCTGACCGAGAACCGGCAACCGACACGAGACAGCCTCCCGGGCGTCGCTCCTGACAAGGACGGCGCCCTTTTTCTTACCCGAAACCCACACCGGAGACCGACATGACGACCATCGCCTCCACCTCGAACCCCCGCCTGAAGGGCCTGCGCAAGCTCCAGACCAAGCGCGGGCGCGCTGCGAGCGGCCAGTTCGCGGCCGAGGGCGAAGACCTGCTGGCGGCCGCCGAGCGCGCGGGCGCTGCCCCGCTCGAAGGCTTCCGCCTGGCGGGCAGCGGGCTCGGCGCGCCGACGTTCGCCGACGTCGAGGGCCCGGCGCTCGCCGACGCGTCCGTGCTCGGGTCGAGCGCGCGCGTGATCGGCGTGTACGCGCAGCGCTGGGCCTCGCGCCCGCTGCGGCCCCCTCTGCATCTACCTCCATGGGGTGCGGGACCCCGGCAACATCGGGACGGTCCTGCGCTCGGCCGAGGCGTTCGGTGCCTCCTGCGTCGCGCTCGGGCCCGGCTGCGCCGATCCCCATTCCCCGAAGGCGGTCCGGGCCAGCATGGGCGCGATCTTCGCCGTGCCGCTCGCGCGGGCCGGTACGCCGACGGAGCTGCCGGGAACGCGGATCGCGCTGTCTGCGGCGGCGCCGCAGACACTCGGCGAGGCGCTGGCGCCTGGGGGCGAGGAGATCACGCTGGTGATCGGTGCCGAGCGCGGGGGGCTGCCGCAGGCGCTCCTCGCAGCCTGTGAGATGCACGCGCGCATCCCGATCGCCACCGACTCGCTGAACGCGGCGATGGCGGCAACCGTGGCGCTGTATGAGACGACCCGCAATCGAGATTCATCTAGGGTGCCCGCGTCATGAGCGATCGGATCGCTGAGCTGCGCACCGAGGCCGAGGCTGCGGTCGCGGCCGCCGCGGATACGTCCGCGCTCGAGGAGCTGCGCGTGCACTACCTCGGCCGCAAGGCGGAGCTGCCGCAGATGCTGCGCGAGGTCGCCTCGCTGCCGCCCGAGCAGCGGGCAGCCGTCGGCAAGGAGGCCAACCAGGCGCGCCACGCGCTCGATGAGCTGATCGAGGCGCGGGCTTCTGAGCTCGCCGGCGCAGAGCTCTCCTCGCAGCTCGCCGAGGACCGTGTGGACGTCACGCTGCCCGGCGCGCCGCCGCAGCCGCTGGGCGCGCTGCATGTCCTCAGCCAGACCCGCCGCGAGCTGGAGGACATCTTCCTCGGTCTCGGCTTCACGGTGATGGAGGGCCCGGAGATCGAGACCGTCCACTACAACTTCGACGCGCTGAACCACAGCCCGACGCACCCGGCGCGGGCGCGCACGGACACCTTTTACGTCAAAGATGACCGACACGACGTCGGTCCTTCTCCTCAGGACGCGGGCCCGGATGGCCCGCGGAGCAGTTCCCTGGTGCTCAGAACCCACACCTCCCCGATGCAGGTGCGCGCGATGGAGCAGCACCCGCCGCCGCTCTACATCGTCGTGCCGGGGCGCGTGTACCGGCGCGACCTCGACGCGACCCACACCCCGCAGTTCCACCAGATCGAGGGGCTGGCGGTGGACGAGGACATCACGCTCGCCGACCTCAAGGGCACCCTGCTGCACTTCGCGCGCGCGTTCTTCGGCGACGAGCGCCACGTGCGCCTGCGCCCGCACTTCTTCCCCTTCACCGAGCCCTCCGTCGAGGTCGACATCTCCTGCTTCAACTGCGGCGGCAAGGGCTTCCTGCGCGACGGCTCGCGCTGCCCGCTCTGCAAGGGCGAGGGCTGGCTCGAGGTGCTCGGCGCCGGCGAGGTCGACCCCAACGTCTACGCGCATGTCCCCACGACGGAGGCGAACGCGCCCGGCTATGACCCCGAGAAGGTGCAGGGCTTCGCCTGGGGGCTCGGCGTCGATCGGATGGCGATGCTCAAGCACGGCGTGCCGGATCTCCGGGTCATGTTCGAGAACGATCTGCGCTTCCTGGAGCAGTTCTGATGCGCGCTCCACTGCCCTGGCTGCGCGAGTACTGCGACCCCGACCTCGACGTCGCGGCGATCGAGGAGCGGCTGACGCTCACCGGCACGAAGGTCGAGGCGATCCACCATGTCGGCCCCCCCTCGGGCGAGAACTTTGTGGTCGGGCACGTGCTCAGCGCCGAGCAGCACCCCGACGCCGACCGGCTGAAGGTCTGCACGGTCGACCTCGGCGAGGCCGAGCCGGCGACGATCGTGTGCGGCGCGCCGAACGTCGCCGCGGGGCAGACGGTGGCGGTCGCGCGCCCGGGCGCGGTGATGCCGGGAGGGATGAAGCTCGGCAAGGCCAAGCTGCGCGGGATCGTCTCGGAAGGCATGATCCTCGCCGCCTCCGAGCTCGAGCTCGAGCCGCAGGGTGAGCGTTCCGCCGGGATCATGGTTCTGGACGAGATGACGCCGGACGCCGAGTTCGGGGCCGGGGCGCCGCTCGCCGAAGTGCTGCCGATCGTCACCGAGGTGATCGAGCTCGAGATCACGCCGAACCGGCCCGACTGCCTCGGCATCTACGGTGTCGCCCGCGAGCTGCATGCCGCCACGGGGACGCCGCTCGCGCCTGCGCCCTGGGAGCAGGACCCGGGCTCGGCGGGCGAGCTGACCGCCGCCACGGTCGAGGTTCGCTGCCCCGACCTGTGCCCGCGCTTCACCGCGCGCGTGTTCGAGAACGTGACGATCGCGCCCTCGCCGCTGTGGCTGAAGGCGCGGCTGACCGCGGCGGGGCAGCGCCCGATCAACAACGTCGTCGACATCACCAACTACGTGATGCTCGCGACCGGCCAGCCGCTGCACGCATTCGACCTCGACCGCGTCGCCGGCGGGCGCCTGGCCGTACGGCGCGCCCGCGACGGCGAGAAGGTCGAGACCCTCGACGGGCAGACCCGCACGCTCGACGGCGAGATGGTCGTGATCGAGGACGAGCAGGGGCCGACCTCGATCGCGGGCGTGATGGGCGGCGCGCGCTCTGAGGTGGAGCAGTCCACGACGCGCGTCCTGCTCGAGGTCGCCACCTGGAACGGCCCGAACATCCACCGCACCTCCTGGGCGCTCGGGCTGCGCAGCGAGGCCTCGGGGCGGTTCGAGAAGGGGCTCCAGCCCGAGCAGACGCTGCAGGCTCAGGCGCTCGCGAGCGCGCTGCTGCTCGAGCTCTGCGGCGCGACGCTCCTGCCCGGGACGATCGACGTGGGCGGCGAGGGGCCTGCGCTGCAGGCGATCGAGCTGCGCGAGCGGCGCGTCGAGGCGATTCTCGGCCTGCCGGTCGCGCCCGCGCGCCAGGCCGAGATCCTGGGCGCGCTCGACTTCGCGACTGAGCCCGCCGCCGGCGGCCTGATCGCCACGGTTCCGGCGCTGCGCCGCGACGACGTCACCCGAGAGATCGACCTGATCGAGGAGGTCGCCCGCATCGACGGGCTCGAGCGTCTGCCCGCGACACTGCCCGCGCGCCGCGGCGCCGCCGGGCTGCTGACTCATCCCCAGCGGGTGCGGCGTTACGCCGAGGACGCGATGGCCGGCCGCGGCCTGTACGAGATCGTCGGCTGGAGCTTCACCGAGCCGGGCCTGCTCGACCGCCTGCGACTCCCGGAGGACCATCCGCTGCGGGGTGTCGTGACGATCGAGAACCCGCTCTCCGAGGAGCTGTCGATCATGCGCCCGACGCTCGCCGGCTCACTGCTCGACGCCGCCCGCCACAACCTCGCCCACGGCGCCGGCGAGATCGCGATCTTCGAGTCAGGGAGCGTCTACCGCGCGAGCGCCGGCCCAACCGGCGCGGATGAGCACCACGCGCTCGGGGTGCTCTTGAGCGGTCCGCTGACACCGCGCTCGTGGCGCGGTGAGCACAGCGACGCCGATTTCTACTCGGCGAAGGCGCTTCTCGAAGGCCTGCTCGAAGGGCTGCACGTCGAGTGGTCGGTCGCGGCCGCCGAGCCGGAGCGCTGGCCGTTCCTGCACCCCGGTCGCAGCGCGGTCGTGACCGCCGGCTCCGAGACGCTCGGCTTCCTCGGGGAGGTGCACCCGCTCGTGGCCGCGGCGTGGGACCTGCCGCGCAGCGCGGCCTTCGCGCTCGATCTCGGCAAGCTCGCCGCGGCCGCCCCCGAGGCGGTGCTGTTCGCGCCGTTCGGCGCCTACCCGGAGCTGCGCCAGGACATCGCGTTCACGCTGCCCGAGGGCCTCAGCGCGGCGCGGCTGCTCGAGGCCGTGCGTGCCGCCGCGGGCGCGAAGCTCCTCGACGCGCGCGTGTTCGACGTCTACAGCGGCGAGCAGGTCGGAGCGGGGCGGCGCTCGCTGGCGCTGGCGCTGAGCTTCAGCTCGCTGGAGAGCACCCTCACCGACGAGGACGTCGCGCCGCTGCGCGAGAAGATCGTCGCGGCGGTCGGAGAGCTCGGGGGTGAGCTGCGTGGCTGAGCAGCGCGCAGAGCCGGGCGCCCCGCGCGTGATCGTCGCCGGCGCGACGGGTTTCGCCGGCGCGCTGGCCGCCGAGCTGCTCTGGCGCCACCCCGGCTTCGAGCTCGTGGCGGTCACCGGGCGCTCCGAGGTCGGCCGTCCGCTCGGAGAGCTGTACCCGCGCTACCGCGTGCCGCTCGCGATCGAGCAGCTCGAGAGCCCGGATGCCTGGGGAGCGCTCGACGCAGCCCTCGTCGCCTACCCACATGCAGCGGCCGCGCCCACCGTCGCGGCCTTCCGTGAGGCCGGCGCCCGGGTGGTGGACCTGAGCGCGGACTTCCGACTCTCCTCGCTGGAGACCTATGAGCGCTGGTACGGCACCCACCCGAAGCCCGATCTGCTCGCCGGCGCCGCCTACGGGCTGACGGAGCTGCACCGCGAGCGCATCGCCGGTGCGGGCATCGTCGCGAACCCCGGCTGCTATCCGACGGCGACGGTGCTCGCGCTCGCGCCGCTGGCGCGTGCGGGCCTGATCGCCGACGTCGTGGTCGATGCGAAGCAGGGGATCTCCGGCGCAGGGCGCGCGTTCGACGAGCAGACCCACCTCTCGATGGCGGGCGAGAACATCCTTCCCTACAACGTCGCGGCCCACCGGCACACGCCGGAGATCGAGGAGCAGCTCGCGAGGCTCGGCTGCGGCGTGCGCGTCCAGTTCCAGGCTTCGCTCGTGCCGCTCGACCAGGGCGAGATGGCCAGCTGCTACGTGACGCCGACGCGCGAGGTGGGCGCCGAGGAGCTGCGCGAGCTCTACGCCGACGCGTACGCGGGCGAGCCGTTCGTCGAGGTCGCCGCGACCGTGCCGGGAACGCGCGAGACGCTTGCGACCAACTACTGCCGCCTGTTCGCCGCCGCCGACGGCCACACCGGCAAGGTGCTCGTGTTCTCCTCGCTGGACAACCTGTGGAAGGGGACCTCCTCCCAGGCCGTCCAGAACCTCAACGTGATGTTCTCCCGCCCCGAGGGCGAGGGGATCTCGTGAGCGCGACCCGCACCGAGCCGTTCTTCCGCTCGCGCTGGGTCCCGCGCCCGGCGCACGTGCGCGAGCTGGCCCTGGACTCGGGCCTTCCCGCCGGCTTCCGGGCTGCGGGCGTCGCCGCCGGTCTGAAGCCCAGCGGGCGCCCGGACGTCGGCCTGCTCGTCTGCGACGCCGAGCGCCCCGTGAGCGCCGCCCGCTTCACCGCCTCGGGCGCCGCCGCCGCGCCGGTGCTCCTGAACCGCGAGCGCTGCAGGCTCGACGGGCTGCGCGCCGTGCTCGTGAACTCCGGCTGCGCCAACGCCGCCACCGGTCGGCGCGGGCTGGAAGATGCCGCCAAGACGCAGGGCGCGGCCGCGGCGGCGACCCGTGCAGGCGCAGATGAGGTGGCGCTCGCCTCGACAGGGGGGATCAGCCAGTACCTCGACGTGGAGAAGGTCCTGAGGGGCATCCTCGAGGCCCGTGGCCGCCTCTCGGCGGACGGCGACGTCTCCTTCCAGCAGGCGATCCAGACGACCGACGCCTTCGAGAAGCGGGCGAACCTCGAGGTCGAGCTCCCGTCCGGAACCGTGCGCCTGAACGCCCAGTGCAAGGGCGCCGGCATGATCTCGCCGCGCTTCGCGACGATGCTCTGCTTCGTGGAGACCGATGCGCAGCTGTCGGCTGAGACGGCTGAGCTGCTGCTCGGCGTGACGGTCAAGCGCTCCTTCGACCGGGCGACCGTGGACGGCCAGCTCTCGACCAACGACACGGCGTTGCTGCTGTGCTCGGGAGCCGCCGGCGTGAACGTGGCGCCCGAGAGCGAGGACGAGCTGCGCTTCGGCGAGGCGCTCGACGCGCTGCTGCGCCAGCTCGCGGTGATGATGGTGGTGGACGGAGAGGGGGCGGCCCGCGCGGCGCGGGTGATCGTGCGTGGCGGACACGCCGAGGGGGTCGAGGCCGCCGCGCGTGCAGTGGCCAACTCGCCGCTCGTCAAGGCTGCGCTGCACGGCGGAGACCCGAACTGGGGCCGCATCGTCCAAGCCGTCGGCGGGGCTCTCATCGACACCGCCCCGTTGCCGGTGGACGTGACGATCGAGGGCATGCAGGTGTGCTCGGCGGGTGCCGCGATCCCCTACGAGGAGGCGGAGCTGGACCGCCTCGTCCAGCGGGAGGAGATCGAGTACGAGGTCGGCCTGCCGGGCGAGGGCGCCGAGACCGAGGTCTTCTTCTCGGACCTCTCGAAGGACTACGTCGAGTTCAACTCCGCCTACACGACCTGATGCGTGACATCGGCACACTCCTCGAGGCGCTGCCCTACATCAGGGAGTTCCACGGCAAGACGGTCGTGATCAAGTACGGCGGCGCCGCGATGGAGGACGACCGTTTGCGCGAGGAGTTCGCGCGCGACGTGGTGCTCCTCAAGTACGTCGGCATGAACCCGGTCGTCGTCCACGGGGGCGGCCCCGAGATCACGGGTTACATGGAACGCCTCGGGCTGCCGGTCGAGTTCGTGGGCGGGCTGCGCGTCTCCAACGAGGAGACGGTCGAGGTCGCGAAGATGGTGCTCGTCGGCAAGGTCAACAAGGAGATCGTCCTGCGCCTGCAGCGTCACGGCCAGCCCGCGGTCGGCCTCTGTGGCGACGACGGCTCGCTGTTCCGTGTCGCCCGCCGCGCCGCGCCGGGCGGGGAGGACATCGGCTTCGTGGGGCGGATCGAGCGCGTCAACGTCGGCGTGATCGAGCACGTCGCGAGCGACTACATCCCCGTGATCGCCTCGGTCGGCGCGGACCGCGAGGGCAACTCCTACAACGTCAACGCCGATGAGGCAGCGGGTGCGGTGGCCGGGGCTCTGGGCGCCTACAAGGTCGTGTTCCTGACCGACGTCGCCGGCTGGCTCGCCGACCCAGCCGAACCGGAGAGCCTGATCTCCCATGCGGGCTCAGAGCAGGTGCGCGCTGCCCTCGACGGACTGCAGGGGGGCATGCGCCCGAAGCTCGAGGCGTGCCTGGCGGCGATCGACGCCGGCGTGAGCGCCGCGTACATCGTCGACGGGCGTACGCCGCACTCGCTGCTGCTGGAGCTTTTCACCGACGCAGGGATCGGCACCAAGATCGAGGAAGGCTCATGAACGTGCATGCCGGCGCCTGCACCTCCATGAGCGGAGCGGGGGGCTGATGACGCTCTCGGAGCTCCAGCGCATCGAGTCCGAACGGATGATCGGCACGTACGCGCGGCTGCCGGTGGAGTTCGTCCGCGGGGAGGGCCCGCTGCTCTGGGACGAGGAGGGCAACGAGTACCTCGACTTCCTGTGCGGCATCTCGGTCACGAGTCTCGGGCACTGCCACCCGGCCGTCGTGGCGGCGGTCCGCGAGCAGGCCGGCCGGCTGATGCACGTCAGCAACCTCTTCTACACCGAGCCGGCGATGCTGCTGGCCGAGAGCCTGTCGACGCGAAGCCTCGGTGGCAAGGTGTTCCTCTGCAACTCGGGTGCCGAGGCGAACGAGGCGGCGATCAAGCTCGCGCGCAAGGCGCGCCGCGGCGGCGACGTCGTCGTCGTCGACGGAGGCTTCCACGGGCGCACCTACGGTGCGCTGTCGGCCACTCCCCAAGAGGCCAAGCAGGCGCCGTTCGCGCCGCTGGTGCCCGGCTTCCGGGCGGTCGAGCCGGACGCGGCCGCGATCGCTGCCGCCGTGGACGCCGGCACGGCGGCCGTGCTGCTCGAGCCGATCCAGGGCGAGTCAGGAGTTCACCCGCTCGACGAGGACCTCCTGCGGGCGGCGCGCGAGGCCTGCGATCGGCACGGCGCCGCCCTGATCTTCGACGAGATCCAGACAGGGATGGGGCGGACCGGGACCCTCTGGGCCTATCAGCAGACCGGTGTCGTGCCGGACGCGATGACGGTTGCGAAGGCGTTCGGAGGGGGGATGCCGATCGGCGCTCTCGTGACGGGCGCGCGGCTCGCCGACGTGCTCGAGCCCGGCGATCACGGCTCGACCTTCGCAGGCGGCCCGGTCGCCTGCGCCGCCGCGCTGGCCGCGCTTGAGGCCACCGACGACCCCTCCCTGCTGGCGGGCGTGCGCGAGCTCGGAGAGGCGCTCGCCGAGCGCCTGCAGGAGCTGCCGCACGTCGTCTGCGTGCGCGGGCGCGGGCTGATGCTCGCGTGCCGGCTGGACGTTCCGGCGCCCGCGGTGGTGCGGCGCGCGTTGCTCGAGCAGCGCCTCGTGCTGAACGCGACTGGCGCCGACACCGTGCGGCTGCTGCCGCCGCTGACGATCGGTCTCGAGCACGTCCAGGACGCCGCCGCGCGGCTCGGGGAGGTCCTGCGCAGCGCTGTCGCGGAGCCCGCGCGATGAGGCGGCGCCTGACGGGCGGCTTCGAGCTCGACGACGACCCGGACCGGCTGGACGTCGACGCGATCCACGCGTTCATCAGCGAGCGCTCCTACTGGGGGCGGGGGCGCAGCCGCCAGCGCGTTCTCGGCACGATCGAGGGCTCCCGGCGGATCGTCGGCCTGTACCTCGGCTCCGAGCAGGTCGGCTTCGCACGCGCGATCTCCGACGGCGTCACGATGGCCTACCTAGCCGACGTCTACGTCACCGAGCCCCACCGCGGGCGCGGGCTCGGCGTGGAGCTGGTGCGGGAGATGATCGAAGGCGAGGGCGCGCCGGATGTGCACTGGCTGCTGCACACGCGCGACGCACAGGAGCTCTACGAGCGGCTCGGCTTCCGGACCGGGCCGCTGCGCTACCCGCTCATGGAACGCCCGCGACCGGCCCTCGCCGCCGAAGGGGCGGGCTCCCAGCCCCCCGCCGCCGGGTAGCCTTCCCCGCCGTGAGCCGCGAGCAGCAGATCGAGCACGCCCGTACGGCCTCCTACGAGGCCGATCCCGAGCAGGTGCACCGCGTGCTGCTGCTCTACTCGGGCGGGCTCGACACCAGCGTCATGCTCAAGTGGATCCAGGATCTGTACGGCGCCGAGGTCGTCTGCCTGACCGTCAACCTGGGCCAGCCCGGCGAGGACTACGAGGTGATCGAGGGCAAGGCGCGGATGCTCGGCGCCGTCGAGACCCACGTCATCGACGCGCGGGAGGAGTTCGCGCGCGAGTACCTGCTGCCGGCGATCAAGGCCAACGCGGTCTACGGCGAGAGCTACCCGCTGTTCACATCCCTGGGCAGGCCGCTGATCGCGAAGCTCGCCGTCGAGCAGGCGCGCGCCAGCGGCTGCGACACGATCGCGCACGGGTGCACGGGCAAGGGCAACGACCAGGTCCGGATCGAGGCCACGATCGCGACGCTCGCGCCGGAGTTGAAGGTGATCGCGCCGGTGCGCTCATGGGCGATGGGGCGCGAGGAGGAGATCGCCTACGCGCGCGAGCACGGCATCCCGGTCAAGGGCGGCACCGAGGTCGCGCCGTACTCGATCGACGACAACCTCTGGGGGCGCTCCTCGGAGGGCCGCTGGATCGAGGACCTCGGCCACGCGCCCGAGGACGACGTCTTCCAGCTCGTCACGAGGCCGGAGCTCGCGCCCGAGGACGGCGAGACGGTCGAGCTCTCCTTCGAGGCGGGCGTGCCGGTCGCCCTGGACGGCGTCGCGATGGGGCTCGTCGAGCTGATCGAAGCCACCGCCGACGTCGCCGCCCGTCACGGCGTCGGCATCATCGACCACATCGAGGACCGCATCGTCGGGCTGAAGGTGCGCGACATCTACGAGGCGCCGGCCGCGACCGTGATCCTGGCCGCCCACAAGGAGCTCGAGCGCCTCGTCGGCACGATCCATCAGAACCAGTTCAAGCCCGATCTCGATCGCCAGTGGGCCTACCTGGTGTACGCGGGGTTGTGGTGGGAGCCCTTGCGAGAGGATCTCGACGCCTACATGGACCGGGTCAACGAGCGCGTCACGGGCACGATCGGACTGAAGCTCTACAAGGGGCACGTCCGGGTCGTCACGCGCTCCTCGCCGAACGCGGTCTACGACGCGTCGCTGGCGTCCTTCTCGGAGTCCGGGGGCCTGTTCTCCCAGACGGCCTCCCCCGGCTTCATCGAGCTGTTCTCGCTGCAGTCGCGCATGGCCTGGCGCCTGCACAACGAGAAGCCTCGCGGCTAGGGGTGCGCGCCAGGCTCTACCGGCTCGCCGGACGGCTCGCGTGGCGCGGCGCCCGGAAGGCGCGGCGCCGCCGTTTTCTGGGCTTCCTGGCGTGGCGCGGGATGCTCTGGTACCTGCGCCGCCGCCGGATCGCGCTGCGGCTTGCGCTCGGGGCCGCGGTCGCGGTCGGCGGCGCGCTGCGTGCCGCTCGGGCGCGGCGGCGTCCGCTGCCCTAGCGCCCGCTCAGAGGGGACTCGCCATGACCGCCGTCTCGGTGCGGATCGTGGCCCGCTCCGAGGCGCTCATCGCGGCGGCGAACTCGTCCACCTTGCGCGCGGGGCCGGTGACCGTGAAGGCCGCCTGGCTGCTCAGGAGGTGCGGGTGCTCGACGACCTCGTAGGTGACCCCGAGCTGGCGGGCCCACTCCGCGAGCGACTGCTCGAATTCCTCCCGCACCCACCGTCCGAGCGTCACGACGTAGGTGTGCGTCACCACGGCGCCCTGATCCGCCGCGGCAGTCGGCGCAGGGAGAGGGGCGTCGGGGTCGTGCCACTCCTCGAGATCCTCCGACCACACGGTGAGCGAGAACTTGGCCGCGAGCCCGTCGCGCGAGAGCGCCTGTTCGAGCTTCGTGCGCGCGTCCTCGATCGCCGCCCGCGTCGCGGCGTACGCGAACAGGCGCTCCCCATCGTGCGTGACGACGACGTCTTCTCCCACGGCGGCGGCAGCGTCGTCGGTCGCATGGTCCTCCCGGCGGCGCGCCATCAGACCGTGCAGGTGGCCGCCGTCCGCGTCGGCCAGCTCGCCGGTCAACCGCCAGTCGCGCTCGTCGGGGTCCTCGGACACGCTTGCGAGGATATTCGCTCGGCGAAGCGGCGGAGTCGCCCCGGCGCCGTCCGCTCCCCGCAATACCTTCCTTGCAGGGCATGATCGAGGAGAGCGAGACACCGGGCACGGGCCCTCCGGGCAGCATGGGGGAGTCCGACTTCCTGGCCGAACGGCGCGCGCGCCGCGCCACCGAGACCGGCGAGGCCGCCCTGCTGCGCCGGGCGGAGGCCGCCGAAGCCACGGTCCAGACGCTCGAAAGCCATGTCGCGAGCCTGCAGCAGCGGCTGCGCGACGCCGAGGAGGAACGGCGACGGATCGGGGAGCTGCTGGACGCCGAGCGCGCACACGGCTCCGAGCGCGACAGCGAGCTGCGCCGGGTCAAGCAGCGCGAGTACGCCGAGCAGCAGCTGCGCGTCGAGGCCGAGGACCGCCTCTCCGGCCTGGAGCGCGAGAGTCGCGAGCGCGACGAGCAGCTCACGCGCCGTGTTACTGCCGGCGAGCAGGACAGCGGCGATCTCGCGCGGCGCATCGAGGAGCTGCGCCGCCAGCTCTCCGAGGCCGAGCAGAGCGCCGCCGCCGAGCGCGCCGGCCTCAGACGCGCGGAAGCCGAGCTGACCTCGCGCGTGGCCCAGCTCGAGCGCCGCGCCCAGGAGATCGAGCGCGGCCTGCAGGCAGAGCGCGGCGCCCGCGAGCGCGCCGAACGCGAGCTCGCGGCGATCCGCGAGGGGCACCGCCGCATGGAGGGCCTGCTCGGCGAGATCCGTGCGCTCGTCAAGCGCCTGGCGGACGATGCTCGGAGGGCTCCGGAGCGCCGCGCCGACTCCGGCTCCGGCGGTGCCGCGGCGCGCCGAGGAGCCGCAGGTGCGTCCGGGGGCGCTCGCCGGCCAGCAGCGCGGACTGGAGATGGCCGACGCGCTTGCAGCGGCAGTCGAGCGCCTGCGCGAACGCGCGCTGAGCGCCCCGCCGCTCCCGGAGGATCCCGGCCGAGCCGCAGCCGCCGCCGCACCCGGCCGGCGTTTGCCGGCCGACCCGGAGCCGGAGCCGGAGCGCAGCGTGGACGCGGCGACGATGCCCGTCGAGGACGCGGCGCCCTCGCCGCCGGGCGCGCGGGCGCCGCGGCCCCCTGCCGTCGAGGAGGAGCCGCCGCGGCGCCTCGATGCGGAGGCCCCAGCCATCCCGGAGCACCACGCCGGCCCCGCAGCCGCCGCCGAGCCGACTCGCAGACCCGATCTCGCGCCGCAGGCGCAGGCGCCCGCGCCCCCGTCTGGGGTGCCGTTGCCGGCGCAGCCTCAGCCGGCGCCCGACGCCCCCGCGCCGGCCGCCCCCGCGCGGCCTCGCCACAAGCACAGCCAGTCGCTCCTGCGGCGGCTGCGCAATCGCCGCAAAGAGCGGCGAGGCGGTTGAGCGGGGCCCGGAGGGCCCCGAGCCTCCGCCGCTCCGGCGCCTAGCATTGGGCCGACCGGTGAGCACCTCCTGCGCCCATCTCCACGTCCACTCCGAGTACTCGCTGCTCGACGGCGCGTGCAAGATCGAGGACGCTCGCCGAGCGTGCCGCCGCCTTCGAGCAGCCCGCCCTCGGCCTCACCGACCACGGCGTCATGAACGGCGCCGTCGAGCTCTACAAGGCCTGCCGCAAGCATGGCGTGAAGCCGATCGTCGGCTGCGAGATCTACTTCGTCGACGACCACGCGGCGAGTAAACGGGGTCCCACCCAGCCCCGCGTCGAGCGCAACCACCTGACGCTGCTGGCGGCCAACGACACCGGCTACCGCAACCTCGTCAAGCTCTCCTCGGCGGGGTTCCTGGAGGGGTTGCAGCGCGGCAAGCCGACGGTCGACCTGGGCCAGATCCAGCGTCACGCCGAGGGCGTCATAGCGCTGACGGGATGCCTCGCTTCGCGCTTCTGCCAGCGCCTGCTCGAGGACCGTCCCGAGGAGGCGCGGGCCCATGCGGATGAGCTACTGAGCGTCTTCGGTCCCGAGAACGTGTACTTCGAGGTCCAGAAGAACGGGCTCGCAGACCAGGAGAAGTGCAACGAGGGGATCGTCAGGATCGCGCGGGAGGTGGGGGGGAGCCTGGTCGGCACGGGCGACGTCCACTACCTGCGCCGCGAGGACTACGACCACCACACCGCGCTGCTGTGCGTCCAGACCAAGAGCACGCTCGCCGCGCCGAAGATGACCTTCGAAACGAACGAGTTCTACCTCCGCGACAGCGCCGAGATGCACAGCGCGTTCGCCGAGTGGCCGGAGGCTGTGGCGAGCACGCTCGAGATCGCCGAGCGCTGCAACGTCGAGATCGAGCTGGGCAAGCAGCTGATCCCCAGCTACCCGACCCCCGACGACCGCGACGAGAAGGCCTATCTGCACGAGCAGGTCGAGCTGGGCCTGCGGCTCCGCTACGGCGACCCGGTCCCCGCCGCCGCCCGCGAGCGCGCCGAGATGGAGCTCGGCGTGATCGACAAGATGGGCTTCAACGCCTACTTCCTGATCGTCTGGGACTTCGTCCGCTTCGCCAAGGAGAACGGGATCGCGGTCGGCCCCGGCCGTGGCTCGGCGGCCGGCTCGATCATCGCCTACTGCCTCTCGATCACCGACGTCGACCCGCTCGAGTACGACCTGCTGTTCGAGCGCTTCCTGAACCCCGAGCGGGTCTCGATGCCTGATATCGACATCGACTTCTCGGTCCGCGGTCGCGAGCGGGTGATGCGCTATGTGACCGAGAAGTACGGCCGCGAGTCGGTCGCCCAGATCGTCACCTTCGGCAAGATGTTCCCGCGGGCGGCCACGCGTGACGCCGCGCGGGTGCTCGGTCTCGACTACGGCACCGGCGACCGCCTGGCGAAGCTGATCCCGGACCCGATCATGGGCCGCTCGCCGTCCTTCGAGGAGTGCCTGAAACAGGGCCAGCCGCTGCGCAAGGCCTACGACGAGGATCCGCAGGCCCGCCAGATCGTCGACGTCGCCAAGGGGCTCGAGGGGATCGTGCGCAACTCCTCGATCCACGCCGCCGCGGTCGTGATCGCCGACCGTCCGCTGACCGACATCGTGCCGCTGCAGCTCGCCGACGCGGGCACCGACGAGAGCGGCGAGAAGGTCTACCGCACGGTCACCCAGCTCTCGATGAAGCCGATCGAGGAGATCGGCCTGCTCAAGATGGACTTCCTGGGCCTTCGCAACCTCGACGTGATCGAGGACGCGCTCGACATCATCGAGCGCTCCGCGGGGGAGCGCCCGGACATGACGACGCTCCCGCTCGATGATCCGAGGACCTACGAGATGCTTTCGCGCGGGGACTCCACGGGCGTGTTCCAGTTCGAGTCCGAGGGCATGCGCGAGGCGCTGCGCAAGGTGCGCCCAACCGAGTTCGAGGACCTGATCGCGCTCAACGCGCTGTACCGGCCGGGCGCGATGGACCAGATCCCCGTGTACGCCAAGGGCAAGCAGAACCCCGGCGCGATCTCCTACCCCGACGAGCGGCTGCGGGGAATCCTCGAATCCTCGAAGGGCGTGATCCTCTACCAGGAGCAGGCGATGCAGATCTCCAAGGAGCTCGCCGGCTTCTCGGGCGCCAAGGCTGACGACCTGCGCAAGGCGATCGGCAAGAAGAACCGCGCCGCGATGGCGGAGCTGAAGCCGGAGTTCGTCGCGGGCTGCCGCGAGTCGGGAACGAGCGAGCAGGTGATCGAGTTCCTGTGGACGACCAACGAGCGCTCGGCGGACTACTCGTTCAACCGCTCCCACGCGGCCTGTTACGCGCTGATCGGCTACCGCACCGCCTGGCTGAAGGCGAACCACACCGCCGAGTACATGGCGGCGCTGATCTCCTCGGTGATGTCCACGAAGGACAAGGTGCCGTTCTTCGTCGCGCGCTGCGAGGAGATGGGCATCGAGATCCTGCCCCCCGACGTGAACCTCTCCGACCACGAGTTCACGGTCGTGGAGGGAAACATCCGCTTCGGCCTCGACGCTGTCAAGGGTGTGGGCTACCAGGCGGTCGAGGCGATCAAGAACGCGCGCGAAGGGTCTGAGCCCGCGCATCCGTTCACCTCGCTGTGGGACTTCTGCGAACGGGTCGACAACCGCACCGTCAACAAGAAGGCGATCGAGGCGCTGATCAAGTGCGGCGCCTTCGGCTCGACCGGTGCGACCCGCCGGGGCATGCTGGAGGTGCTCGAGAAGGCGCAGGCCAAAGGCCAGCAGGTCCAGCAGGACGCGATGATCGGCCAGGGGTCGATCTTCGACCTGGAAGAGGGCCAGGCTGGGCCGAGCGCCCCCGGCGCCGGCGCCTTCGCCCAGGCCCACCCGCCGATCCTCGGAGAGGAGTTCGAGCAGAAGGAGCTGCTCGCGGCCGAGAAGGAGGCGATCGGCCTGTTCATCTCCGAGCACCCGCTGAAGCCGTTGAAAGAGGTGCTGCGGACCCGCACCGACTGCCCGCTCTCAGCGCTCGCTGAACGCCGCGACAAGGAGCAGGTCACCGTCGGCGGCATCATCACCGAGACCAAGCGGATTCGCACCCGCAGCGGCGACTACATGATGTTCGCGACGCTCGACGACCTCGCCGGTGCGGTTGAGATGCTCGTCTTCGGCAAGGCGCTGGGCGAATTCGAGTCCGTGCTGGTGGCTGATGAGATCGTCTTGGTCAAGGGCCGCATCGACCACAAGGAAGCGGGCAGCACCTGCGTGATCGTCTCGGAGGTGCAGCGCTTCGCGCCCTCGGCGGAGGAGATCGAGCGCGCGCGCGAGAAGGCCAAGGCCGCGGCTCGCCAGCGCGAGGCAGCGGCCCAGCCGCTGGATCTGCCTCCCGTCCGCGCGCAGGACCTCTCGCCGAAGGTGATCGAGTCGCTCAAGCTCCTCTGCCAGGACTTCCCCGGCCCCGCCGACGTGCGGCTGATCGTCGAGCTCGAGGACGGGGCGCGCCGCCGGCTGCGCCTCGGTGACGAGTTCCGGGTCGAGAACTCGCCGACGCTGCGCGCAGAGCTCAGCAGCATCCTGCCGAGGGCCATCTCGGCGGGCGCCGCGGCGGTCGCGGGTACGTCCGTCGCCGCGGCAGGCGTCGCCGTCTGAGCCTCAGCCCCGCCGCGCCTCCAGGCCGCGCTCGCGCAGGCGCCTGGTCAGCTCGATTTCGGCCGGACCGGGGCCTTCGCGTTTCTCGCCGGGCGTCTCGAGCACGCAGGGGAGCCGCTGGATCCCGGGCGCGGAGAGGAATGCGGCGCAGCCGTCCTCGCCGAGCTCGCCGTCGCCGATGTTCGCGTGGCGGTCGCGGTTGGAGCCGAGCGGCGTCTTCGAGTCGTTGAGGTGAAGCGAGCGGATGCGCCCGCCGCCGAGCTCCCTGCGCGCCCGGCGCAGCACGCCGTCCGCCCCGGCCGGAGTGCGGATGTCATAGCCCGAGGCAAGCAGGTGGCATGAGTCCAGGCAGACCCCGAGCCGCTCCCCGCCGCCCGCCGCCTCGAGCAGCGCTCCCAGCTCGCCGAAGGAGCGCCCGAGCGTCCCGCCCGCCCCGGCCGTGTTCTCGAGGTGGAGCTCGCAGCCCTCGCTGCCGGCAAGTGCCTCGGCGATCGTCTTGCCGGCGCGGGCGATCGCCTCGCCGACGTGGCCTTTCAACGCGGAGCCCGGGTGCAACACGACGCCCGCGGCGCCGATCGCGTGCCCGACGCGCAGAGAGTGGGTCAGCGACGTCAGCGACTTGGCCCGGATCTCCCGGTCCTCGCTCGCGCAGTTGACCAGGTAGACGGCGTGGATCAGCACCGCGCGAACGGGGCTTGGGGCCATTGCCTCGCGGAAGGCCGCGAAGTCCTCCTCGGTGTAGGCCGTCGGGCGCCACATGCGCGGGGACTGGTTGAAGATCTGGATCGCCTCGGCCCCGCGTTCGACGCCGCGTTCGACAGCCTTGTAGAGCCCGCCGGCGGGGGAGACGTGGGCGCCGATCAGCATCGGCGGGATTATGCCCCGGTGCGGCCGCGGACCCCTCGCGCCCCCTGACGCTAGGGTCGAGGGCGTGAAGGCACGCTTCGCCCCATCGCCCACGGGCGCGCTGCACATCGGGGGCGCACGCACCGCCCTCTTCAACTGGCTGCTCGCCCGTCACGAGGGCGGAGAGCTGGTGCTGCGGATCGAGGACACCGATCGCGAGCGCTCCACCCCGGAGAACATCGAGCAGATCATCGACGCCCTGCGCTGGCTGGAGATCGACTGGGACGAGGGGCCGATCATGCAGACAGCGCAGACCGAGCGCCACCAGGAGGCGCTGCATGCGCTGCTCGATAGCGATCGGGCGTACCGCTCGGAGGCCACGGCCGACGACGTGAAGGCCTACAAGGAGCGCCACGGCGCCGACCGCGGCTTCCGCGGCGAGCCCGGCGCGACGGGCGCCGTGCGCCTGCGCGTGCCCGACGAGGGCGCCACCGTCGTGCACGACGCGGTGAGGGGCGACACGCGCTTCGAGCACGTGCACATGGACGATCCGGTGATCGCCCGCGCCGATGGCTCGGTGCTCTACAACTTCGCGGTCGCGATCGACGATCTCGACGAGGGAATAACCCACGTCGTGCGTGGCGAGGACCACCTCTCGAACACGCCCAAGCAGCTGCTGGTGATCGAGGCGGCGCGCGCGTCGGGCATCCACGCGGACACGCCGCTGCCGGCTTACGCGCACCTGCCGCTCCTGCACGGCCCCGACGGCAAGAAGCTCTCCAAGCGCCACGGCGCGGCCTCGGTGCAGGAGCTGCGCGAGGCCGGCTACCTGCCGGAGGCGGTCCGCAACTACCTCGCCCTGCTCGGCTGGGGCGCCGGCGATGACAGCACGGTTCTCTCGACCCCCGAGCTCGTGGAGCGCTTCACGCTCGACCGCGTCAGCCGCAACCCGGCCCGCTTCGACGAGACGAAGCTCGAGTGGCTGAACGGCATCTACATCCGCTCGCTCCCCGCACCGGAGCTGGCCACGCGTCTGGAACGCTTCTACGGGCGGGAGGGGCTCGAGCGGGCCGCCGAGATCAGCCAGGAGAAGATCCACACGCTGGCGGACTTCTGGGCGCTCGCCGGGCCGCTGCTGGATCAGCCGGTCGAGGACCCGAAGGCGCGCGAGCGCTGGCTCGACGAGAAAGGGCGGGCGCTGCTGGCGCAGGCCCGCAGCGCCCTGGAGGACGTGGAGCCGTTCGAGGAAGCGGCGATCGAGCAGGCGCTGGGCGCGCTGATCGAGCGCGAGGGCGCCAAGCCGCGCGACGTCTACCAGCCCCTGCGGGTTGCGATCACCGGGACCACGATCTCGCCGGGGATGTTCGAGAGCCTCGCGCTGCTCGGGCGGCAAGCCGCGCTGCAGCGGATCGACGCCGCGCTGGCGGCGCCGGCGCACGCCGCCAGGCCTGAATAGCCCTCCGGACCTCCGCAAAGCGCCTCGGAGCCATTCTGTGTCATGCCGGAAACCCGCATGGCAATGCGGATTTCAAGAAGCCTAAAGTTCGGTTCGCGCCGTTGCCGATAGGAACCGGGAAAGCGGATTGACCCCGGCCTGGATGGCCGGTGAACCCAAGGAAGGGGAAACAACCGAATGCAGGCGACGGCAGCGGCCAAGAAGGCCCCGAAGAAGACGAGCAACGCCCAGAACGTGCGCGCGGCCACGGCCGCGAAGCGCGCGAGCGTCCCTGCTCCCAGCACCGGCGAGCGCCACCAGAACGAGGGCCATGGGCGCCGGCTCACGCTGGCCTTCGAAGCGCTCGAGGCGTTTCCCGCGCTCGCCGAGTCCCGCAACCGCCTGCTCTCGGTCACCTCCAAGGACAATGTCGCGACCGCCGACGTCGTCGCTGCCGTCGAGTCCGATGTCGCCCTGATCATCGCCGTCCTGCGCCTCGCCAACCGCGCTCAGAACGCGAGCGGCAAGGTCGACACGGCCGTCGGCGCCGTCGAGCTGCTCAGCCCGCAGACGGTGCAGTCGGTGGCCAACCACGTGCGCACCTTCGACTTCTTCGAGCGCGCCAGCGTCTGGGACGCCGCGCCCGAGCGCTTCAGGCTGCACGCGCTCTCGACCCAGCACGCCGCCGACCGGCTCGCGGCCGAGGTCGGCTACGAGAACCGCGACCGTCTGACCGTCACGAGCCTCCTGCACGACGTCGGCAAGCTCGTTCTCCTGCACGCCTACCCCGGCTACCCCTCGCAGGTCCACAAGGGCGCCCGCACGCCCGAGGAACGCGTCCACGCCGAGCGGCGCGAGCTCGGCGTCGACCACGCGCTGGTGGGCGGCGTGCTGATCCGTCGCTGGGGCCTGCCCGCCTCGCTGGCGACGCCGGTCGAGCGCCACCACAACCCGGACGCCGAGGGCGAGGCCGCTTTCATCCGCCTCGCCGACATGCTCTCCCACTACGAGCAGGGCGGACGCGTCAGCCCGAGCGAGCTGCTGCACACCGCTCGCGCCGTCGGGCTCGGTCCCCAGGAGCTGCGCCGGGTGATGTACGAACTGCCGAGCGCGAACGTCCAGCGCCAGCGCCACGTCGACCCGTGCCCGCTCTCCACGCGCGAGCTCGGCGTCCTGCAGCGTCTCGCGGAGGGCAAGGTCTACAAGCAGATCGCCCACGAGCTGACGCTCTCGACCAGCACCGTGCGCACGCACCTGCACAACATCTACGGCAAGCTCGGCGCGGTCGACCGGGCCCAGGCGGTCCTGATCGCCACCGAGCGCGGCTGGCTCTGAGGCGGGTCCTGGGCCGCGTGGGCGCGATCCTCGCTTCGCGCGTGCGCTGCCCAAGGCCCGCCTGAGGGCCGGTCTGCCGCGGTGGCATAAGCAGCCCGCATCGCGGGAAGGCCCGCGCCTATGGCGTTTCTCCCGTGGCGCCTCGGGAATAAGCAGGACCTATACAGGGTGTCAAAATCGTATGGCGCGATTTCGTCATCCAGGCAAGTTCGAATGTTAGGTTGGCCTCGCCCTCACGGAGGGGCGCAGCAACGGACTGCCCGCAGGGGCACAAACAGGGGGTTGGAACATGAAGCGAATCGCGCTGGTCGCGGTGGCGGTGATGGTCGGCGTCCTCACGTCGGCCGCGGCGGCACCGGCGATGACGGTCCACACGCCTTATACGGCTGAATACAACGCCAGCGCCTACTATGGCGGCGTCAAATGCACCGGGACCACGACCACGAGCAAGAAGCACCCGTTCGGCAGGGATGTCGAGATCTGCGAAACCACCGAAGGTGCGCTGAAAAACGTGGTCGCCGGAAAGCACCAGACGCAGTTCAAAAACGGCGAAGGCGGCACTGTCGGCGAATGGGAATCGGACTCCGGCGACGGCAAGAAGACGACCAACTACTTCTACAGCGTCAACAAGCAACTCACGAAGTTCAAGCTCGTCGCGATCTACGAATCGTGACCTGAACCGGGCTCCGGGCGCCCCGCTTCCGGCGGGGCCCCGGGCTCTCGCAGGACCCTCCGCGCCAGGGCGCCCCGCCGCACCCACGGGGCGCCCGGGCTCGGTGCTCCAGATGAGGCGCCGGCAGGCACCTGACCGCGCAGCCTCCGGCCGCTTGCGTAGCATCGCGTGCGAGCGCGATGATCTCGATCACGACCAAGTCCCCGTATGCCGTGCTCGCGCTCGCCGAGCTCGGGCGCAGCAGCAGCGCGACGGATGACCCGGTGCCGATCGGCGAGCTCGCGCGGCGTCGCGACGTGCCCGTGCAGTTCCTCGAGCAGCTGTTCGCGGTCCTGCGCCGCGCCGGCGTGATCAGCTCCCAGCGCGGCGTCAAGGGCGGCTACCGCTTCGCCCGCCCGCCCGAGACGGTCACGGTGCTCGAGATCGTCGAGCTGCTCGACGGCCCGCTCGGCCGTGACTCCGAGGGCGTCTTCGCCGACGCCTCCGCAGCGGCTCGGCGCGTGCTCGCACAGACCTCGATCGCCGATGTGATCGAGCGCGAGACCCGCGAGGCGGGCGCGAGCATGTATCACATCTGAGAACAGCTCCCATGCACGGAACTCCGCGGGTTATGCTGGCGCGGCAGGAGGCGTCGCGAACGGAGGCAGAGACGATGGGGAGCGCTACGGCGAAGATCATGCTCGGCTCGGCGTGCGCACTGCTGTGTGCCGCTGCGGGCGCAGGCAGCGCGAACGCAGCGCCGAACTGCGGCAAGGAATCGCCGCGACCGAAAGTCAGCGCCAGCTTCGAGCTCACCTCCGAAGGGGAGCCCGTCACCGCGACGGTCGGTCCCTGAGGCGCCGCGCCGGGCCGCACGCTTGAAGGTCGCGTGCGGCCCGCCACGTTTGGTACATTCGCGCGTGATTGGCTCATGGGCTCGAGGAGGGGGCTCCCAGGCCGCCAGGGAACGGGCGGCGGGGCTTCCGGGGCCCGGCTCCGGAACAAAGGGAGGAATGATGAGAGGGATGATGGACGCGCGTCGCGGCGTGCTGGTCGCGCTGATGGGGCTCGTAGGGGCGCTGCTTTTCGCGGCGTCGGCGAACGCGAAAGCGATCAACTACGTCTCGATCGGCGACTCGTACACGTCGGCACCGGGCGTCACGCCGTACGAAGAAAACGAAGCGGCCAAAGACTGTGGGCGCTCGACGAAAAACTACCCGCACCTGGTCGCGTCGGCGCTGAACCTGACGCTGACCGACGTCAGCTGCGGCGGGGCGACGACCTCGGACGAGACCGAAGAACAGATCCCAGGTGTGACGCCGCCACAGGACGATGCGCTCAACGCATCGACCGAAATCGTGACGATCGGCATGGGCGGCAACGACGGCGGCCTGTTCGGCGGCCTGCTGAACGGCTGCACCCAGACCGACGTGTTCGAAGAACTGCCCGGCAAGGCGCCGTGCAGGGAAGCCAAAGGCCACTTCTACGAAAAATTCGTGACCGAAACGTTCGCGGCCGACAAACCGGCCCAGGAAGCGGCGCTCGTGCACATCAAAGAACTGGCGCCGAACGCCAAAGTGTTCGTCGTCGGCTACCCCGACATCATGCCCAAGAAAGGCTTCTGCCTCGCCTTCCCGTGGAAAGAAGGCGACCTGAAATGGTTCCGCAAGGACGTCGAGATCAGGGCAACAAGATGATCAAGGCAGCCGCCAAAGCGCACGGCGCGTCGTTCGTGGACACGTTCAAGAAGAGCGAAGAACACGACGCATGCAAGCCGGTCGGCGAACGCTGGATCGAACCGCTCGTCGGCTCCCTGACCGGGGTGCCGGTGCACCCGAACGCGACCGGTGAGGAAGAGGACGCCTACCGCATCGAGCTGACGATGCTGAAAGCGGGCGTCCGCTAAGCGGATCACCTCATGCGGGCCGGGCGCGCCGAAGCGGGCGCGCCCGGTTCTCGCAGCAGCGGGGCAGATCCTGGCGGCGCGGGCCGTCGCAGGCGCGTGCGATCCTCGCTCGCACGATCAGAACGATGGCCCTCAGATGAGCCCGCTCGCCCTCGCGGCGGCGCTCGGGCTCGCGCTCGCGCCGTCGGGGCTGCCGTACTCGAGCGCGCTCCGCCGGGGTCGTGCAGAGCCAGCCGCCGGCTGGGTCAGCTGCCACGCCTCGGGCTCGGGCCTCAGCCAGCTCCCCGACCGGCGCTGCACGCCGGGGGCGGCGAACCCGGCGGTCACGCAGGCGACGATCTCGAGCACGATCTGCCGCAGCGGCTGGACGGCGACCGTGCGCCCGCCCGAGCGCGTGACCGAGCCGGAGAAGCTCGCGAGCCTGCGCGCCTACGGCGAGAGCGGCGCCTCACGCTACGAGTACGACCACCTCGTGCCGCTGGAGCTGGGCGGAGCGGTCAACGACCCGCGCAACCTCTGGCCCGAGCCGGACTACGGCACGCGCCAGGGCTTCTACCTGAACCCGAAGGACAAGCTCGAGTCGGCGCTGAAGCACCTGGTCTGCGAGGGGCGGCTCACGCTGCCGGCGCCCAGCGCCAGATCGCCGCCAACTGGGTCGCGGCGATGCGCCGCTACGCCTAGGCCGGCACGGAGCGCCGGCCGACCTCCTGTTTTCAGGCGGCGAACTCGACGAGCTGCGTAGTCGTCGAGCGCGTCCTGGCTCGCGATCAGCGCGCGGCGGTAGGTCAGCGCCCATCCGCCGCGCGGGCGGCGTTCGGGCGCGGACTCCTTGGCCCAGGTCTCCCAGCGCCACACGAACAGCCAGCGTTCGACCACGCGGCCGGGGCCGGCGGGGCCGCTCGGCTTCTCGAGCAGCCGCAGCGAACGGCGCTTGCGCCGCCCCAGGGGGGTGGTTGAGCTGGACGCGTTCATCTGCTCTCCGTTGCACAGCCTTGAGGAGGTCTCCCGGTTCGGAACGGCGCCCACACCCGGGCTCTCGGGTGCGCTCGTTCCGTGGTCTCCCGCCTCCTCCTCCGACCGGAACCGCGCGAGCGGGCCGCTTCAGGCAGGACACCTGCGGTTAATATTGCCAACTCGCAGCATTCCTGGTCAAACCTGCAATGCAACGTCCGCGCAAAAAGGCGGTTCCTCTCGCTCGTGGCGGCGCTCGCCACGGGCGGGGCGCTGCCCGCGCCGCCGGCGGCGCGAAGGCCGGCAGGGAAGGGTGTGTGGCGCCCGACGTCGTGGGCGTGAGCCTCGCGATGGCGCGCCAGGCGCTCAGCTCCTCGGGCTGCGGCGTGACGGTGCGCCAGCTCCCCGCGCCACGGCAGCTTCGTGACGCCCTCCAGCCCCGACGGGCGCCAGCTCGTCGCGCGCCAGAGCCCCGCAGGCGGCGGACGCACGCGCGGCGGTGACGGTGTTCCTCGAGCCGCTCTGCGCGCAGCCGGCGCAGCCCGGCCCCAAGCACGCCGGCGCCGAACAGCGTCGCGGTCCGACAGAGCTCGTCGCCGGCCTCTACCTCCAGGGCGGGCCGCTGCAGACGAGCCCGCGCTGCCGCAGCGCGCTGCCCCAAGGCGGCACGCTGACGGTCTCCACCAGCGCAGGCAGAATCGTCGCGAGCCGGCGCGTCCGTGACGGGCACTTCGCGATCTTCCCGCTCGCGCCCGGCAGCTACGTGCTCGCCGCCTCGCTGTCGAGAGCCCGGCGGCGGCCAGCGTCAACGTGCCGCCGACCGGCTTCACGATCGCCGCGCGCCGCACGACGCACGTCAACGCCGTCGCGCGCGTGCCCTAGCGGACGCCGCGCGCCCGCGAGCGCCTGCCCTGAGCCGCAGGCGGGGCGGCGCCGGGCATCCGTGGATGCCCCGCGCGCCGCCCGCGGCGTGGACTTGCCTCCCGGCGCTCGCGCCCGATGGGCCCTCGCACCCCATTCGGGGCACAGGCAACCTGTGCGTGAGCGCCGAGACAGCCCTCCTTGCGTTCCCATCCGTGGGCTCCGTGGGGACCTCCATCCCCGCCGCGGGAGTGTAGTCACGGCCCGGACGGAAAACGCCGGTACGCCCACCCGGCGCTTCCGGGTCGGTCGTGTCATCCTGAGTGTCGTGCCCGGCTGCAGCTCACCTCGACACGATCACGGTCACGGAGCTGCCGGCGGAGGTGGCCGGCTGCGAGGACTGCCTGCGCGAAGGCGGGGTCTGGCTGCACCTGCGGATCTGCCTCGAGTGCGGCCACGTCGGCTGCTGCGACGACTCGCCCAACAAACACGCCCGCAAGCACGCGGGCGCCGACGAGCACCCGCTGATCCGTTCGCTCGAGCCCGGCGAGGAATGGTCGTGGTGCTTCGTGGACCAGGTCGGCATGGTGATCCCCGAGGTCCACGGCAGCACGCGCATCCCGCCGTCGCCGATGCTGAGCTGAGCGTGTCCGAGGACGGGCGCGAGCGGCACCCGGCGATCCTCGCCGTGGACGACGAGCCCGCCGTGCTCGCGGCGGTGGCGCGCGACCTGCGGCGCGGCTTCGGCGAGAACTACCGGATCATGCGCGCCGGCTCGGGCACCGAGGCGCTGGAGCTGCTCGGCCAGATGCACACGCGCGGGGACCGGGTCGCGATGCTCGTCGCCGACCAGCGCATGCCGGGCATGGACGGCACCGACTACCTCGTCAAGGCGCGCGCAGATCTTCCCCGAGGCCAAGCGCGTGCTGCTGACCGCCTACGCCGACACCGAAGCGGCGATCCAGGCGATCAACGAGGTCGCGCTCGACTACTACCTGCTGAAGCCCTGGGACCCGCCGGAGGAGCAGCTCTACCCGGTGGTCGAGGACCTGCTCACCACCTGGGAGGCCGGCGCGGCCCTCGAGGCCGGCGGCGTGCGCGTGATCGGACATCGCTTCTCGCCCGCCACGCATGAGCTGCGCGACTTCCTCGCGCGCAACCGCATCCCGGGCCGCTGGCTCGACGTCGAACGCGACGCCGAGGCGCGCGAGCTGATCGCGGTCGCGGGCGTGGACGAGGAGCGCCTGCCGGTCGCGCTGCTGGAGGACGGCACCGTGCTCGAGCAGCCGACCGTGCTCGAGCTGGCCGAGAAGATCGGCGTCGCCGGGCAGCCGGCCGCCGACCACTACGACCTCGTCATCGTGGGCGGCGGCCCGGCCGGGCTGGCGGCGGCCGTCTATGGCGCCTCCGAGGGGCTGCGGACGGTGATGGTCGAGCGCGAGGCGCCCGGCGGGCAGGCCGGCCAGTCGAGCCGGATCGAGAACTACCTCGGCTTCCCGGCCGGGCTGTCCGGCTCGGACCTCGCGCGCCGCGCGACCGACCAGGCGCGCCGGCTCGGCGCCGAGCTGCTCACGATCAACGACGCCGCCGCGCTGCGCGTCGAGGGCGCCGGGCGGATCGTCGAGCTGACCGGCGGCGCCGAGCTGAGCGCGAACTGCGTGCTGATCGCCTCGGGCGTCTCCTACCGGATGATGCCCGCGCCCGGCTTCTCCGAGCTTCACCGGCGCCGGCGTCTACTACGGCGCGGCGCTGACCGAGGCGCGCTCGTGCGCGGACCAGCACGTGGTCGTGATCGGCGGCGCGAACTCGGCAGGGCAGGCGGCCGTCTACTTCAGCGGCTACGCGAACAGGGTGTCGATGCTCGTGCGCAGCTCGCTTGAGAAGTCGATGTCCCACTACCTGATCGAGCAGATCGCCGGACCTCGCCAACATCGAGGTGCGCACCGGCACCGAGGCGATCGCCGCTCACGGCGAGGACGGGCGCCTCGCGCAGCCTCGACATCCGCGGCGCCGACGGCGAGGTCGTCGACCGAAGACGTCGACGCCTGCTTCATCTTCATCGGCGCCGCGCCGCGCACCGACTGGCTCGAGGGCGTGCTGGCCCGTGACGAGCGCGGCTTCATCCTCGCCGGCGCCGAGGTGCGCGAGCACGGCTGGCCGCTGGAGCGCGACCCTTACGTGCTGGAGACGAGCGTCCCCGGGCGTGTTCGTCGCCGGCGACGTGCGCTCGCGCTCGATCAAGCGCGTCGCGAGCGCGGTCGGAGAGGGCTCGATGGCGGTTTCGCTGATCCACGAGTACCTGGCGAGCGCATGAGCCGCCCGACCGTCGCAGATCTGCGGCCGATCGACCTCTTCGACGGCGTCGACGACGAGCACCTCGCCGACTTCGCCGCGCACGCGGAGCTGCGCGAGCTGCCGCCCGGGCGAGCTGATCGCCGAGGAGGGCGGGAGCGAGCGCCGGGTGTATCTCCTGCTCGACGGCACCGCCGAGACCTTCCGCGAGATCAACGGGGGCCAGGAATCCTCGGGCGACCACGTGGCCCCGACCTATCTCGGCGCGATCGGGGCGCTGACCGGCTCGGGGCTCGCGGTGCGGGTGCAGGCCAAGACCGACGTGCGGCTCGCCTAGATCAACGACGAGGAGTTCCTCGAGCTGGCGATCGAGAACCGCTCGGTCCTGCGGCTCGTGCTCGAGCGGGTGCGGCCCGTCGTGGGGCGGATCACGGCGATCGAGCAGAACCGCGAGCGCCTGGAATCGCTCGGCACGATGGCCGCCGGGCTCGCGCACGAGCTGAACAACCCGGCCGCGGCAGCGAAGCGCGCCTCAGCCGAGCTCGCCGACGCGCTCGACGTGCTCAGCTCGACGATCGGCCTGTTCGTCGAGTCCGGCGTCTCGCGCGAGCAGGCCGAGCAGCTCGTGCAGATCCAGCGTGCCGTGCTCGAGGCCTGCCGGGCCCGGGCGACGATCTCCCAGCTCGAGCTGGCCGACGCCGAAGACGAGCTCACGGGTGCGCTGGAAGCCGCCGGCGTCGCCGACGCCTACAGGATCGTCGAGCCGCTGGCTCAGGCCGGCTTCGACGAGCAGCAGCTGCAGCGCGTCCAGGAGCTTGCGGGTCCCGCGACCGAACCCGCGGTGCGCTGGATCGCCGCCTCGCTGCTTGCGCGCGAGCTGGCCGCCGAGCTCTCGGAGTCCACTGAGCGCATGAGCAAGCTGGTGGGGGCGGTGAAGATGTACGCCTACATGGACCGCGGCGGGCTGGTCGAGGTCGATGTGCGCGAGGGCCTCGACACGACGCTGACGATCCTCGGCCACAAGCTCAAGCACACGACGATCGAGGTCGTGCGGGACATCGACGAGGACCTGCCGCGATTCCAGGCGTACGGAGCGGAGCTGAACCAGGTGTGGACGAACCTGCTCGACAACGCGATCGACGCGCTGGGCGAGTCGGGCACGATCACGATCTCCGCCCACCGCGACGGCGACTGCGTCGAGGTCGACATCGCCGACGACGGGCCGGGCGTGCCGCCCGAGGCGGCGGAACGGATCTTCGATCCCTTCTTCACCACCAAGGAAGTGGGCAAGGGCACGGGGCTCGGCCTCGACACCGCTCGGCGGATCGTGGTCGACCGCCATCACGGCAGCCTGACGCTCCGGACGCGAGCCGGGGCAGCACGGTCTTCCGCGTCCGCCTGCCCGTGGAGCAGAACGCGGAGTGACCGGCGCCGCCGGCCGGCGTGCGCGTCCTCGCCGTCGGCGCGGGCATGGGGCAGGCGCTGCGGATGTCGGTGCTGCGGCCCTGGCAGTCCCCGGGAGAATCGATGTACGCGCGGGAGGGCGATCCCGAGACCGCTCACTACGCGGCGCTCGGCGAGGACGGAACCGTGCTCGCGGTCGGCAGCGCGATGGAGGAGGGTCATCCGCGCGAGCCGCGCGCGGGCGACTGGCGGGTACGGGGGATGGCCACGGACCCCGCGCTGCGGGGGCGCGGCCTCGGCAGGGCCGTGCTCGCTGCGCTGGAGGCGCACGCGCGCGAGCACTGCGGACACCGGCTCTGGTGCAACGCGCGCACGGGCGCGCGCGCCTTCTACGAGCGCGAGGGGTGGAGCACCGAAGGCGAGGAGTTCGAGATCGAGGGGATCGGGCCGCACTTCGTGATGGTCAAGACGCTCCGCTGAGCGTCTTGACATGGAGCGCCGGCCGACCCCTCGACTGAGGCCGGCATGGAGCGCCGGCCGACCCCTCGACCGAGGCCGGCATGGAGCGCCGGCCGACCCCTCGACCGAGGCCGGCATGGAGCGCCGGCCGACCCCTCGACCGAGGCCGGCATGGAGCGCCGGCCGACCCCTCGACCGAGGCCGGCATGGAGCGCCGGCCGACCCTCGATATTGTCGGGGCGGATGTCCCGAATCCCGATCAACATTGCAGAGCTTGTGGGCGGGACGCCGATGGTCGAGCTGCCCGACGCGTCATCGGCCCGCGGGCGGAGGGCGCAAGGCTGTTCGCCAAGCTCGAGGCCCACAACCCCGGCGGCAGCGTCAAGGACCGCATCGGCATCGCGATGATCGAGGCCGCCGAGGCCGAAGGCCGCATCGAGCCCGGCCGCACGCACGATCGTCGAGGCGACGAGCGGCAACACCGGGATCGCGCTCGCCTTCGTGTGCGCGGCGAAGGGCTATGACCTCGTGCTGACGCTGCCGCAGGGCATGAGCAAAGAGCGCGAGAGCCTGCTGCGCCTCTATGGCGCGCGCGTGGACATCACCGAGTCGCTCGGCGGCATGGAGGAGGCTGTTCAGGCGGCGCAGGCCCTGGCACAGCGCGACGACGTGTTCCTCCCCGACCAGTTCACGAACCCCGCAAACCCCGAGGCACACCGCCGCAGCACCGGCCCTGAGATCGCGGCGGCGCTCGACGGCGACGTCGACGTCGCTCGTCGCCGGCGTCGGCACCGGCGGCACGATCACGGGGGTGGGGGAGCACCTGCGCGAGCACTGCAACCCGAAGCTGAAGGTCGTCGCGGTCGAGCCGAAGGGCTCGGCCGTGCTGTCGGGCGGGCGCCTCGGGCCGCATCGCATCCAGGGCATCGGCGCGGGCTTCGTGCCCCCGGTGCTGAACCGCGAGCTGCTCGACGAGGTGATCGCCGTCACCGACGACGACGCGATCCACACCGCCTGGCGCTGCGCGCGCGGGGCCGGGATCCTGGCCGGGATCTCGGGCGGCGCCGCGCTGTGGGCCGCGCTGGAGGTCGCCTCCCGGCCCGAGTCCAAGGACGCACGGATCGTCGTGGTGATGCCCGACTCCGGCGAGCGCTACGTCTCGCAGTCCTTCTTCGCCCCGTAACGTTCCGACCCGTGGCCACGCGCGCATGCGCACCACGCGTGAAGCCCACCGAACAAAAAAGTTGTAGGCGCAAGGATCGTCGCTACGCTTTGGGCATGGCCCACCTCAGCGCGTTCGCCCGGGTGGCAGGCGAGGTCAAGCGTGACGTCCTCGCGGCGCGCGAGCGCGACCCGGCCGCGCGCGGCGTTCAGCCCGCGGAGATCGTCGCGACCTGGCCCGGCATCCACGCCCTGCTCGCCTACCGCGTGGCGCACGCGATGTTCGTCGCCCGCGTGCCGCTGCTGCCCCGTCTGATCGCCATGCTCACGCGCACGATCACCGGGATCGAGATCCACCCCGCCGCGAGCATCGGCCAGGGCCTCTTCATCGACCACGGCACGGGCGTCGTGATCGGCGAGACCGCCGAGATCGGCGACAACGTCACCCTCTACCAGGGCGTCACGCTCGGCGGCACCGGCTTCGCCACCGGCAAGCGCCACCCGACCGTTCAGGACAACGTCACGATCGGCTCCGGCGCGAAGCTGCTCGGCCCGATCACGATCGGCCACGGCGCGAAGATCGGCGCCAACAGCGTCGTCATCACCGACGTGCCGCCGAACTCGACCGTCGTCGGCAACCCCGGCCATCCCGTGCGCGTCGAAGGCCGCCGGATCGAGGGCCCGGACGCCGACTGGATCCATCTGCCCGACCCGATCGCCGAGGCGATCCAGGCGCTCTCCGGGCGCATCGCGCAGCTCGAACGGATGGTCGCCGAGCTCTCAGACGAGCCGCCGCGCCCGGTGGCGGACGTCAAACCGCTGCGGGAGGTTCGCGGGCCGAACCCGGCCGGAGGGTAGGGGCGGGGCCGAGCCCGG
Organism: uncultured Solirubrobacteraceae bacterium; assembly: GCA_963775385.1. Taxonomy (GTDB): domain Bacteria; phylum Actinomycetota; class Thermoleophilia; order Solirubrobacterales; family Solirubrobacteraceae; genus Palsa-744. Next base: position 49,435 of record CAVZIR010000003.1, on the reverse strand, counting down.
CAGGGGGGCAGCTCGCCGCCGGCCGCGCCGGCGCTCCCGTGACGCTGCGCGATACTGCGCGGCGATGTCGGACGAGAGCGTGGCGAGGAACCCGCCGGGCCACATAGCGATCGGGAATCTCATCGCGACGTACGCCGAGCTCGTGGACTCCGGCGATTTCGCGGGCGTCGGCGCCCTGCTCGCGGAGGCCACCTTCACCGGCAGCTCGGGGACGGTGAGAGGCAGGGACGCGGTCGAGAGGATGCTGCGCGAGAACGTGATCGTCGTACGAGGACGGCACGCCCCGGACGAGGCACATCGACCACGAACGCGACCATCGAGGTCGACGAGGAAGCGTGCACCGCGGCGGCGCGTTCCTACTTCACGGTGCTGCAGGCGCTGTCCGAGCAGCCCTTGCAGCCGATCGCGAGCGGTCGTTACCAGGACCGTTCCGAGTGTCGCGACGGCGAATGGTGCTTCGTCGAGAGGCGCGTGCGAACCGACCTCGTGGGCGACGTCAGCCGGCACCTGCGCCGCGCAAGCGCCGAGCGGTAGCGCCCGCTTCCGGGCCGGTCCGGCTGGCGCCCCGCGGGTCGGGCCTCGACCGCGCGCTAGCCCTCCAGCCCCAGTCCGCGACCGCCTGCTCGGCGTGCCAGTAGAGGATCAGCCTCGCGACCTTCCGTCTCGGATCCGAAAGGCGCCGCCTGGCGCGTCTGCGACCTGCCCGAGCTCGAGCTCGCTTCCCCGCGTGCGGCCGACAAACCGCGTGGTGACCAGCACGTGCGTCGCTGTCGAGCTCGCGGAAATCGACGCCTTCGAAGCCCAGGCTCTCCCAGGATCGCTGGAAGGCGAACCATCCTTCGGACATGCCAGCGATGCCCGACCATCGCTGGAGATCGGGCCCGTCCCCGAACCCGAACTCGATCTCCGGGCTCGCCCAGTCGGTGCGCGAGAAGTCCTCGCGCTCCCAGGCGTCGAAGATCGAGCGCACGAGCTCCATGTTCCCCGGCATGCTCACCTCCCCGAGTATCGCCCCGGGACCGGCGCGACGGCGCCCAGACCGGCTGCCGCAGGCCGCATCTATCCTCACCTTGATGTCCGCAAACCCCCACGCAGAGCACCTCGCAGAGCTCCTCGAGGGCCTGAACGAGCCCCAGCGCGAGGCCGTCACGCATGGCGAGGGGCCGCTGCTGATCCTGGCCGGCGCGGGCAGCGGCAAGACTCGCGTCCTGGCCCATCGGATCGCGTTCCTGATCTACACCGACCAGGCCCAGGCCGGCGAGATCCTGGCGATCACGTTCACCAACAAGGCGGCGAGCGAGATGCGCGAGCGCGTCGAACGACTGCTCGGACACGCCACGCGGGGCATGTGGCTGATGACCTTCCACTCGGCCTGCGCGCGCATCCTGCGCGCCGAGGCGGCGCGGCTCGGCTACACGCGCCAGTTCACGATCTACGACCAGGCCGATTCCCGGCGCCTCGCGAAGCGCAGCGCCGATGCCGTGGGCGTCGACCCGAAGCGCTACACGCCGGCGGCGGTGCTGAACCAGATCTCCGCGGCCAAGAACAAGCTGATCGACGTGGACGACTACCGCGCGCAGGCAGCGTCGCCGTTCGAGGAGATGATCGGCGAGGTCTATGACATCTACCAGCGTGACCTCGTGCGCATGAACGCGATGGACTTCGACGACCTCCTGTTCCGCACGGTGAACCTGCTGGAGCTGTTCGAGGAGGTGCGCGAGCGCTACCGCGACACGTTCAGCCACGTGCTCGTGGACGAGTACCAGGACACCAACCACGCGCAGTACCGGCTGCTGCAGTTGCTGGCCGGCGGCGGGCGCGCCGCCGCAGCGCGGGCGGCAGGCGTCCGGGCGGCGGGCCGGTCGTATTCGGGGCCCGGTGGGGCATCGCAACCTGGCGGTTGTCGGCGACGACGCCCAGTCCATCTACGGATTCCGCGGGGCCGACATCGAGAACATCCTGCGTTTCCAGGACGACTTCCCCGACGCGCGCGTGGTCAAGCTGGAGCAGAACTACCGCTCGACCGAGACGATCCTCGCCGCCGCGAACGCGGTGATCGCGAACAACCGCGGTCAGATCGCCAAGCGCCTGTGGAGCGAGCTGGGCCAGGGCGATCAGATCGAGGTGCGCGCGCTGAGGACGAGCACGCCGAGGCGCGCTACGTCGTGGGCGAGATCCAGCGCCTGGTGGACGAGGGCGCTTCGCGCGCGGAGATCGCGGTGCTCTACCGCACCAACGCGATGTCCCGCGTGATCGAGGACAACCTCGTGCGCAGCGAGATCGGCTACCAGGTGATCGGCGGCACGAAGTTCTACGAGCGCGCCGAGGTCAAGGACGCGATCGCCTACCTGACGCTGCTGGCGAACCCCTACGACGTGGTCAGCTTCACGCGCGTGGCCAACTCCCCGCGGCGCGGCATCGGGGCGACGACGCTCGCGCGCGTGACCGCGCACGCGGCCGCGCTGGACGTCTCGGTGTGGGAGGCGGCCGCCTCCCCGCGGCAGGTGCCGGGTCTCGGCGCCGCGGCGGTGAAGGCGCTCGGCCGCTTCATGGCGACGATGGCCGAGCTGCGGGCGATGACGGGCGCGCCGCCGCTGGGCGGTGAAGATGAGGGTTCCGATGATGGGCCTGCGCAGCTGGACGGCGGCGCGGAGCGTGCCGGGCGCCGAGGGCGAGGGGGAGGCGGCCTCGGTCGCCGAGCTCCTGGAGGCGGTGCTCGCGCAGACCGGCTACGTCGAGGCGCTAGAAGCCGAGCGCTCGATCGAGGCGCAGGGGCGGATCGAGAACCTCGAGCAGCTGGTCGAGGTCGGCCGCGAGTTCGACGAGGCCGAGGGCGAGGACACGCTCGAGCGCTTCCTGCAGGAGATCGCGCTCGTCGCCGACGCCGACGGGCGCAGCGATGACGAGGGCCTCGTGACGCTGATGACGCTGCACAACGCGAAGGGCCTGGAGTACCCGACCGTGTTCATCACCGGGCTCGAGGACGGCGTCTTCCCGCACTCGCGCGCGATCGACGAGGGTGGCCTCGAGGAGGAGCGCCGCCTCTTCTACGTGGGCGTGACGCGCGCGATGAGGAAGCTGTATCTGACCCATGCGCGGCGCCGTGCGGTCTTCGGCGCCCAGAGCTACGGGATGCCGAGCCGCTTCCTGGCCGAGATCCCGGGCGACCTGCTCGACGAGGGCGGCGACAGCGGCGGCTGGCGGCCGGGCGTAACGGTGACGCCCTCGCTGGCGCGCGGCGGCGAGACGACGTGGCGAACGCCGACGGCGCGGCGCGGAACCGCTCCCGTCGGAGGAGATCCAGGCGTTCCGCCTCGGCGAGGACGTCGTGCACGCCGCATTCGGAGACGGCGTCGTCACCGCGGTCGAGCCCGACGGCGTGATCGTCGTGCGCTTCGCCGGCGACGGCTCGGAACGCAAGCTGATGGCGGAGTACGCGCCCGGTCAGCGAAGCGCTGAGCGCGGCGCCGCGCGCCAGGTCATAGCATCAGGAGAGTGACAGCGAAGCTCATCGACGGCAAGGCGATCGCCGCGGCGTGCGCGCCGAGGTGGCCGAGGAGGTCGCGGCGTTCACCGCGCAGCACGGGCGCCCGCCCGGCCTCGCGACGGTGCTCGTCGGCGACGACCCCGCCTCCGCGGTCTACGTCGGCGGCAAGCAGCGCGCCTCCTCCGAGGTCGGGATGGTGCCGGTCGACAGGCGCCTGGGAGCCGACGCGAGCGCCGAGCAGGTAGAAGCCGAGATCGCAGCGCCCTGAACGACGACCCGGCCGTGAACGGCATCCTGGTCCAGCTGCCGGTGCCGGCCCACCTCGACGGGCGGGCGCTCACCGAGCTCGTCCGGCCCGAGAAGGACGTCGACGGCCTGACCACGTTCAACGCCGGCATGCTCGCGCTCGGCACCCCGCAGCTGGTCGGCGCGACGCCGCTCGGCGTGATGGTCCTGCTCGAGGAGGCCGGGGTCGAGCTGGAGGGAGCCGAAGCGGTCGTCGTCGGGCGCTCGAACCTGTTCGGCAAGCCGATGGCCCAGCTCCTGCTCGGCGCCAACGCGACCGTCACGGTCTGCCACTCGCGCACGCGCGACCTCGCGGCGGTCTGCGCCGCGCGCCGACGTGCTGATCGCGGCGATCGGGCGCCCGCGCATGCTGGGCGCCGAGCACGTCAAGCCGGGGGCGGTCGTGATCGACGTGGGCATGAACCGCATCAGCCCCGAGGAGGCTCGACAACAAGAGCGGGCTCGTCGGCGACGTCGACCACGCCGCCGCGCGCGGAGATCGCCTCTGCTATCACGCCGGTGCCGGGCGGCGTCGGCCCGATGACGATCGCGATGCTGCTCCGCAACACGCTGCAGGCCGCGCGCGCCGCAGGCCGAGCGCGCCCCGGCTCCGAGCCCCGCATGACGAAGCTGCGCGCAGGCGAGTGGACGGCCGTGGCGGGAATCGGCTGCACTGATCGCCGCGCTGATCCTGCCCTGGTATGAAACCTCGCTCGGCGTCAACCTCGACTTCTGGGACACGTTCGGTGGCGCCGCCGTGCTGATGCTCGCGGCGCTGGCGGCAGCGAGCGCGATGGTGCTCGCAGCCGCGCTTCGAGCGCGAGAGCCCGGCGCTGCCGGTCTCGACGGCGGTGTGGAGCGTGATGATCTGCCTCCTCGGCGCGATCGCCGCGGTCGTGCGGGTGCTGGAGCGCCCGGACCACGCCACCGGCCTCTGCGCCGGCGCCTGGCTCGGGCTCGCGGGCGCGCTGCTGATCCTGGTCGGCTCGTGGCTCGTGATCCGCGACGAACGCCCAGTCGCGCCCCAGCCGTAGCCCGCGCCCGACGGCCTCCGAGTCGCGGCGAGCCGGCCCCCGGCCGCGTAGACTGCCAGCCGTGATCGACCGCGACGAGGTCCTGCACGTTGCCCGGCTCGCCCGGCTCGCCCTCAGCGAGGAGGAGATCGAGTCGATGGCGCGCGAGCTCTCGGCCATCAGCGGCTACGTCGCCACGATCGGCGAGCTCGACCTCGACGGCGTCCCGCCGACCTCCCACGTCGTCGAGGTGACCGGGCGCCTGCGCGAGGACGTGCCGCACGAGTGCCTGCCCCGCGAGGTCGCCCTCGAACAGGCCCCCGACGCGAACGACGAGGGGTTCCTCGTCCCCAGCTCCGCAGGCGTGAGCGCCGAGCTGCTCTCCCTGACCGCCGCGCAGGCCGCCGAGCGCGTCGCGGGCGGGGAGATCTCCGCCCGGGAGCTGTTCTCCTTCTACCGCGAGCGCGCGGAGGCCGACCGCGCGCAGGGGGCCGAGGGGCTGAACTGCTTCACCTGGGTGGCCGCGGAGGACGGCGCTGCGGACCGCGCCCACCCCCGCCGGCCCGCTGGCCGGCGTGCCGCTGGCCGTCAAGGACCTGTTCTGCACCAAGGGTGTGCCCAGCCAGTCCGGCTCGAAGATCCTCGAGGGCTATCTGCCGCCCTACACGGCGACGGCCGTCGATCGGCTCCAGCAGGCAGGCGCGACGCTGCTGGCGAAGACCAACCAGGACGAGTTCGCGATGGGCTCCTCGAACGAGAACTCGGCCTACGGCCCGGTTCGCAACCCCTGGGACCGCAGCCGCGTGCCGGGCGGCTCCTCCGGCGGCAGCGCCGCGGCCGTCGCGGCGGGGCTGGCGCCGTGGGCGCTCGGCACCGACACGGGCGGCTCGATCCGCCAGCCGGCGGCGCTCTGCGGGATCGTCGGCATGAAACCGACCTACGGCTCCGTCTCGCGCTACGGCATGATCGCCTTCGCCTCCTCGCTGGACCAGGCGGGCCCGCTGACGCGCGACGTGCGCGACGCCGCCCTGCTGCTCAGAGAGATGGTCGGCCAGGACCCGTGCGACGCGACCTCGCTGCAGCTTCCCCAGCCGGTCGCCCTGCCGAGCGCCGAGCGCCTCGACGGGGTCCGGATCGGCGTCCCGGGCGAGCTTTCGGGCGAGGGCATCGAAGCCGGCGTGCTGGAGTCCTTCCGCGCCGCGCTGGAGACCGCCGTCTCGCTCGGCGCCGAGATCTCCGAGATCGCGCTGCCCCATGCGCCGCACGCGCTCGCGGCCTACTACGTGCTGGCACCCGCGGAGGCGTCCTCGAACCTTGCCCGCTTCGACGGCGTCCGCTACGGCCTGCGGGCGCCCGACGCGCGCGACCTGCTCGACATGTACACGCGCACGCGCCACGACGGCTTCGGCCCGGAGGTCAAGCGCCGCGTGATGCTCGGCACCTACGCGCTGTCCTCGGGCTACTACGACGCCTACTACGGCCGCGCCCAGCGCGTGCGCACGAAGATCGCCGAGGACTTCTCGAAGGCCTTCAGCGAGGTCGACGTGATCGCCACGCCGACCGCGCCCAGCGTCGCGTTCGCGCTGGGCGAGAAGACCGGCGACCCTCTGGCGATGTACCTGAACGACTACTGCACGGTGCCGATGTCGCTGGCCGGGATCCCGGCGATCTCGATCCCGTGCGGGCTCGCCGACGGCCTGCCCGTGGGACTCCAGCTCGCCGGGCCGGCGTTCAGCGAGAACGCGCTGCTCGACGCCTCCCACGCGCTAGAGCAGGCGTTCGGCTTCGACGGGAGCGCGGCGCGTGACTGAGCTCGAGCCGGTCATCGGCCTGGAGATCCACATCCAGCTCGCGACCGCGACGAAGATGTTCTGCGCCTGCGAGGTCACGTTCGGCGATCCGCCGAACACGCACACCTGCCCGGTCTGCCTCGGCCTGCCCGGGAGCCTGCCCGTCGCCAATGCGCGCGCCGTGCACTTCGGGCTGATGATCGGGCTCGCGGTCGGTTCGGAGCTGGCCCAGAGATCGATCTTCCACCGCAAGAACTACTTCTATCCCGACCTGCCGAAGGGCTACCAGATCTCCCAGTACGACGAGCCGCTGTGCCGCGGCGGTCACCTGGGAGATGTGCGCATCCACCGCGTGCACCTGGAGGAGGACGCGGCCAAGCTCACGCACCTCGGCGAAAGCGGTCGCATCCACGGCTCCGATGCGAGCGTCGTCGACTTCAACCGCGGCGGCACCCCGCTCGCGGAGATCGTCACGGAGCCGGATCTGCGCTCGGCCGAGCAGGCAGGCGAGTGGCTGCGGCTGCTGCGCAGCACCATGCGCACCCTCGGCGTCAGCGACGTGAACATGGAGGAGGGCTCGCTGCGCTGCGACGCCAACATCTCGCTGCGCCCCGCGGGCAGCGAGGAGCTCGGCGTCAAGACCGAGCTGAAGAACATGAACTCCTTCCGCTTCATCGAACGCGGCATCCGCGCCGAGATCGCACGCCAGCAGAAGGTGATCGAGGGCGGCGGGACCGTCGAACAGGAGACGCTGCACTTCGACCCCGACTCGGGCGCGATCACCTCGCTGCGCTCAAAGGAGGAGGCGCACGACTACCGCTACTTCCCCGAGCCGGACCTGCTGCCGGTGGCGATCGACGAGGGCATGCTCGACGCCGCGCGCGCCGACATGGTCGAGCTGCCGGCCGAGCGCGCCGGGCGCTACGAGCGCGATCTCGGCCTCAGCGAGGAGAGCGCGCGGCTGCTCGCCTTTCGCAACGAGCTGGCGGGCTTCTTCGACGCGGCGCTGGCCGCGAAGCCGGATCTCCCCGCGCAGACGCTCGCCAACTGGGTGGGCGTGGAGCTGGCGAGCCGCCTGGAGGACGGCGTCGACCCCGGCGCCTGGAAGGCGACCCCGGAGGCGCTCGCGGCGCTCGTCGGCATGGTCTCCGAGAAACAGGTCAGCGTCGGCGCAGGGCGCCAGGTGCTCGAACGCCTTCTGGCCGGAGGTGGCGACCCCGCGGCGATCGTCGAGGCGGAGGGGCTGGCGGCGATGGACGGCGGCGATGAGCTGGCGACGATCGTCGCGGCGGCGCTCGCGGCCAACCCGGACGCCGCCCAGCGCGTGCGGGAAGGCAACGCGAAGGCGATCGGTCCGATCGTGGGTCAGGTGATGAAGGAGACGCGCGGACGTGCGGACGGCACTGAGGTCTCACGGCTGATCAACGAGCAGCTGGCCTGAGGCCGGCACTTTCGGCCCCGCGGCGCTCGGCGTCGAGCCTGCGGCGCGACATTTTGGACTCCCGGCCAAAGGCAACACGACGCCCGCGAGCCAAGATGCACCCATGGCCTCCTCAAACCCCAGCGTTTCATCGCCCCGGCGCTTCGTCCTCTTGCCCGAGGTGGTGGCTGACGCCCGACAGCACGGAACCAGGATCCGTCGCTATCGCCTCACAAGTGTCGCGTCGGGGACGGGTCGCACCCGCTCTGGCCTGCGCGGCCCGGACATCGCGACGGCACGGACGGCCCGCGATCTGGGTCCGCCGGGCCGCTTGAGCTGACTCCTCACTGACGCGGCGGCGCGCGCTTCCCTCGGCGAGCGTCCAGCGTGCGGCCGGACAGGGATTCCCTCTCTGTTCGGCCGCACGTTTTTTTTGGGCTCTCTAGAAAGGGATCCTGCATGGGCGTTGGCGATCCATCCGAGACGACTTTCCGGCGAGTGATGGCGGAAGTCAGGTATCGGCCCACTCGGAGATACTCGGCAGGCGATGTCCAAGGAGCCCACGACGTCCGATCCGGTTGAGCTTGTGCGCAAGCAGCTCGAGGCTGCGGATCGCGGTGATCTCGACGGGGTGATGACCAGCGTCGCCGAGGATGCGGTCTTGGACGGCCGGGCGGACCTCATCGAGGGCCGAGCGGCGATCCGTGGCTTTCTCGACGAATGGTTCAAGTCCTACGAGGAATTGGACTACGAGCTCGAAGAGGTCAGTGACCTCGGCGGTGGAGTCGTGTTTGCGGTCGTGGTCCAGGACGGGCGTCTGGCTGGTAGCGACGGTCACATTCGACAACGCGAGGGGTGGGTCTACCTTTGTGCAGGAGGCTCGATCACTCGCCTCACGACCTCCGAGGTCGACGAGGCCCGTGCAGCCGCCGAACGGCTCGCCGAGGACCGGGAGTAGCTGCCTACTATGCCCTCGATACACCTCGACTGAACTGCCGAGGGGCCCCCCGGACCGGCTGCAACGCGGAGCCCGCGTTCACCGAAAGTGCCGCGAACGGGCTCCCCAGCGGCTACGATCAGCGGTGAGATGAACGAGACCTCACAGCGCTCATTTGGACGTACGGCGGTCGCGGTCCTGGTCGTTCTGGTGGCCGGATGGCTGCTGCTCGGCGTGGTCGGGCACGTGCTGTCGTTCCTGTTCAGCACGCTGCTCCTGGTCGTCGCGGTCGTCGCGGTGATCTGGGCGCTGCGCGTGTTGCTCTAGCGCCTTCAGCCGCCATGGCCTACGTCGTGATCGCCGTCTGCTTCGGGATCTCCGGCGGGATCGTCGGGAAGATCAAGGGGAGCTCGTTCTTCCTGTGGTTCCTGATCTCGGGCCTGATCCCGTTCTTCGGTCTGATGGCCGCGATCGCCTACCGCGTCGAGCGCGACGAGCTGCGCCGCCAGTGCCCGAAATGCGGGCGCGTGACGAAGATCTACGACGCGCTCTGCGTCCGCTGCGGCGAGGAGCTCGACTACCCGGAGGTGGCCGTCCAGCCCGAATCCTGGCAGCGAACTCCGGCTCCGCCGAGCTGAGCCGGGGTTCGGGTCCCCTAACTCGAATCAGGGCGGCCTAAGCCGGTCCGGCCCGTATGTTGTGGGCATGAGCACTGACGTGAACGCCGCGCCGCGGCGCGGCGACTCGCAGGTCGCGAGGATCATCCACCGCTTCGGTTTCGCGGACGACCGCGACTTCCTGCTCCGCGTGGTGCAGCCCGGGCTGGTCGGCCTGATCGACGGCACGATCTCCTCGATCGCCCCGATCTTCGCCGCGGCGATCACCTCGTCCTCTCACACGGCCTTCGTCGTGGGGCTGGGAGTCGCGCTGGGCGCCGGCGTCAGCATGGGCTGGTCTGAGGCGGGCTCGGATACCGGCGAAGAGACCGGACGCGGGTCGGCGGTCGTGCGCGGGACGATCACCGGCGGCATGACGATGCTCGGCAGCATCTTCCACACGCTGCCGTTCCTGATCTCCGATCTGAAAACGGCGTTGTTCGTCGCCGGCGGGGTGGTCGCTGTCGAGTTCTTCGTCATCGCGTGGATCCGCAACCGCTTCCTCGGCGTGTCGATGCGCTCCTCGCTCGTCTTCGTAGGGATCGGCTGCCTGATCAGCCTCGCGATCGGCGTCGGTCTCGGCGTCTCCAGCTGAGCGCCCCTTCGGCGCCGTATGCCGAGCGTCACCGCCGCCCCCTCCGTCCAGACGGCCGAGCAGAGCACCGAGCCGCGGCGCACCGCGCCGGTCGAGCTGCTCTGGGACCTCGTGTTCGTGTTCGCGGTCACGCAGGTCACGACGCTGCTGCGAAAAGACCTGACGTGGGCCGGGTTCGGCCGCGCGATGCTCGTGCTGGCGCTCGTGTGGTGGGCGTGGTCGGCCTATGTGTGGGTGACGAACGCCGTCGACCCTGATTCTCCGGTCATGCGCGCTTCGCTGCTCGCGGCCGGCGGCGTGATCTTCATCGCGGGCCTCGCCGTCCCTCACGCCTACGGCAGCGAGGGGGTCCTCTTCGCCGTGGCCTACGTGATCGTGCGGCTCGCTCACCTCGCGCTGTATGCGGACATCTCGCGGCGTGGCAACGCCTCTTGGAGCGCGATCGTCGGCTTCGGGGCCTGGACCTGTGTCGGCATGGCGCTGCTGCTGGCCGGCGCGTTCCTGGACGGGGGCGCGCGCGTGGCGCTCTGGACCGCGGCGGCGCTGATCGACTACGCCGGTCCGGCCTGGCTCACGCGCGAGCGCCTGCGCGGGCTGCAGACGGTGGCCGTCGAGCACTTCGCGGAGCGCTACGGCCTGTTCGTGATCATCTGCCTGGGCGAGTCGGTCGTGGCGATCGGCGTCGGCGCCCAGTCGCACCTGCTCGACGCCGACATCGTGCTGGGGGTCGCGCTGACGCTGATCATCACGGGTGAGCTGTGGTGGGCCTACTTCGCGCGCTTCGCGACGACGGCGCAGGAGCGTCTGCGCACGGTCGCCGATCCGGTGCTCGTGGCCGCCGACGCCTACAGCTACATCCACCTGCTGATCGTCGCGGGGATCATCGTGTTCGCGGTCGGCGCCCGCGAGACCGTCGCGGACGTCACCGGTGACCTCGGAGCACCGGCGCGGCTCGCGCTGTGCGGGGGGATCGCGCTGTGGATGGCGGGCGGCGTGGCGTTCCGGCTGCGGATCGCCGGCACCGTGGGTTGGGCGAAGCTCGCGGCGGCGGCCGCGTGCCTCGTCTGGTTCGCCGTCTCCGGGGGCGTGCCGGCCTGGGTCGTCGCGGGCGTGCTCGCGCTGATGCTGCTCGTGCTCCTCTCCTCCGAGCAGGGGCACGATGAGGCCGAGGCCCTCGCGTGAAGCCCCCTCTCGGCCCGAAAACCCGCTGGTAGACTGGCATTCCAGCGCGGGGAGAGGACCCCGCGATTCGTCGTTTTCCGACCCATTTGAGAGGAGGTCGAGATGCGAGCAGTCGATGCGCTCATGGAATGTCTTAAGGCGGAGGGCGTCGACGTCGTCTTCGGCCTTCCCGGCGGGGCGAACCTGCCCACCTACGACGCTCTTGTCGACGGCGGCGTCCGTCACATCCTCGTCCGCCACGAGGCCGGCGGCGGTCACGCAGCCGAGGGCTACGCCAAGGCGACCGGCAAGGTGGGCGTGGCCTTCGCCACCAGCGGTCCGGGCGCCACCAACCTGATCACGCCGATCACCGACGCGATGATGGACTCGGTTCCCTGCGTCTTCATCACCGGCCAGGTCCGCACCGAGCTGCTCGGCACAGACGGCTTCCAGGAGGCCGACACGATCGGCATCACGATGCCGATCGTCAAGCACTCGATCATGATCCAGAGCCCGCAGGAGCTGCCACGGGCGATCCACGAGGCGTTCCACATCGCCCGCACTGGACGCCCGGGCCCCGTGCTCGTGGACATCCCGATGGACCTTTCCCGGGCGGAGATCGACTACGAGCCGGTCACCGACGTTCACCTGCCCGGCTATCAGCCCCGGGTCGAGGGCAATCAGAAGCAGATCCGCCAGGCCGCCAAGGCGCTCGCAGCCGCGCAGCGGCCCGTGATCTACGCGGGCGGCGGCGTCGTCAACGCCGAAGGCTCGCCCGAGCTGATCGAGTTCGTCCGCAGCGACCGTTTCCCGATCACGTGCACGCTGATGGGCCTCGGCGCCTACCCGGCGCCCGACCCGCAGTGGCTCGGGATGCTGGGCATGCACGGCACTCGCGCCGCCAACTACGCGATGGACGAGGCGGACCTGATCTGCGCCGTGGGCGCGCGCTTCGACGACCGCATCACCGGCAAGCTCTCGGAGTTCGCCCCGCGCGCGAAGTTCATCCACATCGACGTCGACCCGGCGGAGATCTCGAAGAACGTCCCCGCGCACATCCCGATCGTCGGCGACGCCAAGCACGTGCTGGCGAAGCTGCTCGTCGAGTACCGCGCGATCGGGGCCGACCCCGGCCGCCTCGAGGCCTGGTGGGGGCGGATCGAGTCCTGGCGCGAGAAGTACCCGCTCTCCTACGAGGACAGCTCCGACAACGAGATCAAGCCGCAGTTCCTGATCCAGGCGCTGGCCGAGGCGACGGGCGGCGAGGCGATCGTCACGAGCGACGTCGGCCAGCACCAGATGTGGACTGCCCAGTACTACGACTTCCCCGCCCCGCGGCGCTGGATCAACTCCGGCGGGCTCGGCACCATGGGCTTTGGCCTGCCGGCCGCGATGGGCGCCGCAGTGGCCTGCCCCGATCAGACCGTCGTCTGCGTCGCCGGCGACGGCTCGGTGCAGATGAACGCCCAGGAGCTCGCCACCTGCGCGCAGAACGAGATCCCGATCAAGGTGTTCATCATGAACAACGGCTACCTGGGCATGGTCAGGCAATGGCAGGAGCTGTTCTGGGACGGCAAATACAGCCACGTCGACATGGGCGAGTTCCCCGACTTCGTGAAGCTCGCAGAGGCCTACGGCGTGACCGGCATGCGACTCACGGACAAGACCACGCTCGTGGAGGACATCAAGAAGGCGATCGCGATCGACGGTCCGGTGGTCGTCGACGTGCGGGTGACGCGTGAGGAGAACACCTACCCGATGATCCCGGCAGGGCATGCGGCGAGAGAGATGGTGGGTTGAGGATTATGGGTGAACCCGGAACCAAGGAGCCGCTCAGCCTCGAGGAGCTGGACGCCGCCACGGGCCTGCGCACGGGCCGCAAGCACGTCCTCTCGATCCTGGTCGAAAACAAGTCCGGCGTGCTGACCCGTATCGCGGGTCTGTTCGCGCGTCGCGGCTTCAACATCGACACGCTCACGGTCGGTCCGACCGAGGACGAGGAGATCTCGCGTGTGACGCTGACCGTCGACGGTGCGCTGCACCCGATCGATCAGGTCACCAAGCAGCTGCACAAGCTCGTCAACGTCCTGAAGATCCGCGACCTCGAGCCCGGCGACACCGTCGCGCGCGAGCTCGCGCTCTTCAAGGTCACCGCCGACGGGCCTCAGCGCGGCGAGCTGATGCAGATCGCTGAGATCTTCCGCGGCAAGGTCGTCGACGTCACGAAGCGCGCGGTCATCATCGAGGTCACCGGTACGACCGACAAGATCGAGGCGTTCGAGACGATGGTGCGGCCGTTCGGCCTGATCGAGATGATGCGAACCGGCGAGATTGCGATCTCGCGCGGGCGCACCGAGACCTGACCCCGCCGAACGCTTGAGGAGCGCCTACGCGCAGAGACCGCCCTTCGCGCTCGCAGAGCGCGATCAGGGCCGTCTCGGCGAACGGCTGTCGGCCGCGGCGAGCCGCGCGCGCGCCCGCGGCCGTGCGACGCTCGCGGCCGTCACGGTCGCGCTCGACGGCGGCACCGATCCGTCGGCGATCGCGTTCGCCTCGCGCCGCGCCGGGGAGCCGTGGTTCTGCTTCGAGCAGCCTGACCGCGGCGCCCGCGCGATCGGCGTGCTCGGCGAGGCGCTGGAGATGCACGCCGCGGGCCAGGGCCGCTTCGAGGAGCTGGCCGCGCGCTGGCGGGAGCTGGCCGCCGAGGCGGTCCAGGACCCGGTCGACGGCTCGCACGCCTCAGGCCCGCTCGCGGTCGGGGGATTCAGCTTCGCCCCCGACGGCGGCCTGGCGCCTCACTGGCGCGCGTTCGGCCCGGCGAGCCTGGTCGTGCCGGAGGTGAGCGTCACCCGGGCCGGCGGGCGCGTCACGATGACGCTTGCGGCGCTCGTGCAGCCCGATGACGATCCGGCACAGCGCCTCGACGGCCTGCTCGCGCGTGCGGCTGAGCTGCGAGCACCCTCGCTGCCGCTCCTCGATCCGGCGCCCGCAGGCCGCTTCGAGGTGGTGAGCGCGATGCCGCCGGAGCACTACGAGCAGGCCGTCGCGCGCGCGGTCGAGCTGATCCGCGAGGGGCGGATGGAGAAGATCGTGCTTGCGCGCGAGGTCCAGGTCCACGCCCCGCGCCCCTACGACCTCGCGGCTGTCTTCGGGGTGCTGCGCGAGGAGTTCCCCTCCTGCTTCGTGCTGTGCGCCGGGCGGGGAAACAGCGCGCTGATCGCCGCGAGCCCCGAGCTGCTGCTGCGACGCGAGGGACAGCGCGTCTCGACGCTCGCGCTCGCCGCCTCCTCACGGCGCAGCGCCGACCCTGCGGTGGATGCCCACCTCGGCGAGCAGCTGCTGCGCGACCCCAGCTATCGGGAAGAGCACGCGATCGTCGCCCGCAGGATCGAACGCACGTTGCGCGCGCACTCGGTCTGGGTCGCGGCGGCGCCCGAGCCCTCGCTGGCGCGGATCGCGAACATCCAGCACCTGGCGACGCCGATCCGCGCCCAGCTCGCCGAGCCGATCGAGGCGCTGGAGCTGGCCGGCCTGATGCACCCGACGCCCGCCGTCGGCGGCGAGCCGCTCGCGGCCGCCGCGCCGTTGATCCCCGCGCTGGAGGGGCTCGACCGCGGCTGGTACCTCGGCCCGCTCGGCTGGACCGACGCGGCCGGCGACGGCGAGTTCTGCGTGGCGCTTCGCTGCGCGCTGCTGAGCGGCACGGTCGCGCGCTGCTACGCGGGCGGCGGGATCGTCCGCGACTCGGTGCCGGAGAAGGAGCTGGCCGAGACCGAGGTCAAGCTGCAGGCGCTGCTGCCGCTGCTCAGCGGTTGACCGCCGCCGCGACCGCCTGCCACATGCGGCCGTGGACCTCGACGTTGCGCTCGCGCCGGGAGGGGACCTCGACGATGCCCGAGCCGCGGCGCTCCAGGGCCCGCGCGAGCGCCGCCCGGAACTCCGAGACCGAGCTCACGCGCTCGTGCTCCAGGCCGTAGAGGGCCGCCGCATGCGCGAAGTCGAGGCCGGTGGGCGTCGCCACGTGGCGGGTGTAGAGGTCCTCGCCGCCCTGCAGCTCGCCCCGCGCGCGCGGCGCCCGCGAGACGGGCAGGAAGTCGAAGATCCCCCCGCCGTCGTTGTTGACGAGGACGATCGTCAGCTTCAGGCCGAGGCGCCCCGACGCGAGCAGGCCGCCGATGTCGTGGGCGAGCGCGACGTCCCCGATCAGCAGGACAACCTGCTCGCCCTGGTTCGCCTCGCGCGCCGCCGCGGCCGCTCCGAAGGCCGAGGACACGGTCCCGTCGATGCCGTTGGCGCCCCGGTTGCAGAGCACGCGGGGAGGGTCATCGAGCACCGGCCACACCGTCTCGATGTCCCGGATCGGCATCGAGGAGGCGACGAACAGCGTCGCCTGTTTCAGAGCACGACAGCTCCGCCGCGACGCGCGGCTCGCTCAGCTCCTCGCCGCCGAGCACCTCCGCGAGGGCTTCCGCGGCGCGCTCATCGGCGGCGCGCCAGCCGCCGATCCAGCTCTCGCCCGCGACCGGCGGCAGCCGGCCAAGCACGCTCTCAGGGTCGAGCTCGAAGCTCGCGCACAGCACGGCGTCGGGGTCCTGCCGGGCGCCGTCGGGGTCAAGTGCGATCTGGGGCACGTCGCCCAGGCCGCCGAGCCAGGTGCGCAGCGACTTCGACACCGGCAGGTCCCCGACGCGCAGGACGAGGTCGGGCTTCATCGCGGAAGCGAACGAGCCGTCACGCAGCAGCGCGTCGTAGTGCGCGATCGCGCCGGCGCCGCGCCGAAGCCCTGCCATCGGGTCGGCGAGCAGCGGCCAGCCGCTGGGCGGAGTGCCGGCGCGCCCGGCGGCGCGCTCGTCGCGGCCCGCGACGAGAAGCGGCCGCGTCGCACCCTCGATCAGCTCGCGCAGGCGCCGATGCTCCGGTTCTGAGTCCCGCGCAGCCGCCGCGCGTTCGACGAAGGGACGGCCGCCGAGGCGGCCCGTGTCATCCGCGGGCAGCTCCGCCACGTCGGGATCGACCAGCGGCTCACGCAGCGGGAAGTTCAGATGCACGACGCCGGCGCGAGCTTCGAGCGTCGTCGCGTAGGCGCGACAGGCCAGGGTGCGTATCCAGCGCAGTGCCGCCTCGCCGCCGCGCGGGGGCAGCTCGACCTCGAAGAACCACTTCGCGTAGGAGCCGAACATCTTCAGCTGGTCGACGGCCTGTCCGGCCCCCGTCTCGCGCAGCTCGGCGGGCCGGTCGGCTGTCAGCAGCAGCAGCGGCACCCGTGCCTCGCGCGCCTCGACCGCAGCCGGCAGCAGCTCGGCGGCCGCGGTCCCGGACGTGCACGTCACGGCAGCCGGCGTCCCGGCCGCCTTCGCCCAACCCAGCGCGAAGAAGCCCGCGCAGCGCTCGTCGACATGGGAGAAGCAACGGAGGCGCTCCTCGGCGGCGAGCGCGAGCACGAGCGGCGCGTTGCGCGAGCCGGGCGAGGTGCAGGCCGCCGCCATGCCGCAGCGGGCGAGCTCATCCACGAACGCCCGCAGCATCACGTGGGTGTCGGTGTTCGCGGTCATAGGATCGGGGCGTGCCAGAGACCCTCGTCCTGCTCCACGGCTTCAGCGGCACGCACCGTGCCTGGGACGGCGTGATCGAGCGTCTGGACCCGGAACGCTACCGCCCGATCGCACTCGACCTCCCGGGGCACGGAGCGGCTGCGTCCGATCCGCCGCCGATCGGCTTCGAGCAGTGCGTGCGCGCCGTCCTCGGCGCGGCGCCGCAGCGTTTCGCCCTCTGCGGCTACTCGCTGGGCGGGCGGGTGGCGCTGCACGCCGCCCTCGCCGCCCCCGAGCGCGTGACGCGCCTCTGCCTCGTCGCGGCGAACCCGGGCATCGAGGACGGGCGCGAGCGCTCCGAGCGGCGCGCAGCCGACGAGCTGCTCGCGGCGCAGCCTGGAGCGCGAGCCATTCGAGGACTTCATCGAGAGCTGGCGCACCCAGCCTCTGTTCGCGGCCGACCCGCCCCGGGTCGGCGAGCTGGCGCGCGCCGACCAGCGCCGCAACGACCCGCATGCGCTCGCGGCGGTGATGCGCGGCCTCAGCACGGGCGCGATGGAGCCCCTGTGGGACAGGCTCGGCGAGCTGAGCATGCCGGTCGCGCTGATCGCGGGCACGCGCGATCAGAAGTTCACGCAGCTGCTGGTACGGGCGCAGGACCTGCTTCCGCGCGCGGAGCTGACGGTCCTGGAGGGCGGCCACGCGCTGCCGCTGGAGGACCCGGCGGGCGTCGCCGCCGTCCTAGAACAGCTGGCCGGCCTCGACCCCGAGGCCCGGGGCTGAGGGCACGTCGATCGCGCCCGCCCGGGCAGGAAGCGGGTTCTCGATGTCCTCGAACAGCGCGAGCGTGGCCAGGCCGCAGTGCGGCAGCGGCCCGCGAGAGGCCAGCGCCGAGGCGGCCTGCAGCGCCGCCGCGATGCCAAGCGGGCCGTCGAGCGTGGAGGCGAGGTAGACCTCGGCGCCGGAGGCCCTGACCAGCGCAGCCGCCGCGACGAGCGCGCCGATGCCTCCGCATCTGGAGATCTTCAGGCACACCGCGTCGGCGATCCCGCCGCCCAGCGCGCCGCGCTCGCCCGCCGTCTCGTCGATCGAGACCCGCACCGGCACGCGCTCGCGGACGGCGCGCATCGCGGCGAGCCCGTGGACGGGCTCCTCGACCAGCTCGAGCCCGGCGGGGGCCAGCGCCTCGATCGAATGCACGGCCTGCTCGACGTCCCAGGCGCCGTTGGCGTCGAGTCGCAGCCGCGCGTTCGGGCCGGCGGCGGCGCGCACCGCGGCGACCCGGCCAGCGTCGTCGCCGCTGCCGACCTTGATCTTCAGGCACTCGAAGCCTTCCTCGACGGCCTGTGCCGCCTGCTCGGCGGCGGTCGCACGATCGGCCGCGGTCAGGGTGGCGTTCACGGGCACCCGGGCCGCCGGCCGGTCGCTGAGCAGCGCGGCGATGGAGCGTCCGGCGCGCCGCCCGGCCCGGTCCCACAGCGCGATGTCGACCGCGGCCAGGGCGGCGGGGACGTCGGCGCGGGCCCGGCACGCCTCGAGCAGGTGGTCACCGCGTGCTTCGCCGACCTCCTCCAGGGCCTCGACATAGCTCTCCAGAGCCGGCCAGACGACGTCCATCCCGGGGCCGTCGTAGGAGGGCAGCGGGGCCGCCTCGCCGTACCCGCTCACACCGTCCTCGCCGGTCAGGCAGGCGATCGCGAGCTCGCGATCGGTGACGATCCCGTGGGCGGTGTGCAGCGGCTCGATCAGCCGGACGGTGCGGCGGCGGAGCTCGAGCTTCACGGCTGGATCCCGCCGGCGGCGAGGATCCCGGCCGAGTACAGCAGGCAGAAAACGAGCTGCAGCATCCCCGTCCGCGCGAGCGCGCCGTTCAGCGACGCCCCGTCGGTGCGGGTGCGCACGACGCGCGCGACGGCGAGCGCCAGCGGCAGTGCAGAGCCACGGCAGCAGCAGCCAGGCGTTCATCGAGCCGAGCGGCCAGGGGAGCGGGGCGGTGATGAACGCCGCGGCCAGCATCGCGGTGTAGAGGACACGGGTGCGGTCCCGGCCCAGGCGTACGGCGAGCGTGCGCTTGCCGGCGCGGCGGTCGGTCTCGATGTCGCGGACGTTGTTGACGACGAGGATCGCGCTCGCGAGCAGCCCGACCGGGACGGCGCAGACGAACGCCTCCCAGGGCAGCTGCTGGACCTGTACGAAGTAGGAGCCGGCGACGGCGACGATGCCGAAGAAGAGGAACACGAACAGCTCACCCAGCCCCTCGTACCCGTAAGGCCGCGGCCCACCCGTGTAGAGCACGCCCGCGAGGATCGACGCCGCGCCGACGGCGAGCAGCTCCCAGCCGGCCACGGCGATCAGGTAGATCCCGCACAGGACCGCCAGCCCGAAGGTCGCGTAGGTCGCGATCAGCACCTGGCTCGGGGGGACGAGGCCGCCCGCGGTGACCCTGACGGGGCCGAGGCGGTCCTCGGTGTCGGCGCCGCGGCGGGCGTCGGAGTAGTCGTTTGACAAGTTCGTGCCGACCTGGATGAAGACCGCGCCGAGCAGTGCGGCGAGGAACGTCAGGGGGTGGAAGGTGCCGTTCCCGAGCGCCAGCGAGGTGCCGACGAGCACCGGGGCGATCGCCGCCGGCAGCGTCCGCGGCCGCGCGGCCATGAGCCAGATCCGGATCGCCGAAGGGCGAGAGCGCTCCAGGGTCGCGGGGGCGCCCATCAGGCGCGCCGCGGGAACTGCGAGAAGTCCGGCTTGCGCTTCTCCCTGTACGCGTCCCGGCCCTCCTGCGCCTCGCTGCTTTCGTAGAAGAGCAGGTTGGTGTCGTGCGCGAGCTGCTGGATGCCGGAGAGCCCGTCCTCGGCCGCGTTGAAGCTCGCCTTCAGCAGGCGCAGGGCGAAGGGGGAGAGGGCGAGCATCTCGCGGCACCACTGCACCGTCTCCTCTTCGAGCCGCTCGAGCGGTACGACCGTGTTGACGAGCCCCATCTCGAGCGCCTGCTGTGCGTCGTACTGGCGGCAGAGGAACCAGATCTCCTTCGCCTTCTTGGGGCCGACCAGGTTCGCGAGCGCCCCGGCGCCGAAGCCGCCGTCGAAGGACCCGACCTTGGGCCCGACCTGGCCGAAGCGGGCGTTCTCGGCGGCGATCGTCAGATCGCAGACGACGTGCAGGACGTGGCCGCCGCCGATCGCGTAGCCGGCGACCATCGCGACGATCGGCTTCGGCAGCCGGCGCATCTGGATGTGGAGGTCGGTGACGTGGAAGCGTCCGACGGCTTGGCGAGCCCGTCGCCCTCGTCCTGCAGGTAGCCGGTGTCGCCGCGCACGCGCTGGTCGCCGCCCGAGCAGAACGCGTCGGGTCCCTCGCCGGTCAGCACGATCACGCCGACCGACTGGTCCTCGCGCGCCCGGTCGAGCGCTTCGGAGATCTCGATGATCGTCCGCGGGCGGAACGCGTTGCGCACCTCGGGCCGCGCGATCGTGATCTTTGCGATCCCGGCGTCCTCGCCGGTCGAGAGCTCGTAGCGGATGTCGGTGTAGGAGCCCTCGCCGGGCTGCCAGACGGTGCTCATCGGCGCGAAGGCTAGCCTGTTGCGCCATGAAGACCGGCGCATGGCTGGAGCGGGCGGCGGCACGGGCACCGGGCCGCGCGGCGATCGAGACCCCCGGCGCCACGCGGACCTACGCCGAGCTGCTCGCCGCGGCGAGCTCCGGGGCAGCCCGCCTGCAGGCGCTCGGCGCGGGCCCCGGCGAGCGGGTCGCGATCGCGCTGCCCGCGGGCCTGGAGTTCGCGCAGGCGCTGCACGCCTGCCTGCTGCTCGGCGCCGCGGTGGTCCCGGTCGACATGCGCCTCGCGCCGCGCCGAGCGGGAGCGGATCGCCGCGGGCGCTGCGGTGCTTGTGGAGGAGCCGCTTCCGGCGGCGGGCGAGCAGATCGATCTCGGCGTGAGCCACGACCTCGACGCGACCGCGCTGATCGTCCACACCTCCGGCACGACGGCCGCGCCCAAGCCCGTCGAGCTGAGCTACGGCAACCTGCTCTGGAGCGCGCTCGGCTCGGGCGTCGCGCTCGGCACCGCGGCCGAGGAGCGCTGGCTCTGCGCGCTGCCGCTCTCGCACGTCGGCGGCCTGTCGATCCTGGTCCGCTCGGCGATCTACGCGACGACGGCGGTCGTGCACGAGCGCTTCGAGACCGACCGCGCGCTGCACGCGCTGCGCGCCGGCAGCGTCACGCTGGCGAGCCTCGTCGCGACGACGCTCGCCCGCCTGCTCGACGCCGGCCTGGAACGCCCGCCGGCCCTGCGCTGCGCGCTGACGGGCGGCGGCCCGGTTGCACGCGGCCCTGCGCGCAGCGGGCGCTTGCCGCAGGCGTGCCGGTCAGCCTCACCTACGGGCTCACCGAGACCGCCTCGCAGGTCACGACGCTCCCGGTGGCCGCGCTCGCCGATCCGGCGCACACGGCGGGGCCGCCGCTGTTCTGCACGCGCCTGCGCATCGCCGCCGACGGCGAGATCCTGCTCGCGGGACCGACGGTCGCCCGCTCGGCATGCACCCGCGACGGCTGGCTCGAGACCGGCGATCTCGGGCGCGTGGACGAGCGGGGCTGGCTGCAGGTGCTCGGGCGCAAGGCGGACACGATCGTGACGGGCGGCGAGAACGTTGCGCCCGCCGAGGTCGAGGCCGTGCTGGAGGCCCATCCGGCGGTGATCGAGGCGGCGGTGGTCGGCCGTCCGCACGAGGAATGGGGCGAGATGGTCGCGGCCTGGATCGTCGCGGAGCTCGGGGACCTGCGGTGGACTGGGACGACCTTCTCGCGCACTGCCGCGCGCACCTCGCGCCCTACAAGATCCCCAAGCAGTTCGACCGTACCGGCGAGCCGCTGCCGCGGACCGCGTCGGGCAAGCTGATGAGGAGGGAGCTGGCATGAGCTTCGACGCCGAGGAGTACAGGGCCCAGAGCCTCAGCGGCTGGGAGGAGGCCTCGGCCGGCTGGATCCGCAACCGCGAGGTGATCCGCACCTCGGCCGAGCATGTCTCGCAGGCGATGATCGAGGCCGTCGCGCCGCAGCCCGGCGAGCGGGTGCTCGAGCTCGCAGCCGGGCTCGGAGAGACCGGGCTCCTGGCCGCCGAGCTCGTCGCGCCGGTCGGGAGTGTCGTGATCTCCGACCAGGCCGAGGGCATGGTGCAGGGCGCGCGCGAACGCGCCGAGGAGCTCGGCGTCGACGGCGTCGAGTTCAAGGTCCTGAACGCCGAATGGATCGACCTGCCCCTCGCATCGGTCGACATCGTGCTCTGCCGCTACGGCTTCATGCTGATGGCCGACCCCGGTGCCGCGCTGGCGGAGACGCGCCGCGTGCTGCGGCCCGGCGGGCGGCTCGGCATCGCGGTCTGGGACCACGTCGCGGCCAACCCCTGGGCGGGGGTGCCCGCGGCGGTGCTGGCCGAGCACGGCCTCACCGGCGGGCCGGGCGCGGCGACGGGCCCGGGCCCTTCTCGCTCGGCGACGAGGACCAGCTCCGCGAGCTGCTCGCAGATGCCGGCTTCACGGAGATCGAGGTACGAGCCGTGGAGGTCGCGCGCCGGCACGCGAGCTTCGAGGACTTCTGGGAGCTGACGCTCGATCTCTCCCGCAGCTTCCACGACGCCGTGATGTCACAGCCCGAGCCGGTGATCGCGGAGATCAGAGCCGAGCTCGAGGCCCGCCTCGCGCAGTTCGCCACAGACCGACGGGGAGCTCGCGGTCCCGTCGCGCACGCTCGTCGCCCGCGCCGAGGCCTGAACAGGCGGCCCGCGATCTGCGCCGTGCCGGCGCTGAGCATGCCGGCACCGGCCCGGGTCCGGATCGCGGCTGCGACTCGGATACGCTGCCGCGCATGATCTACGACGACGACGCAGACCTCCACCTCCTCGACGGCAAGACCGTCGCCATCATCGGCTACGGCTCCCAGGGCCACGCCCACGCGCTCAACCTCAAGGACTCCGGGGTCGATGTCGTCGTCGGCCTGCGCCCGGACTCAGCCTCGGTCGCGAAGGCGCGCGAGCAGGGACTCGAGGTGCTGCCGGTCGTCGAGGCCGCGAGCCGCGGCGATCTCGTGATGATCCTGCTCCCCGACGAGCGCCACCACGACGTGTGGGAGGAGGAGATCAAGGACGGCATCGCAGACGGGCAACATGATCCTCTTCGGTCACGGCTTCTCGATCCACTACGGCGAGGTCGAGCCGCCCGGAGGCGTCGACGTCGGCATGGTCGCGCCGAAGGGCCCCGGCCACCTCGTCCGCCGCCAGTTCACCGAAGGCAGCGGCGTGCCCGGCCTGATCGCGATCAAGGACGCGACCGGCAACGCGCGGGCGCTCGCGCTCGCCTACGCCAAGGGCATCGGCTGCACGCGCGGCGGCGTGATCGAGACGACCTTCAAGGACGAGACCGAGACCGACCTGTTCGGCGAGCAGGCCGTGCTGTGCGGCGGCGCCTCCGAGCTGGTCCAGGCCGGCTTCGAGACGCTCGTGAACGCCGGCTACGACCCCGAGATGGCCTACTTCGAGTGCCTGCACGAGCTGAAGCTGATCGCCGACCTGATGTACGAGAAGGGGCTGGCGGGCATGCGCTACTCGATCTCGAACACCGCCGAGTACGGCGACTACACGCGCGGCAAGCGCGTCATCACCGACGAGACGCGCGCCAGCATGAAGAAGATCCTCGAGGAGATCCAGTCCGGCGACTTCGCGCGCGAGTGGATCGCCGAGAACCGCGCCGGCCAGGAGAACTTCTTGCGCATGCGCGCCGAGCAGGCCGACACGCAGATCGAGCACGTCGGCTCCGAGCTCCGCGAGCACATGGACTGGATCAAGCCCTCGTTCTGAGCGGCCGAGCGGTGCTCGCCTACGTCTTCTGGCACCGCGCCGGCTCGAGGCGTTCACGCAGAGGACTACGAGCGGGCGCTCGCGCGCTTTCACCACTCGCTGAGCGAGAACCCGCCCGCCGGCTTCTGCTCCTCGGCGACGCTGCGGGCGGCCGAGCTGCCGTGGCTCGCCGGCGAGGGCCTCGGCTACGAGGACTGGTACCTGGTCGAGAACTGGACGGCGCTCGGCGTCCTCGAGGCCGCCGCCGTCTCGCGCGGGCACGCGGGCGCGCACGACAGCGCCGCGCAGGCGATGGGGTCCGGGACGGGCGCCGTCTACCGGCTGCTGGAGGGCTCGGCCGACCTCGCCGAGGCGCACGCGGCGGTGTGGGTCACGCGCCCGCCGGCAGCCGGCGGGCCGCAGATCGCCGAGCTGCTCGAGGACGGCTTCGACCCGGCCGTCACGGCCCTGTTCCAGCGCTGCCTGGTGCTCGGGCCGGCGCCCGAGCTGTGCCTGCTGAGCGCCGAGACCGCGACGCACGGACAGCCGAGACCGGCGTCGCCGCGACGCGGCTGCCCGCGGGCTGGCGCGCGCAGAGCGCCGCGCGGAGCCGCTGGTCGGCTGAGCGGCCGCTGCGCGTCGCGCGGAGGCCCGCGGCTGCGCAAGCAGGCCGAGCGCCGTGGCAGGCGTTCGCTACACTCGCCCCCTCGCCGCGACTGGCGCTCGGGTGGAGTCAACCACCGGGAAGCGGCGACGTCTCACCTGCCGCGCGCCTGGGCACCCTTCACAACAGCGACCCCGAGGTCCGAAGGAAGCGAGGAGCCCACATGACGACGAGCACCGAGCAGCCCCAGACCCTGACGATCCCCGCCGAGCTGAAGCCGGCCGACGGCCGCTTCGGGTGCGGGCCCTCGAAGGTGCGTCCCGAGGCGCTCGCGCGCCTCGCCGCGCGACGGCGCCGCCGTGATGGGCACCTCCCACCGGCAGAAGCCGGTCAAGGCGCTCGTCGGACGCATCCGCGCCGGCCTGCGCGAGCTGTTCTCGCTGCCCGACGGCTACGAGATCGCGCTCGGCAACGGCGGCGCGACGGCATTCTGGGATGCCGCGGCGTTCGGGCTCGTGCGCGAGCGCTCGCTGCACCTGACCTACGGCGAGTTCTCCGCGAAGTTCGCA
Source organism: uncultured Solirubrobacteraceae bacterium (assembly GCA_963775385.1). Taxonomy (GTDB): domain Bacteria; phylum Actinomycetota; class Thermoleophilia; order Solirubrobacterales; family Solirubrobacteraceae; genus Palsa-744. The sequence goes on along the minus strand of CAVZIR010000003.1, from coordinate 24,562 downwards.
GCAGTCACGAAGGGCGCCCCGTTCCTCGGCGAGCCCACCGTTCTCGCGGCCGACCCGGGGGCCGCGCCCGATCCGGCGGCGATCGACGCCAACGGCGCCGACCTTCGTCGCCTGGGCTCACAACGAGACCTCCACGGGCGTGATGGTGCCGGTGCTGCGGCCCGCCGGCGCGGGCGGCGCGCTGGTGGCGATCGACGCCACTTCCGGCGCGGGCGGACTGCCGCGTGGACGCCGGCCAGGCCGACGCCTACTACTTCGCGCCGCAGAAGGGCTTCGCCTCCGACGGCGGCCTGTGGCTCGCGCTGCTGAGCCCCGCCGCCCAGGAGCGGATCGCCGAGCTGCACGCCTCCGAGCGCTGGATACCAGAGTTCCTCTCGCTGAACACGGCGCTCGAGAACTCCGTCAAGGACCAGACCTACAACACGCCGGCCGTCGCGACCCTGTTCCTGACGGCCGACCAGATCGAGTGGATGCTCGGCCTCGGCGGACTCGACGGGTGCGTCGCGCGGACGCGGGCGAGCTCCGAGGCGCTCTACGGATGGGCGCAGGCGAGCGACTACGCGACGCCGTTCGTGGCCGAGCCCGCGAACCGCTCGCTCGTGGTCGGCACGATCGACTTCGAGGACGGCGGTTGACGCGGCGGCCGTCGCCGGCGACGCTGCGCGCGAACGGCATCGTCGACACCGAGCCCTACCGCAAGCTTGGGCGCAACCAGCTGCGGATCGGGATGTTCCCCGCCGTCGAGACGGCCGATGTGCAGGCGCTGACCGCCTGCATCGACTGGGTCGTCGAGAGGATCGGGCGATGAGCGTCGAGGCGAGGCGACGGCGCCCGGCCTCGGGTCCTTGTCAAGGAGAAGATCGGCGACTCAGGCGTCGAGCTGCTGCAGCAGCACTTCGATGTCGATCTCGGCATCGACTGGGACGACGCCGAGCTCGGCGAGCGGATCGGCGCCTATGACGGCATCGTGATCCGCTCGGCGACGAAGATGACCGCCGAGCTGATCGGCAAGGCCGAGCGCTTGAAGGTGATCGGGCGGGCTGGCGTCGGGGTCGACAACGTCGACGTGCCGGCGGCCACGCGGCGCGGCATCGTCGTGGCGAACGCGCCCGAGTCCAACGTCGTCACGGCGGCGGAGCACACGATGGCGCTGCTGCTGGCGCTCGCGCGCAACATCCCGCGCGCGCAGGCCTCCCTCCTCGAAGGCAAGTGGGAACGCTCGAAGCTCTCGGGCGTCGAGCTCTACGAGAAGACGCTGGGCGTGCTCGGCTTCGGGCGCATCGGCCAGCTCGTCGCGCAGCGCGCGCGCGGCTTCGGCATGCGCGTGCTGGCGTTCGATCCCTTCGTCAGCGCCGAGCGCTACCGCGAGCTGGGCGTCGACAAGGCCGACGGGCCCGAGGACATCTACGCGCAGGCCGACTTCATCACGATCCACCTGCCGAAGACGCCCGAGACCGAAGGGTTCCTCTCCGACGAGCAGTTCGCGGCGATGCGCGACGGCGTCCGCGTCCTGAACGTCGCTCGCGGCGGCCTCGTCGACGAAGCGGCGCTCGAGCGCGCGCTCGACTCCGGAAAGGTCGGTGGCGCGGCCCTGGACGTGTTCCCGTCCGAGCCGATGACGGAGAACCCTCTCTTCGGCCGGCCAGATGTCGTGGTCACGCCCCACCTGGGCGCGTCGACGGCGGAGGCGACCGACCGCGCCGGCTACCAGAGCGCCGAGCAGGTGGTGGCCGCGCTGGACGGCGGCGTCGTCTCGACCGCTGTGAACATCCCCGCCATCGGGGCGGAGGACATGGAGGTGCTCGGGCCGTTCCTGCCGATGGCCACGCAGCTGGGGCGGATCGCGATGAGCCTCGCCGAGGGCAGCTCGGTCGAGCGGATCGAGGCGGCCTTCTTCGGGCGCATCGCCGAGTTCGACACGCGCCTGCTCGGGCTGGCCGTGATCGTCGGCGCGCTCGGCGGGCGCACCGAGGAGCAGGTCAACCTCGTGAACGCGCCGACGATGGCCCAGCAGCGCGGGATCGTCTTCGAGGAGAAGGCCGTCTCCGAGGCCGAGGACTACAACGAGCTGATCCGCGTGACCGTCGTCGCGGGCGAGGAGCGCGTCGCCGTCGCGGGCACGGGGATCGGCCCGCATCAGGTCCCGCACCTCGTCGAGGTGCAGGGGCGGCGGCTGACGATCGAGCTCGAGCGCTACGTGACGGTGTTCCGCTACGAGGATCTGCCGGGGATGATCGGCCGCGTGGGCACGATCGTCGGCGCGCACGGGATCAACATCTCCTCCGCCGCGGTCGGACACACGCCCGACTCGGTGGACGGCGACGAGCGCCGCTACGCGGCGATGGTCGTGACGACCGACGCGCCGGTGGGCCCCGAGGTGGTCAAGGAGATCGTCGCCTCGGAGGGCTTCGTCGACGGCTGGTCGGTCGACCTCGGCTGAGTCAACAGGAACCCACCCACCTGCCGCGGCTGTGTGCGCGCGTCACACACCGGCGTGAGCGGGACCGGTTAGGCTCGCCCGGATGCACGCGCTCGTGATCACGAAGCACGGAGGGCCCGAGGTGCTGCAGGTGCAGGAGCGCCCGGAGGAGCCGCTCGGGCCGGGCGAGGTCCGCATCGAGGTCGCGGCCGCGGGGATCAACTTCGCCGACGTGATGGCGCGCATGGGGCTGTACCGGGACGCGCCGAAGACGCCGTGTGTCGTGGGTTACGAGGTCGCCGGCACGATTTTGGAGATGGGGGAGGGGGTGGGGGGGCTTGCGCCCGGACAGCGCGTGTTCGCGGGCACGCAGTTCGGCGGGTATGCCTCTCAGGTCGTCGTCCCGGCCAGCGATGTGGTCGAGCTCCCCGAGCACCTGAGCTTCGAGCAGGGCGCGGCGATCCCCGTCAACTACGCGACCGCGTGGGCCGGGCTGATCGGCTACGGCAACCTGCAGCCCGGCGAGCGCGTGCTCGTCCACTCGGCGGGCGGCGGCGTCGGCATCGCCGCGACGCAGATCGCGAAGCGCTTCGGTGCCGAGGTCTTCGGCACCGCCTCGCCCTCCAAGCACGAGCGCTGCCGCGAGATCGGCGTCGACCGCGCGCTGGACTACACGAGCCCGGGCTGGGAGAAGGGGATCGGCAAGTTCGACATCGTCCTCGACGCGGTCGGCGGCAAGAGCTTCCGCACCAGCTACGACCTGCTCGGGGCGGGCGGGCGCCTCGTCGCCTTCGGCGCCTCCTCCGTCGTCTCCGGCGAGCGCAAAAACGTCCCCACGGCGCTGAAAGCCGTGCTGCGGATGCCGCGCTTCAACCTGATCAAGCAGATGCAGGACTCGAAGGCCGTGATCGGGCTCAACATGCTGACGCTGTGGAAGGACCGCGGCACCCTGCGGCCGTGGATCGAGCCGCTGACCGCGATGCTCGCGGACGGCACGATCGACCCGGTGATCGCCGGCACGTTCCCGTTCGCGCGTGGCGGCGAGGCGCAGACGATGATCGTCGAGCGGCGCAACCTGGGGAAGGTCGTGCTGACGCCCTGAGCGGCGCCTGCCGGCGGCGCCGCGATCGGCTGCCGGCGGGGGGATGCCACAGGGAGACCGCGGGTTTTCCCTGATCCCTGGCCTGCGGGGCGGGGTTACGTTGCGTCCATGTCCCGCCTCGGCGTCCTCATCGTCGTGCTCGCGGCAGCGGCGCTCGCCGGCCCCGCAGGTGCACTCGCACGCTGGACGCATCCGATCCTTCTCGAATCCGGCGCCGCGTCCCCCTACGCGGCTCCGGCGGTCGCCATTGCGGGCCGCGGTGATGCCGCGGTCGCGTGGGAGACCGTCCGCGGCCTGCCCTCGCCTTCGCGCGCGAAGAGCTGCGCGCGCGAACCGGGGCGGCTCGACTGCCTGCCCGTCGTGACCCTGAAGGTCGCGGTTTTCACGGCGAACCGCGAGAAGCTGATGCGGACGGTGTGGCGCCAGCGCGCCAACCCGACGATGAAGATCTCGGTGGCGATCGCCCGCGGCGAAGTGACGGTCGCATGGGGCTATGAGGACCTCAACGGGCTCTCGGAGAGCGCGCGCGTCGCCCACGGCCCGCTCAAAGGCGCCTGGCAGCCCTCGAAGCTCCTCGGCCACTTCTCCGACCTCTGGTTCACGGGCGGGCGGACGCCGGCCTATCCCGAGCTCGCGCTCGCGCCGGACGGGACCGTGCTCGCAGCCTGGGCGGCGTGCCGGAGCGTCAAGGCGTGCCCCCGCCCGGTGGGCGGCGTCGAGCTCGCGTGGCGGGCTCCGCACCACGGCTTCGGCGCAGCCCACCTGATCCGCGAAGCGCCCGAAGGCGCCCGCCCCGTCTACGACGCCGCCGGGACGGCCTACCTCTACAGCCCGTGCAGCGGTCGCGTCCTGATGTCCTCGCCAGCCAGCCGCGACATCGCGCGCCTCGTCACGCTCGCGCGGGGCCCGGTCTCAGACCTGCAGCTCGGCACCTCGGGGGCAGGCGAAGGGCTCGTCACCTGGGTCGCCGGCGCCTGCTCGACCGACCAGGCCGTCGGCAACGTCGCAGGCCCGGTTCTTGCGAGCGCCCTCAAGGGCGCCGTGTTCGCGGCGCCCGCGGTGCTCACCGCGCCGGGCGTGCAGGCCTATGAAGCACGCAGCGCCGCGGTCCCCGGGGGCGGCGTGGCGAGCTGGCTGACCACGGGCTCCAACGGCGTCGCGGTCCCCAGCTCGAGGATCGTCGGCGCGCCGGGGCCGCTGGCGCCGATCCCCGCCGGCAGCGAGCCCGTCGCCTCCACAGGCGGCGGCGACATCCTCTTGGAGCCGGCGCACATCTTCGCCTCGGAAGCCGCGAGCCAGTTCGTGCTCCCACGCAGGGGCGCGGCGCTGGAAGTTGCACCCTCGACGGGCGGTGTGCTCGCGTCAGCGCCCTTCGCGCGCCTGGCGGCGGTCGCCTGGTACAGCGCCGGGCTGAAGCTCGCCGTTTGGCGCTCGGAACTGCTGCCCTGACGGCGCTTCGGAGCGGGCGCATCGGCCGTCCACGCCACCGCCCCGGTGCTAACCTCCGCCCTGAATGTCGCAGCAGTTCTCGCTCCTCGCCCTTCTCCTGCTCCCCCTCCGGGGGGAATAGCGCGTGGCGGCCGCGTAGCCGCATACCCACAGCAGAGAGGAACGGCAAGCGAGAAAGAGAAGGAGCACGAGCGGCATGAGCATTCACACCGATAGCCACGCGGATCGCGACCCGGCGAACCGGGTTCTGATCTTCGACACGACCCTGCGCGACGGCGAGCAGTCGCCCGGGATCTCACTGAACAGGCAGGAAAAGCTCGAGATCGCCCACCAGCTGGCGCGGCTGGGCGTCGACGTGATCGAGGCCGGCTTCCCGATCACCTCGCCCGGCGACTTCGAGTCGGTGCAGTCGATCGCGCGCGAGGTCGAAGGGCCGGTCATCTGCGGTCTGGCGCGCACGAGCAAGCAGGACATCGAGGCGGCGTGGAACGCCGTGCGCGACGCCGAGCGCCCGCGCATCCACACCTTCATCGCCACCAGCGACCTGCACATCGAGCGCAAGCTGCAGACGACGCGCGAGGACGTGATCGGGCAGGCGCGGGCGGCGGTCGCGCAGGCGAAGGAGTACACGGACGACGTCGAGTTCTCCCCCGAGGACGGATCGCGCTCGGACGTCGAGTACATGGCAGAGGTGATCCAGGTCGCGATCGACGAGGGGGCCACGACGATCAACGTGCCCGACACGGTCGGCTACACGATGCCGGGCGAGTACAAGGCGATGTTCGAAGCGCTCTACGCGCTGGTCCCGGATCTGCGCAGGGTGACCGTCTCGGTCCACTGCCACGACGACCTCGGGCTGGCGGTCGCCAACTCGCTGGCCGGCGTCGAAGCCGGCTGCCGGCAGGTCGAGGGCGCCATCAACGGCATCGGCGAGCGCGCCGGCAACGCCTCTCTGGAGGAGGTCGTGATGCTGCTGCGCACCCGCGAGCCCGCGCTGGGGCTGTGGACGGGCGTCGACACGACGGAGATCGCCCGCACGAGCCGCCTGGTCTCACGATTGACCGGCTACCCCGTGCAGCCGAACAAGGCGATCGTCGGGCGCAACGCGTTCGCACACGAGGCCGGCATCCATCAGGACGGCGTGCTGAAGGAGCGCGCGACCTACGAGATCATGGATGCCACGTCGGTTGGGCTCAACTCCAACTCGATCGTGCTGGGCAAGCACTCGGGCCGGCACGCGCTGCGCAAAGCCCTCGAGGAGATGGGCTTCGACATCGACGGCCAGGCGCTGAACGTCGCGTTCAAGCGCTTCAAGGAGATCGCCGACCGCAAGAAGCAGGTGACGGCGATGGACCTGGAGGCGCTGGTCACCGATGAGCTGCGCGAGGATGTGCCCGGCTACACGCTGGAGTGGTTCGAGGTCGAGTCCTCCTCGCGGCGCTCCCCGCACGCGCGCGTCGGGGTCGGGCTGCCCGACGGCGGCGAGGTCACCGGCGACTTCGTCGGCGACGGGCCGATCGACGCCATCTTCCAGGCGATCAACGCCGCGACCGCGACCGCCCCGGTGCTGAGCGAGTTCACGATCGGCGCCGTCACCGAGGGCCAGGACGCGCTCGGCGAGGCCTCGGTCGTGCTGGAGCTCGATGGTGCCACCGGCGCCGGCCAGGGAGTCTCCACGGACATCATCGACGCCGCTGCGCGCGCCTATGTGCGGGCGCTCTCGGTGGCGCGGGCTCGTGCCACGGCCCCCGAGGCGATCGGGCTGCCCGAGCCGACCCCCTAGCCGCCGAGCGCTCTCACGCGGAAGCTCCCGTCGGCGTTGTATGAGCGGTGACAGTCGTCGCGCACATACTCGAACCGCCGGCGTCCTCCGGGGCGCCGGCGGCGTCGTCGGAGCGCCTGCCGGCGAGCGAGCGCGTGCTCGCAGCCGTCATGTTCACCGACATCGTGGGCTCGACCGAGATCGCCGTCCGGCTCGGCGACGCGCGCTGGGGTGAGCTGCTGCGCCGCCACGACGCCCTGGTGCGCGAGGAGGTCGCGGCGCACGGCGGGCGCGTCGTCAAGTCGCTCGGCGACGGAGCCCTGACCGTGTTCGACGGGCCGAGCCGTGCGATGGCCTGCGCGGTGGCCGTCGGCGAGCGCGCCCGGGAGCTCGGGCTGCGGCTGCGGGCGGGAGTGCACGCGGGCGAGTGCGAGCTGCTGGGCGAGGACATCGCCGGCATCGCCGTCCACATCGCGGCACGGATCGCGGCGCTGGCCGAAGCCGGCGAGGTGCTGGCGAGCGGCACCGTCCGCGACCTCTCCGTCGGCTCCGCGCTCGCGCTCGAGAGCCGCGGCGAGCAGATGTTGAAGGGTGTCGAGGAGCCCTGGCGGGTATACGCAGTGGCAGCGGGCGGCGCGGAGGGCTGATACGGAGCGCACCGCAACCTGCAACGTCGCCCTGGTTTTGCTCTACGGTGGCCGCAGGTATCCGACGGGAGGAACAGATGGGGACCGCATTCCAGAGGGCAGCCCGGATCCGTTTCGCCGCGATCGCCGCGATCGCCGCGGCGCTGCTGGCGCCGTCGCTTTCCTCGGCAGCCCCCTCGCGACCCGGCGCGCAGGGCGTCTCGGACAGCCGCAGCGCTGCCTCACAGCCTCACTGGGCGTGCGCCCACCGGCTGTGCGATGCGATCGTCGACCCGCGCCCCGCGACCTCCGCCGGCCTGAACTCGGATGTCTTCAACCGCAAGAAACCTCAGGGAGGCGGCGAAGAAGGCGGCATCGACCCCGAAGAACTGCGCCAGGCGTACGCGATCCCGGCAACCGGGGGAGCGACCCAGACGATCGCGGTGATCGAGGGCTTCTCCTACAAACAGGCCGAAAAAGACCTCGCCAAATACCGCACGCACTACGGCCTCGGGGCCTGCACCGCCGAAAGCGGCTGTCTGAGGATCACCAACTCCGAAGGCGGGACGCCTGCCAACCACGGCTTCACCGAATGGGAACCGGAGGTCGCGCTGGACCTCGACATGGCCTCGGCCGCGTGTCCGGAATGCCACATCATGCTCGTCAGCGCCGAAGAAGAAAGCTGGAAGTCGCTCGGCGCCGCGGTGAACTACGCGGCCGCCCATGGCGCCACGGAGATCTCCAACAGCTATGGGCTGGCCGAAGAAACGTGCGGATCCGAATGCGGCGAAGCCGAAGCCGACTGGAACCACCCCGGCATCTTCGTCTCGGTCTCCTCGGGCGACTACGGCTACGACAACGAATTCGTGTTCGGGAAATCGCCCAGCTTCCCGGCGGCCCTGCCGACGGTCACGGCGGTGGGGGGCACGGCGCTGAAGAAAGGCGCCGGCGCCCGCGGCTTCAAAGAGAAAGTCTGGGGCGAACGCGGTCTCGGACTCGGCACCGGCAGCGGTTGCAGCGGCACGTGGTCGAAGCCGAGCTGGCAGAAGGACGCCGGTTGCGCGGGACGCATGACCAACGACGTCTCCGCGGTCGGCGCGTGCACGACGCCGGTGTCCGTCTACGACAGCACCGAAGGCGGCTGGATCGACCTCTGCGGCACGAGCGCCAGCTCCCCGCTCGTGGCCGGGATCGAGGCCCACGCGAGCGCGAGCTCGCGCGCCCTGCCGGGCGGCGAGGCGTTCTACACCGAGGGCGCGCTGTTCGATGTCAAGGGCGGGAAGAACGGCCAGTGCAGCGTCAAGTACTTCTGCCAGGGTGTGAAGGGGTACGACGGGCCGACGGGCAACGGCAGCCCCGACGGACCGCTGCCGTAGCGCCCGCAGCACCGCACGAGCGTCAGACGCTTGTCCGTGATAACGTACGCGCGTATGACGCCCGTACGGGATCAGGAGCGTACTCCGCGCGCTGAGGCGGCCGATCCGCTCGACCCCTCGGTCATCGGCGCGCGCGTGAAGGCGCTGCGGGAGGCCGAGGGTCTCTCCCTGCGCGATCTCGCGGTGCGAAGCGGCGTGAGCGCGCCGATGCTCTCCCAGGTCGAGCGCGGCGAGACCAGCCCGACGCTGACCGTCGCGGACCGCATCGCGGCGGGACTCGAACTGCGGCTCTCGCAGCTGCTGCGCCTCGACGAGCAGGGCGCGGTCACAGTCGTAGGCGCCGGCGAGCGCCGCCGCGGCGGCAACCCGCGCCGGGGCCACCGCTTCGAGGTCCTGACCTCCTCCCAGCCCGGACAGCGCGCGGAGCTCTCCAGGCACACGCTCGGCGCGGGTGGATCGACTGGCGCTGTTGACGACCCGCCGATCCACGAGCCCGGCAGCCGCGAGACCGCCCTCGTCCAGGAGGGCCGCGTGGTGCTCGTGTGCGACGGGCGCCGCTACGAGCTCGGCGAGGGCGACACCGTGACCTTCGACGCCGACCTGCCCCACCACTTCGAGAACCCCACCACCGGCGACGCCGTCTTCCTGGCGGTCGTGTCGGCCGGCCTGAGAAGGAGCTGACCGATGCCCAAGACCATGTACGACAAGATCTGGGAGGCCCACGAGGTTGCGGGCGAGGGCTCCGGCCTCATGTACGTGGACCTGCACCTCGTCCACGAGGTCACGAGCCCGCAGGCCTTCGACGGGCTGCGCCTGGCCGGGCGCAAGGTCCGTCGCCCCGACCGCACCCTGGCGACCGCCGACCACAACACCCCCACCGACGGAACCCCCGTCGCCGCGCGGATCAAGGACGAGCTCTCGCGCGTGCAGGTGGAAACGCTCGAGCGCAACTGCGAGGAGTTCGGAGTGCCCGTCTACTCGCTCGGCTCGCCGCGCCAGGGCATCGTGCACGTGATCGGGCCCGAGCTCGGCGTCACCCAGCCGGGCATGACGATCGTCTGCGGCGACTCGCACACCTCCACCCACGGCGCCTTCGGCGCGCTTGCGTTCGGGATCGGCACCAGCGAGGTCGAGCACGTGCTCGCGACGCAGTGCATGGTCCAGCACAAGGCGCGCTCGATGCGGATCCTCTACAGCGGCGAGCTCGGCTTCGGCGTCAGCGCCAAGGACCTGATCCTCGGCACGCTCGGCCGGCTCGGCGTCGGCGGCATGACCGGCCACGTGGTCGAGTACGCGGGCGCGCCGATCCGGGCACTCTCGATGGAGGGCCGCATGACGGTGTGCAACATGACGATCGAGGGCGGCGGCCGTGCCGGCATGGTCGCTCCCGACGAGACCACGTTCGAGTGGTTCACCGCCGCCGATAGGCCCGGAGCCCCGCAGGGCGGCGAGCTGGATCGCGCGGTCGAGGCCTGGTCGCAGCTGCCGACCGAGGAGGGCGCGTTCTTCGACACCGAGATCGAGATCGACGCTGGCGCGATCTCGCCGCAGGTGAGCTGGGGCACCAACCCCGGGATGGTGCGGGCCGTCACCGAGAAGGTGCCCGCGCCCGAGGACTTCGAGGCCGCCCGCCGACCGCGAGGAGACCGAGCGGGCGCTGCACTACATGGCTCTCGAGCCGGGCACGCCGATCCAGGAGATCGCGCTGGACCGCGTCTTCATCGGCTCGTGCACCAACTCGAGGATCGGCGACCTGCGCGCGGCCGCTGAGATGGTCGCGGGCAAGAAGGTGGCCTCGAGCGTCAACGCGATGGTCGTGCCCGGCTCCCAGCAGGTTCGCGCCCAGGCCGAATCGGAGGGCCTCGACAAGGTGTTCCGCGAGGCCGGCTTCGACTGGCGGGTCGCCGGCTGCTCGATGTGCCTCGGCATGAACCCCGACATCCTGGCGCCGGGCGAGCGCTGCGCCTCCACCTCGAACCGCAACTTCGAGGGCCGCCAGGGCCGTGGCGGGCGCACCCACCTGGTCTCGCCGCAGATGGCGGCCGCGGCCGCCATCGAGGGCCGCTTCGTGGACATCCGGGACTGGTCGTGAGCGAGACGACCGGAGCGCACTGGCAGCGGGCGGAGCTCGCCGAGGAATTCCTCGAGCACCGCCAGCGGCTGCTGCCCCTGATCGACGTCCAGGAAGACCTCGTGCGCCGGATCTTCGAGCGCGACGGCCGACCGATCCGGCGTTTTCTCGACATCGGCTCCGGCGACGGAGCGACCTCCGCGCTCGTGCGCTCGATCTTCCCCGCAGCGGAGGCCGTCCTCGTCGACTTCTCCGAGCCGATGCTCGCGCGCGCCGGCGCGCGCCTGGGCGGCGATGGGTGGACCGCGGTGCGCGGCGATCTCTCGACGCCGTCGTGGCTGCGAGCGCTGCCGGAGGGCCCCTACGACGCCGCCGTCTCCTCATATCGCGATCCACCATCTGACGAGCGAGCGCAAGCGCGCGCTGTTCGCCGAGGTGTTCTCGCTGCTCGAGCCGGGAGCGATGTTCGTGAACATGGACGTCGTCAGGATCGAGGGCCCGCTCGACGGGCTGTTCGACGAGCAGATCATCGCCAACAGATGAGGGCGGCCGGCGCATGCGGCCCCGGCGGAGCACCCGGGCTCACGAGCACGACGCGAGGAGCCCTTCGACGACCACAGCGAAGACCGGCCCGATCCGCGCCGAGGACCAGCTCGCGTGGCTGCGCGAGGCCGGCTTCGCGCCGGTGGAGCTCCAGTTCAAATGGGCCGAGGGCGCGATCTTCGGCGCCGTCAAGCCCCGAAAGGAAAAGCGATGGAGAAGATCGAGACGATCACGGGCCAGGTCAGCTTCCTCGACCGCGCCAACGTCGACACCGACCAGATCATGCCCAAGCAGTTCCTGAAGCGGGTCGAGCGCACCGGCTTCGGCGAGTTCCTCTTCTACGACTGGGCCAAGGAGCCCGGCTGGGACCTGCCGGCCAACCCGATCCTCGTCGCCGGCGAGAACTTCGGCTGCGGCTCCTCGCGCGAGCACGCTCCGTGGGGGCTGCAGGACTACGGCTTCCAGGCGATCGTCGCGCCGAGCTTCGCCGACATCTTCTACTCCAACTGCACGAAGATCGGGCTGCTGCCGATCGTCTCTGCCGGAGGAGGACTGCCGCGCGCTCGCGCACGCGGGGCACGGGCAGATCGACCTGCGCGCCCAGGAGGTTCGTTTCGAGGGCCGCGAGGTGGCGTTCGAGATCGACCACGAGATCCGCCGCCGGCTGCTCGACGGGCCTCGACGACGTCGGCGTCACGCTGGCGCTCCGAAGCGCAGATCGCCGACTTACGAAGCCGTTCGCGACGGAAGGGCGCCGGCTGGCAGCCGCGTGCCGACGACCGGCGCTGTGAGCGGCTCCTTCAGCTTCCCGCTCGACGCGAGCGCGCGCGCGCGAGCTGGCCGAGGAGTGGGTGGCCGCGTGGAACGCCCACGACCTCGACGCGATCATGGCGCTGTACGCGCCCGGACGTCGTGTTCCAGACGCCGACGATCATCGACACGCTGGGCATCCCCGACGGCACCGTGACGGGGCGCCGAGCGCCTGCGCGAGCACTTCGGGCGCGGCCTCGAGCGGCTGCCGCGACCTGCGCTTCGACCTCGACGGCGTCTACGCCGGCGTCAGCTCGCTGGCGATGACCTACCGCTGGGCCGACGGCACGCCGGTCTGCGAGCTGCACGAGTACGACGGGCGAGGGCTGATCGAGCGGGTCCAGGCGCTCTACCGCGGGCTGTCGTGGTGACCCGGCGACGCCTGCCGGCGCCGGACTGCTAGCGTCGCCGCGCCGTGCCGCACCGCATCGTCACCCTCCCCGGCGACGGGATCGGGCCGGAGATCATGGCCCCGGCGCTCGAGCTGCTGAACGCGCTCGGCGACTTCGAGTTCGAGGAGCACGTCTTCGGCGGCGCCTCGATCGACGCTCACGGCACGGCGCTGACCGACGAGGTGCTGGAGCGCCTGCCGCGGCGCCGACGCGGTGCTGCTGGCGGCCGTCGGCGGGCCGAAGTGGGACACGACCGACCCGGACGCCCCGCGTCCCGAGCAGGGGCTGCTCGGGCTGCGCAAGGGCCTCGGCCTCTACGCGAACCTGCGCCCGGTCAAGCCCCTGCCCGCGCTGTATGACGCCTCGCCGCTGCGCCGCGAGCGGATCGAAGGCACGGACCTTCTGGTCGTGCGCGAGCTGACCGGCGGCATCTACTTCGGCGAGAAGCGGCGCACCGCGCGACAGCGCAGCGACCTGTGCGCCTACACCGTCGAGGAGATCGAGCGGATCGCGCGCGTCGGCTTCCGCGCCGCGCGCTCGCGTGTCTCGAGCGTCGACAAGGCGAACGTGCTCGAGACGAGCCGGCTGTGGCGCGAGACCGTGATGCGCGTGCACTCGCAGGAGTTCCCGAACATCGAGCTCGAGCACGTGCTCGTCGACAACGCCGCCATGCAGCTCGTCTCCTCGCCGCGGCACTTCGACGTGATCCTGACCGAGAACCTGTTCGGGGACATCCTCTCCGACGAGGCGGCGATGCTCACGGGCTCGATCGGGATGCTGCCGAGCGCCTCGCTGGGAGCCGAGGGCGAGCCCGGGCCTGTTCGAGCCGGTGCACGGCTCCGCGCCCGACATCGCGGGCCAGGGGATCGCGAATCCGCTTGCGATGTTCCTCTCGGCGGCGCTGATGCTGCGCCACGGCCTCGGCTTGGAAAGCGAGGCGGCGGCTGTAGAATCGGCGGTGCAACGCGCACTGGACGGGGGCCTGCGCACCGCCGATCTGGGCGGGACAGAGGGAACGGCGCAGGCGACTCGAACGGTGCTCGACAACCTCGAGTAGGAGCAAGGAAAAGTGGACCCCACCGACCTCATCTGGATGAACGGAGACTTCGTCGCCTGGGAGGACGCCAAGGTCCACGTCCTGACGCACGGCCTGCACTACGGCACCGGCGTCTTCGAGGGGGTCCGCTGCTACGACACCGAGCTGGGTCCCGCCGTGTTCCGCAACGCCGAGCACGTCGATCGCCTGCTGCGCTCGGCCGAGCTGTACTACATGCCGGTGCCTTACACGGCCGAGCAGATCCGCTCCGCGACGCTCGAGCTGGTCGCGCGCAACGGCCTGCGCTCGTGCTACATCCGCCCGATCATCTTCCGCGGCTACGGCCAGATGGGTCTGAACCCGCTGGACTGCAACGTCGATGTCACGATCGCCTGCTGGGAGTGGGCCGCCTACCTCGGCGAGGAGGGCAAGGCCAACGGCATCCGCGCGAAGGTCTCCTCCTGGCGCCGGATCAGCCCGGATTCGCTGATCCCGCACGCGAAGGCCTCCGGCCAGTACCTGAACAGCGTGCTCGCCAAGATCGAGTCGGTGAAGGCCGGCTACCAGGAGGCGATCCTGCTGGACGACAACGGCTATGTGTGCGAGGGCACGGGCGAGAACATCTATCTCGTGCGCGACGGCGAGATCGTAACGCCCGGGCAGAGCAACTCGATCCTCGACGGGATCACGCGCCGCTCGGTGATCCAGATCGCACGCGACCTCGGCTACACGGTCAGCGAGCGCGACGTCGGCCGCGCGGAGCTCTACCTCGCCGACGAGGTTTTCATGACCGGCACGGCGGCAGAGCTCGTCCCGGTGGTGGAGATCGACGACCACCCGGTCGGGGCACCGACCCCGGAGGGGTTGGCCGGCACGCCCGGTGAGATCACGAAGGTCCTCGGCGCCGCGTTCGACGACGCGATCCACGGGCGCTCAGAGCACTACCACGAGTGGCTCGACGTGGTGCGCCCGCGCGACCTGGAGACGCCCTCGGGCGAGGCGCCCGCGGGCGAGCGAATTACCGGGGCGACCGGCTAGGCGGCGACGCCGCGCGGCCGGTCGCAGATCCCGTCCCGCCGCCCGTCACCACAAGCCTGAAAGGAACCCCCCGAATGAGCCCCGACCCCACCCGCATCGAGCTGTACGACGCGACCCTGCGCGATGGCATGGGCGGCGGCGGCATGACGCTCACCGCCGCCGAGAAGCTCCGCGTCGTCCACGCGCTGGACGAGCTCGGCGTCCACATGATCGAGGCCGGCTTCCCGGCGTCGAACCCGAAGGAGCAGGAGCTGTTCTCGCTGCTCGCAGGGGAGCGGCTCGCCGGCGCCGAGATCGTCGCCTTCGGCATGACGCGCCGTCGCGACACCCCGGCCGGCAGCGACGAGGGGCTGCGAGTGCTCGCGGAGTCGTTCGCGCCCGTGTGCACGCTCGTCGGCAAGGCCTCGGTGCTGCACGTCGAGAAGGTCGTGCGCGCCAGCCGCGAGGAGAACCTCGCGATGATCGCCGACTCCGTCGGCTTCCTCGTCGGCGAGGGCAAGCGCGTCCTGCTCGACGCCGAGCACTTCTTCGACGGCTTCGCGCTGGACCCGGGCTACGCCCTGGACTGCCTGCGAGCCGCCGCCGAGGCCGGCGCGGAGCGCCTCGTCCTCTGCGACACCAACGGAGGCTCGCTGCCCCCTCAGATCAGGACGGCGCTCGCAGTCGTCCGCGAAGCGCTTCCCGGCGCGGCGCTCGGCATCCACTGCCACGACGACTCGGGCTGCGCGGTCGCCAACTCTCTGACCGCCCTGGAATCCGGCGCGACCCAGGTCCAGGGCACGGTGAACGGGATCGGCGAGCGCACCGGCAACGCCAACCTGATCACGATCATCGCCGACCTGCAGCTGAAGATGGGAGTGCAGGTTCTGGCGGCCGAGCGGCTGGCGCGACTCACCGAGACCGCGCACTTCGTGGATGAGCTCCTGAACCGCGCGCCCGATCCCGCCCAGCCATACGTCGGCAAGCACGCGTTCGCTCACAAGGCCGGCCTGCATGCCGCCGGCATCCAGGCCGACGCGAGCACCTTCGAGCACGTCGATCCGGCCGCGATAGGCAACTCGCGCGACGTGCTCGTATCCGAGCTCTCGGGCCGGGCGACGATCGCCGAGAAGGCCGCCGAGGCCGGGATCGGCGGGGGAGACGAGCTGGCGCAGCGCGTGCTCGGCCGCGTCAAGGAGCTGGAGCACGAGGGCTTCCAGTTCGAGGCGGCCGATGGCTCGCTGGAGCTGTTGATGCGCAAGGAGGCCGGCGAGTACGAGCCGCTGTTCCGCCTCGAGTCATGGCGGGTGCTGGTCGAGAAGCGCGCGGACGGGAAGGTCGCGACCGAGGCCACGATCAAGGTCTGGCTGGGCGGCGAGCGCTTCGTGCGAACCGCCGAGGGCAACGGCCCGGTCAACGCGCTCGACGCCGCGCTGCGGGATGCGATCGGCGAGCTGCACCCGCACCTGCGCGACATCGAGCTCGTGAACTTCAAGGTCCGCATCCTCGACGAGAGCCACGGCACCGGCGCGGTCACGCGGGTGCTGATCGACGCCTCCGACGGTCACGAAGTGTGGGGCTCGATCGGCGTCTCGGAGAACCTGATCGCGGCGTCGTGGGATGCGCTGGTCGACTCCCTCGAGTACGGCATGCAGCCGGGCCG
This sequence comes from uncultured Solirubrobacteraceae bacterium, assembly GCA_963775385.1. GTDB lineage: Bacteria > Actinomycetota > Thermoleophilia > Solirubrobacterales > Solirubrobacteraceae > Palsa-744. The sequence continues at coordinate 8,296 of CAVZIR010000003.1, read as the reverse complement.
CCGTCCGCAGGCCGGGGAGGGCTCGAGGGCCGTCCCGGCCGGCGGCGAGGCGACGTGAGCGCCGAGCCGGTTCCCCTCGCCAAACCGGTCCTGGGCGAGGCGGAGGAGCGGGCCGTCGTCGAGGTGCTGCGCTCTGGCCGGCTCTCGCTGGGGCCGAAGCTCGCCGAGTTCGAGCTCCTCTTCGGCGAGATGGTCGGCGCCCGCCACGCGAGCGCCGTCAGCAGCGGCACCGCCGGCCTTCACCTTGCGCTGCGTGCGGTCGGCGTCGAGGACGGGGACGAGGTCGTGACCAGCCCGTTCTCGTTCGTGGCCTCGGCGAACGCTGTCGTGTTCGAGCGCGCGCGGCCCGTCTTCGCGGACATCGATCCGGTGACGCTCTGCCTGGACCCCGAGGCGGCCGCCGCGGCCGTCACGGAGCGCACGAAGGCGCTGCTCCCGGTGCACATCTTCGGCTACCCCGCCGACATGGATGCGTTCGACGGCCTCGCGAGCCGCCATGGCCTCGGCATCGTCGAGGACGCCTGCGAGGCGCTCGCCGCCCGTTACGAGAACATGCGCGAGGTCGGCGCGCGCGAGAACCCTGCCGTCTTCGCCTTCTACGCGAACAAGCAGATGACGACGGGGGAGGGCGGGATGATCACGATGGGCGAGGCTGCGATGAAGGAGCGGATCGACTCCGAGCGCAACCAGGGCCGGGCCCCGGACATGGACTGGCTCGACCACGACCGGCTGGGCTTCAACTACCGGCTCTCGGACATCGCATGCGCGATCGGGATCGCGCAGGTCGAGCGGCTGGGGGAGACGGTGCCGGCGCGCCGCCGGGTCGCAGCTCTCTACCGTGGGGCGCTCGCCGGCATCGAGGGGCTCACGCTCCCCTGCGAGAACCAGGGCAGAGCGCAGCGCGGCTGGTTCGTGTTCGTCGTGCAGCTGCCGCACGGAATGGACCGGGACGAGACGATCCGCGCGCTCGGCCGGCGCGGCATCCAGAGCAAGCCCTACCTGCCCGCGATCCACCTGATGACCTTCTACCGCGAGCGCTTCGGGCACCGCGAGGGCGAGTTCCCCGTCTGCGAGGACGTCGCCGCGCGCTCGATCGCGCTGCCGTTCTTCCCCGAGATGACCGAGGGTCAGGTCGAACGGGTGGCGCACGAGCTCCGCGCGGTGCTCGCGGGCGCCCCGGCGTAGGATCAGCGCCCGTGTCGCGCTTCCACGAGCCCCAGGACCCGGACTTCGCGCGGCTGAACACCTCGCTCGGCTTCGACCGCCGGCTCTGGCCGCAAGACATCGCGCAGTCGCGCGCGCACGCCGAGATGCTCGCGGCCCGCGGGATCATCGCCGAGGAGGACCGCGACGCGCTGCTGGCCGGGCTCGATGCCGTGGAGGCCGAGCTGCGCGGCGGCACGTTCGGATTCTTGCCGGGCGATGAAGACATCCACATGGCGATCGAGCGACGGCTGACCGAGATCGCCGGCCCGGTCGGAGGGCGCCTGCACACTGCCCGCTCGCGCAACGACCAGGTGGTCACCGATCTCTCGATGTACACGCGGGATGCGGCCGAGCGCGCCGAGCGCGCGTGCACGGAGCTGATGGCGGTGCTGCTGGAGCGCGCGCGCGAGCACGCGGACTGGGCGATGCCGGGCTACACGCACCTGCAGCGGGCCCAGCCGGTCTACCTCGGCCATCACCTGCTCGCGTACTTCTGGATGCTCGACCGCGACCGGCAGCGGTTCGAGTTCGCACGCCGTCAGGCGGGACGCCTGCCGCTCGGCTCGGGCGCGCTGGCGGGCGTCAACTTCGACACCGACCGGCGGATGCTGGCGGAGCGGCTCGGCTTCGAGGAGGTCGCGCCGAACTCGATCGACGCGGTGTCCGGGCGCGACTTCGTCCTCGATTACCTGGCGGCGGCGACGACGTGCGCCACGCACCTCTCCCGGCTCGGCGCCGAGCTCGTGCTCTGGTCGAGCAGCGAGTTCGGCTTCTGCGAGCTTCCCGACGCATGGAGCTCCGGCTCCTCGATCATGCCCCAGAAGAAGAACCCCGACGCGGCCGAGCTGCTGCGGGCCAAGGCACCTCGGCTTGCCGGCCACCTGGCCGCGATGCACGGCGTGATCCACGCGCTGCCGCTGACCTACAACAAGGACCTGCAGGAGGACAAGGAGCACCTCTTCGACGCCGACGACACACTGGGCCTGATCCTGGCCGCGGCGCGCGGCATGGTCGCCGGCGTGCGCTTCGATCGGGAGCGGATGCGCGTGGCGGCGTCCGAGGAGCTGATCGCGGCCACCGACGTCGCCGACCTGCTCGTGCGGCTCGGGATGCCCTTCCGTGAGGCGCACGGGGTCGTCGCCGGCCTCGTCCGGACCGCCGTCGACTCTCATCGCTCGCTCTCGCAGCTGAGCGCGGAGGACCTCGCGGCGCACAACGAGCTGCTCGCCGCGAACGAGCAGGAGTTCAGAAGCGTCCTCTCCTCGGAGTCCTGGCTCGAGTCGAAGGTGTCCGAGGGCGGCACCGGTTCTCCACGTCTGGCCGAGCAGATCGAGCTCGCCGAGCGGGTCCTGGGTGGAGCCGCTCGGACCTGAGTTCTACGCCCGGCCGGTGCTGGCGGTCGCGCCGGAGCTGGTCGGCTGCACGGTCGTGCACGGCGAGACGGCCGGCGTGATCGTCGAGACCGAGGCCTACCACGAGGAAGAGCCCGCCTGTCACGCCTACATCGGGCTGACCCCTCGGACCCGGACCATCTTCGGGCCACCGGGGTTCGCCTACATCTACCGCTCCTACGGCATTCACGCGCTCTTGAACGCCGTGTGCGAGCCCGAGGGCGTCGGCGCGGCGGTCCTGATCCGTGCGCTCGCCCCCTCGGCAGGGATCGAGCTGATGCGCGAGCGCCGCGGCGTGGTGGCGGAGACCGATCTGTGCTCCGGGCCGGGCCGGCTGACGCAGGCGCTCGGGATCGACCTCGATCTGAACGGAAGCCCGCTCGACGCGGAGATCGCGATCCTGCCGCGCGAAGGGCCCGCGCCGGCCGTGCTCGCGAGCGCGCCGCGCGTCGGCATCACGAAGGCCGAGGAGCTGCCCTGGCGCTTCTCGGCGACCGGCAACCGCAACGTCTCCCGGCCATGGCCGTGGCGCGAGCGGCTAGCGCCCGCGCCCGCTAGCCGTTAGGGCTGACGCCGCCCGTCGGCGACGGGGAAGGCGTCGAGGGTTCGCTCGGCGGCGTCGCTTCGTGGGTCGGTGCCGCGGGGGCCGGGGCTTCCTTCGCAGGAGTCGCCGGGGCGCTCCCGCCTTCGCCGCCCGCGGGCGTGGACTGGCTTTCGGTGTGCCCGGAGCTCGGCGCGGGGGTCGCGGACTTCGAGCTGGAGTGCGAGCCGCCGCCGCCCGCCGCGGAGGAGGCTGCTTCTTCGGTCGAGGCGCCGGACGATTCGGTTTCGGCTCCTTCGCCGCTGCCGGCGCCGCCCGAGACCTTCCCTTTCGCCGCGGCTTCTTCTGAGCGCGTCTTGTCGATCTGGAGCGCCGAGGTCATGAAGTCGTGCCAGATCAGCGCGGGGAACGTGCCGCCGAGAACCGGTCCGCCGTTGAAGTCGTGTTCCATCGGGATCAGCTTGTTGGGGTAGCCGACCCACACGGCGACGGTGTACTTCGAATCCCAGCCGACGAACCAGGCATCGCCGTAGTTGGAGGTGGTGCCCGTCTTGCCCGCCGCGAACTGCCCGATCGCAGCGGCCTTGCCGGTGCCGTACTGGATCACGGTTTCGAGCATCGAGGTCTCGGTCTGCGCGACCGACGTGGGCAGCACGCGCTTCGCCTGGACCCGGTTGACTTCGTGGTGGGCACCGCTCGGCAACGCGTGGCTGCCGGCGTCGACTTCCTGGATGCCGACCGGTTCGCCCGCGAGTGCCATCGAGCCGGTCACGCGCTCGCCGCCGTGCGCGAGCGTCTCATACGAGTGGGCCATATCGATCGGTGTGACGCCGACGGTGAGGCCGCCGATCGTCATCGCCGGGTTGGTCGAGAGCGGCGTGGTGATGCCCATCCGGTGCGCGAGCAGCGCGATCTTGTGCGTGCCGACTTTGAGCCCGACTTCGGCGAAGATCGAGTTGTCCGAGAAGGCCGTCGCCCCGGTCAGCGTGTTCGATCCGGAGTAGGCGCCTTCGTCGTTGTGGACGACGAATTTTTCGGTGCCGTTGGTGTTCGGGACGATGAAGGTCTTGACCTTCGAGCTCCAGACCGAGTCGGGCGAGATGCCGGCCTCGAGCGCGGCGGCGAGGTCGAAGGGCTTGAAGGACGATCCCGGCTGGCGCTCGCCCTCGGTCGCGATGTTGAACGGGCTCGAGTTGTAGTCGCGCCCGCCGACCATCGCGCGCACCTCGCCGGTCGAGTTTTCGATCGCGACGAGCGAGGCGGTCGGCCCGCCGGGGTAGGCGAGATAGTTGTTGACGGCCTGTTCGGCTGCGCGCTGCATGCCGAGGTCGAGCGTGGTGCGGATCTTCAGCCCGCCCTCGAACGCGCGTGCCGCCCCGAAGCGTTCCACGACCTGCTGGCCCACCCAGCTGTCGAAGTACCCGGTGTCGACGCCTTCCACAGTGGGCACCTCCGGCGCCCGGACCTCGTGCGGGGAGGGCAGTGACTGCTTGACGCTTTCCTCGTAGACGGCGCGGGAGAGGTAGCCCTGCTGGTACATCTGGCGCAACACCGTGTTGCGCCGTTCGAGCGCGGCTGCGGGGTGCGTCGTCGGATCCCAGGCCGTGGGGTTCTGGATGATCCCGGCCAGCAGCGCCGCCTCCCAGGGCTGGAGCTGCTGCACGCACAGTTCGTGCCCCGGCATGCCGCAGCCTTCGTGGTTGACGTCGTGACCGAAGTAGGTCTGGGCGGCAGCCTCGATCCCGTAGGCGCCGTTGCCGAAGTAGACGGTGTTCAGGTAGGCCGTGACGATCTTGTCCTTCGACCACTTGTGGGCGAGCTGGTAGGCAAGCGCCGCCTCCCTGAGCTTCTCGAAGATCGTGCGGTGCGATTGCGCCTGGAGGAAGTTCTTGATCAGCTGCTGCTCGATCGTCGAGGCGCCCTGCACGCTGCCTTTGTGGAGCACGTCCTGGACGAACGCGCGGGCGATCCCGCGCACGTCGATGCCGCTGTTCGTGTAGAAGCGCTTGTCCTCGATCGAGATCACCGACTCCTTGACCATCTGCGGGATCTGGCCGGGGGAGAGGATCACGCGGTTCTGCTGGCTGAGCACCCCGATCGGGTGGCCCAGGTCGTCGAGGAGCTGCGAGCTCTGCGCGTCCTTGATCTGCGCGAAGCGTTCGAGCGAGGGCAGGTCCGAGGCGACCGAGACGAACAGGCCGAACACGAACGAGACGAGCCCGAGCAGGGCGACGGCAAGGAGGATCGCGGCGAGCCGAAGGCGCTTCAGCCTCGGCTTCGGCGCGGCCGCAGCGGATTCGGCAGGGATGTCGGGGGAAACAGTGGCGCTCATCGGCAGCGTCTGGCGCGGGACCCCCTGAGCGCGGCCGGAGCACCCGGACGGCGTGCACCCGACGGCGCTCGGCCGCGGTGTGCGCGCGGCATCGACGGCCCCTCGCGCCGGCGAGAGTCTAGCATTGCGCCCGATGCCAGAGGACACGTCCGCGGCCGCCGAGCTTGCCGCCAGGCTGGCCGCGAACGCGGTCGATTCGCTGCCCGCGGGTGCGCTCGCGGAGAAGCTGGCGGAGGCCTCCGAGCAGAGCCGGCCCTTGCGCGTGAAGCTCGGTATCGACCCGACGGCGCCCGACATCCACCTGGGCCATGCGGTCGTGCTCGGAAAGCTGCGCGAGTTCCAGGACGCAGGACACCTCGTCGTCCTGATCATCGGCGACTACACGGCGAGGGTCGGCGATCCCTCGGGGCGCTCGGCGCTGCGCCCGATGTTGAGCGCGGAGGAGATCGACGCGAACGCCGCCACCTTCCAGGACCAGGCTATGCGCATCCTCGACGACGACCCGCGCAGGCTCGAAGTGCGCTTCAACCGGGAATGGCTCGACATGCCGATGACCGACCTGCTGGGGCTGGTGAGGACGACCACTGCCGCCCAGCTGCTGGAGCGGGAGGACTTCGCCAAACGATGGGCGGCGAAAGAGCCGATCTCGATGCTCGAGCTGCTCTACCCGCTCCTGCAGGGCTACGACTCGGTCGCCGTCGATGCGGACGTCGAGCTGGGGGGGACCGACCAGAAGTTCAACCTCCTGTTGGGCCGCGACATCCAGCGCCACTACGGGCGACCGCAGCAGGCGGTGATGACGATGCCGATCCTGGTCGGGACCGACGGCACGCGGAAGATGTCGAAGTCCTTCGGAAACCAGATCGGCGTGACCGACGAGCCCGGGGAGATGTTCGGCAAGACGATGGCGATCCCCGACGAGGCGATGGAGGAGTACTACCGGCTGCTCGTCGACCCGCGCACGCCGGGCGGCGCCCCGCGCGACGTCGGCGGGCTCGCCGGCAGCTCGGCGCGCGACGCCAAGCGCGCCCTCGCGCGGGAGCTCGTGTCGTGGCTGCACTCGCCCGAGGCCGCCGATCGCGCGGAGGAGGAATGGGATCGCGTGTTCGCGCAGCGGGAGCTTCCGGCGGAGATCGAGGACGCGACGCTCCCCGCCGAGGGCACCGTGCACGTGCCGGCCCTCATCTCCGGCGAGTTCGGCATCTCGCGCTCGGAGGCCCGGCGCCTGCTCGAGCAGGGCGGGGTCTGGCTCGGCGAGCGCCAGCTCGGCGCCGACGATCAGGATCTCGACGTGGCCACGGCCGACGGCGAGGTCCTGCGCGTCGGCCGGCGGCGCTTCCGCCGGCTGCGCCGCGGCTGAGTCGCCCCGCGTTCGCCGCCGCGCCGTCGCGGCGCGACGGGCCGGTAGGGCGCGCGCCGAGCGCCGGCCCACGCCGCGCTGGAAGGCCGCACACGGGGTTCCGCCTGCCGGTCGGCTACTCTGCTCCGAGCAGCAGGCTCGCTTGGGCGGCCAGGTCCGCACAAGTGGTGGTGCCCTGGGCACCGGAGGTTCCTGCGCGCTATACTCCTTCGTCGGCCCTCAACCGCCTTAGGGCGCTGGGTCGGATCGGTTTCCTCTGAAGGATGTCCCTTCGAGAAGGCTCGACGGTCTTTGAAAACTCAACAGCATGCGCATCTACGATCCGAAGGGATCGTGGTGTGCGTCCAGGTTCGACCCGTCCGCGGGAGCGTCTCGTACGTTCGCGTGGGGCGGCAAAGAGTCAAGTAGAGAAGTACCCCGTCATGGTTCGGGACCCACGTGTATAGGTCCCGGCCGCCGGCGCCGCAAGGCGCAGGCACTCCATGACAGGCTTTCTGTGAAGTTCTTCACGGAGAGTTTGATCCTGGCTCAGGACGAACGCTGGCGGCGTGCTTAACACATGCAAGTGGAGCGACGAACCAGGGCTTGCCCTGGGGCAGAGCCGCGAACGGGTGAGTAACACGTGGGTTACCTGCCTCGATGACCGGGACAACCCGAGGAAACTCGGGCTAATACCGGATGTGCCCGCAAGGGGAAAGGAAGCTTCGGCCTCCGCATCGAGATGGGCCCGCGGCCCATTAGCTTGTTGGTGAGGTAACGGCTCACCAAGGCTTCGATGGGTAGCTGGTCTGAGAGGACGATCAGCCACACTGGGACTGAGACACGGCCCAGACTCCTACGGGAGGCAGCAGTGGGGAATCTTGCGCAATGCGCGAAAGCGTGACGCAGCAACGCCGCGTGGGGGAAGACGGCTTTCGGGTTGTAAACCCCTTTCAGTTGGGACGAAGCCTCGGCGGTGAACAGCCGTACGGGGTGACGGTACCTTCACAAGAAGCACCGGCTAACTACGTGCCAGCAGCCGCGGTAATACGTAGGGTGCAAGCGTTGTCCGGAATTATTGGGCGTAAAGAGCGTGTAGGCGGCCCGACCAGTCCGCTGTGAAAGTCCAGGGCTCAACCCTGGAATGCCGGTGGATACTGTCGGGCTAGAGTCCGGAAGGGGCGAGTGGAATTCCTGGTGTAGCGGTGAAATGCGCAGATATCAGGAGGAACACCAATGGCGAAGGCAGCTCGCTGGGACGTGACTGACGCTGAGACGCGAAAGCGTGGGGAGCAAACAGGATTAGATACCCTGGTAGTCCACGCTGTAAACGATGGCAACTAGATGTGGGGGGTGTCGACTCCCCCCGTGTCGAAGCTAACGCATTAAGTTGCCCGCCTGGGGAGTACGGCCGCAAGGCTAAAACTCAAAGGAATTGACGGGGGCCCGCACAAGCAGCGGAGCATGTGGTTTAATTCGACGCGACG
>CAVZIR010000002.1:0-27432 GCA_963775385.1 uncultured Solirubrobacteraceae bacterium | reverse complement strand
GCCTCATACCCGGACCTCCCGGCATGAGCTTCATCACCTGGTACAGCCTCTGGCGGGACGTACAGGCGAGAGCGTTCTCGCGGCTGATGGCGCCGGCCTTCCAGAGCTGCGGGCCCGGCACCCGCCTCGTGCCTCCGCTCGAGGTCTACCGTCCCGACCGCATCCGGCTCGGCGAGCGCGTCCACATCGGGGCGGGAGGCTGGCTCTATGTCGCCAGCGAGCAGGCAGCGCTGGAGATCGGCGATCGCACCCGGATGTCGGGCCTGTGCGTGCTCTCGGCCGCCGAGCGCGTCAGTCTCGGGCGCGCGGTGCTGCTCGGTCGCAACGTCTACATCGCCGATCACATCCACGGCGTAATGGAGCCCGACGTGCCGATCTTCGAGCAGCCGCTCGAAAAGGTCGAACCCGTTGAGATCGGCGACCGCGCCTGGCTCGGCCAGAACGTCGTCGTCCTGCCCGGTGTGACGATCGGCGCGGGGGCCGTCGTCGGTGCCAACAGCGTCGTCGCCGACGATGTCGCGCCGCGCACCGTCGTCGTCGGCGCGCCCGCGCGGCCGGTGCGCGAGCTGCCCTCCTGAGTCCACTGGACCCGGGCGTAGGATCCCTCCTGATGGCGGTGGCCCCACTCTCTGCGCGACACGATCGCGGACGAGGGAGCCGGTGAGCGCATCAGCGCAGCGCGACCACGACGTGCTCGGCACGGCGGCCGCGGGCCCGGCGGCCGTGCGGGGCGGCGCCTTCCGCGTCGGCGGCTACATCGTCGGCGCGCTGGCCGGAGCCGTCTCCGCCGCGCTGCTGTTCCGCCATCTCGGCGTGGAGACGACCGGCGAATACGGCATCGCGATGGCGCTCGTGGCGATCGTCGCCGCCCTCTCGGATCTCGGGCTGACGGCCGTCGGCGTGCGCGAGATCTCGACCAGCCCGCTCGACCAGCGCTGGCGGCTGGCGCAGGAGCTGCTCGGGCTGCGCCTCGTGCTGACCGTCGTCGGCGTGGTCGTGATGACGGTCATCGCCGGCCTCGGCTACTCGACGACGATCGCCGCCGGCGTCGCGCTCGCCGGCCTGGGGCTGCTGCTGCAGGCCGCCCAGGACAACTTCGCGATGCCGCTCGTCGTCGAACTCCGGCTCGGCTGGACGTCGGTTTTCGAACTGGTGCGCCAGGTGCTGAACACGTTCGTGATCCTGCTCCTGGTCCTGCTCGGCGCGACCCTGCTCCCGTTCCTGGCGGTCTCGATCCCGGTCGGCGTCGTTGTGCTCGTGCTGACCGTGCGGGTGGTGCGGGGGCGCCGCGCGATGAGGCCGCTGTTCGACCGCAAGCGCTGGCGCAGCTGGATGGCGGCGGTGCTGCCGTACTCGGCGGCGGTGGCCGCGGCGACGCTTTATGCGCGCGTCTCGATCCTGCTCGTCTCGGCGCTCTCGAGCTCCACCCAGCTCGGCTACTTCAGTGCCTCGTTCAGGATCGTCGAAGTCCTCACGGCCGTGCCCGCGCTCCTGGCGAGCGCCGCCTTCCCGATCTTCGCGCGCGCGGCGCACGAAGATCGCGCGCGGCTCGGCTACGCGCTCGGCCGCGTCTTCGAGGTGGCGCTCGTCGTCGGTGTGGGGCTGGCCGTCGTGATCGCCGTGGGCGCGCCCCTGGCGATCGCCCTGCTCGGCGGCAGCGCCTTCCACGCCGCCGGTCACATCCTCGCGTGGCAGGGGATAGGGCTCGGAGCGATGTTCGTCAGCGCGGTGTGGGGAAACGGGATGCTCGGGCTCGGCCTCTTCCGGCAGATCCTGATCGTCAACCTGCTCGCGCTCGCCGCCAATGCGGGGGTCGTCGCGCTGCTCGTGCTCGCGGACGGCGCCCGCGGCGCGGCGATCGGCACCGGCCTCGCCGAGATCGGCCTCGCCCTGGCCTGCGCCTGGTGCGTGATCCACGGGCGCCCCGAGCTGAGGCCGCCGCTGCGCGTGGTACCGCGCGTGATCCTCGCCGCCGCGCTCGGGCTCGCGCCGCTTGCCCTGACCGGCCTGCCGGCGGTGGTGCGTCTCGCGATCTCGATGACCCTGTTCGCGGGGACGATCGTGCTGACGCGCGCTCTCCCGAGCGAGCTCTCGGCGGTGCTACCGGAGCGCCTGCAGGCGCGACTGCGTCCCTGACCGGCTGGCGAGGACGTCGAGGACGTCGTTGAACGAGGTCTCGGCCGGAGGTTCGGCCACCGGCGGGATCTGCCCCAGCATCCGCTGGGTGACCCGCATCCTGAGGTTCTGCACACTCGCCGGCAGGCAACGCTGCAACAGGCCGATCGCCCTGCTCGCGAGGCGGTAGCCGAGGCGCTCGTGAAGCGGCAGCTGCTTCTCCACGTTGCGCAGTTCGTCCCGGCCGATCGCGTGCGCGCGGTAGCGCTCGTGCGCGTAGGCCGCCTGCACGAGGCGGTAACGGCGCCGGTCCACCGACAGGCCCAGCTCGCCTGCCGGGCCCCTTTCGAGCGCCTCCATTGCGCTGAGCCAGCCGACGTTGATGTTCGTGCCCACCGACTGCGTGTTGGTCGAGGCCTCCAGGAAGGCCCTGCCCTCGGCCTCGCGTTGATTGGCGTGGAAGAAGCCATATGACTTCGGGGTGACTCCGATCACGGCGCCGGGCTGCGGGTCGACGACGATCCTGCGCGCGTGCAGGAAGGCCGCGTTCATCGAGTAGTAGTCGGGGAACTCGGACTGGTAGAAGTCGCCCCAGCGCGCGAGCGACTCGATCAGCTCGCGGCGGATCAGCCCGAACTGGGCGTTGAAGTCGAAGCGCAGGCGGAACGTCATCGCGGCCTGCACGACCGCGATCGCCTCCGAGCGCCCGAGGACGAACGGCGCGCTCGCACCGACGAAGAAGGATGCGCAACCGTGATCCATCAACGAGCCGCCGGCGTGCGCCGGGTCGACATCGGGGTACGTGAAGAGAAGCGATTTCGTGTAGACCACGTCGGGCGAGGAGAACTGCCGGGCGAGCGCGTCCATGCGCTCCAGGTAGCCGTCGAGGATCGCGTCGTCGTCGCCCAGCATCAGCACGTACTCGCCCTCGCTGAGGGCGAGCGCGCGGTTCCAGTTCTCGGTCACGGCGACCGGGCGCTCGGTCCGGCGGTAGAGCACCCGCGGATCCCCGAGCGAGGAGACGTAGCCCTGCACGTCCTGCTCGGAGCAGTTGTCGGAGATCACGATCTGCCAGTCCTCGAAGGACTGGCGCATCACCGACTCGACCGCGAGCCTCAGGTACTCGAGCCGGTTGCGAGTGGGTAGCAGGATCGAGAACCGCATGAGATCAGCGCCGATCCGCTCTCGAATATCCTGCTGCCGGTGAGAGCCCCAGGACAGGACCGGAGCGACGGCTGAGGTGGATTCTGCCCGCGGCCGCGTCCTGCTGACCGGGGCAACCGGGTTTCTCGGCTCGCGCGCGATCGGCCATCTTCTCGCGGCAGGATACGAGGTGCACGCCCTCGCCCGGGAACCCGGCACGGAGGAGCGGGTGAGCTGGCACGCCGCCGATCTGCTCGATGACCGCCAAACGGCGGGTGTGATCGAGGAGGTCGCCCCCGAGCACCTGCTGCATCTCGCCTGGTACGCGGAGCATGGCCGCTTCTGGACCGCGCCGGAGAACTCAGACTGGGTGGCGGCCACCTTGCGCCTGCTCAGCCGCTTCGCGGTTTCGGGGGGCCGTCGCGCCGTGATCGCGGGCAGTTGCGCCGAGTACGACTGGGAGCACGAGTACGAGCGCTGCCGCGAGCTCGCAGGGCCGGCCGGCCCGGCGACGCCGACGAGGCCGGGGACGATGTACGGGGTCGCGAAGGATGCAGCGCGCGCCGTCAGCGAGGCATATGCGCGCGCCTGCGGCCTCAGTCTCGCCTGGGGGAGGGTGTTCCTGCTCTACGGGCCGGGCGAGGATGCGCGCCGGCTGGTGCCCTTCGTCACCACGGCCCTGCTGGCGGGGGAGCCGGCCGAGACGACCGACGGCGAGCAGATCCGCGACCTCATGCACGTCGAGGACGTCGCGGCCGGGCTCGTCGCGCTGCTGGGCAGCGGCGTCGAGGGCCCGGTGAACGTGGCCTCCGGCGAGGCCGTCCCGATCCGCACGGTGCTGGAGTCGCTCGCGGCGGCCAGCGGGCGCCCGGAGCTGCTGCGTCTCGGGGCGCTGCCGCGCCGCGCGGGAGAGCCGCAGCGGTTGGTCGCGGCGACGGAGCGGCTCAGCGCGGAGGTCGGCTTCACGCCTCGGGTCGACCTCGCCGAGGGCTTGCGCGAGACCGTCGAGTGGTGGCGCGCGCGGATGGCGGAGGAGATCTCGCCGGGTGCGGGCAGGCGCGGATGAACTCTCTCGCGCGCCGCGGGGCCGCCCTGCTTCCGAAGCGGCTCGTCGATGCGCTCGCTCAGCCGGTCTCGCGCGCGATGACCGCCTGGCGGCTCCTGCGAAAACGCCGTTCGCGGTTCGTCTCCTCCTATCTCGACGGCCTGCAAGGCGTCGAGATCGGCGCCTCGAGTCACAACCCGTACTACCTCGCCGCGATCAACGTCGACCGTTACCCCTCCGACGACACGATCTACAAGCGCCACGAGCTGCGCATGGCCGGCCGCATCGCGCCGGTCGACGTCGTGGCGCCGGGGGACGCGCTGCCGTTCGCCGACGACAGCTACGACTTCGTCTTCTCCGCGCATGTGATCGAGCACTTCCCCGACCCGCTCAAGGCCTTATATGAGTGGGTCCGCGTCGCGCGCCGCTACGTGGTGGCGGTCGTGCCGCACCGCGACCGGACGTTCGACGCCGAGCGTCCGTTGACCGCGATCGACGAGCTCATCGACCGCCATCGCCGGGGCTTCACCGCAGAGGAGGACCGCCACTGGAGCGTGTGGAACCGCGAGACGTTCGTGCAGATGTGCGAGGCGGCCGGCTTGTCGGTGATCGACTCGCAGGACCCCGACGACAAAGTGGGCAACGGCTTCGCCGTCGTCATCGATGCGAGCCGTCCGGCGTCATGAGGCGCCCGCGATCGCGGGTACCTCGCCTTTCCTCAGCAGCCTCCAGCCCGCGCGGCGCACCTCGCGCCAGGCCCGCGCCTCATCCGGGCGGCTGCGCCGCAGCAACAGCGACCAGGTCTCGCTGACCGCAACCGTCAGGCCACCGACGAGCAGGCGACCGGGCCACCCGAAATGGGCGTCGGAGTAGTGGAGCATGCCGTGGTAGAGGGAGCGGATCTCCGTGACGCGGTCCCACCTGCTGAAGCTGGCGCCGCCGAGGTGCTCGAACGGCGCGGTCGGCACCCACAGCACACGGCCGAGCCGGCTGAGACGCTGGAGCAGGTCGGAGTCCTCGAACCAGAACCAGAACCGCTCGTCGAAGCCGTTGACGCGATCGAACGCGTCCCGTCTGACCATCAGTGCCGCGGCGGCCGGTTGCGCCACCGCCTGTGTCACGTCCTCGCGAAGATCGAGCCCGTGGTAGCGGCGCGAGACCGGGTTCTCCGGCCAGCGCGCCTCGACGCCGCTGATGACCGCGGCCAGGCCGAGCGCGCTCGGGAAGCGGCGCGGCCGGTAGCGCGCCTGCGTGTCAAAGGTGCCCGGGTCCACCAGTCGCCCGCCCGCGGCGACCGTCCCAGGGTCGGCCTCGAGCGCGGCGCGGAGGCCCTCGACCGACCCCGGCTTGGCGACGATGTCGGAATTCAGGAACAGCACGTACGGCGCGGTTCCTGTGGCGGCGCCGATGTTGCAGGCGCGGGCGAAGCCCGTGCTCTGTTCGAGGCGGATGACTGCCACGGCGTCGAAGCGCGAGCGCACCGCCTCCTCGGTTCTGTCGTGCGAGTCGTTGTCGACGATCGCGATTTTCAGGCCCTCGACGCCCTCCAGGGAGGCGAGGCATTCGAGGACCATGTCCCGCGTGTCCGCGGTCACGATCACGACGTCGATCTCCCTGGCGCTCGGGTCCACGGGCACGGCTCGGGTTTCACTCAGCCCTTCCTGCACGGGACAGATCAGTCGCTAGGCTCTCGCGCGTGAGCGAGCAGGAACACGTGTCGGGCGCCGGTTCCCCGCGCGTGACGGTCGCCGTCCTCTCCTACGACGGCCGGCATCTGCTCGAGAAAGCGCTCCCATCGATCGCCGGGCAACGCTATCGAGATTCAAGCGTCCTGGTGGTCGACAACGGCTCCAGCGACGGCACCGCCGAGTGGCTGGCGGCGCAGTGGCCGCAGGTCCGGGTCGTCGCGCTGCCGGCCAACGTCGGGGTGACGGCTGCGCTCAACGTCTGCGTGGCTGAGGCCGACGGCGAGCTCGTGATGCTTCTGAACAACGACATCGAGCTCGACCCGGACTGCATCGAGCGGCTGGTCGCGGCGCTCGACGCATACCCGGAGGCCGGTTCGGCCTCGCCGAAGCTGCTCGACTTCTACGACCGCGCGGTGTTCGACGGCGCCGGCGACGTACTCGCCTGGACCGGCTTCCCGGGGCGGCGCGGGCACGGCGAGCGCGACGAGGGACAGTTCGACGCCGAGCAGCCGATCTTCGGCGCCTGCGGCGGCGCGGCGATCTACCGCGCCGAGACGCTGAGGCGCGTCGGCCCCTTCGATGAGGACTTCTTCGCCTACTACGAGGACTCCGACTGGTCGCTGCGCGCGCAGGTGGCCGGATCCGGGTGCCGCTACGTCCCCGCCGCCGTCGTCTACCACATGGGCAGCGCGACGCTCGGGCGCGAGATGACCGACTTCACCCGCTACCACCTGTGGCGCAACTCGGTCTGGATGATCGCCAAGAGCCTTCCATCGGCGGTGCTGCTCCGCCACGCCCATCAGCTCATCTACGGCCAGCTGTGGAACTTTGCGATGGCCGCCCGCGAACGACGCATCGGCCTGATCGCGCGGGCCTGGCGCGATGCGCTGAAGGGCCTGCCGCGGATGCTCGCGAAGCGCAGGGACGTTCAGGCCCTGCTCGCCGAGGACCGGCGGGCGCTCGAACAGCGTATCGCCGCGGGCTGAGCGTTCTTGCCTACGCCCGCTCTGGGCGCGCACCGGCCCGCTCGTAGGCGCGGTGCTGGCTGAGAGAGCGCCGGGCGTTGTGCAACGGCGAGGACAGCGCGACCGCGCGCCGGCCCGCGGCGTTCGACGCGCGCGAGGCCCGCCAGCCGCGCAGCCCCGCGAGCCGGCCGCGCAGCGGCGCGAGCGTGCGGTCGCTCAGCGCCACGTAGGCGATGTAGGCGCTGTCGTAGAGGAGGATGCCGAGCAGGTTGCGGGCGAGCTGGCGCGTCGTGGCGTTGCGCGCGAGCAGCCGGACGCGGTTGCGGCCGACCAGGCGGTACTTCCTCGCCGAGCCCTCGCCGGTGCTCGCCGAGCCTCGGTGGTGGGCGACGGCGGCGGGCTCGTAGAAGGCCTCCCAGCCCGCCGCGCGCGCGCGCCAGGCGACGTCGACGTCCTCGAGGTAGGCGAAGAACTCGCTGTCGAAGCCGGCTATCTGCGCGAGCATCTCGGCGCGGTAGAGCGCCACGCACCCGCTCGCCCCGAACACCTCGCATGCCTCGCCCGCCGCTTCGACCGGCGCGCCCGCGAGGCGCTCGGTGGCGACGCCCAGTGAGTCGACGGCGATCCCCGCCGAGTTCATCGTGCCGGGGTCCAGCTCGAAGCGGATCTGGGCTGCGACCGCCCCGATCCGCGGATCGGATCGGCCCCGTTCGAGCAGGCGCACGAGTGCATCCGGCTGGAGCGTCGCATCGTCGTTGACCAGCGCGATCCAGTCGCCCGTCGCCGCCTCGATGCCGAGCTGGACGCCGCCGGCGAAGCCGAGGTTGGCGTGCGGCTCGAGCACGCGCGCCTGCGGGCTGTGCGCGCGCACGAGCTCGGCCAGCTCGCCGTTGTCCACGACGATCAGCTCGGTCGACGGCGCCGTGTCCTGCTCGCGCTCGAGCTCCTCCACGGCGGCGGCGATCGAGTCCAGGCAGGCCAGCAGCTCCTCGCGCAGGCGGTAGGCCACGACCACGATCGAGACCCGCGGCCTCACAGCGACGGCCGTCGCGAGATCCCGAGCGTGCTGAGCGTGCCGAGGGCGGCGTCGAAGCCGAACGTGCGGATGCGGTGGGCGAGACCTCGTTCCGTGTGGTGGGCGGGCGCCTCGGCGTCGGGCTGCGTCACCCACGCGATCAGCGGGGCCGCCACCCGCGGCCAGGTCTGCCGGGCCGCGGCCGTCGCGAGCTGGGCCCGGTAGTGCTCGGCCCCGTTGCCCAAGACCTCGACCAGCGCGTCAGCGAGCGCCCGCTCATCTCCGGGCGGGACGACGGCGCCGAGCTGCTCGCGCTCGACGCGCGCCGCGAAGTCGTCGCCGGCGGTGCAGACGATCGGCAGCCCGGCCCAGAGCGCGTCGAGCATCCGCGTGCGGAACGCGAACCGCGTCTCGAGGTGGTCGGAGTGGGTCGAGATCACGCAGCTCGCCCGTAGCAGCCAGCCGGCGCGCTGCTCGTAACCCACCCACTCGTCGTTGAAGAACACCTGGCGGTCGAGCAGCCCGAGCCGCTCGGCGAGCTCCCGGGCCTCGCGCTCCGCGGCGCGCGCGGCGGGCAGCGTCGCCGCGCCCATGAAGACGAGCTTCGCCTGCGGCCGGCGCGAAGCCAGCTGCTCGAAGGCGCGGATCGCGCAGCCGGCGTCGAGCCACGCCCAGATGCCGCCGTTCCACAGCACGACCTCGTCCTCGGCCGCGATCTGCGGGAAGCGCCGCCTGATCGGATCGCTGCCGTCATCCGCCGGAGGCACGTCCGGCAGCCCGAAGGGCACGCAGTCGATCAGCCGCCGCAGCGTCGGGTCCCCGTCGTAGAGCGCCGGCGTGATGCGCCGGCCCGCGAGCAGCGTGCCGATCCACAGGTCCCGCTGCTTCTCGGAGGCGCACATGATGTGATCCGCGTCGGCGAGCGCGTCGAGGATGCGATCGACCGTCAACGTGTAGACGAGCCTGCGTAGCAGCGGCCGCCGGTCGCGCAGCAGCTCGACGATCTCGAAGGGCTCCGGGTCGTAGAGGTCGTAGATCAGCCGCGCGGAGGACTGTCGCAGCCACCTGGCGACGATCGGCCAGGGCGGCTGGGCGACGATGAAGTCCGCCTCTGCGATCAGCGCGCCCAGCGCCGAGCGGCGGGGGCTCTCGAGCAGCTTGTACTCCACGACCGGCACCTCCGCGCGCGGCGGCGAGGGCGCGGTCCCGGCGACGGTGACATCGGCGTGCTCGGAGAGCACGCGCGCGAGCTCGACGGCCCGGATCGCCACCCCGGTCAGCGTCTCCGAGACTGGGCCGGCGCATATCACCAGCACGCGGGGCCGGCCTGCGGCGCTGCTCACGTGTAGAAGCCTCCGAGCGTCATCAGCTGCCCGGCATAGCAGAGCCCGATCATGGCCACGACCAGCGCCGTCACGAGCGGGACGTGCCAGCGTCTCCCGAGCCCGAAGGTGCCGAGCACCGCCAGCGCCGCGAGGGCGCCGATCGCGGGGAAGATGTAGCGGCCCTGTTCGGCCACGACCGTGCGCCCGCCGTTCGGCGCGAAGAACGCGGCCTCGACCGCCACGAGCACGCAGACCGGCACGAGGATCAGCAGCAGGATCTCCCAGCCGCGCGAGGCCAGCCGTCCGCGCCATCGCCACGCCCCGCAGAGCCCCAGGACCGCGACGAGCACCATCACGGCCACGATCACGACGAAGACCCAGCGCGGGAACAGGATCGAGTACCAGCCGAACGCGCCCCAGCCGCGCTCGATGTAGACCTGGAAGAACGGCCAGCCAGGCGGGAACAGCCGGCCCATGAAGGCGATCGGCGGCAGGAACAGCTGCCACAGGTACTCCAGGAAGCGCAGCGGCATGTGCTCAGCGGTGCTGACGGCGCTCGCCGCCGAGATCGCGCCGGCGCCGCCGCTCCCGGCGACCCCCTTTTCGACCGGGTAGAAGACCGGGCGCAGGATGCGGTAGCCGCCCTGGACGACGGCGAAGGAGCCGAGCAGAACGGCCCACGGCTGCCAGCGGAAGCTCCGCCGGTAGCGCCAGAGCAGCGCGAGCGCGCCGACGACCGCGACCGGGTAGAGCTCGTAGCCGGTCTCCTTCATCAGCGGCGTGAACGCGAGCGCGAGGCCGAGGCCGAGCGCGATCCGCCAGCTCAGCCCGCGGCGCAGCGCCCGCACGAGCAGATAGAGCGCGATCGCGGCGGTCGCGTTGACGCCGTTGTCGTTGTTGGCGGCGCCGCCGATGAACGAGAACATCGGCTGGAAGGCGACCAGCAGCCCGGCGCCGACGGCCGCCGTCGGCCACCGCGGCAGCAGCTCGCGCATGATCCCGAACGCGCACGCCGCGACGATCGCCGCGAACAGCGCCGAGACGAGGCGCACGACGGTCAGCTGCGAGTAGGTGGAGGCGCCGCTGACGAGCTCATAGCCCGCCGCGGCGGTCAGGTAGTACGGCGGTGCGTGGCCGGCCGCGCCGAGCGTGAAGCCGCCGCCGTTGTCCTGCGCGTGGGGGCCGGCCGCGTTCGCGTGTTCCCAGCGCGCCTGGTAGAGCGGCTGCCAGGGCGGCAGCCCGTCGACCGAGCCGATCACGCCGTAGGAGTGGGCGCCTTCGAGCCCGAGCGTCTGGGAGCTCGAGAACGGGGGCCGGGCGCTCGGGGCCGTCGAGGGCGCGTGCCCCGTCTCGGCGGCGTACTGCACGTAGGCGAAGTGGTCGGGCTCGTCGGGCGTCTGGAACGGCGGGGTGATCAGGGCCCAGCTGGCCGCGTTCAGGAAGCAGATCAGCGCGATCGCTGCCGCCGGGCGGACGACGTTCCCGCGCACCCGAAGCTCCCGGCCTGCGGCGGCGCGTGCGAGCAGCACGAGCGCCAGCAGCCAGCTCAGCGGCAGCACGACGAACAGCAGCACCGGGTAGGTCCACGCGCCGACGATGCCCGGACGGAACAGCGAGGCGCGGTCGAAGATGGTGCCGGCCTGGGAGAGCAGCGAGCGTTCGGCATGGCCCGGGGGCAGGTACCAGACCGCCAGGCTGCTGGGGATCGACGCCCGCCCGACCGTGAGCGGCGGCGGCCCGCCGAGCTGCAGGCTCGGCATCCCGGCGAGGCCGAGCGGGGCCGAGAGCGCGGTCACGCACAACGTGGCGGGCGCGGTCCGGGTGGTCTTCGGGATCGCCTGTTCGAGCGGTATCGGCGCTCCGGCGGCGCCGTTGACCGTCTGCACACCGGTGGCCGCGGCCCCGAGCCCCGGCCGTTGCACGGTGACGCGCACGCGCGTGTCGGACTGGCTGAGATACGCGAGCGCCCGCACGATCCCGGTCCCGGCGGGGATCTGCAGGCCCGAGCTGCATAGCGTCTGGCCTCGCGGCACGGTGGCGGCGACGCCGTGGTTCCCGACCGCGGCGCTCCCGGTGTAATAGGGGCGCGGCTTCAGGACCTGCCAGAGCGTGAGCGCCACCATGATCGTGCCGACGGCCGCCGCGACGGACCACACCACGCGGCCCCCACCCAAATCAAAAAAAGAAGGACGCCCGCGCGCCCGGCTCCGCGCGGGCGCGGGCGCGGGCAACGTGCCGGCCCGACTCATCTACCTGCGGCGCAGCCCGAGGATCGAGAGCAGGAAGGAGGAGAAGAAGATCTGGATGCCGATGATGATCAGCGTGGCGCCGACCACGGCGAGCTTTTCCTGGCCCAGGGCGCCGAACCCGGAGTTGATCCAGTCGATCGCGATCACGCCGAGGCAGATGAAGCCGACCAGCGCCGCCACGCCGCCCAGGATCAGGCCGTGCTCGAGCCTGAAGGTCGCCCGCATGCGGTCGAACCACGGGTCCTTCTCGCCCATGAAGTAGGTCCCGTAAGCGTGCGCGCACAGGCCCAGGGCGACGACCTGCGTGCCGACGATCGCCAGCAGCGCGCCGGCGATCAGCGTGTGCACGCCCCAGCCGCGGCTGAAGAAGCTGACGCCGCTGATCACCAGCACATCGGCCAGCACGCCGAGGCTGACCATCACGAAGCCGGGGATGATGAAGAGGTGAGTCGGGCTGTGGACGAGCAGGAAGCGCAGGTGGCGCCAGCCGTCGCGGAACGATGAGAGCTTGCTCTCGCCGCCGCGCGGGTGGTACTCGATCGCGATCTGCTCGATCCGCAGGTTCTCCTTCGCGGCGCGGATCACCATCTCGGAGGCGAACTCCATGCCGGTCGTGCGCAGGTCCAGGCGCTCCAGCACGTCGGCGCGCACCGCGCGCATACCGCAGTGGGCGTCGGTCACGCCGGTCCGGAAGAACAGGTTCAGCAGACCCGTCAGCAGCGGGTTGCCGACGTATTGGTGCAGCCACGGCATCGCGCCCGGCTTGATGTTGTCCATGCGGTCGCCGATCACCATCTCGGCGCCGTCTTCCATCTTGGCCAGGAACCGCGGGATCTCCTCGAAGTCGTACGTGAGGTCGGCGTCGAGCATGACGATGTAGGTGCCCTGGGCGGCGTCCAGTCCCGCCAGGTAGGCCGAGCCGTAGCCCGCGCGGCGCTCGCGGATCACCTTCGCGCCGGCGCGCGCCGCGATCTCACCGCTGCCGTCCGTCGAGTTGTTGTCGACGACGATCACCTCGCCGTCGATCCCGGCCTTCGCCAGCACCGCGCGCGAGCGGTCGACGCAGAGTTCGATGTTCTCGGCCTCGTTCAGGCACGGGATCACGACCGACAGCGTCAGCCCCTTCTCAGGGGGCTGGCGGGGGTCTTCAAGCGCGGTCGGGCGTTCGCCGGTGACTTGCATTGACGGGCTTCTCATCGATGGCCTTTGCGCTGCCGCAGCTCCCCTTTGGAGCCATCAGCGATTTCAACGATTCTGCGCAGACGAAGTTGCGGGCGCGGCTGCACTCGAGGCCCAGCCTATCGGACGTCACGGCGCGGGCCCGGGCCGCTCGATGCATGGTCGGCGTCCCAATAATCGGGTAGCGCGCTCGCCCGGCGCTTCAGCCAAAGCGGCAGGCGGCGATGCTGGGAGCCGAGCACCAGCCCAGCACCCTTGGCGGCCTCGTAGAGCACGGTGTAGGGGATCCACCGCGCCTGCCCGGTGCGCAGAAGCCAGCCGAGCTCGCCGCGCGCGTAGCGCACGGCCTCCTTGCGCAGCACCCGGTTGGACTCGGCTTTGCCCGCCAGGTAGGCGCGTTCGGCCGAGGCGCCCGAGTCGAAGAAGCGGCGGAACGCGGAACCCAGCGTGTAGGCGTGCGAGTGGCGCACGGCCGCCTCGGGCTCATACACGATCGTGCCGCCGTCCAGCAGCGCGCGCCGGCTCCAATCCTGGTCCTCGCTCATGATGATGTCCTCGACGAAGGGGAACCGTTCCCACAGCGCCCGGCGGATCGCCCCGTTCGCGTTCGAGAACAAGGTCGTCTCCATCGACAGCTCCGATACCCCGGCCGCCCGCTGCACACGGGCCGTGGGCCCGTAGAGGAAGTCCAGGAAGTAGCGCTCGGGGGGCGTGGCGTCCTCGCCTGCGATCTGGCGCCCGTAGACGCCCGCGACCTCCGGTTGCTCGCGCAGGGGCGCGGTCAGCCGCTCCAGCCAGCGCTCGCCGATCGGCGTGGCGTCCTGGCTGATGAAGACCAGCAGCTCGCCGCTGGAGGCGCCGGCGCCGAGGTTGCGAGCGGAGCCGTGGTTGAACTCGTGCGGCGGTATCTCGCGGAGGATCGCGCCGTGGCTGCGCGCCACCTCGACACTGCGGTCGCGCGATCCCGAGTCGACGACGACGAGCTCGGGGCGAGCGCCGCCGGGGAGCTGCTGCGCCGCGATCGCCTCCAGGCAGCGTTCCAGGTCCGAGCCCCCGTCCTTGACGGGGATCACGATCGAGACGCTCACTGGCGGCTCCGCTGCGGCGCGAGCCCGGCCTGCTCCTCTCGCTCGCGCAGGGCGCGGCGCAGCCCCGCTTCGACTTCGTCGGTCGCCTGGTCCCAGGTGTGCGAGGCGACGAAGTCGATTCCCTCCTGCGAGCGCCGCTGCCGCTCGTCCTCGTTCTCGAGCAGCCGTTGCATCGAATCCGCGAGGCGGTTCGAGTCCAGCGGCGCGAGCTCGAGCGGCCCGCCGTCTGCGCCGAAGATCGACTCGGCGCTGATTCCGGCGAGCTCGACGCAGGGCAGGCCGCAGGCGAGCATCTCCTTCGGCATCAGCGAGAAGTTCGTCAGGGAGAGGCAGAGGCCGACGGTCGCTTCCGAGTAGAGGACCGAGAGCTGCTCGGGGCTCAGCACCCCGAGGTGCTCGTAGTCGAAGGAGGCGTCGGGGATGGTGTCGGTCCCGAACAGCACGATCCGCACGTCGGGCCGGCGGCGCTTCAGCTCGGCGAGGGCCATCAGCCCGATCGGCACGCCGCGGCGCGGGGTCACGTAGCGCGCGTAGTAGATCACCGTGTCGCGGCGGCGCTGGACGGGACGCGGCGCATAGACGTCGTGATCGACGCCGAGCTGGAACGCCTCGGCGCTCGCCGAGTAGTGCTCGACGAGCACGTCGCGCAGCCACGGGCTGGCCGCGATGCAGTGCATCCCGTAGGTGTAGGTCTCCGCGCTCAGCGAGTGCTCGGCCGAGGACGCGAAGAACTCGGGCTCGTGGTCGTTGACCACATAGGCGCGGGCGTGGCACTGATCGAGCTGCAGGGTCGCGTGAACGGTGTCCCAGCCGGTCGCGATCACGACGTCGGCGCCCTGCCAGCGCTCGAAGCCCTTGTAGACCGGGCCCGCGAAGGGGGCGAAGTACTCGCGGATTTCGCGGCGCAGCACCGCGGGCCAGACGGCGTTCCGATATCCGTAGTAGTCGGCGAGCCAGATGCTGCAGACGTGTCCGCGCCGCTCCAGGCGGGTGAAGATCTGAAGCAGGGTGTTGTGGCCCCCGCTGCCGCGGTTGAAGGGCGGGATCACCATCGCCAGGCGCAGGCGCTCGCGCTCGGCGGCCCCCGGCGCTGGATCGAGCAGCGGCGCCGGGCCGTTGGCCCAGACGTGCGCGGCCACCTCGTAGACCTCGCGCGAGAGCTTGCCTCGCACGTGGGTGGTGGGGGGGAGCGCCGGTGCGCCGATGGCCGGCGTGCCGTTGCTGGCCGCCGCGGCGCTCGACGCGCCGCTGTCGGCGCGGCGCTCCAGCGAGAAGCCCCGGCGCACGGGGGCGGGCAGGCTGTCCGCACGCGAGCCCAGCGCCGAGAACACCTTGCGGCCCGCATGGTGCACGGTCGAGCGCGCTGTCCATCGCGCCGCCTCGGAGCCCGTGATGCCCTGCCCGGCCATCCAGCGGCGGTCCGCCGCGACCGCGCGCCGCACCTGCCCAGCCGATCGGGCAGGCGCGAACGGCTCGACGTGGCCCTTGGCCTCGCGCAGCCCGCGGTACTCGTCGAAGTAGCGGCGCATGAACTCGACCGGGGGGTAGTCGTGGGCGTGCAGGACGGCGGCGCCCGGGTGGTAGACCTTGCTCCAGCCGGCCGCGAGCACGTCTTCGCCGAAGGCCTGGTCCTCGGAGTAGGGCATGTCGCGGAAGCGGATCTCCTGCCAGCACTCGCGCGCGTAACACGCGTTGACGTTCGAGAGGAAGGTCGGATCGCCGGCGCGCTGCACGACGGGCGTGCCGTCGGGGGAGAAGCTCGCGAAGAACTCGTTCAGCTCGCGGGCGATCATCGGGCTCGTGTCGGGGCGCGGGAGGTGCGGGCCGTAGGCGACGCCGACCCGGGCGTCCAAGGTGAACGCCTCCCGGTAGGCGGCGAGCCAGCCCGGGCACGGCGTCGCGTCCTGGGTGAGGAAGCAGATCAGCTCGCCCGAGGTCCTTTCCGCGCCGAGGTTGCGCGTGCGCCCGTGCGAGAACTCGCCCGGCTCGATCTTCAGGAGCTCGGCCTTGCACGCCCTGGCGATCTCGACGGAGCGATCTTTCGACCCCGAGTCGATCACGAGGATCTCCTGCACGCCCTCGCGGGCGAGCGCCGTGAGGAGCTCGTCCAGATAGCGCTCCCCGTCCTTGACGGGGATCACGGCCGAGACGCTGCTCACGCGCGCGAGAGCGATCGGCGCAGGCGCTTGAAGAAGCGCGCGACGGAGCGCACCGCGCGCAGGCCCGCGCGGAACTCGGACGCCCCCGGCTTGCGCATCAGCGCGTTCAGATCCAGGTGCCAGCGGTCCAGCCAGTAGGCGCGCTCCTGCCACTCGGCGACAGCTGCGTTGGCGCGCGCCTGGACCTCGAGGAGCTCGGCCTCGAGCTCGCGCACGCGGCCCTGCAGCCGCTCGTTCTCGGCCTGCAGGTCCTGCGTTGAGCGCTCCGTTGTCTCGACGTTCTCCATCTGCCTACAGATTCTCCGCGATCCGGACCGCGGAACGGTCGAACACCGCGAAGCCGATGACGAAGATCGCCAGCACGATCCCGATCGGCTCCAGCAGCGCCGCCCAGCTCCCCAGCAGCTGTCCGGCGCTCGGCGTCGCGTGTGTGACCATCGCGTGCCGGAACTGCTGGAAGATCACCGCGAGCGGGTTGAGCATGTACAGGTGCAGCACCGTGGGGCTGACCTTTTCTTGACCGTCTGGACCGAGATGATCACCGGCGAGGCGTAGAACACGATCTGCGAGACGACTTCCCAGATCGGGGAGATGTCGCGGAACCAGACGAACAGCGCGGCGAGCAGCATCGCCACGCCCGCGCAGAGCAGCACGAGCCCGCCGATGATCAGCGGCAGCTCGAACCAGCTCCACATCGGTTCGACGCCGGCGATCAGCGCGAAGATGAAGACGACGATCAGGTTCAGCGCGAGGTTGAACATCGCGAGGAGAACGATCGAGCTGGGGATCACGAGGCGCGGGAAGTGGATCTTGCGCAGCAGGTGCTCGCGGTCGACCATGCTTTTCACCGCGCCGGTGGTGGCTTCGGCGAAGAACGTGAAGAGGACGATCGAGCCGAGCAGCTGGACACCGTAGAACTTCGCGCTCGGCGCGCTCTGGTCGTTCACTTTGCCGATCTTGGTGAAGAAGATCCACAGAACCGTGAACAGCAGCAGCGGGCGCACGAGGGTCCAGAGGTAGCCGAGCACCGAGCCGTAGAACCGCAGCTTGAATTCGGTGCGCGCGAGGGTGAAGGTCAGCGACCAGAAGCGGCGCAGGTCGCCGCTGAGCGCCGAGGGCCCGTGCACGCGATGGGCGGCGGGCGTGCGGCCGGGGATCGGGATCCGGGCCGTGCTCACGAGCGTTCGATCTTCATCTCGACCGGCATCTCGAGGATGCCGCCGCTGGAGTTGCCGTAGACGACGATCGAGGTCATATCCTCGACCAGCGCGACCGCGTCGGCGCCGGTTCCCTCGCGTGCGACCGAGGGCGTCAGCAGGTACCGGCTCGGTGTCAGCCAGTTCGGGAGCTCGAAGCGCACTGTCACGCTTTCCCCGCTCTTGAACGAGCCGCTAGTGCCGCCGCGCTCGTCGCTGCGCGCGACGATGATCGTGTGGCCCAGCTCCGTGCGCAGGGTCGCGGCGAAGACCGGGTCGTCGAGGTCCTCGGCGAAGCGCACCTCGAAGCACATCCGCAGTTGTTCCTCCTGCGAGGCCTCGGTCACGCGGGCGCCGCTTGCGTCCTCGAACCAGGCGTCGGCGATCGCGGTGCCGCCCTCGAGCGGCCCGCTCACCGGAGCCTCGTGAGGCAAGGTCCCGAAGTTCAGCTTGTGGTAGGCCCGCGCGATGTCGTGCGGGTCGCCGATCTGCCGTAGGACTCCGCGCTCCATGAGCAGTGCGCGGTCGCAGAAGCGTTCGAGCGAGTACATGTCGTGCGAGACGAACACGATCGTCTTGCCTTCGCGCTTGA
Organism: uncultured Solirubrobacteraceae bacterium; assembly: GCA_963775385.1. Taxonomy (GTDB): domain Bacteria; phylum Actinomycetota; class Thermoleophilia; order Solirubrobacterales; family Solirubrobacteraceae; genus Palsa-744. The sequence goes on along the minus strand of CAVZIR010000002.1, from coordinate 9,673 downwards.
GGCGGAAGAACTCCTCGAAGCACTTCTGCTGGAAGGCGGCGTCGCCGACGGCGAGCACCTCGTCGATCAGGAGGATCTCCGCGTCGACCTGGATCGCGGTCGCGAAGGCGAGTCTCACGAGCATGCCCGAGGAGTAGTTCTTGAGCTTCAGGTCGATGAACTCCCCGAGCTCGGCGAACTCGATCACGCCGTCGAAGCGCGCGCGGGCCTCGCGCCTGCTCAGGCCGAGCATGATCGCGTTGATCACGACGTTGTCCCGCGCGGTCAGGTCCATGTTGAAACCGACGCCGAGCTCGATGAACGGCGACAGCCGCCCGGAGATCACGATCCGGCCCGTGTCCACGCCGTAGATCCCGGCGATGCACTTCAGCAGCGTGCTCTTGCCGCTGCCGTTGCGCCCGACGATGCCGAAGAACTCGCCCTGCGCGATGTCGAAGCTGAGCTGCTGGACGGCGTGCAGCTCGTCGTATTCGGTGCTGCGGAAGGGGTGCAGCACGCGCTCCTTCAGCGTCGAGTACTGCTGGTGGGGCAGGCGGAACGTCTTGCTGACGTCCTGTACCGAGACCGCCGGCGCGACGGTCGGCTCGGCGGCATGCGGGGCCGCCGCGGGTCGGTTGATGGTCGTCGTCAAGAGCCAGTGAACGCTAGCAATCGCCGTGATGGGGAGGGTCGGGCCGGCGCTCGGAGCCGGCCCTCACGCCCGGCGTGGGCGGGCTGTCCGACACTCCTCAGATTCGCTGCAGAACGTAGACGTCCTGGTTTTCCTGGTTGCGCCCTGGGGCGTATTCAAGGACACGCCAGCTCGGGCATAGTTGCGTGAGGAGGAACTCGGGGGAGAGGAACGCGGTTCCCCAGGCCGGGTCCACCACGCCCCAGTCGCCCTGCTCGCCGAACTCGGCGCGGTACCACCAGCCGCGCGCGTAGAGGGCGGCGGCGATCTCCTGCGACTGCTCGGCCGAGCGCTTCCCCGTGTCGAGGTAGTGGTCGACCGAGGTCAGGCCATGGGTCGTCATCACGAGGTGGCCCCCCGGCTTGATGACCCTGCGCATCTCCTCGAACCACTGCAGGCCGCGGGCGGGCTCGAAGTGCGACCAGATCGAGATCGCGTAGGCGAGGTCGAGCGAGCCCTCAGCGAGTGGCAGCGGCGGGACGTTGCCGTTGACGAAGAAGCTCGCCCCCGGGAGGTTCGCCGTCGCCCATTCGATCGCGGGGCCGTTCGGGTCGCAGCCGTGCCACTCGATCGCCGGGTAGGCGGCTGTGAGCGAGCGCAGCACGCGGCCGGAGGAGCAGCCGAAGTCCAGGGCGTCGTGCACAGCGCCGATGTTCCCGCCGCCGGAGAGCAGCGCGTCGATCACCATGTCCGCCTCGTAGATGCCGCCCGCCGCCGTGAGGACCCCCCGGGACATCGCGTGGACCTCCTCGGGTGGCTCGCCGGGGACCAGGCCGGTGCGCTCGCGCACGAGCTCGGAGCCGAGCCACATGCCGACGCTGAGGAGCAGGGCGTGATTCTCGGCTGTCGGGGCGTCGCCGAAGAAGTGCTCCCAGGCGCCCGGGGTGTCGCGGACGAGTTGTTCGACGGTGGCGACGTCGGCTTGGGTGAGCCGGTCATACAGCCGCTTTGTGACTGTCGCGTCCTCGCGGGCCAGGTGCTGGGGGGGCAGCTCGCGGTGCACGATCGTCGGTACCGGACGGGGACCGGAGCGGTCGATTCCCCGGCGCACGCGGTGTCGCGCCATCGCCAGCGCGCGCCGGGTCTCGGCGAGCGTTCGCGCGAGAGAGCGCTCGGCCGCGGGGTCTGTCACAGCGTCGGAAACTAGCAACTGCCACGGGTACGGCGGCCGCAATCGGCCCTATATGCTGGCCGCGTGGAAGACGGCACAGGACGCGGCGCCGTGGCAGGCGAGGTGTACAGCCCGACGGAGGTGCCCGAGCGTTTCGATCCGGAGACCATGCGGGGCGAGACGATCGAGGCCGAGCATCTCGCGAGGTACCGCTGGGCCAGCCAACTGGTCCCGGGAAGAACGCGAGTGCTGGATGCGGGCTGCGGTATGGCCTACGGGACGGCGTTGCTCGCGGCCAGCGGTGCCGCCGAGACCGTCGGCGTGGATCTCGCCGAGGAGGTGCTCGACGGCGTTCGCCAGGACATGCCCGCCGGCGTCGTCCTGCTGGCGGGTGATGTGCGTCGGCTCGCCTTCGACGACGGCATCTTCGATCTCGTCGTGTGCTTCGAGGTGATCGAGCACGTGAGCGAGCCGGGACAGGTCCTCGACGAGCTGCGCCGCGTGCTTGCTCCCGACGGGGTCCTTGTGATCTCCTCGCCGAATCGCGACACATACCCCCAAGGCAACCCCCACCACATCCACGAATTCAACCCGCCCGAGCTCGAGTCGGAGCTGGGCCGCCGCTTCGGACGGGTGCGGATGGTGCACCAGCACACGTGGATCACGTCAGGGGTCGTCACCAGCGATCTCTTCCTGCGCGGCGGCGACGAGGACGCCGGGCAGGCGGTCCACGTGCGCAAGCTCGCCCAGGACGGCTTGGGGGATGAGCTGTACACGCTTGGGCTCGCCAGCGACGCCCAGCTCCCTGACGTGGCCAGCGTGTTTGAGATCGCGGCTCCGGTCGAGGTGCGCAGGTGGGATGAGCTGTGGCGCGAGCAGAACGAGCGTCTGGTCGCGCAGGCCGAGCTGCTCTCCGACCACGAGCTCTACCACGCCCAGGTCGCCGATGAACTTCATGCGCTGACGGTGGCGCTCGAGTCCGCCGAGCGGGATCTGTCGAGGCTCGCCGAGCTGGAACGGCGAGCCGAGGAGCTCGAGAGGGTCAACGACGAGCTGATAGGCGCCGAAAGCGATCTCGAGCGGCGGGAAGAGGTCTTGGACGAGCTCGAAGCCACGGCGCAGCGCTACACGGTTGTCGTCACATCGACGAGCTGGCGGCTGACGAGGCCGCTGCGTGACTCGATGGCGAAGATCCGCGAGCTGCTCGGCTGAGCCGGGACGCGTCGTGGCACCGAGGATCGTCTTCGCCCTAGCCGAGGGCCAGAACCAGTTCTTCGTAGAAGTCGCCGAGACCCTTCAGTACGAGCTGAGCCGGATCGGACAGCGTTGCGAGATCGTCACGGGCGCCCTTCCGGTCCCGGAGGCGGGCGTCGTCAACGTGTTGCTGCCTCCTCACGAGTACGTGACGCTTTCAGGTTTCCGGCCGCCGCGGGAGCTGCTTGCCAGAAGCATCCTGATCTCCGCGGAGCAGCCGCAGAGCCCGTTCTTCGGGAGCAACGTCGATCTCGCTCGCGAGGCCGGCGCGGTGTTCGACATCAACCCGCGTGCGGTGAGGGCCTATCGCGAGGAGAAGATCGACGCCCGCCTGCTCGCTCTCGGCTACTCGTCGCTGTGGGATGCTGGCGACGCTCAAACTGAGAGCCCCGCAAGGGACATCGACGTGCTGTTCATGGGTCGGCTGACGCATCGCCGGGCCGTCGCGCTCTCGAGTTACGCGGGGGTGCTCGAACGATTCCACTGCCACTTCCTGCTGTCGGACAACGCCAGGCCAAACACGAGCACCGGGACGGCCTTCGCCGCGGGCGAGGACAAGCGCCGCCTGCTGAGCCGCGCCAAGGTGCTTCTCAACATCCACGGGGAGGACGAGCCCTATTTCGAGTGGCTCCGTGTCGCCGAGGCTGTCTCGGCCGGATGCGCGGTCGTCAGCGAGCACTCCACCGATATGGCGCCGATGGTCTGGGGACGTGATCTGCTCACGGGCCGGCTCGACAGCCTCGGCCTCCTGTGTGTCCGGCTGCTCGACGACGAGGAACGCCGTCTGTCGATCGCGGCCAGCGCAATTCGGCTGCTGCGAGATGAGCGGAACCTCGCCGACGCCGCGAGAGGACTCGCCGAAGCCGCTGCTGCGCTGGACGCGGTGCCCGTCACCCGCCTCGGCGTGCTGAGGGCGCGGCAAGAGCGCGCGCGTCCGGGCCGGCGCGGCCTTCTCGGCACCGAACCCCTGCAGCCTCTTGAGCGTCCCCTCTCTTACGCCGAGGGGCTCGCGCTCAAAGCGTTGAAGGTTCAGCAACTCGCGCTGATGGACCTGAGGCGCCGTTTCGGGGGTCTCACCTGGAGCGCTGCTCACGACGGGAGGAGCGCTCCGATGGAGGCGACGAGGGTCCTCGACTCGCCCGAGTGGGAGGCGGGCGAAGCCGAGCGCGTGTCGGTGATCGTGCCTCTGTACAACCATCGCCGCCACGTACCCGACGCACTTGACTCGCTGCTCCGCTCGACGTTCTCCGAATGGGAGGTGGTGGTCGTGGACGACGCCTCGTCGGACGGCGGCGGGGAAGCGGTGGCGGCTTGGATCGAGGGCCATCCGGACCGCGCGGCACGACTGATCCGACACGAGGTGAACCGCGGGCTCGGCGCGGCGAGGAACAGCGGGATCGCTGCCTCGCGGGGCGCGTTCCTCCTGATGCTGGACTCCGACAACGAAATCCGCCGCCGCGGCCTCCAGCGTCTGGTCGACGCCCTCGCGCTCGACAGCGGAGCAAGCTTCGCCTACGGGATTATGGAGCGCTTCTCCCCGAACGGACCGGACGGGCTGATGAACACGTCGGGCTGGGACCCCGAGCGTCTGCGGATCGGCAACTACATCGATGCGTTCTCCTTGATCAGGCGCGAAGCGCTCGCGTCGCTCGGCGGGTACTCGCTCGACACGCGTCTTTATGGCTGGGAGGACTACGATCTCTGGGTGCGGATGGCAGAGGCTGGGCGGTACGGCGTCTTCGTGCCCGAGATGCTCGCGCGGTATCGCGTCGCGCATGGCTCGATGATCTCCGAGACCAACATCTCGACCGCCGACGCCTACGCCGCGCTCGCCGATCACGCTCCGAAGCTCATGGCCGGGTTGCGCATCCCTCACTCGCTTTGACGGACGAGCATCAAGATCCGTTTCTTCCCTATTTGGAGGCGTTCCATCGCGCTGTGCCCGATTGGCGGGCGCGGGCCGAGCAGACAGCGCTTCGCCGCAGCGTCGGCGAGACCGAAGAGCGCGACGTCCGCCGGCTCTATGTGAACCTGCTGAAGCGGTCGCTGACGGGTGTCACTCAACAGGAGTTACGCACGGCCACGCCTCGCCCGGAAGACGGCAGCGTCGAGATCGGCAGCCTGTCGGCGGAGCTGCGTGAGCGCAGGCTCTACGGTGCGGATTGGCCCGCCGACGCGATGACGATGGTCGGGCTGGATCGGCTCGAGAACGTCCAGCGCTGCATCGAATCGGTGCTCGAAGACGAGGTTGCCGGAGATCTCATCGAAACGGGGGTCTGGCGGGGCGGCGGGACGATCTTCATGCGCGGGGTCCTGAAGGCCTACGACGTGACCGATCGCGTGGTATGGGTTGCCGACTCCTTCTCGGGGCTCCCCGAGCCCGATCCGGACGTGCCGGCGGATCGCGACGATTGGTTCCACAAGATGGACTACCTCGCGGTCGATCTGGAACAGGTGAGGGACAACTTCGCGCGGTACGGGCTGCTCGATGACAGGGTGCGGTTCCTGCCGGGCTATTTCAGCGACACGCTGCCCGGGATCAGCGGTCGAAGGTGGTCGCTGGTGAGGCTGGACGGCGACCAGTACGGCTCGACGATGGACACCCTGCGCGCGCTGTATCCGGGGCTCTCGGCCGGCGGCTATCTGATCGTCGACGACTATGGCGCGGTGGAGGCATGCCGCGAGGCTGTCGCCGACTACCGGCGCGAGCACGACATCGATGAGCCGATCCAGCACATCGACTGGAGCGGCGCCTACTGGCGTAAGGGCTCGTGAGGGCTCGGAATCGATGCGATGCGAGTCGTGCCGCGTTGTGGGCTCGGTCTTGAGAGGGGGTTGGCGCGCGGCGTGGGAGCGCGCCACGGCGACGGTCGCGGGCAGGTCAACGGCACGTCTCCGCGACGCCGACGGCAACCCGATCCACGATCGCCTCTCGCCGCGGGGGCTCCATGCTCTCTACCGCCGACGCCGGCTGGTGGCGGCTCTCGCGCTGCATTTCAACCGTGCCTACTACTACGCGCTCGAGCGAGCCGTGTACGACGCGAAGTGGCTGGGCACGCGCGCCGTCAAGTACCCGACCGACATGTGGGTGTACCAGGAACTGCTGGTGGAGCAGAAGCCGGATCTGGTGGTGGAGACCGGGACGTACCTCGGAGGTTCGACCCTGTTCATCGCGACGATCCTGGATGCGCTCGGCAAGGGCGAGGTCATCTCGATCGATTCGGCGCTCGGCGAGTACGGGGCGCTCCCCGAGCACCCGCGGATCCGATATCTGAACGGCTCCTCGCGCGATGAGCGGATCATCAGCGAGGTACGGCGACGCGCCGCGGGGCGTGCGGTGCTCGTGATCCTCGATTCGGAGCACTCCTACGATCACGTCCTCGGCGAGCTGCGTGCCTACGGTCCCCTCGTCGGGCCCGGCGGGTACCTGATCGTCGAGGACACGAACGTAAACGGGCATCCGGTTCTACCTGATTGGGGGCCCGGACCGATGGAGGCTGTGCGTGCCTACCTGGGCGAGTGCAGTGACTTCATCGTCGACAGGCGCTGGGAGAAGTTCATGCTCACCTCCAACCCGTGTGGCTACCTGCGGCGCGTCGCCTCCCCCTCGTGATCGCCTCGGAGCCGCGCTGACATGGCTGCAGACCGAACGCCGCGGACGCACTCGCGCCTTGCGGTCTGCATGTTCACTCACGACGGAAGGTGCGCAGAGCTTCGCGAGGGATTGGTCAGCGTGCTCGACCAGCTCGCCGTCGGAGTCCCGGCAGCGGTCGAGATCTGCGTGACTGACAACGCCTCCGAGGACGGCACAGAGGAGATGATCCGCGAGCTGACCCGCTCGCGCGATGTGACGATCCGCTACGAGCGTCATGCATCTGACCTGGGCCTGTCACTCAACATGCTGGCCTGCGTGGAGCTCTCGGACAGCGACTACTGCTGGATCCTGACCTCGGATGACGTGCTCGAGCCCGGCTCGATCCGGCGGGTGCTGGAGATCCTCGAGCAGGCCGGTGAGCCGCCTGGAGTGGTCGTGGGCAAGGCGAACTTCAGCTTCGACTTGAAGACTCTCGCGGATCAGGGTGGCACGGCTTTCTACCCGCCGCAGCACGAGCGAACGGTGATCTACGACGACGCGGCCCGCTTCATCGCCGACTGCGGGCTGCACGCGAGTCTGGTCTCGACGTTGGTCGTCGAACGGAACGCTTGGCTTGACGCCCTGGCGCGGCTCGGGGGCGAGCGCTACGCGCAGAGCACGATCTTCCCTCATCTTCCGATCGTCGCGTCGATCGCGCGCAGGGATCCGCGCTGGGTGTGGTGCCCGGCGAAGCTCGTGCGGTGCCGGATGGGCAACCCTTTCCTCGCTCGGGACCGTGGCTGGAGCGTCGAGAAGATCCACGCGCGACTGCTCCTCGACATGAGCCGCATGTGGCGCCGCCAGCTCGGATGGCGCAGCGCGGAGCGGCGGGAGCTGATGCGGCGCGCCCATCTGAGCTTCGCAGCGCCGCCAGCGCTGCGAAGGCTCGGGACCGGCGATTGGCCTTGGTGGCGACGTCTCGCGGCGCTCGCCTCGTACGCGCGGGTCTTCTGGTGGCTGCCGGGCTTCTGGCGCGGGACGGTGCCGGCGCTCGCAGCGCCGCGGGCACCGTCGCGGCGCCGCGGACGCGAGGGGGCTCCCGTCATCCTCGGCGCAGAGGAGCGTCATGGCCGAGTCCGGGTTCGCGAAATACGCTCGCTGGTTCCCAACAGCCACGAAATCGAGGTCGAGCTGAGCGTCGAGAACACCTCCTCGGTCGGCTTGCGCTCTGCGGGAGTCGCCCGTGCGGTGCTCGGCTATCGCTGGTTCGAGGAGGGAGCACTTCGGCTTCAGGGGCCGGCGCTACCCCTGCCGCGGCGCTTGGAGCCGGGGCGGCAGGTGACGGTGGTGGTACCGGTCCTGACGCCGTCGGAGCCCGGCGACTTCACGCTTCAGTTCGCGCTCGCGCAGGAGGGCGTGGGATGGTTCAGCGACGACGGGGAAGCGGACGGCAGGGTCAGCGTCGGGGTCCGCTGCTTCGGCTGGACGGATCGCCCCGCCGACCGTTCCTTCGTGTGCCCGAGCGCGCCCTCAATCGAGGTCTCGGCTTCAGCCAAGGCGGGCTAAGCGTCGCGGCCGGCTGTGCGTAGCCGCCGCTTCAGAGCACGCAGAGGCTCTGTCAGTCGCCAGCTCGCGGAGGTCTGTATCGACTCGAGCCACTGACGGTGGCGGCCGAGCTCTCGTTCGAGAGCGCCGCTCCGTGTCTCGGCGTCGGTCAGCAGCTTCTTGGGCACGAGCTCGATCGCCGAGTTCGACTCGCTGCGGATCCACTGCGCAGCAGGCCAGATGAGCTGGGATTGGTCGATCAGGTCCACGCCGCGTCGCTGTTGTCCCGTCCGGAAGCTTCTGCTCGCGTCGACGACGACGAGCCCTAGCCCTCCCCAGCACTCTCCGAGCCGGGCGGGAAGCCGCGCGACGTAGCCGGGGACGAAGTCCAAGTCAACCCAGGCGACCTTCTCGTATCGGTCGTAGTCCAAGTCGTTGAGCCCTGCTCGGACCTCCTCGTTCAGCGTGTCATGCGCGAGGATGACGGTGCGCGCGACGGCATCGGATGCCAGCAGGTCGAGCATATCCTGGCGAACCCCCGCCCTCGAGTGGTCGCCGTCGACGAGCACGAAGTCCACGTTCCCGTTTTCGTCTGCGATCCGTCGCAGCTCGGCTGGCAGCAGCGTGTGGCTGTCCCCCACGAGCGCCGACACGTTCGTCAGCTCTGAGATGGCGGATGACGGCTCGACGACGTCCAGGGAGATGACGCGCCGGGAGTGGGCGGCGATGCGGCGGAGGCTGCCACCCTCAGCTCGTCCGATCTCGATCGCGGTGTCGGGGTGGATCATCGCGAGCATGCCCTCGAGCGTCGTGCGCTCGCCGTAGGACATCTGCCAAGGACCCGACGCGAACGCGGGCAGCTGGCTGGGCGGCTGCGGCTTGCCGACTGTTGTCTTCAATATCGAGGGCATCGCGGTCGAGGGTCGTGTGGGTGCCGCGCCGAAGGCTACCGCGGCCAACGCGGGAGCTGCACAGACGACTGCGAGCATCCCCAGCACTATGAGCGCGCTGATCGCCCTCGTGGCTCGTCGATCCGTCCGGCACGGAGCCGTGGGCTCTCCTCCGCGGGTAACGGAACCGATACCCGAACGATGCCCAATTGCGAAAGCCCGCGGCGCAGCCTGTGCCGGCGCATGCGCGCCGCGCGCACCCTCACGCTCGCCCTCCTGGCCCTCGCCCTCCTCGCCGTGCCCCGCGCCCAGGCCGCCGAACCAGGCTTCAACATCCCGGGCCCGGAAGCCGGCCACGCCCTCCAGGCGCAGCAGCTCGGCACCCACTGGGTGCGCATGTTCCTGCCCTGGAACGTGATCGAGCCGGCCCGCAACACGTATGCGCCGAACTGGCTCGCCGCCTACGAACAGGCCTTCCACGCGTATCCCTCCGGCACGAAATTCCTGCTCGACGTCGTCGGCAGCCCGCAGTGGGAGACGGGCTCCCCCGACGAACACGTGCCGCCGGCGAACCCCCAGGACTACGCCTCGATGCTCGCGACGATCGCGCAGCACTTCGGCAGCCGGGT
>CAVZIR010000001.1:0-25546 GCA_963775385.1 uncultured Solirubrobacteraceae bacterium | reverse complement strand
GAGCAATACGATGAGTCGAAGTAGAGGACAAGATCTCCAGTTCGAGGCCCAGCGTCTTGGTGCCACCGCTGAAGATCGGCGTCTTCCCGAGTTCCTGGCCCGAGGACGATTCGACCGCGACGTCGTGGCTCAGCGGCGCCATGTTCGTGAAGCTGATCGTGACCTTCCCGGCCTTCGCCGAGAGGGACTTCGTGTTGTATTCGAGCTGCCCGCTCGGGTTCGCCGAGAGGCTGACCTTGCTCGAGCCGGAGGCCGGCGCGCTGCTCGTGGACGTCGACGCGGTGGTGGCGGGAGTGCTCGCGGCCGGGGCCGATTCCGTCGTCGCGGTCGTCGTCGAGGAGCTGCTGGAACCGCAGCCGGCAAGCGCCACGAGGCCGATCACCGCTCCGAGCGCGAAGAAGCGCCCCACGGGGCGACGCGTCCTGGGCCTGGCTGGTGCGTTGTTCCTCACGATCTGTCCTCCAGTCTCGGGGATGTCGCTGTCAAGGACACCGCGGAGAGCGCGATCCTTCCCGCGGACCCGGGCGCCGCGCGCCTCATGCTACGCCCGGGCGGGGCGGTACGGGTGCCCGCTCGGCGCGACGCGAGTGGCGGCGCGCCGAGCAAACAGGCCCGTCAGTAGGTGTACGGAGGTGGCGTGGGAGCCGGAGTCGGGGCGGGCGTCGGCGCCGGGGTCGGCGCCGGAGTGGACGTCACCGGAGTCGATGACGCCGGCGTCATCGGCGTGGTCGGCGCGGTAACCGACGCCGAAGCCGTGACGGCGTGCCACGTGCCGCCGAAGGATTCGAGCCCTTCGCCGTGGGCTTCGCCCGGCTTGTGGTCTTCCTCGAAGCGGTAGAGCGGTTTGCCGCGCAGCGTGACCTGCATCTTGCCGCCCGGCCGCCGCAGCAGCCCGAGCTTGCCCTGCACGCCGGGCGCCGCGCGGAGCTTCGCGCCGTGCGGGAGCAACAGCGGCGGCCAGATTTCCAGGCAATACGCTTCGCGACACAGCAGGTGGTGAGTCGTCTCGGGGCTGAGCGCGTAGAGCGTGTGCCCTGCCGGATTGACGACCACCGTCTCTTTGAGCTTCGCGTTGGCGCTCGTCTTCACCGTCGCCGGCGCGCCCGCCAGCGCGGCGCCGGCTACCGCCGCCGCGAGCACCAGTGCCGCGAGCAGCGCGTAGGAGAGTCGTGGGAGTCTGTTGTTAGGACGCATTGTCATCACCGCCTGAGTGGGAATCGTCGTCGATCTTGTTGCCGCTCGGCGTCATCACGTACCAGCCGGCGCCGAACGCCTTCGAGCCCTGGCCGTAGGCGTCTCCGTCGTCCTTGTCCTCGGCGAAGAAATAGAGGGGATGGCCGTCGTAGGTGACCTGCCTGGTCCCGTCGGAGCGGGTGATCGTGCCGAGCATGGCGGCGCTCGCCGCGCCGCGCGCCCGCGGGCTCGCGCCGGTGGTGACGGGCGGCCAGGCCGACGCACACTCGCCCGAGCATGCGGATTGCCCGCCGTTGTCGGCCTCGAACAGGTAGACGGTCATGTGGTTCGGGCCGGCGGCGAGGATCGTGCCGAGCTTGGAGTGCTTGACCGCGATCGTCGTGCCGGTCGCGCTTCCCGCGTTCGGGTTGCTCGACGACCCGGTGGCCGCGCTCGCCGCCTGCGTGGCCGTGCCGGTGGGCGCACTCGCCGCCGTGGCGGTGGTGCTCGTTGTCGCGCTGCTGCTTCCGCAGCCCGTCGCGACAGCGGCCGCCAGAAGGGCGCAGCCGACTATGACCCGGTTCCTCACCAATTACCTCCAGAGCTGGTTTGCGTGGCAGGCGTTCAGATGCCGGCGGCGGGGAAACCTTCCCGCGCCGATCACGGCTCTGTGTGGATCACGACGTCGGCGAGACCGCCCATCTGTGCGCGCAGCTCGTCCTCCAGCTCGCTCGCGAGCCTGTGCGCGTCGGCCAGCGACTCCCCCTCGCGTCCAGCGAGCGTGAGGAACAGGACCGGCCCGGCGTCGGTCGCGATCAGGCGCACGCGCTCGGCCTCGCGGCCGGTCTGGCGCAGGACGAGCTCCGAGGCGGTCTGCACCGAGCCGTCGGCTCGCCCGGGCCGGCGGCAGGACGCGCCTGCAGCGGGCGCTCGAGCGGCTCGAGGTGCGTCTGCACGTCCTCCACGCCCGGGCGCTCGAGGATCGCCGCCTCGACGCGCTCGGCGATCTCGTGGGCGCCGCGCAGATCGAGGTCAGCCGGGAACTTCAGATGCAGCGAGACGCTCGCGCGGTCGCCGTCCTCGTAGACGGTGATGTCGTGCGCCTCCTTGACCTGCGGCTCGGAGAGCGCGATCGCCAGCACCCGGTCGCGCAGGCCGAGCCCGCTGCGGCGCGGCTCGACGTGCACCACGACGTCGCTGCCGGGCAGCGCGCGTTCGACCGCCTGCTCGACGCGGTCCGCGGCGTCGTGGCCTTCGGCGACGGGCCGGCCGGCCGGGACGCTCACCACCACGTCGGCGAAGAAGCGCCCCGCGGACTCGCGCAGGCGCAGGCGGCTCAGCTCGATCTCGCCGCCGAGGGCGTCGATCGCACGCTCTGCCTCCGCGCGCGCCTCGTCCGGCGTGCGGTCCATCAGCACGTTGGCGTTGACGCCGATCAGCCGCCCGGCTGCCGCCAGGATGATCGCCGCCACGACGAGCGCGGCCACGGAGTCCGCCTCCTGGACCCCGGCTTTGGCCGCGAGCAGCCCCGCGAGCACCGCGGCGGAGCCGACCATGTCCGCCGCGAAATGCCACGCATTCGAGAGCAGCGCGGGGCTGTCGTAGCGGCGCGAGGCCATCACCGACACCGTCGTCCGACTCACGTCGAGCACGAGGGCCACGCCGATCACCGCGAACTGGTACCAGCGGATCGTCGGCGCGGCGCCGCCTTCGATCAGGTGCTTGATGGCTTCGATCGCCACGAACACGGCGCCCGCGATCAGGATCCCGGCCTCGCCGATCGCCCCCAGGTTCTCCGCGCGACGGTGGCCGTAGGGGTGGCCGGAGTCGGCGGGCCGGCCCGCCGACCGCACCGCAAAGAACGTCAGCACGGCGGCGAGCACGTCGCCGCTGGACTCGATGCCCGGCCGAGATCAGCCCGAGGCTGTTGGTCGCGAGGCCGGCGCCGAGCTTCAGCGCGACGAGCAGCGCCGCGACGGCGATCGAGGCGAGCGTCGTGCGCCGCGCACCGTCGTGTCGGCGCCGGCTTCGGAAAGCGGCGGCTCCGGAGGTAACGCCATTGAGAGCGCCGCCCGACCTTCGCGTCCCGCTGCCGTATCTTGGGCCCGTGGCCCACGATCACGGCCTCGCACGCGCACGGAGCGCCGCAGGACGCCACGCGGCTGTGGCGTGCGCTGGCGCTGATCGTCGCTGCTGATGGCGGGCGAGATCGCCGCCGGGCGTGATCGCGCACTCGCTCGCGCTGCTCTCAGACGCCGGGCACATGCTCACCGACGCCGGCGCGATCGGCTTCTCGCTGCTCGCGCTGCGCCTCGCCGCGCGCCCTGCCGGCGGCGCGCTCACGTTCGGCTTCAGGCGGCTGGAGATCCTCTCCGCGCAGGCCAACGGCGTGACGCTGCTGGTCGTCGCCGCCTTCATCGTCTTCGAGGCGATCCACCGGCTCGTCGACCCGCCGCACGTGCGCGCCGGCCTGGTGCTCGCCGTCGCGCTGGCGGGCGCCGCGCTGAACGTCGCGGCGGCCTGACGCTCGCGCGGCGCGGACCGCTCGAGCCTCAACATCGAGGGCAGCTTCCAGCACGTGCTGACCGACCTCTACGGCTTCATCGGCACGGCCGTGGCCGCGGCGTGATCCTGATCACCGGCTTCCAGCGCGCCGACCCGATCGCGTCGCTGGCGGTCGCCGGCGCTGATGATCCGCTCGGGTCGCGCGCTGGTGCGGGCCTCGGGGCGGATCTTCCTCGAGGCGGCGCCGGCCGAGCTCGACCCCGAGCAGGATCGGCCGGGCGCTGCTCGCGGTGCCGGGGGTCGTGGAGGTCCACGACCTGCACGTCTGGGAGGTCTCGAGCGGCTTCCCGGCGCTGTCTGCCCACGTGCTCGTCGGCCGCGACGCCGACTGCCACCGCGCGCGGCGCGAGATGGAGGCGCAGCTGCACGAGCGCTTCGGCCTCGACCACACCACGCTGCAGGTCGACCACGCGGGCGGCGACCTGCTGGACATCGCCCCGCGGCCGGCGGAGCGGCCGGCCGAGCGCAGCCGGCTCGCGTCAACGGCGCGGCGGTCGCTCAGCGAACCTGCCCGGCGGGCCGGACCAGCACTCGTTGACCGCGACGTTCGGCGGCGAGCCGATCGCATAGAGGATCGCCGTCTGCGATGTCCTCCGCGTCGCAGCGGCTCGCGTCGTCGACGACGCTGCGGATCATCTCCTGGATCTCCGGGCGGTTGTGCCCCGGGCAGCTCGGTGGCCACGGCGCCCGGGCTCGACGAGCGTCACGCGGATGCCCGAGCGCGGCGACCTCCTGGCGCAGCGCCTCCGAGAAGGCGCCGACGCCGAACTTCGTCAGGTTGTAGACGCCGGAGCCGGCGCGGGCGAAGCGGCCGGCGACGGAGCTGACGTTGACGATGTGGCCCGAGCCCTGCTCGATCATCAGCGGCAGCGCGGCGTGGGTGCAGTAGAGGACGCCGAACACGTTGGCGTGGATCATCCGCCGCCATTCCTCGGTGTCGGCGCTCCGGCGATCGGCCCCAGCAGCATCACGCCCGCGTTGTTGACGAGCACGTCGAGGCGGCCGAGCTCGGCGGCGGTGCGCTGCGACGAACGCCCCGGCCTGCTCCTCCTCGCCCACGTCGGCTGGATCGCGAGCGCGCGGCCGCCCTCGCCCGTCTCGATCCGCTCGGCGAGCGCCTCGATGCGCTCGATCCGGCGTGCCGCCAGCGAGACGGCGGCGCCGGCCTGCGCGCAGGCCAGCGCTGTCGCCTCGCCGATGCCCGAGGAGGCGCCAGTGACGGCCACGACGCGCCCGCTGGTCAATGCGTCATGCGCCGAGCTTACCGCCGGGCGCTCATCGCGCGCGCGCGAGCCTCCGATAGCCTGAAAACCCCTATAGAGCGCTCTTTTCGGCGTCGTGACGGGGTTTAGCCCATGACGCGCGGGCATTTTCCTCGATGTCCGCGTTGCAGGGGAGGCTGTGCTCGACGTCGAACGAGCTAGAACAGCGACTCCAACGAGGATAATTGACAACGCAACTATCGAGGCGTATAATTCCGACTCCAAGCATCGGATTAGAAGGACGCCCATGTCAGACTCCCCCCAGACACCACACTAGAGCTCGATCCCACGGCCCCCGGCACCGAGGAGGCCTCCCCGCGAGGCCGAGACCCCGGCTGCCCCGCGGCCGGCTGGACAGCCCGATCGAGCGCGTCGAGGCAGGGACGCCCGACACGTTCATCCCCGAGTCCGTCGACCAGCTGCTGGCGCACTCGCGGCGCTACCCGCTGCTCACGCCCGCCCAGGAGATCGACCTGGCGAAGCGCATCGAGCGCGGCGACCTGCACGCCAAGGAACTGCTCGTCAACTCGAACCTGCGGCTCGTGGCTTCGAACGCCCGCCGCTACCAGAACCAGGGCCTGCCCCTGGCGCGACCTCGTCCAGGAGGGCATGCTCGGCCTGATCAGGGCGAGCGAGAAGTTCGACTGGCGCAAGGGCTTCCGCTTCTCGACCTACGCGACGCTGTGGATCCGTCAGGCGATCCAGCGCGGCCTGGAGAACTCCGGCCGCACGATTCGCCTGCCCGTCCACGTCGCGCAGCGCTCCCGCAAGGTCGGGCGCGTCGAGCGCGAGCTGTCCGTGCGGCTGGGCCGTGAGCCCACGCTCGAGGAGCTTGCCGCCGAGACCGGCCTCCCGGTCGACCAGGTCGAGGAGGTGCGCCACCAGCGTGCGGCGCTCGTCAGCCTCGACCAGCAGATCGGCGAGGACGGCGACACCGCGCTCGGCGACCTGCTCCCCTCCGACGCCGAGGCGCCGGAGGAGACGGCCTGGGAGCACGAGCGCGAGGAGATCGTGCACCGCGCGATCTCGCAGCTGCCCGAAACCGAGAGGAAGGTCCTGACCCTCCGCTTCGGCACGGGCCGCGAGGAGCCCCAGACCCTGACGGCGATCGGCAAGCGGCTCGGCTTCTCCGCCGAGAGGGCGTCACAGCTCGAGCAGCGTGCGCTCAAGAAGCTCGCCGAGAGCCCTGAGCTGGCCGCGCTGCGCGAGGCCGCGTAGACGAAGGACTTTCGGATCCCTCCTGACTGGCCCGGCCCCCGGCGCGCGAAAGGCGCCGGGGGCCGTTGCCGTTAAGGCCGTAGTTCCGTCGGCGCATGCGCCGACGGCGGTCGGGCGCATGCGCCCGACCGTGGGGGCGGCACATGTGCCGCCCCCGGGCCCGCACATGTGCGGGCCCTTGGATGGGCGACCCCCGGTCGGCGTACCCGGCCGGGGGTCGTTGCGTCAGCCGGCTGCGGCGAGAGCCGCGATGTCAGGCGTCCCGAGGCCCGTCACGTAGTCCCAGCCGGGCGTGTCCGGGAACAGCCCGTTGGCGCCCAGCACGATGTCGTGGAAGGAGCCTGCGGGCGCGCGGTAGAGCACCGGACCGGCGAAGCCGAGCGTGCCCCCGTGGGCGGCCTGCACGCGGGCCCAGATGCCCTGCCAGGACGGCGCCGAGGCGCTGGTGCCGCCGATCACCTCTTCTTCGCCGCCGACGATCACGTCGTAGCCGCTGTTCGGGTCGGCGTCGAGGGCCACGTCGGGCACCCCGCGCATGACGCCGAGGAAGCTGCCTCCAGCTTCCTTCTGGAAGGCCGGCGTGCTCTCGAGCACGCTCGTACCGCCGCCACCGGCGTACCAGCCGATTTCGGTGCCCGAGCCGAGCACGGTCGTGCCGCCGACGCCGATCGCGCCGGGGCTCGACGCCGGGTAGTTGACGCCCGGCAGCCCCGCCGGGACGCCGTTCTCGGCGACCAGCGCCGGGCACTGTGAGCCCGTGTCGCCGCTGGAGGTGAACAGCGTCTGGCCCTGCGCCTGTGCGACTTCGAGGACCGTGTCGAGCGATTCGGTGAAGCCGCCCAGGTTCGCCAGCAGCTCGCACTCGCCGGCCGAGAAGCTGGCCTGCGAGGTCGCGTCGTCGCTGACCCAGCGATCGACGGCGGCCAGGATGTCCGGGTCTTCCAGCGAGGGAGCGTCATAGATGTTGACCTGGCTGACGCCCGGCGCGAAGCCGGTCGAGTACTGGGTGTCGAGGTCCCACTCGTCGTCGCCTTCGGTGTCGCTGGAAGGCGCGCCGACCTGGATCTGGTTCCAGGTCACCGCCGGCAGGCCGAATTTTTTCTCGAAGGTCACGAGATCGGCCTTCGGCTTGCTCAGGTCGCCCTCGGCGATGATCGAAACCTGCTGCCCTGTTCCCGTCTGCGCTGCGGGTGCGTCATAGAGCGACCACAGCTGCTGCGGCGTGTAGCTGGTGGGGAATTCAAGGCCCGGAGTCTGTTCTGCCGAGCGGTGCACCGTGTCCAGCTGCACGCGCCCCAGGTCCGAGAGGCCGGTGATGCCCTTCACCTGCTTGGCGAACGAGGACGGGAGCTTGGCCGTGCCGGTGCTCGAGACGTAGCTCGAACCGTCGGCTGCGTCGAAGCGCTCGAAGGAGACCCCGAGCGCCGAGCCGAGCGCGGCGTCCGATCCGCTGAGCGTCACCAGCAGGTGGTCGGGTGAGACGCTCTCCGTCAGACCCTGCGACTGAGCCCACGACTGCGCCGCGGCGAGAGTCGCCGCAGACGGGCCGTACTGGGCCGCGAACTGGCCGGGGGAAAGCCGCGCGCGGTCGGGATGCGCGACGAGCGCCTTCAGGCCCGAAGCATTGCTCGGTGCGAGCGTCAGCACGACGGAGCGGCTGCCGGTGGCCGGTCCGGCCGCGGTCGAGCCCTTCGTGTGCAGGGGCGTTGCGCCGGCGAGCGCGAACGCGCCGGGGGCCAGTGCCAGCGCCGCTACGACGATCGCCGCGGCGACCGGCAGGGCGAGCTTGGCGTCTCGGATCATGTTCTCTCCTTGTGTGCGTAGGGAAGGTGCGCGCGTCCTGGGGACCCCTCCCCTACACCGAGCACTGCCAACCGCAGACGCGAACCGAGACGTCCGATACCCGCTGTCTGTCATCTCGCAAACATCGAGCTCGCACCTGGGCGGGGGACGCCGGCCGCGGCGCGTCGCGGCTCAGGCTGCGACCGGCTGGATGCCGTGCTCGCGCAGCGCCTGCTCGAGCCCCAGGATGCGCCCGGAGTCCTCGTAGAAGTCCTGCTGTTCGACGATCCGTCCCCGACGCGTGCGGATCACCATCGCGACACGGTTGGCGTAGAGGCGCTCGCCGCCGGCTCGCGCTTCGTCGTCGAAGCGCACCGCCATCGTCATCGCCCATGGCGGCCCGGCGGTCCAGAGCCCGAGGATCTCGCCCTTCAGGCCCGCGCCGACGAACTCCTGCAGGAAGCGCTCGATCGCGGCCCTGCCGCGGTGCTCGCCCGCCCAGCGGTGCGGGCCGTCGTTGAAGTGCAGCACCGCATCGTCGGCGTAGTTCGCAAGCAGCGGCCCGTAGTCGCCGGCGTTCAGCGCCGCGAGGTTGCGCCGGAACTGTGCGAGCAGCAGCCGGTGCATCAGCGCGCGGGCGCCGAGAGTGGCGGCGACGCCCAACAGGAACCCACGTCTCATCGCGCCTCCTTCGGCCGGGATCCTCGACCCTACTCTCCTGCGATCGGCGGCGGCGAAGCGAGGGGCACGCGGTCGCACCCCTCGCTCCGGAGCGTCATCTCATGAGTTGTTCTTCTGCGCGACCGTGTAGTTCGAGCTCGGGTTCACGACCGAAGCCGCGTTTTTGGAGATCGAGCTGTTCTTGAGCTTGAACGTGCCGGCCGGGTCACCGGGAAGGTTGTCCGTGGCGACGTTGACCGCCGCCACGCTCATGCCTTCGACCGTCAGCTGGCTGCCGCTCGCGTTCGCAGCGTACGGCTGCGAGGCGGACTGCACGATGTCGATCCCGACTTCGCCGGTCCCCGTGATCGACTCCCCCTTGAGCGACGCCGTGCCTTCTTCGAGCACGAAGCCCTCGTAGCGGTTCGAGACGAGTTTGTCGAAGCCGAACTTCACCTCGGCCTTGGCGGGCTGCGTCGGGCTCGTCGAGGCGTAGTAGGCCCCGATGTCGTTGCCCGTGATGGTGTTTTCCGAGGACTTGCTGCCGGCTGCCGCGCCGAAGAACAGCAGGCCGGTGGCCTGTTCGCCGAGTGAGCCGGAGCTGCACACGCCGGCCACTTCGCACTCGTTGCCGGACACCGTCGTGGTCTCGATCGACCCCTTCGCGCCGAAGGCGACCTCGATGCCGTTCTGGGCGATCCAGGGGCTCGGGCCTTCGCCGGTGACGTTCACTTCCTTCGTCGAGAGCGTCGAGCCCGGGTTGGACACGGTCGGGCCGTTCTTCTCGTAGCCGCTGATCGCGTCGTGCAGCAGCTTCGCGTGCCCGACGAGGCCTGCTTTGTGCGAGCCGACGTTCACCGCGATCCCATGCTGGCAGCCCTTGAAGGCTTCCAGCGTGGTGCTCGCACCGTCGATCTGGCTCTCGGTCAGCGTGAGTTCTGCTCCGCCGGCGACGTTGACGGCGTTGAGTCCGCCGCCACAGGTTTCGATCGGGGCCAGGGCGATGATCTTCAGACCGGTGATCAAGACCTTGCCGGTGGTGCAGATCGAGACCTCGTCCTTCTGTCCCGGTTCGAGCCCGGGCGCGGTGTCACAGCTCGTCAGCGAGTCGGCGGGTTCGCTGGGCATCTGCACCGTAGCTTTCGAGCTTCCCAGTGCAAGCCCGAGCTTCACCGGCTTGACGATTTCGAGCTGTTCGGTGTAGGTACCGCTGCAGACGTTCACGGTGGCACCCGAGGCAGCGGCGTCCAAAGCCGCCTGCACCGTTTTGTAACCGGGGCTCGCACAGCTCGTGTTGCTGCCCGTGGCCACGGTCGCGCTCACCCACAGTCCCCTCGACGCGTTTGCGACGCCCGGCGCAAGCAGCGCCGCGACAACCGCGACAGACACGACGAGTGTCGTTCTAACCGACTTGGTCATCCGTCCCTCCTCAGTGTTTTCCGAATCCGTTCGGCGCCCGGCCGCCCCTCGGCCTCGGACGGTCTCCACGTCCGGTCGCGCGCCTGCCGCCAAGCTAGCGGCCGCTGTGCGAGCGGCAAATACCTGATCACCGAACAAAAACAACTCGCCGGCGGGCTCCGGCGCCGCACCGACCCGCGTCGTTACTAAGCTGGGGCGGTCAACCCTGGGGGGATGCGAGGTGCGAAACATGGAGCACAAGACGCTTTGGGACCGGACGGTTGATCTCACGATCCGCGTGGGCGAGCGGATCCTCGCCCCGATCGAGCGCTTCATCGGCAAGCGCTCCCTGGTCGGCGACGCGACCTTCTTCCCGCTCGAGCGCTTCCCGTGGGTCCAGCACATCGAGGACAACTGGGAGGTGATCCGCGACGAGGCTGCGGCGCTCCTGGAGGACCGCGAGGCGCTGGCCAACTTCCAGGACATCTCCAAGGATCAGCTCGAGATCACCGACGACGACCGCTGGAAGACGTTCTTCATCTACGGCTACGGGTTCGAAGCGAAGCTCGGCGTCGAGATGTGCCCGCGCACCGCGGCGCTGATGCGGGAGATCCCGGGAATGAAGACAGCGATGATCTCCATCCTCTCCCCGCGCAAGCACATCCTCGACCACCGGGGGCCCTACAAGGGCGTGCTGCGCTACCACCTGGGGCTGATCGTGCCCCGAGGACGCCGAGAGCTGCCGCATCCGGGTCGGCGGGGACTACCGCCACTGGGAGGAGGGGAAGTCGATGATCTTCGACGACACCTTCAACCACGAGGTCTGGAACGACACCGATGAGACGCGGGTGGTGCTGTTCGTCGATGTGATGCGCCCCCTCCCCTTCCCGGACGCCGCGATCAACGAGGGCATCGTCAAAGCGATCGGCTATTCGCCCTTCGTGCTCGACGCCAAGCGCAACCAGGAGGCGTGGGAAGATCGGTTCCGGGAGCAGCGCGGGCGCGCCGCGGCGGGCGCCTCGACCGGCTGAACCCAGCTCGCCTCGGGCCTCCTCGATGTCCGGTCCGCCTCAGGACGTGGCGCCGAGAGGGCCGGGTGCCAAGCGGGCGGCTTCGGCGGCAGGGGCGGAGAGCGAGGCCTCCGGCGACGCGCTCTCGGCGGGGGCGACGAGCGTGAGCAGAGCATCGACGACGCACGGGTCGAACTGCGTACCTGAGCCGGATCGAAGCTCCTCGATCGCCGCCTCGGCCGGCAAGGCGCGCCGTAGGAGCGGTCGGTGCGCATCGCGTTCCACGTGTCGCAGCAGGAGATGATGCGGGCTTCGAGCGGGATCGCCTCTCCCACGAGGCCGTCCGGGTAGCCGCCGCCGTCCCAGCGCTCGTGGTGGGAGCGGACGATCATGCCGACCTCGCGCATGAAGCCGCCGACGCGGGCGAGCATCCGCTGCGCCCTCGACCGTGTGGGTCTTGATGATCGTCCACTCCTCCGGGTCGAGCTTGCCCGGGCTTGTTGATGATCTCCTTCGGCATGGCGATCTTGCCGACATCGTGCAGCAGCGCAGCGAACTCGAGGTTGCGGCCCGCTCGCCGTCGAGGCCGAGTTGCTCGCCGACTTCCAGCGCGAGCGCGACCACGCCCTTGCTGTGCTCGCCGGTATAGCCGTCGTCGGCCTCGACCACGTCGCCGAGCACGAGCGCCGTGCCACGGTAGGCGTTGTTGAGCTCGAGCAGGCTCTCCCAGCCGCCGGCGGCGCTCGCGTGAGAAGAACGCGAACAGGCCGAGCAGTGGCACGAGGAACAGCACGTGAGCGGGGTGCTCGGTGCATGTCCTCGCGCGCGACCAGTAGCCGATCCCGGACAGCGCGGCGTCGATGCCGTAGACCCACGCTCGGCCAGCTGAGCGAGGAGAAGCTCGCCTCGCACGGGAGATCGTGTTGCGCATGCTCGAAGCGAGGAAGTCGACCGCGAACTCCGCGAGCAGGGCGGCGATCAGCAGCGCTGGGCCCGCGGCCTCGGGCCTCGTCGCGGCGAGCGCGAACACCAGTGCCGGGCCCGAGCGCGAAGCAGGCATTGCCCGGAGCGCTCAGCAGCCGCGGGCGGGTGTGCGCCTGCGTAGGACATCCGGCAGGCCGGCCGACAGCAGCGCGACGAGCACACCACACGGCGCGAGCGCTACCGGCAGCGCGAACACCAGCGGCACGAACGCGAGCTGGGTGGGCGACCGTGAACCCGAACGGGGTGTCGATCGGCACGCGCGTGGCCACCAGCACGAACACGAGCACACGACAGGACGGCGGCGAGCGGATGGAACGACGTGCGGCGGGTAGAGCAGCCACAGACGAGCCCGACGCCGGCCAGGAACGCGAGCGTCGAGCCGCTGTCGAGGCGCGCGTTCGCGGCGCGGCCATGCGGAGCGCCTTCGAGACGCAGTGTTTCGGCCAGGCGATCCTGCTCCTCGACTGAGGGGTCGAGCTGCATGTCGAAAGCTTCGGCGGATCCGGACGCCCTCATTAGGCCTGCGGGCCCGGTGGACGCCTGTCCGGGCGAACAGATGTCCAGCTCGAGGGGCCTGCCGCTCGGGGATCTCGCTCCCGGCCGATGAGACGGTCGTAAACCCCAACTGAAAAGGGCAAACCCGGCGTGAGCCGGGGACGCAAAGCCAGAGGTCTCGCGCTGTGCGAGATGGCTCGGCTGCCGGTACACACCAGGATAGGTGCGTACTAATGAAGAATCGCCTTTTCAGCTATCGGGCCCTCGGGCTCGCAGCTATCATCGGCGCCCTCCTGGTGGCGCCGTCGGCGGCCTCGGCCGCCTACTCCTACTCCGGCGACACCTCGTGGTGCCAGGCCGGGGTGTTCAGCCAGCCGTTCCTCGGCCTCAAGGACCTCAACTGGTACCAGCTCGCTCCGGGCTTCGACCAGGGTGGGTTCAACGGCCAGGGCTGGACGCTCGAAGGTGGAGCCCGTGTCGCCACGGTCGAAGCCGGCGGCGCCTCCCAGCAGGTGCTCGAACTGCCGAGCGGCGCGCGGGCGACCAGCCCCGTGCTGTGCGTGCAGTCGAACTACCCGACGGCGCGTGGCGTGCTGCGCTCTGTTCTCGGCGGCGGCGGGGTCGAAAACCTCGTCGGCTACGAGGGACAGCCGAGCTGGCAGAAGCCTCGGCCGGCCGGCGCCTACAAAGGCAAGGCCACCGAATGGACCGTAGCGCCCGCCATGAACATCAAGCCGTACGGCGGATACGAAGGCTGGCAGCCGATGCACATCGTGCTGCAGGGCCAGGGCAAGGGCCTGGATTACCAGGTCGCCCAGCTGTGGATCGACCCGCGGTACGGGCACTAGCTGCAAGCCACCCCGGCCTCGTCCGCGTCGGCGCCCTTGGGGCGCCGGCGCGCTGAGGCTTCTACACGTTCGTCGAGGGCAGCCCGAGTTCGTTCGTCAGTTCCTGCGCGTGGTTGTTGAGCGTCGTGAACTCGCCGGTCACGATCAGCACGCCCGAGCACGATCATCACCAGGCCCCCGACCCCGATGATCACCGGGAAGTGGCGCTTGACGACCGCGAGCGCGTGGTCATGCGCTCGAACGCGAGCGCGATCAGCAGGAACGGGATCGCCAGGCCCGCCGAGTAGAAGGCCAGCAGCAGCGCGCCGTGGGCGGCGGAGCTCGAGATCGCCGCCTGCGTGAGGATCGCCCCGAGCGTGATGCTCGTGCACGGCGTCCAGGCGATCGCGAACGCCGCGCCCGCCAGCAGCGGCCCGCCGCGGCCGGCCAGGCGCAGCAGCGTCTCGGAGTGCCACTCGCGGTTCAGCATGCGCGACGAACGGCGTCGCGAGGAAGACGACGCCCATCGCGATGATCAGTACCCCGCCGACCTGCTCGAGGGTCTGTTTGTGCGCGTTCAGCGCCGAGCCGATCACCGTCGCGCTGAGCCCGAGCAGGATGAAGATCGCCGAGAAGCTCGCGATGAACAGCAGGCTCGGGACGAGCACCCGCCGGGCGCCGACGCCCTCCTGCAGGTCGTGCGGGCGTCACGCCGATCACGGTCGAGAGGTAGCCGGGCACGAGCGGCAGCACGCACGGCGACAGGAACGACACCAGCCCCGCGGCGACCGCGACCGGGATGCCCACGCCGGTCGCGGTGTCCGAGGAGGGCGGCGAGCAGCAGGTGCAGTGGCTCACGGCGCGCTCCGCCACGGACTCGATCCAGCGCTCGCAGCTCGGCCACCTCGCGCTCCAGCCGCGGACGCGCTCGGTCGAGCGCCGTTGCTCTCCAGCGGCCCGCTCGCCTGCGGCATCGGCAGCGGCGCGCGCGGCGCCGGCTCGTCGGCGGCGTCGGCCGATGCCGGGCGGACGGGCCTCCTCCTCTCCGCCGAGCAGCTCGCGGTAGCGCTCCTCCTTCTGACCCGGGCGGCGCGGCAGCCGCTCGGCGAGACCACGCTGGATCAGCCGCTCGAGTGTCCCGTGCACCTCGCCGAGGTCGGCGAACGGGTGCATCCGCTCGCCCCGCTGCTTGAGCTCTCCCGGCGTCTGCGGGCCGCGCAGCATCAGCACGCACATAATCGCCTCCTCGGCCCGCTCCATCGGCAGCGCTTCGGCCAGCAGGTGGCGGTACTTGGCGGTGCGGCTGCCCGCGCCGCTCGCGAGCCTCACGAGGCCGCGGCGCTCCAGTCGATGCAGCGCGTCGCGGATCGCCGCCTCGTCGTAGTCGACGACCGGGTCGCGGTTCGTGGACTGGTTGCAGGCCAGGCGCAGCGAGTTCAGCGACAGCGGGTAGGCGTCGGGCGTCGTGCGCTGCTTCTCCAGCAGGCAGCCGAGGACGCGGATCTGCTCCGGACCGAGTTCAAGCGAGGTCGTGCTCACGCTTCCAGAGATTCTAAGGTAGGATGAGCGAACCTCCCGGCGCGCAAAGGCGGCGCGGGCGGGCACCGCTAAAGTCAAAACGGTGAGCGCCCAGCCTTTCTCGCCGGGCGCGTTCGGGGAGGGACACCGGCCGCGGCCGGAGCAACGTCCCGAGGACATCCCCGCCGCGCCCGTCTCGCTGCGCCGGATCTCCCGGCTGTTCACCCCTACCGCCAGCGGCTCGGGCTGCTGTTGAGCCTGATCTTCCTGTCCGCGGGCCTCGGGGTGATCAGCCCCTTCCTGCTGCGGGAAATCATCAACACGGCCTACCCACAGCACGACACGACGCTCCTCGTCGAGCTGTCGCGGGGATGATCGCGCTGTCGATCATCACGAGCGTGATCGGGGTCGCCCAGACCTGGATCTCCAACCAGGTCGGCCAGCGCGTCATGCACGACCTGCGCGCGGCCGTGTACGCGCACCTGCAGCGCATGTCGCTGGCCTTCTTCACGCGCACACGCACGGGCGAGGTGCAGTCGCGGATCGCCAACGACATCGGCGGCATCGACAGCGTCGTGACCTCGACCGCCACCTCGATCGTCCAGAACGTCACGACCGTCGTCGCGACGATCGTCGCGATGTTCCTGCTCGACTGGCGCCTGGCCGTCTTCTCGCTGATCCTGCTGCCCTTCTTCGTCTGGCTCACGCGGCGAGTGGGTGAGGAGCGCCGGCGGATCCAGTCGGTGCGCCAGAGCCGCCTGGCCGACATGTCGAGCCTCGTCGAGGAGTCGCTGTCGGTGTCGGGCATCCTGCTCGGCAAGACGATGGGCCGCTCGCCCGAGCTGGTGCGACGCTTCAGCGACGAGTCCGGGGAACTCGCCGATCTCGAGGTGCGCGCCCGCATGGCCGGGCGCTGGCGGATGGCGACGGTGCAGATGAGCTTCGCGATCATGCCGGCGCTCGTCTACCTGTTCGGGGGCATCGAATTCGCCGGCGGCCCCGCGATCTCGGTCGGCACCGTCGTCGCGTTCACGACGCTGCAGACGCGGCTGCTGTTCCCGATCCAGTCGCTGCTCTCGGTCGGACTCGAAGTGCAGACCTCGCTCGCCCTGTTCGGGCGCATCTTCGAGTACCTGGACCTCCCGGTGGACATCGTCGAACGCCCCGACGCCCGTGCGCTCGCCGACGTCCGCGGCGACGTGCGCCTCAGGACGTGTGGTTCCGCTACGAACCCGAGGGCCCGTGGACGCTCTCGGAAATCGACGCCGAGGTCCCGCCGGGGACGCGCACCGCGCTGGTCGGCGAGACCGGCTCGGGCAAGACGACGCTCGCCTACCTCGTCGCTCGCCTCTATGAGCCCGAGCGGGGCTGCGTGAGCATCGACGGCGTCGACATCCGCGACATGACGCTCGGATCGCTGGCCGCAACGGTCGGGCTCGTCTCGCAGGAGACCTACCTGTTCCACGCCTCGATCCGCGAGAACCTTCGCTTCGCCTGTCCCGAGGCGAGCGACGAGGAGATCGAAGAGGCGGCCCGCGCGGCCCAGATCCACGACCTGATCGCCTCGCTGCCCGACGGCTACGACACGCCCGTCGGCGAGCGCGGCTACCGCTTCTCGGGCGGCGAGAAGCAGCGGATCGCGATCGCCCGCACCGTGCTGCGCAACCCGCCGGTGCTGATCCTCGACGAGGCGACCTCGGCGCTCGACAACGAGACCGAGCGCGCGGTGCAGCAGGCGCTCGACGAGCTCGCGCGGGGACGCACGACGATCGCGATCGCCCACCGCCTCTCGACGGTCCGCGACGCCGATCAGATCCTGGTGCTCGACGGCGGGCGAATCGTCGAACGCGGCACCCACGACGAGCTGATCGCGGCCGGTGGACGCTACGCCGCGCTGTCCGCCGGCGCCGAGCAGGGACCCGGCGCCGAGGACGAGCCCTTGGCGCGGGTCTAGCGGGTCCGCACGAGCTTCACGACCAGCACCGAGCGCCTGACCGGCGCGGCCCCGGTCGCGAGCACGAGTCGCGCGTTCGCGCTGCGACGCAGATGGATCGCGCGTTGCGAGCGCTTGGAGAGATGGATCGGCACCGTGACCGTGCGTCCTGCCCCGAAGATCGTGCTGGCTCCGGCCAGGCGCCGAGCGCGCGGCACAGCGCGCGCCGCGATCGGCCCGTGCGCCCCGTACAGCCCGACGCTGGTCGCGCACGGCGTCCCCGCGCCGCTCGCGACGCAGCGCATGCGCACGAGCGCGTTGCCGTGACGGTTCACCCGCAGCGTCCGCGACAGGAGCGCGGCGAACGGGCGGCCGGGCACCGGGCTCGCGACGGGGACCGCGAGCGACGCGCTGTCATCGCCCGGGTCGTAGTCCGCCTCCGCGGCCTGGACGCTCGCGCCGAGCTGGAGGGTTTCGACCACCAGCGGCTGCACCTGGAGCGCCACGATCCGTGTCGCCCCCGGCGCGAGCGCGCTCAGCGGGCACGTCACGACCGTGCCGGCCCCGTAGGTCGCCGAGCAGCCGATCGGGGCCGCGATCAGGTTTGCCAGTTCCGGCAGCGGGATCGTGACGATCGCCCCGCTCAGGCCGTCGCCTCCGGCGTTCCTCACGGTCGCGCTCAGCGCGAACGCCGAGCCGGCGATCGCGGGCTTCGCGGCAAGTGAGATCGAGGCGTCCGCGGCGCTCTCGAACGCACCCAGGTCGCAGCCGGCGCCCTGCGGCCTGGCGGTGCCGCGCTCGTCCAGCGCGGCACCTTCCACGACGCTGCCCGGACACGACGCCCCGCCGTCGTTCACCGCGGGGCTGCCGTGCAGCATGGGCAGCACGGTCACCAGCCCGTTCGGGACGGGAGCGCCGAGGAGCGGATCGGCGCCCGATGGGGCGACGCCCGCGAAGGCGCAGCCCGGGCTGGCGCCGTGGAGGAGGTTCGCAGCCGGGGTCGCGACCGTCGTCTGCCCTTCGCAGACGACCGCCGCGGCGCCGGTGAGGATCGTTCCTTCCAGCGAGATCGACTGGGCGCCCGCCGCCCGGAGCGCTGTGCCGGCGCCACCGTCGAGGGTCGAGTAGCGCAGATCCAGCGAGGCGCCCGGTCCCGTGGCGAGCGCCACCGCGGCGCCGTTCGCGGCCACGGTGCTGTCCACGAGCTCGACGCTCCCGCCTTCTGTCGCCGCGAGCGCCGCGGAGGCGGTGTTGCCCGTGACGCTCGAACGCTCGAAAGTCAGGCTGCCTTCGCGCACCCCCACCGCCGCGCCGCCCGGGGCGCTGTTGCCTTCGATCGCGCTGCCGATGAACGTCATGGTGGCGCGCTCGATGCGGGCGCGCGCCGGCGCCGCCGTTCCCTTGCAGGAGGCTGTCGCGAACCACGGCCGCGGGCCCTTCTTCGTCTTCGATCGCCCCGCCCGCCGACTGCGACCCCGTGAGCGTCACCCCCGAGACCGCGACCGGACCGGCTCCTTTGGCGACCGTCGAGCAGCCCGGTCGCGCCTTCGCCGTCGATGACGCTCGCACCGGCGCCTGCGCCCTGCAGCGTCAGCGGGCACGAGCACCCTTGCCCCGCCGCACCGCGGCACGCTTCGCCGAGCTGATCGCCGAGCGCCAGCGGCCGGTGCACTTTCGAGCGCGTAGTGGCCGGCCGGCAGCGAGACGAGGACTTCTTCGGCGCCGGAGCCGGTGCCGTCGAGCGCGCGGGCCGATTCGAGCGCGGCGCGCAGCGTGCAGATGCGTTCGAGCGGGCCTTTGCCGCGGCCGCACAGCTCCGGGTGTTCGCTCAGGGCGAAATCGGCGGTGTCGTTGACGCGCAGCACGGCCTGGGCCGCGCCGGCCGCCGGCGCGCCGGCGAGCGCGGCCACGGCGGCGCAGGCAGCGACCAGGAGCCGGGGCCTCATCGGCGCCCGAGTGTAGAGCGGGCCTGCGGGAGCGGCGCCGCGTCAGGCGGTGGCGTCGATGTTCAGGCGCACGTAGTCGACGACGACCGGCTCGCCCAGCTCCGCGAGCACCTCGTCCATGAACCGCTCGCGCAGCTCCGGCGGGAGCGGCTGGACGTGCGGCTGCAGGACGATCGTCTCGAGGAACTCGCGAGGGTGCTCGGGCCGCTGCGGCGCGGGCGTGAGCCAGCACTCGGCGCCCCCGAAGCCGGCGCCCAGCAGCCGCTCCCGCGTCACCTCGGGGGCGGCGTAGTTCCACGGCGGGTTGAATGCTCCAGGTGCTCGGCGAACGGCTCGCGAGCACCCACGATCATCGCGCGCCGGCGCAGCTCGACGATGTTCCCCTCTCCCCCGCACTGCGCGAGCGAGACGCCCGCCGTCGCGCAGGCACGCGCGCAGCCGGGCGAACAGCCGCTCGTGGTCGCCGATCCAGTGGAAGGTGGCGGTCGAGAGGATCGCGTCCGCCGGCTCAGCGACCTCCAGCTCGAGCAGGTCGGCCACGATCAGCTCGGGCGCCGGGGCCGAGGCGCTCCCGCGCGGCGGCGATCATGGACGCCGAGCCGTCGACCCCGATCACGCGCCCCGCGGCAGGCGCTCGAGCAGCGCTTCCGTGACCCGCCCGGATCCGCAGCCGGCGTCGATCACCGTCTCGTCTCCCGTCAGCTCGAGCCGCGAGAGGACCTCGAGGCCCATCGACTGCATGACGCCCGAGATGCGGTCGTAGCTCGTCCCGTCCCAGTCGCGCACCGGCATGGCCTGTACGCTATCACATACGCTCGTCTGCTCAGCTCCGCGATCAACCTCGACAGCCTGCCCCCCTGCCAGGCGATCGGCGAGGCCCCTCGGCTCCTCGACGACCAGCCGCGCGCCCGGGATCCAGCCGCGCCCAAGCTTCGCCGACGGCGAGCGGGTGCCCGGGGTCCGGCTCGTCACGGCTGCCGACCACGACCGCAGGCACGGCGAGGCGCCGCAGCTCGTCGCGGATCCTCGAACGGCGCCGAGCGCGGCACGGCTTCCAGCGCGTCCGCGACCGCGTCCGGGATGCTGCGTGCGCGGCGAGCCGCTGGCGCAGCACCGTCTCGACCGTCGCGCGCATCGGCTCGGCGCACGCCGTCGAGGTCGTAGGCCGCGACGAAGCCCTCGACGCCCCCCTCGCGCAGCCCGCGGGCGAGCGCGTCCCAGCGCTCGAGCTCGGCCGGGCGTGCGGGCCGCGGCGGGGTCGAAAGCCGGCGTGACCAGCACGAGCCCGGCCACGCGGCTCGGGCTCCTCGAGCGCGAAGCGGACGGCCGTGTGTGCGCCCATCGAGGCGCCCGCCGAGCACGGCGCGCTCGACTCCCGCCGCGTCGAGCGCCGCGCCGAGGTCGGCGGCCAGGCGCGGGTAGCCGTAGTCGCCGTCGGCCGCCGGTGCGGAGGCGCCGTGGCCGCGCGCGTCGTAGGCGAGCACGCGCTGGCCCGAGCGCTGCAGCGTGCGCGACCCCATCACCACGTAGCGCCGCGTGGCGGTCAGCCCGTGCAGCAGCACGACGCCCGGCCCCTCCCCGCTGAGCTCGCCGGCTCAGCCGCGTCCCGTCCGCGGCGACGAGGATCGGCTCGGGCCGCTCGCCTGGCACGCTCGCTCAGGCGTGAACCGCCGCGTGGGCGCGCAGGAGCTCCGCCGAGCGCTCGGGCTGCTCCCAGAAGAACAGATGCCCGACGTCCTCGAAGATCTCGAGCTCCGAGCCGGCGATCAGCGAAGCGATCTGCCTTCCGTTGCCGACCGGAAGCATCTCGTCGAGCGTGCCGTGGATCGACGAGGGTGGGAATCTCGAGCTCGCCCAGCCTCGCGTGCGTGTCGTGGGCCGCGCACGCCTGCATCTGGGCGAGCACGACGGGCACCGCGACAGCGCGCTCTGCTGCGATGTCTCGAAAGCGCCGCCAGGCCTGCTCGTCGGCGGCGAACGCCGGCGACACGTTCACCTCCCAGCCGGTCCGGATCGCGCGCTCGCGGTCGCCGGAGGCCATCGCGTCGCTGATCCGCTCGAACACGCCCGGGTCGGTCAGCTCGCGCTCCGGGCCGCCGCACCAGGTGCAGCCGAGCGTCAGGGTGCGCACCAGCTCGGGCCGGGACAGTGCCAGCTCCTGGGCGACCATCCCGCCCATCGAGATGCCCAGGACATGCGCCGAGGACAGCCCGAGCACCTCGAGGAGCGCGGCGGCGTCGGCGGCCATCTCGGCGGTCGTGATCGGGCCCTCCAGGCGGCTGCTCGCCCCGACGCCGCGGTGA
The DNA here is from genome assembly GCA_963775385.1 of uncultured Solirubrobacteraceae bacterium. GTDB lineage: Bacteria > Actinomycetota > Thermoleophilia > Solirubrobacterales > Solirubrobacteraceae > Palsa-744. Next base: position 4,472 of record CAVZIR010000001.1, on the reverse strand, counting down.
TCGAAGGCGATCACGTCGAAGTCCTCTGCGCAGCTCTCCCAGGAACGGCTCGCCCCAGTGCAGCGCGGTCCCGCTCATGCCCATGATCAGCAGCAGCGGCGGCCCGCCCTCAGCGCCGCTGCGTTCGACGGCCAGCGTGCCCGTGCCGATCCCGACCGCTGTCATGCAGCGATCCTATCCCGCAGCGGCGCGTTCAGACCGGCAGCGCGAGCTGCGGGGCCTGCTCGTCCTCGCCGCTGCCGCCCGCGCCATCGCCGGCGTGCAGGCCGGCCACGCGCACGCCGAGCAGGCGCACGGGCCGCGGCGGCGCGTAGGCGGCGAGCAGGCGCAGCGCCTCGCCGGCCACGACCTCCGCATCGCGCGTCGGCGCCGCCAGCGTGTGCGCGCGTGTCACCGTCGTCCAGTCGTCGAGCCGGACCTTGATGCCGATCGTGCGTCCGCTGCGCCCGTGGCGGGCGAGGCTCTCGCACAGCGAGAGCGCCATCTCCCGCATCGCGGCGCGCATCTCGCCGGCGTCGGAGATGTCGGTGTCGAAGGTTCGCTCGCGCGACTCCGAGACGACCTTACGCGCGTTCGAGACCGGCCCCGCGTGCTCGAAGCGCGCGCGGCGCTGCAGCTCGCGACCGAGGTTCGGCCCGAAGCGCTCGACAAGCGCGCGCTCGTCGGCGGCGGCGAGCGCACCCAGCGTCGTGAGCCCCATCGCCTCGAGCTTCGCCGCGGTCTTCGGGCCGATGCCCGGTACGAGGCCCGGGCCGCTCGGAGGCAAAGCGCTCGCAGGCCTGCTCGCGGGTCAGCACCACGAAGCCCGCCGGCTTCTCCGCGTCGGACGCCACCTTGGCGATCAGCTTGTTCTCGCCGATCCCGACCGAGCAGGTGAGGCCGACCTCGGACGCGATCTCGGCCACGAGCCGGCGCATCGCCGCGCGCGGCGAGAACAGCCCGGAGAGGTCGAGGTAGGCCTCGTCGAGCCCGACCACCTCGACGTGGTCGACCTGACGGCGGACGATCGCCATCATCCGCGCGGAGACCTCGCGATAGGTCGGGAAGTCGGGCGCGAGGAACACGGCCTGCGGGCACAGCCGGCGCGCGCGGGCGGCGGGCATCGCCGAGCCGACGCCGAAGCGGCGCGCCTCGTAGCTCGCCGTCGTGACGACCGCACGGGGACCGGTCCCGGCGACGACGACCGGCAGACCGCGCAGCTGAGGACGCCGTCCGAGCTCGATCGAGACGTAGAAGGCGTCGGCGTCCAAGTGGGCGACGCGCAGGCTTCCTCGCTCGCTCGCCACCGGCGAAATCTAGCGCCGCTGTCGGCCGTCTTCTCCCCCGCCGAGCGCGGACGGGGCGAGCAGCTCGCGCCGCGAGGACACCCCGAGCTTGCGGTAGATGTGGCGCGCGTGCGTGCGCACCGTCTCGACGCTCACGTGCAGCTCAGCCGCGATCTGCGCATTGGAGCGCCGGCGCTGCAGGCCGCCGAGCACATCGACCTCGCGCGTGGTCAGCAGCCCGGCCCCGCGTCCGAGGCCGTCCCCGTCTCGCGGGGTGAGCTGAAGGCCGCGGGAGGCGAGGTGGATCGCGTTCAGGACGTCGCGGGACTGCGTCGCCTTCCCCAGGCAGGCCGAGGCTCCGAACGCGAGCAGCTGCGCCGACTCCACGCTCGACGGACGCTCGGCGATCAGCAGCAGGTGGGTCCGAGGGTGGCGCGCCGCGATCGATCGCACCTCGGCCGGGCTGCGCAGCCGCCCCGCGTCCAGGATCGCAACATCCGGGTGGCGGCTCCGCAGCATCGTGGGCAACTGGGCCAGCGTGACGTCCTCGGCGATCAGCGCGAGGCGCTCGTCGTCGTCGATCAGGCCCCGCAGGCCGCGGGCGATCAGATCGTCGAAGCGCCCGACGGCGACCGTGATGCTCTCGGATCCCCCATATGCAGGGGATCATATCGGGCTGCGCGGCGTAACGGGTGAGTTTTGCATCACCCGATCCATCACCCTCTGACTCACCTGAAGATCCCCCCCGAAAGGGGATCAATACGGACGAGGCGAGCGGGACACTGAAACGGCGCAGGCCGCATCTCCCGGAGGGGGAAGCTGCGGGGACGAGGCACGGGATGAATGTGGCAACGCCAGATAGGGGGACACGACCCATGGAGCGGGACTGGATAGGCAGCAGGGAATGAGATCGGGCTCTCCAGGTTCCCCCCGCCGACCGGCGCGCCTGCGTGCCCGTAGGAGCTCCCGCCGCGCTTCAGCCCGCGTGAAGCGAAACCGCCTGCTCGGACTCGCGATCCTCGCGATCCTCGGTCTCGCCGTGCTCGCCCCTGCCGGCCTCGCGAGCGTCAGCGAAGGGCAGCCCGAAGAAAGCGGCGCCTCGACGCGCGCCGCAAAGCATGCCACCGCTCACGCCGAACGCCAGGCGCGCAAAGAGGCCCTCGCCCAGCAGCATGCCGCAACCAGGGCGCGACGTGAGCAGCAGGCCGCCGAAGGCAAAGCGCGCGCCGAAGCACGACAGAACGCGCGCGCGATCCGCCACGCGCTCCCGCACGCCCACAAAGTGGACGAAAACGCCGAAGTCGCGATCGACTGCGACAGCATCACGGTGCACTACTTCGGCTTCAAATCCGTCGAGGGCTCGCCGAACTCGGTGATCCAGATGGTCGTGATGAAGCGGGGCTCGACCGGGCTGTTCATCGCCTTCCCCACCAAAACGTTCACGTTCGAAGGCACCGAAGCGACGTCCGTGATCCCGATCGCCGCGCCCGTCGGGGCATCGACCGTCGACATCCGCTCGAAATGGAACACGAACGAAAACAAAGGCGGCTTCGACATCCACGAATCGGTGAGGTGCGAACCGAAACCCGCTTTCGCGATCGAAAAGCTCCAGTCGCTCGGCGGCCCGTTCACGAGCGAACCCCTCACCGGCACCGTCGGGCAGACCGTCCTCTACCAGATGATCGTGACGAACACGGGCAACACGCCGATGACGTTCAGCAACTTCTCCGACACGGTCTGCGACCCGGGCACGCTGGACGGCGTTCCTAGCACGCCCGTCGAACCGCTCGCCAGCTTCACGGTCGTCTGCGCGCACACGATCACCACCGCCGACGTCACGGCCGGCTCGCTGATCAACATCGCGAAGGCCACGGGCACGCCCGAAGAAGGCGAAGGCTCCTCGGTCGAACACGAATCGAACGAAGTCGTGGTGACGCGAAAGCCGAAGAAGTGAAAACGCCCGAAAACCCGCCCGAAAACCCGCCCGCGAACAACAACGGCACGCCCACGCCGAAATCCGGCGTGCTCGGCACCTCGGGGGCCAGCTCCACCTCCTCCAGCAAATCGGGCGTCCTCGGGTTTGCCTCCGCGACCGTCCCGTCGTTGCGCGGACCGCAGGGCTGCGTGCGCAGCAGCGTCACCGCGAGTGTCAAGTCCGCCGGCGTCAAAAGCGTCGTCTTCTACATCGACGGTCACAAGCTGCGCACGCTGACGGCCTCCGCAGCGCGCAAAGGCCTGATTTCGATTCGGATCGATGTCTCGAAGATGAAGGTCGGCCCGCACCGTGTGAAGGCCACGATCACGATGAAGCCGGTCAGCGCCGGCGGCAAAGCTTCGAAAGCCTCGCGCAGCCTGACCGTCGTCCGCTGCCACTCTGCTGTCGTTACCCCGCACTTCACGGGGTAACTTGAAGGACATGCTCGCGGCGCTCCCGGATCGCGCGTCCCGGTGGCTCGCAGGCCTGCTGTGCCTCGCAGCCTGCACGGCGTCCGGGCTGGCCGCACCCGCCGGCGCACGGGCCGGCACGGCGCTGGCGGAAGCGGCCCGCCGCGACCCGTCCTGACGCGGCTCTCGAACCTGCACACCCTCAGCCGCTGGGCCTACACCGAGACGGCGAGCACGATCCGCTCCTCCCCGTCGGCGAGCTCGAACCCGGTCGGGCGGTTGCGCTTCCTCTCGCCCGACGACCAGGCCGAGCTCTACCTGGTGCTGGCCTCCGCGCACCGGCGCGGCGGCCAGACCTGGCTGCAGATCGAGGTGCCGGCGCGACCGAACGGGCGCCGCGGCTGGGTCCCGCGCTCGGCACTCGGCTCGCTGCACGTCGTCAAGAGCTACCTGCTCATCGACCAGGGGACGCTGACCGCGACGCTGTTCCGGGAAGGCAAGGCGATCTTCAGCACGAGAATCGGGGTCGGCAAGCCGAGCACCGTGACCCCGGCCGGGGAGTTCTACGTGCTCGAGAAGCTGCGTGCCGTCGGCAACCCGATCTACGGCCCGTTCGCCCTCGCCACGAGCGCCTACGCGCCGACGCTCGCCGAATGGCCGGGCGGTGGCGTGGTCGGCATCCACGGCACGAACGAACCTCAGCTGATCCCGGGACGGCCCTCACACGGCTGCGTGCGCATGCGCGACGAGGACGTCGCGCGCCTGTGGTCGCTGATCGAGCTCGGGACGCCGATCCAGATCACCTGACGGGCGGGTGGGGAT